>OY969778.1:1832500-4313388 GCA_963703025.1 uncultured Pseudomonadota bacterium | reverse complement strand
TGCCCTCTACTGGTTGGTTGGTCTTGCTCCCGAGCGCGGCGCCCCTAGGGCAGCAGGTACCCGGCGGCCCGCAGCGCGCCCGCGAGCCAGATGAGCGGCAGCCCGATGAGGGCGGTCGGATCCAGGCTCTCGATGCTCTCGAAGAGCGTGATCCCCAGCGCCTCGGCCTTGAAGCCGCCGGCGCAGTCGAAGGGCTGCTCGCGCGCGACGTAGCGCTCGATCTCAGGGGTGGAAAGCGCCCGTAACTGCACGCGCGGTCGTGTCCAGGTGCACCAGCGGCCGCAGCATCGGCAGTACCCAGCACGGCCACGGCGGTGTAGAACTGCGCCCGCTGCGAGCTCAAGAACGCCGAGCTGGGTGAAGGTGCGCGCCGCATCCCCGGGCTTGTCGAGCACGCGGCCCTGGCTGGCGGCCACCTGGTCGCTGCCGATGACCACCGCGTCCGGATGCCGCGCCGCGACCGCCTGGGCCTTGGCCAGTGCCAGACGCCGCGCACGGTCCACCGGGCAGTTCCCCCTCGAGGGTGTCTTCCGGGACCCCGGGGGCGATCGCCTCGAAGGCCACGCCCAGCCGTTGCAGCAGCTCGCGCCGGTAGCGCGAGGTCGAGGCGAGCACGAGGCGCGGCGGAGAGTTCATGCGGACACCCGAATCATCTTCGAGAAACAAGGGGTTAGGGGCACAGCGGGCTTTGACTTGGGCACACCCGGTACCTATCATACGCGCCCCATGACGCCGCCCTGGTCGAAGCCGCTTGAGGTCGACCGCCTGGCCGAGGCCTCCGAAGGATCGACTTCGCCGTGCCGCTGCAGGAATTGGCGGGCCTGCGCTCGTTGCGCGGCGGGGTGGGCGGAGAGGTGCACGGACGCGCGCACTTCAGGCGCCTGCGCGGGCTTGCCGTCGCGGAGCTTCGCGTGCAGGGCACCGCGACCTTGCAGTGCCAGCGCTGCATGCAGCCGATGCAGTTTCCGGTGGACTCGCAGGTGCGGGTGGCGCTGATCGGCACGGAGGCCGATGCAGCGGGCGTGCCTGAGGATCTGGAGCCGATGCTGGCCCCCGGCGGGACGCATCAGCATCGCGCAGCTGATCACGGAGGAGTTGTCGCTTGCGCTGCCGATCGTGCCGCTGCACGAGGAGGGTACCGCGTGTGCAGCGGGCGTGAGCGAGGCGGGCGGTGAGGCTGCCGAGGTGACGCAGAAGCCGTTTGCGCAGCTGGCGCAGTTGTTGAAACGTAACTGACAGAATTTTGTGAATTTCGAGTGAGGAACTGATCCCATGCCCGTTCAAAAAAGCCGCAAGACCCCCTCGACGCGCGGTATGCGCCGCTCGCACGACGGGCTGGCAAAGCCTGCGCTGTCGATCGACCCGCAGTCGGGCGAGACGCACCTGCGTCACCGCATCACGCCGGATGGTTTCTACCGCGGCAAGCGCGTGATCGACAAGCCCGCCGAGTCCGAAGACAAGGAATAGACCCTCTAGGCACCCGGTCCGCCGGGAGCCTGAGGGTTCGTTCGTGCTGCCAATCGCGATCGACGTGATGAGCGGCGACCACGAGCCGCACGAGTACTTGGCTGGGGCGCGCAATGCGCTGGCCGACGATCCTGAGCTGCGCCTGGTGCTCGTCGGTGACGCCGCGCTGCTCGACGCCGCGGTCGCCGCCTTGCCGCAGGCAGCGCGGCGGGCGCACCCAGATCGTCGCCTCGACCCAGGTCGTGACCATGGAGGAGAAGCCGCGCGAGGCGATCCGCCGCAAGAAGGACTCCTCGATGCGCGTGGCGGTCGACCTGGTGCACCAGGGACGCGCCGCCGCCGCGGTCAGCGCCGGCAACACCGGCGCCCTCACTGCCATCGCGCACTTCGTGCTCAAGACCCTCCCCGGGGTCGAGCGCGCCGCGATCATCTCCGCCCTGCCATGCCGCGCACGGCCTTACCCAGATGCTCGACCTCGGCGCCAACACCAAGGCGACGCGCGTTGCAGCTGTCACAGTTCGCCGCCATGGGCGACATCGTGGCGCGCGACGTGTACGGCGTCGCCAGCCCGCGCATCGGCCTCCTCAACATCGGCGAGGAGGACATGAAGGGCGACGAGATCGTGCAGGAGGCGCACGCGCTGCTGCAGCGCGAGCGGCGCTTAACTACGTGGGCTTCGTCGAGGGCGAGGATATCTTCTCCGGGGAGGTCGATGTGGTGGTGACCGACGGCTTCACCGGCAACGTCGCCCTGAAGTCCATGGAGGGCGTGGCCGGCCTGATCGCCGATCGCATGCGCCAGGAGTTCCAGGCGTCCTTGCTGTCACCGGCTGGCCGGCCTTGTCGCCCGCCCGGTGCTGCGCCGCGCCGCCGCCAGCATCGACCCGCGCCGCTACAACGGCGCCTGCATGGTGGGGCTTGGCGGGATCGTGGTAAAAAGCCACGGCCGCGCTGATGGCGTCGCCTTTGCGCGCGCCATCGCCACGGCCACGCCTCGCGGCGCGCCGCGGGCTGACCGCGCACATCGCGCAGGCACTGCATGCACAAGGGATGACCCAGTTGATCTACTCGCGAATTTCCGGCACCGGCTCGTACCTGCCAGAGCGCATTCTCACCAATGCCGAACTGGAGAAGATGGTCGACACGACCGATGAGTGGATCCGCACGCGCACCGGCATCGAGCGCCGCCACATCGCCGCAGACGGGGAGACCACGGTGGACCTCGCCGAGCACGCCGCACGGCGCGCCATCGACGCGGCGGGCCTGAAGCCCGAGGACATCGACTTCATCGCCTTCGGCACGACCACCCCTGACCTGGTGTTCCCCAACTGCGCGGTGCTGCTGCAGAAGCGCCTGGGGTGCCTTGGCGTCCCGGCCTTCAGCCTGGAGACCGCCTGCGCCGGCTTCATGTATGCGCTGTCGATCGCGGACAAGTACGTGCGCTGCGGGGAGTCCAAGCGCGCGCTGGTGATCGGTGCCGAGACGCTTTCGCGCATGACTGACTGGCAGGACCGCGGCACCGCGATCCTCTTTGCCGACGGGGCCGGGGCGGTGGTGCTCGAGCCCAGCGAGGCCCCGGGGATCCTGTCCACCCACCTGCATGCGGATGGGCGCTACCACGACATGCTGTACTGCGCCGGCGGGGTCTCCACCGGCTTCGGGGCGAAGCTGGCCATCAAGATGTCGGGCAAAGAGGTGTTCAAGGTCGCCGTGCAGAAGCTCGGCAGCGTGGTCGACGAGACCCTCGCCGCCAACGGCCTGCAGCGCTCCGCGATCGACTGGCTGGTACCGCACCAGGCCAACATCCGCATCGTGCAGGCGACTGCGGCAAAGCTGGAAATGCCGATGGAACGGGTGATCGTCACCGTGCAGGACCACGGCAATACCTCGGCCGCCTCGGTGCCGCTGGCGCTGGATGTCGGGGTGCGCGACGGGCGCATCAAGCGCGGCGAGCTGCTGCTGCTGGAGGCCTTCGGCGGCGGATTTACCTGGGGTTCGGCGCTGGTGCGCTACTAGCCCAAGACGGTCTTTTCGGGAGCCCCAATGAAAAACGCCGCGCATTGCTGCGCGGCGTTTCTGTATCAACAGTAAGACCTGTTGATTACTTCGATACGGAGTGCTTGAACATCCGGTCGATCTTCTCGTTCGTCGCGTCGCAGCACGACTGGCTGGCATGAGCAGCAGCCAGAGCCTGGTTCGCCGTGCTCTGGGCACCGCTGGCAGCCTGACCGGCCGAAGCAGCAGCGCTGCTGGCGGCATCAGCGGCGCTCTTCGCACCAGCCGTGTCGGTCTTCAGTGCAGCAACCTGCGACTTCAGATCGTCAATCTGTGCCTGGATGGGCTTCAGATCCACGCAACCAGACAGTCCAACAACGATCGCAACGGCAGCAGCCGCCTTAACAACACTCGCGCACTTCATAAACGT
The DNA here is from genome assembly GCA_963703025.1 of uncultured Pseudomonadota bacterium. Lineage (GTDB taxonomy): Bacteria > Pseudomonadota > Gammaproteobacteria > Steroidobacterales > Steroidobacteraceae > 13-2-20CM-66-19. The sequence continues at coordinate 4,309,497 of OY969778.1, read as the reverse complement.
CCCCTTTGGGTTTGTTGATTCGGGAGTCCTAAAACAGAAGCGACTCCGGTGGGCAAGTTCCGCCGTCGTTCGCCGCACGCAACTGCATCAAATTTACCGTGGAAAAGCAACTCCAAACAGCAACTTGTCTTCGCGTCGCGACACGTTAGCAGGGGTTGAAAGACATTAAAAGCGAAGAATTCTGCGCTGTATGGCTTGCGCGTGTTCGAGGCTGCGTGTTTTTTCTTCGCGCATGTTGCAGGTGCAATTCCTTACGAAAAATTAAGTACCCGCGATGAAAAAAACTTGTAGCGCGATCGAGTATGGCAAAAAGCCGCGGCTGAGCTTGGGGTGTGCCTCGCGCGCGGTGCGCGCAAGTGGCCGATGGACTTAGCCCAAAGGCATAGCAATCACGCAGCAACAGCTGCCGCAGCGGACCTGGCAGGGGAGGGCTGCCGTGCCTCTTGCCGTCCCGCCTGATCTGGATATAATCACAGTGACTGTATAAATAAACAGGCGCAGCACCATGTCGGACCTCACTCCCCGCCAGACGCAGATCCTCAGGCTCATCCAGCGCTTCATCGGCGAGACCGGCATGCCCCCGACCCGTGCGGAAATCGCCGCGGAACTGGGGTTCCGCTCGGCCAACGCCGCCGAGGAGCACCTGCGGGCGCTGGCGCGCAAGGGCGTCATTGCGCTGGTCCCCGGCACCTCGCGCGGTATCCAGCTGAAGGACACCATGCGCGAGCAGATCGGACTGCCGCTCATCGGCCGGGTGGCCGCCGGCCGCCCGATCTTCGCCGAGGAGAACTTCGAGGCGCGCCTGCAGATCGACCCGGGCCTGTTCCAGCCGCGGCCGCATTACCTGCTGAAGGTCACTGGGCATGAGCATGAAGGACGCGGGCATCCTCGATGGGGACCTGGTGGCGGTGCACCGCACCTCTGAGGTGCGCAGCCGCCAGATCGTGGTGGCGCGGCTGGAGAACGAGGTCACGGTGAAGCGCTATCGCCAGGAAGGCTCGGTCGTGTGGCTGATGCCGGAGAACAGCGACTTTCGAGCCGATCCGCGTGGACCTGAAGCAAGAGCCGCTGTTGATCGAGGGCATCGTCGTGGGCGTGGTGCGCCGCGGGCGCTCGACCGGGCTCATGTGAACCTGCACCGGTTGCATACACACCGCTTCCTCAAGAGGTCCTGATCTGAGAACGCATCAGCCAGCATGGGCGACCCAAAACTGGCTCGTTTACTCGAGCATCCGGCTATATGGCGCGGCCGCAGCGCCGCAAAGCTCGACGTCCTGCCCAGTGGCTTCGCGGCGCTTGATGCGCAGCTGCCCGGCGGAGGCTGGCCCCGCAGCGGGCTGATCGAGATCCTCATCGGCCGCTTTGGCAGCGGCGAGCTCTCCTTGCTCCTGCCCGTGCTCGCATCGCTCACGCGCGCGCCCAGTGCCCGCTGGTGCGTGTGGGTCGCGCCCCCGTTCATGCCCTTTGCTCCCGCCCTGGCCGCCCGCGGGGTGGTGCTCGATCGTGTCGCCGTGGTCGGTGGCGAGCGGGCGCTGTGGGCCTTCGGGCAAGTCCTGGGCTCGGGTGCCTGCGATGCCGCGCTCGCCTGGGCACGGCAGCCGCAGCCGCGCGAGCTGCGCCGCCTGCAGCTGGCCGCCGAGCGCGGCCGCACCTTAGGGGTCCTGTTCCGGCCGCGGCGTGCCGCAGCGGAAGCCTCCGCGGCGGTGCTGCGCCTGGTGCTGGAGGCGAGCGCGACCGCGTTGCGCATCAGCTTCCTCAAGGGCCGTGGCTCCACGCACGCGGTGGTGGAGCTTGCGCACCCGGGCAGCGGCGGGCAGGGCACATGAGCCTCAAGCCCGTGCGCACCGTGCCGGGGCAGTCCGGCACGGTCACGAACCTTCCCGGTCGCACGGCATCGCTGCTGGCCGCAGTTGAGCCGGCAGCACCAGCCCGGAGCGATGCCAGCGCAGAACTGTGGGCGGGCCTGCACCTGCCCGGCCTTGCCTGCGAGGAAAAACTGCGCGCGCTCGCCACCGCGATGCAGGCCTTCACCCCCAGGGTCAGTCTTGAGCCCCCCGACGGAGTGTTGCTCGAGGTGCGCGGCAGCCTGCACCTGTTCCAGGGCGTGGAGGGCACGCGACAGGGGCTGCTGGCGGCCTGCGGTGCGCTGGGGCTGCCTGCGGTGCTGTCCTTTGCCCCGACGCCGCTGGCGGCGCTGGCGGCCGCACGCGCGGGCAAGTCCCTCACCATCCTCAGCCATGCCCAGCTGACCTCGAAGCTGGCGGCCCTGCCCTTGAGCGTGCTGCGCTGGCCTGTGCCGGTGGTCGAGCGCCTGCAGCGCACCGGCGTGCGCACCGTGGGCGCGGCACTGCGCCTGCCGCGCGCCGGCTTCGCCAGGCGCTTCGGCACCGCGCAGCTGGCCACCTTGGATGCGCTCACCGTGAGCACGCGTCCGGTGCGCCGCCTGTTCAAGCCCCGTGAGCGCTTCCGCCGCCGGCGTGAGCTGTCCTGTGAGCTGTCCAACCACGAGTGGCTGCTGAATGCGCTCGCGCCGATGCTCCAGGAGCTCGAGCAGTTCCTGCGCGCGCGCCAAAGCGGGGTGATGCAGCTGAACTGTCACCTGGTGCACCGCGAGGCACCGGTGACGCGCTGCGTACTGAACCTGGCAGCTCCCGCGTTCGCCGCCACGCAGCTGGCGGGCCTGCTGCGCGTGCAGCTGGAGCAGCTGGTGCTGCCGCAGCCGGTGCGTGCGCTGGAGCTGCGCGCCGCCACGCTGCTGCCGCGTGCCGCGCGTGCGCAGGGGCTGTGGCAGCCCGGTGAGCATGGCGGCAGCCTCGGCAGCGAGGCGCACGAGCTCATCGAGCGCCTGCGCGCCCGCCTGGGCAATGCGGCGCTGCATGGGCTTACCGTGCTCGAAGGTCACCGGCCCGAGCGCACCTGGGCGGTGAGTGCGCCGCCTGAGCTGGATGCACGCACCCGTGCGGCCGCCGTGGCGATCCCCGCCGTGCCGCGCCCGCTGTGGCTGCTGCCGGCACCGCAGCCGCTGCCGCAGCGCGCAGGGCTGCCGCAGCGGCGCGGACCGCTCACCCTCGTCAGCGAGCCGGAGCGCATCGAGAGCGGCTGGTGGGACGGGGGCGACATCGCCCGCGACTACTACGTGGCCTGCGATGCCCACGGGGTGCGGCTGTGGGTATTCCGCGAGCGCCATGCACCGCACGGCTGGTTCCTGCACGGCATCTTCGGGTGAGCGCCGCCGTGGCCGCAGCCGCGCCGGCCTACGCGGAGCTGCACTGCCTGTCCAACTTCACCTTCCTGCGCGGGGCCTCGCACCCGCACGAGCTGGTGCACCAGGCCCTCGCGCTGGGCTACCGCGCGCTGGCCCTCACCGATGAGTGCTCCGTGGCAGGGGTCGTGCGCGCACACATGGCCGCCAAGCAGCGCCCGCTGAAGCTGATCGTGGGGGCGGAGTTTCGCCTCACCTGTTCGTTGAAGTTCGCAGCGCTTGCCATCAACCGCGCCGGCTACGCGCAGCTGTGCCGCCTCATCACCCGCGGCCGGCGCGCCGCGGCGAAGGGCACGTATACCCTGAGCCGCGCGGATCTTGAGGCCGCAGGCCTCACCGACTGCTTCGTCCTGTGGCTGCCCGGGCGGGTGGCTTGCCACGAGGAGGCGCAGTGGCTCAGCGCCCGCTTCGGTGAGCGCCTGCGCTTTGCGGTGGAACTGCTGCGTGAGGGTGGCGATGCGGCGCGCCTGCGCGACCTTCGGCACCTGGGCGCGCAGCACCAGGTGCCGCTGGTGGCCTGTGGGGACGTGCACATGCACGTGCGCGCGCGGCGGCCGCTGCAGGATGCACTCACCGCGATCCGCTCGGGCGTGCCGGTGGCACAGGCCGGCTCGCGGCTGTACCCGAACGCGGAGCGCTACCTGCGCGAGCCTGCGCGCCTGCACAGGCTGTACCCGCCGCAGCTCCTGGCCGCAAGCGTGGCGCTGGCGGAGGCGTGCCAGTTCAGCCTGGATGAGCTGCGCTACGAGTACCCGCGCGAACTGGTGCCGGCCGGGCACACCGCGACCTCCTACCTGCGCCAGCTCACCGAGGAGGGCGCGCACTGGCGCTGGCAGGGCGCGGTGCCGCAAAGCGAGCGCCGCGCCATCGAGCACGAGCTGGAACTGATCGCGGAACTGAAGTACGAGCCGTACTTCCTCACCGTGCACGACATCGTCGCCTGGGCACGCAGCCAATCGATCCTGTGCCAGGGGCGCGGCTCTGCCGCCAACTCGCGCGTGTGCTACTGCTTAGGGATCACCTCGGTCGACCCGCAGCGCGGCGCGGCGCTCTTGTTCGAGCGCTTCATCTCGCGCGAGCGCAACGAGCCCCCCGACATCGACGTCGACTTCGAGCACGACCGCCGCGAGGAGGTGCTGCAGTACGTGTATGCCAAGTACGGGCGCGAACGCGCCGCGATTGCCGCCACGGTCATCACGTACCGCCCCAGGAGCGCACTGCGCGACCTGGGCAAGGTGTTCGGCCTGAGCGGCGAGGACAGCGGCAAGCTGGCCAAGGTGATGCAGTGGTGGGACGGGACTGCGGCGATGGCCGAGCGCATCCACGCCGCCGGCTTCGACCTGTCCGCGCCGTGGTTGAAGCGCCTGTTGCCGCTCGCCCAGGAACTGGTGACGCATCCGGGGTTCCCGCGCCACCTGTCCCAGCACGTCGGCGGCTTCGTCATCGCCGCCGGCCTGCTCGAGGAGCTGGTGCCGGTGGAGAACGCGACCATGCCCGAGCGCACGGTGGTGCAGTGGGACAAGGATGACCTCAATGACCTGGGGCTCCTCAAGGTCGACCTGCTGGCGCTGGGGATGCTCTCCGCGCTGCGGCGCGCGTTCGACCTGGTCAACACCTGGCGCGGCACCAGGCACTCACTGGGAACGCTCGAGGCCGAGGATCCCAAGGTGTACGACATGATCTGTGCAGCCGACACGGTCGGGGTGTTCCAGATCGAGTCGCGCGCGCAGATGGCGATGCTGCCGCGCCTGAAGCCGCGCTGTTACTACGACCTGGTCATCGAGGTGGCGATCGTGCGCCCGGGGCCCATCCAGGGGGACATGGTGCACCCGTACCTGCGCCGCCGCCTGGGCCAGGAAGAAGTGGAGTACCCGAGCGAGGAGGTGCGCGGGGTGCTGCATCGCACCTTGGGGGTGCCGCTGTTCCAGGAGCAGGTGATGCAGATCGCCATCGTCGCGGCGGGCTTCACGCCCGGGGAGGCAGATGCACTGCGCCGGGCGATGGGCGCATGGAAGAGGAGCGGGGGTATCGATCCGTTCCGCGTGCGCCTGCTGCAGGGCATGAAGGACCGAGGTTACCCGGCACAGTTTGCCGAGCGGATCTTCAAGCAGATGCTCGGTTTTGGCGAATACGGATTTCCTGAGTGTGTAGTCGGTGAGACCCGGGTGGTGGATGCAGACTCGGGGCGCTGGGTGCGGATAGACCATGTGGTGTCTGGCCGTGTGCCTCTGAAGACCACCCTGGCATGTGACAAGGACCTGAAGCTGCAGCGCCGTCAGGTGGTGGCTGCGCGTGCAAGTGGAGTAAAGCCTGTCTGGCGGCTGCGCACGGCGCTGGGGCACACGATCACCGCCACGGCGGAGCATCCATTCCTTACACCCGACGGATGGCGGCCGCTGGGACAACTGGAAGCCGGAAGTCACGTTGCTGCCGCACGCTCAATTCCGTTGCCCCGGCCTCCAGTAGCTGGCTCCGCTATCTATTGGGATAGGGTGGTGTCAATAGAAAAACGTGGCGAAGAACCTACCTACGACCTGCAGATCGATGGGGACCATAACTTCCTCGCCAACAACCTCATCGTCCACAACTCGCATTCCATGAGCTTTGCGCTGCTGGTGTACGACTCGGCGTGGCTGAAGCACCACGAGCCGGCGGCCTTCTGCTGTGCGTTGCTGAACTCGCAGCCGATGGGCTTCTATGCACCGGCGCAGCTGGTGCGTGATGCGCGTGCGCACGGCGTGGAGGTGCGCCCTGTGGATGCCTGCACGAGCGGCTGGGACTCATCGCTGGAGAAAGGCGCGGATGGCGAGCCGGTGCTGCGCCTGGGGATGCGTATGGTGAAGTCGCTCTCGGAAGCGGGCGTGCAGCGCCTGCTGGTCGCACGTGCCGCGCGTGCCTTCACGAGTGTCCAGGACTTGAGCGCGCGTGCCGGCCTCGATCGCGGGGACCTGGAAGCGCTCGCCGCCGCCGGCGCCTTCGCAGCCCTGAGCGGCAACCGGCACCTGGCCTTCTGGGAAGTCGCCGGCACCGAGCGCGAGCTGCCCTTGGGCTTTGCCGAGAGCGGCAGCATGGTGGCCCGCGAGGGCTGGCCGCTGCTGCCCCAGCCCACCGAAGGCCAGGGGATCGTCGCGGACTACGCCGCGCTCGGGCTCACCTTAGGAAACCACCCGCTCGCCCTGCTGCGACCGCGGCTCACCGCAGGTTCGCTGCTGTCGGCCCAGGAGCTCAAGGCCGCGGTCAATGGCGCGAAGGTGCGCACCGCGGGCATCGTGCTCATGCGCCAGCGCCCGGGGACTGCCAGCGGGGTGACCTTCCTCACCCTCGAGGATGAGAGCGGCCAGGTGAACGTCATCGTCTGGGAGCGTATCGGCCGCGAGCAGCGCCCGGCGCTGCTGGAGTCACGCCTGCTGGAGGTGCACGGGGAGCTGCAGCAGCAGGCAGGGGTGTGCCACCTGATCGCGCACCGGCTCATCGATCGCTCGAGCCTGCTCGGGGAGCTGCTGACGCGCTCGCGCGATTTCCACTGACCGCGGCCCGATCGTTGCCCTAGTGGCGCGGCTCTTTCAGCTCGACAATGACCCCGCGCATCTCGGTGGTGCCCGAGTTTTCCCCGATATGTGAGGTTGCATTGATCCAGCGCACGTCACCGGGCCTGCTGTGCCGCTCTGTGGGCGCCTGGCCGGGGATGATGTTGCGAACGCTGTACTCGCTGATGGACACCGCGACGCTGTCCGGGTGCGAGTGCAGCGGCCAGGTCTGTCCGGGCTCGGTGACGAAGCTGAGCACGCGCACGCGCTCGTTCTCGAAAACGACCTTATAGACCTGTGGCGCGACGCGCACCGCGTCGGTTTCGCCGGCGGTCGGACTTGCCATGAGCGCCCCACTGATCGCCAGACAGCCTAAGCCCAGGTAACGCATCGCTGGCCTCGCAAGGGTGACGCCGGCCGCACGCCGCCGGGATGCGAGACAGTCTACGCGCTAACTGGCGCGCGGCTTGCGGCGCGGCCGGCGCGGCTCCCCGGGAATGTCGATCTCGTAGTCCTCGAAGTCGCTGGTGAGCTCGGCGGTGTGCTTGGCCTCGAAGAGCTTCTCCAGGCGCCGCCACGCAGGATCGCCCGCCTTGGCACCGCGGCGCTTGGCAAGGTCGAGGTCCTTGTTGACCTGGTCAAGGTCGACGTCCCCGTCCCCGGCGACAGGCTCGTCGTCGTCCTCGTCCTCGAACTCGTCGTCTTCCGGTTTCTCGCTCATGCGGGATCGGTACGCAGGAATTTGACGGCGCGAACTTAAATCAGATTGCGTGACAACTGCAACGGGTTCGTGCGGCTTTGTGAAGCGCTGCCCGCAGGCACCGGCTAAGCCCCCGGGAAACCCACCCCCGACTAGTGGATGAGGTTGTTCATCTGGAAGATCGGCAGCAGCATTGCAAAGACGATGCCCATGACGAAGACGCCCATGAGCACGATCAGGGCAGGTCCCAGCAGCCCCATCATCGCCGCCAGCAGGCCATCCAGCTCGCGTTCCTGGCTGATGGCGGCGCGCTCGAGCATGTTGCTCCAGCTGCCCGCTGGACTCGCCGCTGGAGATCAGGTGGATGGTCATCGGCGGGAACAGGCGGCTGACACTGAGCGAGCGGCCGATGGGTGCCCCCTCGCGCACCCGGGCGGAGGCCTCGGCGACCGCATCGCGCATCGGCAGGTTCGTGACCACCTCCCCTGCGATGCGCAGCGCCTCCAGCACCGGCACGGAGCTTCCGGAGAGGATGCTGAAGGTGCGCGTGAAGCGGGCGGTGTTGAAGCCGCGCAGCAGCTTGCCCACCAGCGGCACGCGCAGCTGGAACAGGTGGAAGCGGCGCTTGGCCGCCGGGTCCTTTTGCCAGCGCCGGAACGCCCACACCCCGATGATGGTCGCGATCAGCAGGTAGATGCCGTACTGGCGCAGGAAGTCGCTGGTGCCGATCAGCGCCCGGGTGATCAGCGGCAGCTTCGCCTTGCTCGACTCGAACACCGAGACCACCTTGGGCACCACGAACACCAAGAGCGCGGTCACGATCATGAAGCACATGATCGACAGCACGATCGGGTAGAGCATCGCGGCCAGCACGTTCTGGCGCATCTGCTCGCGGCTCTCGGTGTAGTCGGCCAGGCGCTCGAGCACGCTGTCCAGGTGCCCGGCCTGCTCGCCGGCGGACACCGTGGCGCGGTAGATCTCCGGGAAGATGCGCGGGAACTCGGCGAAGCCGTCGGCGAGCGTATGCCCCTCCATGACCTTGGCGCGCACGCCGCTGCACGATGCTCTGCACGCGCGGCTTCTCGGTCTGCTGCGAGACCGCCAGCAGGGCCTCCTCCAGCGGCAGGCCCGCACGCACCAGGGTGGCCAGCTGGCGGGTGAACAGCGACAGGTCGGCCGCCGAGACCTTGCGGGCGAAGCTGAACGCTTTCTGGCGCGTGGCCTCCTTCTGCGCGACCTCGGTGACCGTGACCGGCAGCAGCTGCTGCTCGCGCAGCAGCTGGCGGATGTGCCGCGGGGTGTCGCCCTCGAGGATGCCGGTGCGCTCGCGGCCGCCGGCCTCCAGGGCGGTGTATTCGAAGGCGCCCAGGGCCGCTAGTCCTCGCGCGTGACGCGCAGGATTTCCTCGAGCGTGGTTTCCCCGCGCAGCACCTTGGCGCGCCCGTCATCGCGGATCGAGGGGGTCGACAGGCGCGCGTGGCGCTCGACTTCCTGCTCGGAGCAGCCGTCATGGATCATGGTGCGCATGGCGTCATCGACCATGATCAGCTCGTAGATTCCCGAGCGCCCGCGGTAGCCCCCGGCCGCATCGCGTCCCGGGCGGTACAGCGTCGGGGAGGGCTCCTCGGGGCCGAGGTTGAGCAGTCGCCGCTCGTACTCACCGGCGGTGAAGGGCTGCTTGGTGTCGGGGCTGAGCACGCGCACCAGGCGCTGCGCCATCACCCCGATGAGGCTCGAGGACAGAAGGAACGGCTCGATGCCCATGTCGCGCAGGCGCGTGATCGCACCGGCCGCGGTATTGGTGTGCAGGGTGGACAGCACCAGGTGACCGGTGAGGCTCGCCTGGACCGCGATCTGCGCGGTCTCAAGATCACGGATTTCACCGATCAGCACCACGTCGGGGTCCTGGCGCAGGATCGCGCGCAGGCCGCGCGCGAAGGTCATCTCGACCTTGGTGTTCACCTGGGTCTGGCCGATGCCGTCGATGTAGTACTCGATCGGGTCCTCGACCGTCATGATGTTCTGCGTGTTGTCGTTCAGGCGCTCGAGCGCGGCATACAGCGTGGTGGTCTTGCCGGAGCCGGTGGGGCCTGTGACCAGCAGGATGCCGTGCGGCTTGTGGATGAGCTCATCCATCTGGCTCTGCAGGCGCTGGTCCATGCCCAGGGCATTGAGGTCGAGCTTGCCGGCCTGCTTGTCGAGGATACGCAGCACCACCCGCTCGCCGTGCCCGGACGGGATGGTCGAGACGCGCACGTCCACCGAGCGGCCGGCGATCTTCAGGCTGATGCGCCCGTCCTGCGGCAGGCGCTTCTCGGCGATGTCCAGGCGCGACATGACCTTGATGCGCGAGACCACCAGCGGCGCGACCGCGCGGCGCGACTGCAGCACCTCGCGCAACACGCCGTCGACGCGAAAGCGCACCACCAGGCGGTTCTCGAACGGCTCGACGTGGATGTCCGAGGCGTTCTCCTTCACCGCCTGGGTGAGCACCGCGTTGATCAGCCGGATGATCGGCGCATCGTCGTTGCTGTCGAGCAGGTCGGCCTGCTCGGGCAGGTCCTGCGCCAGGTGCGCAAGGTCGGTGGCATCGTCCAGGCCCTCGACCGCCTGCATCGTGCCCGAGCCTGCCTCGTAGGCGCGGCGCAGCAGCTGATCGAACTCAGCTCCGTGACGCGCTCAAGCTTCATCGGGCGGCGCAGGTAACGGCGCACCTCCGCCAGCGCGCTGGCGGTGGCGCTCTCGCGGTAGGTGCACTCGGCAAACCCGTCCACCACCCCCTTGACGATGACCCCGTGGCGCTTGGCAAAGGCGAACGACAGCCGCGGCTCGGGGGCCGGCGGCGGCGCGGGGACGGTCGGGGCGGGCGTGCTCATGGCTGCCCTGGCGGGGCGGAGGTCGAGGCGTTGGGCACCGCGGGGCTGGCCGTGGAATCTGGTGCCGGGGTGGCGGTGACGCCCGGGCTTACGATCACCGCGGGCTGGTTGGCAGGCGGCGGTATCACCGGGAAGGCGGCCGAGGGCATCGGTGCCGGCTGCCCGGGGGCCACGTGCTCGGCCGGCTGTGCCGGCGGTGGCGGCAGCGGGTTCAGCGTGCCGCGCGTGGTGCCCGGCAGCAGCGGCAGCGCCTCGCGCGAGTCGAGGTTGCGCTGCTGGTCGCGCATGTAGTTGTACTTGAGGTCGGTCTCGTAGGCCGCCTGGGCCTGGTCGCGCAGGATCTTCGGGCGGATGAACATGATCAGGTTGTTCTTGGTCGAGGTGGCGTTGCGCGTCTTGAACAGCATGCCGATGATCGGGATGTTGCCCAGGTAGGGCACGCGCTGCTCGCCCTTGACGCTGTTGTCCTCGATCAGGCCGCCGAGCACCACGACCCCGCCGTCCTCGATGAGCACGTTGGTGGTGATGGTGCGCTTGTTGGTGACCAGGTCGACCGCCCCGGCGGGCTTCTGGCCGATGGTGGAGCTCTCGATGGAGATCTTCATCATCACCGCGGAGCCCTCCGGGGAGATCGTCGGGGTGACCTTGAGGATCGTGCCCACTTCCTCGCGCTGGATGGTCTGGAACGGGTTCACCGAGCCTGTGCCGGTGTTGGCGTTGCTGTTGGTGAACTGGCCGGTGACGAACGGCACTTCCTGCGCCACCTTAAGTTCCGCCTCCTGGTTGTCCATGGTGACCGCGGAAGGGGTGGCGACGACGTTGGTGTTGGTGTCACCGCGGATCGCGCGGATCATGGCCGCGAAGTTCACGCCCGCTGCCCATGATGCGCCCGACGGCCAGCGTCGTGCCCTGCAGGAGGGTGGTGCTCACCGTGCTCGGGTTCTGCACCGCACCGGCGAGGTCGACGATGCTGGTGCCCCCGACCGGGCTTACGAACGAGGCCGCCGGGGTCGTGTTGCCGTCGGAGAAGGCGGCCCAGTTAACCCCCAGCTCCGCGTCCTTGTCGACGTCGACCTCGGCGATGATCGCCTCGATCAGCACCTGCGGGCGGCGGATGTCGAGCTTGTCGATGATGTCATTCACCGCGCGCATCAGCTTCGGCGGCGCGGTGATGACCAGTGCGTTGTTGCTCGGGTCCGCCCAGATCAGGGCATTGCGCTCGGCGACCGTGGTCAGCGAGCCGCCGCCGGCCTGGCCGCCGGTGGCCACCGCGGTGGCCGCCTGGGCGATGCCGGTCATCTGTTCCTTGAGCTTCGGGGCGATCTTCTCCGCGTCAGCGTAGTGCAGGTAGCGCACGCGCGTGTCGCCGCCGGCCTCCAGCGGGGTGTCCAGATGCGCGATCAGCGCGCGGATGCGCAGGCGCTGGGACTGCTCGCCGCCGATCAGCACGCTGTTGGAGCGCTCGTCGGCCACCACCTTGACCCCCACGCCCTCCGCGGCGCTCGCGCCCTGGTAGAGCGAGTTCACCACGCGCACGATCTCAGCCGCGCCCGGCATTGTGCAGCGGCACGATCTCGACGTCCGTGCTGCCGACCTGGTCGATGCGGTTGATGATGCGCATCATGCGGTTCACGTTCGAGGCGTGGTCGGAGATGATGAGGATGTTGGATGCCGGGTAGGCGGCCAGGTGCCCGTACTGCGGGATCATGGGCCGCAGGATCGGGATCAGCTGCGCGGCGCTGACGTTCTTGACCGCCAGCACCTGGGTCACCATCTCATCCGAAGTGGCGCTGACATGGTCGGGCAGGTCGTTCGCCGGGAACTGCCGCGCGTTGGCATCGGGGAGGATCTTGGTGATGTTGCCCGAGGGCACCGCGACGAAGCCGTACACCTGCAGGATCGACAGGAAGGCCTCGTAGAAGGCCGCCGGGGACATCGGCGTGGAGGACAGCATCGTCACCTGCGCGCGCACGCGCGGGTCGATGATGAAGTTCTTGCCGGTGGCCGCGCTGACCGCCTCTGCGACCTGCTGGATGTCCGCGTCCTTGAAGTTCGGCGTGATGCGCTGGGTCTGCTGGGACTGCTGCGCGGAGGCCAGCGATGCGGCCAGCAGGACCGCGGCCAGGCACGGCAGCCATGAACGTAGACCTGTCATTCGCGATGTTCCTAACACTTGCACTGCGTAGTCAGCGTTCCGGCTACTGGCCGGAGCTGTCCCCCTGCGGTTGTTCCGGGGCGGGAGGTGGTGGTTGCGCGGCATCCGGCGGCGGCGGCGCGTTGGCCGCGGCGGCAGCGGCGGCAGCGGCCGCGTTGGCCGCCACCGCCGCCGCGTTGGCGGCCGCCGCGGCACTGGGGCTGATGGTCGTGGCTGCGCCGGGATTGGCCCCCTGGCCCTGCGCCTGCGCGGCGACACCCTCGGCCTCCTGGGCCACCTGGGCGAGGTTGAGCGTGAGCTCCTGCTGCTGGCCGTTGCGGATGATCGTGACGTGTGCCTCGCTGGAGCTGGAGAGTGTCTTGAGGATCTGCTCGCTGCGGTCGCGGTCATCCAGCGGCGTGCCGTTGATGGCGACCACCTGGTCCGCCGGGTGCAGGCCCAGGCGCGTGAACGCGGCGCGGTCGCGACCCGGGTAGATGCGAAACCCGTTCATGCGGCCGTGGTCACTCACAGGACTTGCGCGGATGACATCGCCGATCAGGTTCGGCTGCTCAGTGATCATGCGGCGCATGCGCTCCAGTGCCGGGTTCTCCGACTGGAACGAGGCGGCAGAGGGCGGCGGGGCATTGGGCGCGGTGGACTGGTGGGGCAGGGTGATCGACTCCAGCTGCCCGTTGTGGTCGATGACCACGCGGTCGGTGTACACCGAGTGCAGCTTCACGTTGCCCGGCAGCATGTCGCCGACTGCATACACCTTAACCGCCTGCGGGTTGGCGCCCAGGATCGCAAGACCGTTCTGGGGGTCATTCCCGGCGATCGTGCCGGTGAGCACCAGCGGCACGGTGGCCTGGCCGGCGTCGCGGTCGTCCTGCTGTGCCACCGGTGCGCTGCCGAACAGGTGCGCACCGGTGATCGCCGCCACGTCCAGGGGCTGGGAGCGCACGGGCGCTGCGGTCGCCACGGCTGGCGGCTTCTTGCCCGTGCCTGCCATGTCCGTGACGATGAAGGCCGCCTGCACCCCCAGGGCAAGCCCCAGCACCCACGTAGCGATGCGCGGCCCCTCGGAGAGCAGCAGCGGGCGCCAGCGCTCCTGCGGCGGGAGCGCCTCGAGCCAGGAAGCAGCATTCATGGGGGCAACGGCATGGCTTTAATGATAGTCCTTGCAGCCAAGATCACGCGCCGGTGGCGCATTGCGCACGAACCTCGCCGACGCTTTGGCCGGGACATCATACGGGCGCTGTGCTTGCGCTCTCAAGCGATTGTTTCTGCACGAGTAACTACTCCTCATTCTGGCGGGCTTGTGTTGCCGTTTCGCGACCCCTATAAAGACTCTCATGCCCGATCCTCATCCGGTGCGCCCCGACACAGGCGTCGTAGTCGAAGAAGCCCAGCCGCAGGTCAAAGTCCCGCCGCTGTACCAGGTGGTTTTGCTCAATGACGACTACACGCCCATGGAGTTTGTCGTCGATGTGCTGGAAAAGTTCTTCAGCCTGAACCGGCCGAATGCGACGCGGGTCATGCTTGAGGTACATACCAAGGGAAAAGGGGTGTGCGGGGTCTTTACGTACGAGATCGCCGAGACCAAGGTAGCCCAGGTGACCACCTACGCCCGGGACAACCACCACCCGCTGATGTGCACCCTCGAGGAGGCTTGATTTCTCCCGCCGTGGATCCATGGACTACTTAAGTTTCCGAACGCCGAATCTGAAAGGTCCGCCTAGTGCTGTCCAACGAGCTTGAATACTGTCTGAACGATGCGTTCCACCAGGCGCGCGAGGCGCGCCATGAGTACCTGACCGTCGAGCACCTGCTGATGGCGATCCTCGACACCCCCAAGGTGCGCGAGGTGCTGCGTGCCTGCGGCGCCGATCTTGCGAAGTTCAAGCAGGAACTGAAGGAGCACATCGACCAGTCCACCCCGAAGCTCGAGGAGGGCGAGGAGCGCGAGGTGCAGCCGACCCTGGGCTTCCAGCGCGTGCTGCAGCGCGCGGTGTTCCACGTGCAGTCCAGCGGCAAGAAGGAAGTGGGCGTCGGCAACGTGCTGGTGGCGATATTCAGCGAGAAGCAGAGCCACGCGGTGTTCCTGCTCAACCGCCGTCATGTCACGCGCCTGGACGTCGTCAACTACATCTCGCACGGCCTGTCCAAGATCGCCGAGGAGAAGACCGACAAGGAAGAGCCGGCCGCGGAAGGCGAGCGCGACGGCGAGGGCGGCAGTGCGCTCGAGAAATACACGAGCAACCTGAATCGCATGGCCCAGGAGGGCAAGATCGACCCGCTCATCGGCCGCAAGCTCGAGGTCGAACGCACCATCGAGATCCTGTGCCGCCGCCGCAAGAACAACCCGCTGTACGTCGGGGAGGCCGGCGTCGGCAAGACCGCGATCGCCGAGGGGCTCGCGCGCCTGATCGTCGAGAACAACGTGCCCGAGGTGCTCACCGACTGCACGATCTACGCGCTCGACATGGGCGCCTTGATTGCCGGCACCAAGTACCGCGGCGACTTCGAGAAGCGCCTGAAGGGTGTCATCAGCGAGCTGAAGAAGCTGCCCGGCGCGATCCTGTTCATCGACGAGATCCACACCGTCATCGGCGCCGGCGCCGCCTCCGGCGGGGTGATGGATGCCTCCAACCTGATCAAGCCGGTGCTTACCAACGGGGAGATCCGCTGCATCGGCTCGACCACCTACCAGGAATACCGCGGCATCTTCGAGAAGGACCACGCGCTCGCGCGGCGCTTCCAGAAGATCGATGTCGTCGAGCCGTCGGTCTCCGAGACCGTCGAGATCCTGTTTGGCCTCAAGCCGCGCTTCGAAGAGCACCACGGCATCACCTACGCGGATGACGCCCTGCGGGCCGCAGCGGAGCTGGCCGCCCGCCACATCAACGAGCGCCACATGCCCGACAAGGCCATCGACGTGGTCGACGAGGCCGGCGCGCGCGCGCGCCTGCGCCCGATCGCCGAGCGTGAGCCGGTGGTGCAGGTGCGCCACATCGAGGATGTCGTGGCGCGCATGGCGCGCATCCCGCCCAAGAGCGTGTCGACTTCCGATCGCGAAGTGCTGAAGAACCTCGAGCGCAACCTGAAGCTGGTGATCTACGGCCAGGACAAGGCGATCGAGTCCCTGGCCTCGGCCATCAAGATGGCGCGCTCGGGCCTGGGCGACCAGCGCAAGCCGGTCGGCAGCTTCCTGTTCGCAGGCCCCACGGGGGTCGGCAAGACCGAGGTCACCCGCCAGCTGGCGATCGCGATGGGCGTGGAGTTCCTGCGCTTTGACATGAGCGAGTACATGGAGCGGCACACCGTCTCGCGCCTGATCGGCGCGCCGCCGGGCTACGTCGGCTTCGACCAGGGCGGCCTGCTCACCGAGGCGATGACCAAGCATCCGCACTGCGTGCTGCTGCTCGATGAGATCGAGAAGGCGCACCCGGATGTCTTCAACCTGCTGCTGCAGGTGATGGACCATGGCACGCTCACCGACAACAACGGCCGCAAGGCCGACTTCCGCCACGTGATCATCGTCATGACCACCAACGCGGGTGCCCAGGAGATGGCGCGCACCTCGATCGGCTTCACGCAGGCGGACAACGCGAGTGATGGCATGGAGGCGATCCGCCGCATCTTCACGCCCGAGTTCCGCAACCGCCTGGATGCGGTCATCCAGTTCGGCCCGCTCGAGCGCAGCACCATCGAGCGCGTCGTGGACAAGATCATCATGGAAGTGGAGCAGCAGCTGGAGGCCAAGGGCGTCACCATCTCGCTGGACGATGCGGCCCGCAGCTGGATCGCCGAGCGTGGCTACGACCCGAAGATGGGTGCCCGGCCGATGGCGCGCACCATCCAGGAGTACATCAAGCGCCCGCTGGCCGAGGAGCTGCTGTTCGGGCGGCTCGCCAACGGCGGCCACGTGCGCGTCTCGGTGGCCAAGGACGGCAGTGCGCTGCAGCTGGACTGCGAGCCGGTGCAGCAGCCGGCGGTGCCGGCCTAGGGGTCCTCAGGTTGTTGGGAGGTGCCGGGCCCGCCCGCGGGGCCGGCGCGCTCTAGCGACCGCGGTAGGTGATGCGGCCCTTGGTCAGATCGTACGGCGTCATCTCGACGGTGACGGCATCGCCGGTGAGGATGCGGATGTAGTTCTTGCGCATCTTGCCGGAGATATGCGCGGTCACGATGTGGCCATTTTTCAGCTTCACGCGGAACGTCGTGTTGGGCAGGGTCTCGGTGACCTCGCCTTCCATCTGAATGGGCTCTTCTTTCGACATACCGCCCTAACCGAATTCGGGGGCGCGAATTGGAGCATAAGCGCGCTGCCGTGGCAATTTAAGAGCGCACTTGGGTGCGCGGCGCGAATACCGCGCCGCGGCTCAGGGGTGCACGAGCGGCCCCGCAGCCACTGCCACGTGCTCCCCCAGCAGGGCCTGGAACTGGGCCCGCGGGATGCTGCGGACCCCTAGGCTGGCCAGGTGCCGCGAGGGCAGCTGGCAGTCGATGACGGCAAGGTTGTTGCGCTGGCACAGCGCCACCAGGTGCGCCAGGGCCGCCTTGGAGGCATCGCGCTGCCGGCTGAACATCGATTCCCCGAAGAACACCGCGCCCAGGCGTACCCCGTAGAGCCCGCCGACGAGCAGATCCTGGTGGTGGACCTCGATGCTGTGGGCATGACCCAGGCGGTGCAGCGCCAGGTACGCCGCGCGCATCTCGCTGGTGATCCAGGTGCCCGGGCTTGCCGCGCGCGGGGCCGCGCAGCCATCGATCACCCCTGCAAAGTCAGCATCCACCGAGAGGGCAAAGCCGGCATTGCGCAGGGTCTTGGCGAGGCTGCGCGAGCGGTGGAACTCCTCTGGAAACAGTACCGCGCGCGGATCCGGTGACCACCACAGCACCGGCTGCCCGGGGGAATACCAGGGGAAGATCCCGCGCCGGTAGGCGGCCACCAGCCGTGCCGGGGACAGGTCACCGCCTGCGGCCAGCAGGCCGGCGGGCTCCTCGAGCGCCTGCTCCGCGGGCGGGAACCACTCCGGCGCGTCGTGTGGCGACAGCCAGGTGATGGTCCTCACGGCAGCACTTCGGCGTCGCGTCGGCCGCGGTAGGGGACGTGCTCCTGGACGCCGTGGGCGTAGGCGTCAACCGCCGCCCCCTCCTGGGCGAGGTAGTCGGCGATGGCGGCGCGGAAGTGCTTGTCCGCGATGAAGTGCGCCGACCAGGTGAAGGCCGGCTCAAAGCCGCGGCTGACCTTGTGCTCCCCCTGGGTGCCCGGTTCGAAGCGGGCCAGGCCGCGCTCGATGCAGAACTCGATTCCCTGGTGGTAGCAGGTCTCGAAATGCAGGCTGTGGTAGTCCGCCGCCGCGCCCCAGTAGCGGCCGAACAGGGTGTCCGCGCCGATGAAGAAGATTGCCGCGGCGACCACCGTGCGGCCGTGCATCGCAAGCTTCACCATGAGCGCGTCGGGCATGGTGCGCGCGATCTGTGCGAAGAACTCAAGCGTGAGGTACGGCTCGTGGCCGTGGCGCAGGAACGTGTCGCGATGCAGCTCGTAGACCCGCTCCAGCAATGCGCCATCCAGCTCCGACCCGAAGCGGGTCTGGAACACCACGCCGGCCTCGGCGACGCGGCGGCGCTCGCGGCGCACCTTCTTGCGCTTGTCCGCGGTGAAACTGGCGAGGTAGGCCTCGAAATCAGCGTAGCCGCGGTTCACCCAGTGGAACTGGCAGTCGCGGCGCAGCAGCCAGCCGCGCGCCTGGCAGGCCGCGCGCGCCGGCTCGTCGAGGAACAGCGCGTGCACGCTTGAGATGCCGGCGGCGGTGGCGCGCTGCTCGAGTGCCTCCAGCAGCCGCCCGGCCCAGGCGGCACGGTCCAGGTCCGCACGCACCAGCAGGCGCGGGCCGGTGGCGGGGGTGAACGGGGCGGCCACGGTGAGCTTGGGGTAGTAGTGCCTGCCGATGCGCTCGTAGGCGCGCGCCCAGGCGAAGTCGAAGACGAACTCCCCGTACGAATGGGTCTTGATGAAGCTTGCGACCGCGGCGGCGGGGCCGTGCCCATCGTGCAGCACCAGGTACAGCGGCTGCCAACCGGCGTCGCGTCCGATGCAGCCGGTCTGCTCGAGGGCTGCCAGGAACTCGTGGCGCATGAACGGGCTGGCCGCCGCGCCCAGCGCATTCCACTGCTGCGCCTCGATCGCCGCGATGCTGGAGAGAAAGTCCGCCGTGTTCCTTGGCATGTCTCCGCGGCACCTAGGTGTGGGTGTCGAGCGCCTCCAGGTAACGGTCGGCATCCAGCGCCGCCATGCAGCCGGCGCCGGCGGAGGTGATCGCCTGGCGGTACACGTGGTCGGCCACGTCACCGGCGGCAAATACGCCCTGGATGCTGGTGGCCGTGGCATTGCCCTCGATGCCGCTCTTCACCTTGAGGTAGCCCCCGTCAGCCATGTCCAGCTGCCCGGTGAACAGCGCCGTGTTGGGCGTATGGCCGATGGCGATGAACAGTCCGGTGACGGCCAGGTCATGCGTGCCGTCGCCGGTGAGCGAGCGCAGGCGCACCCCGTTCACCCCGGAGGCATCGCCCAGCACCTCATCGACGGTGTGATTCCAGATCACCGACATCTTGCCGGCGGCGACCTCCTTGAACAGCCGGTCCTGCATGATCTTCTCCGCGCGCAGCTTGTCGCGGCGGTGCACGAGCGTCACGTGCTGCGCGATGTGCGACAGGTAAAGGGCCTCCTCGACCGCGGTATTGCCGCCGCCGACGATCGCCACGCGCTGGCCGCGGAAGAAGAAGCCGTCGCAGGTGGCGCACGCGGAGACCCCGCGGCCGCGGTGCGCCTCCTCGGAAGGCAGCCCCAGGTACTTGGCGGTGGCGCCCGTGGCGATGATCAGCGCATCGCAGGTGTAGGTGCCCGAGTCACCGCGCAGCTTGAAAGGGCGGGTGCCCAGGTCGGCCGTGTGGATGTGGTCAGTGACGATCTCGGTCGCGAAGCGCTCGGCATGGCGCTTCATGCGCTCCATCAATGCCGGTCCCTGCAGGCCCTCGACGTCCCCGGGCCAGTTGTCCACGTCGGTGGTGGTCATCAGCTGCCCGCCCTGTTCCACCCCGGTAATGAGCACCGGGTGGCGGTTGGCACGCGCGGCGTACACCGCAGCGGTGTAGCCGGCGGGACCTGAGCCGAGAATGATGAGGCGGCTGTGCCGGGTGCTCGTCATGGGGGTCCTCGATTGATTGCGCCTCGGGCATGGTACCTAAGCCCTATAATGGCAGCCGTCTATCTTACGATGGAGACCCACCGGTTTGGCTGAATCCTCCGCGCAGGCGCGCAACGGCGCCCGCTTCACAACTGCCGTCAGTCGCGGCCTGCGCGAGAGCGCGATCATCGCGATTGCCATCGTGGCCTTGGTGCTGTTCGTGGCGCTCGCCAGCTACAGCGCCGAGGATCCGGGCTTCTCGCGCACCGGCACCGCCTCGACGGTGCACAACCACATCGGGGTCGTGGGCGCCTGGCTGGCCGACGTGCTCTTCTTCCTGTTCGGGTACCCGGCCTTCCTGTTCCCGGTGATGCTCGCGCTTGCCTGCTGGGGGCTGCAGCGGCGCATCCGCACCGAGGTCAGCACGCGCGCCAACAACGCCGTGCGCATCGCAGGCTTCGTGCTGCTGCTTGCAGCCAGCTGCGCGCTCACCCGCCTGCACTGGCAGCCGGGCAGCCTGCCACAGACCGCCGGCGGGGTGATCGGCATGCTGGTGGGCGGCGGACTTGCCTCGGGGCTGGATGTGCTGGGCGCAACGCTGCTCATGATCGCCGCCTGGATGGCCGGACTGTCGCTCGCCTTCGGGGTCTCCTGGTTCACGGTCATGGACCGCCTGGGCGCGCTCGCCTGGGCAGGGGTGGGCTGGCTGCGCGCGCGCGGGGTCTCCAAGCGCGATGCCGCCGAGGGGCGCGAACGGCGCCAGGCGCGCAAGGAGGCGGTGCAGACCGAGCAGAAGAAGTCCGCGACGCGCGCACCCCCGCGCATCGAGGCGCCCAAGGCCATCGTGGAAAAGAGCGCGCGCGTGGAGCGCGAGCGCCAGGTGTCGCTGTTCGACTCGCCCAAGGGCAACGAGCTGCCGCCGCTGAAGCTTCTGGACGACCCGCCGCCGCGCGAGCCGCTGTACTCCGCCGAAGGGCTCGAGGCGCTGTCGCGCCTGGTGGAGATGAAGCTCAAGGACTTCGACATCGACGTCGAGGTGGTGGCCGTGCAGCCCGGGCCGGTGGTGACGCGCTTTGAGCTGCGGCCCGCCCCGGGGGTGAAGGCCAGCCAGATCACCGCGCTTGCCAAGGACCTGGCGCGCGCGCTGTCGGTCTTGAGCGTGCGCGTGGTCGAGGTCATCCCCGGCAAGAGCGTGATGGGTCTTGAGATCGCCAACGAGAAGCGCGAGATCGTGACCCTCGGGGAGATCGTGCGCTCCAAGGCCTACGACGAGATGAACTCGCCGCTGGCGATCGCGCTGGGCAAGGACATCGGCGGCCAGCCGATGGTGGCGGACCTGGCGCGCATGCCGCACCTGCTGATCGCCGGCACGACCGGCTCGGGCAAGTCGGTCGGCATCAACGCGATGGTGCTGTCGCTGCTCTACAAGTCGCACCGCCGAGCACGTGCGCATGATCATGATCGATCCGAAGATGCTCGAGCTGTCGGTGTACGAGGGCATCCCGCACCTGCTGGCCCCGGTGGTCACCGACATGAAGCAGGCGGCCAACGCGCTGCGCTGGTGCGTGGCGGAGATGGAGCGGCGCTACCAGCTGATGGCAGCGCTCGGCGTGCGCAACATCTCCGGCTTCAACCGCCAGCGTCAAGGACGCCAACGATGCCGGCAAGCCGATCCGCGATCCGGTGATGACGCTGCGCGCGGCCAACGATCCGTCCATCGACCAGCGCCAGATCCTGGACCTCGACGCCGCTGCCCTACATCGTCGTGATCGTCGACGAGCTCGCCGACCTGATGATGATCGTCGGCAAGAAGGTCGAGGAGCTGATCACCCGCCTGGCGCAGAAGGCGCGCGCCTCGGGCATCCACCTGATCCTGGCGACGCAGCGTCCCTCGGTGGATGTCATCACCGGACTGATCAAGGCGAACATTCCCTGCCGCATCGCCTTCCAGGTCTCGGCGCGGGTCGACTCGCGCACCATCCTCGACCAGATGGGCGCGGAGACCCTGCTCGGCCACGGCGACATGCTGTACCTGCCGCCGGGCACCTCGCTGCCCACCCGCGTGCACGGCGCCTTCGTCTCCGACGAGGAGGTGCACCGCGTGGTGGACGCGCTGAAGACCTCGACGCCCCCGAACTACATCGACGAGGTGCTCTCCGGCCCCAGTGCACCGATCCCGGGCCTGTCGGGCGAGGAGGGCGAGGGCGGCGGCGGCGCGGAGCCCATCGAGCAGGATCCGCTCTATGACGAGGCGGTGCGCATCGTCACCACCGAGCGCAAGCCCTCGATCTCCTACGTGCAGCGGCGGCTGAAGATCGGCTACAACCGCGCGGCGCGCCTGCTCGAGGGCATGGAGCAGGCCGGCATCGTCGGCCCCCTGCAGTCCAACGGCTCGCGCGAAGTGACTCGCGCCGGCGCCGGTCGGAGGATTGAGGGCATGAACATGGCATGGACAGCGCCGCGCGCTGCGCGCACGCATCGGCGGCGCGATGGCGCTGTTACTCCTGGTGTTCTCGGGGGCGGCGGGCGCGCAGTCAAAGGCATGCGACGCCGCTGGATGCGTACCTGGAGGACCTGAAGACACTGCGCGTGGAGTTCCTGCAGACCCTCGCCGACGCGCACGGCAATGAAACCGACCGCGCCAGCGGCACCCTGATCGTGGTGCGCCCGGGCAAGTTCAGCTGGGAAATCCACCCGCAGTCCCAGGCCGGCACCAGCAGCGGCGCCGGCCAGCTCATGGTCTGCGACGGCACGCAACCTGTGGTTCCTCGATCGCGACCTGGCAGCAGGTGACCGTGAAGCCGGTCGATGCGGCACTGTCGGCCACGCCTGCGATGCTGTTGTCCGGGACCGTGGACCTGCGGACAGAACTTCAAAATCACCCCCGCCGGGCGAGCGCACCGGTCTTGACTGGGTGCTGGTCGAGCCCAACGGCACGGATGCGGACTTCCGCAGCGCGCTGTTCGGGTTCGCCAACGGCGGACTTGAAGCGCATGATCCTCGAGGACAAGCTCGGGCAGACCGCGACCCTCATCTTCGAGAAGGTCGTGCGCAATGGGCTGGTGTCACCGGAGGAGGTGAGCTTCACGCCCCCGCCGGACGTCGATGTCATCGGCACGCCGCGCAAGTGAGCCGCAGGGCGCGCGGGCGCCCGCGGGTGAGCGCTGCGCCCACCGCTGAGGGCGATGCGCTGCGGCCGCTCGCCGATCGCATGCGCCCGCGCACCCTCGATGAGTTCGTCGGCCAGCAGCACATCCTGGGGCCCGGCAAGCCGCTGGCCGCCAGCATCGCCGCAGGGACAGCTGCACTCGCTGATCCTGTGGGGGCCGCCGGGGACCGGCAAGACCACCCTGGCGCGGCTGATCGCGCAGGCCAGCGGCGCGCAGTTCATCGCGCTCTCGGCCGTGATGGCCGGCGTCAAGGACATCCGCGCGGCGGTGGAGGCGGCGCGCGTGGCGCGCGCGGCTGACCGGCGCCGCACCCTGTTGTTCCTGGACGAGGTGCACCGCTTCAACAAGGCGCAGCAGGACACCTTCCTGCCGTACCTCGAGGACGGCACGCTTACCTTCGTGGGCGCAACCACCGAGAATCCATCCTTCGAAGTGGTCAGCGCGCTGCTGTCGCGCGCGCGCGTCTACGTGCTGCGCGCGCTGTCGGTGGAGGACTTAAGTGCGCTGCTGACACGGTGCGCTCAATGACAAGGAGCGCGGCCTCGGGCACGAGGGCCTGGCCGCTGACCCCGAGGCGCTGGAGCTTGATGGCGCGTGCCGCCGACGGCGACGGCCGGCGCGCCCTGAACATGCTGGAGCTGGCCGCCTCGCTCGCCGAGGCCGCCGGTACCGGGCGCACGATCACCCTCGCGGTGGCACAGGAGGTCGCAAGCGGCGGCCTGCGGCGCTTCGACAAGGGCGGCGACCAGTTCTACGAGCAGATCTCGGCGCTGCACAAGGCGGTGCGCGGGTCCGACCCGGACGCCGCGCTCTACTGGCTGTGCCGCATGCTCGATGGCGGCTGTGATCCGTCCTACCTTGCACGGCGCATCGTGCGCATGGCGGTGGAGGACGTCGGCCTTGCCGACCCGCGCGCGCTTGGCGCTGACGCTGGATGCCTGGGAGGCGTACGACCGGCTCGGAAGTCCCGAAGGGGAGCTCGCCCTGGGCGACAGCGGTGATCTATCTCGCCGTGCGCTCCCAAGAGCAACGCCGCCTATGTCGCCATGGGTGAGGCCATGGAGGACGTGGCAAAGTTCGGCACGCTTGAGGTGCCGCTGCAACTGCGCCCGGCGCCGACCCGGCTGATGAAGAACCTGGGCTACGGTCGCGACTACCGCTACGCGCACGACGAGCCGGACGCCTTTGCTGCGGGCGAGCGGTACCTGCCGGAGGCGATGCCTGATCGGCGATACTACCGCCCGGCCCCGCGGGGCCTGGAGATCAAGATCGGCGAGGCGCTGGCGCGCCTGCGCGCGCGCAACGAGTCCAAAGGCTGAAGAATCGTGATTGACCCGAAACTGTTACGTGCCGACCCGCAAGCTGTGGCGAAGAACCTCGCCCGTCGCGGGTTCGTGCTGGACGTGGCGGCTCTTAAGGCCGCCGAGGACAAGCGCAAGCCCTGGCAGGTGGAGGTTGACCGGCTGCGCGCCGAGCGCAACGCCAATGCCAAGGCGGTGGGGATGGCCAAGGGGCGCGGCGAGGATGTCGCCGCGCTCATCGCCCGCGGCGAGGGGCTCACGCAGGGACTGGCCGAGGCGGAAACCGCGCTCACGCGCGTCCAGGAGGAACTGGAGCAGTGGGCCCTGGGCCTGCCCAACATGCTGCACGACTCGGTGCCGGAGGGGCGCGACGAGAGCGCGAACCTCGAGGTGCAGCCGCTGGGGCGAGCCGCGCACCTTCGCGTTCAAGCCACGCGACCACGTCGAGCTGGGCGAGCACCTGCACGGCCTGGACTTCGAGGCTGCCGCGCGCATCTCCGGCGCGCGCTTCGTCGTCATGCGCGCGCAGGTGGCGCGCCTGCACCGCGCGCTGGCGCAGTTCATGCTCGACCTGCACACCCGCGAGCACGGCTACACGGAAGTCTACGTCCCCTACCTGGTGCAGCGTCCGGCGCTGATCGGCACCGGGCAGCTGCCCAAGTTCGAGCAGGACCTGTTTGCCGTGAAGGGTGAGCAGGGGTTCTACCTGATTCCCACCGCGGAGGTGCCGGTCACCAACCTGGTGCGCGAGCAGATCCTTGCCGCCGAATCCCTGCCGTTGAAGTTCGTCGCGCATACGCCGTGCTTTCGCTCCGAGGCGGGCGCTGCCGGCCGCGACACCCGCGGCATGATCCGCAACCACCAGTTCGACAAGGTGGAGCTGGTGCAGATCGTGCGCCCGGCTGATTCTTATGTGGCGCTGGAGCAGCTCACCGGGCACGCGGAACAGGTGCTGCAGCAGCTTGGCATCCCGTACCGCAAGGTCGCGCTGTGCGCCGGGGATGTCGGGGCCGCCGGGGCCAAGACCTATGATCTTGAGGCCTGGCTGCCGTCCCAGGAGAAGTACCGAGAAATCTCCTCGTGCAGCAACTTCGAGGCCTTCCAGGCGCGGCGCATGCAGGCGCGCTGGCGCAACCCGGACGGTGGCAAGCCCGAAGCGGTGCACACCCTGAACGGCTCCGGTCTTGCCGTCGGGCGCACGCTGGTGGCGGTGCTGGAGAACTTCCAGAACGAGGACGGTACCGTGGACGTGCCGCCGGTGCTGCACGCTTACATGGGCGGAATCACCAAGCTCACGGCCTAGACCTTAAGGATCGAGCGAACCTATGAGCGTGGCCATGACCCAAGCGAGCGCCCCGAAAGCACCCGAGCTCAGCCGCTCGCTGCAGCCACGCCACATCACGATGATCTCCATCGGCGGCATGATCGGCGCGGGGCTGTTCGTGAGCAGCTCGGCGGCGATCGCGGCCACAGGTCCCGCCATCGTCTTCAGCTACCTGATCACCGGCACGCTCGTGCTGCTGGTCATGCGCATGCTGGGCGAAATGGCGCTCACGGTGCCCACGGTGCGCTCGTTCACCGAGTTTGCGCGCGTGGGTCTGGGTAACTGGGGCGGCTTCGTGGCCGGCTGGCTGTACTGGTACTTCTGGATGATCGTGGTGCCGGCCGAGGCGATCGCCGGCGCCAACATCGTGCACGGCTGGACCGGACTGCCGGCGCTGCCGCTGGGCCTGGGGCTCATGGCGGTGATGACCGCGGTGAACCTGATGTCGGCGCGTTCCTACGGGGAGTTCGAGTTCTGGTTCGCCTCGATCAAGGTCGCGGCAATCCTCGCCTTCATCTGCCTGGCTGGCGCATTCGCCTTTGGCCTGACCTCAGGTTCCGGGCCGACCTTCGGCAACCTCTCCGGGCATGGCGGCTTCATGCCCAAGGGCTGGGTCGCGGTGCTCTCCGGGGCGGTCACCGTGTATTTTTCCCTCACCGGGGCGGAGATCACGACCATTGCCGCGGCGGAATCCAAGGAGCCGGCCCGCGCGGTGGCGCGCATGAGCTCGACCGTCATCGTGCGCATCCTCACCTTCTATGTCGGCTCGATCTTCCTGATCGTCTCGGTGGTGCCGTGGGACCGGATCCATTCCGGGGAATCACCCTTCACCCTTGCCCTCACCACGATGCAGTTCCACTGGGCGAGCATGGTGATGAGCGTCATCATCCTCACCGCGGTGCTCTCCTGCCTCAATTCCGCCTTCTACGTGTGCTCGCGCGTGCTGTTCGTCATGGCCGAGCACGGCGACGCGCCGCAGTGGCTGGTGCAGCTGAATGCGCGCAAGGTGCCGACGCGCTCGGTGTGGATGGGCAGCGTTGCCGGGGTGCTGGGCATCCTCGCGGCCACGAGCTCATCCCAGGTGGTGTTTGCGTTCCTGGTGAACGCCTCCGGTGCGCTGATGGTGTTCATCTACATGATGATCGCCGTGGCTCACCTGCGGGTGCGCCGCGCCCGCGAGGCCAGCGGCGCACCGGTGCCGGCGCTGCTGATGTGGTGGTTCCCATGGGCGAACTACCTGGCCCTGGCGGGCATGACAGCGGTACTGCTGGCGATGGCACTGACGCCTGAGATGCGCTCGGACCTGCGCGCCAGTGTGCTCTCCTTGGTGATCGCCGTCGGCGCTTACCTCCTCGTGGATGCGCGCCGCAAGGCACGCGCCGCGGCCGCGATCACGGCGGCGCGCTAGCCGTGGCGCGGCGACCCCCGCGGACTGAGGCATCCGGCGCTGGCGACTCGCCGCGCCAGCTGGGCACGGGGCGCGACATTGCGCGGCGCGACTTCCTGCAGGGCGCGCTCGTCGGGGCTGCCGGCCTGCTCACGCCCGCGTGGCTCTCGGGCGCCTGGGCTGCGCAGGCCAGCACGGCCGCGCAGGACCAGCCCGGTTACTACCCGCCGCTGTTGAACGGCCTGCGCGGTTCCCATCCCGGCTCGTTCGAATCCGCCCATGCACTGCGCGACGGGGCGGTCGTGCCGGCCGTGGCCGAGCCTTCCGAGGACTACGACCTCGTGGTGGTGGGGGCCGGGATCAGCGGGCTGGCGGCGGCGCATTTCTTCCAGGCGCGCAGTGGCGGGAACCGCCGCATCCTGATCCTCGACAACCACGATGACTTCGGCGGCCACGCCAAGCGCAACGAGTTCAACCTCGGCGGCCGCCTGCAGCTGCTGAACGGCGGCACGCTCGAGGTGGACAGCCCGCACCCGTACAGTGCCACCGCCGATGGGCTGCTCAGGGAGCTCGGGGTCAACATCCGCGACCTGGTGGCCCGCAAGGTCGAGAACCGCGACTACTACCAGAGCCTCGGGCTGCGCATGGCGGCCTTCCTGGACGCTGAGACTTTCGGTGGACGTGACCAGCTGATCGTGGGCATCGAGGATGACCACATC
Source organism: uncultured Pseudomonadota bacterium (assembly GCA_963703025.1). Taxonomy (GTDB): domain Bacteria; phylum Pseudomonadota; class Gammaproteobacteria; order Steroidobacterales; family Steroidobacteraceae; genus 13-2-20CM-66-19. Next base: position 4,281,904 of record OY969778.1, on the reverse strand, counting down.
CGCACGCTGCTGCGCCACGCGCAGCTGCCCGAGCGCACCAAGGAGGACATTGCCCGGGTCGAGGAGGGCAGTGCGGACTTCATGCCGGGGGTGAGCGGGGCGGAGAAGAAGGACCGGCTGTCGCGGATGAGCTATCGCGATTTCCTCGTCAACCTGGTGAAGGTCGACGACATGACGCTTGCCTTCTACCAGCCGATGTCCAACGCTGAGTTCGCGGTCGGCATCGATGCCATCTCGGCACTGGACGCCTGGGCGTACGGCTACCCCGGGTTTGACGGCATGAAGTTGCCCAAGGGCGTGATCCCGCGCATGGGGCCGACGCCTGCCGGCTACCTCAAGTACGGCGGCTCGCCCAAGTTCCACTTCCCCGACGGCAATGCCACCTTTGCCCGCCTGCTGGTGCGCAAGCTCGTGCCGGCCGCGATTCCCGGTCATACCTGCCAGGACATCGTCACCGCGCGGGTGGACTACAGCCAGCTGGATAGGCCCAACCAGCCGGTACGTATCCGCCTGAGCAGCACGGTGGTCAACGTGCGCAATCGGGGCAGCCTCGAGCGACCCACGGGAGTCGAGCTGGTGTACCTGCGCGGCGGCGTGCCCACGAAGGTGCGCGCCCGGCAGTGCGTACTGGCCTCCTGGAACATGATGATCCCGTACCTGTGTCCGGAGCTGCCGGAAGCCCAGAAGGCAGCCTTGCACAGCCTGGTGAAGGCACCGCTGGTTTACACCAGCGTCGCGGTGCGCAACTGGCAGCCCTTCATGAAGCTGCGCGTCCGCGAGACCTACGGCCCGGGCTCCTACTACACGACCATGTGGCTGAACCAGAAGGTCGACATCGGCGCCTACCACACCTGCCACAACCCCGACGAGCCGACCCTGGTGCACATGCTGCGCACGCCGTGCCAGGCCGGGCTCACCGAGCACGAGCAGAACAAGGTGGGCCGCGCGCAGCTGCTGGCGACCTCTTTCGAGACGTTTGAGAAGGAGACGCGCGGGATGATGCAGCGCATCCTGGGTCCCGGGGGCTTTGATGCCGCGCGCGACATCGAGGCCATCACCGTGAACCGCTGGCCGCACGGCTACACGCCCGAGTACAACCCGCTGTTCGAGCCGCTGGTGCCGGAGGACCAGGCCCCCTATGTGATCGGCCGTGCCCGCTTCGGCAACATCACGATCGCCAACGCCGACTCGGGTGGCTACGGCTACACGGACGGGGCGATCGACCAGGCGGCCCGCGCGGTGCACGAGCTGCTGTCGGGTTAGCGTCGCGCGCTTGCGCTCAGCGCGCGCGCTTGTAGATCTGTTTTCCCTGGAACCAGGTGGCAAGCACGTGTGCCTCCGCCACCGACTCCGGGTGGCCACCGGCGGCGAGTGCCAGGATGTCGCGGTCAAGCACGATGAAGTCGGCAGATTTCCCGACCTCGATCGACCCGGCGTCCTTTTCTATGTTCAGCATCTGTGCCCCGCCGTTGGTGTATGCCTCTATCACCTCCGGCAGCGTGATGCTCTGCTGCGGATTCAGGGCCGGCTGCAGCGGGATGCGCCGCGTGACCGCCGTCGCCATGTTCACGAACGGTCGCGGGTCGCGGGTGTCGACCGGTGCGTCTGAGCCCGCCGTCAGGATCCCGCCAGCGGACTTCACGGCTCGCACCGGGTAGGCCTCGCTGTCATAGAAGGAGCTCGGCGGGTGCAGGGCGGCCGGCGTGTTGCCGTGCACCGGCTGCAGGAACGGCACCACCATGAGGTCATAGTCCGGATCGGTGATCGCCCACGCATAGGTGAAGGCGACAAAGATGTGGTCGCGCCCGATGCGTGCGATGTCCGCGGGGTCGGCGAGCATCAGGTGTGCGATGGCATCGCGCGTCGTGGCGTTGCCGTCCGCAGCGCGCGCGGCCTCGATCGCATCGATCGCGGTGCGCGCACCGCGATCGCCGATCGTATGGATGTGCAGGCTGAAACCTGCCGTATGCATGCGGCGGGCGTACTCGAGGATCACCTCGCGGTCGTTCTGCAGCTTGCCTGAGGAGATGGTGCACTGCTCCGGGTGGTAGCCGTGCACCTTCATGAAGTCGCCGATCTGTTGCGGGGTCGCGTACTTGTCGGCATGGTCGCGCACGTCGGTGCACAGCGCGCCGCCAGTGTCGACATAGGCGTTCACGATGGCGCGGCCGGTGGGGTCGATGCCAAAGATCGGCTGCAGGAACGGCTTGAGCACCGCTGCGTTGGGCAGCGTCGGCGGGACAGCGAATGGGTTTCCCTCAAGGGCGCCGTCGGCGAAGATCTTGACGACGTCCGCGCGGATCAGCGGACTGTTGGCGTATTTCGCGCGGATCTCAGTGGCCCTGGCCACCATTGCGTCGAAATTGGCCTTGCCGTTCGCATCGATCGCATCACTCGGGTCGAAAAATTGCGCGAGCGTAACGCGCGCGGTGAGTTTGTCCTCGGCGACCAGCTTGTCGTAGACCGGCATGCCCTCAGGCGATGCCATGGCATCCAGGATCGCGGTGATACCGGAACTGGCAAGGCGCTGGGTGATGCGCTCCGGGACCTTCAGCACCTCGTCCAGGGCGAGGTACATCATGCTGTTGCGGGTCACGAAATCGCGGGCATCCTCGTTGACCGCCCCGTTGGGCTCGCCGTTCTCATCGACCCCCACCAAGGGGCGGTAGCCGGCGAACTCGATTGCAAGCGTCGCCTTGGACATGCCGACGACCTTGCCGGAACGATCCTTGGCCTGCGCCAATGCCAGGCTGTTGAAGCCGCTGTGGTGGCCGTCATCGCCCAGCAGCTGGATGCGGCTGCGTGGTGGAGGCGGCATCCAGGGCGGCGCGCAGGTCGCGGTGCTGCGGGTCCGGCTGGTTGCCGACCGCGTAGTTCCACTGGTACACGTTCAGCATCGCCCCCGGCGCGGTCTTGTACCGGGTGCAGGCACTGCGAGACGAAGTGCGTGAGTTCGGCGAGCGTGACGACGTGGTCATCCAGCGTGCACACGTCGAGGTCGGCGATATCCAGCGGGTGGATGTGCGCATCCACCAGTCCGGGCAGCACCAGGCTTGCCCCCGGCGTACTCGACATGGGTAGCGGGTCCGATGAACGCCTGCACGTCCGCGGCGCTGCCGACGAACACCAGCGCGGCCATCCCTGACCGCCAGCGCCTCGGCCACGCTCTTGGCCTTGTCCACGGTGTAGATCTTTGCGTCCCGCAGCACGAAGTCCGCAGGTTCCGGCGGCCGCAAGGGGCCTTGGCAGTGCGCCTGCGGCAAGGATGAGCGCGAGGGTGGCGGCTGGGACTAGGGGCTTCATCAATACTCCTGCGCAGGTGCGGGGCCGGTGGCGGCGAGTGCGGCGACGACCTCGTGGCGCGTGGCGAGCACGTTGGCCAGGGGTGTATGACGCACGAGCGCAACCTCGGCCGTCGTGAAAGGGGTGGCGGGCGCATTCGCGGCCGTGGCGTCGCGCGCGGCCAGCCAGTTGAGCACAGCCGCCAGCTGCGCATCACCCAGCACCGAGTTCGCCGCCCCCGGCACGCGCAGTACGTAGTCGCGTCCTGTGGGCTGCGCATGTAACAAACGCACCGAGCCGGCCAGCGATCGGCACCTTTCCCGGGCACACCCTGGGCTTCGGCGCCGTGGCAGCCCATGCAGTAGAGCATGTAGTCCTGCGCGGGACTGGCCAGGCCCACCCCCGGCAGCGCGGCCGCGGCCACTGTTGCCAGCGCGAGGGGAAGTCCGGTCGCCATGCGCATCAGCCGCCGGCGGGTACGACGGTCTTGCGGTGCTCGCGCACGGCGGCGCCATCGATCGGCTGGGCGCGCTCGGCGAGTATCTCCGCCGGCGGTGATGGGCTTGGCATCAGCGGGCGCATGGTCCAGGTCAAACACCACGAAGTTCAGAGCCGCCGCAAGCGTCGCATCGTCCAGGGCGAGAACTCCGGCATGCGGAAGTCATAGTGCTGGTCTTCGACCGTGATTTCCCCGATAGAGGCCGTTCAGCACCGTCATGGCCAGCTGGCGACGGCCCTCGGCACTTGCGCATAGTGCGCCGGATAGCTCAGCAGCGGTGGGGCGAGCGCGGGGATCCCCGCTGCCGCCGGCGCCGTGGCATACCGCGCAATTGGCCTGGAAGGTCTTGGACCCGTCCGGGTAAGCCGTATCAGCGGCACTGGCGACCGCCGCGGCGCTCAGCAGCGCGGCGCTCGAGGGCCACGCGGCGGCCGGCACCGCCGCCCCTCACTTCTCGGCGACCCCGAGCAGGACCGAGACCGAGCAGTGGTAGTTCGAGTCCGCGTTGGCCATGCACCAGTTCAGGTCGTTGTTGCGCGACGGGCGATACGTCGGCTTCTCGCGCTCGTTGCGGTTGCAGTCGCAGTTGCCGCAGCTGGTCTTACCGCAGCAGTCGTTGTACGAGACGATGTAGTCGCGCCCGTCGCCGGGGTTCTGGCAGGTGCCGATCCAGGTGATCGGCGAGGGGGCGGTGCCCGGCGGACAGGAGAGTGAGGTTCCGCCGCAACATGAGCACAGGAAGCCGTCGATGGCGCAGTACTTCCAGTAGTCGCAGTTCTCCGGGTCGTTGATCTTAGGCTTCGTCTTCGGTTCGGCTGCCTGCGCCTTGCCGGCGCGGTCGATCGGCAGCAGCGGCAACAAGGCGGCACCGGTGAGTATCTGTCCCAGGGAGGCCAGCAGGCTGCGCCGCGAAGTGCGTCGCGCCAACGCGCGGGAGGAGTGTTCGAAGAGCTGATCGAGCGAGCGCATGCGCGTATCCCGTAGAACTTAAGGGTTGAGCATCATCCAGGGCGACTGGCCGAGCTGTTTCTCGACGTGCTTGACCTTCCCGGTCAGCGCATCAAGCACGGCAAGGGTCAGAGGACTTATCGGTGGTCGCGAACAGCAGCGGCGCGGCATCCTGGGAGACCTGCACGGCGAGTACCTTGCCGAGGTTCCCCATCGGCCAGCGTGCCAGGCGCTGATGCGTTGCCATGTCGAACACCCAGATCTCGGTGCCGCCGTCCTTGTGGGTGCCCTCACCGCCCAGGTGCATCGGCACGTACAGGCGGTGCAGGCCGCGGTGAATCGCGCCGACCTGGTTCGCCCCGGGCCGCCAGCGGCCCTTCTCGGCGGCGCTGACCATTGACCAGGCGGGAGCAAACTGCGGGGCGCTGCCGGCAAAGTTCACCTCGTGCACTTCCCCGAGGAAGGACAGGAAGGTGTAGCCCTGGTCCATGCGGATTCCCTGGGCGAAGATCGGGTCCTTGTCGGGATCGAAGAACGGCTCGGACATCGCCCGCGAGCTTTCATGGCCCGCGGGGTCGAGGGTCACGGTCAGCAGGCGCCCGCTCTCGCAGATCGAGGACACCCGGTTAGGTCCTGAGGGAATGACCAGGACGCAACCGGCGGTGTCGATCTCGCCCAGTACTTGCCGGCCTGCGGGTCGAGCACGCCGAAGGAGGCGGCCGGGGTGATGTAGGAGGCATATACGAAGTGGGCATCGTCACTGTAGGCGACGCCGAAGAAAGTGGGCAGCGTCATCGCGCGTTTCGCCGGCAGCACGATCTCGCGGATCGGCGTCAGCGTCGAGTTGTCGTGAAACTCGACGACATCAGTGCGGGTGCCACGGCTGCCACGGGAAAAATACGTGGTCGCCGCCACGGTGGTCTTGCCATCGGGAGAAATATTGACGGCCGAGAAGTAGCCGGTATCGATCTGGCCCAGGCGCCGGTAGGTGTCGCCATCGAACACGTACACGCGCGTATCGGTCTCGTTGAAGAACGCGTCGTCGAATACATAGATGCGATGCGGGCCGGCCGCTGCCAGCGGCTCGACCTTCAGGTGCTCCGCTGGCAGGGGCGGTGGCAGGGCGGCGGCCTGTGCAACCGCGCCGATGCACAAGGCGGCGGCAATCAATAAAGAAGCGGATCGCATCGACTCTCCCCACACCCGCCGCGACTGAGACTTAAGGCGTTGGCTTTGCATCGAGTCTCGCATAACGCCCAGAATGGCGAAAGGCTCCGGCTGCTTCGCAGGGTGGTGAATGTTCTGCTCGATCGATTTTATCGTGCCGATTGACAGCAGCTACGGGCTGCCGTCGCGACGATGAGCGTGTTGCCGCTGCAGTCGCTGTGGTCCGCGACCGCAGGCGCCGCACCGGCCAGCGTGCCGCTGGCGGGTGCGTTCAACGCCGATGTCGTGGTCGTGGGAGCCGGCTACACCGGGCTGAGCGCCGCGATACACCTGGCCGAGGCCGGGGTGCGCGTGATCGTGCTGGAACGCGCCACGCTGGGCGAGGGCGCATCCGGCTTGAACGGCGGCCAGGTGATCGCCGGGGTCAAGCATGACCCGGACCAGCTGCAGGCGCTCTTCGGCGAGTCGCGCGGCAACAAGTATGTACAGACCGTCTCCAGCGCCCCCGAGGTGGTGTTCGGCCTCATCGACCGCCTGGGTATCCAGTGCGATGTGGTGCGCGCAGGCTGGATCCAGCCGGCGTCCTCGCAGGAGGCGCTGCCGTTGCTTGCCGCGCGCGCGGACCAGTGGCAGCGACGCGGTGCGCCGGTCACCCTTGCCTCGCGCGAGCACATGCAGCGGCTGACCGGCTCAGGGCGTTACTGTGGCGGCCTTGTCGACGCACGCGGTGGTACGGTGCAGCCGCTGTCGTACGTCCGCGGCCTCGCGCACGCGCTGCAACACCTGGGCGGCCAGCTCTTCACGCATAGCCCGGTGGAGCGCCTGGAGAAGAGCGCAACCGGGTACCGCGCCGTGACCCCCCACGGAAATATCAGTGCCCGGCACGTCATCCTCGCCACCAATGCCTATAGCGGCACGCTGGACGATGCGCTGCGTCGCAGCGTGGTCGCGGTGCCATCGTTCCAGGTCGCGACCGCCCCCCTGGCGCCTGGCCTGCGCCAGCAGATACTGCCGGGCGGCCAGGCAGCCTCGGATACCTGCCGCCTGCTGCGCTACTTCCGCACCGACGCCAGCGGCAGGCTCGTGATGGGGACGCGGGGCAGCTTCAAGCCCGTGCCGACGGCCCACACGGTGAGACATCATTATCGCGCGGTGCGTGAGATCTACCCGCAGCTGCAAGGCGTGGGCTTCGAGTATCACTGGGGCGGATTCGTGGCGATGACCGAGGACCACCTGCCGCACCTGCACGAGCTGGCGCCGGGCGTGCTGGCGGCGCTGGGCTACAACGGTCGCGGGGTCGCCATGGCGACCGTGCTTGGGCAACTCCTGGCCCGGCGCATCCTCGGGGTGCCCGCGGAGGAGCTCGGTTTCCCGGTGACGACCGTCCAACCCATACGGCTGCATGCCTTCAGTCGCCTGGGGGTGCGCGCCACCATCCAGTACCTGCGCCTGCTGGACAAGCTTAACCAGCCCCGCGGCCGACGCGCCGGCTGACTTGTCAGCCGGCGGCCCAGCCCATGCGCACGGCAGTCAGATAGTCGTCCTTCTTGTTCGTGCCCGGGGCCGGTGCCTTGACCGGCGTCGCCGGGGCGCTTGCCGCTGCCTGCGGCAGCTCGGTCGCCTGCGCGGCGGGGACGGCGCTCAGTAGGAGCGCGATGATCCCGCCCAGGGCGAGATTGATTGCCAGCGAGCCGACTGCGGCCCAGGTGGTGGTCTTCTTCAAAGGTCCTCTCCCGGAGCATTCTGCGATGCGTAATGAGGCGCCTTTGCGTCGGTGTATGTCTGCGCCACGGCGACGGACCGGTCCTTGCAGCCAACGGACTCGTCCCGGTGATGCCGATGCGGTGCGCTACCCGCAGGCCTCAGGGTTTGCCTGCGTAGGCACGGTCAGATAACGCTGCCAGGGGCGCACTGACACCTCGTAGGTTCGCGACGACCTCACGCGCCCACTCGAAGTATTCCCGACGGCGCTCCAGCGGCCAGTCCGCCGGCGGCGAGGCGCTCAGATCGCGCAGGTTGCAGATCTTGTCGGCGAGCTTTACGAGCTTGGCCCGCTCGCTGATCTCGGCGGCATGCAGGACCTGGCGCCGCTTGCGCTCGTCCTTGCTCAGCCGCTTGTCGTCGGTGACTGCCAGCACCACCGCGGCCGTTTCGGGGCCGAAGGCTGCCGCGATCTCGTCCGCGGTTGTCTGTGTGTCTTCGATGGTGTCGTGAAGGAGTGCCGCCATCAGCCGGGTCACATTGTCCACTGCGCCTTCGTTGGCAAGGACATTTGCAACCATGAGCGGGTGATTGATGTACGGGGAAGCCTCGGCGCCCTTGCGGCGCTGGTCCCGGTGCTTGTGGGCGGCAAAGGCTGCCGCGGCGATGAGTCTCTGTAGGTCGTCTTGCAAGTGTGAGTACCTCCGCGCGGCAGTTTGCCGCGTCGCGAGATGTGCCGTTTGGTAGGATGAAACCCTGCATATCCCCGGAAACACGGCCTGCGCGTCCTCGGCCGTTTCCCGCACACTGGCAGGTAACGCGATGGCTGAAACGGTGCCATTTTTCGCCGAATGTCCCAACTGCGGCGCGGATCGGGTACAGCCCGGATACCCGCCGGACGAGTTGCAGCAGCTGCTGGATTCCGGTGCGGAGATCATGGCGTACTGCACGAACTGCGATGAGAACTGGGCGGTCTCCACCGAGGAGAGAGTCGATATCGCCCACGGCCTCTCCAAGGCCAAGCCGCGCTAGGGTTTGCCCCTATACTGAAGGTCGACGGGCACGGTAGAGACGCGAATGCAGATGGCCGAAGACGGCGGCGACGTGAGCGCGCGTGGCGGGACGCGGGCAGTATTCATCAGCTACGCGTCGCAGGACCAGGCGGTTGCCACCGCCGTGCTCGAGGCACTCGAACGAGAGGGCATCCAGTGCTGGATAGCACCGCGCGACGTGTCGCCCGGTGAGTTCTACGCCGAGGGCATCGTCCATGCCATCGATGCGGCCAAGGTGGTCGTCCTGGTCCTGTCGCAGAACGCCTCCGCCTCGCTCCACGTCCTGCGCGAGGTCGAGCGCGCAAGCTCTAAAGGCCATCCGGTCGTCTCGTTCCGCACTGATCTTGCGGCGTTGCCGGCGGGGCTTGAGTACTTCCTCAATACCTCGCACTGGCTCGATGCCAGCTCAATGGGCGTAGAGCGCGCCCTGCCAAAGCTCGTTGGCGCGGTGCAGCGCCTGATTTCACCTCCCCAGGCCGGCGCCGCAGTGGAAATCGCGTCGAACACCCCGGCGCCATCCGCGGCGCGCCTGCCACCACCATCCCGCGTGCCGCGGCCGGTCAAGGCCTTGGGTGCCGTGGTGGCGCTCGGGCTGCTGTGCCTCGTCGCCGCCAAACTGTGGAGCGCACGGCACGCCGCGGCGGCAACGCCAACGGCCGCAAGTGCTGTCGCGGGTGGCCCGCAGGCCACCTCGCAGAAGTCAGTCGCCGTGCTGCCGTTCGTTGATACCAGCGAGAAGAAGGACCAGGAGTATTTCTCCGACGGGCTCTCGGAGGAACTGATCGACCTGCTCGGTCGCGTGCCGGGGCTGCGCGTCCCGGCGCGCACCTCGTCATTCTATTTCAAGGGCAAGCAGACGACGCTTACCGAGATTGCCAAGGCGCTCGGGGTTTCGCACGTGCTGGAGGGTAGCGTGCGCACCAACGGCCAGCAGTTGCGAGTCACAGCGGAGCTTGTGCGCGTTGCGGATGACTCGCGTGTCTGGTCTGACACCTTCGACCGCAAGCTCGATGACGTCTTCAAGGTGCAGGACGATATTGCCGGCGCTGTCGTCAAGGCGCTGAAGATCTCGCTGCTTGCAGGGCAGCAGGTCAATGCCAGAGCGGCCCCCAATGGTGATGCGTACACGATGTATCTCAAGGGCCGATCCACCATGAAGGGTGGCACCGAGGACGACTTTACCCGCGCCCAGAGTTACTTCGAGCGCGCCGTGGCGATCGATCCAGCGTTCGCGCCCGGCTGGGCGGCGCTGGGGGACATGCGATCGGACCTGTATAGCTCGTTTCGCGTGCCGCGGCAGTACCAGCAGGTGGCGCCATCGGCACATGCCGAGGCGGCGCGCGCCCTGGAACTCGATCCGAACCTTCCGGATGCACACCTGGCGCTGGGACGGATTGCCTTCCTCATCGACCTCGACTGGGACACCGCCGCACGCGAGCTGTCGCGCACGCTCGAACTCGCCCCTGCCAACGCCATGGCGTGGCGGTTCAAGTCCTATCTTGCCGGCACCCTGGGGGACAATGAAAAGCAGCGCTCATTTGCCGAGCAGGCGATCGCCAACGATCCTCTGGACTACTGGAACTACTTTGCCGCGGGGCTCTCCGGCTACATGGGCGGGCGGTTCGCCGACGGTGAGCGCCTGTATCGCCGGGCCATCGAACTGAACGAACGGGCGGGTGCGATCCATGCCCAATTGGCGCGCCTGCTCATTGCCAGTGGCAAACCGCAGCAGGCACTGGAGGAACTGAAGCACGAATCCGCACCGGCATGGCGCGCATTGGCCGAGCCGCTGGCACTCGACGCGCTCGGTCGCCGCAAGGAGTCAGATGAGAAGCTGCTGCGGGCCGAGGCGCTTTATGGCGATGCCTATGCGTCGCAGATCGCATCTGTCTACGCCATGCGCAATGACTCCGCGAACGCGCTGAAGTGGATGGAGCGGTCCTACCAGCAGCACGACAGCGCGCCGCTGTTCCTGCGCCACGACCCGATGTTCAAGAGCCTCGAGGGCAATCCTAGCTACGAAGCGATCCTTCGGAAAATGAAGATACCGCAGTAGCGGTGCCGCGCTTCCTGGCGAGTAACGTGTTGATGGGCTTTATAAATCCACCTGGCGCAGGTCTCGATCCCCTGCGCCCAGCGCAGGTCCGGTGCCCCATCAGGAGGGTGAGCCGGCGGCCACGCACTGGCGCCTGCTAGAATGCCGGCGCGCTCTTCTGCAGTTACCCAATGGAGAGGTGGCAGAGCGGTTGATTGCACCGGTCTTGAAAACCGGAGGCCCTTAACGGGGCTCGTGAGTTCGAATCTCACCCTCTCCGCCAACAACAAGAAGTCACCTCCATCGAGAAATCCAGCGACCCCATTGCTACGCACTTGCCGGCGCTGATCCGCGGCCGCCGGCCCGGCCACGCGTTGCCCCGTGAGTTCTACACCGACCCGGCGATCTTCGAGTGCGACATGGAGCGCATGCTGCTCAGGCACTGGTTCTGCGCCGGCCACGCAAGCAGCCTTGCGCGCGCGGGTGACTACCTGGTCGCGGACCTGGGCCGTGAGTCGGTCATCATCGTGCGCACCACCAGTGGCGAGGTGCGCGCTCTGCTGAACGTCTGCCGGCACCGCGGATCGCGCCTATGCTCGGCCAGCTCGGGCAGGGCGCCGGCCGCACGGTTCACCTGTCCGTACCACGCCTGGAGCTATGACCTTGACGGCCAGCTGCTGGTGGCGCGCCAGATGCCTGACACGTTCCGGCGCGCAGACATGAACCTGCGCAGCCTGCCGGTACGCGTCGCCGAGGGTCTGATCTTCACGACCTTTGCCGACGACCCGCTGGATTTCACGCCCGTCGCCGAGGCCCTCGCGCGCTGCGCGGGCGTGCACGGCTGGGCGCGCGCCAAGGTCGCTCATCGCGAGCTGTACTCGATCGGCGCCAACTGGAAGCTGGCGATCGAGAACTACATGGAGTGCTATCACTGCCAGCCGGCGCACCCGGAATATGCCAAGCGGCACGTTTATGCCCGTCCGGCGCAGATGAACGTCGAGGTCGAGCGTGCGGCACGCCAGCGCTCAGAGGCGCTCGGTATCGTGATTGCTGACCTCGACGGCTACGGCTGTGCCGCAGGTGCAGGCCAGGAATCGATCTCGGTCTTCCGCAGCGCGCTGCACGAAGGCCAGCTCAGCGCCACTGATGATGGCCAGCCGCTCGGGCGGCTGATGGGCGCCTTTTCGGCCGCAGACGGCAACTCGACTTACTTCGACGTCGGACCGATCAGCGACTTTCTTGCCTACCCTGACCATGGCGTCGTCTACCGCTTCATCCCGCGGACAGTCGACAGGACTGACATGGAGGTGATCTGGCTGGTCGATGAGGCCGCTGTCGCCGGCAGGGACTACGACGTCGAACGCCTTACCTGGCTGTGGCGCACCACCAGCGATGAGGACAAGAGGATTGTCGAGTTGAACCAGGCGGGCGTCAATTCACGGTTTTTCGAACCCGGTCCGTACTCCACTCAGGAGCCTTACGCGGATCGCTTCGTGACCTGGTACTTGCAGGAGTTGGCCCGTACCGGGTGTTGACCGGGGGGCGTGCTGCCGCGGCTCGTGGACGACGAGCCCGATTTTTCATGGCCCGGAGAAGCGCGGTGGCCAGCCGGGCAGCCCCCAGGCACCGGTCGCGGGTGTCTCACGCACTGCGCAAGTCCTGGAGCGATGGTGCGCTCTGCGCACCCGCGGGCGTGGCAGGCAAAGGCGCTCAGGTCTATGCAGCCGGCTGACGCTGCGCAATCCAAGGTATATGACTGCGCACACCGTGGCACACTGCGCTGCGATGTCGCCTCTCAAGAACCAACCCTTCCCACTGCGGCTGCGCTTTGCACTCGCCGGGCTGCTGCTGGCGATTCGCTCAGAGCGCAGCCTGCAGTTCCAGCTCGTGGTGCTGGGCGCCGTGGTGATCGCACTGGTTGCACTGCGGGCCGAGCCCTTGTGGTGGGGAATCGTCCTCTTGGCAGCATTCGGCGTGTTGTCGGCAGAACTCTTTAATACCGCTCTTGAGCACCTTGTTGACCACCTGCACCCGGATTTGCATCCCCGGATCCGCGCTGTGAAGGATATCGCGGCAGCTGCGGTACTGATGGCAAGCTGTGCCGCCGTGGCGGTGGCTATTGCGCTGGCGTTTCACCTGCTGAGTCGGCTGGAATGACATCCGTGTCGCGCTGCGGTGGGGCCTGCGGGTCCGACGCCCCTAAGGCGCACCTAAGGGAAGCGGGCATAGGGTGTCGTTTACGACCCTCAGGTGACCGCCGTCCTTGAAGCCTGCTGCTGAAATCTCGCGCTGCCCGGTTCTCGCGCCCGCCTGGGTCCTATTGGTAAGCCTGCTGCTGTTCAGTGCCTGCGCGTCGGCGGAGACCGACGTGCCCATCCCTGAGGAGGAGTCCACGCCCAGCGTCTTCTGGCCTGCGCTCAAGTCCGACATCGCCGCCTATTTTACCGCGCCGCTGCGCTGGGATGGACGCGAGTGGTTATGGTTCGCCGGTGCGCTGGCTGCCACCGGTGCTGCTCACCATTACGACACGGACGTGCGTAACCACTTCGTACGCACCGCGGGGGCAACGCTCGGGGAGAACAGCCACGACGCGCAGGACGCGGCGCCGACCGTAGTGGTTTTTTTCGGTACCTGGCTCTATGCAGGTCTGATCGACAGCAGTGCCGGTCGTCATGAGGTGTGGGACATGGCAGAGGCCGCCGGGCTCAGCGGTGTCACCGCCTATGCGCTCAAGTACGCGTCCGGCCGCGAGGACCCTTCCCAGTCAACCGATCCGAATGCCTGGCGCGACGGCGGCAGGTCATTTCCTTCGTTTCATTCAACGGCTGCATTTGCCGTGGGCACCGTCATGGCCGAGTCCGGCGGTGACGATTATCGCTGGGTGAGGCGTGTGCTGGGGTATGGGCTGGGAATTGCCACCAGCTATGAACGACTCAAGCACAACGCCCACTGGCTGTCCGATACGGTGGCAGGATCGGCGCTGGGCATCGCCAGTGCGCACTTCGTGATGAACCGTGATGACCCCGGCACCGTCGGCGGGCACGTGGCGCTGGTGCCGGTCAGCGGCGGGGCAATGCTGACGTACTCCCGGATCATGCAGTAGCCGCGTCCTCGCTGCGCGCGCCGGTTCGCACAGACTAGGCCGTCTCCGGATCCATACCCAGCCGTCGTAACGCCTGCTCGTAACGCCCGAGACGCGCCTGGGTGCGTCGATAGGCGATGCTCGTGCAAATCGCGCCGGCGGTGCCAAACAACACCAGCACCGCGCGCATCACAGGGGTCGCGTACTCCAGCTGCACGAAGAAGACAGTCACTACGGCGCAGAAGCCTGCGCCGATCCCCATTCCGAGCGTGGACTCTTGAAGCGCCATCGCGAGGTCTCCGTTGCTTAAGCGCTGACGGTAACCCAAACGGCGCCGGTGCTGAGCGGTGTTTTAAGGGTACGAAAAGGGGCGCAGGTGGCCAGGCGGCGAGCCCCGGCGCGAATGCTAGTCGTCCGAGCAGGTGAAGGTGAAGCCGGAGTCCTTGTAGCCGACGTCCTGGATGACCGCAGCCTTGCCATGCTTCTGGCAATACTGGTTCGCCTGGCGCGATGCCGATGCGTTGAGGTCCGCCTGCCCGGCGATGGCGTACAGGTTCTTGCCGTGGTCCTTACCCGCCGGGACGATATCGGACTTGGAGGCGCAGGCGCCCAGCAGCGCGGTCGCGGCGATCAGTCCCAGACACACTCGGATGGAATGGCGCATGTGCTCTCAGCCGAAAAAATGCTCAGAGCAAAGACTAGTCTGCGCGCTCTCCAGCAAGCAGTGATGCAGGTCTCGGGGGCAGCGCGCGCTGCTGCTGCGCTACGCACATACCCGTCGTAAAGGATTCAGGGCGTCCTGCGATGTGACAATAAATCCCAAGCCGCCCGTGCGTGGCAGGCCTTATGTCCGCAGGCGTCGCCTTCAGGTCGCGTACTGCGCGATGCCGTTGCCAAAGGACCAGTTCTCCTTCTTTACTTCGACGAGACTGATGAGCACGTCGCCCATGGGGACCTGCAGCTTCTGGTGCAGCCCCTCTGCGATGCTCTTGTAGAGCGCTTTCTTCATCTCGGTCGTGCGCCCCTCGTTGAGCGTGATCTGGATCATGACGAGTCGATCTGCCGGTCGGTCGGTGTCCCACCGATCAGCAAAACCGAGCGAATGGCGAGCGCCGCGGCGCGTCGGTGCGCCTGATGCCCAGATACTGTGGATCGAAGATGAAATGACCTGCGTCGTGTTCGCTCAGGATCTGGAAGTTATCCTGGTCGGGCACGTTGATCGTGGACTTCATCGATTCATAGACGATCTCGCCGGCGCGTTTTGCAAAGGTGGGATCGGGATTGGTGCGGATGTCGATGCGTACGAGAGGCACGGCGGTACTCCTTTAGGGCGCGGGAAGAGCGGTCCCTTGATGCCGCTCCGGGCAGACTCCAGAATGGAGCCGTCTCCTCTTATACTGCACCACGGCGCCAGCGGTCTGCCCCTCTCCAAAGAGTGACGACGGGCCGCCGTGGACGCATCGGCACGGAGTGGATCGCGATGCTAACGTTTGCGCAGAACATCACCATCCTCGTTGCAGCCATGCTGGTCTCGCTGGGTTTCATGGCGTGGCTGAACCGGGTATGGCCGATCAAGAAGCGCTACGCGGGCAATGACCAGGTTGGCTGGCAGCTGAGCGTGCTTGGCACCACGTACGCGGTGATCCTGGGCTTCATGCTCTACAACGAGTGGAACAACTTCCGCGCCGCCAGCCTGACCGTCGACCTGGAGGCGAGCGCGCTGCGCAACATCTACAGGCTGGCCGAGGCGCTACCGTTGCCGCAGCGCCAGCAGATGGGGGAACTGACGCATGCTTACGCGACGGCCGCGATCGAGCAGGACTGGCCGCAAATGCACGGCGGTATCCTGCCAACCGGTACCCATGCGGCGAACGAGCGCATGTGGAAGACGCTGTTGGCCGTGCACGCCGAAAGCAGCTCCGAGTCAATGGCTCAGGAGCATGCCCTCGGGGAGCTGACCTCGCTCACGACGCACCGGCGCACCCGGCTGCTGGAAAGCACGCAGCGCCTGCCGAGCATCTTCTGGGCGGTGCTGCTGGTGGGCGGTGTGCTCACCACGCTCTCGGTATCGATGTTCGGCTCGATCAGCGCAAAGCTGAACACCTTCCAGGTATTCTCGATCACGCTGCTGGTCACCCTTGCAATGCTGGCCATCGCCGACGTCGGCAGCCCGTTTCGCGGCTGGGTGCATGTCAGCGACTTCGCGTTCGAGCGCGCGCTGGAGAACATGGCCGAGCTGCCTTGACCACTTGCGTGTGTCGCACGTGACGCGATCTTGTCGTACGCGACAAACGGAGCTACCTTTGACGCCAATGGAACCGATTCTAAATCGGTACGGCCTTTAATCTCTGACGGGAGCACGCATGGCAACGCGCACTCATATTCTCAAAGCCCTTTGGGTCATCCTGCCCGCCGGTGCGCTGGGGGCCTCGACGAGCCTCGCCGCCGCGTCTGCTCAGGCCGCCACAGCGCCCGAGGCGGGAACTGCAGCCCCGGAAGGGGTGGCGGCGCGCCTGGAGGCCATCCGGATCGGGGTCGCAGCGCTGTCGCAGTCCGGCTCAGCCGAGGTCACAGGGCCCGCGGCCCAGGGCGCCGCGCCAACTTGGTGGGGCAACGGCGGCTGGGGTCGCTGGCACATGGGGTGGGGCAACGGCGGCTGGGGCAATGGCGGCTGGCACAACTGGCACAACGGCTGGGGCAACGGCTGGCACAACGGTGGCTGGGGCAACGGCGGCTGGGGTAACGGGGGCTGGCACAACTTCTGGCACAACTGGTAGCCACCGGCCGCAGGCGCAGCGAAGACCGATGGCGGCACAATTTCAGCGGGCGCCCGGGTTGCCGATGACCGAAGTGGTCGTCGTCCAGCCGACACCGTTCTGCAATATCAACTGCACCTACTGTTACCTACCGGACCGGGACGTAAAGACCGTGATGGGGCAGGACACGGTACGGGTGCTCTTCGAGAAGCTGTTCGCCTCGGGATGGACCGGGGGCGCGCTGACGGTCATCTGGCATGCCGGGGAGCCGCTGGTGGTGCCGGTCTCCTTCTACGAGGAGGCGTTTGCGACTATCGAGGCGCTGCGCCCGCGGCATGTGGTGCTGCGCCACTCCTTTCAGACCAACGGCATGCTCATCGCACCGGCAGTGGTGCGACTTCTTCAAGCAGTGGCAGGTGGGGCTCGGGGTGAGCATCGATGGCCCGCGGCGCCTCAACGATGCCCACCGCCGTGAGTCGCAGCGGGCGCAGCACCTACGATCGCGCGCTGGCCGGCATCCGCCTGCTGCGCGAGCAGCAGGTTCCTTTCCACGTGATCTCGGTGCTCTCCGAGGCAGGGCTCTCCGCGGCGCCGGAACTGCTGGAGTTCTACGTGAACGAAGGCATCGAGGATGTGTGCTTCAACGTCGAGGAGTCCGAGGGCGAGCACGTCTCGCGGACTCTTTGCCGGCGAGTGACGCGCAGGCGCGCTTCCGCGCGCTTCCTCGGGGAGTTCTGGCAGCTGGCGCGCGACTTCCGGGAGGGTCCGCTTCATCCGCGAACTCGACGGCATGCTGCCGCGCGTATTCCGGCCCGGAGCGGACGCGAGCTGCGCAACGTCCAGGTCGAGCCCTTCGGGATGGTGAATGTCGACTGCCACGGCAACGTCTCGAGCTTCTCTCCGGAGCTGCTGGGCTGAAGAACGCCGCCTACGCCGACTTCATCATCGGCAACGTCAACACCGACTCGCTTGAGCAGATGCGCGCGAGCGCGCCGATGCTCGCGATGACCCGTGACATTGCCGCCGGCGTTGCCGCCTGCCGCGAGCTCCTGCGAGTACTTCTCGGTGTGCGGCGGCGGTGCGCCGATCAACAAGCTTGCCGAGAACGGCAGCTTCACGAGCACGCGCACGGCCTTCTGCGCGCTGACGCAGATGGTGCCGATCGATCTGATCCTGGATGCCTTCGATGCGGTGCGGGACGATGAGGCGCAAGGGTTGCCCGGCGCGCGGCGTAAAAGCCCCATGCCACGGGTCGCGTTGCACCAGGAGGAATAGCTGCGCGCGGCTCTTGGATTCTGTGAGAACCGTTTAACTGGACCTAGTAATTCCCGGGAGATTGCGATGATCAAAGCGACCAGCATTGCGGCCGCCGTCCTTGCGGCAGGGCTCCTGTCGGGCCTGTGCGGAACTGCCCTGGGCGCCGCGCCGCCGGCCCCGCCGCCACCGACGCCGCCCCCGGGCGGCACGGAGGAGGAGGCGCCGATGATGACCGCACCGGTGCATCGCCTGACAAGTGTCGAGGTGATCCGCAGCACGCACGGCCCGGAGCTGGACATCATCCGCGTGCGCGGCCTGGCGAGTTCCGCCGGCTGGGAAGAGGCCGAGCTCGTGCCGCTGACGCGCGGCGTGCCTGCCGATGGCGTGCTGGAGCTGGTGTTCGTGGCGCGTGCCCCGGCCGAGGCCGCCGAGGCCAAGGGCTTCGAGCCGATCGAGGCGATCCTGACACTGGAGAGCAAGCATCCCTACAAGGGCGTGAACGTGCATAGCGCGACCGACTCGCTCGCCCTTGGCACGATGCCCGGCTACGTGGAGTCGCGTGGCCAGGGCGAGGACTGTGCCAAGTGCGTGGGCAAGGTGTTCGCAGCGAAGGGCTCCGGCAAGTCCGGCGCGGACGTGGTTCGCGAGGAGGACCTGCCGGCCGGCAGCCGCGTCATCAAGTCCACCGACGGCATTCCCACGTCTGATTCCAACCCGAACCGCCTGACGCTCGTGGTGAACAAGGAAGGCCGCATCTCCGCGGCGGTCTGGGACTAGGCAGCAGCCCGCCGGGAAGTCCCAGGATGAGAACCGGTGCGCGGTGGCTGCTGGCGGCCCCGCTGACGCTGCTCGGCGCATGCGCGGGCATGATTCCCTCGCTTGCCCCGGGGATCCATGACAACGCGGTCGCCTACAACACCGCGATCAGCGACATCAATGACCGGGTACTGCTCACCAACATCGTACGCGCGCGCGATGAGGTGCCGCTGAATATCACCGAGCTGTCGACCATCACCGGGACCCTGTCCGAGCAGGCGAGCCTCGGGCTCGCCGCCCCGTTCGGCGGCAACTACGGCAGCACCCCGCGCGGCACGGGCACCGCATCGGTGCAGTTGGGCACCGCGCCGACCTTCAGCATGGCGGCTTTGAACACGCGCGGCTTCACGCTGAACATCATCCAGCCGATTTCTCCGGTCTACATCGCCAGCAAGTGGAACACCGGCGTGTCGCACGAGCTGTTGCTGCTGTTGTTCGTGAAGGACATCCAGTTCGCCGATTCCTTCGTCGCCTCGCGCGCGGATTGCGCGGCGCAGTCACGCGTGCCAGATCCGGGCGCAGCCCTTGCGCAGGCGACCGGGCAACAGCCGCTCGTGGCCTGCCACCACAAGTTCATCAACAACCCCGATGACGCCGGCGAGCAGCGGGCCTTCAAGAATGTCATCGAGCAAATGCTGCCCTCCGTTGGCATCAAGGTGATGACGATCCTGGAGCCGGTGGGGCCGCCGTTCCCGTTCCTGCCAGCCAGCGGTGCCGCCACTTCAGCAACCGGTGGCATCGACAAGTCCGCGGCGACGAGGGCGTCAGCCGCGGCAAGTCCGCTGGCCGCGTTTGACCTTGCGCGCCAGCTGGGGGACGCCAGTTACCACATCGGTAACAGCGACAAGCTCGCCGGCGGTGGCCAGATGTATCGCCTCTACACCAACCAGGTCGCTGTGTGCGCCTCGGACCCGGTGAAGACCAGTGACGGCACTTTCTACATCTATCCGGTGGGTGCTGACATCTCCAGTGCCCGACAGGCGGAACTGGCCCCTGCGACAAGCGCGCTTGTGCCCTTTGACAAGGACCAGCAGGCACGCCTGGAGGACTTCAAGAACCAGTGCGAGCTTGCCGGCCGTACTTCCAGCCATACGTGCAACGCGGCGCGCGCTCTCAAGCCCGCGCCGATGTCGCAAGCCGGGTCGAGCGCGTTTAGCTCCTATGCGGTGGTGCGCTCGGCGTCCGGCAGCGGCCTGAGCGCGGGCAACGAGGCCGGTGCGGATGCCTCAAGCGCCACCCAGGGGCGGGCACTGCTGAGCACCGCCGTCGGTGGACGTGCCATGCCTGAGGTCAGTGCGTCGCTGCAGCACAATCGTGTGGGCGCGCTACTGCGCGCCGATGATTGCTACGCCGACCAGACTATCCGCGACCCGATTACCGAAACCGAATTTCACAAGTACACCGAGACGCTCGGGCACATCGAGTGGCGCTCGACCGCGGAGGTCTTCCAGTACCTGGGCGCGGTGCTGCGACAGCCGGGCAATGTCACCTGGACGGTCCACCGCGACCGCGACGTCGTTGGCAGTACCGATGCCGCGGCCGCGGATGCGATGTTCGTGCTGCGCCAGGGGAGTTCCGCGGACGCGCACCGCGCGAAGGTGAAGGTCGAGTACGGCAGCGAAAGCGTGGCCGTGGGCAACGGGCCGGTGCGGCTGGACGGGACCGGCCCG
This sequence comes from uncultured Pseudomonadota bacterium, assembly GCA_963703025.1. Taxonomy (GTDB): domain Bacteria; phylum Pseudomonadota; class Gammaproteobacteria; order Steroidobacterales; family Steroidobacteraceae; genus 13-2-20CM-66-19. Next base: position 4,261,639 of record OY969778.1, on the reverse strand, counting down.
GTCCTCGATGACCAGAGCCTGGTGGTGCTTTCGATTCTGAGCGAGCTGGTCAACGCGGCGAAGATCTCCAGCGACATCCCCGGAACGCAGCAGCTGCAAGTCCTGCCGTAGCGCGCGGGCGACCCTGGGCCGTGCACTCCTGCGGCTACTCGTCGTTGCGCGACCTATACTTAGCGCCGTGCGTAACACACAGGGCACGCCAGTGCGGGCCTGATCTAGGAGTCACATGAACCTGCGAAGATTCTCATGGGTTGCCGGTATGACCGCGGTGCTCGCGAGCGCAGTCACCTGGGGAGTGCAAAGCGTGCAGACGACACAGACAACCGCCGGCAGTGCGGCGGATCCATACCTGTGGCTGGAGGACGTGCACGGCGCGAAGTCCATGGAATGGGTGAAGGCACAGAACGCCAAGTCCATCCCGGTGCTGCAGGCAGATCCTGACTACGCCAAGGACTACGCGGCGATCCTGAAAGTCATGGATGCGACCGACCGCATTCCCTACGGCGGCCTCAACCACCATTGGGTCACAAATTTCTGGCAGGACGCCGCGCACCCCAAGGGTATCTGGCGCCGCACCACGTTCGTCGAGTACGCGAGGGCTGATCCGAAGTGGGAGCTGCTGCTGGACCTGGACAAGCTAGCCGCGGATGAGCACGAGAACTGGGTATGGAAGGGCGGGGACTGCAGCCCCAGCTACGCGCGCTGCATCCTGCAGCTCTCGCGCGGCGGCGGCGATGCAGTTGTGGTGCGCGAGTTCGACCTGGCGTCGCGCACCTTCGTCAAGGACGGCTTTCAGCTGCCCGAGGCGAAGTCCGCAAGCACCTACCTTGATGAGGATACGGTGCTGTTCGGCACCGACTTCGGTCCAGGTTCGATGACAACTTCGGGGTATCCGAATGTGGTCAAGCTGTGGAAGCGCGGGCAGCCGGTCGCCAGCGCCGCCAAGCTGTTCGAGGGCGAGCTCACCGACGTGTCGTCGCAGCCGGTGGTCATGCACACCAAGTCCGGCACGATCGCCCTGGTCGCGCGGGCACCGAGCTTCTTCACCTCCGAGTTCCATCTCCTAAGAGAAGACGGCACCACCTGGCAGCTGCCGCTGCCGGCGGGGGCGGACCTCAAGGGGGCGCAGGGTGACCAGCTGATCTTCACCCTGCGCGATGACTGGACTCCGGAGAAGAGCACCCCGATCGCCAAGGGCTCCCTGATTGCCTATCGGTTGCCGGCGAAAGACAAGGCGGCGGCAGGGGCCGTGACGGTACTCTTCACCCCTGACGCGCACGGCTCGATCGATGAGGTCGGCACCGGCCGCGATGCGGTGTATGCGTCGATCTACCATGACGTGACCGGCAGCGTGCACGCCTTCACCCCGGGTGCGGACGGGCGTTGGAGTGAAACCGTCCTGCCGCTGCCGGCAGGCGGCGCCGCGTCGATCATCTCGACCAATGACTATGGGCCGGAGGCGTTCTTCGGCTTCGAAAGCTACACCAGTCCGGCCACCCTGTACGCGGACTCCGGCGACGGCAAGCCGGTGGCAATCAAGTCGCTGCCACCGCGCTTTGATGCCTCGAACCTTGCGACCGAGCAGTTCTTCGCCACTTCCGCGGACGGTACCCGCGTGCCGTACTTCGTCACGCGCCCGCGCACGCAGTCAGCTCCCGCGCCGACCATCCTGTACGGCTACGGTGGCTTCGAGGTATCCGAGACCCCGCACTACTCGGCCAACTTCGGCATGCTGTGGCTCACCCGCGGCGGGGTATTCGTGGACGCGAACATCCGCGGTGGCGGGGAGTACGGCCCGGCCTGGCACCAGGCCGCGCTGCAGGGGAACCGGCAGAAGGCCTTCGATGACTTCCAGGCCATCGCGCGCGACCTGGTGGCGCGCGGCATCACGACACCCAAGCAGCTGGGGATCATGGGTGGCTCCAACGGCGGGCTGCTGGTGAGCGCGAACATGGTGCAGGCGCCGCAGCTGTTCGGCGCGGTCGTGTGCCAGGTGCCGCTGATCGACATGATCCGCTATACCCAGATCGGGGCCGGTGCCTCGTGGGAGGCCGAGTATGGCGATCCGGCCAAGCCTGCCGACCGCGCCTGGCTCATGAAGTATTCGCCCTACCAGAACGTCTCGGCGAAGAAGCAGTACCCGCCGGTATTCTTCGTCACCGCCACCAGCGATGACCGGGTGACGCCGGTGCACGCGCGCAAGATGGCCGCGCGCATGGAGGCGCAGGGGCACGACGTGCTGTTCTACGAGAACACCGACGGCGGCCATGCCGCGGCTGCCGACCACAAGCAGGCTGCGGAGATGTGGGCGCTGAGCTTCGTCTATCTGAAGCAGAAGCTCGGGCTGGGAGCCGCCCCTTGAGCGCAAGCGGCGCGCACGAGGGTGGCTGCATGTGCGGCGCGGTGCGCTACCGGGTAAACGGTCCGTTGCGCGATGTGGTCGGCTGCCACTGCTCGCAGTGCCGGCGCATGACGGGCCATTTCCTGGCGGCCACTGCAGCCCGGGTTGCCGACTTCAAGCTGCTCACCGATGCGCCACTGCGCTGGTACGAAGCCTCAGCCGAGGCGCGGCGCGGGTTCTGCGGTCGCTGCGGCTCGACGCTGTTCTGGGCAGCCCATGGCAAGGATTACCTCAGCATCGCTGCAGGCTCGCTGGACGATGGCACGGGGCTGAAGTTCGACTGCCACATCTTCGTCAAGGACAAGGGCGCCTACTACCAGATCGAGCCTGGGGTCCGTCAGATCCAGGACGGCGACTTCTCGCTGCCGATCAGGCCCGCGTGAGCACCGCGGCCCCCACAGTGCAGCTGCTGCCGGCAGCCGAGCGCGCCGCGGTGCCGTGGAAGAACGGCGGCGGGGTCACCCGCGAGGTGGCCGCGCAGCCGCCGCAGGCGCGGCTTGATGACTTCGCGTGGCGCATCAGCTGCGCGCAGGTCGACAGTGCGGGGGCATTCTCGCGCTTTGCCGGAATCGACCGGGTCATCGTCATCCTGGAAGGGGAGTTGTCGCTCCAGGTCGCCGGCGGGCCGCCGGTGGTGCTGTCGCCTGAGAGCAATCCGTTTGCATTTCCGGGTGACGCGGCAAGCTTTGGGACACCGCTGGCCGGCGCGGTGCATGACCTGAACGTCATGACGCGCCGCGGGCACAGCACCGCTAAGGTCCAGCGCTGCGTGGTGGAGGAGCCGGTGAAGTTTTCCTTCACGGCTGCCACCACCGTGGTGCTGGCCTCGGCGGAGCTGGTGATGAAGGCGCAGGACAGGAGCGTTGCGCTGGCACGCCTGGATGCGCTGCGCATCGACGGTCCACTGCAGTGCCAGTTCTCGAGCGTGGTGCCCGGCGCCTGCTTCTACCGCATCGAGATCAGCGCAGGTGCCTAAAGATCTGCTAGGACCGCAGCTACGCGGTCACCGCATCAACTGTCGGCAATGCGCCTGAGCCCCTGCGGGTTGCGCAGGATGATGCGGCTGTAGTTTGCCCTGACCAGGGCGGCGCGCTCGAACGCGGCCAGGTGGGCGTTCACCGTCTTGCGCGTGACCCCGATCATCTCCCCGATCGCCTGCTGGCTCAGGCGCACGACCTGCTCGCCGTCGGTTCCATGCGCCGCCGCCATCAGCAGCAGGCGCGAGGCCAGGCGCTGGCGCGGCGGCAGCGCGATCAGCTCTGCGAGCGCGCGCACCGTGCGCCGCGTATAGCCGTAGGCGGAGGTGGCCAGTGCGCGCCACAGCGTTGGCCATTGCGCCGCGACCTCCTCGAGTCCGCGTTCGGGCACCGCCAGCAGCACGCTCGCTCTCCGCGCACACCGCGGTCACCAGGCGCGGCCCACCGCTGTAGCGCGTCGCATGTCCGAGCACCGCGCCTGCCTCGCAGTGCCCGATGAGCACCGTGCGCGCACCGGAGGCCTGGCAGGAGACGTGGACCACGCCGCTGATGACGACGATGAGTCCGCGGTGGTCGTCGCCCTCCGCCTGCGCCCACTCCCCGGTATTCAGCTGCAGCAGCCGGCCCTGCGCGAGCAGCGCGCCGGCAAGTGCTGCCGGCTCGTGCTCGAGCCATTCGCATTCGCGCAGCACCTTGAGTGCGGCGTCCTTGGAAGGGTTCATGTGGCAGAAAGTAACTTGGGTGACAATTGAAGGCAAGCCGGCACGCTAGAGTTCGGCGCGCAATTGAAGCAGGGGGAAGCATGGCTGAGGCACACAAGGTCGTCCGCATCGGCGGCGGCTCGGCATTCCTGGTCGACAGTGCCCTCGGGGTGCCGCAGTTGCTCGCCGGCGGGCGGCTCGCACTACCTGATCTTCGACTACCTAGCCGAGGCGTCCATGGGCATGCTCGGCCGCTTCCAGGCCATGGATCCCAAGGGCGGCTTCGGTACGGATTTCCTCACCGTGCACGTCGGCCCACACCTCAAGGAGATCGCCCGCCAGGGCATCAAGGTCATTGCCAATGCCGGCGGCCTGAACCCGAAGGGTCTGGTCGCCGCGCTGGAGGGGATGATCAAGGAGGCAGGCCTCACGCTCACCGTTGCATGCGTGGACGGGGATGACATGCGCGCACAGGTTGACGCGCTACGCGCGGCGGGCGTGCGCGAGATGTTCACCGGCGACGGCGCTGCCACACAAGCCGATCATCAGCGCGAACGCCTATCTCGGCGCCTTCCCCATCGCAGCGGCGCTCGCGCGCGCGGCGGACATCGTGATCACCGGGCGGGTGGTGGATAGCGCGCTCGCGCTAGGTCCACTCATCCACGAGTTCGGCTGGTCGGCAGATGACCACGACGCACTGGCGGCCGGCACGCTGGCAGGTCACCTGCTCGAGTGCGGCGCACAGGTGACCGGGGGCACCTTCACCGACTGGCGCGACGTACCGCGCTGGGAGGACATCGGCTTCCCCATCGGGGAGTGCCATGCCGATGGCACGCTGGTCATCACCAAGCCTGAGGGCACTGGCGGCCTGGTGTCGGTCGGGACTGTCGCCGAGCAGCTGCTCTACGAGGTCAGCGACCCGTGCGACTACATCGTCACCGACGTGCGCTGCGACTTCAGCCAGGTGAGGCTCGAGCAGGTGGGCGCGGATCGCGTACAGGTATCCGGCGCGCGTGGACGCCCGCCCACCGATACGTACAAGGTGTGCATCACCTACGACGACGGCTGGCGCGCGATCGCCTACCAGCCGATGATCGGCGAGGAGGCTGGCGCCAAGGCCGAGCGCCAGGCGGCCGCGCTCTTCGAGCGCGCCCGGATGCTTGCTGCGTGCCCGCAGCCTTGCCGACTTCACCGCCACCAACACGATCATCATCGGTGCCGAGCGCAGCTTCGGCGCGCACGCACAGCCCGGCGGCGCCCGCGAACTGATCGCTGAAGCTCGTCGCCGACCACCCGAGAAGCTCGGCGCTGACCTGTTCGCGCGCGAACAATGGACTGCGGTCTCGGGCATGTCCCCGGGCACCTCGATCAACCTTGCGACCCAGGTGCTGCCGGTGACGGGCCTGTTCCTGGGCCTGTTGAAGAAGAGCGCTGTGACGCCGCGCTTGACTGTCAACGGCACAAGCGTGCAGTTGCCGGATGTCGCAGGTTCGCCAGCGCCGCCGCCCATCGCGGCACCGGCGCAGGCCCTGTCGCTGCCGCCCAACGCACGCGCGGTCGAGCTGCTGCGCCTGGCGTTCGTGCGCTCCGGTGACAAGGGACACCTCTTCAACGTCGCGGTGATCGCGCGCAAGCCTGAGTACCTGCCCTGGCTGCGCGCAGCGCTTGAACCGCAGGCGGTGGGGCAGTGGTACCGTCATCTGCGTCAGGCAGGCCCGCCGCGGGTTGACCGCCACGAAGTTCCGGGTTTCAGTGCCCTGAACTTCGTGGTGCACGATGCCCTGGAGGGCGGGATCAATGCCAGCACGCAGCTGGACCCTGCCGCCAAGGGCATGGGACAGATGCTGCTGCGCTTCCCGGTCATGGTACCGGCGGAGCTCGCCGCACACTTAGGCGCGAGTACCTGATGCCAACCTGTAACCGGAGTGCTACCTCGTGAATGATTATTCCTACCTGATGAAGGGGCTTACCCGCGTGCCGACCACCAGCAGCACGCTGGTCAGTTCGTCGCGCTATCTGAACGACCCGCGCATCCGCGACTGGATGGCGACGCACCTGTTGCGCAAGAACGGTCCGGATGCCCCCACGCCATCGGACCCGATGCCGCTGGTGCTCGCGCTGCGCGAGGTGCAGGACATCAACCACATCAATGAGCTGTTCGCCGCCGAGCGCCGCAAGAATGCGGCGCTCGATGCCTGGTTCCGCGACGGCCACATCTCCACGTTCAGGCGCGAGGACCTGAAGGACTACGCGCCGGGAACCACCGCCGGGATCTTCTACAGGCAGCTGATGGCCAACGACCTGCAGGTGGACATCGTGCCGCCGTACAAGCCGCAGAACGACTACCAGTACTTCTTCCTGCGCGCCGGGCAGACCCATGACCTTGAGCACATCCTGGGCGGTGGTGGCTTTGACTTCATCGGCGAGGTGGTGCCGTACTACATGCGCCTCACCAACCTGTTCGTGCACTTGAGTGCGGAGCTTGCCGGCGAACTGTGTGTCTTCTACATGCTGTCCTCCACGCGCATCCTCACGCGCGCGGTACTGCACTACCCGCAGACCTGGCTCACGGTGCTGGACGCCTTGGAACGCGGCTCGCAGGTGGGCCGCGAGTCCGCGCCGCTGTACAGTCTGCGATTCGAGGAACTCTTCGAGCTCACCCCGGAGCAGGCGCGCGAGAAGGCCGGTATCCGCGGGGTGCGCCTGGCGGACACCTCGGCGGCGTCCGCGCTATGGTGCTAGCGTCTGAGGTGCAAGGAGTCAGGCGATGAGCAGTTCGCAGGTAGTGGTCATCACGGGTGCCTTTGGCGTGCTGGGTGCCGCAGTCGCTCGCCGGTTCGTGGCCGATGGCGCGCGGGTGGTACTGGTGGATCGCGCGCCGGCGCCGCAGTGGGCACGCACGCAGTTCGCCGCCCCGCACGTGCTGATCGGGGACATCGACCTCGCGGACGAAAAGTCCGCCGGACAGGCGCTGCGGCAGGCAGCCGAGGCTACCGGCGGACTGGACGTCCTGGTGAATGTCGCGGGCGGCTTCCAGTGGCAGCTGCTGGGTGAGGGAGAGGCGGCCATCTGGGAGCAGATGTTCACGATGAACCTCAAGACCGCGGTGATCGCCTGTCGCGCAGCGCTGCCCCACCTGCTCGCCCGCGGTGCAGGAAGGATCGTCAATATCGGCGCCGGCGCGGCTGCGCGTGCCGCGGCTGGCATGGGCGCCTACGCCGCCTCGAAGGCCGGCGTCGAGCGCCTGACCGAGGCGTTGGCCGAGGAGCTGAAGGACAAGGCGATCACGGTCAACACCATTCTTCCCGGGACGCTCGATACCCCGCGCAACCGCACCGACATGCCCAAGGCGGACTTCAGCCGCTGGGTGGCACCGGAGGCGCTCGCGGACGTGGTCGCCTTCCTGGCCGGGGAGGGCGCCCGCGCGGTCACCGGGGCGGCCATCCGGGTGTTCGGCCGCGGCTAGGTCGCACAGCCTCCCAACTGCGGCACTGCAGCCGCGCCTTGCAGCACCGATGACGCGTACGCGATGGCGGCCGTCCCTTTTGGATTAGATTACGGCTGCGCGGGCTGTCAGGCTCGCCTTCAGGTTCCCACACCGTTCTTCCAAGGAGCGAGCCGCGTGAATTTTGCGACTGATCATCCCTATGTGCTCAGCGCCAGCTGCCCCAGCCGCATGGGCACGACGGCGGCGATCGCCGGGTTTCTGGCCTCGCGCCGCTTCTACCTCATGGAGATGCAGCAGTTCGACGACACGATCTCCAAGCGTTTCTTCGCGCGCGTCGCCTTCTGTGGCGTGCAGGGCGAGCCGGTCGACCTGGCCAGGCTGCGCAAGGAGTTCGCCCAAGTGGCCGTCGCGGAGGAGATGGAGTGGCGTATTCAGGACACCGCCGAGCGCACCCGCGTGCTCATCATGGTGTCCAACTTCGACCATTGCCTGGAGGACCTGCTGTACCGCCACCGCACCGGCGGACTGAAGATGGACGTGACGGCCGTGGTTTCCAACCACGTCACCCTGCAGCCGATCGCCGCGCGCCACAACCTGCCGTTCTTCCACCTGCCGGTGACGCCTGCCACCAAGGCCGACCAGGAGCGCAAGCTGCTGGAACTGGTGGACTCCACGCGCACTGAGCTTGTGGTGCTGGCGCGCTACATGCAGATCCTCTCCAACGAGCTGTGCGGCAAGCTGCGCGGCCGGGCGATCAACATCCATCACTCGTTCCTGCCTGGGTTCAAGGGCGCCAAGCCCTATCATCAGGCCTACGACCGCGGCGTGAAGGTGATCGGCGCCACCGCCCACTACGTCACCGCGGACCTGGACGAGGGTCCGATCATCGAGCAGGTCGTCGAGCGCGTGGACCATACCGACACCCCGGACATGTTGGTCGCGCGTGGCCGCGACTCCGAGCGCCGCGCCCTGTCCACGGCGGTGCGCTACGCCACCGAACAGCGCGTATTCCTCAACGGCGGGCGCACGGTGGTGTTTCAGATAGCCTCTAAGGCCCGGGAACGCCCGGCATGATATTCTGCCCAGCCCTGCCGTGTAGCGCGGCCGCAACAAAGCTGTGTTCGAGAGAAAATCATGCGCCAACTGGCCGTCGCGTCGCTGTGTCTCCTGGCCGTCGCCTGCTCGCAGCAGTCCAGCCAGTCCTCCCCCCAGGGTCTGTCGGCGGACGATGCCGCATTCCAGAAGCAGCTGCAGGAGAAGTTCCTCGACGCCAAGCCCGGCACGGTCATCGAGATTCCCGCCGGCAAGCATCCGCTCGACCGCGTGCTCACCCTGCGTGCCAACGGCGTCACCATCAAGGGCGCCGGCACTGACTCCAGCATCCTCTCGTTCAAGAACGAGATCTCGGGGCCGGAAGGGATCCTGGTCTACGCCAATGACTTCACGATCGAGAACCTCTCGATCGAGGACACCAAGGGCGACGGGCTGAAGATCAACGACGGCACCAACATCACCATCCGCGGCGTGCGCGTGGCCTGGACCGGCGGCTCCAAGACCACCAACGGCGCCTACGGCATCTACCCGGTCAAGTCGCACAACATCCTGATCGAGGACTCCTCCGCCTGGGGCGCCTCGGATGCGGGCATCTACGTCGGCCAGTCGACCAACGTCATCGTGCGCCGCTGCCACGCCGAGCAGAACGTCGCGGGCATCGAGATCGAGAACACCATCGGCGCGGACGTCTACGAGAACGTCGCCACCGGCAACACCGGCGGCATCCTGGTGTTCAACATGCCGAACCTGAGCCAGCCGGGCCACTCCACGCGCGTGTTCAAGAACAAGGTGTTCAAGAACAATCTCGCCAACTTCGCCGCCAAAGGCGCAGCGGTTGCCAGCGTGCCGGCAGGGGCCGGCGTAGTCGTCAATTCCAACAGCAAGGTCGAGATCTTCGACAACGACATCGCCGACAACCAGACCGCGAACCTGATCATCTCGGCTTACTTCTCGACCAACTACTACAACAAGCCGGGCATCGACCCGAACTACGACCCATACCCGCGCGCGATCTTCGTGTACGACAACCGCTTCGCCGGCGGCGGTGACTCCCCGGATGGCCTTGACCTGAAGACCCTGAAGGTGGCGATGTTCGGGCTCAACGGGCACTTTCCGGACATCCTCTGGGACGGCTACCGCGACGAGAAGAACCTCGTGAACGGCACGCCGCCCGACGCCGAGCGCATCTGCGTCAAGAACGGCAGTGTCGGCGTGCTCAATGCCGACGGGCCGCACAAGTACAAGAACCCGAACATCGACATGGCGGCCCACCAGTGCGAGCTTGCCAAGCTGCCGGCGGTCGAGCTGCACGGCAGCACCTGAAGGCGCACGTGATGTCTGCTTTCCCGGGCGCGCCGCTAGCGGCGCTCTGTTGCAAGCCGTGGCGCTGGCCGCCGTGCTGAGCGGTTGCGCGCGTGCTCCCGAGCCTGCAGTGCATTTTTTCGCCGACGGCCGGCCGGCGCACCTGAGCGACTGGCACGTCGTGTACCGCGACGGCCAGACACTGGCGCTGAATGCAGGGGTAGTCCCCTATGACCTGAACACGTCCGCTGTTCAGCGACTACGCCCACAAGCTGCGCACCGTGTGGATGCCCAAGGGCACTGCCGCCAAATACGACGCCACCGGCAGCTTCGACTTCCCCGTCGGCACCATGCTTAGCAAGACCTTCTTCTACCCGCGCACGCAGGCGGGGCGGCGAGCAGTCGCGCGCACCTACGACCAGTCCAAGGACTTCTCCGGGCAGGGGCTCAACCTGGCCAACGTGCGGCTCATCGAGACGCGCATCCTGGTGCGCCGCGAGCACGGCTGGGAGGCGCTGCCGTACGTGTGGAACGCCCAGCAGAGCGATGCGGAGCTGGCGCGCACCGGCGACGAGGTGCCGCTGGAACTGGTGGCCGATGGCATGCAGAACGAGGCCTTCACCTACGTCGTCCCCAACGAGAACCAGTGCGCCGGCTGCCACGTCACCGATGTGAGTACCAAGGCGCTGACGCCGCTGGGACTCAAGGCGCGGCACCTGAACCGCACCTACCCATACGCGGGCGGTGCCGAGAACCAACTCACCTACCTGGTGAAGGCCGGCTACCTGACAGGCCTGCCCGCAGCTTGGCGCAGGTGCCGCGCAACGCCAACTGGCGTGACGCCACGCAGTCACTCGATGCGCGTGCCCGCGCCTACCTCGACGTCAACTGCGTGCACTGCCACAGCCCGACCGGTCCGGCCAACACCACGGGGCTGAGCTTCGACCCATCCGTGGCCACGGACCGGCACCTGGGGGTCTGCAAGCCCCCGGTCGCCGCCGGGCGTGGCACCGGCGACCACATGATCGACATCGTCCCCGGGCACCCGGATGACTCGATCCTGCCCTATCGGCTGGCCTCGACGGAGCCAGGCGTGATGATGCCCGAGCAGGGCCGCAGCACCGTGCACCGCGAGGGCCTGGCACTGATTCGTGAATGGATTGCCGCAATGCCCGGGGCATGCGGCGTATGAGTATCAATACCGGAGACCTAAAGATGAGCATCCGCCGTCAATCAATGTACCTGTCGCTGCTGGGCCTGTGCGCAGGCGGCGCCGCCACGGCGGCCGATGCGCCGGCAACCTCGGCCATCGCCGACAGCGGTGAGCTCACCACGATCACGATCACCGCGCAGCACCGCTCCGAGGCGTCACAGGACGTGCCGATCACGCTGCAGACAGTCACCGCGGTGCAGATCGAGAAGCTGCAGGCCACTGACCTGGCGAGCATGAACGGCTACGTTCCGGGCCTGTTTGTCAGCGGCGAGCAACCGACCCAGCCCTACTACGAGCTGCGCGGCATCGGCGTCTCGGACTTCGGCATCGGCACCGACTCGCCGATTGGCATTTACCAGGACGGCGTCTACGCGGGCAAGAGCGGCGGCGCGCTGCTGCTGTTCAACGACCTCGACCACGTCGAGGTGCTCAAGGGCCCGCAGGGCACCCTGTTCGGCCGCAACAGCGCAGCCGGTGCGATCTCGGTGACCTCCAACGCACCCACCGACAGCTTCGCTGCCGAGGCCAAGGGGCGCTGGGGCAACTACGGTGCGCAGTACTACGAGGGCATGGTCAATGCCCCCCTGACGCAGGACCTGGATGCGCGCGTCAGCTTCGTCAGCAATCGCAGCAATGGCTGGATGCAGGATGCCGCCACCGGGTTCCGCTACGAGCGTGATGGCGACTGGGGCGGTCGTGCGCAACTGCTGTGGCGTGCGCCGGGTGACACCACCTTCCGCCTGATCTACGAGCACGAGAACCTGGCGCAGCCCTCGCGGCCGGCCATCGGCATTGCCGACCTGCCAGCATCCCCGGGCCTGCCGCCGTACCCCTCGGACCCAAACGCCTGGAAGAGTCCGTTCACCGCGCCGCTGCTGTCGGACACCGTCAACCCGCGTGAGAGCCGCACCTACGACAACGTCACGCTGCGCGCGACGCACCCGTTTAGCTTTGGCGACCTGACCTCGGTCAGCTCGTACCAGCACTTCAACACCTACAACCGTGAGAGCCAGGACGGCACCAACCGCGACTACCTGTACTTCGACGACGTCAACATCGAGCAGAGCAAGGCGTTCTCGCAGGAGTTCACGCTGGGCGGCAAGACCGCGCTCGCCGACTGGGTCGGCGGCGTCAACTACTACTACGCCGATTCCAACCAGGACAGCCAGGTCAACCTGCTGACCAACACCATCGATACGCAGGCGCTGAACCTGGGCTCGCCGATACCTCCGTACGGCTACCTGAGCTCGGTCGCGCAGCAGAACGGCATTCCGATCAGCCTGCTCGGGGATACCTGGCAGGAGAACATGTACAACCACCTGTACGCGCGCGCCTATGCGGCCTACGGTGACGTGATCTGGCACCTGGCTGACAAGTGGAACCTGACGACTGGCGTGCGCTTCACGCACGACGAGAAGGACTTCAGCTGGTACGCCCCGCAGCGTACGGCGAACGAGCTCGACGCCAGCCTCGCCGCCCTCGCGCAATACGGGATCGCCTTCCCACCGGCGGTATTCAACCCGTACCAGAACATCGCCTTCAACTACCCGATCGCCCTGACGGCGCCGCTGCGTACGCACGAGAGCTGGAACGACACCAGCCCGCGCGTGGTCCTCACCTACAAGCCGCAGAGCGATGTCATGTACTACCTGTCGTATGCCAAGGGCTACCAGGCTGGCGGCTACAACGCGCTGCTGCCGGGCGCCGCCTACAACCCCGAGCACGTCAACAACTACGAGCTGGGCGTCAAGAGCGAGCTCATGGACCACCGGCTGGTGCTAAATCTGGCCGGCTACTACTACGACTACACCAACCTCCAGAACCTGAGCCTGGTGTCCCAGGACAACAACATCCCGCAGTACCAGGTGACGGTGAGCGACGTGCACGCCTTCGGCTTCGACTTCGAGACGCACTGGCACATCACCAGCGGGCTGCGCTTCGACTTCAATGCCACCTACATCGACTCGACCTACAAGGACTACACCGCCCCGGATGGCACCAACCTCAACGGCCAGGCGACGGGCGTGCCGCTTTGGGCCCTTGCCGGTGGCATCGATTACACAGTGCACGACGTGGCCGGCGGCGACGTCGATTTCACGGTCCAGGACGCCTGGCGCGGAGCGGGGCGCTGCAACGCCGACTCGCAGCCGAACTACGCCTGCCTGAACATCCCCTCGTTCGACACCAACCAGTCGACCAACCGCACCGACGTACGCCTGGCCTGGACCAGCCGCAACGCGCGCATGCCGGTCACGGTTGCCGTCTACTCGAACAACGTGTTTGATAAGCAGTACGCCACGGGTATCGGCAACATCAGCATCCCGACCCTGGGCACGCCGTTCAGCGGCATCACGGCGCCGCGGTTCTGGGGCGTGGAGCTGGGGGCTAAGTTCCAGTAACCATCGGCAAGGAGCAGGCATGAACGCACGACTGGAAGACGGCACGGCTCAGACGGCCGGGGACGGCGTGCGCTCCATGCTCCAGGTGGCGCTCGAGCTGCAGCGCCAGGCCCATGCCCGCGACCCGGTGCCCAGTTACCGGCAGCGGATCGAGGACCTGACCACGCTCGCACGCTTCATTCGCGAGAACCGCGACGACCTGGTGGCCGCCGTCAACCAGGACTACGGCTGCCGCTCGCGCCACGAGACCCTGCTCGGGGAGGTCGTGCCAGTGCTCGATGGCATCAAGTACACCCGTCACCACCTGCGCGGCTGGATGCACCGCCAGCGACGCAGCATCGATGTGCTGCTGTTCCCGGCGGCGCGCAACCGGGTGATCCCCCAGCCGCTGGGAGTGGTCGGCATGATCGTGCCGTGGAACTTCCCCATCAACCTCACTTTCGTAGCGCTGACCTCGGTCTTCGCCGCGGGCAACTGCGCCATGGTGAAGCTGTCGGAGAACTCGCGCCACTTCGCCGCCTTGCTGATCGAGCGCATACCGCGCTACTTCCCGCCCGAAAAGCTCGCCGTGTTCGATGAGACCGGCGGGGTCGGCATCGAGTTCTCCAAGCTGCCGTTCGACCACCTGTTGTTCACCGGCTCGACACAGACCGGGCGCGCGGTGATGACGGCAGCCGCCGCAAATCTCGTGCCGGTGACGCTTGAACTGGGTGGCAAGTCCCCCGCACTGTTGCTGGATGACTTCCCGGTGTACACGGCCGCTGAACGCATCCTGTTCGTGAAGTTGCTGAACGCCGGGCAGATCTGCACCACCGTGGACTACCTGCTCATGCCCACGCAGCGCATCGAGGAATTTGTGCGGGCGGCGCGCCAGATCGCCGCGCACCGCTACCCGCAGCTGTCCAGCCGCGACTACACCTCGATCATCGATGCGAAGGCCTTCGCGCGCATCACGCACGCGCTGGAGGATGCGCGCGCCCGCGGTGCCACGCGTGGTGCAGCTGATCCAAGGTCCTGCCCTGGGACGAGGCGACGCGCAAGATCGCCCCTCACGTGGTGCTCAACCCGCCCGAGGACTGCGAGCTGATGCAGCGCGAGATCTTCGGGCCGGTGCTGCCGATCATCGGCTACCAGTCAGCTGGCCGATGCGGTGCACGTTCATCAACGAGCGCCCGCGGCCGCTGGCGTTCTACCCGTTCAGCCGCGTCGCGCAAGCGCGTCGCAGCGTTGCTGCAGGTGGTGATGTCCGGCGGGGTCTCGGTGAACGACGCGCTCTGGCACGTGGGCCAGCACGACCTGCCCTTCGGCGGCGTGGGGGCGAGCGGCATGGGCCACTACCACGGCCGTCGAGGGCTTCCAGACCTTCTCCAAGCTGCGCCCGGTGTTCTACCAGGCCCCGATGAGCGGCATGCGCGCGCTTGTGGCCGCCGTTCGGGGCGCTGGCAAGCAAGGTGCTGGACTTCATGACCCGCTAGGCGCCCGGCGGTCAGCCCGGCCGCGCGCTTCCTGATGCGCTCCTCGATACGCCGGTCCGGGATGAGCCACATCAGCGCTACTGCGATGTAAATGCGATGGCGAGCCACGGGCTGGATGAACGCCACGGCAAAGCCGACGCAGTACAACAGCAGCGACAGCTTGCCCTTCAGTGTCATTGCCGGTGCCTTGGCCAGGCGCGACTGTTCGCCGCCGTTCGCGGCGATGATCGTAGCGCTGCAGGATGACGTAGCCGACGGCGGCCATCGCCAGCACGAACCCGTAGGCGGCCACCGGCGCGGTGGTGAAGCCGCTCTCGTCGATCCAGCGGATGACAAACGGCACCAGCGTCAGCCAGAACAACAGGTTCAGGTTCGCCCACAGCACCGCGCCTGACGACCTTCTCGGTCAGGTGCAGCATGTGGTGGTGGTTGTTCCAGAAGATCCCGACGTTCACGTAGCTGAGCACGTAGGCCAGCAGGATCGGCGTCTGTGCCTTGAGCGCGGCCAGGTCTCCTCCGTGGGGGACATGCAGCTCCAGCACCATGATGGTGATGACGATGGCGATGACACCGTCGGTGAAGGCCTCAAGACGCGCTGAATTCATGGGCCGTGATGGTACGTGTGCCGGAGGCGGTAAACCATTGGCTGGACGGGTATTCGGGTAGCGACACGTGCCTGGTTCCGCGCCCCCCAGTTTGGGTAGGTCCCGCGTATCGGCGGGGTGCTAGGCTGCCGGCTGCCCGGTACCTGCAGGAACCCACTTGAGCCAGAGCGAAGTCGTCCCGCGCGAACTGACGCAGCAGCGCCTGAACAAGGGCTATGCGCTGATCGGCAGCTATCGGCGCGACCAGGCGTACAGCGTGGCCGACATGCTCGAGGAACGCGCCGTGGACGCCGCGCAGCTGCCATTCGTGATCTTCGAGGGTCGCTCGCTGAGCTTTGCCGAACTCAACCAGGGCGCGAACCGCGTCGCCCATGCCGCCCTTGCCATGGGGCTCAAGCGCGGCGATGTCGTCGCCTTGATGATGGACAACTTCCCAGAGTTCCCGATGGTCTGGCTGGGACTTGCCAAGGTCGGCATCGTGACCGCATTGCTCAACACATCCGCACGCGAGCGCATCCTCAAGCACGCCCTCGACCAGACCGCCGCGCGCGCGCTGGTCTATGGCCCTGAATGTGCCGATCGCGTGGCCTCGCTTGCCGCGCAGGACCTGCCGCCCCTGGTGCTCGAATTCGTGCAGCCAGCAGCGGCGGCCGCGACGCAAGCGGTGCCCGGGCGCACCTCGCTGAACGCGGCGATGGCCGCTGCGAGTGCGCTCAACCCCGAACGCGCCCACCGCGCACAGGTGCGCCTGGGCGAGCCGCTGTACTTCATCTTCACCTCCGGCACGACCGGCCTGCCCAAGGCGGCGCTGATGAGTCACCTGCGCTTCCTCAATGCCGGCGGGGTCATCGCCGGCCTGCTGGAGCTCAAGCGCGGGGATGTGTTCTACAACGTGCTGCCGCTGTACCACGGCGCCGGAGGCATGGTCGTGGTCTCGGTCGCCCTGCACCTGGGCATCCCGGTCGTGCTGCGGCGCCGCTTCAGCGCCAGCGAGTTCTGGAATGACGTGCGCACGCACAAAGTCACCGCCTGGTACTACATCGGGGAGCTGTGCCGCTACCTGCTGAACCAGCCCGAGCGCGCCGGCGACGCTGCGCACACGCTGCGCCGCATGAGCGGGGCGGGGCTCAAGGCCGAGGTCTGGCGCGAGTTTGCACGGCGCTTCGGCATCGAGCGCATCTGCGAGGGCCTAGGCTCCACGGAGGCCAATTACGGCCTCACCAACGTGGACGGCAAGATCGGTTCGGTCGGGCGCCTGCCGTACCCGGAGCGCAGCAATATCCGCGTGGTGCGCTATGACGTGGAAGCCGGACGCATACCTTGAGTCCCCCACCGGCACGCTCGTCCTGTGCCAGCCGGGGGAGGTCGGGGAGCTGATCGCCGAAGTCCTCGACGGGCCGACCGCTGCGGGCTTCTTCGAAGGCTACACCTCCGCGGAGGCTACCGAGGCGAAGCTGCTGCGCAACGTGTTCCGCCCGGGCGACCGCTGGATGCGCTCCGGTGACCTGGTGCGCTTCGATGCCGACGACTACTTCTACTTCGTCGACCGGGTTGGGGATACCTTCCGCTGGAAGGGCGAGAACGTCTCGACCGACGAGGTCGCCGCGGCACTGGCGCGCTTTCCCGGTCCTGCCGTGGTCAATGTCTACGGGGTGCGCGTCACGGGGGCCGAGGGCCGGGCGGGAATGGTGGCGCTCACCTACGCGGATGCGGCGCTGTTTCGACCCCAGCGCCTTCCATGAGTTTGCCGCCGCGCGGCTGGCCGACTATGCCCTGCCGCTGTTCGTGCGCATCTCCAAGGACGCGGACCTGACCACGACGTTCAAGTTGCGTAAGGTGGACCTGCAGCGCGCCGGCTACGACCCGGCGCGCACCGCCGGTGATCCGCTGTACGTGCGTGATGCGCACGCGCGGTCCTACCTGCCGCTGACGGCGAGGAACCTTGCCGCCCTCGGCATTGCGCCGTTCACGGGGGACTAGCGCGATGCACGTCGAATACACCCAGGCGCAGCAGGCGCTGCGCCGTGAGTTCCGCGCCTACCTGGGGCAGCTCATGACCCCGGAGGCGCGCGAGGCCACCCGCGATCGCGAGAGCGGCCCGGCATACCGCGCGCTGCTGAAGCGCATGGGCGCCGACGGCTGGCTGACGCCCGGCTGGCCGAAGGAGTACGGCGGCCGCGGCCTCGACCCGCTCGCGCAGAAGATCGTGCTCGAGGAGCTGTGGCTGGCGGAGGCGCCGTTCCCGTTCGTCACCGTGAACACCATCGGGCCGGCGCTCATCCGCCGCGGTACCGAGGCACAGAAGCGCGACATCCTGCCGCGCATTGCCAGCGGCGAGCTGAACTTCGCCGTCGGCTACAGCGAGCCGCAGGCGGGCACCGACCTTGCGGCGCTGAAGACCCAGGCCGTCCGCGAGGGGGACTGCTTCGTCATCAACGGCCAGAAGGTCTTCACCAGCGGCGCCGAAGGGGCGGACTTCATCTGGCTCGCTGCGCGCACCGATGCGAACGCCGGCCACCGCGGCATCTCGATCATCATGGTGGACACGAGGCTGCCGGGCTTTGCGGTGACCCCGATCCACACCGTAGGCGGCGTGCGCACCAACGTGACCTTCTACAAGGATGTGCGCGTGCCGGCCACGATGCTGGTGGGGGAGCTGAATGGCGGCTGGAAGCTGATCACCGAGCAGCTCAACCACGAGCGGGTGGGACTTGCGGCGCTGGCCTACGGTGCCCAGGGGTGCTTCGATGACACCCTGGCCTGGGCGCGCTCGACCCATGGCTCGCGCGGCCGCGTCATCGACGAGCCCTGGGTGCAAAGTGCCTTTGCCGAGTGCTACGCGCTGCTGCAGGCCTATGCGGTGCTGGGTAACCGCGTGGCCTGGGAGGTGGCCCAGGGCGAGACGCGTGCGCAGCTGGCCAGCGCATGCAAGGTGTTCAGCACCGAGATGTACATCCGCGTGGTACGGCTTCTGCTGGAGGTGACCGGGGCCGCCGGCCTGGTCCGGGGCGACTCACCCGGCGCCCTCCTGCACGGGCGCCTGGAGAATGAGTACCGGCGCTGCCAGATCAACACCTTCGGCGGCGGGACCACCGAGGTCCTGCGCGACATGGTGGCGACAATGGGTCTGGGACTGCCGCGGGCGGTGGTGCGATGAGTGCGCCGGCACCGGCGCGGTGGCTACTGGATCTGCGTGCGCGTCAGGGGACGCTGGCGGCCGCGCCGCGCACGGCAGTCGACCCGGTCAACCTGCCCACCATCCGCCGCTGGTGCGTGGCGATGGGCGAACGCAACCCCGCCTACCTCGACGAGAGCAGCGCGGCCACGCGCGCCAATGGTGGCGTGGTGGCGCCCCCGGCGATGCTGGAGGTGTGGACCATGGGCGGCTTCACGCCCGATGCCTCCGACGGGCACGCAAGCAACCTTGTGGGGATCGACGAGATGGATGCCGCCGGGTTCAGTGCCGTCGTGGCCACCAACCTGGTGCACGAGTACGTACGCTACCTGCGCCTGGGGGACCGGGTGACCCAGCAGGTGACCTTTGCCGGGGTATCGGACCAGAAGAACACCGCGCTGGGTGCCGGTCACTTCCTTGACTACACCTACGAGTTCACCGACCAGCGCGATGAGCTCGTGGGCCGGATGCGCTTCCGCATCCTCAAGTACCGTCCCTCGCCGGTCGCGGTGGCCGCAACAGCGACAGCCCCGGCGGCGAAGCCGCCGCACCCGCGGCCCTCGATCACCCCGGACAGCGCCTTCTTCTGGGACGGGCTGAAGGAGCGCCGGCTGCTGATCCGCCAGTGCGCCCAGTGCGCCCACCTGCACCATCCGCCAGGTCCGATGTGCCCGGTGTGCCACTCGTACGAGTGGTCCCCGCGGCAAGTTTCCGGGCGGGGCACGATCCACAGCTTCGTCATCGTGCACCAGCCGCAGCTGCCCGGGTTCACCTATCCGTTGCCGGTGGCGCTGATCGAGCTGGAGGAGGGCGTGCGGGTGGTGTCGAACCTGTCGGGCATCTCGGCTGAGCAGGTGCGCATCGGCATGCCGGTGGAGATCGAGTTCGCCGAGGTCGAGCCGGGCTACGTCCTGTACGCGTTCCACGAGCGCAAGGGGAGCTGAGTGGATTTCGACTACAGCCAGGAGCAGAAAGACCTGCGTGACGTCGCCGCGCGCATGCTGTCGCAGCGCTTCACGGACCAGTACCGCAAGTCCTTCAGCCGCGGTGGCGAGCCATTCGACGCGGCGCTGTGGTCCTCATTCGCCGGCGCCGGTCTGCTGGGCGCCTGCGTCGGGGCCGACTACGGCGGCTCGGGGCTGGGACTGACCGAGCTGTGCCTGATGCTCGAGGAGCAGGGGCGCACGCTGGCCGCGCTTCCCCTGCTTGAGACCCTGCTGCTCGGGGCGATGCCCCTCGAGCGCTTCGGCAACGACCGCCAGCGCGAGCTGCTGCACCAGGTGGTGGCCGGGGATCTCATTCTCACCGCGGCGCTGGAGGAGCCGGCCAGCACGGATGCGAAGGCGCTGCAAACGCGTGCGGAGGCGCACGGCACGGGATTTCGCCTCACGGGCGTGAAGACCTGCGTCAGCTACGCGCTGCAGGCCGGCTACCTCCTGGTGCCCGCACTGATCCAGGGACAGGCACGGGTGTTTGTGGTGGCGCGCGAGAGCGCCGGGCTTCATCTGCAGGCGCAGCGCGGCACCGCCGGGACGCCGCAGGCATTGGTTACCCTGGAGGGCGTTCAGGTGCAGGCAACCGACGTGCTCAGTGCCGACGGCACCCAGGACGTCACGGCCTGGATCCTGGATCGGGCGCGCATCGGTGGTCTGTGCGCTGCAGCTGGGCGTGGCGCAGGAGGCGCTGCGCCGCGCAGTCGCCTACACCGCCGAGCGCCAGCAGTTCGGCCGGCCGCTCGGCAGCTTCCAGGCGGTTCAGCACCGCCTGGCGGACTGCTACATCGACATCGAGGCGCTGCGCTCAGCCTACCTGCGTGCCGTGTGGGCGCTGGATGCGGCCGTCCCCGCCGCCGCCGAGGCGCTCGGCGGCCAAGTGGTGGGCCTGCCAGTGCGGACACCGCGTCACGCACGCCGTACAGCACGTGCACGGTGGAATGGGAGCGGACATCGAGTACCCGGTGCACGCGTTCTTCCTGCGCGCCAAGGAACTGGAACTGTCCCTGGGCGGTGCGCAGCCGACCCTTGCCGCCATCGGCCGCGAGCTGCGCGATGGCGCCGTGCGCTCCTTTACCTGAAAAAGCGATGGCGAGGATGCGCACATGAACCCCGTGAGCTTCGAACGCATCAGTGCCGGCGACACGCTGCCGCCACTCACCGTGGTGGTCAGCGCATCGGTCATCGTCGCCGGCGCCACCGCGAGCAATGACTTCGAGGTGGTGCACCACGACGTCAAGGGTGCGCAGGCGCGCGGCACGCCGGACATCTTCATGAACATCCTGACCAGCAACGGCTACGTGCAGCGCTTCGTCAACGACTGGGTCGCCCCGGCCGGCCAGATCCGCTCGATCGAGCTGCGCCTGGGCGTGCCCACCTTTGCAGGGGACACCCTGAGGTTCGCAGGCGTGGTGAAGGAAAAGCACGACACCGGGCGCACGATCGATGTTGCGGTCACCGGCACCAACAGCATCGGCCAGCACGTGGCCGCCACCGTGCGCGTGGCACTGCCGTGAGGCACCCGCTGCGTGACCAGACCGCGGTCGTGGGCATCGGCGCCACGGAGTTCTCCAAGGACTCCGGTCGCAGCGAGCTGAAACTCGCCGTCGAGGCGGTTGCGGCGGCGGTGAGTGATGCCGGCCTTGAGCTGTCCGAGGTCGACGGCCTGTGCACCTACGCGATGGACAAGAGCCCGGAGATCGAGGTCTTCCGCAACATCGGCGGCCGGGACCTTAAGTTCTTCAGCCGCATCGACTACGGCGGCGGGGCCGCGTGCGCGCCACTGCTGCAGGCGGCGATCGCGGTGCACTCGGGCGTGGCGGACGTGGTGGTGTGCTACCGCGCGCTGAACGAGCGCTCCGGCTACCGCTTCGGCCAGGCATTCGTGCCACCGCCGATGCCCAATGCCGAGAGCGCCAACTGGGGCTGGACCGTGCCCTTTGGACTGGCGACCCCGGCCTCCTGGGTGGCCCTTGCGGCACGGCGCTACATGCATGACTTCGGTGCCACCAGCGAGGACTTCGGGCGCGTCTCGGTCGCCTGCCGCCGCCACGCCGCCGTCAACCCGCACGCCTGGTTCTACAACAAGCCGATCACCCTTGCCCAGCACCAGGCCTCGCGCTGGATCGTGGAGCCGCTGCGCCTGCTGGACTGCTGCCAGGAGAGCGACGGGGCGGTTGCGATCGTGGTCACCAGCGCCGAGCGCGCGCGGCACCTGCGGCACCCGCCTGCGCTCATCCGCGCCGCCGCACAGGGTGCGACCGATGACCAGCATGAACATGACCAGTTTCTACCGCCCCGACATCTCCGCGCTGTCTGAGATCGGGCTCGTGGCGCGGCAGCTGTACGCCATGGCAGGCGTGGGGCCGTCGGACCTGCAGACCGCGGTGCTCTATGACCACTTCTCGCCCGTTCGTGCTGCCGCAGCTGGAGGCGTTCGGGTTCTGTGGGCGCGGGGAGGCCCGGGACTTCATCAAGGATGGCAACATCGAGATCGGCGGCCAGCTTCCGGTCAACACCCACGGTGGGCAGCTGGGCGAGGCGTACATCCACGGCCTGAACGGGGTGGCAGAGGCGGTGCGCCAGGTGCGCGGGACATCCGTGAACCAGGTGGCAGATGTCGAGAACGTCCTGGTGACGGCCGGCACGGGGGTGCCGACCAGTGGCGCAATCCTCGCCGCCACCGGCTAGCGCCCGGGGCGCGCGGCGTCGCCGCCGGCACGCCGCCGGAGGCGTTGGTTTATGATGCCGCCCATGATTGACCCTGCCATCGGCGCGCTGCTCGCCGGCCTCTTTGCGTTGTTGTTCGCTGTCGCCGCCGCGCACAAGCTGCGCGGCCGCGCGCACTTTGCGGAAGTGTTCGCCGCCTACCGGCTGCTGCCGCCGCGATTCGCCCGTGCGTCCCTGGTCGTGCCCGTCCTCGAAGCACTGGTGGCGATCGGTCTGCTGGTGCCCGCGACACGCGCGCTCGGCGCCTGTGGCGGCGCATGCCTGCTGGGGCTCTATGCGGTGGCCATTGCCGTGAACCTGCGCCGCGGCCGGCGCGAACTGTCGTGCGGCTGCGGTGGCCCGCACGATCGCCGGCCGATCGCCGCGCTGGATGGTGGCGCGCAATCTTGCGCTCGCGGCCGTGCTGCCGGTGCTGATGCTGCCGTGGGCGACCCGGCCGCTGGGCCCCGTCGATATGCTCACCCTGACAGGCGGCATCGCCGTCGGCGCCCTGATCTACGCAAGCCTGGACCGGCTGCTGGCACGTGTTACACCCCAGGGTGCGCGCCTGCAGGGGCTCGCATGAACCCCCTGGTGATCTCCAACATCGTGCTGTGGGTGCTGGTGCTGGTGCTGGCCGCGGTGCTGCTGGGCGTGGTGCGCCAGCTGGGCGTTCTGCACGAGCGCATCACACCCGCCGGCGCCCTGATGTTGAACCGTGGGCTCACCGTGGGTGAGGCCGCGCCGGAACTGGAGGTCAAGGATCTCGCCGGCACGGTGCTGCACGTCGGCGCCCGGCGCACCGACGGGCGCAGTACGCTGCTGCTGTTCGTCTCGCCGACGTGCCCTGTGTGCAAGACGCTGCTGCCGGCAGTGAAGTCCAGCCGCCGCGATGAGCGCCACTGGATGGACGTGGTACTCGCCAGCGATGGTGACCTCACCGAGCAGCGCGCTTTCGTGCGCGCGCAGGGGCTGGAGGCGATCCCCTACGTGGTGTCTGCGACCTTAGGTCTTGCCTACCAGGTCAGCCGGCTGCCCTTTGCAGCGCTCGTGGACGAGAACGGGGTATTGCGCGCGCGCGGCCTGGTCAATTCGCGTGAGCACCTGGAGAGCCTGTTCGAGGCCAAGCGCCTCGGCGTGGCCTCCCTGCAGGAATACTTCTCCGGCGCTGCCTGACACGAGGGACCTGGTCATGGAAGATGCACTGTCGCTGGACCCGGCGTTTCTGGCGGTCATCGGCGAATACGAGGCGCGTGCGCAGCGCGAGGACGCGCTGATGCAGTCGCTCACGGAGACCGAGGTACGTGCGCGACTGGACGAGTTCCTGCTGTCGGTGGGCCGCCGTGCCGGGGCCTTCGTTAACCTGCTGGTCAAGGAGGCCAAGGCCACGCGCATCCTGGAGGTGGGCAGCTCCTTTGGCTATTCGACGCACTGGCTCGCCGAGGGGGCGCGCACCACCGGCGGCACGGTCACCTCGCTGGAGCTACGGGTGGCAAAGACCGAGTACGCCACGCGGCAGCTGAAGAAGGCCGGGCTCGCCGCGCAGGTGGAGTTTCGCGTGGGCGATGCGCTGGAGTCCCTGCGGGTGCTGCCGGGTCCCTTCGACTTCGTGCTGATCGACCTGTGGAAGGACCTCTACGTCCCGGTATGGGACCTGCTGGTGGGGAAGCTCGCGCCCGCGGCGCTGGTGGTGGCCGACAACATGATTTACCCGCCCAGCGCACAGCCGGAGGTGCGCGCCTATCGCGAGCGAGTGCGCACCACGCGCGACATATCCACCGTGCTGCTGCCGGTCGGCAACGGCCTGGAGCTCAGCCGCTATCGGTGAGGGCGATCTCGACGCGCTTGTTGTGCTTGCCCTCGCTGCGGATGCGCAGCACGCGGATGCCGCCGATCTCGGCGATGTTGGCGACATGGGTGCCGCCGCAGGGCTGCAGGTCGATCCCGGGGATCCTCAGCAGGCGCACCCGGCCTGCACCCTTGGGCGGCTGCACGCTCATGGTCTTGACCAGGTCCGGCTGCCCCTCCAGCTCCTCGTCGGTGATCCACACAGTCTCGGTGTCGACCGCGCGGGCGATCAATGCATTGGTCTGGCGGGTGATGTGGCCGGCATCCAGCAGGCTCAGCTCGATGTCGAAGTCCAGCCGCGCCTTGTCCGGCACGATATTGCCGCCGGTGACCGGCGCTGTGATCACGCAGGACATCAGGTGCAGCGCGGTGTGCAGCCGCATCAGTTTGTGGCGGCGTTCCCAGTCCAGTTCCAGCTTCACCGCCTGCCCAGGGGCAAGCTGCCGGCTGCCCGGGGCGGGTATGTGCATGACCCGCTCTGCGGTCTCGCCCTTGCGGGTGTCGGTGATCGCGATGCGCTCACCCCCGGTGAGCACCAGCGTCCCGGTGTCGCCCGCCTGGCCGCCGCCCAGAGGATAGAAGATCGTGCGGTCAAGCTCGATGCCGCGCTCGCCCGCGGCCAACACCGTGGCGGTGGCAGTGCGCAGATAAGCGTCGTTGCGGAACAGCAGTTCAGTTGTCATGCTCTTGTCAGGGGGGCCTTGAGGTTAGGAACTTAGCGGCATGGTCAAGTACGACTATCGCATCCTGAACGTCTTTACCCAGGGTCGCGCGCCCTTCAGCGGCAACCCGCTATGCGTGTTCGAGCGCGCCCAGGGACTGGACAGCGCTAGGATGCAGGCGCTCGCCCTGCAGTTCAATCTGTCCGAGACCACGTTCATCCTGCCTTCCGAGCGCGCCAACGCCCGCGTGCGCATCTTCACGCCCGACTACGAGATGCCCTTCGCCGGGCACCCGACGCTGGGTACCGCGCAGGTGTGCCGCGCGCTCGGCCTGGGCGGCGACCGGCTCAACCTCGAGTTGCCGGCGGGCATCATCCCGGTGCGCGCCAGTGGCGACCGCTGGACGCTGCAGGCGAACGAGCCGGCCTGGCGCGAGGTGCTCGAGCCGCGCTTCACGATCGCCGCGATGCTGGGCCTGGACAAGGAGGACATCGGCGAGCGGCCGCTGTGGGTGAGCGTAGGCACCGAGCAGCTGATCGTGCCGCTGACCAGCGAGGCGGCGGTGCGCCGCATCCGGGTGCGCGGCGACCTGCTGTCGCAGATGACCAGTGCGCAAGGGCACAGTGCGGTCTATGTATTCGCCCCAGCCGGCAACGGGCTGCTGGCGCGGTTCTTCTTCCCGATGGGTGGCAGCGTGCTCGAGGACCCGGCTACCGGGTCTGCCACCGCGAACCTGGGTGGCTGGGTGCTGGCGATGGGACGCACGCTGCCGTGCGAGTTCGAGATCGCCCAGGGCGAGCACATCAGGCGCCCCTCGTCGCTGCGCCTGCAGGTCGATGCCCAACGCAGGATCCTGGTCAGCGGCGAGGTCCTGGAACTGGGCCGCGGCTCGCTCAACCTCTAGCGCGCTACCACAGCACCACGCGCTCGGCCGGCGGCAGGTACAGCGCATCCCCGGGCTTCACCTGCGCGAAGGCGGCATACCAGCCCGCATCGTTGCGCACCACGCCGTTGACGCGAAACGCCGAAGGGCTGTGCTCGTCGGACAGCACGATGCGCCGCGTCAGCCCATCGCTCCAGATCTCACGCCAGCTTTGCCCGTAGGCGATGTAGAAGCGCTGGTCGCCGGTGAGCCCGCCGATGACCGGCGCAGGCCTGCCGCCGAGGGCCAGGTGATAGGCCTTGTTGGCAATGACCAGGCCTGCAAGGTCGGCGATGTTCTCCCCCAGGGTCAGCTTGCCGTTGACAGGCAGCCCCGGCAGCGCCTCATAGCGGTCGTACTGGTGCGCCAGCTGGCTGGTGCGCGCATCGAAGTTGCGGCGGTCCTCGGCCGTCCACCAGTTACGCAAGCGTCCTGCGGCGTCGTACTTGCTGCCCTGGTCATCGAAGGCGTGGCTCATCTCGTGGCCGATGGTCGCGCCGATGGCGCCATAGTTGGCCGCATCGTCGGCATTGGGGTCGAAGTAGGGCGGCTGCAGCACCCCTGCCGGGAAGGCGATCTCGTTCATGCTCGGGTCGTAGTAGGCGTTGTCCGTGGGCGGGGTCATGAACCACTCGCTGCGGTCCACCGGCAGGTCCAGCCGTGCCAGGCGCCGGTTCCACTCGAACACTTCCGCCGCGTGGATGTCACCGATGAGCTCGTTGGGGCGGATGGCCAGGGCCGAGTAGTCGCGCCACACGTCCGGATAGCCGATCTTCAGCTGGAAGCTGCGGACCTTCTCCAGTGCCTTCTGGCGCGTGGCCGGCGCCATCCAGGTCATCGACTGGATGTCCGCCTCGTACGCCTTGATCATGTTGGCCACCAGCTGGCGGCTGCGGTCCTTGGCCTCCGGCGGGAAGTAGGCCGCGCAGTAGAGCTTGCCCAGCGCCTCGCCCATCTCCTCGTCCAGCATGCGCACGGCGCGCAGCTCGCGCGGCAGCTGCTGCTTCTGGCCGCCGATGACGGTGCCGTAGAACGCGAAGCTGGTGGCGTCCACGCTGCGCGGCAGGTAGCCGGCATGCTCGTGCAGGTAGTGGATGGTCAGGTAGTCGCGCCACACGCCCACCGGTGTCTGCGCAAACACCAGCGCGAGCTTCGGGAACGCGGACTTCTCCCCGACATCCACCTGGCGATCCCCGTGCGCAGCACGCAGCGGGATGCCCTGCGCGCTGAAGTAGGTACCCCAAGGGAACTGTGGCGCCAGCTGCTCAAGCTGCGTGAGCGTCATGGGATTGAAGGTCTTGTCGGCGTCGCGCCGTTCGGCGGCGGTCCAGTGCGCCTCGGCGATGCGTGCCTCGAGGGTAAAGACCGCCGCTGCGCGCTTAGGATCGGGCACGCCTGCGATCGCGAGCATGTCGGCGAGGTACTTCTTGTATGCCGCGCGCGTGGCCGCGGTCTCCTTGTCCGCGCGCAGGTAGTAGTCGCGGTCCGGCATGCCCAAGCCCGACTGCACCAGGCGCACCACGTAGGCGGCCGGGTTCTTCTGGTCGACCGCAATGTGGGTGGAGAACGGCCCGTAGTCGCCGGTCCCGGGACTGCCCATGAACGCTGCGACTTCCGCCGGCCCGGGCAGGGAGCTGATGCGCTCGAGGTCGGCGCGCACCGGTGCCAGGCCTGCCGCCTCGATAGCCTTGGTATCGATGTAGGCGACGTACAGGTCGCGCAGCTTGCGCTCCTCATCGGTCAGCGCCGCTTCCGGCTTGGTGCGCAGCCCCTCGACGAGCCCGCGCAGCTTCGCCTCGTTATCCTGCTCGAGCTCCAGATTCACCCCGGCGATGCGCCGGTCCGGCGGGATGGTCGCACTCTTGAGCCAGGTGCCGTTGGTGTAGCGGAAGAAGTCGCTACCGGGGGCGACGCTTGTGTCCATGTAGGCTAGGTCCACGCCCCAGGGCCCGAATACGGGCCGGCCGGCGGCGAGGGCGACGCCGACGAGGGCGGCACCGGTGAGCGCAACGCTGATCTTCTGCTTCATGACTTGATGTTCACCGATAGGGCGGCCGGGCGCCAGCGTGGGGCGCGCGCGGCGGTCGCCGCGATCACAGGCCGCGCACGAGGCGGTTGGTGTTGAAGACTCCCGTGGGGTCGAAACGCTGCTTCAGGCGCCGGTGCACGGCGGCGCTACCGGCGGACAGCGGATGGAACCGGCCCTGCGCGGTGCTGCCGCGCCAGCACAGCGCCGAGCCGCCCGCCGCCGCGGCGATACCGCGGTAGTGCGGCGCAGGAACTGCCGTGTACCAGCGCAGCGTCCCACCCCAGTCGATGAGGCTCGGTACCGGCAGTCCCGGCAACGCCGTCGTCGCCGGGGGCAGCGACAGCCGCCACAGGTCGGCCCCGGCAAACAGTGGCAGGCGGCAGTGGCGCAGGGATTCCCACCAGGCGCCGGCGGTGGTGGGGTCGATGCGCTCGCCCCCCAGCTGCGCGCAGGCCGCGTTCACCGCAGGCGCGGCCCCGGAGAGCCGCAGCCACGCGGCGCCTTCGTGCCAGGCGGCCGCGGATAACGGCAGCGGCTGCCCCGCCCAGGTGTCAAAGGCAGTGCAGGCATCCGCTGCACTCAACTCGAAGCGTAGCGTCTCTTCCTGGCGCGGCAGCGGCAGCACCTTGAGCGACACCTCGGTGATGATGCCGAGGATTCCCAGCGAGCCGCACAACAGTCGCGCGACGTCGAAGCCGGCCACGTTCTTCATCACCTCGCCGCCGAAGCGCAGCAGCTCGCCGCGGCCGCTGAGCAGCCGCGCGCCGAGCACGAAGTCGCGCGCGGCGCCCGCGTAGTGGCGGCGCGGCCCGGACAGCCCGGCGGCGATGATGCCGCCGAGCGTCGGGTCACCGGCAAACGCCGGCGGCTCGAACGGCAGGAACTGGCCGCTGGCCGCAAGCGTGGCCTGCAGCTGCGACAGGCGCGTGCCACAGCGCGCCGTGATCACCAGCTCCGCCGGGTCATAGGCGAGGATGCCGTGGTGAGCGCCCAGCTCCAGCACCTCGCCCTCGAGCGCCTCGCCGTAGAAGTCCTTGGTGCCGGCCCCGCGCAGGCGCAGGTGCGTGCCGGCAGAGGCTGCCGCCCGCACCCGGTCGCGCATCGCGGTGATGGCAGGTTCGGTCGTGCTCATATCCTAGAAGCGCGGCAGGTCCGCGTGTGCCAGCTCGCCATCGTGCACGTGCATGCGGCCGTACTCGGCGCAGCGCGCAAGCGTCGGGATCAGCTTGCCGGGGTTCAGCAGGCCGTGCGGGTCGAAGGCCTCCTTGACGGCGAAGAATGCCGCGCGTTCGGCGGCGGAGAACTGCACGCACATCGAGTTGATCTTCTCGATGCCGACGCCGTGTTCGCCGGTGATGGTGCCGCCGAGCTGGACACACAACTCCAGGATCTCCGCCCCGAAGCGCTCGGCGCGCTCCCAGCAACCTGGTTCGTTGGCGTCGAACAGGATGACCGGGTGCAGGTTGCCATCGCCGGCGTGGAAGACGTTCATGCAGCGCAGCTGGTAACGCGCCTCCATCGCCTCGATGGCCTCCAGCACCCGCCCGACTGGCTCTCGCGGGATGGTGCCGTCCATGCAGTAGTAGTCGGGCGAGATGCGCCCGGCGGCCGGGAAGGCGTTCTTGCGCCCCGACCACCACAGCTGGCGCTCGGCCTCGGAGCCGGACACGCGCAGCACGCCCGGCGCCGGCGGCGCTGAGCACGCGCTCCATCTCGGCGACCTGGTCGGCGACCTCCTCGGGGGTGCCGTCGGACTCGACCAGCAGGATCGCGGCAGCCGTCCAGGTCGTAGCCGGCGTGCACGAATGGCTCGACGGCCGCGGTGGCCTTGCGGTCCATCATCTCCAGGCCGCCGGGATGATGCCCGCGGCGATGATCGCGGCGACGGCATCGCCGGCCTGGTGAACGTCGGGTGAAGGAGGCCATCACCAGCTGCGCGCACGGCGGACGCGGGATGAGTTTCACCGTCACCTCGGTGACCACCATCAGCAGCCCCTCGGAGCCGATGGTGACGGCCAGCAGGTCCAGCCCGGGGCCGTCCGGTGCGCGGCCGCCGAGCTCCAGCGGCTCCCCGTCGATGCAGTAGCCGCGCACGCCCAGCACGTTGTGCACGGTGAGCCCGTACTTCAGGCAGTGCACGCCGCCGGAGTTCTCCGCGACGTTGCCGCCGATGGAGCAGGCGACCTGCGAGGACGGGTCGGGTGCGTAGTACAGCCCGTAGGACCGCGGCGGCCTCGGAGACTGCGAGGTTGCGCACGCCCGGCTGCAGGCGCGCGATGCGCGCCAGCGGGTCGATCGTACAGGATGCGGCTCATGCGCGACAGCGACAGCAGCACGCCCTCACGCGTGCGGCGTCGCGCCGCCTGACAGCCCGGTACCGGAGCCGCGCGCCACCACCGGCACCTTCAGGCGGCTGCAGGCCACGAGGACCGCGCGCACCTCTTCCTCGGTGCGCGGCAGCACGACCACGCCGGCAGCTCGCCGGAAGACGGTCAGCCCGTCGCACTCGTACGGCCGGCGGTCCTCCGCCTTCCACAGCACGCTGTCGGCGGGCAGCACCGGAGCAGGGCGGTGGCGATCTCGGGTAACTCCATGCGCCCATCCTAGCGCGCGACAGGGCGGTGATGCGGGCTGCCGGCACGGGCAGGCCCCGGGGGCGCGGAGAACTGGCGCTGCCGGAGAAGTCCATGCCGCAAATCGGTCAGTTCGCAGGCTGCCCGGGTCACCCATAATGGCCATTAGCCCCTAACGCGACCCGCAACTTACAGCGGTCAGGACAGCCATGGATTCCCAGCAGCAGTCAGCCCTCCCGCCCGTTCACGCCGCCCGAGCGGTCGCGACGCCAAGATCGCCGCGCGCACCGCGCGCAGTCGCGCACTTCGTGCCCTACATCACGCGCAACATCCCCTACTACGAGGTGCTCGGCGAGGAGGGGCTGGCGCTCATGGAGCACAACGCCGATACCATCCTGCAGGAGATCGGCATCGACTTCCGCGACGACCCGGAGTGCCTGCAGATCTGGAAGGCGGCAGGGGCCGACGTGCAGGGCGAGCGCGTCCGCTTCCCGCGCGGCATGTGCCGCAGCTCGTGCAGGCCTCCGCGCCGCGCGAGTTCACGCAGTACGCGCGCAATCCGGCGCGCAACGTGGTCATCGGCGGCAACCGCACCGTGTTCGCGCCTGCCTATGGCTCGCCCTTCGTGCGCAACCTCGATGAGGGTCGCCGCTATGCGCGCATCGAGGACTTCCGCAACTTCGTGAAGCTCGCCTACGTGGCGACCTCGCTGCACCACTCCGGCGGCACCATCTGCGAGCCGGTCGACCTGCCGGTCAACAAGCGGCACTTCGACATGGTCTACACGCACATGAAGTACAGCGACAAGCCGTACATGGGCTCGGTGACCGCACCCGAGCGCGCGCAGGACACGGTCGAGATGACCAAGATCCTGTTCGGCGACGAGTACCTGGATCCGGTCACGGGCAAGCCGCGCACCTGCGTCATCAGCCTGATCAACGCCAACTCGCCCGCTGACCTGGGATGCCACCATGCTCGGGGCGCTGAAGACCTACGCGCGCGCCAACCAGGCGACCATCGTCACCCCCTTTATCCTCGCCGGCGCGATGTCGCCGGTGACCGTGGCCGGCACCGTTGCGCAGACGCTCGCCGAGTCCCTGGCCGGCATGGCGCTCGCGCAGCTGGTCAACCCGGGCGCGCCGGTGGTGATGGGCAGCTTTGCCTCCTCGCTGTCGATGCAGTCGGGCGCGCCGACCTTCGGCACGCCCGAGCCGGCGCTGGTGCTGTATGTCATGGCAGCCCTGGCGCGTCGGCTGGGCGTGCCGTTTCGCTCCGGCGGCTCGCTGTGCGCGTCCAAGATCCCGGATGCGCAGGCGGCCTACGAGTCGGCCAACACGCTGATCCCCACCTGCCTGGCGGGGTGAACTTCGTGCTGCACACCGCTGGCTGGCTCGAGGGCGGGCTTGTCCATGGGCTACGAGAAGTTCGTGCATGGACGCGGACCAGGCCGGGATGATGCATACGCTGCTGGCGGGCGTGGACCTGACCGAGAACGGCCAGGCGCTGGATGCCATCCGCGAGGTCGGCCCCGGCAAGCACTTCCTCGGCTGCGCCCACACGCAGGCGAACTTCCAGACCGCCTTCTACCGCTCGCCGCTGGCGGACAACAATAGCGTGGAGCAGTGGGAGGCGGAGGGCGCGAAGGACTGATCGCGCGCGCCAATGCGCTGTGGAAGAAGCAGCTGGCCGAGTACGAGGCACCGCCGATGGACGCGGCGGTGGACGAGGCGCTGCTGGACTACATGAACCGCCGCAAGGCCTCGTTCCCCGACTCCAACGTCTGAGCCGGGCCGCGCACCGCGGGTGCGGGCAGATCAGGTCCTGGCCGGACGCCGCCCGCGGGCACCGGCGCGCGGGGCTGCCGCCTTGGCCTCGGGCAGCTTCACCACCTTCTCAAGGTTCGGGAAGGCCGCGGTGGAGTGGGGGATGCCCATCGCCTCGACGAAGTGCGCCTGGAACTTAGGCTCGATCGCGGTCTCGATCTTCTCCACCCGGCGCACCAGCTCCTCGATCGTGGCGCGTGAGGACTTGTCCAGCAGCGCGATGCGTGCCCCGGCCCCGGCCGCGTTGCCCGCGGAGGCGACATGCGACAGGTCGCAGTCGGGGATCATGCCCAGCACCATCGCGTACTTCACGTCGATGTGGCTGCCGAAGGCGCCGGCCAGGCGGATGCGGTCCACGGTCTGGGTGTTGAGGTGATCCATCAACAGCTTCACGCCTGCATACAGCGCGGACTTGGCCAGCTGGATGGCACGCACGTCGTTCTGCGTGATCTGCAGCGGCGCGGCCCCCGCAGCTTCGTACAGGGTGTATGAGAACGTACGCCCCGCGGCGACGATGCGCGCGCTGCGCGCGGCCAGTTCGCCGTCGATCACCCCGTCGCGGCTGATGATGCCCGCCAGGTACATCTCGGCGATGATCTCGATGATCCCCGAGCCGCAAACCCCGGTGACCCCGGTGCGGGCAGTGGCCTCAGCGAAGCCTGCCTCGTCGGACCACAGGTCGCGAGCCGATGACCTTGAAGCGCGCCTCGAGCGTGGCCGGATCGATGCGCACGCGCTCGATCGCCCCGGGGGCGGCGCGCTGGCCACAGCTGATCTGCGCGCCCTCGAACGCGGGGCCTGTGGGGCTCGAGCAGGCCAGCAGGCGCTTGTCGTTGCCCAGCACGATCTCAGCGTTGGTGCCCACGTCCACGATCAGCGTCAGTTCAGCTGACTTGTCCGGCCGCTCGGCCAGGATGACGCCGGCGCAGTCCGCGCCCACGTGGCCGGCGATGCATGGCAGCGTGTAGACGCGCGCGCCGGGGTTGAGCGCAAGTCCCATCTCGGTGGCCTTGAGGGTCAGGGACTCATCGGTCGCCAGTGCAAACGGGCGCGCCGCCGAGCTCCACCGGATCGATCCCCAGCAGCAGGTGATGCATGATCGGGTTGCCGACCAGGGTGATCTCCAGGATGTCCGTCACCGGTACCTTGGCCTGGCGCGCCGCGTCCGCGGCAAGCGTGTTGAGCGCGCTGCGCACCGCGTCGGTCATCTGCGCAGCTCCGCCCGGATTCATCATCGAGTAGGAGACGCGGCTCATCAGGTCCTCGCCGAAGCGGATCTGCGGGTTCATGAGGCCGCTGGAGGCCACCGGCTCGCCGGTCTCCAGGTCACACAGGTGGCCGGCGATGGTGGTGGAGCCCACATCCACCGCCAGGCCGAAGATGCTCTCGTGGAAGCCGGGCCAGATGGCGATGATCTGGCGGCCATCGCGCACCGCGACGGTGACTTTCCACTCACCCTTGCGCAGCACCGGCTGCAGCGCCTGCAGGACGGTGAGGTCGCACTTGAGCTCGCTCAGGTTCCATTCCTTGCGCAGCGCCTCGATCAGGCGCTGCAGGTCCCCGGACGGGTCGTGCATGTCCGGCTCGCGCACCTCGACATAGTGCAGCCGCGTGACCGGGTCGAGCGTGATCGGGCGCGCGTCGAGGGCCTTGCGCACCACCTGGCGGTGTACCTGGCTTGTGGAGGGCACGTCCACCACCAGATCGCCCTGGATCTGCGAGGAACACGAGAGCCTGTGCCCCGGGGCAAGCTTGCGGCGCTTCGCATACGCCTCCTCCGCGGCACTGACCGGCGAGAG
Source organism: uncultured Pseudomonadota bacterium (assembly GCA_963703025.1). Taxonomy (GTDB): domain Bacteria; phylum Pseudomonadota; class Gammaproteobacteria; order Steroidobacterales; family Steroidobacteraceae; genus 13-2-20CM-66-19. The sequence goes on along the minus strand of OY969778.1, from coordinate 4,227,533 downwards.
GTGCGAGGCGGTGGAGGTGACGCCGTGCTTGGCAAAGTCCCCCTCCATGACCAGCACCTGGCAGCGCCCGCAGATCGCGCGTCCGCCACATACCGAGTCCACGTCCACGCCCAGGGTGCGCGCGGCCTGCAGCAGCGGGGTGCCCAGTGCAAAGCGACCCGCGCTTGCCCGAGGGCGTGAAGACGACGAGTGCGTCGGCCTCGCTCATTGCGGGGTCTGGGTGCGCCTTCTCAGGCCGCCCTCGCGCCGGCCGCGGGCCGCACCTTCCTGCGGGGCTGCCACCCCGCCGCCGGCGGCCATCGCCGGGGCCTCGCGGAAGCGCTTGATCCAGCGCGCACAGTCCGGGTCATGACCCATCATGACGTCCGCCCCCATGCAGGCCTTCACGATCTCCTCGTGCAGCGGGTTCATGATCGCGGAGGTCATGCCGGCGCCGATCGCCATGATGAGGAAAGTCGCGCTGATGCCCTCGCGCGCGGGCAGGCCGAAGCTTACGTTCGAGGCCCCGCAGGTGGTGTTCACCTTCAGCTCGTTCTTCAGGCGCCCGAGCAGGCGGAACACCTGCACGCCGGCCTGGTTGATGGCCCCGATCGGCATGACCAGCGGATCGACCACGATGTCGCAGGACAGGGATGCCGTAGTCGGCGGCGCGGTGGACGATCTTCCTGGCGACCTCGAAGCGCACGTCCGGGTCTTCGGAGATGCCGGTCTCGTCATTGGAGATGGCCACGACCGCCGCACCGTACTTCTTCACCAGCGGCAGCACGGTCTCCAGGCGCTCCTCCTCGCCGGTCACCGAGTTCACCAGCGCCTTGCCCTTGTAGACGGCAAGCCCGGCCTCGAGCGCTGCCACGATCGAGGAGTCGATCGACAGCGGCACGTCGGTGATCGACTGCACCAGCTGGATGGTCTTGGCGAGGATCGCAGGCTCGTCCGCGAGCGGGATGCCGGCGTTGACGTCCAGCATGTGGGCGCCGGCGGCCAACTGGCGTAGCACGTCCGCCTCGACGCGGCTGAAGTCGCCCGCCTTCATCTCCGCGGCGAGGATCTTGCGGCCGGTCGGGTTGATGCGCTCGCCGATCATGACGAACGGGCGGTTGAAGCCGAGGACGACTTCGCGGGTGGCGGAACTGATCACGGTATCGGTCATGAGGCTTTCCTGTCGTTGGTTCGTGGGTGCCACGCGCTGCGGGTGCCAGGGCACGCGTCCGGCGAGCACCCCGGAGCGGTCGATGATCTCGGCGACGGTCTCTTCCTGACGGTACGCCATGAGGTGCACCCCGTGCACGCCGCGGATGCCGCGGATTTCCTGGATGAGGTCGGTGCACAGCCTGCGGCCCTCGAGGGCCTGGTCACCGGCGCCCTTCAGGCGCGCGATCACGCCGGGCGGGATGTGCACGCCCGGGACATGCGCGCTGATCCACTCGGCGGCCTTGGCGGACTTGAACGGACCTACGCCGACCAGGATGAACACCTTGTCCAGCAGGCCCAGGTCCTCGACGTGCTGCATGAACTGGCGCAGCATCGGCACGTCGTAGCAGTACTGGGTCTGGATGAACTGCGCGCCGGCAGCCACTTTCTTGGCCAGGCGCTGCGCGCGGAACTGCGACCGGCTGCGCGAATGGGTTCTCCGCGGCGCCCAGCAGCACCCGTGGCGCGAAGCTGATCTTGCGACCCGAGAGGAAGTGGTGCTCGTCGCGCAGCGTGCGCGCGGTCTGAAGCAGCGACATGGAGTCCAGGTCGAACACCGGCAGCGCCTGCGGGTGGTCACCCGCCTGCACGCCGTCCCCGGTGAGGCACAGGATGTTGCACACCCCCATCGCCGCCCCGCCCAGGATGTCGCCCTGGATGGCGATGCGGTTCTTGTCGCGGCAGGAGATCTGCATCACCGGGGCGTAACCGACGCGCGTGAGCAGGGCGCACACGGCAAGGCTGGACATGTGGCAGTTGGCGCCGCTGCCATCGGTGGCGTTGATGGCATCGACGTAGCCATCGAAGATGCGCGCGCGGCGATAGACGTCCTCGGGGTCGGCGGAGTCCGGCGGTGCCAGTTCGCTGGTGACCGCGAACTGATCCGGCGCGCAGCACGCGCTCCAGGCGCCCCGGGGAGGTGTGCCCCGGCAGGATCGGCAGCGGGTAGCCCGGGACCGGCTCGTCCTCGAATTTCACGGCAGCTCCGCGGTGCGCTCGCGCACCACGCGCAGCCACGAGGAGCGTCCCTGCAGCCGCCGGTCAACCGGCCGCCTGCACCTGCGCTGAGTGCCTCGGGGCCGCCGGGGATGCGCGCGGCTCCTGCGACCGCCTGCGTCCAGACGCACTTCATCTCAGGCTTCACTTCGCAGTTGCCGTTCGCGCGCACGCCACCGCACGGACCGTTGCGCAGGTTCTTCGGGCAGTTCATCGGGCAGGACATGCCGGTGGAGCTTAAGATGCACTGGCCGCACATGCGGCAGTCGAACAGCAGTCCCTTGACCTGGCGCTCGATGGCTGCGACCGGGCGCTCGAGGCGCTGGTAGCCGATGCGGCGCAGCAGCGGGTGGCAGGCAGTCAGTGCGTTCTCGAAGCCGCGGTAGAAGGCATTCAGTCCGCGGGAATGGCGCACGGACCACTGGCGTAGCGCGTACATCGCTCTTCAAGGAGCGGCAGTGCGCAGGCCCTTGGCGCGGATCAGCGCCTCGAGCTGCTCGTCGGTGAAGCTCGCCTCGATGCGCGCCGCGGCGGCATCCGCCTCGGCCTTGAGGTCCTCGCCGCACGGGCACCGGATCGCTGCGCTTCCAGTCGGCGAGGTAGGCGTCCGATGAGCCCTTGCCGGCGCGCATCGCGGCGCGGTCCACCGCCTCCTGGAAGCGCGCGCTCAGTTGCACCTTGGCGGTCTCGCGGCCGCGCTTGACGATGACCTGCGCGGGCACGTCCCGCCAGGAAATGATGATCAGGCTGGCCATGGCGCGGTCTCTGTGCGGCGGGCGAGGCTGGCAAGGCGCGCTGCCCAGGTCCCCGTAGCCTGTGAAGCGGTACTCGAACTGGAAGCCGAAGTCGCTCGGCGATCTGGCGCGCGCGCTCGATGGCGCCGGGGTTGTGTGCCTGCGCCAGGTACACCAGCTTCTTGTAGTGGCGGAAGTACTCCTGGCGCAGCTGCGGGTGGCGGTCCATCCCCAGCGCCCGCACCACCAGCCGGTCGAAGTGGCGCAGCAGGAAGTCGGTGAGGTAGAAGGTGCCCAGCTCAGCCTCGGTCAGCTCTGCGAACACCTTCGGCGTGGCGAAGAACTCGTAGCAGTGCGCGCCGGGCAGGCGCTCGACGCCTTCCTCCTTCAGCACCGCGTCCAGCATGCCACCGGTGCCGCAGTCCCCGTACACCACGAACATCTGTGCGTAGTGCGCGCGCTGCGCCTGGATCTCCGCGCGCACCGCAGGGGCGATCTTCTCGGGGCGGTTGTGCAGCTCGGCCGGCAGGCAGCGCACGTCGAAGCTGGTCCAGCCGTTGGCGCGGCGTGAGCGCTGCGATCTCGCGCGCTAGCGCCCCGCAGGCGATGAGCAAGGTGCCGGGGCGTGTCCATGTGCCGAACCGGGGACCGGTGGGTTCAGGCAGCCTGCGTGGCGCGGCGCGCGGCCAGCAGGTTCTTGGCGGTCTCCACCGCGATCGCCGCGTCTCGGCAGTAGGCGTCCGCACCGACGGCCTTGCCGAACTCCTCGTTCAGCGGCGCGCCGCCGACCAGCACGATGAAGTCGTTGCGGATGCCCTGTTCCTTCATCTTGTCGATGACGATCTTCATGTAGGGCATGGTCGTGGTCAGCAGCGCCGACATGCCGAGGATGTCCGGCTTGTGCTCCTCGAGCGCTGCGAGGTACTTCTCGACCGGGTTGTTGATGCCCAGGTCGATCACCTCGAAGCCGGCGCCTTCCAGCATCATCGACACCAGGTTCTTGCCGATGTCGTGGATGTCGCCCTTGACCGTGCCGATGACGATCTTGCCGATCGGCGGCACGCCGGTCTCGGCGAGCAGCGGGCGCAGGATCTCCATGCCGCCCTTCATCGAGTTGGCGGCCAGCAGCACCTCGGGCACGAACAGGATGCCGTCGCGGAAGTCGATGCCGACGATGCGCATGCCCTCGACGAGCGCGTCGTTCAGGGTCTTCTCGGCGCTCCAGCCGCGCGCGAGGAACAGGCGCGTGGCTTCCTCGACCTCGGCCTTGAGCCCGTTGTACAGGTCGTCGTGGACCTGCTCGGTGAGCTCCTGGTCGCTCAGGTCGGCTAGGTTGAATTCGCCTTCGGCCTGCTCTGCCATGTGTCGAAATCTCCATGCGCGACAGTGATATAGCGACTCGCGCGGGCGCTGTGAGAATGTTAAGGGGCGGGCTGTCTAAGGCAATGGCTGCTTCGCGACCGCCCCATGCCCACAAGCGACACGGTGGTGAATTAAGGCAAGCCGCTGCGGCGTTCATGCGCGGGATCAGGCCTCCGGTCGGCACGGGGCAGCGGCGCGGACGCGAACTTGCCGGCGCGGCTCTGGCGCTCCGCACTGGGCGGGCAGCCGAACTGCGCGCGGTAGCAGCGCGAGAAATGCGGCGGGGACTGGAAACCGCAGGCGGTGGTGATGTCGATGATCGGCATCGAGGTCTGCAGCAGCAGCTCGCGCGCGCGGCGCAGCCGCATCTGCAGGTAGTAGCGCTTGGGCACGCAGTTGAGATGGCGCTTGAACAGCCGCTCGATCTGGCGGCGCGACAGGCCGGTGGCGCTGGCGATCTCATCCAGCGACAGCGGCTTCTCGATGTTGGCCTCCATCAGCTGCGCCACCTTGATCAGGCTCTCGTGGCTGACGCCGATCTGCGCGCGCAGTGGCACGTACTGGCGGTCACGGTCGGAGCGGACGCGGTCGACGATGAACTGCTCGGAGATCAGCTGCGAGACGCGCGCACCGAGCTTCGCTCGACCAGGTGCAGCATGAGGTCAAGCGGTGCGACGCCGCCGGAGCAGGTGAAGCGGTCGCGGTCGATCGTGAACAGCTGATCGGAGAGCTGGATGCGCGGGAACTCCTCGCGCAGCGCCGAGAGGTTCTCCCAGTGGATCGTGGCGCGGTAGCGCTCGAGCAGGCCCGCCTTGGCGAGCGCGTACCCCCCGGTGCACAGGGCGCCCAGCGGGATGCGCCGCTCGGCTGCACGCTTGAGCGCCGCGAGGATCTTCGGCGAGACCGCGTCCTGGACGTCCACGCCCCCGCACACGAACAGGATGTCGACATTGCCGACCTGGTCGAGCGCGATGGTGGGCGCCATCTGCAGTCCATTGCTGGCAGGCGTGGGAGCGCCGTCGAGACTTGCGATTGACCACTCGTAGGCGATCTGGCCGCTGATGATGTTCGCCATGCGCAGCGGCTCGACCGCATTCGACAGCGCGATCATCGAGTAGCGCGGCAGGGTCAGGAAGGCGAAGCGGGTGCGGGGAGATGCCACATGCCAGATTTTACGCCTTCTTGCCTGATTGCGACAGGATAGTCGCGAGCGGGGCTTGCCGGGGCCGGCGGACCGGCTGACGCTGGGCAGGGGTCGGATTCCCGCGCCCCAGATGCCCCGGAAGCAACTGCATTCCTGCCATGAGCCCACGAAAAGAATCTGCGTCTGCGCCGTGTCTGGTGGGCCGTCACCTGCCTTCCGGGGAGCGGCGGCTGCGGGTGCGGACCAAGAGGATCTACGAGCCGCCCGCTCGCGGGGACGGCTTCAGGGTGCTCGTCGACCGGCTCTGGCCTCGCGGCGTGAGCCGGGAGGCGGCGCATCTGAACGCCTGGGCCAAGGAGTTGGCCCCGAGCGCCAACCTGCGCCGGTGGTTCGGTCATGTCCCGCGGAAATGGTCGGAGTTCGGGCGCCGCTATCGCCGGGAGCTCCAGCAGGCCCGCACCGAACTGGACGGCCTGCGTCATATCGCCTCCCGGCGGACGGTAACGTTGCTGTACGCCGCCAAGGATCCCGCGCACAACCATGCTCTTGTCCTAAAGGCGGTCCTCGAGGCGGAATGACCACTGCCTCGCGCAGCGCGTGGCCTGCGGCGAGCGCACGTCCTTCGAGATCATCATGCGGCGCTACAACCGCCGGCTCTACCGGCTCGCGCGCGCAGTCCTGCGTAACGATGCGGATGCGAAGGACGCCCTGCAGGAGGCTTCCCTGTGCGCCTAACGGTCGATGAGCCAGTACCGCGGCGAGGCAGCGTTGCCGACCTGGCTTTCGCGGCGGGTTCTCAACGAGAGCAACGCGCGCCTGCGGCCTTCCGCGGGGCGAGAACATCGTGCCGATGATCAATGCGGGTGTGGATATGGACGACCTGGGTGCAGAAGACCCCACCGGGGAGGCCCCGGACCATGCGGTGGCACGCGGCCAGATGCGCGAAGTCCTTGAGTACCGGGTTGGCCAGCTGCCGGAAATATTCCGGCTGGTATTCGTCATGCGCCCGATCGAGGAGCTAGCCGTGCAGGAGATCGCGGATGTCCCTTCCATCTCTCCTGAGGCCGTGCGCAGCCGACATTTTCGCGCGCGGGGCATGCTGCGCGAGGCCCTGGCCAGGGAGATCGACCTCGCGGAGTGCGATTTGTACGAGTTCGGCGGCGGCCACTGTGATGCAGTGGTCGCCTGCCTCATTGCACGCCTGAGTGGTGGCTCGGTCGACTAGGGTGGAGTTTGCGGCAGCCGCTGCAGAGGATTGCGTGCAAGTGTGGCTGGCCGTTCCCACGGCAGGAATTCAATGCTGCCAGGCAGGCGCAGCTCGGTGCCCAGCTGCACCACCAGCCGTAGGCCGTCGGTGTAGTAAGGATCGTCCGTGAGGTTCTCGCGCGGGTGGGTCTCCTCGGACACCCCCACGCCCTTCACGAAGCCGACCTTCTGCACACGCCCGCTCAGCAACAGGTCCTGCAGCAGGTAGTCGCGGTCCTGGTCGACGTAGGGGCTGATGCGATGTGTGGTGAGGTACCAGGATTTCGTGGTGAGCTTGATGCCGATGTCGCGGCTGATCTGCGCGACCCACACTTGGTGATGCTCGACGGTGAACGGGGCGAGCCATACGCGCAGGTGATTGCGGCGGCTCACCGAGCTGCGCGCCTTCTGCAGCGCCATGTCCTGGAAGCGCCCGAAGACGTACAGCGGGCTCACCGGGGCGGTGTCGTACTGCGATCGCAGCAGGAAGGCCTTGGCCATCGCAAGCGAGCTGCGCGCATCCACCGGCTCGTTGAGGCGCCAGCCCCGTTCGGCGAAGGAGAAGATCGGCTCGATGCCATCGCCGATGAACACCAGGTTCAGCGGGTCGCCAGCGTGCTCGCCGGTCTTATCGCGCACGCAGCACGGCAGGCTCTCCAGCCGCCCGCGCAGGGTCTCGTAGCTGAGGTCTTCCACCTCCCCGGGTGGGTAGAGTGCGGCGAAATCCACGCGCTGCACCGCGTACTCGCGCCCTGGGATGGGCAGCGCGAAATGAAAGCCCGCCAGCTGGCTGTCGGTGATCAGCGTGACATTGACGAACTTGAGCCCGCCGTCGGTGTGCGTGTAGACGAAGCCCGAGCTCACCGAGTGCGGCGGCAGATAGCCGGGCATCGCGGTGTGGGCGAACAGGGCGTCGAGTTGCGCGTTGGCGGCGGTGGAGAACCAGCCGTGCAGCTGCTGGGCGACCTCCTGCGGCGCGAAGTAGTCCGGGTCGGTGAGAATGGGCAGGTAGCGCGCCGGCGCATCCGCGTCATTGGTCACCTGCAGCCATAGCGGCTGCACCCCCAGGCCCTGCAAAGAGCCACCGAAGTAGCGCTTGCCCTCATCCGTGGTCAGCGCGCGCACGCGCACGGTCAGTGGCGCCTGCTGCTTTGAGGCGGCGCCGGCGGCAAAGCCGTCCGCGACGGCAGGTTCAGGGGCCGAGGGCGCGCGGCCACCGACCAGCCAGGCGATGGCCAGCGCCATCGCGGCCGTCCACGCGCTGAGCTTGAGGAAGCGCCTCAGGCGCGCAGCTCGAGGTTGTCCGGGTCATGTGGCGACTCGCGCAGCACGGTGGCCTTCTTCATTTCCCCGAGGATGAGGATCGACAGCTGGGTCCCCGGTTCGGCGAACCTTGTCTGCACATAGCCGATGGCAAGGCTCTTCTTCACGTAGTGGCCGTAGTAGCCCGACGTTGCCCGGCCGATCATGTTGCCTGCGCTATCGAACAGCGGCTCGTTACCCAGTGGGATCCGCATCCGTGACGCCGTGCACTTCCAGGGTGATGAAGCGGTTCGGCACCCCGGCGGCGAGCTGCTTCTCGCAGCGCCTCGCGGCCGATGAAGGGGCCCTTGTTCATGCGCACGAAGCGGTCGAGGCCGGTCTCGAACGGGGTGTAGTCGGGGGTCATGTCGCTGCCCCACATGCGGTAGGACTTCTCCATGCGCAGCGACTCCATCGCGCGCATCCCCACCATGCCGATGCCGTGCGCCTTGCCGGCCTCGAACAGTGCGTCGAACAGGTTGTGCGCGTACTCGATGGGGAAGTGCAGCTCCCAGCCGAGCGCGCCGACGAAGTTCACGCGCAGCGCGTAGACATCCACCGCCAGCGCCGCCTCGATGGTCTGGGCGGTGAGCCAGGGGAAGGAGGCGTTGTCGAGCGGCGTGTCGGTCAGCTTCGCGAGCACTTCGCGGGACTTCGGTCCCGCGAGCACGAAGCAGCCGCGCGCGGTGGTGATGTTGCGCAGGGTGACCGAGCCGTCCTTGGGCAGTGCCTTGGCGCAAGTAGTCGCCGTCGAAGCGCTCGGCAGCGCCCGCGCTCACCACGTAGAAATGCTGGTCGGCGATCTTGGTGATCGTGAACTCCGAGCGGATGCCGCCGCGTGCGGGTGAGCGCGTGCGACAGCGCCATGCGTCCGACCTTGGTGGGCACCTTGTTGGCGACCAGGCTGTCGAGCCAGGCTTCCGCGCCGGGACCGGTCACTTCGTGCTTGGTGAACGGGGTGAGATCGATGATGCCGACCTTCTCGCGCATCAGCTGCACTTCGTTGCCGACGTGCTCGAAGTAGTTGGTGCGGCGGAAGCTCCACTGGTCCTTGCGCTCGACGCCCTGGGGCGCGAACCAGTTGGCGCGCTCCCAGCCATAGCGCTGGCCCCAGACGGCGCCCATGGCGTCGATCTTGTCGTACACGGGGCTGGTCTTGGCCGGCCGGCCGTCCGCGCGCTCCTCGTCGGGGAAGTGCATGGTGAAGACGTTGCGGTAGGTCTCCTCGTTCTTCTTCACGACGTAGCGCTTGCCGGTGTAGGCGCCGTAGCGGCGCGGGTCGACTGGCGAACATGTCGATGCCCGGCTCGCCTTCGATGATCCACTCGGCCAGCTGCCAGCCCGAACCGCCCGCGGCGGTGATGCCGAAGCTGTGGCCCTCGTTGAGCCACACGTTCGGCAGGCCCCAGGCCGGACCGATCAGCGGGCTGCCGTCGGGGGTGTAGGAGATCGGGCCGTTGACGATGTCCTTGATGCCGCAGTTCTCGAGCGCCGGCACGCGGCGCTGCGCGGCTTCGACGTGCGGCAGGAGGCGATCGAGGTCGCCCTGGAAACAGGCTGCGGCCGAACCAGTCAGGAACGCCATCGGCGAAGCGCGCCGGCGCGCCTTTCTCGTAGGGTCCGAGGATCCAGCCCATGCGCTCCTCGCGCAGGTAGTAGGACTGGTCGGACTCGCGCAGCACCGCCAGCTCGCGCCCGCCGCCCTGGCGGTAGGCTTTCAGCTCCGGGGACTCGTCATAGACGATGTACTGGTGCTCGACCGGGATCGCCGGCACGTTCAGTCCCAGCAGCCGGCCGGTCTGGCGCGCGTAGTTGCCGGTGGCGCAGCACCATGTGCTCGGCGGTGATGTCGCCCTTGTTGGTGTGCACCTTCCATTCGCCCGAGGCGGTGCGCTCGATCGCGGTCACCTCGGTTTGCTCGTAGATCTCCGCGCCGCCGGCGCGCGCGCCCTTGCGCAGCGCCATGGTCAGGTCCGCCGGCGCGATGTGGCCGTCGTCCGGATGATAGAGCGCGCCGACGATCGGCGGGGTGTCGGCGCTGCCGCCGAGTTCGGCCAGCGGCCATAGCTCCTTGACGCGCTTCGGGGCTGATGACCTCGAAGGGCACGCCGATCGTGTTGGCCGTGCCGCAGTACTTCTGGTACTCGTCCATGCGCTCGCGGCAGGTGGCCAGGCGCAGGTTGCCGGTGACGTGGAAGCTCACGTCCTGGCCGGTCTCCTGCGGGCAGGCGCTTGTAGAGGTCGACCGAGTACTTGTGCAGCTGGCCGACCGTGTAGCTCATGTTGAACAGCGGCAGCAGGCCCGCGGCATGCCAGGTCGAGCCGGCGGTCAGCTCGGTGCGCTCGATCAGCGCGACATCCTTCCAGCCTTTCTTGATCAGGTGGTAGAGCGTGCTGACGCCCACTACGCCGCCGCCGATGACCAGCGACCCGAACATGCGTCTTCACGATCTATCTCCACGGCAGGCACGGGAAGGGTGTGCCTGCACTCATCCAAGTGTAACGGCAGCACTGCACCGGTCGCTCCAATTGCGACGGTGCCTTGCCTTTAAATGATGCCGCGCGCGGCCTCGGCCAGATACTCGGTGACATAGCCGGCGAACGAGCGCCACACCTCGAGATGGAACACATCGTTGCCGCGGTACGCCACAGCACGATCTCGGCCTTTGCGAACATGGTGCGCGTGCACATGCCGACCGGGAATGCGCTCGCGTCCAGGTCGAGCGGGCAGCCGGCGTTGAGCAGCACCGCCGCGTGCGCGCCGCTGACTGCCAGGCCGATCTGACGGTGGCTCACGTCGACCAGCGAATGGGGCAGGTCCGCGCAGCGCCGCTGCCAAGCGCCGTGCCGCGGTCGGCGACATCCTCCGCGGGGCCAGCAGCAGCCACTCGTCGGGTCCGAGCCACAGTGCTGAGCGACCACCGTGCGCTGCCGGCGCGGCAGGCAGTGCTGGACACGGATACCGCCGAGCGCGCGCTCCGCGGCGGCGCGCAGCGGCGACTGTCGCCGCGCAGCACGAAGCGCCGCGCCGGCGGCAGCACGTGCACGTCATGCGGTGTGCGCCAGCGCCGGGCCGCTGGCGGTCGCTGCGGTGAGGTCAGCGCATTGATGCGCGCTCCGGTCGGGGTCGTAGAACACCGGCGATGCGTCACCTGACCGCGACCTCACCGCCGCGGCGGTCGGGCACGTACAGCGTCTGCCCACTGCGGGCGCGGCCGCCGGCCACCAGTGCCATGGCGATCGAGACGGCCGAGGTCGGCGCTGTAAGTACGAGGAGGTCGACGTGCCCGAGCGGGCGGGTCGGCACGGGCTGCCCGCGCGACCGCGCCATGACCTGCGAGCCTTCCTCGAGCACGACCTGCGGGTCTGCCGGTCAGCAGCCCCACCAGCTGCTTGCGCTCGGCGGCTGCATGGCCGGCCGCTGCAGCGAGCGCTTGCCGACGAAGTCGGGCTTGGTCTTGCCGATCGCCCAGCGACAGGCCCGCGTCATCGGGGGTGACGGTGCCGTCGGTATCCTGGCCGACGATGATGTAGCCCTTCTCGGCGCGCAGCACGTGCATGGCTTCGGTGCCGTAGGCGCGTCATGTCGTATTGCTGGCCGGCGCTGCGTAGATCGCCTCCCACACCGCCGCGCCGTAGTCGGCCGGCACGTTGACCTCAAAGCCGAGTTCGCCGGTGAAGCTCACGCGGAACAGCAGCATCGGGACGCCGCAGATCTTGCCCGCGCGCCACGCTCATGTGCGGCATCGCCGCGGCGCTGATGTCGACGTCGACCAGCTGCTGCCAGCAATTCGCGCGCGAGTTGGGTCCCTGCACGGCGATGACCGCCCACTGCTCGGTGGTCGAGGTGAGCCAGACGCTCAGGTCCGGCCACTCGGTCTGCAGGTAGTCCTCCATCATTGCCAAGCACCCGCGGTGCACCGCCGGTGGTGGTCGTGACGTGGAAGCGATCCTCGCCGATGCGCGCGACCACGCCGTCGTCGTAGACGAAGCCGTCGTCGCGCAGCAGGACCCGTAGCGGCAGCGGCCGACGGCGAGGCTGGTCCAGGCGTTGACGTACATGCGGTTCATGAAGGTCACGGCGTCGTGCCCGACCACCTCGATCTTGCCGAGGGTCGAGGCGTCGAAGATTCCGCAGCTCGTGCGCACGGCGAGGCACTCGCGCGCGACTGCGGCGTGCATGTCCTCGCCGGCCACGCGGGAAGTAGCGCGCGCGCTTCCACAGGCCGACATCCTCGAACACCGCGCCGCTGCGACTCGCCCAGTCGTGCGTTGGCGTGCGGCGGATCGGGTCGAACAGGTCGCCGCGCGCAGCAGCCGGCGAAGCTGGCGAAGGTCACCGGCGTGTAGGGCATGCGGAAGGTGGTGAGTCCCACTTCCGGGATGGCTTGCTCGAGCGCTGCGGAGACGAACCCGAGCGCGTTCAGGTTGGAGGTCTTGCCCTGGTCGGTCGCCATGCCCGTGGTCGTGTAGCGCTTGATGTGCTCGACCGAGCGGAACCCTTCGCGCAGTGCCAGCGCCAGGTCCTTCGTGGTGACATCGTTCTGCCAGTCGACGAAGGCGCGGCCGCGCGTCTGCGCGGTGCGCGGCAGCGCGCCGGCCAATGCGCCTGTGGCCGGCGCGGGAGCGGCAGGGGAGGTGGCGGGTGCACCGGAGCCCGGATCAACCGCGGTACGGTTCGGGTTCGAGGCTGCCGCCGCCGCCGCGTTGCGCCTGCGGCATTGCCGTCGGCAAGCACCGCCGCCAGCGAAAACACCCCGCGGCAGGCCCCGGCGACTGCGCGTGCGCTCGGCGCTCGCCCCGGGCACGAAGGCCTGCAGCGGCTCACTCCAGGTGAGCTTGCCGCGCGACTGGGAGAACAGGTGCACGCTCGGGGTGTAAGCCGCCGCGACATCAGCACCAGGTCGCACGGCTGGATCGGCGCGCTGCGACAGCTGGCCATCCACCACGCGCGCCAGTTCAATCGAGTTCGACGCGCAGGCGCCCGCCGGTGCCAAGCACCGTGGCCTGGTTCAGCACCGGGATGCCAGCCGCGCGCGCCGCGGCGCTCTGCGTGTTCTCCGGCGCGGGTATCGGCGATGCAGGCGATGTAGACCCCCGCCGCGTGCAAGATCCAGGGCGGCCTGGTAGGCCTCGTCGCATGCCGTCACCACCACCGCGCGCGCGCCGGGCCGCACGCCGTAGCGGTTGAGGTAGGTGCGCGCAGCGCCGGCGAGCATGATGCCCGGCCGGTCGTTGCCGGGGAACACCAGCGGACGCTCGATCGCGCCGGTGGCCAGCACCACTTCGCGTGCGCGCACCTGCCACTGCCGCTCGCGCGGCGACTCCGCGGCCGGGGAGGGCAGGTGGTCGGTGAGCCGCTCGCTCAGGCCGACCGTGTTGTGCGGGAAGTAGCCGAACGCGGTCGTGCGGGCAGCAGCGTGACGCGCGGGTTGGCGGCAAGCGTGGCAAGGGTCGCCCGGCAGCTCGCGTGCCACCGGACTTCGCCGCCGGCTGCTCGACAGCAGCGAGCCGCCGAGTCTGCGACTGCTCGTCGCACAGGATCACCCGCGCCCCGGCGGCCGCGGCCGCCTCGGCGGCGGCCAGTCCCGCAGGTCCCGCGCCGACGACCAGCACGTCGCAGTGGGCGAAGCGGTTGGCATAGCGGTCCGGGTCGGCCAGCCTCGGGGCGCGACCCAGGCCGGCGGCGGCGCGGATGCGCGGCTCGTAGAGCGAGTGCCACGCACGCTTGGGCCACATGAAGGTCTTGTAGTAGAAGCCTGCCGGGATGAAGGGCGCGAGGAGGTCGTTGACCGCCCCGACGTCGAACCCAAGGCTGGGCCAGCGGTTCTGGCTGTGCGCCTCCAGGCCCTCGTACAGCTCGACCTGCGTCGCGCGCAGGTTGGGCGTGTAGCGCGCATCGTCGCGGCGCACGGTCACCAGCGCGTTGGGCTCTTCGGCGCCCGCGGCAAGCATGCCGCGCGGGCGGTGATACTTGAAGGAGCGCCCCATGAGGTGCACGCCGTTGGCCAGCAGCGCGGATGCCAGGGTGTCGCCGGCGAAGCCCTGCGTACTGGCGGCCGTCGAAGGTGAAGTGCACCGGCTGGTCGCGGTCGATGCGGCCGCCGTCGGCGGTGCGCAGGCCCTCGTTCATGAAGTTCCCTGCAGGTCCGGGCGTGGCTCGCCCACCTTGTAGGTGGCGAGGAAATGATCCGTGGTCGTGTCGCGCAGCGCATTGAAAAACCGCCCGCAGCCGTGGGTGTGGCGCCAGCGCTCGGCGTGCACGCCCCGGATGTTGTCGCGCATGTAGAGGAAGCGCGTCCAGTCCTCGGCGCTCTCCTGCGCGGGATTCTGCGGACGGGCGATGTGCGCCTGGCCGCCGTAGACGAATTCCAGCTCGGGGCGCTCGCCGCAATAGGGACAGTCGATCAGCAGCATGGTGGGTCCTTCAGTGCGCCACGGCGGCGGCGGCGGCCTCGTCGATGAGATTGCCGTCGGCGAAGCGCTCGAGGGTGAAGGGCGCGTTGATCGGGTGCGGCTCATCGCGGGCGATCGTCCAGGCGAACACGTGCGCGGAGCCCGGCGTGGCCTTGAATCCACCGGTGCCCCAGCCGCAGTTCACGTAAAGGCCCGGAACCGGCGTCTTGGCGATGATCGGCGAGCGGTCCGGGGTCACGTCGACGATGCCGCCCCAGTTGCGCAGCATCCGCAGGCGGCGGAACATCGGGAACAGCTCGCAGATCGCCTCCAGCGCGTGGTTGGCGATGTGCAGTCCGCCGCGCTGGGTGTAGGAGGTGTAGGCGTCGGTGCCCGCGCCGATGACCAGCTCGCCCTTGTCGGACTGGCTGATGTAGGCGTGGATGGTGTTGGACATCACCACGCACGGGAAAATCGGCTTGACCGGCTCGGACACCAGCGCCTGCAGCGGGAAGCTCTCCAGCGGCAGCTCGACGCCCGCCATCTTCATGACGACGCTGGTGTGGCCCGCCGCGGAGACCCCGATCCGCGGCGTGCGGATCATGCCGCGCGTGGTCTCGACGCCTTCGACGCGCCCGGCAGCGTCGCGCAGGATGCCGGTCACTTCGCAGTTTTCGATGATGTCGACGCCGAGCGCGTCGGCGGCGCGGGCATAGCCCCAGGCCACCGCGTCGTGGCGGGCGGTGCCGCCGCGGCGCTGCAGCGCCGCGCCGAGCACCGGGTAGCGGATGTCGTCAATCTTCAGGGCGGGCAGAAGGCCTGGGCCTCCTCGGGCGTCAGCCACTCGTTGTCGACACCGTCGGCGCGGTTCGCATGGATGTGGCGCTTGGACACCTGCATGTCGTGCACGGTGTGCGCGAGCATCATGACGCCACGCGGGGAGAACATGACGTTGTAGTTGAGCTCCTGCGAGAGGTCTCCCACATCTTCAGCGCGTGGTCGTAGAGCGCCGCGCTCTCGTCGAACAGGTAGTTCGAGCGGATGATGGTGGTGTTGCGGCCGGTGTTGCCGCCGCCGATCCAGCCTTTTTCCAGCACGGCGATGTTGGTGAGGCCGTGCTCCTCGGCCAGGTAGTAGGCAGCCCCGAGGCCGTGGCCGCCACCGCCGACGATGATCGCGTCGTATTCGGGCTTGGGTTCCGGGCTGGCGCCACTGCGCCTGCCAGCCCCTTCTGGCCGGCAAGACCCTTGCAGAAAAAGCGACAAGCCGGAGAAGGGCTGCATCCGTGGGGACTTTCGGCAAGGTATGCGCGATCGGGCGCGCATCATGCGCCCGGCGCGCCGGCGGCGGTTATGATCTGGCCGGCGCCGCATTTGAACAATTACGACATGCGATAGCAGCCCGGCGCCGCAAGCACGGACAGTGTCTGCGCTGCGCACCCGCCCGCGCTTGAGTACATTCATGTGTATATGTATTGTAGTGCATATATGGATGCCTTCCAGGTACTGGCGGATCCCACCCGCAGGCAGATCGTCGCGTCGCTGCGCGGCGGCGAGCGGCAAGTGAACGACATTGTCGAGGCCACTGCCATTCACCAGTCTGGCGTGTCGCGACACCTGCGCCTGTTGAAGGCTGCCGGATTCGTACAGGTACGGCCGGCAGGCCAGCTGCGGATGTATTCACTGCGGCCGGAGCCGTTTCGCGAGCTCGGCGGGTGGCTCTTGGACTACCAGCGCCTGTGGGACGCCAGGCTGTCGCGTTTTGCGGCGGCGCTGGAAAAGAAGCAGGCAGCCGAGCGGCGTCCGGCTACCAAACGCAAGCAAGGAGAAAACAATGAGTAGTGCCAACGCAGCCGCGCCGCTGGCGGTGAGTTTCGAGCGCAGTTACGAGGCCTCCGTGGCCGACCTGTGGTGGCTGTGGACAACCAAGGAAGGGTTCGAATCATGGTGGGGGCCGCAGGGCTTCCGCGTCGAGGTTCACAGGATCGAGCCGCGCGCCGGCGGCGCGCTCGTCTACGACATGGTCGCCGCGGGTGCGCAAGAGATCGAGTTCATGAGGAAGACGTTCAACACCACTTTCCATGCCACGCACGGGTCTTTTGTAGAGGTAGTGCCGCAGAAGCGTCTTGAGATCGTGCACGTCATCGACTTCGTGCCGGGGCAACCCACCTACGAGAATCGGATGCAGGTGGAGTTCTTTGCCCAGGGCACGACGGCGCGCATGGTGATCTCGGTGCAGGAACACCCGACTCGCGAATGGACTCAGGCTTCACTGCAGGGCATGCAGAGCCAGCTCACCAAGGTGCCGGCGGTCCTGCTGCGCCGTGAGGGGACCTAAATCTGGAAGTCTGCGTCGTGCGCCGCGGGCGCCGCGGCGGCTGCCACGGCGCCCTTGATGGTCGTGCGCGGGTTGACGTGGCGCACGAATTCCGCGACGTAATCGTCGCCCGGGTGCTCGACGATCTGGCTGCCGGTGCCGGTCTGCACGATGCGGCCGCCCTCCATGATGGTCACCCGGTCCCCGATCTTCAGCGCCTCGTCTAGGTCGTGGCTGACGAACAGGATTGTCTTGCGCACCCGCCCCTGTAGTGCCAGCAGCTCATCCTGCAGCTTGCGGCGGATCAGCGGATCGAGCGCGGAGAATGGCTCGTCCATCAGGAGGATGTCGGCATCAGTGGCGAAGGCGCGCGCCAGTCCGACGCGCTGCTGCATACCCCCTGACAGCTCGCTCGTGTAGCGGTCCGCCCACTGCGACAGGCCCACCAGCTCCAACTGCCGGTCGATGATCTCGCGGCGCTTGCCGGCCGGGTCACCGCGCAGCTCGAGGCCGAAGCCGACGTTGTCGCGCACGGTGCGCCATGGCAGCAGGCCGAACTGCTGGAACACCATGGCGATGCGCAGGCGCCGGATGCGCCGCAGCGTCGCCGGGTCGCAGTTCGCGCCGATGTCGACCGTCGTGTCGCCATCGGCGACCAGCACCTGGCCGCGCGTGACGCGGTTGAGGCCGTTGGCGGCGCGCAGCAGCGTCGACTTGCCCGAGCCTGACAGGCCCATGAGCACCGAGATCTCCCCACGCGCCACACTCAGGGAAGCCTTGGAGACCCCGACGACGACCGAGGTCTTCTCGGCGATCTCGGCACGCGTGCCGCCCGCATCCAGCTGCGTGAGTGCTTGCTGGAGGGCGGCGTTGTTGGCGCGCCGGCCGGGCTTGGCGCAGAACAGGATGTCCACCGCACGGAATTCCAGGGCGGTGTCGGTCATGGCGTGCCCGTTTCTGCCGGGCGTGTGATGCGGTCGAGCACGATGGCCAGGAGCACGATGACGAAGCCGGCCTCGAAGCCCGTACCGACCTGAACGGTGTTCAGTGCGCGCACCACCGGCACGCCCAGACCGCCGGCGCCGACCAGGGCGGCGATCACCACCATGGAGAGGCTGAGCATGATGCACTGGGTGATGCCCGCGAGGATGGTGGGGGCTGCACTGGGCAGCTCAATCTTCAACAGCATCTGCAGCTTGGTGGCACCGAAGGCTTCGCCCGCCTCGATGAGGGGCTTGGGCACCGCGCTGATCCCCAGCTGGGTGAGGCGGATCGGGGCGGGCAGCGCGAAAATGACCGTGGAAATCAGCCCCGGCACCACCCCGAGGCCAAACAGCACGAGCGTCGGAATCAGATAGACGAACGTGGGCAGCGTCTGCATGAGGTCCAGCACCGGGCGCAGCGCCGCGTACAGTCGCGGCCGGTGCGCCGCGGCAATGCCGATCGGTACGCCGATGAGGCTGCACACTACCGCAGCGACGATTACCAGCGACAGTGTCTCAAGCGTCGGCTCCCAGTAACCCTGGTTCATGATGAACAGCAACGCGGCCACCACGAACAGCGCCAGCTTCCATGAGCGGCGCAGCATCCAGCCCAGAAGTCCCAATCCCAGGATCAGCACTGGCCACGGAACCGCGCGCAGCAGCCCGGTCAGCCCATCGACGCTGCCGCGGATCACCGTGGACACCGCGTTGAAAAAGAGCCGGCCGTGCGCCTTGCTGTACTCGATCATGACCGCCACGGTGTCGCCAACCGGGATCTTGTGGTCGGCAAGCCAGCGCTCGAGACTCATGCCAACGATGAGCTTGCTCGTGCCGCGCACCACCGCCAGCGCCGTGGCACGAGCGCCCTGCATCGCCGGCATCCAGTTGCCCAGGACGACGTTGATGTCGCCGCGCGTGCGCGAGGCGAAGCCCACCGGGACCGACCGCACCGTGATGGCGGGGTGGTAACCGGGCTTGCGCAGCACAGTGCTCAAGGCCGCCGTGGTTGTGGTGACATCGCTCCAGCCGATGTCAGACAGGCGCACCGTGGCGCATGCGGGGGGTTCGGTGGTACGTGCGAGCTCGGCCGCGAATACCGGGCCGAGCGCACTGCAGAGCAGGGCGAGCAGCGCGACGGGCACCAGCGACCTGCGCCTCAGCAATGCCACCGACGACCGGGGGCCGAGCAGAACGCGGCTTCCGACTTGACCGGCGCGGCGGCCGACAGCATCATTCTCATGCCTGCTTGAATAGCCGTTTAACGACTGACATGTCAAGGTTTTGGCGAGCGGCAAGTCGCTGACAAAGCAGGAAGTATCGCGCCAAAGCACGCCCGGCAGGCATGGCATCACATTGGGTTCTCGAGAGTGTTCGGAGCGTTGCATTGAACAGGCAATCAATCCCTTCCAAGGACCCCCAGCGCACCGCGGCCGCCGCTCCCCGCGACGATGGCGAGGAGGCGCGACGCTCTCAGTTGATCGAGGTCACGATCGACAGTCTGGCTGAAGTCGGCTACGTCGGCACTACGCTTGCCGAGATCGCGCGTCGCGCCGGGGTGTCCCCGGGGCTGGTCGCCCACTATTTCGGCGAGAAGGACGGGCTGCTGTCGGCGGCGTTTCGCACGCTCGCACGCTCGCTTGGCCTCGCGTGTGCGGGCGAAGCTCGCCCTGGCACATACCCCGCGTGGCCGGGTGCAGGCAGTGATCGACACCAATCTTGCGCCCGAGGAGTTCGACAAGCGCGCCGGCACCGCCTGGCTGGCCTTCTGGGGTCAGGTGCTGCACGTCGAGGGGCTCAAGCGCGTCCAGGCGGCCTACCAGCGCCGCATGCTGTCCAACCTGCGCAGTGACCTGCGCAGCATGATCCCCGGGGAGGAAGCCCACAGTCTGGCCTCGATGATCGCCGCCATGATCGACGGGGTGTGGCTGCGCGCGGCACTTTCCGAGTGGCAGGAGGCCGACAGCGAAAGCGCGCGCGCGCTCCTGACCGCCTTCGTCGAAGGGCGGCTGCGCGATCTTGCCCATACCGCCTCGCAGAAGGTCGCGGCGCGGCCCGCGCGCGCGCGCGCCGGGGACTCCGCGGGCTTCAAGGTCATCAACCCGGCCACCGGGGCGGTACTGGCGGAGCTGCCGACCGCCGGGGCGGCCCAGGTGGAAGCCGCCGTCGCGCGTGCCCGCACCGCGCAGAAGGTCTGGGCCGCGCTCACCGGGGCGGCACGCGGCCGCATCCTGATGCGCGCGGCGGGCCTGCTGCGCGAGCGCAACGACGAACTGGCCGAGCTTGAGACGCGCAACACCGGCAAGCCCATCCAGGAGACGCGCGCGGTGGACGTGATCTCCGGGGCAGAGTGCCTGGAGTACTACGCGGGGCTGGCCGGCGGCATCGCCGGGGAGCACCTGGACCTGGGCGCGCAGGCCTTCGGTTATACCCGCCGCGAGCCACTGGGCGTGGTTGCCGGTATCGGTGCCTGGAACTATCCATTGCAGATTGCCTGCTGGAAGTCCGCCCCGGCGCTGGCCTGCGGCAACGCGATGCTCTTTAAGCCCTCAGAACTCACCCCACTCACCGCGATCAAGCTCGAGGAGATCTATCTCCAGGCGGGTGTGCCACCGGGGGTATTCCAGGTCCTGCAGGGCATGGCCGATACCGGCAGGCTGCTGACGCGCCACCCGCAGATCCGCAAGATCTCACTCACCGGCGAGGTGGGTACGGGCAAGGCGGTGATGGCCGATGCGGCCGCATCGTTGAAGCAGGTGACGCTCGAGCTGGGTGGCAAGTCCCCGATCATCGTCTTCGAGGATGCGAAGCTTGAGAACGCAGTCTCCGGGGCGCTGCTGGGGAACTTCTATTCCGCCGGCGAGGTGTGTTCCAACGGCACCCGCGTCTTCGTGCACAAGAGCCTGCGCGCCGCCTTCCTCGAAAGGCTCAAGGCGCGCACCCAGGCGATGCGTGTCGGGGATCCGCTGGATCCTGCCACCCAGGTCGGCGCGCTGATCTCCGAGGAGCACATGGAGAAGGTGCTCGGATTCATCGCCCGGGGACGTGCGCAGGGGGCGCACCTGCTCACCGGTGGCTCCCGGGTGACCAGCGGGGAGCTTGCGCGCGGCTTCTTCGTGGCGCCGACGGTGTTCGATGGCTGCACGGACGACATGGACATCGTGCGCCAGGAGATCTTCGGGCCGGTGATGGCGGTGCTTGGAGTTCGAGGACGAAGCGGAAGTCATCGAACGCGCCAACGCCACCGAGTTCGGCCTCTCCGCAGGGGTGTTCACCAACGACCTTACGCGCGCTCATCGCGTGATCGCCGCTCTTGAGGCCGGAACCTGCTGGATCAACCAGTACAACGTCACCCCGGTTGAACTGCCCTTTGGCGGGGTGAAGATGTCGGGGCTGGGCCGCGAGAACGGTCGTGCCGCCATCGAGCATTACACGCAGCTGAAGAGCGTCTACGTCGCCATGGGCGACATCGACGCACCGTACTGACCCTAAGCAGAAGCGACAGCCAAAACCCAGTGTCCGAGGAAATCTTCGACTACGTGATCGTCGGCGCCGGATCTGCCGGCTGCGTGCTGGCCGATCGCCTGAGCGAGGACGGCCGCAGTCCGTGCTGCTGCTTGAGTACGGCGGTTCCGACCGCTCGGTTTGGATCCAGATGCCCAGCGCGCTGTCGATCCCGATGAACATGGAGCGCTATGACTGGCGCTACTACACCGAGCCTGAGCCGAACCTGAACAACCGCCGCTTGCATACCCCGCGCGGCAAGGTGCTGGGCGGCTCCTCATCGATCAACGGTCTGGTCTACGTGCGCGGCAACGCCCAGGACTTCGAGCGCTGGGAAAGCGCAGGGTGCCAACGGTTGGGTCGTATGCGGACGTGCTGCCTTACTTCCGCCGTGCCGAGCAGCGCGCCGGCGGCGGGGATGAGTACCGCGGCGACGCGGGCAAGCTTGCCACCCGCAAGGGGCTTCTCACCAACCCATTGCACGCAGCGTGGCTGCAGGCGGGGCGCGAAGCGGGCTACCCGCTCAGCCCGGACATGAACGGTCGCCAGCAGGAGGGCTTTGCGACCATGGACATGACCGTGGGCGCAGGCAGGCGCTGCAGCACCGCCAATGCGTACCTGCGGCCGGCCATGAAGCGCCACAACCTCACCGTGCGCACGCACACGCTGGCGACCAGGATCCTCTTCGAGGGTCGCCGCGCGGTGGGCGTGCGCTACGAGCACGGCGGCGCGCTGCACGAGGTGCATGCCCGTCGCGAGGTCATCGTCTGCGGCGGACCCATCAACTCGCCGCAGCTGCTGAAGCTCTCGGGCATCGGTCCGGCGGCCGAGCTGGGCGAGCACGGCATCAGCGTCGTGCTGCGACCTGGCAGGTGTCGGGGAGAACCTGCAGGATCACCTGGAGTTCTACTTCCAGATGGCTTCCCTCGAGCCGGTTACGCTGTACTCGCAGATGTCGCTCATGCGCCGCGCGCTGATCGGTGCGCGCTGGCTGCTGCGCCACGACGGACTGGGCTCCACCAACCACTTCGAGACCGGCGGCTTCATCCGCAGCCGCGCCGGGGTGAGCTACCCGAACATCCAGTTCCACTTCCTCCCGCTGGCGGTGAGCTATGACGGTTCCTCGCTCGCCAACGAGCACGGCTTCCAGGCCCACGTGGGGCCGATGCGCTCGCAGAGTAAAGGCTGGGTGCGCCTGCGCTCCGCCGGAGGCGCGCGACAAGCCGCGCATCAGCTTCAACTACATGTCGCAGCCACAGGACTGGGAGGAAATGCGTGCCTGCGTGCGCCTGACCCGCGAGATCTTCGCGCAGCCAGCCTTCGCCGCCTACCGCGGGCGCGAGATCCAGCCCGGGGATGCGGTGCAGACCGATGAGCAGATCGATGCCTTCGTGCGCCGCAAGGTCGAAAGTGCCTACCACCCCTCGTGCACCTGCCGGATGGGTAGCGCACAGGACCCGCTCGCCGTGGTCGACGCGCAGGCGCGCGTGATCGGCGTGGAGGGGCTGCGCGTGGTGGACTCCTCGATCATGCCCTCGATCACCACGGGCAACCTCAACGCCCCGACGATCATGCTGGCGGAGAAGGCGGCCGATTACATCCGCGGCGTGCCGCAGCTGGAGCGCTCGAGCGCCCCCTTCTACACCGCCGCGCAGTGGGAAACCCGGCAGCGCTGAACGCGCCTGCTACTCGCGGTAGCGCTCGCGCGCATCCCCGAGCGCGGCAGCGCAGTGGCCCGAGCCACGGCTCGAAGTGGCGCCACTGCTCAAGGCCCTCGCGATAGATCGGCTGGCGGACCTGCTCGGAGCTGGCGGTGCGCACGCTGCGCTCGGTCTTGTGGAACTCGACGCAGGCGGACTCGAAGGGCAGCCGGCAGTGCTCGAGCATGCGGCGCACGCTGCCCTCGAGGTCCTCCACCAGGTCCTCGTGCTGCACGCGCAGCACCCGTCCCGGCAGCGCCTCGTCCCAGTGCCGCATCAGCTCGAGGTAGGTGCGGTAGTAGCGCGCGATGTCCTCGATGCTGTAGGTGAACTCCTGGCCGCTGGCGAACAACTGCTTGAAGTTGCCGAAGCAGCAGGCCATCGGCTCGCGCCGCGCGTCGATGATGGTGGCGTTCGGCAGCATCAGGTGGATGAGGCCGATGTGGCGGAAGTTGTTGGGCATCTTGTCGATGAAGCGCGCCCGGTCGCCGCGATAGCCGCGCGTGTCCGCAAGGTACTTCTCCCCGAGACCGCGTAGCTCCTCTGCGCTCAGCGCTTCGAGCACGCCGGGGTAGGGCGGGTTGTCCGGGTCCCAGTTGCGCCCCTGCAGGTCAAGCACCATGCGCGGCACGTCCGCCAGCTCCTGGGTGCCCTCGACCTGTGAGTGGGACGCCAGGATCTGCTCGATCAGCGTCGAGCCGGAGCGCGGCAGCCCGATGATGAAGATCGGGTCCGCGGCGGGCGCGCCGCAGCTGGCGCGGCGCGCGAACAGCTCCGCAGTGCACACCTGTATCTGGCGCCGCGTGTTGGCCTCGATCATCTCCGGGCGGTAGTAGCTCCCGTCGCGCTTCAGGGCGTTGCCGCGCGCGTAGTACGCGAAGGAGTCCGCGTACTGCGCGCGGTCCTCCAGCGCCTTGCCCAGCGCGAAGCACAGGTGCAGGCGATCAGCCGCCAGGGTCTGCACGTGTGCCTCGGCGGCGCGCATCTGGCCGATCTCCTGGTCGCTGAAGCGGTAGGTCTTGAGGTTGGCAAGACTCCAGTACGCCTCGCCGAAGCCCTCGCGCGCGTTGGCCGCGGCGCGGTACTGCGCTATCGCCTCATCGCTGCGGCCCAGGGTCTTCAATGAGTGTGCGATCGAGAGCTGCAGCTCCACCGGCCGCGGCGACCCCTCCAGCAGCCCCTTGTACAGCCCGACCGCACGTTCGTTCTGGCCCAGGCCCACGCAGGCCATGGCGTGCAGCGTGCGGTAGCTGCGGTCGGTCGGATCGGTGGCCAGCAGCTTCTCGGCCTCGACCTGGGCCTCCAGGTAGCGGTGCCGCTTGGTCAGCACCTGCGCGTAGTCGAAACGCGCCGCATGGTATTCAGGGGCCACATCCAGTACGCCCTCGAGCAGCAGCTGCGCATCATCGAGCGTGTCGCGCTCGATGCCGATGCGTGCCAGGAGACGCATCGCCTCGATATGGTGGCCGTGCCTGACCAGGAAGGCGCGAACCTCCAATTCGGCCTCGGCGAGGTCACCGTCGCTGAAATGAGTGGTGGCATTGACCACCTCCGGGGGCAGCTGCCGCAGCGTTGCCACGTGCGCGGCCGCCAGCTGCGCGTTCGCCGCGTCGCGGGTCATGCGGTACAGGGCCTCGAGCATGCTCCAGCTCACCGGCAGCGCAGGGTTGATGTGCACCGCGCGCAGCAGCCCCTCGATGGCCTGTGGTGCCTGCTTCAGGGCGACGTGGCACAGGCCGCGCTCCTGGAACAGGCGGCTGAAGCGCGGATGGCTGAGCTCCAGTGCCGCAAGCGTGGCCAGGGCGCCGGCTGCATCGCCAGCCATGCGCTGGGCATGCGCCAGCAGGTACAGCACGTCGCGGTTTTCAGGTACGCGCGCCAGCAACGGCTGGCAGGCGCTGACGGCCGCGGCGAAGCGGCGCGCGGCCACCAGCTCCCGTATGTGTATGACCTGTGCTTCCACGTCCGAACGGGCGTTCACGGAGAGTCCCCTGGGCAGCTGGCGATGCGTCCGGCACTACGCATGTCAGGCGTAGCCGGGCGCCCCGTCATGGCGTGTGGATGGATGCGCCTGGCGGCAGTGGCTGGGATGCGCTGCACGATAGTACCGCCGTGCGCCGGTTCCGGGCGAGCGAGGCTGCCGTGCCCCCGCGACGCCGTAAGCAGCGCCGCGGGGCATGGCCGGTACCGCCTAGAACTTGTAGCCGACGGTCGCGCCGATCACGCGCGGGCGCAGCGGCGTCTGCGCCACGATGAACTGGTCGGTGCTGACGAACACGCTGGCGTTCGAGTTGCTCAGGTTCTCGCCGAACACGTTGATGTACCAGGCGTCCTTGGAGACGCCCATCGAGGCATCCCAGGTCGTGTAGGCGGGGTTCTCGAAGCGCAGTCGGCCGGTGCTGATCAGGCCAGTTTCGGAGATCGGCGGGTTCGCGCCGGCCTGGGTGAAGGAGTGCCCGGTGAAGCTTGCGCCCACCTGCACGAACGGCACGTAGCCTCCGGCCAGGTTCCACTCGTAGCGCGCCGCGCACGCTGAACTGCAGCGGCGGCGCATTGGCGCTGCGGCGAACCGACCGGGCCGAAGGGTTGGCGATCGGCAACGCAGGTGCCGCTGGTGCAGTTCTGGGTGATCGGCTTGCCGTACTCCGGGCTGGCCGGGTTGTTGTTGATCAGCGCCGGGGAGTTGGTCTGCCGCGGCCTGGTTCCAGGACGCCGGCGCCCTGCACGGTGAGGCCGGTCATGACGCGCGCCACCAGCGAGGTCTCGATGCCCTTGATGACGAAGTTCTGGCCGTTGGTGTTGTAGAAGATGTTGCCCACCAGGCCCGGGTCGAAGAAGGCGACCTGCACGTTGTCCCAGTTCTCCTGGTAGAAGGCGCCGTTCCACTGCAGGCGGTGGTTGAGGAACTCGGTCTTCCAGCCGATCTCGTTGTTGGTCAGCTTGTCGGACTGGTAGGAGCTGGGAATCGCGTACTGGTACTGGCCGTCGGGACCGGTGATGTGCTGTGCGCCGCCGTTCTGGTTGAAGCCGCCGGGGCGGAAGCCCTGCGAGTAGGTGTAGTACACCATCGCGTCCGGCGTGATGTGCCAGGTGAGGTTGCCGCGGCTCTTGAAGCCGGACTCGGTGTCCTTCAGGTTCTGCGAATTGAGGTTGTAGTTGTCCACCAG
This sequence comes from uncultured Pseudomonadota bacterium, assembly GCA_963703025.1. Lineage (GTDB taxonomy): Bacteria > Pseudomonadota > Gammaproteobacteria > Steroidobacterales > Steroidobacteraceae > 13-2-20CM-66-19. The sequence continues at coordinate 4,201,496 of OY969778.1, read as the reverse complement.
GCAGCCCGCTGGCCGGGTTGCCCTCCTCGAAGCAGCCGAAGCTGCCGGAGACGCTGCCGTCGGAGGAGTTCTCGAACTGAAGTGCCGGGTGCCAGCGGTGATCGTCAGCACCTTCGGGATGATGTCGAAGTCGACCGAGGCGAAGAACGCGGTCTGCTTGGTCGTGCGCACCGTGTCCTGGTAGAACGAGGTCGTGCGGACCCTGGACGCCCGGATTGACCACGGTCGAGCCGGGTGCCGTGCCGATGTTGGCGAAGCAGCCGTTGTTGCCGCCGGTGCCGGCCGGATCGTCGGTGGTGCACGAGGGCACGGTCTTGTAGTTCCAGCCGGTCTGGTCGTACAGGGTGTTGTCTTCCCAGAAGGCGCCGGCGATGGCGCGCAGCCGCCAGTCATCCGGCGTGCTGAAGCGCAACTCGTGCTGCTGGTGGGTGTTGCGCTCGTTCGAGTGCCAGGTGGCGCTCGGGCGAGAAGCAGGTTGGACTTCAGGTTATTGTTGTAGCCGGTGCCCGGCCCGTAGCACTGGTAGTAGTCGGCGTAGTACGCCGCGCGCGTAGTTGGTGTAGTCGCCGACCTGCTCGACGTTGCGCACCAGGTAGCCGCCGGTATACACCGCCTTGAGCGGGCCGAACTTGCCGTTCACGGTCCAGGCGGTGCTTTCGAACTTGTCCTTGTCGAAGGCGGGGTTGAACAGCGTGACCTCGAGCGGCTGCAGCGGCGCGCCGTCCGAGGCGTTGGGCTGCTGGTAGAACACGCCCTGGGAATCCATGTTCTGGTAGGACTGGGTGACCAGGGCGTCCCAGTCCTCGTTGAACTTGTAGAGCAGCTCGACGCGGACGCCGCTGTAGGTGACCGGGTTGATGTCGTTGCCGGCGATGCCGGCGTTGTTGATGCTCGGGCTGCCCGGGGGCACGCAGTAGCCGGTGTTCGGCAGGCCGTCCGGGCAGGCGCCGCCGGTCAGCGGTGTAGTGGGCGTAGTGGATGCCGATGTCGGTGTTCTTGCGCGTGAAGGTCGCCGGCACGTTGTCGATGTAGCCGCCGCGCGAGTCGTTGTAGATCACCGCGCGCACCGCCATGGTGTCGGCGATCAGCGGGCACGTTCAGCACCGCCGGTCACGTTGGAGTTCGGATCGCCGTGAGCGGTGACGCCGTAGCCGGCCTTGACGTTGGCCTCGGTCGACGTCGAGCTTCGGCTGCGTTGGTGATGTAGCGGATCACGCCCGCCTCGGCGCCGGAGCCGAACAGGGTGCCCTGCGGTCCCTCCAGCACCTCGATGCGATTCAGGTCCGCCGCGTAGATGTCGAGGTTGCGGTTCGGCAGCTGGCCTGACTGGTTGTCCAGGTAGATGGCGACGTTCGGGCTACAGGCCGGTGGAGCCGCTGCCCTGGCTGGGCTGCGAGCCGGCGCTCAGGCCGCGCATGAAGACCTCGTTCTGGCCCGGACCGTTGTTGGCGGTGGTGACGTTGGGCAGGTACTTGATGTAGTCGTCGAGGGTCGTGACGTTCAGCTGCTGCAGCGTCTCGGCCGGTGAAGGCCTGCATCGAGATCGGCACGTCCTGCATGCTCTGCGAGCGGCGCTGGCCGTCACCGTGATCTCCTGGAGGCCCTCGCTGCCGGCGTCCGCGGCCGCGTTGCTCGGTGCGCGGTCCGGCGTCGGCCGCGCGCGCCGTATCGGCCGACGGCATACGAGACGCCGGTCAGCATCGCGGCCACTGCGTACGAGATCTTCGAGATTCATGGATTGACCCCTTCAGAAACTTATCGATCGCATGTGCGGCGCGCTTAGACTCGCGCTCCCGCATCGACTCCCCAGACGCGCCGTCAGGCGCCCGTTACCGGTGCGCCATCTACTCGAAGACGCGGGCCCGCGCGGCGTCCCCGTCGGCGCGGTGCGGCTGCAGGCGCCGCGTGGAGGGCGAGAGTCCGTAGGCATCCTTGAACTGGCGCGAGAAATGCGCGCAGTCGGCGAAGCCGGCCTCGTTGGCGATATCCGTCACCGAGCGGTCGGTGTTCTCGATCAGCCAGTTTGCATAGCGCATGCGCAGCTGCCGGTAGAGCGAGGCCGGTCCCATGCCCACGTGCTGGCGGCACAGCCGCTCGAGCTGGCGTGCCGACAGCCCAAGTTCGGCGGCGACCGCGTGCTACCGCGATCGGGCGGGCGAGGTTCTGCTCCATCAGCAGCAGCGCGCGACGCACGCGTGGCTCGGTGACCGTCTCGGACAGTGGCGGGTGGGGCTGCGCATCGCTGCCGGAGCGCTGGCCGGTCGAACAACAGCACCTGGCTTGCCTTCTGCGCGACCGCGCGCCCCAGATGCTGCTCGATCAGGTAGGTGGCCAGCGCCGCGGCCCCGGCGCCTCCGGCGCAGGTGATGCGCGGGCCGTCGGCCAGGAACAGCCGGTCGGCGACGACCTCCTGGTTCGGGAACGGCCTCGAGGAAGTCCTGATAGTGGTACCAGCTCACGCAGGAGCGGCGTCCCTTCATGAGCCCCGCGCGGCACAGGATGAAACTGCCGGTGCAGATGCCGATCAGCGGGACGCCGGCGGCATCCGCCTCGCGCAGGTAGCGGGCCGTGGGCTCGTCGACCTGCGGGCCTGCGTGCAGGAGGCCCCCGATGACCACCACGTAGTCGAGCAGTTCGGGGCTGAACAGCGCGCTGGTGGGCTGGATCATGACCCCGCAGCTGGCCGTGATACGGATCCGGCGCGGCTCGCCATGATCGACCACTGCACGTGCAGCGGTCGGCTGCGGTCACCTTCGTCGGCGGCCAGGCGCAGGTGATCAATGAATACGGCGAAGGCGGAGAGCGTGAACTGGTTGGCGAGCACGACGCCGACGCGCAACGGCGGGCGCGCGCTGCGTGGTGTGGCGGACATTCTCGTTAGGGCGCCCGAGTGAGGCATTGAACGCGCACTCAATCCTTGTGTTTCCCCCGCGGTCGTATATTCCATTAAGGCTACATGGGACGCAAGGACCACTTATCCGTACGTATAATCCTCGTGATATCAGTGAGATAAGAGAGGCAGTCGCTAAGCGCGCTCGAGGGAAGCCATTGAATGTCCGTTCAGACCTTCGATTGTAGTCAGGCGCGAGGGCTCTGGGCGCAGGTTGCGGCGCCCACGCAACAGCAGGGGTCCTAGCGAAGGACGGCGAGCCGGGCGAGGTTCGACTGGACCGTCGAATCGTGGACCCCGATGCGTGAATACCAGCGGCGCGTGGCCTCCACGAGTGCCCGCCCGATCTGTACTGAGTCGGCTGACCGGGCATCAAGGCTTTCGTCCGGCCCGAGCACGAAGCCGCGGGGAACGGTGCGTGCGTGGCGCCGCAACTGCAGCCGCCGCAATGCCGCGGTCGGGACCTGCGCGCTGGGGCTGCCAAGCTGCACCTGCAGCGGTGCGGTGTCGCCGGCCCGGTCCGGTATCAGCTGAGCGGCGCCGGCGGCCGGGTGGCTGGCGGTGATCCAGCGGCTACACCACTGGGCCACTTCATCGCTCGAGCAGCGCATCAGCGGGTCACTCAGTGCCACGGCGATCCGCGGCAGGTCGGTCGCGTCGCGCAAGGCGGCATCCCAACGCTGCTCGTCGAGTAACTGCTCGATGTCGGTGAGGTAGCTGGCGAGCATGCGCGAGCTTGACGGCGCGGTGTGCGGCCTGCGCGCCGCCGGCGCGGCTCTGCCCTGGAACGTGTTCTCTTGCATCGGCTGGTTCCCGTTGGCGCGAAATGCCGTCAGGTGGACTCGTCGGGAGTGTCGAGAGCTGGCGTGGAGCTGGCCGGCTGTGCGTCGGGCACCGGCGTGCGCGACTGGGTGCCCGCTGGCGCGCTGGTGCGCGGGCCGGGGCGCGGCGCACTTGCAGGGCGCGCCACCGCCTTGGCGACCGGACGTTTGCGCGCAGCTTCGACGGCAGGGGCGGCCGGCTTTTTCACCACGGGGCGCCGGGGTGCGGCCGAGCGCTTCGCCAGGGTCGGCCGCACCGCGGCCTTGGTCGCGGGCCGGCGCGCCTTGCTGCGCGGCGCGCCTTGCTTCGCAACGGGGGTCTTGGCTGCGCGCGAGACCTGCTTCGCCGCGCGCTTGGGGTTTTTCGAGGCCGAGCGTCGCGGCTTGGCTGCGGCGGGCTTGCGCGCCGCGCTCTTGGCTGTCTTGCCGGAACGGCCGGACTTGCTGGCGCGGCGGGCATGCTTGAGTGCCTTGCGCGCCTGCGCGGCGCCCTTGCGCGCGCGCTTAGCTTCGCGCTTGGCTTCCTTCAGGCGCTTGCGGGCACGCTTGAGTTCTTCCTTGGCGATGCGTACGCGCTGCTTGGCAACGTCTGCCTGCAGTAGCGCGCGTCCGGGCGGCTTCCGATGGAGCGGTGTTCGCTGCCTGTCTTCTTCATCTGCGGGCCTGCGAAGCGGAAAAGGAAACCAGTCTCACACAAGCATTCGGTCATTGCCACCGCACCCAAGTTATCCACAGAATTTGTGCATAACTATGTGGACAGAGACGCGTGATCACGGCAAAGCCCGAGCCCGGGCAAGGGCTTGCGTCAACGGTGCGTACAGTTTCACCAGCATGGCGATGCCCGCGCCATCATTGGACGCGGTTTAGGCCTCGCCGCCGAACATGGTCGCCGTGACGCGGTTGCGCCCGCCGTGCTTGCTGCGATACAGCGCAGCGTCGGCGATCTTCAGTACGCGCTGCGCGAGCTGGCGCTCACCGGCGGGCACCCGATCAAGGCCGCATAGACCAAAGCTCGCTGTCACGGTCGACGGCCTTGCCGTCATAGCGTGTACGGGGCATGACGCGACCGCCACGCGCAGCTTGCGCGCGACCTCGAGCGCCTGCTCGTAGCGGGTCTCCGGCAACACGATGGCAAATTCCTCGCCGCCGATGCGCGCCACCCAGTCGACGCCGCGCCGCAGATTCTGCTGCAGGCGCATCGCGAACTGCCGCAGTATCTGGTCCCCGCCGGCGTGGCCGAGCGTGTCGTTGAGGTTCTTGAAGAAGTCGATGTCGCACAGCACCAGGGACAGCCCGCGGCCGTAGCGCGCCGCGCGCTCCATCTCGCGCGGAAAATTCTTGCTGAAGAAGCGGCGGCTGGCGACCCGGGTAAGGTCATCGGTGGCCGAGAGCTTGCGGTTCTCCGCAAGCGTGATCCGCAGTACGGTTTCAAGCTCTGCGATGCGCCGGGCGGAGGCGATGCGCGCCTCGACCTCGCGCGCCGAGGCGCGCCTGCCCACGCACTCATCGGCCCCGGCGGCAAGCCCGGCCTCGCGCTCCGCGGCATCGTCGAGATCGGCGAAGAAGACGATGAAAGGCGGCCGCTCCTGCGAGCGCGTGCGCAGCTTGCGTATCATTTCAAGGGAATCGGTGAGCACCACGGGACGGAAGTCCTGCAGGAAGCGCCGCAACGCCTCGGTCTCCTCGGCGATGGACTCGAAGTCCAGCGCGTCGGATGTGATCGAGCGCTCCAGCTGCTGCCGCAGCGCGGTGTCCAGGCACACGATCAGTGCCTTGGGCGGTGGCACGACCCTGAGCAGCACGGCGATGCTGGCGGTGGTCTCCTCGGTACTGCTGGGCGGCCGCCCCGCGCGACGCTCCAGGATCCTTTGGATAACAGTGGTTTGCCCGCCCTGTGGCAAGGGGTTCTCCGCGGCCGGTGACTGGTCTCGGGAGGGGAGGTTACAGACCCGGACCATAAATTGCGCGCTGCGGCGCCGCGTTATGGGCACGCGGCGGCTCTGGGGGGCGGGCGCCACACTATATGATTACCGCCCATGGAAGCCCCCGCCGTGACTCGTCGCCGACGCCCCTTCCTTGCCCCCCTGTGGCTGATCCTCCTGGCGGCCCTCGCCCTGATGGGGATCGCCTGGAGCTCGTACCGCACGGCGGGCACTACGATCGTGGTCCTGGTGCGCTGCCCGGACAAGCAACCCGGGACGATCGCCGATCCGCCGCTGTCCGCCGAGGGCGAAGCCCGGGCGCAGCGCCTCGCACGCCTGTTCGGTGCGCCAACCGGCGCCGCGGGTATTGCTGCGCTCTATGCCACCGACGACCGCCGGGCGCAGCAGACGATCGCGCCACTTGCCGCGCGCCTGCACCACGCACCGGTGCTGATCAATACCGCAGACATCGGGGCTGCGGGCGCGCGCCTGCTGCGCGAACACGCTGGCGGGACGGTGCTCCTAGTGGGCGGAGGTAACAGCGTCTCCCAGCTGGCGCAGTGGCTCGCGGGCGGCGACGCTGACAAGATCGTGACGGCTGATGCGGAGGCGGCGTACCTCGTCAGCATACCCAGCCTAGGCCACGCGCAGCTGCTGAGGATCAGCTTCTAGCGGCCTACGCGGGCCGAGCGGTGCCTGCACTCAGCGCGACGGCACGCCTGATGAACTCCGCGTGCTGCGATATGCGGAAGTCGGCAAGCACGGCACCCCTGATGTAGCGGGCCTGGTCGATGAGGTAGGTGGCGCGCCGCACGCCAAATCCAAGCGGGCCGAGGAGATCGTACATGCGCACCACGAATTTGTCGGCATCCGACAGCAGCGTGAACGGCAGGCGATACTTGGTGCGGAAGGACCGATGGGTCGCAGGCGATTGTGGGCTGATGCCCGCGACGTCCAGTCCGACCTGCTGGATTTCGGCATGCAGATCGCGGATCGAGCAGGCTTCCTTGGTGCAGCCGGGGGTGAAATCTGCCGGGTAGAAATACAGTATCAGGGGCCCGTGACGCAGGAGTGTGCTCAACGAGACGTTCTGGTCGTCCTGGTCGGGCAGGGTAAACTCAGGTGCACGACTGTCGACTGCCAGCATGGCGTGGTCTCCGATTTGCCAGAAAACGCCTCGAAAACTCATAATAGCCCACTACGGGTGGACAAAACCCGGTTGGACCTGCCCGAACGCGGTGCTAGAATCGCGCGCCTTGCGGTGGGGCGGTAGCTCAGTTGGGAGAGCGTCGCGTTCGCAATGCGAAGGTCGAGGGTTCGATCCCCTTCCGCTCCACCATTTCCCCTTTCCGCAGACGTCCATCCCCTCCGCAGACGTCGCGAATCACGCGTAAAAGTGCTTAAACCAGCCTTTACGCCCTACCGACGGACGTCCGTAAGCGTTCGCAGCCGTTCCGCGCTCAGACTTGGTTTGAACTAGGGTATTTCGTGGGGCACGGTGCCTCGAAAACCGCGATACCCAAAATCAATGAGACTCACCGATACCGCGATTCGCACGGCGAAAGTGCAGGAAAGGCCCTACAAGCCCTACTAAGAAAAGGGGCCTATTCCTACTTGTGACCAGCACCGGTAGCTTGCTTTGGCGGTTTAAGTACCGATTCGCAGGCGTAGAGAAGCTGCTGTCTCTCGGGATGTATCCAGACGTCCGATTGAAAGACGCTCGCGAGATACGCGATGAGGCGCGACGGACTGATTGCCGCGCGATCAGATACGAGCGTTAAATGCCGAATAGAAGAGGATGTTCAAGCCAACACCATCGCGGCAATCGCTAAAGAATGGCTGGAGAGCAAGCGCGGGACGCTTTCGTGGAGCACCGGGCAACGAGACCGTGATCAACTCGTAAAGATGGTGGGGGCTTAGTTTGGCACCTGGCCGATCGCCGATATCGAAGCGCCCGAGCTTCTAGCTGTCTTGCGTCGTACACGGAGATCCTGAGCGAACTGCACCCATTAACGGAGGCCAATGGCTTCTTTTTTCCGGCCATCGGGGGGCATCCGCGGTCACCTAGTGGGAACGCGCTGAATGCCGCGTTGCGTCGTATTGGGTATAGCCAGCAGGGAATGACGGCGCACGGCTTTCGAACTACCGCGAGCACGTTACTGAACGAACTTGGCTGTCCAGACCTGATTGAGTTACAGCTTGCTCATAAAGAGCGCGATTAGGTGCGAGCCGCATATAAACGCGCCCAGCGTCACGATGAGCGCACAAAGACGATGCAGGCGTGAGCTGATCATTTCGACCAGTTGCGCGTCATGGGGTCAGTAGAAACTGTAGGTGGCGCACCCGGGCACCTTAAGCGCGACAACTTGCGTCGAGGCGCGCGTCACTGATCCAATATGTCGGACCGAGGCGCAATGCTGTGTGCGCGCGACATTGATTCCGTATGGAGAGGACGCCATGCCCGAGGGGAAGGCGATTTTTGGCTAAATATTTTAAGGAAGTAGCGCGGTGCCCGGGCGAGCACTCAAAGTAAGGATTTCCGCAGCCGAATTACTTCCTTGCGAAATCGCGCGCGCATTTACCCGCCAGATTATCCCCCGGCGGGCTCGTGCTGAACCCGCAGGTCCGGCAGGTATGCGGGGGGTAAAGAACGTCCGGCCTGCCGGCTGACGGCACCTGCGAGCAGGATCTCTCAGCCCAATATGTGTCTGTTCCTTTTCAAACGGCGCACGCGAACCAGATCGCCGGGGGGGCGGCCCATTCGGCACCGGCGGCGTATTCACGAAAAGTGCGCGCGCCTTGAACGCTGGGGTAGGCTAAGAGCTGTCCGAAAGGCCGAATACCCAATGAGGGGGCTCGGGGGTTACTGGCCTCGAGAAAGCGGCTACGCGTCTACTGAAAGCATGGATGCCAGTTGTCTGATGAATTCCGAGCCGCGCTACTCATCAAGTCAGGGGACCGCCGCATTCCGTAACGGCCGCACGGCTGGAATGTGCGTGGTGGCCTTGGTGGGGTTCTGGCTCTTTGCGTGCCTGCCGTCGCTTTCTCGGGCGACGTCCACAGACAACGCACGCAGGATTCTAGTCCTCTATGCGAACGACCGGCTGCTGCCCGCTGACATCGAGGGCGAGCGAGGCTTCAGGACCGCGCTTGCCGGCTATGGCGACATGCCTCTGGATATATGTGATGAGTTCCTCGACGTACACCGTTTCAGCGGCGCCACCCACGAAGAGGACCTGGCAGCGTTTCTTCACAAGAAATACGCGTCGAAGCCGCCGGCCGTAGTGGTCGTGGGTGGGGGACAGGCATTGGAATTCGCGCTTCGCTACCGAATGCTTCTGTTTCCCGAAGCGCCCTTGGTTCACATGGGTGTGAACCGCACCACGTTGCGTTCCATTCCCGACAAGCCCCCGGATCTGCTCGGCGTACCGATGCAATTCGACTTCACCGGTACCGTCGAGCAAGCCCTGCGTTCCAATCCAGGTGCCAAGAAGCTCGTGGTGGTCACCGGTGCGGCGCCCGAGGACGTTGCCCTTGAAGGCGAACTTCGCCGCGAGTTCGCGCCATTTGCCTCACGTGTGCAGATCGAATTCCTTGCTGGACTGCCTGGCCCGGAGCTTGCGTCGCGGTTGCGTGCATTAACTACGGATAGCGTCGTATTCACGGCTGGTTACTTCAGTGACGGCTCGGGGCACGCACTCTTCCCCGCTCGCGCGGCTGAAGCGGTCGCGGCGGCATCCTCGGCGCCAGTGTATGGGCCGTTGGACACCTTCATAGGAACCGGCATCGTTGGAGGGCATATGCCTTCCTATGAAGCGGCCGGCTACCAAGGAGGGCAGATTGTCATAGCACTGCTTAATGGCCAAGACGCGCATTCCATCGCGCTGCCGGCGGCAATGAAGCTGGACACGCACATGGACTGGAGACAGCTGAGGCGGTGGAAGATCGACGCAGCAACGCTGCCCAAGGACACAATAGTCCATTTTCGTGAGCCCACTGTCTGGGAGGCTCACCCCAGGCAAGTCTCCGCCGCCGCTGCATGCATTCTCGCGCTCTCGGCGCTTGCAATCATCTTGGCGCGCACGACGGCGGCGCTGCGCGCGAGCGAGCAGCGCATGGTACTTGCGGCGCAGGCGGCGAAGCTGGCCATGTGGGTCTGGGATGTGCCCGGCGCCGAAATCCGGGGGATCATTGCGTCTCAACCCATACTGAACGCGTACGGTAACAGGGTAATTAAATTCTCCGAGGTCCTCGCGGCGACGCATCCGGGTGACCGCGACCAGGTGAATCTCAAGCTAGTGGACGCGGTCAGTGCAAATCGTGACCTGAACCTGCAATATCGCATGCAGACACCGGACGGCGGAATTCGCTGGCTCGCAGTTCGAGGCCAGCCGGATCCGCGCAGCAAGACACGCTGGCTCGGCGTGGTTCTTGATATCACTGAACAGAAAAAGATCGAATTGAAGGCTGAGCAGGAACATATCGCGCTCCTGCATATCACGCGGGTATCAATCCTTGGGCAAATGCTGGCGTCAATTTCGCACCAGCTCAATCAGCCGCTCGGGGCGATCTTGGCGAACGCCCAGGCCTGCCAACAGGTACTGACCCGCGATCCGGTTGATCTCGCTCAGGCGAAGGACATATCCGATGACATCGTCACTGAGGTGCAAAGGGCAGCCGAGGTCATAAACCGCCTTAACGCCTTGTTCAAGCGGCGTCCCATGAAGTCCGAGCCGGTCGATCTCAATGCCTTGGTGACGGACACGCTCACGCTGGCTCGCCCCACCCTTATTGCGAAAGAGATCGCCGTCAGAGCTGAGTTTACGGAAACCGCGCTCTGGATATGGGGAGACCGGGTGCAGCTGCAGCAAGTCTTGCTCAACCTTCTCATGAACGCCGCGGATGCTATGCTCGACACCCCGATAGTCATGCGGCGAATCCTTGTAACCACGGCAAGCGCCGGGGAAACCGTCGCCGTGACTGTTGCCGATAACGGGCCCGGAATCACACCGGAGAATCAATTGAACGTGTTCGAGCCGTTCTGGAGCAGTAAACCGGCGGGTATGGGAATCGGCCTGTCCATTTGCCGCTCCATTGTCTTAGCCCATCACGGCAGCCTCAATACCGCCAACAATCCCAGCGGTGGGGCAATCTTTTCAGTGGTGCTTCCGAGGCAACAGTTGGCATGAGCGCGACGGGTGACATGCCGCTTGTTTACCTCGTTGACGACGATGTGGGCTTCGCGAAGGCGCTGGCGCGTGTGCTCAGCGTGCATGGATGGGTCGTGTCGGCATTCCAGTCGGCAGAGGCGTTTTTGGAGGCTTTCGATCCGAATCAGTTGGCCTGCCTTGTCCTCGATGTTCATATGCCTGGTCTTGACGGGATGTCGCTGCAGCGTGCGCTGATCGACGCCCGCGCAACGTTGCCGATTATCTTTCTGACCGGGCACGGCGATCTTCCTTCGTGTGTCGAGGCCATCAAATCAGGCGCGTCTGACTTTCTGGCTAAGCCGGTCGCGGCCCAGACGCTCACAGCAGCCCTCAGTCGGGCTGTTCAGCGAGAACAGGCAGCGCGCGTCCACCGTTCAGCCGAGCGTGAGCTCCGACAGAAACACGAGAGCTTGACGGTACGCGAACGTCAGGTTCTGGCAGGGGTCGCGGCAGGCAGGCTTAACAAGCAAATCGCGGCAGATCTCGGAATTGCCGAACAGACCGTCAAATTTCATCGTGCGCGCCTGATGGAGCGCATGAATGCGCGGACGGCGTCGGACCTCATGCGCTTGGCCGCGAAGCTGGCGATCGGGGACACTCCTTAGACTGCTTCCAGTGAAACGGCGCCATCGCGCAGCAACCGCTGGAATGCACGCACTGAACTAACGTGTAGTTTCGGGTTTCTGTGCGGTCCGCTAGCGTTAGCTATGAGTCTGTCCGTCCGCGTAGCCATCGTTGACGATGAGTTGCCGATGCGCATTGCGCTCGGACGCCTCCTGCGGCTAGCCGGTTGCGAGGTTTCACTGTTTAGCTCGGGGGAAGCATTTCTCGCTTCCCTTGGCAAAGGGCTCCCGCCCGAGTGCCTAATTCTCGATCTATGGATGGCTGGACTGTCTGGCATCGACGTGCTTCATGCCTTGCACGAAGCGAAGGTTGTCACCCCGGTGATCTGCATTACCGCAAGCGCTGACGCATCCCTGACGCAAGTGGTTATCGGCGCGGGCGCAACGCGCCTGCTGCGCAAACCAATACTCAACGATGAGCTACTGGATGCCATTCGCCTTGCGCTCTGGCGCTGACACTGAACCAAGGTCTAGTAGCCAGGCCGATTCAACTGCGCAGAATGCATGCGTCCGGACCGGTATTAGGTGACCAGCCTCGGCCGGCGCAGCTGACGGCGCTGTGGTGTGTACAACTACGGCAGAGAAATCTTAACGGAGATATGAGATGACAATCGTCCGCTTCGGAGCTTGCGCAATCGGGGTCGTGATCCTGGCATCAGGCTGTGCGATCCAATCGAAGAAAACGGAAGAAAAGATCCAGACCATGCCTATTAACTGCGCCACGGCGGATGGCGAGCTGCGCATGCTGGAGAGTGAGAAAAAGACGACCACGCAAAGGATCGCCGCGGGCGTGGCAACCGTGGTGCCCATCGGTCTTGTGGTGGGCCTGGTCACAACCACGGCCGGGACCAAGTACCGGATTGCCAGTGGCCAATACAACACCATGATCGACAACAAGATTGCCGAGATCGAGAAGACCTGCCCGGGCTCCAAGCCCGACATCGAATAGCCGCAACGCGGGCGCCCTGACTTGAGCCAGCAGTCCTGTCCGAGCCGGAGCGCCGCGCGATGAGTGAGCTCTCCGTGCTGATCGTCGGGTTCCTGCTCGGCATGAAGCATGCGACCGAGGCAGACCATGTCGCCGCGGTGGCGACCCTGGCAACGCGCCAGGCGACCCTGCTGCAGACCCTGCGACAGGGCGTCGCGTGGGGCATCGGGCACACCCTGGTGCTCCTGGTGGTCGGCGGCTTCATCCTGTGCCTCGGCAAGACCGTCCCGGCAAGGATGGCGGAGACGCTTGAATTCGCGGTCGGGGTAATGCTGCTGGTATTGGGGACGGATGTCCTGCGACGAGTCAGGCGGCAGTATCTGGACGACCGCCTGCGAGGCGATGCCGCGGCAGCGCGCCGGCGCGGGCCGCCGGCACATCTTCACGGACCCCGCGTGCCGCGTCGTGCGCTGGCCATCGGAATGATCCATGGCATGGCCGGCTCCGCGGCGATGGTGCTTCTGGGGCTGTCCGTGGCGCCTACCGTGGGCGCGGGCCTGTTCTACATTGCGGTCTTCGGCCTGGGTTCGATCCTGGGCATGGTATTGCTGTCGGCGCTGATCGCGGTGCCGCTGCGCCTGTCGGCGCGCTGGCTGCGCTGGTTGCAGTCCAGCATGAACGCCTCGATCGGCATGTTTACCTGCGGGCTCGGCCTGCTAATCATCTACAGGATCGGGGTCTCAGGGGGCCTGTTGCAGGCAGCCTTTGGATGACGGGGTGTGACGGTCGCCTTGTGAGTCTTGCTTCAGTCGCCTCGCGTGGAAGCCGCTCGCGCACCGCGCACTGAACGAAAGGCCAGTAGCCAGGATCAGGGCTTGAGGGCATCGTGCCCCCGAAGACATCTAGAGAGCAGGAAAGTTCTTGCCGGGGGAATGCGATGCGGAATCTGTCAATCCAACTCTCCTTGCTCCTTGGCGCAGCGCTCGTAGTTCTCTCCCAGCCTGCCTCGGCTGATCTTAGTCCGGAGGAGCTCGCCAAGATCGCGCAGAACCCGGTCGGCAACCTGATCAGCGTGCCTTTCCAGGAGAACCTGTACCTCAATACCGGCCCGGAAAAGAGCAACCAGAATGTGCTCAACATACAGCCGGTCATCCCCATCTCGATTTCCGATGAGTGGAACATCATTACGCGCACGATCGTGCCCATCATCTCGCTGCCGGCGTTCACACCTGACGGCAGCCGCACCAACGGCATCGGCGACGTGCAGATGTCCGCATTCCTGTCCCCTGCAAAGCCGGGGAACTGGATCTGGGGTGTGGGTCCAATCGTCCAGCTGCCCACCCACAGCAACAGTCTGCTCGGCAATGACCACACCGGACTGGGTCCGACCTTCGTCGTGTTGCACCTCGAGCATGGAAGTCCCTGGGTGTACGGGGCGCTGATGAACAACATTTGGTCGGCGGGCGGCGGCAGTGACTCGACGTACAACAACGGCCTGGTCCAGCCGTTCGTCAACTACAACTTCCATGGCGGCACATACCTCACCAGCGCCCCCATCATGACGGTCGACTGGAAGGCGCCCGGATCCCAGCAATGGACGGTGCCGATGGGCGGCGGGGTCGGGAAGATCTTCAAGCTGGGAAAGCTGCCGGTGAATTCACAGCTTTCGGCATACTACAACGTGGTGCGCCCTGACTACGTTGGCAACTGGGCGATTCGTCTGCAGATCCAGTTGATGTTTCCAAAGTAGGGCTCCCGCACAACAACCGTCAGATCAAGTCGTATCAGCCTCGGGCGAAGGAATTGTCATGCAGCGCACTAGATTCGCATTCTCCGCTTCACTCATTCTGACGGCCGCGCGCGCCTGCGGCATCTTGCTGCTGGGACTCGCCGCGGCGCGGGCTGCCAATGGTCCCGTGGTCTTCCTGGATCAGGGGTGGTCGCAGGCAGACCGCGAGACCTATTACCAGATATCGCAGGGCTCCGTGGTCCTGTCGTATGACATCTTCATGAACCTGGAGGTCGCCGGCGGACATGAACTGTTCCGCTCGGACGCAAACAGTGACCACTTTGGCCTGACCACCCAGCCGGCAAATCCGCAGAGCAACCCGGACGCCCTGCCGGTGGGCCTGAGCAAGACGGTGATCCCCTCCGGAAGGTGGAAGGGCGAGTACGCAGGCCTGACGTGCGCGGCATGCCATAACGGCCAGCTGAACTTCAAAGGCCAGCGCATCCGCATCGAGGGTGGCGTCGGCAACACTTTCGACATGATGGGGTACGTCTACGCGCTTGATGATGCGCTGCTGGAGACGGCGCACGACAAGGCAAGGTTCGACCGTCTGGCGGCGAAGGTCGGTGCGGCGACGCCTGCGGCCAGGGAGCAATTGCGCAAGCGCTTCGATTCAGAGCAGGCGCGAGTGCACGAGTATCGAAGCCGCACGCTGGTCACGCCGCATGCCTGGGGTCCTGCGCGGATGGATGCCATCGGCCTGATCGTCAACCGCCTGACCTCCGTCGAGCCGGGAATTCCGGAGAACTGGTCCACGCCGCTGGCGCCGACCAAGCCGCCGTTCCTGTGGAATACCCCGCAGGGTTCCTGGACACAATGGCGTGCTGCAAAACAAGATCCGATCAGCCGGAACCTGACCGAAACCATGGGCGTTTTCATGCTCGAAGACCTCAAGTCCAAGACTCCGGCGGAAGGCCTGTTTGAGTCAAATGCTGCCGTACTCAATCTTGAGAAGATCGAGGAACTACTGGACCGCCTGGCGCCACCAAAATGGCCGGAAGATGTTTTCGGCAAAATTGACCGTGCCAAAGCGGACGAAGGCAAGAAGCTATTTGCCGCGAATTGCGCCGGCTGCCACAACTCCTACCCTTACACGTGGACGAAACCGAATAAGTACGGCAAGCGCTTTATTGAAGTGGGGGTAATTTCGCAGAAATACGTGGGCACCGATCCGGGACAGTTCGACGATTTGAGGCCCTATGCGATCACGGGTCAGCTAAGCCCGTATCTGCCGGGGCCGTTCAAGAACAAGGAGATAATTGAGACTGGGCCTCTGTACGTCATCCTCCAGGACGCGATCCTCGAAACGGCGCTTGCCAAGGTGAAGTTAACCGACGCGGAGAAGATCAAATTGCACGGCTACCGTGAGTTTCCCCTGCCGCGTCCGACGCCGGGCGTGTACAAGGCCGCCCCGCGCGAGGGAGTGTGGGCAACCCCGCCGTTCATGCATAACGGATCGGTTCCGAATCTCTACGAGATGCTGATCCCAGCTAGCGAGCGGACCAAGAAATTCTACGTCGGGCGCGAGTTCGATCCGGTCAAAGTGGGATTGGATACCAGCGGAAAGTCTGGATCCTTTCTTTTGGACACCGCATTGCGTGGAAATTCGAATGCCGGCCACTCCTTCGAGAATGGCCCGCGCGGAAACGGGGTAATTGGTCCCCTACTGACGGAGTCGCAGCGCTGGGCGCTGGTCGAGTATTTGAAATCCATCCCGGAGAACGCAGGTCAGGTGACGCCCTTTGGCGGTCCCCCGAACGCGCAGGAGGGTCACGGTGACTGGGGACAGCAGTGAGGTGCAGGGAATCCTGACGCTTGATCCTAAGGTCGCC
Organism: uncultured Pseudomonadota bacterium; assembly: GCA_963703025.1. Taxonomy (GTDB): domain Bacteria; phylum Pseudomonadota; class Gammaproteobacteria; order Steroidobacterales; family Steroidobacteraceae; genus 13-2-20CM-66-19. Next base: position 4,185,481 of record OY969778.1, on the reverse strand, counting down.
GGAGAATATCGATGTCAGATCACGTAGACGGCCCACGGCAAATCGGCGATCCGGCAGCGGACCTCACGGACCTTTTTGCCTTTAACAGCCCGGAGAAGACCGGTCGCACGGTGCTGGGCGCGGATGTGTTTCCGTCCGCCGGTGTGAGCGCGATGTTCTCGAACGTCGTGGACCACTCCATTGTCGTGCGCCGGGCGAGCATTGCGGGCACCGGGCAGGGCGCGCGGTTCAAGACAGCAGATCAGGAGATTCGGTTCACCTGCCGCTTCAGCGTTCTGGAGCACGGTCCGGACGACGCCAAGCCCATTCAGCGCGGCACCTGCATGCTGCCCGACGGACGCAAGCTCGAGTTCGTGGTCAACGACGAAAAGGGCGCCGCCACGCCCGATGGCGTGTTCCGCGTGTTCGCGGGCCTGCGCTCTGACCCGTTTATTCTTGCGTGGCTCGTTGGGCGGGTAAAGAAGTTTCCCAATCTGCTCCAGCACGACAACGTCCTGTCCATCGTGATTGATTTCGACACTCAGCGCGTACTGGATCCGGCCAAGGGATCACTGTTCGCAGTCATCGCGGAGACGACCCCGGTACCGGCACCACCGACGCTTATCGGTAGGCCACCGCCGCGCTTCGACTGGGTCGGACGGCCCGAGCAGACCAATATGCGGCTGAATAATGCGGCCATGGAGGGCGCGGACGACCTGCGGGACCTTTGGAATCAGCAGACCCCGTTCGCCATCGAGGAAAAGCTCAAGCCGCTTTTCCGCCAGCGCCTCATCGACAGCCTGGTGATCTGGGACATGCACGACGGCAAGGCCGACTGGACGCCGGCGGCGACGGCTGCCGCCGCTGATGTGTATCTCGATGACTTCATGCTGATCGACGTGTCGAAGCCGACGACCGATACGAGCTTTCTCGAAATCGAAAAGAGCACGCTCCAGGGACGCCCCTACCAGACAGGCGGCGGCCGCACGGTGAACTCGAATGTCGTGGATATCATGCTTTCCTGGATGGTGAACAACGATCGCGAGTACTTACAGGGCGGGGCCAAGAGCGCAACCAAGCTCGGCGTAACCACGTTTCCCTACCTGGCGTCGCCCAACACCGAGCTTCAGAGCGTGGTTGAAAGCGTCGAGCTCTCCGCGCCGCCGGACAAGGTTTGGGAACTCATCGGGCCCTTTGGCGGTAGCTGGCATCCACTGATTGCCAAGATTCGTCTGACCGGGGAGGGTGTCGGGCAGCTGCGCACCATCGAGACGATTGACGGCAAACAGATCGTCGAACGTCTGCAGGAGATGGACAATCCGCAGAGGGTCTATCGCTATACGAATGTCAGTGGCATTCCTGCTGTGGATTATAAGGGTAGCCTTCAGGTTTCCCCTAAGGGTGCGGGCAGTCTGGTGGAGTGGCGCGTGCAGTACTGGGCGGACGGCCAGCCGGACATCGTGGTTAAGACAATCGTCACGACCTTGTTGAAGACCGGGCTGGAGGCGCTCAAGAAGCGCTTCGGATGAGCGTCATGCGGCAAGCGCGGGATATCAATATTGACCCGGCACCGGCCACCGACGGCACCATTGCCGTCGGCAACCTGTGCAGCGCGCGCGCCCGATCCTGGAATCGTTTCTGGGACGCACCGCTGCGTCCGGGCGCTGCCGAAGCCATTATCGAGCAGGAGCATCTGACGGCGCAGTTCCTTGGCGACCTGAATGCCTTCGATCGAGTTCAATGTCTTGTCAGGGAAATGGTCCGGGTAGAGCCGCACTCCGCACGCACTGCGTTGATTCGGGCGCAGGTTGCGGCGATGACGCATGGGTTTGCAGAAGCGAGGACACTTCTTGCGCAGGCGGCAGAGCGCGGCGGGCCTTCCGCCGCCCTGCAGCGGCTGCTGCTGAGCATCGATCAGGCGTGTGGGCATGATCTCGACCGCGTCCTTGATGTCCGGCGTCGCGTGGCGATGGAGTCTGGACAGTTGGAGGACTTGGTGCCTCTGGGTGCGTTACTCGCGGACCTGGGAGATTGCGACGAGGCGGATTTCACCTATCAGCGGGCGCTGCGCGCTTACGGGGACGTCTCCCCCTTCGCCGTGGCGTGGGTGTGCTTCCAGCTGGGGGCCCTTTGGGGGGAGCTCGCCCGGCAGGCCCAGATGACGCGCGCCGCGCGCTGGTACGAACTGGCGATCCGCTATTTGCCTGCTTATGTGAAGGCGCGCGTGCATCTGTCGGAGGTGTACGCGGCACAGGGGCGAGTTCAAGAAGCGGAGTCGCTGTTGATGCCGGCGCTCGCAAGTGGCGATCCGGAGGTCAATTGGCGTCTTGCTGACCTGCTAAACAGCAGCGGCCGGCACGTGGACGGTGCGGTGCAAATACAGCGCGCACGCTCGGGGTTCGAGTGTCTCTTGGAAAGGCATCGTCTGGCCTTCGCCGATCATGGGGCAGAGTTCTACCACGGCTCGGGAGATGATCCGCGTAAGGCCCTGGAACTGGCCCAGCTCAACCTCGCGAATCGACCGACACTCAGAGCGTTCGAGCAGGCGTATGAGATCGCCGTTGATGCGGGAGCGATGCAGGTGGCCGCGGGGCTCCTGGCTGCGGGCCGACAGCGCTGGGGCGCAACTGCGGCGTTTCGGGATTCGACCCTGGACATGAGTCTGTAAAGGCGGTCTGCGTGAAGGAGCAAGAGCATGTTAATCCGCCGTAGGAGCTTCGTCTTCGGAACAGCGTTCGCCGCGGCCGCGGTGCCGCTTTCGAGCCTCCTCGTGGCCCCGAGCGCGCAGGCCAAGCCCGCTGCGCGGCCGGCAGCACCTGTGAAGGGGGCAACGCACGGCGCAGCCGCGTTCAAAATCCACGGTTGGGACGAAGACCACGGCGACGCCCACGAGTGGATCAGCATCAATCAGGCATGGCGGGGGACCTGGCGGTAGCCGCGTGGGCGTCGGCTCACCGGCACGGACACAGCCATGTCACACCTTAGCGATCTTCTCGAGCTGCCCGCTGCGCGGTCCAGTGCATCCAGGTACACCGCACTGAACGGTGTCCTGTATCTGGGGGCCGGAGCGCTTTTTGCTTAGTCGCAAGCCGTAGTGGCGGGCGCGTGCACATAGCAGGCACGAACCGCCCCGGGCAGCGAGTTCGACCGCAGCATCGCCCCAAGGGACAGCCCGCCAAGGGCGTCACTCAAACGCAGCTCGCCTCTGTGCCGCTTGACTCCCTGCGGCTCCGCAGAAGGCGCCTGGTCCCGGTGTCACTAGTTGCTTGCTGCATGACCATGGCAGCGGCATTCGGGTGGAGTGTCGCCGCAGCATCGCCGATGAGTGATGGCGTAGTCTACCTCGACCAAGGCTGGTCGCAGGCGGATCGGGAATTGTTCTACCACGTGCCGCAGGGATCGCAGATGATCTCCTACGACATCTTCCTGGCTCTGGAGGTAGCCGAAGGCCAGGAGCTCTTCCGTTCGGATACAAACAGCGACCGCTTCGGCCTCATCCCGCAGCGCTCAGATCCAAAGACGAACCCGGACGGTCTGGCCATCGGCCTTGCCAAGTCGATGGTTGCCAGTGGCCCGTGGAAGGGCGAGGCAATCGGGTTGACCTGCGCGGCCTGCCATACTGCGCAGCTGCGCTACCGCGGCAAGCAAGTTCGCATCGACGGTGGCGTCGGCAATACGTTTGATCTGACCGCCTACGGAAATGCCCTGGACCGCGCGCTGCAGGCGACCCTTACGGACGCAGGCAAGTTTGATCGCCTGGCGAAACGCCTGGATCTCGCAGATACCGATGCGAAGCGCGCACTGCGCGCGCGCCTGGAGCGCGATGCTGCGCGCGTGCACGAATACTGTACCCGGATGCTGGTCACCGCGGTGCCCGCCGGACCCTCCCGCATCGATGCCATCGCGCTGATCGTCGATCGGCTGACCGCGGTCGCGCCCGATCTGCCCCAGAACTGGTCGATGCCTCTGGCCCCCACCAAGCCGCCCTTTCTATGGAATGCACCGCAGGGCACCTGGACTCAGTGGCGTGCAAGCCAGCAGGACCCCATCCAGAGGAACCTGACGGAAACCATGGGCGTGTTCATGCCGATGGACCTACATTCCCGCACCCCGGAGGAGGGCCTCTTCGGCTCAAACGCCGAGCTACTGAGTCTGCAAAGGATCGAGAGAGCGGTGCGCAGACTTGCGCCCCCCAAGTGGCCCGAGGAGATTCTGGGGAAAATCGACCCGGAGAAGGCGCTGAAGGGAAAGGCGCTCTTCACCAGTATCTGCGCCGGCTGCCACAACGCCTGGCCGTATACCTGGACTGAACCGAACAAGTACGGCAAGCGCTTCATCCGGGTCGGTCTCATACCTCAATCCGATGTCGGCACCGATCCGGGGCAATTCGATGACCTGAGGCCCTACGTCATCACCGGACAACTGGCCGAGCAGCTGCCGCCCCCGTACCAAGGCAAAGCGACCGTGCCCACGGGGGTTCTCTACAGATTTCTGCAGGACAGAATTCTCGCCAAGGCCCTGCAGGACATGACTCTCGGGGACCCCGAAACTGCCGAGCTGCACGGCTATCGGGAGTTTCCGTTGCCCGCGGCTGCCTTAGGGGTCTATAAGGCGGCGCCTCGCGATGGAGCATGGGCGACGCCGCCCTTTCTGCATAACGGCTCGGTGCCTAACCTGTACGAGATGCTGCTTCCTGCCAGGCTTCGGACCAAGAAATTCTACCTGGGGCGGGAATTTGACCCCGTCAAGGTCGGGCTGGACACCAGCGGAAAGTCCGGCAAGTACCTCTTTGACACCTCATTGCCAGGCAACTCGAACGCGGGCCACTCTTTTGAGGATGCTCCGCGCGGCAATGGCGTGATCGGCCCTTTATTCACGGAAGCGCAGCGCTGGGCACTGGTGGAATACCTCAAGTCCATCCCCGAGCAGTCTGGCCGGGTGACGCCATTCGGTGGCCCGGCCAACGAGCGATGACTGCGTGCAGCGCCGCCGGCGCAAATAGCACGCTGGTAACGTTGGCAGCTTGTCTGGTACTGCTATCTGAGCGTGCGCCCGCGGCTAACGCTGGCGCACCCGGGTTGGTGCCCGGCACTGCACCTTCATCGATCGGAGGGGGCCCTGCGGGATCGGAACTGCCCGGCGATGAGGCTGCCGGCCCCGACAGCGACGACGCGGAGACGCCGAGCTCCACCGAGCAAGGCCACACGCAGATGGACGGTACCTTCGAACACCGGCCGGTCGTGGAGCTGCTGAGCCAATCGAGGCTCGTCGGATTGCGAGACACCAGCTTCAGCGTGCAGCTGCGCTCGTATCTGCTCAACCGTGACACCATGGAACACACCGAAAGCGAGGCTTGGACGCTAGGGGGCTTGGCCGGCATCAAGACAGGCTATTTCTACGACTTGCTGGCATTGGGGGCGACCGGATACACGTCCCAGGCGCTCTATGCGCCCGCTGACAAGGACGGGACTCCACTCCTGGGTCCTGGGCAGACCCCTTACACAGTGCTGGGGGAACTGTACGGCGAGTTCAAGATCACACCCAAGATCCTCGCCACGGTCGGCAGGAGAGGGTTCAACACACCCTTTATCAACACCCAGGATGCAATGATGACGCCGTACACTTTTCAGGTGTACGGCGTCCAAGGCCAAGTCGGCAGCACCGATGATCACAAGCTGAGCTTTGGCGCGGCGTACGTCGACAAAATCAAACCGCGCAACTCCGAGGACTTCCAGGCCATGTCCAGCTACGCCGGTGCACCGGCGGGGGTTGACCGTGGGGTCTATGTTGCCGGCGCAAACTACATCGCAGGCGACGCCTCCATCGGGATGACGGAATACTATTCCGCCGATATCCTCAACATCGTTTACCCGGAAGTGAAGTACACCATCCGATTACCCGAGGATATCCGCATCCTGCTGCATGCGCAGTACACCAATCAGAACAGCGTAGGCAGTGCGTTGCTTACCGGTACATCATTCTCGACTCACCAGTACGGATTCAAGGGCGAGCTTGCGATGGGGCCGGGGCTGCTCACCGCGGCGTACACAGCCACCGCGACAGGGACGGTGGACCCGTCCGGAAGCGGCACCGGCATGCGCAGCCCCTGGGGCGGCTACCCTGGCTACACGGCAGTTCAGATCGAGAATTTCTACCGGGCCGGTGAGAACGCGCTCATGCTGCGCGCCGCATACAACTTTCCGAAGCTGACCGGACTCAGCGTGTACGGGCTCTGGGTACACGGCTCCACACCCAGTGCAGTCAATCAATACGCCCAGGACGAATACGACGGCAACCTGCAGTGGAGCCCTCTGGACTCAAAGGGGCTGAGACTGGTGGCTCGCTACGCGCACGTTTCACAAGCCGGGCCCACCAATCAACACGAGGATGAACTGCGCCTCATTGTCTATTACGAGCTGCGCTGATGCCGGATAAAGTAGCCCCCCTGCCGAGTCTCGAGATGACCTGATTACAGCTGCCGGCGGCAACGCACGCAGCAGCTACTGCCAGCCACCTCCGCTGCATACTTACTGCGTCAATACGCTCGCGCCTCGTCCAATCTGGGGGGGCGCACCGCCGCTTGGCCATGGGAGGATCACGACGCTTTACCCACTGCAGAGCGTTGAGAGCCCTTCAGGGGGTGTCCCACTGCATGCGTTGTTTCCTGCCAGTCATTCATTCGACGTTGGCTGGCGCGCATGGGGTTCGATTCCGACCCGAGCTAACCTTTCGTCTAATAGCCAAGATTGGACTTTGTCTATACATTCTGTCGACGGACGGTCGCTGCATCGTTCGTCAATTACAAGCAAGTCAATGCCTGCACAATTCGAGCGGGCAAAGGGGAAGACGCGATGAGTCTCAGATATCAGTTCCCGCGCGCGCGCACTGTGCTCGCTGCGCTTTTCTTGGCGATAGCCACAAGCATCGCGGCACATGCCGCCGACAGACCCAATATCGTGATGCTCATGACCGACGACACGGGGTGGAATGACTTCGGCGCATACGGCGGCGGGGCCAATTTCGGTCATCCCACACCGAACATCGACCGAATTGCCCAGGAAGGGGCTGTATTCACCAGTTGGTACGGCCAGGCGAGTTGCACAGCGGGCAGGGCCTCTTTCATGACCGGACGAATCCCGATCCGCTCGGCGTTGTCCGTCGTCGTGGTCCCCGGGGACCCGAACGGCCTCACGAAAAGCACGCCGACAATTGCCGAGTTCTTCAAGAAGAACGGCTACACCACGTACTTCTCCGGCAAGTGGCACTTGGGCGATCAACCCAAGTTCTACCCTATCGAGCACGGCTTCGATGAGATGAAGGAATTCGCGGCCTACTATCCGGGGGTGTACACGTACGACGACACGGACAGCTTTGCTCACCCCTGGTTTCCCAAGTACAACCCGGAGTTCTGGGCGGAATATCAGAAAATCGTAAACCTGTATGAGTGGCAGGGCACCGCGGGCAAGCCAGCAGAGAAGGTTGCGCGTATCGACTACGAATATCTGCACGAATTCGACGTTCGCCAGGCAGATTCCGCAGTGGAGTACATCCATGCGCACGCTAAGGAGGGAAAGCCGTTCTTCATGGATGTCAATTTCATGAAAATGCACAATCCCAACATTCCTGCCAAGGCGTTCATTGGCAAGTCGCACCTCGGCAACTATTCGGACTCGATGATGGAACTGGATTCCAACATCGGCAAGATTATTGATGCAATTCGCGCCGAAGCTCCGAATACCATCGTCATCATCACCGCCGACAATGGGGCATGGCAGGACGCATGGCCGGACGGCGGCACGGTTCCATTCAGGGGTGAGAAGGGCTCGCCCTTTGAAGGCGGCTTTCGTGTCCCTGGCATCATGTGGGCGCCTGGAAAGATTCCGGCCGGTGCACGTTACGGCGAAATGATGTCCCACATCGACCTGTGGGCAACTCTGGCGACGATGGTGGGGGTAACTCCTCCGCCGCACGGTGCTTGGAAGGATAACGACGGCAAGCCGATCTACTTCGATAGCATCGACAACAGTGCCTACATCATGGGTAAGGCAAAGCATTCCGCGCGCGATGGCTGGATCTATATCGACGGCGAGAGCTTCGCCGGAGCTCGTGCCGACATTGCCGGGGATCCCACCAACCCTGATCTCAAGATTGCCTGGAAGTACCTGTATACCTCGAAAGACACGTGGCTTGGTCCCAAGCAGGATCTCGGTGCTATTGGGTCTGCCTACAACCTAACGATGGATCCTTTCGAGAAGTACGATATGACGTTCAATGGCGCCGTCAGCACCCGCACGCCGACCACCTCACCGGGGCGCTACGCCGGATACGACAACGGCTGGGTTCTCTCGCTAATCACGATTCCGCTCATGGAGTTTGATAAATCGATAGTAGATTTCCCAAACATCAAGCGCTTTCCCGGCGGCGCGTCGAATGATCTCAGTCCGAACCTTCAGGATCCGAACAATCCGTTGCCTCTTATGGACATCAAGAAGCTCGTCAAAGTCATCGGAGCGGCGGACTGATCGCTTGAGCTGATCGGAAGCTCCCGGGTCGTCACTGAACGAGGCGGTCCGGGAGCATTTTCCGATCATGGGAGCTTAAACGCAGCGCCCATTTAGATCAGTTCACTGCATATCTTGACTCCCCAGACCGTCGTATCGGGAGTCATATTGTTTAGCGGGGCGTGTAAGCGGCCCGCCCTGATCTGCGATTGAATTGATAGCCACTCATCAACCGGGCGTGGACCTGGCATGGATATCTGAACCCGCGTTGGCGGCTGCACGTAAAGCCCGCCGTTGCGATTCGCCGGCCGAAAGATAGCTCCGAAGTTTCGGTTCCAACCTAGGGACTCAAATCTTTCGCTGATTACGCACTACCCGTTCGATCGACCTTGATCGATCATTTCCGCCCCGTGTGATGGATCCCCACAAAAGACAGCACCTGAGCCGTGGGCTTGAAAATTAGAGAGTCCGCCAAGGATTCGAAGTCCACGGGGAGAAGGGGGCCGATCGGCAACACGAATCAGTGATGCGAGCACATTGCCAGCAAAATGATGATAGGAATTGGCACGCCGAGCATCCAGAGTAAAATTCCACGTCCCATGATGTCGTCCCTTCGTTAAAGCCGGTAGTGAGCTCAAAGCGAAGCCTAGGGCTGGATGAGAGCCTTTGCTATCGAGTAAGTACGCGTCACGCAGTCGGACGTAACTGACACTGGACGCCCAGCGCATATGGTTCATGCGGGTCCAAAAGGTTTGCCGATCTTAAAGAGGACTCAAGAACTGCGCCGGTAGCCGTTAAATTCAAAAAGGAATAGCAGCCTGCTGCTGGCGGCCATCGATGAGGCGCTGAAGCAGATCAACCTTGACCGGGTGAGTCGGCAGTCGTGGGCGGCGTCCCGCTGCGCGCCGTCTTGATCGTAGCGGGTCGCCACGGCCCAAGCATCCCGGCGGCGATGGCAAACCACACGGGCGCTGCGAATAGGAGCCAGGGAATATTCTGCTGAGTCGGGCCGGGCAGCAGATGGATCAGGAAACCCACCAGGACAGCTACGACCTGAATTCCCATCAAGGCTCGAACCGGTGCACCGACGCGGAACCCGCTGCGAGCGCGCCAGACTGCTGCTAACAGGAAAAATGCCACCGGGTTAAATAGCAGCAGATTCGCATTGGACCACGCGGCGTGATGCGTCGTGAGCGTCCAGAGGGCAAGCAGCACGGTGCCGAAAATCCCCGCGACCGCAAGGAAGGCGGCCGAAAGCGCAGCGGAGAGCACCGGCAACCTGCGTCTTGAGAGCAAGATGGTCAAGGCGAGAGCCAACCCGGCAATACCCAGTGGTATAGCCAGCTTAGGCGGCTCTGCCATGGGTGGATCCAGCAGATTCGGGGAGACTTCCTGCTCCTCGGCAACCAGAGCGTGTAGGCCGCCATGGCCGTCGGACACCTGAACCGTACGCAACTCGCGCGCAAGCACCATCGGTATGAAGCTCTCCTGCCACTCGTTAAGGGGCCGGTCCGCCGAGGGGCCCAGTCCCAGGTCCATCAGGACCATCAGCCAAGGCTGTGCGCTCATCAGCCGGTCGATCTGGCCGCGATAGGTCAAGGGCGCCTTTCGGGCGACCAGGGCCGGTTGCAGTGCGCCACCCAGCACCGTGTTCAGTGCGTCGCGGATGCGTGTCGAACAGTTGCTGGTGAGGTAATCGTAGTCATAGCTTTGATTCTGCGGCTGTAGATTCCACAGCAGGTAGGCGCGCAATGCTGCCGCTTGCGCCGGTGATAGCGCCAGTCGCTGCACCAGCACCGAACGCCCTGAGTCGATGTAATCTTGCTGATTGGTCTCGCTCGCGCCGATGTCGATCATGTAGCGCATGCGCCCGCGAGCGAAATTGCGCAGGAAGGCGCGATCGCTGAAATCAAATACCCCGTAGTTAATGTCGCCGGACTCACCTGAAACCCGGTCGCGGATTCGAATCGCGTTGTGGCCAAAGCGCTCCCAGTAAATCGCGCCGGGCCCGAACGTGACCAGCGATATCTCGAGATCCTCTGGCGCAGCCTTTAGCACGCCGGCATGCCCGCTCGCGGACACGCACAGTGCAAGCACCACAGCGATGAGATAAATGCCGGCCTTCCGCCTGCTCGAGCCAGCAAGCAGGGGCGACGGCGTGCACCAGGGGCGCCGGTAGTCAGGCAAGCGCGTACGCTCTGCAGTGCTCCAGGTACGCCGCCTCATGGATCGAGGCGAGCTCTACGACGCTCGACCAAAGCCACGAGGGTGCGTCAAGCAGGGCGGACCTGCGCATGCGCAGCGACCTGGAGAACTCCCTGCGCGTGGCGGAGTCCATCTGGCGCGCATGAGCCTTGCCCACGACCTCTGCGAGGTAACGGGCGGCCTCGACCGCCTGCTCACGGGTGAGCTGGTCGATCTCCAGTTTGAGGTCCTGGGGCATCAGTTCGCGCAAAACGACTGAGCGTCCAAGGAGGCTTGAGGCCATCATGCGGTTGCCCAGGGCCGGGGACAGGTTGCGCGCGCCCTCGACGACCCGCTTGCCGTTGTCCCGTGGCATGCGGGCATGGGCGGCCCGCGGGGCGGCCGCGGTCGTGGCCTCCTTGATGTCGATCAGGCAGTACTCGTCGGCGCCGGTTTCCTCGTTCTTGCCCACGTCCAGCAGCACCGCGTAGCGGCCGCGGCCGAGCGAGCTGCAGCCTTTCATCCAGTAAGCCGCATCCAGCACTTCAATCGTCGCATCGCCAGCGCGCGACTTCAGCGAGGTAACCAGCTTGCGAACGTCCTCGAGCTCAAACACTGCGCGAATCGCGCGGTCCTCCTGCCTGGACAGCGACCAGAAGCGCGCGCCCCTGGGTATATTCGGCTTCAGGTCCTCAAGCCTCTCCTTGGCAAGGTGCTTCCACGTGCGCGAGGTTGCCCGGCGCATCACGACGCGTACGCACTCGGGTTTGTCGCTCTCGATCGCCTTGCTCGCCGCCGGCCCCCGCAAGGCGCGACGGTAGCCAATCATCATCTGCTCCAGCATGTGGGCGGTAGTTACCCCCGGCAGGTCCGAGCCACGTGCTGCCGAGGCGAGCGAAAGGGCAAGCCGGATCAGGTCATGATTCGGGTTGCCCACCACGGTCTGGTCAAGATCGCGGATCTGCACATGGATGCGCCCGTTGGCGTCAGCCAGTGGGCCGAGGTTCCCGGCGTGGCAGTCACCGCAGATCCACACGGCCGGCCCCTGCGGCAGGGCGCGCGCGCCGCGCTCCTGCAGCCACTTGTAGAACTGCACGGTGCTACCGCGTACGTAGGCGTGCGCGGAGCTGGCCATCTTCAGCCTGCGGCGTTCCTCCAGGGTCTGGCGCCGATGCCGGGGGTGGGGGGTGACCTTTGATGCCATGTTTGGGTCCGCTGAGTACGACGAGCACAATGTTTGCACTGATGGGCAGCGTGCGACTGTAGTTGCCATCCTACAGGCACTTGGGGCGCGGTCGAACTTCCGCCGCACGGCAGGGGGAGACATATTGCCGCCGCCGCGCCGCTCCACCTCACTACAGGGATACCCAATCATGGCCAGCAAGAAGTCAACGAAGAGACCTCCGGATGCCGTAGCGCTACTCAAAGCCGACCACCGCCAGGTGGCCACCTGGTTCAGCGAGTTTGAGAAGGCCAGGTCGTCCAAGGTCAAGGCGACCCTGGCAGGGCAGATCTGCAAGGCGCTGATGGTGCACACGCAGATTGAAGAAGAGATCTTCTATCCGGCATTCCTGGCGGCAACCAAGGATAAGGACATGCATCACGAGGCGGAGATCGAGCACCACTGCGCGAAGCAGCTCATCGCCGACATCTCGCAGTCCGCTCCGTCGGATGATTATTTTGACCAGAAGGTGCACGTGCTGTCCGAGATGATCAAGCACCACGTCAAGGAAGAGGAGCAGCCCGGCGGGATGTTCGCGGAAGCGAAGAAGGCGAGGATGGATCTCAAGGAGCTCGGGGGCGAACTGCTTGAGCTCAAGCAGCGATTGCTCGCCAGTTTCGGCGGCGTCCCGAACGTAGCGCGCCGCGCGCCCGGCCGCACTCAGGACAAGGGGGTTAGCGCCGCTCGCTAGTTGTGCCCTATTGATGCGGTCTTGACCGCCTCGCCAGTGCATTTCTGGGCTGACCAGCAATTGTTCACGAAGGGGGCCGCGGAGCAGCTCACGCCGATGAGGGCATCTGCCCCGGCCGCCACGGCTTTCTCCTTCAACGTTGCAATGGCCTTTTCGGCCTCCCCCCAGACGCGGCCGCCCCCGGGAGCGCCTGAGCAGTCCGCGGCGCTCATGGTGCCCAGACTCTGGTACTGAGTCGGACCGGGGTCGCCGGCCTTGAAAACTTGCACCGCGGATACCTGGGCCTCTTGCTCTGTAGTTAGCGTTGGAGCACCCGAGACGCACCCGATCAGCGCCGACGCGCCCAGTATCACCACCATCACTTTGCGGGCATTCATCGAGCCTCCTTTGCTGATTGAGGCTCAGGTGGCCCTGGATTTTGCGGCGCGCGTGCCACGTTTGAGCGCGCCTGCCTGAGCGGTCGCCTCGCATCGATGGGCGTTCAGGATCGCGGGGATCAAACCCGGGAACCGCCGCTCGATTTCTGCGCAACGACTGAGGTTGCGAAGTTCCACGCCATTGCGCTCGCTGCGCACCAGACCCGCTTCCCGCAGCGCCTTGAAATGCTGGGAGAGGGTGGACTTGGGGATGCTGCGGTCACTGACCTTCAGGAAGTGCGAGCAAGTGGTGGCGCCTGAAGTCGTCGCCAGCTCGGCATAGATCGCCACGCGCACAGGGTCGGACAGGGCGTGGAGGATGCCCGCCACGCTGACGTCCTCAATTGAGGGGTGTAACAGAGGCCTCATAGCCTAATCGTAACAGCCCATGACCAATGGTTCTAGAGTGCAGATATACGGAACCACGGGACGAACGTACTATGGCCGTCAACAACCACTGGCAGGAACATTCATGAGCAGATTAAAAGGTAAGGTCGCCCTGGTTACCGGGGGATCCAAGGGCATCGGCGCCGCCATCGCGAAATCGCTGGCAGCTGAAGGGGCCTCCGTGGCGGTCAATTACGCTTCCAGCAAGCCCGGAGCAGACAAGACGGTCGCTGACATCGTCGCGGCCGGGGGCAGCGCCATCACCGTCCAGGGAGATGTTTCCAAGGCTGCCGAGGCACAGGGCATCGTCGATGCGACCGTGGCGCGCTTCGGCCGCCTGGACATCTTGGTCAACAACTCCGGCGTCTACGAATTCGCGCCCATTGAGAAGATCACGGAGGAGAGCTTCCACAAGCACTTCAACGTGAACGTGCTGGGGCTGCTGCTGACCACGCAGGCTGCAGTGAAACACCTGGGAGAGGGCGCGAGCATCATCAATATCGGCTCCGTCGTCAGTCGCCTGACGCCCCCCGGCAGCGCCGTCTACACCGGCACCAAGGGTGCGGTAGATGCGATTACCGGAGTGCTTTCGCGCGAGCTGGGCGAGCGCAAGATCCGCGTCAATTCCCTGAACCCGGGCATGGTGGAGACCGAGGGGTCGCATACCGGGGGCATCATTGGCTCGGATTTTGAGACCGGTACCGTGGCGCAGACTCCGTTCGGCCGCGTGGGCCAGCCGCACGACATTGCCTCGATTGCGGTGTTCCTGGCCTCAGACGACTCCCACTGGCTGACCGGGGAGCAACTGCTCGCCGGCGGCGGCCTGCGCTGACTTCGATCCCCTCGCGCGGGCTGCACACAGGGATGTGTGCAGCCTGGGACGCATCATCGTCCACTGTCCCCGGGCTATTTGCCTTCCGGAAACAGGAACTGCACCAACAGCTCGAGCGTCCACTGCGAGGCGCCCGAGGGTGCGACGACATTGTAGTAGGCCGTCGTCTGCAGGTTCACTGACTGCTGGCCACACTTCAGCAGCTGGCCGATCCCAAGCGACACCGGCACGGTCCAGCGCTGGCTGGCGCTGGCAGTCCAGTCCGCGCTGATGGTGGGCCCGAAGCTCAGGTAGCGATTGGGGTTGTGCTTGAAGGTGTAGTTGACGCTCGGCTGCAGCTGCATCTGGTTGACCGCGGGGCGGTTGCCGCTGCCGGCGAATGACCAGATGTTGAGCGCCACAAGCCCGAGGGTCCATTGGGTGCCGGTCCACTGGACCCCGGCCGCCGGTCCCGCGCCCCACTTGCCCTGTCCGAGCGCTTCGTTGCTGGCGGTCGGCAACTGGAAGACCGGACCCAAGCCCCAGTCCAGGCTGCCGACGCGCGCGGGGGAGAGCAGGGCGGCGAACTGCGTGTCGCCCACGCCGTGCACCCAGCCCTGCCCAGGGGTCGTCCCGGGCTGCTCGATGAGCGGCAGGATGGTGCGGGTGATGACGATCCAGTCGCTGGTGAGGTGTAGGGGAACCAGAGGTTGCAGGGTGAGGACCTGTTGGGTGTTATTTGCAGGACTCACACCGAGATTCGCGTCGTAGAACAGCTGCAGGTTGATCAGGTCCGCAAAAGGATTCTTGGCATCCTTGACCAGGGATGGCGATTCCTGCGCCGGGACCGGCGTAGTCAGCGCGGCCAGCAGCACCAATGCCATGATCCGTAGGGCACGCGACATTGACGGCACGCGCACGGCGCCTGCCACGCTCGCGGTGCGATGTGCAGCATGGCCCGAAGCGGGTATTGCGCTGCTCATGTTCCGCAGAATGTCTCCAGCACGCGCTCGGCCGGTTCAGGCGCGCGGCTGAACTCCGCCGCCTCCGGTTGTTCGTCGTAAGGGCGTTGCAGGATCCCCAGGAGCCGGTGGAAAGGCTGATAGTCACCCGCCGATGCCGCGTTCAACGCCGCCTCGACACGGTGGTTGCGGGGAATGAAGGCCGGACTGGCAGTGCGCATGGCCGCTGCCCGGTCGGTGGGGCTTGTTGACTCATGGCCAAGGCGGACGCGCCAGTCGCGCAGCCAGGCTTCGATGCCGCTGGCTGGTGCAAACAGCTCGCAGAGCGCCGCGTCATTGCGCTGGTCATCCGCCGCCAGCGCCAGGGCGCGAAACGTCAGGGTGAAGTCGGCGGCTGATTCCTGCATCGTCTTGAGTAGGCGATCGACAAGAGCTGCATCGTCGGGTCCCGGCGAGGTGAGGCCTGCTTTTCTGCGCATCCGGTCGAGGAAGCTTGCCTCGAAGAGCGTGGCGAAAGACTCCAGCGCTTGCGTGGCAAGACCGACTGCCTTCTCGGTCTCGCCGTCGATCAGCGGCAGCAGTGTCTCGGCGAACCGCGACAGGTTCCACTGTGCGATGGCGGGCTGGTTTGCATAGGCGTAACGGCCGCCGTGGTCGATGGAACTGAACACCGTGCCCGGGTCGTAGCCGTCCATGAACGCGCAGGGGCCATAGTCTATGGTCTCCCCGGAAACGGCCATGTTGTCAGTGTTCATGACGCCGTGGATGAACCCGACCCCCATCCACTGTGCGATGAGCACCGCCTGGCGCTGGCAGACCGCCTGCAGGACTGCCAGCGCGGGTACGGCCGTCCCGCGTGCCTGCGGATAGTGACGGTCGATCACGTAATTGAGGAGTTCGCGCACCGCGTCCTGGTCGCCGCGTGCCGCGAAGTACTGGAAAGTGCCCACCCTGATGTGGCTCGCGGCTACTCGGGCGAGTACCGCGCCGCGCAACGCGCCCTGGCGAAATACGTGTTCGCCGGTGGTCACCACGGCAAGCGACCTGGTGGTCGGGATGCCGAAGGCGTGCATGGCCTCGCTGATCAGGTACTCGCGCAGCATCGGTCCGATCGCAGCCCGGCCATCCCCGCCGCGCGAGAAGGGAGTAAGGCCTGCGCCTTTCAGCTGCAGGTCGCGCAGTACACCGTCTGGACCTCGCACTTCACCGAGCAGGATGGCGCGACCGTCACCCAAGGAGGGGGAGAACCCCCCGAACTGGTGACCGGCATAGGCCATGGCAATCGGCTGGGCATCCTCCGGCAGGTCGTTGCCTGAGAGCATTGCTGCGGCTAGTGGCCGCAGGGTCTTAGGGTCCAGCCCGATCGCCGATGCCAGTGGATCGTTAAACACCACCAGCTGCGGGTCCGCGACGGGCGTGGGGACTACCTGCCGATAGAACTTGCCGGGCAGCTCAAAGTAGCTGTGCTTCAGGCCTATGTCGCATTGATGCGCCCCGGCGCGGACGGGCGCATCAACGCTCAGTTGCAGCTGTCAGGGAGCGGAACGCGTGTGTTGGTCGCTGCCATGCGGGAAGGCTTCTTGGTGAGGGTGGCGCGGAACCGGCGCGCAGCCGCGCGCGCGTCCTGCGGAAGGGTGGCAGATGCCGTCCCGGGCTTGCAATGCGCGGTAGCGGAACCCTTGCCGCTCGCGACTTTGTGTAACAAGGTACGTGCGATCGCCCGGAAGCGGACTGGCCAGCGCCGCAGGCGCGTCAGAGTAATGTTGTAAAAAACAACGAGTTGTAGTGGCAGGCCGTAAGGCGGCGCGCTGCGGCCGCGGGGCACGCCAAACGCCCCCGCGAGTCAGCCTGCAGCCCAAGGGACGCCTAGAACTTGTACCGCACGCCGATCGTCGGGTTGATGTTGGTGGTGTAGATGTAGCCGCTGGCCATGCCGTCCTTCACACCGCTGTACATCGCCCCCGCATAGGCATCGAAGTGGGTAGTGAAGCGGTAGTCGGCGTCGAAAGAGAAGGTCTCGAGACTGCCGCTGCAGGTGTTGTGCGCATTGGTTGAGCAACCTGCCTGCGCGCCGGTGCCGTAGGCATCCTGGTGCACCCCATAGTACGCCGCGGTTAGGTCAAGCTTGGGCGTGATGCTGTAACGCGCGCCAGCCCAGTAGACCTGGACATCCTTCGCATTGTTGTAGGCCGTGTTGTTGACGAAGGCAAGCACGTAGCCGCCGATATCGGTGAAGCCGGCATGCAACGGCGTGTTCGGGTTCTCGTACTTGATGTGCTCGTAGCCGGCGAAGAGCTTCCACGTGTCGAGCTTGTACAGGCCCATCAGCGCGTAGGCGGTGTTGTCTGAGATTGTCCCCGCCAGGGAATTATCCGGTGAGTAGCCGAGCGCGGGCAGCTGTGAGACCTGCAGGGCATTCAGAGAGCTTGCCGTTATGGAGCTGTTGACCTTCGAGTAGTACGCGTCCAGCGATGCGCCCGCGAAGGTGGTTCCCAGGTTGGCCTGGACCGCGGTGTTGCCCGAGCCGTTGGAGCCGTTGAACTTGTACAGCGCAGCCAGGTGCAGCAGTGGGTTGAATTCGACTGCGTACTTGGCGGTCGAATCCAGGCGGTTGTTTTCACTGCTGCCCGCTCCGGCATAGGTGTTCGAGGCGCCGATCAGGCCGAATGCCGTGGATGCGTAGTTCGGGTCGTACTTGGTCGTGCCCTGCGCAAGCAGGGTCTGCTGCCGGCCAAAGGTAAGGCTGCCGAAGCGCTTGGACGCGAACCCCGCAAAGGCGGTCTGCAGGAGCTGTCCGGCCGAGCTGCCGTCGACGCCGACCGTCTGGTTCACTGGCGCCAGCCCGTTGTTCACGGCCAGGGACTTCAGCGAGTCGGCAAGTTCCCCGGACTGAGGGTTGAAGAAAGTCTCGACCTGGAACACGGCCGACCAGTCCTCGCTCAGCGGTTCGATGCCCTGTAATCCGATGCGCGTCTGACCCATGTTGCTGGGCGTGATACCAGTCACTGACTGGTGGCCGTTCGAGCGCACGATGTTGCCGCTCGCCGAGGGGCGGTATGGACTGAAGGGGGCGCTGTGGGTGTCGTACTGCACGCCGAGGTCGATGACGCCGTACAGCGTGATGCCGTTCCAGCTCAGGCTGTCATCCTTGGAAAGGCCCGGGCCGGTCTTCTGCTGGGCGACTGCACAGACCGAGGCACTTAAGGCGCTGGCGAGAAAAAGTGAACACCAGCCAAGCCGTGTCGTAAGCGACGCCGTACGGGCCACGCCTGAATGCCGGGGGCTTGCCCCACGCAGACCTTCGCGAAGAATCGACTTAACCATGTAACCGTAACTCCCTGAATGAAAGTCATGCTGAAAGCAGCGCCGCGAGTGTTGGCGCGAGGTGGTTACTGCGTCAGTCGCCCGGTGGTTACAGAGCGGTAGCAAGGTAGTCGCAGCAGTGCGGCTGGTTTATGCCGTTCATGACCGCTCTTTTGCTGCAGCGAGGACCCAGCCCCGGTGAAGTTCGCGTCCTGGTTAGTGTCCATACGCCACAGCCGCGACGCTGAGGGGTCGCAAGCCGACGCGGGCTGCACTCACGAGCGCGGGCCAAGGCACGGACAGTCCAGTGCCGCCGGTTATATAGAGATGGCACAAGGTTCTGCCCAGCGGCGCGCTTCGCAACTGCAATGTCACCGCGCGCCGCATAGGCTGCCTGGCACCAAGCACGCACGAGCCGCAGGAAGCCACATTGCACGCGCAGATGAAGTCCCGAAGGCCGCCCGTCGTACCTGAAGGCGGGAACGAGACCCTGACGCGCCAGTGGGGCGCCCGGGGCTGCCTGGGCTACTTCACATACGCGGGCAGTGCCTGGTTGACCACGACAGCGGCGACGGTTCTGTCGGGCGCCGGCAGGGGTCCGTGGCTGGGGCGCGGTGCCTCGCAGGCGCGCAACGCTCTCCCATCAGAGGTCCCTGCAGCCACCCTTGCGCAAGGGGCGCTGGCGCCAGCGCAACTGTAAGAATGGCCGGCGATGATCACCGGCGGGGCTCGTGTATCTCACCCAAGGACGGTTCAGACAATGAAGGTACTTTCCTCAAGCAAGCTCAAGGCGTTTCATCTCGCCGGAATGACCGGCAGTTTCAAGCATGCTGCGCACATGCTCTCGGTCAGCCCCTCGGCGGTCAGCGCGCGCGTGCGTTCGCTCGAGCGCGACCTCGGCGTCCTGCTCTTCAGCCGTGGGATTCGCCGCTTGAGTCTCACCGAGGCCGGCGCGGATTACCTGCGTGAGATCGAGGCAGTCTTCGTCAATCTCGAGGTTGCCACGCGCGAGTTGCGTGCGCGCTTTGGCGGCCTGGCTGGCGCGGACACGCGCCGCAGCGCCCCTGTGCGCGGTGCGGCTGAGCATGGCACGGTCGTGGGCCTGGATTGGGTCTGAGGCACGCCCCGGTGCACGCGCGCCGCATCCTGCGTCAGGGGCGCGCCCGGGCGGTCAGTCTGCGGCCGTGCGCACCTGCGGGCGCTCGCCGTAGCCGATGCCGCGGTCAGTGGTGCCGGAGTTAGCAGCCGGCAACGGCACGTCGTAGTACAGGACCAGGCGCAGCTGATTGGTGTGCGACTCACTCGGGCCCTGCTCGGCGACGTGTCCGTAACGCACCAGGAACTTCAGTCCGCGCAAGTCTCCGGTTAGCACCTTCCATTCGAGGTTCAGGTCGAATTCGTTCTCGGCGTACTGATTGGCGACATTCGGCCGCGAGCCGATGACGTACAAGGCATATGCGGAGAGGTTCTTGACCGCCGGGAACTTGTAGGCGGCCCGGAGCAACCATGCGTCCTCACCGCTGCGGTCGAAGTTCTCCACCTGCACCGTCGTATACCCGGGGTTGGCGCTCCACGGGCTTTGTATGGTGGTGCCGTCAGCCTTTGCGTGCGTGAAGGCTGAGGTCAGCAGGGTATTTGCGAAGGACAGCTCCGCCTTGAGGCCGAATTGCGCGGCGGAGAAGGTATGCCCCAGCAGCAGGTTGTCACCCACGCTGTGCTGGCTTGTGTACTGGGCACCCAGGCCCAGGTGCAGGTGCGGCGTCAGCTCGAAGGTGTCCTTGGTGGCCGCATAGAAGATATTCATGATGTCGGAGCTGTAGTACTGCGCAACTCCGATCGTGAAGTCCCCGCTGACGTAGCTTGTGCCAGCAGCGGAGACTCCGCGTGACACACCTGACTTGGCGCCCGCGGCGGTCGCCATCGACTCGAAGGTGTCCGAGTTGCGCTCCTTGATCTTGTCGATGTAGCCGGCGCCGAAGCGCAGGCTCGGGGTGTCCGGGTCGCCGCCGAAAGAGCCCTGCAACACCGCTCCTTCGAAGGTGTTCGGCGTCATGCGCGAGTCGTTGCCGCTGAGAAACGGGGTATTGAATTGCTTGAGTCCTGCGGTGGCCGTGATATCGCGCGTCACCACGAGCTGGCCGTAGGCCTCGCCAATGACCGAGTACCCGTGTTGCCCGGGGGCAAGCAGGAGAGTGCCGTCCTTGTCAGCCGGTCCCTCCAGGCGCTGCGAGGTGTAGGCGGTCGCGCCGAAGGCGAAGAGGTCGCGAAAGTACCCGGTCTTGAAGCCAGCAGAGGCACCCAGCGCCCAGGCCTCGTTCTGGGTGCCGTTCAGGTTGTTGCTGTCCATGTAGAACGTGCGCAATTCACTGTAGAACTGCGTGTCGCGAAATGCCTGGCGTCGCAGTTCGCGGTCGCGGGTCGCGCGGTCCGGCACCGAGAACAGGTTTTCAATCGGCGACTGGCCCTGCTCGGTCGAGGTCAAGTCCCCCGCCGCATCTGTGCTACTGCCGCCGTCATCCGGCTGTATCTGCGCAGACGTCGTGTCCTGCACAGTTGCAGGCGCCTCGGCCCAGGCCGGCGCCCAGGGGCAGGCAAGGGCGGCGAACCCCAGGCCCAGCAACAGGGGATGGAAACGCACGCGCGGCGTGCTGGCCCGTGAGCAACCGATGGACCCCTCGACAGGGTGGCAAACCCGGTTCAGGAGGGATCCGCCGGAACGAGGGGGCGGCCGCCCGGGGCAAGTGCCGATGTGACCGCGCCGAGCAGCACCGAGGCGTCCAGCGGCTTGCACAGGTAGGCGGCAGCGCCCAGGCGACGGCACTCGTCCGGAAGACTCGGCGCATCGTGAGCGGTGACGATGATGACGGGGAATTGTGCGCCGGCGACGGCCAGGGCCTGCAACACCTCGGTTCCGGACACGTCAGGCATCTGCAGGTCGAGAATCAGGCAGTCGGGTCGCTCAAAATGCCAGGACGTCAGGAACTCCCGCCCGGATGCATAGCCGCGCGCGGGGAAGCCCGAGGCGTTCAACATTCGTACCACGGCCTTGCGGACCGCCTCTTCGTCGTCCACCACTGCTATCACGGTCGTTTCTCATGCGGCAAGAGCTCGTTCTACGCCAATTCCGCCCGCTTGCATGTTGGACGTTAGTCACCGGTGTTAGGCCTGTATCCAGCGCAGCACGCTCTCGCCGGAATCCTTCTCCGCCCTGATGGTAGGCTCCATGGAAACCCCTACGTGGGCGCCCAGACGCACCAGCTCGGCTACGGAGGTGGCTGCCATCTTGGACATCATGCGCGCGCGATGCACCTTCACGGTCTTCTCGCCCGTGCCGATCTCCATGGCAATCAGCTTGTTGAGCCGCCCGCAGACAACCTGCGTCATGACTTCGCGCTCGCGTGGCGTCAGGGTATCAAGGCGGCGTTGGATCGTTTGCTGGATGGCGCGGCGCTTGCGATTTTCGGCGTCGCGCACGAAGGCCCGTTCAAGCGCCGGCAGAAGCAGGGCTTCGTCTATCGGCTTGCTCAGGAAATCGACGGCTCCGGATTTCATGGCCCGGACAGTTGACTGGATGGTGCCTTTGCCGGTGAGGAAAATGATCGGTCGCTCGCGGTCCGCGGCCACCAGCGCCTCTTGCAATTCCGGTCCGGTCTTTCCTGGCATGAAGACATCCAGTAACAGGCAGCCCGGCGCCTCGTCGCAGCTGTCCTGCAGGTACTCATCGGCGCAGGCATAGACGCGCACCAGGTAGCCGGCCGCATCCAGCAGACGCGACAGGCTCGTGCGGATCGCCCGCGAGTCATCGACCAGGAATACGGTGTTGCGAATGGCGTCCATAAGGGTTCCCTAGGCAGCAATCGGTAGCGTGAAATGGAAGGCGGCCCCGCGGTCCGGGCGATTGGTGGCCCATAGGCGCCCGCCGTGGGCGACAACGATGGAGTGGCTGATCGACAGGCCAAGCCCCAGACCGCCTTCCTTGGTGGTGAAGTACGGCTCGAACACACGCTTGAGCTGCGCGCCGTCGATGCCGTGCCCGCAATCAAGTACCGAGGTGCACACCGCGTCGCCGTCGGGACTTAGGCCCATCACGATCTCCACCCGCCGGTCGCGCGTGGGATTCACGCGCATCGCCTCGCACGCGTTGAGGACGAGGTTGAGCAGAACCTGCTTCAATTCCACCGGGTCGCCTTTGACGTTCGGGATGGTGGCGGCGACGCGGGTGGTCACCTGGACGTTGCGCTCCATGAGCGTGCCGTTGGCAAGAGCGAGCACCTCTGCCAGCAGTTCCTCGACCGCGACCGCCTGGAAGGCGGTCTCCCCACGTATCAGAAGGGCACGCAGGCGCTGGATGATCTGACCTGCGTTCTTGGTCTCAGCCACGATGGACTGCAGGATCTCCCGCAGGTCCTCCAGATTGATCTGTCCCTTGGCACTGAGGATCTGCGCTGCCTGGGCGTTTGCCAGGGTGGCGGTCAGGGGTTGCTGGAGCTCGTGCGCCAGTGCTCCGGACAGCTCGCCCAGGAGTGCCACGCGCGTGAGGTGAGTCAGCTTGCCCTGGACTGACGCCGGGTCCGAGGACGCGCGCTTGAGCGGCCCATCATCGATCAGATAGCCGTCCACGCGCCGTATCGCACCGCTGGCGTCGGCGTGCCTGCGCGCTATCGCGCTGACCCAGTGCGTACCATGGTCCTGCCCGGCCAGGCGGAATTCCAGCTGGATCGCAGGACTGCTCCACGCCTGCCCACGCAGCGCCGCGGCGACCCGGGTCCGGTCATCGGGATGGATTGCGCGCAGGCATGCCTGAAAGTCCAGCGAGGTCTGCGTGATGCCGAAGATGCGGCAGGCATTCTGGCTGGCTGTCAGCAGGCCCGTGGCGTGGTCCCAGCTCCAGAAACCCAGGTGGGCCATGGAGGACACCAGCGCCACCTGCTCAGCCAGCTCGCGCTGTGCCTGAATGCGTGCACGGCGCTCCAGGATGCAACAGCCGATCAGGCCTGCAACGACCGCACCGGCAAGCACGAACGACAACTGTGGTTGCGACCAGTCAGCCACGCAGATCCAGGTTCCCTGTAGAGGCAGATATGGATCGGGCAGCCGTACGCGTTTGGTACGTTCGAGGCGTAACCGATCGTAAGCGGACTGTACGCCTAGTTCGTGACTCGAGCTTTACAGTAACAGTATGATGTTTATTGACGCAGCGTTATTACTGCCCGAGATTGAGTGGTCGGAGCCACCAACAGACTCCCCAGCCGCCGGCTTGATTCACGGGGGCGAGCTTGCCTCCGTCGCGATTGACCGCCGCATGTTTCATCGGTGTGCAGCCGCTGTGCCCAGGGGTAACGTTGGCATGCGCGCATGCCCTTGCCGCGGCGCGCTTTAGCGGCTGCTGGGCGGCTGCACCTGCTGTGCTGTGTGCAGCGGGCACGACTTGAGCGCAACTGTCCTGCACGTTCAGTCGCGGCGGTTTCTACCGGTTGAAACAGGCTAGGCCTTACGTCCAATTACTGGACGTGAGCGTTGCTATATCATCTGAATCGGTGAGATTCCCCCGCGCTATAACTGCATTCATGGCTGAGCTCCGGGGCGGGAGTCGAGCGTGAGCGTCAATGCGAGCTCCGAAGTGGTGGCCTGTGCGGATTGCGATCTTCTGCAGACGCTACCGCCGCTTGAGCCGGGAGGACACTCAGCGTGCCCGCGCTGCGGACGGCACCTCGCCCGTCAACTGTCCGGGTCGGTAGACCGCCCGCTGGCGCTGACCATTGCGGCCCTGATCCTCCTTACGATCGCGAACCTGTGCCCGTTGATGGACCTCCACGTCGCCGGGCGCTTCGCGAGTACCACCATCGCCGGCGGCGCCTACGAGATGTGGGTGCAGGGGCAGCGCATCACCGGCGTACTGGTCCTGTTCTGCGCGGTCCTTGCGCCATTTGCCTACCTGCTGTTCATGCTGGTCCTGCTCCTGGCCGCGCGCCGTAACCCTGTCCCGCAGTTTGCCGGCGAGATGCTGCGCTGGATCGGGCACCTGCAGGTCTGGTCGATGCTCGAGGTGGTGATGCTCGGGATCCTGGTCGCACTGACCAAGATCGCGGAACTGGCCACGGTGGCCCCGGGCATCGGCATGTACGCGTTTGGCGTGTGCATCCTGCTGGTTCCGGCGATCATGACGTCCTTTGACAGGCGCGACCTCTGGCATCGGGTGCAATGGTATGAGCCCTCAGCCGCCACCGCGGGGACGCCCAACCCCAGTTCCGCGTTCCTGAGCCCCCGATGAGTGTTCCGATGACCGCGCGACGGGCGGGCCTTGTGGCCTGTGAGGCGTGCGCGCTGATCTCGCGCCCGGTTAATGCCGAGGAACCCGGTCGCTGCCCGCGCTGCGGAGAGGAACTCGAGTCGCGGCGGCACGGTTCGATCGGCAGGGCCTGGGCGCTGACTCTGGCTGCCAGCATCTGCTACATCCCGGCGAATGTCCTGCCGGTGTTGGATACGACGACACCGGCCGGCTCTGACGCCGACACGATCCTGGGCGGGGTGATATTCCTCTACACCTCCGGGTCCTGGCCGCTGGCCCTGGTGGTGCTCATTGCCAGCGTGATCATTCCGCTGGGGAAGCTCGCCTCGCTGGCCTACCTGCTCATCAGCGTCCAGCGCGGCTCGCACCACACCAAGCGCGAGCGCACGCGCCTGTACCGTATTGTGGTATTCATTGGGCGCTGGTCAATGCTGGACGTTTTCGTCGATACGTTCACCGTGGCCCTGGTGCAACTGCAACCCCTGATGTCGGTGATACCCGGCGCCGGGGTGCTATTTTTTGCAGCCGTCGTCGTGCTGACGATGCTTGCAGCCGAGTCATTCGATCCGCGCCTGATCTGGGATCCCAGCGGCGCCGAGGAGCCTGCCTTTGTCAAATGAAGACCCGATGAGCAGCTTGCCGCAGGCAACGACCGAGAAGCGCAGTCGTTTCCGAGTCTCGGTGATCTGGATCATTCCGATCCTGGCCGCGGTGATCGCGCTGGGAATCGCGATCCAGCGCATCAGCCATGAAGGACCGACGATCACCTTGCTGTTCACCAATGCCGCGGGGATCGAGGCCGGCAAGACCTTCATCAAGTACAAGGACGTCGCGATCGGGCAGATCGACACCGTGCAGCTTTCCGATGACTACTCGCACGTCGTCGCGACCGCCAAGATCTCCAAGAACGCCAAGGATCTGATCGTCGACGACGCGAAGTTCTGGGTCGTCGCGCCCCATGTGTCGCTGGCCGGGGTATCCGGACTCAATACGCTGCTGTCTGGCCAATACATCGGCTTCGAGGCGGGTACTTCAAAGCACGCGGCGCGCAAGTTCACAGTCATGGACGTCGCCCCGGTGGTCACTGACCAGCCCGGCACACGCTACAGGCTGGTCGCACCAACCCTGGGCTCGGTGGGCGTGGGCGCGCCGGTCAGCTATCACAGCATCACGGTCGGCCAGGTGGAGGCGTACGCGCTCGCCGCAGACGGCAAGTCGATCGATATCACCGTCTTCGTCAATGCCCCCTACGACAAGTACGTCACCGCTCAGTCGCGTTTCTGGAACGCGAGCGGCGTGGATGTGTCCATGGGCGCCAATGGCTTCCAGATCCGCACCGATTCGCTGATTTCGGTGCTCGTGGGCGGGCTTGCGTTTGACGTGCCGGACTTCCTGAGCGCAACTTCGCCGGCTCCGGCCAACTCACAATTCGTGCTGTACCAGAACCAGGCGCTGGCGATGACGCAGCCTGAGTCGGTGGAACGGCACTTCGTGCTGTATTTCGACGAGTCGCTGCGCGGCTTGGCGGTGGGGGCACCGGTTACGCTGTTCGGCCTCACGGTGGGTCGGGTCACGGACGTGGGTGTCGAATACGACCCGGCCACTCTCAACCTGCGCCCGCGCGTGCTGATGACCTTCTATCCCGGGCGACTGGGCAACGATATGCCCGGTCATGAAGCCGACCGGACCATTGCCAACATGAGCGCCCCCGAGCGCGCGAAGGTGCTCAAGCACCTGATCGAGGACAAGGGCCTGCGTGCGCAGCTGCAGACCGGCAGCTTGCTGACCGGCGACCTGTACGTGGACTTCGACTTCGTCAAGGGCGCCCCGAAGGTCAAGCTCGACTGGGGCAAGGATCCGCAGGAACTGCCGGTGTCCTCCGGCGGCCTGGCAACCATCGAGGCGAAGCTCACGAGCATCCTCACCAAGGTGGACAACATGCCCCTCGGCCAGATCGGCACCAACGTGAATAGTGCAATCGCCAACCTGAACAAGACGCTCAAGGACGCGGACACCATGCTCGCCCACGTGGATGCGCAGATGGTCCCCGAGGGCACCAAGACCCTCGAAGCCCTGCATCGTGCCATCGCCGATGCCGACCGCGCGTACCTGAGCAAGGACGCGCCCACGGGCCAGGAAATGCACGACACGCTGCAGGAACTGACCGACACCGCGCGCGCTGTGCGCGTCTTCATCGAGTACTTGCAGCAGCATCCTTCCGCCCTTATCAGGGGCAAGAAAGAGGAAACGCCATGACCTCCCGGATATTCTTGATCGCAGCCGCTGGGGCGATCGCAGCCTTCATCGGGGGGTGTTCGACGCCACAGGCCCAGCTCTACACGTTAAGCCCCGCCGCGGGAGCAGCCGCCCGAAGCGGTGACGCTGCAGTGGCGAAGTTCGCGGTTGCGGTTGGGCCGGTGTCGATACCTGCGGTCGTTGATCGCCCGCAGATCGTGGTCACCAAGGGCCCGAACCAGGTCGGGCTTGACGAGTTCAACCGCTGGGCGTCCCCGCTGCAGGGGAACATTGCGCACGTCGTCGCGGCGGACCTGTCTGCGCAGCTGGGCAAGTTGAGCGTGACGGCGAATGGGGCAGCGGAAGCGGAGTTCCACGTCGCCATCGACGTGCAGGTATTCCAGTCAACCCCGGCAGATGCGGCGGTACTTGCGGCGGTCTGGACGGTGCGGCGAACCGCAGATGGCCTTACTCAATCCGGCAGCGTGGATATCCGCGAACCGTGCCAGGGGGGAGGGTATGCGGCGCTCGCAGCCGCTCATAGCCGCGCACTGAACCAGCTCAGCGCTAGTGTCGCGAAGGCCATTGGGGCATTTGAGCCTATCGCGCCCGAGCCGGCCGTGGCGCCCGCGGCCCGCGGCGCCCACTGACCACGTTCGCTGGACAGTGATTGGACCTCTGCGTCCCCATCACTGCGATGCCGATTCGATCGCGCTGCACACCGGAGCTCAGTGCCCCGCCACGCCCAAGTAGGCAGGGGGAGGGGCGCCCGTGAGCCGCGCCATTGGCCTCAATAGGGCGCCGGCACTACCCGGTAATAAACCCCGTTGGCGCCGTAGGCCGGCTGGAACCAGGTGTTCCCGTTGATGTAATAGGTCTGCCCGGAAACGGTGGCCACGGCGGCCCCTGCGGGCAGGACTCCGTAGATGGCCCCGGGCGCGTAACTGCCGCCGGCGCCAGCGGCGACACCGGCGTTGTAGGCGGCGGCGGTATTGGCGCTGTTGTTGGCCGAGGCGACAGCGGCACCGGCGACCATGCCCACGGCAACCCCTGCGGCGGCAGCTCCGGCGGAGGACCAGCCGCCGCAGTTATAGCAGCTCGACCCGTAGACGTTCACGGTGGTCGGCGGGTGATAGCTCGCGTAGGTCGTCGTGCCGTAATAGTTGCTGTGGTAGGCCGTGCCGCCGTCAGCGGTTGAATAAGTGCTGTGCGACGAGCCGTAATAGGCGCCGTTGCTGGTGCTGGCCGAACTCGTGTGATACGCGCTGGTGCTGCCATCGTAGGCCGTACCGGTCGTGGATTTACTCGCGGAGGCAGTCTGTCCGTCAGGTGCGGTGTAGGTCGCGTGCTGGGAGCCTGAATAGGAGGTCGTGCCGTTTGCGTTCTGGGTGGCACTGCCGCTGGCGGTACGGGTCATGCTGCCGCCGTTTGCGCCATAGTGCGTGTCCGACGCGCCATAGGCTGCACTTCCCCCGGAATGCCCGCCCCAGCCGCTCATGCTGCCACCGCTGGCGTGGTAGTAGGCAAACGCCGGAGACGTCGCGCACAACACCGCTACCACCTTGCCAATCGAGCCTGCGTTGAAGTTGATGAGCTTCATGTTCGTTCCTTAAGGTTTCGTGGCCGGCACAGCGGGTGCCTTGGCGGGAGCCGGAGGCGCATCAGGGCGCCTGAAGGCGATGCGCACAGCCTTGTCGGCATTCGCAGGATGAAAGCCCTTCTCCTCGACGACCTTGCCCAGGTCCCAGTTGGAGAACTCAACCACATGCCGCAGGCGCGCGCGGTCATTGAAGTAGACCGCGTACATGCGCCGCGGCAGCTTGTCATCCGCCCCGATCCAGATCTGCGCGAACACGTCCTTGCTCGCAATCGCCACCATGTCCGTGGTCGTGCCACCCACGATGTGGGACTGGCCGATGTAGAACGCGGTGGTGAGATCGCTCGAGATGTCCTTGTACGGATCTGACACGACCAGGTCCGTGAATGGGAAGTACACCGCGGCACTGTCGTAGGCAACGGCCAGCGTCTGGTCGATCGTCGGCGGCGCGTCGGCCACGGCCAGCAGGTTCTCCGCCGGGGCATAAGCCATCATGAGCTTGCCGTCGTAATAGAACTCCGAGCGCGGGCCATCACCCAGGGTGATCACGCTCAGGCGGTCCGGGCGGCGCATGCTCACCTCGGACTTGGTCGTGTAGATGAGGGGCGGCCCGAGCAGGCTCGGATTTTCCTCCGACACCACCGCGGTGAAGGACATCGACGGGGCGGCGGCAAGTTTCGCGCAGGCGGCCTTCAGCAGCTCGATCGCCTTGGGCTGCAGCCCGGGTTCGTATGGGGCCGCCGCCGGCACGGCGGCCGGCGGCTGCGCGGGATGCTTGGTCGTGGCGGCGCCTGCCAGAGCGGAGGCCACAGCGCACGCCAGGGCCGCGACGGCAACGGCTGCTCGCAAGCTCTTCAATTTCCGCGTCGCCCTGTGCATGGTGTCCTCCGACATTGACGTTTTCGATGCTGATTGGAACGGGACACTAGCCCAATCCACGGCAGGGTGCAGGTGGACCAAGGGGACACTGCCGCCCGAAGCGTGTGCATAAGCGGGCCGGGCCGCACTGCGCGGCCCGCTTTGACGGCGTCGCTGGCGCTAGCGCCCCATCTGGGCAAGGGCCGTCGTCAGGGCGCCCCTTGGCAGTTGCAGAAAGCCTGAATAGGGCTGGTTGAGATCGACAATCAGGAAGATGGCGGCCGAGACCGCCGCGGCGCCCACAAAAAGGGCAGTGGCCACGGTCGGGTTGAAATCCGTGAACAGGCCGAAGCCAAAGAACAGAATGACCAGCCAGCAGGCGAGTACCCAAAGTATCGGCGCAGCCAGGCTGCCGCCCTTCTGGACCAGCAGCGTGTGCCAGATGCCGCTCATCTGCTCGAGCAGCTGAGTCGCCCGCGCCTGACCAAGTCGCTGCATATTGGAGTTCACCGGCAGTGCCGCAATGGACCCGAAAAGCCCTTCTCCCTGGAGCTGCACCGCCGCCCTGGAGGCTGGCAGTGAATCGGTGCCGGGCGCGGGCCAGATGTTGTCATTGATCGCCACCAGGATCTGGTGAAGCTGCTGCCGCTGCTTGGCGGTGTCGGGGCCCAGCTCTGCCAGAATCCGGTCGATCTCGAAGAAGCGGGTGCCAAGATCCTGGATCTCGACCCTTTGCAGCTGATAGGCGGAATAGGCGGAGGAGATCAGCAGGCCCAGTACCAGCGCGGTAAGTGTCGAGGTCAGGCCGACTACGAGCTTCAGCACTTCCTTGGAATCGCTCTCCATGTGCTGGGCGGGCAGCAGCCGGCGGATCTGAATCGCCAGCATCGAGGCGCCAAACGTGCACGCGAGAACCATCAGACCGATCAGGATCGAACTCATCGGGTGCCTGCCTTGCTGGCCAGGCACGCGCGGCGGCCTTGGTCGGGCGCTCGATCGGGCAGGATGTCGGGTGGGGTAGTCAAAGCTAGCTCGACACTCTATTCCTGGTGACGAATGTGCGTAATTGGACGAAATACCAACAAAATCGTGCGATCACACTTCATGCCGGCGCCGGGCAGCCCGCCGTGGCCGGCGGAATCAATACAACCCAAGGGTCCACATCCTTGCCAGATGGTTGACCTATACTGGACTTCAGCACAGAGCCGCGGGGATCGACCTCTTTGTCCTTCCGGACCTGCCTGCGGCAGCGCGGGCGAGCAGTGCCGAGTTTGCCGCCCGCAGGCGCTCGATACCAGCGCCGCGCACGCCAGAGTGAAACACTTTAGGAGACTTCACATGTTCAACGTTCGCACTGCAATCACCTCGGTAGTAGCCATTGTTGGCTGCAGCCTCGCGGGCGTCGCCGGCGCCGCCCAGACCTACAACCAGACATTCCTGACGGACTACACCCGCCTCACCGCGACTCCTTTACCCAACAACATGGGGACGGATCTTCTGTGGGTGGCTCCGGGTATCGATGCCGTCATTGCCAAATACACAGGCGTCATGGTCGATGAGCCCGAGGTGCTCATGAGCCCGCAGTCACCCTACGCCGGCGCCAAGCCCAGTGATCTTCAGGCCGTGGGCGGCAATCTGCGCAAGGTGGTTGACGACGAACTCAAGTCGGGCGGCTATGCGATCGTGGACGCACCAGGGCCCAACGTCCTTTATATCAAGATTGCGGTGACGGACCTGAGCCTTGAGCGCAAGAAGCGCCGTCTGCTGGCCTACACGCCGATCGGATTTGTCGTCAAGCTGGGCGCTGATTCGCTGCGCGACATGATGCAGAAGTACGACATCATGGGCAGTGCGATTCAGGGTCAGGTCAGCGACAGCACCACGCAGAGCGTAATGGCCGAAGTGGTCGGATTGCGCGGCGACAACGGCAAGCGCGCGGAGTTTTCCGATCTTGAGGCCGATGCAAAAGGCTTCGCCTCACGTCTTCGCTGCCGCCTGGACAATTCGCACGTGACTACCAAGATCAATTGTCTGGATGCGGCGGCGCGCGCGGCTCGCGAGGCTGCCGGACCGGTGGTGCACCAGTAGCCGAGACATCGCAGCAGGCCCGAGCCCGGTCGCCTCAACGCGCTTGGCTCGGGCTCACGACGCCGACTCGGGGACGCCTGCGGCGTCCGTGACCTGCCCATCGTCACGGCGGCGGCGTGTTCCGGCGCAGCCTGACTTTGACGGCTTCCCCATTTCTCGACATGCGGTTTCAGTGGTTCTCAGCAGAGCCAGTCTCCCGCTAAACTCCCGCTTGAAAAGCACGCCCCCGTAGCTCAGTGGATAGAGCGACCGCCTCCTAAGCGGTAGGTCGTCGGTTCAACTCCGGCCGGGGGCGCCAACTGAGCTTTTCACCCCGTAGCACCTCGTATCCGGAAGCGACCTTGTGATCGACACCCAGGTGAAATCCCTGAGGTCAGAAGCCAGCGCGTACAAGCTCCGGGACGGCGACGGTCTGTTGTTCTTGTTAGTGAGACCCTGCAGGTCTGAGTTCTTCCTGGCGCCGGCGTAGACGAGGTAGCCGTGGGCTGTCAGGCGCTCGGTGAGTTTGCGACCGATGCCTGTGCTTGCGCCGGTTACCAGGACGGCGCCGTTGCTTTGACGCCATATGGTCCGCAGCGCACGGGGCTTCAGGCAGAGTCCCGAGCAGTAAGAGTGCGGCGACCAGCGCTTTGATCATTTCGATTGTGCGGGGTCGAAGTAGACCCAAACGCACTACGCAGATAATTCGACTGCTCAGCACGTATCAACTCAAAGCTGCGTGTCTCACGAGGTTAGGCGCACCAAGCCAAGCGTAGGCCCCCGGCATCAAGCGTCCCCCCTGCACGGAGCTTCGGCGTGGTACGGTCGCCACGCTGCCATGCAGCATGGATCTATGCCGTTATTTGGCGACTACGATGCCTGGCGGCTTCCACGTGCCTTCGCCTGGCGGGAGGATCGAGGGCGGGGTTTCCTTGGGCCAGTACAGCCGCATTACCAGGTAATCGGTGTCATCGGGCGCGGGGAGCCAATTCGATTCCAGCGCCCTGCCCGGAGAGTCTTTCTGGATGTAGAAGGTGAGCGAACCGTCGGCGCCTTTCTTCGTCGCATCGAGCATGGGGGAATTGATCAGATACCGGTTGATCGAATTCTTGATCAGCAGCTGAGACTTGCCGTCGTACATCGTCACTGACCAGAAGGCGTTCACCGGCGGCAGCTGGCCCTTGGGGAAGGTGATCGTGTAATTGTGTTTGCTCGTGTCGATCGGCTCGCCCGTCGCGTCCACACGCGTGTAAGGGTACATCGCTTCGACGGCATCGTTCCCGTAGAGGCCGCCCTTGGCTGCGGCCGCGCGCATCACCCAGTTTGCCTTATAGAACGCCTGGTCTCCGAAGGCCGCACCGACACTCCAGCCGTTGATGTTCTTCAATCCGCCGGCGAGGTACTTGTCGACCTTTTCATCCCCGGACTTCATGCCCAGCAGCACGGCGGCCTTGTGCTCGTCAGACAGATCCTTGAACTCGAAGGTCCTGCCAGGCCCGACGCCGATACTGGCCAGCCTGGCGCGGATGTCCGCGCTGTCTGGCGCGGGAGGTACGAAGGCGAGCGCGGCCGACAGGTATTCGAAGAAATTATCTTTGATCCCCTCGGTCGTGGCCGGCAGGAAGCTGACTGGTGCCGGCGCCGATGGCGCGGGCTGCTTCAGGAACGTGGACAATGGCTCTGCTCGGTAGCCGGCCTGCACCTTGATTACGTTTGGTATATCGGCGGGATTGAAGAGCTGAGTCCTGAACAGGATCAGGGCGAATGGCGTCGTTGAGGTGAACACCTTCTTGATTCCCGCCGGCGTATCGCCCTTCCAGTCCGGGCCTACGATCAGGTAATCACCCGCGCCAGGTCCGGTGGCACGACTGCCGATGTAGCCGAAGTTATAGGTATTGCCGTCGATCAACTGAACCGAGTAGTAGCGCTTCTTGTCTACCGCCGGCACCGATACCACGAGCGGTTCGGCGCGCAGATCCGCCCACACCACGGAGTAAGGCGTGTCGCTGTTCGGGGTGATGACCGCGGTGTCCTCGTAGGTTGCGACCCGCTGTTCGTTCTTGATCTGGTTAAAAGGCGCTTTGAACTGGCTCGAGGTCTTGTCGATCGCAAACTCGTTCATCACCGCGTAGTTCATCACCAACGGCAGGCCGTAAATGAAGCCCTCCTCGGCGATCGCCTTGGTCTGCTCGATACTCGGTGCCGGCACGCCGGTAGCGGCGTCCTTCTTCTGCGCCTGTGTGACCGCATCGTTGGGTTTGTTACAACCCGCGAGCAGCGTCAGCGAACACACAGCCAACAGAGTCAGTTTTGGAAGGAGACGCATATGTTTCCCGCTGCCTGATTTCGGTGAAATCGTGAGAGTTGCCGGCTGGCCTGGAATATCAGGCGTCCCAACTTATACACCTGCGCCCGAGGTCAAGCCAGAACCGTTGACGGGTAAATTGTCGAATTTGGCTCGACGCGCTTTCTAGGTAGATATCCCTATGGATGGCGCGCGCTGCCAGCCTTCATTCTGCGAGGGGGCACTTCTACTTGCCCTTGGCGCAGCGAGTCGCCGAGTTCTTGTTATCGCATGGTATCGCGCGAAATCGCGCAAGGTCACTGCTGAGTGTCCCAGGATTGTCCGATCAGCAAGGCTGTTCGGACGATGCTCCCCTGAGATTGTGTCTCTTTCGTTCGGATGATGGGCTCCATCCAGTGCTTGAACACTGCCGTCTGAACCGTGCGATCACGGATCGTCGGAACGGACAGGGGACGCAGCCCCGATCCACCCGACTGGAACCTATACCGCCGCCTCACGTTCCGATAAACGCGCGAGCCGGTCGCATGACCGGCCCGCGCGTGTCACGGACAAGGTGTCAGTTAGCGCCCTTGTGAGGCGCGGTCACCGCCGCCATGACATTCTCGAGGTTGAAGCTGCCTGGCTTCTGCCGCGGCGGGAATTCACGGAAGCTCTGCAGCCAACGACCGACGAAGGCGCCGGCAGGAGCGAACAGAAACATGTGCTCCGCGAACCAGCGGCCGTAGTCCATGGCGACGTCCTGGGCCAGTTCAAAGGGGTCCATTCGCAGGTTGGTGAGTATCGGCGCACGTAGTACCTGGAAGGGGTTGATCCACACACGCAGGCCGTGTCCGTCCTGCTCCAGGAAGGAGATCTTCCAGTTGTCGTAGCGCACTGCCGCCACGCTGCCATCGTCGGTCCAGTAGATGAAGTCCCGGCGCGGCCACTTGGCCTCACCTTTGAATGCCGGCATGAGGTTGTGGCTGTCCAGGTGCACTTTGTAGGTGCGGCCATTGGCCTGGTGCCCTTTGAGCAGTTTGTCTGCCACGTCAGGTTCCCCGGCTGCGGCCAGGAACGTCGCGCACATGTCCTCGTGGGCACCGATGTCGTTGCTGATAGTGCCGGGCTTGATCACACCGGGCCAGCGCATGACGCAAGGGACGCGGTAGCCACCCTCGAACGGCGTATTCTTCTCGCCCCGATACATGGTCGTGCCGCCGTCCGGCCAGGTGAACACTTCGGCGCCGTTGTCAGTGGAGTACATGACGATGGTGTTCTTGTCGAGTCCCAGTTCCTTGAGCTTGTCGAGCATCTCACCGACCTGGCGGTCGTGTTCGACCATGCCATCCGCGTAGATGCCCAGTCCGGTCTTGCCGGCAACCCCTTCCTTCAGGTGCGTGAAGACATGCATCTTGGTCGAGTTCCACCACAGGAAGAACGGCTTGTCGGCCTTCTTGGCGCGCTCCATGAAATCCATGGCCTTGGCGTTGACCTCCTCGTCGAAGGTCTCCATGCGCTTCTTGGTAAGCGGACCGGTATCGGTGATCTTGCCGCCAGCGAAGCTGTGGATGACTCCGCGCGGGCCGAAGTTTTTCTTGAAGTCCGGAAACTCCGATGCCTTCGGGTAGTCCGGATGCTCGGGCTCCTCTTCCGCATTCAGGTGGTAAAGGTTGCCGAAGAACTCATCGAAGCCGTTGTTGGTCGGCAGCATCTCGTCGCGGTCACCGAGGTGGTTCTTGCCGAACTGGCCGGTCATGTAGCCGTGGTTCTTGAGCAGGCCGGCAATGGTTGGATCCTCGATCTTCATTCCCTCGGGGGCACCCGGCAGGCCCACCTTGGTGAGGCCGGTGCGTATCGGCGACTGTCCGGTGATGAACGCCGCGCGCCCGGCGGTGCAGCTTTGCTGGCCGTACCAATCCGTAAACATCACACCCTCGGCGGCGATGCGATCGATGTTCGGAGTCTGGTAGCCCATCGCGCCACGGTTGTATGCGCTGACGTTGAACTGCCCGATGTCGTCGCCCCACAAGACCAGGATGTTGGGTTTCTTGTCTGCCATTACGTGTTCCTTAAGACGAGTGTTAGGTTTATTGAGGCCGCGCATTCTAGACGGCCATGCCGGGTCTCAGACCGCGCAACTTCAGCAAGGGCGTGAGAGAGCGGTCGAAAGATCGCGTCCTGCTTTGGCGAAGCCCTGCGGCAGCGTCGAAGCGTGGCAAAGTGAGCCGCATTTTGCTAGTAGACCTTGGGGTATCAGCAGGAGTTCCCCCAAGACACAGCTCGCAGAGCGCACTACGGCAACTGCGCTGCGCGGCCCGGTTACCCTCATCCGGCATCCTAAAATAGCGCCTGCTGTGTCGCACGGATCCTGATTCGTGGTGCCCATGCGCAAGTGCCCCCTGGGTCGTGGGTACCCTGACGGGTAACAAAGCGTTGTGGACTGGAGTGTTTTGCTGACTGCTCAGGTGCTTAAGTCCCTTAGGGCATGCCTGCAGGGGACATCAACTGACCGCCTGAAAAATAGCCCGACCTCGGCATTTTGTCCGGGATGGCGCCTCAGAGCGAGCGGACCGCTTTGGGCATGCGGGTTCCGTGCGCCGCGGGTTGCTGCAGGGTGGGTACAGTGGTTGCTGAGTGCGGTGCCTGTGGCCCGGGCGTTCGCCCACCGTCGGGCCTTAGCGAAGTGTCATTGCAGGCAACAGCGCGGCTTCACTCGAGGGGCAGACGGTCAGGTTCAGGTTCAGGCCTCGTGCTTGCGACATCTTGGTCGGTAGCGCAACATTCCCAGTCGCCGAATGTCACAGGAGATCGCAATGTTCGAGAGCCGAGGCCGCCTGAATACCGCCATCGCCGCAGTCGCCACGTTGGTGCTGGCCGCCGGCTGCGCCACGAACAAGTCCTCTGGCAGCCAGTACTCAGGATGGCTCAAGGACTACTCAGGGCTGACGGAGCAGAAGGATCCCAAGGGCAACACCGTGATGCGCTTCGTAAGTCCCGACATGACGCCGGACAAATACAACGAGTTGCTCATCGAGCCGGTAACTTATTACCCCGAGCCGCAAACGACTGCGCAGGTCAGCGCCGACGCGCTCGACAAGCTTGCCGCCTACATGACCGCCCAGGTCAAGCAGGACTGTATTGCCAAGGGGGTCAAGGTTGTCGATGCCCCAGGGCACGGGATCGTGCGCCTGCGCATAGCCATTACCTCAGTGGGCGTTAAGGTCGAGGGCCGATCGGCGTACCAGTACATCCCGCAAGCCTTCATTGTCAGTGCGGCTTATCGCGCTGGCGCCGGTGATCCCTACCAAGGGGCGCTGCGTGTTGAATTGGAGGCGACTGACAGCGTGACCGGCGAGCGCTTGGTGGTCGCCGTTCGTTCAGGAGTCGGTGAGGCGTTGGGTAGGGCGCGCAGCGAAGCCAATGCCCCGGTACTGACGGTGGACTCGGTCAAGAAGGTCGTCGATGCCTGGGCGCAAGGCGGGGCCGACCAGGCTGCGGCCTGGTTCAACAAGTCGTAGGGCGACTTCCGGTCCCGCAGACTGCTGGCACCCGATCAAGTCCAGGATTGGACGACTGCCACGCCCTTGATCGGCACAGCAACAACGCCGCCGCGCAAGGGCGGCGTTGTTCTTTGTGGCTCACAAGTGGTCTGGGGCTACCAGTCAGCTGCCGTTTAGACCCCGACACAATGATCGCGGCCTATGGCGAAGGAAGACGCTGGAGTCACCGGCATGCGCACCTGTTCGGGGGTCATGCGAGTCGTCTCCTCCAGAGCTGCCGTAGGTTCGGTCGCCTGGGCGCCGCGACCTCGTAACGCGTCAAGACGTCCGAGAGGCTGCTCCTCCGGCGCTTCCTGGGGCGCGCGGTCGGGTAGGGCGGATTGAAAGCCGCCCCCCGTTGCTTCGCAGCGATCCCGCTCGAGCGGAAGGCCACCCACGCGGGGCGGGCGGCCGGCTCCAAGCGCCCGCCGTCGAGTTCGGTGCCCCTTGGGCCAATATAGTCCGTCGGGGTGGGCTCATAGACTGTGCCCATCGCCGGTTCGCATGCCTTACATAAGGAAGAGTCGGCGCCCGTTATGCTTTAGACTTAGGCTGAGTGCATGCACAGCCTTTGAGGAGACGATCTGATGAATTCCAGTCGCGTACGCGTCGTTAAATGCCTTCTGGCCCTTGCGGCGAGTATGTTCATGCCCGCGCTGGCCAGCGCGCAGGACGTGGTCATGACGTCCAACCCCGATAAATGGCAATTCTCCGTACTGCTGTATGGGTGGCTGCCCACCATCAATGGCTCGGTGAGCTTTCCCTTGGCCAATACCGGGGGCAGCGTGACCGCGGACCCCAACCAGATTCTCAACAACCTCAATCTGGCCGCGATGGGTTCCTTCGGCGTGTCGTACAACCGCTGGGGCTTCTTCACGGACTTTCTGTACATGAACCTCGGGCATACCAAGAACGGCTACAGGGATTTCACCCTGCCTAACCAGGAGCCGGCGGGCCTGAGCACCTCGGTCAACCTCACCATCAAGTCCACGATCATCACGTCGGCGGTCTCGTACAAGTTCATCGAGCAGCCGGACTTTGTCATGAGCGGCCTGGTCGGTGCCCGCTACCTGTACCTGAAGCCCTCCATCAGCTACTACTTCAGCGCCGACCTGGTGAACAACCCGACCATCCCGCGCGGTGGGGAGCGCTCGCTCAGCGGCGACAAGGTCGACGCGGTCGTCGGCTTCAAGGGCCAGTGGATGTTCGGCGACAGCCATACGTGGGGCCTGCCGTTCTATGCAGATGTCGGCGGCGGGGACTCCAAGCTCACCTGGCAGCTCGCCGGTGGCGTGGGCTATCACATGGGCTCGTGGGAGGTAGGTGCGCTGTACCGCAAGATCAACTATCACGTCAACTCGTCGGGCCTGACTAACCTGAGCATGGCAGGACCGATGATCGGCGCGCTGTATCGCTGGTAGGGCAAATCCGGCCGCCGCGGTCATTCCCGGTCTGGCGCGCCGGTACGCTTACCTCGGGGCCTGTGCGCGCGCCAGCCTGAGCTTCAAAACCGGCGCTCAGGCTGACTGAGACGCCTGCAGGTCGAGTAACAGCGGGTCGCGCTCTGCCAGGTGCCCGCCGCGGCCGTCGGTTCCTGACCTGGCATTCATATGCGCCGACAGCGCGGTCAGTTGCCGGGGGAGCGCTGCTACCGCACCAGGCAAATCCGCGGCAGCCAGGGGGTGGGAAATGAGGTAGCCCTGCAGGCAAATCGGCCCGTAACCGTACAGCTGCTCAACCTGCGGGATGCGTTCGATACCCTCAGCGGTGACCGTGAGCCCGAGCTGGTCACACAGGCCGATAATTGCACCGGCGATCGCGGCCGAACGTGGGTCCGTGTCGACGCAGGCAACCAGACTCTGGTCAAGTTTCACGCGCGTCAGCGGCAACTGCTGCAGCGACGAAAACGTGGAAAAGCCGGTGCCGAAGTCATCCAGCGCTAGCGACAGGCCGGCGCTGCGCAGCTCGCGCAAGACGGCGATGGTGGAAGAGCCGGTCTGCAGAATGTCCTCCGTCAATTCGATCTCTATGCAGTGCGCTGGCAGGCGGTGGGTGGCCAGCAACTGCTGTATCTGGTCCAGGAAGCGTGCCCCGATCAGCTGACTGGCCGAGACGTTGATCGCGACCCGAGCTTCCGGCCAGGGACCTGCGCGCCACTGCGCTACCCGCTCGATCGCAGCACCCACCACCCAATCGTTGATGCGCGTACTCAGTCCGGCTTCCTTGGCCACCGCGAGGAAATGCGCGGGCGACATGTGGCGCCGGTCGGGAAGGCGCCAGCGCAGCAGGGCCTCGGCGAGCACCACCCGGCGCTGCTGGAAGTCCACCTCCGGCTGGAACACCAGCTCGAACTCGTTGCGTTCGACTGCCCGGCGCAGGCCCTGCTCGATATCGAACTTGATGGCGGCGCGCTCCAGCAGCTCGGGAGTGAACACACTGAATTGGTTGCGGCCCAGAGTCTTGGCGCTGAACAAGGCGGTGTCCGCCGCCCGCATCAGGGCGTCGGCCGAATCCGCATGGTCCGGAAATACGCTGCCACCGACGCTCACGCTTACCAGCAGGTCGCGGCTCTCCACCAGCAGCGGGTGGTGAAATGCCGTTACCAGCACTTCCCCGTGCCGCGCCGCGTCGGAGGCGGGCTCGCCCAGCTGATACACCACCATGAACTCGTCGCCGCCCAGCCTGGCAGCGAAGCCTTTGTGCCCGGTGGCCTCTCTTAGGCGCTGCGCAATCGCCTGCAGCACGCGGTCGCCGAAGGTGTGCCCCATGCTGTCGTTGATGTTCTTGAAGTTGTCGAGGTCAATGAAGTACACCGCTACGCGGTGCCCTGAAGAACCCGCTGACAGCAGAGCCGTGGTCAGGTGTGAGTGCAACTGCCGTCGGTTGGGCAGGCCGGTCAGCGAGTCGTGCAGCGCAAGGTGCTGGAGCTGGCGGGTGCGCTCATCGATGCGTACCTCCAGGGCGCCCTGGTATTCTCGCGTGGCGGCCTGCGCCGTTTCGAGCGTCTGCGCCATGCCGTTCAATGACACCGCCAGGAAATCCAGCTCGGCGATGCCGCCACGTATAAAGCGTGCCGCCGGGTCGCCGTCGGCGAGTCGGCGGGTCGTGGCCACGAATTGCCGGATCGGGCGCACTATGCTGCGCACCGTCGTGATTGACACGAACAGCAGCATCAGCACCAGTGCGCCGCTGGCCACTGCCACGCCGACACGGATGCCGCGGACCGGTTGCAGCGCCGCAGTGATGGTGTCGTTCGGGGCGCGCAATTGCGGTTGCGGGGCAGCCGGTGGCGAGTGAGCGGGCACGGTGGCTTGCGGCTGAGAATGTCCTGGTGGTGCCGGGAGTGGGCGCGGCGGGGCCGCCGGATGCACGTCCGCAGCGCGGGGCGTGCGGGCCAGCAGTGCCAGCGCTGCGGCATCGCGGTCGAAAGTGCTGCGGTCACGAGCCACCAGCTGCGTCGCGTTCACGAGTTCGGTGCGCTGGCGGGTGCCGGTGGCGTAGGCGTCTCGCACTTGCTGCAACCACTCCGGGCCCTGCGCGCGCCGCAGCTCAGCCTGGTGCTCGGTGAGGGTTTTCGCGAAGTTCGCCTCGAGGGTTGCCCCTTGTGCATACGCCCCCGGCTCAAGCTCTCCTGCGACCTGCACCACTGCGCTGCGCATGTCATTTGCCTGGGCGATCAGGGTAAGCAGGGACTGCCTGGCGAAGATGTGTCCGAAGATCTTCCAGTTATGGTCCAGTGCCCCTTCGAGCAGATGGTCCAGCGTGTCGAGACTGAGGCGGTAATCGGCAAAGCGCGCGCGGCGCGTGTCGTTGTCCACCAGCAGCTGCTCGCCGTACCTGCGCAGCGCCCGCGAGCGGGTGGCGAGCGACTGGGCAGTGCCGGCCCCGGGGCTGCCGGTGGCATTCGCCGCCAGGGCCCTGGAACTGTCCTCGAGATGTTGCGCTGCCAGGGCGAATTCCCTGGACCTTTTGGACCCGGCGGATTGCAGCGCGTCCACGGTGGCGCGCGCGAAGCGCTCCACCGCCGCCTGCAGCTCGTGCCATTCGGTCGGCGTTGTCGGACTTGGGGAGGGCGGCGCAGGGGGCTGTGCGGCCGTTAAGTGAGGTTCCGTAACGATGGCCGGTTTTACGGCTGCCGGTACGCGCGGCTGTGGGGGGCGACTTGCCTTGATGGTGGTGACAATCGTGCTGCCGTATTCGGCGACAACGTTGGAAAGAATGGCCAGGCAGGCGACCAAGGTGAAGGAAACGCCCAAACGCGCCGCGATGCCCATGCCGCGGGACGCACGTCGGTGTTGCGGGCCGGTCCTAGGCGCGGCCTTGTCCTGTAGTGGCTTGGCGGGTTCAAACACCGGCATATTTGTACAGGGCGCCGGGCGCGGGAATCGTGACTGAAGCGGCAACTAGATGTAGGACAACAGGAAGCTCGCTTTCCGATCACAGGTGCCGCCGCCGGGATCGCCCGTCTGAGCCGGGGATGCTGTTACATAACTGCGCCGTTGTAGGACGGTGCCAGGGCCTGCCCATATTCCAAGAGATGCCAGTGCGCGGTGAAGCTCGCGTGGGCAGCTGCGCCGACGGGTCAATAGAGAAAGCACGGTAATGGCAAGATTCGGATCTGTGCACGCGAAGGTGGCGCAGAGGGTGTGCACGTGGGCGGGGGCTCGTGGCGATAATCTCAAGAACGTCGAGACCGGCGCGGGGCACTGGTGCCGGTCATGCCGATGGGGGGTGACATTCTTGGCCATCCGGGGCCGAGGTCGCCGTGTACTATGCCGCGCATGAAAACCCCAGCGACGACTCGTATGCAGCACACCCAGGGTCACGCGGTGCCAGGGCAGGGTGCGTTCGCGAACGCGATCTATCCGGCCGTCATCCTTGCCGCGGGCCTGTGGGCGGTCGCAGGCGCGGTGCGTGCCGAGGCACGGGCCGAGGCACCGGCCGAGGACGCGACCGAGCTGGCCAAGAAGCTCTCCAATCCGGTCGCGAACCTGATCAGTCTGCCTTTCCAGCTGAATTACGACGACGGCTTTGGCGCTGATGGCGGTGGCAACCGCTGGACGCTGAACATCCAGCCGGTCATCCCGGTCTCGATCTCCGACTCGTGGAACATGATCTCGCGCACCATCGTGCCCCTGATCAACCAGAACTTCGCCGCCCCCGGGAACAAGGAGTCAGGACTCGGGGACATCAACGAGAGCCTGTTCTTCTCGCCCAAAGCGCCCACCGCCAGCGGGTGGATCATCGGTGCAGGACCGATCCTGTCCGTGCCCACCGGTGCGGAGGGATTTACCTCGCATCAGTGGGGCGCGGGCCCCACGTTCGTCGTCCTGAAGCAGGCGGAAGGCTGGACCTACGGCATGCTCGCCAACCACGTCTGGTCGTTCGCCGAGAACAACTGGAGTGGCAGCGGCAATGCGCCGTCCGTCAGTTCAACATTCCTGCAGCCGTTTGTTGCCAAGATCATAGGCCCGGGGCGCACGGTGACGCTGAATACCGAGTCCACCTATGACTGGCGTGGCAGCCAGTGGACCGTGCCGATCAACCTATCGGCTTCCCAAGTGTTGAAGCTCGGCTCGCAGCTGGTGAGCATCGCCGGCGGCGTGCGTGGCTACGCGGTCAGTCCCACCAATGGGCCGGACTGGGGACTGCGCCTCACGGTGACGCTGCTGTACCCGAAGTAGCCCCCTCCGGTTCGCGCCACCTAGGCTGCCGCCGGCTTCTTCGGGAACAGGCTGACACACAGGATCATCGCCGCGGCGATGACCGCGGATGCCAGCGGCCGGCTCAACGCCAGGCCGCCGTGGTCCAGCGGCTTGTCGAGGAAGTCCCCGACCGTGGCCCCCAGAGGCCGGGTGAGGATGAAGGCCACCCAGAACAGCCACAGTCGCGAGATGTGCGTCCAGAAATACGCTGCGGCGACCAGGGCAAGCAGCGCACCGAAGAGCAGGGCTGATTTTTCGTAGCCAAGACCTGTGTCA
The DNA here is from genome assembly GCA_963703025.1 of uncultured Pseudomonadota bacterium. GTDB lineage: Bacteria > Pseudomonadota > Gammaproteobacteria > Steroidobacterales > Steroidobacteraceae > 13-2-20CM-66-19. The sequence goes on along the minus strand of OY969778.1, from coordinate 4,142,175 downwards.
TCGGCCATCCAGTCGCCCAGCGCCGTCCCCAGGGTCTGGGAGAACGTGATGGTCAGCCAGTAGAAGGCCTCGGCCTTCGGATCCTTCAACATCTGCAGCGAGATCGAGCCGCAGTTGCGCTTCCACAGCCAAAGGCTCGCCAGCACGCAGGTCAGCAGCAGCAGCGCCCCCCCGGCATAGCCGATCCCGAGCGAGCGGTCAGCGAAGTCGGCCATGGTCGTGCCGGCGGTCGTGGATGCGACGATGGTGGCCCAGTACAGCCAGGGGCGGAACGTGCTGGCGCGGATCTGCAGGTACACCAGCACGACCAGCGCGCTGAGGAACAACGCGGTGCCGGCGAGGTAACCCCAGTTGAGCGTCATGGTGACGGTGTCGCCGCCGGTCTCCCCGAGCGTGGTGGCGAGGATCTTGATGATCCAGAACCCCAGGGTGATGGCGGGTACCTTGCCGGCGTGCTTTTGCATGTCGTGGCTCATTCTAGAAAGTGAAAAGTATGGCGGCGTACCAGGAATACCGGTCGGTTTCACCGGCGTTCGCAAGCCCAGGTCCGGCGTACGCCATGAGGTGAAAGGTCTCGTCGAGGTCATAGCGCAGCCCCGCGCCGGTGCTGAACGTGGCGGCACCACCGTGGCTGTCCGGGCTCTGGTAGACCAGCTCCGCGCCGAGCTGCAGTTGCCGCAGCACCTGGAATGCCAGCGCCCAGCTGCCCGTGCAGTAGTCACGCGAACCCCCGCCGTTGTTCAAGGCGCAGCCGCCGCCGCCGAAGGTTGACCACGGACCCCAGTCCCGTTCTAGCCACACCGGCAGGAGCAGTGAGGCGTGGCTGGAACCCACCGCACTGGATGCGCTGGGCAGGAATACTCGTGGAAACACCGCGACATCCCAGCCGGAGTCCGCCTGGTGCAGGAAGCGATACTTGGCGGCAAGTTCAATGCTCTGAAGCCCGCTCGTCGTGCCCAGCTCGCGGGGGCGTTCGTAGGCCACCGGGAGCACGGCCGTCAGCTGCAGGTTGGGGCCGGCGCCATAGTTGAAGTCGATCCCCGAGCTGCCGCTGGTGCCTGCATCAGTACGTACGCCCTGGGTGAAGGCATAGATCTCGTAGTGCCGATAGTCAGTCGTCTCCGGGTCATCGGACACGTAGGGCGGCCCGGCGCGCGCCACGCAGCACACCGTCAGCCAGGTGAGCAGGCAAGCCGGCAGGCGTATTGGCCTGGGCCACCTCAATGCGCCTGTTCCGAACACGGCAGGGATACCCGGGCGATCAAGCCGTGCCCGTCAGCGCGGTTGTGCAGGCTCACCGTGCCGCCGAGCTGGCGCACCAGGCTCTGCACGGTTGCCAGCCCGAGCCCGCTGCCAGCACGGGCGTCGTCCGCTCGCCTGCGGAAGCGCTCGAATACCCCCTGCAATTCGCTTTCGACAATGCCGGGGCCCTGGTCGCGCACCTCCACCGTCGCCGTGCCGCCGCTGCACTTGGCGAGCAGCTCGATCCGGCCGTGCGCGGGGGTGTAGCGCAGTGCATTGTCCAGCAGGTTGCCGACGATCAGCAGCAGGCCGCGCTGGTCGGCGCTCACCTGTGCGTGCGAACGGGCATCGATGGCAAGCTCGATTGCTGCCAGGTTGGCCGCGGGTGCGTACAGCGCGTGCGCCTCGCCGAGCGCGGCGTCCAGGTCCACCGCGGCGATCTCGATGGGGGCACTTGAGTCCGTGCGCGCCAGCGCGAGCAGTTGCGCGGACAGCCGCGCCGCACGCTGGATGCCGGCGCGCAGGTCCGCAAGGCGCGCCGCGCGCTCGGCCGGATCGGGGGAGCCATCCAGTACGTCGGCCTGCAGCTGCAGGGCCGCCAGGGGCGTGCGCAGCGCGTGTGCGGCATCAGCGATGAAGTCACGCTCGCGTTGCGAGGCCTCGTGCTGGCGCTCGAGCAGCTTGTTGATCTCCTCCACCAGCGGAACCACTTCAGATGGCAGGCCACGCAGGTGCAGCGGCTCGGCCGCGAACGCGTCGCGCCGCGCGACCGAGGCAGACAGTTCGCGCACCGGCTGCAGCAGCGCGCGCAGCACCAAGGCAATGACCACGGCGAGCAAGGGCACCAGCAGCAGGATGGGCAGCAGTGCGGCAAGGGCGGCGGCCAGGGCCTGATCCTCGCGCACGTCCACCGGCTGGGCCACCTCGACATGCAGCTCACCGATCTGTCCGGCGTACAGCCGGTACGGCTGGTTCTCCAGCATGACTTCGGAAAAGCCCGCCTTGGTGGCGCGCTGCTGGCGCAGCAAGGGCGAGGAGGCGTATTCGAGGGTGCCGTCGCGGTGCCAGGTGGCCACCGCGATATCGTTGTCCCCGTCCTTGGTGCGCGGCACGCTTTGCGTGTCGCGACCGGCAGCCAGCGCGGCGAGCTGCTCGAGCTGACTGTCCAGCAGCACCTTAGCCTGGCGGTTCACCTGCTGGTAGGCGACCACGGCTGACAGCGCGCCGACCGCGCAGACCGCCACCAGCAGCGCGAAGAACAGCCGGCGCCGCAGCGACTTCACTTGTCACCGGGAATGCGCCAGCCAAGGCCGCGCAGGTTCTCGATCTGGTCGGTGCCGATCTTGCGGCGCAGCGAGTGCAGCAGGAACTCCACCGCGTTGCTCTCGATGGGGTTGCTCCAGCCGTAGATGCGCTCCTCGAGCTGGGCGCGCGAGAGCAGGGTCCCGGGGCGCTGCATCAGCGCCAGCAGCAGCGCGTACTCGCGCGCGGTCAGCTGGATCTTGCGCCCGTCCCGCGTGACGCTGCGTGAGGCCGGGTCTAGGTTCAAAGTGGCGGTCTTCAGCTGTGGCTCGACCCGCCCGGCATGGCGGCGCAGCAGCGCGCGCATGCGCGCCTTCAGCTCCGCAAGCTCGAAGGGCTTGACGAGGAAATCATCGGCACCGCAATCGAGCCCCTCGACCCGATCGGCCAGCGCATCACGGGCGGTGAGGATCAGCACCGGTATGTTGTTGCCCTCTACGCGCAGCGTGCGCAGCACCTCGATGCCGCTGCGGTGCGGCAGCCCCCAGTCAAGCAGCACCAGCTGGAACTCCCCCAGACGGTCCTTGAGCACGCTCTCCGCAGCGGCCCCGTCACGCACCCAGTCAGCGGTGTAGCCCTCATCGGTCAGTCCGCGCATCAGGCTGGCGCCTATCATGGGGTCGTCTTCGACGATCAGGATGCGCATGATGCCTCGGGCCACGTTTCTATGAATACTGTGGACAGGGAAACTTAGCTGAAAATTAGTCTCCGGCTATGAGGCTGCTAAGGTAAGGATGCGATACTGTTTCGTTGGGCGTTGCGCAGGCCAGCGTTTGTGTCTTAATGTAAGCTAGGCAGTACTGATCGAACCGGTAAGCGAGCGTTCCGATTAACTTCAACAAGAGTTCGGTCGTGCACGAGGGACCGTGGTCGCTCAGCCTGGGCGGGCCATGGACCAGGTAGCCGCCGCAGGGCGCAACCTGGCGCGCCTGGAGGCCATCGCCCCGCGGGTAGCTGCCAGCACTCCCGGGCCCGAACTTTCGATCATCGTGCCGACCTTCAACGAGCGCGACAACATTGCCGAGTTGGTCGTGCGCCTGCGGGCGTGCCTGCCTGATACGGCATGGGAGGTCGTCTTCGTGGACGACGACTCCCCGGACGGGACCGCCGAGGTCGCGCGCCACCTGGCAGCCGATGACAGCCGCATCCGCGTCATCCAGCGCATCGGCCGCCGGGGGCTGTCGTCCGCGTGTGTCGAGGGAATGCTGTCCACCTCGGCGCCATTGCTGGCGGTCATCGACGCGGACCTGCAGCACGATGAACGCCTGCTGCCACGCATGCTCGAGGTGCTGCAGAAAGAGGACACCGACATCGTCATCGGCAGCCGCTACGCGGCCGGCGGGGACATCGGGGACTGGAGCGCACGGCGCGCGAGCATCAGCCGCATCGCCACGCGCATCAGCCGCCTGCTGGTGCCGGCGCAGCTGACCGACCCGATGAGCGGCTTTTTCATGATGCGTCGCACGGTGTTTACCGACGCGCAGCGGCGGCTGTCCAGCCTCGGGTTCAAGATCCTCACTGACCTGTTTGCCTCCAGCCCCGGCGAGCTGCGCTTCAAGGAACTCAGTTACACCTTCGGCGCGCGCCACTCCGGGGTCAGCAAGTTCGATTCGGCCTCGGCGTGGGATTACGCCATGCTGGTGCTGGACAAGCTGCTGGGGCGCTGGGTGCCGGTGCGCTTCCTGGCATTTTCCATCGTCGGCTCCCTCGGGATCGTGGTGCACTTCGCGGTGCTCTCCCTGCTTTTCACCGCCCTCGGTAACACGTTCCTGGTGGCCCAGGGAGTGGCCATCGCCGCGGCGATGACCTTCAACTTCGCGGTCAACAACCTGCTGACGTACAGCGACCGGCGCCTGCGGGGCTTCAAGTGGCTGCGCGGCTGGCTGACCTTCTCGCTTGCCTGCAGCGTGGGGGCGCTGATGAACCTCGGTCTGGCCGGGACGCTGTACCGCGCCGACCATGCCTGGCCGCTGGCCGCCTTAGGAGGCATCTGCGTAGGGGCCATCTGGAACTACGTCGCCACCACCTTCATCACCTGGGGTCGCCTGCGCGCCTGAGGGCCGCCGGCCCGGCCCGTGACCGCCAAGCCTGATCGGCATCCGGTCGTGACGTGAACGACCCGCGCTCCCTGGGCCTGTGCCTGCTCAGGCCGGTGACTGATATCGCCGCCTTCCTGGTCGCGGTGCACCTGGGCTGGTTCTACGGGCTCGCGCACCTGGTGAGTTTCGCCATTGCCTGGGCCGTGGCCGTGCTCGCCCGGACCGTGGCCGGCGGGCGGCAGGGTCAGCGCGGGCTTTCCACAGCGCTCGTGGGCGTCAACCTCCTGGGGCTGTTGCTGCGTGGCGGGGTGCTGGCGCTTCTGCTTGGGCGGTTGCACGTGCCGGCCACTGTGGCGATCGCAGCTGCGGTCCTGGCCTCCACGCTCATCGTGCGGCGCGGTGAAGCGCTGTGCACCGCCGCGCCCGCGAGCGGCGAGGAGGGTGCGCAGTGGCAAGCCATCGTCATGGCGCTGGGCGGGTTCGCAGTACTGCTGCGCCTGGCCTACATGGGTTCAGTCGACCTCTTTCCCGAGGAGGCGTACTACTGGAACTACTCCCGGCACATGGACTACGGCTACCTCGACCACCCGCCGATGGTGGCGTGGCTGATCCACGCCGGCACCGTGCTGTTCGGCAACAGCGAGTTCGCGATTCGCATCGCTGCGCTGCTGTGCGCGGGGATCGCCTCATTCTTTGTGTACCGCTCGACGCGCGACCTGTACGGCCGGCGCAGCGCCTTGGTGGCGCTGGCACTGATGCAGCTGCTGCCGGCGTACTTCCTGGCCGGCATGTTCACGACCCCCGATACGCCGCTGATCGCGGCCTGGGCCGCGGGACTTTACTTCCTGCAGCGCGCCCTGCTGGGCGGGCAGGCCCGTGCATGGTGGGGCGTGGGCGTCGCGCTGGGCCTTGGGCTGGTGTCCAAGTACACCGTCGCGCTGCTGGCCCCGGCGACGCTGGTGTTCCTGCTCAGCGACCGCGCCTCGCGGGCGTGGCTGGCGCGGCTGCTGCCGTACACCGCCGCGGCGCTGGCGCTGGTGATCTTCTCGCCGGTGATCCTCTGGAACGCGCGCCATGACTGGGCTTCGTTCGCCTTCCAGACCTCGCAGCGGCTGGCCGAGACCGCGCACTTTTCGCTCCACAAGCTGCTGCTGTCCGCCCTGGTACTGTTGACCCCGCCGGGATTCGCAGCCCTGCCATTCGTGCTGCGCGCGCGCCAAGTGCAGCTTGGCCTGCCGGGCAATGATGCCGCCACGCGGCGCCTGCGATTCGCGCGCATCTACACCCTGGTTCCGCTGGCGGTGTTCGTGCTGTTCAGCCTGCGCCATCCGGTGAAGTTCGACTGGACCGGGGCGGTTTGGCTGGCGCTCGTCCCGGCGCTCGCGCACGCGATCGCGGACCCCGCGGCCAGCATGTTGCCGCGGTGGTTGCAGCGCTGCTGGGGCGCGACGGCCGTCGTGATGCTGCTGGTCTACGGCGCGCTGCTGCACTACCTCACCTTGGGACCCCCGGGGATTCCCTACACGCGGCAGATGCTGGTGCTGCCGGTCGCATGGCGCGAGCTGGGCAGCCAGGTCGATACGCTCGCGGCGGCCCTGCAGACACCCCAAGGGTCACCGGCGCTGGTCGTGGGCATGAACCGCTACATGCTTTCGAGCGAACTTGCCTTCTACAGGCATGATCCGGTCAGTGCGGCGGCCAACACGGCAAGCCAGAACCTCTTCGGGCTCAGCGGACTGATGTACGAGCAATGGTTCCCGGTCGCGCAGCAGCAGGGACGCACGCTGCTGCTGGTGGCGCTGGATAAAGGGGAACTGGACGATGCGCGCCTGCAGCCGTACGTGCAGTCGCTGGGTCCGGTGCAGTCCGCGCTGCTGCGGCACAACGGTCGGGTGATCAGCGAGTTCTTCTACCGCGAGGCAGAGGGCTACCGCGCCATTGCCGGGCCCTAGCTAGAGGCCATTCGCGCGCCCGAGGCGCGCGCCAGGGGCGTCAGGGCATCGTGGCGGTATACACCACGCGGCCGTTATTCACGTTCACGCCACCGTAGGTGCCGCCCGGGGGCTTGGTGGTGTTGGCGTAGGAGTAGGTCCACTTCGCGTCCTGCGTGATGACCTTGCTGGCCGGGGCGGTCAGCACGACGTTCGCACTGATGCCGTTGACCAGCGTCGGCGCCGGCAGCGCGGTGGTGGAGGTCAGCGTCGTCACGGCGGTCTTGATCTCGGTGTAGGCGATCGTGTCGCCCGCGCCATCGCCCAGGGCGCCGGCGGTCGTGGCATTGAGGGTGACGTTGCCGCTGTTGCTCACGACGGCGGCCGTTTCCACCCCCGCAGTCAGGTCACCGCCGGTGCCGGCCACCGCTGTGCTGTTGCCAACGCTGGCGGCCGCGGGCGCGAACTGGATGAGGTCCACGGTGCCCACCGAGGTGAGTACGCCGGTGGTGTAGCTCGAGCCGGAGCCCACGCGCAGGTACAGCACCTTGGGGATGGTGACCTGGAAGTCCACATGCGCCGTTGCCCCCGGGGTGGCCGTGGCGGTGCCGGTCTGGAAGTTCGATTCGGCATTGCCCACCAGCGGCAGCGCCATTGCGATGGCCGTGGCCGCGACGGTCCTGGTGAAAAATGGCATCCGCATGATGGCTGCTAACCTCCGGTTCCGAATGGGCGCGTCGCCGGGGACACTTGGACATAATATTACGCACCAGGCGGCGCGGCCTGTGTTACCTGGGTCACGGTTTGCGCGAAGGAGTCCACAAGGCCATGGCGTCCGATCCTGCCGGGACACTCGACAGCGGTGGCCAGCGTATCTTAGCCATGGTCCGGGCGTCGGAAGCACGGTCGCCCTTGATCCGCATCGGCACGGCCGGCTGGGGCATCGCCGCGCGCCATGCAGCGCAGTTCCCCGGCAGCGGCTCGCACCTTGAACGTTATGGGCAGGTGCTAAGCGCTGCGGAGATCGATACCAGCTTCTACCGCCATCACCGCCACGCGACCTACGCGCGGTGGGCGGCCAGCGTCCCTGCGCACTTCCGCTTCGCCGTGAAGACCCCCCGCGCACTGACGCAGCCAGGAACGCTGCTCCTGGTGAGGCAGGTGCTGGATCGATTTGCCGAGGAGGTTTCAGGCCTCGGCAAGCGCCTGGGCGTCGCACTGCTGCAGTTTGCCCCGAGCGTGGCATTTGATGAGGCGGTCGCTGCGGCGCTGTTGGCGCACGTGTGCGCGAGCGTGCCGGCCCGCATTGCCTGCGAGCCGCGGCATGCTTCCTGGAACAGCGCCGCGGCGCAGCGACTGCTGCGCGATCTGAACATCGCGCGCGTGGCGGCGGACCCGCCACGCTGGCCCGGTGGCGACCGCCCCGGCGGGGATGGAAGCTGCGTGTACTTCCGCATGCACGGCGCACCCAGGATCTACTACTCGGACTATGACGCCCCACGGCTGGAGGCGCTCGCGGCGCAGCTGTCGGCAGCAGCGCTCAACGCCGCGGAGGTGTGGTGCATCATGGACAACACCGCCCTGGGGCACGCGCTTGCCAATGCCCTCGCGCTCAAGGCACGGCTAGGCGTTTGACACCGCAGCTCCGGGCCGCGTGGCCGCGTCCTCGTTGGCCCCGCGCGAGCCGGCGGCGGACTCGCTCGAGACGAACAGCAGCGAGCACGGCGCCTGCTCGAGGATATCCGCGGGTACCTCTCCGAAGAACAGCCGTTCAGCCGGTCGCGGGCTGACGCCCATGACCAGCAGCGTGAAGCCGCCGGTGCGTGCGTAGGTGACGATCTCCGCGGGCGCGCTGTCGACGCTGCGGATTTCCGCCTTTACCGTGACGCCGTAGTGCTCCCCGAACTCCTCGATCTCGCGCATGGTCGCCAGCGCGCTCGGTCGTGGCGCCAGCGCGCGGCCAAAGCGCTGGGCCCAGCGGGTCGCAGGCCGCGCATGGGTCACATACAGCGCGGTCACCGAACCGCGCGTGGCCTGTGCCAGGGCCACCGCGAGCTCCGCCCCCTGCAGCGAAATGCGCGTGCCGGTCACGGCCACCAGGATCCTCAACGGCTGTGAGGGGGAGTGGCTGCCGCTGCCACGGGCAATGGCGATCGCGAACGCTCCGGCAAAATCGGTTACGTCCCGGGTCACCTGGGGTTCGAATGCCGCGCCGGTGGCGGCAGGCTCGCGCCCGAGGATCAGCAGACCGTAGCCCTTGCGCGCCTCGTCCTCGATCGCGTGCTCCGCGCCCGCGTCAGTGGCGGGGCGGCTCAGGACATCGGCCTTGTCCGCGACCGTCACGGCACTCTCATCGCCCGTATCGACCCCGGCCTGCAGTGCGGCGGTGGAGCGCCCGGCATCCCCGGCCAGGCTGCCCAGGTGAAGGATGGTCGTCGGGATGCGGCGCACGCCGGCGACCAGGCCTGCCAGGCGCGAGGCGAGCAGGCCGCTGGGGGTCGCATCGACGGCGACCAGCAGGCGCTCCACGCGCGTGAGGAAGGATTGGCTCTCCAGCTGCTCGCGCTCGAGCCGCTCCTGCTCCTCCTGGCGCACCGGCAGGCGCCTGAGCGCCCAGCGCAAGGTGGGCGGCATGGCCATCGTCGTGACGACCGCCATGGCGACGATGGCGGTGAACAGACTCTGGTTAAGTGCGCCCATCGACAGCCCGATGGTGGCCACGATGACCTCGGTTGAACCGCGCGCGTTCATGCCGCAGCCCACCGCGAAGGACTCCGCGTAGTTAAGCCCGCCGATGCGCCCGCCCATGAAGGCGCCGGAGAATTTACCCAGGCTCGCCAGCAGGATCAGGCCGCCGGTGAGGGCCAGCAGCTGCGGTTGGCCGAGCGCCCCCATGTCGGTGCTGACCCCGACCAGGGCAAAGAACACCGGCATGAACAGCGCGACGATCAGGCCGCGCAGCTGGGTCGTCGATCTGCCGGGTGAGGATCGGGGACTGCCCGATCAGGATGCCGGCGATGAAGGCGCCGAGCACGAAGTGCACGCCGAGTGCCTCGGTCGACCAGTGCCAGCGCACCGCCGATGGCAAGGATCATCGAGATGGCGGGCCATCTCGCTCCTGAGGTTGTCGTTGGACCAGCGGATCAGCCGGAACACGATGCGGCGGCCGACTGTGAAGGCGAGCGTCAGGAACAGCGCGGTGCCGATGGCCGTGCGGCTCACGGTGGCGAGGTCGATCATGCCGGTCTGCGCCAGGCCGAAGATCACCGACATGATGATCCAGCCGATGGTGTCATCGAGGATGGCAGCGGCGATGATGACCTGGCCGACGGTGCGCCGCAGGAAGCCCAGGTCGCGCACGACCAGCGCGACGATCTTCACCGAGGAAACCGCCAGCGCGGTGCCGAGGAACAGCGCGGTGATCAGCCGCTTCTGCGGGCTTGGCAGCAGCGACTGCGGCACCAGCATCCCGACGCCCACCCCGCAGGCAAAGGGCACCAGGATCCCGCTCAAGGAGATGCTGACGGCCGGCCGGCGCGCCTTGCGGAACACCGACAGGTCCGTCTCCATGCCGGTCAGCAGCAGCAGCAGGAAGATACCCAGCTGCGCCACCGCATCCAGCATCGCCTTCTGCGCGGGGCGCCGAGGGGAACAGGTGGTGGTGCAGCTGCGGCGCCAGTGCGCCGAACACCGACGGGCCCATCAGCACGCCGGCGATGATCTGCCCGATCACCGGGGGCTGCCCGATGCGCTGCATCAGTTCACCGGCAATGCGCCCGGTGATCAGCAGCACGATGACCTGGCACAGGAAGACCGCTACCGAGGGGCCGTGTTCCACGAAGTTCCGCCGCGGCCTTTAGTCAAAGGGCGCTAGCATATCGCAAAGTTGCAGCTGCGCGTCGACATACGACTTCGGTGAAGATCGAAGATCAGCCGCGCACCGCGTGATTGCCCCGCCGAGCTCAAGTCAGGCATCCCCATGCGGTTGGGCTGTCCGTTCAGCGAACGAGGGACGATGGCCGCACAGAAGGAAGAACACCTTGCCAAGCAGGTGCAGAGCGTCAAGCAGAGCGCGGTGCATCTGGAGCGCTCGGCCACCGCCGTCGAGCAGAGTGCCGACCGCAATACGGTACTGGCTGCTGACCGCACGGTGCTGGCCGCCGAGCGCACCTACGCGGCCTGGGTGCGCACCGCCTTGGCGGCTTTGTTCAGCGGCGCGGGCGCCAAGGCGGTGCTCGCCAGCATGCTGCCGAGCTGGTGGGGAACGCTGACAGGCTCAGCACTGGTGCTGTTCAGCATCTTCTGCCTGGTGTGCGGGGTATGGCGGCAGTTGAATCCCGGCGCACCGCCGCCACCCACGGATCTGCGGCGCATCCCGATCGCGCTGCTGGTGGTGGCCAACGGCTTCCTCATCCTGGTGTGCTGCGCGGTGCTGGCAGGCATCATCGCCGCTCCGGCGCCGGACCTGCACTTGCACGCCAGCGGCACACCGATGCGATAATTCGCGCTAGCGAAGAACGCGGACGCTAAAGGGAAGGACAGCACGATGTGCGACAAAGACTCGATGGATGACATGGTGGCGTACCAGTTGAGGACAGGCCTGTCACGGCGTGCGTTCGGTGCGCTCACCGTCGGGGCGGGACTGGCCGCCTTGTTGCCACGCGCGGCCGATGCCGCCGAGGTCACCGAGAGCGAGGTCCAGATCAAGACCCCGGATGGCACCTGCGGATGCCTACTTCGTGCATCCGGCAAAGGGTGCGGCACCGGCGGTGCTCGTCTGGCCGGATGTCTTTGGTCTGCGGCCGGCGTTCCGGCAGATGGGCAAGCGCCTGGCCGAGTCCGGCTACGCGGTGCTGGTGGTGAACCCGTTCTACCGCCAGATGCATGCGCCGACCTCGCCCACCGGACCCTGACTTCAATGACCCGCCGACCCGCGATGCGGTGATGGCGCTGATGAATGCGCTCACGCCGCAGACCGCCAGCCACCGACGCCACCGCGTTCCTTGCCTGGCTGGACGCGCAGCCGGCGGTCGACCAGAAGCGCAAGGTCGGGCACGACCGGCTATTGCATGGGCGGACCCTCACGCTGCGCACCGCCGCGGCGGTACCGGCGCGCATCGGTGCCGGCGCCTCGTTCCACGGCGGCGGCCTGGTCACCGACAAGCCGGACAGCCCGCACCTGCTGATCCCGAAGATCAAGGCGCGGTACCTGATCGCCATCGCCGCCAACGACGACGAGAAGCAGCCGGACGCCAAGACCTGCTGCGCGAGGCCTTCGCCAAGGCGCAGCTGCCGGCCGAGATCGAGGTGTACGCCGGGACGCATGCACGGCTGGTGCCCGCCGGACTCGCAGGTCTACAACGCCGCAGGCCGCAGAGAAGGCCTGGGCGCGCCTGCTGGTGCTGTTCAAGGCAGCGCTCCAAGAGGCAAGCGTCGCCTAGAGGCCCAGGTCGGACAGTCCCGGGTGATCTTGCGGGCGCGCTCCGGGCGCGGGCCAGTGGAACTTGCGTTCCGCCGTGCTGATCGCAAGATCGTTGATCGAGGCGACGCGGCGGGACATGAGTCCGTCGGGCGCGAATTCCCAGTTCTCGTTGCCGTACGAGCGGAACCACTGGCCCGAGTTATCGTGCCACTCGTAGGCGAAGCGCACCGCAATGCGCTCGGTCGCCGTGCGTCCATAGTTCCTTGATCAGCCGGTAGTCCAGTTCGCGTGCCCACTTGCGCACCAGGAACTGGCAGATCGCCTCGCGCCCCTTGAAGAACTCGGTGCGGTTGCGCCAGCTGCAGTCCTGGGTATATGCCAGTGCCACGCGCGCAGGATCGCGCCAGTTCCAGGCGTTCTCGGCCATGCGCACCTTGGCACTCGCGGTGGCCAGGCAGAAGGGCGGTTTGAGGGGTGCTGCGGCGTTGGTGTTGTTCATGAGGTCTCCTTCAAGCGCACCAGGCTTACCATGGCCCCGGTCAACGCCAGGGCTGCGGCCACGCACAAAGCGACATGCGCGCCGGAGTCCGCGTAGGCGCGAAACAGGATCGCCACCATGGCGGCCCCCAGGGTTTGTCCGCAGCAGCCTTGCGGTGCTGAGCATGCCTCCGGCCGCGCCGCTGCGCGGCCGGGGAGCGGCGGCCATGATGGTGCGGTTGTTGGGCGCCTGGAAGAACCCGAATCCCGAGGCCGCACAGCGCCATGCGCCAGATGAACCCCAGGCGCGGGCCGTGCTCGGGGAAGAAGGCGAGCAACACCAGCCCGCTGGCCATCAGCAGCAGCCCGATGCCCGCCGAGGATGCCGGCAGGGTAGCGGTCCGACAGCCGTCCGGCGATCGGAGCGGCGATCGCCAGCGCCAGTGGCCAGGGGTCATGAACAGCCCGGTCTCCACCACGCTGTAGCCCCAGGCGCTGGATCTCGAACGGCAGCGACACCAAGGCCCCCATCTGCGCGGTGAAGCAGACCACGAGGTGACCAGCGACAAGGTGAATATACGCACGCGCAGCAGGTCGAAGGGAATGATCGGAGCGGCGCGCGGGCGCTCGTGGCGCAGCAGTGCCCAGCCGACGAGCAGCCCGGCGCCGATCTGCAAGAGCGCGAGTGGCAGTGGCCTCGTGATGCGCCAGCGACTGCAGCCCACTTAATGTCAGGCCAAAGGCGGCCGCTAGACAGTGCCGCCCCGACGAAGTTGAGCGGCCGGCTGGCCCGATCGCACTCGGGCAGGGCCCTCAGTGCAATCACGGTGGCGATGATGCCGATCGGCACGTTGATGCCGAACAGCCAGCGCCAGTGCGCCACCGCCAGCACCGCGGAGGCAATCGTGGGTCCGATGGCCGCCGCCGTGGCGATCACGAAGGCATTGATGCCCATCGCGCGCCCGAGCGATGCCTGCGGGTAGGTGAAGCGCACCAGCGCGGCATTCACGCTCATGATCCCGGCAGCCCCAAGTCCCTGCAGCACGCGTGCGATGCTCAGCAGGAGCGAGCGTGGGGCGAGCGCGCAGGCGAGCGAGGCCGCGGTGAAGACGATGATCCCGACCTGCGAGACGCGGCGGTAGCCGACGATCTCCCCGAGCGACGCCAGCGGCAGCAGCGCCATCAGGATCGCCATCTGGTACGCGTTCACCACCCAGACCGAGGCGGCCGCGCTCCACGCGGAAGTCGCGCGCGATCGAGGGCAGCGCCACGTTCACGATCGTGCTGTCGAGCACCGACATGATGATCGCGAGCAGGATCGCGGCGATGGACCAGTAGCGGCGCGGCACCGGCAGCCCATCAAGGTGCGCGAACGTCTTCGGGTGCGGATTACCGGGCAGGCATTGGGGCCGATCATATATATATAAGAGTGGCCTGCCGTGCCATAAGTAAAACCGCGCGCGCTGGCCGCGCCAATGTGAGCCACGTCACATGCGACACTTCGGTGCCGCGCGCGTAGGCTGGCTAGAATGAGCCGGGGATCCACACACAAGAAGATCGCAAGGCGCCATGCAGGCAAGTGAACACGAGCTCCCGCAGTCCGGTGCAGCTGAGCGCCGCGGCGCGGATCGCCGCAGCCGCTCGCTGCGCGCGCTGGTGTACGGCAGCTTCCGCCCGCGACGGCGTGCACCGCGACGCGCCGGCGAGCGCGGTGTGAGCTCGGTTGACTGGCATCATCCGCAGTGGCTCGCCGTGGCGATGCTCATTATCCTGGCTTCCTGCGTGGATGCTTTCATCACCCTGATGCTCGTCGGGCGCGGCGTGGCAGAGGAGGGCAATCCGCTGATGGCGCCGCTGGTGGGCACCACCGGCATGGCCTTCCCGCTGGTGAAGATCGGGCTCACCGCAGGCGGGGTGCTGCTGCTGACGCAGCTGGCGCGCCTGAGGGTCTTCGGGCGCATCCCGGTGGGCGCCTTCCTTTACATGGTCCTGGCGCTCTACGCGGTGCTCATTACGTATGAAATAGGGCTCCTGAACCGTTCCTAGCCCTCTGCCGGGGGTGGGCGTTTTCCCCGCGGCAGCCGTTTCCGCTAAACTTAGCGCCTGCCGTTCTTTCTTCTCCTCCCCATGCTCGAACCTACAGCCCTCTACGGCGGCAACGCCGATTTTCTCGACGCGCTCTACGAGCAGTTCCTGGCTGACCCTGCGAGCGTCGAGCCGCAGTGGCGCGAGTACTTCGACTCCATGGGCACTGCGCCGGCTGCCGAACGGCCCCATGGGCCGGTGCGTGCGGCGATCGCCGACCGGGCAGCCCACGTGGGCAGCGGTTCCACGACGGCCCTGGGTGCCGATGCGCGCCAGGCCGCCGTCTCGCGCCTGATCCAGGTCTGGACCAACCGCGGTCACCTGGTGGCGACCATCGACCCGCTGGCACTGACCCCGCGGCCACGCCCGAGCGTGCTCGACCTTGCCTACTTCGGGCTTGCCCCCGCGGACCTCGACCACGAGTTCTTCACCGGCAGCCGCACGGCTGCGGTCCCGCGGCGCCTGAAGCTGCGCGACATCCTCGCGCAGCTTGAGTACATCTATGCGGGCAACGTCGGCGCGGAGTTTGCGCACGTCTCGGACTCCGAAGAGCGGCTGTGGCTGCAGGACGAGTTCCAGGACGAGCGCCTGCTCGGTACCCTCACCAACGAGGAGAAGCGCAACATCCTGTGGCAGCTGACCGCGGCCGAGGGCCTCGAGCGCTACCTGCACACCAAGTACGTGGGCCAGAAGCGCTTCTCGCTGGAGGGCGGCGATGCGTTCATCCCGCTGCTGGATGACCTCATCCAGATCTGCGGGGTGGCCGGCATGGAGGAGGTGGTCATCGGCATGGCGCACCGCGGGCGCCTGAACGTGCTGGTGAACCTCCTGGGCAAGTCCCCGGCGGTGCTGTTCTCCGAGTTCGAGGGGGTCTACGACCCCAAGCGCCTGAAGGGCTCCGGCGACGTGAAGTACCACAAGGGCTTCTCCGCCGACCTGCGCACCCCCAGCGGCAACGTGCACACCGTGCTTGCCTTCAACCCCTCGCACCTGGAGGTCGTAAATCCGGTGGTCGAGGGCTCGGTGCGCGCCCGCCAGGAGCGCCGCGGCGACGACCCGCGCGCAGCGCGTGCTGCCGCTGCTCATCCACGGCGATGCGGCCTTTGCCGGCCAGGGCGTGGTCATGGAGACGCTGCAGCTGTCGCAGGCGCGCGGCTTCTTCACCGGCGGCACCGTGCACGTCATCATCAACAACCAGGTGGGCTTCACCACCTCCGAGCCCACCGATGCGCGCTCGACCACCTACTGCAGCGACGTCGCCAAGATGCTCGAGGTGCCGATCTTCCACGTGAATGCGGACGACCCGGAGTCGGTCGTGCTGGTCACGCGGCTGGCGCTGAAATACCGCATGCGCTTCCGCAAGGACGTGGTCATTGACCTGGTCGGCTACCGCCGCCACGGCCACAACGAGGCCGACGAGCCGGCAGCCACGCAGCCGGGCATGTACCGCACCATCCGCGAGCACCCCACCGCGCGGCGCCTGTACGCCGACCAGCTCATCAGGCCGAGGTGCTCACCGAGGCGGACGCCCAGGGGATGTTCGAGCAGTACCGCAATGGCCTCGACGAGGGCCGCCCGCAGGCGCGTGCCTCGCTGGGCATGATCGGCAACCAGTACACCGTCGACTGGGCACCGTATTCCCAGGTCGACTGGACCGAGCCGGTCGCCACCGGGGTGGAGCTGGCGCGCCTGCATTCACTCGGGGAGCGCATCACCGCGCTGCCGCCGGACTTCACGCTGCACCCGCGCGTGGCGCAGGTGATGGCCAACCGCAGCAAGATGGTCGCAGGGGAGATGCCGCTGGACTGGGGCTGTGCCGAGACGCTCGCTTACGCATCCCTCGTCGAGGACGGCTACGGCGTGCGCCTGACCGGCCAGGACAGCGGCCGCGGCACCTTCTTCCACCGCCACGCGGTGCTGCACGAGCAGAAGACCGACGCCACCTGGATCCCGCTGCAGCACCTCTCGGACCCCCAGCCGCGCGTGCAGATCATCGACTCGGTGCTCTCCGAGGAGGCGGTCATGGGGTTCGAGTACGGCTACTCGACCACCGAGCCGAACACCCTTGCCATCTGGGAGGCCCAGTACGGGGACTTCGCCAATGGCGCGCAGGTGATCATCGACCAGTTCATCAGCTCAGGGGAGGCCAAGTGGGAGCGCTTCTGTGGCCTTGCCCTGATGCTGCCGCACGGCTACGAGGGGGCAGGTCCTGAGCATTCCTCGGCACGCCTGGAGCGCTTCCTGCAGCTGTGCGCGGAGAACAACATGCAGGTGTGCGTGCCGTCGACGCCGGCGCAGATGTTCCACCTGCTGCGCCGGCAGATGCGCCAGGCCTTCCGCAAGCCCCTGGTGATCATGTCGCCCAAGAGCCTGCTGCGCATGGACCTGTCGGTGTCTGCGCTGGAGGACCTGACCCGCGGCAGCTACGCCCGCATCATCGGGGAGGTCGACCCCATCGCTCCCTCGCAGGTGCGCCGCGTGGTGTTCTGCAGTGGCAAGGTCTACTTCGACCTGCTCAAGGCACGCCGCAAGGAGCAGCTGCGCGATGCAGCCCTCGTGCGCATCGAGCAGCTGTACCCCTTCCCGGTCGAGGAATACCAGGCGGTGCTTGGCGCCTACCCCGAGGCACGCGAGATCGTGTGGTGCCAGGAGGAACCGCAGAACCAGGGTGCCTGGTACCAGATCCGCCATCGCCTGCAGGAACTGGCCGCCCGCCGCCCGGTGCTGTACGCCGGCCGCGCCCCCGCGGCCGCCCCGGCCACCGGCCTGGGGAAAATTCACGAGCAGGAGCAGCAGCTCCTGGTGCATGCAGCCCTGCATGCCACTACCACCGAAGAGTCCGCCAATGACACCCAGCGCCTCAAGGCAGCCGGTGCGCCGCTGAGAAAGAGTTCATGAGCACTGAAATCCGCGTCCCGCAGCTACCCGAGTCGGTCGCCGATGCGACGCTCGTGGTGTGGCACAAGCAACCCGGCGATGCCATCCGCCGTGACGAGAACCTCGCGGACCTCGAGACCGACAAGGTCGTCCTGGAGGTCCCGGCGCCGGCCAATGGCGTGGTGCGCGAGTTGAAGGTCGCAAGCGGCACGGTCGTGACCAGCGGCCAGCTGCTGGCGCTGATCGAGGAGGGCGAGGCGACCGCAACGCCTGCCCCCGCGACGGCGGCCAGGCCCGCAGCGCAGGCGAAGACATCCGCGCCGCCGTCCGCGCCCGCAGAGGAGCCGCGCGATGCCGGCAAGCTCAGCCCCTCGGTGCGCCGCCTGGTGGAGGAAAACCAGCTCGACCCGCAGGCCATCCCGGCTTCCGGGCGCGATGGCCGGCTCACCAAGTCCGACATCGTGGGATTCCTGGGCAAGAAGCCCAGCGCGGCCCCCGCTGCGGCAGCCGCAGCGCCGGCGCCGCAACCGCGCCCGGCGGCGCGCCCGCCGATGGCCGCTGGTGCGCGCACCGAGCAGCGCGTGCCGATGACGCGCCTGCGCGCGCGCATCGCCCAGCGCCTGATCGAGGCGCAGTCCACGCAGGCCCTGCTCACCACGTTCAACGAGGTCGACCTCACGGCGGTGCAGGAACTGCGCGCGCGCTACAAGGAGCGCTTCGAGAAGGAGCACGGCGTCAAGCTCGGCTTCATGTCCTTCTTCGTCAAGGCGGCGATCGAGGCGCTCAAGCGCTATCCGGTCATGAACGCCTCCGTGGACGGCAACGACGTGCTGTACCACGAGTACTATGACCTGGGGGTCGCGGTCTCCACCGATCGTGGCCTGATCGTGCCGATCGTGCGCGACGCGGACACCAAGGCCTTCGCCGTCATCGAGAAGGAAGTGGCCGACTACGCCCGCAAGGCGCGCGAGGGCACGCTCGCCATCGAGGACCTGACCGGCGGTACCTTCACCATCACCAACGGTGGGGTGTTCGGTTCGCTCATGTCGACACCGATCGTCAATGCCCCGCAGAGCGCGATCCTGGGCATGCACAAGATCCAGGACCGCCCGATGGTGGTGGACAAGCAGGTGGTGGTACGCCCGATGATGTACCTCGCGGTGACCTACGATCACCGCATCATCGACGGTCGTGAGGCCGTGCAGTTCCTGGTGGCCATCAAGGATGCCCTGGAAGACCCGGGCAGGATCCTGCTCGGGGTCTGAGCGCTGCGGCCGCTTCGGCCATCCGCGAGCAATGAAAAAGCCGCCGCCTGCATGCACAGGCGGCGGCTTTTTTAAGTTCCGCGCCCCTAGAAAATGTGGCGGAACAGCCAGTAGAGCGAGCCGGACAGGATGATCGCCGCCGGCAGCGTCAGCACCCAGGCGACGGCGAGGTTGCGCAGTGTCGACATCTGCAGCCCGGACTTGTTGGCAGCCATGGTGCCGGCCACCCCGGATGACAGCACGTGGGTGGTCGAGACCGGCAGGCCGAACATGTCGGCCGCCCCGATGGTGAGCATCGCCACCACCTCCGCGGATGCACCCTGTGCATAGGTGAGGTGGGTCTTGCCGATCTTCTCGCCGATGGTCACGACGATGCGCTTCCAGCCGACCATGGTGCCCAGGCCCAGGGCAATGGCCACCGCCACCTTGACCCACAGCGGGATGAACTTGGTCGACAGGTCGATCTGCTTCTTGAGCGCGACCAGGTTGCCCTTGGTCTCAGCGTCGAAGGCGCCCGAGTGCGGGTCCTTGGCGATCAGGCGCATCGCCTCGGAGCTCAGGTACATGTCGTTGCGCACGTTGGACACCGTGGCGGCGGGCATCTTGGCGAACGTGCCGTCGGTCCTGATCTGCGCGGCGATGCTGCCGGTGATCGCCGACAGCGAGGGCACCACCTCATCGTTCCAGGTGTGCGTGCGCACGTAGGTCGCCAGCGCGCCGCGCGGGTCCGCCGGGGCGGCAGTGGTGGTGTACTTGGCGAGCGACTCCTGGGTGGTGTGCGCCATGGCGATGAACGGGGCCATCTGGTCCGCGGGCATCGCACGGTTGAGTGCGTAGGCCATCGGCACCGTGCCGATGAGGATCAGCATGATCAGTCCCATGCCCTTCTGGCCGTCGTTCGAGCCGTGTGCGAAGGAGACCCCGCCGCAGGTGAGCACCAGCAGGCTGCGGATCCACCACGGCGGGGGCGTGTTGCCCTTGGGCGCCCGGTACAACTGCGGGTTCTTCACCAGCCCCTTGAGCACCAGCAGCAGAAGACCTGCGAACACGAAGCCCACCAGCGGGGACAGCAGCAGCGACCAGCCGATCTTGGTCGCCTGCGCCCAGTCGACGCCGCTGGTACCGTCCCTACCGTGCATCAGCGCGTTGGCCACCCCGACGCCGATGATCGAGCCGATGAGGGTATGCGAGGAGGACGCCGGCAGCCCCAGCCACCAGGTGCCCAGGTTCCACAGGATCGCGGCGATCAGCAGTGCAAACACCATCGCAAAGCCGGCGCTGCTGCCCACCTGCAGGATCAGTTCCACCGGCAGAAGCGAGATGATGCCGAAGGCCACCGCGCCACTGGACACCAGCACGCCCAGAAAGTTCAGGGCACCTGAGTACACCACCGCCACGTGTGGCGGCAGCGAGTGCGTATAGATGACCGTGGCGACCGCGTTGGCCGTGTCGTGGAAGCCGTTGACGAACTCGAAGCCTAAGGCGATCAGCAGCGCGATCCCGAGCAGGATGAACGGCGCGAGCGTCATCGCCTGGGTGGGCGCGCCGCTGATGTCATGCACCAGGCTGTAGCCGGTAAAGCCCACTCCCACCGCCAGCAGCACCAGGAAGACGAATACGGTGGCGGAGCTGGGCTTGCGGTCCAGGCTCGGGCGCGATGCGGGTATGGCGAGGCTCTCGGCGGCACTACTCATGGGGGTCACGCTCTGGCTTGGGAGTGGGGATGCCGCAGAGTAGGGCTGCAATATTCCAGTTTTGTGACAGTGGCTGCGCCGCGGGCAGCCTGCCCGCGTGGCCGCCGGCCGCTGCGCTCTTGCCAGTGCACCGCAAGGAGCGCCCGTAAGTTGCTGCCGGGACAGGTATTTGCCCGCTCTGGAATGCTGCCCGCAGCGTCTCCATATCATTGCAAGTGCAAGTCAGCGCGCCGCTTGAGCGCGCTGCCGGCGCGGGTCAATTGGGCCCCACGGCCGGTATGCTAATGTCGCGACCCCTTCATATTTCACGCCTTTCTGCAGCCATGGCCACCGAAGACAAAAAGCCCGCCGCGCCCTCCGATTCATTCGATGTCATCGTCATCGGCGGCGGGCCGGCCGGCTACCCGGCCGCCATCCGCGCGGCGCAGAACAAGCTCACCGTCGCGTGCATAGATGAGTGGAAGAACCGCGACGGCACCGCCGCCTTTGGCGGGACCTGCCTGAACGCCGGCTGCATCCCCTCCAAGGCGCTGCTGGAGTCAAGCGAGCTGTACTACCGGGTGCACGAGGAGTTCGCCACCCACGGCATCAAGGTGGCGGGGGCCACGCTGGATCTTGCGCAGATGCAGAAGCGCAAGTCCGGCATCGTGCGCGGCATGACGCAGGGGATCCTCGGCCTGTTCAAGGCTGCAGGGGTGACCGGCCTGCAGGGCCACGGCCGGCTGCTGGCCGCCGGCCGGGTCGAGTTCACCGCCCACGATGGCGCCAAGCGCATCCTCAGCGCCAAGCAGGTGGTGCTCGCCACCGGTTCGGCACCGATGGAACTGCGCTGCGCGCCCTTCCAGTCCCCGCAGGTGCTCGATTCCTGGGGCGCGCTCGACCTGGACGCGGTGCCCAAGCGCCTCGGGGTGATCGGTGCGGGGGTCATTGGTCTTGAGCTGGGCAGCGTGTGGCGCCGCCTGGGGGCGGAGGTTGTGGTGCTCGAGGCCCTGCCGGAGTTCCTCGCCATCGCCGACCAGCAGCTGGCCAAGGATGCGCTCAAGGCCTTGCGCAAGCAGGGACTGGATATCCGCCTCGGCGCCAAGGTCAGCAAGGCGACGGTCAAGGGCGATGCGGTCGAGGTGACCTACACCGATGCCAAGGGCGAGCAGCAGCTGAGCGTCGATCGCCTGGTGGTCGCGATCGGCCGCCGGCCCTTCACCCAGGACCTGCTGGCCGAGGGCACCGGGGTGAGTGTCGATGAGCGCGGCTTCATCAAGGTGGACGAGCATTGCCGCACCGCGGTGAACGGGGTCTGGGCGGTCGGTGACTGCGTGCGCGGCCCGATGCTCGCCCACAAGGGCAAGGAGGAGGGGGTGATGGTCGCGGACCTCATCGCCGGGCGCTACGGGGAGATGAACTACAAGGTGATCCCCTCGGTGATCTACACCGCCCCTGAGATCGCCTGGGTAGGTCTCACCGAGGAGCAGGTCAGGGCCAGCGGCCGCCCCTACAAGGTCGGGGTGTTCCCGTTCCTGGCCAGCGGCCGGGCGCGCGCGATGGAGCAGGCCACCGGCTTCGCCAAGGTGCTCGCCGCGCAGGATGACGACGAGATCCTGGGCGTGCACATCGTAGGTCCCATGGCCGGGGAGCTGATCGCCGAGGCGGTGCTGGCGATGGAGTACTCCGCCTCCAGCGAGGACCTGCAGCGCACCATCCACGCGCACCCGACACTGTCCGAAGCGGTGCACGAGGCGGCGCTGAACGCGGACAAGCGCTCGATCGACAACATCAACCGCTAGGGTGACTCACAGGCGCCGCCGCGCCTCGATGACGTTGGGCACCGCGCTTAGCCGGCTGAGTACGCGCGCCAACTGGCCCAGGTCACTCACCGCCACCGTGAGGGAGAAGTGCGCAAGGCCGGTGTCGTGGTCGGTACGGGTGGTGGCCGCATCGATGCTCAGCCGCTCCACCGCCAGCACGTCACTGAGGTCGCGCAGCAGCCCGCGCCGGTCGTAGGCACTCACCAGCAAGTCCACCTGCATGCCGGCGGTGTCGGAGCTGGCCCACTCCACGTTCAGGACGCGCTCGGGCTTGAGCGCATTCATGCGGGTAAGTCCCGCGCAGTCGCGGCGGTGCACGGTGACGCCGCGCCCGAGGGTCACGTAGCCGACGATCGGCTGCGGCCGCAGCGGCGCACAGCAGCGCGCCAGCGTCACCGGCAGGTCACCGACACCCTCGATCTCCACCGGCGAGCTGCGCCGCCGCGCCGCGGGCCTGCGCACGGTGCGGGTGGGCGCGGGCGGGGCCTGCGCACCCAGCACGCGTGCGGCCGCCTGCAGCAGCTGCGTCACCGTGACCTCGCCCTCGCCGAGCAACTGGTAGAGGTGCTCGGCGTCGCGCGCCTTGAGTTCATGCGCAAGCGCGCTCATCTGCTCGGCGCGTACGCCCACGCGCGCCAGTTCGCGCTCGGCAATGCCGCGGCCGGCCGCGCGGTTGTCCCCGACGTCGAGCTTGCGGAACCAGCCGCGCACCTTGGCGCGGTTGCGCGCGGACACCAGGTAGCCCTGCTCAGGGGCCATCCAGTCGCGGCTGGGGGCCTCGTGCTTGGCGGTGATGATCTCGACGATCTCGCCGTTGGCAAGTGGCTGCGTCAGCGGCACGATGCGCCCGTTGGTCTTGGCGCCGCGGCAGCGGTGCCCCAGCGAGGTGTGCACGCTGTAGGCGAAGTCCAGCGGCGTGGCCCCGTGCGGCAGGTCGACCACCTCGCCGCGCGGGGTGAGTACGTACACCCGGTCGGCGAACAGCTCCGTGCGCATGCCCTCGATCAAGTCGCGGTCCGCATCCGTGCGGCTACCGTCGCCGGGCTCGAGCAGGCGCCGCACCCACTCGATCTTGCGCTGGTAGAGCGCATCGCGCGGCCCCCCCTCCTTGTACGTCCAGTGCGCCGCGACCCCCAGCTCGGAGGTCTCGTGCATCTCGTGCGTACGGATCTGCACCTCGACGCTCAGGGACTGCGGCCCGATCACCGCGGTATGGATCGAGCGGTAGCCGTTGCCCTTGGGGGTCGCCACGTAGTCATCGAACTCCCCCGGGATGTAGGGCCAGCGCCCATGCACCACTCCCAGCGCCGCGTAGCAGTCCGGGATCGAGGCGACCACGATGCGCACCGCGCGCACGTCATACAGCTGGCTGAAGGCGAGCTGCTTGCGCTGCATCTTGCGGTAGATGCTGTAGATGTGCTTCGGGCGGCCGTGCACCTGGGCCTGCAGGCCCGCCTCGGTCAACTGCGTGCGCAGCGTCGCGCACAGCGCCTCGATGTAGTGCTCGCGGTCGGCGCGGCGCTCGTTCAAGGCGGCCGCCACGCGCTTGTACTCCTCCGGCTCGAGGTAGCGGAACGCGAGGTCCTCCAGTTCCCACTTCAGCTGCCACACGCCCAGGCGGTTCGCCAGCGGCGCATACACCGCGCGCGCCTCCAGCGCGCGCCGGCCACGCTCGGCGGCAGTGAGCGTGCGTGCGTGCCGCAGCGCCACCAGTTCCTCTGCCAGGCGGGCCAGCACCAGGCGCGGGTCGCTGACCACCGCCAGCAGCATCTTGCGCAGCGTCTCGGTCTGCGGGGTGTCCAGGCCCTGGGCGGGGGACCAGTCGCGCGGCAGCCCGAGGGCCCCTAAGCGCACCAGCGCGGCGGCGATCTGGGCAGCGGCGGCACCGACGGCCTCGGCCGCCTGCTCGGGCGTGGTGCTGCCGCGGGTGAGCGCGGCGCGCGCCACCAGCGCCAGGGCGAGGTCGGGGTTGGCCGTGAGCGCACCGATGATGCCGCCGGCCTCGCGCGCCAGATCCAACTCAACCCCCGCGGCGTGCTCGGCCAGCCGCGCGTGAGCCGCATCGAGTGCGTCGCGGATCGAGGACGGGCAGGCCTGGCTCGTTTCCACGGCGGTGAGGAGGTCGTTGCGGTTTGGGCTGGGTCTACACCGCGCGCGAAGCGTGTCGGGCGCACGGGATACCGCTATCATACGCGACTGGTTTTACCGCGACGTGTGAGCATGGCTGGTCATAGCAAGTGGGCTAACATCCAGCGCCGCGAGAGTGCCCAGGCGCGCCGCCGGGAGCGTGCCGCGGACGCCAGCGGCGCGGCGGGCCTGGAACGGGTGCGCTTCGAGGGCTACGGGCCCGGCGGGGTGGCGGTGATGGTGGAGTGCCTGACCCTGGATCGCGCGCGCAGCGGCGCCCAGGTGCGCCGCACCTTCGACCGTTTCGGTGGCAGCCTGGGGGCCGACGGCTCGGTCAGCTACCTGTTCAACACCGTAGGATTGCTGACCTATCCGCCGGGCACCGACGAGGAGGAGCTGATGCGGGTGGCGCTCGAGGCGGGCGCCGAGGACGTGGTGCCCAGCGATGACTTCTCGGTCGAGGTGCTCGCGGACCCGCAGGATTTCGACACGGTGCGCGCGGTGCTGATCCACAGCGGCTTTGCGCCCGCGAGCGCCGAGGTCACGCAGCGCGCGGCGACACCGCTGGAGCTGTCGGGTGCCAGTGCGGAGCAGATGGCGCATCTGCTGGTTGCCCTGGAAGAGCTGGACGAAGTACGGGACGTTTATTCCAATGTCGAGATATCGGACGAGGTCCTGGCGCGCCTTTGAGCCGGCCACCGGCTCCGCGCGTCTCAGCACCGCTGCCACGGTGCGCATCCTCGGGCTCGACCCGGGCTCGCGCCGCACCGGCTTTGGCTTCATCGAGAGCCGCGGCAGCACCCTCACCGTGCTCGCGCACGGCTGCCTGAACGTCAGTACCGCTGCCCCCATGGCGCGCCTGCGGCTGATCTTCGAAGGCTTAGGCGCGCTCATGAGCGCGCACTCCCCGGTCGAGGTCGCGATCGAGCGGGTGTTCGTCAGGCGCAACGTCGACAGCGCCCTGAAGCTGGGGCAGGCGCGCGGGGCGGCCCTGTGCGCGGTGCCCCCGGGCATCCCGGTGTTCGAGTACGCCCCGCGCGCGATGAAGCTCGCGGTGGTGGGCTCCGGGGCGGCCGAGAAGCCCCAGGTGGCGCACATGATCAGGACGCTGCTCGCGCTCAGCGAGCGCCCGGGGGCGGACGCCGCCGATGCCCTGGCGGTGGCGGTGTGCCACGCGCACACGCGTACGCTGGGACTTCTGGCCCAGGGCGCGGACGTGGCGCGCGTGCGGGTCCGCCGATGATCGGTTCGCTGCGCGGCCGCATCGCCGCCAAGCTGCCTCCACAGCTCACCGTCGAGGTCAGCAGGCGTCGGCTACGAGCTCGAGGCGCCCATGTCGACCTTCTTCCACCTGCCGGCGGTGGGGCAGGAGGTGCACCTGCTCACGCACCTGGTGGTGCGCGAGGATGCCCACGTGCTGTACGGCTTCGGCAGCGAGGATGAGCGGCGCCTGTTCCGCAGCCTGATCAAGGTCTCAGGCGTCGGACCCAAGATCGCGCTCGCGCTGCTGTCGGGGATGAGCGTCGCGGACTTCAACCGCAGCGTCCAGGCCCAGGACATCGGCTCCATGACGCGCGTGCCGGGCATCGGCCGCAAGACCGCCGAGCGGCTGATCGTGGAGATGCGCGACCGGCTGGTCGCGCCGCAGCTGCTCACCGGGGCACCCGGGGAAGTCATCGCGGCCAATCCTGAGACCGAGGCCTACGATGCGCTGGTTGCCCTGGGCTACCGCCCGCCGGAGGCGACGCGCTTGCTCAAAGCCGCAGGTCCCGGTACACACTCGACCGAGGAACTGATCCGCCGCGCCCTGCAGAGCGCGGTACGGGAGTAGACGCAAGGACCGTGACCGAAGAACGCATCATCAGTGGGCTCGCCAGCACCGAGGAGGAGGCGATCGAGCGCGCCATCCGGCCGCGCCGCCTGAACGAGTACATCGGCCAGGGCCCGGTCAAGGAGCAGCTCGAGATCTTCATCAGCGCCGCGCGCCAGCGCGGCGAGGCGCTCGACCACGTGCTGATCTTCGGGCCCCCGGGCCTGGGCAAGACCACCCTTGCGCACATCATTGCCGCGGAGCTGGGCGTCGAACCTGCGCCAGACCTCCGGCCCGGTGCTCGAGCGGCCCGGGGACCTGGCCGCATTGCTGACCAACCTGCAGGCCGCGCGACGTGCTGTTCATCGACGAGATCCATCGCCTGTCCCCGGTGGTCGAGGAGGTGCTGTACCCGGCGATGGAGGACTACCAGCTCGACATCATGATCGGCGAGGGCCCGGCGGCGCGCTCCATCAAGCTGAACCTGCCGCCCGTTCACCCTGGTCGGCGCCACCACCCGCGCGGGCCTGCTGACCTCCCCGCTGCGCGACCGCTTCGGCATCGTGCAGCGGCTGGAGTTCTACGACATCCCGGACCTTGAGCGCATCGTCACCCGCTCGGCCTCGATCCTGAACGTGCCGATCGATGAGGGCGGCGCCCGGCGCATGGCGCAGCGCTCGCGCGGCACCCCGCGCATCGCCAACCGGCTGCTGCGGCGGGTGCGCGACTACGCGCAGGTGCGTGCCGACGGGCGCATCGACGAGGCGGTGGCCGATGCGGCGCTGGACCTGCTCGAGGTCGACCGCCAGGGTTTCGACACGCTCGACCGCAAGCTGCTCACGGCGATCATCGAGCGCTTCGACGGCGGCCCGGTCGGGATCGACAGCCTGGCCGCAGCGATCGGCGAGGAGCGCGGCACGCTCGAGGACGTCATCGAGCCCTTCCTGATCCAGCAGGGCTTCCTGGTGCGCACCGCGCGCGGGCGCATGGCCACGCGCAACGCCTACCTGCACTTCGGGCTGAAGCCCCCGGAGCGCGTGAGCCCCGACGCTGCCGCTGTTCGAGGACGCCGCAAGTGAGCCGCTTCACCTGGCCGGCGCGCGTGTACTGGGAAGACACCGACGGCGGCGGCGATCGTCTACTACGCCAACTACCTGCGTTACCTCGAGCGCGCGCGCACCGAGTGGCTGCGCACGCGCGGTTATTCGCAAGCGGCCCTGGCACGCGAGCCGGGAATCCTGTTCACCGTGGTCAGCCTGCAGGTGCACTACCGCGCCCCGGCGCGCCTGGATGACGTGCTCGCGGTCTCCTGCGAGCCGCAGGCCGAAGGTCTGGCCTCGATGCGCTTCATCCAGCGCATCCACCGCGATGCCACCGCCGCTGCCGCCGCGCAGCTCCTGGTCGAGGCGAACGTGCGCGTGGCCTGCATCGATGCGCGCACGCTGCGGCCGAAGCGGCTGCCTGATTTCATGGTCCAAGACAGCGCGGAGAGCGAAACGCTACATGGGTGATCAACTGTCGATCCTGCGCCTGATCGGCCAGGCAAGCATTCCGGTGCAGATCGTCATTGCGATCCTGCTGCTGGCGTCGGTCATGTCCTGGAGCATCATCTTCCGCAAGCGCGCCCTGATCGCGCGCGCGCGCCGCGAGGCGGACCGGTTCGAGAACCGCTTCTGGTCAGGCGACGACCTGGCGCAGCTGTACCGCACCATCGAGTCCCACGGCGGGGCCACCGGGATGGCGGGGATCTTCGAGTTCGGCTTCCGCGAGTTCGCGCGAGCTGCGCCAAAGCTCGGTGAGCGCCGACCAGCTGCTGGAGGGGTCGCGCCGCGCCATGCGCGTCGCGCAGCTGAAGCGAGATCGACCGCCTGGAGCACAGTCTTGCCACCCTGGCGACGGTCGGCAGCACCAGTCCCTACGTGGGACTGTTCGGCACGGTGTGGGGCATCATGAGTGCCTTCTCCGGCCTGGGTAACGTGCAGCAGGCAACCCTTGCGATGGTGGCTCCGGGCATCTCCGAGGCGCTGGTGGCCACTGCCTTCGGCCTGTTCGCCGCCATCCCCGCGGTGGTGGCGTACAACCGCTTCGCCGACCAGGTGACGCGGCTGGAGATGCGCTTCGATGCCTTCAGCGAGGAGTTCTCCACCATCCTGCAGCGCCATGCCGCGCGCGGCACGGCGGCGACCGCGGCGGCAGGCTCGCTGAGGCGATGGCCGCGGTCACCAAGCGTCGGCGGCTGATGGGCGAGATCAACGTCGTCCCCTACATCGACGTGATGCTGGTGCTGCTGATCATCTTCATGATCACCGCGCCGCTTCTGACGCAGGGGGTCAAGGTGGACCTGCCCAAGGCCGCCGCGGAACCTATCGAGCCGCAGCGCATCCAACCGCTGGTGCTCTCGGTTGATCGCGCAGGGTCGCTGGTACCTCAACGTCGGCGGCAATCCGCAGTCGGTGCTGGATGAGGGCACCGTGGCGGCGCGTGCGGCCGCGGTGCTGCGCCGCGAGCCGCAGACCCAGGTGCTGGTGAAGGCGGACAACGCGGTGGCCTACGGGCGCGTGGTGCAGGCGATGGTGATGCTGCAGCACGCCGGAGCCCGCAAGATCGGCTTCATCACCGAGCCACCGCCAGAGCCGCCGCGCCCGCGAAGCTGAGAATTTTCGCTCCCAATGCAGCCAGACCGTGACCGGTGGACATCCGTGGGACTTGCCTTGCTGCTGCACGCGCTGCTGCTGGCAGCGGCCGCGTACGGCTGGATGCTGTTCCGCGCGCCGCCGCGACCCATGCCAACCCTTGCCATCGAGGCGACGGTCGTTGATGCCCGCACGGTAGCCGGCGCGCAGCACGCTGCCCCGCAACCGCCACCCCCGACCCCGGCACCGGCACCGGTGCAACCGGCGCCACAGCCACAGGGGCCGCCGCCGCCCAGTGCCGAGGACCGCGCCCGCGAGCGCCAGCGCGCCGAGGAACACCAGAAGGCAGAAAGCTGCCGCCGCGCAGAAGGCGAGCGAGCAGAAGGCGCAGGCCCAGGCGGCGCAGGCCAAGGCGGCTGATGAGGCACGCGAGGCCGAGGAACAGACGCAGCACCGAGGCGAAGCGCAAGGCCGCGGAGCCAAGGCCGCACAGGAGAAGAAGGCGCAGGAGGCCGCCCAGGCCAAGCAGAAAGCCGAGGACGCCCAGGAGGCCGCCGAGCGCGAGGCGGACCTCAAGCGCAGCCTCGCCAGCGAGGAGCACGCAGCCGCGGCGGCCGCCACCGGTCCGGCCCTTGCCAGCTGGCAGGCGAAGATCACCGCGCGCATCGAGCGGGCGTGGATTCGGCCGCCGACTGCCAAAGCCGGAATACAATGTATGTTGGACGTGACCCAGGAGCCCGGAGGCAACGTGACCGCAGTGGCGATCGGCGATTGCAATGGCGACCAGGCGGTACGCGAATCGATCGAGGCGGCCGTGTACCGCGCCTCGCCGTTGCCGCTCGCCACCGGACCCGGCCATGTTCGACCGTAAACTCAAGATCAACTTCAGAGCCCGACTAACTATGCACGTTCCAAGCCCACTTCGATCCTGCTTGACCCTGGCCGCCCTGCTGTGCCGGCTCGTCTGCCGCCCAGGCGGCCCTGGAGATCGAGGTCACCTCGGGTGTGCGCGACCCGATCCCGGTCGCGGTCGTGCCGTTCACGGCGGCCCAGGGTGACGGCGGCCTGGATGTGGCCGGGGTGATCCAGAACGACCTGGAGGGCAGCGGGCGCTTCAAGGCGCTCGCCGCGCGAGAGCATGCCGGCAACCCCCGCGCGTGCCGAGGACGTGGCGGCGCCGGCCTGGAAGGCCGCCGGCAGCGACTACGTGGTCGTCGGCCGGGTGAGCGCCGTTGAGGGCGGCAAGCTGCAGGTCGACTTCGACCTGGTCAACACCCTCACCGGGGTGAAGCTTGCCACCGCAGCGCTTCATGGGCGTGTCGGCAGCTCGCTGCGCAACGCCGCGCACCGCGTGAGTGATGTCGTCTACCAGAAGATCCTGGGTGTGCGCGGCGCCTTTGCCACCCACGTCGCCTATGTCGCGTCGAGGGGCAGCCCCCCGCGCAGCACTTACCAGCTGTTCGTCGCGGATGCGGATGGTGCCAACCAGCGCCGCATCCTCGAGTCGCCGCGGCCCGCTGATGTCACCGGCCTGGTCCCCCGATGGACAGTGGCTGGCGTACGTGTCCTTCGAGACCAAGCATGCGGCGGTCTACGTGCAGCTGGTGCGCACCGGCGAGCGCCGGCAGGTCTCCGCGCGCGCCGGCATCAACGGCGCACCGGCATGGTCGCCGGATGGCAAGAAGCTCGCGCTCACCCTGGGCGGCAGCACCGGCAACCTCGACATCTACGTGCTGGACCTGGCCACCCAGGCCCTGACGCAGCTCACCGATGACCCGGCCATCGACACCGAGCCGGAGTGGGCCCCCGACGGCCGCTCGATCTACTTCACCTCCGATCGTGCCGGCTCACCGCAGATCTACCAGGTCGGCCTGCAGCCGGGTGCGAAGCCCAAGCGCCTGACCTTCGGCGGCAGCTACAACGCCCGCCCGCGCGTGAGCGCCGGATGGCACGCTGCTGGCGATGGTGACCCTGAACAGCGGCAACTACCGTATCGCGGTGCAGGAGCTGGCCAGCGGCACGGTGCGCATCCTGTCCAAGGGCCACCTCGATGAATCGCCGAGTTTCGCGCCCAATGGCGCTACACTTATCTACGCGGAGCGCGACGGCAACCACGACGCGCTGGCCACCGTCTCGACGGACGGGCTCACGGGTCTGCGCCTCAAGGCGTCCCAGGACGAATCCGCGAGCCTGCGTGGGGACCCTTCGTTCCCTAGCGCGTGGCGGAAGAAGTTGGTTTTTGGAGGACAGTGGAATGGCGGAGAAAGCATCAATGCACCGGTCAATCATCATGCTGCTGCTGGCAGCCTCGCTGGCGCTGACCGCCTGCGGACCGAAGGTCAAGAAGCCCTCGAGCACCGCAGGTACCGAGATCGGCAGCGGCAGTGGCACCGGTGCCCAGGGCAGTGGCACCGGGCCTTCCGGTGGGGCGACGGCCGCCGGCACCGGCAACCCCGATGATGAGACCGCAGGTCCGCAGGCAGGCCTGCTCGCCACCCGCATCGTCTACTTCGACTTCGACAGCAGCGACATCAAGGGCGAGGCCGCCGACGTGGTGGCGGCCCACGCGAAGTACCTGGGCACCAACCCGGGCGCGCGCATCCGCCTTGAAGGGCACACCGATGAACGCGGCTCGCCGGAGTACAACATCGGTCTGGGCGAGCGCCGTGCGCAGGCGGTGCGGCACGCCATGCTGCTGCAGGGTGCCAGCGAGAGCCAGATCACCACGGTGAGCTATGGCGAGGAGCGCCCGGCCGTGGCCGGGCACGATGACGCCTCGTGGGCGAAGAACCGCCGGGTCGAGATCGTCTACCTCACCCCTGCCGCCGTGCCCAAGTGAGCGGGGCAGGAAAATCTGCCACGCGTGGCATCCTGATGGCCCTCGTGCCGCTGGTGCTGGCGGCCGGCTGTGCGAGCACCCCGCCGGAGGAGGATCCCACGCAGGTCAAGCTCAATGAGCTGGAGGTCCGGGTCGCGCGCCTGGAGCGCAGCGTGGCCAGCCAGGCCGCAGCCGTGCAGCACACCGATGAGATCGATGCCGAGGTGCGCGAGCTGCGCGGGCGCATCGAGGAGCTAGAGCACGAACAGGCCGCCGGCAAGGCGGCCGCTGTGCCGGCCGTGGCAGCCCCTGCGGCCGCGGCGGGCGCAGCGGCCGGCGCCGCAGCAGGCCCCGGCGCGCCCGCCAGCGCCGCACCCGCGGCCGCCGCGGCGGCGGTCGAGCCATCCTCGACCGAGCAGGCGATCTACTCCCAGGCCTATGACGCGCTCAAGGCCGGCAGCTACTCGATCGCGATCACCGGCTTCAAGGACTTCCTGACGACGTACCCGACGAGTCCGCTCGCGGAGAACGCGCAGTACTGGCTGGGCGAGGCCTACTACGTTAACCATGACTACGACGCTGCAGCCGGGGCATTCCGCGCGGTGCTGAAGAAGTGGCCCGCCTCGCGCAAGGCGCCCGATGCCCTGCTGAAGCTCGGCTACACGCAGTACGCGCAGAAGCAGTTTCCGGCGGCCAAGGCGACCCTGACCGAGGTCACCACGAAGTACCCGGGCACGGATGCAGCCAAGCTTGCCGCCGACCGGCTGCACCGCATCCCGCAGTAAGCGCGTGTGAGCGTGCCTGGCGAGGAGCGCGCCGCGAACGGTTCGCGGCTGAAGATCACGGAGATCTTCCACTCGCTGCAGGGAGAGGCGGACACCGCAGGGATCCCCACGGTGTTCGTGCGCCTGACCGGCTGCCCGCTGCGCTGCCAGTACTGCGACACCGCCTACGCCTTCCACGGCGGGCAGTGGTGGGAGATCGAGGCGATCCTCGCGCGCGTGGCGGAGCTGGGGGCGCGCTACGTGTGCGTCACCGGCGGGGAGCCGCTGGCGCAGAAGGCCTGCGCACAGCTGCTGGCGCGCCTGTGTGATGCGGGGCTGCGCGTCTCGGTCGAGACCAGCGGGGCGATGGAGCTTGCGCGGGTGGATCCGCGGGTCGTCAAGGTCGTGGACGTGAAGACCCCAGGATCCGGCGAGGAGCCGCGCAACCGCTACCAGGAGCTGCGGCAACTGGCGCCCACCGACCTGGTGAAGTTCGTGATCTGCAGCCGTGCTGACTACGAGTGGAGCCGCGAACGCCTGGCGCAACTTAAACTGCCACCTGCTTGCCAGGTGCTGTTCTCACCCAGCCACGAGCAGTTGCCGGCGCGCGATCTGGCCGACTGGATCCTCGAGGATCGCCTCCCCGTGCGCTTGCAGATCCAGCTGCACAAGTACCTGTGGGGCAACGTGCAGGGGAAATGAGGTGAGCCAGGGACCTGCAGTCGTGCTCGTATCAGGCGGGCTGGACTCGGCCACCGCGCTGGCGATTGCGCGCGCCGCGGGGTTCGACTGCTATGCGCTGTCCGTTGACTACGGCCAGCGCCATATCGCGGAGCTCGAGGCGGCGCGGCGCGTGTCCGCAACCCTCGGCGCCATCGAGCAGCGCACCATGCGTGTCGACCTGGCCGGCATCGGCGGCTCGGCGCTCACCGATGCGAGCATCGCAGTCCCGGAGTCTCCCAGCGCCGGTATCCCGGTGACCTACGTCCCGGCGCGCAACACCATGCTGCTGGCGCTGGCGCTGGGCTGGGCCGAGGTGCTCGGGTCGCAGGACATCTACCTGGGCGTGAACGTTCTGGACTCCAGCGGCTACCCGGACTGCCGGCCGCAGTTCGTCGCCGCATTCCAAGCGCTGGCAGCGGTGGCAACCAAGGCGGCCGTCGAGGGGGCGGCCGCTCGCATCCACACCCCGCTCATCAAGTGGACCAAGGCGCAGATCATCGCTGCAGGTACGGCCCTGGGAGTTGATTACGGCCAAACCGTCTCGTGTTACCAGGCCGACGGGCACGGCAGGGCTTGTGGGCGCTGTGACTCCTGCCGGCTGCGCCATGCCGGGTTCGAGGCGGCGGGAATCGCCGATCCGACCCGTTATCAGCCCCTGTAGTATCATGCCGCCCCGCGCGGGCCAGCCTCCGTCCAAGGGGGATTTCAGTCGGCCGCACCCACTCTGTGGGGCGTTAGCTCAGTCGGTAGAGCATCGGACTTTTAATCCGCTGGTCGTGGGTTCAATTCCCACACGCCCCATGTTTTCTGGTTCCACGTCATGGTGCTAACCCGCTAACTGCCTGCTGGGCGTGGACTGCAGGTACGATCCGACGATTCCCACCGGGCGTTTCAACTGACTGAAGTTTGCAACGGGCTAAAAATCCCATTTTTCGCTAGCGGGGCGGGATCCGCGAGCTGGCGATAGGATGCGTGCGCCGGTTTGCCACTCTTCAAGGGGTGGACCTCGGCGTGGGGTCTGCACTTGCACACGGCGTCTCCTGGCAATGCGCTTATGCGATGGATCCGAACAGTGAGCCGATGCCTGCCGTGAGCGCCATGGCGATTGCTCCCCAGAACATGACGCGTGCTGCACCCCTCACGATTCCCGCGCCGCCTGCTCGGGCAGCCGCCGCGCCGAGCAGCGCGAGGAACACGAGCGAGGTTCCCGACAAGAGCGCGATCAGGTACTGCGCCGGGCTCATGACCGTGACCAGCAGCGGCATGGACGCCCCGACAGCGAAGCTTGCGGCCGAGGCTAAGGCGGCCTGAAGCGGGCGTGCGCGCAGATTCTCTGAGATGCCAAGCTCGTCGCGCGCGTGTGCGCCCAATGCGTCGTGCGCCATGAGCTTTTCGGCGACCGTTTTCGCAAGCACGGGGTCAAGGCCGCGACCCACGTAGATGGCAGTCAGCTCCCGGCGCTCTCCGGCAGCGTCGGCCTTGAGCTCGGCACGTTCACGTTGCAGGTCCGCGCGCTCGGTATCGGACTGCGAACTCACCGACACGTACTCACCCGCAGCCATCGACATGGCTCCGCCGACCAAGCCAGCGACACCTGCCACTAGAACGCTGGTATGGGTTGCGTGTGCGGCGGCAACACCGAGCAACAAGCTTGAGGTGGAGAGCACGCCATCGTTCGCGCCCAGTACCGCGGCGCGCAGCCAGCCGACGCGTCCGACGTGGTGCAGTTCTTTGCCTCCCGGTCCCATCATTCTCTCCGGTCCGTCGCCCTGACCTCTGGCATTCGTGGCTTGCGTCTATCGCTCGCTCAGCGAGGTGCCCTCTCGAGTTGGGTAAGCTCCTCGCGGGCTGCCACTACCGCACCTTCAATGTCCTCGACTGTATGCTCCGAGGAGATGAAGAAACGTAGTCGCGCCGATTGCTCGGGTACCCCCGGTGGCACGATCGGAAACGCATTATACCCCCGCTGCAACAGCCGCTCGGCCAGCCGTAACGTCCTCAGCGAGTCGCCCAGCACGACGGGAATCACCGCGTAACCCCAGCTGGTTCCGACATCGAGCCCGGCTTCGCGCGCCTTACGCAGGAACAGCTGGCCGTTTGCCTGCAGGCGTAGCACCCGCTGCGGCTCACGTCTCATCACCGCGATCGCCGTCTGCGCTGCGAGCGCCGCCGGGGCGGGCAGGCCGACGCTATAGACCATACCGGGTGCGGTCAGCTTCAGATAGTCGATCAGCGCGTGACTGCCCGCGACGTAGCCACCGCAACTTACCAAGGACTTCGACAGGGTGCCCAGCCAGATATCGACCCGCTTCGGATCGACATCGGCCATTTCAAAGATCCCCTTGCCGGTCTTGCCGAGCACCCCCAGAGCGTGTGCCTCATCAACCATCAGCCAGCAGTCGAACTGCTCCTTGAGATCGGTCAGCCTCCCCAAGTCCGGACCGTCCCCATCCATGGAGTAAAGTCCTTCGGACACGATCAGCACTCGGTCGAATCGCTCACGCGTAGCGGCAAGAATCTCGCCGAGCGCGTCCATGTCGTTATGCGCAAACACCCGGCGCGTCGCTCCGCACAATTGCGCGCCGACGACGACACAATTGTGGATCAACGCATCATGTACGATCAGGTCCTTGGGGCCGAGCAGGGCTGCAATGGTTGAGATCGCCGTTGCATGGCCGCTGACGAAGGCGAGGGCATCTTCCGCGTCGTAAATATCCGCGATGGACCGCTCCAGGTCGCGATGAAAGCCGCGCTCGCCCGCGGTGATGCGACTGGCAGACACGCTGGTACCCCATTGCTCGGTGGCGGCGACGACCGCGCGGGTGATTTCCGGATGCCCGTTGAGGCCGAGATAGTCGTAAGAGGCGAAATTCACAACCGCCATGCCGTTGACGACGCTGCGCGCTCCGGCACGCATGTCGTGGGCGCGATAGAATGGGAAGCCGATCTCCAGTGCGTCGGCCAGGGCGCGCTGGGTGCACAGTTGTTGGTAGGCAGGCAGGCTTTCGAACGACATATCGCGTCGCGCGGTGCGCGCAGGAGCCTCGGCGCGCACCGGCCTGTCACTAGGATGCGATTTTTGGCGCATGGTCTCCAGCAACGCCGCCTTGGCGGTTGGCTGCAGGCCGCGGCCTTTGGATCCGCCGGTCATAGCAGTTTCACGGAAGAGCGACGTTCCTCGATGGCATCCGTGACCGCCAGCAGATCCTCCAGGATCAGGTCATCAGCGCCGTGCTGCCGCATCAACCGTTGTTCGACGTCGCCGACCCGCCGGCCGCCTTGGCTCGATTGCAGTCCGGAGAGCAGACGTGACACGAGGTCATTCACGCTTATTCCAGAGCCTATTGCGACGATTGGCAGCTCAACCCCGAAGCGCTGTTCGATACCCAGACGCAGTTCAAGGCTCATTAAAGAATCCAGTCCGATTTCGTCAAGCGGCAGCGCGACATTGATTTCCTCGGCCGCCAGCCGCAGGACGCGCCCCACCTCCGAGGCCACCAAGCCGGTGACGCTTGCACGCGCCTCGACCTCGCTCTTGCCGGCGACCAACGTCGCAAGGTCGATGTTGACCTCCTGTTCGCTGCCGCCGTCGCTGAAGAGCTGCGCAAAGAGCGGCGTTTGCAGCAGCTTCAGGCCTTGCAGCAGCGCTTCCGGGCGGAGCGTGGCGCAGTAGACGGTGGGTGGGCAGGAGGAGGGCTGCGACAGCAGCCGATCAAGGTGGGACAAGGCCTCGTCGGCGCGCATGGCAACGATACCGCTGGCACGCTCCAGTTTCGCAGCGATATCGCGCTCGCGGGCCAAGATACCGGCATCGCTAATCGCACCCCACGCCACGGCGAATCCGGGAAAACCGGCCGCGCGGCGACGGCGCAAGCAGCCTTGCATGTAGCCGTTCGCGGCGACGTACGCACCCTGGCCGGGATTGCCGATCAGGGTCGTCGCCGACGAAAATGCCACGAAATAATCGAGCACTGAGTCCCTGGTGGCGCGGTCAAGGTTATGTATGCCGTCGACCTTGGGCGCCAGCACCGCGCGCGTTCGCGCCGGTGTCAGGCCGGCGATCAGCCCGTCATCCAGCACCATGGCACTGTGAATGACCCCCGCCAGACGTCCATGTGCGCCGGTCAGCTTTGCGACCAGCGCCTGCACGGCGACGGGGTCGGTCACGTCGAGGGTTTCGACTATCAGTTTCGTGCCGGCAGCCTCGATCGCCTGGGCCCGCGCTCGCAGTTGCGGTTCGATCCGGCCGCGTCTTGATGCGATCACCACCGTGGCCGCGCCTTTGCTTGCAAGCCACGCCGCAGTCTCGAAACCGAAACCACCGCCACCGCCGACGACCAGATGCGCGCCCGGCCCGGGTTGGAATGACTTCTGCGCCGCAGCGGTCGCAACCGGGCGGCTCGCTGGCCGCACGATCAGCTTGCCCACATGGCCGGCCCCTTGCATCAACCGGAAGGCCTCACTCGCCTCATGCCAATCGAAAGCGCGGTAGGGCAATGCGGAAAGCTCGCCGCTGTCAAAATGCCGGACCAGATCGCCCATGAGCCTGTGGGCCAAGGGCAGATTCGCGGCGAGCAACTGATCCAGATCGACACCGTAATAGGTGAGATTGCGGCGAAATGGCCGGAGGCCCAAGGCGGTGTTAAGAACGTAGTCGCGCTTGCCCAGCTCTATAAAGCGACCGAATGGCTTCAGGCATTTGATGCTGGCTGCCATGGCATCGCCGGCGAGCGAATTCAGCACGACGTCGACGCCCCCTAGGTCCGCTCGGATCGCGTCCAGAAACGCGATGCTGCGCGAGTTGTAAACCTTCTCTGCTCCGAACAGCTCGACCAGGGCGCGTTTGTCTGGCGAGCTGACCGTCGCTGCGATTCGCGCGCCGCGCAGCCGTGCAATTTGCATTGCTGCCAGGCCGACCCCACCAGCGGCGCCATGAATCAAGACCCATTCACCAGCTTGCAGCTGGGCCAGCTGTACCAATGCATACCAAGCCGTCAGGAAGGCCACCGGGGTGCTCGCGCCCGCCTCAAGGGAAAACCCCTTCGGCAAGGGCGCGAAGAGCCGAGCGTCCGCGGTGCAATGAGTCGCAAAGCTCTCCCGCCCGAAGCCCATCACAGAATCCCCGAGCTTGAGGCCCGTCACCTGCGTTCCAACTCGAACCAGCCGCCCGGCGCATTCGAAGCCGAATACCGCTCCGGCGAGGCCGTCATCGAGGACGTCGTCGTCAAGCAAACCCGTTGCCAGCATGATGTCGCGAAAGTTGAGTCCTGCGGCGGCGATCTCGACTTCAACCTCGGCCGGGCCCGGGTCGCGCCGATGAGCTTCGACCCAATCGAAATGGGCCAGGACTCCCTTAGTCCGTTGCGCCAGCCGGACTGTCGGCACCACCTCTTCGGTGCGCTCGCCGCCCAGGCCTCGAATCACCCTCACGGCCGAGACCCCGCTGGCGGTGATCAATAACTCCGCGTCGGGGCTGGGGGCAGCGATGAGTCCAGCGAGATGGCGAACTGCCTCCTGCTCGTTCAACTCCAGAGCGATGTCCACTAGCTTAATCTCGACCGACGGATACTCGTTCATCGCCACGCGCGCAAAGCACCACACAGCTTCAGCGATCGGGTCGATTGCGTCGGGCGAGGCGCTGTCTAAGCCGCGCATCAGGATCCAGAGGCGACATTGACCTGTCTGCACTGCCGCCAATATCGAAGTGAGGGCGGCGATGGGGTAATCGAGTGTGTCGGCCGTGAAAGTCGGCAGAATCAGATCGAGCAGATCATCTGTGCGGGCGCGGGCCACGATCGCCGGCCAGTCGAACACAGTGTGTGCCGGATTAATGGCAGGGAGTATCTGAATGGGGCGTCCGGTGCCGCGCAGCGTCTGTGCCAGCAGCCGCAGTATTGGTGATCGGTCGTCAATCAGGATCGCCGGCGTGCTTGAAGCCGTCTTCTCGAACGCATGGGCGCCGGCTGTAGCCAATAGCATGTTGCCGGCGCCATCTCCCAGTGAAACGATTTCGGTGCCGCTCAAGCGGTTGCCGAGCGAGACCCGTGCGCTGTTCTGCGCGGCTGCCATTCTGCCGATCGGATAACGTGGATCGAGCGAGCCTGCGAACCAGCTTCCACCGGTTCCCAGCAAGAGGTCGAAGATGAGGTTGTCGGGGGGCTGCGCAATGCACAGCAGACCGCCGGGTACGAGGCGCCGCGCGAGAGCGCGCGCTAGCGGCTTATCACCATCGAGGCCGCTCCCGTAGGCAAACCCAAGGGCAAGATCAAATCTGTCATCGCCAGGGGAATCGGTGTCGCCGTCGATTTCGAGAAACGCACCGCCCCCGATCGCGCCAGGCCGCGCAGCCGTATGGTCCGGGACCGTGGCGGCGGTGCCCACTACGGTGACGGTGGCACGCCCTTCCCGAACCAACGCGGAGAGGCTGCGTAGCAGGCCGAGGCAGAACGGTTCGGCAACCAGCACTCGCAAGGGCTCGGGGGCAATGCGCGCCTGCAGTGCCTCGCAAACATGCGTAACCGCCGAGAAAATAGGCGCGAACAAGATCGAGCTGCTCTCGAACTGCTCCAGCAAAGAGCTGCGGATCGGGGCCGAGTTGCCGGTATTGAGAAACTCCTCAAGGCCTGCCACGGCCTGGGCCGCGAGCACGATCTCCGCCGTCGCGCCAGAATATTCAGCAGCGAAGGTCTCCAATATTTCGCTCGGGCTGGGTAAATCGTTACGCGCCGCGAGCTCCCATCCGGCGTCCGTTTCGGCTGCCAGACCCGCAGCCCGCAGATGTTCGAAGAGATTCAAGGCCAACGGCAGGGCGGCGTCGGCCAAATCCTTGCAGGTCGACCCTGAGCCTGACTGCGGCAGCGCGGGCCGAGTACCGAATAGGGCATGCAGACGCCGGTACGCCAGTGAACGCGAAAAAGCCTCCAGAATCAGCCAGGAATCCGGACGCGCTGCCAAGGTCACGCGCCGCACTGCAGCGGCGGCGACGGTTCGCGGGTCATCATTGCCGCCGCTACGCGTCAACCGCACCGATTCCTGATGGAAGAATACGTTGCTCTGCTTGCGACGATCCAAAACCACTGCACGAAACAGGCCGCCGGTCAGGCCGGCGATAAACGCTCCGTCCGCGGCGTAAAGGGAGACAGAGATCGAAAGTGAATCATCCGTTTCCCGGTCAATTGCCACGCGTGCGCGCGCCGGTACTGCGCCGTCCTGATCGACCCGCAGCCCGGCAAACCGCACGGGCAGATACGCATAGCGCTCGTTAGCGCGCAGCTTGATGTTCTCGAACATGGCATGAAAGGCGGCGTCCAGGGCAATCGGATGCAGAATCTGTTTGCAGCTCGCGAGCCCCGCGCGCTCCTCGAAAGCTGAGAGCTCGATCTCTATAAGCGTATCGGATCGTTCGGCGCTCATCACGCGTCGAAATGACGGCCCATACTCCACGCCCGCCGCCCGCGCGCTTTCATAGACCTCGTCCGCAGTCATACGATGCGGCAAATCCTGCTTGGGCATGAAGGTCGGCGTCGGCGAAGCGATCTGAGCGATCCTTCCGCGAGCGTGCAGCGTCCACTCATCCGCACCCAGGCGCGGGCGGCTCCACATCTCGACCACTTGGGTGTCACTGTTAAGCCGCACCGACAACTCACGCATCGGTGTCGGGGCGCAGCGGCAACCATTGCAGCAGGTCAAAATCCTCCAGGCCAATGGGTCCGTCCGGGAATACTTCGCGCGCAACCGCCAACGCCATCTCGGCGAAGGCCGAGCCGGGGACGACGACTTCACCATCGATTCGATGATCGGAAAGATACGGCACCACCACCGGATCGATCAGGTTGCGCCATTCCGGCGTACCGGGCATCAGCCGCGCTCCGATCAATGGATGGCGCTCTCGCGGGCCGTACAGGTCGAGCGCTTCGGTTGTCCGCGGCTGTTGAAACGGCTTGCGCTGCCACGCGTATCCAGGCAGCGGCACCCGCTGCGAGGGTCTGTGCCCGCGCAGGCGCTCAGTATCGAGCCGGCAGCCCAGTACCACGGCGCGCGCCGCTATCGTGGCCAATGGATCGGTCTCGCCTTCCTTCTCAGTCAGGCTGGGCATGACCGCACCGCCGAGCCCGGCCTCGCGCAGCGTATCGGTGATGTTGGCGGCCAGTATCGGCCGCGGGCCTATCTCCACAAATAGTGTCGCGCCATCGCGTCCCGCGGCCTCGATCGCGTCGCGGAAGCGCACTGTCTCACGCACATTGCGCCACCAGTAGTCGCGGCCGAGTGCGCCACCGGCGAGCGCAGCGCCGGTGACTGTTGAAATGAACGGAATCTCGCTGGGCCCTACCGCGAGGGCGCCGAGCGAACCGAGCAGCGGCAAGCGCAGCGGCTCCAATAGCGCGGTATGGAATGGATAAGCAAGATTAAGTGCCCTGACAGCGATTCGGCGCTTGCGGGCGAGCTGGGAGAAGCAGCGGAGGGCTTGCTCCGGGCCTGAGACCGTCACCGAGCTCGGGCTGTTGATGGCGGCAATTTCCACCCCATAGCAGCCATCGCTCGCTAGCAGTGCTGCTGCCTCATGCGGAGGCATGCTCGCCACCGCCATAGTCCCTTGTCCCTGCACCTTCTCCAAGTGCTCGCTGCGGTGGAAGATGAGATGGACCGCCGCAGCCAGGCCGATTGCACCGGATACCTGCGCCGCCGCGATCTCGCCCACGCTGTGGCCGAGCACCATGTGGGGCTTCAGTCCCCAGTCGGCCATGCCTGCGGCCAGGGCGGACTGCACCGCAAACAACAGCGGCTGCGCGATCCGGGTCTGCGTTAGCCGCTGCGCCAGGGTGTCATCGCACAGCGCTTGGACCAATGACCAGTTTCCAAGCCGGCTAAAAATCTCGTCGATTGCGCAGAAACGGCGGTGGAAGGCCTCGTTGCGGTCGAAGGCACTACGGCCCATGCGGGCCCACTGGCAACCATTGCCCGAGAAGACGAAACAGATTTTGGGGGAATCGGGAGGAGCTATCCCGGCAATCCCGCCGGCGACGCTGCCGGTGTCCGCAAAACTGCGCAACGATGCGGCCATTTGCGCAGGGTCAACCAGCGGTATTGCCAGACGATGAGCCGCCAGATCGCGCTGCCACGCCACGGCCGACGCCACGGCGGCTGCGTCGGCCCCGGCTTCAATGACCGCGCCATAGGCGGTGGCGGTCGCATTCAGCGCCGCGCGCGAATGGGCCGACAGGACCAGCAATTCAACGGGACGCCCGGCCGCGCTGTTGTGGTGCGGGCGCGAAAAGTTCGCAAGTTCCGGCTGAGGGATGATGACGTGAGCATTGGTTCCGCCGAAACCGAAGGACGAGACGCCCGCAAGCCACGTCCCGCTTTGGGGCAGGGTCACCGCCTCGGTTGCAACGGTCAGATTCAGTGCGGCTGAAATCAATGGCTGGATTGATATTCTCCAGATGAAGCGAGCGCGGCAGCTTGCGATGCTCGAGCGCTAGGATTGCCTTGTACAGGCCGGCCAGCCCGGAGGCTGGCTCCAGATGGCCGATATTGGATTTGACCGAACCGATCGGCAGCGGCGTGTCGCGCAGCTGACCCAGCGCCTCGCCGATCGCGGTCGCCTCCGCCGGGTCGCCGACCCGCGTGCCGGTGCCATGCGCTTCGACGAAGGCGAGTCGGCGCGGGTCGATATCGGCCTCCGACCGTAGAGGCGATCCAGCAGTTCACGCTGCCCTTCGGCTGAGGGCAACGAAATGCCGTTGGTTCTTCCGTCTGAATTGACGCCG
Source organism: uncultured Pseudomonadota bacterium (assembly GCA_963703025.1). Taxonomy (GTDB): domain Bacteria; phylum Pseudomonadota; class Gammaproteobacteria; order Steroidobacterales; family Steroidobacteraceae; genus 13-2-20CM-66-19. Next base: position 4,099,397 of record OY969778.1, on the reverse strand, counting down.
GAAGCGACGGCAACCGCGCGCACCGGATAGCGGCGCGCCACCGCCGTTTCCAGTCGGGCCAACACCATCGCCACCGCGCCCTCGGCACGGACATAGCCGTCGGCCTGGGCCGAAAACGGGCGGCAGAGCCCTGTCGGCGACAGCATCGACGCGCGCGAGAAGCCGATGAAGGAGGTCGGCGACAGCAGCAGGTTGACGCCGGCCACGATCGCCATGTCGATCCGGCCGCACGAAATCGCCGCCTGCGCCTCGGCGAAGGCGACCAGCGATGACGAGCAGGCAGTATCGACCGTGAAGCTGGGACCGCGCAGATCGAAGATATAGGAGATGCGATTGGACAGGACGGACAGGGTATTGCCCGTCATGAAATGGCTTTCGATCGCAGCCGGATCGACGGTGAGCAGATTGCCGTAATCCAGGCTCGACGCGCCGACATAGACGCCGACATTGCACCCGGCGAGGGCGCTGGGGGCGATGCCGCAATCCTCGAGTGCGCTCCAAACGACCTCCAGCAGCAGTCTTTGCTGCGGGTCCATCTCGGCGGCCTCGCGCGGAGAGATGCCGAAATACTGTGGGATCGAAACCGAATGGGTCGGCAATATATCCGCCGGAGAAGCAATAGCTGAAGCCCGGCTCCGCGATGCGCGGATGATAATATCGCTCAGGCCGCCATCGCCCTTCGGGCAAATTGGCGACAGCGCAGCGCCCTTGTTCTAACAAGCTCCAAAACTCGCCCTCGTTACACGCGCCAGGCAGGCGGCATGCCGCACCCACAATGGCAACTGGCGAAAACCCGAAGCGCGCGCTGCCCGGTGAAGATGACATGGTGCCGCGGCCTTCTACGACCAAGCTGTCAGCGCGTGACGATCGGTTGCATCGTATAGCGACCCCGACTCATGCATCAGTGTCCTCGGGCCCATCAGACTGGGCGTTTCGCAGCGTTGAATCATGGATGTAATGTCTTGCAACCGATGCGGATTCCTTTGCGTCGACTGCGTGCCCTGTCGGCCAAGGTGGCTCTTGGAGTGGTGCCCGTACCTGATACGCGACACCATCCAAGAGCAGACGTCGGGTGGCTATCCGCGGCGCGTCAATTGCGGGGAAGCTCGAGTGCCAAGTGCCAGGTGAATCCGGCCGATGACAGCAGCGCCGCAATTTCCAGTGCTTGCCTAGAAGGCGTAGTTGATGCCAACGCGAAGCAGGCTAGCCGTGAAGCTGTTATGGATGCTGTCAAGCGAGGCGCCGGCGAAAGCATCGCAGGCGGCCGGAGAGCCGTTGCAGCTCGTTGTGGAGTTCTGGCTGCTCTTGCCCAGGCTGATATACGTGTATTCGAGTTTAGCCGACCAGCTCTCCGCGAACTTGTATTCGCTGCCGACGCTGATCCCGAAGCCATGGGAGGCAGTGTTCTTTCCACCGTTAAAGGTGGCGGTCGGAGCCGAAGCACCGGTCGGGGTATAACTGGCGAGGATGTCATGCGTGCCGCTGACGAAGACGCCGCCCGCGCGGATGTAAGGCAGCCAGTTATCGACCACATAGCCGAGGCGCGGTCCAACAATCAACATCCCGTTCGGCGAGAGCTTGCCGGAGAACGTATAGGTACCCTGCGGGAAGGCACTCCCGGTGTATAGGACCGACTTGCTCTTGTTCTTGCTGCTCCAGGTGTCGTAGTCGACTTCAAGACCCCATACCCACTGTTCGTGCTGGAAGTTGTAGCCGAACTGCGCGCCGCCGACGCCAGTGGTCTTGTTCGGACAGTCCCGATTATTGAACGCAGGGGTATTGGCTCCCGGGCCGTTCGCGTTCCAGGTGTTGCACGTGGTATTCCACGCGGCGCCCCCGTTGAGGCCGACGTAAAAGCCATTCCAGGGGAGGGATGTTGTCGTCATGACGACACCCTGCGCGGAAGCCGCGCCGGAGATCGCCGCCAGCGCGATGAGCGCTGTCAGCTGAAGTGGGAGTTTCATGAGGTAATTCCTTTAAGTTCGAGTGGGTTGAATGGTAGACCAGTCAGCTCCGCCGAAATCAATGCTGCGCTGCCACTGGGCTGTCCTTGACACGCACTGATGCTACACGCTCGCGAGGATCACTCAGCACACTTAGCTATTGATTAGATGAGCGCTGGTAGCCCGCGCCTTTTGTTGTAACCGATTGTAGAGACCGCAGCTGGCTTGACCGTAAAGCCAAGAACTTACGGGTGCATGAGGGCAGGTCGTCCAACGAAGCTCCGGGGCGACTTAGCGGTGTTCCCGGTTCAATGTTCGCGCCGGTGCGGAATTTATTCGTCTTCCCAGTATCGCTTCATCACTTCATGCGACCAATCCGGTTGCAGCACGGGCGAGCGGGGCAGGAACTCCTTCATCACCGGCTTGATATCAACCACAGGCGTGCCATCGAAAGCGTCAAGACCGGACACGTGAACCGTGGTGCCCTCGACCGCGACCAGCCGGCATATGGTAGACCCCAGCAGGTTGGGCCGGGCGCTGCCGCGTTGAGCGAAAATTCCCGTCAGCGGCCAAGTAGGGTTGTTGCGAGGATGACGGGCGCCGCAGACAACGCTCGCCGGAGCGATCCTGTGGAAGTGAAATATCACCTCCAGGTGCGAGAACTCCACCAAGCCATGCAGGGATTCAGGGCCGAAGCGCGGGGTGAGCTCGATTGTGCTTATCTGCGGTCCCCAGCGGTCATCCTCTGCGAGGGTGTGCGAGGAGCGGACATAGCCGACCGGCTCTACGGTCAATTCAGTCACGGTTGGGCGCCCCAAGCGGGAAGTAGCTGCGATAGGGCCGCGCCTCATCAACCGCCCTGGCAACCGAGGGGTAAGCGAGCAGGCGGGCGCGATAGGCGCGCAGGTTCGGGCGCGCGGCCGGAATCTCCTGGACCCAGTCGGCGTAGAAGAGCGAAGGGGCGGCGCTACAGTCGGCCAGGGTGAAGGCACTCCCCGCTGCCCACGGGCGACCGGCAAGACGCACCTCGAGCCAGTCATAAATCCTGTCAAGCAGGCCGCGTGCCTCCTTTACTCCGTGCGGGTCGCGATCTGCTTCGGCGCGCAGCTGGTTACCGACCACCTTTTGCGTGGGCGTCATTACGTAATTGTCGAAGATGCGGTCGAGCATGCGCGCTTCGATGCCAGCGTCGCCTTCGGGGATCAGTCGCACGCGGCCGCCGTGGCGAAGCTGGAGGTACTCAATGATGGTGGTCGTCTCGAGGATCGTGCGCTCCCCGTCCGTCAGGACCGGGAATCGCTTCAAGGGCCACAGCGACTCCAGTTCCGCATTCACGCCTGCCTCTTCCAGGCTGCGGTACTCGAAAGGCGTGGCATTTTCATACAACGCAATCAGGACTTTCTGGCAGTAGGAAGAGAAAGGGTGCGCGTAGAGCTTCATGAAATTCCTCTCCTCAGCGAGGCTGGTTGGGTCGTATAGCACAACCGTGTCCGGGCTTCGAGCGTTCCACGTCCGGACGAGCACGCGTCCGCGATCGTCGCGACGCTTGCCACGACTGCCGTCGGGGTGCGAAATTCACGCGGCACTCACAAATACCCTGGAACGACCATGACAGAGCAAGAACAGCGGCGCGCGCGCGGCAAGCAGGTTTTCGAGGATGTCTACGGCGGGGTCGTGCCGTTGCCACCGAACAGCGATGCGGTCGGGTTCATGCAGGTCCTGCTCGACCAGACATTCGCCGAGGTCTGGTCGCGGCAGGGATTGTCGATCCGCGACCGCAGGCTGATCGTCATCGGAGTCCTTGCGGCTCTGGGTGAGGATGCGCCCTTTATCATCCAGATGAAGGCGGCGCTGTTGAAGAACGAACTCACCGCTGAGCAGGTCAAGGAGATTCCCGTCTTCCTCGCGCACTACGTGGGCTTCCCTCGTGCGTCACGCCTGTTCCAGGCTGTCGCGGCCGCCGGCGTGCCGGTGTAGCCCGGGTGTCCGGGCAGAGCGAGGCGACGGCATGAAGGTTGGCTTTATCGGGCTGGGCAACATGGGTGGCCAGCAGGCGATGGAGATCGCCAGCGGTGGGTTGGAACTGAGCGTGTACGATGCGTGGCCGAAGACGCTCGCCTCATTCCCTGGGCGTGCCCGGCGGGCATCATCACCCGCGGACGCGGCCCGCGGGGCGCAGTTCATCTGCGTGTGCGTGCGCGACGAGGCGCAAGTGCGCGAAGTTGTCGAGGGACCGGAAGGAATTCTGGTGGCGCTGGAGCCGGGTGCGCTCGTGCTGGTACATAGCACGGTGAGCCCTGCGCTGATAGTGGCCATGGCCGCGGTGGTGCGGGCGCGCGGTGCCGAACTCATCGATGCGGCGGTGACGCGCACCCGGCATGGCACGTCGCAGGGGCCATTCGTGCTGACGATGACCGGCGGCGACCCTGTGCTGACGGAGCGCGCCAGCGCGGTGCTGAGTTCATTCTCGACGCAGGTCGTACATGCCGGGCCTTTGGGCGCGGGCATGGCACTGAAGATCGCCAATAACTTCGTGACCTGGGTGCACGTCGTGACGATCCAGCAGGCCTTCGCCCTGGCGCTGGCCGGGGACGTCGAGATCGACAAGCTGCGCGAGGTCATGACCGGCAATGGTAATCTCACGCCCGTGACGCGCGCTGTCCTAGAGGGGCTGGTGCGCGATGGCGGTTCAATGAGCGCGGAGCGGCGCAGCTTTGCCGAAAGCCAGGGAAAGATCGGCGAGAAGGACCTGGAGCTTGCGCTGGAGTTCGCGCTCGCGGGCACAGTGGACCTGTCGATGGGCAGTCAGGCGCGCGCCACGGTCCTCAAGTCGATGCTTGGCGGCTGAAGCCTGGTTATCGCCGAAGCATCGCGCCGTGTTGTTTCTGTGCAGCAGCCTTGGGGGATTTCTCAACCCACGTGCCCTCATCCGCGGGAACTCGTACGCGGCGCAGTGGCAGTAGCCAGCGTGGCGTGCGCGCCCGGTAGCGCTCCCATTCGGGGCCAAACTGGCGCCCCACCCAGACTTCCTCGAGCAGACACACGCGTGCCACGACGACCACGAGTGTCACGAACGCGTGGATGTGCAGACCCGGGGAATCCCACAACAAGCACCAGCCCATCAGGATGGTGAGGGTGGCCACGTACATCGGGTTGCGCGAGAACCGATAGGGGCCGGTCGTTACCAGGTGCTTCGGACGTGCCCAGGGGGCCAGCGTGCCTCGCCCGGCCACGTAGAATTCGCGTACGCACCAGACCAGCAGCGCCGTGCCCACCAGGACGAGGACCGCAGCAGGCACTTCATGCTGCATCGGGTGGCCCGTCAGTATCCCGGTGGCGACCGGAATCACGAAGGCCACGAGGCCGGGGATCGCCACAAAAGCGGTGATGGCGCGCAATCGCATCTGTCCAGTTCCTGCGATCAAGTCGCTGCAGATAGCACCCCCGCAAACACTCAGGCTTCGCGCCCGCGGTCGCGTGGTCGTGCGGGGAATATCATAACGGTACGCCGTCCCTGAGCCTCGGTAATTTTGCGGCAGCGCCCAGCGAGCTCGCCCACCCGGCTGTGATTGACGCGAATGCCTGCTCGAAGCTTCATTGGTGCTGCGCCCCGCGTGCGAGGGGCGTCGGCGCCGCTTCTTGCGGCGAGCCGTGCAATTTGCTTTAGTCCTTCGCCGCGCGCGGTAAGGCCGACTGTCAGAGCCTGCCCGACTTGGCGATACGCTGCACACTGAATGCCGGAGACACCTTGTCACACACCAATCCCCGCGTCGTCCTGCTCATGGTGGCCTGCCTGTCTTGGATCGCGGCGCCTGCTGCGGGCGGTGATGACGGCAGAGCGCGATTCCTGGCCACGTACAAGGAGCTCGTCGAGACCAACACGACACTCTCGGCCGGGGACTGCACACTTGCGGCGACGCGCATGGCGGCGCGCCTGAGCGCGGCGGGCTATACGGGCGCGGACATGCGCGTATTCGTTCCCGAGGGTCACCCCAAGGAGGGCGGTCTGCTTGCGCAATTGCAGGGCTCGGATCCCGAGGCGAAGGCGATTCTCATGCTGGCGCACATCGATGTCGTCGAGGCCAGGCGCGCGGACTGGACGCGCGATCCGTTTACGCTGGTCGAGGAGAGCGGCTACTTTTACGGCCGCGGGACAAGTGACATGAAGGCGCAGGCGGCCGTCTGGGTGGATAACCTGGTGCGCTATCGCGAAGAGGGGTTCCGTCCCAAGCGCACCATCAAACTTGCGCTGACTTGCGGCGAGGAGACCAGCGGTGCGCTGAACGGTGCCGGCTGGCTGACGCAGCATGAGCGCGCGGCCATTGATGCGAAGTTCGCGATCACCGAGGGGGTTGATGGTGACCTGGACGCGCAGGGCCACCGGGTTGCTCTTGAGGTCCTGGCGGCAGAGAAGGTTTCGCAGAACTACACGTTCGAGGTGACCAATCCGGGCGGGCACAGTTCGCGCCCCGTGGCAGACAACGCGATCTACCACCTGGTGCGGGCGGTCGACCGCGTTAGCCACTACGAGTTCCCGGTGCAGCTGGATGACGCGAACCGTGCCTATTTTTCCGGCATGTCCAAGCTCGTGGGCGGCCCCAGCGGTGCTGCCATGGTGGCGGTGGTAGCAAACCCTGCCGATGCTGCCGCGGTCTCGGTGCTGGACGCTAACCAGAACTACCACGCGATGCTGCGCACCACCTGCGTTGCCACCATGCTGTCGGCTGGGCATGCCACCAACGCGCTGCCGCAGCGGGCGCAGGCGAATATCAATTGCCGCATTTTTCCGGGGGTCGCGCGCGAGGAGGTACTCGCGCAGCTGGTGAGGATTGCGGATGACCCGGCGGTGACCGTGAGTGTCCCGGAGGTCCGCGGCCCCGTGGCGCAGCCGGCCCCACTGACCGAGGATGTGATCGATCCGGTAAAAGCGGTGGCGCACCAGATGTGGCCGGGAGTGCCGGTGATTCCCGCGCTCGAGCCCGGCGCCTCCGATGCCCAGTTCATGAATCCGGCGGGGATCCCCACCTATGGGATCTCAGGAATGTTCACGGACCCGGATGGCGGCAACATCCATGGCCTCAACGAGCGCATCCGCATCCAGTCCGTGTACGAGGGGAGGACCTTCCTCTACCGGCTCGTGAAGCTGTACGCCAACGAGTAGTGCAGCGGGCGGACCACCCGGAATGCCCGCCCGTTCATCGCTTGGTAAAGCGTGTCATGCGCTCGAGAACGATCGCGAGCAGCACGATGATGAGCCCAGCCTCGAAGCCGACGCCCACCTGAACGCTGTTCAGCGCACGCACGACGACCACGCCCAGGCCTCCGGCGCCTACCAGCGCGGCGATCACCACCATGGAAAGGCTGAGCATGATGCACTGGGTGACGCCTGCCAGAATCAGTGGTGCGGCACTGGGCAGCCTGACCTTCAGCAGTAGCTGAAGGGGTGTCGCGCCGAACGCCTCACCGGCCTCCACCAGCGCCCTGGGCACGCCGCTTATGCCAAGCTGGGTGAGCCGCACCGGCGCCGGTAGTGCGAAGATCACCGTGGAAATCAGCGCCGGCACGACCCCCAGCCCGAATAGAACCAGCGTCGGGATGAGGTAGACGAAGGTCGGCAGCGTCTGCATCAGGTCCAGAGCCGGCCGCAGTGCTGCCGCCAGACGCGGCCGCTGCGCGCTGGCAATTCCCAGCGGGATCCCGATCGCGCAGGTCACGACGGTCGCCACCAGTACCAGGGACAGAGTTTCCAGCATGGCCTGCCAGTACCCTTGGTTCATGACGAACAGCTGCGCGACGATCACGAATAGCGCCAGCCAAACGGAGCGCTGCAGGAACCACGCCAGCAGGCCGACCAGCAGCACCATGAGCGGTGAAGGCAGCGCCTTGAGCAGGTAGGTGGTGGCGCCAATCATGCCGCCGACCGCAGCGGTGACCGCTGCGAAGAAGCCGGCACCGTGCGCCTTGAGATATTCCACCTGCACTGCGACCGCCGCCCCGAGCGGGATCTTGTGCGCCGTGATCCAGGACTGCGCAACTGCGACGCGGCTGGTTGTTGCAGGCGAATTACCACCTGCAGCCGGTACCCGTCCCTTGAACGTCAGCACGCCCTGCAGCCACGTGCCGCGCGCCTCCGGGTGCGCCCTAAGCCAGCTCGACGCCGCCTCATCCGGAGTCTGGTGCTGCTCAAGCATGCCCAGCATGACCTCGCTCTCCCCGTGAGGGGTGAACGCGAGATTGCCCAGCAGGCGAGCAACGTTGGGGCACTGCGCGACGTAGCCGCGGCGTGCCAGGGTGAGGACCGAGGCGCCGCCGAAGTCCGGGCCGAAGCTGGCGTCGCCGCCGCTCAGGTAGCGCAGGTCGAAGCGCAGGTTCATCGGGTGAGGGTCCCAGGCGAGGAAGACGATGGGCTCGTGCGCCGCGTAAGCGCGCGTCACCGCTGCGAGCATCCCCTGCTCGCTCGACTCGACCAGCGTGAACGAGCCCAAGCCCAGGTCGTTGTGCGCGATCATCTCCAGCACGTGGTGATTGCCGTCGTTGCCGGCCTCGATGCCGTAGATCACACGGTGCAGCGGCTCGCTGAAGTGCTGGATGTCGGCGAAGTCCCGGAGCCCGGCCGCGTACGCGTAAGCCGGCACTGCGAGGGTGTACTTGGCGCCCACGAGGTTGGTGCGCACGATTTCGACCGAGCCGTCCTCGAGGTACGCGCGCCGGTCCTTGGTCTGCGCCGGCATCCAGTTGCCCAGGAACACGTCGATGTTGCCCGCCCTCATTGAGGCGAAGGTCACCGGTACGGCCAGCAGCGTTGTGTGCGGCTCGTAGCCCAAGTCACGTAGCAGGCTGCTGAGGATGGCCGTGGTGGCGGTAACGTCGGTCCAGCCGACATCGGCCAGTCGCACCTCGCGGCACGCCGTGGGCTCGCGTGTGGGTGAGTCGCCGGGGGCGGCGGCGGCTGCAGCGCCAGCTATGCAAAGGCACGCCGCTAGCGCCGCCAGCGCGGGGGTGCAAACCTGTCCGACGCGGCGCACGGGGCCTAGGTCAGGTCCGCCGGGGGAAGCGCGCCATGGCTTCCAGATCGTTCAACTCCTGGTCGTTGCGGATGTACAGGCGCGTGGCATCGCGCAGCGGCTGGAAATCCCACGGTGCGTAGCGTCCCTGGCGCAACGCCGCGTAGGTGAACTGCCGGCGCTGCTGGCTGGCCAGGACAGCATCATGCACCGCGGCGAGGTTCCAGCGGCGGGCCACCTCCTCACGGAACGCCGCTACCAGTTGCGCCGCGCCCGGGTCAGTCGCCAGGTTGACCAGTTCGTGCGGGTCGGTGCTCAAGTCGTACAGCTGGTCCGGATCGACCGGGCAGAGGATGAACTTGTGGTTACCGCGACGGATCATCACCACCGGTGCAATCGCACCCTCCGCCATATATTCGCCAAGGACCTCGGAGGCGAAGCTCCCGCCCTGCAGGGCAGGCAGCAGGCTGCGACCGTCGACCGGTGCTGCGTAGCGAGGGGGGCTCCCGGGAAGCGCCAGTTCGCACAGCGTCGGCAGGATATCCAGCAGCGATGCAGGCTGCGGCACCCGGTGGGGCGCGAATCGCGCGGGTGCATGCACGATAAGCGGGATGCGGCAGGCAGGCTGGAAGAAGCTCATCTTGTACCAGAGGCCGCGTTCACCGAGCATGTCGCCGTGGTCGGCCAGCAGCAGCACCACGGTATTCGTGTCCAGCCGTGCCTGTCGTAGGGTGGCCATCAGTGAGCCGACCTGGTCGTCGACGTACGACACCGCGCCGTAGTAGGCGCGCCGCGCATCGCGCACCTGCTGCGAGCTGATTTGCGTGGTGGCAAGGCCGATCACGTGGCGCACGCGCTGCGAGTGCGGATCTTGCGCAGGCGCAGGTGCGCTGGGCATGTCGATCTCGGTATCGGCGTAGCGCTCCCAGTACGGCTCGGGGGTCACGTACGGATCGTGCGGATGCGTCAGTGACACCACCATGCAGAACGGGCGCCGGTCCTTGCCACGGGCCACGTCAAACAGCTTCTGCCGCGCTGAGAACACGACTTCATCGTCGTAGTCCATCTGGTTGGTACGCGTGCAGGAACCTGCCTGCGTAACCGAATCCATCGTGTGATACCAGCCCGGTCGCTCGTCAAATCGCGTCCAGTCCGGGGTCCAACCGAAGTCCGCCGGATAGATGTCCGTGGTCAGGCGCTCCTCGAACCCGTGCAGCTGGTCCGGGCCACAGAAAGTGCATCTTGCCGCTCAGGACGGTCTGGTAGCCGGCCTGCCGCAGGTAGTGCGCAAAGGTCGGGATTTGCGCGGGGAACTCGGCGGCGTTGTCGTAGGCGCCGATCTTCGACGGCAGCTGGCCTGCAAGGAAGGAGAAGCGCGATGGCGCGCACAACGGGCTGTTGCAGTAGAAGGAATCGAAGACGACCCCCTCACGGGCAAGCGCGTCGATGTGCGGGGTCTTTGCCACACGGTTGCCGTAAGCTGGCAGCGCACCGGCGGTCAACTGATCGGCCATGATGATCAGTATGTTTGGCTGTTCTGGCATCTGGATTTCCGGCGGATTGTTTACGCTGACGCGCTGCGGAAAGTATGTCACAAACGGTTTGGCTTCCGGCTGGTTACCGCGGACCGTGCGCGTCGCGATTGGGGCGGGAACCGGGCGTCGCGGCCGAGAAATGCGACCGGGCGTGTGCCGCCCGGGCCAAAGGCTGCACATCCCGGTCAGGTCCGGCGCATATAATGCAGGGAACCCAAAGCCTCTTTGCAAGGAGCCCCATGCGCCTCACCTCATCGTCATCACTGCTGGTCGCTGTCCTGGGCTGCACGGCGCTGGTGCAGACGGCCGCAGGCGACGCGGCACCCAGTCGCGCGTGGATCCAGCAGAGCAACGCGTACACCAACCAGTTACTGAGTGTGCAATTCCAGCACACGCCCGAGGACGGCTCGCACGAGGGCATCACCCGGTTTGATGACCAGATTTCCCAACCGACCGTCGCCGACCAGCAGGCCGAACGCAAGCAACTGCAGGAGACGCTCGCCAGGATCGAGGCGGCGCGCGGCGGTATCTCGGACAGGCGCGTGTTGCAGGATCTCGACATTCTGCACTCCGCATTCGACCTCAAGTTCCGCCAAGAGGACTTCGCGCTTAATCACGAAGTGCCGTTCCTCAATGCGAGCGCGCTTACCTTTGAAGGGGTGCACGTGTTGCTGGATGATCAGGTTGCCGCCGCGCGCCGCCCGGCGGCGCTCGTGCGGCTTCGCAAGTACGCCGGAGTAGAGCCCGGCTACCAGGCGTTCACGGAAATTCTCAAAGCGCGCGAGCTTGCGCAGATTGCCAAGCCCGGGGTGATCTATCCCTCCAAGGGCGAGATCGAGACCGAGCTTGGGCGCAATCAAAGCTATATCGAGGGCATCGCGGCGCTGTTTGTTAAGTACGGTGTAAAGGACTGGCAGGCACCGTACGCGAAACTGAAGGGGCAGCTGCAGGCCTATGATGCCTGGATACGTCAAGTCATCCTTCCCAAGGCGCGTACTGATTTCCGCATGCCCGCCGAGAGGTATGCCCTAGCATTCGAGGAGTACGGGATCGATATCCCGCCGGCCAAGATTGCCGCGATGGCGCACGCGGCCTTTGCCGAGTACCAGGCACAGATGGCACCGCTCGCAGCGCAGGTTGCCAGCGCCAATGGCTACGCCTCAAGCGACTACCGCTCAGTGATCGGCGAACTAAAGAAGAAGCAAATTACCGGCGAGGCCATCCTGCCGTTCTTTGAAGCTCGCCTGCACGAGATCGAGAAGATCATCGTCGCAAAGAACCTGGTCACGCTGCCGGACCGTCCAGCCATCATCCGCCTGGCTACCCCGGCCGAGACCGCGCAGAGCCCCGCACCGCACATGTCGCCACCCCCGTTCCTGCACAACACCGGGCAGCGTGGCGAGTTTGTCCTGCCGCTCAATATTCCCGCGGTCAACGGCGGCGCGGAAGACCGCTACGACGACTTCACCTTTGATGCGGTGACCTGGACACTGATCTCCCACGAGGCCCGTCCGGGGCACGAACTGCAGTTCGACTCGATGGTGGAGCAGGGCGTAAGCCTCGCCCGCGCGCTGTACGCGTTCAACTCGACCAACGCGGAAGGCTGGGGGCTATATTCCGAATACATCATGCAGCCCTACGAGCCTGCCGAGGGGCAGCTGTTAACGCTGCAGCTGCGCCTGCTGCGCGCGGCACGCGCCTTCCTCGATCCGGAGCTGCAAAGTGGTGCCGCCACGCCCGAGCACGCTTACCAGGTGCTGGAGAAGGACGTGGTCCTCAGCCACGCGTTCGCCAAGGAAGAGGTGGAGCGCTTCACGTACCGCGCGCCCGGTCAGGCGAATAGCTACTTCTACGGTTACACGCGGCTGCTGGATCTGCGGCGCGAGACCGAGGCCGCGTTGGGCGCCAAGTTCAACCAGAAGCGGTTCCACGACTTCATCCTGGCGCAGGGGCTGTTGCCACCGGACCTGATGCGCAAGGCCGTGCTCGAGGACTTCGTACCTGCCGAGAAACAGATTCCCGATCGATCCTAAGGAGACTTCAATGTGGCGCTATAGCTCATCGCTGTGCCTGGCTGCCTTGTTATCTCTGGCCAGCGGCTGCGGGACCGCCGTCAACGGCGACGTGACTGCAACGCGCGAGGGCGGAAGCACGGTCAACGGATCGGTGCGCGTACCTGCCGGCATACAGGCAGGACCAGTCAGCACGGTAAACGGTTCCATCAAGGTCGAGGATGGCGCTACCGCCGGCGCAGCCCACGCGGTGAATGGCGAGATTCAAATCGGTAATCACGCAAGCGTTGACTCGGTGGTCACTGTGAACGGTTCCATCACGCTTGGGGATGGGTCACGCATCACTGGCGATGCCAAGAGCGTCAACGGCGAAATCGAGCTTCGCAAGGGCTCGGAAGTCGGCGGCGGCGTGAAGACTATCTCCGGATCGATCGACCTCCAGGACGCCCACGTGCACGGTGACCTGCGTACCGTGGCCGCGAACATCGACGTTGCGGGTGCTTCTCGCGTCGACGGGGGCATCCTGGTGGAAAAAAATGCCACCGCGTTCGAATCATCGTCGTCAAAGCCGCGCATCGTGATTGGGCCGGGCGCTGTGGTGCAGGGGTCCCTGCGTTTTGAGCGCGACGTGCGGCTCTACGTGAGCGACAAGGCAACGGTAGGGCCGGTAACCGGTGCTACCGCGATCGCGTTTACCGGCGCCAAGCCGCCGAGTTAGGCGCCACGTGCTGTTATGCCCGATAGCCCAGGACGTCGGCCGACGGCGTCATCTGGCTTAAGGGTTGATTCATCGAGCGCTTGGCCGTTTCGAGCAATTCATCAATTGGAACCGCACGCTCGGGGTCGAAGTGAGCTACCCCGATACTCAGGTTGATCGTGGGAAGGGCAGTACTTCGCAGGGGCCTTCGCGCCCGAAGCATGGCTGCCTCACGGCTACCGAAATGGTCATTGGTTGTCAGGGCCACGAACTCATCGACGTTGAGCCTTCCCAAGACTTCGTAGACGCCGTAGCTGGGAAACATGTCGCGCAGCAGATTGCCGGTCTGCCGCACCAAGATTTCGCTTGCAGTAACTCCGAGGGATTCCTCGATGCGCTCAAGGTCATCGATGCCAAAATAAACCAGGTGTGCGCTTTGGCCGTCGCGGGCGGCCAAGTCAAGGAATCGCGCCCCGGTCTGCAGGAATCCGCGCGTGTTGGCAAGCCCGGTCACATCGTCATTGAGAGTCGCAGATCGCAATGAGCGCACCAGATTCAGCAGCGCCTTTTGCTGCAGAGCGATGCGTTGACCTCGTGACAACCCCTTGCAACGCAGCAGCTCTGCTACCAATCGAATGATTCTTGCCTCATTGCCTTCCAGAGCGGCTGCCCGTAGCTGATCCGCGAACTCGCCGTTGCGAGCGCGTGCCTTGGCGGCGGCAGGATCCGAGACTCGTGACACCGATGCGGTTTGCAACATTAAGCTCTCCCCGGTCGTTACACGGTACGCACAGGCTAAGGTAGCGGCGGCCTGACAGAAGGCGGCATGACGCGCAAAAGCGCGTAGGCCTAGCTTCGTCAACGGAGTAGGGAATTGCCTACGTGCAACCGCGGCAAATTAACCTGCAGTAAGGGTGCACTTGCCGTTCCGACATGCCTTCGCGGCATGGGCCGACACCAAAGCCTTGGCGGCGGCACATACACTTGTGCCTCTGTTCTTCATCGCTCACCACGAACTGCAGGAGTTTGCCATGACGCTAACGACCCAATCTGGCCCAACGGGCCCCCAGAAAACTCCGCGGGTTGATCTGGCCGGTGGCGCCGCAGGGGCCATCGACACAACGCAGACAGCGACTGCGCCGCACGTCCTGCCTCCTCTTCCCTATGCCGAAGACGCCTTGGAGCCGGTGATCTCCGCCAAGACCCTAGCGGTGCACCATGGCAAGCACCACAAGACCTACGTGGACACCCTTAACAAGCTCGTCGAGGGTACCGAGCTTGCCCGGCTGACGCTGGAGGAGCTGGTCGTGCAGACCGCGGGCCGCGCGGAACACTCCAAGATCTTCAACAACGCGGCGCAGGCATGGAATCACGCGTTCTACTGGCACTGCCTCTCGCCGAATGGAGCGAGCAACGTGCCTGCCAACCTCAGCGCGAAGATCAAGCAATCCTTCGGAGATGTCGCGCAGTTGAAGGAGCAGTTCGGGCAGGCGGCGATAGAGCAGTTCGGATCCGGTTGGGCGTGGCTTGTGCTTGAGGACGATCGTCTCAAGGTGGTCAAGACCAGCAATGCGGACGATCCGTTGCCCAAGAGCCAGCGCCCGTTGCTCACCATAGATGTCTGGGAGCACGCGTACTACCTGGACTATCAGAACCGGCGTGCCGATCACGTTCACGCGCTGCTCGACAAGCTGATTAACTGGCAGTTCGCGGCAGCAAACCTGCAGTGACGAGTTATCCGGAAACTGACGCTGAGGTGAAGCCCCGGCTGTAGCCGTGCTCCTACACGGTATAGAACCCCATCCCGACCGACCGGCCATCGCTATCGGGGGATATTCACCACAGTCCAGCGGGTCCAGCGAATGGCGTGGCCCCACTTGTCCTCACAGCACAGCATTTTGAAGGAGTAATACGGTGGAAACGACAGCAGGCGAGTTCAAGCGCGACGCACGCGGATTGGGTGGAGCGGCGCGCGATGCGGCGCAGCAGGCCGGTTCGGCGGCCAGCGAAGAGGTGCAGAATCTCATTTCCGACGTCGAGGACCTCATGGATCGTGTGGGCGACGCAGCAGACCCGGAACTGCGGCGCCTGCGTGCCAAGGTCGCCGCGGCCGTGGCCAGCACGAAGAGTTCGATCGCCGACGGCGCAGAAGTGGTGCAGCGTCAGGCGCGTGAGACATTCGAGCTCGGCGATCGCTACGTGCACAACCGCCCATGGGAGGCCATCGGCATCGCAGCACTGGCCGGCTTGGCCGTCGGGTTCTTGGCTTCACGGCGCGGTTAGCAAGGGCACGTATGATCGACAGGCTGTCGACGACGGCCTCGATTGCCGTGAGGCAAGCCGGGGCGTATACGGATCTCATCCTGAGCGATCTGGATGTTTCCTCGAGGCTCGTCCGGCGCAGGGTAGTGTGGGCAGCGGTCACGCTGCTCGCACTACACCTGGCGCTGATGATGGGGAGCGTCCTGATAGTCGCGCTGAGCTGGGATTCGCAGTACCGCCTCTGGGTGGTCGCCGGATTGTTCGTTGGCTACGCGATCGCAGCGATAGTCGCCGCATGGAGGCTCGGAATAGTGAACTCCGGGGCCCCGGGAGTTCTGTCGCAGACGGCGCGCGAGTGGGCGAAGGACCGCCACCTCCTTGAGGAACTACTGGCGCGCCAGCGGGCGGAAGCGCGATGAGCGTAGTGTCTGACGCGCGCGCAGCGGAGGCGTTGTTGATCATGCAGCGTAACCGCGAGGAGCTGCTCGCGGTATATGCGCCAGCGGCTAAGTCGGATCAATTTCCCCGCAGTGCTACGTTTCGCTGGGTCAACTCTCACCTGACGATGCGCTCACTCGCCTCGACTCTGATGTCCGCTGCCCTCTTCAGGCCACCATGGCTACGCCTATTGGGGATGCTCGTAGAGCGGCTCCGGTCGCGATAACGCGCTTTCAGGAAAAGTGGCAGGGAGGATGTACGGATGAGGATTGCAGCACTGGTCACCTTGTCGTTAGCGGCAACGATGCTGGCCGCATGTGACAGTCCCAAGAGCAGCGCGCAGGTTGCGAGCGATACCGTCGCGGCTGAGCGCGCCGCTGCAGACAACACTGCCAAGGCGCAGCAGAGGGCGGATGCGCGAATTGCCAGTGCCCGGGCGGACGTGCGGGACGAACAGCGAGATCTTGCGCACGTTGACGCTGTGGAGGGCCAAAGGATTTCAGATGCCCAAGCCGAGGGGGACTACAAAGTGGCCCAAGCCCAGTGCGAGAGCCTCGGCGGCGCAACGCAGAAGGCGTGTCTGGACCAGGCAAATGCCGATTACGAAGTCGCTAGAGCCAGAGCGAAGCAGGCCAAGGCTGTGGCAGACCCGCGGCCCTGAGGTTAAAGAATTACAGCGGGTCAATGCCAATTGCGGGGTCGTTGTCCGCGGGCTGTGTGTGGGGTGTAGCAGCTCTTGTCGTCGGAAGTAGTCTAGGAATGGTCATGTACATGAGGCGGACCGAATGCGCGTTCTGACACTTGCTGGTATGACACTACTTACGGCCATCGTCTGCCTAGAAGTGCGCCGACGTTCGCGACTGCTTGCGCGTCCGCGACCGGCGCGTGCGGCCACGGAACGGTGGGAGGACGAGGGCGGCGCGCCGCGAGGCGGTCGCGCAGGCTGACTGGCTGTTGGCGCGACCGCGACCGCGACTGTCACATCGGGCTATGATGTGACGTTCCCCTGGTTAGCGGAGTCCACTTTTGTGCCTGCTTAATACTAAGACGACCCGCACTACGAACATTTGTGCCCCCATGCGAGGTCGACTCAAATCGTGGCCACGATGACCTCCACCGCCCGCCAAGTGATAGTCGTGGGGCTGCTGCTGGCCGCAATCGTGGGACTGTTTATTGCGGCGACCTCCGGTCAGCACCAGCTTGAGGAAGCTAGCCACGGTATCGAGCAGGCGGCCCGCCGCGCGCACGCGCTGGGCGAGGACATGCAGCTGCTCAGTCAAGCCGAGAGTGGCCAGCGAGGGTACATTCTGCTGGGCGACCCTTCGTATCTCGTGCCCTACGAGGATGCGGTGGAGAAGCTTCCAGCTACCTTGCAACGCCTCAATGCCGCCTTCGCATCCGCAGAGCCGAACGTGCAGGCCGACGTGGATGAGATCACCAAGCTCAGCCGCGCAAAATTTGCAGAGATGCACGAAACCCTTGATCTCTACCGCACCAAAGGGCGCGGTGCAGCCACCGCGCTGATCCGCAGCGACTATGGTCAACGCACTATGTCCCAGATCAGCCAGCGGGTGGGGCGAATCCAGGCCGCCGAGACATACGACATGCTGGATGCTAGCCAGTCATGGCACAGCAATCGCTGGCTGAATCTGGGAATCATGAGCGGGGCGCTCGCGGCCTGCGTATTTCTGGTCTTCGTCCTGCGCCGGCTCATCGTGCGATACATCTATTCGAAAGAGCGGGAGGCTCAGGAGCTTACCGAACGCCAGTCCGAGCTGGAGCACCTAGTCAAGCAGCGTACCGAGGAGTTGTCCGAACTCTCGACCCAGTTGCAGACCGTTGCCGAAAAGGAGCGTGCGGCGCTGTCGCGCGAGCTGCATGACGAACTTGGCGGACTGTTGGTCGCCGCGCGCATGGATCTGTCTTGGCTTGAGGAGAAGGTGGGCTCGGACGACCCGGGTATCAAGGCACAGTTCAAGCGTGTTCAGGACGCCTTGCAGTCAGGAGTCGATCTGAAGCGGCGGGTGGTCGAGTATTTGAGGCCGACGCTGCTGGATAACCTGGGCCTCTTGCCGGCGCTGCGCTGGCAGGTGTCTGACTCGTGCGGCCGGGCGGGGCTCAATTGCGTGGAGCATTACCCAAGCGAGGAACTTAGCCTCATACCCGAGGCGTCAATCGCTATTTTCCGCATCGTGCAGGAGTCGCTGACGAACATCCTGAAGCACGCCAGCGCACGCAACGTAGAGGTGTTCGTCGATATCGTAGGGGAGTCTCTGGTCGTGCGGGTGCGCGACGACGGGGTTGGGCTACCCACTGACCGGCGCCGCACACTGCGCTCACACGGGCTGGCGGCCATGCGGCACCGCGCGATCGGTTTGGGAGGAGAGTGGCGCATCGCGCGTGCAGAGCGCGGTACGGAGATCGAGGTGAGGCTGCCGATGAGTAAAATCGCGTTGGTGGAGGCTGCCTGACCGGTCCTCGCTAGTGCGGCTCCGGGTCGCGGCCCTGGGCGAAATCACGCAGTAGCGCGGGCAGCCTGAAGTAGTCTCGCGACTTGTCGAGAAACGCCTCGACGCCGAAGGTCTCCGCCTCGCGCCGGTACTCGGGCAATCCGAAGTTGGTGAGGATCACGATCTTAGGCCGCCGCGTGCGCGGCTCGCGCGCGAGTGACCGCAAGACTCCGAAGCCTGAACCGGCGCGCAGGTGCAGGTCCAGAATGAGCACGTCAGGCAGTGCCTTGGTAATACGTTCGACCGCGTCAGCCTCCGTCTGCACCGTGTCAATGAGGTCCACCTCTGGCAGGCGACGGATTAGCTCGCCAAGCCGGGCGGCAAGCAGCGCGGAGTCCTCGACCAGCAGGACACGCAATGACGGGTTAGCAGGCATGTAAACGCGATTGCGGGATGTAGATGTCAGTCCATTGAGCATCTGAGATTGCAGTCTGGGAGAAGACGGTCACAGGATACGAAGACGCCCCGCATCCCAATGCCGGCGATGCGCCCCCATATGAGTCAGAGCGCACCGACTCAGGGCACTCGAGCTATTGGACCAGGCCATTGCGCAGCGCGTAGGTCGTCAGGTCCGCATTGGTGTCCAGGTTCATCTTCTCAAGCACACGAGCGCGATAGGTGCTGACCGTTTTGACACTGATGAACAGCTCCTGGGCGATCTCAGACACTGAGCGCCCTACCGCAAGTTTGCAGAGGATCTGGAACTCACGCTGCGACAAGGCGGCGTGCAGAGGCTGGTCGGTGGGTTCGTCAAGCGCACTGACCAGCATCTCGCTTAGGGTCGCGCTGACGAAACGGCGCCCGGCCAATACGGTATGTACCGCGCGCATAAATTCCTCGGGGGCCTGGTCCTTGGCCAGGTAGCCGGACGCCCCGGCCCGCAGCACGTTAATCGCGTACTGCTTCTCCGCGAAGCCGCTGATTACCAGCACCTTGGTGTTCGGATGCCCGGAGCGGATGTGACGCAGGATGTCGATACCGCTGCGGTCCGGCATGTTGATGTCCAGTATCACCAAGTCCCAATGGCTTTCGCGCAAGCGCTGGAGCGTCTCCGCTCCGGTGCCGGTCTCGCCGATGGTATCCACAGAGCGGTCCAGCTCCAGATAGTGCCGAAGACCCGTTCGGATCATGGCGTGATCATCCGCAATGAGAACACTCGGCATTCGGCCTCCTGCAATGGGTCGCAGAGTCGTCGGTTGAGAATTCATGGACGCGACAGTAACGGCTTCGGCGTGGCTGCAGCGTACGCCATCGGCGTGACCATCTGTAGGCCTAATCCTACAAATGCCTACACTGCGACTTTCAGTCCTTGGCCGCCGCGGCAGCACGCCGTGCGCCGGCGGTGCTTGCGTGTTCCTCTGGGAAGCGATTGGGATGACCGATGCCGGTGGGGCTTGCGCGTCCCCAGAAGGGAAGTCTTGCGTACGCAGCTGCCCGGGTGCTGTCAGAGGGTCGCATAGGGTCAGCCAGGCACGTGTGTGACGGGTCATTCGAAGACTGGCCGCCGCAGGCCGGGCGCGCGCACAGGGCGTGAGCGAAGTCACGTGGATCGATGGTAGGTCTGAACCTACCGTCGCTTGAGTTTCACGGGGACGGCAATGCAGCCGCGCTCGGTGAGACCATTCAACCTCACGAGGAATTCGCAACGAGGATGCTGTTTATGAACAAGGATCAGATCAAAGGTCGAGTTGACGAGGCCGCCGGCAAAACCAAGAAGGTCATCGGAAACATCGCCCAAGACGAGTCACTTAAGCAGAAAGGGCGCATGCAGGAAGTAGCCGGTAAGGCGCGCGCAGGCTACGGAGACGCGAAGGAAGAACTGCAGAAGGATCCGGAGTAGGCGGAGTAGCCATGCGCACTCTTGAAGCAATTACCAGGAGACATTTATGAAGAATCGAAATGCATTTATTCTGTGTGTCGTGAGCGCCGCGCTCGCAGGGCCGGCGTACGTGGCCACTGCGGTGGCGAGCGACGCGGATAGCTCGCATCCTACGCAGTACGTCAAGGATTCCGCGATCACGACTGCGGTCAAGTCAAAGCTGGCTGCGGACCATTTAAGCAGTCTCACGCGCATCAAGGTCGACACCGACCAGAACGGCATCGTGTGGCTCAGCGGCAGCACTGACACGCAGGAGGCTGCGGACCGTGCGGTGGACATCGCCCGTAACACCGATGGCGTCGCCCAGGTCAAGAGCAACATCGTGGTTGCTCCGAAGTGATGCCCGGCCGCGGCGGGCAGGGCGTTGTCGCCCTGGTCGCCGCGGCGCACGAGTGAGATAACAAGCCGTGGAGCCTCAGCGATTCAGCGCCGACCCCTCCCGCCGCGCCGAGGCGGATCCGCTCCGGCTGCACGCGCTCGCCGGCATTGCGCTGCCTGCCGCCGCCAAAGAACACACAGCGCCCCAGAGCGCCACTGCGAGCAGGATCGCCCGCCCGCTTTGGATCCTGGCAATTGTCACCTTGATAGCTGCGGCGCGGGCAGGCCGCGATGTACTGGTCCCATTGATGCTGGCTGTGCTGCTCGCACTGGTGCTGTCGGGAGCTGTCGAGCGGCTTCGACGATATCGCATTCCCCGCGGCGTCAGTGCCCTGGTGCTGCTTGCGCTCGGCGCCGTCGCCGTAGGTGGCGCGCTAGATGCACTGTGTGCGCCCGCCCAGAGTTGGGTCGAAAGCGCCCCTAAGGTCCTGCGAACCATCGAACATCGCGTGCGTCCCGCGAGGGCGATTGTGCTGCGCTTGAGCGACATCGCGTCTCGGACCTCTGCGCTTGCGGCCGGCGTCACCACAGCTACGCCTGCCACGCAGGCCACAGCGGCTACGGTCACGCCGTGGAATGTGCTCTCTCAGACCGGATCGGCACTCGGGGCGATCGTCACGATCGTGGTGCTGGCGATGCTGCTGTTGGCTGGCGGCCCACCCATGCTGGCTCACATGAGTCGATGCCTGGGGGGTAGCGTGCACGCCACGCACACGTTGAAGGTCGTGGATGCTATCCGGGTGGAGGTAGGGCGATATTACGGCACTCTGGCATTGATCAATCTTGGTCTGGGAGTCGCCACCGGAAGCGTCATGTGGCTTCTCGGGATGCCAAACCCTGTGTTGTGGGGGGCAGTGGCTGCGGGACTGAATTTCATTCCCTATGTTGGCGCGGCGATCACGCTGACCATCGTGACCGTGGTCGCTCTGGTGAGTTTCGACTCCGCGACGCACGTGACCTTGGTGGCGGCAAGCTTCCTGGCCCTGGCGACGATCGAGGGGCAACTAGTCGAGCCCGTGTTCCTGGGGCGTCGGCTGAATTTGAACCCTATCGTCGTGTTCGTGGCGTTGTGGGCGGGGGGCTGGCTGTGGGGGATTGCAGGGGTCATTTTCGCACTGCCCGTGCTGGTGGCGGTCAAGGTTGCCGCCGCCCACAGCGACAATGGCACCCGCCTGGCGCGCTTCGTCGGCCCAGTTAGGCGCGCGCGCGACGAGCTGCCCAGCAGCTCCATCGTTGCCCTACCTGTGGTGCTGCGGGGGCGCGGCGGCGTGCGGCAGTTAGCCGATGCTCAGGGCTTTACCACTCGGTAGCCAGAGGCTCGTCGAGCTCGCGGGCGGCGACGCGTATTGCATCTGACTGCGAAGGGTAAATATGCAGCACGTCCGCGAGGGCGCGCAGTCCTATTCCGGTGCTCATCGCAACACACACCTCGTTGATCATCTCGCTGGCACGCGAGGCGACAATGGTTGCACCCAGAACCTTATCGCTCGCGCCGGCCACGTGCAGCTTCACGAATCCGACCTCTTGGCGATCTGTCATGGCCCGGTCCACGTCCTGCATCATCACCGTGAAGGTGCGGATCGGAATGCGCCGCTCCCGCGCCTGCCACACCTGCAGGCCCACGTGCGCGATCTCCGGTGCACAGAACGTGCACCAGGGAATGATCAGGTTCGTATAGCGCTGTCGCCTGCCACGGCCGAGCAGGTTGCGCACCGCCATGCGCGCGGTTCGTTCCGCGACGTGGGTATAGCGGTGTGGTATGCACACGTCGCCTGCGGCGTAGACACGCGGGTTGTGCGTCTGCAGGAAGTCATCGACTAGTATTCCGCGCTGGGCATCGGAGTGGATGCCGGCAGCCGCCAGGTCAAGTCCTTGCGTGTACGGCGTGCGACCGACACTCACGAGCACCTGATCGGCACTGATCTGCTCCCTGCGCTGGTAGTTCTTCGTTTCGAGGATCACCGAGTTGCTGCCAGTGTTCGCTGCCACTACCGAGGTGTTCAGCCGGATCGTTACCCCGTCGCGCGCCATTGACTGGGCAAGTATCTGCGCCGCATCGCGCTCCTCTCCGGGCAGGAAGCGCGGCTGGTCCTGGATGATGGTGACGCGCGCGCCAAGCCGGCAGAAGGACTGGGCAAGCTCGCAGCCGAGTGCGCCGCCACCGATGACGGCCAGATGCTCCGGCAGCTTGTCGAGCGCGAAGACGGTCTCGCTCGTTAGGTAGGTACCTTCGCCAAGTCCGGGTATGTTCGGGGTTGTGGAGCGCGCGCCGGTGGCCACCAGGGCGTGGCTGAAGGCAAGCCGCTTGCCGTCAATCTCAAGGGCCTGTTCATCGACGAACCGCGCCGCTCCCATGTGCAATTCAATGCCGGCACGTCGCAGGCGCGCCTCCGAGTGGTAGCCGGCAATGCGTTCCTCGATCTGCCGTAGATGGGCCGAGACACGCTGAAAATTGGCGACGGGCTCCGCCTGCCCGCGCTGCTGCAGGCGCGTGGCCTCGCGCATGGCAGCGAACAGGGTTGCCAGCCGGATCAGTGCCTTCGAGGGCACCGACCCGGTGTTCAGTGAGGCTCCCCCCAGCCGGGCGCTCTCGAACAGCGCAACTCGCGCCCCGAGGCTGGCGGCCAACTCCGCCGCCGCGATCCCGGCGGGGCCCGCGCCGAGGATCGCAAGGTCGTAGGCCTTCGCGGCGCGCCGACGCGGCCGGGCATGTGGCCGGGGTTTCACGGCAGCCAACCGCCGCGAAATCCAGCGCGCTTGAGTCCGCGACGTATGTACGGCGATGAGCGCATGAGAGACCAGATAAGGCCGCTGCGGGCATTCTCGGTCGCCATGACCAGCAACCCCTGGTCAAGGCCATACCAGCCATCAGAAAGCCAGCCGCCGTCGGCCGCGTTCTCGCTTGGGTTGAAACCGCTGGCGAAGCGGTCGTCGCTGCATACCTGCGGATAGCGTTCAAGCAGCGTTCGCGTGCCTGACAGCGCCGCTTCAGGGGTAAATGGCAAGGTGGCGAGCATCGCCCACGGGCACAGTGTGCCGTCGTCGGGTCCGAACGGCACGCCACGAGCCATGTAGCCGAAGTGGCGCGAATCCCTGGCGAACTCAGGGGCACCGTGCGTGGTCGGTCCGTCGCCGGCGCTGATCCCCCAGATGTCGCGTCCGTAACCGGCTGAAGCGTGGGGATTGCGCTCGCAGTACTCGCGGTGCACTGCGACACTGCGACAGGTGTTTTCGAAGTAGTCGCTGCCCTTGCTGCGCATGAACGCATCCCGGATCCCGCGCAGATCGAGCCACGCATGCGGGAACATATGCGTGAAGAGCGGTCCTGAGTACAGGACGTCCTGGCCGAGCAGCCGCTCCCATTGGTAGGTGAGGGTCCAGTTCTGGAAGCTCTGCGAGGGCAGCGGCGAAGTAGGCGAGCCCAGGCCCAATATGTAGATGATCAGCGCCTCGTTGTAGCCCTCCCACCCGTAGTGCAGGAACCCGTAGTCCGGGTGCCAGCCTTGGGTGAGGGTAGGGGCGTCGTTCTGCGCCCATTTCCAGTCAACCCGTCGATAGAGCGCGTCGGCGCGGTCGCGGATCTGCCGCTCGGTAGGGTTGTCTCCATCGAAGTACTCCGCGGCCGACAGGACTCCGGCTAGCAGCAGCGCGCTGTCGATCACCGACAACTCGCAGTCCCAGACGCGGCGCCCCGAGGTCATGTCCAGGAAATGGTAGTAAAAGCCCTTGTAGCCGGTCGCACCCGGCGCATCGCTCTGCTCTGTGCTCCAGAGAAATTCAAGAGTGGCCAGTACGGTCTGCGCGGCACTGCGGCGTGAACGCCAGCCGCGCGCCGCGGCCACGGCCTGGCAGGAGAGTGCAAAACCGACCACCGCTATGCTGCACGGTGACCCGGGCCGCGACGTGTCCGCCACCAAACCGTTGGCGGCGTTCGTATATCGGCTGAAATACTCGAAGGCACCGCGTTGCAGGCGGGCGACAAGCTGCGAGTCCGTTTCCGGGCCTGCTATTTTCTCGAGGCGGTTCACGGCAGTGATTTCGGTGCGGTCACGGAGTGAAGTTATAACCGACAAATGCGCTCCTTCAGGCTACAATCGACGTGCAGCATAGTGTGGCTGCTGCCTTTGCCGCCCATTCTCGCTCCGGACTGACCTTGCGTTCCTGCAAGCGTGTCGCTGTGTTCCGGCAGCAGCCGACGGCGCTGTCCTACAGGAGGACCTGAGACGCGGCCGCAGAATCTGCGGAAGATGCAGCTCCGCGCTCCCAAAACGTGCTGCCCGGTTACATGCCCGGGCGGCACTGCGTATCGGCTGGCCGCGGAACGCATGCAGCAACAGTCCGGCGCCGCTGCCTGAGACGGAGTCGGAATTTGGCAATCATCCCACTGCAAGGTCGTGAACGGCGCTGGTCCGAGTTCGACTACTCGCGCGCTGGCGTCGAGCAGGCCCCCATCCGCGCGGAACTGCTCAGCGTCGATCGACTGGAGCAGTTCGCCGCCACGCTCGCCAAGTCGCAGCCGCTGCTACGCTCCTCGCGCCACGGGCGGGCGCTGCTGCGCCGCTCGCGCCAGAACGCGCGCGTCCTGCGCAGCCACTACGACAGCATCGCGCACGCCACCTCCAGCCGGCGCACTGTCACTCCCGCGGCCGAGTGGTTCGTCGACAACTATTACGTCGTCGAACGCCAGCTGCAGCTGATTCGCGACGACCTGCCGTCGGGCTATTACCGCCAGCTGCCCAAGCTCGCCAGCGGCGACCTGGCGGGCCTGCCGCGCATCACCGGGCTTGCCTGGGCGTTCGTGGCGCACACCGACAGTCACCTTGACGTACCGATGCTGGTGCGATTCATCACCGCCTACCAGCAGGTGGAAACTCTGACGATCGGCGAGCTGTGGGCTATTGCCAGCATGCTGCGAGTGGTGCTCATCGAGAACCTGCGACGTTGCGCCGACCGCATCGTCAGCGGCAGGGCCCAGCGCGAGGAAGCCGACCGCATAGCCGATCGGCTGCTGGGTTCCCCGGTGCGGGCGCCCGAACCTGCCGAGCGGGTGCTGGCGGCCTACGCCGCCAGACCATTGCCGCGCACCCTGGCCGTGCAGCTGGTACAGCGACTGCGCGATTGTGATCCGAAGGTCACGCCTGCGCTGCAGCGGGTGGAGGAACTGCTGCACGCTGAAGGGGACACCGCAGAGTCGGTGGTGCGCGATGAGTTGCAGCGCCAGGGGGCTGCCAACGTCACGGTGCGCAACATCGTCACCAGCCTCGTGCAGCTGTCGGCGCTCGACTGGTCGGACATCGTCGAGGAGTTGTGCGCCGTCGACAAGGTTCTGGGGCTCGAGTGCGACTTCTACGCGCTGGATTTCGCGACGCGCAACAGTTACCGCAGCGCGGTCGAGGACCTGGCGCGCGATTCGGGCCAGCGCGAGACCCATGTCGCCCAGACGGTCGTGGCGGCGGCGCGCCGCAACGTTTCCCGCACGACGGCCGCGTCGGACCCGGGCTTCTATCTTATCGGTCCGGGCCGCAGGCAGCTGGAGGCGGTTATCGGCTACCGCCGGCCGTGGCGCCAGGGCGCGCCGCGGATACTCAGGAGCGCCGGCGTCGCGGGCTACCTGTTTACCCTGGCTGTGGGCTGCGCGGCGGTGCTTGCGATGGTGGCGCACATGCTGCCGGACCTGCCGCACTGGCAGTGCGCGCTGGCGCTGGTGCTGCTGCTCCTGCCGGTGAGCGACGCGGTGATTGCCGTGGTCAACAGCGCCGTCACGCGGGTCATCAAGCCCAAGCCGCTGCCGGCGCTGGACCTTGCCGGGCTGGTGCCCGAGGAGCTATCGCACGCTGGTGGCCGTGCCTGTGCTGCTAAGTTCACCGCGTGACATCGAGGAGATGCTGGCTAACCTTGAGAGCCGGTACCTCGCCAGTGCGCGCGGCGAGCTTTATTACGCGCTGCTGGCAGACGGGCGCGATGCGGATGCGGCGGTCACCGATACCGACGCGGACGCTGGAGGAGGCTGGCCGCTTGGGCATCGCGGCGCTCAATGCCCGCTATGGTCCGGGCAAGGCCGGCGCCGCGCTTCCTGTGGTTGCACCGTGCGCGCCAATGGAACCCCGCGCAGCAGCGCTGGATGGGCTGGGAGAGAAAGCGCGGCAAGCTGCACGAACTGAACCGCCTGCTGCGCGGCGCGCACGACACCAGCTTCCAGCTCACCACTGCCGAGCGCGCGGCGCTGCCCGCGGATGTGCGTTACGTGCTGGTGCTGGACGCGGACACGCAACTGCCGCACGGGGCCGCCGAGAAGCTGATCGCCAAGATGGCGCATCCGCTGAACCAGCCGCAGTTCGACGCCCGTCACCGCGCGGGTGAAGGCGGGCTACGGCATCTTGCAGCCGCGCGTGACCCCGTCGCTGCCGGGGGCCGAGGGCGCCTCGCTGGTGCAGACGCTGCTGTCAGGCACCCCCGGGCTCGATCCGTATGCATTCGCCGTGTCGGACCTCTACCAGGACCTGTTCGCCGAGGGCTCCTTCACCGGCAAGGGCCTGTACGACATCGATGCCTTCGAGAGTGCGCTGGCCGGGCGCATCCGCGAAAACTCCGTCCTCAGCCATGACCTGCTCGAGGGGCTGTTCGCGCGCTCCGCGGTGGTCTGCGACGTCGCGGTCGTCGAGCCCGCCCCGGACCGCTACGACGTAGTCGGCTCGCGCGAGCACCGCTGGGCGCGCGGCGACTGGCAGCTGCTGCCCTGGCTGATGCCGCGCCCGGGCTTGTCGGCGCGCGCAGCGGCGGGTCGTCGCGGTCTCGCGGCTGGGTCGCTGGAAGCTCGCCGACAACCTGCGTCGCACCCTGGTACCGCTGGCCACCTTGGCGGCGCTGCTGCTTGGCTGGCTGCATGCCCTGCCGCACGTGGCGCTGTGGTGGACGGCGCTGGTGCTGCTCATCCTGGCCGTGCCGCCGCTGCTGCCGATCTTCATCGCCGTGCGCGACCGGCCACGGCATCTCAAGCGCGAGAGCGAGCGCCTGGCGCTGCGTCACGACATGCGCTTCGCATTGCTGCGCTGGACGCTCGGCCTGGCGCTGCTGGCCGATCGTGCCTGGTGGATGGGCGATGCGATCGTGCGCACGCTGGTGCGCCTGACGTTAACCCACCGCCACCTGCTGGACTGGACCACCGCTGCGCAGGCGCGCAGCGAAAGCCGCCTGGACCTCGCAAGCTTCGTGATGCGCATGCGCGGCAGCGTGTTCATCGGCATCCTGACGGCGCTGGGCGTGCTCGCCCTCGCCCCCGATAATTTCTGGCTGGCGGCGCCGTGGCTGGTGCTGTGGATCGGCGCACCCATACTCGCACGGCTGATCAGCGTGCCGCAGCCGGAAGGCACCGGTCCTCAGCTGTCCACCGATGATGCAACGTACCTGCGCCTGGTCGCGCGCCGCACCTGGCGCTACTTCGAGCAGTTCGTGACCGCCGACGATCACTTCCTGCCGCCGGACAACTTCCAGGAAACCCCGCTGCCGATACTCGCGCAGCGTACCTCCCCCACCAACATCGGCATGTACCTGCTGTCCTCGGTGTGTGCCGTCGACTTCGGTTGGCTTGGCCTGCTCGACTGGGTGGAGCGGCTCGAAGCGACGCTTGACTCGATGGGCAGGCTGGAACGCTTCCGCGGCCACTTCCTCAACTGGTACGACACGCGCACCACGCTGCCGTTGCTACCGAGCTACGTATCGACCGTCGACAGCGGTAATCTTGCCGGTCACCTGCTCGCGCTCGCCAACGCGATCGACTCCGTGTTGCGGCGGCCGTTGTGGGGGCGTGAGCGCATCGCCGGCGTGCAGGACGCGCTGCGTCTCGCCCCGGATGGCCGCATGCGCGAGTTGCTGGCGCACGCGGCGGCGTCCCCGCCTGCGGTGCCGGGTGACGTGGCCGCGCGCATCCGCGCTATCGTGCGGGCGGGCGGCTTGCTGCAGGCGGTGGCGCGCAGCACCCCAGATGAGGCTGTGGCCGAGCCTGACTGGCAGCGCGTGGCGCTGGATTGCGCGCGCAGCCACCTGCGCGACCTGGAGGCCCTCGGCGGTGATGCCGGCGCGGCGCTGGCCGGATCATCGCCACCGGTGACGCTCGCTGAGCTGGCCGAGGGCGAAACCGCCCCTGCCGCGCGCGAGCTGATGGAGCGCCTTGCGCAGGTCGCGCACGCGGCGCGGCGCCTGGCCTATGAGATGGACTTTGCCTTCCTCCTCAAACCGCACCGCATGCTGATGTCAATCGGCTTCAACGTCGCCGAGAGCCGCCTGGACGCGGGGGACTACGACCTGCTGGCCTCAGAGGCGCGTCTGGCAAGCTACCTCGCCATAGCCAAGCGTGACGTACCGGCGCGCCACTGGTTCCGCCTGGACCGCCGCTCGGTGGCGCTCGGGGACCTCACCGCGCTGCTGTCCTGGTCAGGCTCGATGTTCGAGTATCTGATGCCCACGCTTGTGATGCGTGCTCCCACCGGAAGCCTGCTCGATCGCGCCGTGAAGGTCGCGGTGCGTGCGCAGCGCGACTACGCCGCGACACGCCATGTGCCCTGGGGAATCTCTGAGTCGGCCTTCAATACCCGCGACCTTGACCAGACCTACCAGTACTCGCCCTTCGGCGTGCCGGCACTGGGACTCAAGCGTGGCCTGGCCAACGATCTGGTGGTAGCCCCCTATGCCACCGGGCTTGCAGCGATGGTGGAGCCAGGTGCGGCGGCGGCGAACTTCCGTCTGCTGGCCGAGGCCGGTGGCCTGGGTCACTTCGGCTTCTACGAAGCGCTCGACTACACCCCGGAACGCCTTGCGGACGGGGAGACGGTGGCGATCGTGCGTGCCTATATGTCGCACCACCAGGGGATGACGATCGTCGCCATCGCCAATGCGCTGACCGGCGGGGCCGTGCAGGGATACTTTCATGCCGAGCCGGCCGCGCGGGCGACTGAGCTGCTGTTGCAGGAGAAGCCGCCGCGCTCGGTGGAGGCCGCCCCCGAGGGCTTGGAGACCGAGGCTCGCGAGGCGCGCTTCCCGGTGTCGGCCGGCCGCCGCCGCCTGACCACCTGGCGGCCACGCACCCCGCATACGCAGCTGCTGAGCAACGGGCGTTATGCGGTGATGGTCAGTGCCAACGGCGCAGGATTCAGCCGCTGCGCTGACCTTGCAGTAACCCGCTGGAGCGAGGACGTCACCTGCGACCGCAGTGGCCAGGCTATCTTCCTGCGCGACCGCGACAGCGGCGAGGTTTGGTCCGCCGGCTTTGCACCCACCGCGGTCCGACCGGATTCCTACCGCGTCACCTTCTCCGAGGACCGCGTGGAGATTGCGCGGCGCGATGGGCCGTGGGCGACGCGCCTGCAGGTCGTGGTCTCGGCCGAGCACGACGCGGAGGCGCGGCGCATCTCGATCTCGAACCAGGGGGACACGCCACGCGAGATCGAAGTCACCTCGTACGCCGAGGTACTGCTCACGAGCGCGGCGGCCGACCGGGCGCACCGGGCGTTTTCCAACATGTTCGTGCAGACCGAGTTCGACCCGGATCGGCAGGTGCTGCTGGCCGGCCGGCGGCCCCGGGCCGAGACGGATGCCCCGGCCTGGGGCGCGCACCTGGCGGTTCTGGAGGCGGAGCCGGTCGGCGCGTGCGAGTTCGAGACGGACCGGGCGCGGTTCCTGGGTCGCGACCAGAGCATCAGCCTGCCGCGCGCCATGAAGGACACCGCCGCGTTGAGCGGTGCCACCGGGACCGTACTAGACCCGGTATTTGCCCTGCGCTACCGCCTGCGGGTAGCCCCCGGACAGACCGTGCGCCTGACCTTCTGGACCGCGGTCGCCGGCTCGCGCGCTGACGTGCTGCGCATCGTGGACATGTGCCGCGATGCGTCCGCCTTCGACCGCGCCTCGACGCTCGCCTGGACCAGCGCACGCGTGCAGCTGCATCACCTGGGCCTGGACCCCGACGAGGCGAGCGCGTTCCAGCGCCTCGCGGCGCACGTGTTCTATGCGAACTCGGCGCTGCGCCCGGCCCCGGACACGCTGCGGAACAACCGCGCCAGCGTCAACGCTTTGTGGGCCCATGGCATCTCCGGTGACCGGCCGATCATGATGGTGGAAATCGACGACGCCAACGATCTGGCCCTGGTGCGGCAGCTACTGCGGGCCCACGGCTACTTCACGATCAAGAACTTCCCGCTCGACCTGGTGATCGTCAATGGCTCGGCCACCTCCTACATGCAGGACCTGCAGTCGGCGATCGAGTCACTGACGCGCGCCAGCCAGCAGCGCATCCACCAGGCCGCGACCGCCGGTGGCGGCAGTGTCTTTGCGCTGCGCGCCGAGGTCATGTCGGCCGAGGCGCGCCTGGCGCTGCTGGCGGCGGCGCGCGTGGTACTGGTTGCCCGTCGCGGTACGCTCGGCGAGCAGCTGGATCGCCTGGAGGAGTCCTCGGCCGAGACCGCAGCGCCGGCGGTCCGCCCGGGCCCGCGCGCCGGGCGTGCCGTCACCGAGTTGCGCTCGGATCCGGAACTGGAGTTTCCCAACGGTACCGGTGGCTTCGCAGCCGACGGCCACGAGTACGTGACCGTGCTCAAGCCGGGCGCCTCGACGCCGATGCCGTGGATCAATGTCATCGCGCAGCCGCAGTTCGGGTTCCAGGTCTCCACCTCGGGCGCCGGCTTCACCTGGTCGCTCAACAGCCGCGAGAACGCGCTCACCTCCTGGTCGAACGATGCCGTTTGCGATCCACCATCCGAGGCGCTGTACGTGCGCGACGACGACAGCGGGGAGCTGTGGTGCGCGACCGCGGCGCCCATGCGCGACCCGGAGGGTAGTTACCGCGCAAGCCACGGCCAGGGCTACTCGCGCTTTGAGTACGTCAGCCGCGGCATTGCCCTTGAGCTTATTCAGTTCGTGCCGCGCGGGCGCGCATTGAAGGTCTCGCAGCTGAAGATACGCAACGACGGCCCCAAGCCGCGCCGCCTGAGCGTGTGCGCCTACGTGGAGTGGTCGCTCGGCCCGTCGCGCACCGCCAGTGCGCCTTTCATCGTCACCGACCGCTGCACCCATACCGGGGCGTTGCTGGCGCGCAACCCCTGGAACGCACAGTTCGGCGCGCGCACCGCCTACCTGGACTTGGGCGGTGCGCAGAGCGAGGGCACCTGCGACCGGCGTGAGTTCCTGGGCCTGGACGGCAGCATGGACGGCCCTGCGGCGCTGCGTGCGCAGCTGCCTCTCACCGGTCGCACCGGGGCCGGGTTTGATCCGTGCGCGGCGCTACTCACGGCGCTGGACCTGCCTGCAGGCGGCGCCCGCGAGGTCGTGGCGTTTCTGGGCCAGGCGGAGGACGCCGCGGGGCGCGGTCACTGACATCGAGGCCGCCCGCAACATGCACCTGGACCAGGCACTCGCAGAGGTGCGCGGGAGCTGGGACGAGATGCTGGGCAAGGTGCAGGTGAAGACCCCGGACCGCGCACTCGACCTCCTGCTGAACCGCTGGCTGCCCTACCAGGCTCTTGCCTGCCGCGTGTGGGCGCGCACCGCCTTCTACCAGGCGAGCGGCGCGTACGGGTTCCGCGACCAGCTGCAGGACTGCATGGCGCTCACGACGCTTGCGCCTGCGATTGCGCGCGAGCACCTGCTGCGCGCGGCCGGACGGCAGTTCCTTGAGGGCGACGTGCAGCACTGGTGGATGCCGGAGACGGGCAAGGGCGTGCGCACCCACATCAGCGATGACCGGGTATGGCTTGCCTATTGCGCCGCGCACTATGTGCGGGCCACCGGCGACGCGGCCGTGCTGGATGAGCAGGTGCCGTACCTGATCGGTGAGCCGCTTGCAGCCGGCGCGAGCGACAATTACTTCGAGCCGCGCGTTTCCGATCGCCACGACTCGCTCTACGAGCATTGCGCCGCCGCGCTCGAGGCGAGCCTGGGCGTGGGCGAGCACGGCCTGCCGCTCATGGGTGGTGGCGACTGGAACGACGGGATGAACCTGGTCGGCGCCGGCGGGCGCGGCGAGAGCGTCTGGCTCGGCTGGTTCCTGTGCGCGGCACTGGAGGAATTTGGCGCGCTGGCAGCAGCACGCGCCGACCACGCGCGCGTGCAGCGCTGGAGCGCGCACCGCGAGGGGCTGCGCGCGGCGCTGGAGGAAAACGGCTGGGACGGGGACTGGTACCGGCGCGGCTACTTCGATGACGGCTCCGCGCTCGGCTCGGCGCGCAACCTGGAATGCCGCATCGACTCGATCGCGCAATCCTGGGCGGTGATCTCGGCGGCCGCCAACCCGGCGCGCGCAGCGCACGCGATGGCGGCGGTCGATGAATACCTGGTGCGGCGCAAGGAGCGCCAGGTGCTGCTGTTCACCCCTGCGTTCGTCAATTCGCAGCCCAATCCTGGCTATATTCAGGCCTACCCGGCGGGCATCCGCGAGAATGGCGGGCAGTACACGCACGGTTCCATCTGGTCGCTGATCGCCTTCGCGCGGCTGGGTGACGGCGAGCGCGCCAAGGAACTTTTCGACTTCTTCAGCCCGATCCAGCACACCCGCGATGCGGTGGAGGTGGAGCAATACAAGCTTGAGCCCTACGCGGTAGCCGCGGACATCTACGCGCCCCCGGCACCGGCCGCGCGCGGCGGCTGGTCCTGGTACACCGGGGCGGCCGGCTGGCTGTATCGCGCGGGGCTTGAAGCGATACTCGGCCTGCGCATCGAGGGCAACGAGTTGATCATTCGAGCCGTGCATCCCGCGCAGCTGGCGGCGCTACGACATCCAGTACCGCCACGGGGCGACGCTGTACGACATCACCGTGACCAATCCCTTCGGCGCCACGACCGGCATCAGCCACGTCGAGGTGGACTTCGTCACGATCCTGCGCCCGCCGATCCGTATCGCGCTGGTGGACGACCGCGCGGCGCATTCGATCCGTGTGGTGATGGGTTAGCGCTGTAGGCAAGGGCCGACACTGCGGCGCTGGCTCGCGCCGATAGCGATGCAGTCGAGCGGCGGCGCACCATTCACGTGCGGGCCGGGACGGGCCTGCACACCAAGTACGGAGCCATCCAATGGATATGCCATGTGTCAGGGTGCGTCGCACCGGCGAGCGCTGGGGCGTTACGCAGAAGGGAATCGATTGGTTTCTGGCAGAGTTTTCGCTGTGGCAGGACGCGATCGACTACGCGCGCGGGCTCGCGGTCTCCGCTGAGAACTCGATCGTCGAGGGCGAGGACTTCCAGGGACGCGTCGCGCTGCGGCAGATGTTCTCGCGCGATGCCACCGGCGTGGTGCGCGTCAGCTCGCTTAGTTACTGACTGCAAGCGTCCGGCCGGTCACCCGGGCGGACGCTTCCGGTTGCCCAAAAGCAAACGGCGCAGCCTCCATCGTGGCTGCGCCGCTTGCCTTGGCGGTGTCTTGCGGTTTTAGCCGGGGTGCTTGGCGCGCCACTCCCAGTATTCCTGCTGATCCGGCGCGCTCAGTTCGGCATACGGGCGGTACGGCATGTGCTGGTCGGTGAGATACCGCTGGTAGGCGGCGGTCTCGTTGGCGTTCCACGGGTGTCCGGAAGCGGCCTCGACGGTGTCGGTGTGGGTGCTGGCACAACCGGACATCAGTCCCGCGCCGGCCATGGTGGCCGCGAGAATCAGTACGGTGCGGTATTGCTTCACTTGGTGCATGGTGCGCATCTCGTCGCTGTTGAACTGCCACAGATTTTGCTGAACGTCGCCGG
Source organism: uncultured Pseudomonadota bacterium (assembly GCA_963703025.1). Classification (GTDB taxonomy): domain Bacteria; phylum Pseudomonadota; class Gammaproteobacteria; order Steroidobacterales; family Steroidobacteraceae; genus 13-2-20CM-66-19. The sequence continues at coordinate 4,065,021 of OY969778.1, read as the reverse complement.
AGCACGGCAGCCGGCGCGCGGACGCTGCGCGTGTCAGACACCGCTGACTGGATTAGGCCCCCGGGCCTAGCGCGGGGCCGGCCGCTGGTGGGCCGAAGCAGGGCTGGGCACTGCGCCGCCGCGTGGCAGCAGTCGCAGGTTACCGACCAGCAGCACCCCGGCCATGATGATCGCGGTGCCCATGAGTTGCGTTGTATCCAGCCGCTCACCGAGGAGCACCCAGCCGCTTGCCACGGCCACCACCGGGTTCACGTAAGCGTAGGTGCCGATGCGCGAAGGTGCCTCGTGGCGTAACAGGTAGGCATAGGAGACGAAACCGAAGGTGGAACTGAAGATCGCCAGGAACACCATCGCGCCGATGCCGGCGACACTCCAGGTCCACGCAGTCGCATCGCCGTGCGCAAGCGCGACGCCGGTCATCACGATCCCGCCGATCAGCAGGTAGCAGGCGGTAAAGACCACCGGGTCGGAATCGGAGTGGCACTCGCGGATGACCATGCTTGCCAGTGCCCAGCACAACGCGCTGCCCAGCACCGCCAGCTGCCAGGCAAAGCCGGCGGCGGCCCCGAAGCGGTGAGCGGAAAGCAGCACCGCGACACCGAGAAAGCCGACGATCAGCCCGACCCAGGTGCGAAGGTCCACCGCGCTGGCACGTTTGCCGTACATGCCAAGCCAGGCAATCCAGAACGCTGAGCTCGCACTGATCAGCGCGGCCTGATTCGATGGAATGTGGCGCAGCGCCATTACGTTCAGGCCGTTGCTGAGCACGATGCCCAGCAGCGCGGCGGCGGCCAGGAACAGCCAGTCGCGGCGGCCGCGCGGCAGGGACAGGCCGCGCCAACGCGCGAAGCCCAGCAGCAGCGCTGCCGCCAGCAGAAAGCGCAGGCCGGCGGCCAACAATGGGGGCAGCGCAAGCGCCATGATGCGGTTCACCGCGTAGGTGACACCCCAGACAAGATAGATCGTGAGGAAGGCGAGGCGGGTCTTCTGGCGCGTGCGGGTGAGCAGCCAGCCGGCGGCGGGCGCGGGTGCCCCGGCGCTCAACGCGGGCGCCGGGTGGCGATGGTTGCCACGGGCATTGCGATGCAATGCGCGCGCACCCTGCGCGGCCGGGTCCGCGTCCCCGGACCCGCGCATGTGTACGGCGCGCGCGAGCTAGGCGGCCTTGGGGGGAACCGTGCCGCCGGGGGTCAGATGGTCGATGGCCCCGGGCAGGTGCTGCGAGACCTTCGCGGCGAGTTCCTGCGGGGTCATGCCCAGTTTCGCTGCGATCGTGGTGATTGCCCCGCCGAATACCTGGTGCACCTGGTCAGGGGAGATCGGCTGGTTGGCGCCAGTGCCGACCCAGGACTTCACGGTGTTTCCCAGTCCCTGCTGCTCAAGCTGCGCGACGATGCCCTGCACCCCGCCATGCTGCTGGATCAGCGAGTTCAGTGCGCTGACCACGGTGGCGCCCACGGCGCCGCCCAATAATCCGTCCAATAAGCCCATTCGTGTTCCCCAGGTGATGGTTCGTGATCTTCGGCAACGGTCCATTGTCCTGCAATTCTCGTGCAACCCTCAAGTAATTGCCGCAAGGCCTCCGGCGGGACGCCCGCAGCTGCCGCCGGTGCACGCGGCAGGGATTTATTATATTATTATGGCGACATTAAAAAGATTCGCTCCGGCCGGTGCCGCCGCGCGGAGCCACTAAACGCAACGGTGAGCAATTCATGCGACAGGTAAAGACGCTCGGTCTTCTGGGTACAGGGGTCATCGGCGGGGGCTGGGCCGCGCGCGCCCTGCATTTCGGCATCGACGTGGTGGCCGCGGACGTGAAGCCGGAGATGGAAGAGTGGATCCGCGGTGCCGTCGCCAACGCGGAAGGCGCGCTGTCCAAGCTCACCTTTGCGCCCCTGCCGCCGAAGGGCAAGCTCAGCTTCACCACCGACCTGCGCGCGATGGCCGCACAGGTGGACTTCATCCAGGAAAACATCCCCGAGCAGCTGGAGCTGAAGCAGCGCGTGCTCGCTGACGTGAGCCGGGTTGCGCCGGCCGACGTCATCATCGCCTCAAGCACCTCGGGCCTGATGCCCACCGACCTGCAGAAGGACATGGTCGCGCCAGAGCGGTTCCTGGTCGCCCACCCGTTCAACCCGGTGTACCTGCTGCCGCTGGTGGAACTGGTCGGTGGCAAGCAGACCTCGGACGCCGCCCTGGATGCAGCAGCGCGCTTCTTCACCTACATCGGCATGCATGCCCTCAAGGTGCGCCGCGAGGTGCCCGGACACCTCACCGACCGCCTGCAGGAGGCGATCTGGCGCGAGATCCTGCACATGGTCAACGAGGACGTCGCCACCACCGGGGAGCTGGATGACTCGATCATCTACGGGCCGGGGCTACGCTGGGCGGCCATGGGCACCAACCTGATCTATCACCTGGCAGGTGGTGAGACTGGCATGCGCCACATGCTCAAGCAGTTCGGGCCGTGCCTGAAGTGGCCCTGGACCAAGCTCGAGGCCCCCGAGCTCACCGACTCGCTCATCGACAAGATGGTCGCGGGGACCCAGGCCCAGGCCGGTGGCCGCTCGATCCGCGAGATCGAGCGCCAGCGCGACGCCTACCTCGTGGCGATCCAGCAAGTGCTCAAGAGCCACGATATCGGCGCGGGGTCGACGCTGCGGGCGCTCGAGCAGCGCCTGTACGAGGATGCCGGGGCCGGCGCCCAGGGCAAGATCGCCGCCGCGGTCACCGCCGGTGCTGCGGCCGGAGCCCTTGAACTGATGGAGGTCGAGGTTCGCCCGGAGTGGATCGACTACAACGGCCACATGACCGACTCGCGCTACCTGCAGGTGTTCGGCGATGCGGCGGATGCGGTGTTTCGTTTTGCCGGCGTCAATGACGCCTACCGCAAGGCAGGCCACGGCCTGTACACCGCCGAGACACACATGACTCACCAGGCCGAGGCACGCGTCAACGAGCAGCTGTACGTCGCCTCGCGTGTGCTTGAAGTGGATGAGAAGCGCGTGCGCCTTTTCCACACCCTGAACCGCCGCCGCGACGCGGTGCAGCTGGGCACCTGCGAGCAGCTGTACCTGCACGTGGACACCGCCGCGGCGAAGGTGGCGCCGATGAGTGCCGCGACGCTTGGCAGGTTTGCCGGCCTGCAGTCGTCCCAGGCCGCAGCGCCGGTGCCCAAAGAGGCCGGGCGCATGGGCGGGAAGCCGGCCCGCTAGGCGCCACAGGAGGCCGCATGCCCAAGATCGTCGATCACGAGCAGCGCCGTAACGAGATTGCCCTGGTGGCCTGCCGGGTCGTGGCGCAGCACGGCTTCGACCAGGCGACCATCGTGCGCATCGCGCGCGAGGCCGGCTACACCACCGGCATGGTGGCGCATTACTTCGACACCAAGCAGGACATCGTCACGGCCGCCCTGCGGCTGATCCTGCGGCGCATCGAGGAGCGCCTGACTCCCAGCGGGACGCAGGAGCAGCCGCAGCTGCTGGCGCTGCTGACCGAGGCGCTGCCGGTCGATGAGACGCGCTACATCGAGTGCGCGTTCTGGATCGCCTTCTGGGGCCAGGTACCGGCCGACCGGCGTCTGAAGCGCATCAATGCCTGGCTGCACCGCGAGTACCTGCGCCTGTTCGAGCGCTGCCTGGAGCGCGGTTGGAGCGAGTGGAGCGGCTGGTCCGAGTCCACCCAGGAACAGGTGCTGCGCTCGGTCATCACCTTCATCAACGGTATCACGGCGAGCACCGTGGCCAGCCGCGGCGACTGGCCGGCGGACCGGCAGATCGGGCAGCTGCGCCTGCAGCTGGAACTGCTGCACGGCTGGGCCATGGGTAACGCCGCCGCGGCCACCAAGAAGAGCAGCAAGGCGTCTGCCTGAGGAGAATGCGATGGACTTTTCCCTGTCCGAAGAACAGCAGCTGATCATCACGTCCACGCGCGAGTTCGTGCAGCGCCGAGCTCGTGCCGCACGAGCGCGAGGTCGAGGAGAGCGGCGTGCTGCGCCCGGAGCTGCTGCAGGAGCTCAAGGCACAAGGCGATCGAGGCGGGCCTGTACGCGGCCAACATGCCCACCGAGGTCGGCGGCGCGGGGCTTGATACGGTGAGCTGGATGCTCTACGAGAAGGAGCTCGGCCGGACCAGCTACGCGCTGCACTACTCCTGCGTCGGCGCGCCCGTCGAACATCCTGCTGGCCTGCACGGGCGAGCAGCGCGAGCGCTACCTGCTGCCCAGCGTGCGCGGCGAGCGCGTCGACTGCCTGGCGATGACCGAGCCGGGCGCGGGCTCGGACGTGCGCGGCATGAAGACCACCGCGGTGCAGCAGGGCGGTGACTTCGTCATCAACGGCACCAAGCACTTCATCAGCCACGCCGACCACGCCGACTTCGTGATCCTGTTCGCCGCCAGCGGCGAGGAGGACTCGCCGCGCGGCAAGCGCAAGCTCATCACCGCGTTCCTGGTCGACATGGGCATGCCGGGCTTCGTGGTGCGCGACGGCTACAAGAACGTCTCGCACCGCGGCTACACCAACAGCATCCTCGAGTTCAACGACTGCCGCGTGCCGAAGTCCGCGGTGCTCGGCGAGGTGCACCGCGGCTTCGAGGTCGCCAACACCTGGCTGGGCGCGACGCGCCTGCAGGTGGCGGCGACCTGCCTGGGCCGCGCCGAGCGCGCGCTGGAGCCAGCCAAGCAGTGGGCGGTGGACCGCGAGCAGTTCGGCCAGCAGATCGGCAAGTTCCAGGGCGTGGCTTCAAGCTCGCCGACATGGCGGTGGAGCTGCGCGCCGCGGAACTGCTGACGCTGGAGGCGGCCTGGAAGCTCGAGCCAGAGCATCGCCACCGACATGGACATGGCGATCGCGAAGCTCAAGGCGAGCGAGATGCTGGCGATGGTGGCGGACGAGGCGCTGCAGATCCACGGCGGCATGGGGCTGATGAGCGACCTGCCGCTGGAGCGCATCTGGCGCGATGCGCGCATCGAGCGCATCTGGGACGGCACCAGCGAGGTGCAGCGCCACATCATCTCGCGGGCGCTGCTGCGCCCGCTGGGCGGCTAGCAGCCGCGGGTGGGTAACGGCCTGCGCCTTACTTACCCGTCCACTGCGGCGCGCGCTTCTCGGCGAACGCGGTCGCGCCTTCCATCAGGTCCTCCGAGCGCACCACCTTCTGTACCGCCTCCAGGCTGTCGTGCAGCTCGAAGGCCGGTCCCTCGGCGATCATCTCGGTGTGGCGCAGCAGCTGCTTGATCGCCGGGAACAGCAGCGGCGGGCCGGCGGCCAGTTGCTGGGCGATCTCGCGCGCCTTGGCCATGGCGGTGCCCTTGGGCACGACGTGGCTGGCCAGTCCCCAGTGCTTGGCCTCGGCGGCGTCCATCCAGCGCCCGGTCATCAGGAACTCGACGGCGACGTGATAGGGGATGCGGCGGCGCAGCTTGATCGTGCCGGCATCGGCGAGCACGCCGACGTTGATCTCAGGCAGCGCGAAGCGGGCGTGCTCCTCCATCACGATGATGTCGGTGCCGAGCACGATCTCGAAGCCGCCGCCGCAGGCGATGCCGTTGACTGCGGAGATGATCGGCTTGTTGAGGTTGCGCGGGTAGTTCAGGCCGCCGAAACCGCCCACGCCCCAGTCCGAATCCGACGCCTCGCCGGCGGCGGCGGCCTTGAGGTCCCAGCCGGGGGAGAAGAAGCGCTCGCCGGCGCCGGTGATGATCGCCACGCGTAGCGTCGGGTCGTCGCGGAACTGGGTGAACACGTCGTTCAGGCGGCGGCTGGCGGCCAGGTTGATCGCATTGGCCTTGGGGCGGTCAATGGTGATCTCCAGGACCGCACCCTGGGTGACGGTATTGATGCCATCGGTCATGTCAGCGCTCCTGTGTCAGGCGTATCAATGCATCGACTGCGACGACACCGCGGCCCGCGGGGCGCACGATGACCGGGTTCAGATCAAGCTCGGCAAGGCGCTCGAGGTTGGCTTGTGCATAGCGCGTGCACGCCAGGATCGCGGCCACCAGGGCCGGTAGGTCACCGGCCGGCCGGCCGCGAAAGCCTGCCAGCAGGCGCGCGACGCGCAGGCGCCCGAGGGCAGCTCTGATGGCGCCTTCCGTGAATGGCGGCAGCAGGTTGACGCTGTCGCGCAGCAGCTCGGTGAGTATCCCGCCTGCCCCCAGCACCAGCATCTGGCCGAACTGGGCGTCCACGGTGATGCCGACCAGGATCTCGGCCACCCCATCGGTGACCATCTCCTCGACCAGCAGCGTTTCGGACAGCTTCACCAGGCGACGCGCGGCGGCCTCGGCCTCGTTGGTGCTGCGCACGTTGACGATGACGCCGCCGACTTCGGACTTGTGCTCGATGGCGGCGGCATTGGCCTTGATGACCACCGGGAAGCCGATCTCCACGGCCGCGTGGGCCGCCCCGCGCGCCGGCACGATCATGCTGCGCGGCACCGGCACGCCAAAGGCGGCAAGGGCCGCCTTGCCATCCTTCTCACTGAGCGAATGCACTTTGCCCGGGAGGCTGCTCGGGACGCGCAGGTCGACCTGGGAACCTGCCGCCCAGGCCTCCCCGACTGCGCCGGCCAGGTCCAGCGCCTCCAGCGCCTCGCGCTGTCCCTGCAGCGGGGCGATGCCGGCTGCCTGGCACAGTTCGCGGGTGGCCGCTGACATCGACTCGGGCAACGAGGAGATCAGCACCGCGCGCGTATCGGCCCCGGGCAGTGCGGCGGCGAATTCCTTCACCACGTTCACATAGGCACTGTCGTCCCCCGGCGGTGGCGGACAGTCGAGCATGAAGCCCACCGCGTCGAACCCGGAGCGCAGCACGACGTCGAACATCTGCCGGTGCGCGGGCAGGTTGAACCAGGTGTGCGTGTGGAAGTCGAACGGGTTGGCGATATGCACCTTGTCGGTGAGTATCTCGCGCAGCCGCTGCGTGCTTGCGGGCGGGAAGGCAGCGAAGTCCAGCGCCAGGTCGCGCGCGGCGTCGGCGGTCATGGCCATGTCGCCGCCCGAGGCGCCCATGGTGAGCACGCGGCGCCCGCGCAGCGGCCCCCCGCAGTGGAACACCTTGAGCGTCTCGCACAAGGTGGCGAGCGACTCGCAGCGGGCAATTCCCGCCTGCGCACAGAAGGCATCGAAGGCACCGTCGGCACCGGCCAGCGAGCCGGTGTGGGTGCGCACGGTGGCACTGGCGGCCGCGGTGCGGCCGGCCTTGACCAGCGCGATCGGCTTGCCCGCGGCACGGGCGCGCGCGGCGGCGGCGGCGAAGCGGCGGGCGTCGCGGACACCCTCCAGGTACAGCCCGAAGCCGGTCACGCGGTCATCGTCGGTGAGCAGCTCGATCAGGTCCTCGGCGGCCAGGCGGGTCTGGTTGCCGACGGTCAGCACGCAGCCGATCGGCAGCGAGCGGTCATTGAACAGCAGGTTGAGCGCGATCGTGCCGCTCTGGCAGATCAGCGCCACGCCGCGCTCGCGGCGCCTGCCGACCACCTGGTCCGGCCACAGCGCCACGCCGTCGAAGAAATTCACGAAGCCGTAGCAGTTGGGGCCGAAGTAGGGCAGTTCGCCGGCCGCGGTCGCAAGCTCGCGCGTCAGGCGGTCTCCTTCGGCCGTGGCGAGCTCGGAGAACCCGGCCGCGAAGCATACGAAGCCGCCGGCCCCGCGTCGCTGCAGCGCCTGCGCGATGGCCGGGACCTCGTGGTTCGGGGCGGCGATGAAGGCGGCATCGGGTGCTGCCGGCAACTCATCGACGCTGCGGTAATAGCGCTGCGCGTCGGTCGAGGGCCGCTTGGGGTGGATGCGCCACACCTCGCCGCTGTAGCCGATCACCGCGCAGGAGGTAAATACGGCATCCGCCCAGGCGCCGCCGATGAGGGCGACGCTGCGCGGGGCGAGCAGCCTCTGCAGCGACGGCGCGCTCATGCCGGACGCGCGGCCGGGCGCAGTTCCATGCGGCGCGAGCCGGGCGCGTCTGCCGCGAGCGCCGCGCTCTGCGCCTGCAGCGCTGCCAGCGCGGCGGCTATCGCGTCCGGGAAGGGTGCGGTTGAGACCTTGCCGTCGTGCTGGCGCACGTGCAGCAGCATGACCTCTGCGCTCGCGGCCACGCCGCTCTTGCCCTCGCAGGTCAGCTCGAGGGCCAGATGGATGCGCTTGGCGTCAAGCCCCAGGATGCGCATCAGCACCTGCGTGGTGTCGGCGCCCTTCACCTCCTGCAGGTAATGCAGGTGCATCTCCACGGTGTACAACGTGCAGCCGGTGCGCGCCCGGTAGGGGGCGTCCAGGCCGATCCGGTCCATGAGCGCATCGGTCGACTGGCTGAAGATCAGCCCGTAGTAGGCGTCGCGCAGGTGGCCGTTGTAGTCGATCCACTCCGGCTGGATCGGCGGTCGCGTGGACGGCTATGCCCGCCACGTCAGTTCAGCTGCAGCCGCTCGCGGGCCTGGTCGGGGCCGACCACGCGGGCGCCCATCGCCTCGATGATCGTGCGGGCCTTCTCGACCAGCTGCGCGTTGCTCGCATACACGCCCTTGCTCAGGTACAGGTTGTCCTCCAGCCCCACGCGCACGTTGCCGCCGAGCAGGATCGACTGCGCCACCCATGGCATCTGCATGCGGCTGATGGCAAACGAACTCCACACGTTGTTCGCCGGCAGCGTGTTCACCATGGCCAGCAGGTGGCCGGTGTCGGCCGGCACGCCGTAAGGGATGCCGGTGCACAGCTGGATCATGGCAGGCCCCGGAACGAGCCCCTCCTTCACCATCTGCTTGACGAACCACAGGTTGCCGGTGTCGAAGACCTCCATTTCGACCTTCACCTTGAGGTCACGCAGGATGGCGGCACCCTCGCGGCAGTAGTCCGGGGTTGAGATGTAGGCACGGTTGCCATCGCCGAAGTTGAGCGTGCCGCAGTCCAGGGTGGCGATGTCCGGCCGGTACTTGCCTTCGCTCACACAGATCGATGACGTGCTGCATGCGCTCTTTCTGCGTGACGAAATCGGAGCCCGCTGCCGGGGTGTCCTTCAGGCCCTCCTTGCCGATGCAGATGTAGCCGCCCATGCCGCAGGTGAGGTTGACCAGGACATCGACCTTGCTCTCGCGGATGATCCTGACCACCTCGCGGTAATGCTTGGTCGCCATGCTGAAGGCGCCGGTTTCAGGGTCGCGCACGTGGATGTGTACGATGGCGGCCCCCGCGCGCGCCGCCTCGATGGCGGAGTTGGCGATCCCCTCGGGGGTGATCGGGCAGTGCGGGCTCTTGGTGACCTTGGTGTCGTCGCCAGTGATCGCGCAGGTGATGATGACGTCTGAGTTCATAGCAGGGGCCTCAGGCGAAGGTTCACGGGGCGTGTTAATATTATGGGGACAATAATATAACGGGGCGGCGCAGTGCGGCAAGCTAAGACCCAAGCACAGTCCCTTTGAGGAGCCAAAGCATGCAGACCCAGTTGTTGATCGGCGGCCGGCTGGTGGCCGGTGAGGGCGCCGCCGAGGCGATCCTGGATTCGGCCAGCGGCAAGCAGATCGCCTCGGTTGCAGGCGCATCTGAAGCGCAGGTCCAGGCAGCCGTGGCCGCCGCCGAGGCCGCCTTCCCGGGCTGGGCACGCACGCCGCCGAAGGAGCGTGGCGCCTTCTTGCTGCGCGTCGCCGACCGGATTGAGGCGGAGGCCGGCGCCTACGCGGCGCTTGAGTCGGCCAACACCGGCAAGCCGCTGGCGGCGATGCTCGCCGACGAGATGCCCTCGATCGCGGACATCTTCCGGTATTTTGCCGGCGTGTGCCGCGCCCCGCAGGGCATCGCCGCCGGTGAGTACCTGGCCGGGCACACCAGCATGATCCGCCGCGACCCGGTGGGTGTGGTGGCCTCGATTGCCCCGTGGAACTATCCGCTGATGATGGCGGTGTGGAAGATCGCCCCGGCGATCGCCGCCGGTAATACCCTCATCCTCAAGCCTTCCGAGCAGACCCCGCTGACGACGCTCAAGCTCGCCGAGCTCTTCGCCGAGGTGCTGCCGGCAGGCGTGGTGAACGTGATTTGCGGCCGCGGCGAGCCGGTGGGACGGTTGCTCACCAGCCACCCGCGCGTGCGCATGGTCTCGCTCACCGGGTCCATCGGCACCGGCCAGAAGATCCTCGCCGCGGCGGCGGACAACATGAAGCGCACCCACATGGAGCTCGGTGGCAAGGCCCCGGTGATCGTATTCGACGATGCCGACGTCGCGGAAGTGGTCGCCGGCGTGCGCACCTTCGGCTACTACAATGCCGGCCAGGATTGCACGGCCGCCTGCCGCATGTACGTCGGCAAGAAGATCTACGACAAGGTGGTGGCGGACCTCACCCAGGCGGTCGGCTCGATCAAGCTTGGCACGCAGCAGGAAGCGGGCGTGGAACTCGGCCCGCTGATCTCAGCCGCGCAGCGCGAGCGCGTTGGTGCGATGGTCGAGCGCGCCGCGGCCAGCCGGCATATGCAGGTCACCACCGGTGGCAAGGTGCGCCCCGGCGGCGGTTTCTTCTACGAGCCGACCGTCATTGCCGGTGCCCGCCAGGACGATGAGATCGTGCAGAAGGAAGTGTTCGGACCTGTGGTCTCGCTCACCCCCTTCGGCGACACCGACGAGGCGATCGCCTGGGCGAATGACTCCGAGTACGGACTTGCGTCGTCGATCTGGACGCGTGACGTCGGCCGCGCGATGAACGTGGCGGCGCAGCTGCAGTACGGCGTCACCTGGGTAAACACGCATTTTGCGACTGTCAACGAGATGCCGCACGGGGGCTTCAAGCGCTCCGGCTACGGCAAGGACCTGTCGGTCTACGCACTCGAGGACTACACGGTGACGCGCCACGTGATGGTGAAGCTCTGAAGATGGCCGCGCAGCGCTGGGTGCGGAGGGTGCTGCTGGCAGCGGCCCTGGGTGCGCTCGTGGGCGTGGCTGGCTGCGGGCACGGCAAGCCTGCCAACGAGCTGCACATCTACAACTGGGCGGACTACATCGGCAAGGACACCATCGCTGACTTCGAGCAGCGCACCGGCATCACGGTGGTGTACGACACCTACGATGCCGACGAGACCCTGGAGGCCAAGATGATGGCCGGGGACTCAGGCTATGACGTGGTCAGTACTTCCACGGACTACTTCGCGCGGCAGATCAAGGCGGGTATCTACCAGCCGCTCGACAAAGCCTTGCTGCCCAACTGGAGGAACCTGGACCCGTACGTGCTCGCGCGCGAGTCCGTCGCCGATCCGGGCAACCGCTATGCGATGCCGTACCTGCGTCACGTGAATGGTTTTGCCTACAACGCCGACATGATCCGCGCGCGCATGCCCGATGCACCGGTTGACAGCCTGGACATGATCTTCAAGCCAGAGGTCATCAGCCGCTTCGCCGACTGCGGCGTGACCTTCCTCGACTCCCCCGAGGATGTGCTGCAGCTGGCTCTGAGTTACCTGCACCTGGACCCCAACACGACCAAGCCCGAGGACTACGCCCAGGCGGAAAAGCTGCTGCTGAAGGTGCGCCCGTACATCCGCGCCTTCGATTCCAGCGAGTACATGAATGGCCTTGCCACCGGGGACTTCTGCATCTCCATGTCCTGGTCAGGGGACTATTCGACCTCGCGTGCGCGCGCCAAGGCGGCAGGGGTCGACGTGAACCTCGCCTTCACGGTGCCCAAGGAGGGCGCAAATGGCTCATTCGATGCACTGCTGATCCCCGCAGATGCGCCGCACCGCGAGGCCGCGCACAAGTTCCTGAACTACATCCTCGAGCCGAAGGTAATCGCGCAGATCACCAACTACATCCACTACGGCAACGACAACCTGGCCGCCAACGCGTACGTCGAGCCGCAGATCCTCAACGACCCGACGGTGTACCCGACGCCGGAGGTGCGCGCGCGACTGTACATGGCCACGGAGGCCTCACCGGCACTGGAGCGCCTGCGCACGCGCACCTGGACGCGCATCAAGACCGGCCTGTGAGGGCGGCGCCCTAGCTGCCGGCGAGGCGGATCTCGGCGGCATGCTTGCGGTCGCCGCGCACCATCAGGTAACCGGCTGCGATCACGCACGCCCCGACGGCGCACACGATGATGCTCGCAAGGGCGTTGATGTCCGGGCTCACCCCGAGCTTCACCTTCGAGTAGATCACCATCGGCAGCGTGCTGGCGCCCGGGCCCGCCACGAAGCTTGAGATCACCAGGTCATCGAGCGAGAGCGTGAAGGACAGCAGCCAGCTGGAGATCAGCGCAGGGGCGATGATCGGCAGCGTGATCTCCATGAAGGCGCGCAGCGGGCTTGCGCCCAGGTCCATGGCCGCCTCTTCCAGCGAGCGGTCGGCCTGTTGCAGGCGTGACTGGACGGTAATGGTGACGTAGGCGCTGCAGAAGGTGACGTGCGAGAGCACGATGGTGGTGAAGCCGCGGTGCGGCCAGCCCAGCAGCTGCACCATCGACACGAACAGTAGCAGCTGGGTGATGCCCGTGATGATCTCCGGCATCACCAGCGGTGCGTTGACCATGCCGGTGAGCAGCAGGCGGCCGCGGAAACGCGAAAAGCGCACCAGGGCAACCGCGGCGAGCGTGCCCAGGATCAGCGCGCCGGTGGAGGCGGCGACGGCCACTTCCAGCGATAGCAGGGCCGCCTGCAGCAGCTGGCGGTTGTGCAGCAACTGCCCGTACCAGGCGGTAGAGAAGCCGCCCCAGACATTCACCAGCGGGGAGGCATTGAACGAGTAGCCGATCAGCATCAGGATCGGCAGGTACAGCAGGGCGATGCCACCGAACAGCACCGTGTTGAGACCTGCCGAGGAGCGGCCTTCCATCTAAGCCTCCAGCTGGCGCACGTTGTAGTACTGGTAGATCGCGATCGGCCCCGCCAGCAGCAGCAGGAAGGCGATGGCGACCGCCGAGGCGACCGGCCAGTCGTGGTTGCCGAAGAACTCATCCCACAGCACACGCCCGATCATCAGGTTGTTCGGCCCCCCGAGCAGCGAGGGGATTACGAACTCACCGACCGCGGGTATGAACACCAGCATCGCCCCGGCGATCACCCCCGGGATCGACAGTGGCAGGGTGACATCGAGGAAGGCGCGCCGTGGCGTGCTGCCGAGGTCGCTGGCCGCCTCCAGCAGCGTCGGGTCGAGCTTCTCCAGCGTCGCGAACAGGGGCAGCACCATGAAGGGCAGGTACGAATAGATGATGCCGATGTACACCGCCACGCTCGTATGCAGGATGTGCAAGGGCTCGTGGATCACGCCCAGATGCAGCAGCACGGTATTGAGGAAGCCGTTGTCACGGATGATGCCCTCGAGTGCGTAGACGCGTAGCAGGAAGGAAGTCCAGAACGGCAGCATGATCACCAGCAGCAGCAGGTTTTGCCGCGACTTGGGGCTGCGCGCGATCGCGTACGCCATCGGATAGCCGATCGCCAGGCAGGCGAGCGTGGAAAAGAACGCGGTGCGCAGCGAGTAAAGGTAGGCCACCCCGTACACCTGGTCGGTCAGCAGGTAGCGGTAGTTGCCCAGCGTGATCGCCAGGCGCAGATGGTGGTCGGCGGTCCAGGAAATCACGTCGGTGAACGGCGGCACCCGCGGAGCGGCTTCCGCGAAGCTGATCTTGAAGGCGAACGCGAATGGCACCAGGAAGAAGACGAACAGGAATATGAGCGGCGGCAGGATGATCAGCCAGCGGCCCGGGCGCCAGTTAACGTTCATGTTGTGCGATTTGCTCGTGCCTGCGCGTATTGTGCGGGATAAACTTAACCACAGTGCAACAATTGCCGCACCGGCGCACGACCGGCCGCGGCAGCGAGTATAGACACAGGTGTCCGCTCCCCGAGTTCCCTCGACCAACGCCGCCCGTCCCCCCGGCAGCAGCCAGACACGGGTCCGCCAGCGCCGCCGCCTGATCGATGCCTGCATTTCCGCGCTGCATATCTACGGGCCCTCGCGCACCACGGTCGAGAAGGTCGTGGCGCTGGCCGACCTCTCCCCGGGGATCGTGCGCTTCTACTTCGATTCCAAGGCGGCCATGCTGGTCGCCTCGCTCGAGTACCTCGCGGCGGAGTTCCAGGAGCGCGTGATGGCGCCGGTCGCGCAGCTGCGCGCGACACCGGTGGCGGCGCTGCGCCTGTTGGTGGACCTGTACCTGGATGCTGACATCGCCAGTCCGCGCAAAGTCTCGGTCTGGTACTCGTTCTGGGGCGAGGCGAGCTCGCGCCAGGAGTACTACGATATCTGCGGCAAGAAGGACGAGGACTTCGCCGCTTTGGTGCGCGATCTCATTCAGCGCCTGATCGGCATGAGCGGGGCGGCGCACCTGGATGCGGACGCGGTGGCGCTCGGGCTGATCGGCGTCCTCGAGGTCCTGTGGCAGGGCTTCGCCTTCCAGAGCGAGGCCAACATCAATCGCGCCGAGGCGGTCAGCCGCTCGCTCGCCTACCTGCGCTCGGTGTTCCCCGGGGAGTTCGCGGCGATCGAGCCGCCCGTGGTGCCGGCCCCCGTCGTGGCGCCGGCGGCGGCGCGGCTGCCGGCGCGCGCATACACCGACAGTGCACTGCTTGGCCTCGAGCGCGAACAGCTGCTGCGGCCCTCCTGGCAGGTGCTCGGTCACGAGGCCGAGCTGCGTGCGGCAGGGGATTTCCTCACCGGAGACCTCGCCGGGGAGCGGGTACTGGTGGTGCGCGCGGAGCGCGAGCGGCTGCATGGCTTCCGCAACACCTGCCGGCGCAGCCCGCATGCCCTGGTTGGCGAGCGCCGCGGGCACCTGCAGAGCGCCATCCGCTGTGCGACCCACGCGCTGACCTATACCTTCGACGGCCAGCTGGTGGAGGGCAGCACGCCCGGGGACCTCACGCCGCTTGAGATCACGTTGCGCGGCCAGCTGGTGCTGGCGCGTGGCGCCGCCCCGCGCGTGCCCACGCCCGTGGCGACGGTGCCCTGGGACGCCTGTGGCGAACCGCTGGGGTTTGTCGAGATGGAGGTGGCGGCCGACTGGAAGGTGCTGGTCGAGCAGTGGCTGGAGAACCCGCACGCGAGCCAGCACTTCATCGCTCCCAACCAGCTGCTGGACGTGCGCCCGGCGGGGGCCGTGCTGCTGCAGGCAAACCCGGCCGCACCCGGGCGCGCACGCCTGCGTCGCTTCGAGTTCGCGAACGACGGCGCGGCGCGGCGTGCCAGCCGCGCGGCGCGCGAGTTGTGGCGGCGCGAGACCGAGTCCTGGGTCGTCGAGCAGGTTCAGCTCGCGGAGTCGACCCAGTCAGGGCTGCTCGGTGCCGCCGCCGAGCCGGCCGACGCGGGACCTGTGACGGCGCCGCTCGCGGAGTTCCGCGATTCGATCACGCGGCTGCTGCAGGGGACGAACTAGGCGAAGCGGGCCGGGGGTGCGGCCAGGTGCGCCTCGGGGATGCGCGCACGCAGCAGTTCGTGGAACTCGAGCATCCAGTTCTCGAGTCGCGGACAGCGGGCCGGGCTCGTAGCTGGGCGATGCCAGGCCCTGCTGCACGCGGCGTGCACAGGAACTCGTCCTCACGCTGCACCTGCCGGTTGATGCGCGCGTTCAGGTAGCGAACGATCCGCATCTCGCGCCGTGTCATCCGGCAGCGCCGAACACCTGGCCGCGGATGGTGCACTTGCCAGGTCCGCGCGGCAGCACCTGGAAGAAGTCCATCTGGTCCGGGAACACATCGATCCCGAGGTTCGGCAGCATGCTGTAGAAGCTCCAGCGCTTGCGGTCGTCCTCGGGCAGGTGCTGCGTCACCGCGCCGATCATCTGCTGGTACATGCGCTCGCTCCAGCGGCGTCGAGGGGCGCTCGCGCAGCCAGCTGACGCCGCGCGCCACGCCCGGTGTCCGGGCTCGACTGGTCATCGAAGTCCGGCGTGAACATGCGGAACAGGCCCGGGTGGCCGATCGGCACGTGGTAGGACTCGAGGTAGTTGTCCATCGCGACTTTCCAGTCGCACTCCCAGTGCTCGACGTACATGGGGGCCGAGCGGCTGCATGTCGCTCGAAGCGATGCGGCGCGAACTCTGCGCCGACGTCGCCCCAGATCTCCTCCAGCGGCGGGCGTTCGTCACCGGCCAGGCACACGAACACGAAGCCGGAGAACACCTGCATGCGCACCGGCTTCAGGCCGAGCTGCGAGCGGTCCAGCGGCGGGAAGGTCTCGCGGTTCGGCATGCCGATCAGCTCGCCGCTCAATTTGTAGGACCAGCCGTGATAGGGGCAGGTGATCGCCCCGGGGCAGTTGCCCTCGCCATGCAGGATGCGCGCGCCGCGATGGCGGCAGACGTTGTGGAACGCCTGGATCTCGCCCGCGGAACTCTTGATGACCACGATGCTGTCGCGTGCCGATCTCGATCGCGACATAGTCACCGGGCTTGGCGAGCGAGCTTACGTGGCACACCATCTGCCAGCTCGGGCGCAGGATGCGCTCGTACTCGAGGCGGGTCATTTCCGGGTGGTTGTAGACCCACGCGGGCAGGGCGCGCTGGATGCTCTGGGGTGCGACTTCGACCGGGCGGGCATTGGCGTTCATAGGGGGCGCTCGGTGGGATTTATATGGCCATATAATTCTAGCCCAGAAAACTATATGAGCATATAGACGACATGCCGCCCAAGTGGTAACTTGGCGTGATAGCTGCGATTTTCCCCTGTCCTAACCAGCGAGAGCGCCGCCATGGCCAGAACCATGACCAGGAACCATGAGCATTACCGGCGGGCTCTGAAGAAGATGCCCCTGGGCGTCGCCTCCAACTTCCGCTTCTGGGGCGAGGACCGCACGATCTATGTCAAGGAAGGCCGTGGCGCGCGCGTCACCGACCTCGACGACAACGTGTATGTCGACTACCGCATGGGCTACGGCCCGGCGATCCTCGGCTACGCGGATGCGCGCGTTGATGAGGCGGCGCGCGAGGGCATGAAGCTCGGCGGCGTGTTCGCCCTGTCGACCGAGCGTGAGTACAAGGTCGCCGAGCGCATCTCGCAGATGGTGCCGGCCGCAGAGCTGGTGCGCTTTTCCAACTCCGGCACCGAGGCGGTGATGGCCGCCCTGCGCCTGGCGCGCGCCTACACCAAGAAGGACGACTACGTCATCCTCGAGGGCAGCTACCACGGCCTGTTCGATGCGGCCATGTGGTACACGCCGATGGACAAGTGGTCCGCAGGTCGGCGACCCGGTGGTGCACCCGTACAGCGAGGGGGTGCCGCTGGCGACCCGCAACTTCGCGCACTTCGTGCAGGCCAACGATGCCAACCAGCTCGAGGACGTGCTCAAGCGCCACGGCAAGAGCATCGCCTGCCTGCTGATCGAGCCGATCATGGGCAACTGCCTGGGCATCGCGGCCGATCCTGAGTACATGCGCGCCGCGCGCGAGCTGTGCGACCGCCATGGCGTGGTGCTGATCATCGACGAGGTGAAGACCGGCTTCCGGGTCGCCAAGGGCGGCGTGCAGGAGCTGTACGGGGTACGTGCGGACCTGTGCACCTTTGCCAAGGCGGTTGCCAACGGCTATCCGATCTCGGTGCTCGCCGGCCGCGAGGACATCATGCGCAAGATCGGCAAGGGCGTCGCCCACGGCGGCACCTACACCGCGCACCCGGTCTCGCTGGCGGCGGCCGAGAAGACCCTGGAGATCCTGGCCGAGACCGATGCGCTGGAGAAACTCGCCACCTTCGGTACGCGCTTGCGCAACGGCAAGAGCGCTATCCTCAAGGCGCGCGGCATCGCGCACAGCTTCGTGGGGCATCCTTCGATGAGTGGCCTGTACTTCGCGGCTCAACCGCCGCGCACCTACCGCGACTGGAAGGGCAGCGACTACACCTTCTACGACGCGGTGGCCAAGGTGCTGCACGATGAGCTGATCCTGTGCGAGCCGGACTCGCGCGAGCCGTGGTTCATGTCCGCCGCGCACGACGACTCGTGCCTGAAGGACACGCTGGCTGCCTTCGAGGTGGCGGTGGACACCACGCTGAACGCGCAGGGCGCGACGACGCACCGGGTGCCCGCCTGAGCCAGCACGCCGACGCGTCGGCATGAGCTCGCGCGCCAGCCAATCGCTACGATGCGATCATCGTGGGCGCCGGCCACAACGGCCTGGTCAACGCCTGCTACCTGGCGCGCGCGGGCCTCAAGGTGCTGGTGCTCGAGCGCAACGCGTACATCGGCGGGGCGGCGGTCAGCCGCAGCCTGTACGACGGCTTCACGTACTCGAACTGCTCGTACGTCTGCAGCCTGCTGCGCACCGAGATCATCCGCGCGCTTGGAGCTGCCCCAGCATGGCCTGCAGATCATCCCCTACGAGGGTGGCTGCACCATGATGCGCGATGGCGGCCACCTCGCCATCTACGACAACCACGATGCGCTGCGCCGCGAGTTCGCGCGCCACTCCAAGCACGATGCGGAGGCCTACGACCGCTACGTGCGCGACATGCTGCGCCATTGCCGCTTCATCAAGCCGCTGCTGCTGCGCGAGCCCCCGGACCCGACCTCGTTCCGGCCACGCGATATCCAGGAGCTGATGTACCTCGGCAAGCACTTCCACGGCCTGGGCGAGGCGCGCATGTACGACACGCTGCGCTTCTGGACGATGAGCTGCGCGGACATGCTCGAGGAGTACTTCGAGAGCGAGATCGTCAAGGCGCACATGGCCGGCAGCTCGATCATCGGCACCGCACTGGGCCCGCGCTCCGCCGGGCACCGCGTACGTGCTGCTGCACCACTACATGGGCAGCATCGACGGTGCCGTGGGTGCCTGGGGGTTCGCGCGCGGCGGCATGGGTGCGATCACCCAGGCGCTGGCCTCATCCCTCAAGGCCAGCGGCGGGGAAGTGCGCGTCAGCGCTCCGGTGCAGCAGATCCTGGTGCGCAACGGTCGCGCCACGGGCGTGGTGCTCGATGACGGCGAGGAGATCACCGCACCGGTGGTGGTCTCCAACCTTGACGTCAAGCGCACGTTCCTGAAGACAGTGGCGCCCGAGCACCTGCCGCCGGAGTTCATCGACCAGGTGCGCAAGTTCAAGATCCGCGGCTCCTCGGGCAAGCTCAACATCGCCCTCGACGGCCTGCCGAGCTTCCCGGCGATCCCGCAGGGCTCGCCGGCAATGCGCGGCGACCTGCACATCACCGACACCATCGAGATGCTCGAGCGCGGCTACGACGACTGGAAGGAGGGCCGCTGGTCGCGGGCGCCCTACGTCGACATGCTGATCCCGACGCAGATCGACCCGACCATGACACCCGACGGCAAGCACTACATGTCGGTGTTCGTGCAGTACTGCCCGTACCAGCTCGCCGACGGTGAGTGGACCGACGCCAGGCGCCAGGGCTTTGGCAAGACAGTCATCGATGCGATCGGGGCCCACAGCCCGGACTTCAAGGACCTCATCCTGCACGCGGAGATCCGCACTCCGAAGGACATCGAGAACGAGGTCGGCCTCACCGAGGGCAATATCTTCCAGGGCGAGCTGACCTTCGACCAGCTGCTGTTCAACCGCCCGGTACCAGGCTATGCGCAGTACCGCGCACCGGTGCGCGGCATGTACATGTGCGGCTCGAGCACCCACCCCGGCGGTGGCGTCATGGGCGCCCCGGGGGCCAACTCCGCCGCCGCGATCCTGCGTGACCTGGGGCGCAAGCCATGACCGTCCCGACGCGCGCGCGTTACGACGCCATCATCGTCGGGGCCGGCCACAACGGGCTTGTGTGCGCGACCTACCTTGCCCGTGCGGGCCGCTCGGTGCTGGTGCTCGAGGCCGCCGAGCGCTTAGGCGGCGCGGCCGCGACGCGCGAATTCTCCCCCGGCTTCAGCGTCTCCGCGTGTGCGCACCTGCTGCACCTGATGCCCCCTGCACTACTGAAGGACCTCAACCTGGGCGCCCATGGCCTGAAGTTCGCAGCGCAGGGGCTGCCCACGACCGCGCTGTCCACGGCCGGCCAGCACCTGACCTTGGGTGCAGGCGCGGGACTCTCAGCCACCGACGCGCGCGCCTACCTGGAATGGCAGCGCCTGTTCCGCCAGCTCTCCGGCGTGCTGCACCCGGTGCTCAACGAGCCCCCGCCGCGTCTGGGGACCGATGCCTGGAGTGACCGCAAGTCGCTGCTGGGCTTAGGGTGGCGCATGCGCCGGCTGGGCAAGCGCGACATGCGCGAGCTGCTGCGCATCGGCCTCATGAACGTGCACGATCTTCTGGAGGATCGCTTCGAGAATCCGCTGCTGAAGGGCGCGCTCGCGCTGGACGCGGTGCTCGGCACCAACTACGGCCCGCGCTCTCCGGGCAGCGTGCTGTCCTACCTCTATCGCATGGCGGCAAGCTGTGGGACCGAATCGCTCGACGCAGCCTGAGGGCGGCCTGGGCGCGCTGTGCGCAGCGCTCGCGCGCGCCGCAACCGCCGCCGGCGCCGAAGTGCTTACCTCGACAGCGGTCGAGCGCATTCTGGTGAAGGATGACCGAGCCAGCGGCGTGGCGCTGGCTTCCGGCCAGGAGATCAGTGCCGGCGCGGTGGTCTCCAGCGCCGACCCGAAGACGACCTTCCTCGGCCTGCTCGGCACGCAGCACCTGGATGCCGGCTTCGTGCGGCGCCTCACGCACCTGCGCAGCCGCGGGGTCACGGCAAAGCTGCACCTGGCACTGGACCGGCTGCCACACCTTCCCCGGACTGGATGCGCAGGCGCTGCGCGGGCGCCTGCTGGTCGCGCCCAACGCGGACTACATCGAGCGCGCCTACAACCATGCCAAGTACAACGAGTACTCGCAGGCACCGATGCTGGAGGTCACGCTGCCGACGCTGGCAGATCCGACGCTCGCGCCGGCGGGCAAGCACGTCGCCTCGGTCGTGGTGCAGTACGCCCCCTACGAACTGAAGCAGGGCTGGGCGGCCGGCCGGCAGCCATTTACCGATATCGTGATCGATGCGCTGGGGGCCTATGCGCCGGACCTGCGCAGCTGCGTGCTGGCGAGCGAGTTCGCTGACCCCGGCGGACATCGAGCGTGAATTTCGCATCAGCGGCGGCCACTGGCACCACGCGGAACTGGCCTTCGACCAGTTCTTCATGGTGCGTCCGGTCCCGGGTGCCACGCAGTACCGTACGCCGCTGCCGGGCCTGTTCGTGTGCGGGGCCGGCTGCCATCCGGGCGGCGGGGTCATGGGACTTGCCGGGCGCAACGCGGCGCGCCAGGTCATGAGTGAGGCTGCCTGAACATGCCGATGCCGAACCGAGCCGCATTACCGCCAGCCGCTGCTGAAGACCCCGTTCCACGAGCGCGCGCGCGCCTTGAGCCAGCTTGACAGCTTCATACCCTGGGCCGGCTACACCACCGTCGATGTCTTCACCAGCGTCGAGCAGGAATACTTCTCGGTGCGCAATGCCAGCTCGCTGTTTGACCTGACGCCGATGGTGAAGTACCGCATCACAGGTCCGGACGCCCTGCGCTTCCTCAACCGCCTGATGACCCGCGACATCGCGCAAGTTGAAGCCCGGCAAGGTCGCTTATGCAGTGTGGTGCGACGACGCGGGCATGCTCATCGATGACGGCACGGTGTTCTGCCTGGCCGCGGACATGTTCCTGATCTGCACCGCCGAGCGCCAGATCGACTGGTTCACAGCCTCCGCGGTCGGCTTTGACGTGCACATCAGCGAGGTGACCGAGGAGGTCGCAGCGCTGGCCGTCCAGGGGCCGACCTCCTATTCGCTGCTGCGCGCGGTGGGGCTCGCCGGCATCGAGCGCCTCAAGCCCTTCGAGCACGGCCAGTTCTCCATGCCCGGGGCGGCCGCGCCGATCACCATGATGGTCTCGCGTACCGGCTTTACCGGGGACCTAGGGTACGAGCTGTGGATGGAGCCGGCGGATGCAGAGCACGTCTGGGACGCGCTCATGGCGCATGGCCGCACCCGCGGCGTACGCCCGATCGGCTCCCAGGCTCTCAACATGGCGCGCATCGAGGCCGGCTTCGTCCTGCCCAACATGGACTTCGTCTCCGCCGCGCATACGCTGCGCATTGGCACCGAGCGGTCACCCATCGAACTGGGCCTTGCCTGGCTGGTGGACTTCAAGAAGGGGCACTTCACCGGCCGCCGGGCGCTGCTGGCCGAGCAGCAGCGCGGGCCGCGGCGCCAGCTGGTGGGGCTGGACATCGAGGGCACCAAGCCCGCACATAACGCGCTGCTGTACACCGAGCGCTCCGGGCGCCGCGAGGCCGGCAGCATCACATCGGCCACCTGGTCGCCCACGTGCAAGCGCAACCTTGCGCTGGCGATGGTCGAGGCCCCCTACAGCGCCACCGGCTCGGTTCTGTGGGCCGAGATCTACCTGAACCGCGAACTGGTCTGGGAGCGCCGCATGGTGCGGGCCCGGGTGGTCGAACGGCCGTTCTTTGCGCCGGCCCGGCGCCGCTCAACCCCACCCGCCGAGTTCTAACGCGGTACATTAACCGTACCAGCCATGATCAGCGCACAGTCCAAACCCCTCACCGACCGGCCGTGGCTCGACCCGAACGCCATCCCGCAGATCCTCATCGACGGGGTGAGCAAGGCCTATCGGCCCATACGGCGGTCGATAACGTCAGCCTGCAGATCTACAAGGGCGAGATGTTCGCCCTGGTGGGGGCCTCCGGGTGCGGCAAGACCACGCTGCTGCGCATGCTGGCCGGCTTCGCCCGCCCACCAGCGGCCGCATCTCCATCGACGGCGCCGAGATGGGCACGGTGCCCCCGCACGAGCGCCCCGTGAACATGATGTTCCAGTCCTACGCGCTGTTCCCGCACATGAGCGTGGAGAGCAACGTCGGCTACGGGCTGCGGCGCCTGCCGCTGGATGCCGCCGCCAAGAAGCAGCGCATCCAGGAGGCGCTCGACATGGTGCAGCTCGGGGCACTGGGCAAGCGCAAGCCCCACCAGCTCTCCGGCGGCCAGCGGCAGCGCGTGGCACTGGCCCGCGCCCTGATCCGCCGTCCCAAGGTGCTGCTGCTGGATGAGCCGCTGTCGGCGCTGGACAAGAAGCTGCGCGAGCAGACCCAGTTCGAGCTGATGGACCTGCAGTACAAGCTGGGCATCACCTTCATCGTCGTCACCCACGACCAGGACGAGGCGATGGCGCTTGCCACCCGCATCGCCGTCATGGACAAGGGCCAGGTGCATGCAGGTCGGCACGCCGGCTGAGATCTACGAATTCCCGCGCAGCCGCTTCGTCGCCGACTTCGTCGGCACCACGAACCTGTTCGAAGGCACGGTGTGTGCCTGTGAGCCGGGGCTGGTGCGCGTGCAGTGTGAGGAGACCGGCGGGGAGCTGCTGGTGGATGATGGCGGCTCGTTCGCACTGGGGCAGCGCGTGTGGGTCGCGCTGCGCCCCGAAAAGGTGCGCCTGGGCAAGGAGCCCTCGACGCTGCCGCGCGGTCAACCAGCTGCGCGGCACGGTGTGGGAGCTCGGTTACCTTGGCAACCGCTCCACCTACCGCATCAAGACGTCCAGTGGCAAGCTTGTCACGGTGGTCGCACAGAACGAGCGGCGCACCTCCGAGGCGGCCATCGACTGGAGCGACGAGGTTTTTGTAAGCTGGAGCGCGGATGCGGCCGTCGTGCTGCATTCATAAGAAAGACTTTAGAAGATCAGGGCCGCGGCCCTGAAGGGTGAGCAAATGAAGACTTCCAATCGTGTCTGGGCTGGGCGTGCCGGTACTACTGCTGTGCGTTGCGGTCGCCGGTCCCCCGGCAGGGGCCGACGAACAGACCGTGCCCAACGATGCCGCCAGCACCGGCTCGGGCACCCAGGGTCTGCAGGAAGTCACCGTCACGGCCACGCGCCACGAGGAGGCCCTGAGCAGCGTGCCCATCAGCGTCACCGCGCTTACCCAGGAGACGATGGACAACCTTGGCATCAAGGACTTCCAGGACGTCGCGCGCTTCACCCCTGGCGTCACCATCGACAATTCCGGCACCAATGCCATCTCGATCCGCGGCATCTCCTCCTCCGGCGGCGCCGGCACGACGGGCATCTACATCGACGACACGCCGATCCAGATGCGCTCGCTGGGCTTCAACCCCGACGACACGCTGCCGAAAACCTTCGACCTGCAGCGCGTCGAGGTGCTGCGCGGGCCGCAGGGCACCCTGTTCGGTGCCGGCGCCGAGGGCGGCGCGGTGCGCTACATCCTCACGCAGCCGAGCACTCACCCAGACCGACACCTACGTCCGCAGCGAGGCCTCGTACACCGAATACGGGCAGCCCAACGGGGAGTTAGGTATCGCCCACGGCATGCCGATCATCGATGGCACGCTCGGCGTGCGCGCGAGCATCTGGTACCGCTACGACGGTGGCTACATCGATCGCGTCGACCCGGGTACCGGTTCGACCATCAACCACAACGTCAATTACTCCGAGTCGGTCATGGGCCGCATCGCAGCGGTCTGGGCTCCCAGCAGCAACCTCACGGTGACGCCGAGCTTCCTGTACCAGCGCCAGGACAAGAACGACGATTCGACCTTCTGGCCGGCGTACTCCAACCCGGCGCAGGGCGCATTCAACACCGCCACCCCGGAGCGCGTCGGCGGCCCGGATACCTACTACCTGCCTTCGCTGAAGGTGCAGTTCGATCTTGCCAACAGCCAGATCATCGCCAATGCCTCCTACTTCAACCGCAAGCAGATCACCGCCTACCAGGGCACGGTGTACGACCTGAGCTACTGGCAGACCCTCCCGTCGAACCTCTACGATGCCAACGGCAACCAGCTGCCGACGCCGCCCAAGTGCGCCGCGCCGCTGGATGCGACCACCTGCTCATGGTTCCCGCTGATCGATTCCAACGGCATCCACCTGCCGGCAGCCCTTGCCGGTACGCAGACGCCCAACACCATGACCAACACCCAGGACTCCTACGTCGGTGAGCTGCGCTGGCAGTCAACCGATGCCGAGCTCGAAGCTGACCTACACGGCGGGCCTGTTCTGGCAGCTGGCCAAGGAGAGCAGCACCGAGGAGCTCAGGTCCACCAACATCGACAACGTGTTCAACTACCTGTTCGGGCTCACGCCTGCGGAGTTCTACGGCGACACCTATTACTCGTGCCCGACCAGCGCGGGCTACCCGTCGATCCCGGCCTGCGACATCTACTACAACAAGAACACCACCTTCGACCGGCAGATCGCAGCCTACGGCGAGGTCAGCTACGCGTTCACCGACTGGTTCAAGCTCACCTTGGGCGAGCGCGTGGCGCGCACCGAGTTCTCGCTGAACCACTACGCGGACGGCTACGAGAACTACGGGCCCGGAGCTGCGCAGGCGAACGAGAAGGAAACCCCCAGCACCCCCAAGGTGACGCTGGCCTTCCAGGTAGACCCGCAGGACCTGTTCTACGCAAGCTACGCCAAGGGTTTCCGTGTCGGTGGCGGCAACGCGCCGCTGCCCAGCTACTGCGATGACGACCTGGCGGCCGCGGGCTACCCGAATGGGGCGCCGCTCACCTACCACTCGGACAACACCCAGAACTATGAACTGGGCGCCAAGAACTCCTTCAGCAACTGGCTGAAGGTCGCCACCAGCGTCTACTACATCAAGTGGAGCAACATCCAGCAGAGCATCTACGTCGCCGGGGCCTGCGGCCTGCAGTTCACCGACAACCTGGGGCAGGCCAACGTATGGGGCGGCGACGTGCAGGCGCAGATGCAGTTCGGCCAGCTGCACCTGGACCTGGCCGCCGGCTACACCAGCGCACGCTTCAGCAAGGATGACCCGGCCGGTTGCCAGTCCGCGGCCACCCCGGACATCCCGTGCCTTGCCACCAAGGGCGATGCCATCACCGGCCAGGAGGGCATCAACTACGCCCCGGGGGCGACCCCGCCGTGGACCGTGGCACTGGGGGCCGAGTACGCCTTCCACCTGGGCCAGCGCGATGCCTTCGTGCGCGCCGACTGGGAATACCAGAGCCGCAACCCCTGGCTGGCCACGGTGCAGGACCCGAACAACAACGCCACCTACAACTACGGCTACTCGTACACGCTGCCGGCCACCAGCTTCGTCTCCGCGCGCGCCGGGGTGAGCCTGGCCAACGACTGGCAGCTCGCGGTGTTCGCCGACAACCTGTTTGACTCGCACACGACCAACAACTACGCGCTCGGCCAGACCGATGGGTCGTATTCACCGCAGCAGAATGCCTACACGTTCCGCCCGCTGACGGTGGGCGTGAACGTCACCTGGCGCCATCGCTAGCGGGTGACTCGCGCGTCGTGCCGCTTCGATGGTAGCGTGATGGCTCAATGCCACCACGTGACATACCGGCGGCCGCGACGGGCGCGGAGACGCGCGCGGAGCGACTGAACACCCGCGCCGCGGGCGTGGTCGGGCTCGCGGTGCTGTGCAGCCGCATCCTGGGGCTGGCGCGCGAGCAGATCTTCGCCGCGCTGTTCGGCGGCGGGCGCGTGATGGACGCGTTCACCATCGCCTTCCGCATCCCGAACCTGCTGCGCGACCTGTTCGCCGAAGGGGCGCTCTCGACCGCCTTCGTCACCGTGTTCACCAAGACCGCAGCGGTGGGGGACGAGTCCTCCGCCTGGCGCCTGGCCAACAAGATCGCGACCCTTACCGCGATCACCTTAAGCGTGCTCACCGTGCTGGGCATCCTGTCAGCGCCGTGGCTGGTGGCAACCCTCGCGCCCGGGTTCGACCCGGCCAAGGCGGCCCTCACCGTGACCCTCACCCGCGTCATGTACCCGTTCATCCTGCTGGTCTCGCTGGCCGCGCTGGTCATGGGGATGCTCAACTCACGCAACGTCTTCGGCGTGCCGGCGATGGCCTCGAGCTTCTTCAACCTGGGGTCGATCGTGGCCGGGGTGGCGCTGGGCTACTGGCTCGACCCGCACTTCGGCTCGCGCGCGATCCTGGGTCTTGCGATCGGCACCCTGGTCGGCGGTGCCCTGCAGCTGCTGGTGCAGCTGCCGACGCTTGCGCGCCAGGGCTACCGCTATCGCGTGGACTTCAGGTGGCGCGACCCGGGCGTGCGCGCAGTGCTGCGGCTGATGGGGCCGTCGGTCATTGCCGCCAGCACCACGCAGGTGAACGTGCTGGTGAACTCGGTGTTTGCCTCCAAGCTGGGGGACGGGCCGACCTTCTGGCTCACCGTGGCGTTTCGCCTCATGCAGCTGCCGCTGGGGATCTTCGGGGTGGCGCTGGGCACGGTGGCGCTGCCGCTGCTGGCGCGCATGGCCGCGACCGGCAACATGGAGTCCTTCCGCAGCGAACTGGCGCGCGGGATGCGCCTGGCCTTCCTCATGACCATCCCGGCAAGCGTTGGCCTCATCGTGCTGGCCGAGCCGATCATCTCGGTGCTCTACCAGCACGGGCGCTTCGGGGCCTACGAGACCGCCGAGTCCGCCGGCGCGTTGCGCTTCTACGCGCTGGGCCTGTGCGGCTACGCGGCACTGAAGGTGCTGGTCAACGCCTTCTATGCGATCGACCGGCGCAAGACCCCGATGGTGGTGAGCTTCCTGGCCGTGGCGCTGAACCTCGCCCTGAACATCGTCTTCACGCGCAACCTGGGGTGGGGACACCGCGGCCTTGCCTTCTCCACCGCCTGCGTCGCCACCAGCAACTTCCTCATCCTGTACTTGCTGATGCGCGCACACTTAGGAAGGCTGGAGTCAGGGGCGATGGCGCGCCTGCTGGCACGCCTGGGCCTGGCGTGCCTGGTGCTGGGTGGGCTGGCGTGGGGTGGCAGCCAGTGGCTGCTGGCGGACTGGGCGACGCAGGCGTTCTGGCCCAAGTGCGCCAGCCTGTTCCTGGTGATCGGGGTGGCCGCGGCAGGCTTCGTCGCGAGCGCCAATGCACTTGGGATCACCGAGGTCCACGAGATCGTGGCGGCGGTGCGGCGGCGGCTGCGCCGCCGCTAGTGGCTCAGGCGAAGCTGGCCGGCGCTGCGGGCAGGCGCACTTCCGGGATGCGCTCACGCAGGAGGTCATGGAACTCGTGCATCCAGCGCTCCAGGTGTGACAGGGGACCTGGCTGGTAGACCCCGGAACGCAGGCCCTTCTGCACCCGCTCGCACAGCCAGCGGTCCTCGGAGTTGACCTGCATGTTGAGCTTGGTGCCCATGTAGCGCACCAGCTTCATCTCGCGCCGCGCGTCCGGCACCCCGAAGGCGGCGCCGCGGATGATGGTGCGTCCGGGTCCGTTGGGCAGCACCTGAAAGAAGTCCACCTGCTCGGGCATGATGTCGATCCCCAGGTTCGGCAGGCAGCTGAAGAAGCGCCAGCAGTGGCGGTCCTTCTCAGGCAGGTGGGTGCTCACCAGCGGCGCGTGCTTGGTGTAGACGCGCTCGAGCCAGCGCGAGGAGGGCTGGGGCCGGAACCAGCTGGTGCCGCGGCCGATGCCGGGGGCGGAGCGCGTGTCCTCGTAGTCCGGGGTCATCATGCGGTTCAGTCCCGGGTGGCCCAGCGGCACGTGGTAGGACTCAAGGTAGTTGTCCATCGCGATCTTCCAGTCGACCTCCCAGTGCTCCTGGTACATCGGGGTGATCGGCACCAGTTCCTCGAGGCGATAGGGCAGCAGTTCCTCCATCATGGAGGCCCAGACCTGCTGCGGCTTGGGCGGGTCACCTGCCAGGCATACGAACACGAAGCCGAGCATGATCTCCACGCGCACCGGGTAGAGGGTGTACTTGGCGCGGTCGAAGTCCACGAAGCTGTCGCGCATGCTCGCCGCCTGCAGCGTGCCGTCGTACTGGTAGGTCCAGCCGTGGTAGGGGCAGGTGATGGCGCCGCGGCAGTTGCCGGTGCCATCGAGGATGCGCGTGCCGCGGTGGCGGCACACGTTGTAGTGGGCGCGCACCGCTCCGGCCTTGTCGCGCACCACGATGACGCTCTCGGGCCCGAAGTCGAAGGTGATGTAGTCACCCGCGTTGGGGATCTGGCTGACGTGGCAGACGATCTGCCAGCTGGGTTTGAGGATCCGCTCGAACTCCAGGCGCGTCATCTCGGGGTTGTTGTAGACCCATGCCGGCAGGGCATGGCGCGCAGCGATCTTTTCCACGGGTACGGCGTTCATAGATCGTGAAGTATAGGGTTTTTCGGTCTTTCACGGCGCACCTTGGGCGCGCTAAATGTCGCGTCCGTACAAGCACTTGCGAGGGGGTAGATACCGAGCCCGCGCACACAGCGGCGTCCCATCCTGGCCACCAAGTGTTGTAGCGCAGCTAGCGCAGGGTCCACGACGACGCTTCAAGGGCATTGCTGGACAAGATGAAGCTGCCGGACAGGTGAGCATCCGCAGCGGGTGACGCAAAAGAATCGCAACCCGTATGCCACCGCGACTAGGCACATCCAAATCAGGATCAATTCTCAATCATCGGGCACCGTCGGCGTGGGGATCAGGTCTTGGCAGAGATAAAAGCCGGCCGCGATCAGGGTATCACCGCGGGTCGCGTGGCGGCTTGACGTGCCTCTACCGAGCACCCGGGTCGAGCTGCCGGACCGCCGATTCATCGGCCTTGGCGCGCTTAACGTCTCGTTTTGCTTCGTATGCCGAGGATCGGAAGCGCAAAGCCAGGATGTCTGTCTGATTGATCGCGATAGCCGCCGTCAGGTCCTCAATCGCCCGGTCAATTTCGTGCTCCTTGAGTCGACAATATCCGCGACCCCGAAGCGATTCACCATCCGCCGGATTGGCGGCGATGGCGCGGCCGTAGTCATCAATCGCGCCGGGACAGTCTCCGGCTTCCTCACGCACGAAAGCTCGCTGTCGGTACGCATCGTTCGCGTCGGGCTGAAGCCCTATGGCGCGGTTGAAATCCGCGAGGGCGCCATCAAAATTGCCGCTCTTTCTCAGTGCTTGTCCGCGATCCACGTACGCGGCGGACAGCTGCGGCTCAAGCGAGATGGCGTGGCTAAAGTCTGAGACCGCGCGAGTCCAGTCGGAATCGGCCATAAAAGCGATACCCCTGCTCAAGTAGGCGCTGGTCATTCTGGGTTCGCCGTCGATAGCCTGCGTTAGATCTGAGATCGCCCGGCGGCGATCGCCTTGCGCAAGGTAGATATCCGCCCGCGCCTTGAGGGCGACCGAATCACGCGGGTCTTGGTGGATGGCTGCGTCAAACTGTGCCAACGCACCTTTAAGATCCTTCGCAGCCTGAAGGCTAAGCCCCAGTTCCAAGTGTCCGCCCGCAATAGTCGGGTTCAGCCGGATCGCCTCGGTCGCATTGGCTATGGCCTTGGTTGTATCGCCTGTCGTTCGATAGGAGAGGGCGCGGGCAAGCCATGCCGCAGCGTTGATCCTATTTAGCTCGATGGATCGGGTGAAGTCCGCGATCGCCTGGTCCGGGTCGCCGCTGTGCGCGTAAACGCTGCCGCGACTGAGGTATATCTCGGAATCCCTGGGACTTAGCTGAGCGGCCTGGTCGAGGTCCGCGAGCGCGTGCACGGCATCGCCGCGGTGGATATATTCGGTGGCGCGGTCCAGATAGGCCGACGCCAGCTTCGGGTCAGCTCTTAGCGCGTCGCCGTAGCTGGCTAAGGCTGGGTCCGACTCCCCTTGGGTCTCGTACAACTGTCCAAGGTTCAGGTAGATCTTTGCCCTGTCTTCTCCTGCGGCCGCATCAGGCAGGGCGGCTTTGAAGTCAGCGATGGCATGGTCGATGTCGCCAATTGCCTGATAGAAGTAGCCTCGGTTTTGCAGTGCGACCGTGCGGCTGTACGGGTCTTCTCGTTTGTCGTCAATGATGCGCGTGCAAGCCGCGATCGCCTGTGCCGGTGCGGCGGAGCTGCACTGGACGCGATATGCGTTGTGCCCTTCCTCATGGTTCGCCCCCACCTGAGCCATCGCTTGCGCGACCGAGCAGAGCGCCAAAATCGCGCCGAAGTAGAGCGTTACGCTCCCTGCCATACACTGCAGCCGGACCAGAGGTTGGAAAGCTTCGTTTCGTGCGTGTGCGGTGCAACGTGCCGGTGTGGCATGCCGACAAAAGCGACGGGAAGGGCAGTCAAGAGCCCGCGGCGGCGAACTTGAGGCAGGCGTGCAGCAGGCGCTCGAGGATCTCACGCAGCGCCGCTGCCCGGCTGGCGTCGAAGGGCTGTGGCCAATTATCCGCGCCGGGCACCCCGTCCGGCTCATCCATGTAGCCGCGACAGGCCAATTCCATCTGCACGGCGTGGACCCCCTGCGCAGGCTTGCCGTAGTGGCGCGTCGTATAGCCACCCTTGAAGCGTCCGTTGGTCACGTGCGAGAAAGCGCTGGCATCACACAATGCCTCGAGGCTCTGGGCAAGTTCAGGTGCGCAACTGGCACCGGCGAAAGTCCCCAGGTTGAAGTTCGGCAGCGTGCCCGGAAACAGCCGCGGGATCTGCGAGCGGATCGAATGGCAGTCGTACACGACGATCTTCGGGTGCAGCACGCGCAAGCGCGCGATCTGCCCGGCCACGGCCTGGTGGTAGGGCTCGAAGTAGGCCGTACGGCGGCGCGCAATCTCCGCCGCATCCGGGGTATGCCCCTCCTGGTACAGCGGCTCGCCGTCAAAGGTCGTGGTTGGGCACAGCTCGGTGGTGGCCTGACCTGGGTAGAGCGAGATGCCGGAAGGGTCACGGTTGGCATCGATCACCGAGCGCGACATACCGGTGCGCACCAGGCTTGCGCCC
Organism: uncultured Pseudomonadota bacterium; assembly: GCA_963703025.1. Classification (GTDB taxonomy): domain Bacteria; phylum Pseudomonadota; class Gammaproteobacteria; order Steroidobacterales; family Steroidobacteraceae; genus 13-2-20CM-66-19. The sequence continues at coordinate 4,033,434 of OY969778.1, read as the reverse complement.
AGTTCGCCGGCAAAACGGTACAGGCGTTCGATCCACCAGTCAGTGTCCTTGCGCGCAAGCCAGCCGGAGACGAAGCCTGCCTCGAGGTCCGGCGGGATCTCGGTGCCGGTGTGCGGCATGCACAGCAGCAGTGGCGCGCGGCCGGCCTCGATCGTCAGCCAGGGGTTGGACTGTGAACTCATAGTGCTGCGATGATCCACCAAGCTGCTTCCTGAGCGCGAATCATCAATAATAAACACATGACAAGCCTTTGGTTTGAATCGGCGCTGCTGCCGCAGGGCTGGGCCTCGCAGGTACGCATCGAGGCGGCTGCAGGCCTGATCACCCGGGTGAGCACCGGCGCTGCGCCAGGGCCGGGTGACGAGCGCCACGCCATCGGCATCCCGGGACTGCCAAACCTGCACAGCCATGCCTTCCAGCGCGGCATCGCCGGCCTTACCGAGCGGCGCGGGTCCCAGGAGGACAGTTTCTGGAGCTGGCGCGAGCTGATGTACCGCTTCGTCGAGCGCATCGATGCGGACGACTTCGAGGCAATCAGCGCGTTTGCCTATGCGGAGATGCTCGAGGCCGGCTTCACCCACGTCGGTGAGTTCCACTACCTGCACCATGATCGCGGCGGCACCGCGTACGGCAACCCGGCTGAACTGGCAGTGCGTATCGCCGCGGCTGCGCAGCACAGCGGGATCGGCCTGACTCTGCTGCCGACTTTTTACGCGCACAGCGGCTTCGGCGGCGCGGCCCCCACCGCCCGGCAGGCACGCTTCATCAACGACCCGCAGAGCTTCGCGCGCATCGTGGAGGCCAGCCGGCACGCAGTGAGCGGGCTGGCGGGCGCCAGCGTCGGCGTCGCCCCGCACAGCCTGCGCGCCGCGACACCCCAGGAACTGACCGAGGTACTGCGCATCGGGCAGGGCGGGGTGATCCATATCCATATCGCCGAGCAGATGAAAGAGGTCGCCGACTGCCTCAACTGGAGCGGCCAGCGGCCGCTCGAGTGGCTGCTGTCCCACGAGGACGTGGACGAATACTGGTGCCTGGTGCATGCCACCCACGCCACCGCGGCGGAGCTGGCCGCGATCAGCTCCAGCGGCGCGGTGGTGGGCCTGTGCCCGATGACCGAGGCGAGCCTGGGCGACGGTGTCTTCCCGGCCGCACACTTCATGGCCGAGCGCGGGCGCATCGGCATCGGCAGCGACTCGAACGTCAGGCTCGATGCGGCCGAGGAACTGCGCCTGCTCGAGTACGGACAGCGCCTCGAGCAGCGCGCGCGCAACGTGCTGGCGGCGGCCGGCGGGGCATCCACCGGGCGCAGCCTGTTCGAGGCCGCGCTCGAGGGCGGCTGGCAGGCACTGCGCGGCGGCGCGGTGGCGGCGGTGGGTCCGGGCCTTGAGAGCGGTGCACCGCTTGATCTGGTCTCGCTCGACGCGGCCGATGCGTCCTTATTAGAGCGCCACGAGGACGAACTGCTGGACAGCTGGATCTTCAGCGGCGGGCGCGGCGCGATCGACTGCGTATGGCGCGCGGGCGTGAAGGTGGTGAGCGCCGGCCGGCACCGCGCGCGCGGCGCACTGCAGGCGCGCTATGCGGCCGCCCTGAAGCGGCTGCTCGCCTAGTCTTTTGTTCAACGGGGAGCGGTGATGTTCAAGAAGCTATCGGGAGTCGCACTAGCCCTGCTGGCCGCGTTTGCCTTGGGCGGCATCGCGCTGCACCGGCACGAACCGATCAACGCGCTGTGGATCGTCACCGCCGCGGTGTGCGTGTACCTGCTCGGCTACCGCATCTACGCGGCCTGGATCGCCACGCGCGTGCTCATGGTCGATCCGACGCGGGCGACGCCTGCGGAGCGGCTGAACAACGGGCGCGACTTCGTGCCGACCCACCGCGCCATCGTGTTCGGGCATCACTTCGCTGCCATCGCCGGACCAGGGCCGCTGGTGGGTCCGACACTGGCCGCGCAGTTCGGCTACCTGCCAGGCACCTTGTGGATCCTGGTCGGCGCGGTGTTTGGCGGCTGCGTACAGGACATGACCATCCTGCTGTTGTCGATACGCCGCGACGGGCGCAGCCTCGGGCAGATGGCGCGAGATGAGCTGGGTCCGCTGGGTGGGTTCGCCGCGCTCATTGGCACGCTGCTGATCATGGTGATCCTGAGCGCGGTGCTCGGCCTTGTGCTGGTCAATGTCATGAAGCACAGCCCTTGGGCGACCGCCACAGTCATCGCGACCATCCCGGCAGCGATCATCGTCGGGTTGTACCTGCGCTACTGGCGCCCCGGGCGCGTGCTGGAAGGCTCGGTGCTGGGGTTCCTGCTGCTGGGGCTCGCCCTGGTGGGTGGCGGCTGGATCGACCACCAGCCGCAGCTGCGCACGCTGTTCGACTACTCCGGCGTGGCGCTGGCAGCCTTGGTGTCCACGTACGCCTTCTTTGCCGCGATCCTGCCGGTGTGGCTGCTGCTTGCCCCGCGCGACTACCTGTCGACCTTCCTCAAGATCGGCACGGTGCTGCTGCTGGGACTTGCCATCATCATCACGCACCCGATCCTGAAGATGCCCGCGCTCACCCCCTTCATCGATGGCACCGGCCCGCTGTTCGGCGGCAAGGTATTCCCGTTCGTGTTCATCACCATCGCCTGCGGGGCGATCTCCGGCTTCCACTCGCTCATCGCCAGCGGCACGACGCCGAAGCTGATCAGCAGCGAGGGGGATGTGCGCCTGGTCGGCTACGGCAGCATGGCGCTGGAATCCTTCGTGGCCATCATGGCGCTGATTGCCGCCACGCTGCTGGATCCGGGCGTGTTCTTCGCCATCAACTCCGGAGCTGGGATCGTGGGCGCCACCCCGGAGGCCGCCGTGCACACCATCAGCGGCTGGGGCTTCCCGGTCACGGTGGAGCAGATGCGTCTGCTCGCGCAGGCCATGGGCGAGCAGACGCTGTTCGCGCGCACCGGCGGGGCACCCTCGCTCGCGGTGGGGATGGCGAGCATCTTCGGCTCCACCTTCGGGCAGGGAATGCTCGCACTGTGGTACCACTTCGCGATCATGTTCGAGGCGGTGTTCCTGCTGGCGACGCTGGATGCGGGCACGAGGGTGGGGCGGTTCATGCTGCAGGACCTGCTCGGGCACGCCTGGGCGCCCCTCGGGCGCACCTCGTGGTACCCCTCGGTGATCTTCGCCAGCGCGGCGATGGTGGCCGCGTGGGGCTACTTCCTGTACGTCGGGGTGATCGACCCCAATGGCGGGGTCAACATCCTGTGGCCGCTGTTTGGCATCTCCAACCAGATGCTGGCGGCGATTGCCCTGTCGATCGCCACGGGCATCATCATCAAGTCCGGCAAGCCGCGCTATGCGCTGGTGACGCTCGTGCCGCTGGCATGGCTTGCCATCGTCACCACGACTGCCGCGTTTCAAAAGGTTACAAGTCCGGATGTCAGGGTCGGTCTTCTGGCCGCCGCCGGCGACCTGGCCGGCAAGCTCGCCGCCGGCGTGCTCCCGCCGGACAAGGCGGCCATTGCGCCACATTTGATCTTCAACCAGCGCCTGGACGCAGGCCTTGCCATGTTGTTTACGGCCATCCTGTGGCTGGTGATCTTCGACATGGCGCGCATCTGCGTGCGCCGGCTGCGCGGTTTGCCGGTGCCGGTGAGCTCGGAGGCTGCCTACCAGGCGCGCGCAACGTTGCCGGTGCCCGTCGGGGCCGCCCGGTGAGCGGCCCCAACTCATCCGCGGTGCTGGCCCAGCTGGCGCATGGCGCAGGTACCGCATGGGGGTGGCTGCGGAGCCTGACCGGTGATGATGCCTACGAGCGCTACCAGCGCCATCACGCCATGCGGCACCCCGGCGAGCCGTTGCTCGGGCGTCGGGCTTATTACGAGGAGGCGCAGCGGCGCAAGTGGAGCGGCGTCAGCCGCTGCTGCTAAGTCTGCTAAGTGCCCCCGGCGGGCACCCCGCAGCGCCGGAAGTGGCGGAAACTGCTAACATTCGCGGCTTAATTTCAGGGGATAAGCCGGTCGTTCACCGGCGCACATCCCGCGCAAAGGACGGATATGTCACTGAAAATCATGATTCTGGGCGCCAATGGCTTCATCGGCAGCGGCGCTCACCGAGGCGATCCTGCGCGAGCGCGACTGGGAGGTCTACGGGATCGATCTCGCCGACAACAAGCTCGGCAACCTGCCCAAGGACAAGCGCTTCCACTTCGTCGAGGGTGACATCACGATCAACAAGGAGTGGGTCGAGTACCACGTCAAGAAGTGCGACGTGGTGGTGCCGCTGGTGGCCATCGCCAATCCTGCGCAGTACGTGACGCACCCGCTGCGGGTGTTCGAGCTCGACTTCGAGGCCAACATCGACATCGTCCGCCACTGCGTGAAGTACAACAAGCGGCTGATCTTCCCCTCGACTTCCGAGATCTACGGCATGTCCCCGGATGCGGTGCTCGATGAGGAGACCAGTCCGTTGACCTACGGCCCGATCAACAAGCAGCGCTGGATCTATGCCGCCTCCAAGCAACTGCTCGACCGCGTCATCTACGCCTACGGCGTGCGCGACAACCTCGACTACACGCTGTTCCGCCCCTTCAACTTCATCGGCCCGAACCTCGATGACGTCGAGGAGCCGAAGGAGGGCAGCTCGCGCGTGTTCACGCAGTTCCTCTCGAACGTGCTCTACCGCCGGCCGATCAAGCTGGTCGACGGCGGCAGCCAGAAGCGCTCGTTCACCTATCATCGGCGATGCGATCGAGGCGCTGCTGACGATCCTCGAGAACAAGGACGACCGCGCCAGCCGGCGCATCTTCAACATCGGCAACCCCAACAACTGCATCTCGATCCGCGACCTCGCCGAGCGCACCATCCGCATCGCCCAGGAGTTCCCGGTGCTGCGCGAGAACGCCAAGGCCACCCAGATCGTCGATGTCACCGCCGGCGACTACTACGGCAAGTACTACCAGGACATCCAGGTGCGCGTGCCGAACATCGACGCCGCCAAGCGCGATCTGGGCTGGGCGCCGACGACCGACATGGACACCGCCATCCGCAAGACGATCGAGTTCTACGTCAACCAGGAAGGCTTTGGCACCCGGGCGGCGGCGATCGCCGCGGGCATCTAGCCGCGTCAAGGCAGACTCATGAGCGCCGCTACGCCACGGGGGCTGCACGGGAGCCGGCTCGGCCTGTGCCTGTGGATCGTGCTGGCCGTGGCCTGGTTCGCGACGGTGCCCTTTCGTCCCGCTGTTCGATCCGGACGAGGGCCGCTACGCGCGAGATACCGCGCGAGATGCTCGCCAGCGGCGACTGGGTGACGCCCCGCCTGAATGACCTGAAGTACTTCGAGAAGCCCCCGCTGCAGTACTGGGCGACGGCGGCGGCCTACCGGGTGTTCGGGTTCAGCGAATGCACCTCGCGCCTTTGGGCGTTCGGCCTGGCCTTCGCCTGCCTGCCGCTCACCTTCACCTGGGTGCGGCGCCTGTATGGCGACACGGCGGCGATGCTCGCGGTGGCGGCGCTGGCGGTCAGCCCGTATTTCGGCCTCGTCGGGCACCTGAACGTGCTCGACCAGGGGCTTACCTTCTTCCTGGTGGGCGCGGTGCTTGCCTTCACACTCGCACAACTAAGCGCACCGGCTTCAGCAACGGAGCGGCGCTGGATGCTGCTCGCCTGGGCGGCGGCGGCGCTGGCGGTGCTGTCCAAGGGCATTGTGGTGGGGGTGCTGGCGGTGGGTTCCCTGGCGGTGTACTCGCTGCTGGAGAAGCGACCGCGGTATCTGGCGGCGGCTGCACCTGCGCCTCGCGGTGCCGCTGTTCCTGCTGATCGCCGCTCCCTGGTTCATCGTCGTGAGCCGGCGCAACCCGAGCTTCCCCGAGTTCTTCTTTGTGCACGAGCATTTCGCTCGCTTCCTGACCACCGTGCACCAGCGTGTCGAGCCGTGGTGGTTCTTCCTCGCCATGCTCACCGTCGGCGTGTTGCCATGGATCGTGCCGCTGTGGCGCGCCGTAGCGCGCCGCGGTGCCGAGGAGCGTACCGCCGTGGCGCCGGTGAGCACCTTCAGGCCGCTGCAAGTTCCTGCTCATCTTCAGCGCGGTGACGCTCGCCTTCTTCTCGGCCTCCGGCTCCAAGCTTGCCCCGTACATCCTGCCGATCCTGCCGCCGCTGGCCGCGGTGTGCGCGGTGCGCGCTGCCGATCCTTACAGGTTTCTGCGTGGTGCCTCCCGGGTATCCGCGGCATTGCTGGCGGTCGTAGGCTTGGGACTCCTCATCTACAGCGCATTGCACAACGGCTTCGTGCCGCAGTCGGCCGCGCTGGTGGATCGTCGCGACGCTCGCGCTCGCCGGTATCGGGGTGTGGGTGAGCGCGCGCCGCAGTTCACTCACCGCGACGGTCTGTGCGACCGCGCTGGCCGGGATCCTTGGCTGGCAGTTTCTGCTGAGTGCCTTTGCAGTCGTGGAACCGGCCCATACCTCGCGCGCGCTGGTCGACACCGTGCGACCCCTGGTCGGGCCCGATACCGCGCTGTACAGCATCGGCCAGTACCGCGAGAGCGTCTCACCCTATCTCGGCGGGCGCACGCTGCAGCTGGTGGCCTTCGAGGGCGAGCTCGAGTTCGGGCTGCAGCAGGAGCCGCAGAAGGCCATGACGATGGAGCAATTCGTCACGCGCTGGGGCGCGGCAGGCAGCGCCGTGGCATTCTTCGATCCGGGCCTGTGGGACCAGTGGCGCCGGCGCGGCCTGCCGGGCCGCGTCATCGCCGCAGACCGCCACACCGTTATTGTGAGTCGCCAGTGAAACTTGCCGATTTCTCCATCCTCTTTTGTGGTGTCGTGCTGAACGCGTTTGCGCAGCTGGGACTGAAGGCGGCCACTCGCGTCACCGGCCCACTGGCGACCGGGGATGGCATGCTGGTGCAGCGCGGCCTGCAGCTGCTGAAGGTCCCTTCGCTGTGGCTGGCGATCGGAGCCTACGGCCTGAGCCTGCTCATCTGGATCGTCGGGACTGTCGCGGGTGCCGGTAAGCCAGGCGTACCCGCTGCTCTCGCTGGGCTACGTCCTGAACGTCGGCCTTGCCTGGTGGCTGCTCGGCGAGCTTCCCAACCTGCAGCGCACGGCCGGGATCGCCGTCATCCTCGTCGGCGTAGTTCTGGTGGCCCGCTCATGAACGACCCGGCCAAGAGTGCATTGCCGATGCTGCCCTTCACGCGGCCCAGTATCGATGAGGAGACCATCGCCTCGGTGGTCGAGGTGCTGCGTTCCGGATGGCTGGCCACGCGGACCCAAGGTCGCGCAGCTGGAGGCGCAGTTGTCGGCCTACTGCGGCGGCCGCCCGGTGCGCAGCCAGACCTCGGCCACCGCGGGCCTGGAGATGGCGCTGCGCGCGTGTGGCATCGGGCCCGGCGACGAGGTGATCACCCCGGCGCTGAGCTTCGTCGCCACTGCCAACGTCATCATGCGAGTGGGCGCGCGCCCGGTGTTCGTGGACGTGGGCCTCGACTCGCGCAACATCGACCTTGACCAGGTCGAGGCGGCGATCACGCCGAGGACGCGGGCGCTCATGCCGGTGCACTTTGCCGGTCTGCCCGTGGACATGGATCGCCTGTACGCGATCGCCACGCGCCACAAGCTGCGCGTCATCGAGGACGCGGCGCACGCGATCGGCTCGTCGTACCACGGCCGGCGCATCGGCAGCTTCGGCGACCTGGTGTGCTTCAGCTTCCATCCCAACAAGAACATCACCACCATCGAGGGCGGCGCGATCTCCGGCGGCTCGCCCGAGGAGCTCAAGGCGATCGAGCTGGAGCGCTGGCATGGGCAGGTGAAGCTCGGCGCGGACTCCTTCGACACGCTGCTGCCCGGGGGCAAGTCCAACCTCTCCGACGTCGCCGCCGCGGTCGGCCTGGGCCAGCTGAAGCGCCTCGAGGAGTTCAACGCCCGCCGTCGCCAGCTGGTTGGCCGTTACTTCGAGCTGTGGGGCAAGGATGCGCCGCTGCGCCTGCCCGAGCGCGGCGATGACGGGCACAGCTGGCACGTGTTCACCCCCTTGCTGCCGCTGCCGCAGCTCCGCATCTCGCGCCCTGAGTTCATCGAGGCGATGAAAGAGCCAGGGCATCGGCGTGGGCGTGCACTATCCGGCGATCCACCTGTTCAGCTGCTACCGGGCGCTGGGCTACCGCGACGGCCAGTTCCCCAATGCCGAGCGCATCGGGCGCGAAACCGTGACGCTGCCGCTGTTTCCGGCCATGCAGATGAGTGATGTCGATCGGGTGGTGACCGCCGCAACCCAGATCGTGCAGCGGAGCGCGCAAATGAACCCTGACCTGTCCATCGTCATCCCGATCTACAACGAGGAGGAGGGGCTGCCGCTGTTGTTCGAGCGGCTCTACCCGGCGCTGGATGCGCTCGAGCGCAGCTACGAGGTCGTGTTCGTGGATGACGGCAGCTCCGACCGCTCCGTCGCGCATGCTGCGCGAGCAGTTCCAGCGCCGCCCGGAGGTGACCCGGGTCGTGGTGCTCGCCCGCAACGCCGGCCAGCACCTGGCGATCCTGGCCGCATTCCGCAGACCCGCGGCACCTATGTCATCACCCTGGATGCGGACCTGCAGAACCCGCCCGAGGAGATCGCCCGGCTGGTGCAGGCGATGGATGAGGGCGCGGACTATGTCGGTACCATTCGGCTGCTACGCCATGACGTGCATGTGGCGCAAGGCGGCCTCGCGCCTGATGAACCGCATCCGCGAGGGCACCACCTCGATCCGCATCACCGACCAGGGCTGCATGCTGCGCGGCTACCACCGCACCGTGATCGATGCGGTCAACCACTGCACCGAGGTGAGCACCTACGTTCCCGCGCTGGCCTATACCTTTGCGCGCCACCCGGTCGAGATCGAGGTCAGCCACGCCGACCGCGCCGTCGGGCAGTCCAAGTATTCCCTCTACCGGCTGATCCGCCTGAACTTCGACCTGATGACCGGGTTCTCGGTGGCGCCGCTGCAGTTCTTCTCCATGGCCGGTGGACTCATCGCGCTGGTGTCGCTGATCCTGGTGGTCGTGGCTGCTGGTGCGCCGCCTAATCCTGGGTCCCGAGGCGGAGGGCGTGTTCACCCTGTTCGCGATCGCCTTCTTCCTGATCGGCGTGACGCTGCTGGGCTTAGGGGTCGTGGGGGAGTATGTCGGGCGCATCTACGAGCAGGTGCGCCAGCGCCCGCGCTACACGGTGGCCGCCGTGCTCGAGCAGGACGCTGCCACGCCGGCACGGCTGCCCGCCGCCGGGACCGTGCCGCCGATCGCGGCGGCCCTGCACCCACACTGAGCTTATCCGGAGGGATGGCGGGTGAGCCCGGCGCGGGCGGTCGTGTTCGCCTATCACGACGTCGGTGTGCGCTGCCTGCAAGGCACTGCTCTCGGCGGGCGTCGAGGTGCCGCTGGTCGTGACGGTCGCGGACGACCCGGACGAGACTCAGTGGTACGCAAGCGTCGCAACGACCGCCCAGGACTACGGCATCAAGGTCATTACGCCGGCCGATGCGAATACCCCGCAGCTGCGAGCACGAGATCGAGTTGCTGGCGCCTGACTTCATGTTCTCCTTCTACTATCGCTCGATGCTCGGTGCGCCCCTGCTGCGCGCGGCGCGGCGCGGCGCACTGAACATGCACGGCTCGCTGCTGCCGAAGTTCCGCGGCCGTGCCCCGGTCAACTGGGCGATCCTCAAGGGGGCGCACGAGTGCGGGGCCACGCTGCACTACATGGTCGAGCGCGCCGACGCCGGTGAGATCGTCGACCAGCTCGCCGTGCCGATCCTCGAGGACGATGACGCGCGCGAGGTTTTCGCCAAGGTCACCGTGGCCGCCGAGATCGGTGCTGGCACGCTCGCTCCCGGCACTCATCGCCGGCAACGCTCCGCGGTTGCCGCAGCAGATCCAGCCTGGCCAGTACTTCGGCCGGCGCCGCCCGCAGGACGGGCGGATCGACTGGCAGCGCCCGGCGCTGGAGATCCACAACCTGGTGCGCGCAGTGGCGCCGCCGTTCCCGGGTGCCTTCGCGCAGGTCGATGGCGAGCGCTGGGACATCCACCGCACGCGGGTCAGCGGCGAGCGCGATACGTCCAATCGCGCGCCGCGGCTGGTAGCCGCCGGCGGCGAGTGCTTTGCTGTCTGCGGTGACGGGGTGCTGCTGCGCCTGCTGGACGTGGTCACCCCGCGCGGGCCGCTCGAGCTGGCCGCGCTCGCCGCGGTGCTGGCGCAGCGGCAACTGCCACTGGGCTGACATGCCACGCATCGCGCTCAAGATCGACGTCGATACCTATCGCGGCACGCGCGAGGGGGCGCTGCGGCTGGCCCAGCTGCTGGATCGGCTGGCGCTCAAGGCGACCTTCCTCTTCAGCCTGGGTCCGGACAACACCGGGCGGGCGATGAAGCGCGTTTTCCGCCGCGGCTTCCTTGGCAAGGTGAAGCGCACCTCGGTCGTGGAGCACTACGGCATCAAGACCCTGATGTACGGTGTGCTGCTGCCGGGACCTCACATCGGCCAGCGCTGCGCGGCGGAGATGCGCGCCATCGCCGGCAGCGGCTTCGAGGTGGGCGTGCACACCTAGGACCACGTGCGCTGGCAGGACGGTGTCGCGGGCGCGAGCGAGCCGTGGACGCGCCGGGAGCTCACGCGTGCGCGTGACCAGTTCGCGGAAGTCTTCGGCTGCTTTCCGCTGGTGCACGGCGCGGCCGGCTGGCAGATGAACGCCTTCGTGCCGCGGCTGCAGCAGGAACTCGGGTTTCCGCTACGCCTCCGACTGCCGCGGCAGCGCGCCATTCGTGCCGCAGCTCGCCGACGGACCTGCGCGCGTGCCGCAGCTGCCCACCACGCTTCCCACCCTTGATGAACTCATCGGCACGCCGCAACTTGGGGATGCCGACCCCGTACAGCACCTGGTGAACCTCACCACGCATGCCCCCGGGCGTGACCAGGTCTTCACGCTGCACGCGGAACTTGAGGGTGGGGCATACCTCAGCGCCTTCGAGCGCCTGCTGCGCGCCTGGCAGAAGCTCGGCTTCGAGTTGACGGACCTGGGCTCGTACTTCGCAGGTCTCGACGTGCCACGCCTGCCGCCCGGGCACATCGCCGCTGGCACGGTGGCCGGGCGCTCCGGGACGCTCGCCGTGCAGGCCTGAGGGCGCACCGCCGGCGCGCCCCGTTGACGCCGGCATTTCTCATCCGCACCATCCCCCGATGATTCCAACGCAGATGACCGCGATAGAGATCCGCGCCCCTGGTGCGCCGGAGGTGCTGCAGGCGGTGCAGCGCCCGGTGCCCGCACTTGCCGCCGGCGAGGTGCTGGTGAAGGTCGCCGCCGCGGGCATCAACCGGCCCGATGTCATGCAGCGCAAGGGAGCCTACGCGCCGCCGCCCGGGGCGAGCGACATCCCCGGGCTTGAGGTGGCGGGGGAAATCGTCGCGGTCGGCGAGGGGGTTCGCGAACCGGCGCTGGGCGCGCGCGTGTGCGCGCTGGTCGCAGGCGGCGGCTACGCGCAGTACGTGAACGTGCCGGCAGCGCAGTGCCTGCCCATACCCGGCGCGCTCACCCTCGAGCAGGCCGCTGCGGTGCCGGAGACCTTTTTCACCGTGTGGATGAACGTCTTCGAGCGCGCGCACCTCAAGGCCGGGGAGACACTGCTGGTGCACGGCGGCTCGAGCGGCATCGGCACCACCGCCATCATGCTGGCGCGGGCCTGGGGCGCCCGCGTGCTGGTGACCGCAGGATCTGCGGCCAAGTGCACCGCGTGCCTGCAGCTGGGCGCGGAGGTCGCGATCAACTACCGCGACAGCGACTTCGTCCCCGCGGTGCTGACGGCAACCCAGGGACGCGGCGCGGACGTCATCCTCGACATGGTTGGCGGTGATTACCTCGCGCGCAATGTTGCCGCGGCCGCCGTCGACGGGCGCATCGCGCTGATCGCGACCCAGGGCGGCACGCAGGCGACGCTCGACCTGCGCGCGATGATGGGCAAGCGCATCACCATCAGCGCCTGCATGCTGCGTCCGCAGACGGTCGCGGCCAAGGGCCGCCTGGCGCAGGCACTGCGCGCGCAGGTCTGGCCGCTGTTTGCCAGCCATGCGCTGGCGCCGCTGATCTACGCGAGCTTTCCCCTGGCTGAGGCAGCCGCGGCACACGCGCTGATGGAATCCAGCGCGCACATCGGCAAGATAGTGCTCATCGCCTAGCGCCGCCGCGCGCCTCACGGGCGGCTGGGCAGGCTCGTCGAGCGCGTCACCGTGCGCATCGCAAAGCTCGAATGCACGCGCGTGACGCTCGGCAGGCGTGTCAGGTGCTGGTTGTGGATGCGCTCGAAGTCGGCCATGTCGGCCACCACCAGCCGCAGCAGGTAGTCGTGCTCGCCGGTCATGAGATAACACTCCATGACCTCGGGAATCTTGCGCACCGCGTTCTCGAAGGCCTCCAGTCCCTGCTGGCTCTGCCGGTCGAGGGTGATGTTCACGAACACGTTCACCGGGAAGCCGGCCTTCTGCTGGTCGATGAGGGCGGTGTAGCCCTGGATGAGTCCTGATTCCTCCAGTGCCCGCACGCGTCGCAGGCAGGCGGACTCGGACAGGCTCACCTTTCCGGCGAGCAGCGGTATTGGTGATGCGGGCGTCCTGCTGCAGCAGCCGCAGGATGGCGCGATCGTAGCGGTCCAGCTCCATTGGCGCAATAATCCTTCGTGTAAAGGACTCTCTACGGCAGATTCTGCCACAACCGCGCCTCGCCGCGCTGCCATTACGCAAGTCCTCGTGGCCAGTGCCGCCTTAACCTCCTGCAGACCAACCACAGCGAGGCCTGCACCATGCGTATCGGTGTTCCGCGGGAGATCAAGGTCCACGAGTACCGGGTCGGGCTGGTGCCCGCGGGAGTGCGCGAGCTTGTCGGTCGCCGGACACGAGGTGCTGGTCGAGAGTGGCGCCGGCAACGGCATCGGCGTCGACGACGCGCAGTTCAAGGCGGCAGGGGCCGCCATCGCGCGCCACCGCCGCCGAGGTATTCGCGCGCAGCGACATGGTCGTGAAGGTCAAGGAGCCGCAGCCGGCGGAGTGCGAGATGCTGCGCAAGGGCCAGGTGCTGTTCACCTACCTGCACCTGGCTGCAGACCCGGAGCAGGCGCAGGGGCTGATCAAGTCTGGCGCGACCGCGATCGCCTACGAGACCGTCACCGCGCCCAACGGCTCCCTGCCGCTGCTCACGCCGATGAGCGAGGTGGCCGGGCGCATGTCGATCCAGGTCGGCGCGGCAAGCCTGCAGAAGGCCAACGGCGGCTTCGGGATGCTGCTGGGCGGGGTACCCGGCGTGGCACCGGCCAAGGTGGTGATCCTGGGCGGCGGGGTCTCCGGCACGCACGCGGCGGAGATGGCCGTGGGCCTGCGCGCGGATGTCACGGTGGTCGACCGCTCGGTGCAGCGCCTGCGCGAGCTTTCCTCGATCTTCGGCTCCAGCATCCGCACGATCTACTCGACCACCGCTGAGCATCGAGCGCCTGGTGCGCGATGCGGACCTGGTGGTCGGGGCGGTGCTGGTGGCCGGTGCTGCCGCGCCCAAGCTCGTCACCCGCGCGATGGTGAAGACCATGAAGCCCGGCGCGGTGCTGGTGGACATCTCCATCGACCAGGGCGGCTGCTTCGAGACCAGCCACCCGACCACCCATGCGCGAGCCGACGTTCGTGGTCGACGGCGTGATCCACTACTGCGTGGCCAACATGCCAGGGGCGGTGCCGCGTACCTCCACGTTCGCCCTCACCAACGCCACGCTGCCGTACGTGCGCGCCCTGGCGGACCTGGGCTGGCAGGCGGCGCTGAGGCGCGACCCGGGCCTGGCCGCGGGACTCAACGTGCACGCCGGGCAGATCACCCACGAGGTGGTCGCCAAGGCACTCGGGCTCAGCGCGCGTCCCTACGCCCTGAGGGCGGCCTGAACCTCTGGAACGCCCCGTCCCCACAAAGGGAGGTGGCCTCGTGCCGCAGCGGCGGCTAGGCTACGCCCCATGTTTTCCAGTCCCTTCCGGAGGTTTCCCGTGATGAAGATCGTCCTGTCCGCCGCGCTACTGACCCTGGCCGCAGGCTCCGCCCTGGCCGATCCTGTGACCTACCAGATCGATCCGTCGCACACCTACCCGAGCTTCGAGGCCGACCACATGGGCGGCCTGTCGGTGTGGCGCGGCAAGTTCGACAAGAGCTCCGGCACGATCGTCTATGACAAGGACAAGGGCGCCGGCACGGTCGACATCACCGTCGACACCGCCTCGATCAACTTCGGCAACCCGAAGCTCAACGAGCACGCCAAGTCCTCGCCGACATGTTCGATGTCGCCAAGTACCCGACCGCGACCTACAAGGGCACGCTCGACCAACTTCAAGAACGGCGCGCCGACCCAGGTGCAGGGCCAGTTCACGCTGCATGGCGTGACCCACCCCCTGACACTCACGGTCAACTCGTTCAAGTGCATGATCAATCCGATGAGCAAGAAGGAAGTCTGCGGTGCGGATGCCTCCGCGAGCTTCCAGCGCAGTGACTACGGCATGAACTTCGGCGACAAGTACGGCTTCAAGATGGACGTGAAGCTGCAGATCCAGGTCGAGGCGATCCGCGCCGACTGATCGGGGTCGCATCCGAGCGCGCGTTAACCCGCGCCCACCCCCACGCGGCCTCGCCGGGCACACCCGTCGAGGCCGTGTTCTTTTGGGCAGCGCGTTGCCCGGCCCGGGCGCGCGGCGAGGCCGTACAATGTGCGCTCGCTGGTGCCATTCGTTGCGGAGTCCTGGTGACCTTGCTGAACTATCAACTGCGCGATCAGCTGGCGGTGATCACCGCGACCGCTGGCACGCCCGTGCCGCTGACCCAGACGCTCCTGCCGCAGCTTGTGCAGGCGCTGCGCCAGGCGCAGCAGGACCCGGCCGTCACCGCCGTGGTGCTGGCCGGGGTTTTCGGGCGGGTGGCCGAGACGCCGGCACCGCAGGCGGTCGCCGCCCTCGAGCACGCCTGCTCGATCATCGAGACTTCCGCGAAGCCGGTCCTGGCCGCCCTTGACGGGGTGCTGGTGGGCCAGGGGCTGGAGCTTGCGCTCGCCTGCCGCTGGCGCATCGGCGCACCAGGATGCGTGCTGGGCTTCCCGGAAGTGCGGCTCGGCCTGCTGCCATCCCCAGGGTGCCTGCGGCGTGTGCTGCGCTATGCCGGGGCACGGCCCACCATGGACGCCCTGATCGCGGGAGCGTTCCTGGACGCCGCGCAGTCAGCACAGGCAGGACTTGTGGATGTGCTGGGCGCGGACGCGCTGGCTGCGGCGGTGGAGTTTGCGCGTGAACCCGAGGATCGCTCAGCCGCCCACGAGGACGACGTGGCCACGTCGCCCGCCCCGCCGCCGGACGCTGCGCAGTTTGCACAGCTGCGCGCGCAGGTGGCGGCCAGGGTGCGCGGCCAGCTCGCGCCGCTGCGGATCGTCGATGCCGTGGAGGCCCTGAGCACCCGCCCGGCGGCAGAAGCTGACACGCGGGTGCGCGGCTGGGCCGAGGAATGCCGCAGCGGCGAGCAGCATCGCGCGCTGGTGCACATGGCGCAGGCGCAGCGCGCCGCACGTGACATCCCCGGCGTCCCGGCGGACACCCCCACGCTGCCCATCCGCAGCGCCGCGGTGATCGGGGCCGGCACGATGGGCGGTGGCATCGCCATGAACTTCGCCAACGCGGGGATCCCCGTGACGCTGCTGGAGGTCTCAGGCGAGGCGCTCGAGCGCGGCATGGCCCTGATCCGCAAGAACTACGAGTCTTCCGTCAAGCGCGGCAGCCTGTCGGCCGAGCGCGCGCAGGCCGCCCTGGCGCTGATCCGCGGCGCCACCGAATACGCGCAGCTTTCGCGTGCCGACATCATCATCGAGGCGGTGTTCGAGGACATGAAGCTCAAGCGCGAGGTATTCGCGCGGCTTGACCAGGTGGCGGCGCCCCAGGCGATCCTCGCCACCAACACCTCAACGCTCGACATCGACGCGATCGCCGCCAGCACGCAGCGCCCGCAGCAGGTGGTGGGCACGCACTTCTTCAGTCCCGCCAACATCATGAAGCTGCTGGAGAACGTGCGCGGCAAGGCCACTTCCGCGCAGGTGCTGCGCACTGTCATGGACCTGGGCGTTGCCTTGGGCAAGGTGACCGTGCTCGCCGGCAACGCCGACGGCTTCATCGGCAACCGCATGCTCATGTTCTACGGGCTCGAGGCGGAGTTCCTGCTCGAGGAGGGCGCAAGCCCGGAGCAGATCGACCGCGTGATGGAGGATTTCGGCTTTGCCATGGGGCCGCTGGCGGTACGCGATCTTGCCGGCAACGATGTCGGCCTTGCGATCCGCAGGAGCCGCACCCTGCCGCCGGATGAGCGCTGGTCCCCGATCCTCGAACGCATGGTCGCCGCCGGACGCTTCGGCCAGAAGAGCGGCAAGGGCTTCTACCGCTACGAGGGCCGCACGCGCAGCCCCGATCCGGAGGCGCTTGCCATCATCCGCGCGGCCGCGGCCGAACTTCGGATCGCCCCGCGCCAGATCCCGGATGCGGAGATCCGCGACCGCCTGCTGCATCCGCTGGTCAATGCCGGAGCCCAGCTGGTGGAGCAGGGGATCGCGCTGCGCACCGGTGACGTGGACACGGTGTACGTCAATGGCTACGGGTTTCCCGCCTGGCGCGGAGGACCGATGTACTGGGCCGAGCACAGCGGGCTCGACCGCGTGGTGGCGACTGCGCGCAAGCTGGCCGCACTGCATGGTGCGCGCTGGGGCCCGGCGCCGTTGCTGGAGCGCGCCGCAGCCCGGGGCGCGTGGGCGTGAGCGCGCGGTTTTGCGTGGCGCTGCTGCTCGTGGTGGCTGGCGCCGCGCAGGCGGCTGGAGATGCGCCTGCCGGGGGCAACGAGCGCACACGCGCATATGCCGCGGCGATGGCCGGGCGCAAGGCCGCCACGCTCTCAGCAGTGCAGGCACAACTGACCCCCGCCGAGGTGCCGGCAGAGGCGGGCTGGGACCTCACGCAGCAGTACGCAGCGCTGGTGCGCTTTGGCCTGTGGGACGAGATGATCGCACTGGCGCCGCCGGCCGGCGGCGCCGGGCTTACCGCCGGCTACCTTTATGGGCGCGGATTTGCGCTGGCCGCGCGCGGGCGCGCCGCGGAGGCGCAGCAGATGCTCGATGAGCTGCAAGCGCTCGACAGGTCACTGCCGGCGGGGGCGGTGGGGGGCGCCAACCGGCTGCACGATCTCGTGGCGGTCGCGGAACCGGTCATCGCCGCGCGCATGGCGGCCAGCGCCGGTGACAACGCGCGCGCGGCGCAGTGGCTGCGCGAGGGTGTGGCCGCCGAGGATCGCCTCGTGCCGGACGTGCCGCCGGATTGGTTCTTCCCGGTGCGCCAGCTGCTGGGGGCGCAGTTGCTCATCGCCGGGCAGGCGCGCGAGGCCCAGGCGGTGTACCGCGAGGATCTCGCGCGCAACCCGCGCAACGGCTGGTCGCTCTACGGCCTGTCAGTTGCGCTGGCCGCGCAGGGACACACATCACAGGCCGCCCAGGTGCGCCACCAGCAGCAGCTCGCCTGGACGCACGCCGATGTGTCCCTGCCGGCCTCGGCGTTCTGGTACGCAGGGGCGGACACCGCCAGCTGCGAATGCGAACACCGCGCGCTAGGCGACGGGCAGGCGGGTCGTCAGCTTCTTCGTGCGCAGCACGAAGCTGGTATTGACTGAACGCACCGCCGCCAGCCGCAGCAGCTGCGTGGAGAGGAAGTGCTCGTAGGACTCCATGCTCGCCGCGACGATGCGCAGCAGGTAGTCGTTGGCGCCGCTCATCGAGTGGCACTCGAGCACTTCCGCACTCTCCCTCACCAGCTGGTCGAACTGGCGCACCGACTCGGGGTGGTGGTTCTCCAGCGTCACCAGCGCGTAGGCCAGGATCGGCAGGCCGACGGCCGTGGCGTTGAGGATGGTTGCGTAGCCGGCGATGAACCCCGCGCTCTCCAGCCGCCGCAACCGCCGCCAGCAAGGCGCCGGGGACAGACCGACGCGCTTGGCCAGTTCCTGGTTGGCGATGCGCGCATCGGACTGCAGTTCTTCCAGGATGCGCCGGTCCAGGCGGTCGAGGGTCTTTGCCATGGGGTGCTTTCGACTAATCGGCAATAATATTGCCAAAAATACTCCTCCAAGGGCATAACGGAAAGGTAATTGCACGACTTGGGGCATAGACTTGCCACTGATTGCAGCACGATAGAGATACCCATGGCCGCACGCATTGTCCCGATCCCCGCCGCCGCGACGCCCGTGAGCGCTGTACAGCCGGAATGGGCGCGGGTGACGCATCTGCTGCAGGTCTCGCGGGCGCTGGATGACATCGAGCAGACGCGGCTGCTGCCCGAACGCAAGGTGCTCTACCAGTTCTGTGCCCGCGGCCACGATCTTGCGCAGATCCTGCTCGGCCAGCACCTCACCGACCCCCATGACGGGGTGAGCCTGTATTACCGCTCGCGCCCGCTGATGCTCGCCCTGGGCGCGGGCATCGAGGAACTCGCCGCAGGTCCGCTGGCACGCGATGGCTCATGCACCGGCGGCCGCGACATCGGCGTGGTGTTCAACCGCCCGGGCCGCGGCGGACCTTCCGTGCTGCCGGCGGTCGGGGGCGTAGGCGCGCAGTACACGCCTGCGACCGGCTGGGCACAGGCGATCCGCTACCGCTGCGAGGTGCTCAAGGATGCCTCCTACGCGCGCAGCATCGCCGTGGTGCTCGGGGGGGATGCCTCCACTGCCACCAACGGGTTCTGGGCGGCGCTCAATATCGCCACCACCCTGCAGCTGCCGCTGCTGTTCTACATCGAGGACAACGCCTACGGCATCTCCGTGCCCTCGCACCTGCAGACCCCCGGGGGCAACATCGCCGCGAACCTCGCGTCGTTCGCGGGGCTTACGATCCTGGAGGGTGATGGCGCGGACCCGCACGCTGCCGCGGAACTGACCGCCCGCGCGGTGGGCATGGTGCGCGGACAGCGCGCCCCGGTGCTGCTGCGCCTGACGGTGCCGCGCCTGTCAGGTCACTCAGGCCAGGACACCCAGGCCTATAAGTCCGACGCCCTGATCAAGGAAGAGCTCGCGCGTGACCCGCTGAACAGGCTGCACGCCTTCCTCGTCCCGCAGCTGATGGACGAGGCGCGCTGGAATGCACTTGCCGCGCAGGCACGCCAGGAGGTCGAATCCGCGATCGAGCGGGCGCTGGCGCAGCCGGCACCGGATCCTGGGCAGCTGACGCGCTTCGTCTACGCGGAAGCCGGTACGCCGCAGGAGCAGGGGGGCCTGTTGCCCGAGGGCGCGAACCTGCCCGCGCTGCCCGGCGCGGCGCACCCGGAAGCCACCCGCATCAACATGCTCACCGCGATCCGCCGCACGCTGGATGCGGAGCTGGCGCTGAACAAGCGCATGCTCGTGTTCGGCGAGGACGTGGGCCCCAAGGGTGGCGTGCACGGGGCGACACTGGGATTGCAGGACAAGTACGGGATCGAGCGCGTGTTCGATACCAGCCTGTCCGAGGAGGGCATCATCGGGCGCGCCGTCGGCATGGCGCTCGCGGGCCTGCTGCCGGTGGCTGAGATCCAGTTCCGCAAGTACGCAGAGCCTGCCGCCGAGCAGCTGAACGACTGCGGCACGATGCGCTGGCGCACCCGCAACCGCTACGCCGCGCCGATCATCGTGCGCATGCCCGGCGGGTTCTTCAAGGTCGGCGATCCCTGGCACAGCCAGACCAACGAGGTGGCCTGGGTGCACGGGGTGGGCTGGCAGGTGGCCGTGCCCTCCAACGCGGAGGATGCGGTCGGGCTGCTGCGCTGCGGCGCATGCGCGGCAATGATCCTGTGATCTTCTTCGAGCACCGCGCGATGCTCGATGGCGCCTGGGCGCGCCGCCCGTATCCCGGGGATGACTTCGTGGTGCCGTACGGTCAGGCACGCATCGTGCGGCCCGGGACCGAGGTCACGGTGGTGACCTGGGGCGCGATGGTCGAGCGCTGCGAACAGGCAGCCGCCGCCTCGCAGGTGGACGCGGAGGTGATCGACCTGCGCACGCTGTCGCCCGTGGGACAAGGCGGGCGTGCAGGCCTCGGTCGAGAAGACCCGGCGCTGCGTGATCGTCCACGAGGACAACCTCACCGCCGGCTTCGGGGCTGAGATCGCAGCGACGCTTGCGCAGGAGAACTTCTTCAGCCTGGACGCCCCGATCGAGCGCCTGGCCATGCCCAACATCCCCAGTCCCCACAACCTGGGGCTGCTGGATGCCGCGCTACCGAGCGTCGAGCGCATCACCCGCGCGCTGCAGCACATCGCCAGCCTGTGAGCCACCCATGACAAGCCAAGTTGAAGTACGCGCGCCGGCCGAGCAGACCGAGGGCACCCGCTCCCAGGTGTTGCGCTGGCTGAAGCAGGTCGGCGACGCGGTGGCCGAGAACGAGCCGCTGATCGAGATCGAGACCGACAAGGTAACCGTGGAGGTGGCAGCCCCCGCCGCCGGCACGCTTGCGCAGATGCTCAAGCACGAGCAGGACGAGATCTCCCCCGGGGACCTGCTCGGCCACATCGACCCCGTGGGCGTCGCGGCCTCGGCCGCGCCCACAGCTACGACCGCGGCCAGCACGGCCGGCACTGCACCGGCGGCCACGGTGGCCGCGGTCGCCCGGCCGGCGGCCACCGCCTCGGCGCTGAGTCCGGCGGTGCGGCGGCTGCTCGGCGAGCGCGGCCTTGCCGCCGGCGACATCGCCGGCACTGGTCCCGGTGGGCGCATCATGGTCGAGGACGTGCTGCGCGCCGGTGACGGCGCCAGCGTATCGCGCGGCGCGCCCGCGCCTGCCACTGCGCCATCCCCGGCGGCGGCCGATGGCGCAGTGCGCAGCCATCTCGTGCCACATACGCCGGTGCGGCGGCGCATCGCCGAACACATGGTGGCAAGCCTGCTGCACACCGCGCCGCACGTGACGACCGTGTTCGAGGCGGACATGACCGCGGTGCTCGCGGACCGCGCGCGCCGGCGCGAGGCTTTCAGCGGCCAGGGCGTGCCGCTCACCCTGACCGCCTACTTCGTGCAGGCCACGGTCGCGGCGCTGCGCGCGGTGCCGCAGGCCAACAGCCGCTGGACCGACAGCGCGCTGGAGTTGTACGACTCGATCAACATCGGCATCGCCACCGCGGTGGAGGGCACGGGACTGGTGGTCCCGGTGCTGCGCGACGCGGACCGGCGCGACCTCATGGAAACCGCGCGCGGCCTGGATGACCTGGTGACCCGGGCACGCGGCGGCAAGCTCACTCCCGCGGACGTGCGCGGGGGCACCTTCACGATCTCCAACCACGGCGTCAGTGGCAGCCTGATCGCCACCCCGATCATCATCAACCAGCCGCAGTCGGCGATCCTGGGGGTCGGCAAGCTCGAGCAACGCGCCGTGGTCGTACACAGCGCAGGTGCGCCGCAGCTGGCCGTAGGCAGCCGCTGCTATGTCTCGCTGACGATTGATCATCGCGTCATGGACGGGCAGGACGGCAACCGCTTCCTGAGCACTTTCGTAGATCACCTGACACACTTGCGGGCCTGAAGAGGGCCAGGCGGGAGTTCGCATGTACACGCAGGCACTGGATGCACATGGCACGGCGGTGGCTCCGGCCGGGGGCGAGCGCCGAGCGCGCTTCCAGGCGCGCGTCGATGCGGACGAGAAGATCGAGCCGAAGGACTGGATGCCGGATGCCTACCGGCAGACCCTGATCCGCCAGATCTCCCAGCACGCGCACTCCGAGATCGTCGGCATGCTGCCGGAGGGCAACTGGATCACGCGCGCGCCGAGCCTGCGCCGCAAGGCCGTGCTGATCGCCAAGGTGCAGGACGAGGGCGGCCACGGCATGTACCTGTACAGCGCCGCGGAGACCCTCGGTGTCTCGCGCGAGCAGATGATCGAGCAGCTGCTCTCGGGCACCGCGAAGTACTCGAGCATCTTCAACTACCCGACGCTGACCTGGGCGGATGTCGGCGCGATCGGCTGGCTGGTCGACGGCGCGGCGATCATGAACCAGATCCCGATCTGCCGCTGCTCCTACGGTCCGTATGCGCGCGCGATGGTGCGCATCTGCAAGGAAGAGAGCTTCCACCAGCGCCAGGGGTTCGAGATCATGATGTCGCTGGCGCGCGGCACCGCTGAGCAGCGCGCGATGGCGCAGGATGCGCTCAACCGCTGGTGGTGGCCGTCGATCATGATGTTCGGGCCGAGCGATGCGGACTCCAAGCACACCGCGCAGTCGATGCGCTGGAAGATCAAGCGCTTCACCAACGACGAGCTGCGCCAGAAGTTCATCGACATCACCGTGCCGCAGGCGCACTTCCTCGGACTTACGATCCCCGACGCCGCAGCTGCGCCTGGAAGAGGCCAGCGGCCACTACAGCCATCGGGACGATCGACTGGAGCGAGTTCCACGCGGTGCTCAAGGGCAACGGCCCTTGCAACCGCGAGCGCCTGGAGGCGCGCCGGCGCCGGCGCACGACGCCGGTGCCTGGGTGCGCGAGGCGGCAAGCTGCCGCACGCGCGCGAAGCTACGCCCAGCGTGCGGCGCACGGCTGCGTGCACAGCAACCGCAGACTGAACGAGGTCACGCATGAGCCAGGACTGGCCGCTCTACGAGGTGTTCATCCGCTCGCGCGCAGGACTTGAGCACAAGCATGTCGGCAGCGTGCATGCCGCCGATGCGCGCATGGCGATCGAGCACGCGCGCGATGTCTACACGCGCCGCCAGGAGGGCGTGAGCATCTGGGTCGTGCGCTTCCGCGCACATCATCGCCTCGACCCGCAGGAGGCGGAGGCGCTGTTCGAGCCGGCGCGGGACAAGGTGTACCGCCACCCGACCTTCTATGAGATTCCCGACGAGGTAAAGAACCTGTGAGCTACGGCGCCCGCGGCAGTCACGGATGCGCCGCGCACGTGCGTTACGTGCTGCGCCTGGGCGACACCAGCCTGTCCTGGGCCAGCGGCTGGGCGAGTGGATCGGCCATGCGCCCGCGCTCGAGGAGGACTTGGGTCTTGCGAACCTGGCGCTCGATCTCATTGGCCAGGCGCGCCTGTTGCTCAGCTATGCGGGGGAGCTGGAAGGGCGGGGGCGCGACGAGGATGCGCTCGCGTTCCTGCGCGAGGCGCCGGAGTTTGCAAGCTGACCCTCGCGGAGCAGCCCAACGGGGACTTCGCCAGCACCATCGTGCGCCAGTGGCTCATCGATGCCTGGCAGCTGGAGCTCTTCGAGGGCCTAAGCGGATCCGGCGACGCACGCCTGGCCGCGATCGCCGCCAAGGCGCTCAAGGAGACGCGCTATCACTACCGCTTCAGCAGCGGCTGGCTCGTCGCGCCTGGGCGATGGCACCGCGGAGAGCCATGAGCGCACGCAGCGCGCCGTCGATGAACTGTGGCGCTTCACGCGATGAGCTCTTCGCGCCCGATGAGATCGACACGCAGATGCATGCGGCGCGGGATCGCGCCGGACCTCGCGCCCCTGGGTGTCGCGCTGGTCTGCGCGCATCGACGAGGACCTGCAGGTGGCGACGCTTGTGCGGCCGGCGACGCAGCCCTATGCCTGGCACGGCAAGCGTGGCGTGCACACCGAGCACCTCTCGCACCTGCTGACCGAGATGCAGCACCTGCAGCGCACCTACCCGGGCGCGCACTGGTAGGGCCTGGTCGATGCTGGCGACAACACACATGCAACGGCACGCGCGCGAGCAGGCCATCTGGCAGCTGCTGGAATCAGTGCCCGATCCGGAGATCCCGGTGCTGAGCATCGTCGACCTCGGAATCGTGCGGTACGTGCGCGCTGATGCCGCCGGGCACCTCACGGTGGGGCTGACGCCGACTTATTCCGGCTGCCCGGCGACCGAGGTGATCCGCGATGCCAGCCCGCGCGGCGCTGGCTGCCGGTGGTCACACGGATGCGCAGCTCGAGGAGGTGCTCTCACCGCCATGGAGCAGCCAGTGGCTCACCGCCGCCGGCCGCGACAAGCTGCGCGAGTACGGGATCGCCCCGCCGCAGGCGCCGGTCGCAAACCCGCGCCAGCTGTGGGGTGCGCCGGCGGTGACCTGCCCGCGTTGCGGCAGCCGCGACAGCGAGCGGCTGAGCGAGTTTGGCTCGACTCCCTGCAAGGCACATTACCGCTGCACCGCCTGCCGCGAACCTTTCGACTACTTCAAGTGCATCTAGCGTGCTGAAGTTTCACGCACTCACGGTGCTGTCGGTCGTGCCTGATGCGGACGACGCGGTCACGCTGTCGTCTGCAGGTGCCGCCGGCGCTGCACGCGGAGTTCACCGGGCAGTCCCGGGCAGCACGTGGTGGTGCGCACCGCATCAACGCCGAGGAGGTACGCCGCACGTACTCGCTGCTTAACGCACCGGGTGAGTGGCCGCTGCGCATCGCCCCGCGCGTGCACGCCCCGGGGGCTGATGTCGCGCTACCTCGCCGAGGAGCTTCCGGTAGGACGAGCTCGAAGTGCTGCCACCCAATGGCAGCTTCACGCCGCGCGCGGCCGCGCGCGGCGGCAGCTACGTGGCCTTCGCCGCCGGGTGTGGCATCACCGCTGTGCTGGCCGTCAGTACGCACGCTGCTTAAGCAGGGGGCGCACAGCGTGGTTCTGTTCTACGGCAACACCGGCACCGTCGCGGGTCATGTGCGCCGAGGAACTGCTGGGGCTGAAGGACGAGCACCTGGATCGCCTGGCCCTGCACTTCGTGATGAGCCGCGAGCCGCAGGAGGTCGCAGCTGTACAACGGGCGCCTGGATGCGGCCCGGGTACGCGAATTCGCCGCGCACGCTGTTTCAGCCGGCGCAGGTGCGCGAGTATTTCCTCTGCGGCCCCGGTGACATGATCGGACGAGGTCAGCGGCGCGCTGCGTGGTCTGGGTGTGGACGCCGGGCGCATCCACGCCGAACACTTCGTGCGTTGCCGCCCAGGCACGCGCTGTCGCGCCCCGGCAGGCTGAGCGCTCCGCGAGCGCGCGCCCGGCCGATGTCGCGGAGGTGAGCGTGCTCATGGACGGGCGCCGCCGCAGCTTCACCATGCCCATGGATCGGAGACGGTGCTGGATGCCGCCGCGCGTGCAGGCGATCGAGCTGCCGTTCTCCTGCCGCGCCGGGGTGTGTTCCACCTGCCGCACGCGGGTCGTCGCCGGCGCAGTCGAGATGGCACAGAACTACGCGCTGGAGGACTGGGAGCTGGCCCAGGGCTACGTGCTCGCCTGCCAGTCGCGCTGCATGAGCGCGAAACTTGAGCTGGACTACGATGAGAAATAGCACGCGGCACGAGGGGACACCGGGTTGAACTATCAGAACATCCTCTTTGATACCCAGGACGGGCATCTGCCGCCTGACCTTCAACCGGCCCGAAAGGCTGAACAGCTTCAACACCGAGATGCACGCGGAGGTGCGCGCCGCGCTGGCACGCCATCCCGGAAAGCCGCGCGCGTGCTGGTGATCGCCGGGGCCGGGCGTGGCTTCTGCGCCGGCCAGGACCTGAACGACCGGGCCGTGGCCCCGGGCGCCGCGCCGCCGGATCTGGCCGACTCGATCGAGAAGAACTACAAGCCGCTGGTGCTGGCGCTGCGCGCGCTGCCGCTGCCGGTCATCGCCGCGGTCAACGGCGTGGCCGCCGGCGCGGGGGCGAACATCGCGCTGGCCTGCGACCTGGTGATTGCCGCGCGCTCGGCAAGCTTCGTGCAGGCATTCGCCAAGCTCGGGCTGGTTCCCGACTGCGGCGGCACCTGGATCCTGCCGCGCCTGGTCGGCAACGCGCGCGCCCTGGGGCTGACGCTGCTCGGGGACAAGCTGCCCGCGCGAGCAGGCCGCCAGCTGGGGGCTGATCTGGCGCTGCGTGGAGGATGCCGAGCTCGCAGCCGACCGTCGAGGCGCTGGCGCGGCAGTTCGCCCAGGCGCCCACCCGCGGACTGGCGCGCACCAAGCAGGCCGTCTACGAGGGCCTCAACCGCACGCTTGCGCAGCAGCTGGATATCGAGCGGGACTACCAGGGTGAGCTGGGGCGCTCGGCGGACTATGCGGAAGGGGTCGCCGCCTTCGCGCAGAAGCGCGCCCCGCAATTCACCGGCAAGTAGATCGCGTGCGTCAGGTGAGAGGATGACCCATGCAACTTGAGAGCTTCGTGGCCGGGCAGTGGCGCGCTGGCCGCGGCGAGACCGCCAGCCTGCGGGACGCGACCACCGGGGCGGTGGTCGCCAGTGCCCACGCCGTGGGCGCGGATGCGCGGGCGCTGCTGGGTTACGCGCGTGAGGTCGGCGGCCCGGCATTGCGGGGGCTCACCTTCCACCAGCGCGCCGGGATCCTCAAGGCGCTGGCGAAGTTCCTGGGCGAGCACAAGGAGGAGTTCTACCAGCTGTCCTACGCGACCGGTGCCACCAAGGGTGACTCCTGGGTCGACATCGATGGCGGCATGAGCACGCTGTTCGTGTATGCGGGCAAGGGCACCCGCGAGCTGCCCAACGGCCACGTCTATGTCGATGGTGCGGTCGAGGGGCTCTCCAAGGGCGGGACCTTCGTCGGCCAGCACGTGTGCATGCCGCTGGAGGGCGCCGCGGTGCACATCAACGCGTTCAACTTCCCGGTGTGGGGCATGCTGGAGAAGCTCGCGCCGACCTTGCTCGCCGGGATGCCGGCGATCGTGAAGCCGGCCACGCAGACCAGCTACCTCACCGCGTGCGTGTTCCGGCGCATGGTGCGAGTCGGGCCTCTTGCCGCCGGGGGCCGTGCAGCTGATCTGTGGCGGGGTCGGGGACCTGTTCGATCACCTTGACTGCCAGGACGTCGTGTCCTTCACCGGCTCCGCGAGCACCGCGCTGAAGTTGCGCCAGCACCCGAACGTGCTTGCGAACTCCGTGCGCTTCACCGCCGAGACCGACTCGCTCAACTGCTCGATCCTGGGAGCCGATGCCGGGCCCGGGATCCCGGAGATGGACCTGTTCGTGCGCGAGGTGGTGCGCGAGATGACGTCCAAGGCCGGGCAGAAGTGCACCGCGATCCGCCGCGCGCTGGTGCCTGAGGGCGTGGCGGCGCAGGTGCTGGACGCACTGACATCGGCCTTGGGCGAGATCGTGGTTGGCGACCCGAGGCTTGCGGACGTGGCGATGGGCCCGGTCGCATCGCTCAGCGCAGCGCCGCGAGGTGCTCGAGCAGCTGGCACGACTTGAGCGCGAGGCGCAGGTCATCTGCGGCGGCCGCGGCACCAGCTCAGCCGCGCGGCGCGGACGCCGAGCGCGGCGCCTTCATCGCCCCGACGCTGCTGTACTGCCGTGAACCTGGCCGGGCGCAGGCGGTCCACGCGTCGAGGCCTTCGGGCCGGTGTGCACGGTGGTGCCTTACGGCACCAGCGCTGAGGCCATCGCGCTCGCGCGCCGTGGCGGCGGCAGTCTTGCCGCCTCGGTGTTCTGCGCCGACGATGCACTGGCGGCACAGCTGGTGCTCGGGCTGGCTCCCTTTCACGGGCGCATCGTCGCGGTGAACCGCCATAGCGCCCGCGAATCCACCGGCCACGGCTCCCCGCTGCCGCACCTGGTGCATGGCGGCCCGGGTCGCGCCGGGGGCGGGGAGGAGATGGGCGGCATCCGCGGCCTGATGCACTACATGCAGCGCACGGCGGTGCAGGGCAGCCCCGATGTGATCACCGCGGTCACCGGGCGCTGGACGCGCGGCGGTCGCGAGCTTGATCCGGGCACCCACCCATTCCGCAAGACCTTCGGCGCCCTGGTCATCGGCGACACCTTCAACTCGGCCGAGCGCACCGTGACGGTGGCGGACATCGAGCAGTTTGCGCAGCTTTCCGGGGACGTCTTCTACGCACACATGGACGAGACGCAGGCCGCACGCAACCCGCTGTTCGGCGGGCGCGTGGCGCACGGCTACTTCCTGGTGTCAGCCGCGGCGGGCCTGTTCGTCGACCCACCCTACGGGCCGGTGCTGGCCAACTACGGCCTCGACGCGCTGCGCTTCGTGAAGCCGGTGAAGCCCGGGGGACCGCATCAAGGTGCGCCTGACCTGCAAGGAAAAATCGCTGCGCGCGGGCGCCGGCTACGGCGAGGTGCGCTGGGACACCGCGATCACCAACCAGGACGGGGAGGCTGTGGCCAACTACGACGTGCTCACGATGGTGAGCGAGAAGCAGGTCCCGGACGCCTAGCCTGGCAGCGAGAAAGCATGGCCGCGCGTGGCCACCGCCTTGAACAGGACCCACACGGCGGTGCCGCCGCGAAGTCCCAGCGCGCGTGCGGCCGCCGCGGTGATGCGCGCCAGCACGATCACCCCGCCCACATCGACACTCACCAGCACGCCGTGCGCATCGCTCACCAGGGCGCTCACCTGTCCCTGCAGCGCATTGCGCAGCGAAACCCCCTGCAGGGACTTGAGGGAGACGACCACGTCGCGCGCCAGTATCTGCAGGCGCACGCGCGCGCCGGGGGCCGCACCGGGTGCATGGGCGCTGAGCGTGCCGTTGCCCACGGCCAGCTGCGCGTCCCCGTCCGTGTTGATCCGCAGCACCTGCGCGTCGATGACCGCGCCGGTGAGTTCAGGGCCCACCAGCGCGTGCAGCTGCGGGTGCAGGCTCAGCTCACTCACCGGGCCATCGGCGATCACCCGGCCGGCATCCAGCAGCACCAGGTGGCTGGCCAGGCGCAGCACCTCCTCGAACTGGTGACTCACGTAGATGATCGGGATCTGCAGCCGGTGGCGCAGCGTCTCAAGATACGGCAGCACCTCCTGGCGCCGCGCCAGGTCAAGCGCGGCGAGCGGCTCGTCCAGCAGCAGCAGCCGCGGCTGCGACAACAGGGCACGACCCAGCGCCACGCGCTGGCGCTCGCCGCCGGAGAGCTGGTGCGGCCGGTGGGCAAGGTGCGGTGCAAGGCCCAGCAGCGCCACCACCTCGTCGAAGCTGATCGGGTGGGGCGCGCGTGCGCGCTTGAGCCCATAGCGCAGGTTGTCCTCCACGCTCATGTGCGGGAACAGGCGCCCGTCCTGGAACAGGTAGCCGATGCGGCGCTGCTCGACCGGCACGCTCGTGCCGGCGGCGGTGTCGGTGAGCACCTGGCCATCGAGGCTCACGGTGCCGGCATCCGGGGCGAGCAGGCCGCACACGATGTTCACCAGCGTGCTCTTGCCGGCGCCCGAACGCCCGAACAGCGCGGTCACCCCCGGGGTCGGTGCTGCGAAGCGCGCCTCCAGCGCAAACGCACCGCGCCGCAGCGTGAGGTCTACGCGCAGCATCAGCTCCCGCCCAGCACGCGGCGCGCGCGCCGCACCAGGACCTCGGCCGCCAAGAGGCCCAGGAGCCCGAGCGCAAAGGACACCATCGCCAGCCGCAGCGCCACCGCGTCCCCATTCGGGGACTGCATGGCGGTGTACAGCGCGAGCGGCAGCGTGCGCGTCACCCCCGGCACGTTGGCGGCAAAGGTGATGACCGCACCGAACTCGCCCAGGCCCGCGGCGAAGGCGGTGACGATGCCGGCCAGGATCCCCGGCACCATCAGCGGCAGCGTGATCGAGAAGAACCGGTCCCATGACCCGGCGCCGAGGGTGCGCGCGGCCTGTTCCAGGCCGCGGTCGACGTTCTCAAGTGACAGGCGGATGGCGCGCACCATCAGCGGGAAGGTCATGACGGCGGTGGCGAGCGCGGCGCCGGCGGTGGTGAAGGCGAGCTGGACGCCGAAGTGGCGGCTGAGGAACCCGCCGAGCGGGCCGCGCACGCCAAACAGCAGCAGCAGCACGTAGCCCACCGCCACCGGGGGCAGCACCAGCGGCAGGTGCACGAAGGCATCCAGCAGGGTGCGTCCCGGGAAGCGCGCGCGCGTCAGGATCCAGGCGGCCAGCACCGCCAGCGGCAGGCTCACGAGCACGCTGCGCAGCGCCACGGACAGGCTCAGAACCAGCGCTTCGGTCTCCGCCGGGCTGAGCCACTCAGTCATCGGCTGTGCTGTTGGTGGTGCCCCTCACCCGGTGCACTGTCGCATGGCAGGTGCGGCGCCGGCCAGTCTTAGCCAGGGCGCAGGCGCGCGATGTTGGTCAGGCGACCAGTGACTGGGACAGTGGCACCGGCACCCCCGCCGGCAACAGCGGGGCGAAGGCGGCCAGGCCCTTGGCCTCCAGCCAGGCACGGTTGAACAGGCGCGACTGGTACTTGGCGCCCCCGTCGCACAGCACCGTGACGATGGTGTGCCCGGGCCCCAGCTCGCGCGCGACGCGCACCGCGGCGGCGACGTTGATGCCGCTGGTGCTGCCCAGGAACAGTCCCTCCTCCTGCAGCAGGCGGTAGACGTAGCGCACCGTGTCCGCATCCTCGATGTGCACGGCATCATCGATCGGGGCATCCTTGAGGTTCGCGGTGACACGGGCGATGCCGATCCCCTCGGTGATCGAGCCGGACCCGGTCCCCTGCAGAGTGCCGGTGCGGATGTAGGAGTACAGCGCGCTGCCGGGCGGGTCGGCGAGCACGCAGCGCACCGCCTTCGACTTGGACTTGAGGAAATCCGCCACGCCGCCGATCGTGCCGCCGGTGCCGCTGGCGGCCACGAACGCATCGATGCGGCCTTGGGTCTGCGCCCAGATCTCAGGACCTGTGGTGTGCGCATGCACCTCGCGGTTGGCGGTGTTGTCGAACTGGTTGGTCCAGATCGCGTTCGGCAGCGCGGCGGCGACGCGCTGCGCGACCTTCTGGTACTGGTTGGGGTTGCTGTACGGCACCACCGGGATCGGGTGCACCTCCGCGCCCAGGGTCTCAAGCAGCCGGACTTTCTCCGGCGACTGGTTGTCGGGCATGACGATGACGCAGCGGTAGCCACGTGCGTTGCACACGTGAGCCAGGCCGATGCCGGTGTTGCCGGCGGTGCCCTCGACCACGATCCCGCCGGGGGCGAGTTCACCGCGTTCCTCGGCGCGCAGCACCATCGCAAGCGCGGCGCGATCCTTGACCGAGCCGCCCGGGTTCATGAACTCCGCCTTGCCCAGGATCTCGCAGCCGGTCTCCTCGCTGATGCCCTTCAGGCGGATCAGGGGCGTGTTGCCGACCGCGCCAAGGAAGCCGTGCACCACGCTCATGCGACGGCCCCGGCCTCGCTCGCCGCGGCCAGCGCCGTGAGTGCCTCGGGCCCGGCCAGGGCTGCCACCGCGCCCACCACCAGCAGTGCCGGTGGCTGGACCTGCTGTGCGCCGGCGAGCGTGCAGATATCCGCGAGCGTGCCGCGCAGCACGCGTTGCCCGGCAAGGGTGGCGCGCTCGATGACCGCGACCGGGTGCTCGGGCAGCGCACCTGCCGCGCGCAGCCGCGCGATGATGCCGGCCAGCTGCGCGACACCCATGTAGAACACGACCGTATGGGCGGGATTGGCGAAGAAGCGCCAGTCCGGCAGCGCGCCATCGCTGGCGTGCCCGGTCACGAAGGTGACGCTCTGCGCCAGGCGCCGGTGGGTCAGTGGCAGGCGCGCGGCAGCGGCCGCCCCCAGCGCAGCGGTGATCCCCGGCACCACCGTGAACGGGATGCCATGGGCGTGCAGTACCTCGATCTCCTCCCCACCGCGGCCGAAGATGAACGGGTCACCGCCCTTGAGGCGCGCGACGCGCTTGCCGCTGCGGGCAAGGCTCACCAGTTGCTCGTTGATGGCTTCCTGCAGGGCGCCCTCGCCGGCATCCTTGCCCACGAAGATGCGCTGCGCATCGCGCCGTGCGCGCTGCAGCACCTCATCACTGACCAGGCGGTCATAGAGGATCACGTCGGCCTGCTGCAACAGCTGCAGGGCACGCAAGGTCAATAGATCCGGGTCTCCCGGGCCCGCGCCGATCAGGTACACCTCGCCCAGTGCGCTGTGGCCGCTGCCGGCAGCGCAGGTCAGCTGCGAGGTGCGGATCTCGCTGTGCAGCGCGGTCTCGGCGCCCGCCTCGTCGCCCTCGAGCACGCGCGTGCCGACCGGGCCTGCCACGACGCGCTCCCAGAATGCACGCCGCGCCAGGCGGCCCAGTGCGCGCTGCACGCTCAAGCGGTGCGCGCCCATGAAGCGCGCCAGCGCACCCAGGCGGCCGGGCAGCAGCGCCTCGATCTGCTCGCGCACGCGGCGCGCCAGCACCGGTGCGTGGCCGGCGGAACTGACCGCGACGATCAGCGGCGAGCGGTCGATGATCGCCGGGAAGATGAAGGTCGACAGCTCCGGGTCGTCCACCACGTTGATCGCAATGCCGCGCGCGCGCGCGGCCTGCGATACCGCAGCGTTGACGGCGCGCTCGCCGGTGGCCGCCACGGCGGCCATCATGCCGGCCAGCTGGGTGGCGGCGAACTCGGCGGCCACGTGCGTGATCTCACCGGCGCTGGCGTGGGCGGCAAGATCCGCGTGCAGTTGGGGTGCGACCACGGTCACGCGCGCGCCGGCCTTCACGAACCACTCGGCCTTGCGCAGGGCAACCTCGCCGCCACCGACCACCAGCACCGGCTGGTCACTCACGCGCAGGAATATGGGCAGGTAGTCCATGGGTGTGCCTAGGCGACGGCTGCCTGGTGGGCGGGTGTGTTTCTGGGCTGGAGTCCGCATTCGCGTGATTCGCTCTGCTCCCACCACCAGCGCCCGGCGCGGCGGCTCTCACCCGGCTGGATTGCGCGGGTGCACGGCGAGCAGCCGATGCTCGGGTACTGCCGGTCGTGCAGCACATTGTAGGGCAGGGCGCGGGCGCGGATGTACTGCCACACCTGAGCCTCGCTCCAGTCCAGCAGCGGGCTTACCTTGTGCAGCCCGTAGCGCTCGTCCCACTCATGCGTGGCCCCCGAGGCGCGCTCGGCGGACTGGTCGCGACGCACGCCGGTGATCCAGGCGCCGTAGCCGGCCACCGCGCGGCCGAAAGGCTCAACCTTGCGCACGCGGCAGCACTCCAGGCGCGCCTCGACGCTTGAGTAGAAGCCGTTCATGCCCTGGCCGGCGACCAGGCGCTCGAGCGCTGCTGAGTCAGGGGCGACCAGGCGGATGCGGTTGCCGTAGCGGTGCTGGAGCTTCTCGAGGACGGTGTAGGTCTCCTCGTGCAGCCGGCCGGTGTCGATGCTGAACATGTCGATCGCGGGGAAGTCGGTGGCGATGATGTCCGTGAGCACCATGGCCTCGGCGCCCAGGCTGTTGGAATAGACCAGCCGGCCGAAGCGCTCGGTGGCCGCGGCCAGCTGCGCGCGCACCTGCGCGGTGCGGTCCTCAAGTCCCAATGTCGCCAAGGTGCCCATGTGCGATGGACTATAGCGACGGCGCCCGCGCCGGCTGAACGACCGATTGCTTCTGAAGGGTTACGCTGCGGTTATAGACCGGTTACTTACGCGCCTGCTGCGCGGCAGCGGTTGGGTTAGGCTTAGGCCCATGAAACTGCACCAGTTGCGCTACCTTGCCGCCGTGGCCCAGAGCGGTCTCAACATCACCGCGGCGGCCCAGAAGCTGCACACCTCCCAGCCGGGGGTCAGCAAGCAGATCAAGCTGCTCGAGGACGAGCTGGGCTTCCAGATCTTCGTGCGCGAGGGCCGCAACCTCACCCGCATCACCCCCGCCGGCCAGCAGGTCATCGACCGCGCGCTGCGGATCCTGCAGGAGGCCCAGAGCATCCGGCGACCTGTCCACCGAGCTGCGCGACGAGGGCCGGGGAAGCCTTTCCATCGGCACCACCCACACCCAGGCGCGCTACGTGCTGCCGGATGTCATCCGGGAGTTCCGCGAGCGCTACCCGCAGGTGCGTGCTCAATCTGCACCAGGGCACCTCCGAGCAGATCGCCGAGATGGTGGCGCAGCGACCGCATCGACTGCGCCATCGCCACGGGCTCCGAGCAGCTCTTCACCGACCTGACGCTGCTGCCGTGCTACCGCTGGCACCGCACGGTCATCGTGCCGCGCACGCATCCGCTGGCCATCGCCGGGCGCCTGACGCTTCAAGGCGCTTGCCGCCTATCCGCTGATCACCTACACCTTCAGCTTCAGCGGGCCCTCGTCCCTGCACGAGGCCTTCGCCAAGGCCGGCCTGACGCCCAACGTAGCCATCACCGCGCGCGACGCGGATGTGATCCAGACCTACGTGCGGCTGGGGCTGGGCGTTGGGATCGTCGCGCACATGGCGGTCGATGAGGACGACCCGGACCTGATGGCGATCGACGCCTCGCACCTGTTTGCCGCGCACACCACCTGGATCGGCTTTCGCCGCGGCACGCTGCTGCGCAAGTACATGTACGACTTCGCGCAGCTGCTCGCGCCGCACCTGGACCGGCGCCTGGTCGAGCGCGCCCACCGCGCCGCCTGGCCGCCGAGGTCGACGCAGATGTTCGCCGGGATCGAGCTGCCGGAGCGCTAAGCGGCGAAGAAGCGCTGGCGGCGCAGCGCCACCTGCGCATCGCCCGGGCTGGTAGGCGACGTCGTAGCGCTGCAAGCGCCGCAAGCACGCCTCGCACGTCCTCTCCGGCGGCAAGCTCGAAGGTATCGAAGCCGCAGCGGGCCAGGATGGAACATCAGGTCCTGTTTCACGCCGGCGCCGACCGCGCGCAGCTCGCCCTTGAAGCCGAGCGCGTCGCGCAGCAGCCGGCCCTGGGTGTAGCCGCGACCCTCGCCGGGGCTGGGAATTCAACAGCGACCAGGCCCAGCCGTGGCAGCTCGTGCGAGCGAGGTCCTCGACGCTGTCAGCAGGGGCCAGGCGCACGCCCAAGCGTGCCGGCGTGCGCCGCGCCAGCGCTGCAGGATCCGCACGCAGCTCCGCGAACGGCACGATCAGTGCGTCGCTGCCCGTGGCGTTCCTCACCGAAGTAGCGCCACGCGTCGGCGACAAGTTCACGCTGCCGCAGGATGCGTCGCATAGACGCGCTCCTTGAACGGCTTGATGCCAATGCGGTGCACGGTATCGATGAAGCGCTCGCCGTCGTCGCGCACGCTGCGATACACCTCGACGATGCGCTCGATGGTGGCTGGCCACCTCGCTGCTTGCGCACCGACGGTCCGATGACCTCGCCCAGCGCGGTGAAGCCGTTCGACCGAGCCGCCGAGGGTGATCTGGTACCACTCCTCGCCGTGCTTATCGACGCCCAGGATGCCGATGTGGCCGACGTGGTGATGGCCGCAGGCGTTCATGCAGCCGGACATCTTGATCTCGATCTCGCCCAGGTCGTACAGGTAGTCGAGGTCATCGAAGCGCTGCTGGATCTGCGCGCGCGACATCCAGCGTGCCGGCGTTGGCGAGCGAGCAGAAATCCAGGCCCGGGCAGGCGATCATGTCGGTGAGCGTGCCGATGTTGGGCATCGCCAGCCCCAGGCGGCTCAAGCTCGCGCCACAGGGCCGTAGAGGTCGCTCCTGGCGCACGTCGGCCAGCAGCAGGTTCTGGTTGTGCGTCGACGCGGATCAGCCCGAAGCTGAAGCGCTCGGCAAGGTCGGCCACCGCCTCCATCTGCGTCCGAGCTCATGTCGCCGGGGTTCGCGCCATGGCGCCTTCAGCGAAACGAACACCGCGCGGTAGCCGGGCACCTTGTGCGCGCGCGTGTTGTAGCGGTACCAGGCCTGGAATTCCGGCTCGCGGCCTCGGCGGCGGCGTCGATGTTCGGCAGGTCTCGTAAGGCTGGCGGCAGGAAGTAGGCGCGCACGCGCTCGACCTCGGCCGCTGCGAGCCGCGGCGCAGTGCGCGCGCGGCCGCTGCCATTCCGCCTCGACCTGCTCGCGGAAGCGCTCGATCCCCAGCGACTTCACCAGCACCTTGATGCGCGCCTTGTGGATGTTGTCGCGCCGGCCGTAGCGGTTGTAGACGCGCAGGATGGCTTCGAGGTAGGCCAGCAGGTCCGGCACCGGCAGGAACTCGCGGATCACCTGGCCGATGATCGGCGTGCGGCCCGAGGCCGCCGCCGACCAGCACCTCGAAGCCGATCTGCCCCTGCGCATCGCGCACGCAGGTGCAGGCCGACGTCGTGCACCTCGGAGGCCGCGCGGTCCTCGGGCGAGCCGGTGACCGCGATCTTGAACTTGCGCGGCAGGTAGGTGAATTCGGGGTGCAGCGTCGACCACTGGCGGATGATCTCGCAGTACGGACGCGGGTCATCCACCTCGTCCGCGGCGATCCCGGCCAGGTGATCGGCGGTGACGTTGCGGATGCAGTTGCCGCTGGTCTGGATGGCATGCATCTGCACCGTGGCGAGCTCGCGCCAGGATGTCGGGCACGTCCGCCAGGCTTCGGCCAGTTGAGCTGCAGGTTCTGGCGGGTCGTGAAGTGCCCGAAGCTGCGATCGTAGCGGCGCGCGACATCGCCCAGCTTGCGCAGCTGGCCGCGAGCTGAGCAGTCCGTACGGGATCGCGATGCGCAGCATCGGCGCGTGGCGCTGGATGTACAGGCCGTTGCGCAGGCGCAGCGGCCTGAACTCCTCTTCGGACAGCTCGCCCGGCCAGGAAACGCCGCGTC
Source organism: uncultured Pseudomonadota bacterium (assembly GCA_963703025.1). Taxonomy (GTDB): domain Bacteria; phylum Pseudomonadota; class Gammaproteobacteria; order Steroidobacterales; family Steroidobacteraceae; genus 13-2-20CM-66-19. Next base: position 3,996,971 of record OY969778.1, on the reverse strand, counting down.
TGGTCGCGGAATTCCGCGACCCGCTCGTCCACGAAGGCCTGATCCAGCTCATCGTATCGGTACATGCGCCGACGACTATAGGGGGCCGCCGCGGACCGCTCTAAATACCGTTTGGTTGTGTGTCGGCGCCGCCGGTTATGAGCGGTGACATGAGGCCTATGCAGCGCTGGAGGCTACCCGAGCTATACTGCCGGGGACCGAAAGGGGCATCGTGGCAGGACTTTATTTCGAGCAATTCGAGGCCGGACAGCGTTTCGAGCACCTGGTGCGGCGAACCGTGACCGAGACCGACAACCTGCTTTTCAGCGCGCTGACCATGAACCCGGCCGCCTGCATCTGGATGCCGAGTACGCCAAGTCGCACGCCCTTCGGCGAGCGCCTCGTGAACAGCGTCTTTACCCTGGGGCTGCTGGTGGGGCTTTCGGTGTACGACACGACCTACGGCACCACCATCGGCAACCTCGGCTGGGAGGAGGTGAACTTCCCGCGTCCGGTGCTCATCGGCGACACCCTGCGTGCAACGTCCACCGTGGTTTCCAAGCGCGAGAGCCAGTCGCGCCCGGACTCGGGCATCGTGGTGTTCGAGCACACGCGCCTACAACCAGCGCGACGAGGAGGTCGCCTCCTGCCGCCGCGCGGCGCTCATGATGAAGAAGCCCGCGGCGTGAGCGCAATGCCCCCATGGCACCGCGCTCCTGGCTGTTCGTCCCCGGGGACAGCGAGCGCAAGCAGGCAAAGGCCCTCGGCAGCGCCGCCGATGCGCTGATCCTGGACCTTGAGGACTCGGTGGAGCTAAGCCAGCGGCCGGCCGCGCGCGCGCGAGTCGCAGGGGTTCTCGCATCGACCCCGCCCGGCCCCGGGGTGCCGCAGCTGTGGGTACGCGGCAATTCGCTCGCCAGCGGTGTGCTGTCGCAGGACCTGGCCGAGGTGTGTGCCAGGGGCATGCCCGCGGGGGTGATGCTCCCCAAGGTGAGCTTCCCGGCGGAGATTCTGGAGGTTGCAGGACAACTGGAGGCGCTCGAGCGGCGCCACGGGATCCGCGAAGGCAGCACGCGCCTGCTGGTGCTGACCACCGAGACGCCGCTCGGGCGTGCTCAACCTGCCGCACTACCCGGCAGCGCTTGCCAACTCCACCACCGCGCGCGCACGGCTGGCGGGGCTGACCTGGGGAAGCGAGGACCTGGGGGCAGCGCTGGGCACCCTGGGCAAGCGCACCGCCGACGGGGCGCTGACATTTACGTTCCAGTTGGCGCGCACGCAGTGCCTGCTGGCAGCCGCCGCGCTGGGCGTCCCGGCCGTGGATGGGGTGGTTGCGGACTTGCGTGACCCGCAGGCGCTGGCCGGTGAGCTCGCCGAGGCGCGTCGCGACGGCTTCTACGGCAAGCTTGCCATCCATCCGGACCAGGTCGCGCCCATCAACGCCGCCTTCACGCCCACCGCGGCCGAGTGCGAGCACGCGCGCCAGGTGATCGCAGCATTCGCAGCCTCCCCCGGCACCGGGGTGGCGAGCCTTGGCGGGCAGATGATCGACCGGCCACACCTTATCCATGCGCAGCGCGTGCTGGCGCGCCTCACGAGCGCGCAGGGCAGCTCATGAAGCTTCGGATCAAGGGGGCGTCGCTGCGCCTGCGGCTCACGCAAGCGGAGGTGCGCACACTGCTCGATGACGGGCGCGTCCAGGAGGAGGTGCCCTTTGGCGGCGGCGTGAAGCTCACCTACCGTCTGAGCCGCGATGCGACGACGGCCGCGATCGTGGCCACCCTTCATGAGGGCATCCTCGACATCCGCGTGCCGGATGCCCTGGCACGCCGCTGGTGTGCCAGCGACGAAGTGACGCTGGCGCAAACCCAGCCAGCCGGCGCTGACACGCTGCGCATCGTGGTGGAGAAGGACTTTGCCTGCCTGGCGCCGCGCTCGGACGAGGACGAATCGGACCACTTCCCGCACCCGGACACCGGCTCGAAGCTCTGCTGAGGCGCGCGCTATGGCGCGGCATCGATCTCCAGCAGGTCCTCCGGTGTGTCGATGTCGATGGCGCCGCTGGGCATCGCCACGCGCACCAGGCGCTCGGAATGCCGGCGCAGCAGCGCGCGCACCCCCGCGTCCCCGCGCAGCCGCGCGAGCTCCTGGAAGAGGGTGCGCGGGAAGATGGCCGGCAGCCCGGGCGCACCGTCATACAGTGCCGCTGCGATGTGCAGCGGCTGCCGGCGCCAGGTGCCGGCCAGGCGCTTGAGGTCCTCCACGCTCACCGCCGGCTGGTCGGTCTGCACCAGCAGCGCCCCGGCGCAGGTGCCCGGAAGCTTGGCGACGCCGGCGCGGATGGAGCTTGCCAGTCCCTCGCGCCAGTTCTGGTTGACCACGATCGCACCTGCGGAGTGCTTCAGCAGCGGGGCAAGTTCGGCAGCCCCGCTGCCCAGCACCACCACGAGCGCGTTGCCGCAGATCTCGCTGGCGCGCGTGACCGCCGCGTGCAGCAGCGGCCGGCCGGCGATGCGCACCAGCTGCTTGGGGGAACCGAAGCGCGTGGAGGCACCGGCGGCGAGCACGATCGCAAACAGCCCGTTGCCGCCGCGGATGCTGCCGCTGGCCACCGCTGTCAGGCCGCCCGCGGGGGCGAGGCGGCGAGGCGGGCCCCTGCGGGCATGAGCGCTGCGATGCGGGCAAAGCGTGCGCGCTCCTCGAGGATGCCGTCGGCATCGATGCCACCGATGAGTCGCCATTCCGCCGCGCGCGAGTCCCGGGCCAGCAGGCTCTCCAGGGCATCGCGGCGCGCGCTCCAGGGTCCGCGCAGGAACTGCTCGAAGCGCTGCCAGCCCCCGGGGGTGCCGGCCGCGGCGCCCAGCTCACCCAGGGCTTGCGTGGCGCTGCCGTGGCCGGCGAGCAGCGCGCCTGCATGGCTGTAGCGCGGATCAGCGCTGCCACAGGCTGCAACCAGCGCGTCAAGGCGCTGGTCGCGCGCCTCGTACCAGCAAAGCACGCAGCCCAGGTACGCGGTGCATGCCTCGGCGAAATCCGCGGCCACCGCCGCGTTCCGGGTGCCCGAGCCGAGAATCTCGCTGCACGCGCGGGCCACGGCGGCCAGACGTGCCCGCTCCAGGGCAAGCTGCTGGCGGATGAGCTGCGTTTCATTCATGGTCGTTTAGAATCTTACGACAAAGCCGGCGCGCGGGACCCTTTAAGGGCGCCCCTGCAGCCACGTCCCGGGCGGGCGCGGGCGGCGAGCGTGCACGGCGTCATTGCGCAGGTTACGTTGCGTCAGTAGAGTCGCACGGTTTTTCCACCCAAGTCCTTGAAATCCTGCCGCAATGGTTAAACCTGATCCCTGGGTCGTGCACAAGTTCGGAGGGTCGAGCGTCGCTGACGCGGACTGCTTCCGCAAAGTCGCGACCATCCTCGAGTCCGCCGAGCCCGCGCGCCTGGCCGTCGTGCTGTCCGCCTGCAAGGGCGTCACGGATGCCTTGCTGCGCCTGGTGGCGCTCGCGGAGCGCCAGGATGGCGCCTATCGTGGCGAGCTCACGCAGCTGCGTTCACGCCACGCGGCCATCGCCCATGAACTGCTGCTGCCTGCCAGCGCGCAGGCCTACCTGACCGTCTTTGACCGCGACTGCCAGGACCTGCTGGGGATCCTGCACGCGGTGGAGCTGACGCGCTCGGCGGCGAGCACCGTGAGCGAGCTGATCGCCGGCTACGGGGAGATCTGGTCATCGCGCCTGTTCCAGCGCTTCTTCGAGGAGCGCAAGGGTCGCGCCGGTGCGGTGCTGTGGATCGATGCCAGCCGCGTGGTGGTGGTGGACCGCGGCGCCTGGGGCCCGGGGATCCAGTGGGACGAGTCGCGCGCGAACCTGCACTCGTTCGTGCCGGCGCACTTCAGCGGCACGCTGGTGATCACCGGGTTCATCGCCCAGGACCGCCGCGGCGTGCGCACCACGCTCGGGCGCAACGGCAGCGACTTCTCCGCCTCGATCTTCGGGGCCCTGCTGGACGCGGCGCAGATCGTCATCTGGACCGATGTCGACGGGGTGCTCTCGGCCGACCCGCGGCGCGTGCCGGATGCGACGGTCATCGATTCGCTCTCCTACAACGAGGCGATGGAGCTGGCCTACTTCGGGGCCAAGGTGATCCACCCGAAGACCATGGCCCCGGCGGTGAAGGACTCGATCCCGATCTGGATCCGCAACACCTTCGCACCGCAGAAGATCGGCACGCTGATCTGCGCGCAGCCGGTCTCTTCCCTGCCGGTCAAGGGCATCACCAGCATCGACCGTGTGGCGCTGGTGAACCTCGAGGGCACCGGCATGATCGGCGTGCCGGGTACCGCGCACCGCCTGTTCGGCGCGCTGCGCGAGGAGGGCATCTCGGTCATCCTCATCTCCCAGGGTTCCTCGGAGCATTCCATCTGCTGCGCGATCCCGCAGGAGCAGGCCGAGCGCGCGGCGACGGTCGTGCGCCGCGCGTTCGAGCGCGAGCTGAAGGACGGCCAGGTCCAAAGTGTCGACGTCGACCCGGATCTGGCGATCCTGGCGGTGGTGGGCGATGGCATGGCCGGCACCCCGGGCGTCGCCGCCAAGGTGTTCGCAGCGCTCTGGGCACCGCGGGCGTCAACGTGCGCGCCATCGCCCAGGGTGCCTCGGAGCGCAACATCTCCGCGGTGGTGGACGGCCGCCATGCCACGCGCGCGCTGCGCGCCGTGCACGCAGGCCTGTATCTGTCCCCGCACACCCTCTCGATCGGGGTCATCGGTCCCGGCACGGTCGGCCGGGTGCTGCTCGACCAGCTGGCCTCGCAGAGCGAGCGGCTGCGCCAGCAGTTCAACCTCGACCTGCGGGTGCGCGGGCTGCTCAGTTCCAAGCGCATGCTGCTGGCGGAGCCTGGCATCGCACTGGAGGACTGGCGCAACCAGATCGCACACGAGCGGCGTGCCGGCGGATCTTGCCGCGCTTCCTCGAGCACGTGCGCGTGGACTACCTGCCGCACACGGTGATCATCGACTGCACGGCGAGCGCTGCGGTCGCGGCGCACTACGCCGAGTGGCTCGGTCGCCGGCATCCACATCGTGACCCCCAACAAGAAGGCCAACAGCGCCGAGCTACAGCGAGTACCAGCGCCTGCGCGCCGCGCGCCGCGCCGGCGGCGCGCACTACATGTACGAGGCCACCGTCGGGGCCGGCCTGCCGGTCGTGCAGACGCTGCGCGACCTGCGCGACACGGGCGACGACATCACCAGCATCGAGGGCATCTTCTCCGGCACGCTCGCCTACCTGTTCAACGTCGTACGACGGCAGCGCCGCATTCTCCGCGATCGTGCGCGATGCGCGCCAGCGCGGCTTCACCGAGCCTGATCCCGCGTGATGACCTGTCCGGGATGGACGTGGCGCGCAAGCTGATCATCCTCGGCCGCGAGATGGGGCTGGGCCTGGAGCTGCCGGACGTGAAGGTCGAGAGCCTGGTGCCGCGTGAGCTCGACGGCGGGCTCGATCGAGGACTTCATGGGCAGCCTGCCGCGCTACGATGCCGCCATGCAGCAGCGCCTGGCGGATGCGCGCGGCGCGCGGCAAGGTGCTGCGCTACACCGGCCGGATCACCGCGGCCGGGGAGGCGACGGTGGGTCTCGCCGAGCTTGACGCGCACCATCCGTTCGCCAACATCGCCCTCACCGACAACGTGGTGCGCTTTGCGACGCGCCGCTACTGCGACAACCCGCTCATCGTGCAGGGGCCGGGGGCCGGACCTGAGGTCACCGCCGGCGGGGTGTTCGCCGACCTGCTGCGCCTGTCGGCCTACCTGGGGGCGCGGCTGTGAGCGCCGCCGGCGCCACCGGCGCGCGCGGTTGCCTTCGCGCCGGCCTCGGTCGGCAACGTCGCGATCGGCTTTGACATCCTGGGGTTTGCGGTCGAGGCCCTGGGTGACCGCGTCACCGCGACGCGCCGCGCCGCAGCGCGGCGTCGAGATCACAGCGGTGCGCGGCATCGCCGGGGAACTCGCCGCGTGACCCGAAGCAGCAACACCGCAGGCCAGGCGCTGCTGGCGCTGGTGGAGGCGGTGCAGCCGGACTTCGGCTTCAGCATCGAGATCGACAAGGGCATCCCGCTGGGCTCGGGCCTGGGCGGCTCGGCCGCTTCCGCGGTCGCCGCGGTGGTCGCCGGCAACGCGCTGCTGCGCGAGGGCTGTGAGCGCGCCGAGCTGCTCAAGTTCGCCCTCGCCGGGCGAGCAGGTCGCCAGCGGCAGCCGCCACATGGACAACATCGCCCCCTCGCTGTTCGGCGGCCTGGTGCTCACCGTCGGCATCGACCACCCGCGCGTCAAGCAGATCCCGGTGCCCGCGGCGGTGCGCGCGGTGGTCGTGCATCCGCACATGTTCCTGGCGACTACCAAGGCGCGCGCCATCCTCAAGGGCAACGTGACCATGTCGGACTTCGTCTGGCAGACCGCGAACCTCGCCGGCTTCATCTCCGGCTGCTACACCGATGACCTGGACATGATCCGCGCCTCGCTCGAGGACGTGGTGATCGAGCCGCAGCGCCAGGCGCTGATCCCCGGGTTCCTGGATGTGCGCCGCGGGGCCATGGAGGCCGGCGCCCTGGGCTGCTCGATCTCGGGGGCCGGCCCTTCGATGTTCGCCTGGGCGGATGCGGCCAGCGCGCCGCAGGTGGAGGCGGCGATGCAGCGCGGCCTTCGAGCGCGCAGTCGCTCAAGTGCGATACCTGGATCATCGACGTCAACGCGCCCGGCGCCCGGGTCATCGGGTGAACGCGGCAGTGGCGCAGGCCGCCATGCAGTTCGCAAGCTCGCGCGGCGCGGCGGTCACGCGCTGCCTTCAGTGCAGCGCTGCTCGAGGGACTCGCGCCCGACGGCGGCCTGTACGTGCCGGTCACCTGGCCAACGCTGCCGGTGCAGGCCTTCGACGGTGCGACGCCACCTGCCGGTCATCGCCGCACGCCTGATGGCCCCCTTTGCGGCAGGGGATGCGCTTGCGCCCGCAGGTGCGCGACATCGTCACCGAGGCGTTCAACTTCCCGGCGCCGCTGGTGAGCCTCACCGATGACGACCGGCTGTCGGTGCTTGAGCTCTTCCACGGTCCGACCGCGGCGTTCAAGGACTTCGGCGCGCGCTTCCTCGCGTCCGCCTTTGCGCGCTTGCATGCCGCAGGATGCGGCACCGCTGACGATCCTGGTGGCAACCTCCGGGGACACCGGCGGGGCGGTCGCGGCCGCGTTCCACCGGCGCCCGGGCATCCGCGTCGTGGTGCTGTTCCCGAAGGGCCTGGTGTCCCCGACGCAGGAGCGCCAGCTCACCTGCTGGGGCGACAACGTGCGCTCGCTGTCGGTGCGCGGCACCTTCGATGACTGCCAGCGCCTGGTGAAGGAGGCCTTCCGCGATCGAGTCGCTGCAGGGCGAGCGCGACGCTGTCCTCCGCCAACAGCATCAACCTCGGGCGCCTGCTGCCGCAGGCGGTCTACTACGCCGCCACCAGCCTCAGCATCTGCCGCAAGTACGGCGAGCGCGCCTCGTTCGTGGTTCCCAGCGGTAACCTCGGCAACGTGGTCGCCTGCCTGTGGGCGCGCCGCATGGGCCTGCCGATCGGACGAGGTCGTGCTCGCGCACAACGCCAACCGCACGGTGCCGGACTACCTGGATACCGGGGAGTGGTAGCCGCGCGCGAGCATCGCGACGCTTGCCTCGGCGATGGATGTCGGCAACCCGAGCAACATGGAGCGACTGCGCGCGCTCTACCCGCAGCTGGACGAACTGCGCCGGGCGGTCAGCGCGTACTGGGTCACCGATGAGCAGATCCGCGCGCGCATCCGTCGATGGCTACGAGCGCTACGGCCAGATCTGGTGCCCGCACACGGCGACCGCCGCGGAGGTCTTCGAGCGCCTGCCCAAGCACGCGCGCGAGGCGGGCCGCTGGGTGCTGGTCGCCACCGCGCACCCGGCCAAGTTCGCCGAGATCGTCGAGCCGCTGATCGGTCGTGACGGTGCCGGTGCCGCAGAGCCTGGCGCTGCTGTTCGCCCGGCCGACCCAGTGCACGCGAGATCGAGGCGAGCCTGGCATGCGCTGCGCCGCTGTTGTGCAGGAGAGTAAGCTGAAGTGGATGAGCTGAGCTAACTGACACCGACCGCCTGGGGCCTGATCGCGCGCCGCGGCCGTCGTCGGGTTCGCGCTGTCGTGGGCGTGGCGCTGGTACCGGCAGTACCGGGCGCGCAAGGCGCTGCGCGCCGCGGTGACCGCAGGCTCCGCCGAGCACCTGGTCGACATGCTGGTGCCCGATGGCATGGGCGGGGGCGGCTACCACGTCGACTACCTGCTGCTGACGATGCGCGGCGTGGTGGTGATCGACCTGCGCGACGTCAAGGGCAACATATTCGGTGGCGACCAGATGGCCGAGTGGACGGTCATGGACGGGCCGCAGCGCCTCACCTTCACCAACCCGCAAAGCGCGCTCTATGACCGCATCGCCGCGGTCAAGGCGGTGGCCGGGGACGTGCCGGTCGAGGGGCGCATCGTGTTCACGCGGCGCGGCAAGTTCCCCAAGGGCCTGCCCAAGTGGACGCTGATGCTCGATGCGCTGCGGGCTGAGTTCGCGGTCGCGGAGTTCGAGACCCCCGCGGAGAGCGCGGCGCGCCTTCCGCGAGGGCTGGCAGCGCCTCAAGGACACCCTGAAGCCCAGCTACATGGTCGACATGCGCTAGCTTGCCTGGCGCGCGTGGTCCGCCAGCACCAGCGAGACGCAGGCGGTGAGCTTCTTGGCGTAGTCCAGGTGCAGGAACTCGTTCGGGCCATGCGCGTTGGCGTGCGGACCTAACACCCCGGTGATGAAGAACTGGGTCTTCGGGAACTGCTGCGCCGAGCATGCCCATGAACGGGATCGTGCCGCCACAGCCGATGTTCACCGCCTCGCTTGCCCGTAGACCGCCTGCGAGGCGCGCGTGATCGACTTCTCCAGCCACGGCGCAAAGGCGGGCGCATTCCAGCCCTCCGCGCCGCCGTCGCTTTCGAACCTCACCTGCGCCCCGTAGGGCGGGTCGCGCTCCAGCGCGTTACGTACCGCGGCGGTGGCGCGCTCGGCGTCGCAGGTCGGCGGCAGGCGCAGGGAGATCTTGCAGGCGACTTCCGGCAGCAGCACGTTGCCGGCGGAGCCGATCGGCGGCAGCCCTTCCGCGCCAGTCACCGCCAGCGTCGCGCGCCAGCTGTTGTTGATGATGAGCTCGGTGGGATCGTTGCTCAGTGGCTGCACGCCGCTGGCCCACGGGATCTTGCCGGCGACCTCGTCGCCCAGCACCCGCGCGGCGGCCATGGCCTGCAGGCGGCGGTCCTCGGGCAGCTTCACCTGCAGCTCATCGAGCAGGATGTCGCCGTTGACCGGGTTCTCGATGCGCGCCAGCAGCTGCTGCAGGATACGAAACGGGGTCGGCGCGATGCCGGTGGCCATCCCTGAGTGCACCCCCTCGGTCAGCACGCGCACGCGCAGCGTGCCGGTGAGGTTGCCGCGCAGGGACGTCGTGCACCAGACCTGGCTGTAGTTGCCGCACTCGGCATCCAGGCACACCACCAGCGACGGATCCCCGATGCGCGAGCCCAAGGCCTCCAGGTGCGCCGGCAGATCGACGCTGCCGCTCTCCTCGCAGGCCTCGATGAGCACCACGCAGCGCGGCAGCGTCACCTTCTGCGCCTTCAGCGCCGCGATCGCGGTGAGCGAGCTGAACACCGCGTAGCCGTCGTCCGCCGCTCCGCGCCCGTAGAGCTTGCCGTCGCGGATCACCGGCTCCCACGGGCCCAGCCCCGGCAGCCAGCCGGTGAACTCCGGCTGCTTGTCCAGGTGCCCGTACAGCAGCACGCAGCCGTCGATCTCCCCGGGGATGTCCACCAGCAGCAGCGGTGTCTTGCCCGGCGACCGCGCGGACCTCCACGCGCGCCCCGGGCAGCGGCTGCGCGCGGCACCAGTCCGCCATCAGCTTGATCGGCGGCATCCATGTGGCCGTGGCGCCTCCCACTGCGGATCGAACATCGGGGACTTGTTGGGGATGCGCACGTAGGCGGTGAGCCGATCGATGATCGACTCGTCCCAGGTCTTGTTGATCGTGCTGACCAGCTGTTTGAGGTCCATGCGTTTCCTAGATCTATCTGTAAAACAGATACTTGGGATGGGATCTTAAGCCAAGATCCATCACCGCGGTGGCGGCTGCGGCAGCCCGAAGAGCCCGCGGCTGGCGGCGGTGCTTGCAGCGCCCAGCGTGGCGACCGGCTCGCCGCGGGCGCGCGCCACCGCCTGCGCGACGTGCGCAAGATACGCCGGTTCGTTGCGGCGTGAGGCGGGTTTTGGCTTCAGGTCGCGCGGCAATAGATACGGGCCGTCGGTCTCCAGCAGCAGCCGTTCGGGGGGGATCTGCGGCATGAGCGGCAGCAGGTGCGCGCCGCGGCGCTCATCGCAGATCCAGCCGGTAATGCCGATGGCAAGGCCCAGGCCCAGATAGCTGTGCAGCTCGGCGGCATCGCCGGTGAAGCAGTGCGCAACGCCGCACCAAGCCGCGCCGTGCTCGCGCAGGATGGCGGCGAAGTCCGCGTGCGCGTCGCGCTGATGCAGGAACACCGGCTTGCCGAGCGTGCGTGCCAGCTCCAGCTGGCGGTGGAAGGCCTGCTGCTGGACCACCCGCGGGCACAGGTCCCGGTAGTAATCCAGCCCGCACTCACCGACCGCGACGACGCGCGGGTCGCGGGCAATCTGGGCAAGTTCGGCCAACTGCTCAGCAGACAGTTCGCCCGCGTAGTGCGGATGCACCCCGGCGGTGGCGAACAGCACCCCGGGATGCTGCCCTGCCAGCGCCAGCGCCTGGCGGGTGCTGGGGAGGGTGGAGCCGGTGACGATCATCTGCTGGACCCCGGCTGCCTGGGCGCGCTCGATCACCGCCTCGCGGTCGGCATCGTAGCTGTCGTGTGCCAGGTTGATGCCGATGTCGATGAGGGGTGTGACGTAGGCGGCGGCGTGCGCCGCGGGGCCTGTGATATGTTCCGGCATGTGCGCTCATTGTACCGAAACCTGCGGATCCCCAGCGTTTCCAGGGTCGCTCTGGCGCTGACGGTCGTGGCGCTTGCCGCCACCGCGCACGCCGACGAGGGCCAGTGGCGCGACACCGAGAGCCGCATCCAGTACGGCTACTTCACCCAGGACTCCCGCTCGCTGTCCAACGTCGCCGCCGCGATCGACGCGCAGGAGAGGAAAGACCAGTGGCAGGGCTACTACGCAGCCCTCGCCAACTGGCGACTGGCCCAGCTGGCCGTGTTGCACCCGACCGGCAAGCCGCCGACGGTCGCGCAGCTGGCGGACCGCTGCGCGCACGCGCTCGATGGCGTGCTCGAGCAGCAGACGGATTTCGCCGAGGGGCTCGCGCTGCGCGCCGTGTGCGTCGCGACGCCGCTGGCCGGTGGTGGCCTGCACGTGCCGTTCGCCGGCCACGGTCCGCGCAAGGATCTTGACCGCGCGCTCGCGCTCGCCCCCAAGAACCCGCGCGTACTGCTGGCGCAGGCGCTGGGTGACTACCAGTTTCCATCCGTCGTCGGTGGCAACAAGGAGCGCGCGTTGCCGCAGCTGCGGCGCGCGGTGGCCGCCTTCGAGGCCGAGCGCGGCGGGGCTGATGCGCTACCGGGCTGGGGCGCATCCGAGGCGTACTACTACCTTGGCCGCGCACTGCTGGAGCACGGCGACCCGGTGGGGGCGCGCGATGCGCTGGAGCATGCGCTGCTGCTGGCCCCCGAATATGGCGAGGCGCGCGCCCTGATGGCCCGGATCACGGCCGGCTAAGTTCGCGATGTGCCGCGCGGCTGCCGCGTGCGGCTGCGCCACAAGAATCGCGAGTCCTATACAGTCCGAAAGAGCCGCCGTGGCTGTACCCAGCCTGCTCCCGGAATGGCGCGGTGGCTGTGATATCGTGCGCGCCTTCGCCTGCGGATCAGCCAGTGGATGTCCCCGGAACCTGATAACAAAGCGCTGCTGGCGCAGCTGCGCATCGATCGCAGCGCGCCGCCAGCCGAAGACGGCCCCAATCGCCGCCCGTGGATCATCGCGGTGAGCGCGCTCGTGCTGGGCGTCGCCGCCCTTGCCTGGTGGCTCGCCGGCAGGCAGGCGGCCGTGGTAGTCCATACCCAGCCGGCGCGCGCCATGAGCACAGGTGCGGGCGCCAATGCCTCGGTGCTCGATGCGACCGGCTACGTGACCGCGCGCCGCGAGGCCACCGTGTCCGCGCAGATCACCGGCACACTCACGCAGGTGCTGATCGAGGAGGGCGACCACGTGAAGGCCGGCCAGGTGCTGGGCCGCCTGGATGACACCGCGCAGCGCGCTTCGCTTGCGCAGGCGCAGGCGCAGGTGAACTCAGCCCAGGCGGTGCTCGTGCAGGTGCAGGCCAACCTTGCGCAGAGCGAGCGTGACCTCAGGCGCGCGGAGGACCTGGTAGAGCGCAAGCTGGTCTCGCAGCAGGCGGTTGAGCAGGCGCGCACCCAGGTGACCACGCAGAGCGCGCAGGTCCTGAGCCAGCGCCGGCAGATCGACGTGGCAACCGCGAACCTGCGTTCCGCGCAGGTGCAGCTGGACTACTGCACGGTGCGCGCACCGTTCACCGGGGTGATCATCGCCAAGGCGGCGCAGGTGGGTGAGATCGTCTCGCCGTTCTCAGCCGGTGGCGGCTTCACGCGCACCGGCATCGGCACCATCGTCGACATGGACTCCCTTGAGATCGAGGTCGACGTCAACGAGGCCTACATCAACCGCGTACAACCGGGCCAGCCGGTGGAGTCGGTGCTGAACGCCTATCCGGACTGGCGCATTCCCTCGCACGTGATCGCCATCATCCCGACGGCGGATCGCTCCAAGGCGACGGTGAAGGTGCGCATCGCACTTGACGTCAAGGACCCGCGCATCGTCCCGGACATGGGCGTGCGGGTCTCGTTCCTGGAAGAGAAGAAACCGCAGGACCCGCCGCAGGAGCGCCCGCGCGGTGTGCTGGTGCCGGTGGCGGCTATCCGCAACGACGGCGATCGCTCGGTCGTGTTCGTCATGAAGGACAACCGTGCGCAGCAGCGCACCGTCACGCTCGGGGGCACCTACGCGGATGCGCGCCAGGTGCTCAGCGGCGTCGAGCTGGGCGACAGCGTCATCCTCGACCCCCCGGCGGAGCTCAAGGACGGGGCGCGCGTCGCTGAGGGGAAGTCCTGAGGACGCAGGTTCTGCGGCGGTTGTGGCCGCCGCGGGGGATACTTACCATTCATTGCCGCTTGAGCTGAGGTTCCCATGTCCGACTCCATGGTCGAGGTCCGCAACGTCACCAAGGTGTACGAGCGCGGCAAGCAGAAGGTCGAAGTCCTGCACGGGCTGACGCTGGATATCCCCAAGGGCGACTTCGTGGCTCTCATGGGTCCTTCCGGGTCGGGCAAGACCACCCTGCTGAACCTCATCGGCGGGCTCGACCAGCCGAGCTCCGGGGAGGTGCTGGTGGGCGGCAGCCGCATCGACAAGCTCTCCAGCGGCGCCCTTGCCAAGTGGCGCGCCCACAATGTCGGCTTCGTGTTCCAGTTCTACAACCTGATGCCGGTGCTCAGCGCCGAGGGCAACGTCGAGCTGCCGCTGCTGCTGACCAACCTCTCCGCCGCACAGCGCAAGAAGAACGCGGCCGTGGCGCTGCAGGTGGTGGGTCTTGCCGATCGCGCCAAGCACAAGCCGCGCGAGCTGTCCGGTGGCCAGGAGCAGCGCGTGGCAATCGCGCGCGCGCTGGTGTCTGACCCGCAGATCCTGGTGTGCGATGAGCCCACGGGGGACCTTGACCGCAAGACCGCGGATGAGATCCTGGGCCTGCTGCAGGTGCTCAACCGCGAGCACGGCAAGACCATCGTGATGGTCACCCACGACCCCAAGGCCGCCGAGTTCGCGCGCCGTACGCTGCACCTTGAGAAGGGCCAGCTGCTCGAGCAGGCTGCCGCCTGAGCCTGCGGTAGGCGCACATGACCAAGACCGGATTCGTCATCGCGAACCTGTTCCGCAAGCGCTCACGCACGATCCTGACGCTGCTGTCGGTGATCATGGCGTTCCTGCTGTTCGGGCTGCTGCAGTCGGTCAATTCGATCTTCAACGCCGGTGCGGACTTCGTCGGTGCGACGCGCCTGATGACGCAGGCGCGCGTCTCATTCACCCAGCCGCTGCCCTTGAGCATCGTGCCGAAGCTCGAGGCGATCCCCGGGGTGGCGCGGGTGGGCTACTCCCAGTGGTTCGGCGGGGTGTGGCAGGACAACACCCCGATCTTCGCGTTCGCGGTGGATCCGCTGCGCCAGCGCGACGTCTACCCGGAATACGTGATGCCCGAGGCGCAGTGGCAGGCTTTTGCCAAGACGCGCACCGGGATGATTGCCGGCAAGCTGCTGGCGGACAAGTACGGCTGGAAGATCGGGCAGAAGGTGCCGGTGTCCTCGAACATCTATCCGCAGAAGAACGGCAGCAAGGCCTGGATCTTCGACCTGGTCGGGATCTACGACGGGACCACCGAGGACACCAAGAAACTCGCCAACAGCGTCTTCATCGACCACGAGTACTTCGATGAGGCCAACACCTTCGGCAAAGGACGCGCCAACTTCTTCATCCTGAAACTTGCCCCCGGCAGCCACCCGGAGGCGATCAGCAAGACCGTGGATGCCATGTTCGAGAACTCCCCGGATGAGACCAAGACGCAGACGGAGAAGGACTTCAACCTGGGCTTCGTCAAGCAGATCGGGGACATTGGCCTGATCGTGCGCTGGATCCTGTTCGCGGTGTTCTTCACCTTGCTGCTGGTGGTGGGCAACACCATGGCGCAGAGCGTGCGCGAGCGCATCCCGGAACTTGCGGTCCTCAAGACCCTCGGGTTCTCAGACGGCAGCGTACTCGGGTTCGTGTTCGCCGAGGCATTCGCATTGTGCCTGTTTGGCGGCGTCCTCGGCCTGCTGCTGGCGACGCTTGCCGGGGCCATGGTCGAGAAGGGCAGCGGCGGCCAGTTCCGTCTTAGCCCCAACCTGTCGGTCTGGCTCATCGGCATCGCCGCCATCGTGCTCATGGCCGTGCTGGTGGGATTGCTGCCCGCGCTGCGCGCGCGGCGCCTGAAGATCGTCGACGCCCTGGCGGGCCGCTAACCCCAGCGCCGGAGATCCAAAATCGTGTTCAGTCAGATCCTCGCCATCACCGGCATCAACATCCGCAGCATCCCGCAGCGCTGGGCGTCCTCGCTCGTCATCGTCATCGGGCTCGCCGGCGTGGTCGCGGTATTCAGCGCGTTGCTGGCCATGGCGCAGGGCTTTTCCAGCACGCTCAAGGCCACCGGCCGCAAGGATGCGGTCATCATCATGCGCGGCGGCTCTGACACCGAGCTTAACTCCGGCCTGGACCGCGAGCAGACCGACCTCATCAAGCAGCTGCCCGGGATCCGTGCCGGCGCCGACGGCAAGCCCCTGGCATCCGGGGAGGTCATCGTCATCGCCGAGCTGATCCGCAAGGACGACACCCGGAGCGGCACCAAGGACGGAGCGAACATCACCGTGCGCGGCGTCGACCCGGCGGCCTTCGCGCTGCGCCCGGAGCTCAAGATCGTCGCCGGTCGCACCTTCACTCCCGGGCTGCGCGAGTTGATCGTGGGACGCGGCGTGCTGCGCCAGTTCCAGGGGGCGGAGCTGGGCAAGACGCTGCGCATGCGCGGCTCGGACTGGACCGTGGTCGGGGAGTTCGAGTCCAAGGATGCCAACGACAGCGAACTGTGGACCGACATCAACGTGGCGCGCACCACCTTCGTGCGCCGCGGCTCAAGCTCCGTGCATGCGGCGCTGGACGGCCCCGGTGGCCTTGCCACGCTCAAGGCCGCCGTGGCAGCTGAGCCGCGCCTGAACCTCGACGTGGTCCCCGAGGAGGACTACTACAACGGGCAGACCAAGCAGTTCCGCGCCACGATCGGCTTCCTTGCCGGCCTGGTGACGTTCATCATGGCGCTGGGGGCGATATTTGCGGCCCTCAACAGCATGTACGCCGCGGTCGCCGCGCGCGGCAAGGAGATCGCCACCATGCGCGCGATCGGCTTCAGTGGGGTGCCGGTGGTGATCTCGGTGATGGTCGAGGCACTGCTGCTGGCGCTGGTCGGCGGACTGCTGGGCGGGCTGATTGCCTACCTGCTGTTCAACAACCTCTCGGTGTCCACCCTGGGCCAGAATTTCACCCAGGTGGTGTTCGACTTCAAGGTGACCCCTGCGCTGGTGGCTCGCGGCCTGCTGATCGCGCTGGTCATCGGCATGGTGGGGGGCTTCCTGCCGGCCATCCGTGCGGCGCGCATGCCGGTCACCACCAGCCTGCGCGAACTCTAGGTGAGCCGCCGGAGCGCGGCGCACAGCGCCGTGACCTCCTCCTGCGGCTGGTCCCAGGAGACCACCAGGCGTGCCTCGCCGTCATCCTCCGGGCCCCAGTCGTAGAACTCGAACCCGGCTTCGCGCAGCTGCCTGCGGCGCGCTACACCCAGGCGCACGAACACCTCGTTGGCTTCCACAGGGTGCAGCAGCGTGGAGCCGGCGGCGCCGGCGATGTCCTGTGCGAGGCGATTGGTCTTCTGTGCGTTGCGCCGCCAGATGCCTGACTCGATGTAGGCGATCAGCTGCGCGGCCACGTAGCGCGACTTGGAGAGCAGGTGCCCGGCGCGCTTGCGGCGCAGCTCGAAGTCGCGCACCAGGCCGTGATCAAAGAACACGACCGCCTCGGCGGCCATGGCGCCGTTCTTGGTGGCCCCGAACGACAGTACGTCCACGCCTGCCCGCCACGTGAGATCCCCCGGGTGGCAGTCAAGGAAGGCCACGACGTTGGCGAAGCGCGCCCCATCCATGTGCACCTTCAGCCCGCGCGCGTGCGCAAAGGCTGCCAGGGCGGTGAGTTCCGCGGCACGGTAGGCGGTGCCTAGGTCCGTGGCCTGCACCAGGGACAGCGCTGCCGGCTGCACGCTGTGGACGTGGCCGGGCAGGCGCCGCATGGCACCCTCGAGGGTCGCAACCGAGATGCGGCCATGCTCCCCCGGAAGCAGCACCAGCTGTGCCCCGCCGGTGAAGAATCCCGGGGCGCCGCACTCATCGACGGCGATGTGCGACTCCTCGTGGGCGAAGATCGCCCCATAGGGCGGGGACAGGGTGGCAAGGCTCAGCGCGTTCGCGGCAGTGCCGGAGATGACCGGGAAGGCGCGCACGGCGGTGCCGAAGTAGTCGCTGAAGCAGCGATCCAGGCGCTGCGTCCACTGGTCATCGCCGTAGGCGGGCGCACGCCCATGGTTTACCTGCGCCAGGGCGTCCAGGATTTCCGGGCAGGCGCTGGCGGTATTGTCACTGAGGAAACGCAAGTCGGTGGCTCCCTGTCTGAAGTGTGTTGTCGCTGCGGCCCCATTATCAGTCTTCTGTGCCGGCTGAGTCTGCAGCAGATGATCCGGGGCATAGTCACCGCAGTTAGGCAAGGGCGCCGGTGCAAGGTTGCCGGCTGGAATGGCGCAGTTGTTGAGTCGCAGGCGGGCAAGCCGGGAGCGGGCCGGCGCGGGGACAATCCCGGGCGCTACGGCGGCGCTACTGCCTGTGTACGCAAGCCGGGGCAGGCCTTAATTCAGGACAGTTCCTCGGCCAGCGGCGCATGGTTGAGCAGCGCTGCCAGTGCGACGCCACCCAGGGTGTTGCCCAGCAGCGTCGGCAACAGGAACCCCGTGAAGTAGCTGCCCACGCTGGCATCTCCGGCGAACACTGCGAAGGCGGCCTCGACCGAACCGGCTACGATATGCGGGAAGTGGCCCAGCCCGACGACGAAGGTGAACAACAGGATCACGAACAGCCGTGCCGAGCGCGCGCTGGGCAGCACCCATACCATCAGCGCGATCAGCCACCCGGCGAAGATCGCGCGCACGAACGCCGGGAGGTTGTCGCCGTGCACGATGGTCGTTCCCAGCGTGCGCATCACCCGATAGACATCCGGCTCGAATACGCCCGGCAGGGACAGCAGGCGCGCGATCAGGGCGGTGCCGAGCAGGTTGGCGACCAGGACGATGCCCCACAGCCGCATCACCTTGGCGAACGTCGCAAGGTCACGATGCACGAACAGTGGCAGCATCGCCGTGAGCGTGCTCTCGGTGAACAGCTGCTGCCGCCCCATGATGACGATGATGAAGCCGACGGTGTAACCGGCAGCCGAGACGATCTCAGCCCACGGCGCCTGCGGCAGGCGCGCCTGCAGCAGGGCGAGGCTCAGCAGCGAGAACCCCATCGACAGGCCGGCGGCAAGCGCCGACCAGGCCAGCGCGGTGCCGGAGCGCTTGAGCTCGGTCTCGCCTTCCTCGCGCACGACCTCGTGGATGACGATCGCCTGGGGGGAGGTGTGCTCGGCGGCCTGCTGCTGCTGCGTGGTGTCCAGGTGCTGCGAACTGGCGCCCGCCGCGCTGTCCGCACCGGGTTGCGGCGACTGCGCGGGAGGTTTGCCGGCGTTGCGCGTGCGGGCGCGCTTGGGACTAGCCGCCATGGGAGGGATGTTTTAGCTGCCCATACACCAGCATCGCGAAGTTGCCGATGCGTTCGGCGCGCGCGGCCTGCCCCAGGGTGGCCGTGCTCAGCACCTGGCAATAGGCGTCGGTCAGCCCGTTGACCACGGCGCTATCGTCGACCCCGGGGGCTGCCGCACGGATCCTCGGCAGCAGCCGGTCGATGACGTTCACCATGTGGGGGTCGTCCATGCGCGCCAGCTGGGTGGCGACTGCGGACTTCTCGAATGCCCGCGCGAGTACCGCCTCGGCCGGCGCCGGGCATCCCCCGGGGGGATTGCCGGCAAGCGTGGTATGGGTCGCGGCACGGATCTGCGCGGCAAGGCCGGGGGCGTCACTGGCCGGCGCGGCGTTGCCGAAGGAATTGCGCAGGTAGTTGATCGCCTCGGTGACCTGCTCATCGGTCATGCTCGCGCCAACCGCCGGCATCGGTGCCATGCCGCGGGCCGCGGGCAGTCCGCCCATTACCACCCTCATGACGTTCTGCGGCCCGCCGGCGGTCACCGCACCGTTGCCGACCAGCGCCGGGATTTCGCCCTTCAGTCCCTGCCCCGCGGTGCCGTGGCAGGAGGCGCAGTAGGTAAGGTAAGTGCCTCCTTCGGCAACCCGGTCGGTCGGTACCGCAGTGTCCACATAGGTCTCACGCGCGGGCACCGACTTGAGGTACGTCGCGATCGCAAGCAGATCATCGTCGCTGAGGTGACTCAGGCTGCGCTCTACTACCTCCTGCATGGGGCCCAGCGCGATCCCGGCATGCGGGGATGCGCCGGTCTTGAGGAACTTTACGATCTCGGCTGAGGACCAGGAGCCCACCCCCTCGGCCTTGTCCGATGTGATGTTCGGTGCGTACCAGCCTTCAATCTGGCCACCCTGCAGCGTGCCTGACCAGCGCGATACGCCCGCGACATTGTTGCGGTTGTGGCACTCCCCGCAATGGCCCAGGCCCTCAACTAGGTATGCCCCGCGGGCGAGCTGGGGTGACGCATGCACGGCCGCGGCTGGCGCTGCGGGCTTGAAGAACGCGGCGCGCCAGGCAGTCAGGCTCTCGCGCACGCTGGCCGGCCAAGACAGTCGCAGCGGCGCGCGGGGTGAGTGCACGGCCGGCAGCGAGAACAGGTACGCCCTGATGGCGGTGGCGTCCTCGCGCGTGATGTTGGTGTACCAGGGGAAGGGGAAGACCGGGTAGAGGTATTCGCCGCCGCGCCCGATGCCCTCGTGCAGCGCGCGATAGAACTGCTGATCGGTCCAGGCGCCGATCCCGGTGTCGCGGTCCGGGGTGATGTTGGGCACCGAGATCTGTCCAAAGGGCGTGGGCATGTACATCCCACCGGCGAATGCCTGGCCGCCCGCCTTGGTGTGACAGGAGGCGCAGTCGCCGGCCAGGACGAGGTAGCGCCCGCGACCCACCAGCGTCGCGGCATTTCCGGGCGGCGGTGCATTTGCGGCGGCGGCCACCCCGGCCAGCAGCGTGAGCGCGCCGAGTGCGCCAAGGCGCCGTAGCTTGCTTGCGGGGGAGCGGTAGCTTCTCAGCATAGATGCCCTTACAACTACGTAGCAGTGATCCGAGCCGGAACGAAATAGCGCCATGACTGGCCTCGCGGCGCTGTCATGTCGGATTTGTAGCCGCCGGCTGCAGCCAGCGCCACTAGAGGGGGGACTGTTTGGACGTCAGTGGCGTCTTACGACCGCGTCCGCCAGCTGTCGCGTCCGGCGCCTACGCACGGACCGGGGCTGTTCTGGCATATTGCTTATCATGGGGCGGGAATACTCGCGTCCTCATCATCCTTACAGCGGAGGCTCTATGAGCGGTGCATTCGTGGTGATCTGGATTCTCGGCGGCTCTTCCTTGGCCCTATTGCTGCTAAATGCCGTATTCAGCGGCGGCAGCAGTGCAGGTGCAGGTCCTGCAGTACAGCACGCAGCAGCGAATGCCAAGATCCCGTGACCGGTTGTTGGCTGGCTAAGGCGGAGCGCATCGCTGGGATCGTGGGATGCCGTCGCGCATGACGGGCGCGTACCTTTATGCGAATTCCGCGCTATACGCGCTGTTCGCGCTGTGGTGTTCCATCGCAGCCAGGCGCACCGCGGATGGCCTGGGATACCTGCAGTTGTCCCGCGGTGGGCACTCGGAATATCTGGTGGTGTACGGCGGCCTGCAGCTCGGACTCGCCGTGGTGTTCTGGCTGCTTGCGCAGGATCCACGCTATCACCGCCTCGGGTTGCTGATCTCGCTGGCGGTCTATGTGCCGATCGTGACTTACCGCTGGATCACGTGCGCCACCTTCTGGCCGGTCGGTGGCCTCACCCTCGCCACCGCCTGCCTGGAGACGGTGCTGCTGATCGCCGCGGTGTGTCTGTTCGTCCGCGCCGCATCGTAAGGCAGCGAGGGCGCGTTGCGCGTTGGCTGCGCGCTGGCTAGCCCGGGTCCTTGCGACGCTCGCCGTACCACAGATCCAGGCCGTCGCGACGGCGCACCGCGCGGACCCCGCTGACCGCGACGCTGAGCAGTGTGCGCAAGATCTCGCGCGCGGAGTGCGACCGCAGCTTCCTGCCCGAGGTCACGACCGCCTCATCCAGCAGTACAAACCGTCCCAGGCGGCGCAAGGCCCTGCTCAGGAAAACCTCCTCCGCGGCGTACAAAGTCTCATCGAAGCCCCCTGCCGCGGCGAATGCCTCGCGCGTGCAGAACAGGAAGCAACCGGCCGCCAGGCCCAAGGCCCGGTACAGCGGCAGCGCGACCGCAACTAAGGCACGCGCGTAGAGGGGCACGCGGCCGTCAAAGCGCAACTGGCAGCCACCGCCAATCGCGCCGTTGTCCAGTACGGCCTGCACTTGATGCAGGAGCTTCGCGGTCACGGTCGTGTCAGCGTCCACGAACGCGAAGTAATCCCCTGTGGCCGCGCGCGCCCCGGCGTTGCGCGTGGCCGCTATCTGGCGGTAGCTGACGGCAACGACCCGCGCGTGGCTTCGTTGCGCAATGTCGGGCGTGTCATCGGTGGAGGAGTCATCGACCACGATGACTTCAAAGGCAAGTTGCAGGGCGCGTGCCGCCTGGTCGATGGAGACCAGGGTCTTCTGCAGCAGCGCGGCCTCGTTGTGGGCCGGGACGATGAACGACCATCGAGGCGAGCTGTGCACGGCGCTGGGTTGCGGGTTCTCTTGCATGTCTTGCTGCCTAGTCGGCCAATGATCGCCAGGACCGGAATCATCCCCGGCAGCGTCGACGCCGGCGCGCACACAATGCCGTGGATAGCGGGCCGGCGCACGAAGCAGCGTCACGGTCTCACCTCGCCAGGAACGCGCTGACCGCCGCGACAGAGTCGGCGGCGGCTTCCTCCTGGGGCAGGTGACCTGCCAGGGGGAAGGAGACCAGGGTCCCCTGCGGCAGTAGCTGCAGGTATTCGCTGGAGTTCGCGAACGGGATCATCGCATCCCGCTCCCCCCAGATGAGCAAGGTCGGTGCGCGAATGGCCGCCAGCAGCGGGCGCGGGTCCACCAGCACCGTCTGCCGCATGCGCTCAAGCAGCGCCTGACGGCCTCCCGGGGCGCGCAGCAGGTCGTCGTATCGATCGGTGAGCGCCGCGGTCAGCCACCGTGGATCCGCATACGCAGGCGCCAGGTTCATGCGCAGCAGCGGCTTGGGCAGCACGTAGCGCATCAGGCCCAGCAGCCTGGGTACCTTGGGCGCGGCGCCGTAGGCGAACCCGGGGCTTGCGAAACCATCGGGTGCGACCAGCACCAGTCGATCGACCCGCTCCGGGTGGGTGGCGGCAAAGGTCCACGCGATGCGCCCGCCGATGGAATGGCCGACGATGCTGGCGCGCTGCAGACCCAGGTGGTCCATGAGCGCGAGCAGCAGCTGGATGCTGCGCGCGTCGGTGTAGTCCGCGGCCGGGTCCGGCAGGCTCAGTCCGCTGCCCGGCAGGTCAAAGCGGATCACGCGGTGGGTGCGCGCGAGCGTGTCCGCCCAGGCGTCCCAGGTCTGCAGGCTGGCGCCGAAACCATGGATGAGGATGACCGCGGGGGCCTGGCGCGGGCCGCGGTCACGCACGTGCACCCGCCAGCCTGCCACCTGCATCATGTCCCCCGGTGCGGCAAGGTACTTCTTTTCCAGTAGCGCGCGACTGAGGTCCGGAGTCCACAGTCCCCACGCGAGCGCTGCGCACGCGAGCACGCCAAGGACGATGAGCACGTGCCTCACTCGTTGACCGTGCGCGGCGCAGGGCTTGCGTGCGCGGGCAGGTCTGCTGTCACCACCCCGAGGTTCCCGGCGCGCCCTTGAACGGGCCGGCCAGTTCCGGGGTGATCCAGCCGCCGTAGAATCCCCCGGGCTGGGGCAACACGACTTCACCGCCCACCTGGCACTCAAGGTCACGCGGATAGAAGGCCACGCAGCCCGCCAGCGCCGCGGAGCCCGCTGTCGGGTGCGGATAGCTCCACGCGACATCCGGCAGGCGGCGGGCGCCGTCGACGAGGGTCCAGTAGGTGGCCCCGCCTTTCCACTCGCACACAGAGGACCGTGCGGCAGGCTGCAGCAGCTGTCGAGCCACATCGTCCCAGGGGATGTAGAAGCTTGGCGGATGCGCGGTTTCCAGCACGCGGATGGCGCGTCGTGAGCGGGCCACCTCGATCTGCCCCCAGCGGACAACCACCTCGCGCGTGTCGGGGGCCAGTCGCGGTGGTCGCGGGAAGTCCCAGACCGATGACTGCCCCGGCGCGGGAACCTGCGCAAACGGTGGGCGCTCACGCCCGTCCCAACGCCACTGGCCTGCGGCGGATTGGCTTCGTGCCTGAGGGTCTTTCATCGTCGCGCGCACTCCGGACCGTGACTGTGTGAGCCGCCGCACTTCAGGCAGGCTTCGCTATCGAGGGTAGGGCGCACGACAGCGCTGCGCAAATCTGACACGGCCTTTGCCGTGACAGCGTGCCCGGTGTTTGCGGTCCAGCTGCAGCTGAACCGGGCGCGTCTCCTGTTGCCTTTTGAGGTTCCTTAGCGCCTGAGCGCCAGATTGCCTGGCGATGTCGCGGCGTGCTGCTGGTGCCAGCGCGCCAGCTGCTTCAGGTCAATCCGTCCCGTCCCCGCCTGCACCGTGGGGACCCAGCCGTCACGGCGGCCCAGTGATGGCCCGCTGGCCAGTACATCCGGCGGGGGCGTCGGGAAATAGTAGCTGGGAGTCACGATGACCGGCACGCCGGCGCGCTGCGCGGCCTCGACGCCCGCCGCGGAATCCTCGATCGCCAGCGTCTGGCTTGCGGGCAGGCCCAGCTCCTGCAGTGCCAGAAGGTAGGCCTGTGGATCGGGCTTCTTCCGTGGGGCCTGCTCGGCGCACACCACGGTGGCAAACCGTGCGCTCCAGTCCCGACCCAGGTGGTGCCCGAGCAGCCCCTCCACGTTACCGCGACTGGTGGTGGTGACGATCCCCACCAGCACCCGGGCATGGGCACAGTCCTCGAGCAACTCCACGACACCGGCACGCAGGTGCACCTGGCCGTCCTGGACGATGCGCAGGTAGTGCGCGTTCTTCAGGCGGTGCAGTGTGGCCGCCAGCGCCTCGCGCGCCGCGGGTTCCTGCGGCGCGCGGTTCTCGCGCTGCATGTCGTACACAAGCCGCTCGCGGCCACCGGTGATGCGCAGCAGCTGCCCGTAGTGGTGTTCGTCCCATCGCCAGGGCACGCCTGCGTCCGCGAAAGCCCGGTTGAAAGCCACCCGGTGTCCGTCGCGCTCGGTTTCCGCGAGCGTGCCGTCGACGTCCCACAACAACGCCCTGATCACCGCGTACGTCCGAGCGGTTGCGCGGTGGGACTGCCGCGACCGGATGCGCCGGCCAACAGCGCAGGCAGTTCAGCGACGCTTTCAATGATTGCATCGCAGGGCAGTTCGCGCGGATCTCGGCCTTCGTTGTAGCCGTAAGGCACGCACACGACCGGCATGCCCGCGGCGCGGGCGGCCAGCACGTCCGTCAGCGAGTCGCCCACCATCAGTGCCTGCGCCGCCGGTACCCGCAATTCCTCGCACGCGCGCAGCAGCGGTTGCGGGGCGGGCTTTTGCGGCAGCCCGCAATCCCCGCCCACCAGTACGTCGATCCACTCGATCAGGAAGAAGCGATTGAGCAGGTCCAGCGCGGCGGCCTGGGGCTTGTTGGTCACCACCCCGATCTGCACGGGGGCCGCCTTGAGCGCGATCAGGCCCGCGATCACCCCGGGGTAGACGCGCGTGCGCAACTTGCCAGTGGCGGAAATCCCCTGGTAGTGAACGTGGAATCGCGCCAGCAGCTGCGCGGGGTCGGCCGTGCCGCCGGCGGCGGCAAGCCTCGCCAGGGCGCGTTGGATAAGCGTGGGGACGCCGCGCCCGATCATCAGGCGTACCTCATCCGTGGCAAGCCCGGGCAGGCCCTGGTCAGCGAGCGCCAGGTTCAGCGCGCACGCGATGTCCTCGGCGGTATCCAGCAGTGTCCCGTCCAGGTCGAACAGCACCGCCGGTGGCGGCCACGGCACGCTTGCAAGGCTCACGCCCCGTGTACCAAGGCGCGGGCGCGCGCGCATACCGCCTCGCAGGTCAGGCCCAGCTCGCGGGCGACCTGCTCCGCCGGGGCAGACTCGCCGAAGCGGTCTATGCCAACCACGTCCCCTGCAAACCCGGTGTACGCGCGCCAGAAGTGGCTCACCCCGGCCTCGATCGCCAGCACCGGCAGCGCACGCGGCAGCACCTGCTCGCGGTAGTCGCGCCCCTGGGCGTCGAAGTCCGCGCAGCTGGGCATCGAGACCACGCGCGCCGCGATGCCCTCGGCGGCCAGCGCGGTACGCGCCGCAAGCGCCAGGGACACCTCCGAGCCGGTCGCGAGCAGCGTCAGGGCCGCGCCTGCCGTGTCGGCGAGCACATAGCCCCCGCGGCGGATGTCCTCGAGCTGCCCTGGGTCGCGGGCGCAGTGCGGCAGGTTCTGTCGCGACAGGATCAGGCACGTGGGCCCGTCGGTGCGCTCGATGGCGGCCAGCCACGCCGCCATCGTCTCCACCGCATCGCACGGCCGCCACACCGCGTTGTTCGGGATCAGGCGCAGGCTGCTCGACGTGCTCCATGGGCTGGTGGGTCGGCCCATCCTCGCCCAGCCCGATGCTGTCGTGCGTGAACACGTAGATCACGCGCTGGCGCATGAGCGCAGACATGCGCACGGCATTGCGGCTGTAGTCGGAGAAGGTCAGGAACGTGCCGCCGTAGGGAATGTAGCCGCCGTGCAGCGCAATGCCGTTCATGAGCGGCGCTCATGCCGAACTCGCGCACGCCGTAGTTGATGTAGTTGCCCCAGCTGCCGCGGCGCACCGGCACGCTGGCACGGCCGGCGGTGAGGTTCGAGCCGGTGAGGTCCGCCGAGCCGCCCAGCAGCTCCGGCAGCAGCGGCTGCAGTACCTCGATGGCATTCTGCGAGGCCTTGCGCGAGGCGACGCCGGGCGCGGCCTGTACGACGCTCTGCAGCAGCTGCGCCGCTGCGGGCGCCGCCAGTCCGCCGGCAGCGCGCGTGCCACGACGCGCCGCTCGGAACTCGGCGGCCAGCTGCGGATGTGCCTGGGCGTAGGCGTCGAAGCGGCGCTGCCACTGCGGCCTGGGCGGCAGCTCCGCCTGCGCGCGCATCCCAGGCGCTGCGCACGTCTTCGGGGATCTCGAACGCGCTTGCGGTCCAGCCGAGCGCGGCGCGCGTGGCGGCGACCTCGGCGGCCCCCAGCGCGGCCGCCGTGCACGTCGTGCGAGCCTGCCTTGTTGGGGCTGCCCTTGCCGATGACGGTCTTGCAGCACACCAGGGTCGGGCGCCCGCAGTCCTGCGGCGGCCTGCGCAAGGGCGACCTCGATCTGCTGCAGGTCGTGGCCGTCCACGTCGCGGATCACGCGCCAGCCGTAGGCCTCGAAGCGTGCCGGCGTGTCGTCGGCGAACCAGTGCTCGACGTGGCCGTCGATGCTGATGCCGTTGTCGTCGTAGATGGCGATCAGCTTGGACAGCCCGAGGGTGCCGGCCAGCGAGCACGCCTCGTGGCTGATGCCCTCCATCAGGCAGCCATCGCCGACGAACACCCAGGTGCGGTGATCGACGATGCGTGTGCCCGGGGCGGTTGAACTCGGCGGCCAGCAGCTGCTCGGCCAGCGCCATGCCGACCGCGTTGGCCAGCCCCTGTCCCAGCGGCCCGGTGGTGGTCTCGACGCCCGGCGTCACGCCGACTTCCGGGTGTCCGGGCGTCTTGCTGTGCAGCTGGCGGAAGCGCTTGAGTTCCTCCAGCGGCAGCGCGTAGCCGCTCAGGTGCAGCAGCGCGTACAGCAGCATCGAGCCGTGGCCGTTGGACAGCACGAAGCGGTCGCGGTCCGGCCAGTGCGGGTCGGCGGGATTGTGCTTGAGGTAGCCGCGCCAGAGCACCTCGGCGATTTCCGCCATGCCCATCGGCATGCCGGGGTGGCCGCTCTTGGCCGCCTCGACGGCATCGATCGACAGCATGCGCAGCGCGTCGCACAGCCGCTGGCGCGGCACCGTGGAGCTGCGTACTTGTGCATTCATGTGCGCAGGGTCTCCTTAATGCGCGCGCCGCTTGAGGTCCATGAGCCGCAGGATCATCGGGCGTGAAGATGAACTGCATCGCCAGCCCCATCTTGCCGCCGGGCACCACGATGTTGTTGGGGCGGCTCATCCAGGAGTTGTGCAGCATCGAGCAGCAGGTACGGGAAGTCGATGCCCTTGGGGTTGGCGAAGCGG
This sequence comes from uncultured Pseudomonadota bacterium, assembly GCA_963703025.1. Taxonomy (GTDB): domain Bacteria; phylum Pseudomonadota; class Gammaproteobacteria; order Steroidobacterales; family Steroidobacteraceae; genus 13-2-20CM-66-19. Next base: position 3,969,687 of record OY969778.1, on the reverse strand, counting down.
ATCACCACCATCGACTCGTCCGCCGTGGGGATGTCGCGGGCGATGAAGGGATTGCTGGTGTCCACCGTCGGCACGCGCTGGAAGTTCACGTGCGTGCGGCTGAACTGCGGGCAGATGTGCTTCACGTAGTCGGGCATGCGGCGCAGGATCGTGTCCGTGACCGCGTCCTGGCTGTAGCCGCGGTGCGTACGGTCGCGGTGCAGCTTCTGGATCCACTCGAGGTTGATGATCGGCACCACCCCCACCAGCAGGTCCACGTGGCGCGCCACATCGACCGGCCCGCCGACGTAGCCCCCGTGCAGGCCCTCGTAGAAGAGCAGGTCGCTGCCGTCCGCCATGGGCTGCCAGTCGGTGAAGGTACCCGCCTCGGTGTTCAGCTCCTTCGCCTCCGCGGCGTCATGCGCATAGCGGCGCACCTTGCCGCGACCGCTCACCCCGTACTCCTCGAAGGTCCCCGCCAGCTCGGCCAAGAGGTTCGCCTCCGGCCCGAAGTGGCTGATCGGCTCGCCCGTGCCCTTGTCCGCGGCGGCCACGCGCGCGCGCATTTCCTTGCGGTCGTAGCGGTGGAAGGAGTCCCCCTCGATCACCTGCGCCTTGATGCCCTCGCGCCGGAAGATATGCGCGAAGCTTTTCATGACGGTGGTGGTGCCGGCACCGGATGAGCCGGTGACCGCGATCACTGGATGCTGGGTCGACATGCATGGTTTCCAAAAAAAGGCGTCGGTTGCGGCCAGGAGGATGTCTAGAGTCTCGCCTCGGGGCGAAACAGTGAACGCTCATTGAACAGCGGGGAGCTGAAGGGCTGGTCGGCGCCGGAATGCCATTCCGCGTGGTAGCGCTCGATGCGCTCGACCTCGTTGCGCGACCCCAGGATCAGCGGCACGCGCTGGTGCAGTCCTTCGGGGGTCAGTTCCATGAGGCGCTTGCTGCCGGTGGTCGCCCGGCCGCCGGCCTGCTCGATGAGCAGGCTGATCGGGTTGGCCTCGTACAGCAGGCGCAGGCGCCCGGGCCGGGTGCGATCCTTGGTGTCCTTCGGGTACATGAAGACCCCGCCGCGCATGAGGATGCGGTGGACCTCGGCCACCATGGAGGCGATCCAGCGCATGTTGAAATCGCGGGTGCGCACGCCGGTCTTGCCCGCCTGGCACTCGGTCACGTAGCGGTGCACCGGCGGCTCCCAGAAGCGCGCATTGCTGGTGTTGATCGCGAATTCGCTGGTGTCGGCCGGGATCTGCAGGTCCGGGTGGGTGAGGATGAAGTTGCCGATCTCGCGGTCGAGCGTGAAGCCGTGGGTGCCCTTGCCGACACTGATGACCAGCATGGTCGCCGGCCCGTAGATCGCGTAGCCGGCGGCGACCTGGCGCAAGCCCGGCTGCAGGTAGTCGGCCGTTTCAGGGGCCTCGCTCCTTGTCGTGCCGCAGCACCGAAAAGATGGTGCCCACCGACACGTTGACGTCGGTGTTGGAGGAGCCGTCGAGCGGATCGAACACCAGCAGGTAGCGGCCGCGGGTGTACTCCACCGGCACGGCATAGGGATCCTCGAGCTCCTCGGAGGCCATGCCCGCGAGCAGCCCGCCCCACTCGCAGCTGCGGATCATGGCCTCATGCGCGAGCACGTCCAGCTTCTGCTGCACCTCGCCCTGGACGTTCTTGCCGCCATGCTCTCCGAGGTAACCCCCGAGCGCGCCCTTGGCGGTCATGGCTGAGATCGCCTTGACCGCCGCGGCCACATCCACCAGCAGCGCGCCTAAGTCAGTGGCGCCGGGGATGCCGGTGAGCTGCTGGATCAGGAATTTGGAGAGGGTGGTGCGCCCGAGGTGCATGGCGGGTTCCTTGAGGTTGCGGCGTGTCTTTAGGGAGTCTTGGCAGGAGCCTGGAACACCCGGCTGGCGCGGATGTCGGCAGCCTCGATGGTGCTCAGGTCCTCGCGGCGGTGAACTCGCGGTCCTGGTCGGCGAACAGGCGGCTCGCCTGGCGCAGCCGGGCGCGGTCGAGCGCGTTGCGCACGCTGCGCGCATTGGCGAAGTGCGGCTGGCGGATGCGGTGTTCGAGATAGTCCGCGAAGCTCTCGCGCGCCCCGGGTGCAAAGCGGTAGTTCTGCTGGGTCAGCAGCCTGCTCGCCGATCAAGCAGCAGGTCCGCCGGCGGAGTAATCCGGGAAGTCCAGGTGATGCGCGATGCGCGAGCTCATGCCGGGGTTGGAGCGGAAGAAGGTGTCCATGCGGTCCTTGTAGCCGGCGAGGATCACGACCAGGTCATCGCGCTGGTTCTCCATCACCTGCAGCAGGATCTCGATGGCCTCCTGGCCATAGTCACGCTCGTTCTCGGGCCGGTAGAGGTAGTAGGCCTCGTCGATGAACAGCACCCCGCCCATCGCGCGCTTGAGCACTTCCTTGGTCTTAGGCGCGGTGTGGCCGATGTACTGGCCGACCAGGTCGTCGCGGGTGACCGCCACCAGGTGGCCCTTGCGCACGTACCCGAGCCGAAGCAGGATCTGCGCCATGCGCAGGGCTACCGTGGTCTTGCCGGTGCCGGGGTTGCCGGTGAAGGACATGTGCAGGCTGGGCGCCTGGGCCTGCAGTCCTAAGTTCATGCGCAGCTTGTCCATGACCAGGAGCGCGGCGATGTCGCGGATACGCGCCTTGATGGGGGCCAGGCCCGACCAGGTCGCGATCGAGCTCCTCCATGACCGCCCCAGCCTGGCTCTGCGCCAGCACTTGGCTCACGGTGCGTGCACTGCGCCCGTCGGCGGTGGGCGCCGGCGCTTCAGTCCCCGTGGCACCCAGCGCCGCCCCGGGGATCGAGTAAAGCGGTGTGTTCACTCAGGCAACCTTGCTGACCGCGGTCGCGCCGCGCAGCTCATGGCGCATCGCGCTGATCACACTTGCATAGTCCGCGCAGCCGAAGATGGCGCTGCCGGCAACGAAGGTATCCGCCCCCGCCGCGGCGACGCGCTGGATGTTCTGCACCTTGATGCCCCCGTCGACCTGCAGGCGGATGTCGCGCCCGGAAGCCTCGATAAGGCCCCGGGCGCGCTCGATCTTGCGCAGCGCGGAGCTGATGAAGCTCTGGCCGCCGAAGCCCGGGTTGACGCTCATGATCAGGATGAGATCGACCTTGTCGATCACGTACTCGAGCACATCCAGAGGTGTTGCCGGGTTGAACGCAAGTGCGGCCTGGCAGCCGGCCGCCTTGATCAGCTGCAGCGTGCGGTCGATGTGCACGGAGGCCTCCGGGTGGAAGCTGATGAGGCCGGCGCCGGCGGCCGCGAAGGACTCCACCAGGGCATCCACCGGCTGCACCATCAGGTGCACGTCGAGCAACGCCCGGCCGCCCTGGGGGCGCTCGAGGTAGGGCTGCAGCGCCACTGCCACCTGCGGCCCGATGGTGAGGTTCGGGACGAAGTGGTTGTCCATGACGTCGAAGTGGATCCAGTCAGCGCCGGCGGCGAGCACGCTGTGCACCTCCTCGCCGAGGCGTGCGAAATCTGCAGACAGGATCGAGGGGGCTATGACGTGCATGGATTTTAGACCGTAGCCGTGCTCAGTAGCGCTCGCCTTCGGGGCGGTCGGTGGCGTAGGAGGAGATGCGGTAGCGTATCTGGCGACCCTCGACCTCTTGCCGTGCGAGTCCGAAGCCTGGCTCCTTGGCCGGCCGATTGACGATGAAGGACATGCGCGGTGTCTCCCACCCGTGGGTCGAGTCGAAGGCGGTGACGCGCATGTAGTGGTTGGGGAAGGTTTTGCGACAGCCCTGGATCTCCTTCAGGATACCCGCCGGATCCTTCAGATCGAACATCGGGTTGCCGTACATCTCCCAGTAGGTGTTGCGCGGGTGCGGGTCGTCGGTGTACTCGACGCCGACCGCCCAGTTGTTCTTCAGCGCGTACTCGATCTGCGCGGTGATCTGCGCATCGGTCAGGTCGGGCAGGAACGAGAACTGGCCCTGGGTCAGGCGGTTGCCGGTATTGGTCATCATGAGGCGAGTCTCCTGTCAGGCCACGGTGGCGGTGGGAACGAAGTCGGCCGTGTCGGTCGACTCGTAGTTGAAAGAGACCTCGCCCCAGGTATCGAGCGCCTGGCGCAGCGGCGAGCACCACTTGGCCGCGGTACGCAGGATCTCGCGGTCCCTCGTTCCAGATGTCACGGCCTTCGTTGCGCGCGAGCACCATCGCCTCGAGCGCTACGCGATTGGCAGTGGCGCCGGCCTGGATTCCCTGGGGGTGGCCGATCGTGCCGCCGCCGAACTGCAGCACCACGTCCTCGCCCAGATAGGTGAGCAGCTGGTGCATCTGTCCGGCGTGGATGCCACCGGAGGCGACGGGCATTACCTTGAGCAACGACGCCCACGGCTGGTCGAAGAAAATACCGTGTTCGAGGCTTTGCGCGACGTGCGGCTCGCGCAGGGTGTCGTAGAAGCCCTGATCATCAGGGGGTCGCCTTCGAGCTTGCCGACTACAGTGCCGGCATGGATGTGGTCCACGCCTGCCATGCGCATCCACTTGCAGATCACGCGAAAGTTCATGCCATGATTTTTCTGGCGGGAATAGGTCGAGTTTCCGGCGCGGTGCAGATGCAGAATCATGTCGTTCTTGCGCGCCCACTTCGCCATCGACTGGATGGCGGTGTAGCCGATCACGAGATCGATCATGATGATGACGCTGCCCAGGCTCTTGGCGAACTCGGCGCGCTCGTACATGTCCTCCATCGTGCCGGCAGTGACGTTGAGATAGTGGCCCTTGATCTCGCCGGTCGCGGCAGCTCGCGCGGTTCACCGCCTCCATGCAGTAAAGGAAGCGGTCGCGCCAGTGCATGAAGGGCTGCGAGTTGATGTTCTCGTCATCCTTCATGAAGTCCAGGCCGCCCTTGAGTCCCTCGTAGACGACGCGGCCGTAGTTGCGGCCGGATAGGCCGAGCTTGGGCTTGGTGGTCGCCCCGAGCAGCGGCCGGCCGAACTTGTCCAGTCGCTCGCGCTCGACGACGATGCCGGTCGCCGGCCCCTGAAAGGTCTTCAGGTACGCGACCGGAATTCGCATGTCCTCGAGGCGCAACGCCTTCAAGGCCTTGAAGCCGAAGACGTTGCCGATGATCGAGGCTGTGAGGTTGGCGATCGAGCCCGGCTCGAACAGGTCGATGTCGTAGGCGATGTAGGCGAAGTACTGCTGCGGGGTCGTCGTGCCTGGACCTGTGTTTGGTACCGGGTCGACGCGGTAGGCCTTGGCACGGTACAGGTCGCACGCGGTGAGTCGGTCGGTCCACACCACCGTCCAGGTCGCCGTGGATGATTCGCCTGCGACCGCGGCCGCCGCCTCGTCGGCGTCCACACCGTCCTGCGGGGTGATCCGGAAGAGAGCCACCACGTCGGTTTCCTTGACGACGTAGTCCGGCTCCCAGTAGCCCATCTGCTTGTACTTGAGCACGCCTGCGCTATAGCGCTTCTTGCCATCGGTGATGGCCTTGCCGGCATCCTCCCCTGAACCCTTCTCTTTTTGCATCGTCTCCGCCTCGTGGTTCCACTACTTGAGCGGACTGTAGAGGGGGTCTATTATTCAGTGAAGTCACTTTATTTGACTGACAAGATAAGCAACGCTTAATGAAGAACGCCACCCTGCGCCAGTTGAGGGTCTTTTCGGCGGTGTCCCGGCACCTGAGCTTCGTGCGCGCGGCCGAGGAACTGGGCCTGACGCGCCCCGGCGGTCTCAATGCAGATCAAGGAGCTGGAGAGCGAAGTCGGGCTGCCGCTGTTTGATCGCACCAGCCGCAAGGTATCCCTGACCATGGTGGGGGAATACGTACTTGCCTACACGCAGCGGGTGCTGGCGGCCATGCGCGACGGGGAGGACATGGTGGCCCGCTTCCGCGGCCTGAAGACCGGCGTGCTGGATGTCGCGATGGTGAGTACGGCAAAGTATTTCCTGCCGCGGCTGCTGGCGCGCTTCCGCGACGAGCACCCGGGGATCGAGATCCGCCTGCAGGTGGGTAACAACCGCGAGGAAGTCGTCGCGCTGATGCGCGAAGGCGCGGTCGAGCTGGCCATCATGGGACGCCCGCCCAAGCACTGGCCCTCGCGCGCGGAGCCCTTCGCCCTGCACCCGCACGGCCTGGTGACAGCGGTCGATCATCCGTTTGCACGCGCCGAGAAGGTGCCGGCAAGTGCGCTGTTGGGGGAGGGATTCATCGTGCGTGAACCTGGCTCCGGCACCCGCGCCGCACTGGATGAGTTCATGGAAGCACACCAGATGACCCCGCGCGTTGTCATGCAGATGTCGAGCAACGAGGCGATCAAGCAGGCGGTGATGGCCGGCATGGGTATCGCGCTGCTGTCGATGCACACCGTGGCGCTCGAGCTCGATCATCACCTGATCGCAGCCCCCGAGACCCAGGGCCTGCCGGTGATGCGCCGCTGGCACGTGGTCAATACCCAGGCGAAGTCGCTGTCACCGGCCGCCGAGGCGTTTCGCTACTTCATCCTCGATTCAGGAGCGGCGTTCCTCGCCAAGCACTTTGCGCACGGCAGTCATCCTGGGCTCTTGGCGCTGCAGGAGAACCCGCTGAACCGCTAGCCGGCGGCGCTCGCACTTTCCCGCCGCGCCGGGTACGCGCCGCGTGTTGAGTGCGCGATCGCACCGCGTAAGCGTGCTGCGTGCGAACACTGCTATCCTTTGCGCCATGGCATTCCCGTTCTCGGCAATCGTCGCTCAGGAGGAGACCAAGCTTGCGCTGCTGGTGGCGGCGGTCGATCCGCGCATCGGAGGCGTACTGCTGTTCGGTGATCGCGGCACGGGCAAGTCCACCGCGGTACGGGCGCTCGCGCAGCTGCTGCCGCCGATGCGTGCGGTGGCCAGCTGCCGCTATGGCTGTGATCCGGCCGATGCGGCTGCGCTGTGCGAGGAATGCCGCGCGCGCCGCAAGAAGGGCGCGTTGCGCGCCATCAAGGTGCCGGTGCCAGTGGTGGACCTGCCGCTGGGGGCCACCGAGGACCGCATCGTCGGCGCCCTGGATCTGGAGCGCGCGCTCGCCGGTGGCAAGCGCGCGTTCGAGCCGGGCCTGCTGGCACGGGCCAACCGCGGCTTCCTGTACGTCGACGAGGTGAACCTTCTTGAGGACCACCTGGTGGACCTGCTGCTCGATGTCGCCGCCTCGGGCGAGAACATCGTCGAGCGTGAGGGCTTAAGCGTGCGCCACCCGGCGCGCTTTGTGCTGGTGGGCAGCGGCAACCCGGAAGAGGGGGAGCTGCGGCCGCAGCTGCTGGATCGCTTCGGCCTGTCGGTGGACATCCGCACCCCGGAGGACCTCAAGACGCGCGTGGAGGTCGTTATGCGCCGCGACGAATACGAGCGCGCGCCGCAGGCATTCCTCGCCAGGTGGGACAAGGCCGATGACACGCTGCGCAAGCAGATCGCCGCCGCGCGCGCCCGCCTGCCGGAGGTCAAGACCGCACAGTCTGCGCTGGAGGCTGCCGCCAGTTTGTGCATGCACCTGGGCACCGATGGCCTGCGCGGGGAGCTGACGCTGACACGAGCCGCCCGTGCGCTGGCCGCCCTCGAGGGGGCCGCCGAGGTCGACACCGGCCACCTGCGCCGCATGGCAGTCCCCGCGCTGCGTCACCGGTTGCGCCGCAACCCCCTGGAGGAAGCAGGTTCCGGCACGCGCGTCGAGCGTGCGCTCAACGAGCTGTTCGGGGGCTAGCGTTGCATGGCCAGCGAACGCGCTTCCCGCGAGGATGATGCACGCCGCTGGAATGATGCCGCCACCGCCGCCGCACTGTTTGCCGTGGATGCGGGCGGCTTGGGTGGCATTGTGCTGCGCAGTGGCCCCGGTGTGATCCGCGAGGCGTGGCTGCAGCGGCTGCAGGAGCTGAGCGGGTCGGACACCGCGCGCAGAATCCCCGCGCATGTCACCGATGGCCGGCTGCTGGGGGGCCTGGATCTTGCCGCAACGCTGCGCACCGGCCGGCCGGTCATCGAGCGCGGAATACTCGCCGCCGCCGACGGCGCGGTGGTGCTGCTGAGCATGGCCGAGCGCATGAGCGCCGCGGCCGCCGCGCGCATCACCGCGGTGCTCGACACCGGTGAGGTCGTGCTCGAGCGCGATGGCCTCGCCCGCCGCAGCCGCTCGCGCTTCGGCGTCATCGCGCTGGACGAGGGAGCCGACTCCGACGAGCGTCCGCCGGCAGGTCTGCTCGACCGCCTGGCGTTGCATGTCGATCTCGACGGGCTGTCGATGCGTGTCCTTGATGAGCCGTCAGGCGCCAGCGCCGCGCAGGTGAAGTCTGCGCGGCAACGCCTCGACCAAGTCCAGGCGGGGGAAGCTGCCATCACCGCGCTGTGCGAGACCGCGGCAGCCTTTGGCATCGGTTCCGCACGCGCGCCGTGGCTCGCGTTGCGCGTGGCGCGCGCCGCGGCCGCCCTGGGTGGGCGCACCCAGGTGAGTGATGCTGACGTGACGCTCGCGGCCACCCTGGTGTTTGCCCCGCGTGCGACACGCCTGCCCGCGCCCGCGCCCGCGCCCGCGCCGCCGCCGCCTGAGGCTGTGCAACCTGACCCAGCGGAGCCGGCGCCTTCCCCTGAGGAGCGTGCCGCGAACGAGCCGCTCGATGCCAGCGGCACGGAACCGGCGCCGCAGGAGGCGCAGCCGCAGTCCCTCCAGGACCGCAATGTGGCAGCCACTGCCAGCGCGCTGCCAGCGGACCTCCTGGCGCAGCTTCAGGGTGGACTGACTGTGCCGTCCCGCGGTCGCAGCGCCGCCGGGCGTTCCGGCGCGCAAAAACGCGGCCAGGCGCGCGGTCGCCCGGTCGGGGTAATGAGCGGCGAGCGCACCGGTGGCGCGCGGCTGAACGTGGTGGAGACACTACGAGCGGCGGCACCCTGGCAGGGGCTGCGGCGCAGGCAGTCCGCTGATCGCGCGGCACGGATCCGCGTGCAGGCGGAGGATTTTCGGGTCATGCGCTTCAAGCAGCGCACCCAGACCACGACCGTGTTCGTGGTCGACGCCTCAGGCTCCGCAGCCTTGCACCGGCTGGGCGAGGCCAAGGGTGCGGTGGAGCTGCTGCTGGCGGATTGCTACGTACGCCGCGACCGCGTCGCACTCATCAGTTTTCGTGACCGCGGTGCACAGCTGCTGCTGCCGCCGACCCGCTCCCTGGTGCGTGCCAAGCGCAGCCTGGCCGGGCTGCCCGGTGGTGGGGGCACGCCGCTGGCCAGCGGCGTTGATGCCGCGCGGGAGCTGGTCGATTCCATCCGCCGCCGCGGCGAAGTCCCGCTCATCGTGCTGCTCACTGACGGCCAGGCCAACGTGGCGCGCAATGGCAAGGGCGGCCGCCCGGGCGCGGAGGCCGATGCACTGCAGGCGGCGCGCCTGCTGCGTGCCGAGCGCGCGCCCACGGTGCTCGTGGACACCGCGCGCCAGCCGCGGCCGCTCACCGCGCAGCTGGCCCGGGAGATGGGCGCACGCTACCTGCCGCTGCCCTACGCGGACGCGGGCACGCTCGCCGAAGCGGTGCGCGCGCTCGGCGACGCCGCTCCGCGAGCGGCGTGGCAGGCGCCGTGACCGGCGCGGCGCGCGCGGCGCCGCAGGACTGGCCCCATCACCAGGCGAGCCGCCGCGTCAGCGCTGGCAATATCGACTGGCACCTGCAGCAGTTCGGGTCAGGTCCCGTGCTGCTGCTGCTGCACGGCACCGGTGCCTCCACGCATTCGTGGCGCGACCTCGCACCCTTGCTGGCCGAGCATTTCACGGTCATCGCGGTCGACTTGCCCGGACATGCAGGCACTTCCGCTCCTGCGTTCGAGCAGTTCTCGCTGCCGGCAATGGCCGCGGCCCTGGGGGCGCTGATGCGGCAACTGCGGCTGAACACCGCGCTCGCAGTGGGTCATTCGGCAGGCGCGGCTATCCTGGCGCGCATGGCACTGGACGGGCAGATCCAGCCGCGGCTGCTGGTGAGCATCAACGGTGCGTTGCTGCCGTTGACTGGATTGCCCGGCTGGCTGTTTGCGCCGATTGCCCGGGTCCTGGCGCGCAGCGCGCTGGTGCCGCGCTGGGTTGCGTGGCGCGCCGCGGCCGGCTCCACCGTCGAGCGCCTGGTGGCCGAAACCGGGTCGCACCTGGACCGGCAGGGAATTGCCCTGTACCGGCAGTTGGCGCAACGACCCCGGCATGTCGCAGGTGCGCTGGCCATGATGGCCAACTGGGACCTGCCGTCGCTGGCACGCGACCTGCCACGCCTGCGCACGCCGCTGGCGCTCTTGACCGCCAGCGCCGACCGCACCATCGCCCCGCAACAGGCCGCGCGCGTGCAGGCACTGCTGCCCGCGGCGCGCATGATCTCGCTGGGTCCGCTCGGACACCTTGCGCACGAGGAGCGCCCGCGCGAGGTCGCGCAGCTGATCGTGGAGCTGGCAACCCAGCGCGGCGTGCTCGCGCAATAAAAGATGAGAGCCGCCGCACCCCATGCAGTCGTGATCGGCAGCGGCTTCGGCGGCCTGGCGGCCGCCGTGCGGCTGGGCGCGCGCGGCTATCGCGTCAGCATCTTCGAGCGCCTGGACGCGCCGGGGGGACGCGCCTATGTGTACCGCCAGGACGGCTTCACCTTCGACGCCGGCCCCACGATCATCACCGCGCCCTTCCTGCTGGAGGAGCTGTGGGCATTGTGCGGCCGCAGGCTCGCTGAGGATGTGACGCTGCGTCCGATATCGCCCTTCTATCGCATCCGCTTCGACGACGGCGTGACGTTCAACTATCACGGCGACCCGGATCTCATGCGCGCCGAGGTGGCGCGGCTGGCGCCGCAGGATGTGGCGGGCTTCGAGCAGTTCATGCGCGTGAGCGAGGCCATCTACCGCGTGGGCTTCGAGCGCCTGGGGCACGTACCGTTTGATTCGTTGCTCGACATGGTGCGCATCGCCCCGCAGTTGCTGCGCCTGAAGAGTCACCGCTCGGTCTATCAGCTGGTGGCAAGCCTGGTGCAGGACGAGCGCCTGCGCACGGTGCTGTCGTTCCATCCGCTGCTCATTGGCGGCAATCCGTTCACGACCACCTCCATCTACGCTTTGATCGCCTTCCTCGAACGGCGCTGGGGCGTGCATTTCGTGATGGGTGGCACCGGTGCACTCATCGACGGGCTGGTGCGGCTGGTGGCCGGGCAGGGTGGTGCGCTGCACCTGAACCAGGAGGTAACCTCGATCCAGGTCCGCGACGGGCGGGCGGTCGGGGTGCAGCTGGCCAATGGCGCGCAGGTTACCGCGGACATCGTCGTGTCGAACGCGGACTCGGCGTGGACCTACCGGCACCTGGTGCCGGCGGGGGCGCGGCGCCGCTGGACCGACCGGCGCATCGAGCGGGCGCGCTACTCGATGAGCCTGTTCGTCTGGTACTTCGGCACGCGGCGCCGGTTCGAGGACGTAGCCCACCACACGATCCTGCTCGGGCCGCGCTACCGCGGCCTGCTCACCGACATCTTCGACCACAAGGTCCTGCCCAAGGACTTCAGCCTCTATCTGCACCGCCCGACGGCCACCGATGCGTCGCTCGCCCCGCCCGGGTGTGACGCGTTCTACGTGCTGTCACCGGTGGCGAACCTGAAAAGCGGCATCGACTGGCGCGGTGCCGCCGAACCCTACCGCCGCCTGATTGCAGCGCACCTGGAAGAGACATTGCTCCCCGGCCTGGGCGCGGAGCTGGTCACCTCGCGCGTGCTTACGCCGCAGGACTTCAAGGACCGGCTGCTATCATTCCAAGGCGCAGCTTTCGGGCTTGAGCCCACGTTGTCGCAGAGCGCATGGTTCAGGCCGCACAACCGCAGTGAAGACGTGCAACGGCTTTACCTGGTCGGTGCCGGCACGCATCCTGGCGCGGGCGTGCCCGGCGTGCTGTCATCAGCGCGCGTATTGGACTCGGTGGTACCGGATGCGAATGCTCTTGACTGAAAAGGAAATGGCCACCCCGGCCGATCACGCCGCCTGCCGCGCACTGATCCGCGAGGGGTCCAAGTCGTTCTTTGCCGCATCCTTGCTGCTGCCTGCCGTCGTGCGCGAGCCGGCGCTGGCGCTGTATGCGTTCTGCCGCCTGGCGGATGATCTTGTCGATCGCTCGGGCGCGACCGACCCCCTGACGCTGCTCGAGGCACGGCTGGACCTAGCCTATCGAGGATGCCCCGCGCCCGAGGCGGCCGACCGCGCCTTTGCCCAGGTGGTGGCGTGGTACGCGATTCCGCGCGCGTTGCCGCAGGCGCTGCTTGAGGGCTTTCGCTGGGACGCCGAGGGTCGACGCTACGCTGACCTGCCTGCGCTCAAGCAATACGCCGCGCGCGTTGCAGGTTCGGTGGGCGCAATGATGGCGTGCATCATGCAGACGCGCGATGCGCACGTGGTGGCCCGTGCCTGCGACCTGGGGGTTGCCATGCAGCTGACCAATATCGCCCGCGATGTGGGCGAGGATGCGCGCGCCGGGCGGTTGTACCTGCCGCTGGACTGGCTGGTCGAGGCCGGCATCGACCCGGTCCTGTGGCTGCGCCGGCCGCACTTCTCGCCCCAGCTGGCCATCGTTATCGAACGGCTGCTTGCGGCGGCGGATGAGCTGTATCAGCGCGCAACGGCCGGGATCAGCGGCCTGCCACGTGATTGCCGCCGCGGCATATACGCGGCGCGCTTCCTGTATGCGGAGATCGGCAACGAGCTGCGCCGCAGGGGTCATGATTCAGTCAGCGGGCGTTCGGTCGTGCCGCTGGCGCGCAAGGCCGCGGTCCTGGCGCGTGCGATGCGTGCGGCCGACCGCGCCAACGCGGCTGAGGGTCCCGCAGCGCTCGAGGAGACGCGCTTCCTGGTTGATGCCGTTGCCGCCCAGGCACACAGCGGCGGTGCGCCGCCGGTTCGCGCGGAGAACCTCGACGGCAAGGTGGCCTGGCTGGTGGACCTGTTCGAGCGCCTGGAGCGGCGCGACCGCAACTCGCGGCATGTCCTTGGCGAGCGCGCCGGGTAGATTCATGCGCGCCGATCAGCTGGGACTGATTGAGTACCTGCTGGTCATCGGGCCGCTGCTGGTCCTTGCCGTGTTCGAACTTGTGGCCACCCTCCGCATCCAGCGTCAGGACCGGCGCATGCGAAACGGCAGCAAGGCGCGCACCCAGGGGGATTGAAAGCGCGTGAGCGACAGGCTCTCGTGCACCGCCGTGACGGCCTCGCCGCGCAGCCGGGTGGACACGAGCGAGCGGCAGTAGAAGGGCGCGTCTTCAAGTCGCGCCAGTACACGTGGCGTGCAACCTGGATCCGCGGCGACGTGTTGCCGCAGTCCCCAGCGGCTGCGCTGCAGAGCCACCGCTGGCGGGGCGCAAATATTCTCCACTGCCCCTGAGGGGGCGATGTGCAACGCGTGCACCGTGCGTGGCCCACTGCGCGGACTTACGTCATAGATGACCGCGGTGCCCTCCGCGGTGCGCGCCCGCAGCCAGGTCCACTGACTGAAGGCCTGCTCCAGAGCGCCGCTGCCCTCGTTGCTGTCGAGGTACCCGCTGCCCTGCCAGCGCAGCCGCGGCTGTTCCAGCTCCACCGTGACGCGCGCCTGCGGGGCGAGCGGGCGCCAGGTGTGGCGGCCGTCCGCCGTGAGAGGCACGGCGAGGCTGGTGAGCGCGCCGCTATCGAGCCTCACCAGGCCGCGGATGCGTTTGGGCAGCGGCGCGCAGCGCTCCTGCAGTTCGCACTCAAGCGCGGTACCGTCCCAGCGCAGCCGGCTTGCCCCGATATGCAGCCGCCCCGGGCCGCAGTTGACCCCCGCGCGGCCATATTCGCTGAACGCCCAGCGCTCCTTGCCGCGGCCGTAAAGGGCGACGTTGATGGCACAGTGCGCATAGGGATCAGCCGCCGCGTCGCGGCGTGCGCGGAAGTAGGCCGGCGAGAATACGCTGCCGATGAAGGCGATCAGCACAATGCCGTAGCGCCCATCGTCACTCAGGGCATCGAGGTACCACCACGCGTATCCGCCGGGCGCCACGAGCCGTTCGAACTGAGGTCCTCCAGCACCCGCGCTGCGGCCAGCCGTCCCGAGAGCGCAGCCATCGGCAACCCCGGCCCCGGATGCACGCTGCCGCCGGCCAGGTACAGCCCCTTCAGGCGCGTGCGCGCCCCCGGGCGGCTGAAGGAGGCCCGCCAGCCGTGGGTCGCCTGCCCGTACAGGCCGCCGCCGGTCCCCGGGTAGCGCTGCTCGAATTGCTGTGGGGTCGTCACCACGGTCTGCTGCGGGCACCGCTCGATCTGCAGCCCGCAGCGCTCCAGGAAGGTGAAGGTCTGGTGCTCGCATTGCTGGATCTCCGTGGGGTCGTAGGCGCGCGCATCGCCGTTGGGCGGTGCGTTCACAAGGCACAGCAGTCGCTCGGGGCCCGCTGCCGGCTGGGCATCACGGGCGTCACGATCCTGCGCGCAGACGTAGACGGTCGGCCACGCCGGCAGGCGCCGCTGCCGGAAAATCTGGTCGAATTCGGTGGCGTAGTCCGGCGAGAAGAACACTGTGTGGCGCGACAGGGGAAAGCCGCGCGCCTGCGCCAGCAGCGCCCAGGTGACCGCTGACAGTGAGCGCCGTGCAACGCTGGCAGCAGGCACCGCGCGCGCCGCGTCCTTGCCAAAGCGGCCGCTGGCGATGGCCCCGACGTCGGCGTTGACGATCACCGCGTCCACCGGCACAAACTCACCGGAGGCCAGGTGCACGCCGGAGACCCGGCCCTTGCGCGTGACCACTGCCAGCGCCTCGGTACCGAAGCGGAATTCCGCCCCGCGCTCCTGGGCAAGCTGGGTGATGGAATCGGCGATGCGCTGCATGCCGCTTGCAACCAGCCACACGCCATTTTGCTCCACGTGCGCAATCAGCATCATCGTCGCGGGCGCCTGGAAGGGGGACGAGCCGCAGTAGGTCGAATAGCGCGCAAACAGCTGCTGCAGGCGCGGATCACGGAAGTAGCGCCCGAGCGCTCGCCAGAGGGTCTCGAACGGGCGGATGCGTGCGAGGTCAGACAAGTGACTGAGCCCCACGCGCCGCACCAGTGCCAGGGGCCCGGCGCGCTGTGCGCGCATGTAGGGCTTGTCCAGGGTGCGGAATATGCGCTGGGCATCGAGGGTGAATTGCGAATAGCGCTGTGCCTCGCGCGCACCAGCAAAGCTGCCGATCGCATCGATGGTGCGGGAGCGCTCAGCGAACAGGTCCAGTCGCTCGGTCTCGCTCCAGGCGTGGCGGGCGAGGACCTCCGCGGGCTGCAGCGACAGGTAGTCCTCCAGGTGCTTGCCCGCCGCCGCGAACAGCTCGTCGAAGACTGTGCGCATGGTGAACACCGTGGGCCCGGCGTCGATGCAGGCAGCGCCCATCGGTACCGCCTGCAGCTTCCCGCCCGGACCGCCCTGGCGCTCAATGACCGTGGTGCGCACTCCGCGCAGCGACAGGTCGAGCGCTGCCGTCAATCCGGCCATTCCGGCGCCGATGATTGCGACACACGGGCTGGGCATATCGGCGCGGCTTTCCTCGGAGCGTTGACGGACACGAATCCAGGTGTCTATAGTACATTACACTCTGGAGTGACAAGATGGCATTACACAAATCGCCCTCCGATGACGCACCTCTGGAGGGGCTCGCCCGGATAGAGGCGGAGCTTGTGGCCATCCTCGCCGCAGCCGAGGCCGGCGGCGGTCCGCCGCTGCTGGGTTCGGCCATCCGCTACGCGGTGTTTCCCGGGGGCGCGCGTGTTCGGCCGCGCTTGTGCCTGGCGGTGGCGCACGCGTGTGGCTGCGAGCAGCCGGGGATCGCCAATGCCGCCGCCGCTGCCATCGAGCTGCTGCACTGTGCATCCCTGGTGCACGACGACCTGCCGTGCTTCGATGACGCGGAGCTGCGACGCGGCCGACCCTCGGTCCACAAGGCTTTCGGCGAGCCGCTGGCGATTCTCGCCGGCGATGCCCTCATCGTGCTCGCCTTCCAGTCGCTGGCGCGCGTGGGCGAGAGTGCTGCGCAGTCGCTGCCGGCGCTGCTGTCGATCATCGCAGGGGCGGTGGGCCCGGCCGGTGGCATCGTCGGCGGCCAGGCGTGGGAGTGCGAGCCGTCCGTAGCGCTCTCGGACTACCACCAGGCCAAGACCGGGGCGCTGTTCTCGGCGGCTGCGATGGCGGGGGCCGTGGCGGCGCGGCGCGATCCGGCGCCCTGGAGGGCTCTGGGTGCACGTCTGGGCGAGGCGTTCCAGGTCGCTGACGACATCCGTGACGTGGCCGCAGAGGTGATCGAACTGGGCAAGCCCCAAGGACGCGACGCGATGCTCGGCAGGCCCAGTGCGGTCGCGCAGTTCGGGCTCGCCCAGGCGGTGACGCGCCTGGAGGAGCTGGTCGCCGGGGCGATCGAGGTGATCCCGCCGGGCCCCAAGGCCGGCGTGCTGCGCGCACTGATCGAGGCGGAGGTTTTGCGCCTGCTGCCAAAACAGTTAGCCCGCCGCGCCGCCTGATACACGCGCCGCGCTTCTGTCGGCGTGGGCATGCGGGGGATTTGGGAAGGATTGCTGGCGCGCCGCGACCGGCTGCTGACCGATCCGCACTTCCACAACTGGGTACTGCAGACACCCCTGCTGCGCAGGGTGGCGCGGCGGCGTGCCAGTGAGCTTTTCGATCTTTGCGCCGGTTTCGTTTACTCCCAGGTGCTGTTCGCGTGCGTGCGGCTGCGCCTGTTCCAGATGCTCAAGGACGGCCCGCAGCCGCTGACGGCGCTTGCGCAGCAGGCGCGCGTGCCCGCGGAGGCCATGCAGACACTGGTGCAGTCGGCCACCGCGCTTGGGCTGCTGCAATGGCGCGGACCATCCGGCCACTGCGGTCTGGGCGTTCACGGAGCCGCCTTGCTGGGCAATCCGGGCCTGCTGCCACTGATCGAGCACCACAGTCTGCTGTACGCGGACCTTCAGGACCCGCTGGCGCTGCTGCGCGCGGCGTCCCCCGCCGGGCAGCTGGCCCAGTACTGGGCATACGTGGGTGCGGGGGAGGCCACCCCGGTGACATCCCCGCAGGTCGCCCCGTACAGCGAGCTGATGTCGGCGTCGCAGGGCCTGGTGGCTGAAGCGATCCTGGGCGCCTATCCGCTGGAGCGCCATCGCAGCCTGCTTGACGTGGGCGGAGGGGACGGCAGTTTCGCCGCGCTCGCAGCGCGCCGCGTCCCCTCGCTGCAAGTCACCTGCTTTGATCTTGAGCCGGTCACGCAGCTTGCCCAGGCACGGTTCGCCGCAGCGGGCCTGGGCGCGCGTGCCCAGGTGTGCGCGGGGAATTTTCACGACGACGCCTTGCCGCGCGGCGCGGACGTGATCTCGCTGGTGCGGGTGTTGCACGACCACGGCGACGCGCAGGTGCTGCGCCTGCTGCGCGCCGCGCATGCTGCGCTGCCCAGCGGCGGCACGCTGCTCATTGCCGAGCCCATGTCCGGCACGCGCGACGCTGCGCGCGTCTCAGACGCCTACTTCGGTTTCTATCTGCTGGCGATGGGCAGCGGCAAGCCGCGCACGCCGCGGCAGTTGCGACAGCTGCTGGAAAAAGCTGGCTTCAGCGAGCCTCACATGCGCCCGACGCGGCTGCCCATGTTCGCCCGCGTGCTGACCGCCCGCCGGCTGGGTGCAAATAAAAGTGTGAAGGCCAGTTGACACTCCAAAGAGTACTAGTAGACTGACACTTAGAGGTCTCGTGTCGCTAAAGTGGAGTCAGGTCCGCAGCTGATGAACACCGTCGCCGTGGTTCTCGAAGGTCCACAGAAGCTGGCGCTGAGCCGCATGGAGCTCAGCCCGCCCGGCGAGGAAGACGTGGTCGTTGACATCGAGTTCAGCGGCATCAGCACCGGCACCGAGCGGCTGCTGTGGACCGGGCGCATGCCAGCTTTCCCCGGCATGGGCTACCCGCTGGTACCTGGTTACGAATCCGTTGGTCGCATACGCGAAGCCGGCACACGCTCGGGCATGTCGCGCGGGGACTTTGTCTTCGTCCCCGGCGCGCGCTGCTTCGGTGAGGTGCGCGGCCTGTTCGGTGGTGCGGCCTCGCGGCTGGTGGTGCCCGCGGCGCGGGCCACGAGCCTGGATGCACGGCTGGGCGAGCGCGGCGTGCTGCTGGCGCTGGCGGCCACCGCCTACCACGCGATCGCTGCCGAGCATGCGGCCCCGCCCGACCTGATCGTCGGGCACGGGGTGCTGGGGCGGCTGCTGGCCCGAATCGCAGTACTGCGTGGCGCCGCCCCGGTGGTGTGGGAGCGCAATCCCGACCGCGCGCACGTGCCGGACGGCACCTATCAGGTGCTGCCCCCGGAGGATGACCCGCGGCGCGACTACCGCTCCATCTATGACGTGAGCGGCGACCCGAAGCTGCTGGATACGCTCATCGCGAGGCTCGCGCGCGGGGGTGAGGTAGTGCTGGCTGGCTTCTACGAACAGGCGCTGTCGTTTGCCTTCCCGGCGGCCTTCATGCGCGAGGCTCGCATCCGCGTTGCCGCCGAATGGCGCCAGGACGACCTGGACGCAGTGAAGTCCCTGGCCGAGCGTGGGGCCCTTTGCCTCGACGGGCTCATCACCCATCGCCAGGAGGCGGCACAGGCGGCGGCCGCCTACCGCACCGCCTTCGATGACCCGCTGTGCCTGAAGATGATCCTCGATTGGAGAACGTGTTCATGAGCAAGACCCAGGGCAGTCCAGCTGCCGTTCTCATCAAGGACATCCAGATGCGCCTGCGCGCGGAGGCGCAGCTGGAGCCAGACCCGGTGTCGACCGAAGCGCCGACCAAGACCACGCAGATCATCGCGATCTATGGCAAGGGTGGCATCGGCAAGAGCTTCACGCTCGCCAACCTGTCCTACATGATGGCGCAGCAAGGCAAGCGCGTGCTGCTCATCGGCTGCGACCCCAAGAGCGACACCACCTCGCTGCTGTTCGGCGGCCGTGCCTGCCCGACGATCATCGAGACTTCCGCGAAGAAGAAGCTGGCCGGCGAGCAGGTGCAGATCGGCGACGTGTGCTTCAAGCGCGACGGGGTGTTTGCGATGGAGCTCGGCGGCCCGGAAGTCGGCCGCGGCTGCGGCGGTCGCGGCATCATCCACGGCTTCGAACTGCTCGAGAAGCTCGGCTTCCACGAGTGGGGCTTCGACTACGTGCTGCTGGACTTCCTGGGGGATGTCGTGTGCGGTGGCTTCGGGCTGCCGATTGCCCGTGACATGTGCCAGAAGGTCATCGTGGTCGGCTCCAACGACCTGCAGTCCCTGTACGTCGCCAACAACGTGTGCTCGGCGGTGGAGTACTTCCGCAAGCTCGGCGGCAACGTTGGGGTGGCCGGGCTGGTGATCAACAAGGACGACGGCACGGGCGAGGCGCAGGCGTTCGCCGCAGCCGTCGGCATCCCGGTGCTCGCGGCCATTCCCGCGCACGACGACATCCGTCGCAAGAGTGCGAACTACGAAATCATCGGGCGCCCCGGGGAGCAGTGGGGTGCGCTGTTCGAGCAGTTGGCCAGCAGCGTCGCGGAGTCCGAGCCGCGGCATCCGCGACCGCTCAGCCACGACAATCTGCTGGGCCTGTTCAAGGGAGACGCGGTGGGGCGTGGCTACACGCTGCTCCCGGCAAGCATGGAGGACATGTGCGGCGGGACGCCGGTGGTGAAGCCCTCGCTGGAAGTGATCTACGACACCGTCTGACGCTGACCCCATGGCCGAAACTGACAACGTAAACCTCGCCGCCACGCGCACCGACGGCCTCGGCTGCCACGCCGGCAAGGACCAGCTGCGTGCCGCCGCCGCAGCGGCCGGCAAGAGCGAGATCCTCGCCGGCTACGCGCGCGACTACCCGGCAGGTCCGCACGACCAGCCACAGAGCATGTGTCCGGCATTCGGCTCGCTGCGGGTCGGGTTGCGCATGCGTCGCACCGCGACCGTGCTGTCAGGCTCGGCCTGCTGTGTGTACGGGCTGACCTTTACCTCTCACTTCTACGGCGCGCGCCGGCCGGTCGGCTACGTGCCGTTCAACTCCGAGACCCTGGTCACCGGCAAGCTGTTCGAGGACATCCGCGAGGCGGTGCACAAGCTCGCCGACCCTGCGCTCTACGACGCCATCGTCATCATCAACCTGTGTGTGCCCACCGCATCGGGCGTGCCGCTGCAGATGCTGCCCAAGAACATCAACGGCGTGCGGATCATCGGCATCGACGTGCCGGGCTTTGGCGTGCCCACGCATGCGGAGGCCAAGGACGTGCTGTCCGGGGCGATGCTGCGCTACGCGCGCAACGAGGCGGAGCACGGACCGGTGCAGGCGCCGCGCGCCGGCCGCAACGCGCGCCCCACCATCAGCATCCTCGGGGAGGTGTTCCCGGCAGACCCGGTCACCATTGGCGCACTGCTGGAGCCGCTGGGCCTGGCCGCAGGTCCCGTCGTGCCCACGCGCGAGTGGCGCGAACTGTATGCCGCGCTCGACTGTGCCGCGGTCGCCGCCATCCACCCTTTCTACACCGCCAGCGTGCGCGAGTTCGCAGCCGCTGGCCGCAAAGTCGTGCCATCGGCTCCGGTAGGTCATGACGGCACCGCCGCGTGGCTTGAGGCCATCGGGGCCGCCTGCAACGTGCCCCAGGCACAGATTGCTGCGGCCAAGCAGCGCTTCCTGCCGGGGATCCGCGCTGCGCTGGCCAAGATGCCGATCAAGGCGCGCATCACGCTGTCCGGCTACGAGGGCTCGGAATTGCTGGTCGCACGGCTGCTCGTGGAGAGCGGGGCCGCAGGTGCCCTACGTAGGCACCGCCTGCCCACGCACGGTGTGGTCGGATCCTGATCGCGAGTGGCTCGAGGCGCACGGGTCGCGGGTGCAGTACCGTGCCTCGCTCGAGCATGACCTGGCCGCGCTCGCGGAGTTCACACCGGACCTGGCCGTCGGCACGACCCCGGTAGTGCAGAAGGCCAAGCAACGCGCCATTCCGGGGCTGTACTTCACCAACCTGATTTCGGCGCGCCCGCTGATGGGGCCCGCCGGCGCCGGGGCACTGTCGGTGGTGATCAACGCAGCCCTCGCCAACAGGCATCGCTTCGAGACCATGCGCGAGTTCTTCGCCGGCGTCGGCGAGGGTCACACCAGCGGCATATGGACCGAGATGCCCACCGACCGTCCCGAGTTCCGCCTGCGCTACAAGGGACAGCTGGCGAAGCTGGCCAAGGCGCGCCAGGCCGAGGAGCCGGTCTGATGCTCATCATCGACATGGATCGGGCCGGCGGCTACTGGGGCGCGGTGTACGTGTTCACCGCCATCAAGGGCCTGCAGGTCATCATCGACGGGCCGGTGGGTTGCGAGAACCTGCCCGTCACCTCGGTGCTGCATTACACCGATGGCTTGCCCCCGCACGAGTTGCCGATCGTGGTGACCGGGCTTGGCGAGGAGGAACTCGGGCAGCACGGCACCGAAGGTGCCATGAAGCGCGCGCATCGCACGCTCGATGCAGACATGCCCTGCGTCGTCGTCACAGGTTCGATCGCCGAGATGATCGGCGGCGGTGTGACCCCCGAGGGCACGAACATCAAGCGCTTCCTGCCACGCACCATCGATGAGGACCAGTGGCAGAGTGCCAACCGCGCCATGAACTGGCTGTGGACCGAGTACGGCACGCGCAAGGTCGCACCCCGCAAGCCACGCGCCGCGGGGGAGAAGCCGCGCGTCAATATCATCGGACCTGCATACGGGTACTTCAACACCTGGTCGGACCTGGCTGAGGTCCGCCGGCTGGTGGAGGGCATCGGCGCGGAGATCAACCTGACATTCCCCCTGGGCAGCCACCTGGCGGACGTGCCCAGGCTTGCCGACGCGGACGTCAACGTGTGCATGTACCGCGAGTTCGGCCGCATGCTGTGCGAGACGCTCGACCGGCCCTACCTGCAGGCGCCCGTCGGCCTGCACAGCACCACGCGCTTCCTGCGCACGCTCGGGGAACTGCTGGGGCTGGACCCCGAGCCGTTCATCGAGCGCGAGAAGCACACCACGGTGAAGCCGCTGTGGGACCTGTGGCGCTCGGTCACCCAGGACTTCTTTGGCACCGCAAGCTTCGGCATCGTCGCCAACGAGACCCACGCCCGTGGCATCCGCAATTTCCTGGAAGTGGAGATGGGCCTGCCGTGCGCCTTTAGCTTCGAGCGCAAGGTCGGCGTGAAGCCGGACAACCAGGCGGTGCGGCAGGCGGTGCGCGACAAGATGCCGCTGGTGCTCTTTGGCAGCTACAACGAGCGCATGTACATGGCCGAGTGCGGCGGCCGTGGCGTTTACATCCCCGCTTCGTTCCCCGGCGCGATCATCCGCCGCCATACCGGCACGCCATTCATGGGCTACGCGGGTGCGACCTACCTGGTGCAGGAGGTCTGCAACGCGCTGTTCGACGCGCTGTTCAACATTCTGCCCCTGGGGACCGAGCTCGACCGCGTGGAGGCGACGCCGACGCGCCTGACGCGCGTCGATGTCAGCCCCTGGGACGAGGACGCGCAGCGCGCGCTGGACGAGTACCTGGAGGCACAGCCGATCCTCGTGCGCATCTCAGCTGCCAAGCAGCTGCGTGACCGTGCGGAGCGCGATGCGCGCGCCGCCGGGGAGGAGCGCGTGACGGCCGAGCGTGTGCTGCGCACGCGCACCGCGCTCGCGGAGGGGCGCGCGGCGTAAGGGTCAAGAATTCACCGTGATGGGTAACCACCACGGGAATCCCGGCCGCGCAGGGCGTGCGCGGGAGCGGCCGCGAGGCCATTTTGGAGGTGAGGTTTATGTCGTTATCTGGATTGACTGAGCAAGAGGCTAAGGAGTTCCACAGAATCTTCATGGGAAGCTTCATCCTTTTCCTCGTCATCGCAATCATCGCGCACGTGCTTGTATGGCAGTGGCGTCCCTGGCTGCCGGGGCCTCACGGGTATACGTCGATGCTCGATACGGTGCACAGCGCCTGGGCGGCTGTGCAGCCATTTGTTGCCTGACAAGGGAGACTGACCATGTGGAGACTCTGGTTACTGTTCGATCCGCGCCGGGCGCTGATCGGGCTATTCACCTTCCTGTTCGTACTGGCATTGGTGATTCATTTCATCCTTCTCAGTACCAACAGGTTCAACTGGTTGGAGGGGCCGCACCCGGCGGCAACTGCGGCCGTAACTTCTGTACCGGCGTCGTCAACGGCGTCCACACAGTAGCGCGCGGCGTTTTTTTAAGGCTAGTGGACGCAGTCGGGGTATAAGCCGGCTGCGTCCACGAAACCCCTCGTCGGAGGAAGCAAGATGTCGATGCTTAGTTTCGAAAGAAAGTACCGCGTGCCCGGGGGCACGCTGGTGGGCGGCAATCTGTTCGACTTCTGGGTCGGGCCGTTTTACGTGGGCTTCTTCGGCGTCACTACGATTTTCTTCTCTGCGCTGGGCATCGCGCTGCTGGCGTGGGGCGCCGCGCTTGGGCACAACTGGAACCTGTGGCAGATCAGCATCGCGCCACCGGACTTGCGCTACGGACTTGCCCTGGCGCCCATGCGCGAGGGCGGCATCTGGCAGATCGTCACCATCTGCGCCTGTGGTGCGTTCATATCCTGGGCACTGCGGGAGGTGGAGATCTGCCGCAAGCTGGGCATTGGCCTGCACGTGCCGATCGCCTTTGGCTTCGCAATCTTCGCCTACGTGACGCTGGTGGTGATCCGCCCGCTGCTGCTGGGCGCATGGGGCAATGGCTTCCCCTACGGGATCATGAGCCACCTCGACTGGGTATCCAACACCGGGTACCAGTACCTGCACTTCCACTACAACCCGGCGCACATGCTGGCAGTGTCCTTCTTCTTCACGACCACGCTCGCCCTGGCCCTGCACGGGTCACTGGTGCTGTCGGCGACCAACCCCAAGAAGGGCGAGACGGTGAAGACCGCGGAGCACGAGAACACGTTCTTCCGGGACACCATCGGCTGGTCGATCGGGACACTCGGCATTCATCGCCTGGGGCTTTTCCTGGCGCTGAACGCCGGATTCTGGAGCGCCATCTGCATCGTGATCAGCGGTCCGTTCTGGACCCGGGGCTGGCCGGAGTGGTGGAGCTGGTGGCTGAACCTGCCCATCTGGCGGCATTGAGCGCGTGGCGAGCCTGAGTACCGTGCGACAGCGGGGGAGACCAAATCGTGGCTGAATACCAGAATATCTTTACCAGCGTGCAGATCCGCGGTCCCGCCTACGCCGGGGTGCCGCTGTCCGGTGGCAGCTGGGTGCGGCAGGGAAAGCCGCGCTTCGTGCACTTCCTGGGGCGCTTCGGGGATGCCCAGCTCGGGCCGATCTACCTCGGGTTCACCGGCATTGCGTCGCTGTTCTTCGGCTTCGTCGCCTTCGAGATCATCGGGCTGAACATGCTCGCCTCGGTGAACTGGAACTTCATCGAGTTCGTGCGGCAGCTGCCCTGGCTCGCCCTGGAGCCCCCGGCGCCCTCGACCGGCCTGCACATCCCGCCGCTTAACCAGGGTGGCTGGTGGCTGATGGCGGGCTTCTTCATGACCTCCTCGGTCATCCTGTGGTGGCTGCGCATGTACCGGCGCGCCCGCGCACTGGGCATGGGGACGCACGTGGCCTGGGCGTTCGCGGCCGCCATCTGGCTGATGCTGGTGCTCGGCTTCATCCGCCCGCTGCTGATGGGCCACTGGAGCGAGGCGGTGCCGTTCGGGATCTTCCCGCACCTGGACTGGACCGCCGCCTTCTCGATCCGGTATGGGAACCTCTTCTACTGCCCCTTCCACATGCTCTCGATCGCGTTCCTCTACGGATCGACGCTGCTGTTCGCGATGCACGGCGCGACTATTCTCGCGGTGAGCCGCTTCGGCGGTGAGCGCGAGATCGAGCAGATCGTCGATCGCGGCACAGCGGCGGAGCGCGCCGCGCTGTTCTGGCGCTGGACGATGGGCTTCAACGCCACGGTGGAGTCGATCCACCGCTGGGCCTGGTGGTTCGCGGTGTTGTGCCCGCTGGTGGGCGGGATCGGCATCCTGCTGTCCGGGACCGTCGTTGATAACTGGTACCTGTGGTCGGTGAAGCACGGCGTGGCGCCGATGTACCCGGCGGTGTTCCATCACGTGCCGCAGCCCACGATGGATGGGGTGCCGCAATGAGCACGCAGCGGCCTGTGTCCCCAAGATCCGCCCGCTGGCGCGTGGTGCTGCTGGCCCTTGCAGGGGGCGTGCTGCTGAGCGCCTGCGAGCGCCCGCCGATGGTCTCAACGCAGCAGGGGTATCGCGGGCTTGGCATGGTGCAGGTCACCGACCCGCGCCTGCCGGCGAACGGCAACAACGCCATCCCTCCAGCGCTGCCGCATCCTGAGCTGCCAGCCGGTTCGCCGCTGGCTGGCGACACGTTCAAGAACGTGCAGGTGCTGAAGGATATCCCGGCCGCGGAACTGGCGCGCCTCATGGTGGCCATGACCACCTGGGTGGCGCCGCAACAGGGGTGCGCCTACTGCCATGCCGGCTCGGACCTCGCCTCGGATGCGCTTTACACGAAGGTGGTGGCGCGACGCATGCTGCAGATGACTCGCCACATCAATGCCGACTGGGGCAAGCACGTGGGCACCACCGGGGTCACCTGCTACTCATGCCATCGCGGCAAGAACGTGCCGGAGTACATCTGGTTCACCGATCCGGGCCCGCCGCACCCCTCCGCGACCGCGGGTAATCTCGCCGGCCAGAACGCGCCTTCGCCGGTGGTGCGGCTCGCCGCGCTGCCGAATGACCCGTTCACCACGTTCCTGCAGGATCCGACCGAGATCCGCGTCGTCCAGGAGGTCGCCCTGCGGCAGGACAGCAGCATGGGCCCGTCGATCAAGAATACCGAACAAACCTATGGGCTGATGATGCACATCACCGGCGCGCTGGGGGTGAACTGCACCTTCTGCCACAACAGCCGCTCGTTCTTCGACTGGGACCAGAGCACCCCGCAGCGCGCCACGGCCTGGTATGGCATACGCCTGGTTCGCGACCTGAACATGCACTACCTGACGCCGCTGCACGGCACTTTCCCGGCCAATCGCCTCGGGCCGACCGGGGACTCCCCCAAGACCGACTGCGCCACGTGCCACCAGGGCGCGCACAAGCCACTCAACGGGGTGAGCATGCTGGATGACTATCCGGAACTGCGCGGCGAGGCGCACGGGGACATGAAGTGAGCCTGCGGCGCCGGCGCGCATAAGCCATGGAAGTCCTGCTCGCCCAGCCTCGCGGTTTCTGTGCTGGTGTGGTCCGCGCCGTGAGCATCGTGGAGCGTGCGCTGGAGATCTACGGCGCCCCGGTGTACGTGTTCCACGAGATCGTCCACAACCGCCGGGTGGTGGATGACCTGCGGCAGCGCGGCGCGATTTTCGTGGATGAGATCGAAGTGATACCCATCGGCGCGGTCGTCGTGTTCAGTGCGCATGGGGTCGCCAATGACGTCGTGCACCGCGCACAGCTGCGCAAGCTGCGCATCATCGATGCGACCTGCCCGCTGGTCGGCCGCGTGCACTCACGAGCGCAGCGCTATGCGCGCATGGGCTACGAACTGGTGATGGTCGGGCACCGCGGGCACGAGGAAGTCATCGGCACGATAGGCTCGGTCGAGGTACCCGTACACCTGG
Organism: uncultured Pseudomonadota bacterium; assembly: GCA_963703025.1. Taxonomy (GTDB): domain Bacteria; phylum Pseudomonadota; class Gammaproteobacteria; order Steroidobacterales; family Steroidobacteraceae; genus 13-2-20CM-66-19. The sequence continues at coordinate 3,943,090 of OY969778.1, read as the reverse complement.
TATCGACGCTCGAGGACGTGGACAAGCTGGCCATTTCCGCCCAATCGCGCGTCGCCTACCTGACGCAGACAACCCTGAGCCTGGATGACACCGCGGCCATCATCGAGGCGCTGCACGCGCGCTTCCCGCGGCTGGAGGGCCCCGAACTCGACGACATCTGCTACGCCACGCAGAGCCGGCAGCGCGCAGTGCGCACCATCGCCAAGCGGGTGGGCCTGGTGCTGGTGGTCGGGGCGCGCAACAGCTCCAACTCGACGCGGCTGCGCGAGGTCGCCGCCCAGAGCGGCGTGCCGTCATACCTGATCGAGGATGCCGGGGAGCTTAAGTCCGAGTGGCTCGGCACCGCCGCGACCGTCGGGGTGACCGCCGGGGCGTCCACCCCCGAGGCCCTGGTGCGCGAGGTATGCGAGAAGCTCGTCAGGCTCGGGGCAGGGTCGGTGCGTGAACTGGCCGGTGAGCGCGAGACCGTCTCTTTCCGGCTGCCCCCGGGGCTTGCGCGCACGGCGGAGAACACGGACCTCGTGGCCTAGGGTATTCCGGCGGCCGGGCCTGCAGTGGCAGGCGGCAAGCGGAGGCTCAGCGACCGACCCCGATCGACAGTGCGCGCATGATGGCGCTGGCGGGGTGGAAGCGCCGCACCGCGCGTCGTGGCTCGTGCCCGTGGCGCATGCGCGCGATCGCCGCGAGGATGGACTGGCAGTCAAGCCCGGCCTCCCGCAGGACCTCCTCGCGCGTGCCGTGCTCGATGTTGCGGTCCGGCAGCCCGAGCGTGAGCAGGGGCACGCTCACGCGGTGCTCGGCGAGCAGCTCGCTCACGGCCGCCCCGGCGCCGCCTGCCACCACGTTCTCCTCGAGCGTCACCAGCAGGTCATGGTGACGTGCAGCGTCCAGGACCATGCGCGTATCCAGCGGCTTCACGTAGCGCATGTTGATGACCGTGGCATCCATCTGCGCACCGACCTCGCGCGCGGTGGCCAGCAGTGTCCCGAATGCCAGCAGCGCCACGCTGCTGCCGGAGCGCTGCAGCTGGGCTGAGCCGTGGCGCAGCAGCTGCGGGGCCTGCACGTCGCAGGCCTCCGTGGCGGTGCGTGGGTAGCGGATGGCGACCGGTCCGTCGTGCTGCAGGCCGGTGTACAGCATGTCGCGCAGTTCCGCGCCGCTGGCCGGTGTCATCACGGTAACTCCGGGCAGGCAGCGCAGGTACGACAGGTCATAGCTGCCGTTGTGGGTGGCCCCGTCGGGGCCGACCAGGCCGGCGCGGTCGATCGCAAAGATCACCGGCAGCTTCTGCAGCGCGACGTCGTGCACCAGCTGGTCAAAGGCGCGCTGCAGGAAAGTGGAGTAGATCGCCACCACCGGGCGCAGCCCCTGGGCGGCAAGGCCCGCGGCAAAGGTCACGCAGTGCTGCTCGGCGATGCCCACGTCGAAGTAGCGGTGCGGGAAGCGGGCCGCAAACTGCGTAAGGCCAGAGCCCTCGCGCATCGCAGGTGTAATGGCGACCAGGCGCCGGTCGCGCGCGGCCATCTCGCACAGCCAGGAGCCGAAGACCTCGGTATAGGTGGGGGAGGCGGATGCCGCGGCGGGGAGGATGCCAAGCTTCGGATCAAAGCGGGTCACCCCGTGATACTTGACCGGGTCCTTCTCCGCGGGCTCGTAGCCGCAGCCCTTGCGCGTCACCACGTGCAGCAGCCGCGGGCCCTGGCGGGCGCGTTGCTCGGTGAGCGCTGCGATCATCCCCGGCAGGTCGTGGCCATCGACCGGCCCCGAGTAGCGGATGCCTAACGCCTCGAAGAAGCGCCCGTGATCCCCGGCCGCCCCGCAGTTGAGGTAACGGGCAAGTCCGCCCACGTTCGGTGAGATCGACATCTGGTTGTCGTTGAGCACGACCAGCAGGTCCGCATCCGTGGCCCCTGCGTGGGCGAGCGCCTCGTAGGCCATGCCGGCGGTCATCGCGCCGTCGCCGATGATCGCCACGCTCTTGCGCCGCGCCCCGAGTGCCGCGCTGGCCACCGCCATGCCCAGCGCGGCACTGATGGAGGTGCTTGAATGCCCCGCGCCGAAGGTATCGTAGGGGCTCTCATCCCGGCGCAGGAACCCTGACAGGCCGCCGCGCTTGCGGATCTGGCCCAGCGCATCCCGGCGCCCGGTGAGGACCTTGTGCGGGTAGCACTGGTGGCCCACGTCCCACACCAAAAGGTCAGTCGGGGTGTCGAACACCCGGTGCAGGGCGATGGTCAGTTCCACCGTCCCCAGGCCTGCGGCCAGGTGGCCACCGCTGCGTGACACCTGCTCGATCAGGAAGCTGCGCAGTTCCGCGGCGAGGTCCCCGAGGCGCTCCGGCGGCAGCGCCCGCAGGTCCGCGGGCGAATCGACCTGCGCCAGCAGGCAGAATGCATCGCTCATCGGGTGGCCTCGCGTGCCCGCAGGCTCCAGCTCCACAGCGCGGTAGGGGAGAACGGCAGCACCAGCACCCAGTGCTCGAGCATGCCCAGCGCGGTCATGGTGGCCAGTAGCGTGGTGCCGACCACCTGGAATTCACCGGCGGCGGGGGCTGCGATGTCCTGTATCTGCAGCGTCAGGGCGACCGCGCTGGCGGTGACCGACAGCGGGAACAGGAAGTTCATCGGCCGCTTGCGGAAGAAGCCGCGCAGGTAGCTCAAGTGCGCAGGCAGCAGTTCCTCGCTCAGGTTCCTGACCCCCAGGAACAGGTTCAGCTTGGCGCTCGCGCGCATCGCCCACAGGATGACCAGGGTCCACAGGGCTACGCGGTTGGCACCGCCGAAGCTCACCGCGAACACCGCGGCGGCTACCACGATGATCGCCAGTTCGTGCCAGATGATCGCCTGGATCGCGTGCACGAAGTGGCGCGGACCTGAGCAGTGTGCCGGGCATGGCTGGCGCCGGGAACCGGTGATGTAGCCGAGCAGGAAGCTCATCTCAAGCCAGCCCCACACCGCGACGCTGCAGGCGAACTGCCAGTACGCCGCCGCGACGCTCACGTCATCGCGCAGGTGGGCGATCTGGTAGAGGGCGAAGGCGAGCACCGCGGTCGCCGCGGCCATGCTGCGCGCTGCCGCACGCGGTCCGAGCCCGACCACGTAGAGGATCGCCGCGGTGCCCAGCCACCAGATGCCCAGTGCCACCACGACCGCCAGCGCGATGTTGAGCATGCTCGCCCTACCAGCCTGGAACCATCCGCACCTGGGCGGGAAGTTCGTGGTGCTTCACCGGCAGCAGGAACAGCCGCAGCAGCGTCACGGCACTGGCGCAGGCGATGGCGCCGCGCCTGAGGACCGACAGGACCCCGTCGCGCCGCCGGGTATCGTCCGCGGCCTGTGCGTAGCGCCGCAGGCGTTCCAGCCCGGTGCGGAACGTCGGGTTGTCAAGATCGAGCGTGAGCGGGAACACCTGCCGGGAGATCTCCGAGGTGATCTGGAACACCGTGTAGTCGTAGCGCGTCGGGTCAAGGCCCAGGGCGCTGTTGAGCGCCGGACGGGTGTGGTCGCGCACGTACATCGTGGCGAACACCGCCAGGCAGAAGAAGCGGATCCACAGCTTGTTGAAACCGCGCAGCAGGTGCGGGTTGGCACGCATCAGCAGCGCGAACGCCTCGCCGTGGCGGAACTCATCGTTGCACCACTTCTCGAACCACAGGAATATCGGGTGGAAGCGATACTGCGGATTGCGCTCCAGCTGCCGGAACATCGTGATGTAGCGCGCGTAGCCGATCTTCTCCGACAGGTAGGTCGCGTAGAAGATGAACTTCGGCCTGAAGTAGGTGTACTTCTTGGCGCGCTTGAGGAAGCTTAAGTCCACCGCGATGCCGAAGTCCTTCAGCGACTGGTTGATGAAGCCGGCATGGCGCGCCTCGTCGCGCGCCATGTAGCCGAACAGGTCATGGATCGCCGGGTTCTTGGCGTTGCGCTTGATCTCGCTGTACAGCAGGCAACCGGAGTATTCCGCGGTCAGCGAACTGGTCAGGAACTCGGTGAACTCGTGGTGCAGCTCCGGCGGCAGTTGCTTGAGCTGGGCGGCGAAGTCCGCGGGGCGCTCGAAGTGACCCCTTGTTGGCGTCCTGCGCGGAACTCCGCGATCAGCTGGTCCCATTCGGCCTGGATCGGGCTGACATCAATGCGGTCCAGCGCGGCAAAGTCGGTGGTGTAGAAGCGCGGGCTGAGCAGGGTGTCCTGCTGCGCGCTGTGGGTCGTGTCATTGGGAACCGGCAGCGCGACGCTCGCGTTCATCTACGGTGCTCCGAGCAGGTTGGCAAACACCCCGGCATTGGTCGGCCCGAAGGCCTCCAGGTCAATGCGCCGGCCGGTGGTGGGATCCTCCAGGATCAGCCGCCCCTCGGCACTGGCGGCCAGGCGAAACGGCGCCGCGGAGCCGATGCCGTTGGCGCGCCGCTCGTGCGCGAGGTTGCGCATGGTGGCGCGCAGGAAGCCGTTCGAGCGCGGTGGCAATACCTCGATGGGCTGCGCGCGTGTCACGTCGTACACCGCCACCCCGCCATCGGGCAGGTCGGTGAAGGTGATGTCGCGCTGGATCACAAGTTTCGGCGGGGGGAGGGAGCTGATGTCGGCGCCACTGACGCGCACCACCAGCACCAGCAGCAGCGTCACGCCGATCATGGTGCCGGCCCCGACCAGGGCGCCGCGCGGGAAGCGACTGTCTGCGAATGGGTCGCTCATGCTGCCAGAGCCCGTGACAGGATGGTGGCGGCCGCCTGGGCCTGCGGCACGCCGCGCAGCATGGGCTCGGCGCGGTTGAGCCGCCACGGTCGCGCGTGCGGCCACAGGTGCAGGTAGGCGACTCGGCCATCCCCGTTCAGGCGCAGCGGGATGTCGCCGGTGCCGTCCTCGTACACCTTCAAGCCGGCGGCATGCACGGTGCGGAACGGGATGTTGAGGGAAATCGGCAGTGCGATGCCAAAGCGCATGATTACCCGCTGGCTGCTGATGCTGTAGACGGTGCCGCGTGCGATCAGCCGTGCCACCCAGAAGAGGAAGGCGAGCGTTGCCACCGCGAACCCCAGCAGCCACAGCACCGATACCCCGATCTGCTGGAATCCCTGCCCGTCGTACCAGCCCGAGGCGATGCGCCAGGCCAGCAGGGCTGCGAAGTAGTAGCTCACGCCGCGCACGTGCAGGACGCGCCGCGCCACCGCGCGCCACTGCGGTGAACCCTGCCACAGCAACTGTTCCCCGGGGGGCAGGTGGGCCGGCAGACCTGGGATTGGCTCGTATTCAAACTCGTTCATGACATGCGCCCCTTCAGATGATCGGCTCCAGGCGTCGCGGATCGGCGTACAGGTATCCGCCGGCGAAGTAACCGGTGATCTGGTCCTCCTCGCGCAGCGTGATCTGGTCGGGCCGGTGGGTCCCGGGCACACCGGCGAACTGCGCCGCCTTGATCGAGACCACGGTGATCTGCCGGCGCCGCCCGTTGATGCGCGCGAAGTTGATCGGCAGCAGCACGTTGCGGCCGCCGGTGATGGCGACCTCGAGGTAACGGATCTGCGGTTCGGAGCGGTCGATCCACAGCTCGCGCACCGTGCCCGCCGCGGCGTTGTCCGCGCCGATCACTTCCATGCCGCGCGGGTCCGGGTCCTCGGTGGCCACCGAGAAGTCAGTCGCGATGCGCAGCGGCACGATCTTGTCCTCGCCCTCGGCGGTGAGGTCCGGGGCGTTCTCGCGTTCGACGTAGGAGGCAGGCCCCACACCGTCCTGCATCGGGTTGCCCAGCGGGGCGTTGGGTGCGCCGGGCCACGGGGCCGCCGCGCTGCTGCGGATCGCGCGCGCCTCGGCGCGCCCGGGAGGGGCCTGGTAGGTCTTGCCATCGCGCAGCTTGAACACCTTCGGGGTGGGCATGGCAGGGAACCCCTGCACGCGCACGGCGCCGGAGCGGTCCGACTCGAGCGGGTACCCCTCGCGCTTGTCCTCGCGGCGCAGGTAGATGATCAGCCCTGCGAAGAAGATCCAGAACCCGTAAAGCACCACCTGAGCGATGTCGATATAGCGGGTAAATGCACCGTAACCCATAAATGCTCCTTAACCGTGTGAGCCGGAAGCCCCGGCCAGGTTGTAGCCGGACGAGATGACCGGCCCGCGCGTTGGGCGCACGAGCGGACCGATCGCAATCAGCGTTGCGAACAACAACAGCACTTCGAGGTGGTAGACGCAGCCGTACCCCACGGCAGGCCCGCTGAGGGCGGGCCCGAGAGCGCCACGCTCGGCCAGCGCGCTGAACAGGTCCCGCAGCGCACCGCTCATGGCGATCGCGGTACCGGCCGCACACGCCTGCACCGCGCCCCAGGCCCCCAGGGCAAGACCGTTGTCGACGCTCGCGTCGATCCCCATCGCCGCGATCAGCGTGCCCACGCCGAACAGTCCGCCGCTGAAGCCAATGAGCGCACTGCCGCAGCGGTACAGCAGCGCCGACTCGAAGGGCGCCGCCAGAATCACGCAGGCGAAGGCAACCAGGCCCACGGTCACGCCTGCGGCGGCGATGCGGTACGGGTCGGCGCCGCGCGCCAGCAAGCGCGCGGCCAGTGCGAACGCGGACAGTGCGCCGAAGGCGATGATCGCGGTCAGCAGCGTCGTGGCACTGACTGACAGGCCCAGAATCTGGCCGCCGTAGGGTTCCAGCAGGATGTCCTGCATGCTGAAGGCTGCCGATCCCAGGCCGACCGCCACCAGGAAGCGCAGCGCACGGTTGTGGCCGGCATACGCGCGCCAGGAGTCGCGGAACTTCGGCCGCGGTGCCTCGCGGTTGATCGGCCGGCGCGCCTCCTGTTTCCACAGCGCGATCCCGTTGAGGAACATGGTCGCGACGCCTGCGCCCTGCACGACCTGGATCAATCGCAGTTCGCTGAAGTGCCCCAGCAGCCAGCCAAAGGTCAGCGAGCTCAACGCCACCCCGACCAGCAGCATCACGTACATGAGCGCCACGACGCGCGGCCGCAATTCCACCGGCGCCAGATCGGTCGCCAGCGCAAGCCCGGTGGTCTGGGTGGTGTGAAAGCCCGCCCCGACCAGCAGGAATGCCAGCGCCGCGCCGATCTGGCCGACGACGATCGGCCCGTGCGTGTCCCCGGAGAGGATCAGCAGCGAGAACGGCATGATGGCCAGGCCGCCGAACTGCAGCATGGTGCCCATCCAGATGAACGGCACGCGCCGCCAGCCCAGCGCCGACCGGTAGGTGTCGGAGCGAAAGCCCACCAGGGCGCGAAACGGGGCGAACAGCAGCGGCAGCGCCACCATCACCGCGACCAGCCAGGCGGGCACCTTCAGCTCGACGATCATCACGCGGTTGAGCGTGCCGATGAGCAAGGCGGCGGCAATACCGACGGAGATCTGGAAGAGTGACAGCCGCAGCAGTCGCGACAGGGGCAGCTCCGCGCTCGCCGCGTCCGCGAACGGCAGGAACTGCGGTGCGATCCGCATCCAGCCGCGCGACACCCGGGCGGCCAGTTTCATCGGCGCACGAGCTCCATGGCCTGGGAGGTATAGAAGCCACTCGCCACCCGCACCGAGCGGGCGGCGCGCCAGTCCTGCAGTTCCGGCTCCTTCGCAAGGCCTCCGCGTAGCCGCAGTTCGGTGATCGGCTCGATGGCCGGCGCGCGGTCGCCGCGCGGGAAGAGCCGTCCCACCGCATGCATGGCCGCCAGTGCGGGGTTGCTCGGGGCGAAGGTGAAGAGCACGGCGCTCTCGGTGCGCGCGGCCAGTTGCCCCAGCACCCGGGTGACATCCGCGGGCAGGTAATGGATCAGGGAATCCATCGCCACCACGTAGTCGAAGCGGCCGAGGCCTGCATCCAGCATGTCGCCGACCCGAAATTCCACGCGGCCGGGGTATAGATCGGCCGGCTTGCGCTCGAGCGCCAGTTGCACCAGCTTCGGGGCAACATCGATCGCCACCACGTGCGCGCCGCGGCGTGCGGCCTCGATGGCCAGGGCGCCGGTGCCGCAGCCGGCATCCAGTACCCGCCGGCCACTGAGCTCTAGCGGCAGCAGGTCCAGCAGCGTCTGGCGCATGCGGTCGCGCCCGGCGCGCACGGTGGCGCGGATCCGGCTGACCGGGGCGTCGGAGGTCAGGCGCGCCCAGGCGTCCGCGGCGGTCCGGTCGAAGTAGGTCTCCAGCTGCCCGCGGCGCCGGTCGTAGGTGGCGGTGTGCATCAGTCAAACCCCAGCAGGTCAAAGATGTCCCGGTCGCGCAGCGGTTCGACGATGAGCGGGTCGGTGCCGGCCCAAAGCCCCGCCGCCAGGCGCATGTACTCCTGCTGCACGGCGAGCACCTCGGGGGTCTCGTCCATCTCGAACAGGGTCGACTTCTTCAGGCGGCTGCGGCGGATCACGTCCAGGTCCGGGAAGTGGGCCATGGTCTTCAAGCCCACCCGGTCGTTGAAGCGGTCGATCTGCTCGGTCGCGGTGCTGCGGTTGGCGATGACCCCGCCGATGCGCACGTTGTAGTTCTTGGACTTCGCCAGAATGGCCGCCACGATGCGGTTCATGGCGAAGATCGAGTCGAAGTCATTGGCCGTGACGATCAGCGCACGGTCCGCGTGCTGCAGCGGCGCGGCGAAGCCGCCGCACACCACATCCCCCAGCACATCGAAGATCACCACGTCGGCATCCTCGAGCAGGTGGTGCTCCTTGAGCAGCTTCACCGTCTGGCCCACCACGTAGCCACCGCAGCCGGTGCCCGCCGGCGGGCCGCCGGCCTCGATGCACAGCACGCCGTTGTAGCCGGTGTAGACGAAGTCCTCCGTGCGCACCTCCTCGGGGTGGAAGTCCACCGCCTCGAGCACATCGATCACGGTGGGCACGAGGCGCTTGGTGAGGGTGAAGGTGGAGTCGTGCTTGGGGTCGCAGCCGATCTGCAGCACTTTCTTGCCGAGCTTCGAGAAGGCGACCGACAGGTTGGAGGAAGTCGTGCTCTTGCCGATGCCCCCCTTGCCGTACACCGCGAACACCTTGGCGTTGCCGATCTTGACGCTCTGATCGAGGTGTACCTGCAGGCTGCCCTCGCCGTCGCTGCGCTGGCGGCGCACGCTCGGGGAAGGGACGGGGGCCGTAATCACATTCATGCCGCTACCTCTGTTTCATCGAATACGCCTTCAGCACGGTCTTCCAGTTCCTCGCCCGCCTGGCGCAGCGCGTCGAGCATGTCGTCATCGGGGGTCCAGTAATGTCGCGCGTGCGCTTCCAGCAGGCGGTTGGCAAGCTTGACGCAGGCACTGGGGTTCAACGCGGCCATGCGGTTGCGCATCTGCGGGTCGAGCATGAAGGTCTCGGTGATGCGCTGATACACCCACGGCGCCACCTTGCCGGTGGTGGCGGACCAGCCCAGGGTGTTGGTGACGTGCTCCTCGATGTGGCGCACGCCCTCGTAGCCGTGCTTGAGCATCTCCTCGTACCACTTGGGGTTCAGGGTGCGCGTGCGGGTCTCAAGCGCCACCTGGTCACCCAGGGTGCGCACCACGTTGCCCCCGCGGGTCTGGTCGCCGATATATACCGGCACTTCGCTGCCGGCGGCGCGCTTGGCGGCGCTGGCGATGCCCCCCAGGGTGTCGTAGTAGACATCCACGGTGGTGATGCCCAGCTCCACCGAGTCCAGGTTCTGGTATGTCAGCTGCACGTCGCGCAGCACGTTGCGCAACAGCGCCGGCTGCTTGAGGGGCCGGCCGCTGCGCCCGTACGCGAAGCACTTTCGGCGCGTGTAGGTCTCGGCGATTTCTTCCTCTTTGTCCCACTGGCCGCTGTCGATGAGGGTGCCCACGTTTGCCCCGTAGGCGCCGTCAGCGTTGCCGAACACCCGCAAGGCGGCGGTTTCCAGGTCGCACTTCTGTTCCTGCTGGTACTTAAGCGCGTGCTCGCGCACGAAGTTCAGTTCCAGCGGCTCCTCGGCGGAGGCTGCCAGCAGCGCCGCCTCCGCCAGCAGGCGGATCTGCAGCGGCAGCAGGTCACGGAAGATTCCCGAGACGGTGATCAGGACATCGATGCGCGGCCGGCCCAGTTCCTCCAGTGGCACCAGCGTGGCCCCGGCCAGGCGCCCGAAGGTGTCAAAGCGTGCCCTGGCACCCATGAGCGCGAGTGCCTGGGCGATCGGGCCGCCCTCGGACTTGAGGTTGTCCGTCCCCCACAGCACCAGTGCGACGGTTGCAGGTGGCGGGTGACCATCGGCGGCATACTTGGCCAACAGGGCTTCAGCCTGGCGCGTGCCCTCGGCGACCGCAAAGGCGCTGGGAATGCGGAACGGGTCGAAGCCGTGGACATTGCGCCCGGTGGGCAGGATCGCCGGCGTGCGCAGCAGGTCACCGCCCGGGGCGGGGCGGATGTAACGCGCGTCAAGCGCACGCAGTATGGCCGGGATCTCGTGGTCCTCGCGCAGCAGCCGGTCGGTCTTGCCCAGTTCCTCCAACAGCCCCAAGGTCTCAGGCGTCGCCTGCGCCGCGCAACTGGCCAGCGCCTCGGCCGGGGAGTGCCCGGCAACCAGCGCCTCGATCCAGCCGCGCTCGGGCTTGGCGCCGTGGGAACCCTCGGCCACCGCGAGCAGCATGTCGGTGCGCTCGGCGGGCGAGGGGGTCTTGCCCAGTTCGTGCAGGCCGCAGGGGATCAGCGTGGTCTCAAGCTCAAGGACCGCAGCGCCCAGCCGGGTGACGAGTTCCTCGGCGTTCTGATCCCACACCGGCGCCGCCGGGGCGAGTTCCAGTGCTGCCGCCTGCGCCTGGATCATGGCCGCGAGCGCGCCGCGCTCGCCTTCCCCAGGCGCCAGCGCGCGCCAGCGCTCCAGCGAGGACTTAAGATCCAGCAGCCCGCGGTACAGGCCGGCATTGGCTACCGGGGGGGTGAGGTAACTGACCAGCGTTGCCGCCGCGCGGCGCTTGGCGAGCGTGCCTTCAGAGGGGTTGTTGGCCGCGTACAGATAGATGTTGGGCAGGTCCCCGATCAGCCGGTCCGGCCAGCACTGTTCACTCAGGCCCACCTGCTTGCCGGGCATGAACTCAAGTGCGCCGTGGGTACCGAAGTGCAGCACCGCATCGGCACCGAAGTCCTCGCGCAGGTAACGGTAGAACGCGGAGAAGGCATGCGTGGGGGCGAAGCCCTTCTCGAACAGCATGCGCATCGGGTCGCCCTCGTAACCGAACCCCGGCTGCACGCCCACGAACACGTTGCCGAAGCGCGCGCCGAGTACGAAGATCGAGCTGGCGTCGCTCTGGGCGCGCCCGGGCGCGGGGCCCCACTGTGCTTCGATCTCCTTCAGCCAGCGCTCGCGACGTACGTGCTGGTCAGCGTCGATGCGAGCATGAACGTTCGCGTGCGCGCCCAGCTGCGCCGCGTTGCCCTCGACGATCTGCTGGCGCAACGTCTCGGTGTCGCGGGGGACCTCGACGCTGTAGCCGGCCGTGGCGAGGGCCTGAAGCGTGCGATGCAGCGAGGCGAACACCGCCAGTTGTGCGGCCGTGCCGGTGTTGCCGGCGTTGGGCGGAAAGTTGAACAGCACGATGGCAAGCTTGCGCTGGGCGTGCGGCCGCCGGCGCAGTTCCACCAGCCGCGCGACGCGCGCGGCCAGCATCCCTACCCGCTCGGCATGCGGCTGCATGTCGCGCACGTGGTCGCCGTTGGCCGCCCCGGAGCGGCCCCCGAAGATGATCGGGCCGGTGGAGCCGTCCAGCTCCGGGATGGCAACCATCATGGTCGCCTCGACCGGGGTCAGTCCGCGCTCGCCGCTTTGCCACTGCGCCAGCGACTGGAACTCCAGCGGGTGGGCCGCCACGTGCGGCACATCGAGCGCGGCCAGCATCTCCTCGGCGGCGCGTGAGTCGTTGTAGGCCGGCCCGCCGACCAGTGAGAAGCCGGTGAGCGAGACCAGGGCATCGATGCCCGGCCGCCCGTCCTTATAGAAGAACTTGTTTACCGCCGGCCGCGCGTCAAGGCCTGCGGCAAACGCCGGAATGACACGCAGGCCGCGGGCCTCCAGGGCATCGATGACCCCCTCGTAGTGCGCGGTGTTGCCGGCCAGCACGTAGGAGCGCATCACCAGGATGCCGACGGTGCCGCGGGCATTGGGCACTGCGGGCAGCTTGTCCAGGCGCTCGGTCATGCGCCCCTTCAGGCGCGGGTGGAACAGGCCCACCTCCGGATACGCCGCAGGCAGGGTCACCGTCAGGGTGCCGCGCAGGTGCCGGCGCGGGCCATCCGCGTAGCGATCCACCAGGAAGGCCACCATGTTGGCGACGTTCTCCTCGGAACCTGCCAGCCAGTACTGCATCGTCAGGAAGTAGGCGCGCACGTCCTGGGCGGGGCCTGGGATGAAGCGCAGGATCTGCGGCAGGCGCCGCAGCATCTTCATCTGCTGGGCGCCGGAGGAGGCGCCGAGCTTGTTGCCCCCGCGCAGGCGCTTGAGCAGGCCGATGGCCCCGCCTCCCGGGCCGCTCATGCTGAAGCGGCCCAGGCGGGTCAGGCGCACGACCTCACCGGCGGACATGCAGCCGACGATGGCGTCACAGTCCTCGCGCCGCGCCTGCAGGGCCGGCAGCACGGCCTGGAAATGATCCTCCAGGAACAGCATCGAGGCGAACACGATGTCCCCGCGCGCGATGTCGGCACGGCAGCGCTCCAGCGCCTGGGGCTCGTCATCCCACTCTGACGCGGCGTGCACCGAGAGCACCAGTCCGGGTAACTGGCGTTCCAGGGCCTCGCGGGCACGCTCGGCGGCGCTCGCCAGGTGCGTGTCCAGCGTGACGATCACCACCCGCACTGGTGTTGAGTCAGCGCGAGAAGTGGGCTTTTGCGTCATACAGCGTCTCCACCGTGATCAGTGCCACACCCTGCTCGTGTGCAAACCGCTCCGTGTTGCGGCGTGCCTTGCCGCGCACGAAGAAAGGAATCTTGCCCAGCTCCTGCTCCGCGTCCTGCGCCCACTTGGCCTGCGCAAGCGCGCCGGCCGCGTCCGCGGCCGCTGGCGCCGTAGCCGCCGCAGGTGCGGCATGGGTTGCTCCCAGGTGCGAGGGCGCCGCGCCGTCGTGAAATTCCTGGTCGCTGCTGAACATGCCCAGCAGGTGTTCCTCCAGGCCCATCATCAAGGGGTGCACCCAGCCGTCGAACAGCACGTTGGCGCCCTCGAAGCCCATCTGCGGGGAGTAGCGCGCCGGGAAATCCTGCACGTGCGTGGGGGCCGAGATCACCGCGCACGGGATCTTCAGGCGCTTGGCGATGTGGCGCTCCATCTGCGTGCCCAGCACCAGCTCCGGCTGCAGCTCGGCGATGCGTGCCTCCACCTCGAGGTAGTCATCGCTGATCAGCGCCTCGAGGCCGAAGGAGCGCGCCAGTTCGCGCACCTCGCGGGCGAGCTCGCGGCTGTAGGTGCCAAGGCCCACGACGTTGAATCCCAGTTCATCACGAGCCACGCGCGCGGCGGCCATGGCGTGCGTGGCATCCCCGAAGACGAACACCCGCTTGCCGGTAAGGTAGGTCGAGTCGACCGACCGCGTGTACCAGGGCAGCCGTGAGTGTTCCTCGGCGAGCAGCGCGCCGGGGTCGACACCGGCAAGAGTGGCAACCTCGGTGATGAAGTCGCGCGTGGCGCCCACACCGATGGGCACGGTTTGAGTCGCGGGCATCCCGAAGGTGCGCTTCAGCCACGCGGCTGCCAGCCCGGCGATCTCCGGGTAGAGCACGACGTTGAAGTCCGCCTCGGCAGGCGCGCAAGATCAGCAGGCGTGGCGCCGAGCGGGTGCCACCACGTTACGTCGATCCCGAGCTTTGCCAGCAATGCGCGCACTTCCGGCACGTCGTCGCGGTGGCGGAAGCCAAGCGCCGTGGCGCCCAGCAGGTTGCAGCACGGGCCGCGTGACGGATCGCGCGGCGGGCGCACGCTCCCGGGGGCCGGGGCGCTGGGATGCGCACATCGCCCGCGTCAGCTGGTAGAAGGTCTCCGCCGCGCCCCAGTTTTCCTTGCGCTGGTAGGCGGGCAGCTCCAGGGCCACCACCGGTATCGGCAGCGCCAGCGCGCGTGCCAGACCACCCGGGTCATCCTGGATCAGCTCCGCGGTGCAGGACGCCCCGACCAGCAGCGCCTGTGGCTGGAAGCGCTCATAGGCGCTGCGCACCGCGTTCTGGAACAGCTGCGCGGTATCGCTGCCCAGGTCGCGCGCCTGGAAGGTGGTGTAGGTGACCGGCGGGCGCTCGCTGCGCCGTTCGATCATGGTGAAGAGCAGGTCCGCGTAGGTGTCACCCTGCGGTGCATGCAGTACGTAGTGCACCCCGCGCATGGCGGTCGCGACGCGCATGGCACCCACGTGCGGTGGTCCTTCGTATGTCCACAGCGTCAGCTGCACGGGTCAGACCGCCAGCCGCATGCGCCGCACCAGGGGGCGGGCAAACAGTTCCGCGAGATCGGCGGCCTGTTCGTAGCCCTGTACCGGCGTGAACACCAGTTCTATGGACCACTTGGTCGTAAAGCCGGCGGCCTCCAGGGGGTTGGCGAGGCCCAGCCCGCAGACGATCAGGTCAGGGCGCTGCCGCGCGACAGCGATCCAGCTGCTTCTCGACATCCTGGCCCTCGCTCAGCTGCGTATCGGGCGGCAACAGTGCCAGTTCCGCCGCCATGTGCTGGCGGTGCAGGAATGGGGTACCAACCTCGATGAGCTGCATCCCAAGCTCGCGGCTCAGGAAGCGGGCGAGCGGAATCTCCAGCTGGGAGTCGGGGAACAGGAAGATGCGCTTGCCGGCCAGCTGCTGCCGGTACACGCTCACCGCGCGCGTGGCACGTTCGCGGGCCGGGGCGGTGACGGCAAGCAAGTGCGCAGGCGCCACGTTCCAGGCATCCGCCGCGGCGCGCAGCCACAAGGTGGTGCCCTCGACCCCGAGGGGAAAGGGAGCCGCGAGGCGCTTCGCGCCGCGCTCCTCCAGGGCGCGCGCCGTATCCGCAAGGTACGGCTGTGCCAGCAGGTAGCGCGTGCCAGCACCCACCGCAGGCAGCTGCGTGGCCTGGCGCGGCGGCAGGAACTGCAGCGGCCCGATGCCCAGCGCATCGAACGTGCGGCGCAGCTGGTCTTCAACAACGTCCGCGAGCACCCCCACCACCAGCAGCGAGGGCGCCTCGGTTGCCGTCGCGGGCAGCTGCGGCACCATGGAGGCAAGGCAGGCATCTTCGCCCTGGGTGAAGGTGGTTTCGATTCCGCTGCCGGAGTAGTTGAGCACCCGCACCCTGGGGGCGAAGCTCAGCGAGAGCCGCTGGGCGGCGCGCGACAGGTCGAGCTTGATGACCTCGGACGGGCAGGAGCCGACCAGGAACAGCAGGCGGATCTCCGGGCGTCGCTCGAGCAGTCGCGTCACCACGCGGTCGAGCTCCGCGTTCGCATCTGCAAGCCCGGCAAGGTCGCGCTCGTCGATGATCGCGGTCCCGAAGCGCGGTTCTGCGAAGATCATGACACCGGCGGCTGACTGTATGAGGTGGGCACAGGTGCGCGAGCCGACCACCAGGAAGAATGCGTCCTGGATCTTGCGATGCAGCCAGATGATCCCGGTAAGTCCGCAGAAAACCTCGCGCTGTCCGCGCTCGCGCAGCACCTCGCGGGTATCGCAGCCGGCCACTGCGGCAGCGGCATTCACTTGCGCATCGCCAGGGCAACGCCGAGGTCGCCGGCATGGTTGCGCACGTCCAGCCGCGCGGCGCGCAGCTTGAGCAGGAACTGCGTGGCGTTGATGACATAGGCTGCATAGGCTGCCAGCGCGATGAGCATCTGCTCGCGCACGCCCACGAGCTGGAAGAACAGGGTGACCAGGTAGGCGGTATGCAGTGCCAGCACCGCCATGCTCACGACGTCTTCCCAGAAGAACGCCGGGGCAAACAGGTAGCGGCCGAAGACGTCGCGCTCCCACAGGCAGCCGGTGAGCATGATCGCGTAGAGAAAGAGTGTCTTGACGATGACCGAGGCGCTTGCCGCGGATTCCCCGTGGCCGGTGAGCAGAAAACGTACCACCAGGCACACGCTGACGAAGAAGGCGACGAACTGCAGCGGGGCCAGCACTCCTTGCACGAGCGTCCATCGCGACGCGTCCCGTCGGCGCCGCTCATCCGCGCTGTAAAGCGGAAATCGAGCGTGAGAACCTGCGCGCCTTTGCATTGCCCTACATCTCGCGGTGCTGTGCGCAGAATCTAGATCTGCACGAGATAACTGTCAATCAAACGTTACGTAACGAACAATTTACACTTGACACGGAGAGGTATCTAGTTTGGGCTACGCCAGCGCGTTATCCGGTTGGCGGCGCTCGAATGCGGGAGCGTTGCCGAGACGAACAAAACGAAGAGGGGGCGCCATGGCGGACGTGACCGTATGGGAAGGCTCAGATCGCGACTTGGACCGCCGACGAAGCCCGGGCCCTGCCGGGGCCAAGCTCGAGTCCATGGGGCGACTGTTACGCACGATCGAGGGGGAGATCATCCCCCGACTGGTGCTGGCGCTGCAGTCGACACCGGCCGCCGCGACCCTGGAGGGGGCGGCACGCAGTGCGACCGGCGAGGACGACGTCACGGAGTTTGCCCGCCTTGTGGCACTCCACGACATCTCGGTCGCCAGTGCGTACCTGAGTGCCTTGCTGCACCGCGGGGTTGCTCTGGAGACGATTTACCTCGACCTGCTGGCGCCCGCGGCACGACTGCTGGGGGAGTGGTGGAAGCAGGATCTGCGCGACTTCACCGAGGTCACCAGCGGCTTGTGCCGGATGCACCAGCTGCTGCACGAGTTCAGTCCCTCCTTCCTGCACGACGCCCAGCCCAGCGCGCCGGACCGGTGCGTGCTGCTGGTGCCGATGCCCGGGGAGCAACACTCGTTCGGGCTGATCATGGTGGCCGAGTTTTTCCGCCGCGCCGGCTGGGACGTGTGGGATCTGCACCCCTCCAGCCCCGGGGACCTGCTGGGCATCGTGCGCAAGCAGTGGTTCAGCGTGGTCGGGATTTCCTTGAGCTGCGGCTCGCGCCTGGAGGAGGTAACGCCGCTGATCGCCGCGGTCCGGGAGACCTCGCGAAACAAGGCCGTATCGGTCATGGTCGGCGGGCAGACTTTCATCGGGCACCCGGAGCGGGTGGCCGCCGTGGGCGCGGATGCGACCGCCTCAGATGGCCGGCGGGCTGCCCTGGAAGCCAACCGGCTGGTCGGCTCGATCGCGCGCCGCGTCTGAGATTCGACACGACAAGGTTGCTTGATTTATCTGATTTCGCTAGAAGTATTAGGTGAGGGCGATGAACGCAGAGGGGGCTGACAGAATGCGGGGTTCGATTGATATTGAGAAAGTTTAAGGCGCCCAAAAAATCGCTTGGGAATCTTGACGCTGAGTCTGCCGGTGAGTTGCTGACGGCAGCGACCGATGTTGTTCTGATCGTTGACCGCAAGGGAGTGATCCGCGACGTCGCCTTTGGCAGTGATGACCTGCTCAAGGACGTGCGCGGCGACTGGCTCAATACCCCCTGGGAAGACACTGTCTCGGCCGATAGCCGCGCCAAGATCAAGGCCATGCTGGAGGGCGCGGACGGCGAGGGCGATGCGCGCTGGCGGCAGGTCAATCACCCCGCCAACAGTGGCCCGGACGTACCCATTCTCTATCGCGCGCGCCGGCTGGGCTCGGATGGCCGCGTCATGGCTCTCGGGCGTGACCTGCGTGGCATCGAGACGCTCCAGCAAAGGCTCATGGACGTCGAACAGTCCATGGAGCGCGAATACTCGCGCATGCGCCACGCGGAGACCCGTTACCGGCTCTTGTTCCAGATCGCCTCCGAGGCGGTGCTGATTGTCGACGCCGAGTCGCGCAAGGTCGTGGATGCCAACCCGGCCGCCTTGCAGATCGTCGGGTCAGCCACGCGCCGGCTGGTGGGGCGCACCTTCCCGGAGGGCTTTGACCCGGCCGGGCAACGCACGATCGAGGCGCTGCTGGCCGGGGTGCTGGCGACCGGGCGCGCCGAAGATGCCCATGCCACGCTGCGCAGCCCGGAACGCGAGTTCCTGGTGTCCGCTTCCTTGTTCCGCCAGAACGACTCGTCGCATTTCCTGGTGCAGATTCGTCCGGTGGGGGCTGAGAACGCGACCCCCGAGCCCACCGGGGTGCAGTCACGGCTTCTGGAGGTCCTTGAAAGCTCCCCCGATGGGCTTGTGGTCACGACGGTCGAAGGGGAAGTGCTCACGGCAAACCGCGCCTTCCTCGACATGGTGCAGCTGGCCACCGCCGAACAGGTGCGCGGCGAGCCGCTCGACCGCTGGCTGGGGCGTCCGGGCGTTGACGTTCGGGTGCTGCTGGGAAACCTGCGCCAGCACGGCTCGGTGCGCCTGTTCGCCACCACCTTGCGCGGTGAGTACGGCGCCAGCGCCGACGTGGAGATATCCGCGGTCTCCGTGGTGAACGGCGAACAGCCCTGCTTGGGCTTCACCGTGCGCAACATCGGCAAGCGCGCGGCCGGTGAGGCACGCAACTCGCGCGAACTGCCGCGCACGGCCGCGGAACTCACCGAGTTGATCGGCCGGATATCGCTGAAGGAACTGGTGCGCGAGACGACCGACGTGATCGAGAGGCTGTGCATCGAGGCGGCCTTGCAGATCACCGGCGACAATCGAGCGACGGCCGCTGAGATGCTCGGCCTGTCGCGCCAGAGCTTGTACGCGAAGCTGCGCCGCTATGGCATGGGAGATCTCGCGGACGACGCGTAGCGCCCTGCGCTGCGTGGGCCGGAAAGTGTCAAGAGGACTAGACGCTTTTCCGTGTCCAGAGTAGGGTGTTGGCGCATGTCTCACCCTGCACCGAGTGCCGTCGTTGAGCTTCTCAAGCCCATCACCTGGTTCGCCCCGATGTGGGCATTTGCCTGCGGGCTGGTGTCCGTCCCGGCCCTGCATAACCCCGCCGGGCACTATCAATGGTTGATGATACTGGCCGGGGTGATGCTGGCAGGTCCGCTGGTATGCGCGACCAGCCAGGCAGCCAATGACTGGTTCGACCGGCACGTGGATGCCATCAACGAACCCAAGCGCCCAATTCCCTCCGGCCGGATCCCGGGTCGCTGGGGACTTTATATCGCGCTGATCTGGACCGGCCTTTCGCTGCTGGTCGCCGCGTTCCTGGGCACCTGGGTGTTCTGCGCGGCCACCTTCGGCCTGGTGCTTGCGTGGGCCTACAGCGCCCCGCCACTGCGGCTGAAGCAGAACGGCTGGTGGGGAAATGCCGCAGTGGCGGTGTGCTACGAGGGTGTCCCGTGGGTGACCGGGGCGGCGATCATGGCAGCCGGGGCGATCCCGGACGCGCGCGTGCTTGTCGTCGCTGCGCTCTACAGCTTGGGCGCGCACGGCATCATGACGCTGAACGATTTCAAGTCGGTCAATGGTGACCGTCTGCTGGGTGTCGGATCGCTGCCGGTGCGCCTGGGGGTCGTCATGGCCGGCCGCGTCGCCTGCTTCGTGATGGCGTTTGCGCAGGCGGTGGTCATCGCGCTGCTGATCGTGTGGGGCAAGTTCGTGCACGCGGCGATCGTGAGCGCACTGCTGCTGGTGCAGCTGGTGCTGATGTCGCGCCTGCTGCGCAATCCGCGCGAGCGTGCCCCGTGGTACAACGCCACCGGCACCAGCCTCTACGTGCTGGGCATGCTCGTGGGCGCCTTCGCGCTGCGCTCGGACGCGTGGTTGCACCCGTGAGCCGCGCGCAGCTGGGCTGGGGCGGAATCGCGCGGCTGGGCCTGGTGCAGGCGTCCATCGGCGCGCTGGTCGTGCTGGCGACCTCCACCATGAACCGCATCATGGTGGTCGAGCTGGCGCTGCCGGCGGTGCTGCCGGGGGTGCTGGTCGCGCTGCACTACGCGGTGCAGATGGCGCGCCCGCGGTTCGGTCACGGCTCGGATGCCGGCGGCCGGCTCACGCACTGGATCGTGGGTGGCATGGCCGTCCTTGCCCTCGGTGCGGTGGGAGCTGCGGCCAGCATCGGCCTGATCGCCGTTCACCGCTTGCCGGGCATCGTCGCCGCGTTCGTGGCGTTCCTGGTGCTCGGGCTGGGGGTGGCCGCCTGCGGTACTTCGCTGCTGGTGCTGCTGGCCAAGCGTGTCGCGCCCGGCCGGCGCGCCGCTGCGGCCACCATCACCTGGGTCATGATGATCGCCGGATTCGTGCTCACGACCGCCATCGCCGGCCAGGCGCTGGAGCCTTACTCGCACCGGCGCCTGCTGCTGGTCACCCTGGTCGCGGCGGCCTGCGCGCTGGTGACGACGGCGCTGGCGGTGTGGCGCGTCGAAGGCCCGCTGGAATCGCCGGCCGAGCCCCACGCGCCTGCGGTGCGTGGCGCGTTTGGGCAGGCGCTGCGCCAGGTGTGGGCGGAGCCCGCGGCGCGGCAGTTCACGGTCTTCATCCTGGTCTCCATGCTCGCCTACAGCGGGCAGGAGCTCATATTCGAGCCCTTCGCGGGCAGCGTGTTCCAGCTGAGCCCGGCGCAATCGGCGAAGCTTACGTCCCTGCAGCACGGCGGTGCGCTGCTGGGGATGATCCTGATCGGCCTGCTGGGGACACTCGGTGCGCGCTCGTGGTTCAGCTCGCCGCGCGGCTGGACGATCGCCGGCTGCCTGGGCTCCTGTCTTGCGCTGACCGGCCTGGTCGTGGCGACATTTGCCCACGAGGGCTGGCCGTTGCACATGAACGTCTTCCTGCTGGGTCTTGCGAACGGCATCTTCGCGGTGTCGGCCATCAGCTCGATGATGGCGCTGGCCTCAACCGGCGGGGCTGAGCGGCAGGGCATCCGCATGGGGCTGTGGGGCGGCGCGCAGGCTGTCGCCTTTGCCTGCGGGGGCCTGTTGAGCAGTGCGGCGGTGGATCTTGGACGATACCTCACGCACTCGCCGCTGAGCGCCTACGCCACAGTGTTCTGCGGCCAGGCGGCATTGTTCCTGGTAGCCGCGGCACTGGCCGCCTCGGTCGGTGCGGTGGCCCGACCCGGCGCTGCGCGCGCGATGGGCGGCTACTCCCACCGGCCCGGGATCCAGGCATGAGTTCCACGCGACCGGCAGACCGGGGCGATTTCGATGTCGTGGTCGTGGGCGGCGGACCTGCCGGTGCGACCGCGGCCACCGCGCTCGCGCAGGGCGGCTACAGCGTGCTCCTGCTGGATCGCGCGGGACGCATCAAGCCGTGCGGTGGCGCGATCCCGCCCAAGCTCATCGAGGAGTTCGCCATCCCGGCCTCGTTGCTGGTGGCACGCGCGACCGCCGCGCGCATGATCTCCCCGCAGGCCCGGCAGGTGGATATGCCGATCAGCGGTGGCTACGTCGGCATGGTCGATCGCGAGGCCTTCGACGAGTGGCTGCGTGAGCGCGCGGCAGCGGCGGGTGCGACCCGCGGCACCGGCTCGTTCGAGTCGATCGACCGTGATGCGGCCGGGGCCGCGGTAGTGCGCTACCGCCGCTCCACGGCGCAGGGTGGTGAGGAAGCCTGCAGCGTGCGCGCCCGGGTGGTCATCGGCGCGGATGGTGCGCGTTCGCGGGTGGCGCGGCAGTGCATCGCATCGGCGGCGCGCGCGAAGTACGTGTTTGCGTATCACGAGATCGTGCGCTCGCCCACGCTGGGACGCGCGTGCTTTGACGGCGCGCGCTGCGAGATCCACTACCGCGGCCAGCTTTCGCCGGACTTCTATGCCTGGGTGTTTCCGCATGGTGACACCACGAGCGTTGGGGTGGGCAGTGCGGTGCGCGGGTTCTCCCTGCGGCGCGCGGTCGAGCAACTGCGCAGCGACACCGGCCTTGACCGGTCCGAGACACTGCGCTGCGAGGGGGCGCCCATCCCGCTGCGGCCCCTGTCGCGCTGGGACAATGGGCGCGATGTGATCCTCGCCGGGGATGCGGCCGGGGTGGTCGCACCTGCCTCGGGCGAGGGAATCTACTACGCCATGACCGGTGGGCGGCTGGCAGCGGAATCGGCGCAGGGGTTTCTGGCGACCGGCAACGTGCGTGAGCTGCGCAGCGCGCGGCGGCGGTTCATGAAGGCGCACGGGCGCGTGTTCTTCGTGCTGGGCATCATGCAGCGCTTCTGGTACTCGAGCGACCGCCGCCGGGAACGCTTCGTTAGCATCTGCCGGGATGAAGACGTGCAGCGCCTCACCTGGGAAGCGTATATGTACAAGCGCCTGGTGCGCGCCCGGCCGCTTGCCCATGCGCGGATCTTCTTCAAGGATCTGCTTCACCTGTGCGGAGTCGTACCCCCATGAATGCAATGATTGCTCCGCGACGCTGGCGTCCGATGGCAGCCGCGGCGCTCGCAGCGCTGGGAGTCGGCGCGGTTGGCGCGCTGACCACACAGCTCGGACCGTGGTACTACAGCCTGGCGCTGCCGAGCTGGAAGCCGCCTGACTGGCTGTTCGGCCCGGCCTGGACCCTCATCTTCGGGCTCGCCGCGATGTCCGGCTACCTGTCATGGAGCCGGGCGCCGCGCAACGACGTAAGCCAGGCGCGCATCCTCGCCCTGTTTGCGATCAATGCAATGCTGAACATCTCCTGGAGCGTGCTGTTCTTCCGCCTGCACCGCCCAGACTGGTCGCTGCTGGAGGTATCGCTGCTGTGGCTGTCGATCGTGGCGCTCATGGTCATGACCTCGCGCAGCTCGCGGCTGGCAAGCCTGCTGCTGCTGCCCTACCTGCTGTGGGTGAGCTTTGCGGCGTTCCTTAATCTGTCGATTGTGCGTCTCAACGGTCCTGGATTTGGTAATTAGGAGTAGGTATGCGCGGTTACTTAGCATCGGTCCTTGCACTCGCAGCGTTCGGCGCTGCCGGCTCGGCTCACGCAGCAGACAAGTTGTGCAAGCTTGAGATCACCGGCAATGACCTGCTGCAATACGACAAGACTGAGTTGAAGGTGGCGGCCGACTGCACGAAAGTCGAGCTGACGCTGAAGGATTCCGGGCAGTTGCCCGTGCAGACCATGGGACATAGCTGGGTGCTCACCAAGAGCGCGGACATGCAAGGTGTGCTGGATGCGGGCCAGAAGGCCGGTGCTGCCAACAACTACGAGCCGGTCGGCGACAAGCGCGTGATTGCCGCGACCAAGCTGGTCGGCGGCGGCCAGAGCACATCGGTGACCTTTGCAACTGCGGTGCTGCAAAAGGGCGGCGACTACACGTACTTCTGCAGCTTCCCGGGGCACGCGGCACTGATGAAGGGCAAGTTCGTCTTCGGCTGAGACCCCGCAGCAGGGACGTGAATTCCCTCCCGGAGTTTCTCGCCGGCACGCACCTGCCGGACATCGCCCTGGGTGCGCTGGTGGCCGAGGGCGTGGTGCTGGTGCTCTACCACCGGCGTAGCGGCCGGGGTCTGCCGGTCATGGACCTGCTGAGCGTGCTGTTGCCCGGTGCCTTCTTGCTTTTGGCCCTGCGCAGCGCGCTGGTGGGAAACGCCGGCGCACAGGTGAGCCTCTTGCTGGTCGCCGCGTTGCTGGCTCACATCGCTGACCTGTGGCGCAGGTGGCGGCAGCGCGTGCAGCCTGCCGCAGCGGTGGGTCGCCAGGGGCCCGAGGCTGCAGGTTCCTGATGAGGCCCCCCCGCGCGCGAGCGCGGGGGGCGTGCCTTCAGGAGGTGGCCTCGGTGGCGGCCGGCAGCAGGTCGCGCTGGCCGGTCCAGCCCTGCTGCATGATCAGCTCGCTCAGGAAGCGCGCGTGCGCGGTGCCCGCGTTGAGCGCGGGTATGTATTCGTAGCGCTCGCCGCCGGCGCGCAGGAATACCTCGCGGTTCTCGATGGCGATCTCCTCCAGGGTTTCCAGGCAGTCGACGGCGAACCCGGGACACAGGACGTTCACGCCGCGGATGCCGCGGCCGGGCATGGCCGTGAGCACCGCGCTGGTGTAGGGCTTCAGCCAGTCCTTCGGACCGAAGCGCGACTGGAAGCCCACGATCCATTCACCGTCGCGCAGCAAGAGCTCGTCCGCCAGCAGGCGCGCGGTGGTCTGGCACTGCGCATAGTATGGATCGCCGTTTTGCACGTAGTGCTCGGGAATGCCATGGAATGACATGAGCAGATGCCCGGCCCGGCCGTGCTTCTCCCAGTGGTCAGTGACGCTGGCGCGCAGCGCATCGATGTAGCCTGGATGGGCATGGTAGTCGGCGACGAAGTGCAGCTCGGGCAACGAGCGCCAGCGGCTCAGCTCCGCGGTGACCTGGTCGAAGGCGGCCCCCGTGGTGGCCCCGCAATACTGCGGGAACAGCGGCACCACCAGGATGCGCCGCGCGCCCGCGGTGACCAGGCGGCGCAGGGCGTCGGGCAGGTCGGGGGCGCTGTACAGCATGCCGACGTCGACGCTCAGCGGGGCAAGCATGCGCTGCGCCAGCACCGCGTCCAGTTCATTGCGCAGGCGCATGGACAGGTCCCGCAGCGGTGAACCGGAGTTGGTCCAGATGTTGCGGTACTTGTGCGCCACGCGCAGCGGACGAAACGGCAGGATGACCCCCCACAGCAGCGGCAGCCACAGGGCCCGCGGAAGTTCCACGACCCGAGGGTCAGACAGGAAGCGCGCCAGGAACGCTCTGACCGCGCGCGGCTCGGGCGCCTCGGGCGTGCCGGAATTGACCAGCAGTATCCCGATGCGCTCCGCACCGGTGCTGGCGGGGTCTGGCGAGACGGTCATGTAGCGCATGCGAGGAGGGCACCTTGATCAGGCAATCGAGCTTCAGCCTAGTTGCAAACAACGAGCGGCGCAAATCACCCGCGCCGCAGCGGTTCGTGCGCTCGAAATATGACGCTTTTGAGCCTCGGTTGTGCGCTTGAGGTCGTCACCGATTGCTGCGGCGAGCGAACGTTTTTACCCCGCTGATCACGCGTGCCTGGCCGCGCCGCCGGCGGTTTGCCATGGGTACAAGATGCATGCCATTGTTGCGCTTACGATGATGGGGGGCTTGGTCTTGGCGTCCACGCAGGCTGGAGAAGTGCGCAACCCGGGTGCGATGGCCGGGCTACGCGCCGCGACGTGGGCCGCGCACCAGCGCCTCGAGAAGCGTCTGGACGTCAAGGGGCGCTTCTGCGACCCGGATCGCTACCGGGGGCACCTGGCAAAGATGTGGGGCTTCTGCGGGCCGCTCGAGGCGGGGCTGGGGCCGGATCACTTCGGCGGCGCTCTGCCGGACTACGAGGCGCGCCGCAAGTTGCCGCTCATTGCCTCGGACCTTGTCGCCGTCGGTGTGCCACCGGCCGCCGTGGCCGCGCTGCCACGCTGCCAGTACCTGCCGGCATGCGACCAGCAGGCGGTGGCCTTTGGCCGGGCCTACGTGTTCGAGGGCGCAACACTGGGCGGGCGCATGCTGTTGCCGCTGGTTGAGGAGCGCCTGGGATGGAGCGCGCAACACGGTGCATCGTTCCTGGCAAGTTACGGGGCCAATGTCACGCCGATGTGGGCCAGGTTTGCCGCGGCGCTCGAGGCCGCGTGCACAACCCCCGGCGCGCGCGCGGCGGCCGCGACGGCGGCGACCGCCACTTTCGAGGCACTCGAGCAATGGCTGTGCGGAGCAAGCCGGTGAGTGAGGGCCAGGTACGCTTCGGTGAGGCTGACCTCACCACCTGCGATCGCGAGCCCATCCATATCCCCGGCTCCATCCAGCCGCATGGCGTACTGCTGGTGGTTGACCGCGAGCACTGCACCGTGGAGCAAGTGGCCGGGGACACGCAGCTGCTGCTGGGGCGCGACGCAGCAGAGGTGCTTGGCCACTCGGTTGCCGACCTTTTCGAGCACGATGTCGAGGAGTTTGTACGACTGCAACTGGGTGCCCCGGCGCCATTCGTGGCGCCGATCGTGCGGCTGGGAGTGCGCAGCCGTCTCGGCTCCAAAGCGCTCGACCTGACACTGCACGCCACCGGGAGCACGGCCCTGCTGGAACTGGAGCCGGCCACGCGCACCACGACCAGTGCCGGTGACCCGATCGCGCAACTGAAGACCCTGATCGCGGCGATCCAGCGCACGACCACCCTTGATGAGTGCTGCGCGGCTGCGGCCCTGGCCATGCGTGCCGCCACCGGCTTCGACCGCGCCATGGTGTACCGCTTCCTGCGCGATGGCAGCGGCGTCGTGGTCGCCGAGGTCGCCAGAGAGGGACTTGAGTCGTTTCTGGGCCTGCATTACCCCGCTTCCGACATCCCCAACCAGGCGCGCGAACTGTATCGGCGCAACTGGCTGCGCGGTATCGCCGACATCGACTATGTGGCCGAGCCGCTGCGCCCGGAGGTCAACCCGCGCACCCGCGCCCCGATCGACATGAGCCATTGCGGGCTGCGCAGCGTCTCGCCGATCCACCTGGAGTATCTGCGCAACATGGGAGTGTGCGCCTCGCTGTCCGCTTCCATCATCTGCCAGGACCAGCTGTGGGGCATGCTGGTGCTGCACCACTATTCCGCGCGCCACGCGCCCGCGGACCTGCGCGTCGCCTGCGAAACCTTTGCCCAGATCCTGTCGCTGCACGTCGAGACCCGCGTGCAGGCGGAGGCGGCGGTGCTCAAGACCCGCACGCGCGCCATACTCGAGCACCTGGTCGAGTCGCTCACCGACGGGGGCGACATTGGCCGCGAGCTTGCCCGCGATGACCTGCTGCAGTACGTCGGGGCGACGGGGGCTGTGGTGTACTTCGACGGCCAGCTGCACTGCGTGGGCCACACCCCACCGCAGCCGGACATACGTGAGCTGGTGAAGTGGCTGAACGCGGTCAACCGGCCGCTGTTCGAGACCGAGCACCTCTCCGCGCAGTACGCGCCCGCGGCGCAGTTCGCGGCGATCGCCAGCGGCCTGCTGGCGGTCGGCCTGTCGCGGGTGCCGCGCGACTACGTGCTGTGGTTCCGCCCGGAGATCGGCAGCACCGTGCGCTGGGCGGGTGACCCGTCCAAGCCGACCAAGGTGGATCGCCACGGCGTGCGGCTGACCCCGCGCGGCTCGTTCGCCGAGTGGTTGCAGGTCACGCGGATGCAGTCTGCCGTGTGGACCGAGGTGGACCTGGAGGCCGCCGAGGCATTGCGCATCGTGTTTCTCGAGACGGTGCTGAAAAGCGTGGACCTGGCGCGACGCGAGCGCGCCTTCGCCGCGACCCGCGTCGCTGCCGAGGAGATGGAGCGGCGGGTGCAGGAGCGCACCGAGCAGCTGCGCGCGCTGGCGGCGGACCTGGAGGCGGCCGAGGACCGCGAGCGACGCCAGATTGCCCGCGACCTGCACGATGATCTGGGGCAGACCCTGGCTGCGGCGCAGATTCGCCTGGCGGCGCTGTGCGATGACGCGCGCGGCGACGTGCGTACGCGGGCCAATGAAGTCGGCGCACTCATCGAGCGCGCGAACAGCGCGATCCGCTCGCTGGCCGCGCAGCTGGCACCGGCGGTGTTGCACGAGCTGGGCCTGGTGGCAGCTCTGGAGTGGCTGAGTGAGGAGATCGAACGCACGTTCCAGCTGCAGGTGACCGTCGTCGACGATGAGCAGGACAAGCCGCTGTCGCAGGAGGCACGTTCAATTCTCTACCGCGCGGCGCGCGAGTTGCTGATCAATGTGGCCAAGCACGCCCAGACCAGCACCGCGCTGGTGGAGTGCGAGCGCCGCGACAACCTGATTCAGCTGCGCGTCACTGACCGCGGGATCGGCTACGACGCGGCCGCCGCGGAGGGCCGCGCGCGGCGCGGCCTGGGACTGATCAGCGTGCGCGAACGGCTGTCCAACATCGGCGGCACCACGCAGGTGCACTCCTCCCCGGGTGAGGGCACGGTCGCGGTGCTGACGGCCCCGCTGGGGGACTTCGCCGGTACCCTCGCCACATGACCACGCGCGTGTTTCTCATCGAGGATCACCGCATGGTGCGCGAGGCGCTGTGCGAAGTCCTGACCAAGGAACCGGACATCGAGGTGGTGGGGCAGGCCGGTGATGCGGCCGCCGCGCTGCGCGACGTGGGGGCGCTCGCCCCGGACGTGATCGTGCTGGACATCCGCCTGCCGGACCTCAACGGCATCGAGGTCGCAGCGCGCCTGCGCGATGCCGGGGTGACCGCCAAGGTGGTCGCGCTCTCGGCGTTCTCCGACAAGCGCTTCGTCACCGCGATGCTGCGCGCCGGGGCCTCCGCCTACGTCACCAAGTCGGCCGCCGGAACCGAGCTGGTGCGTGCGATCCACGCGGTGGCAGCCGGCCAGGGCTACTTCTCGCCGGAGATTGCGCGCGCACTCACCGTGGAACTCAGCGGCGAGCTGCCCGGGGAAATCACCCCGCTCGGGCGCCGCGAGCGCGAGGTACTGCGGCTGATTGCCGAGGGCCTGCGCTCCCCGGCCATCGCCTTACAGCTGCATGTCTCGGTGGCGACCATCGAGGTCCACCGACGTAACATAATGCGCAAACTGGGCCTCAGGACCGTTGCCGAGCTCACCAAGCATGCCATCCGCGAGGGCATCGTCTCGCTCTGAGCCTGAGCCACTACCGGTTTTACGGTAGTTGCGCCTAAGGGGAACCGGGATGTTCCGCTGGCGGCGGCACCGATAGGCTCTGCTGGTGGGCATCCCGCGTACTATAGAACCCCAAGATTTTCATCGACATATGGCGCACCGATGCTGAAGGTGGCGCCTGCCCCGATGCGCGAGGTCGCGGACAACCCGCTTGAGGGGGGCTTCGTGCCACCCCCGGTCCCGCTGCCATCGCTGCTGGACCCGGTGGATATTTCCTACGAGCGGCTGTTCGGCATCGCCGCCCAGCCCATGCTCATCGTGGATCCGCGCAACCGCATCCAGAGAGTCAACCTGGCCGCCGAGCGCGTGCTGTGCGCCTCCTCCAGGATCCTGATTGGCGCTCCCTTGAAGGCCGCTTTCAGTCCCTCGAGCGCGGCGGGGCTTGCTGCCGCGCTCGCCACCGCGCGCCTTACCGGTAAGGCCAGGCTGGTAGGCAGCCCGGCACGTGCGGCCGCGGCACAACTGAGCTGCGCGCTGTCGTTGGTGGTCGCCGAGGGCGGGGCCAGCATCCTGGTGCACCTTGATGCGGGCCACCATGGCAGCCAGGGCTCACCATCGGCCGCGGGGGAGGCAATAGAGAGTGCCTCCTGCGCCTTGCTGCTCACCGATGCGCACTGGCGCGTGGAGTACGCGAACCACGCCTTCCTGCAGATGGCCGAGGTCAATTCGCTCACGGAAGTGCAGGCTCAGCCGCTTGCGCGCTGGCTGGTGCTGTCGGCTGAGAACTTCGCCCAGTTGCGCGAGCAGATGTCCTCGCGGCGCGCGGTAAGCATGCTGTGGCTGCGCATGGCGCGCGAGCACGGCGCTGACCTGCACGTGGAGGTCTCGGCCGTTGCCGTGCCCCACGCAGATCGGCACTACTGGGGATTCAGCATCCGCTCCTTGGCGCGCTTCAGCTAGGATTCGCCGGCTTTCTGGGGGGCTGGCAGGTCTGCCTGAGCGGTGGCGCCAGTTCAGTCGATCCGCCAGCGGAACGACCAGGCGCCAAAGGCCAAGAACACCAGTGCGGTGATCGACAGGTACAGCAGATGCGGTGCGATCTGCACGATCCCTGCGCCATCGAGCATCACCGCCCGGGCGGCATCGATGGCATGGGTGAGCGGGAACAGGTGCGCGATCCATTGCACCCACCCTGGTGAGCCCTCCAGCGAGAACCATACCCCTGACAGCAGCATCATCGGCCAGGTGAGCATGTTCAGCAGGCCGCCGACCAGTTCCTCGCTGGACACGCGCGCGGCGATGGTGAGGCCCAGGGCGATCATCGACAGCGCGCTCAGCACGGTGACCAGCGCCAGCAGCAGGCCGCTGCCGGCATTGTGGAAGCCGATGATGGTGCCGATGCCGAAGTACAGGATCGAGGTCACGACCAGGATGAGGGCCAGGCGCGAGAGCACCTGGGCGCTGAGGAACTCGAAGGCGGTCAGCGGGCTGGCGTGCAGGCGCTTGAGGAACCCGCTCTTGCGGTAGCGCAGGACCACGTAGCCGACCCCGAACAGGCAGCTGAACATCATGTTCATGCCAAGGATTCCGGGGAACAGCAAGTCGACGTAGCGCACCGCCTTGCCGCTGACCGGCTGGCGCGCCGCCGCGGGGTCCGCCGCCAGCAGCAGCTTCTCGACGATGTAGCCCTTGGGAGAGTCGGTGTTCACCCAGTAGCGCGCCGGGGCATGCGTATCCACCAGCAGGTCCAGTTGCTGGTGGGTGAGGCTGTGCATGGCCGCGTTCACGTCCTTCTCGAGGATGAACTCCACGTAGCGCTCGCCCAGGAACGCATACGCCTGCTTGTCGAGGTGCGTATCCAGCACGCCGACCTTGAACAGCGGGCGCTCCGCGCCGCCGAACACGAAGCCCATGCCGATGACCACCATCACCGGCAGCAGCAGCGTGAACAGCATCGTGCCGCGGTCGCGCAGGAACTCGAGGTTGCGCGCGTGCAGCACCGCGAGCATGCGCTGGATCACGTGCGCAGCTCCTTGCCGGTGAGCTCCAGGAACAGGTCCTCGAGGTTCGCCTGGCGGATGCGCAGGCGCGCCAGCGGCACCTGCGCGCCCATCAAGGCACGCAGCGTGCCCTCGATGTCATGCGTGCTGATCTCGATGCGGTCGGCTCCCTCGATGAACTTGAGGTTCAGCTCGCGCGCGGCAGCTGAGAAGTCCTGGCGCGGCAGCTCCAGCATGACTTCCGCGAAGTGCTCGTGCAGCAGCCTGTGCGGGGGTCCCTGGGCGACCAGCCGTCCCTTGTCCATGATCGCGATCTCATCGCACAGGATCTGAGCCTCGTCCATGTAGTGGGTAGTGAGGATGATGGTCTTGCGGCGCGCCTTGATCGACTGCACCAGGTCCCAGAAGTTGCGGCGCGCCTGCGGGTCGAGGCCGGTGGTCGGCTCGTCCAGGAACAGGATCGCAGGGTCGTTCACCAGCGCGATTGCCAGCAGCAGGCGCTGCTGCTGGCCACCGGAGAGCTTGCGGCTGTCGCGGTCGGCGAGCTTCTCCAGTGCGCACAGGCGGATGACTTCCTCGACCTCGAGGCCGGATGCATACAGGCCGCGGAACAGGGCGATGCACTGGCGCACGGTGAGGAAATCCTGCAGCGCGGTCTTCTGGAACAGGATGCCGGCCTCTTCCTGGAAGCGCGTATCCAGTGGCGCGCCACGGTAGAGCACCTGGCCTGAGGTCGGCGGCAGGATGCCCTCCATGATCTCGATCGTGGTGGTCTTGCCGGCCCCGTTGGGCCCCAGCAGCCCGAAGCAGATCCCCTCGGGGACCGCGAACGAGACCCCCGCCACCGCGGTGGTCGCCGGGTACTGCTTGATGAGGTCGCGGACCTCCAGGATGGGTGTGCTCAAGGAAACGCGGCTCACTGTGGGACGGCTGGCGGGCGATCCTAGCGGATTCCGGGCAGCCTCGCCTCGCCCCGGTGGGGTCTTGAAGTTGCCGCGCGGCAGGTGCCGTGTACCATCGACCCATGAGTAACGTGCATGACAAGGATGGAGAGCTGACGCGCGCGCAGCCGGTGGGGCCGCTGGATCTGGGATCCACGCTGACCTACGCCGGCTACCTGCACCTGGACAAGCTGCTCGAGGCGCAGCGGCCGCTCTCGGCCGAGCACAACGAGATGCTGTTCATCATCGTGCACCAGGTCTCGGAGCTGTGGATGCGGCTGATGCTGCACGAGCTGACCGCTGCGATCGAGTGCGTGCGCCGGGATGACCTGGATCCGGCCATGAAGATGCTGGCGCGCATCTCGCGCACCCAGGCGCAGCTGATCTCGGTCTGGGACGTACTGTCGACGATGACCCCGTTCGAGTACTCGGCCTTTCGCAACGAGCTCGGGCGCTCCTCCGGGTTCCAGTCCGTGCAGTACCGCGAACTGGAGTTCCTGTTCGGCAACAAGAACCCGGACGTGCTTGCAGGCCATGAAGCGGACCGTGCGGCCCATGCACTGCTGAAGCGGACACTGGAGGCGCCGTCGCTGTACGACGAGGTGCTGCGCCTCTTGAGCCAGCGCGGCTACGAGATCCCGCCGGACTACCTCGTGCGTGACTTCAGCCTGCCGTATGTGCCAAGCAAGCAGGTGGCAGGGGCGTGGCTGGGGGTCTACCACAACTCGGAAAGCCACTGGGACCTGTACGAGCTGGCGGAGCAACTGGTCGACCTCGACTACAACTTCCAGCTCTGGCGCGCCCACCACCTGAAGACCGTGGAGCGCATCATCGGCTACAAGCCCGGCACCGGCGGCACCGCAGGGGTTGCCTACCTCGCCAGGGCGCTCGAGCTTAAGTTCTTCCCGGAGCTGTGGACGATCCGCACGTCCCTGTGAGCCGCTAGCGCCAGCTGGCCGCGCAGGCGATGCCCTGTGCGGCAGCGAGCCTGCGGGTGCGCGCGCTGCCGTTCACCAGCAGGGGCCGGTCGGCCCTGGCCAGGTGCGGCAGGTCCTGCGGGGAATTGCCGTAGGCGCTCACCAGCGCTCCAGGGTAGCGGGCACGCAGCTGTTCAAGGCAGCGCACCTTCTCCTCGCCTCGCCGGTTGGGGGTCGTCAGTCGCCCGACCAGCCGTTGCCCCTGCCACTGGACGCCCGTGCAAATGTTCTCGGCGAACCCCAGTGCCCGGGCCAGTGCCGGTACGTACAGGTCGGTGCTGGCACTGAGCAGCACCAGCGTGTCACCGGCGGCGCGGTGCCGCTCGATGCGGGCCAGCGCGTCAGCGAACACGCGGTCCGGCAGCGTCTTTACGAACTGACTCGTCCAGGACTCGATCTCGGCGCGGCTGTGCCCCCCCAAGGTGGCGCGGATGAAGGCTGACTTGAGC
Organism: uncultured Pseudomonadota bacterium; assembly: GCA_963703025.1. GTDB lineage: Bacteria > Pseudomonadota > Gammaproteobacteria > Steroidobacterales > Steroidobacteraceae > 13-2-20CM-66-19. The sequence continues at coordinate 3,910,330 of OY969778.1, read as the reverse complement.
TCGCCTTCGTCGGCCTTGCCGAAGGCGAATGCCAGGAGCGCCGGCAGTACACGCGCAAGGCCCAGCCATCCCAGAGGGTGCCGCGACAGGAACCCGAACACGTAGGGCGCGAGCGTGTCGTGCCGTGTGATCGTGCCATCCAGGTCGAACACGGCCAGTCCCGGGACACCGCCGGCTTGCGCTGGCGATGCTGTCCCGGTTTGCGGGCGCGACTGGGTCAGGCGCCGGTGCCGCTGGCGGCGAGCTGGCGCAGCACGTACTGCAGGATGCCCCCGTGGCGGTAGTAGTCGCGCTCCTTGGGGGTGTCGATACGCAGGCGCGCCTTGAACGTGATCGGCTTGCTCGCCTCGGGGGTCGCCGTGACGGTGACTTCGCGCGAATCGTCCTTGCTCAGCCCATCGATCGTGATCACCTCGCGACCGGTCAGTCCCAGCGACACCGCGTTCTGTCCTGGCAGGAACTGCAGCGGAGCGACACCCATGCCGATCAGGTTGGAGCGGTGGATGCGCTCGAAGCTCTCGGCGATGACCGCCTTCACACCCAGCAGCAGCGTGCCCTTGGCGGCCCAGTCGCGCGAGGAGCCGGTGCCGTATTCACGGCCGGCGAAGATGACCAGCGGCACTTTCTCTGCCTTGTATTGCATGGCCGCGTCGTAGATGGACGCCTGCTTGCCGTCGGGCAGATGGATCGTGACGCCACCCTCGACGCCGGGCACCATGAGGTTGCGCAGGCGGATGTTGGCAAACGTGCCGCGCATCATGACCTCGTGGTTGCCGCGGCGCGCGCCGTAGGAGTTGAAGTCATTCGGCTCCACGCCCTGCTCGACGAGGTAACGCGCAGCAGGGCTCGACTTTGAGATGTTGCCGGCGGGGGAGATGTGGTCGGTGGTAACCGAGTCACCCAATACCGCCAGCACGCGCGCGCCGGTGACATCCGACAGCGGCGCGGGCGTCATCGTCATGCCCTCGAAGTAGGGCGGGTTCTTCACGTAGGTGGACTTCGCGTCCCACGCGTAGCAGCTTGCCGGCGGGTACCTTGATGTTGGCCCAGTTCTCGTCGCCTTCGAAGACCTTGGCGTAACTGTTGCGGAACATGGTCGAGTCGATGGAGCGCTTGAGCAGGTCCTGCACTTCCGCATCGCTGGGCCAGATGTCGGCGAGGTAAACCGGCTTGCCGTCGCGGTCCATGCCCAGCGGCTCGGTGGTGAGGTCGATATCGAGCGTGCCGGCGAGCGCGTAGGCCACGACCAAGGGAGGTGACGCCAGGAAATTCATGCGCACTTCGGGATGGACGCGGCCCTCAAAGTTCCGGTTGCCAGAGAGTACCGCGCCTGCCGTTAGGTCTCCTGCCTTCACTGCCGCAGAAATTTCAGGCTTCAACGGGCCGCTATTTCCGATGCAAGTTTGACATCCGTATCCGGTGACGAAGAAGCCGATTGCATCCAGGTCATCCAAGACGTCGGCCTTGGTGAAGTAGTCCATCACCACTCGTGAGCCGGGCGAGAGGCTGGTCTTCACCCAGGGTTTGGCGGTTATGCCGCGCTCGCGCGCCTTGCGGGCAAGCAGGCCGGCGCCGAGCATCACCGATGGATTGGAGGTGTTGGTGCAGCTGGTGATTGCAGCGATCAGCACCGCGCCGTCCGTGAGCGTCGAGCTCCTGGCCGTTCAGTCGCAGCGGCGCGCTGCCGCGGCCCTCGGACTTGCGCGCAACGCGCTCCTCGGCGGCCTTCTTCGCATTGGTCTGGTAGACAGACTTGACGTTCTTGAGCGTGACGCGATCCTGCGGGCGGCGCGGACCGGCGAGGCTCGGTTCCACCTTGGAGAGGTCCAGCTCGAGCTCGTCGGTGTAGCGTGCAGCAGTTGCGCCCTCGTTGCGCCACATCCCCTGTGCTTTTGCGTACGCGGTGACCAGGTCGATGCGCTCGCGTGGGCGTCCGGATAGCTCGAGGTAGCGGATGGTCTCGCTGTCGATCGGGAACAGGCCGCAGGTGCTGCCGTATTCGGGCGCCATGTTGGCGATCGTGGCGCGGTCAGCGAGCGGCAGGTTGCCCAGTCCATCGCCGAAGAACTCGACGAACTTGTCGACAACGCCCCGCTTGCGCAGCTGCTCGGTGACGGTGAGCACCAGGTCAGTGGCAGTCGCGCCGGGCTGCAGCTTGCCCTCCAGGCGAAAGCCGATGACCTGCGGGATGAGCATGGTGACCGGCTGACCGAGCATGGCGGCTTCTGCCTCGATGCCGCCGACGCCCCAGCCGAGTACGCCCAGCCCGTTGATCATGGTGGTGTGCGAATCGGTGCCGACCAGCGTGTCGGGATAGGCGCGCCGTATGCCGTTGCTCTCGGCATCGAAGATCACTCGCCCGAGGAACTCGAGGTTCACCTGGTGGACGATGCCGGTGTTGGGCGGCACGACGGCGAAGTTGCGGAACGCGGTCTGGCCCCAGCGCAGGAAGGCGTAGCGCTCCTTGTTGCGCGCGAACTCGATGGCGGTGTTGGCGGCCAGCGCGCCGGCGAAGCCGTACTCATCGACCTGCACGGAATGGTCGATGACCAGTTCCGCCGGCGCCAGTGGGTTGACGCGCTCGGGGTCGCCACCCAGGCGCACGATGGCGTCGCGCATCGCGGCAAGATCCACCACGCAGGGCACGCCGGTGAAGTCCTGCAGGATGACGCGCGCGGGCGTGAAGGCGATCTCGTAGCGAAGGGTTGGCGGCCGGATCCCAGTCAAGCAGCGCCTCGATGTCCGCGCGCGTCACGCTCACCCCGTCCTCGAAGCGCAGCAGGTTCTCCAGCAGGATCTTCAGGGAGTAGGGCAGGCGGGCGAGCTTGTCCTGCGGCAGCGCCGCCAGGCTCCAGATCTCGTAGGAGCGGTCGCCGGCGTGTGAGAGTCGAGCGCGCCCGGAAGCTGTTCGTCATGCGTATCTCCGCTGTGAGCCGCGCAATTATATCGGGCGGCTGGGTTAAGCGTGCTGCCTCGCCTTCAGGCCGCCGCGGCCGCCGCGCCGGCCGAGGTGTCCACAGCCTCGATGACCGCCCCGCCGAGGCAGCGCTCGCCGTCGTAGGCGACCACGTACTGCCCGGGTGTCACCGCGCGCTGCGGCTGCTCGAAAAGGACGCGGAGCGGTGCCGTTCGGCTGCCGGCTCGAACTGCGGCCGCCTGGTCGGCCTGGCGGTAGCGCACCTTTGACGTGTGCAGCGAATGGCTCGACTCGGGCGTCCTGCGCAAGCCAGTGCCACGGGCCGCTGGCGAGGCGCCGTGCTCGACAGCAGCGGGTGGTCATGGCCCTGCACGACGATGAGGACGTTGCGGCGTGGCGTCCTTGGCCGCGACATACCAGGGCTGCTCCGGTCGACCGCGGCGGCCGCCGATGTGCAGGCCGCCGCGCTGCCCGAGGGTATAGAACGCGAGTCCCTGGTGGCGTCCCGAGCGACTCGCCGTCGGCGGACTCGATCGGACCCGGGCGTCGCGCGCCAGGAAGCGGCCGAGGAATTCCCGGAAAGGGCGCTCGCCGATGAAGCAGATGCCGGTGCTGTCGGGCTTGTCGAACACCGGCAGCCCGGCGCTGCGGGCGCGCTCGCGCACCTGCGCCTTTTTCAGCTCGCCTAGCGGCATCAGCGAGCCGTGCGAGTTGCTCTGCCGGCCGACGGCGTGCAGGAAGTAGCTCTGGTCCTTGGCGGCGTCGCGCGCCTTATGCAGCGCGGCGCCGTCGGCCTCGCGATCAGCACGCGCGCGTAGTGACCGGTGGCGAAGTGCGTGGCGCCCAGTCGCCGCGCCCAGGTCGAGGCCGACGCCGAACTTGATCTCACGATTGCACAGCACGTCAGGGTTGGGCGTGCGGCCGGCGCGTGCTCTGCCAGGAAGTGGGCGAACACCCGCTCGCGGTACTCGCGGCGAAGCTTACCCGGTGGAGCGGGATATCGAGTTCCGCGGCGACGGCACGCGCGTCCTGGAAGTCCTGGGCCGCCGTGCAGTAGGCGTCGTCGTCCTCCTCCCAGTTGCTCATGAAGAGTCCCTGGACCTCCCAGCCCGGCCTCCAGCAACAGCAGGGCCGCCACCGCAGAATCGACGCCCCCGGACAGGCCGACGATGACGCGGGCGCCGCAGGGTGCGGTCGGGAGCAGGGGAGCGCTCATGGCGCGAATTCTACCGCAGCCGCGCACGCGGTCTTGGGATGGGGACAGGCGACCCTACAGGATGGCCGACGGGGTCGACGGCCGGCGGCGTTCTCCAGGTCCGATGCCGGCCACCGCGCTCGAGCGGCCGGAAGCTGCCGCGCTAGGTAGTCCTCGATGCAGCGCAGGACCAGCGGACTGCGCAGCCGCGCCTGCGCGCTCCACCAGCTCTGATTCCGGAGAGCCAGTGGGTGCGCACGATGCCGCGGTCCAGCGGCTGCTGGCGGCGTCATGATCGCCGACCGTGCCGGTGAAGGCGAAGCGCAGCGTCGAGCGCGCCGGAGCTCGGGTTGCGCCACAGGTACACGCCGAGGAGCGACTGGGGCTCGAAGCGCCAGGCGGTCTCCTCGCGCACCTCGCGGACGACGGCTGCGAGCAATGTCTCGCCGCGCTCGACGTGGCCGGCGGGCTGGTTGAAGACCAGACGCTGGTTGATGCGCTCCTCGACGACGAGGAAGCGGCCGTCGGTCTCGGTTACGGCGGCGACGGTGATTTCGGGCGTGCGCGGCATGCGCGCGAATTATAGCCGGCCGGCGATCGGCAGCCTTGAGGAGTCTGAATCAGCCGCGGCGGGCGGCGCGCAGTCCGTGTTCGGCTGCGCTGGCGTTCCACACCTGTCAAACTCCTGAAGGTACAGACGCGCGGCAGGCGGGTTGTTGATGTCGGCGACGCCGTCCCAGGTGTCCGCACGCATGCGATAGACGATCGCGCGGTCATCGGCGATGAGGTAGGCGGAGGCGCGCTGCGGCGCCTGCGCGGCGACGTAGCGGATGTCGATGCAGCTGGAGAGCCGCCGGCCCATGGCGACGAAGCGGTTGCTGTCGCGCATGACGCGCGTGGGCTCTGCCAGCAGCACCCGCACCTTGGCGAAGCTGCGGGTGAGAACGAAGTGCTTGATGACCTCGAGGAACGCGTCTGGTCGTAGAGGTCCGGCTCGAGGTCGGGCGTGTAGATCGAGATCAGGCGCTGGGCGGTGGCGGCGATCTCGTTGACCGCGGCGCGCACTTCGGCAAGCGAGGTCAGAACGGCTAGGGTCTCCGGACTCCTGGCGGTTCAGCGCCGCGGCGTGCCGCTGCCGTTCACGGACTCGGGCGCATAGCGGGCGTTGGCGAGCTGCGCGAGAGCACTGTTTAGTTCGATTTCCCCGGTAATGATCAAGCCAGCGGCGCCTGCCGTCATCGCCTGCGTATCGGCAGGCTGCGGCGAATCTTAGTGACGGGCGGGCGCGATTTCAGTGCCGCATCGGTCACGGTTTGGCGGCAGCCGCGGCGGGGCAGTAAGTCAAAAGCGCGGCGCAGTTCGCACTTCAGCGGCGGCGTGCGACATAAGGCGGTGATCGAGCTCGGGCGTGTCGCGCGGCCGGGAACGGCCGCTGAGGCAGGCTCTAGATCCCGCGCGCGAGCTCGGCGGCGATGCCGGTGTAGTCAGCGGGCGTGAGTGCCTTCAGGCGCGCCTTGTCTGCCGTCGGCCAGCGGCAGGGTGTCGATGAAGGCCGCGAGCGTCGCGCGCATCGATCGCGCGGCCGCGCGTGAATTCCTTCAGCCGCTCGTAGCCATTCGGGCACCCCGGCGGCGCGCAGCACGGTCTGCACCGCCTCGCCGAGCACTTCCCAGGCGCCGGCGAAGTCCGCGGCCATGCGCTGCGGGTCGGCCTCGATCTTCGCCAGCCCGCGCCCGAGGGATTTCCAGGCGATGAGCGTGTGGCCCAGCGCGACGCCGAAGTTGCGCAGCACGGTGGAGTCGGTGAGGTCGCGCTGCCAGCGCGAGATCGGCAGCTTTTCGGCGAAGTGTCGCAGCAGCGCGTTGGCGACGCCGAGATTGCCTTCGGCATTCTCGAAGTCGATCGGGTTCACCTTGTGCGGCATGGTCGAGGAGCCGACCTCGCCTGCGACCGCGCGCTGGCGCAGATAGCCGAGCGAGATGTAGCCCCAGACAGTCGCGCGCACAGGTCGATGAGGATCACGTTGATGGCGGCGAGCGCATCGCAGTACTCCGCGATCCAGTCGTGCGGCTCGATCTGCGTCGTCTAGGGGTTGTACTCGAGACCCAGTGATTCGACGAAGCTCCGCGCCGATCGGCCGGCCAGTCGAGCGCCGGGCAGCGCGCTCGACGTGCGCATTGAAGTTGCCCACCGCGCCGTTCCACTTGCCCAGCACCGCCACCGCTGCCCAGCGCTTGCGGCGCGCGGCGCAGGCGCGCGACCACGTTGGCGCAGCTCCTTGCCCGAGCGTCGTCGGGCTTGCGGGCTGCCCGTGCGTGCGCGCGAGCATCGCGGTGTCCGCGTAGCGCTGTGCCAGCGCGTGCAATTCCGTCGATGCGCGCATCGAGTGTGACCGAGCAGGGTCGTCGCGGCTGCATGTCAGCAGGCGCGCGTAGCTCAGGTTGTTGATGTCCTCGGAGGTGCAGCCGAAGTGGACCAGTTCCAAGGTCGCAGGCGTGGCGCCCGGCGGCCTCCAGCTGCTCGCGCACGTAGTACTCGACGGCCTTCACGTCGTGGTTGATGCGCGCCTCGATCGCCTTGACCGCGCCGGCCGCGTCGCATCCGGGCTCGCGCGCGAGCTGCTGGGCGCGCTCGAGCGACGGCGGCACTGAGCTGAGCGCCGGGCAGCTGCGCGGCTGCCGTGCGCCAGGTGCAGCAGCCATTGCGGCCTCGATGCGGATGCGCTCGCGGATGAGTCCGGCCTCGGACATGCAGGCGCGCAGCGGCGCGGTGGCCGTGCGGTAGCGGCCGTCGACCGGGGACAGCGCGTCGAGCGCGGTGAGGGTCGTCGGCGGGGGCGGCGGACATGGGTTGCGGGCGACCTCGAAGTGCTAGGATTTGCATCATAACGCATACCGACGTTTGACCTGCCCTGGAGTGATGCATGACGAGTTCCTTCCGCACCGAGCGCGACAGCATGGGCGAGCTCAAGGTGCCAGCTGACGCCCTGTGGGGCGCCCAGACCCAGCGCGCCGTACAGAACTTTCCGATCAGCGGGCTGCCACTGCCGCGCGCCTTCGTCGCCGCCCTGGCGCTGGTGAAGCAGGCGGCCGCGCGCGCCAACACCGCGCTCGGCCTGCTCGATGCCAGGGTCTCCCAGGCCATCGAGGCGGCCGCCGCGGAAGTGGTCGCTGGCGCCCATGATGCGCACTTTCCGATCGACGTGTTCCAGACCGGCTCTGGCACCAGCACGAACATGAATGCCAACGAGGTCATCGCGGCCCTTGCCAGCCGCCGGCTTGGCAAGGCGGTGCACCCGAATGACGACGTCAACATGGGGCAGTCGCAGCAATGACGCGATCCCGACCGCCATCCACGTCAGCGCCGCCTTGAGCGTGCGGGGCGAACTGGTGCCCGCCCTCGAGCACCTGCGTGACGTGCTGGCCGCCAAGGAGAAGCAGGTCGCCGGCATCGTCAAGACCGGCCGCACGCACCTGATGGACGCGATGCCGGTCACCCTGGCCCAGGAGCTCTCCGGGTGGCGCACCCAGATCGAGAACGGGCTTGCGCGTGCTGGCCGCCGTGGAGCCGCGACTGCTGGCGCTCGCCCAGGGCGGCACGGCGGTCGGCACCGGCATCAACGCGCACCCGGACTTCGGCAAGCGCTTCTGTGCGGAGCTGTCCACCCTCACCGGCGTCGCGTTCGTGCCGGCGCGCAACTACTTCGAGGCCATGTCCGCGCAGGACACCGCGGTGGAGCTGTCCGGCCAGCTCAAGGTCGTGGCCGTGAGCCTGACGAAGATCGCCAATGACCTGCGCTGGATGAACAGCGGGCCGCTGGCAGGCCTGGGCGAGATCGCGCTGCCGGCGCTGCAGCCGGGCAGCAGCATCATGCCGGGCAAGGTCAACCCGGTGATCCCCGAGGCCACCGCGATGGTCGCCGCACAGGTGATCGGCAACGACACGACGATCACGATCGGCGGGCAGTCGGGCAATTTCCAGTTGAACGTCATGCTGCCGGTGATCGCGCACAACCTGCTGCAGAGCATCCAGCTGCTGGCGGCGGTTTCGCGCGCGCTGGCCGACAGCGCCATCGCCGGGTTCACCGTGAACAGGGCGCGCCTGGCCGAGGCGGTGGACCGCAACCCGATCCTGGTCACCGCGCTGAATCCTGTGATCGGCTACGAGAAGGGCGCGGCGATTGCCAAGAAGGCCTACGCGGAAGGCCGTCCGATGCTGGAGATGGCCGAGAGGATGACGGACCTGCCGCGCGAGGAGCTGCAGAAGCTCCTCGACCCACTGGAGCTCACGACCGGGGGTATCAAGGGCGGTACCAGCGGCGGAGGCTGAGCCATTGGCGGTCGAGGAAGGCAACCACACCCGCTGGCATGAGCCCGAACCGATCGCCCCGCGACTGGGCTGCCATCATCCGTGCGCGACTGGCCGGCACCCAGCCGCGCCACGCGTCAGAGGAGTGGCGCGTGCCGGGACTGTCAGCCACCGAGAGCCAGGCGCACCGCGGCTACTTCCCGACCAACCCGCAGCCGGCCGCGGTCCTCGTGCCGCTGGTCGAGCGTCCCGCGCTCACGGTGTTGCTGACGCAGCGCGCGAGCCAGATGCGCAACCACGCCGGGCAGATCGCCTTCCCCGGTGGTCGCATCGAGCCCGCCGACAGCGGCCCGCTGGCAGCAGCATTGCGCGAGGCGCACGAGGAGATCGGCCTGGAGGCCAGCTACATCGAGGTCATCGGCTACCTGCCGGATCACGTGGTGATGACCGGCTTCCGCGTTACCCCGGTGGTGGCTTTCGTGCACACCGGGTTCGAGCTGCGGCTCGATTCACACGAGGTCGAGGATGCCTTCGAGGTGCCGCTGGACTATGCCTTTGACCCGGCCAACCACCGGTTGCGGCTGCGCCGCTCCGGGTTCACCGGCGAGGAGATCCCGTTCTCGGACATTCCCTTCGGCGAGCGCAATATCTGGGGCGCCACCGCGGGCATGCTGCTCACGCTGTACCGCATGTGCGTTGAAGGACTTCCCTGATGACGGATGCGAGCGAGGCGGTGACGCGGTTGCTCGCCCTCATGGCGCGGCTGCGCGACCCGGACAACGGCTGCCCGTGGGACCTGAAGCAGACCTTCGCCACCATCGCCCCCTACACGATCGAGGAGGCGTACGAAGTCGCCGACGCCATCGACGGTGGGGACCCTGAGCACCTGCGCGACGAACTGGGAGACCTGCTGTTCCAGGTGGTCTTTCATGCGCGCATGGCGCAGGAGCGCGGCTGGTTCGACTTCGGCGACGTCGCGAGCGCTATCCGCGACAAGCTCGAGCGCCGCCACCCGCACATCTTCGCAGGGGCCGACCTTGCAGCGGAGGACCTGGTGCGAGTGTGGGAGGAACAGAAGGCGCAGGAGCGCGCGCAGGGCGCGCAGCGTGGCGCGCGCGCGCCGAGTACGGTGCTTTCCGGCGTGCCCAAGGCACTGCCGGCGCTCGGGCGCGCCGCGAAGCTGGGCAAGCGCGCTGCGCGCGTCGGCTTCGACTGGCCCCAGGCCAGCGACGTGCGCGCCAAGGTGCTGGAGGAACTGGCTGAGGTGGACGAGGCGCTTGCGGGCGCGCCGGGCGCGCAGCGCAACGACGCCGTGGCCGAGGAGATCGGCGACCTGCTGTTCTCGGTGGCCAACTGGAGCCGCCACCTGGAGGTGGATCCGGAGGAGGCGCTGCGCACCGCGAGCGCCAAGTTCGAGCGCCGCTTTGCCCGTATGGAGCAGCTGGCGCAAGCGCGCCAGCTGGAACTCAAGAGCCTCTCGCCGCAGCAGTGGGACCAGCTGTGGCGTGAGGCGAAACTGAACGGTGGCTGAACTGCAAGTGCTATTGCGCCCGGGGTCGCAAGCCCGCAACCGAATGCGTTAGGCTGCACCTGCTATGCATGCCTGGCGAACCCTGATCCTCATCGCGTGCGCCTGCGGCGCAGGCGCCGCAAGCGCCGCCGCCGCGCCTGCGGTCGCCACCGCGGCACCGCAGCTCTCCATGGACCAGGCCGTGAAGATGGCCGAGCAGCGCTACCACGCGCGGGTGGTAAAGGCCGAGGCACAAAGAAATGGCGCGCAGACGGTCTACGTACTGCGCCTGCTGGATGACTCCGGCAAGGTCTGGACCGTGCACGTTGACGCCGCCAGCGGCGCCATGCAGTAACGCGCAGCAGCGCACGACGGGAAAGGCAACATGCGCGTACTGGTGATCGAGGACGAGCCTGCGCTGCGCGAGATGCTGAAGGTGCGCCTGGCGCAGGCAGGCTTCAGCGTCGACACCGCCGCGGATGGCGAGGAGGGCCTGTTTGCCGCGCTGGAAAATCCCCTCGACGTCGCCATCGTGGACCTGGGCCTACCGAAGCTGCCGGGACTCGAGCTCATCCGGCGGGTGCGCGCGGCGGCCAAGACCTACCCGATCCTGGTGCTCACCGCACGCGACAGCTGGCAGGACAAGGTCGAGGGGCTGCAGGCAGGGGCCGATGACTACGTGGCCAAGCCCTTCCAGTTCGAGGAGGTGCTGGCGCGGCTGCAGGCGCTGCTGCGTCGTGCCGGCGGCTGGGCGACCCCGCAGCTGCGCTGCGGCCCGATCGTGCTCGACACGCGCGCGCAGACCGTGCAACTGCACGGTGCAGCTGTGGAGCTGACCACTTTCGAGTACCGCATCCTCGAGCACCTCATGCTGCGCGCCGGGGATGTGATCTCCAAGGCCGAGCTCACCGAGCGCCTGTACGACCAGGACTTCGAGCGCGACAGCAACGTCATCGAGGTGCTGGTGGGCCGCCTGCGCCGCAAGCTCGACCCCAGCGATGAGCTGCAGCCGATCGAGACGCTGCGCGGCCGCGGCTACCGCTTCGCGCTGGCGCGCGACGCCGGCGGCTGAAGTCCCCCACAGGCTCACGGCTCACGTGCATTCCCTCAGCCGGCGCCTGCTCGTGGCAGTCTCCCTGCCGCTGGCACTGTTCTTCGGGATCATGATGCTCGTGCTCGACCACGGCTTCCGGGCACTCTCGGAGCGCTCGCTCAACGAGCTGCTGGATGCGCAGATGGTGTCGCTGATCGCAGCGGCCGATCCGCTGCCCAATGGCGCCTACGGCCCCGAGCCCCAGACCCTGGACCCGCGCATGGCGACCCCACGCTCAGGTCTGTATGCGCAGATCCGCACCGCGGGTCACCAGTGGCGCTCGGCCTCCACCGCCGGGGTGCCGGTGGAGTTCGGTCCGCTGCTGCATCGCGGCGAGCGCACGCTCGAGTACGCAGCGTTTGGCCACGACCGCGTGGCAATCGAGAGTCGCGCGATCCGCTTCGAGGACGATGCGAAGAACGCACAGACCCTCACCTTCAGCGTCGCGGTGAGCCTGACCCCGTACGAGGAGCAGCTGTCGCGCTTTCGACGCGAGCTGCTGGGCTGGTTCGTCGGACTGATGCTCGCGCTGCTGCTCACGCTCGCCGCCTTGCTCAACTGGGTGCTGGCGCCGGTGCGCCGCATGGAGCGCGAGATCCACGAAGTGGAGGAGGGCCGCAGCGAGGCACTCGGCGGCGGCTATCCGCGCGAGCTGTCAGGCGTCGCCACCAACCTGAACGCGCTGCTGCAGGGTGAGCGCCGGCGCGTGAGCCGCTACCGCGACACGCTGGGTAACCTCGCGCACAGCCTGAAGACCCCGCTGGCGGTGATGCGCGCCAGCCTGCCGGCGAACTGCCGCCAGTGGTGCGCTGGGCGGGGAGATCGACCGCATGAACGGGATCATCGAGCACCAGTTGAAGCGTGCCGCCGCGGCGGGCGGCACGCTGCTGGGCCAGGCGCCGGTGGAGATCGCGCCGCTGGCAGCTGACCTGCGCGCCACCCTCATGAAGGTCTATGCCGGCAAGGACCTCGCCATCGAGCTGGCCGTCGCGCCGGCGGCTCAGTTCCTGGGCGACCGCGGGGATCTCACCGAGCTCCTGGGCAACCTGCTCGACAACGCCTGCAAGTGGTGCGGCGGGCGGGTGCGCTTGAGCGCCGCGGTCGACCCGGCCGCGGCGGCGCGGCAGCAGCTTACGCTCGTGTTCGAGGACGACGGGCCGGGCATTGCTGCCGAGGACCGCGCGCGCGTGCTCGAGCGCGGCGTGCGGGCGGACGAGAAGGTGCCAGGCCACGGGCTCGGGCTTGCCATGGTGCGCGACACCGTGGACCTCTACGGCGGCACGCTCACCCTGGACACCTCGCCCCTGGGCGGGGCGCGCTTCACCCTGACCCTGCCGGGGCGCTAGGGGGCGACGTTGAACTCGATGCCCTGGGCGAGCGGCATCGCGCGGCTCCAGTTCACCGTGTTGGTCTGGCGGCGCATGTAGGCCTTCCAGGCATCAGAGCCTGACTCGCGCCCGCCGCCGGTGTCCTTCTCGCCACCGAAGGCGCCGCCGATCTCAGCCCCCGAGGTGCCGAGGTTGATGTTGGCGATGCCGCAGTCGCTGCCGGCGGCCGACAGGAAGCTTTCCGCGTTCTGCAGCCGGTCGGTGAACAGCGCCGAGGACAGTCCGTGTGCTGCGGCATTCTGCTGGGCAATGGCATCGGCGAGTGAGTCCACCGGGATCACGTACAGGATCGGTGCGAAGGTCTCCGTCTGCACGATCGGCCACTCGTTGCGCGCGCGCACGATCGCCGGCTGCACGAAGTTGCCACCCTGCTTGGCGGCCTTGCCGCCGGTGAGCAGCTCGCCGCCGGCGGCGAGCGCCTTCGCGAGTGCCGCCCTGGTAGCGCTCGACCGCGCCGGCATCGATCAGCGGACCCATGAGGGTGCCGCTCTCCAGCGGGTCGCCGATGCGCACCTGCTGGTAGGCGTGCACGAGGCGCTTCTCCAGTTCCGCGGCGATCGCCTTGTGGGCGAATACCCGGCGGGTGCGTGGTGCAGCGCTGGCCGGCGGTGCCGACCGCGCCGAAGACGATGGCAGGCACGGCGAGGTCAAGGTTTGCCGTCTCATCGACGATGACCGCGTTGTTGCCACCGAGCTCGAGCAGGCTCTTCCCCAGGCGCGCGGCCACGCGCTCGCCGACCTTGCGGCCGACCTCGGTGGAACCTGTGAAGGAGACGAGCGCGACGCGGCGGTCCTCCACGAAGCGCGTGGCGAGCTCGGTGCCGAAGTCGATGAAGATCTGGAACACCGCCGGCAGCTTGTTGTCCGCCATCACCTTGTTGCACAGCGTCTGCACCGCAAGCGCGGTGAGCGGGGTCTTGGGCGAGGGCTTCCACACGGAGGCGTTGCCGCAGATCGCGCCCAGGAAGGCGTTCCAGGACCACACGGCGACGGGGAAGTTGAACGCGGAGATGATCCCGATCACCCCCAGCGGGTGCCACTGCTCGTACATGCGGTGCTGCGGGCGCTCGGAGTGCATGGTGAGGCCGTAGAGCATGCGCGACTGGCCGACGGCGAAGTCGGCGATGTCGATCATCTCCTGCACTTCCCCCAGGCCCTCGGCGAGGATCTTGCCGTTCTCCAGCGAGACCAGCGTGCCCAGGTCCTGCTTGTGCGCGCGCAGCGCCTCACCCAGCAGGCGCACCGCCTCGCCGCGCTTGGGCGCCGGTACCGTCGCGCCAGGCGGCGGCGGCCGTCGACCGCAGAGCCCATGACGTCCTCGTAGTCCGCGGCGCTGGCGGGGCGCACCTGCGCGATGCAGCGAGCCGTCAGCCGGGTTGCTGATGTTGACGAGCGGCACTTCCGTGCTCTGTGGACCAGCCCTGCGAGCCTGACCAGGCACCCGGGTTGGCGGCTCCGAGGCCCAGGCGCTTGAGCACCGCGTTGATGTCGACCTTGCTCATCGCGTTGGCCGCCTTCTTGCGGCGCTGGTGCCCGGCCTTGCCGGCCGACGACGATCTCGCCCGGACATGTCCTTGGTGCCGCCCGGCGCGTAGTAGCGGCCGAAGCGGTTGGCGAGGATGTCGGTCAGGCGGAACTGCTCCTGGGCGACGAAGCCCTGGAACTTGCCCTTCTTCTCCAGCACCAGGTCCACGACCGCGGTGATGCCCGCGGCCGTCGTCACCTGGATGGCCGACCACAGCCGCCCTGCGATCACCTGCGGGTAGATCTTGTTGACGTAGTTCTCCTCGCGCAGCTGGCCGTCCTGCGTGCCGGTGACGGCGGCATAGACGATGACCACGTCCTGCAGCGTCTGCGGGACGGCGTTCTCGAGGATGTGCTTGAGGGTGCTTGCGATCCTGGTTGAGCTTCAGGTCGTTCATCAGCAGGCGCATCTGCTCGCAGTGACCCGGGTAGCGGATGGTCTTGTAGTTCATCGACTCGGTGCGTGCGCCGTGGGTCTCGGCCAGCGAACCCAGGCCGCCGGAGGTGTTGAAGGCCTCGTACAGCGTGCCGTCGATCTCGATCTCCTCCAGACCCTCCAGCGGCGCGACCTCGATCATGCGCCCGTCGGTGATCGCCTGGCAGGGATTGCCGTACTCGTTGATGAGGCCCTCGGTCGACCAGGTCAGTGAGTACTTGAGGACGTTGTTCGGGTGCTGCGGCAGGGCGCCGACGCGCATCTTCACCGCGCGCACTCGTCGAAGTGGGTGATGAGCTCCGCGGCGGCGATGCTGATGAATCCGGGGGCAAGCCCGCACTGCGGCACGAAGGCTTGCTCTGGCGCCCACCGCGATCGTGCGCACGGCGCGGGTGACCTCGACATCCTCGGTGAGGTCGAAGTAGTGCGCGCCGGCCTTGCGGGCGGCCTCCGCGACCGCGACGTTGCAGTAGTAGGGCAGGCTTGAGATGACCGCATCCACCGGGTGCTCGGCCAGGTGGCTGGCCAGGGCCTTGGCATCGCTGGCGTCGAGGGCGAAGGCGGACAGGTGGGCACTGCCGTGGGCGCGCACCACCGACTCCGCGGCGGCGCCGTCGACATCGGCCAGCTGGACCTTGTAACTGCCGGATTCGGCAAGCAATCCGGAGATCAGCGCGCCGATCTTGCCGGCGCCAAGAATCAGTACTCGGTGCATAACGGTTCTCTGCGAAAAGGGGCGCATTCTGCCCGCGAAGAGGCCCCGGCGCCAGCCACGTCCCGGACAGCCTATCAGTGGGGTCGCCCGGGGCCCGGAAAAAGGCCCCTCGCGTGCTAGGATTCTTCGCATGCGCTCACCTGAAACCATCTCCTGGCACGCGGCCAGCTGGCAGAGCACGCCCGGCCCAGCAGCAGCCCGTTTACGCCGATCCAAGGCCGCCTGGAACGCGTGGTCGCCCAGATCTCGCGGCTGCCGCCGATCGTGGTGTCCTGGGAGATCGAGGCGCTGCGCGCGCGCCTTGCCGCAGCGCAGCGTGGCGAGGCCTTCGTGCTGCAGGGGGGGGATTGCGCCGAGACCTTCGCCGACTGCGAGTCCGACAGGATCACCAAGAAGCTGAAGATCCTGCTGCAGATGAGCCTCGTGCTGCTGCACGGGCTGAAGAAGCCGATCATGCGCATCGGGCGCATGGCCGGCCAGTACGCCAAGCCGCGCTCGACCGACACCGAGACGCGCGACGGGGTGACGCTGCCGAGCTATCGCGGTGACCTGGTGAACCGTCCGGAGTTCACGGCCGCCGCGCGTGCGGCGGATCCTGAGCTGTTGCTGCGCGGCTACGAGCGCGCGGCGCTGACGCTGAACTTCGTGCGCGCGCTGGTGGAGGGTGGCTTCGCGGACCTGCACCACCCGGAGTACTGGGACTTGGGCTTCGTGCACCACGCGCAGCTGAAGGATGCCTACCAGCGCATCGTGCACTCGATCGGTGATGCGCTGGATTTCTTCGAGGGCATCAGCGGCCGGCAGATGCACGAGGCGACGCTGGTGGACTTCTACGCCAGCCACGAGGGCCTGCACCTGCACTACGAGCAGGCACAGACGCGCTTCATCCCGCGCCAGAACCGCTGGTACAACCTCTCCACGCACATGCCGTGGATCGGCATGCGCACCGCCGCACTCGACGGGGCGCACGTGGAGTACTTCCGCGGCATCTCAAATCCTGTGGCCGTCAAGGTGGGCTCGGCGATGGATGCCGCCTGGCTGCAGGGGCTGGTGCACGACCCTCAACCCGCAGAACCAGCCCGGGCGCCTCACCTTCATCCACCGCTTCGGCGCCAAGGACATCGCCGCCTCTTTACCCAAGGCGATCGAGGCCGTGCGGCAGACCGGCCAGTCGGTGCTGTGGGTATGCGACCCCATGCACGGCAACACCGAGACCACCACCGGTGGCATCAAGACGCGGCGCTTCGAGAACATCCTCAAGGAGCTTGAGCTCGCCTTCCAGATCCACGCTGACCTGGGCTCGAACCTGGGCGGCGTGCACATCGAGCTCACCGGTGACGATGTCACCGAGTGCACCGGCGGGGCGCGCGGGCTTACCGACCAGGACCTGCAGCGCGCCTACCGTTCCACCGTGGACCCGCGCCTGAACCACGAGCAGGCGCTGGAGCTTGCGATGCTGGTGGCCGACCAGAGCCAGACGCGCCGCGCCGACAAGCGCGCGGCGACCTCATCCACCTAGACCTGCTGAATTCCATGCAGTACGAGCACCTCACCGTGCCGGCCGATGGCAGGCACGATCCGCATCAATGCGGACCGCACCCTGAGCGTCCCGGACGAGCCGATCATCCCGTTCATCGAGGGCGACGGCATCGGCATCGACGTGACGCCCGCGATGCAGCGCGTGGTCGATGCGGCGGTCGCCAAGGCCTATGGCGGCAGGCGGCGCATCCACTGGATGGAGGTCTACTCCGGGGAAAAGGCCACCCGGCGCTATGGCCAGTTCCTCCCCGAGGAGACCCTGCACGCGCTGCGCGAGTTCGTGGTCTCGATCAAGGGACCGCTGGGCACCCCGATCGGCGGCGGCATGCGCTCGCTGAACGTGGCGATGCGGCAGAACCTCGACCTGTACGCCTGCGTGCGCCCGATCCGCTACTTCCCCGGCGTCGCCAGCCCGATGATCGATGCCAGCCTCACCGACATGGTGGTGTTCCGCGAGAACACCGAGGACATCTACGCCGGTATCGAGTGGCCGGCAGGCTCCGCCGAGGTCCACAAGCTGATCGCCTACCTGCAGACGCAGCTGAATGTCACGGCCATCCGCTTCCCGGACAGCTCGGGCATCGGCATCAAGCCGGTGTCCAAGGAGGGCAGCCAGCGGCTGATCCGCAAGGCGATCCAGTATGCGGTCGAGCACGACCGCGTCTCGGTGACGCTGGTGCACAAGGGCAACATCATGAAGTTCACCGAAGGGGCCTTCCGCAACTGGGGCTACCAGCTGGCGCGCGAGGAGTTCGGCGCGGTGCCGATCGGGGAGGGGCCGTGGCTGTCGTTCAAGAACCCGCTCACCGGCACGGACATCGTCATCAAGGACGTGATCGCCGACAACTTCCTGCAGCAGGTGCTGCTGCGCCCGGAGGAATACGACGTCATCGCGACCCTGAACCTCAACGGTGACTACGTCTCCGATGCGCTCGCCGCCCAGGTCGGGGGCATCGGCATCGCCCCCGGCGGCAACATCGGCGACGGGCTGGCCGTGTTCGAGGCCACGCATGGCACCGCGCCGGGCTTTGCCGGCAAGGACCGCGTCAATCCCGGCTCCCTCATCCTGTCCGCGGAGATGATGCTGCGATATCTGAAGTGGGGCGAGGCGGCGGACCTGATCATCAAGGGCATGACCCTCACGATCGCGCACAAGGAACTGACCTATGACCTCGCGCGCCTGCGCGAGGCCATCAAGACGCCCAAGCGCGAGCTTGCCGCGCGCCGCAATGTCGAGGAGGACCTGCAGCGGCTGATTCCCGGAGCGACGCTCATGACCACCTCGGGCTTTGCTGGCGCGGTCATCCGGCACATGGATGACTGAGTCGCAAGCACCCGCCGCCGGCCGAGGCCTACGACGCGAACTGTACCCGCTGCCCGAGGCTTGCCGCCTTCCTGCGGGAAACGCGCGCGCACTACCCGGACTACTGGGCGCGCCCTGTGCCCTCGTTCGGCGACCCCGCTGCCACGGTGGTCATCGTCGGGCTCGCCCCGGGGATGCACGGCGCCAACCGCACCGCGCGCCCCTTCACCGGCGATCACGCCGGGATCCTGCTCTACCGGACTCTTTTTGATGCAGGCCTTGCCACCGCGCCAGTCTCCACCAGCGCCACCGACGGGCTGGAACTGAAGAACGCGCGCATCGTGAACTCGGTCAAGTGCGTGCCGCCGCAGAACAAGCCGCTGCCGCAGGAGATCCGCACCTGCAACGCGTTCCTGTGCACGGGAGCTGCAGGACATGCCGCAGGTGCGGGTGTACCTTGCCCTGGGGCGCGTGGCCCACGAGGCGGTGCTGTTGGCCCGGGGCCTCAAGCGCGCGGACTTCCCGTTCGCCCACGGCGGCGAACATTCCCTCGAGGGGGGCGTACACCTGGTCAGTTCCTATCACTGCAGCCGCTACAACACCCAGACGCGCAGGCTCACGGCGGCCATGTTCCGTGCCGTGATGGCGCGCGCCTGCGAACTCGCGCAGCTGCCGGTGCCAGCGGCCCTGAGGGCTGCCTGAGCCGTACCGGCATGGCCGAGCGCTTCGACCACAAGCAGTACATTGCCGCGCTGCCCAAGCGCCCGGGCGTCTACCGCATGTTCGACGCGGACGGGGAACTGCTGTACGTCGGCAAGGCGAGCAGCCTCAAGGACCGCGTCAGCACGTACTTCCCCGCAGCAACGTCGCACCCGAAAATGCAGGCGCTGGTGCAGCAGATCGCCGCGCATCGAGGTCACGGTCACCAACTCCGAGACCGAGGCGCTGCTGCTCGAATACAACCTCATCAAGGCGCACAAGCCGCGCTTCAACGTCGTGCTGCAGCGACGACAAGAGCTTCCCCTACATCCAGCTGTGCGACGACCATCCTTCCCGCGGCTCGCCTTCTATCGCGGGCGCGCGCAGCGCGGCAGGGCGCTACTTCGGGCCGTTCCCCAACGCGGGCGCGGTGCGCGACACCCTGAACCAGCTGCAGAAGCTGTTCCGCATCCGCAACTGCCGCGACAGCTTCTTTGCCAACCGCAGCCGCCCGTGCCTGCAGCACCAGATCGGCCGCTGCTCGGCCCCCTGTGTGGGACTGATCGGCGCAGGAGGCCTACGCGCAGGACATCGACGCGGCGGTGAAGGTGCTCGAGGGGCGCAGCGAGGAGGTCAACGCGGAGCTGCAGGCGCGCATGGAGCAGGCCGCCGGGCGGCTCGAGTTCGAGCGCGCGGCGCAGATCCGCGACCAGCTCGCGGCACTGCAGCGCATCCAGCCGCAGCAGATCGTCACCGCCGAGGGCGAGCGCGACGTGGATGTCTTCGCCATCACCGGCGAGGGCGGGGAGTATGCGCGTGAGCGTCATGCTGGTGCGCGGCGGGCGCAACCTCGGCACCAGCAGCTATTTCCCGCGCGCCGCTCTTGCCGAGCCGGACGAGGCCTTGAGCTCCTTCGTCATGCAGTACTACGCCTCGGCCGAGCCCCCGCCGGAGGTGCTCATCGGCAGCCGAGCTGGAGGATGCGGCAGCGCTCGGAGCAGGTGCTGGCGCAACGCGCCGGCCATGCGGTCGCGGTACGCCACCCGGTGCGCGGCCTGCCGCTGCGCTGGGTCGAGCTCACGCGCGAGAACGCGGCGCAGGCGCTGCGGATGCGCTTCGCGCAGAAGCAGGGCATGGACGAGATGCTGGCGGCCCTGGCGCGCGAGCTCGACCTGCCCGAGGCGCCCCAGCGCATGGAGTGCTTCGACATCAGCCACACGGGCGGGGAGGGCACGGTGGCCTCCTGCGTGGTGTTCGGACCGAGGGCCCGCTGAAGAAGGAGTATCGGCGATTCAACATCACCGGCGTCACGCCCGGGGACGACTACGGCGCGCTGCGCCAGGCGCTCGAGCGGCGCTACACGCCGCATCCGCGACGGGCGAGGTGCCGGCGCCGGACCTGCTGCTGATCGACGGCGGCCTGGGACAGATCGGCCAGGTGCACGAGGCGCTCGCGGGACTGGGCTTCGCGCGACATTACCCTGGTGGGGGTGGCCAAGGGACCCGACCGCAAGGCCGGCCAGGAGCGCCTGTTCGTCTACGGCAGCGCGGGCCCGCGTATACCGCGAGACGCATTCGCCCGGCCTCGCGCCTCGTCCAGCGCATCCGCGACGAGGCGCACCGCTTCGCCATCACCGGCCACCGCCGCAAGCGCGCGCGAAGCGCTACAACGAATCGGTGCTCGAAGTCGTGCCGGGACTCGGGCCGGCGAAGCGGCGCGCGCTGCTCAAGCACTTCGGCGGCCTGCAGGGGGTCATGCGCGCGGGGGTCGCCGATCTTGACCAGGTGGCCGGAATCGGGGCGTCCCTGGCGCGAAGCCTTTATGATCACCTGCATCCTGGTGCATAGGCGCAGTCGGATGGCCGTGGAATGTTCCCAACACCCTGACGTGGACTCGCATTGCCGCGATCCCGCTCATCGTCCTGCTGTTCTACATGCCGTATCCCTGGGCGGATCCCGCCGCGGGCCTGCTGTTCGCGGCCGCCGGCATCACCGACTCCCTGGACGGCTACTTCGCGCGCCGCCTGGGCCAGACCTCGCGGCTCGGGGCGTTTCTCGATCCGGTCGCCGACAAGCTGATCGTCGCCGTGGCGCTGGTGCTGCTGGTGAGCAAGGACCCGCGGGCGCTGATCGTACTGACCGCCGCCGTCATCATCGGCCGCGAGATCACGATCTCGGCCCTGCGGGAGTGGATGGCCGAGATCGGGCCAGCGCCGCAAGGTCGCCGTCTCGCAGCTCGGCAAGTACAAGACGATCCTGCAGATCGTCGGCCTCTCCCTGATGCTGTACCGCCAGCCGCTGCTGGGCCTGCCCATCTACCGGCTGGGGGTGGTCGTGACCGAGATCGCAGCGGCGCTCACCCTGGTTTCCATGGTGGCTTATCTGCGGGCCGCCTGGCCTGAGCTTGAAGCGCTAATTAGTAGCCGTAACTGGCTGAATATGCTAGGCTATCTACAGTGGAGTTGAGGTGGTTTCGAGGCTACGGGCCTTGCGTGATCGCCTTGACTTCCCAAGGAGTGCACATAGAATCTCGCGCTGCCTTGATTCGGTATGCGGGAATAGCTCAGTTGGTAGAGCACGACCTTGCCAAGGTCGGGGTCGCGAGTTCGAGTCTCGTTTCCCGCTCCAAATTCAAGAGGTTACGAAGGTGGGTCGCGCGAGGTGTCACGCAGGTGTCACGCAAAAGCGCCGAAATCGGACTGTCCGGGTCCGGTTGATCCTCCAAAGCGCGCCCCTTCAGCGGCCGCTTCATCAGCCCACTGATCTCGTCGAAGAGCGCTTCAATCGCCTCTGTCACGCCGCGCAGGAATTCTGGGCGACGATGGATATAACGCTTCGAAGTTGCGCTGCCTTCGGCCTTGTGACCCATGAAGGTATCGGCCTCGGAATCAGGGACGCCGGCCTCAGCCAGCCAGGTCCTGACCGTGTGCCGAATCACATTGGTGCCGCCTTTAACTCCGGCAGTCTCGGCTAGCAAGTCGTAGAACTCGCGTGTCTTAAGGTGTTTGCCGTAGTAGGTGATCACGTAAGACCCGTCCCGGGTCCAGCTCTCGAGTTCCTTGGCGAGGGTGGGGGCGATCGGGACGGTCGCGCGACGCTTCTTGGTCTGGCGGCGAGTTTCCGGATTCAGCCGAATGCGCCCGAGCCGCAGGTCGACCTGGTTCCACGTGAGTTCCCGCAGCGCCGCCTCGCGAGAAGCGGTACCTACGGCGAGCACCATGAAGCGCCACCAATGCTCACGGTTGTACCGCAGGTCTTGTGTCTGGTCACTGGCGGCGTCGAACAGGGCAGCGAGCTGTGCAATGGAATAGGTCTGTTCCTTGTCGGCGAGATTAGGCTTCCAATCTGCCGCCGTGATCACCGGAGGTATCAGCAACTGCGGATTGTCGCGCCGGTACCAGTTCATCATCGCCCAGATGCGCCGGAGCCGCGTATTGATCGTCCAGTCGGACAGCCCGCGCGTGCGCAGCGCGTCCACAAACTGCAGCTGAAGTTTTCGGTCCAGCTGCGAAACGCTCACATCGCCCCACGCCTCGAGTGCGTCTCGCTGCGCTGCCAAGTGGGTGTGCGCGCTTGGCAGGTGCTGGCCGTAGTTAACCCAGCACACCTGCATCACGTGCGCGAGCTGTGCGTCGGACTGTGATTTCGGTCGGTCGTGGTTGAGGGCGTACTCGCAGAGCGCCGCCCGCGCCGCTTCGATGTCTCTTGTGCCAGTTGAAACACACTCTGTCTGTCGAGAGGCGGCGTTGTACCAGCGGATGTACCACTTCCCCTTGCGTCCGCGCCGCTTAAGGAAGAATTGCCCCGCCCGGTCTTTTTCGGTTTGCATGTTCCCTCGCGTAGAAAAGTCTGTAATTCCTCTTCGGGAATCCTCGGGGAGCGTCCAAAACGTGTGGCTTTGAGTTTACCCGAGGCTATAAATCGCTTCACAGTTCGTACACTGATGTGCAGATGAGCTGCGACTTCGTCCGGCAGATACAGCCGCGGTAAGGTGGGTGACTGGTTCATCGCGGCTGAACCGGCGTGTAGCGGAATCGCGGCACGGCTGCCGCCGAGCCCTGTCTGGGATTCCGAAGTGTCGCGCGCTGGGAGAGCCAGAGCGCGACATCAGATCGGAGCCATCCGCCCGAATGATGCTTTTCCGGGAAATCGCCTGTGCGAGTCCACCGATACAGGGTGGTTCGATGGACCCCGGTCACACGCTGAACCTCCGCGGTGTTCATCCGGGAGTCCAGGGGCTTTGTCTGGGGCTGAAAAGTCGCCTTGGGCTGGCCATTTCCCTCTTGAGGGTGAAGCGTAAGGCTCAATAACAGCTGTAAGGGTCGATCCCTTCGGCGGCGAGCGGTCATCGGGTCTGTTCCGTTGCAGGGCGTTTTGCGGGATATGCCTGTGCCTACAGTAGTTGCCGCCTCTTCCAGAGACTAGAGCTCATTAGGTCGAATTAGCCTCGAAACACCTGTTGCAGGTCCGACATCAATGAGCTGGCGTTGCACGATTCGCAGAAATGCGGGGGCGACGTTGGAGGGTCGCGCACCATGCGGACGCCGCAGCAGCTCCTGCCAGATGCGAGGCCGGTCGAGCCAGCGTGGCCTGAGACCCCCGGAGATGTGCTCGGAGACGCGCGGTAGGTCGCGCACATCAAAACTATGAATCCTCTCGACGGAGCCCAGCCCGAAAACAAGGGCAGCGGCGGCAGCATCCTGGCGGGACAACGTCCACGCCAGCGTGAGCATGGTGTGCGAGACCTCCAGCGCTTTGTCTAGGGGCAGGAAGAGTGGCGGCGGCTCTATTTTCTCGTCGAGGGACGCGGATGCAAT
This sequence comes from uncultured Pseudomonadota bacterium, assembly GCA_963703025.1. Lineage (GTDB taxonomy): Bacteria > Pseudomonadota > Gammaproteobacteria > Steroidobacterales > Steroidobacteraceae > 13-2-20CM-66-19. The sequence goes on along the minus strand of OY969778.1, from coordinate 3,886,887 downwards.
TAAGCGGCCAAACTCGAGCAGACTGATCGGACTCTGCGCCAATCCGGCGCGAAGCTTGGCCGACATCCTCGAGAACCTCCGGCCCAATGCATTTTCCCAGGCGCTGTCGGCCCAGGCCGGATGCCGCGAGCATTCAGTGAGAAGATCGAGCGCGTGTGCATTCAGCTCACGGACGGGCGCCAAGGCCGCCTCGTCGAACATTCGGCTTGGAGACCTTTCAAGACTCTCGGCAAAAGGCGCCTTCACCCGAGGTCTTCCGCGTCCAGGCCCTTGTCTTCCGACCTTGATGGTTTCTTCGCGGACGAGCTGAAAACCGCCGTCTCATCATGCTGAAATCGGTAGGCCCCGACGCCCAGCCATACGGTCGGCTCGCCCGGCTTGCGGTGCTTTTCACAATGGCGCATGTATCCGTCAATCTTGCGCAGCATGGCGAGCCCGACGCGTCGCAGCAGCTTGTCGAACGCGCCGAGCTTGCTGACCGGAAAGTGGGGATTCTCGGCCATAAACTCGAACCAGCTGCGAGCGTCTGAATCCGCGAGCAAATTGTGTTCGAATGTTCGCAGGACGCCGAGGAGTCCTCGGATACTGCGGCCGTGTGCCAACCCCGGGATTCCGCGCAGCATGACCCATTTTTGCCGCAGCACGTACGTCTCGCCCGCCTGCTCGACGGTGTTTGTGCGCAGGAGGTAGTCCAGTAGCTCGTCTAGATCCAAATCGAGGTTGGTCTGAGCGGCAAGAGCTTGGATTGATCGGCTCTTGCCTCTAAGCGGCAACGGAAGTGGCTTTCCAGCCTCGTCCACGTAGTCGATATTGGATCCCCAGAGCGTCACGATGTGGGAGGCCTCGGGGATCTCGCGCATCAGGGGAGGGGCTGTTGGGAGGTCCTGGCGGCAGGCTTCGACCGCTTTGGAGAATGCCACGTCGACGGCATTGTTTTCGTAGCCACACCGCACAATCATCACCCGGCTGAAGTGATGAATGGCTTCCAGGGCGGCAGCATCCAGTGGGCGTCCTCCGGACGTAATTGCGGGTGCGCCCTCTTCGTGCGAGCCGGAGGTGCTCATGCTTTCGCCCTGCGTTGCCGGCGCGCCGGCCGTGCCCGCTTAGGCTTCTTCCCGGTAACGGCTGGATCTTCGTAGGCGTACACCCCCAGTCCGAAGCAGGTGGTGGGTTCCGATCCCGGCTCCACTTCGTACGTACGCACGTAGCCGTCGAATTTCCATAGCAGGGCATCAAATTCGCGTTTGGCGCGCGCGTGGATTTCCGGCAGTGCCCGGACCGGGATGCAGGGAATTTGGGCGGAGCGCTCCAAAAGGGTAGGGCCCGCCCCTTCTACTGCAATGTTGTAGCGAACGGTGCGCAGCATTCCGGCCACCGCGAGGATGGTGTGCAGATGGACAGTTGGCGGGTCCTTCGTCAGATGGAGGAAGCGCTCAATGGATTCGTAGAGCCGTCCTCGCTGCTGGATGGCTCCTACGCGCAAGAGCGAGTTCACGACCCGGCTGAGTTTCTCGTGCGGGAAAACCTGGCGAACGAGGGACTCGAGGCTGGGAGCGGAGCCGCGCGCTCGAAGCGGAAGCTTCAGTGGGCGGCCCTTGTCGTCCTTGAACCGTGGATCGGAATGCCAGTAGGCCGTGACCTGGGGAAGGTTAGTCAAATAACGGACCACTTCGGGGTCAAAGGGCGCGTCAGGCTCATCGAGCCTTTCGCAAACCTCGTGACAGATCTGCGCCAATAGCTGCGGCGAATGGCCGGTCCTTGCCAGGAACGTCAGGGAGTCCTGCATCACTTCACGCGCGTAACGATGCGTGGAGGCGTCGGGAAGAATGCCGGTAGCTTGTCGCTTCTGGGCCGGCCGGCGCATGACTAGAGCACCCCCCTGCTGCGCGGGGAGCGAGGAGCAGGCTGCGCTTGGGGACGCCGCGCGCGCCCCAGCGTTCCTGCGCTTTTCTTGGTTCGATTCGTCGGCGCCGGTTGTTGGAAAAACTGTAACGCAACCGCGAATCGCAGCGCCTCTGCAGCGCCTAGGCGAGGCTTGGCTACACGCGCAGGGCGGCTGAGGGTTTCCTGGGCACCCTCCAGGAACACTTCGGCCTGTTCGGCCAGCTCAGGAACCAATACGCGCGCTTCGTAGGCATCCAGATTTGCACACACCACCCGTTTGGCAAATCGGCGCTGGTCGGGGTTCTTGAGGTTGTAGAGGAGCGTCTCAAAGTGTTCCGCGAGCTCTTCCCCCAAGGCCTCAATGCCTTCCTCGTCCCAGCGGACATTCACGCACGTGTGACTGACCGCCTCGAGCACTCCGTCCTCATGCTCGCGCACCGCTTGCGATTCCAGAAGCTCGAGCAGCACCGCCGCGGTATTGTGTACGTCACCGCTGTAGCGCTTGACCAGCGCGGCGAAGGATCGGGTGGCCCCGTGTCGCGGCAACCGCGCCGGGCCTCCGGAGGCATCCTGAAACTTGGGATCCGTCCACCAACCCTGTAATACCCGCTCAGCACGGACTCGTCCGCGGTCCTGGCCCCGTCGGCGGCCACGTGGCGGCCCGTCGCGCTCCTCGGCGAGCAGTTTGGATACTTCGATGCGGGTCAGTCCGGTGGTGGCCGCGATGCGGGTGGCATTCAGGCGCCCGTCACGAAGGTTCGCCGGATCCGCCGCGGCCATCCTGACGTAAGCGCGGCGGCTCAGGGCCTGAAGATCACCGATCCCGAGCCGTGCCTCCAGCAGAAACCGGACTAAAGGCTCGAGGAGTCGCAGCGTCGCGCCACTGACCGCCTTTTTCACATTGCGGCTCATGAGTCCGGTCCGCTCGGGAGGGGGCGGCGTTGGGTGCCCCGGGTTACTGCATGAAGCATGTAGGCCTCGAGAAAGCGTTGGTTGCCAGCGGCATTGGCCCTATGGTAATACGTTTCTCCCCTATGGCAAATTAAATTACCTTCCAGCTCGTGCGCTAACCCAAGGAAGTGGCCATTGAGAATCTCGGATGCGCGCTATGACCGCGACCTGCGGCGGTATCGCTTGGCGTGGTGGATGATCCGGCACGAGGTGCGTACCGGTACGGTTGCCCTGTGGTCGGGCCTTTCGATCTATCGGGTGAAGGCGTTTCGTGAGGCCTACGCTGGTGGGGGTGAAACCTCGCATCGCGGCCCGTCGCCGTATCGGGTAGGTCAGTTCTGGAGTTCGCTTCAGAGCCGAACCGAAACCTCGATCCTGGCGGGATTTCTCAGTATTTATGGCGTGCTGCCAGAGCCCGGAGCAGCGCCCGACCCACTCGAGACGATTGACCGGGGGGAGCGCCTATGCCGGGCCTATGACGAGTTTGCTGCGCTGTGGCCTTCGGCAGAGCTAAAGCTCGAGCACAGCATGCTGCTCTTGGGAGAGCTCGTGCGGGGCGTGGAAATGGAGGTCGCCGAATGCAGCGGCTGCGATGTCCTGGTGGTGGCGGATCGGCTCGCCTCGGCGCCGCCGCGATGTGCGTTCTGCATGGACGAACTGCACAACGGACGTCGGTATGACCAGCGGCGGTTATGGCAGAGCGGTGCAGGAGCCGTCGAAGAGTTCGGGCCGGGTAGCCAGGGAAGTCTTTTCTGAGGGCATTCGGATGCTAGGCACCGGCCTTTAGAACGCGAGACAGGAGGGCGAGGGGATCGATGTGCAGCGTTCGGGCAATGGCGATGAACTCCGCCACGTCTACCTTGCGTTCAAGGGACTCGATCCGCTGGACCCAGTTCGACGGGACGCCGAGCTTTTCGGCCAGCTGGCGCTGGGATAACTCGGCTTCGCGGCGCGCGCTGGCGATGGCAGAGGCTATGACTCGACGTCGACTTGCAAATTTCACTAGGTCCGCCTTGGGGTTAGGAACCAAGGTGGTTCAATTACCGTATCAGGGGCAGTGGTACGAAATCCGTACCAGGGGTAGTATCCTCGTGGGAAGTCCACCCAAAAGGTGCGACTCGGGCCGCTGTACGGAGAATCCCTTCCGGAGGGCGTTGGCGTGCTGAAGGCAATTCGCTTTGTTTCCTACGCGCTCCTGGCGCCGTTCGAGCCCTTTGTCCGTTTTTCCCTGCTCCTCGTTGCGTTCCTGGGGTTCCTCGCCTGCCTGATCTACCGCCTGTTGCTGCATGACCCTCGCTTTCCACTGGTTCCCATGCTTGGGATGTCGGTTGGGCTGTGCGTGACGTCTGCCGCCGTCGGATCCCTGGTTCGACGTCTGGGTTCGGAGTAGCCATGCTGTCGGCGTGGGAGCGGCCAATGGACTGCGTGGGCTCTGACGGGTCGTAGAGCCTCATGGCCGCCGTCCGCAAACGAAGCGATGCCAGGCGCCGCCGAGCGGCCGCATACCATGAGGCAGGTCACGTCGTGGCGTGCGTCTACGTGGGGGCGGGCGCGAGGGCAGTAAAAATCTCCGAATCCGGCGGTGGATACACCCACGGTTCGCGACGTCCGTGGCCTGGGCGAGGCCGTGCGCAGATGTGGACATGGCTCTTGGTGCTATTTGCCGGTTCTTATGCACAGGCCGTGGCCTCCGGCCGTAAAGTGGACCGAGTCCTTATGACTTCGGGAAAGCTCGACCTGAAGGAGGCTCAACCTGCCATCGAATGGCTTCTTCGACGCGGGTATGTAAGGACCTCACTCGAAGCTCTCACCGCCACACACTTTGCAACCTGCATGTTCATGGCAGAACGCTGGCCGGCGATCGAGGAAGTGGCTCAGGCCCTGCAGAAATCGGGACGGCTGACGAGTCCCCGAGTTCGGTTGCTGATCAAGAGTGCTGGATACCCTGACGGTGGCGAGGCAGCACCGATCCTGGCGGCGAGGCGGCGCTCGACGCGACAGACGAAATAGGTTACGGGCAACATTGGGGGCGCCCCCACGGCCAAATGCCTCTTAAAACCACCGTGCGGCGGGTCCACCCCCAACCTGCAACATGTGTTTCGAGGCAAACTCGTTCGATTCAGCCCTCCTCATGCAACACGCCGCCGTGATCCCATGTTCCGCAAGAGGAGTGGGTGGCTGATTCGCATCCGATAGCATCGGAATGCAACAAATGGCCCGCCGCTCCGATGAGTCCATCTCACAGCGGAGGGTCTTTCGATGTTGCAGGGAAATCGAATTGCATCACGTTGCATCATATTGGCGTTGATGCTGGGTCTGGCGCTGCCGGACCTGGCATTGGCCCAAGCCGCATCCCCGTTCCTCACGGGCGCCACTGCGCTCCAAACGAACATTCTGGCCTGGCTTACCCCCGTCGCCGTCATCCTCGTAATGGTGCTCGGCGGCATGGCGATGGCGAACCGAATTTCCTGGGCGTGGTGCATCACCGCGATCCTGGGAATCGCGATCTCCTTCGGGTCGACGCAGATAGTGACCTGGGTTCGCGGACTGTTCGCGGTCTGAGGTACCCATGGCCAGCATCAATCAGGGAGTCACCGCGGATGCGCTCTTTGTAGGAGCGACGCGGCCGCCGATGCGCTGGGGGGTAACCTACTCGGCGCTCCTGGTGAACGGGGTCTTCTCGCTGGAGGCGTTTCTTCTCACCCGGAACCTGCTCACCCTCGCGCTGGCGCTTCCGATCCATGGGGTCTGTGCACTCCTGTGCGCTAGGGATGCCCGCTACTTCGATCTGCTCTTCCTGTGGGGTCGCACCCGAATCCCGGCGCTGCTCGCGAACGCACGTTTCTGGAAATCCAGCAGTTATTCGCCTCTGCTGCTGGATCTGCCGGACGTTCGCGGGCGGCGTCGGACCACGCACGTGCTCCTGCCCGGTTGCATCTGGAGCGAACGCTCATGAGCGCGCGGACGCAGATCGCTCGGGCACGGCGGGAGTCCACTCCGATCGAGCGGATCCCGTATGCCGCACACGTCTCCCCCACGCTCATTCGGACCGTCCAGGGCGACTACGTGCAGGTACTGAAGCTGTCCGGCGCCAGTTTCGAGTGTGCGGACGACGAGACTCTCAATGGGTGGCACGAGCGACTGAACGTCCTGTGGCGCAACATCGCGAGCCCGCAGGTGGCACTGTGGACTCACCTGATCCGGCGGCGGGAGCGAATTCCCAGCGGACCTAAGGCGCCCGGGTTCGCCGGCGGGCTCGCGCACAAGTACCGCGAGCAGCTCTCGACCCGACGACTTCTGGTCAACGAGCTGTACCTGAGCATCGTCTATCGTCCGACCACGGGGGTTGCGACGGGGCTCGCGGCGCGGCTCTTGAAGCGCGGCCGCCCGACGGAATCGGACTTGGAGCTTGCCGACGCCCTGGATGCCTGCGAGAAGCTGCGCGAGACGGTGCGCGTTTCGCTGGCGCGGTACGAGCCGGAGGTCCTGACCGTCTATGAGCGCGCGGGACGCGTGTACTCCGGGCCTCTTAACTTATTTTCCACTCTTATTAATGGCGATGTGCGTGAAGTCCCGCTGCCTCGCGGGCCGCTGAACGAGGCGCTCGCTTCTGCACGGGTTTCATTCGGCACGGAAGCGCTCGAGTACCGACTGCCCTCCGGTACGCGCACCGGGGCGATCCTCGGGATCAAGGAATACCCGACACCAACCCATGTCGGAATGTTCAACACGCTCCTGTCCGCACCATTCTCGTTCGTGCTGACACAGTCATTTTCCTTCCTGTCGAAGTCAGCCGCGCAGGCGTTGCTGCAGCGCCAGTTTAATCGAATGGCGAACGCCGGAGACTTCGCGGTCTCGCAGGCGGAGGAGCTCAAGGATGCCCTCGATCAGCTGACGAGCAACGAGTTCGTGATGGGGGACCATCACTTCTCGCTGCAGGTGATGACGGACGAAGCGGCCACCGGCGAAGGAGGTGTGTCCGACACCGTGGAAGCCCTCCGGAGCCGTGCACGCTCACTGAGCGATGGCATCGCGTTGGCGCGAACCGTGCTTGCCGATTGCGGTATGGCGATCGCCCGCGAGGATATCGCACTTGAAGCGGCCTTCTGGGCGCAGCTGCCCGGAAACTTCGCGCTCAGGACCCGCAAGGCACCCATCACGTCCCGGAACTTTGCCGGCATGGTGGCCTTCCACAACTACCCTGCGGGGCGGGCGCTGGGCAACCACTGGGGTGATGCGTTGACGGTGCTGGTGACCAGTGCCCGGTCGCCGTTTCACTTTTCGCTACACGCGAGCGACCCCACGGACCCAGACGGTGGTTCGCGGAAAGACACGGGGCATACCCTCATCTGCGGGCCCACTGGCTCCGGCAAGACCGTATTCATTGGCTTCTTGGTGGCCTTGCTTAGCCGTCAGGGCGTCTCTCAGGTCCTCTTCGACAAGGACCGGGGGCTTGAGATCCTGGTACGCGCGATGGGCGGACAGTACTGCCCGCTCAAGAACGGCGAGCCGACGGGCTTTAACCCCCTGAAGTTGCCGGTGACCTCCCTGAACACAGAGTTCTTGAAGCGGTGGCTGCGGGTCCTGGTACGGCCCGCGATGGGTGCCTTGAGCGTGCGGCAGGAAGCCGATCTCGATCAGGCACTGAAGGGCACACTGGCGCTTGCACCCTCGGCGCGCCGCCTGTCGCGGCTCCTCGAGTTCCTCGACTCCACCGACAACGAAGGTCTGTTCCCGCGTCTGGCACCGTGGTGCGAGTGCGTTCGGGGCGACTACGCCTGGGTCTTCGACAATGCCCAGGACTCCATAGTGCCGCTGCTTTCACAGCACGCCCTGGTGGGGTTCGACGTCACGGACTTTTTGGATCATGCGCTGTGCCGTACGCCGGTCACGCTGTACCTCTTTCATCTGGTCCGACAGCTCCTGGATGGCCGAAAACTCGTGTGCTGGATGGACGAGTTCTGGCGCCTCCTGGCAGATCCTGCCTTTGAGAACTTTGCCAAGGACGGACCTAAGACCTGGCGGAAGTTAAATGGCGTGATGGCCCTTGCCACCCAGAGCGCGAGCGATGTGCTCGCAAGCCCCATCAGCCGCACGCTTATCGAACAGACCCCGACCAAGGTGTTCTTTCCCAATGCCGACGCCCATCACGCCGAATACTGCGACGGGCTCGGTCTGACCGACCGGGAGTTCCGGCTCATCAAGGAAGAGCTTGAGCCGGGCTCCCGGCGCTTTCTGGTCAAGCAGGGGCATCAGAGCGTCGTCTGCGAGCTGGATCTGAAGGGCTTCGATGCGGAGCTTGCGGTCATCTCCGGCCGCCGCTCGAACCTGGACCTCGCCCATTCCCTGATGTCGCAGCTGGGCTCGGATCCCGCTGTGTGGCTGCCGGCCTTCTATTCGTCCCAACGCATTCACTAAGGAGACCGCTCATGTCTCGTACTCTCCACACAATCCTGCTTCTGGCCGTGCTCGGGCTAGGCGGTATCCCATCGGCGTACGCCCAGTTTGCCGTCATCGATGTCGCGTCTATCGGGCAGCTGGTGCAAGAAGTTCAGCAGCTCGAGCAGCAGGTCCAGACCGCGCGCAGCCAGCTTTCTCAGGCCCAGGCGGAGTACGCCGCCATGACCGGTGGCCGGGGGATGCAACAACTGCTCTCGGGAACGACGCGCAACTATCTGCCCAGCGACTGGACGCAGCTTTCGCAGGTGCTCGGGGGATCCGCTGCGGGCTACCCGGCGCTTACTTCAAGTCTTCAGTCGATCGTGGCCTCGAACTCGGTTTTGACGGCCGCCCAGGTCGGGGCTCTGACGCCGACCCAGCAAGCGCAGCTCCTGGCTGCCCGGCAGTCTCCGGCGCTCCTCCAGGCACTCTCGCGTACGGCACTTGCCAACAGCAGCGATCGGTTTACCTCGCTCCAGCAGCTGATCTCGGCCATCGGCAGTGCAGGTGACCAGAAGGCGGCATTGGACCTGGGCACACGAATCGCCTCCGAGCAGGCAATGCTCCAGAACGAGCAGACCAAGCTCCAGGGGCTGTACCAGATCGCGCAGTCGCAGGAGTTGGCCCGACAGCAGCAGATGCGCGAGCAGGCGATCGTCGATCAGGGATCGCTGCGACAGCTACCGGCACTGGGTCTGTAAGTCACTGAATAATTCGGAGAGACCGAAGTGGGATTTTTTGCAGAGTTCAACACCTGGCTGAATGCGGTCCTCACTGGATACATCGGCACAACCACGGCCACGATCGCGGGAGCCCTGGAGCCTGCGGTCGTCACCCTCGGTGTGGTGTATGTCATGGTCTGGGGGTACCTGCAGCTCACGGGACAGATTCAGGAAGCGTTCATCGGGGGGCTCAAGAAAATCATCGTGCTGGCGGTGATCCTGGGATGCGCTCTCAATCTCTGGCTCTACAACTCCCTGATTGTTGATACCTTCTTAAATGCCCCCGTCCAACTCGGGGCGGTGATTGTGGGTGCCTATGACCCGGTCGGCATCATCGATCAGGTTTTCTACAACGGCAGCGACATCGCAAACCTCCTGTTCGCGAAGGCCGGGTTTTTCGACGGCAACTTCGCCTACTACTTGGCAGGGGCGGGGGTTTACGCCGTCGTCATCATCACCGGCATCTATGCCGTCTTTCTCCTGACGCTGTCGCGGATTGCGCTCTCGGTGCTCCTGGCACTGGGGCCACTCTTCATAGCGTTGCTGTTTTTCGACTCGTCCAAGCGCTTCTTTGAGGCCTGGCTCGCACAGCTGGCGAATTACGCGCTCGTGAGCGTGCTCACCGTACTCGTGACCGCACTCATGCTCCATGTGGTGACGGTCGCCGCCCAGCAGGCCGTCGCCACCGGCGGAGGCATCCAGATCGCGAACGCCGTTCGGGTCTGCATGGCAGCCGGGCTCACGTTCCTGGTCATGCGCCAGGTGATGCCCATGGCGGCAGGGCTGGCAAGCGGACTTGCGTTAAGCACTTTCGGGGTCGTGAGCGCCGCCTTGGCCTGGGGATTCGGCGGGGCGCTTCGTGCGCGCCGCAACTTTGGCAGGGGCTTTCGCTCAGGGTCCGGACCGGCCCCAGGTTCTGCGAGTTATCTGGGTGGCGTCGCCGTGCGTCGGGCGTTGACCCGGCTGGCATCTACCCCCTGGCGGGAAAACACCATTCGAAGGAGGGCATGAGTATGAGAATCCTGAGGATCTTTGCCGGTTTGCTGCTGTGCGTCGCCTTTGCGGCCTGCAGCACCCACCCCAAAAAGATCGACTGCGAAGCACATTTGGTGCCGATCAATCCCGCTGGACCGGTCGCCCAGGAAACCCCGGAGACCCAGCCATGAGCACGTCCGCGGTTGAACTCAAGGAATACTTCGCCGAAGCGGTCCGTTGGGACACCGACACCCGCGCACAGGCCCGGCGGGTCGTCCGTCTTGCCTTGGGCGTCGCGGGGGCAGGATGGATTACGGCACTAGCCTTGGCAGCGGCACTGATGCTCCTCATGCCGTTGAAGCGCGTCGAACCGTTCGTGGTACGGGTCGATAACTCGACAGGACTCGTGGACGTGGTCCCCGTGTATACGGGCAATGCGGCCATGCCTGAGGCCATTACCCGATACCTGCTAACGCACTACGTGACCGTGTGTGAGCGCTTCAATTACGCGACGGCTGAGAGCGACTACGAGGAATGTGGGGCTTTCCATACCGCGCAGCGCAATGAAGCCTGGTACGCCCTGTGGAACCCGAACAATCCCTCCTCACCGCTCAATGCCTACAAGGACGGGAGCGTGGTGCGCGCGGAGATCACGTCGGTCAGCTTCTTTAAGCGTGCCAATGGGGTAGGGGACCTCGCCCAGGTCCGCTACGTGAAGGCACGGCGCGCGGCAGGGGCACCGACTGACTCGGTGACGCACTGGATCGCGACGATCCAGTACGCCTACACCGATCCTTCCAAGGACACCCGCATGCGCGCCTGGAATCCGCTCGGGTTCAAGGTCGTGGATTTCAAGCCGGAAGCGGAATCCATGAACGAAGAGGCGATCGGCGCGCCGCTGGCGGCCAGCGCCAATGGTAAGGGAGCGACACCATGAGAACCTTATTGATCGTTGTAGCCCTGCTGTTCGCGCTTCCGGTACTCGCGGAAACGCAGCCGGAACCGGGCCTCCTGGATGCCCGCATCCGCAGCGCCGCCTACAGCCCGGATCAGATCTATCGACTGGTGGGATTTGTCGGTTACCAGACCGACGTGGTGTTCGAAGCCGGCGAGACCTTCCAGGGTCTTGGTGCAGGCGACATCGAGGGCCTGTCCTTCGTCGCGTCCGACAACCATCTATTCCTTAAGCCCAAGGCGGCCAAGGTCGGCACCAATCTCACGATTCTCACCAACCGCCGCAGCTACCAGATGGACTACGCGGCCAATGCTGAGCGGCCCGATGGGTCCCAGGAGGTCACCTACGTTCTGCGCTTTCAGTATCCGAAGGTGACAACCGCGGGTGATGCGGCAAACCACGAGCTTGACCAGCCCTCCAGTCGGGCGAAGAACATCGACTACTGGTTCTGTGGGGATAACTCCCTTAAGCCCGCCGCTGCCTTCGATGACGGCGTACATACGCGAATCACGTTTGCCGCCAAGGCTGAGCAGCCGGCGATCTTCGTGCTGAATGAGGACGGCACGGAATCGCTGCTGAACTTCAGCATGGAGGAGGGCGATGTGATCGTCCATCGGGTCGCGCGTCGCCTCATCCTCCGTCGCGGCAACCTGGCCGGCTGCATCGTGAACCAGGGGTTCGGCGGTTCTGGCGACTCGCTCAAGTCACACACAGTCGATGACGCGGTGGTACGCACCACGAAAGGCACCCGCCCATGAGAATGTTCAGAACGCCTGACCCAGAGCCGGTTCTGGCGGAGGACGCTTCGGCGGCCGAACCCATCGCCGGAGACCGTGGCATCCCGCAAATGAACCGGGCGCCGTCCGTCCAGTCTCGTCTGTCGAGCCTTCTCGCCTTGGCACTGATGTGTGCGCTGGGTGTCGGGTTCCTGACCTGGTACTACGCGCGCACCCTGGCGCGACCGGCGCAGGCGCACCAGGCCGCGCAAACCGCGGCCAAGTCACACGCGCAGGGTGAGATGGCGCTGCCTTCTCTGGGGCGGATCGAAGCACCGCGCATCGCGCGCGCAGATCCCCCGGCGCCAAAGGCCGAAGTTCCGGTCATCGAGCAGGCCATCGGTCCCGCACCCCCTCCGCCGGCGATGCAGGTCTATCCGACTGCCATGCCGGTACCGGCTGGCGCGGCCGCGCCGCCTCAAAAGAGTCCCGGCGAACTTGCGATGGAACGACGCCTGGCAGGTCCTGCCTTTGCGAGGGGGTCGGCGGATTCCGCGGGAGGAGGCGCCGGTGGCGGGGGTGGTTCGGCCATGCCGGTCGGAAATGGGAGCGCCACTGGGACCGGTGATAGCGCCGATCCACTCCAGGCCTTACTCAGACCCACGTTAACCCCGGCCGTGTCGCCGTCTGTCCTGCCGACGCAGCGATTTCTGCTCGCCAAGGGCGCCTTCATTGACTGCACGCTCGAGACCGCGATCGATTCGACGCTCCCGGGCATGACCACCTGCATCACCGCGACCGACACGTTCAGTGCGGATGGCAGCGTCGTCCTGCTCGAGCGAGGCACGAAGCTTGTCGGAGAGACCCGAGGCCAGGTGGCGCAAGGGACTTCGCGCATCTTTGTCCTGTGGAATGAAGCCCGGACGCCAACTGGCGTCATCGTGCCCCTGGCCTCCCCTGGTACGGATGAACTGGGGCGGTCGGGGCTGGCGGGAGAGGTGAATCGCCACTTCTGGGATCGCTTCGGCGCGGCCATCCTCCTGACGGTCATAAATGGCGCCGTGCAGGGACTGGTGAACTCGCAAAACAATGCCGGTTCCGTAGTGATTACCCCCTCGGGTACGACCGATGTCATGACTGAGATCCTGCGCAGCACCGTCAGCATCCCGCCCACGGTGACCAAAGCCCAAGGCGACCGGATCCAGGTGTTCGTCGCACGGGATGTGGACTTCCGGTCCGTCTACGCGCTTCGGGTCGCCAATGCAGCCTCTGCAGCACCGGCAGTTGCCACGCCATGAGCGCGCAGCCGGACACGATTGATCTGCCGACAGCCTCTGCGCTGGAGCTGAATCTGGGTCCGCTGCGGCCGATGCTGGATGACCCGGAAGTGACAGAGCTGTGCATCAATCGTCCCCATCACGCGTTTCTAGAGACCTGCCGTGGATGGGAGCGCCGTGAGCTGCCCTTTGCGGATTTTGACTGGTGCATGCGACTGGCGAAGCTCATTGCGAACTCGACCCGACAGAGGATCGACGAGACATCACCGCTGCTGTCGGCATCTCTTCCGACCGGGGAGCGGGTGCAGATTGTCCTGCCGCCCGCCACCACTGCCGGCACCGTCGCGATCACCGTGCGCCGTCCCTCGACTGAGGTCTGGTCGGTGAGTGAACTCACGCGGCGCGGGATCTTCCGCTCTACCCGCCGGTCCACGACGGCGCTGGATGAGATGGAAAAGCACCTGCTTTCGCTGCTCGAGGCACGAGACTTCGAGGCGTTCATGCAGCGCGCGGTCGGAGCACGCAAGAACATCCTGGTCTCAGGTCCCACAGGATCTGGAAAGACGACCTGGACCAAGGCGCTCATTCGCGAGATCCCGCCCAAAGAGCGCCTGATCACGATTGAGGATGCGAAGGAGCTGGTGCTCGACTCCCATCCCAATCATGTCCGGCTGTTTTATTCCAAGGACGATCAGGGTCTGTCCCGCGTGACGCCCAAGCAGCTGCTGGAGTCCTGTCTTCGCATGAAGCCGGACCGGATTCTCCTCGCCGAGCTTCGGGCAGAAGAGGCCTTCGATTACCTGCGAAACGTGAACTCGGGTCACCCCGGTTCAATTACTAGCATTCACGCCGGCAGCTGTGAGCTCGCCTTTGAGCAGCTCGTGCTGCTCGTGAAACAAAGCCCCGGTGGCCGCGAACTCGCCCGGGCCGACATCAAGAGTCTCCTGTACCTGCTGATCGATGTGGTCATCCAGTTTGGAGTTGAACACCATGAACGTTTTGTCCGCGAGATCTGGTACCAGCCTGAACGTCGTCGCGCCGCACTCGCGGCCCAGGCGTAGGGCCGAGGCGCTGCCCGCACTGCAAAGCTGATCGCGGCGTCATTCGCCGCCGCGATCGTGATCCTGTACCTGGCGAGCTGGGTATTCCTGTTGTCGATTCATCTGGACGCGCACGCTGCGACGCCACTCACGATCGTGCGTTACGGGTATTACTACCGTGACCGCCAAGATGTGTGGCGTCGCATCGAGTTGTCGCTCGGCGGCACGGTCGGTGTGGCGGCTGGGCGCCATGGGGCTTGCGCTCATGCCCCGCCGGCGCTCGCTCCATGGCGATGCCCGCTTTGCCCGTCGCGCCGAAATAAAGCGCGGCAGGCTTGCTGGGCTCGGAAGGCATCATCGTCGGGCGTCTGGGAAAGCGCTTGATACGCCTCGCCGGACAGCAGGGCGTGGCACTCGCAGCACCTCCGCGGGCCGGCAAGGGCACCGGCATCGTCATACCCAATGCGCTCACCTGGCCAGGGTCGCTGGTGTGCGTGGACATCAAGCGTGAGAACTGGGCGATCACCGCGGGCGCCCGGGCGCGCGCAGGACAGGCCTGCTACCTCTTTGATCCTTTCGCCGAAGACGGCCGCACCGCGCGCTGGAATCCCTTCTCCTATGTCTCGCCCGATCCGGAGCGCCGCCTGAACGACCTGCAGCGCATCGCCGAGATGCTCTACCCGGATCCGACCAGCGGGGATCCCTTCTGGACCGCCTCCGCTCGATCCCTGTTCCTGGGAATCGCGCTGTACCTGTTCGAGACGCCCTCGCTGCCCGCGCACCATCGGCGAGGTGCTGCGCCAGGGGATGGCGAGCGATGACGAGGGCTTCGGGGAGCACTGGAAGCGGCTGATTGCCGGACGCAACGCGGGCGAACGGCCGTTGTCGCCCGAGTGCGTGCGCGCGCTCTACGACGTCATCGATCTTGCACCCACGACCGCAAGCTCGATCCGCAAGACCTTCACCAGCCGGCTGGATCTGTGGCTGAACCCGATCCTCGATGCCGCGACCTCCGCGAGTGATTTCGATCTGCGCGAGCTGCGTTCCAAGCGCATGTCGATCTATGTGGGCGTGAACCCGGATGACCTGCATCGGCTGCGACCGGTCCTCAATCTCTTCTTCCAGCAGGCGATCGGGCTTCAGACGCGCGAGCTGCCCGAGCGCAATCCGAAGCTCAAATACCAGGTGATGATGCTGCTGGATGAATTCACGGCCCTAGGCCGGATCCCGATCATCGCAGAAGCGATCAGCTATCTGCCCGGCTACAACGTGCGCGTGGTGCTCGTCATCCAGTCGCTCGCGCAGCTGCGGGAGGTCTACGGAATGCACAACGCGGAGGTCATGCTGAAAAGTCTCGCGGCGCGCATCGTTTTTGCGCCGAAGGACTTTTCGGATGCCCGGGAGATCTCTGACGACTTGGGATTCATGACGGTACGGTCGCGCTCGATCTCCAGGCCCGTCGGATTAAGCTTCGAAAAGCACGGCGGCCGCGGGCAAAGCCAGACCATCAGCGACCAGCGCCGGGCACTGCTCCTGCCCCAGGAGGTCAAGGAGCTAGGTCCGGAGGAGGCGCTGGTGTTCTACGAGGGCCTCCGGCCCGATCCGCTGCGCCAAGGTGCGGTATTTCGAGGATCGCCGCTTTCATAGACACCTTCTGCCCCCTCCGGTCGTACCGCTTCCCGGAGTAGCCCGACCACGGAACGTGATACGCGCTGTCCAGGATTCTGGAGCGCAGCCAAGGCCGACGGTGAACGCCGGCAGGGCCACCCAACCGGACGAAGTAACACAGGAGACTGAAGTGATCCGTGACGGCGTCCCCGAGGACGTGGCACATCTAGAGACGCTGGAGGCTCCTGACTTCGCGGAGCGCATCCCGGAACCCGTGCCGCCGGAGCACGAGGGATTCGGCACGCACGACGAGTGGGCCGTTCAGACGAAGCAATGGTTCGAGGACCTCAGGCGTGAGCGAGGAGAGATCAATGGCCGCTAATCCAGAAAATCCAGACGCTCCTGCGGCCGGCCGGCGCCGGCGAGGGGCCGCGCACGAGTCCCCAGAGAACTCGATCGCGGCGACGCGCCGCGCGCGGCGCCGTGAAGGGCGCGCGGACGTTGCGAAGGAAGCGCTATCGTCCCAGGCGCCGCCCGGTGGTCCAAAGTCGGCGCAAGCGGCTCCTTCTCCCGCAAAGCAAGTGCAAACTGATCCGTGGACGGTTCCAGAAAAGGTCCGAGATCGCTTTGTCCAAGAGGGAAATCGATTCTACTTTCCGGACGGTCATGAGGCGTTTCGGGACCGCGGCCGCAAACTTACGACTGCGAGTGAGAACACCCAGGTCATCAATAGCCTTGTGGAGATCGCGCGGTCGCGTGACTGGACCGAAGTGTCCGTTACCGGCACCGAGGCGTTTCGACGGGAGGCCTGGCAGCAGGCGCGTCTCGCCGGATTGGCACTTCGTGGATATCAGGCGTCCGAAGAAGAGCGCGTGCAGCTGGTCCGCGCGCTTGGCCACCGCCGCGAGGGCGCGCCTGAGCTAGGGGATTCGGGAACCGAGCCCCAGCCCGCGCCGCCGCAAGGGGCTTCCCCGGTTGCGGAGAAGCCTCGTAGGGAACGCGTTCGCGGAAAGCTGCTCGATCACGGCAAGGATTTTTACCGACACGATCCGAGCGAGTCGCCCTCGTATTTCGTGAAGCTTCAGACCGAGGAAGGCCCACGGGAAGTATGGGGCAAGGACATCGAGCGCGCGGTTCGGCAGTCGCTCTCCCAGCCCAAGGCCGGAGATGAGGTGGTTTTGCAGCGCACGGGGCGCGAATCCGTCACGGTCCGACGACAGGTAAAGGACGACCAGGGAACGGCGCGTGAGGCTCCGCTGGACACCTTTCGCAACCGCTACACACTAGAGACACGAGAATTCATGGACCGCCGCGGCGCAGCCGCCGAAGTCGTGCGGGACTTGTCCGTGCGGCCGCAGGATGCGGTACGGGGGCACCCTGAGCTCACCGGAACCTACCTCAATCTCCGCGCGGCCGAGATCGCCGCTCGCTCCTTGCGGGATCGGGAGGATCAGCAGCGCTTCGTGCAACAGGTCCGACTGACGCTGGCACGCGATATCGAGCGCGGTGAGCCCCTGCAGCCGGTGCGGTTGCGGGAGCGCTCTCGGGCACGGCAACCACAGGAACGCCAGCGTGAGGACCTCACGCGCTGACCTATGAGTCGCTCGAGCCGACAGAGGGATTCTGAAGCGTCCGCCACTGGTGTCGCGGCGTCTATCCAGTACTCTTACCGACGGACTACTGGATGCATGTGTGAGCCGCTCGGCCCTCCGCGGGCGATGACATGACTGCTGACGCCTACATTTGCTGTCGCGTGCCGGCTGATATGAAGGCGCGACTGCGCGATCTCGCCGTGCGCGAGGGCGCCACCGAGTCCGAGCTGATCAAGCGGCTCCTGGGACCCGTGCTTCCCGGGCAGCCTGCACCGTTGACGCAGCCAAACCAACCGGATACGACTCGGGGCATCCGAACCTGGCGCCTATCCGTGCGCTTGGAGCCCGGCGATCGACGAATCTTGCGCGAGCGGGCCGCCGCACGCGGCATGAGTGCCTCTACCTACGCCGCACTGCAGATCGGTGTCCATCTACGCGGCGGGAACCCGCTGCCAAAGACCGAGTTTCTATTGATGCGCCAGGCGGTGCTCGAACTCGGCTCAATCGGACACGACCTGGAGAAGATTGCGCGCATCTTGCGCAAGGACAGCCGCGCCAGTGTTCCGGGACGTGCGGAAGTTCAGACCATGTTCAAGATCGCGACGGGTCTGAAGGATCATTTCAAGGCATTGCTCGCGGCCAATGAACGCGCTTGGAAAGAGGGCGGTACCGCGAATGGCCGCCAGTAGAGCAGGCACACCGTTACTGGATGTCGTGAGCTACGCGAGGCGGGGTCCGGGCCGACGCGACCGGCTGTCGCCGTCCCAGTTGGCCGTGATTGCACGCACCGCCCATCGAAGCCCGGAGGTAATGGTAAAAGTCTTGACGCATGGCGCCCAGGATCTGCGCGCCGCCGCGCGCCACATGAGTTACCTGACCCGAGAGGGGGAGCTCGACCTTGAGACGGACGATGGGGAACAGCTATCGGGCAAACGCTCAGGAAAAACTGTGCTGGACGACTGGGACCTTGACCTGGACGCAGTGCGGCGCTCGGCGCGACTGTTTCCGGGTCGGGACCGCCGGCCGGCAAAGCTTGTCCACAAACTGATCTTTTCGATGCCGGCGGGTACGCCGGCGCCGAAAGTCCTCGAAGCGGTCAGAACGTTCGCTCGGGAAGAGTTTGCACTGAAGCACCGCTACGCGTTGGTGCTGCACACGGACGAGCCGCATCCGCATGTGCATATGGTAGTGAAGGCAATGGGGGAACAGGGGGAACGGCTCAACATCAAGAAGGAGACCCTGCGGACCTGGCGACGCGAGTTTGCGCGCCATTTACGTGAGCAGGGAATTGAGGCGAACGCCACTGATCGGTCCGCGCGCGGCGTCACGCGCGCGCCAAAGAGAGATGGAATTTTCCGGGCCCATCAGCGGGGTGTCTCGACGCACTACTACGAGCGCGAGTCCGCGGTGAGACGCGAGCTTGCCGCTGGCGGCCTTAAGTTCGAACCTGTGCGCGACCAGTTGAGAGCCACTCGCCGCCAGTTATTGCGAGGATGGACAGAGATCGCCGAGATGCTGGAAGCCCAGCGCGAGCCCGAGCTCGCCGCCGCGGTACGCCAGTTTGCGCAGACAATGCCTCCACCCCTGACCGAGAAGGAACACCTCGCCGCAGAGCTAGGGGCAGGCCATGCAGGGAAGCCAGAGGATCCGGAGCGCGAGCGATAGCGCCATACCCCGTGCCGATGGCGATCCTCCGTTCGACGGGCGCCCCCGAAGAATCTCTAGTGCGTCGCAAATGCTCGCTCGGTGACATAGTCACCCGGCATTCCGGACGCACAGAGTCCGTGCAGGCATCCAGACTGTAGTCTTTCCCTTGAAATCCTTCGGGCTCGATCTGATTCTTCTGATCGATGCCTGCGACTCACGGCGTTGGCAGCTCGAGCTGACTGCATATCAGCGGATGTCCATGCGGACGGTACTCGTCGAAGTGCTCGATCGTTTGGACGCCGGGGTTGATGACGCTTCACGGCAATCCATTCCTGAGGCGCAGAACCGTTTGCTCGATGCGGTCCCGGAACGCAGTTGTGAGTTGGACGAGGGAGTAGGAGCTTTCCGTTTGAGGACGGTCTGTGGCCGTTGCGTAGGAGCCTGGATGTGACCATCGGTGTTCGCTTCTGACGTTCGCTGGCACGGCGGAACCGAGTCTCCGCGAACTTAGGTCAAGAGGACCGGAGGGGTGGGAGCGGGTTTGCTGTATCCGCGCAGGGTATCACGCGGTTCTCGACGTCAAGGACGCCTGCGCGGACTGCGGCGCCGCCTGGCGGCGGTCTTCGATCCTTGACGTCTCCGCTGCCGCGTGAGGCGCCCTGCGCGGGCAATCCCGCCCCAGGACAATCCCGGAGCACCGTCATGTCTGACTCCAACCTTGAGAGCACCACCGTTTCACGCGCGCGATCGCGTGGCCGCAAAGTATCTGCGCCGCTTGCGTACGGAACCGTTTGGCTTCATGGATCCTCCCGGCTCAGCGAGGCCGAAAGACAGATCATCGCCCAGTCGCGAGACATACTCCTTAGGCTCGCTGCAGCGAAGGGCCCGGAACTCTCGACACCGCAACGCGTACGCGAGTACCTCATACATCTGCTCGGCTCCGAGGAACGTGAGCATTTCGTCATGGTTGCCGTGGACAATCGCCTGAGGCTTATCGCAACCGAAATCCTCTTTTCAGGCACGGTCGATGCCGCGGCGGTTTATCCCCGGGAAGTGGTCAAGTGCGCACTCCGGCACAACGCCAGCTCCATTTACATTGCGCACTGTCACCCCAGCGGAGTGCTCGAGCCCAGCCAGGCCGACGAGTTGATCACCAAGAAAATCCAGGAAGGCCTCGGTAGCGTCCAGATTCGTCTCCTCGATCACTTTGTCGTCGGCGGAGCTCACGCCATTTCATTCTGTGAGAGAGGCCTTATTTAGTCTCTCGTTCCTCCGGAGGGATCGGCCTGCGCGGTCCCTCCGTCATTTTTCAGGGCGTCTCCTTCCGTTTTCTTTTGATCAGCAACGACGTACGGACTGTGCTCCCACGAGAGGCGTCTGGTTCGTCCGGATACGGGGCTCCATCCAGTATTTGACCAGCTCACGCACTGTATTTACCTGCCGAGATCGTGCTGGCAACTTCGCACATATGCGCAAGCCGATCGTCCGGAAACTCAGCGATCAATTTGGAGACTACTTGCTGGTGATGACGTGCACGAAGTGCCAGCACGTGCGTAGTACCGAGCCGGTGGCACTAGCCAAAATCGTGGGATGGGATACGACCCTTGAGAGCCTTGCTAAGAGACTGCGCTGTGCTGCCTGCGGAGCCAAGGAGGTGCAGTTCCAGGTGCAGAGGAGGCCACGTCCAAGGGGCAGGGACTGGAGATAGTGACCCGGACGCAAGCCAGCCAGGAGAAGAATCCTTGAGGGTGGGCGGGCTTGCTGGATTCGCGCAGGGTATCACGCGGTTCTCGACGTCAAGGACGCCTACGAAGACTCCGGCGCCGCCTGCGGCGGTCTTCGATCCTTGACGTCTCCGCTGCCGCGTGAGGCGCCCTGCGCGGGCAATCCCGCCCCGGTTCGACGCCTTCAGGAGGCGACAATGGATACCTTCAATTCTGCTCAGTCGTCCTATAGCACCGCGTTCCTCGGAGCGCTTTCCCCGGAATCACTCCGTCAGAGGGTGCCTGCGGCCTTCGCGCCATCGGCCCACGAGAGCCGGAGTTCCTCGTATACGTTCATCCCGACCGCGACGGTGGTCGATGCCTTAGGGTCCGTTGGGTTCCTACCCGGTTCAGGCTCGGCAGGCGGTCAGGGCCAAGAGTCCGGTGCATGCCAGACACCTGATCCGGTTCCGCCGGCGGTTCGAAACGGTGGCCCTAAGGGATGCGGTGCCTGAGATCCTCTTCCTGAACTCCCACGATGGGACCAGCGCCTACCAGCTGCGGGTGGGGCTATACAGGGCGGTGTGCACCAACGGACTGGTCGTCTCGGTCGGGGCCTTTCCGAGCTTCCGGGTGGCTCATCGGGGTGACGTGGTGGCCAACGTGGTGCAGGCGGCGCTCGAGATCGGCGAGCGGTTCGGGGCGCTGGCGACCTCGGTCGAACGCTTGGAGAGCCGTCGGCTGGACCATCTGGAGCAGCTCGACTTCGCGGCTCAGGCCCTGGCGCTGCGCTTCCCTGGGGGCGCTGAGGGCGGGCTGGAACCGGCTCGTCTCTTGGTGCCACGGCGTTCGGAAGACGTCGGGAATGACCTCTGGCGCACGCTGAATGTCGTCCAGGAGAACGTCCTGCGCGGCGGCATCCCCCGGCGGTCGGCGTCCAATCGGCTCATCAGGACCCGGGCGATCACTGCCATCCGCGAGGACGTCCGTATCAATTCGGGCCTCTGGGACCTGGCCTTGGCGCTTGTGGCCTGACCGGCAGGGAGGGGACGCTTCGGCGTTCCCTCCCATTTTTTGTGCCCGCCTGGGAGGGTGCGCTGCCTTGGATTATCCGCCTAGTGCCATTCTCGAAGTGAAGCGGTTCGCCTCCTTGATCTGAGCTTAAACACGGAGGAAAAAGGCCTGTCACACAAGAGTCGCCAATTTCGTGAGACATGAGCCACCAATCCGAAAGCCAATCAGGATAGCCTCGCGGCCGCTGTTGTCCCACGATCTCACGTATGGCTCGCGAGTCATTGATTCAGCTGCCGGCTGTCTGAGGAGACGAAATCCTCCCTCCAGGCGCTGGCTTCGCAGAAGGAGTTAACCGAGTCCGCGGTCGTGCGGCAACTGATCGAGACCGTGGTCGGAGTGGCTTCACCGGCGTCTGCGATTGCCTCGCCGTACAGGGAATTGCGGGGCGCGAGGCTGTATATCCGGCTGCGGCCTGACGACCGCGTTCTACTTTCCGATCGGGCGGCAAGGCGAGGGCTGCCCGCAGCGACTTACGTGTCGGTCCTAATCCGGTCGCACCTGCGTCAGCTATCACCACTCCCGAAGGAGGAGCTCGCCGCCCTGAAGCGGTCTGTGGCGGAGCTAGGGGCTATTGGTCGGACGTTGAATCAGATTGCCCGGCTAGCGAACCACGGCGACAAGGTGGCAGGTCCAGGGCGCGACGATCTCCGGGGGATGCTCAGGGTTGCCGAGGGTCTACGAGATCATGTGAAGGGGTTGATCAGAGCCAATCAGGTCAGCTGGGACCAGGGCGATGTCGAAGACACTTAGCGAAAAGGGGGCAGCCAGGCCGCTTCTGGATATGCCGCATGCGGCATATCCAGGAGCATGCCGGATCCGGAACTATGCCGAGTGGAACTCATTCGAGGGTCTCCTGTGGCCTGGTTACAGAGTCTTCGATGGCCAGCTGGTGGGTCCTGTTCGGCATAGTTCCGGCTCCTCAGAGGGCGTTGAGGAAACTCAGGAGCCGATCATCGGGGCGGTACCTGCCGGGCCTGACGTTCGGTGGGATCGTCTTCGCCAGCGCGGCTTCCTTCAGGGCAAGATGGGCGTGCAGGTAGATCTGGGTCGTGTTCACCGACTCGTGGCCGAGCCACAGAGCAATGACCGAGGAGTCCACTCCGGCGGCGAGCAGCTCCATGGCGGCGCTGTGACGCAGCACGTGCGGCGAGACCCGTTTACCCCTGAGGGACGGGCACCGCGCGCCGGCTGTCCCGACGTACTTCCTCACCAGGTACTGAACGCTGTCGGAGCTCAGTCGTCCGCCGCGTCGGTTCGGGAAAAGGACCTGCGAGTCCGCCGGAGCCGGCTCCTTGCACCACACCTTCAGCAGTGCGGTGGTGGAAGCCGTCAGCGGCGTGCAGCGCTCCTTGCGACCCTTCCCGTGACAGCGAACATGAGCACCGGCACCGAACGTCACGGCGCTCCGGTCGAGGCTGGTGAGCTCGGACAGTCGCAGACCGGTCTGAACAGCGACGACCAGCAGCACATAGTCACGGCGGCCCACCCAACTTGTGCGATCGGGGGCGGCCAGCAAGGCCTCGATCTCACCGTGGGAGAGGAAGTCCACCAATGGCTTGGACTGGCGCTTATAGGGAATGGCCAGGACGCGCTGGATATGAGCCGAGAGCGCCGGTTCTTGGAACGCCGCGTAGTGAAAGAACGAGCGGATAGCGGTCAGCCGGGCGTTGCGCGTGCGGGCGCCACAACGGCGTTGCTCCTCGAGGCTGGTCAGGAAACGGCCGATCAGGGTGGCATCCAGGTCGGCCAGATCAAGCGCCGACGGACTCTTGTGCCGTTCCACCTGCGCAAACCGCAACAGCAGACGGAACGTGTCACGGTAGGCAGACATCGTATGTGCGCTGACGCGACGCTGCGTCATAAGGCGCTCGGTAAAGAAATGCTGCAGCAGCCCCGGGAGTGTCGCCGCGGGGCTCATCGGGAAGCTCCCCAACGACACTGCAGGCGCAAAGCCGCGTGCCGCATCAACTTAGGGTGCGCCGACAGGTACCAATATGTATCCGAGATGTTGGAGTGTCCCAGGTACGTAGACAACGTGGGCATCTCGTGCTCGATCGGCAGACCTGAGCGTGACCAGCGCAACAGGGTCTCGGTCGCAAAGCGATGGCGCAGGTCGTGCAGACGGGGGCCACGGCGGGCATCCGGCCCGCGTAGTCCGACCGTACGTGAGATCGCGGTGAAGGACTTGTGAACCTCGGCCGCGTGGAACTTACGGCCGCGACCGGTCAGGAGAAAGTTAGCCGCTCGCACGCGCTGACCCAGGCAGGCATCCCGACGCTGCGCGTAGCGCTCAAGTGCCTGGCAGGTGGAGACATGCAAAGGTACCAGGCGAGACTTAGTGAACTTACTGCCCCGGACGGTGAGGACGCCGGCCTCGAGATCGACGTCCTCGCGCGTGAGGGCCAGCGCCTCGCCGACCCGCATGCCGGTCACGGCCAGCAGGCCGACCAGCGTACGCAGTGTCCACGGACGCAACGTCTGGCGCGAAGGCATGACCTCGGCTGCGTCCAGCAGCTGACGGATCTCTCGTCGCGAGTAGAGATACGGCCTCGTTCGTCGCGGTCGAAACGGCAGCAGGCGGACACTGGGGACCTCGGTTCGCGGCTCGAAGCCCTGCAGATAGCGCGCGAACTGGCGCACCGTGGTCAGGCGTGCCGCCCAGGAGGTGGGGCGAATGTCCGTAACCGCCGTCGCCCAGCTCAGGGCGAGCTGCGCGGTAACGATGGTCTCGGCGTGTGTATCCATGAACGCGCAGAAGCCCCTGAGATAGACCTCCGCCTCGACCAGCCGAAAGCCCAGCGCCCGACGCATCATCAGATAGTCCTGCACATGATCCTGCAGAGCGCTCATGCCGCACCTCCCAGCCACGGCATGGCGAGCATACGCAGGCGCGCCAGGTCGACCTTGGCGTAGATGCGCGTCGTGTCCTCATCCCTATGACGCAAGAGCTGACCAATCTCCCGGAGCGAGGCGCCACCACGCAGCATCTGCGTCGCCAACGTGTGGCGAAAGATGTGTGCTCCCCTGCTGGGCGCCTGGACGCCCGCCGACGCAACCAGCTCACAGATGATCGAGCTGACCGTACCGTCGGCGAGCTGCACGTAGGGTGGAACGGCGCGCAGGAAGACACTGCGGCTGGTCGAGTGGGGTCGGCCGTCGCTCAGGTACGCAGCGAGGGCCTCGCCGACGTCTGTCGGCAGCGGCATGGGCTCAGGTCCTCGACCCTTGCCGTGGATGGTGAGTTGGCCGCCGCGCCAATCGATGTCCTCAAGCAACAAAGATCGTACCTCATGCGCGCGCAAGCCCAGTCGGCTGAGCAGCAGCAGGATCGCGTAGTTACGGCGACCAACGGCAGTGCCGCGGTCGCAGTAGGCCAGAACACTCTGAACCTGCACCTGCGCCAATGCCTTCGGGATCGTCGCAAGTCGCCAACGCGCGATCCGTGGAATGCTGGCCACAAGATCGCGTTCGGTGGCACCGCAGAACCGCAGGTAGCGGAAAAAGCACCGGAGCCCCACACACAGCCGCTGCATGTGCACGGGGCGACGCACCTGCGCCCGGCGCTGGATGAAGCGCAGGACGTCCGCGGCGGCCCAGGTGCTGAGATCCCGGTCATCCTCCCTAGAACGTGCCTCCAGAAAGATCTGAGCAGCCTCCGTGTAGTGCTCGATCGTCCTTGCGGCCAGACCCCGTTCCGTGAGCAGGTACTGACGAAAGTCCGCCACCAGGCGGCCTGTGGATGCTTGCATGTGTGTTCCCCTGAGTGAGTTGAAACCCACACCAGAAAGACACGAATCTATGCCGAATACACCAGCCGCCTGCACTGCTTACCACCGCGCGGGGGAACGCAATGCGGCATAAAAACGAACCCGGCATGCTTCTGGATATGCCGCATGCGGCATATCCAGAAGCATGCCGGATCCGGAACTATGCCGAGTGGAACTCATTCGAGGGTCTCCTGTGGCCTGGTTACAGAGTCTTCGATGGCCAGCTGGTGGGTCCTGTTCGGCATAGTTCCGGCTCCTCAGAGGGCGTTGAGGAAACTCAGGAGCCGATCATCGGGGCGGTACCTGCCGGGCCTGACGTTCGGTGGGATCGTCTTCGCCAGCGCGGCTTCCTTCAGGGCAAGATGGGCGTGCAGGTAGATCTGGGTCGTGTTCACCGACTCGTGGCCGAGCCACAGAGCAATGACCGAGGAGTCCACTCCGGCGGCGAGCAGCTCCATGGCGGCGCTGTGACGCAGCACGTGCGGCGAGACCCGTTTACCCCTGAGGGACGGGCACCGCGCGCCGGCTGTCCCGACGTACTTCCTCACCAGGTACTGAACGCTGTCGGAGCTCAGTCGTCCGCCGCGTCGGTTCGGGAAAAGGACCTGCGAGTCCGCCGGAGCCGGCTCCTTGCACCACACCTTCAGCAGTGCGGTGGTGGAAGCCGTCAGCGGCGTGCAGCGCTCCTTGCGACCCTTCCCGTGACAGCGAACATGAGCACCGGCACCGAACGTCACGGCGCTCCGGTCGAGGCTGGTGAGCTCGGACAGTCGCAGACCGGTCTGAACAGCGACGACCAGCAGCACATAGTCACGGCGGCCCACCCAACTTGTGCGATCGGGGGCGGCCAGCAAGGCCTCGATCTCACCGTGGGAGAGGAAGTCCACCAATGGCTTGGACTGGCGCTTATAGGGAATGGCCAGGACGCGCTGGATATGAGCCGAGAGCGCCGGTTCTTGGAACGCCGCGTAGTGAAAGAACGAGCGGATAGCGGTCAGCCGGGCGTTGCGCGTGCGGGCGCCACAACGGCGTTGCTCCTCGAGGCTGGTCAGGAAACGGCCGATCAGGGTGGCATCCAGGTCGGCCAGATCAAGCGCCGACGGACTCTTGTGCCGTTCCACCTGCGCAAACCGCAACAGCAGACGGAACGTGTCACGGTAGGCAGACATCGTATGTGCGCTGACGCGACGCTGCGTCATAAGGCGCTCGGTAAAGAAATGCTGCAGCAGCCCCGGGAGTGTCGCCGCGGGGCTCATCGGGAAGCTCCCCAACGACACTGCAGGCGCAAAGCCGCGTGCCGCATCAACTTAGGGTGCGCCGACAGGTACCAATATGTATCCGAGATGTTGGAGTGTCCCAGGTACGTAGACAACGTGGGCATCTCGTGCTCGATCGGCAGACCTGAGCGTGACCAGCGCAACAGGGTCTCGGTCGCAAAGCGATGGCGCAGGTCGTGCAGACGGGGGCCACGGCGGGCATCCGGCCCGCGTAGTCCGACCGTACGTGAGATCGCGGTGAAGGACTTGTGAACCTCGGCCGCGTGGAACTTACGGCCGCGACCGGTCAGGAGAAAGTTAGCCGCTCGCACGCGCTGACCCAGGCAGGCATCCCGACGCTGCGCGTAGCGCTCAAGTGCCTGGCAGGTGGAGACATGCAAAGGTACCAGGCGAGACTTAGTGAACTTACTGCCCCGGACGGTGAGGACGCCGGCCTCGAGATCGACGTCCTCGCGCGTGAGGGCCAGCGCCTCGCCGACCCGCATGCCGGTCACGGCCAGCAGGCCGACCAGCGTACGCAGTGTCCACGGACGCAACGTCTGGCGCGAAGGCATGACCTCGGCTGCGTCCAGCAGCTGACGGATCTCTCGTCGCGAGTAGAGATACGGCCTCGTTCGTCGCGGTCGAAACGGCAGCAGGCGGACACTGGGGACCTCGGTTCGCGGCTCGAAGCCCTGCAGATAGCGCGCGAACTGGCGCACCGTGGTCAGGCGTGCCGCCCAGGAGGTGGGGCGAATGTCCGTAACCGCCGTCGCCCAGCTCAGGGCGAGCTGCGCGGTAACGATGGTCTCGGCGTGTGTATCCATGAACGCGCAGAAGCCCCTGAGATAGACCTCCGCCTCGACCAGCCGAAAGCCCAGCGCCCGACGCATCATCAGATAGTCCTGCACATGATCCTGCAGAGCGCTCATGCCGCACCTCCCAGCCACGGCATGGCGAGCATACGCAGGCGCGCCAGGTCGACCTTGGCGTAGATGCGCGTCGTGTCCTCATCCCTATGACGCAAGAGCTGACCAATCTCCCGGAGCGAGGCGCCACCACGCAGCATCTGCGTCGCCAACGTGTGGCGAAAGATGTGTGCTCCCCTGCTGGGCGCCTGGACGCCCGCCGACGCAACCAGCTCACAGATGATCGAGCTGACCGTACCGTCGGCGAGCTGCACGTAGGGTGGAACGGCGCGCAGGAAGACACTGCGGCTGGTCGAGTGGGGTCGGCCGTCGCTCAGGTACGCAGCGAGGGCCTCGCCGACGTCTGTCGGCAGCGGCATGGGCTCAGGTCCTCGACCCTTGCCGTGGATGGTGAGTTGGCCGCCGCGCCAATCGATGTCCTCAAGCAACAAAGATCGTACCTCATGCGCGCGCAAGCCCAGTCGGCTGAGCAGCAGCAGGATCGCGTAGTTACGGCGACCAACGGCAGTGCCGCGGTCGCAGTAGGCCAGAACACTCTGAACCTGCACCTGCGCCAATGCCT
Organism: uncultured Pseudomonadota bacterium; assembly: GCA_963703025.1. Taxonomy (GTDB): domain Bacteria; phylum Pseudomonadota; class Gammaproteobacteria; order Steroidobacterales; family Steroidobacteraceae; genus 13-2-20CM-66-19. The sequence goes on along the minus strand of OY969778.1, from coordinate 3,858,790 downwards.
TCGGGATCGTCGCAAGTCGCCAACGCGCGATCCGTGGAATGCTGGCCACAAGATCGCGTTCGGTGGCACCGCAGAACCGCAGGTAGCGGAAAAAGCACCGGAGCCCCACACACAGCCGCTGCATGTGCACGGGGCGACGCACCTGCGCCCGGCGCTGGATGAAGCGCAGGACGTCCGCGGCGGCCCAGGTGCTGAGATCCCGGTCATCCTCCCTAGAACGTGCCTCCAGAAAGATCTGAGCAGCCTCCGTGTAGTGCTCGATCGTCCTTGCGGCCAGACCCCGTTCCGTGAGCAGGTACTGACGAAAGTCCGCCACCAGGCGGCCTGTGGATGCTTGCATGTGTGTTCCCCTGAGTGAGTTGAAACCCACACCAGAAAGACACGAATCTATGCCGAATACACCAGCCGCCTGCACTGCTTACCACCGCGCGGGGGAACGCAATGCGGCATAAAAACGAACCCGGCATGCTTCTGGACATCGCCAGCTATGCCCGGCGTGGGCCCGGCCAGCGGAATCGACTGTCTCCCGAGGAGATCCAGCTAATCGAGCGGACCGTCCGTCGGACGCCGGAGGTCATGGTCAAAGTCCTTAGCCGGGGAGGGCAGGACGTGAAGTCGGTAGGGAGGCACTTCGCCTACCTGAGCCGGACGGGGAACCTTGAAATCGAGACGGACGACGGGAGGTATATCGAGGGGAGAGGGGCGGAGGCAGACTTGCTGGAGGACTGGGATCTGGATATCCAGGAGCAGCGGCCGACGTCATCGCTCGGGCCAAGGGGTAACCGTAAGCCACCCAAGCTGGTACACAAGGTCCTCTTCTCGATGCCACCCGGAACGCCGGCGAAGAGAGTGCTGGAGGCTGTGAAGGTGTTTGCTAGAGAGGAGTTCGGCGCCAATCACAGATACGCGATGATCCTCCACACCGATGAGCCTCATCCGCACGTACATATGGTAGTGAAAGCTGTTAGCGAGGATGGGGTAAGACTGAACATTCGCAAGGCGACCCTGCGAAATTGGAGGCGAGAATTCGCGCGTCGCGTTCGAGAGCAGGGCGTCGAGGCGAACGCGACCGAAAGAGCGGTCCGAGGACAGATTGTGAGTCTGAAACGTGATGGCATTTTCCGTGCATCCGAACGAGGGTTATTCGGATATTCGGAAGAACGAGCGAACTCGGCTGGGCTCAACTCGCGTAGAGGCCACACCCGGGTCGAGAGATCGGCAGTAACGAGAAGGTCGGTTGTACTTGGATGGCTCGCGGCGAGAGAACTCCTGATTCAACAGGGCGACTCGCACAATGCCGAGATCGTTGGTCGGTTCGCCCACCAGCTTCAAACGACCCGAATTGATCAGGGACAACTGAAGAAACGTATCGAGCGGAGAATGATGGGCCAGTGACACCCACTCGTTCGATACTGAATGACGACTTCCGCAGAGGGTTGTGTGTTTGCACGTGCCACGGTTGCGCTTTTGGTCGTCGATACTACGGAGGCGCGTATCTAGGTACGATCGATTCGGAGGTCGGAAGAGCGCCGCCGCTTTTTGGCAGCGCTTTCGTCTGGGTGCTTCCCGCCGGTGCACTGTTCCTTGGGTTAAGCCTTTCCCAGTCCGTGACTTCTTTGAATTCTTGGCAAAAGTGACCGAAGATGTAGCCTGCCACTCAATTTTGAGGGAATTTATGACCAAGCACTTTCCCAAGGGTCTCGACGGCAGAATGCGTGATAAGGATGGGCAGGCGCATAAGAAGCGGAGCGACACACACGTAGGAACGCTTCGCGACACCTACGGAGAGAATTTCGCCAAAGGCTACCGGTCTGATGCCAAACTCGGCACCGTCTTGAAAGACAAAGGCGTCGATACGCTCGATCAGCTCCTGAAAAAGAAGTAGAGCGTCGCGGGCGTTCCGCTTTCGGATGGCAGAATCAGACGTCACGCTCGACGAGCTGCAGGCCTTCCTCGCGCTTGTAATCGAGGCCGGCACGCGTGCCGCTGATAACCTGCGGTTCAATTTTCGCAAGCCGGCGGAGCGATTCATCGTTCTGCTGCTTCTGTCCATGATCGACTACGCGCGCTCCGCACGCGCAATGCTCATCGCCGGAGAATTCAAAGGCATCGCCGGCGCTGCACGCTCTGTGCTCGATGCATACGCAGACCTCCGGAACCTGTGCACAGAAGACGACTATTGGGAAAATCTTGAGCTGCCCGATGAAGTCGCCTGGAACAAGACCTGCCAGATCGCTAGCGCAGGAAAGAACGAGACACTGCGACCGTTTACGGAGAGTGAGCTGCTCAAGCCCGCTCGCCGCCTGTATGCAAAGGAGGTCGAGCGCCTCAAGGACAAGGGCGTCACTAAGCTTGAAACCGAAGTGCGATTCAGACGAGCTGGGCTTTCCGACGAATATGCGGGTTTCGCGATGCTCAGCGCTGTGGTCCACAACAGCCCGTCCTATATGACCTGGCTCTATTTCGACGTCCGAGCCGATACGCCGCAGAGACGGCCATGGGGCGACGACGGCCCGATGGTCCCGAACTTTGGGCGATCGAGCGCGCTTATGCTGGCGGAAATTCTGCTTAGGTCTACCGAGCGGGTTCTGCAGCGATTCGGTCACGGCAAGGCTGGGGTAACGGGCGCGTTTGAAGAGCTTGAGCGCATTCAGGCAGTTTGGAAACGGCCGATCACCGATTCCTAGCTTCGCAGCATTCGAAGGTATTCGGAAGATCACGGATTCGCGCAACGAGCAGACGATTCTCGGGTAGCTCGGATCCGGATCGACACTTTTAGATATCGCAGCGGAGCAGGCTTCTTCAACTATCTCAGCATAGAGCTTCTGAGTATTCGGTCAGCCGTTCGGAGGGCAGAGCCGGGCAAAGAAAGTTGCGACGTGGCGACACGACGGACTCTGCCGGCGCCCGAAGATCGGCGGAGGCGCGCCATCCCCAACCCATGCAGTCGTCGGGGCAAATTCGCATCCAAGTTGAATCAGGAGGACAATGATATCTCACGATCGAAGAGGAGAGCTCGATGCAACCTGTGGGAAGTCACCTATTTGTGCGCCCAGATCGGGCGAGTCTTCACATGTGGCTGGAGGCCTACGCGCGACAGGAAATTGCTAAGGCGGTTGACGCGCTTCCTGACGGTGCTTTCGGGACTCGCACGAATGAAGAGTTGGCCATTCAGATCGCAGGCGACCTCGCTGTCGCGCCGCTCGTCGTGGCTTGGGACCATGCGGAACGTGAGGTCACGGAACATACGATCAGGGAACAGGATTCCTTTGGCCGAGGAATGATGCAGCGCAAAGGCCTTCGTGGCGTGAAAAAGTACTCCTACACGGGGCCGTCTGTGCTGTGGCAGTTACTTCCGAGCACCTACAGCAGCAACTTGCCTCAGGCGCAAATTTCCGGTCAGTTTCTAATCATCGGCGTCGAAATGAATGAGCAAGAAGCCAACCAAGCCCCCGCATTCCTCGATGCTCAAGTCGGCTCCATCAAGGTCTACCTGGAACGCCAAGGCTCAGATCTTGCAGCCTTCAATAGCTCGCTACCGAACCGGATTCACCCCTATATCCAAGAGCGTCGCGCTAGGCTAAATAAGGCCGCTGAGCTTCTCAAGCGTCTCTGACATCAATCCAAGGCTATCCCGTGGGTGAGATCGTTCCCGAGCCTTTAGATCCTCTCGGCCATCAATTCGCACAGGAGCTGGCGGCGCTTGAGCCGACCCAGCGCCGTCGGATTGTAGAGAAGTTTGTGCTGGCCGCGCTGGGAAGTATCCCCTGGGTCGGGGGTTTGATAGCCGCCGCTGCGAGTATTAAGACTGATGAGCCCGGCATCCGGCAAAACACCCTTCAAAGCGAATGGCTCAAAGAGCATCAGCAGAAAATTGCTGACCTACAGAACACGCTTGCAGATATCAACGCGCGCTTTGAGTCCTTGGGTTCCACAATCGATGAGCGGATTCAGAGCAAAGATTACTTGGACCTCGTGCGGAAAGCGTTCCGACTGTGGGATGCAGCTGAAACCCAAGAGAAGCGCAAGTACGCAGCGAACGTCGTAATAAATAGCGCGGGCACACGCATTTGCTCCGACGATGTTGTTCGGCTGTTTCTAGACTGGCTAACGCTCTATCACGAGTCACATTTCGCCGTCATCCGCGAGATCTTCCAGAACCCTGGGACGACCCGGTATGAAATCTGGACTACGCTATATGGAGATACTCCCCGGGAGGACTCGCCGGAAGCGGATCTATTTAGGTTACTTATCCGAGATCTATCAACTGGTGGTGTGATTCGCCAGCCGCGCGAGACGGATGGTGCAGGGCATTTTCTGCGAAAACCTCGGCGCCGCCGAGCAGGAGCAGCTCCGACGACAATGGAGTCGGCTTTCGAGGACTCCAAGGCGTATGTGCTGACCGGGCTCGGGCAACAATTCGTTCACTACACGATGAACGAAGTGGTGGGGCGCATTGCAGAAGGTGAGCCTTCTCCCGACACCGCGTCAGTCTAGGGTTGACCCACTGGATTACGCCTCTGAGTTAAGTGTCTTGAAAAAGATGAGATCGCAATCGCCGAGCGCCTCAAGATTCTCGCCGTGATCGTTCGATGGATATCATCGAGGCAACGCTTTGTTTAAGCCAAGTACGCCGCCGCAGAGCTCCCAGCTTGTCCTTTAACTGTACCCAACGATTTGACGAACTCATGGCGGCCGTGTCGCTTGAGCAAGTATTCGAGGATAAGTTCAGTGCAAGTACGGGGAAGGGCATCGACCGTATTAACGGCGTTCAATTCTCCCTGAGTCGCGCCGCCGATCTACGTGATGCATCGCGAAAATGTCTGGACGGCACATTCCGATTCTCACCGTATCTGGAAGTGCTAAAGCCTAAAGGACGGGACAGCAAACCTCGCGTGGTCTCGATCCCGACTATTCGTGACCGTGTAGTACTCCATCAGCTTAAAGACCTTCTCGCTGAAGCGTATCCGGAGTGCGTACCTCGCAACATCGCTGGAGGCATCGTCCGTGAATTAGCAGCGGATCTGCCAAACCACGATCCACTGACAACATTCGTGGCCGGCTGTGACATTAAGCAATTCTACGACACACTGCATCACGACCGCCTCTTCAAGCATCTCACGGAACGAATTACGGACGCGCGAGCGATGACCCTCCTCCGACGATCTATACTCACGCCGACGGTGCCAGCGTCGACCCGCCGGCGAGACTACAAGAACTTTCGAAGAATCGAAGGCGTTGCGCAGGGCCTCGCCACTGCCAATATCTTTGCATCAATCTACATCGCGCCTATAGACGAGGGCATGAGCAACCTTCCGGTCAAGTATTTCCGCTATGTAGACGACGTCTTAATATATGGGAGCGAGACCGAGGTGCGTAAGGCCCAAAAGTCGTTCGTCTCGCGCGCGCAAAGGCGCGGGTTGTCTGTTCATAAAGTGGGCGGAGGAAAAAGTCATCTCACGCGACTAAGCGAAGAATTTCGATATCTGGGGTACGTGTTCAATGGCTCCCACGTCACGGTCCGAACTGCCACTGTAGAAAACCTACTTAGAGCCCTGGCTGCCAAGTTCAGTGACTTCAGGCACAACAAGGATCGGCGGCTAGATAAGTACAAGTATCTGACTACGGAGCGTTTGAAGGACGTCTTTCTCCTCGAGCTCAATGAGCGAATCACCGGGGCTGTTCACGAACGACGCCGCTATGGCTGGGTAGCCTACTTCAGTCAAATCACTGACCTTGCGCTTCTTTATAATCTTGATCGCGTGGTCCGCGGAATGTTCGAGAGGCTTCCGGAGTTCAATTTCTCAGCGCCGGCGGAACTCAAGTCATTTTCGCGGGCGTTCTTCGAGATGAAGTATCGCCCCACCTCAGGCTATGTCCGGGACTTCGACGCCATTAGCTCGATTCCAGAAAGGCTTGAGTTTTTGGTTGGTCGCGCCTTGATTGCGCCCGACGAAGCACTTACTGATCTGCAAATCGACGGGCGCTTTTTCAGATACATGAACACTGTTCTCAAGATTATGAAGGCCGATGAGGCTACTATCTACTAGGCGGGTGGCGCCTACCGAGAATGGTACCTGGCGGGAGCTTTTTCTCGTCAGCGGACGTGCTTACAGGAACTTCCTGCGCCGCAGGGTTCGCGCGACACCTTCGGTCGCTACCTCGTCAGTGAATTGCAAAAGGTAATTCGAAGGACGAGGTGATCTGACTGGTCTCCCGGGCGTCACCCGTCTTTCTCGGCGTTGGAGGCATTTAGCGTGAAAGAGTTTGAACACGAAACCGACCAGCTGCGGACGCGGATGTGGAAGACATCTAGCACCAGATTCCGGGCAGCGCAGCGCCTGGCGCTCCGAGAAAGACTGTCAACGTTTTCTATAGCACTGTTGTCGGTGGTCGCAATCGCGGTTGGACTACTTGACCCGCACACCGCTCAAGGACTTCGGGAGTACGGAGTCAGTAGCGCCGCTATCATGGCAATACTGTCTGTATTCATTCTTGTTATCAGTCTGATAGAGGCGAGTGGTCAAACCTCCGTGCGCTCCGATCGGCTGCATGCTAATGCCGTTGACATCACGGAATTGAGAACTCAACTCGAAGGCGTTCGCGCGCGTGCCAGGGCCTCCAACGATCCAGACTGGGAGGCCACAGAAGGCATTCGTAAGGCGTACGCAGCGAAGATGAGAGAGTGCCCATTCAATCACGAGCCCATCGACTTCCGGAGATTCGCGGTAGACCATCGGCTGAGCCCTGAATTCGCGATAGAAATGCGCTCGGGGAAGAAGGTACCGAGCGTCGGTTTCGTTGAAGCGCATTGGATAAGGGTCTATTACCTGCTGTGCACATCTTGGCTTTCAGTTGCTTCCTGGCTGATAGTTCTTGTCTTGCTAATCGTCGCCTTTGATTGGCATGTGCCAGGGGCCGGACCGCGTAACCCGACTGGCGCTCCAGTGGAAGGCCACAGCTTCAGGTAAGCGAGCACCCGCTAGCGGCCAATGGTGACTTCGCCCGTTAGAAGTTGGCTGCGACCCGGGCTGCTGTTGTTCGGGCAGACAATCAGAGGGCTTTACACTAATCCTTGGTTCGGGCGTCTGAAACTTCCCTAATTTGGCGGGGGGCTTCACGCTCCCTGATGTCTTTCGAACGCCGGGTATTGTTTGGGGGTATCCAGCAGGACTGGATGGCGAATCCATCCGTTAATCAGGATTTTGCGCCCAGGATTCGATGGCGACCCAAGACGGCTCTGCACAGAGTGTCCCATCGAGGGGTAGTTTTCGGGGTACGTACGTCGCGCGGTGCGTCCAGGTGGGGTACTTTGTGGCAGCGGGCGTAAGGTTCATTCTCGGTGTTGCGCGGAGAGGGCGGCTTCCTCGAACACACTGCGGGCTATTGGGAGCGCCGTATTGGCCGTGGGCCAGCCGGAATAGAAGGCCAGGTGAGTGATCAATTCTATGAGTTCTTCCCGGCTCACGCCGTTTTCCAGCGCCTTCTTTACGTGAAATGGCAGCTCGTTCACGCGATAGAGAGCGACCAGGCTCGCAACTGTGATCAGGCTTCGATCACGGGGTGACAGCCCCGGCCGCTTCCAAACATCGCCGAAAAGAACATCGTCGGTATAGGTCGCGAGCGCAGGTGCGATGTCGCCAAATGCCTGACGGGCGGGTGAGGGTTGCTCAGCCATGGGAGACTCCTTTCGGTCCTTCAAGATATTCACTATCAGTGACTTTCTGCATCCAAACGACCGCAACGCCATCCAAGGCTTCCTGGATCGCGATGTGGGTCATAGCCGTGGTTGGCGTTGCCCCGTGCCAATGCTTGTGCCCGGGGGGACACCAAATGACATCGCCCGCTCTAATTTCGACGATCGGTTCCCCGTCGCACTGAGTCCAGCCACAGCCGGCTGTCACCACCAAGATCTGACCTAAAGGATGAGTGTGCCAGGCACTTCGGGCGCCGGGTTCGAATGTGACGCTGGCGCAGGCCACCCGAGCGGGGGCGGATGCGCTGTGGAGCGGATCTATCCGCACTACGCCTGTGAAATACTGCTCTGGGCCTCGCTGGGATGGCACGGACCCGGCACGCTTGAGTTCCATTGTATTACTCCTCCAATTCATCGAAATCTAATGCGCTTCGCCGGCGCCCGGGCCGGATCAAGGTCGAACCATGACCTTGAGCGATTTACGGTCATTCATGTCGCGGTAGCCACCCGGCACCCCGTCGAGGTTGACCGTACGATCGAAGACACGACCGGGATGGATGCGCCCCTCCAGAATGTCGGGAAGAAGCTCGCGGATGTAGGCTCGTACTGGCGCGGGACCGCCCCCGACCGTCACGTTGTGATAGAAGGCAGTCTGTGAGCCAAGCATGGCGGCATCCTGCGGCACGCCGACACGGCCAATGGCTCCGCCCGGGCGCGTGATCGCAATCGCCGTTTCCATGGACTCACCGTGGCCGACGCATTCCAGAACGGCATGGGCACCGTACCCTCCCGTAAGCTCTTGCACTCGCTCGATGGCCTCGGCACCACGGTCGCTCACTACGTCGGTGGCGCCAAACTCTCGACCCAGAGCGATGCGGTCAGGATGGCGTCCCAGGAGGATGATGCGTTCCGCGCCGAGGCGCTTTGCCGCAATGACGCCACAGAGACCCACGGCGCCGTCACCCACCACGGCGACGTTTTTGCCAGAGCCGACCTTGGCGACCACGGCTGCGTGGTGGCCGGTCCCCATGACATCGGCGAGCGTCAGGAGAGACGGCATGAGGGCATCGTCTTTCCCGACCGCGAGCGCGAACAGCGTCCCATCGGCAAACGGGATGCGAATGGCCTCGGCTTGTGCACCATCATTCCCCTTATTGCCAAAGAACCCAACGTGGACGCACGCGGTTGGCAGACCTTCGTGACAAAAGACGCAGGTACCGTCGGAAATTGCAAACGGCATGACAACCACATCGCCGCGCTTAACGGTGCGTACCTCGGCGCCCACCGCTTCAACCACACCGATCGCCTCGTGCCCCATTCGCTGACCTTGAGCGGACGGCTGCATCGACTGATACGGCCACAGGTCGCTGCCGCAGATACAGGCCCGGGTGATGCGAATCACGGCATCGGTGGGCAAGACAATGGTGGCGTCCGGAACGTTTTCGATCCTGACATCCCCAGCGGCATGCATGACGGTTGCGCGCATAATATTGACCTCGGTGTTATCTGGTTGTGACTCTCTGCACGGTAACGCGATCGCTGGAATAGAAATTGTCTGCACCGTTCGACATGTCAGACCCCATCGCAGCGGATGAAGTTATTAAAAGACTAAGCAACGTCATGAGCGATTTCATTGAATTGCTCCTTCGATAAGTCGTCAGCTGAGCTTTCATCAGGGGTCCTTCTTATCTAGTGCGCGGCATGGGTCTGGACACGGGCGTCCATCGCTAACGCTTTGGTAAAAATCCCGACGGCGAGGCCCGACAGAATCCAAGAGAAGGCGCTGAGCGCGAACACGCCGGTGGGCCCAAAGGAATCAAAGACTGACCCGCCTAGGAGCGCACCCAGGGCGGCCGAGAGTTGAATCGCGGCAATGAAAGCGCCTCCGGCAGTTTCAGCGTGTTCGGGTACCTGGCGTGCCACCCACGCTGACCACAGCACCGATACGGGCCCCATTAAAGCGCCCCACACGAAGATGAGAGCGGTCGTTACGGACGCGGACGTCCCAAACGCCAACAAGCCCAGTCCTGCGGCAGCGAGGATCAGCGGAAGCACAAGCGTTGCACCGCGAAGGTTCCGGGCCACCAGCACGCCGCCAAAGGATGTGCCGATGAAGTTGGCCACGCCAAAGCTCAAGAGAATCGCAGATAAGGCGTTCGGCCCAACCGCGGTGGTGCGCTCGAGGAAGGGCCGGATGTACGTGAAGGCCGCGAAGTGACCGCAAAATACCAAGGCGACTGCCAGCATGCCGCCTGCGAATTGGGGCTTCTTAAGAACCGTTACGAGAGTACTGAACTTAGTCGTACCGATCGGTTGGAGTGAGGGAATCGTCAGCGCCTGCATGATAAGCGCAGCTAGGCTTATCACGCCGGACAGCAGAAAAACGTGCCTCCACCCAATGACATTGCCGAGGTAACTGCTAAGTGGAGCAGCGAAAACGGAGGCGAGAGAACTGCCGCCGAAGATGATGGCAATTGCCTTGGGTAAATGGGCTTCGGGCACCAGGCGTGCGGCCGTTGCCGCCGCCATCGACCAAAAGCCGCCCAGAGCGATTCCTAATAAAACGCGGCCGATCAATAAGATTGAAAAGGTCGATGCGTACGCGACGAGAAAGTTCGAGCAGACTAGCAAGACGGAAAGACCGAGCAGGACGAAGCGACGATTCAATTTGCGAGTAACAAAAGCGAGCAGCAAGCTGGTCAGGACCGCGAAGATCGAAGTGGCGGTCACTGCCTGGCCCGCCACCCCTTCCGTGATTCTCAAGTCGCTCGCCATGGGCGTCAGCATCCCGGCGGGCAAAAACTCCGCGATGATCAAGCCTGCAACACCGAGCGCAATGGCTACGATCGCGTTCCAAGCGGGCTTGTCAGACTCGGTGTGCGGGGGGATGGCTTGGGCTTGAATCATCTCTCGTCTCGCGTAGCGGAAAAGCGCATGAGGCTCTCCAGGACCTAATCCTAGGCTGGTCTACTATTGAGAAAAATGGCATATGGGTCCACGTGGTATTAACCAAAGGTTAACAATGAACCAGAATGCGCTGGACGGGCTATTGGCGCTCCGATCGGTCGGCAGCAAGCGTAGTTTTACGGCGGCGGCGGACGAGTTCGGTATCTCGCCACCCGCGATAAGCAAGACGATCAAGATGCTAGAGCGGCGGCTAGGCGTTGCACTGCTCAGTCGGACAACCCGGAGTACGAGCCTAACCGAGGCAGGGAAGAGGTTTCTGAGCCAGGCGGGTCCTGCACTTGATCAGATTCTCGCTGCGATGAAGGACCTCGGTACGTATGCGGACAAACCATCGGGGCTTCTACGACTGAACCTTCCTCTGTTCAGCTACGTATCGTATTTGGCACCCCGGATTGGGAGCTTCTTGAGTCAGTATCCTGATATATCAGTGGAACTCTTCTTCGAAGATGCCGCGACTGACGTCGTTGACAAGGGATTCGATGCCGGAATTCGCGATTCCGACATCCTCGCCAAGGACATGGTTGCCATCAAGTTGTTCGGTCCGATTCGCTTCGTCATCGTGGGTGCGCCGAAATATTTTAAGAAGAATGGCCGCCCGAATCATCCAAGAGAGCTGCTAGCGCACAACTGCATCCGCGTCCGCGTAGATGCCGGTTGGATCTACGACCGATGGGAATTCGAACAGAAGGGAAAGGCATTTCAGGTTCAGGTAAAAGGCTCACTTCTGATGAATAACGCTACTCTGGCTTTAAACGCAGCCAGCGATGGCCTCGGTCTTATGTACGTAACGGAGGACGTCGCCCGAGAGAAGATTGCGTCGGGAAAACTTGAGATCGTGCTTAGTCCATTTGCTCCCACCAGCGACGGTTATTATCTTTATTACCCAAGAAGATCGCAGGTCCAGCCAAAGCTTCGAGCGTTTGTCGAACATCTGCAGAAAGAAAGTGCACAGTGGACGCCGCAATGACGGTGCAAGCTCGATCGGGATGGCGACGCCGGTTGTTTGATCCGTTTGCCGGGTTCGATTCCGACCCAAAGACACGCACATCGCCGTCGTCAAGGGACGTGACGAATGTCGCGGCTACGGTTCCTCTCGGAAATAGCTTATCGGATGCAGGACCTGAGCAACTGGAGGCGCGCGGGACGGCCTTCGGCCGCGGCGGGCCTGGCGAATCACAGGTCCTGAGGCTTGCCGGGACGACGCTGAGCCACATGCCAGAGTACGCCCGACGGGTCAACCAGATAGGCCACTCGTAAACCCCATGGTTGTGTTGCGGGAGCCGTGGGGGTCGGCACGCCGAACTCTGTGTCAAGGTCAAGCGTTCTGATGTGCTCCCACCATGCGTCGAGGTCATCGACTACGAGCTGCATCATGAAGTTCTCTGCGTGGTCGAATGACGACAAGATGAAGCTGCCGCTGCCAACACGGAAGATGGCGACGTCACTGTCGAGAACCTTTTCGAAGCCCAGCTTGGAGTAAAAGCGCTTCGCCGCGTCCAGATTCGTTGCTGGAACAAAAGGTCGCGCTAATTCCGTGCCACTAGGAACATTGGTCATGTGATTCTCTTCTCCGCCGTTCTGTGCCCCGAATGATATTTCGAGCTAGGGCCGGGGGCCGCTTGAACAGACGGGACAGTCTAGTGTGGAGCACGGCCAGGGTGGGTTCGATTCCGACCCGAGATCCCCGGAATAGTGATAGGAGGTACTGAGACGTGGGATTTCTGTGTCGAGTAAACGGCAATGAACACTATTGCGAAAACTAGCGCTTACGGTTGGGCGGGCCGTGCGCGGAGCCGGTCGCGGGCAGAATATACCCGCGACGGACCTCCGCGTAAAACCAAGTCACAGGAACCTTCAGTCGTGTGCCGCTGCCAGCACGCGTTCTGCGAACGCACGTTCCTGAGCCGTGAGCTGCTCGGGTCCTAGCTTGAAGGTCAGCTTGTTGATGATGCCGGTGAATGCGAAGGGCAGCTGGTAGCTGTCGTCCACTGCCGTTCGCGTATCACTGCCGATATCAAAGCTTTCGTCGATCGACATCAGGAACGGGATCGTGTGTTCCATCGTCTTTCGCGACAGTTCCTTGCCATCAACCGACAGTACGCCCGTTCCGCCCTTGCCTGGTCCCGGTCCGGCGTACTTGAAATCGAATGAGATCGTGTGCTTGCCCGGTGCTAGTGAGTCACCCAGCCAGTCAGCTCCGCCGACACCGCCCTCCCAGCGGGTCCTTTCGAGATCCAGGAGGTTGTAGACGAATGCCGGCTTGCCCTTGAGCAGATAGAGGGCGTACCCGGCGAAGCGGCCGCCCATCGTCACGATCATGCCTTCGGCGCCGCGCTTCGGAACGGTGATCTCGGCGGTGATCGTATAGTCCTTGTCGAGGATGCTCGGTGCGTTGGCCACCGGTATGCCGGCGTTGGGTCCACTAAAGGTAAATTCGGTGCGACCGGCGGTCGCGCTCGGCCGTGGCGTAACCAATCGAGGCAGGATCGAGTTATCAAGCGGTAGCACGTTGTACTTCGCCGCCTCAGTCAGGAAGAGAGCCTGCATCTCCTTGAGCTTGTCCGGGTTTGATGCCGCCAGATTGTTGTACTGCGAATAGTCTTCTTTGAGGTTGTACAGTTCCCACTTGTATTCACTGACGGGGGGAATCTTGGCGGTGCCCAGATCCCAGGGCGGCGCCGGCGGTGTTGTACAGGCGTACCAGCCGTCGTGATAGATACCGCGGTTGGCGAACATCTCGAAGTACTGCGTCTGGCGCTTCGAGGCAACGTTCGCATTGGCCTTGTCGAAGGTGTAAGCCATGCTCACGCCCTCGATGGGACGCTGCGTGATGCCGTTGACCGTGGTCGGTGCCGGGATGTGCGCTGCCTCCAGGATTGTCGGCACGATGTCGATGATGTGGTGGAACTGGGTGCGGATTCCGCCCATGTCTTTGATGTGGCCCGGCCAGGAGATCGCCACGCCCTGGCGGGTGCCGCCGAAGTGGGAGGCAACCTGCTTGGTCCATTTGAAGGGGGTATCGAACGCCCAGGACCACGCAACGGACATGTGCGGGTAGGTCGTCTCGGAACCCCAGCCTTCGTAGTGCAGCATCTGCACCGCTTCGGGGAGCTTCAGGACGCCGTTATAGGCGGTCATCTGGTTGAACGTGCCTTCCAAGGTTCCTTCCGCGCTGGTGCCGTTGTCGCCGCTGATATAGATGATCAGCGTGTTGTCGAGCTTGCCCTCGTCCTCCACTTCCTGGATGACGCGGCCGATCTCGTGGTCGGTATAGGCAGCGTAGGCGGCGTAGACCTCAGCCTCGTGCGCGTAGAGCTTCTTCTGGATCAGGGACAGTGAATCCCATTTCGGCAGCACGTCCGGCCACGGGGTGAGCTTGGTGTTGGCCGGGATTACGCCGAGTCGCTTTTGGTTGGCGAAGATCTCCTCGCGCATCTTCTCCCAGCCCATGTCGAACTTGCCCTTGAACTTCTCGATCCACTCCTTGGTGGGCTGGTGTGGCGAGTGCGTCCCACCGGGCACGTAGTAGAGGAAGAACGGCTTGCTCGGCGCCGCCGCATTCAGACCACTGAGGTACTTGACCGCCTCGTCCGCGAGGTCGGTGGTGAGGTTGTAACCGGGCTTGCCGATCCAAGGGAAAATCGGGGTGTGGTCGCGAAATAGGTAAGGCGTCCATTGATCCGTCTCGCCGCCCATGAACCCGTAGAAGTACTGGAAGCCCATACCGCTCGGCCACTGGTCAAACGGTCCTGCCAGACTGTATTGGTACGAGGGCGTGTTGTGGTTCTTGCCGAACCAGGACGTGGCGTACCCATTGTCCTGCAGAATCGTGCCTACCGTAGCGCTCTGGGGGCCGATCACGGAGTCATAACCCGGATAGCCGGTCGCCATTTCGCCGATGACGCCGAAGCCGACCGAGTGATGATTGCGGCCGGTAATGAGCGCCGCTCGTGTCGGGGAGCACAGTGCCGTGGAGTGAAACTGCGTGTAACGCAACCCGGCCTTGGCGACGCGCTCCATGGAGGGAGTCGGAATGACGCCGCCAAAGGTCCCCGAGACGCCGTAGCCTTGGTCGTCGGTCATGATAAGCAATACGTTCGGGGCGCCCTTGGGCGGTATCACGGTAGGCGGCCAGTAAGGCTTGGACGATGTGGCCGTCTCGTTGATGACGCCGCCAAACTTCGGGGGCGGTGGCGGCAGCTGCTTGCCGTCGATGGTCATGGTGGCGCTTGGGGAGCCCGGAATGCCGCTGATCTGCTGCGCGGCGACTACGCCAATAAATGACAGGAGGACGAGCAGTCTCGTCGCGATAATGGGGATGCGCTGTGCGGTCACGGGGTCTCCAGTGCGGATGGCGATGCGACGTCTACAAAGAAACCTGATCGCGCTGGCGACCATGGGACCGCTGCCGGAGAAACTAAATTTCAGCTTAATGTGCTGCTGGCGGCGGCGGCAGTACTGGTTGGACGCGACTCTGGCGAAAGCTTTTTTTGGTGCCGCAGCATGACTGCTCCGACCGGCTTTTTCCAGTGAGACCTTGGGGCAACAGCTGACTTGCAACCATCAGGGCGAAAGTGGTGCGCCGCAGCACAGTGTTTGATGTCAATTATCTGTTTCAGGACACCGCGATTCGGTTACGGATCGGTTCGGTTCCGACCCAATGCTTGGCCATCTTTCGATTCTGAGATGGCTATGTTCAGACGTTGAGTGGGGTCGCTCTCTAGTTTCAACGTTCATACAGAGCCTCAGGGGAGCCTGCGGATTGAACCACGCTTCGTGCCAATTGTGCGTGACAACTGTCGCAACGCGAGGTCTTGGGTGCGGCGGTCCGATATTCCCAAAGGGCTACGTTGGCGCCGAATCGTTGGAGGCAGCTGCGCGTTACACCAAGAGTCACACGATCAACCGAAACTCTCGCGGTCCACTTCCGGTGACCTTTCGAAAGGCGCGCGCGAAATTGGCGGGGGATGAATATCCCAATTCGGCCGATACGCGGGTAATCGAGCCACTCGTATGCCGGAGTAGTTCGGCTGCCCGCTGAATCCTTGTTGAAGACGCCAGGCTACGAAAGTCGGTGCCGGCGCGATTCAATTCGCGTTGTAACGTTCGGACTGCGATGCCCATCGATTGAGCGGCACTATCGATCGACACGTAGCCGGTTAGAACCTGCGTGCGGATTTGCTCCATGAGAACGTTGAGTAAGCCGCGCGGAGGACTGCCTCGCCGGTCTCGCGCCACGTCCTCGATGGTGACGATCGGCAGTGTAGAGCTCCTCAAACCAGCGGATAGATGTATGCGCTCCGTGACGATGGTCACCGCCGGTGTGTTGAAAAGGACCGGGCACTGGAAGACGTCCTCAAAAAGGCCGCCCTGAGCGGGCCTATCGATGTCTAACTCGACCCGCAACGGACGCCAGTCAGCCGGTAGATAGGCTCTGAACAGGCTCACCAATACGCCCGCCGCAGCGCACGCAGTATTGGCGTATCCAGGCCGACCGGCCAGCGCAAACGTATAGCTATACCGCACCTCGTCGCCCACGATCGCGACCGACATTTTGTCATCCGTACTGTGAAAGCAAAGGCCGGCGACAGCGCGCTCGAGGGCTTGTCCCAGAGTGTTGGCTCCGAGTACATAGCTCCCGTAGGTGCCGTAGTTGGCGACGTTCATCATGGGGGCGATTAGAACCCCAAAGTTGATCTCGCCAGCAGCGCGTCCAGTCGCCTCAACGAAGCCGATCACGGCCGCGTGCGGGATAAAACAGTTCGCGCCCTCTAGAAACTCGAGATCGAGGCCTGCCGCATGATTGGCCTGCCTTAGGGCCTTTCCCCCCATTTCACGGCGGATGAAAGCTGGCAGCCCATGCAGTATGTGGCTAGAGATGACCGGGATATCAGCCATGCCTACAATACCCCCGGACGACGACGCAGCCCTTGGCGCAAAATGAGTGGTTTCCAACTCATAATACATCTACGGTAGGGCTGTCGCGCGAGCGAAGCGAACGGTCCAGTTTTCGGGCCGGCACTGCCAATGCAGGTTTTCGCCTGAGTCGTTTCGCGCGTCACGCCAGAGGAGCAGCAGTAGAATGACAAGCCGGCCTTCGAAGTCCCTGAAATGGTCTGTACTTCTTGCCGCCGCGATCACGCTCGTAGCGGGCTGTAGTAGTAAGGACGATGTCATTTCCCAGGCCGAAAAGGGGGATCAGGCGAAAGGGGTCGCGGCGCCCACGGTTGCCGAGGCCAAGGACATCGCCGGGGAAGGCTTCATCTACGGCCTGCCGCTCGTGATGATTTATGCGGTTATGCAAGAATTCGCCGTTGACAGGAACTCGGGCCAGTTCAAGGCGCCGTTCAACCAAATCGAAAACCAGCACCATGTCGCTACCCCGGCCGATACGGCAGTCATCACACCGAACAGCGATACCCCTTATTCGTTCATCTGGCTGGACTTGCGCGCTGAACCGATGGTTATCTCGGTGCCGATGGTCGAAAAGAGCCGCTACTACGCCGTCCAGTTCATCGACGGCAATACCTACAATTTTGGCTATATCGGCACTAGGGCCACGGGAACCGAGCCAGGCGACTATTTGGTAGTCGGTCCTGAGTGGAAGGGTGAGACACCCGCCGGGATCAAGAAGGTGTTCCGATCGACGACGCCATTCCCGCTGGCGCTCATCCGCACCCAACTTTTTAGCCCCGACGACATGCCCAACGTCGAGAAAATCCAGGCCGGCTACAAGGCGCAGCCGCTTTCCGCTTTCCTTAAACAACCCGCTCCGCCTGCCGCCCCCAAGATCGAGTTCCTTCCTGCCACCACTGCCGGGATCAAGGAGAACTTCTTCCAGTATCTCGACGCAGCTCTGCAGTTCATCCCTGAGACGCCGAGGGACAAGACGATCCGTGCGAAACTTGCAAGGATTGGTGTCGGTCCCGGCAAGACCTTCGATTTTAAGGACCTCTCGGCGGAACACAAAGCGGCTATTTTGCTCGGTCTCAAGGCTGGCGATGACCAGGTCGACAAGTGGCTGGCCGGCGGAAACAAAAATATCAACGGATGGAACGTCGGCTCATTCTTTGGCGACGAGGCCTTCTATAACGGCGATTGGGTCATGCGAGCCGGGTCTGCAAAAGGCGGGCTGCTGGGCAACGATGCCGTAGAAGCCATGTACCCCTATACCCGAACGGACGCGACCGGTGCGCCGCTCGACGGCAGCAAGAACAAGTACACCATCACATTCGCGCCCGGCCAGTTGCCGCCAGTGAATGCCTTTTGGTCCGTGACAATGTACGACGGCAAGAGCCAGCTCTTGGTCAAGAATCCGATAAAGCGCTATCTGATCAACTCTCCGATGTTGCCGCGGATGAAGAAGGGGGCGGACGGCTCGCTGACCCTGTACCTACAAAAGGACAGCCCCGGTGCGGACAAGGAAGCAAATTGGCTTCCGGCGCCGGATGACAAAATCTATCTCGTGATGCGCCTGTATTGGCCGAACCCTACGCCGCCTTCGATCCTCCCGCCCGGTGATGGAACTTGGAAGCCGCCAGGTATCGTTGCGTCGAAGTAGCCGCGGTATTCTCGGCTCTCTAGTGCGTTCCGCTTCGCGCCACTACGCGCCGCTGTAATCTGTACAGGCACCCCGCAAGTAGGGGTAGGCTGTCGCTGGCTAATTGAACGTGATGGCAGGTGGGTAGTGCTTGCGTGTGGGACACGGAAATGTCGCGGTGTCCTGCAGTTCTTACTGATTGCGCCGTTGCCGATTCCATTCCGACCCTGTGCTAGGCACAATTTCCAAGCAGACGGGGCCTATGGCGCGCCCAGCGCGATCGCGGGGTGAGAGCCTTTTCACCACAACTGCGGTTCTAATTGTCCTAGTGACGCGTCATGACTTGGATGGTTCTTCATGACGCTTGAGGAATTCAGAATACAGCTCGTCGCGCGTCTCAGGATTTGCACAGATCCGGAGGAAGCGGCTTCTCTTGTTGAGCAGGCATGGCGAACACTCGTCAGCAGTAAGCTTACGGGGCATGCGGTGAGGACGTTCTGGTTGCACTTGGAGGACGACCTCCGGGCGGTGCAGGAAGGTACAATTAGTGCCAGATTTGGCGAAGCCCTCATCACCCGCGAATCGGTGATGGTCGCCGCCCTCGCAGCCATAGGACGGCATCGATCGGGGTAGGAGGGGCGGCAAAAGACCGGCAACTTGTACTGCGGAGAGTTCGAAGCCCCGCGGGACAGGATGCAGACGACTTTCAGGATATTTGCGCTCATCCCTCCCCTCGGATAGTTCAACCTGCGCCTAGCGGCGTTAGCGCGATAGTGCTCAGGATGGGCAGCCTTGCGGATCTCTGACGCGAGCGCTCGTTGTGGTTCGATTCCGACCCAAGGGAGATCACGGTCCGAACTCGCTAGAGGTGACTTTTGCGCGCACTTAGGGCATTCCCCAGCTACGCTTTCTTCCCTTAAGCCTGCCTCCTCGAACGGCATATCGAACTCATATGTCCTGTCCTCGCTGTGCCCGCACTTGGTGCAGTGCACACGCATTCTGACGATGACGGGAATCTCGTTCTCTAGCTCGTTGCTCATCGCTCGATCATCCCCGAATTGACGGGAGCTTGAAGGCGGCGTTTCTTTGGTGTTCGCAGCGAAATGCGAACAACCGGAGAACTCGGCAATGAAAGACGCCATTGGTTATCTAAGGGTAAGCACTCAAGAGCAAGGTCGCAGCGGTCTCGGGCTAGAGGCGCAGCGACATGACATCGAGCAGTTCGGGATACGTGAAGGATTCGCCGTCACCGCGTGGCACCAAGACATCCAGAGCGGCGGCGGCGCTGATGCGCTCCTCATGCGACAAGGCCTCGCGACGGCATTGAGAGCGGCCAAATCGGCGCACTGCCCGCTGGTCGTTTCGCGCCTCGATCGCCTTTCGCGCAACGTGCATTTCATCAGCGGTTTAATGGAGCATCGGGTGCACTTCATGGTCGCGGCCCTGGGGCGCGACTGCGACGCTTTCACCCTCCACATCTATGCCTCACTCGCGGAACAAGAGCGAAAGCTGATCTCTGAGCGGTCCAAGGCGGCGTTCGCGCGGGCAAAGGCGAGGAATATCAAGTTGGGGATGAACAGCCCGCTGAAGCGCTCCAAGGTATTTCGTCAACGCATGTATCGTCTTGCCAATATTGCAAAACGCAGGGCCGCAGTGGAGCGCGCTGAGGCTTACAGGGCGCACGTGGAATGGGCGTTGCGCCAGCCGGGGAGATATGGGCGACCAATGTCGCCAAGCGGTGCTGCCCGAGCCCTCAATGAACGCGGCGTGCCTACGCCTCGGAACGGTCAATGGAGCGATGCTGGAATCCGGGACATAATAGGCCGCCTTGGACTACCGGCTCCTGCGAAAATCCGTGTGCCATGGGAGATCGCCCAGGCGCGTGCGCGAGAAGAGCTGGTGCGCCATCCCGATATGTCTGTCTCGGACCTAATGAAGGCTATGCGACTACTCGCTCCTATCGGAGACATGCGCGCGTTTGAAGTGGTTAAAAAGTTTCGGCGATCAGTTGCGCGGCGATGCATTACCCATCGTCGGGCGGGATGGCGGCTTGATAGAAGGACGGCTACGCGGGTGCGAATTGGGGAGATTTGGAAGCAGAATCGTGACTACACCGCGCGCCAGGTAGTTGCAGCGCTCGGGCCTGTCGGGCATCCGGTGAGCGAGTCATGGGTCCGAGAGATCTTGAGGGGTTTTCGGCGCAGCGTGAGGTCTCGTGGGAGAGTCGGAATAAGTCGCAGATAATGCTAGGTGCTCAGGCTTACCTAGGCAGCTGCTGGGGCGCCGCCCAGGCGCCCGCAGAGCGCGTTCCAGCGTGGCAGAGGGTCGAGGCCCTGGGCGCATCAAGGGACGGTGTTGGCCGTATGATCCCGACCCCGGGGAAGGTCACGTCTCTGGGGCACCCGCCTGACCATTGCATAGCTTCGCGGCGGCCGCAAATGAACTCACCGCCGTGTCTGCGCTGGTCGCCTGCATAGCAAGATCAGCTGGAAGCAGAACCCCTGGCGGGAATACCGCGACGACTTTCGCTCCAGGAAACTGGCTTCGGAGCCGCACGATCAGCGATTCGGCGGTATCAGGCTGTGGCTTCGGGAATGCGCTGACAATGTAGATAACCCCGACCGCTGCCGGGTCCGAATCCGGAGGCCGCTCTGCCGGTTCGAGATCTGCGAGCAGCAGGTGCCGCGAGTCAAGATTCTGTTCGCGCAGGGCGCGCACCAGTAACTCAGCAGCGATCGTATCGGCGCGGGCACCCAGTCCCACGGCCAACAGAATCGAGCCAGGAGTGACGGTGATCGGACCTTGCCACTTTCCAAACAGCTGTTCCCGGTGTTGTCTGAGGATGAGGCCTGGATTCTGCTCATCTAGAACCGAGGCCTGACGCTTCCGCAGTTGTCTCGGTTCATTGCTTAGCGTGGATACGACCGCAACCAGGGCATCGCGCAAAGTAGCCTGCTGTTGCTGGCTGATCGTGCCCACCTCCCGGTCAAGGGAGGCCAGATGCAGGGCCGGTAGCAGTACCAGATCGCAGTAGGCGGCCAGCGAATTCTGTTTCAGGAACACGCGGGCTACCGCCAGGATTTCGTCGGAATCACCTGAGAGCGCCCGCTGGTAGAACTTCTGGGCCAAGGTCAGCGCCTGGGCGTCTCCCAGAAGTAAATCCAGGAAGGTCAAAGCGCGGATATGACGGCCCAAGACCAGCAGGCAGAGGGTCAGAGGGGTCGACAGTACTAACCCAGCCGGCCCCCAGAGCGAACTCCAGAAGATGGCTGCAACAACGACAGAGAGGGGCGACAACCCTGTGGTATGGCCGTACAGGTTGGGTTCGATCGCCTGTCCAACGATCAACTCAACGATGACGAACACTGCGAGGGTGCAGATGGCGAGCGACCACCCGGGGACGACGGCCAATGCCAGAACCGTTGCCAAAAACGCCACGAGCCATACGCCGATGTAAGGGACGAACCGCAAGAGCGTGGCGAGCGCTCCCCATAGGAATGCCTGGGGTACGCCAAGAAACGACAAGCCCAGCCCAATCGTGGCGCCGACTCCGAGATTCACCGCGAACTGTGACAAGAAGAAACGGGACAGCCTCTCGCCTGCATCGTTCAGGGCCACGGTCGTCAGACGGATGTTGTTCCCCCCAACGACGCGAATAAACCGGTCACGCAACGCCTCATGCTCCAGGAGCACGAACACCAACACGACCAGGACAATGCCGGTCGCGGCCAGCGGCTGCCAGACCGAAGCGAGTACCCGGGCCGCCACTTGAAGCGGCGAGGATCGGGACTGATGCACTTCAACTGGGATGGGCGTGACGGCTGAGGAGAGTGCGTTCGGTCCGGCAGTTGTGCTGGCTGGGCTGGGTCGGCCTTCAACGATTCGACTGGCCTCACTGGAGACAGCCTCGAGTCTCCCGAACGTGATGTCGTCGAGGTAGCTCAGCTTTTGCTGAATTGTCCGTTCGTACTGCGGCAGGGCGGCTGCCATTCTTATGACCTGTATTCCCAGCGCGCCGGCGACTACGGAGAACAGCACGGTCAGAGTAAGTACGGCGGTGAGGACGGCGGTCGATTGTCCGAGTCCCGTGCGCCTCAGTCTGCGAACCAGGGGTGCAATGAGAAGGCTGAGCATCAATGCGACGGTAATGGGGATCAGAACATCACGACCGACATATAACAGGCCCAGAATCGCGGCTATGGCGATTACACCCAAGGCACGGTCGCGCAGCGATCCCGTATGGGACGAGTCGGTTGAACTAGGTGGGGGATTGGGTGGGGTGTTAATTATGCAATTCCATCTTGGACACGTGTGGCACTAGTCAAACCGCAACGCCCATGCGCCCGTCACCCTTGCAGATTGGCCGAACGTCGCAGGTAGATGGCGGAGTCAAAGTCCGGTCATTCTTAGGAACGCTTCAGGTAGCCGCTCTCCCTTTACGGATATTGCTGACGCAGCGGCCTCGATCTGCGTCAGCTCTTCCAAAGTGAGCTCAACGTCAGCGGCACCGAGATTCTCCTGCAGACGGCTAACTTTTGTAGTCCCGGGGATCGGCACGATCCAAGGCTTCTGGGCGAGCAACCAAGCGAGTGCGATCTGTGCAGGGGTAACTCCCTTGCGCGCGGCCGCCACCTTCACCACCGCAACCAGCGCCATATTGGCCCTGCGTGCCTCGGGGGAGAATCGGGGCACGTAGTTTCGGAAGTCCGTCGCATCGAATTTTGTGTGCTCGTCGATCTTCGCCGGTCAGGAAGCCCTGCGCCGAGCGGGCTGAAGGGCACGAACCCGATGCCCAGCTCTTCGAGCGTCGGCAGCATCTCCGCTTCCGGTTCGCGCCACAACAGCGAGTATTCGCTCTGCACGGCGGTCACCGGCTGCACCGCATGGGCGCGGCGGATGGTGCTGCACGCCGGCCTCCGACAGCCCGAAATGCTTCACCTTGCCCTGCCGCGATCAGTTCCTTGACCGCGCCGGCCACGTCTTCGATCGGCACGGCCGGGTCGACGCGGTGCTGGTAGAACAGGTCGATGCGATCGGTCCGCAGGCGCTTCAGCGAGGCCTCGGCAACCTCGCTTGATGTGTTCGGGGCGGCTGTTCACACCGCCCTGCGTTCCCGGTCGCCCGGTCGATGTCGAAGCCGAACTTGGTGGCGATCACCACCTCATCGCGGATCGGCGCGAGCGCTTCGCCGACCAGTTCCTCGTTGACGAAGGGGCCGTAGACCTCGGCGGTATCGAAGAAGGTGACGCCACGGTCATGGGCCGCGCGGATGAGTTTCACCATCTCTGCCTTGTCGGCCGGCGGCCCATAGCGCACACTCATGCTCATGCAGCCAAGTCCAAGGGCTGAAACCTCCAATCCGTTACGGCCAAGTCGACCTGACACCCTTTTTAGTCCCGCCCGGGCTTAGAGTCCGCGGTTAAAGATAGCGCTTTCTTCGTCCCGATCCAAAAGCATTTGCGGCATACTCCTGCGGCGTAAGATTGCCGAGCGAGCTGTGTGGGCGCTCGGTGTTGTATTCGATCCGCCAGTTCTCGATGACTCGCCGGGCGTGCGCCATCGTCATGAACCAGTGCTCGTTCAGGCATTCGTCCCGGAACTTGCCGTTGAAGCTTTCGATGTAGGCATTCTCGTTCGGTTTGCCGGGTCGGATGAACGACAGCTGCACATTGGCCTGCGTAGGCCCAGGCGTCCAGCACCTGGCCTTCGAACTCCGGCCCATGATCCACCGTGATCGATCGGGGCAGTCCTCGTGTCTTCGGCCAGCCGCTCCAGCACCGCCTTAACCCGTGTGCCGGTGATGGAGGTGTCGACTTCGATCGCCACAGCACTCCCGCGTGCAGTCATCCACGATCGTTCAGGCAGCGCAGTCGGCGTCCATCCGCCAGACCGTCAGACACAAAGTCCATCGACCAGCTGATATTGGCCGCCGCCGGCTTCGGCAGCGGCTTCCGCTCGACCAGGCCGATGCGTTTACGTTTGCGCCGACGCACCGCGAGGCCTGCCTCGCCGGTAGATCCGATACACCCGCTTGCGGTTCACCGGCCAGCCCTCGCGCCGCAGCCGTCGATACACGCGCCGATAGCCATAGCGACGCTTCTGCGCCGCGATCTCGCTCGATTCGCTCGCGCAGGCCGTCGCAATCGGCTCGCGCACGCTGCAATAGCGATACAAGCGATCTCGAGATGCTCACCAGCCCGCAAGCGCGCGTCACACCGAAGTCGCGTTCCGCCATCAGCACGGCCACCGCTTCGCGCTTCACCTGCGGGCTCACCATTTTCGGCCCAGAAGATCCTTCAGCGCCGCCTTGTCCAGCTCCGCCTCGGCCAGCAGCCTCTTCAGCTTGCTGTTCTCGGCTTCAAGTTCCTTCAGCCGCCTGGCTTCCGAGACCGTCATCCCGCCGTACTTCGCCTTCCAGTTGTAGTACGTCGCCTCAGAGATCCCGTGCCGCCGACACAGCTCCTTGGTCTTTGCCCCGGCCTCCGCTTCCCTCAGCACCGCGATGATCTGTTCCTCGGTAAATCGCTTCGCCTTCATGTCCCGCTCCTGATGAGCGGACTCTACTACCAGACGGGACTAAACGCGGGTGTCAGGTCGATGGGACGACATTCGTGCAGCGGGCAGGCCGCGCTGAGAAGGCCACATTCCATGCGCTGGGGCGCCTCGTGAAGCTCTTGCGACCAAACCGCACGGTAGCGCTGGATCGGGGGCGCCTTGGGACATGGGGGCGTACACGCGGCCACAGTGGCTTTGGCCGGCCTATGGGAGAGGGTTGGTGAAGAATCATTAATCGCCGCCCTGGGCCCTCGGTGCTCACGTGTCCTCGATGGGCTGCCGCAAGCAGTCGCTCCGCGCGAGAAAGTCGTAACAGCCCAGGGGTGCGTTTATAGTTGCCTTCGACTTGGCACGCAGTTGGCACGCGGTTACGCGTAAGTGATTGATCTTATTGGCACCGATTGGCGCGTTTTTGTGATGTATGTCATTGATTTATAAAGGTTCTTCCGGTCTTGCCAAGGTCGGGGTCGCGAGTTCGAGTCTCGTTTCCCGCTCCATATTCAATGCCTTGCGAGAAGTGCTGCGCGGAGTTGGCGCGCAGCTAGGTGCGCTCCGCGAACCTCATTAGCGATTTATCCCCAAGATTTCACTTAAGTTATAGCTGACGCCAGCGAGCACTTGGCACGCGCTTGCCCGAGCCGCTTGCGGTCTGTACGCGTTCCAAAAAGAAAAAAGAGGCCGGTTTTACTCGGCCTCTCTAGAGTGGGCGCAATGTTCAGACGTTTCTATTCTTCAAGCTTTTGCAACCGCGGCCGCCGCGTTGCGGATAACTTCCAGAGCCTCTCGCGGCTTGGAGAGCATCGGCACGTGGCTGCTCTTCAGTTCAAACCTCCGGGCCGCCGGTAGTACACCAACAACGACCGTGCGCACATTTGGTCGCGTCAGTGGTCCGATCGTTCTTGTTGGCCACTCGTATGGACAAACCGGCAAAAGGCTGGGCTCGTCCGCATTGGCCGCGTGCGGCGCCAGCGCGTCGTAAAGGTGGCTAACCGCCAGTTGCTACTGGGCACGCGCCGACGCGTAAGCTCTTGATTCGACTAGCACGGGTTGGCGCCTATTTGTACGTTATATTAATGATTGAAAGCAGTTTCCCGGCTTGCCAAGGTCGGGGTCGCGAGTTTGAGTCTCGTTTCCCGCTC
Source organism: uncultured Pseudomonadota bacterium (assembly GCA_963703025.1). Classification (GTDB taxonomy): domain Bacteria; phylum Pseudomonadota; class Gammaproteobacteria; order Steroidobacterales; family Steroidobacteraceae; genus 13-2-20CM-66-19. Next base: position 3,832,893 of record OY969778.1, on the reverse strand, counting down.
CAAAATTCGCCAATTTGCGCACGCCCGTCAGGACACCTCGCGCGCCATAGATCCGAAATCGCGAACCCAAGTCGCGATGTGCGCCCGCTCCATGACTTTATGCAGCCATTGAGGCTGAGCTCCTGCAGAATGGCAAAAAGCTCGGTGCGACTGCAACAACAAAACAAGGCCTGGGGTCGATGCCCGTGACGCCGCTCGCGCGCACTGTGTTTCTCAGCTACGCCTCCGAGGATGCCGCCGCGGCGCAGAGGATCTGCGAGGCATTGCGTGCCGCGGGCGTCGAAGTCTGGTTCGACCAGAGCGAGCTTCGCGGCGGCGATGCCTGGGACCAGTCGATCCGCAGCCAGCTCAAGGCCTGCACCCTGTTCCTCCCCGTCATATCGCAGACCACCCACGATCGGCGCGAGGGCTACTTCCGCCTTGAGTGGAAGCTGGCGATCGACCGCAGCCACCTGATGGACGCGAACCTGCCCTTCCTGTTGCCTGTCGTCATCGATAACACGCGCGAGGATGACGAAAGGGTGCCGGAGCGGTTTCGGGAGGTGCAATGGACGCGCCTGCCGGGAGGCAATACCCCGCCCGCTTTCCTCGAGCGGGTGCAGCGGCTGCTGGGGGGTGAAATCCCAAGTGCGATACGGACAACGAGTTCGGCGCCGCTTGCCGGCGCGAGGCGCCCGACAAGCTCGTCGAGTGCAAAGCGCGCCCTCAGTGCGGTCGCCGCCTTGGGCGTACTGGCGGCGATCGTCGCCTATTTTGCAATCCACCATGCCCGGATCTCCAGCCCGGGGACCGCGACGCCCGCGGTGGCGGTCACCGCCGCATCCATCGCGGTGCTCCCGCTCGCGAACGAAAGCGGGCAGGCTGAGCCAGCAGTATTTCTCCGACGGGATCTCTGAGGATCTGATCACCGCGCTCTCGCAGTTCCCGGGGCTCAAGGTGATCGGGCGCACTTCGGCGTTCCAGTTCAGGGATCCCAAGGAGGACAGCCGCAGCATCGGTGCAAAGCTTGGTGTCGCGCATCTGCTCGAGGGGAGCGTGCGGCGCTCCGGGGAGATCGTGCGGGTGAGCGCGGAGCTCATTGACGCCGCTGACGGGACCACGCAGTGGTCGGAGCGCTACGACCGGCCGTACAAGGATCTCTTTGCCCTGCAGGATGAAATCACGCGTGCGGTGGCAGTTGCGCTGAAGACCAAGCTCCTGCCGGGCGAGCATGCGGCGGCGCAGAGCGAGCAACCCCCGAGCGGGAACCTGGAGGCCTACAACGCACTGCTGCAGGGCAGGTTCTATTTCCCCCGCGGTACGGAAGCGGATGATCGCAAGGCGATCGCATTCTTCATGCAGGCTACCCAGCTGGATCCGCGCTATGGGCTCGCGTGGAGCGAGCTCTCGCATGCCTGGATCGCTCTTAGTGGGGACTTCCTCGAGGGCGCAGCGGCGCAGGCGGCGTATGCGAGGGCGCGTGAGGCGGCCGAGCCGCGCGCTCGCGCTCTCGCCGGATTTAGCGGCCGCGCACAATGCCCAGGGTGATCTGCTTCAGGTGGTCGACTTCGATTGGAGCGAAGCGGAGGCGCAGTATCGGCGTGCGCTGGAACTTCGCCCAATGACACTCAGGCGAAGTTCAATCTCGGCAGTGCACTGGCTTGGTACGGTGAGATGGACCAGGCGATCGAGCTTACGCGACAGGCGCTCATGACCGAGCCGCTGCGGGCGTGGGGGTATAAGGCACTGGCCACTTATCTCTTGGGAGTTCAGCGGCTCGATGAGGCCGAGGTGGCTATCAACAAGGCCGTCGAGCTGCAGCCTGCCTCGGAGCCCTATCGCTCGTGGCTCGCCATCATTGAGACCAAGCGTGGTAACGCGCCAGCCGCGCTCGAGGCGGCGCTGCGCGAGCCCCCGGGATATTTCGGGACATGTCGCTCGCGTTCGCACGGCAGATCGGTAGCGACCGCAAGGCCGCCGACGAGGCGCTGCGGACACTGATCGAGAAGCAGGGGAATAATTCTGCCTACCAGATCGCCGAGGTTTACGCGCTGCGCGACGATGCGAGGGCAACCTTCGATTGGCTCGACAGGGCTTGGGACAACCGCGACGGGGGCATTCAGTACCTTCTCTACGACCCGTTCATTCTTCGGTACAAGGACGACCTGCGCTTTGCCGCATTCTGTCGCAAGGTGGGCCTGCCAGTGCCGCAAGAGGCCGGCTCGCGCAAGTCCACGTGACCTGGGCCACGGCAGGAGCCGGGAAACCAAATGGCGAGCTCCGAAGACGACCTCAGAAGGCGAACAGTCGCGCCTCCGGGATCCTCTTGCCCATTATCGCAGCGGCTATCAGCTTGGCTCCAAGCATCGAGAAGGTGATGCCGTTGCCGCCATACCCCATCACCGCATAGCATTGCCAAAATCCGGGTATCGCGCCAATCGTGGGCGTGCCGTGGGGGCTGGCTGCGAAACTACCGCTCCAGGCATTAACAGCCCGCGAGTCCAAAGTCGGAAACATGCGCTGTAATTTCTTCCCGAGCACTTTGGTCTTTCTGGGTATCAGGGCGTTTCTTGCGGTGGTGTCCGAGAAATCCTCGTCCTCCCCGCCGCACACGACCCGGCCGTCACGGGTCGCCCGCAAATACAGGTAGGGCTCGGAAGCCTCCCAGATGAGGGCCTGCTGCGGCCAGATAGCCTCAGGTTGAGCGCGGGTCGCGATCGCCCACGTCGAGACAATCTTCGTGCCCTGCGCGGGAACTATCTTCGGCAGTTCATAGCCGGTGCAGAATACGACCTGCTTGGCGCGGATCTCGATGCCGTCGGCGGTCAGCAGGGTGGAGCCGCGGCGAGTATTCTCGATATCCACCACTTCGTGCGGTGCGTGAAGACGCGCCCCGGCGCTGAGGGCGCTGCGCAAATAGCCAGCGGCGAGTTTGACAGGGTTAGCCTGCGCGTTGGCGTGGTTGAGCAGCGCCGCTGAGCGGCGGATTGCAAAGTGATGCCAGAGGGCGCGCTGATCGAGGTATTCGCTGGCCAGGCCAATCTTCTGCCGTTCAGCCACTTCGCGGCGCAAGCCGCGTGCATCCAGCGTGTCTCCGGCCAGGTACAAGGACGGGCGGCTTTCGAAGTCCGCGTCGATTTTCAGTCGCTGAGATTTGGTCCGCAGCTCGTTGACGGCATCCCGTGAGGCAATCCAAACGTTTCCCGCGGTTCGCCGCCCGATTGCCGCGCCCAATTTGCACAGTGGCATATCGAGCTCGAATTGCAAAAGGGCGGTGCTTGCGGCCGTTGAACCCAGCAGCGCTGCCCTGCGCCGCTCGAGTATCAACGGACGCTTGCCGCACTCGGTCAGCGCCTGCGCGATCATTGCACCGCTGATGCCAGCCCCGACCACCACCAGCGACGTGCTAACCGAGCGAGTGAGGCGCGTACCGCGGATTCCGGGCGCGCGATATCGGGTCCATACGGCAGCGCCGTCCCTCAGGTCCCGCTTGAGCGTCAAACCCACGTGTGAGTGACCTGCATAAGGAGTTCATAGTCGACACGGGGGCAGCCGTTTGCCGTCGGCAAGGCAAGGGCGAGATGTGCATGAAATGGCTGGCGCCATCACGACAGCGCGACAATGCACTATACACGTGCGTACTGGCGCGTGAAGCGCGGCGGCGGTACAGGCACAACATCAACACGTGATGCGTGCTCAAGAGCACGCTCTAGCGAGAGCTTAGCGAGCGAGTGGAGATCATTGAGCGGAAAATCGATGCAGAGCAAGTCGAAAACTGGCGCGCGCTACGCGCGAACCCCTGACGGTCGATACTTTGTGGTACGAGGACGTCTGTGGCGGCTGTCTAACCCGATGCTGTCGCCAGACGTGCGCGCTCACTGGGTGGCGGAATTGATGAGCGCGCGACGTGCAGTTCGCGCTGCGAAAACCAGTCGCGCAGATTTGGCTGCGTTAGAAACCGCGCGCAGTCGTGTCTCGATAGCGAAGCACCAGCTTGGGGAGCGCGGTCCGCCGTGGTGGAGCGATGACGCACGCGACTACAACCGAACGCTCGTGAAGAACAGCCCATATGCGCTCTGGTACGAGGCCCACCAGGCAGGGGGGACTGAGTAGGGGCGGCGCGCGTCGAAGGCCAAATGTCGACAGTTGCCTCATGCACAAGCCGTCTTGTAGGAAGGGTCATAGACGCTCGGCCGCCACAGTCGCGTAATCCTCACGCTGTCGCCAAGGCCGCCTCGTATAAGGCTAGGGTGCCGCGCCTTCTTTAACCTCGCGCGCCATGCACCCACATCCGTTTGCGCAAAATTGCTACGGCGCATACGCTGAGCGGGGCGCTATCCTGCCTATAACGAGCCTGGGGTTCTGTGATGGGAAAATTCGCGCGCTCGTGCACGGTTGCCGTAATCCTCTCGCTATCGCTTTGGCTGATGCCAGTCAGCGTGGGTATTGCCGCCCAACCGGCCGGTCACGTTACCGTGCTCTACGACGCATTCGGCAATCCCTCCAAGCTCGTGAAGGACTGGGGATATGCTGCCCTCGTCGAGTACGGCGGCAAGCGTATCCTCTTCGACACCGGGAATGACGCGGGCATCCTGGAGCACAACGTCCAAGAACTTGGCATTGACCTGAAGCGACTGGACGCGGTAGTCATCTCGCACCGACACGGTGATCACACCACCGGTCTGGCCTACCTGCTGAAGGTAAATCCGGGGGTTTTGATCTACGTGCCGCAGGAAGCCTCGTTCTTCAAGGCACGTTTCCCGCCGGGCTTTCTGGAACGTGAATCCAGCCTCCCGGCCGATCTGCACTACTACGAGGGCAAGCAGCCGGAGCGCTGGGTGTCCGGCACCCCGTGGGCGCAGGGCAACTTCCAGATCGTGACGCAGACGACCGAGATCTTTCCCGGCTTCTTCGTGATCAGCACGCAGTCGCACAAGCCCGGCACGCAAGAGATGAACGAGCTCTCGCTCGTGATTCGCACCCCCAAAGGGCTGGCGGTCGTGGTGGGCTGCTCCCATCCGGGCGTGGAGAACATTCTCCAGCAGGCCGCGAAGATTGATCCGCAACTGTACATGGTCACCGGTGGCTTCCACCTGGTGTCTACGCCGCGTGAGGAAGTGGAGCGCGTTGCGCGCAACTTACACGATGATTTCAAGGTGGAGCGCGTTGCTCCCTCACATTGCACAAGCGAGCTCGGGTTCGCCGTCTTCCTCGCCACGTTCAAGGAGCGGTTCGATCACGCCGGGCTGGGCGCGGTCATCAGCCTGCCTGAGTAGGGGGCGACCGAGCTATTCCCTGGAATCCTGCGACTGGGCGGCGGGACGTCGTTCGCATTGTTACGCGTATGCCGAAGGGCTGATGAAGCCCACGGCTGCGGTTCGGCGGCCTCAGATGTCTCGGCGCGTGGCAACCGCCGGCGCGGTGCGGTGGTGGGACGGCCATACTGGCCGCTCCGTTCGTCGTGTATGTAGTTGTGCGCCTACAACCGGTGCAGCACTTGATATCTGTTGTCAGAGCGCGCGCGAATGTACGTTCCACACCTTACACGCAGGTGCGCGCGCGCTGCTATGCACGCAAGGCTGCCTGCTAAGCCCCTTGGGTTGCGAGTTATACAATGGCATCACAAGCGCGCTCTATTGCCTCCCTCACCATCTCGTTTGGTCTGGTAGCCATACCTGTCAAACTCTATTCGGCAACGGATACCTCCGAGCGCATCTCGTTCAACCTATTGCGGAAAAGTGATGGTTCGCGCGTCAAGCAACAATACATCGCTGTCAATGACGGCGAACTCGTCGAGCGTGCCGAGATGGTCAAGGGCTACGAGTTTGCCAAGGGCCAGTACGTGCAGTTCAACGCTGCGGAATTGAAGGCGCTGGAGGAAACGACCACCCACTCGATCGACATCGCGCAATTTGTGCCACTGGAGTCAGTCGACCCGGTGTATTTCGCCGGCACCTACTACCTTGCGCCCGACAAGGGCGGGGCCAAGCCGTACGCACTGCTGGCAGGTGCTCTCAGGGAGGCCGGGCAGTGCGCAGTCGGGCGCTGGGTTTCCCGAGGTCGCGAGAACATCGTGGTCATCCGGCCCGTCGACAAGGGACTGGCCATGCACCAGCTGCATTTCCAGGCCGAAGTGCGGGACATGAAGGATCTGGGCATCGAGCCGGCGAGCGTCACGGCCCAGGAACTGAAGCTCGCGGAGCAGCTGATCGACCAGCTGCGGGCCAAGCGCTTTGAGCCATCGGAATTCCAGGACGAATTCAGGGGCCGGGTACAGTCGGCGATCGAGCAGAAGGTGAAGGGCAAGGAGATCTCCCTGTCCGAAGCGCCGGTTGCCAGCACGACCGGCAATGTCGTCGATCTGATGGGCGCGCTCAAGGCGAGCCTCAGCGCGAAATCGGACAAGGCGCGTAGTAGCGAGCGCAAGGGTCCGAAGCGCGCCACGGACACGCCGGCCCGCAAGGCAGCCCGGCGGTGAAGAGGGCAGATCGCAAGAGCGGGCGGGCGCGCTCGTCGAAGGTAGCCGAGCCCCACCCGCAGGCCCACTACCAGCGCGCGCTGAAGCTCGAGAGCGAGAACGCCGCGGCGGCGCGCGCGGCGTATGAGGCGTGTCTGCGGGGCGATTGTTCGCACTTGGAGGCGCGCATCAACCTCGGGCGCTTGCTGCACCTGGAAGGCTTAATGGAAGAGGCCGAGGCCGTGTATCGCCGGCGGCCGCACCCCAGCGCCGTGCTCCATTTCAACTTGGGGGTATTGATGGAGGATCTGCGACGGGAGCTGGAGGCTGTCGAGTCCTACCGGCAGGCGCTCGTGCATGAGCCAGGCATGGCGGACGCCCACTTCAATCTTGCAGGCGTGTACGAGCGCCTTGGGCAAGCCCAGGCCGCATTTCGTCACCTACTGGCCTACCGACGGTTATCGGAGATGGTCCGGTAAGGCTTTTGGATCGGGTTCCACGATACTGGTCGCGCAGGTTTCGTAGGTCCCATCCTACAAATAGTCGAGCTTGCCAGCCCTTCGCAGCGCCGGGGCGTGCATAGACATTACCGGCCACAACCGCACAAAACCAAGCGGTTAGGGGGCGGCATGTCGATTCGCACGATTGCTGGTGTCCGGGTCGTTCTTTTGCGTGCGGGCGGGTCGCCTGCCCCGCGGTACCGCGGTACGTGGGTCAACTATCTGAGTGGCGCACGGGCCGCGCTCCTCTTTCCTGGTCGCGCCCCAGCTTTGCAGAACTGAGACCCGCAGCCACCTTCGCAGACACCGGGCGGTATCCGCCCGGATGCATCCCAGGCAACACGCGACCCCAAGGTGTGCGCTTGCCTTGGGGCGCAAGCGTAACTATCCGCAACCGCAGCTTGCCGACCATGCTTATGACTTGTGCACACAAACCCAACAGCACGATCCGGGCGCTGCCGGCCCTCGTGCTTGCGCTCGCGTGGGCTGCCTGCAGTGCGGTGCTGGCGGATGACCAAGGCCCTTCAGATCTTGCCCGGATGTCGCTGGCAGACCTGTCGAGACTCCAGGTGACCTCGGTGTCCAAGGCGAGCGAGGCGCTGCAAAGAGCGCCCGCAGCCGTCTACATCATCAGCCACGATGACATCGTGCGCTCGGGTGCGACCTCGGTGCCCGAGGTGCTGCGCCTGGCACCGAACCTGCTGGTGACCCAGACCACCTCCAGCGCCTACGTGATATCCGCGCGCGGCATGGGGGGCAATCCGGCCTCGCAGAGCTTCTCGAACAAGCTGCTGGTCCTGATCGACGGGCGCAGCGTATATACGCCGTTGTTCTCCGGCATCTACGCCGACACCCTCGATGTGCTGCTGGAGGACATCGAGCGCATCGAGGTGATCAGCGGCGTCGGTGCGACGCTTTGGGGCGCGAACGCGATGAATGGCGTCATCAACATCATCACGCGCGCCTCCTATCACACGCAGGGGACTTTCGTGGATGCGGGCGCCGGCACGCAGGACCAGCTGCTCGGTGCGCGGTATGGCGGCGGCGCGGGAAGCGACGCGACCTACCGCGTCTACGGGTTCGGCTTTCATCGCGGGGCGCTTGAACAGCCGGATAACTCGAGCGCGCACGATGGCTGGTCAAAGGGGCAGGGCGGCTTTCGCAGCGACTGGACCACGGAGCGTGATTCAATGACGGTGCAGGGGGACGTATACCGCGGCACTTTGAACGTTCCGGACAGCTTCGATAGCTCCATCTTCGGTGCCAACCTGCTTTCGCGCTTCCAGCACCACGGCGCAAATTCAGACCTGCAGGTGCAGGCCTATTTTGACCAGATGCAGCAGTTCGGACCCGGAGGCGGGACCGGGTTCGTCGTTCACACCTACGACCTCGAAGTGCAGCAGAGCATCAATGCTGGCCCAAAGAACCGCATTGTCTGGGGCGGCGGGGAAAGGGTGTGGACGTACGGCATCACCAATGCCCCGACCCTGCTCTTCGAGCCTCCGCAGCGGGCGCTCAATCTGAGCGACGTCTTCGTCCAGGACACTCTGGCGCCGAGCGACGTGGTGAAGCTGATTTTCGGGTTGAAGCTCGAGGACGACCCTTATGCCGGGTGGTCGGCGCTGCCGGACGTGCGTGCATCGTGGGCTCCCAGTGACCGGTCGACCCTGTGGGCCGCGGCGTCGCGGGGGATACGCTCGCCGACGCCGTTTGACACGCAGGTCATCGAGCTGCTGGGGACCACGCCTTACCTTGCTGCCAACACCCAGTTCAAGCCTGAGAGCGTGACCGCCTATGAGCTGGGAAGCCGTTCGCAGCCCACCGAGGTGGTCTCGATCACCTTCACGGCGTTCTATAACGTTTACGACAACCTGCGGACCGTCGAGCCGCTGCCGGCCCCGGGGTTCCTGCCGCTGTACTGGGGCAATGCCTTGCGGGGTGATACCTATGGAGTGGATGCCTGGGGTAACTGGCAGGTGGCTCCCTGGTGGCGCCTGTCCCCGGGGGTCTCCTGGGTGCACGAGAACTTCTCGTTCAAGGCCGGCGCGAGCCAACTGCTGGGCGTCGGACAGGACACCGACGACCCCAGCTCGCACGTCACCCTGGCCTCAGCGATGAACCTGTCCGCGCGCGTGACCTTTGACGTATCCGTGCGCTACGTCGGCGCCCTGCCTGACCCTGCGATGCCGCACTACTGGGACATGGATGCACGCATCGGCTGGCAGCCGAGCGACAAGGTTGAGCTGTCAGTGCGTGGATCCCACCTGCTGCACGAGCGTCACTACGAGTTTCCGACGCCCTACGGTGAGCAGGTCACCCGCAGTGTCATCGCCGAAGCACGCCTCAAGTTTTGATGGGCTCCATGGGCGCCAACGTTAGTCGAACGAGGTTCGTGCGTGCCGGCGCTGCCTGTATCGGGCTGCTGGCGCTGGCCGCGCTAGCGGCTGCGACCGCGCGAGCGGCGGAAGTCTATTCTGAGGACTCGGTCAAGGCCGCCTACCTCTACCGGTTTGCCGGCTACGTCACCTGGCCCGAGACTCTCCCGGCGGGCACGCCCTTCGTCATCGATGTCATGGGCTCCCCCGGCGTGGCGCAGGCGCTGCGCGTCCTGCTGCACGACCGGCCGATCAACGGGCACGTCGCACAGGTCCGCGAGGTCAGGGGGACTGATTGGGGCCCCGCACAGATGATTTATATCGGACCGGGCCGTGCCGAGGCCGTTCGTTCCCTGCAACCCTCGCCACCCGGACGACTCCTGGTGACCGACCAGGAAGACGGGCTGAGCGTCGGCAGCGCCATCAATCTTGTAACCCTCGACCGTAACGTGCGCTTCGAGGTGTCGGTTGCAGCGGCGGGGCGCTGGGGACTGAAAATCAGTTCCGAATTACTCGGCGTCGCGCTTCGTGTTCAGGACGGCAGGCACCAATGAACGAATCCTCCTCTCTGCCCGGTGCCGTCGACCCGCGGCGAACGTCCGAGTCGTTGCGCAACTCCGTGCGCGCGAAGCTGCTGCGCGTTGCGCTGATCACCACGGTGATTGCGCTGGGTATCGCCGGTGCGGCCATGATGAGCGTCGATCTCAGTCGTTACAGGGCCAACTCGGCAGCTGACCTCACGACCGAGGCGGCCATGCTGTCCGTATCCATCGCCCCAGCGCTGGCCTTTGACGACCATGCGACGGCGATGCGTGACTTGTCGGCATTCAAGGCCCGGCAGCGCATCAGCGCGGCTGCCATTTATGGGGCCAACGGCAACGTCTACGCCTCCTTCGTGCGCGAGAACGCGGAGCCGCTGCCTACTCAAGTTCCTGTGCAAGGGCTGCGGATGTCGGGGGAGCGAGTCGAACTGACGCGTCGCGTGGAGCGCAACGGGGAACTGCTGGGGTTCATTTACCTGCGTGGAAGGTACGACATCCTGGCGCGGCTGCAGGACTACCTTGGGATCTTCTCCATGGTCACGCTGCTGAGCATCGCGGTGGCGTTTTACCTGTCCAGGGGGCTGCGCCGTGCCATCAGCGAGCCGCTGGACTCGATGGCCGCGATCGCGCGCACGGTGGTGACGCGGCGCGATTATTCGCTGCGCGCCGCCAAGACCGACGATGACGACATCGGTGTCGTAGTCGATGCATTCAACAACATGCTGCAGGAGGTGGAAACCCGGTCGCAGGCGCTGGAGCGCTCGAACAGCGCCCTCACCCAGGAGATCCGGATGCGCGAGAAGTCCCAGGAAGCGCTCAAGGCGGCGGACCGCCGCAAGGACGAGTTCCTGGCAACCCTGGCGCATGAGATGCGCAATCCCCTGGCCCCGATACGCCATGCCGTCAAGATCCTCGAATCCAAGGGCCTGGAGTCGGACCAGCACGGCTGGGCGCGCGAGGTCATTGGCCGGCAGGTGCGCAGGATGGCGCTGCTGCTGGATGACCTGCTGGACGTATCGCGCATCACCCAGGGGCGGCTGGATCTTAAGACCGAGTCGGTGTCCTTGGCCTCGCTGGTGGAGGCCGCCCTGGAGACCGCGAGGCCGCTGCTGGAGGCGAAGCGGCAGGAGCTCACCGTGGAGCTGCCGGCGCGGCCCGTGCAGCTGTTGGTCGATCCGTTGCGGATTTCCCAGGCGTTGTCCAACCTCCTGACCAACGCCGCGAAATACACAGACGTTGGCGGGCGAATCGCTCTGAGTGCGCAGGTGCTGCCGCAGGGGCTGCGCATGTCAGTCAGGGACAACGGGATCGGCATCGAGCCGGACGCGCTCCCGGGGCTGTTCGAGATGTTCTCCCAGGTGAATTCTGCGATAGCGCGCTCCGAAGGCGGCCTGGGGATCGGGCTGGCCCTGGTCAAGGGACTGGTTGGCTTGCATCATGGCTCAGTGGAAGTTCGCAGCGAGGGTCCCGGCATGGGCAGCGAATTCACCATCCATCTGCCGCAGTCGGTGCTCGAGGGTGATTCCGCCGGCGCCGCAGACTGCGTACCTGAACTTGCGCTCGGTGCAGTCATGCGGCATCGCATCCTGGTCGCCGACGACAACCGGGATGCGGCGGACAGCCTGGGGATGCTGCTGGAACTGAATGGCCATGACGTCTCTGTTTGCTATGGCGGAGAGGCGGCGCTGCAGCTTGCGCGCAAGGCAATGGCGAACGTGATGATCCTGGATATCGGTATGCCTGATATGACCGGCTACGAGGTCGCGCGTCGAGTTCGCGCCGAGCGGTGGGGCACGGACGTATACCTCATCGCGGTAACCGGCTGGGGCCAGGCGGAAGACAAGCGGCGGGCGCTCGCGGCCGGCTTCGATCACCACCTGACCAAGCCGGTGGACCCGGCAGCGGTTGAAGCCTTGCTGCAAGGACTATCTGGCTGACGGGTAGGGAGCGGCGCGCGCGCATTTTCCCCAGATCTGGTAAAAGGGGAAGCTGCCCGCGTCGCGTGGGCGGCTCAATGCAACTTGATGACTATCAACATCGATTTTTCGTGGCCCCTGCCATTGAGGTACAAGAATGCTGCGATACTTAGGTATCTGAAGCAGCGCAAGGCCGCGGTCATGAGTGATGGCTCCAACATTCTGAACCCGAGCTGGCTATGGAGCCTGCCATTGATCGTATTGACGGTGCTCCTGCACGTCATCTGCCTCGGGGTGATCAATTCGAAGGTCGGGCGGGTGCTGAAGAGCCCACGGCAGCACGCCATGAGATTTATCCTGGTGATGGGATCGACGACGCTGCTCGCCTCGATTCTTCATGGGCTGGAGGGTGCGATATGGGCGTTGGCGTACCTGTGGCTGGGAGCGCTGCCGAACTTTGCTGCCGCGATGGTCTATTCATTGAGCGCCATGACGGCCTATGGTCACGCCAACATATTCCTTGAGACGCACTGGCAGCTGATGGGTGCGCTCGAGGCACTCAACGGCCTGCTGCTATTTGGGTTCACGACCGCATTCCTGTTTAGCATCTCCAGTGCCGGCGGAAGACTTAAGGACACCGACTGACGGCCCCACCATACCCTGCCGGGCGCTGGGTCTCGCGACCAGAAGTCATCCGTTGGCAGAGGCCACGTGCGACCGCAGCGCTTCGCCTGGTGTATCTGTTTCTGCCGCCTCACCGGAGCCCTGGCAGCGACTTCGGTGAGGGGCTTGGTGCTTAAAACAGCGCAGCGGCCTTTTGCACGGCGATATACAGACCGATGAGGAAGGGGATGCCCACCGCAAGCCAGGCAAGAAATACCAGCGGATCGAGTGCCCCGCGCGCTGCTGCGGAGGAGCCACCGCCCGTTCGGCTCTCGCGCTGCAGGGAACGCTCATGGGCGAGCTGATCCTCGCTCATATAGTACTTCTCGCTCACGGGGCGGACGAAGAGGTTACACAGAAGTCCCAGAAACAGCAGACCCGCCATGATGTAGAGCGTGCGGTCGTAGACGAGGCTCTTGGGGATGCCGCTGGCCAGCTGAGCCTCGCGCAGCTTGGCGATCAGCGCGGGCCCGACGACTCCTGCGACCGACCAGGCGGTGATGAGCCGTCCGTGGATGGCGCCTACCATCTGAGTGCCAAATATGTCGGCAAGGTATGCAGGAACAGTTGCGAAGCCGCCCCCGTACATCGTCAAGATCACGCACACCGAGGCGACAAACATCCCGGCAAGACCGAGGTGCCCCCAAGTGGGCAGCAGCGCGTAGAGCACCATGCCCAGCGCGAAGAAGATGAAGTAGGTGCGCTTGCGGCCCAGGTAGTCCGAGGCGGACGCCCACATGATGCGTCCCAGGCTGTTGAACAGACTGATCAGCCCGACAAGTCCAGCAGCTGCAGCCACGATGGCAGCCTTCTGCGGGTCGCTGAGCGTCGTGTGCGAGTCCAGCCCGAGCAGCTTGCCGCCGAATACTTCCTGCAGCATCGGGCTCGCCATCGCGATCACCGCTATGCCCGCTGTCACATTCAGGCAGAGCACACCCCAGATGAGCCAGAACTGCGGAGTCTTCCAGGCCACGTTTAGATGCACGTGGCGGCCGGTGATCATCCCTCGTGCGGTCGCGGCCGGGGGTGACCAGCCGGTCGGCTGCCAGCCCGCAGGTGGCACGCGAAAGGCAAGTGCGCCCAGACTCATGGAGATGAAGTAGATGACGCCGAGCGTCATGAGAGTCTGGGCTACGCCCGACACGCCGTCGTGCGCGTAGTGCGCCATCAGCCACACGGCAAGCGGCGAGCCGATCATCGCCCCGCCGCCATAACCCATGATGGCGAAGCCGGTGGCCATGCCGCGCCGATCGGGGAACCACTTGATCAGGGTTGATACTGGTGTGATGTACCCGAGCCCCTGCCCGATGCCGCCAATGAAACCGCACCCCAGGTAGACCAGCCAAAGCTGGTGAATCCAGACTCCGTAACCACCAATAATCAGGCCACCGGCCCAGCACAGGGCTGCGATGAGGCCCGACTTGCGCGGACCGGCATGTTCGAGCCACGCGCCCCAGATCGCCGCGGAAATGCCGAGCATCGCGATGAAGGTCTCGAAGATGTGCGTGACATCGGCGACGGACCAGTTGCAGCCCGTGGCCGTCAGCTCGGCAAAGAAGCCGTTGGAGCACATGGGGGCCCCGGGAATCAGCTTGCTCATAGGCAGCCAGAACACGCTGAAGCCGTATGCCATTCCAATACACAAATGGATGGCTAGTGCGGCGGGCGGTGCCAGCCAGCGATTGAAGGAGGGGCCGGCGACTATTCGATCGCGGTCCAGGAAACCTGCGTGCATGGATGCAGCACTCGTAGACATTCGAACCCCCTCAATTGACCTTGGTGGATCATTTTCTTGGCAGGAGCTACCCTCGACCACGGCTCAGGCGGCCGAGGCAATCGACGTGATGTCGTCTTTTTGCTACCCTTACTCTACCTCAAGTGAAGTGTTCGGCCCATTGACCGTCTGACGGACACGTCGGTTGGCCTTAATGGGGGTTCCCGGGCCTTCCTACACACCTTTTTGGCTAGGTGGCAGAGTGGTCATGCAGCGGCCTGCAAAGCCGTCTACGCCGGTTCGATTCCGACCCTAGCCTTTTCCGGAATCTAATTGGCCCGTTCAGGGCCGTCCTTCCGGATCCCAAAATGTCTCAAAATGCCTGCAAATGTAGGCTTTTCGCGTACAGCGCTGTCTGAAGCAGTCTGACGGTGCCGCGATTGGACTACAGGTAAGTCTGGGGGTACGGTCAGGCCATCTGGGGTACGGGGTGTCATATGGCCTTTCTCACCGAACTCACAGTCCGCAACGCCAAGACGCGTGATCGGGACTACAAGCTCTTCGATGAGCGTGGACTTTACCTGCTGGTCAGAACGACTGGCGGGCGACTGTGGCGCTTCAAATACCGGATCTACGGGCGGGAGAAATTGATCTCCCTTGGCGCATACCCGGACGTGCCGCTCGCCCGCGCGCGCGAGAAGCGCGACGCGGCCCGGAAGGCTGCTCGCGGATGGAATCGATCCGAGCGCCCAGCGCCAGGAACGCCGCGCAGCGCTGGTTGATACCTTTGAGGGTGTGGCAAAAGAGTGGCTGGAACTGCAAAGCAAGTCGCTGGCGCCCGAGACGATTTCAATTCTGGGGGCGCGGCTGCATAGCGCCCTCTACCCCTATCTGGGATCCCGGCCCATCTCGACCATCACGGCGCGCGAGCTGCTGGTCGCGTTGCGTCGCATTGAGGCGCGCGGACGTCATGAGACCGCACACCGGGTGCGTGCCCTTGCCGGACGAGTCATGCGTTACGCAGTCGCGACAGGCCGTGCTCAACATGACGTGTCGGCGGATCTCAGGGAGGCGCTGGCCCCGGTCAAGTCCAAGAACTTCGCCTCCGTGGTGGATCCGGTGCGTGTGGGTGAGTTGTTGCGCGCGATCGACGGCTACTCGGGCCACCCGATGACTGCCCTGGCACTTAAGCTCGCCCCGCTCGTGTTCGTGCGCCCAGGCGAGCTGAGAAAGGCCGAATGGACTGAAATCGACCTCGAAGGCGCGGAATGGCGCATCCCAGCGGAACGCATGAAGATGAAAGAGCTGCACATCGTGCCGCTCGCGCGGCAGACGATAGCGCTGTTTGAGGAACTCCGTCCGTTTGCCAGGGGAGGCCGGTACGTATTTCATTCACTGCGATCGCGGGACCGGCCGATGTCCAACAACACCATCAATGCGGCTCTGAGACGGTTGGGCTACACAGGCGACGAACAGACCGGCCATGGATTTCGCACCATGGCGAGTACTTTGCTGAACGAGCAGGGCTACCACCCGGATGTGATCGAGCTGCAGCTCGCTCACGCAGAGCGCAATAAGGTGCGCGCAGCCTACAACAAGGCCCAGCGCCTGCCGGAGCGGCGGAAGATGATGCAGGCCTGGGCAGACTATCTCGACCAGTTACGCGCGGGGCGCAGGTGATTCCCCTGCGACATCGGTTCCGTTCGCGATAGACTCGCAGGAGTTTCCGAACATTCGCTGAGGCGGCGAGGTCGCATGGATACTCGTGTGCGATGGCTTCGTGCCGCGTGGCCAACGAGTACCACGCTGCTGGAAATGCCGGTGTACCTCATCGTCGTGGGGGTGATGTCGGCAGTGGCCCTCTACAGCTTCGTTTATGCGCAGCGTCACTTGCGCGTCATGGAGGCGCTATCGCTCGCCTCGGTTGCTGAAACAAAGGCCATGGAGTACCGGGCAGTGGCCGGGGAATGGCCGGACTCGAACGACCAGGCGGGGGTTTCGGGTCAACAGGTCGCCTCCGGAAGCGACGACTATAAAGAAGACTCAATAACCGTGCGTAACGGCGGCGCTGTCGACGTCGGCATCGACCATGAACCGTTGCGCGGTGGCGTCGTCAGTATGCGCGCCTGGACGACTGCGGCCCCGGGCACTCCCGTCGTCTGGACTTGCGGGCGCTCTTTGTCGCCAGTCGGGGCTGCCGCGGCCGCTGACAGGACGACCATCAGCGCCGAGAACCTGCCATCACCTTGCCGGGCGCGTCGCTAGATGGGCGTCAGGCGCATATCCAGCGCGGCGCTCGCCGCTGCTGCGCGGCAGCTGGGCTACGCACTGGAGCAGACTCCGGGCCTTGAGGAAGCTTTCAGAAAGTTGTATGAGGCGTCCGACCAGTCACATCGCCCTGCGCTGCAGGAGCTCGAACAGCTGCTTCAATCAGGCCCAGACAACTCCGGCAGAGACTCGGATCTATCTACGCCATACCCGACGCTCAAGTGGGTCTTGAGTCAGGCACCCGATCGGGCACGCGCGGCATGGCCGGCATTTCGTGAGTTCAGGCGCCAGGAATCCTTTAGTGCCGCCAGCATCTCGGTGGTTTGGAGCGAATTCTCCGGTTTCATCACCTACCTTGGCGCTGTCCTGGCAGTCCTTGTCCTTGTGGCGTCGATGTATTCGATCTTCACGCTGCCCAACGTTAGGTCCCTCTATCTTGGATTCAACAGCGAGCTCCCCGGAGCCACTGAGTTTGTATTTGGCGGCCGCTCGCCGGTTTTCGTGTCCTTGCTGCTCTTGGCGGTCGTGGCGCTAGCGTTCCTCGCGTGGTTCATCTATCGACTGCGACGGCAGCTGCGCCGGTACATGCCGATGCCTCCCGGGTTCCGCCGGATCCCTCTATTGGGGCCAGTGACGCGGGCATACGACGAGTATCTTTGGCTTGCGTGGGCCGGGCTGCTGCGAGCGGCCGGAGTACCCGCCGGTCAGGCCCTGCAGACTTCCGGTGAGCGATTGGGGCCCGAAAGAACCAGCGGCACGCATTCAGGTGCGAGCGATCCTGTGCTGGCGTCAGAGCTGGACGTCGCTGAAAAGCTCGGAAGGCTTGATGAGGAACTGGACTTTCAGCTGGAAGCTTCTGTCGATCGCTTCCTGATTGCGCTGGCACGCTGCCGGCGACGAACGCGGCTTGTCCTTACGGTAATTACCTACTTCCTCGTGGGCACGTTCGTCTCGGCGATGTACCTGCCTTTGTTCTCCCTAGGTTCCAGTCTTTGAAGGAGTGTGTCATGCGCCAGTCGGGTTTCACGCTGATCGAGCTGATGATAGTCGTGGCGATCATAGGGATACTCGCGTCCATCGCCATACCCGCCTACCAGGACTACACGATCCGGGCGCAGGCGACCGAGGCTTTCAGTATCGCGTCCGAACTCAAGGGCCCGATTCAGGAGTACCGGAAGGAAAGAGGGCGGCTTCCGGCAGACAACGCTGCGGCGGGCGTTCCGGACGCGGACAAGCTGATTGGGAACTACGTAACTCGCGTTGAGGTGGTTAACGGTGCCATCAACGTGACGTTCGGAAATTTCGCGAATAAGCAGATCGAGGGCCAGGTAGTCACGCTACAGCCGATCGTAGTGATAGGCAGCCCGGCGAGCCCAATGTCATGGCGGTGTGGATACCACGGGGTTCCAAAAGGGATGGAGGCCGTGGGCGAGAACCGTACCAACCTGGACCGCCGATACCTTCCGAGTTCCTGTCGAAGCTAATACCGGGCCCCTGTTAAGCCTAGCTGTTCACCCGCCTGGCACGCGGTGGCTTGGGGTGGGGTAAGGACAGGGGCAGGGGATTCTGCGCCGGAGTTCGAGGGCTACGGGTAGATGCACGCGACGGGCTCACGGTAGTCGTCGAACGCGCAATTAGCTCGGCGATGGCATCGTCGGAGACGAACCTCCTGCATCCGATGACGACACTTGCCAGCTCCCCGTTGCGCAGCAGCTGATAGATCGTGTTGCGGGAGATACCGCCCAAGAGTTTGCGGGCCTCTTGAATGGAATACAGGGCTCTGTGTTGCATGGCTTCCCTCGCGATCTGCGAAGTTCTCAAGTTCATTGGTTATCGGGGTTGGGCGGACTGTCGGTCTACAGAAACGGTGCATCACTCCGCCAGAACCGGCAAGCGCGCTTGCGTCCAGAATTTGGCCACAACTCGATAAAGTCGCTCGAAAGTTGCGCTGCAGGTGCCGACCCCTGGTGCCTCAGGGCCTTCGTCTGAGGGGTGGCTCGCATCTACGTCGGCGGTCTGGTACGTCTGACGGCCCAACCCATGCTCCGGACGGTGGTGAGTCGAGGCAGTGATCATCCGACGCCGGCCGCCGGGTGTCAGCATCGGACCCCTTCAAAATCGAGCCACAACTCGAAATTCTTGGAATTTAGTTTGGTCTGGAAAACTGGGGCTGAGCAGGGCCTGAGAGGGCTGCGCGGCGGTTAACTATTTTCGATAAATGTCGAGTTGTGGCGCGTTTTTGGACACATGCAGGATAGCCTCGCGGCCGCTGTTGTCACACGATTGCTCGCATGGCTCGCGAGGCGTTCGTTCAATGTCGGGTGGCCGGGGAGACGAAATCGCTCCTGAAGGCGGTTGCCATGCAGAAGGGTTTGCCGGAGTCGGTTGTCCTCCGGCAGCTCATCGAGACCGTGTTGGGAGTGGCATCACCGGCGCCCGCGGTCGCCGAGCCATACAGGGAACCGCGGGCGACAAGACTGTATGTCCGGTTGCGGTCGGACGATCGGATCCTTCTGGCCGACCGGGCGGCCAGGCGAGGACTGCCCTCAGCCACCTACGTGTCGGTACTGGTTCGGTCTCATCTGAGGCAGCTATCACCACTCCCCAAAGACGAGCTCGCCGCGCTGAAGCGGTATGTGGCGGAGCTGGGGGCTATTGGACGGACGCTGAACCAGATCGCTCGTGTGACGAGTCAGGGCGGCAAGGTGTCAGGTCCGGGGCGCGACGATCTCCGGGGGATGCTCAAGGTCGCCGAGGGTCTAAGAGACCACGTGAAGGGACTGATCAGGGCCAACCAGGTTAGCTGGGAGCAGGGCGATGTCGAAGACGCTGAGTGATAGCGGGTCAGCCAGACCGCTCCTGGATATGCCGCATGCGGCATATCCAGAAGCATGCCGGGTTCGTTTTTATGCCGCATTGCGTTCCCCCGCGCGGTGGTAAGCAGTGCAGGCGGCTGGTGTATTCGGCATAGATTCGTGTCTTTCTGGTGTGGGTTTCAACTCACTCAGGGGAACACACATGCAAGCATCCACAGGCCGCCTGGTGGCGGACTTTCGTCAGTACCTGCTCACGGAACGGGGTCTGGCCGCAAGGACGATCGAGCACTACACGGAGGCTGCTCAGATCTTTCTGGAGGCACGTTCTAGGGAGGATGACCGGGATCTCAGCACCTGGGCCGCCGCGGACGTCCTGCGCTTCATCCAGCGCCGGGCGCAGGTGCGTCGCCCCGTGCACATGCAGCGGCTGTGTGTGGGGCTCCGGTGCTTTTTCCGCTACCTGCGGTTCTGCGGTGCCACCGAACGCGATCTTGTGGCCAGCATTCCACGGATCGCGCGTTGGCGACTTGCGACGATCCCGAAGGCATTGGCGCAGGTGCAGGTTCAGAGTGTTCTGGCCTACTGCGACCGCGGCACTGCCGTTGGTCGCCGTAACTACGCGATCCTGCTGCTGCTCAGCCGACTGGGCTTGCGCGCGCATGAGGTACGATCTTTGTTGCTTGAGGACATCGATTGGCGCGGCGGCCAACTCACCATCCACGGCAAGGGTCGAGGACCTGAGCCCATGCCGCTGCCGACAGACGTCGGCGAGGCCCTCGCTGCGTACCTGAGCGACGGCCGACCCCACTCGACCAGCCGCAGTGTCTTCCTGCGCGCCGTTCCACCCTACGTGCAGCTCGCCGACGGTACGGTCAGCTCGATCATCTGTGAGCTGGTTGCGTCGGCGGGCGTCCAGGCGCCCAGCAGGGGAGCACACATCTTTCGCCACACGTTGGCGACGCAGATGCTGCGTGGTGGCGCCTCGCTCCGGGAGATTGGTCAGCTCTTGCGTCATAGGGATGAGGACACGACGCGCATCTACGCCAAGGTCGACCTGGCGCGCCTGCGTATGCTCGCCATGCCGTGGCTGGGAGGTGCGGCATGAGCGCTCTGCAGGATCATGTGCAGGACTATCTGATGATGCGTCGGGCGCTGGGCTTTCGGCTGGTCGAGGCGGAGGTCTATCTCAGGGGCTTCTGCGCGTTCATGGATACACACGCCGAGACCATCGTTACCGCGCAGCTCGCCCTGAGCTGGGCGACGGCGGTTACGGACATTCGCCCCACCTCCTGGGCGGCACGCCTGACCACGGTGCGCCAGTTCGCGCGCTATCTGCAGGGCTTCGAGCCGCGAACCGAGGTCCCCAGTGTCCGCCTGCTGCCGTTTCGACCGCGACGAACGAGGCCGTATCTCTACTCGCGACGAGAGATCCGTCAGCTGCTGGACGCAGCCGAGGTCATGCCTTCGCGCCAGACGTTGCGTCCGTGGACACTGCGTACGCTGGTCGGCCTGCTGGCCGTGACCGGCATGCGGGTCGGCGAGGCGCTGGCCCTCACGCGCGAGGACGTCGATCTCGAGGCCGGCGTCCTCACCGTCCGGGGCAGTAAGTTCACTAAGTCTCGCCTGGTACCTTTGCATGTCTCCACCTGCCAGGCACTTGAGCGCTACGCGCAGCGTCGGGATGCCTGCCTGGGTCAGCGCGTGCGAGCGGCTAACTTTCTCCTGACCGGTCGCGGCCGTAAGTTCCACGCGGCCGAGGTTCACAAGTCCTTCACCGCGATCTCACGTACGGTCGGACTACGCGGGCCGGATGCCCGCCGTGGCCCCCGTCTGCACGACCTGCGCCATCGCTTTGCGACCGAGACCCTGTTGCGCTGGTCACGCTCAGGTCTGCCGATCGAGCACGAGATGCCCACGTTGTCTACGTACCTGGGACACTCCAACATCTCGGATACATATTGGTACCTGTCGGCGCACCCTAAGTTGATGCGGCACGCGGCTTTGCGCCTGCAGTGTCGTTGGGGAGCTTCCCGATGAGCCCCGCGGCGACACTCCCGGGGCTGCTGCAGCATTTCTTTACCGAGCGCCTTATGACGCAGCGTCGCGTCAGCGCACATACGATGTCTGCCTACCGTGACACGTTCCGTCTGCTGTTGCGGTTTGCGCAGGTGGAACGGCACAAGAGTCCGTCGGCGCTTGATCTGGCCGACCTGGATGCCACCCTGATCGGCCGTTTCCTGACCAGCCTCGAGGAGCAACGCCGTTGTGGCGCCCGCACGCGCAACGCCCGGCTGACCGCTATCCGCTCGTTCTTTCACTACGCGGCGTTCCAAGAACCGGCGCTCTCGGCTCATATCCAGCGCGTCCTGGCCATTCCCTATAAGCGCCAGTCCAAGCCATTGGTGGACTTCCTCTCCCACGGTGAGATCGAGGCCTTGCTGGCCGCCCCCGATCGCACAAGTTGGGTGGGCCGCCGTGACTATGTGCTGCTGGTCGTCGCTGTTCAGACCGGTCTGCGACTGTCCGAGCTCACCAGCCTCGACCGGAGCGCCGTGACGTTCGGTGCCGGTGCTCATGTTCGCTGTCACGGGAAGGGTCGCAAGGAGCGCTGCACGCCGCTGACGGCTTCCACCACCGCACTGCTGAAGGTGTGGTGCAAGGAGCCGGCTCCGGCGGACTCGCAGGTCCTTTTCCCGAACCGACGCGGCGGACGACTGAGCTCCGACAGCGTTCAGTACCTGGTGAGGAAGTACGTCGGGACAGCCGGCGCGCGGTGCCCGTCCCTCAGGGGTAAACGGGTCTCGCCGCACGTGCTGCGTCACAGCGCCGCCATGGAGCTGCTCGCCGCCGGAGTGGACTCCTCGGTCATTGCTCTGTGGCTCGGCCACGAGTCGGTGAACACGACCCAGATCTACCTGCACGCCCATCTTGCCCTGAAGGAAGCCGCGCTGGCGAAGACGATCCCACCGAACGTCAGGCCCGGCAGGTACCGCCCCGATGATCGGCTCCTGAGTTTCCTCAACGCCCTCTGAGGAGCCGGAACTATGCCGAACAGGACCCACCAGCTGGCCATCGAAGACTCTGTAACCAGGCCACAGGAGACCCTCGAATGAGTTCCACTCGGCATAGTTCCGGATCCGGCATGCTTCTGGATATCGCCAGCTACGCGCGACGAGGGCCTGGACAGAGGGATCGACTGTCCCCGGAGGAGATCCAGCTAATTGAGCGGACCGTCCGTCGGACGCCAGAAGTCATGGTCAAAGTCCTCAGCCGGGGAGGGCAGGATGCGAAGTCGGTAGGGCGGCACTTCGCCTACCTGAGCCGGAAGGGAAACCTCGAGATCGAGACGGACGACGGGCGGCATATCGAGGGGAAGGGGGCGGAGGCGGAGTTGCTAGAGGACTGGGATCTAGACATCCAGGAGCACCGGCCGACGTCAGCCTTGGGATGGAGAGGCGAACGGAAGCCACCCAAACTGGTGCACAAGGTTCTTTTCTCGATGCCGCCCGGGACGTCGCCTAGGAAAGTTCTTGAAGCGGTGAAGGTTTTTGCGCGAGAGGAATTCGGACTTAAGCACAGATTTGCAATGGTGCTGCACACCGACGAGTCGCATCCACATGTCCACATGGTCATCAAAGCAGTTAGCGAGGACGGGGTGCGGATGAACATTCGAAAAGCGACATTGCGTAACTGGAGGCGAGAATTCGCTCGGCAGCTACGAGTGCAGGGCGTGGCCGCCAACGCGACTGAGAGAAGCACACGTGGGGAGGTCAACCTGCCAATCAGAGATGGACGGTACAGAGCTGAGAAGCGTAGCGAAGGGCGACATCGCCCAATGCGAGGCGACGAGTCGGCCCAATCTAGCTCCAACGGTTCATACGTGAGCGACGCAGGATTGAGGCGACTGTTGCAGACGCGAGAGGCCGTGGTTCAAGGTTGGCGTGTTCTCGGTAGTCTCTTGGCCGCAGAGGGTAAGTCAGGTCTCGCCGAGCAGGTACGGCTGTTTGCCTCAGAGATACCACGGATTCCGAGCCACAAGAAACGCTTCGTTTCCAACTCGCACGAGTATGGCCCTCGAATTCCGCTTAATGACGATAGGGCCCAATAAAGTGCGAAGAGGAAAGCTACCCGCCGTCTCTGAATTGCTGAAAAATATCGAATATGTCTTTGAACGCCTCGGTCTTGTTGGCGGTAGCGAGATATAGCTGCTTGATACGGCCGACTTGCAAGTTAGCCAGTCCTGCGAATCGATTGAGAATCAAGCGACCCGGCAAGTCGGCACGCCACAGAGGGCTGTCGTCGGCGACGGCGTTCTCCAGTCGAGCAAACTCCGCCATAACTAATGCTTCCGTCTGCCCGGGGTTGAGTGCCGCTGAAACGCGGAACGACTCTTGCGCCAGCCTATTTAGGAATTTTTCCGCCAGCTGCGCCGCAGATTGAGCATCACCCGCTCCCTTCGGCATCAGGCTCACGTTTCCCGTCTTTTCACGGATACTCGCGGCAACGCTTAGCGCCGTAGCATACGGAACAACACACGCCGCGATTTCGAGTAGCTTCGCTTTGATCGCGGCTGGGTTACATAGCCATGAATCCGCGAGTTCAATGGACGAGAACGCACGCGCCAATACTTCTTCATCAAGAAAGTAATTCTCGATATGGTAGCGTGGAAGTTGTTTTATGCTCTTCTGCACGGCCACATCCGCGAGAGCTGAAGGACCAAGTAGGTTTAGCGCGTCGCGATCGCATAGCAGGAAAAACTCGACACCCCAAATGGTCCGATTCAGGATGCTACGTTTCACGTCATCAAACGACCGCAGAGTCTCTTTTCCTCCCACAGGAACCAATACGAACTCAGGAAAACTACTTTGAAGGATGGCGCCGTAGGTCTGTTTGTCCAGGCTAGTTTCGTCTCCTTCGATCAGGACAAGTTTCTTTCCGAGTGAAATGACCCCAATGGATTGGCCAAGAGCCTGTAGAGCGTGGTGTGTTTCATCGTCGCGGTGCACGATAACGGCTTGGTTGATTCCCGGGTCTCTCGGTGGCGTGATGAATACGACGGTGTTCTCTAGAGACGCGGAAATAATTTCTGGCGAGTGTGTCGAAAAGATGAATTGGTTGCTCTTGCCGATAGTGCCCAAAGCTTGCAGTAGCTTATAGCTGAGCTCCGGGTGTAGATGAAGTTCGGGCTCATCGAATAGGACGACGCAGTGTTGCGGATCTCGCAGAATAAAATCAAAGACGATATTGACTACCTCTCGCTCCCCGGAGCTGAGCGTATCGAAACTCAACTTAGTGCCGGCGATGTCATAGTAGATCTGCTGATCTTGGGCGCTGATCTCCAGTAGCGTTTTAGGCGCGAGAAGCTGCCAAAACGCGTCCTTGAAGGGCTTTATTACGTCTGGAAAATCGAGATTGAGCGTTTGCGCTCCGGCTCGCTGTGCTGCCAACACCCTGTCAGCAATCTCTCGTCGCTGACCTTCCACGATTCTAAATAACGAGTGGCGGACATCGTTGTAGCGGTTATGTAACGACTCAAGTCCGATGTTCCATGCCACGTCTTCGGAGTAGGGGTCGCCTATATTCCAACTAAAGCCGTACTGCTGTACGTTACGGATCGCTCGGTCGCTATCAAAATTTAGGAAAGACCCGCGGTAACGATTGCGACGCTGATTTCGATGCAAATGACGTTGCAAAACACTCGCATCGGCGGGAACACGTGTATCGAGAAGGCGTTTTCCCCAGCGCTGAGTCTCTTCTTCGTCGGTAGACTCGACGACCATCCATGCGCTTGACGGAGCCGGATTCCTGGCCAACTGAAGGAGCGCGGTATTGATGTGGGTTTTTCCCACGCCGTTGGGGCCTGCGAGAACGACTACATTCGACAGATCGGTTACGGCTATCGATTTGAGCGGTCCCGTGTCCTGCATTCCAAAGCTGCGTACACGCATAGTGACTCTACCTACTCGCGATCTGGCCGAATTATAGTGGCAGGGGCGATCGAGTCTCAGTTCGCTTCGGCTTTCACCGATCGGGCGCTAGCCTGCCTCGATTTCTAAACGGGCGTTTCGGCGGGGCGCCCAAATAGCCGGTTTCTGCAAAGAGCAGGATGTTCTGGCGCTGAGTGTTTCCATCGGTATCAAGAAGCTCTTCTCGTTCAATTCGCAGCTCCTGCAATTGATTGGTATCGGTATGCCAAGTGAAGGAACCGGCAATTGCGAGGCGCCAGTTGGCGAAGTTCATATCGCCGAGCAGTTCGTCCCCTGCCAAGTACTCCCTAGAGAACTCAACAAATACTCGGTTTACGACTTCCGTGTAAAACGGAACAAGTTCGTGCTTTAGCAATCCGCCAAGCGGCATAAGGTTCCACTGCAATTCGAGCGCCGTCTCTTTCGAGGAAAGTGCGATGTCAAGGGCTCGATTGACTGGATCGAAGTCGAGCGGTGGCTTCCCCTGCTGCAGGCTTGTGAGCACCGTACCTAAGTTGTCGGTGGCACTAATTTCAATATTGGCGTGGGCCGCCTCCGCCTTCAGCGTTGCACTAAGTTCCGCGCCTTCGTAAAAAGCCTTGTCATGAGTAACAAGGTGAACTCTAGAGCCTGGCGGAAGATTTCGGATGCTCTCCCAAATCACGCAGTCTTTGAGTCCGTGATCGGTCTTGCTACTGGGCGCCTTCCCGTCAAACGACCTGCGGGCGGCGGCAATAATAATTGCATCCGTGGTTTCGCAGTGGATCGTAATCGGCTCAAGCTCGACAAGCCGCCTTTCAAACGCGCTCTTGACATCCTCTTCGGTAGGAAACGCTATCTCAGCTGCTTCCGAGACGATTGCATGGATTCTTCGGAATCTGCTCGCAATCTCGCGCTGCGACTTTTGGACGAGGAACATCGACTGTTCGAGGTATTCCCGCCTAAGGATGCTCGGGATGAACAGCTTCCCATTGACTGCACCAAGACTATGGAGGAACGGCGGGCCAATGCCGTCGCGTAACAGGTGCAGCTCGTGAACCAATATATTTGTGTCTAGAACCACTAGCATGCGTCAAGTCTCAATCGAACGCGGCCGCCGGCACTGGGCGGAGCTTACGCTGGAGGTGATGCCGGCGCTATTGGCGGCGCAGTGTTGTGCAACCATAGGTACGCGGCTCCGTGATGATTCAAGCGATTGCGTAGCGCTTCAGGGTTCACCTGGGCCGCGACAAGTATTGCTGTTACCAGGCGGTCTACCTGCGGGAGAATCAACCTGAATTCCTCAGGGGGGTCCCACGGTGGAAGCAGTGGATCGCGTTGGGTGTCGGGCGGCGCGGCCGTATGGGTCATCTCGTGCGGCTGCAAATCTACTATGGGAGAAATATTGATGAGGCCACCAATGCGCACGAGCGTTTCGGGGTAGCGAATGTCCTCCCACTTGTGTAGCCATCCAATGACTTCGTCGAAGACCCACAGAAGTGAGGTATCGGCCTCGGGCCGATCTTTAAATGCCTGCCATAGCAAGCGAATGTTGTGTCGATAGCCCTTTGGGGGCCACGCGCCGAGTTCTTGGATCTGCGCCCATGTCATCTCCCGCGCGAGAGCGGATTTGATCAACATCTCAACGGCATGGTGCATTAGATTGCCGCACACCGGGACCATATGTCCGTGCGTCGTGTAGCGGCCAGCTAAATAGTAGTGAAATCCGTATTCCGCCGCATGCAGCCAGTAAGCCTGTGCGCTTGATCGATCTCGCTGTTCGGGCGTTGCCATTTGTGAATACTACGCTCAGCGACGTTGGGCGATTGGATCGCGGCGTTACGGAAGGATGAACGCTTCAACAGGGGGGGTAGGATGTGGGGTAGCGCTGTTCTTACATCACCACGTTGTGTTAGCGCATCAGGGAGTTGGAGGGTAATTAGGATTCCGACCCAATTGGGTGTTGAAGTACCGGAACGCAGGGTCGACGAATTAGGGGTCGTTTTCGGGGTATGCGAGTCGGAAAGGAGCGTCTGACGGGGTACTTTGCCGAGTGCTTTTTAAAGAGCCTCAGTGCGGTAAGGACAAGCGTGCAAAAGCGCGTTACTCGGGGAGCAGAGTATGGCTGAAGCAGAAATTACCCTCTTCGTCGACTGTCACGCTCTTAAGCTTGAGACCCACAGCGGCCGGGTCAACGGAAAGACAATAGCTGCCATTCTCGTAAACGGGCGATAGCGACATCAGGTAGTAAGTGACATCGGGCGGATGAGCGATATCGGCATCGGCTATTGGCCGTAGCACGAATAGACGTATTGACTTGCGGAATCGGTCGTTGACACCGACATGTTGCATTGTGACCGCACGCACCTGGCCGCGAACCTCGGGCCCGGCTAGAGTCTTCGTCACATTTATCGACCAGCTGTACACAGCATCCATGCAGACATCGTTTTTGGGACATGGCGGTCCCGGCGAATAAAACTCATTGTCCAGTGCTTTGGCCAATACGACCGAGTCCTCAGCCAACGCCGGAGTGGCGAGGGCTAGGAAAATAGAAAGAGAAGCGAATCGCCGCATATACGTGCATATAACACGGATACTGCCAGCCTAATAGGCCAAGAGGAACATTTGAACGCGCCCTCGCGTGCGCGGAGGTTCAATGCTTTGCCAATGAAGTCCGGCTCCGACTCGGAAGAGCACCGGCCCGAAGGTCGATTGCCGTACACGGTGTAGAGGGCTAAAGTTTCCTAGATGTTCAAAAAAATCCTGGGCCGTTTGGCGGAGCCGACGCCAGCGGACTTGCTTCGAACGAGGGACCCGGACCGATGGGAGGCGGCTCTCCTTGACCGCGTCAGGGAAATGTCGTCTAGCGATCCCTTGATCGGTGCAAAAATAGGGGGAAAAGAGCTCTCCCAGCGCCTAGTGGACACGATGAAGAACGAACAAGGCGTCCATGCCGAATCACTGATGTGCGCCGCAGGGGCTCTTGCGGGCTACGCTTGCCAGGACGCTGTACGCAGTGCCAATCGTGCGGAAGGCCGAGACGAGTTGTCGGGTCTTTCAGTTGCAGATACCAGAGATGGCCGGAAGTATGTTTTTGGGGACCCGCTAAATCTGCCGCTGGTAGAGGCGAAGATGTCCCTGTGGACAGTCGCTGCGGGTGGTGCCCAGGCTTGCGGGTGTACGTCATTCCCAGACGTCGGCGATATATTCAGGCACGTCGCGAGTTCGGTTGGAAGCGACTCGTTTGGGGTCCCACGTTTGCCCACCGAGCATCCGGTGCATGAGATGCCGATTGTGTACCTCGAACGCCTATGGATTCGGCACGCTCCGATGGTCGAGAAGTTTTGCCCGAGGCCCGAAGATCGTGTGCTTCTGTACGCGATGTGCATCCAAGACCTGATGGCGCAGACCAAGACCGTACTGGATCCGTGTGTTGCGCTTAAGATCGTAATGGAGTCGGCGATTCCAATGTCCAAGGTAATTCTCAGCGCGACGAATCGCGCCTGAACGTGGCACCCGCTAGGTACCTAGCGCTTCCCCATCAGCTTGGTTCGATTCCGACCCGAAGTCGCCTACTGTGTCTCTAAAGCTCAGAGATTCGAGTAAATTATGATCAGTTCTTTAGTGACGAGGCGGCGCTCCGGACGCAGCTGTAGGCAAAACCGGATGAAAGGTCGCGCCTCGGACCTTCAGGTTTCGTAGTGCACGAGCAAGGTCCTGCGACACGATGACTCTGTGCCCTGCGGATGCACCGCTTCCAAAGAACTGTAATGACTTAGCGATGTGACAGGATGGCGTGCTACTGAGAGGCGGAAACGGGCCTCGCGTGATCGGGATGTATTTTATCCGTGCACACTCGGTGCATTTCTCACTCAAGAGGTTCGTCGTCACTATTTCAACCCAGTCAGCTACGCTTAATTGAACGACCGTCTTCAAGGTTGCGCCACCGCGGCCACGCACGGGTAAGAACGTGGTGCCCCGCGGCTGAAAGATTCTGGCCCAAACCTCGGGAGTGACGAAATACTCGTCGAAGATCCAATTGAGCTGGAGAATGTTTTTTCGTCCCCAGTTCGGCTCCGCTTTCATTTGAAACGGAGCCTGCTGCTTCAGGCCGATTCCGCACTTGGGGCAATAGGTCGACAGATCGTACGTAGCGGACCTATACCCAAAGCGACTCTCGTTGGGCTGCGGATATCCGTGATGCCATTCTGGAGCGATCTCTAACCAGGAAGCGGAATCGATTTCGTGTTCAGAAAAGTCGGTTCTGAGAATGTCGGCCGGACGACGTGCAGCGATCCAGCGCTCGCCCCGCGGCCACGAAGGAGCGGACTCACTAATCTCGAATGTGATCAGCAGTCCGTCTACACGGACTACAAGTCCCAGATCCGCCAACTCTTGGGCGACTTCCGGCGAGGAATCAATCGATATTCGATGGATTATCTGGACACCAGCCTGCGTCCTTACGGGAGCCGTGAGAACTTAGTCTTTTCGGCGCCCAGCAGTGCCATGGGTTACAGCAGTTGAGCCTGGCGAAGGTGTTACTTAAATACGAGTCTAAAGTATCCCAATGAGCGAATAGGCTTTCCATCCAAGTACGCCGGACTCCGGTACTTCGCGGTCTTTGCAACGGCCGTGGCAGCCTGTAGGAACACCTCCGCCCCTTGCACCGGTGTGATGTTCGATACCGTGCCGTCTTTCTCTACGACAAAAAGTACATCTATCCAGCCCGACAGATGTGCACGCTTGGCTTCCGGGGGATAATGATCTTCAATGTTGTCTGCTGATATCCCATCCGGCCGGACAACGCGCTTGCCGAGGGTCGGGTCTGTAACGTCAATGAACGCCCCCCGCGACTCATGACATGCACGGAGGAACACCTCGTTTCGCATCGCCCATGCCTGGGGCGTGTAACTCGCGAGTAGCTTTGGGGAAACCCGCGCCGTATCAACAACGCACGATTCCGAGTCCCTCGACGCAGCGGCATTCGCAGCGTCATCGGGTGGGTCGGACGACGGTGCGGAGAAAGCGCTTGCCGATAAAAGAACCCAAGCGCTCAAAACGGTTGCTTTCGCTCGTGACATTCTGACCCCGCAGTTGCCTAGGTAATCTGCCACTAACTATAGCGCGTGGCCGTCTGGTGCGAAGATTGGTTCGATTCCGACCCAAGGCGGGAGCAGGTAGTTTAGGGCGGCCGAGCCGATAACGGGTAGTTGCGTCGGCTCTCGCGCGCTTAGCCTCGTAGGCAGGCCTTGAAATTAACTGCGACTCGTCTGCAGCGAGACCAGGCGCCCGATGATGATCGCTGGATAGAGCTGCCCAATGAGACCTTCCAAGGTGGCGAGCGAGCGCGCGACGCGGGCCGCTGGGATAATGTCACCGTATCCGAGCGTCGTCAGTGTCGCGAGGCTGAAGTAGGTCCAGTCGCCGAAGGTTTGAGGTGCGTCTAGCTGCCCGGTAAAGGCATGCGGCACCAGTCGGTAGGTGAGGGCATATGCAATCGCCCATATCAGCCCCAGAAGAAGGTACAAGTCGATAGCCCCGAAGACGCGGTCGGAAAGCGAGTGCCCCCGCCCGAACACGTTGACGCCGACGGCTGCCGAAAGCAGCATCAACGCTGTCAAGATGAGCGCATCACGGTAGATCGGCGAGGTAACCGCCGTCGTCACGCCGCTCAGACGCATGGCAATGAAGGCCAGCGTCAGCACGACTAAAGCGATGGCGATTTTGCGCCGCTCGGCGACGGCAATGATACCAGCCACCATTATGGACACCACAACGAGCTCGTTGTGATGCGGGCCGCGATCACCCAGGAAGACTGGGATCACAAAGATCGCCGCGACCAGAAAAACCAGTAGCGCGGCCAGGCCACTTGTGTGCACCAAGGCAACGTGTCTTTCGAATATCGAGGCGCGCCGCACGGCTGAAGGATCGGGGCCGGGCACTATGGATGCGTCTCTCTCTGCCGTATCGGTGCCACCAACCGCCTGAGCATGCCCTGTCTTTTGCTCGGTCACTCGAAGCGCACCTCTGAATTGAACTCTTTGAAAGCTAGGTGTTGTTGATCCACACTGCTATTTGATCCGCGCCGCCATCCGCCCAGGCATCTACCACTTTTTTGACGGAATCAACGGTCAGCGCGGGAGCATTTGCCTCACTGCGCGCCCGCCCTAATGCCTCGCCTACGCCTGAGCGCACGGCTGTGATCAGGCGCTCGCCGGTCACGCTGTCTGTTGCTTCGATTTCCACACGCAGCGCACTCTGGTACGGGTCGCCCGCCGTGGCGCGATAGGCTGCGCTGACCACGAACGCTTGCGGTATGTACTGGTACGCTGATCTTCCTTCGACCTTCACGCCTACTGAGGTGATCGCCATGCGTAAACGGACAATTCCCTTGCCTGGAGCGTCAACCACGCGAACGCCCTTGGCAGCGCAATCTGCCCGAAGCTGACTGGTCATGTACGCAGCGAGCTTGTCGAGCGCCTCAGCGCTCACCTGTGCGGTCGTCTGAGGCTGCGGGTAATAAACAATGGGCTCGATGAGCACAGCATTATATTTGTCCTTGGCCAGATCTGGGCTGACATAACGCATCACCGAGTTGCCTTTTGGATCCTTTTGCTCGGTGAGCCCTGAGTAATCACTGAGCCACCCGGAGTACTGGCTCCTCGCGGTCTTATCCGTTGCACAACCAGCCGTCAGCGCCAATACGGCAAGGGCTAGAATCCAGAGAATTCGGCTTCTAAGTGCGGGCATATCTGCTTCTCCCAGGAGTTATGGAGCGGTGTCGGGGTTCCAATCTATTGCCGCAGCGCGACAGCGAGCAGCGCTAAGATCCCAAGGAGTGAAACAAGGACTGCTAATACTCGGGCTAATGTTCGGTGGGATCCTGGGTAGCGTGCGCGCAGACGCCGCATCTGGTTGCGGTGATCCAACGAGGCAAAGAGCAATGATGCGAGTCCAATGACAATCATGAGGAGGGCAAAGTGGGTCGGACCCAGCAATTGTTCAGGCCTCGGAGGCGCGCGCACGAGTTCCAGCTGAAAGAACTTATAGATGGTGAATCCAAACGTAATAAGCGCGGTCGCGGTCCTGATCCACGCGAGCATTGTCCGGTCATGGGCCAGCAGGGTGCGATCGACGGCAAGGCTCGTTGAGGAGTCGGGCGAGTCGGATGCTGCGTCCGCCATATCCGTGATTGGAGAGTCGGCCGGCGTGCTCGTGCCTGTCATGTAAGTACCATCGCCGTGGCGTGGCGGAGTTCCCCTGCAATGTGCATGACGGTCGTCATTCGGCTCGGGCACGTGGCTCAAGGAGAAGGCGCGACAGTTGCCCCTTGCCTAAGTCCCTACTCAGTTCACGGATGGCGAAAAACGGAATCAAGGAAACGGACACGATGACGCCCAGCGAGACGATTCCCCGGAAACCGCCCCCCGCCAATGCCGGGAAGCTTTCCGCGAGCTGTTTCCCGTGAGCGAGCCCGACAACAATGCTCTCGAGCACGTGGAACGCCATAAACAGCAGCGCGAAGGCCAGGCTTTTTTTGAGAATGGTAACAATTGGGCGTGCCTCTGGCCGGCCTTGTGCGAACTGCAACCCCTCTCCGACCAACATTACCTTCGAGAGGATCAGCGCGTTGATGACAGCGAAGCCCTGCATACGGAAGTCAAGGTGCTGCTGCGACATAATGATCGACTGATGCAGCCCGAACAGACCGAAGAGGAGCCAGAGATACGCAAACATGACGGCCCATTCTCGGGCCTCATGCTTGATCTGCTGTTTGAGGCGCTCCCGGCGCGTACGGAGCGAGCCACTTTCCTCTTTCCGTTCAAGCTGCATGGATCGCTATCTGGTTCGCTCGCGGTCAAATCCTGCAAAGCTCTACGGGCGCGACGCAAGCTCTTCGGCAAGAATCGGGATTCCGAGATTGCAGGCCTGCATTCCTTGGACGACGCAGATCTTCAGCACCTCCATGATTTCTTCCATCGTTGCCCCCAACGCGAGGGCCGCCTTGATGTGACGGCGCGTGCCAGGTGGATACATGTGGGTGTATGAGGCATCGAAGGCGATGCTCAAGAGCTCCGCGAGTTTCGGGGACAGCACGGCGCCGCTATAAATGGGAATGCCGGCCGCCATAAACTGTTCGGTCCATTCCGGGTCGAGGTTGTAGAACGGCGTCCATGCCTCGTTCCAGCCCCCGTTGGCGCGCAGCGCGTCGCAGACCGGCGTAGCAGCTTGGGAATGCTCTGCCGGGCGTACATTCGCCGCCTTCGCTTCCTCTAGGAGAATCGGAGCACCCAAACTGCACGTATGGATGCCCAGGAATGAGGCCATCTTGAGAACGGTCAGGATCTCCTCGCGGCTAGCCCCGGCCTCGAGCGCCGCGCGGATGTGCCGTCGAGTGCCTTCGGGGTTCAGATTCGTACACGCAGCGTTTACGGCGAGGCTGATCAATTCCACGGTCTTGCACGGGAGCACATCGTGTTTCCAGGGATTCAGCGTCACGCGCACCGCTGCCCCAGCCCAGGAGGGATCCCATTCGCGCAACTGTGCCAATGCGGACGCGTCGTAGGGACCTGGTGCAGAGGTCATGCTAATGGGCATAGCGGAGGAGGCATTTTCTTTCCTGGTCACTGGCTTTTCCTCATGTCATGAACCTGGCTTTACAGCGCGACGAGAATCTTTCCGTCCACAACCCTCGCAGGGTAGGCGGTTACCCCGTATCCTGGAGAATTCATGGTGCTTCCAGTCGTGACGTCGTAGCGCCAGCCGTGCGCCCGGCAGGTGACCACTTTCCCCTCAAGCCGGCCGCCTCCGAGCGATGCCCCCTTGTGCAAGCAGGAATCGTCCATCGCATATATGGTGCCGTCGACATTGAAGATCGCAATTTGTTTGTCGTGGACCGTGAAGCTCGTGCCGCTGCCCGGTGGAATCTGGTCCAGCCGGGCCACCTCGATGAATTCCGTCATGAAACCTAATCCCTCGGTGTTTAGATCGTTCGCCGCACTTCCCTTGCCACGGACCATTCGATGCCTCCATGATCTGCGGCATGCGACAGCCGGGCTGAGGCGAGCCGCCTGATAGAACGCATCGTTCGTCCCGTCAGGCGGCTTCATCCCCCGCTAGAGAATGCTCACCGAGCTGGTGCGCACCCCGCCTTCTTTGGGCAGCTTGCCGTCGGGCTGATCGTACGCCAGGAACCCCTGTTTACCCGGCACCCGGTTGGGTGGCAGACCGAGATTGAAAAGCGTGTCCTCGACGGTGTCGTACCAGACTCCTACCTTCATGATCTTGCGGGCTTCATCCGCCGTTGCAACTTTTCGCCCGTGCTGCTGGGCCAGCTTGACGGCCCACTCGACCTGCTTGACGCTCGTCCAGGGCTTCTTGTTCATATCCCAGATATTGTCCTCGTTGCCGACGCGAATGTGGCAGCCGAGGAGGAGCGATAAGTTCTGGATTGCAATGTTACCGCGCATGCTGCTCCAGAAGGTCACACTGGAGGCGCCATGCGGGGTACGGCGAACCATCTCCATCCAGTCGAATGGATTGCGCCCCAAGGTGCCGCCGCCGTAGCCACACAGCGCAAGATTCAGCGGGCCCATGTAAAGTCCCGTGCGGACCAGGCGCTCGATGATCTCGAGATGGTGTACCGTCCCCGGCACGAAGTAGGGCTGGATGCCGTGCGCCCGCAGCCTTTTCAAATGCTCTTCGTAGAAGGCCGGCGTCGAATCCACGACCATGCCGCGCCAGGCCGCGAGCACCTTCGGGTTGTCGAGATGGGTGCCTTTGATGTCGTCCGGAGTCATGGCCATCGTGACGTCCCACAAAGACGTGCCAGTCGTCACGGTAACGAACTCGGGCTTTGGATCGAGCTCCGTGAGCATGTGCCGAGTGTCGTAATCGAGCCACTTGGCTTTGGCCTCATCCGTATGCGGCGCGAAGGAGATCGAACCGCCGACCTGAATGATCATCTTCGGTACGGCCGCCCTTACCTTGCCGAGGAGATCGCAGTACTGCTGGAAGTTGCTTGAGCCCTGGCCGGTTTTTGGATCGCGGACGTGGAAGTGCAGCACCGTCGCGCCGGCGTTGTAGCAATCCACCGCCGTCTGTACCTGCTCGTCCCACGACAGGGGGAGGTCGGCGCAGTCCCCAGGGAGCCACTGCGGGCCGTAGGGCGCTACGGTAATGATGAGCGGCTGCATGTTCTCCGGGAATAGCGAGTCATCGGTGAAGTACATATCGAGGTCTCCGTTTCGATAAAGTTAGCCCAGGTGGGGTAAGTGCGCTTCACTTCCAGGATGGGCCTCACGCACGAAATGCCGGCTGCGAAGCGCAGGACACCGCCCGCGACAGTGCCCAAATGCAAGTGCCCGCATAAATCGCGTAGTCTCTACCGCCGCAGCCGGCGGTTTCGCCGTCGCTGACGTGTCGAGAGTCCCGGGTTGGCGCGGCGGTAAACTCACGCTGATGAGCCTTGGAAGCCGCGATTTGAATTGATGCGGGTCCGCGGGGAGCGCGTTCTCAGTCGGAATTAAGGGGCGCAAGGGGCCGCACTCGCGTTGAAGTAGCATTGCCCGGCAAGAAGCGCATCAACCGCCGGCATTAGGTCTTGACCTATGAGGCGCTTGAAGATTAGTCCGTCTGCGCCGGAAGCCATGGCGGCGGCAATCACCGACGGCTCATCGTGCACACTCAGCAGCAGCACCTTCGTGGTGGGTGACTGGCCGCGCAGTTCGCTCATCAACCCCGACAGGCTGCCGGCAGCGTACGACAGGTCCACGACAGCAAGCGCGGGGCGAAGCTGGCCGACGCCCTGGAGGAGGGAAAGCTTGTCGGTCACGAGAAACACGCGCGCGAAGGAGGTTGCCAAGAGACCGCGAATGCTCCCGAACAGGCCATTGTCACGGTCGGCAACGAGAACGCAGGCTGTTCCTGCCATGAGCATGGATCATTCATCCCAGTACGTCTCTCGCCAGATGCGGGGCGCTCGATGCGCTGAGGCAGGAAGCTACATGGTGGATGAACCGGCGTGAGCCCGTAATTTTACGGGTCCGACGTCCGGGTTTTACGGGTTGAGGGCGCTCAGCTTCCGTCGAGCCCGTGTTTGATCGCGAAATGAATCAGCTCGGCGTTGCTCCGGACTCCCAAGGATTCCAGCATCCGGTACTTATGGTCCTCGACGGTACGCGCTGAGATGTGAAGCGCCGAACCGATTTCCTTTGCGGTGAGGCCCTCGACTAGCAGCCGTAGAATTTCCCGCTGCCGCAATGTTAGCGAGGCAATTGGGTCTGAAACAGCCTGAGTTCCCCCCAAGACCCGTACCAGATCGCCTGCCAGAGAGGGGGTAATGTAAGTGTGCCCTTTCGCGGCCGCGCGCACCGCGAGTACGAGCTCCTCGGGCGCAGAATGCTTGAGCACGAAGCCGACGGCGCCTACCTCCAGGGCGCGGCGTGCATAGGCTACATCGCGATGCATGGTGAGAAAGATGACGCGTGCGTGGGGATCAAACTTCTTGATCTCCTCAAGCGCCTCGATGCCATTTAGGTGCGGCATCGTAATATCGGCCACGATGATGTCCGGCCG
Source organism: uncultured Pseudomonadota bacterium (assembly GCA_963703025.1). Lineage (GTDB taxonomy): Bacteria > Pseudomonadota > Gammaproteobacteria > Steroidobacterales > Steroidobacteraceae > 13-2-20CM-66-19. The sequence continues at coordinate 3,796,141 of OY969778.1, read as the reverse complement.
CAGCCTCTTCGCAGCATCGACCATCGCGCGGCCATCTTCGACGACCCCAACGAGATCGAATTCTGAAACGAGGAGACTTTTTAGGCCTTCTGCAACGATCCGATGGTCATCCGCCAGCAACACACGCACGCGGCTCATGTAGAGGGCTCCCGAACAGGTATCCAGGCGATTACCGTCGTGCCCCGGCCAGGACAGCTCTGGATCTGCAGCTGACCACCCAGCAACCGTAGTCTTTCGCGCATGCTAGCCTGGCCGAGACTGTGACGAGTCGACTTGGCATCCGGGTCATAACCACTGCCATTGTCGCTGACTATGAGTCGCACACCTGCGCTCGTGGGAACCAGTGACAGTTGCACTGAGCTGGCTTTGGCGTGACGAACAACATTGCGCAATGCTTCCTGCGCAACGCGATAGACGCACAGAGCAACCTCGCGCGGCATGCCAGACAGCGGCACTCTGTCGGCCTCAAGCTCCACATGCACTGCTTCTGTGCGTACAACGCGGTCACATTCCGCCTTCAATGCCTCGACGAGGCCCAAATCGTCAAGCACCGACGGATGCAGCCGATAGGAAAGATCGTGCACGTCCTCGCTAAGCTGTGCTAGCCGTCCTCGAATGGAAGGACGCACGTCAGCGCTACCGGGCGATAGATCGTTCTCGTGCAGATGGGCTGCATCGATCGCCAGTCCCGCGAGCCGCTGCGTAATGTCGTCATGCAGTTCGCGTGCAAGCCAGCGACGCTCATCTTCGTGCGCATCAATCAGCCGTCCGCTCAGAGTCTGTGCTGCCTCCTCCGCGCGGCGACGGCGATTGCGTTGCCAGACCAACGCCAGCAGTAGTGCGGTTTGCAACGCCGAGATCAGACTTACCGCTACGATCAGAGCACGATGTTCTTGCCAAAGCGAAGGTGTCCGGAAGCGTACCTCGCTTCCCGACGGGAGCCGCGCGGCATTAATCCCCCAGCGCTTAAGCTCACGCCAGTCGTAAACCGGCGGCTCTAACCCCAGAACTACCGGCTTCGCGGGCGTGGATCCACTCAGCATTTGATTGGCTACCGCTGCCGCGACTTCGCCGGCCCTTCGCTGCGACCTGTAAGGCCCGCCCACGCTACCCACGCCAAGGCCGCTTTCATAGAGGGCAAAGATGGGCGCCGTCGAAACGCCGTGCAGACTAATCAGGGCGTCCTCGCCTTCGAATGGGATACCAGCCGCGTCGATGGTGAATATCGTATATAGAACTGCTGAGTGCGGTGGCAGCGCAGAGACGCGACTACGCACTTGCTGGAAAGACAGGCTATTGAGCCACTCAAATGTTACCCGAGTGCTGAATGGAGCCAGCTCTCTCTGCGCTTCAGTGACCCAGAATCGCTCGAGCGGCGAATTCCCGACGACCACTGCGATCGTGCGTGTTTTGGGCAATAGCTGCAAGATATTGTCAACGCTGCTCGGCAGGTCCAAGCGGCCCACAACGGCCGAGTCTCCCGAACGCAGCGGCGGTGAGCGAAGCAGGATTCGCTCGTCGACGGCGGCCAAGAGCATCGGGGTTCCCGGAAAGAGCCGGTCTCTATTACGCAGGAAAAAACTGGCGGCAGGGGGACCGAAGGTCACCACGATATCCGGCGCCGCGCTTGAGAGACGATGGCGCAGGAGTTCCACGAAGGGCGCGTCATCCTCCGCCGAGACGGTATGCACAGCATCGAGGGAAACCTCATAGACGGCAATCGGCTCTGTTCTACCGCGCCCCAGCTCGCTTCGGAAAGCCGACGCAATCGTCGCGTATGGGGCTACATCCCGTCCGAACGAGTGAAGTAGTAGGACCTTGGGCGGTTCGGCGGCGGCCGCAATTAGCGGCGCAAAGGCGGCAATAAGCCCGAGCACGAACATCGCGATAGCGCGGGGCCTGAACGGGGCGGAAGTCATCATGGAGCTCGCCGACCAGCGTCCGTCCGCGGCATTTGGAGGCTCATGCAGCATTAAGCGGTCCGGGATTTAAACGTGAGACTAATGATCACAAGGAGTCAGATGATGTCACGCGATATCACTCAAGTTGTCGCAAGACCCTTTGCGTCTGTAGCCGAGGCACCTCATCTCGGACGAAGATCGCAGCAGAGTTAGAGCTCCAAACGAGACGGACGGCGCGGTGCGACGAAGCACAAATGCGCCTAGCGGAGGTAAACCCGAGGAGGGCGTAGTCCAGTATTAATTGACCTGGATAGACTGAACGCGTCCATCGTCGCGCATGCTGGCGATGACTGCGCGGCATCGTTCCGCGGGCCCGGGTCCTTGGAGCTGCAAAGTGACGTGCGTGTCATCGTCACGGCTGATCAAGAAAAGTTGATACCCAGCATGAGTGCCCAGGAGCGAACTGAGGAATCCCCCGTCGGTCGGGTCCGGCACGTCCGGAGTCACCTCAAGCGAAAGTCGCAGCGCGCAGCTTGGAGGTGCCATTGGCTCATCCGCGCTCAATCGGTCCGTCAAGAGAAGGGCCAATGTGGCTCCGAGTAGAAGAGCTATCGCACCGAAGAGGCGCGGGCCCGTCCCGCGCTGCGCATCCGAAGCACGTCCGCTCACCATTCGAACCGCCAAGACACATTATCATGTACGGCCTTGTCTGCCTTCGCGGTCAGATCGCGTTGACTAGAATCAATGCTCAGTGGGGACCGCGCATCGAGCTTGCGAGGCTGCAACCCAAGACCCATGGATGGTGACGAAGTGCGCATGTGCCTCCTTTCCAGGACTCTACTTCAAAATCCGGACGTAGCACAAAATATGCAAGTTAGCTTGTCCGCGCGGGTGTGACTGGCCGATTGGAAGAGAATCACGCAGTTGCCCTGCTGCCGGGACATGTGAGGATTCTATCGGGTCCCGAACCGAGGTGCTCTGCCCAAGAGTAATACCGAGCTAATCACATCCGGTTAGGCATGCCATCGACGGGGTGTCGAGGCCAGACGGTAATTTCCGGGCCGGGGACCCGTATTTTTTCGGGTTGCCGCGTGGGCTCGCTGCGAACAAGTCCGCCTTCATCGCCTCAGTACGGGACCTTGGGAATCGGTACCCATGCGATGACGGTCGTGCCTCGTCCGGGGGTGCTTGCGATCTGGAGCTGCCCGCCCAGCAAGCGTAACCGCTCCCGCATGCTTGCATGACCAAGACTATGCCGCGCAGGCGTGGAGTCAGGATCGTAACCCCCGCCATTGTCGCCGATGGTGAGTAGCAGACCCCCCTCTTTAAGGGCAAGAGATAGATGCACGGTACTGGCGTGGGCATGCCGCACAATATTGCGCAATGCCTCTTGGGCGACGCGATAGGTGCACAGCGCAGCGTCGCGCGGCAGGTCTGCGGGGAGCGGGGCCGCCTGGATGTCGACGCGCAAGGCCTCGGACCGCGCGATGCGATCGCATTCGGCCTTCAGCGCCTCGATGAGGCCTAAATCATCGAGCACGGAGGGGTGAAGCCGATAGGAAAGATCGTGAACGTCCTCGCTTAACTGAACGAGTCCGGCGCGAATTGAATGGCGCGACTCGGCACCTTCGAGCGACGGGCGGTCTTCTGCCATCCTGGCCGCATCGATCGCCAGTACAGCGAGTCTTTGGGTGATGTCGTCATGCAGCTCTCTTGCGAGCCAGCGTCGCTCGTCCTCGTGAGCAGTGATCAGCCGCCCGCTCAGAGCCATCGCTTCTTGCTCGGCTCGGCGGCGACGCACACGCTGCGAAAGAAGACCGATTAAGAGCGCTGTCTGCAGCAGGAGGATCGATGCGGCAGAAATGACCAGGGCGCGATGTTCATCCCAAAATGGCACTGGCCTAAAGCGAACCTCACTCCCGGGTGGCAGGTGCCCGAGGTCGATGCCCCAGCGCCTAAGCTCACGCCAGTCGTAGACCCAGCCGTCGTAGTCAACGACTCGAATCGTGGGTTCAGCGAATTGGACGCCGCTCAAGCTGCGCAGCACTGCTTCTGCCGCCAGTGCACCCTCGCGCTGTTGCACCCGATACGAGCCGCTGCTGCCCACCACGCCGTGTTCAACTTCGTGCTCGTAGAGGCTGAAGAGCGGAACTGCCGATACTGCAGCGAGGGTAGAAAGTGCAGTTCCGCGCTCATACGGAACGCCGGCCGCGTCGGTCAGCAATAGTGTGTACAGAACCGCGGAGTGGGGCGGGAGAGTGGCAACGCGCCGCCGCATCTGCTCCAATGAAAGCTGGTTGAGCCACTCGATGTTTACCTCGTTCGTGAGTCGTCCAAGCTCATTCCCTGCTGCAACCCGCCAATACCGCTCTAATGGAGTGTCTCCAAGAATGACGACGACCCTCTTCGTATCGGGCAACACCCGTAACATGTCATGAACAACTCCGGTCAAGCTCTGGTGAGAGGCGACGGCGGCGTCTCCACCGTGCAGTGCGGAATTGCGCACAAACCGCTCGTCGATTCCGGAGAGGACGAGCGGCACTTGGGGGAATATCTGCTCCCGATACTTCGTGTAAAAGGCGGCAGCAGGGGGGCCTATCGTTATCACCACATCTGGTGCTGAGCCGGCAAAGCGATGGCGCAGGAGATCCAGGAGCGATTCTTCGTCACCCGATCCAGATGGCTGTCCGGCGGCCATCGATGCGTCGTACACGGCAACTGGCCCCCCCGGAGCTTTCGCTAATTCGGAGCGAAATGCGGCCACTATCACGTCGTAGGGTGGGAATTCCCGTCCGAAAGAATCCAAGAGCAGCACCCGCTTAGTGTCGGCAGCGATGGCCCCAAGCGATGTGCAAAAGGTGCCAAGTAAAAATAGCGAAGCGATCGAACAAAGGGCAGATCGAGTAGCGGGCATTGAGTGGCGAGCAGATCTGCGCATGCACGTGGGTGATAGGAGCTAGCGAAATTCCCTCAGGGGGCGCTGCACTGCCGACTATTGTGACCTGAGCTGCAAGGTCTTCCTCCGCATGTCGCGTGTCAAGCTCTCCTGGCTAATGTGCGGCGCTCATCTTTTAATCCGCTGCCGTCATTGGAAGCAGCTAGGACAGTGCCGCGGCAGGCGTTTCGGTCGCACAGAGAGCGCGTTTCGGGCCCCCATTGGATTCCGACCTGAGACGCCGAATGGTGATGCGGCGAAAATCCACGCCAGAGCCTACCTGGGTCACGTAGCAGCGACGGGTTCGATTCCGACCCAAGGCGGTGGAGTCCCGAGGGTCGCTCGCACACGGGGGGCCTCTCAGCCGCAATTGGCTGGCAGTGTGCAACCCGCGATGCTGGGGATGGCGCATTAGGACGTGGCGGAGTTAAGGAGGCGAGTGAGCCGACGACTCTCAGTTGGGAAACTTTAACTGCCGCTCGATCGCCTGGAAGCGTGGCTCTTTCCGTATCGGGTCCATCAGCGGGTCGGTCTTTAGACTCTCCAAGCCCGGATCGCGCAGGCGCCATGCCATCTCAAGCCATTCAAGCGCCTTCGCCCGATTTCCCCACTGCGCGTGGATCGTCGCATACTGGTAGGCCGCGCCGTCGCCTAGCAGCCCCGTAAGTCTTGCAAGTGCGGCGTCCGCATCCGCATGTCGCCCAAGCTTGTCGTATACCACGGCAAGACACTGCAGACTGAGCCAGTGATCCGGCTTCGTCTCGCAGGTGACGCGCGCGTGCTCAAGGTCTCCGAGCTCATAAAAGCTAAGTCCGCGCTGCCCGTAGGTCTCCTTTAAGTCAGGATCAAGACTAAGGACGTCTGCGAAGACTGCTGCTGCCTCCTCATAGCGCCGGGCAGCGTACAGCCCCGCGCCGAGTGCGGAGTGACCATTGCGAGACAGCGGGTCCAGCACGACGGCGCGGCGAACGGCCGCGATGCCCGCATCGAACTGCCCCATGTAACTCGCAAATGTGCCGCTGTTGCGCAATATCCGGGCATCGCCGGGCGCGAGAGCCAGCGCCCGCTGGTACTCCTCGTTTGCCTGTGCGAAGTCGAGGCTTGCATTCTCCGCAAACATAGCCTGCGCGAGGTGGGCCTGCGGCAGATCCGGCGCGAGGATGACCGCCTGACGCGCATCGGCCTGCGCTTTGGCAAAGCCTTCGCGGATCGCCGCTGGCGTGGCGGCCTCGGCTGCGACGGAGTTGAAGGCTATCGAGCGCGCCGCAAATGCGAGCGCGTAGTGGGGATCCAGGCGGATCGCTTCGGTGAACGCGGCGATTGCGGCGTTGAAGTCGTTGCCGTCGTGTACCGAGATTGCCGCCTTAGCTCCGCGCAGATACGCATCGAACGCGGCCGGGTTGGTCGACCCCCCGACCTCGATCCTTGCCGCGATATCTCCGAGGAGAGCGACTTTCAGCGCGCCCGCCACCGAGGTGGCAATCTCGGTCTGCAGCTTCAGCACATCCCCCAAGTCCCGATCATAGGTCTTGGACCACAGGTGAAACCCCGTGACGGTGTTAATCAACTGCGCGGTGACGCGGATGGTGTGCTCTGAGCGCCGCACGCTGCCTTCGAGCACGGCGCCCACGTTCAGCTTGTGGCCAACGGTGGCAATGTCCGGGTGTTCCTTGAATGAGAACGAGGACGTGCGCGCCGCAACCTGCAATCCCTCGACCGCAGCCAGGGAGTTGAGCAGTTCTTCGGTAAGTCCGTCGGAAAAGTATTCTTGGTCCTTGTCGCCGCTGAGGTTCACGAACGGCAGGACCGCAATCGAGTGCGGCGGGGGTTTAAAGCCACTGTCGGCAGCGCCCTGCCCAGCGGACGGTGCGGCCCCGACTTCGGCACCGTGCTTCGAAAGGACGAAGCGGTTTGCTGCGAGGTAACCGAGTCCGATCACCGCCACAGCGACTATCGTGATGAGCGCCGCCGTCGAGCGCCTGGACGGTCCGGGCTTGGCGATTGGCGTTGCCGCGGACACGCGCGCCGCAACCGCTCCGGCTCGGCTCTGTTCCTTGGGCGGCTCTGCGGACAAGAGTCGCCGCACATGCTCGACAAACGGGTCCGTGTTCGCGCCCGGCGACAGGCGCGTCCACTGCACCTCGCGAAACTTCTCCGGCACCCGCGCTTCAAAGTCAGGTGTGCCATCGGTAACTACCGGGAGCAGGAAGGCTCGATCCCCCGCCATGTCGCTCGTGCGGTCGACTGCCAGTTTCCACTCGCGGCGGAAGTACCCTTCCTCTCGTGACTGCGTATTGGCCGAGATCAAGGGCACGAACAGGTAACAGCTCTTGATCTGACGCCGTATCAGAGCATCCCAGGTGTCCCCGCCGCGCAACTCGCTTTGGTCGAACCAGACCTCGACGCCCGCGGCGCGCAGGACATCACAAAGGTGCTGCGCAGCCACCGCATCTTGCGACGCGTAGCTCAGAAATACCGCATGCGCGGGTTCAGTCATCTTGGACCACCCTAGGGGGAGGGTTCATCGCCTCCGTGAGCTGCAGCTTAGCGGATGTGACGAGATTTGCCGAGTTGGTTTGGCCGCCGGAGCGCGCGCGGCTGCGCAGGCAGTGTCGGGAGCATTTAGTTTCTGAATCCGACGGGGGCCTCAGGTAGTGCGTGCCGCCATTGGTACGTTTTGTCGCTTAAGTGTTCATTTGCGGACGCAATTGGAATCCGACCCGTCCCCGGCTATTACCGGTTGGAGGGTTCGATTCCGACCCAATTGTTCCAGCCTGGCAAAGGGGGCAACCAAGCTTGGCCCTTCGCGGGCACCGCGCGTGCTCTGAGCCTGTTACCCACGCGGAGCGATTCTTCGTCCGCCAGAAGCTGCGAGTCAACCGCATAGTTAGCGGTAGCGCTTCTATGCAACTGACGTCGGAATTCAGGTTCGTGGCACGATTTACTGGAGTCCACAAACACTCCTAAGGACATGTTAGGCCGCACGCTTGTGAGAATTGCGTTGAGAATTTATCGATAAATATAAAATCGTAATTACCGTGGGAATAATAAAGCCCTTTAGATACGAGAGTGGATGCCTGCCATCTAAGAAGCGAAATGGGAGGTTATTGAAGAATGCCCAGTAATGTGTGGCTACCAGCGCGGAAATTGCAGTCCACATTCCATACAAGGCAAATCGCCTATTCATAGCCACAAGAACCAGGCTGCAAATAATTATGACGCGAAGAATAGATTGCACGTGCTCAAATAGGGGGTGTGCATTAGTGCTCTCGCCTCCGTACAAATCAGTGCCTGAGCCAAGGTACAAATCGTAGAGAGTGTAGGTGTGGTAGAAAATGAGAAGACCAGCTAGGGCGCAAATGACTACCCGTTGTGCTTGAGAAAGTCGGCCGACGAGCTGCATTTTTGATTTCAATTTGTCCATACTGGATCCGAACTTAGCGCGGAGAACTAATCCTATCGAGGTGGGTTCGATTCCGACCCAATCTGTGTCCAAGCCCATCGCCGTAGTGTGGGTATGGTTCAAGGACTCTTTATTCCCATGGCAGCACCTTTCCGCATCCAACTGGCGCTTCTCGATCATCGTCTGTCCCGCTCATCTGGTCATGTTGTGGCGCACGGTAGCCGAACAAGAGTCGATGTCGCTGCTCGATGCTCCCAAGCAGCGCCTCGCCGAGGCGCAGCGCGTCCAGCGCCCGCTGATTGCTAAAACTGGTAAGTTCGTTACGCGCTAACGCCGGCTGACCTGCGGCAAACAGTATGTCCGCGCGATTTTCGATGCGGTAGATTTCGGCGATGCTCTGATTCTCGAACGCTGTAAACGCCTCGGTCACTTCAGCCAGAAACTTATCGGGCTTGTCACAGGTGTAGTACATGAGGCGCTTAAACGTAACGTAGGCGAAGTTCGAGGCCTCTTGGATCTGGAAGTCCTTCGTGACGAATCCTTCTGACTCACGGGTGCTGAGATACCGATGCTTGCCGTACTCGGGCAATACCGCCTCGTTCCCGGTCCAATAGGGAACGAACGGCGCCGTGATTGAGCCCGTAGCTGCGACCCACAGGAGGTGCATTTCGAGACGCTTTACCCCGGCCCGCAGCTGCGCGACCTCCCCATAGCCGTTCTGATCGCCGGAAACTAATGGATCCCGCACCTGATCCATGAACTGGCGCAAGCTCAGCTTAGCCGTGGCGACTTGCTGCTTCAGTCGCTGCTCAACGACTTGGACGGCCGGTGAACGGCCGGTGCCGGTTTGATACACGGCGTTCACATTGAACGGCTTCCCAGACTTCGGGTCGAACCAGCCCTGTTCCGTGGCAAATGAGATGAAATTCTTCGAACCCCGATACCGATCTGGGTGCTTTGTGAAATCAACAGGGATATCGAGGATATAGCCTGGATACGACATTCGAATCTCGGCCGGGCCCAGACGCTCGGCAATCCAAAGACCCTTTCCGCCGGCGAAATCAATGAGCACCCATCCCTCATTTGCGTCAGCGAAGAGATGCGAATTGCCGCCATAGGTGGCGTAGCCGTATCGATCGATGAGGGCGCCGACGATCTCGACTGCCTCGCGCGCCGAATGGGCGCGTTCCATGGCGATACGGGACAGATCGCTATAGTTAACCCCGCGCTGTGGATTGGGTGTCATCTTGATCAGTTCTTCGCGCGATGGCGACCAGACGTCGCGGACTGCCACCCCGTAGTCATTGAGGCCTCCGTTGGTCAGCGGCGCGGGGATCCCTCGTACTCGCTGTAATTCATCGTGATGTAGCCGGTGGTTACGACTGCCTGCGGAATGTCGATGAGTTCGCCGGGGTAGGTCGCCGCTTTAGTAACGCCGACCTTGATGAGTTCCCCTGCCGCGTGAACGTGTCTAGGAACAATCTCCAACCAGTGGCTTGATGGCTCGTCTCCGGTCCCTCCGAGTAGGGTGCTGCCGTCCGCCGTCAAATCGCGTCCGACATAGATCGCGTAGCTGGCGAGTGCAACCTTCGCAACAAACATCGCGAGAGCTATTGCGATAGAAACTGCATACGACGTCGCTCTGCCCATCGACAAACTCCATTCTTGCACTTGGGGGGCGGCCCTAGCTTGACGTTAAGGAAGGGCAAGACTCCATTCTACGATGACCGGTTCGATTCCGACCCAAATACGCACGCTTTCGCCTCTCACTCGAGCAACCTCGGGAGCCAAGGGCAATCGATTGGTAGGCGATCTATACTAGAGCGCCATGAATTGTCGAAACGCGTGTCTGTCACTGCTTCGTACGGTCCAGAGGGCAGATACAGTGACAATTCTACGAGTCTGGAAAAGCGAGCTCACACTTTTACTTGCCCTGGTGCTGTCACCAGGCAGCGCCTTAGCGCAGATGGATTGTTCCGTCGATGCGCCCACGCGCGCTACAGTCGTAGCAGCCATCGCGGAAGCCTTGCAGAAATATGTCTTCCCTGAGGTCGTCCCGGCGATGGATAGCGACATTAAGTCCAGACTGGCAAGGGGCGAGTACGACTCGGTTGCCAGCGCCAATGCGTTTGCAACGCTCCTGACTTCTCAGCTGCGCGCGATTAGCCATGACAAGCACATTGTTGTTGAGGTCAGTTGTGCGCCCCTCCCTGAGCCCAGCGCCTCCGTTGAGTCCCCGCTTGCCGCGGCGGAGCGGCATGAGCGGGCGCGCCGTGAGTCCGCCTTCATCAACTTTGGATTCCGACGCGTGGAGCGTCTGACAGGCAATATCGGCTATATAAATCTCAGCGTTTTCGATCGGGTCGAGTACGGCCGCGAGACCGCAGCGGCCGCGATGAGGTTCGTGGCAAACACAGACGCGCTGATCATTGACATGCGCGACAATGATGGCGGGCGACCAGAGATGGTCGCACTCCTCATCAGCTATCTTGTGCAGAAGCCGACAGAGTTGACGGGCATCTATTGGCGACGGGATGGGCGCATCGCCAAATCGCGAACCATCGCCATTCCGGAGAGCCTCAAGTACCTCGGCAAGAGGGTTTATATCCTTACAAGTGGCGTCGGAACAATCTCCGCTGGCGAGGCGTTCACCTACGACCTGCAGCTTCTCAAGCGCGCCACTGTCGTGGGCGAGACATCGGCAGGAGCCGCGAACCCCGGCCGCATGGTTCGGCTCACTGATCACTTTCGCTTATTTGTTCCTGGCGGGCGCGCCGTGAGCCCGATAACCGGAACGAATTGGGAGGGCAGCGGGGTGAAACCAGATATCGAAACTTCTGCCACGGCGGCACTCAAGGTAGCGCATCTTGACGCGCTCAGGAGTCTGAAAACAGCCGCAAGTGATGATGAGCGGCGAGACTATCTTCAATCAGCGATCGAACAGGTGGACAGTCAGCCTGAGTGAACGGAATGGGTCCTTGCTAATAGATACGAATGACCTGAATGCGGAGATCCTCAAAAGAGATACGGGCTTAGAGATCGACTTGTTCCACTCATTGCACGTCGATTTCGATCTCGGCGGGAACCCGATTGACTAGGGAGTGGTGGTAGTCGTCGCCTGAGGTACGATGAGCTCGGTTCGATTCCGGCCCACGTGCTTCACCGCTCGACGCCAGTCGACCATAACCGCCGTGCCTTCCGCAGAATTCGATCAAGGTACGAGCCGCTTCTCAAGACAAGCCATCAATTGCCGCTAAACTTGCTACGGCTCGGCTCCGTCACCGCTCCATATCTTCCCGCGGACCGCGACGTCTGTCGTACAGCCGATCCAAGGCGTAAGTGGACGGGGGCAACGACAATTGGGCTTTGCTTCTGACTGCCAAGGTCGGCCAATCTTGGCATTTGTGCGAATTAGGCGCACATTCGCTGCAGTATCGAATTTGCGAGCGTGTCCCGCAGCCACTTGCGAGGCCGGCGCGGCAAGAATTGCAAAGCTGATTGCGTACAACAGTACCGGAGTTACTTCGCGTGAAGTTGAGAACGCATTTGGTATACCTGGCAATGGTGTGCGTCACCATGACGGGCTGTGATACTAAGAATTCTGCGCAATTCAACGCCGCTCGGACGCTTCAAAGTCGTATCGAGCAGATAGCTGGTCAAGCTAACAGCGCCGCGCCTGCCGCGGTGGATCCGGATACGCGACTGGACGGCGCGAAGGCTGGGCCAGGACTGAGGCTGACGGTCATGTACACGCTCGTGAACCCTGAGCCGAATGGCGTCAACGCTGCCACATTGGAAGCGCGGTTGGCCCCGATGGTAACTAAGATCAGCTGCGCGAATCCTGACTTGCGACCGTTGATCGACCAAGGTGTGGTTGTCGTCCTGGAGTACCGCGACCTGAGCGGCGCCCCACTAGGAACGGTCAACGTCGATCGCGCAACATGCGGCGGGCGCTGAGCACGCCGGGGAACGGGGCAGTCAACCCACGGAGTATGGCCGGACCGAGCCGATTGCGGCGTGGGCTGTTCCCGTATCCTCCTTCTCTCAAACCCCGGATCTTGGCGAAGTGCTTCACACCGCTTCGGGCGCGGTGCGCTGCACACTCGCGACAGAATGGGTGATGCAGCGAAGGGCACACGCTTAAGTGCCCGAACGCCTCGGCCGGCAGGTTCGCTACGCGTTGGCGGATTCGATGCCGACCCAAGCGGGGTGGACGCCACTGAGGCAGCGGCGCCCTATTGCGCAAGGTCCTCGATAATGTCGGTCGGGCACTCAATCGTCGTTGCCGCAATCGTTAGCGGTGCGGTTTTGCACAGCGCCTAGCGCTACAGATAAAGGCGTTTAGGTTCGTGTAGCGATGCCCACCTACAGTCATTAGGTCGGGTTTGCCGGAAGATGGACCGAAATCGCCAGCGCACGCCGCGTGCTCCTGGAATGCCCAACCTAACGGAGATCCTGATGTACGACCAATCCAAGCTATCTGACTTGATCCGGTTCGCACGAGTGGACGCGGGCTCTACGGTCATCGACGTTTACCCAGGCGATGGCGACTGGACCCGTCTGTTCTCCGACGTCGTGGGACCCGCAGGACGGGTCTACAGCTTCGTACCGGCAGAAGTCGCCCACTTCAAGAACGATCCGGTCGGTCGCATGCGGGCGCTTGCGAAGGAACCTGGCCGAGAGAACGTCGCGGCCGTTTCAGCAGACCTTGTGCTGATGCCGGGGGTCACTCAACCGGCTGATGTCCTTTGGTTGCACCTGTTTTATCACGATCTTCACACCGAGTTGATCCAGGCAAGGGGCGCGACCGCGGCTCACTTCAATCAAGCCGTCTATGAGCGGCTGAAGCCCGGTGGATCTTACGTCATCGTAGACCATGCAGCCGCCGTGGGGGCTGGCACGAGGCAAGCCCAAACGCTGCATCGGATTGAGCCTTCATCCGTTCGCAAGGAAGTGGAGGCGGCCGGCTTCGTACTAGACGCGGAAAGTACCTTGCTCGCGGACAACGACGATCCGCACTCGACCAAGGTGTTCGATCCCTCGATCAAGGGGAAGACCGATCGGTTCGCGTTGCGGTTCGTGAAGGCCTGATAGGTCTCGGCGCCGATCTGAGCTCCCGGGCGTTCCGCAACACTTACGTCGGGTCCGATGGTGGAGGAAGCTGGGCGTGCGTTTTTAGTTCGCCCAGCGACGGTTCCGCGCTGGACCCACTAGGACAGCTCCCTGCAAACCCGCGCCGAAAATATCAGTATAATGACGCGAAGGCGGACGGGGCGTCAGTCGCACGAGTGATTGAGTTTGAAAATCGGGAGTTCGCGGCAGCGACGGTTGCCTACCTCCGGGCGGGGATCAGTCGTCGCCCCAGCGCTATCGAGGTCGGGCCATTCCTTGTAGGGCTGGACGAACACAGTGCAAATCCGTTCCGCAACTATGCGGTACCGGAGGCCGGCAGTGAGCCGTCCGCCCAAGACGTAGCTTCCCTAGTAACAGTCTTCGAGCAGCATGCTCGGAGGCCCCGACTCGAATACCCTCCAGAGGCCGCCCCTGCGGTGCAGTCCGCACTTGCCGCTGCTGGGTTCGTGGCTGAAGGCGTACTGCCCCTCTTGGCGTACAGCAGTCCAGTGATTCCAGCACTTCCCCACGATTTGGTATTTGCGTTCGCCGCGACGGACGCGCAGCTCGCTCAAGCCGCGCAGGTCCAGAATCAGGCTTACGGGGAAGGTGTTACGACAAGTGCCGACGTTCAGCGGCTGCGCTTGCTGGTCGAGCAGGGCGGGGCGGTGGCCTTGGTGTGCGAGTCCGCTACAAGCCGGGGAGTCGGGTCAGGGCTGTACGCGGCACCGCAGGCCGCCATGACAGAGATCGCGGCAGTTGGGGTGGTGCCGGGCTTCCGAAGACGTGGCATCGCGGCGTACCTGACCGCGCGATTAGCAGGGGAAGCGCTCGAACGCGCCGGGTGCCGCCCGTTTCTCATGGCGGCGAGCGAGGATGAGGCGCGTCTCTACCGGCGGGTCGGGTTTACAGCGTGCGGCAGCCTATTGCATATATCGCGTCCGGAGCGGCTTTAACGTGGCTTATTCCCCTCATTAAAAGTCGAGCGGGCAATCGCGCTTATTTGTCCCGCGGTTTGATTGCAACCCAAAGGAATTTACTTGAGCAAGCGTAAGAAAGTGGTAATTGCCGGCGCGTCCGGGCTGGTTGGTGTTGCGGCGGTCAATCTGTTCGCTAGCCGCGACGACTGGGAGGTCGTGGCTATCTCACGCAGGTCTCCCGGTATCCTGGGCCGCGCCAGATACATCGGCGTCGATCTACTGGATCGCGCGCAGTGCCAGCAGGTGTTCGGCGCGATGAGCGATGTCACGCATCTGGTCTACACGGCAGTCAATGAACAGACCGACAGCATTGTGGCGGGTTGGTCGGACAAGGCGCAGATCGACAAGAACGAAGCGATGCTCGTGAATGTCATGGATCCGTTGCTAGGTGTAGCCAAAGAGTTTCAGCAGGTTTCACTGGTGCATGGCGCCAAGGCCTATGGCACGCATCTGCCGGAAGTCCACCTGCCGTTGCCGACGAAAGAAACGCTGCCACGGATTCCGAACGATAACTTCTACTATCGGCAGGAAGACTACGTTCGTGCGAAGCAGAAGGGTCAATCCTGGGCCTGGACGGTGTTTCGCCCGGTCATGATCTGTGGCGAGGCCACCGGCTCTAACATGAATTCCTTCATGGTACTGGCGGTCATGGCGGCGCTCAGAAAGGAGGCGGGTCTCGATCTGCCGACGCCTATCGGTCGCAGCCTGATCACTGATGCCACCGACGCGGACCTCATCGCTCAGGCGGCCGAATGGGCGGCAACGGCCAGCGCTGCGCGCAATGAGACCTTCAACGTGGCGAACGGCGATCTGTTCCGCTTGTACGACGCGTTTCCGGTTTATGCCGAAGCGATCGGCATCCCACTCGGTTCGCCGACCCGCTACGACTGCATCGCGGAAGTTCAGCGTCTGGCGCATCTGTGGCCGGGCATGGTGAGGAAGCATGGATTGCAAACGCCTGACACGATCGACGCGATGCTCGGCGCCTCGCTGCAACTCGCCGGCGGCTGGACCTATGACATGGGCGACGTGGACCCACTGCGTTACGGGCTTGTCAGCACGATCAAGATCCGTCAGGCCGGGTTCAACGGCTGCATCGACACGATGGATATGATCCGAAAGTTCATCCGTCGCGCCCAAGAGCTGCGACTTCTGCCACCGCGCTGAATCAGGAGGGGGCGGGGCGGCGGAATCGCGGCTGAACGATTCGACATTCCCGCTGTGAGGATTTTACGGAGTGAGTGAATTCGGCGTTACACCGCCTTGGTGTGCCCGCTCATCGAGCACACGCGATGTGGACTCTGTGCCGTGATGCGCGGCGCGGCGACTAAGGCTGAAAGCCCAGCTCTCGCTGGTGACGAATTGCCAGAATGCGCGCTTCATCCTGTGGCACCACAAACCGGTATATTGCGACGTAACCCGTTTGTCCGTACGAAATTACCAGCTCCCGCACCTCTCCTTGGATCCGCCGGCCAATCAACGGATGCGCCGCGAGATTGTCTACTGCCGATTGGATGGCCGTTACTGCATCCTGCGCCGCTGCTGGGTTCTGCTCGCGTAGGAACTGAAAGGCACGCTCAATATGCGCCAGTGAACGCGCCGAATAGACTACCTGCGCCATGGCTTCGGTCGTGGTGCTGACGCGTCAGTCGCCAGCCGCCTCATCCACGCATGCACATCGTCGGTGCGATAGACCTCCCCGGTCTTGTCGATTTCCGAGTCTGCGGCGAGCGCATCTTTGACAAGACTGCGCATCTGCTCTTCGTAGCTGGCATGCCGTTCGACTGCTTCTACGATCAGGCTATGGGCGGAACGCCCCGTTTGCTTGGCTAGGGTGCCGAGCCGTGCGCGCAGTTTTGGCGGTAGTCGGATGGTCGTCGTTGCTGCCATTGCCGCGTTCCTTTTCGGTGACATAGCACAAATATAGCACACCGTTGAAAGACGTCACAAATAGAGGCCATGCAACTGCATGCCCGCAAGCAGACATTCGTCACCGGTCGCTTGGATAGGAGTGGTCTTCGGCTTCGCTTCTAGCGCCGTGCGCAACCTCAGCTGCAGGGTGAGCGCTGGAATAGGCCAGCCGAACTACGCTACGCTCACGCGCTTTGCCTGCCGGGGGTACTGCCTGGGGTAAGCGCTATTTTGCGCTGCCGGAATTCCAGCCAAGTCATGCGGTTATGGGCACATTTCGACTCCGACCCTAACAACAGCGCCTGCTCCGTGGCGGGCTATGCTGTCGTGCCTCCACACCTTCGGGGTCTGGAAGCCGCGCTGGCGGACGCTTCGCCCCGGGCGGACGCACGGACGGCGTTGTTCCCTGCAGGCGTCGGCGGGGGGTCCGGAGACCGGGAATTGCTGCTCGACAACTAGAGGATCAGTCGGCGCGGGCGCCCGGGCATGCCGCCTGGATCTGTGCGATCTTGGTGTCGAGTAGCTTGTTGTACTCGCCAGTCGTGACCTGGTACTTGGTGCCTTCCGTACCTGTCACCAGCCCTGCGACGAGGCCGATGGGCACGATCAGTGAGACGCCGTTGCCGATCTTGGTGGCCGTGTTCGCCTTCTCACTGTTGAGCACTCTCAGGTCCCCAGGGGCGACCTTGCAGTTGACGGCCATGCTCTCGGCTGCGGCCTCATTCTCCTTTTCCGTCATCTACAACGCCAAGGGCAGACGCGCCCAGATTGATCAGATTTCTCATGCGTGCAATCACTCCCTACCTGTTGGTTGCACAACTTCATCTGGCGCGATCTCTCAGCGTGTGCCAAAGGTCGATGGAGGGCCCAGATGCGGCCCGGACGAGCGCATATTCCGCCATTCCTGTAGGAGTCGGGAAGCTAGACCAAGGTCTAGTGACGAGGGGCGTTGTTCTAGCCACAATGGCGGTGACTTCAGCACCTGGCACCCCGCGCCGCGCTGCCTGACGCCTGTACGTTCACCAGCCGATTTGGGCTTTGCAAATGCGGGTGTGAACGTTGAGGGTAGCAGTGGCGATAGTGCGTGGGCGCGCCGGCTCAGGCCCGACGAACCCCACTGCGCCCATACAGACCCCGCCGGACACCCTGTCCTGCGGCAAGCCGGAGCGGTTCATCGAGACAGACAGCCACAGCCTCTCTGACAGCGGCAAGGGGAACCTGCTCACGCTGGCGCTGCTTGCGCCCATAGTTGGTGTCGGCACCGGACTGATCGGGGCAGGCTTCCGACTTTCGCTTTCCCACGCCGACCAGGTCCGCAATGCGGTGCTGACGTGGGCGCACGGGCGGCATTTCGCCGGACTTGCAGCGGTCACGATAGCCGGGGCGGCCACAGTTGCGTTTGCGGCCTGGCTCACGAGGCGATTTTCGCCGGCCGCAGCCGGAAGCGGAATACCCAACGTGGAAGCTCAGCTTCAGGGACAACTGCAGGAATGGGCGTTTCGCCTGATTCCGATCAAGTTCGTCGGCGGCCTGCTGGCGATTGGTTCTGGTCTTGCGCTCGGGCGTGAAGGGCCGAGCGTGCAGATGGGCGCGAGCCTTGGCGACCTGGTGGGAAGGGCATTCCGGCGAAGCTGGCCGGACCGGCGTGTGTTGCTGGCTGCCGGCGCTGGCGCCGGGCTTGCTACGGCTTTCAACGCGCCCATCGCCGGGTCAGTATTCGTCCTCGAGGAGCTGGTGCGACGCTTCGAGCCCCGCGTCGCCATAATTGCACTCGGGGTCTCATCAACAGCCATCGCAGTCGCGCGGGTGCTGCTGCCGGATGCGCCCGATTTTGACCTCAGCGCGCTGGCTTACGCCCCGGGGGGCGCACGAGCGCTGTACTTCCTGCTCGGCGCCATCGCCGGGTTGTTTGCGATCCTCTACAACAGCGTACTGATCCGCACGACCGCCGCCGCAGACCGCCTCGGCCGCTGGCCCGTAGAGGCGCGGGCGGCGGTGATCGGCGCAGCAGTTGCCATGCTCGGCTGGCACGCACCGGATCTGGTGGGCGGTGGAGATGCGCTCACCCAGCGCACCCTCAACGGTACTGATGCATGGAGCATTGTGCCGTTGATTTTTCTCGTTCGCTTCGTGCTCGGCGCGGTGTCATATGCCGCGCGTACCCCGGGAGGATTGTTCGCTCCCCTGCTGCTGTTGGGCGCACAGGTCGGCCTTCTCTTCGGTACACTTTGCCGGCTGGTGTTTCCGGACCTGCAGATTCAGCCCGAGGGATTCGCTGTCGTCGGGATGGCGGCGCTGTTCACCGGAATCGTGCGCGCCCCGCTCACCGGTATCGTGCTGGTCGTGGAAATGACCGGCAGCATCACAATGCTGCTGCCAACACTGAGCGGGTGCTTTGCGGCCATGCTCATTCCGACGCTATTGAAGGCCCCGCCGCTCTACGACTCATTGCGGGCTAACGTTGTGCGGCAGCTTTCCCAAGGCCAGCATCCCGCTGCCGGGAGCCGCCCACCGCCACCGAGCTAGGGCTGCAGCTGGCCTGTCGGCACAGTGTCAGCCGGCCCGCGATATCCAGGAGATCACCGCCGGCGCAGCACCCAGGCGCCCAGGGCAAGGGAGGCGTCAAGCAGCGCGAAGGCCAGCAGCGCATGAGGGAAGACGCCGGCGATCGCAATCGGCACGAGTACCCCCGGTACGAGTATCCAGCGATCGAGCACCGAGGCGGCGACTACCTGTGAAGCCCCGGAGCGGCCTCCGAAAAGGTATAGCCAGCCGATGACCATGACCGTCATGCCGATCACGCGAAACAGCGCCTCCTCGTGTCCGGTGAATGGCTGGTCCCGGAAGATCGCCTGCACCGCACCGGGCCAGATGACGAACATCGCCCCCATGCCCAGATACACGTAGCCATTCATCGCCGTGTACTTCGAGGCTCTCGACAGGCTGCCGGGCATCGCCACAAGTTCGCTCATGAAAGACATGTCGGCTATTCCTTTTTGTAGCTGAGGAGCTCGGCTATCCGCCTGCGTGGGAGCCATGCGACAGGGCGCCCCCGGGCCACGCAGCGCGCGCGCCGGCAAGCGTCAAGTCGCCCGCCAGCCAGCCCGCAGGCTGTCATGGGTAGCGCTGTTGGTGAGCCTTGCCGCGAAAGACGCGGTACACACCAAAGGTATATACGACGATCACCGGCAGCACGACGATTCCACAGTAGAACAGGAACCGCAGCGACGTATCCGGTGCGGCAGCATCGGCGACGGTGAGGTTGTAGGGGATCATGTACGGCCAGAACATCACCCCGAGGGTGAGGTAGGCGGCGAAGAACGTGAGCGTCGTCAAGGCGAGCGGCAGGCCGTCCTGCCGTCGCGTGCGCGCTGCGAGGATAGCGCCAAGCAACGTGGCGACGCTGATGAACGGAAAAATCAGTCCCCAGCGCCGCTGCTGTAGGTTGTTCTGCGCCATCGCGCCGGCATCGAAGGTCACCGCGACGGTGAACGCCAGGCCCAGTACGACCAGTACGGCAACGGCCAGCGACGGGATGCGTGCGTAAGCCCATTCTCGCACTGCCCCTTCGCCCTTGAAGACTAGCCAGCCCGCGCCGAGCAACGCGTAGCCGAGCACCATGCCCAGGCCGGTGAGAATCGGAAACGGGTGTGCCCAATCAAGCGTCCGACCTGCGAACTGCCCATCGACGACCGGAATCCCCCGCATCAATGCTCCCACAGCGGCACCCTGCACAAAGGCGACCACAGTTGATCCGAGGAAAAAGCCCCAGTCCCATACCACCAGCATGCTCTTGGCACGGCCACGAAACTCGAATGCGATGCCCCGAAAGATCAGGCCAATCAGCAACAGCAGCACCGGCAGGTAAAAGGCGCTCATGAAGACCGCATAGACGGTCGGAAATGCCGCGAACAGGCTTGCGCCAATGATGACCAGCCAGGTCTGGTTGCCATCCCAGAACGGGGCGATGGTGTTCAGCATCTCCTGGCGATTCTGCTCAACGCGCGTGGTTCCGAAAAGGATGCCAATGCCCAGGTCAAAGCCATCCAGAGTGACGTAGATCAGGATCGAAACGGCGATGACGCCGGCCCAGAAAGTGACGAGGGTGGTCGGCTCCATTGTTCAGCTCTTGTGCGTCAGCTGGCTGCCTGTGGCGCTCGCAGCGTCATCAGCAAAGGCCAGGGGCCGACTGGGGGTGGCGTTCGCGATCGGCACAGCCTCCCCAGCCGGGCCTTCGCGCAGCAGCTTGTAGATGTAGTAGAGGCCGAAGGAGACGAACAGCGTGTAGACGATGACGTAGCTGGCGAGCGAGAACAGCACGTCGCTGGTAACGAGTGAGGGCGTGACGGCATCCCTGGTGCGCATCAGCCCGTAGACGACCCACGGCTGACGCCCGACCTCGGCGGTGAACCAGCCGGTCAGGATGGCAATGAAGCCGCTCGGGAAGGCAAGAAAGGTCGCCCACAGAAACCAGCGCGTGGTGTCAAGCCGGCCGCGCAGCCGCAGCAGATTGCCCAGCCAGGACACGGCCAGCATGAGCAGGCCCATGCCGACCATCAGGCGGAAGCTGAAGAACGGGATAGCCACAGGCGGCCGGTCCTGCGGCGGGACCGTCTCCAGGCCAATCTCGCGGGCCGTCCAGTTTCCCGAGGCGATCATGCTGCCAAGCTTGGGCACGCTGATGGCATACAGATTGCGTTCGCTCTTCGAATCGGGAATCGCAATCAGCGTTTCCGAGGCGGGTTGTTCGGTCTTCCAGCGTGCCTCGATCGCGGCAAACTTAATCGGCTGGTACTTGAGCACATACTCGCCGGTGAGGTGGCCGAAGAACAACTGGACGGGGATGATCACCGCCACCAGCGCCAGCCCCCAGTGCACCATCACCCTTGCCTCGGCTTGGTGTACGGCGCGCAGCAGAAACCAGGCGCCGGTTGCGGCCACGCACATGGCGGTCGTCAGGAACGCGGCGAGCAACATATGCGGCCAGCGCACGGCCATGACCGGGCCGGTGGTGATCGCCCACCAATCCGCCGGAATGATCTTGCCGTCAACGATGGTGTGACCGAGGGGTACCTGCATCCAGCTGTTATTCGCGAGAATCCAGAACGAGGAGAACATCGTGCCGAGCGAGACCATGCAGCAGGCGATGAAATAGAAGCGCGCCGAGACGCGGCTTCGTCCGAGCAGCATGACCCCGAAGAACGTCGACTCGAGCATGAACGCCGTGAAGGCCTCGTAGCCGAGCAGTGGCCCCTGAATCGAGCCGGTTTTCTGCGCCAGCACGCTCCAGTTGGTGCCGAACTGGAAGGCCATCACGACACCGGTGACCACGCCCATGCCAAACGAGAGCGCGAAGATCTTCAGCCAGAAATCAAAGACACGTCGGTACAGAGGGTTGCCGGTGGCCAGGCGCGCGCCTTCGATCGTCGCCAGCCAAGCAGCCAGGCCGAGCGTGAACGCCGGAAAGATGATGTGGAAACTGATGACGAACGCAAACTGAATGCGCGACAGGATCACCGGGTCGAGTTGCATAGCTGGTGCTACTCAGTCGACCGGCGAAGCGGGTGTATCCGTGATCACTCGGCAGCGGGGGGGCTGGCCAGACCCAGTATGACGACCTTCGCGCTGACAGGTTTCGTCGGCCAGGCGACCATCGTAAAGCCGGCCGCCACCGCGATTCGCTGAGCGCCTTCGACGCTGTACGTGATGATGCCGCCACCGATGCCGCCGCCGCGATCCAGCGTCTGACCCCACAGCTTCTGACCACTGGATGAGTCGAGCGCGTAGAGGTTGCCGCCAAGGTCCCCGAAGAACACCAGGCCTCCGGCCGTCGGGGTCACGGCGCCGAGGATTGGGTAGTTCGACTTCGCACGCCATTTCCACACACCGCTGTCAGCGTCGGTGGCATAGAGCCAGCCGGCCCAATGTCCGTCTGTCTTCGATTCCTTGCCGAACATGTTGATCGGGTTCAAGGTGGCCATGCCGGTCCACGGCTGCCCGACGGCGATCTTCTCGAGCTTGCGGTCGGTCTGGATCGTGACCGTGTCGCACCAATCGACCGTGCCGCTGAGAATGAGGTTCGTGGTCGGGTCGAATCCGGGCGTGCTCCACTCATCGCCCCCGACGGGACCGGGGCAAAAGTGCGCGCTCTTGCCGATCGCGAACGTCTGTTCGTCGTTCTCGATCGTGGTGATCGGCACGCGATAGAGCAGCTTGTCGTTGTCCCCCAGATCGTAGGCGTAGAGATGGCCGTCCTTCGGGGAGACCGACATGATCTGTTTACCGCCCATGGTCTGAAGCAGGATAGGGGGATTGGAGACGTCGAAGTCATGCCAGTCCACACGCACAACCTTGAAATTCTTCTTGAACTCACCGGTCTTGGCGTCCAGCACGACTACCGAATCACTGAAAAGGTTGGTGCCCGCGCGGGCGCCGGAAGCGAAGTCCGGTGCCGGATTTCCGCCGGGGATGTACAGCAGGCCGTTCTTGACGTCCAGCGTGTAAGAGGTCCAGGTTCCCGCGCCGCTGATGGGCAGGCCGGTCGCCATGATCCAGCTCGACGCGTCGAGTGGCGACTTGCTCAGCGGGCCGAGCACTTCATCGCCGGGTCCCTGCGGGGCGAGAAAAAATTCCCAGACAATTTTGCCCGTCTTGCCGTCGAGGGCAAACATGTGCCCTTTTCCGCCTTTATAGTCGCCACCGGAATTGCCGACGTAGACCAGGCCGTCCCAGGCAATCGGCGCCGAGGGGACGGACTCGCCGTGCTTGGGGTTTGCGATGCGCGTTTCCCACAACTGCTTGCCGGTCTTGAAATCAAAGGCCAGGATGCGCGCGTCCTGGGTGCCGCGGAAGAGCATGCCATCCATGTAGGCAGCGCCCCGATTGGAGGGCAGGAGCGCGCCGGGGTAGTCGAGATGTGTGCGCCAGTTCTGCGCGCAGGTTGCCGGGTTCAGCGAGAAGATGTCGTACTCGGTCGTGCCGATCAAAGCGCCGCTCACCATGATCAGGGAGGACTCGAACGAGGTGAACTCACGGAGGTCGTAGGTACACAGTACCTTCAGTTGCCCCGCGTTTTTCGTGTTGATCTGGTCCAGGGGCGAGTAGCGCTGCGAGGACGGCGTTCTGTTGTAACTGGGCCAGTCACCGGGCGTCGCCCCCGGCCACTCATCGGCCGCAGGCGGCGGCGATGTTGTGGCCGCGGCGCTTCGGTACGCGGGGTTCATTTCTGTGCTTATCGTTCCGGCGGGGGTCGAGAGCGTTAGCAGGTAGTTTCGCGCAATGCCCCCATAAGTCATGACCTTTACGGGGAAAGCGACGTAGAGGATTCCGCCGATGACCGCGCCAACTCCCACAAGTGCAGCTAACAAGGTAAGGGGCTTCTTCTTGGTAGTCATGTGAGGCCTTGATCGAGATGGCGGATTCTGAGTTATATGGTGAGTCTGTGCAGGGAAGGATACTCATGCGGACGCTTCGGATGGTGATGCGTCGAAGGCGATCTGCTCATAGTGCTACAGCTGCTGGAGAAGCTCGAGCCTCCTGCGTGATCGTCCAGGCGAGCCGCTTCCCGCCACGGCTTTCACCTGGGGTCCGGCGGCCATCACTCTGCGCCAACAGGGCGTTCTGGGCGGCGTTGTTCGGCGGCAGGAGCTTGCGTAGCTGGTGTGCAGGATTCCAGTAACACGGCCACGCTGCCCGCCGTAATGCGCTGGCGAATAGTTACCGCCACGGTAATCGAAGCCGGATGTACTCGCGCCGGCTCGGCTCGCCGATTCCGGGCGACGCTTGGCAATGTCGCAGAGCACGTGGCGAATATTTCCGTCAGCTTTTGCTGCAGTGCGTGCCGCTCGCTCATTTGCTAGGCTGTTCGGGGAGTATTGTCTGCTCTTTCGTGTGTTTGACCACTGGACTTTCGTTTAGTGGGCCCGCAGGCGGCCGGGGATAGATTGTCCGCTAGAATGTCGAGACACGCTTTGTTGGGTGTGCTCTTCCCGTAGCAAGGCGGGCTTTGCCAAAAACTGCTGTTCGTGGGTGGCGCGTCTCAGTTCCGCATCGGAAGCTACGCACAAAAAGGGCTCATTGGCATGACTGACGGGTCCGAGATTCTAAATCCGAGCTGGGCGTGGAGGGTCGAGGAGACCAAGCCAATAACGCGAATGTGAACCGAGTAGCCGCGTGGTCGACCTCAAGCTCCAAGTTCCGACGGCAGCGCGGGTTTCTCGTTGGGATCCACGATGACCTCCAGCACTGCCGCGCGCGGTGACTTAAGCGTGGACGCGATAGCACCCTTCACCTCGTCCGGATGGGCACAGCGAAAGCCGTCCGCGCCGCAGGCCTTCGCAAACGCCACGAAATCGATCGGCGCCAGATCACACCCATATGTTGGATTGCCTAGTTCCTGCTGCTCGAACAGCACCTCTGCCAAGCTATTGTTCTTGAGCACGATGATCTTCACGGGCAGCTCGTATTTCACCGCCGTCACGAGTTCACCCATCAGCTGGGTGAATCCGCCATCCCCCACCACCGCGACGCACTGCCGCCCGCTGAACGCCAACTGTGCGGCAAGCGCGAACGGCAGCCCGGGTGCCATGGTGGCGAGCATCCCGGTACCGGTGAGCTGCTGCTGCTCCTTGAGTTCGATGATGCGCGCGGCGAAATGAGTGTTGGCCCCGCAGTCGAGCGAGATAATGGCATCGGGCGCCAATTGGTTGCTCAGCTCGCGCATGACCATCTGGGGTCGCAGTGGTGAGCGGGCGGTCGCACATACGCGGTCGAGCAGGGCACGCCAGTCCCGCATGCGCGCTTGGGCAGCTTGGAGAAACGCCCCGTCTTTCGGATCGACCAGTGGGAGCAGCGCCGCAACGGTGGCTTTCACGTCCGATACGAGCGGCACTTCCACTGGATAGCGGATGCCCATGTGCTCGGCCTTGAGGTCAACTTGGATGGCGCGCGCCTGACCCGGCTTCGGATAGGCGTTTACCCAGGGCATCGTAGACCCGAGAATGAGCAGCGTATCGCAATTGCTCATGATGAATTCCGACGGCACGGTGCCCAGGTGACCGATGCCCCCGGTGGTATACGGCGAGTCGTCGGCCAGCACCCCCTTGCCCAGCAGCGCCTTGGCAACAGGCGCGTTGAGCTTGCTCGCGAGCGCAGTGACTTCCGCGCGTGCGCCTAGCGCCCCTTGTCCGACCAGAATCGCGACCTTGGAGCCGGCGTTGACCAGCGCCGCCGCCTCACGCAGTCGTGCCGGGTCGGGAACCGGATGCGAGAACTCCAGCGCCTGGATGGTATGCAGGCCGTGATTCTCCATCGAGGGCTTGTCCGCCCCGAGTTTCATGGCCTGGATGTCCTTGGCCACCGTGAGGTGGGCCACACCGCGCTTGCCGATGGCGGAGCGGCAGGCGAGGTTAGCGACGATGCCAGCGTGGATCGGGCCGCTGACCGCGACGTTGTAGATTGCCACGTCCTGCATCAGGGCTTGGGTGTCCACCGCCTGCATGAAGTGGGTGCCGGCGAGGTCGTGAAAGGTGCTGCCGGTGATCGCCAAGACCGGGGCGGAGTCCATCTTGGCGTCGTACAGTCCGTTGAGCAGGTGGATCGCCCCGGGGCCGGTGGTTGCAAGGCAGACGCCGAGCTTGCCCGTGTGCTTGGCATAGCCGCTGGCCATGAATGCAGCAGCCTCCTCATGGCGCACGGCGATGAAGCGGATTCTTGATTGCTGTTTGCGCAAAGCCTCAATGATCGAGTTGATGCCGTCGCCGACGATGCCGAAGATGACCTCGACGTGCCAGCGGACGAGGACGTCCACCAGGATGTCAGCTGTGTTCTGGTCGGCGCTACCCACGGCGACGGCCGCGGCCCGCGTCGAATCGCTGTCTAACTGACTAGCTCTCAAGCTCAAGCTGCCTCCCGCGACTCCGACACCGAGGACGCTAGCGGAGCGCAAGAAACCGCGCCGGTTAGTTACCCAGTCGTCTTGTGTTGCGATGTGTCGATCCCTCGAATAACGCGCACACGTGCTTTGCGGCATGCGATATCAGTGTGCATTGTCGTGGCGGCGCGTGCGCTCGGGATATGTAGCGAGCGCTGCTATTTATGTCGGCTGTGCCTGACAGATTGTCAGTCACACACGGCGCTCGACGACACGTTAAGGCACTGGTCGTGCTGTATGGCCGCGGACGACCGCGCGGCGTCGGCAACGCTTCCGGAAACACTGACAGCGACATTGCGTAACCGCCGACAGTGCGCAGCCAGGGCTCTGGCTATGGTTCGAGCCGGTGCGGAAGTCGGGGTCTTACATGGCTCAGAAGAAGCAGACGAAGCAGAAACGGAAGGGTGGACGCAGGCTGAGCACCGCGCGTGCGGGTGCGGTAATCCGGCTACAGCGTTCCATCCAGTCCGAGGTGGCGCATAGCGATCGACGCGCGCCAAAAAAGCTCAAGCACCCTGCGATGCAGGCAGGCGCGCGGATCTATCCGGTCTCAATGCCGCCGCAACATCGGGCCAAGCCCGGCCACGAGTCGGACATTAAGCCCGCGCCGATGTACAACGCGCCGTACTATCGCGGATCCGGCAAGCTCGAAGGCCGGGTTGCCCTGGTGACGGGGGCGGACTCTGGCATCGGCAGGGCGGTCGCCGTGCTGTTTGCGCGCGAAGGCGCGGATGTGGCCGTGCAGTTCCTCAATGAGGGCGCAGACGCCGACGAGACCATTAGCGCGGTGCAGCGCGAGGGTCGGCGCGCTTTGAAGATTCCGGGCGATGTGCGACATGCCAGGACCTGCCAGCGGATTGTCGACACAGTCGCTAAGACGTGGGGGCACCTGGATGTGCTCGTCAATAACGCAGCGTTCCAAGTGCATACGCTGCGCATCGAGGACCTTTCGGATCGCCACTTCGATCTGACACTGCGGACCAATCTATACGGCTACTTTTTCATGAGCAGGGCGGCCGTTCCAAAAATGAAGCCGGGATCCGCCATCGTCAATACCGGCTCAGTGACGGGGCTGTTGGGCAACAAAGATCTGCTGGATTATTCGCTGACAAAGGGTGGCATCCACGCCTTTACGCGCTCTCTGGCTACGAATCTCATTCCGCGCGGGATCCGGGTCAATGCCGTAGCCCCGGGACCGGTCTGGACCCCGCTCAATCCATCCGACAAGCCGGCGAGCAAAGTGAAGAAGTTTGGAAGGGACACCCCCATGGGCAGGCCCGCGCAACCTGAGGAAATCGCCCCGGCGTACGTCTTTCTTGCCTCGCCCCAGTGTTCCAGCTATATCACCGGGGAAATTCTACCGATCATCGGCGGGTATTCCGGCGGCTAAGGTGACGTCGACACACGGAATTCGCGAAGCGGTTCCCGGTGACCGTCAGGGGGTACTTACTCTTGTCCCGCGCTTAAGACAATTCGGTGCTGTGGCACTGCGCTCGCCGGCGGTTCTGGACGCGGGCGAAGCGAGGACGCTGACTCGGTTCTTTGATTCCCCGGATGCGGATGCCAGGCTTTGGGTGGCCGCTTCGCAGGACCAGGTAGACGGCGCGGCGTACGCGACGGTCCTGCGCGACTACTTCAGCGGAGAGCGCCATGGCCATCTGGGTATCTTCATGGTGGCCGAGCACAGTGAGGGTAGGGGAGTCGCATCGGCGCTGCTTCAGATAGTGGAGCGCTGGGCAGCAGAGTCTGGCTTCAGATTCCTGACGCTCAACGTGTTCGCCGCCAATGCCCGAGCTCGCGCATTCTACGAAAGCCATCAGTTCGCGCCAGACTACGTGCGTTACCTGAAACCGATGCCAGCTAGCGCGGCCGATACCGACTAATGCCGGCGCCAACGAATCGGGGAGTCATCTATGGCATCCAGGAAGCTTGAACTGTATCGAGCCAAGCGGGATTTCAGCAAAACAGCCGAGCCCAGCGGGAAGGGGAAGCTCAAAGCCTCGAAACGTCTGCGCTTCGTCATCCAGAAGCACGCAGCCACCCGGCTGCACTATGACCTGCGACTTGAACTGGATGGCGTGTTCAAGTCCTGGGCCGTTACCAAGGGTCCCTCACTTGATCCTAAGGTCCGCCGGCTGGCAGTCGAGGTAGAGGACCACCCTCTGGACTATGGTGACTTCGAGGGCACCATTCCCAAAGGCCAGTACGGCGGCGGCACTGTGCAGCTCTGGGACCGCGGCTACTGGAAGCCTGACGGCGCGCTCTCCGCGCAGCAGATGCTGCAGAAAGGCGATCTGAAATTCGATCTGGAGGGCGACCGGCTCAAGGGCGGCTGGGTACTGGTGCGGATGAGAAACGACCGCGAGGGCGGTAAGCGGATCAATTGGCTTCTCATCAAGCACCGTGACGGGACCGAACACGAGGATGACAATGACAGCGTCCTGGCGGCCGATCGGTCCGTAGCCTCGGGTCGAGCCATGGCCGAAATCGCCGCTGGGAAGGGCAGGAAGCCCAAACCCTTCATCGTGGCTGGCAGGAGCGCCGCCGCCGATGCGACTTGGGACTCCAATCGTGGAGACGCGGCCGAAGCACGCAAAGCCACCACGCGCGGCGCTTTCAAGCCTCATTCGGCCGAGCCGAAGACGGACGCCTCGAGCCGCGGAAAGCCTGCGAGCACATTGCCCACATTTATAGAACCACAACTGTGCAAGCTCGTGGAGCGGCCGCTGGCAGCGGAGGGTTGGATCCATGAAGTGAAGTTTGACGGTTACCGGATCCAAGCGCGGGTGGTGGATGGCGCTGTAACCCTGCGCACACGCAAGGGGCTGGACTGGACGGCCAAGTTTCCGGAGATCGCCAAGGCCTGTGCGCGCCTTGGGGATAGCATCATAGATGGCGAGATTGTGGCGTTGGATCACAACGGGGTGCCGGATTTCGCGGGCCTGCAGGCCGCGCTGTCCGATGGCGGTACCGATGCCTTGGTACTGTTTGCTTTCGACCTGCTGTTTGGCGAAAAAGAGGATCTTCGGTCGCTACCGCTTTCCTCGCGAAAGGCGCGCCTGAAGGGACTACTCGGCCAGAGCAAGGGCTCTGGGCGTATTCGCTATGTGGATCACTTTGATGCTGCCGGCGATGCGGTACTCAAATCCGCCTGCCGCTTGGCGCTCGAAGGAATCGTATCCAAGCAACTCTCGGCACCCTACCACTCTGGCCGCGGTGACGCCTGGACCAAGGCCAAGTGCCGTGCGGGTCATGAGGTCGTAATCGGTGGCTGGGATGAGAGCGGTGGCCGATTCCGCTCACTCCTCGTTGGCGTCAACAAGGCAGACCACCTCATCTACGTTGGCAAGGTCGGCACCGGATTCAGCGACGCGGGGACGCGAAAGCTGCTGCCCCAGCTGAGGTCGCAAGCCACGTCGAAAAATCCGTTTGGCGGCATCAACGCGCCCAAGAATGCGAAGTCATTTCACTGGGTGAACCCTGTTCTGGTGGCAGAAGTTGAATTCGCCGGCTGGACCGCAGACGGCCTGGTGCGCCAGGCGGCTTTCAAGGGACTGCGGGACGACAAACCCTCCGCAGAGGTCGTGGCCGAAAGGGCGGACAATAAGGTGCGGGCAGCCACCCCGAGCCGACCGGAACGCAAAGGCACCCGGACTGGAAAATCTACCAAAAGCACCGATGGTCAAAACTCCGTGGTTCTTGGCGTACCGATCTCGCACCCGGAAAAGCCGCTCTGGCCAGCCGCCGGGAGCGAGGCAGCGATCACAAAGCTCGACCTAGCGCGGTACTACGAGTCAGTGGGTTCGTGGATGATGAACCATCTCAAGGGACGTCCTTGCTCGATCATCCGGGCGCCAGACGGGATCACCGGTGAGCATTTCTTCCAGCGTCACGCGATGGCCGGAGCCTCAAGTCTCATTGAACTCATTAAGGTCTTTGGCGATCACAAGCCGTATCTTCAAGTAGATCGCATCGAGGGCCTGGCCGCGCTTGCGCAGATTGCGGCCGTCGAGCTGCACCCCTGGAACTGCGAGCCTGGGCAGCCAGAGCTGCCGGGACGCTTTATCTTCGACCTGGATCCGGCGCCGGACGTGAAGTTCGATGCGGTGGTAGAGGCAGCCCTCGAGCTTAAGGCACGCCTCGAGAACCTCGGTCTGACACCCTTCTGTAAAACGACCGGGGGCAAGGGTCTACACGTGGTCACCCCGTTCTCGATTACGAAGCGCGAGAAAATCGGCTGGCCGGAGGCGAAAGCCATCGCGCATGGTATCTGTGTGCAGATGGCGAGTGACGCCCCGCAAAAATATCTGGTAAACATGTCGAAGAAGGCAAGGGTTGGGAAGATCTTCCTCGATTATCTGCGCAATGACCGCATGGCGACCGCCGTTGCGCCACTATCGACCCGCGCCCGCCCCGGCGCACCGGTATCGATGCCGCTAACCTGGGCCCAAGTCAAGAAGGGCTTGGACCCAACCCGCTTCAATCTGCGTTCAGTTCCAGCGCTCTTGGCCAAAAGCACCGCCTGGCAAGGCTATTGCGACGGAGAGCGTCCTTTGATGCCCGTCTTTCGCAAGCTCGCCGCAGCGGCTCCGAAGGCCGCATAGCTCATGCCCCACAGCAAGACAGGCACCGCGGCTTCATGGCAGCCGATGGAGGCGCTACTGGTTGCGGAAATCCCCAGCGGCGGCGGGTGGCAATACGAACCGAAATGGGATGGCTTCAGGTGCATCGCGGAGCGGCGTGGCAAGGCCGCCACCATGACCTCCAAGTCTGGCAAGCCGCTGGGTCGGTATTTTCCGGAGGTCGAGGCGGGCCTGACGGCGGTAGGGCCGTCACGATTCGTGGTGGATGGAGAGCTATGTATATTTGACGCGGGCGCGCTTTCGTTCGAAGCACTGCAGATGCGACTGCATCCTGCCAGCAGCCGGGTATTGAGGCTCTCGGAGGAAACACCCGCCATCTTCATCCTCTTTGACCTGCTGTCCTTCGACGGCAAGGACTTGCGCAAGAATGCGCTCGTCGAACGTCGCAAAAAGCTGGAGGAACTCTTTCCGCAACTTAGAGCAGGAAAATCCTTCCGGCTATCGCCGATGACCACCTCGACGTCGCGCGCAGCCGCCTGGCTGAAGCAATCAGGTGCAGGAGCGATGGACGGCGTGGTGGCGAAGCGCCTGGAAGAGCCTTACCGCAGCGGTGAGCGCGCTATGTTCAAGGTCAAGCGTATTCGCACTGCTGACTGTGTCGTGGGGGGCTTCCGCTACGCCACGAACGCAAAGCAGGTTGGGTCCCTTCTGCTCGGACTCTACAATGGTAGCGGCAAACTTGACCATGTGGGCTTCACCTCAGGGATCGCAGACGACGCGCGTGCGGTACTCACCACCAGATTGGAAAAACTGCGGGGCGGGGAGGGATTCACCGGAGCTGCCCCAGGAGGGCCGAGTCGCTGGTCCACTGAGCGCAGCGCTGAATGGGTACCACTGCGCAGTAAATTGGTTGTAGAGGTCCAATACGATCAAGTCTCGGCCGGCCGCTTCCGCCACGGGACACGCTTCCTACGGTGGCGGCCTGACAAGGGGCCGCAGCAGTGCACCATGGAGCAGCTGGTGGCTCCGCGCTCGGGGGCCCTTGTGAAGCGCCTGCTCAAGTAGTGCGCCTTGCTCGAAGCCACTGACATCTGCGCCTGCGCCGCCCGTATATTCTGATGCCGCGTCCAAGCCCGAGGATCGTCGCGGTAGTACGATGACGATGCATTCAGACGCGAATTGCACGTGGTTCCCGCAAGTCATGGGGAGTCGTAGATCGCGTGACCGGAACGGGCACGAACGGGAGAGCTGATTGCCTAAGCAAGATTTGCGCAAGGAAGGCTACGTTCAGGTGCGTGGGGCGCGGACCCACAATCTCAAGAACGTCGACGTCGATATGCCGCGCGATGCCTTGGTCGTGTTTACAGGCGTCTCAGGATCTGGCAAAACCTCGCTAGCGTTCAACACGATCTACGCGGAGGCGCAGCGGCGTTATCTTGAGTCGGTGTCACCCTATGCACGCCGTCTTTTTCACCAGATGGCGACCCCTGAGGTTGACGAACTGGAAGGGCTACCGCCGGCGGTGGCTTTGCAGCAGCAACGCGGCTCGCCGAGCGCGCGCTCCTCAGTCGGAAGTGTCACTACGCTTTCAAATCTGCTGCGCATACTGTACTCGCGAGCAGGCGACTATCCGCCGCGCCAGCAGATGCTGCACGCCGAGGCATTCTCGCCCAATACCCCGCAAGGGGCGTGCCCGCAGTGCCATGGTCTGGGACAGGTTTACGAGGTCACCGAGCAGTCCATGGTGCCCGATCCCTCGCTGAGCATCCGCCAGCGGGCGATTGCCGCGTGGCCCACCGCGTGGGGCGGCCAAAACCAGCGCGACATCCTGGTATCACTCGGGTATGACGTTGACCGGCCTTGGCAGGAGCTGCCCAAGGCGGAGCGCGACTGGATTCTCTTCACGGAAGAGCAACCGGTGGTGCCGGTGTACGCCGGTTATTCACCGAAAGAGACGCAACGAGCGCTGAAGCGCAAGGAAGAGCCCAGCTATCAGGGGACCTTTACCAGTGCGCGCCGGCATGTACTGCACAGCTTTGCGACGACGCACAGTGAGCGTATGAAACGGCGTGTTTCCCACTTCATGCTCAGTGGCGTGTGCCCGCTTTGCAACGGTAAGCGATTGAAGGCGCAGTCGCTGGCCGTCAAGTTTTCCGGGCTGGATATTGGCGAGATCGCCCGCTTGCCCATGGGAGAGCTATTGGCGCTACTGCGGCCATTTGCCAATAGTGCCCGGCGTGGCGCCTCGCTCAGGGCGGAGCGCGCCGCAGTTGCAGCACGTGTCACCCGCGATATCGTCGATCGACTGGAAGCCCTGCTGAGCCTGGGACTGTCCTATCTGTCGCTGGAGCGCAGCACGCCCACGCTGTCGCCCGGCGAGCTGCAGCGGCTTCGGCTGGCGACGCAGATTCGCTCCAATTTGTTCGGTGTCGTTTATATGCTGGATGAGCCTTCCGCCGGACTGCATCCTGCGGACACGCAGGCGCTGCTCGCGGCTTTGGACCAGCTGAAGCGCGCTGGTAATTCTCTGTTCGTGGTCGAGCATGAGCTTGAGGTCATCCGCCGTGCCGACTGGATTGTCGATGTGGGCCCGGGTGCTGGGGGGCACGGCGGCGAAATCGTCTATAGCGGGCCTCCGGATGGCCTGCGGCACGTAAAGAATTCCCAGACCGGGAAATTCATGTTTTTACGTAAAACTCCGTCGTCACTGCCAAGACGTGCGGCATCTGGGCGTCTGCGCCTGCGTGGCATCACTCGACACAACCTGCACGAACTGGATGTCGATTTCCCGCTGGGGATTCTGACCAGCGTGACCGGCGTGTCCGGGTCCGGCAAGTCAACGCTGGTATCCCAGGCGCTGGTCGAGCTGGTGAGCCACGGACTGGGTCAGTCACCGGCCGCGGATGAAGAGGAGGGTGAACTGCTGGCGCGCACGGCGTTCGAGCCGCTGGCCGGAAGTCTCGTCGGCGGCACCGGCCCGCTGAAGCGGCTGGTGCGGGTGGATCAGAAACCGATCGGTCGGACGCCGCGCTCGAACCTTGCGACCTATACCGGCCTCTTTGATCCAATCCGTAAACTTTTCGCCGCAACGCCGCTCGCGCGTACCCGTCGGTATGGGCCCGGCCGATTCTCCTTTAACGTCGCGCAAGGACGCTGCCCGCATTGCGCCGGAGAAGGCTTCGTGGTGATCGAGCTGCTGTTCCTACCCAGCGTGTACGCGTTGTGCCCGACCTGCCAGGGAGCCCGCTACAACGAGAAGACTCTGGAAGTGCAGTACCGGGGCAAAAACATCGCAGATGTACTTCACCTCACGGTGGATGACGCATGGGCTTTCTTTGCGGACGAGCCTGCGGTGCGGCGCGCCTTGGAGGCGGTCAGGGACGTCGGCCTGGGATATATCAAGATCGGACAGCCCGCGACGGAACTATCAGGGGGCGAAGCGCAGAGAATCAAACTGGCCACAGAACTGCAGCGGTCCAGTCACGGTCGCAGCCTATACGTCCTGGATGAGCCCACCAGCGGCCTGCACCCTGCCGACGTCGAGACCCTGCTGCGCCACCTGAACGCCCTTGTGGATGCTGGCAATACCGTCGTCGTCATCGAGCACGACATGAGGGTCGTCTCGCAAAGCGACTGGGTCATCGACATGGGACCGGGTGCCGGTGCGGATGGCGGGCGGGTCCTGGTTCAGGGCCCACCTGCAGTCGTCGCCGCGTTTCGCGGCAGCCGTACCGCGCAGTACCTGAAGGCCGCCATCGAATAGCCCCCTCGCCGTAGCAGCGCCGGGCTCCGCCGTTTCGCCTGCTCAGTGGGCACGCGGCTCAGCTTGGCGCGGCTTGAGGACGACCTTGGTCACTTCGTTGGGCTTCTCCTTGAACATCTTGTAGCCCTCAGGTGCCTCCTCAAGCCCGAGGCGATGACTGATTAGGAAGGTCGTATCAAGCTTTCCTTCCAGAATCAGGTCCAGCAGCTGGGGCATGAATTTCTGCACGTGAGTCTGGCCGCTCTTCACGGACAGGCCTTTCTCCATCAGTGCACCGATCGGAAATTTGTCGGTGACGCCCCCGTATACCCCGGGAATCGAGATGCGACCGCCTTTTCGACACGCGATAATCACTTGCCGCAGCGCGTGGGTGCGATCGGTGACCAGTCCGACTGCCGCCTTCACGTGGTCCATGGCACTGTCGGCGCTCATGCCATGGCTTTCCATGCCCACCGCATCAATGCACGCATCCGGGCCAATGCCGCCGGTCATCTCCACTAGCGCTTCGCGGACATCGACCTCCTCGAAATTGATCACCTCAGCGCCGAGGCGCGTGGCGAGGTCGAGCCGATGCGGACGGTGATCGATCGCAATGACGCGCGCCGCTCCGAGAGCCAGGGCGCTCTGGATGGCAAAGAGCCCAACTGGGCCACAGCCCCATACGGCCACGACGTCGCCCTCGGTGATTTCGCAGTTAACGGCCGCCATCCAGCCCGTGGGCAGAATATCGGAGAGGAACAGTACGCGGTCGTCATCGATGCCATCGGGAATGACGATGGGTCCGATGTCGGAGTAGGGGACGCGCACGTACTCCGCCTGTCCTCCGGCGTAACCGCCAGTCAGATGGGCGTACCCAAACGCGCCAGTCATGGGATAGCCGTACAGAAGCTCCGACATCGTAGCGCTCTCCGCCGGATTGGAGTTATCGCAGGCGGCAAACTGCTGGCGCGCACAGAAGAAGCACTGGCCGCACGCGATCACGAATGGCACCACCACCCGCTGGCCCACCTTGAGCTTCTTATTGCCGGGGCCGACCTCCACTACCCGGCCCATGAACTCGTGACCCAGGATGTCACCGGACTTGAGCGTCGGAATGTAGTGGTCGAACAGGTGCAGGTCAGACCCGCAGATCGCCGTAGACGTCACTTCAATGATTGCATCGCGCGGATTGACAATCTGCGGGTCTGGCACCGTGGCCACCCGCACGTCGTGTTTTCCATGCCAAGTAAGAGCTCGCATAAGGTTTCCTTGGTAATTAGCTTAGGCGCGCGGAGCGGCGGCTTGCGGTTTGGCGGTGGAGACCTCGCCGGTCTCCATCAATTGCTTGAAGCGCCTGAGGTCCTGTTGGGCCTGCAACTTCGGGTTCTTGCCGAATAGGGTAGCGACCGCCTTGCCCACCAAGCCGGCCGGCGGATCGTAGGCAAAGGTAACGCTCACCAAGGTGCCGCGCTTGCTGGGCGAGTCACGGAATTCCACAGTGCCGCTGTTGCGCACGCCCGCAGGCTCGACAGAAGCCCACGAGATGTACTGGTCCTGCACTTCCTCGACGATTTCTGAGTCCCATTCCACGGTCCGGCCCGCGGGCGCCGCCACTACCCAATGGCTGCGTGTCCTGCCGTACGGCCGCACGGATTCAACGTTTTGCATGAACCGCGGCAGGTTGCCGAAGTCGCGCCAGAAGGCGAAAAGCTCGGCGCGCGGCCTGTTGATAGTAACCGTGCGTCCGACGATGGTATCCCCGCGCTGAGCTTCCGCGGCCCCCGGGAGCGCCTCAGGATCGGGGTTCTTGGCACTACTGAGCGGTGCGTCGCCGTGGGCGGTCTGTGCGATCTGCTTGGCCATGTGCGGTCTCCTGCGCTGAGATGTGCAACGTAGCCATGCAGGTCCAGGATAGCAGTGGTCGCATTACTCGGAGTGCTGTAGGCGTCACCCGACGCCTGGCACCACGCGCCGCGCTTCAGCTGCAGTGTCGGCATCTCCCTGCGCACAGTCGCGCACTTGCCGGACTAGGCGCCGCGTGCACAAAAAGGTGTGCTGGCGACCCCATCTCACCACCGATCTGTTCTCAGGAGCTAAGCGATGAATACCCAGACACGGAAGTTTGCAGTGGTCACAGGTGCCTCTACCGGAATAGGTCTGGAGTTGGCACGGCTGTGCGCCAAGCAGAAGTACGACTTAGTGATTGCCGCTGATGAGCCCCTTATCGAGGCGGCGGCGAAGGAGCTTGAGGAGCAGGGCGTCGAATGCACGGCGGTGGAATGCGATCTGTCGGACAAGCAAGGGGTGGATGTGCTGCTCGGCATCGTGCAGCGCCAGGGGCGCCCTGTGGATGTGCTGATTGCCAATGCCGGGCACGGGCTGGGCCACGCCTTTCTGGATCAGGACATCGATGAGGCGCTGAATGTGGTCCATACCAATGTGGATGGCACAATCTACTTGGTCCACAGCCTTGGCCGGGAGATGCGTGATCGTCATGAGGGCCGGATTCTGATCACCGGTTCCATCGCCGGTCTGATGCCCGGCACCTTTCAGGCGGTCTATAACGGCAGCAAGGCGTTCATCGACTCCTTCTCGGTGGCGCTCAGCAACGAACTGAAGGACTCCGGTGTCACCGTGACATGCCTGATGCCCGGTGCGACCGAGACAAATTTCTTTGAGCGTGCCGGTCTGGCCGACACTAAGGTCGGAGCCGGAGAAAAGGCGAATGCAGCCGATGTGGCCAAAGCCGGCTTTGACGCCATGATGAAGGGCGAGATCAAGGTGGTCGCGGGCTTTGCAAACAAGGTGCGCGCCGCGATGACCAATGTATTGCCGGACACGACACTCGCAGAGATGCATCGTGGCACGGCCGAACCTGGTAGTGCCACGAACCCGAACAAGACGCCGGATTCCAAGCGCAAGCGTCGCGACTACCCGCAGCCCTAGGCTCAACCTCGGCGGGTTGCCCATGCTTCAGCTCTCGCTGCGTGAACGGCGCTACCACGCCGTTCATGCGGAGTGGGCCATCCAGGGCCGAACAGACTTTTTCGCTGCCGCGGCCGTGGTCACGCACGCGCTGGGCCTGCTGCCACCATCGCCGTTCGTTCTGAGCCTCAGCTCGCGGCTAGAAGTACTGAACATGCGTCGGGCCGCCGCAATCCGCATCGGCTCCATTTACCCAGTGGGATCTGTCGCCGCGAACACCGAGGATTTCATTCACGTCGAGCAGTCGGCCGTACAGCGCCAGCTGGACTGGCTGCGAAGGGAAAGCCCCCGCGTCTATCGCTTCGAAGTCGCCTCCCTGAATCGGGTGATGCGGCTGGCAGCGCGCGTGCCGCCGTGGCTGCCGGGCGAGCATTGCGTGGGTCGCGCGCTAAGGCGCACGCACCGGGAAATGGGTGACCTGGACTTCGCATCACAGCCGTGCAGGGAGGTGATAGGGCGGCGGATTGCAGAGCTACTACGGCGCTGCGAATGACGCCGTGTCCTACTTCAAATCTTCTCGGACGCCTACAGCCTGCCGATGAAATTGGAAGGACTCTTTCTGCACCCGCTAAATAAGCCGCCCAAGGGGAGTGACTATGTCGCAGCAGTTACAATCACTTACGCTGGCGGATGCCAGGATGATGATCGCCGCCGGCGAGTCCAAGGCAGATGAACTTGGCGTGCCGTACAACCTGGCGGTCGTTGATGCCGGTGGCAATCTGATCACTCATGCGCGCATGGACGGCGCGTGGCTGGGCAGTATCGACATCTCCATCCAAAAAGCCTGGACCGCCCGAGCCTTCGACATGGCGACGGAAGACCTGGCGAAGATGGCGCAGTCGGGCAAGCCGCTATTCGGCATCAACAGCACTAACCGCGACAAGGTCGTGATCTTTGCAGGCGGCATGCCGGTCAAGGTCGGCGAGACCGTGATCGGAGCGGTGGGGGCGAGTGGTGGCACGGTCGATCAGGACCAGAAGGTCGTCGAGGCCGCCGTTGAAGGACTCGCCAAGACCAGAGCAGGTCACCGCAGCCGCGCCGCTAACGAGTAGGCGCAGGCGGACGTGGCAGTCCCGTTGCCCTATTGCGGTGCGGCGCCGTCACCGGCTGAGCTTGCGTGGCGATTCAATCTGGACCCGATGCTGCTGCTGGCGTTGGCGGCGCTGGCAGTGGCTCACATCGCACGCCTGCCGGATAGATCGCGCCGCGTGACCGCCGCGTGGGGCTGGGCAATCACCGCGTGCGCACTCATTTCGCCGCTGTGTGCACTGTCGGTGTCGCTCTTTTCGGCGCGAGTCGCGCAGCACATGGTGCTGGTGCTGATCGCCGCGCCACTGCTCGCGCTTTCATTGCCCGCGCCGCAAGGTACCAAAGCGAGGCTGCGACTGTGGAGCGCCGCGGTCGTGTTTTTCACCGCTCTATGGTTCTGGCATATGCCCGTCCCCTATGACGCGACCTTTGCCTGGGTCAGTATCTACTGGGCCATGCACTTGACCCTGTTCGGTAGCGCCGTCTGGTTATGGCGCGAGCTGTTGATGGCTGTTCGGGCTCACCTGATCGATGTGGTCGTCGTGGGCAGCCTGACCTCCATGCAGATGGGGTTGCTGGGAGCTGTGCTGGCCATGGCCTCGCGTCCGCTGTACTCGTGGCACTTCACGACGACCCAGGTATGGGGGTTGACGCCGTTGCAGGACCAACAGTTGGGCGGAACCTTCATGTGGGTGCCGGGCATCGTGTTGTTCCTGTGGGCCGCGGTGCGCGCCTTGGGCGGGGTTCGCGGCGGACTCGCCGCACCGGACACTCGATGAGTGCGCCGCTCGCATACCTGAGCGCGTCAGGTGAGCGAGCTGAGGCCATCGTGCCGCTGACCTGGTTCACGCTCGTGGTATCGATCGCGGTATGTCTGATCATCGCGACCTTGTTGTGGCTGGCGGTGCGCCGCGCCTCCGGGGACGGTGGGGCGATGGAGACGCGGGCAGTTGCGGTGCAACGCGGACCCAGCGGCACGCGCTGGATCACACTCGGGCTGTGGCTTTCGGCTGTGCCGCTGGCGATTACGCTCGTGTGGACAATGGTCACTCTGGCGGCGGTGTCCGGACCCCCTGCGCACACCGCCCTGACACTGGACATCACGGGGCACCAGTGGTGGTGGGAAGTGACGTACCTGGACAGTGATCCATCGCAGACGTTCAGCACTGCCAACGAGATCCATATTCCGGTCGGCACCCGCGTACTGGTCCGGCTGCACGGCGCGGACGTCATTCATAGTTTCTGGGTTCCCCAGCTGTCCGGCAAGACCGATACGATTCCCGGTCAAACCAATCTTGCCTGGCTGCAGGCGGACCGGGCCGGTCGCTACCGCGGACAGTGCAGTGAATACTGTGGCGCCCAGCACGCACACATGGGACTTGAGGTCGTCGCCGAGGACCCGGCAGCCTTTCGGGCGTGGCGCGCGCAGCAACTGCAACCGGCGCCTGCGCCGCAGGCGCTGAACCAGCAGCGAGGACTTGCGCTGGTGGAGTATCGCTGTGGTGCGTGCCATGCCGTGCGCGGGACGCATGCAGGAGCCCGCAGCGCCCCGGATCTCACGCACATCGCCAGCCGCGGCATGATCGCGGCAGGGATGTTGCCGAATAACGCGGGAACGCTCAGTGGCTGGATCGAGAATGCCGCGCATATCAAGCCAGGCAGTCTCATGCCGGACCAGCAGCTCAAGAGCGACGATCTCGGCGACGTGGTGTCCTACCTGGAGTCGCTGCAATGAGAGCGCAGGATTTCCGCGCACCCACGAGCGGGGCCGACAGCGTGGTGCATCAGGCCCGGCTGCTGCGGCTGTGGGAGGGCCCGGGCGGCCTTAAGGGCTTTCTCGGCAGTGTCGACCACAAGCAGATCGGCATCCGCTACATCATCACCGCGTTCGTCTTCCTGGTGCTCGGTGGCCTCGAGGCGCTAATGATGCGTCTACAGCTGGCAGGTCCAAACCGTGCCCTGCTCACCCCGGAGCAGTACGACCAGCTGTTCTCGACGCACGGCATGACGATGATCTTTCTGTATGCCTCACCGGTGCTGTCAGGGTTTGCCAACTACCTGTGGCCGCTGCTGCTGGGCAGTCGCGATATGGCCTTTCCGCGCTTGAATGCCTTGGGGTACTGGGTCTATCTCGCCAGCGGCATCTTCCTGTACGTCGGTTTCCTGACCGGTAACGGCCCGAATGACGGCTGGTTCAATTACGTCCCATACGCTGCCCGCGCTTACAACCCCGGGCTCAACGAGGATTTCTATTCACTGGGAATGGTGTTCCTGGGCATCTCGACCACCGTGGGCGCGGCGAACTTCATCGTGACCGCACTGCGCACGCGCGCCCCGGGAATGTCGATAGATCGCCTGCCAATCCTCATCTGGGGAACCCTCACCGCCAGCGCCGCAAATCTCATAGTAGTGCCTGCGGTCAGCCTGGCATTCCTCATGCTGTGGATGGACCGCCAGTTCGGTACGCATTTCTTCGAGACCACTGGCGGCGGCCAGCCATTGCTGTGGCAGCACCTGTTCTGGATCTTCGGGCACCCGTGGGTCTACGCCATCGTGTTGCCGGCCATGGGCATGGTCTCCGACGGCCTGCCGGTGTTCTGCCGTCGCCCGCTGGTCGGATACTCCTGGGTCGCCGTATCCACGGTCGCCACCATGATCCTGGGCTTTGGGGTGTGGGTACACCACATGTTCGCCACCGGACTGCCAGGCCTCGGGCTGTCATTCTTTTCCGCCGCCTCGATCGCCATCACGGTTCCTTCCGCGGTGGCGGTGTTCGCCTGGGTGGCCACGATCTGGCACGGCCGGCCGGTGATCACGACGGCGTTCCTGTTCTTTGCCGCGATGATCCTGCTGTTCGTCATCGGCGGCGTGTCCGGGTTCATGACGGCGAGCGTCCCGGTGGACTTCCAGCTGACCGACACCTACTTCGTGGTGGCCCACCTGCACTACGTGCTGGTGGGCATCAATGTCTTCCCGGTGGTCGGCGCCACCTATTTCTGGTTTCCGAAGATGACCGGCAAGCTGCTCGATGAGCGGCTGGGCCGCTGGAACTTCTGGACCATGTTCTCGGGGTTCAACCTCGCCTTCTTGCCCATGCACCTCACCGGGCTTTTGGGCATGCCGCGCAGGATCTACACTTATGACGGCAATATGGGGTGGAACACGCTCAACCTCATCACCTCGATCGGCAGCTTCGTATTTGCCATTGGCGTGCTGCTGCTGTTCATCAACATCATCAGGAGCCTGCGCCATGGTGCGCCGGCGGGTGCCAATCCCTGGGATGGGCCGACCCTCGAGTGGGCCGTGCCCTCGCCACCGCCACCCTACAACTTCGCGGTAATCCCGAGCGTTGCCTCGCGCCACCCGCTTTGGGAGGGCCGGCTTCAGGACGAGGATTCGCCTCGCTCCTCGCTCGACCGCGGGCTGTTGCTGGAGCAGGGGAAGGAAACCATCGGCACCACCGCTTTGGATGCGCAGCCGGACATGATCCTGGAGATGCCCGAGGACACCTGCGCCCCGCTGGTGCTGGCGCTGGGACTTTCATGCCTGTTTGTCGGGCTCATACTGCGCAGCTGGTGGGTGGTCGCGGCCGCTACGGCGCTCACGGCCGCAGCATTGCTGGCATGGCTGTGGCCGCGTCGCGAACTGCGTGAGCGGGAGGCGACGGGTGTCTGAGGCGACTGCGGATCAAGGCGCCGCCCAGCTACCGGTGGGGCCGATCGGACGCCACGGAGTCGGGTGGTGGGGAGTGGGCACCCTGGTGGCCAGCGAAGCGGCATTGTTCAGCTACCTGCTTTTTTCCTACTACTACACCGGTGCGACCGCCGAGCAGGGCTGGCTGATCGAGGCACGCCCCAAACTTGCGGTGGCCTCGGCCAACACAGTGCTGCTGCTCGCGTCGAGCGTCGCTGCCTGGTGGGGCGAGCGCGGCGTTCTCACGCGCCGTCGCGCCCAGTCGCTGGCAGGCTTCGGGCTGGCCTTCCTGATGGGCACGGTCTTTGCGGTAGTCCAGCTACATGAGTGGCACACCAAGCCGTTCTCGCTGGGCACCTCGAGCTACTCGTCGCTGTACTTCCTGACCACCGGGGTGCACATCGCCCACGTGGGGGTCGGACTGCTCGTGCTGCTCGCGATCTTTCTGTGGGTGTGCCTTGACTACTTCAGCCCGCGACGACGTCTGTCCGTTTCGGCAGGAGTGCTGTACTGGCACTTCGTTGATCTGGTGTGGCTATTCGTCTTTACAACCTACTACCTCACGCCTTACCTGGGATTTGCGCAGTGAATACGAGAATCGCTGCGGCGGACCGGGACGCTCGTCCCAGAGCGCTTTCCGGCCGCGCGACTTTCGGGCTGCTCGGCGGTCCGCTCGCGTGGTTCGCGCAGCTGCTGGTCGGCTCCACGCTCGCAAGCGCGCCGTGCTTTCCGCATGACCAGCGCCTCCTGGCCCCACCGGCGCCGTGGAGTTGGACCCACGCCGGGATCGTCGGGATGTTGCTGCTGTGTGCGGTGGTGGCGCTGGCGGCTTTTGGCGTCGCATGGCGTGACTTGCGCCGCGGCGAGGGCGGTGCGACATACGCCGGTCGCGCGCGCTTCGTCGCTTTGTGGGGCGCGGCACTGGGCGGCGGATTCTGCGTTGCAACCCTGCTCACGGCAGTCGGCATCGCCCTGCTGCCGCGCTGCGCTGGATGAATGACAATGGAGAGGATCACCATGTCGCCGAGGCCGATGCTGATAGTGGCACTCATGTTCTGCTCGGCGCGGCTGACGGCGCAGACGGTGCCTCCGCCGGTGCCCGCGGACGAGGTGTTCAGCCGCGAGCAGATCGGGCACGCGCTTTCGCCGCCCACGCCCGAGGCCGGTCGCACCGCCCCCAGCGCCGCCAACGCGCCGGCAGATGATGGTCAGTGGACCATGCCATCGAAGAACTACGCCTCGACGCGCTTTTCGAGCCTCAACGAGATCACGCCCGCGAATGTGCAGCACATGATCCCGCTGTTCTCGTTCTCGCTCGCGGTCAACAAGGGTCAGGAAGCGGCGCCGATTGTGGCCGGCAACACCCTGTACGTGGTGACCGCCTATCCGAATATTGTCTATGCGCTCGACCTCACCAAGCCTGGGGCGCCGATGAAGTGGAAGTTCGCGCCCAAGCCGCTGCCGGCCAGCCAGGGCGTGGCCTGCTGTGACGTGGTGAACCGCGGCGGCACGGTCGACTCGGGCAAATACCTCTTCAACACACTGGATGGCCAGACGATCGCGCTGGACGCGCAGACCGGCCAACCGCTCTGGCGCACGCAGCTGGGAAATATCAGCATCGGCGAGACCATGACGATGGCGCCGCTCGTGGCCAAGGGCCGCGTCTATGTTGGCAATTCGGGCGGGGAGATGGGGGTGCGCGGTTGGATCGTCGCCCTGGATGAGAACACCGGCAAGCTCCTGTGGCGGGCATATAACACTGGCCCGGATGCCGAGGTCCTGATCGGCGCCGGTTTCCACCCGTTCTACGACGCGGACAAGGGCACCGATCTGGGGATGTCCACCTGGCCGTCGCTGGCCTGGAAGATCGGCGGTGGCAGCGTCTGGGGCTGGGTCACCTATGACGCCGAGCTCGACACGGTCTACTACGGTACCGGTAACCCCGGCCCCTGGAACCAGGAGCAGCGCCCGGGTGACAACAAGTGGACTACGGGGATTTTCGCCCGTGACCCGGCTACGGGCGCCGCGCGCTGGTACTACCAGATGAGTCCGCATGACGAGCAGGACTACGACGGGGTCAATGAGCAGCTACTGCTGGACATGCCTTTTGGCGGCAGCATGCACAAGGTCCTGGTCCACCTTGACCGGAACGGCTACGTCTACGTCATCGACCGCACCAACGGCCAGGTGCTCTCGGCGGACCCGTACGGCCCGGTTAACTCCTCCAAGGGCGTGGATCTTAAGACCGGCCGTCTGATCGTGAACCCCGAGAAGGAGACCGAGGTCGGGCGGCAGATCAATAACATCTGCCCGACCGCCTCGGGCGCCAAAGACTGGAACCCGTCGAGCTTCAGCCCGGATACCGGGCTGCTCTACATCCCGCACGAGAATATGTGCATGGACTGGACCGACATGCAGGTGAGTTACATCGCGGGCACCCCCTATGTGGGCGCGAACGTGCACATGAAGCCTGGACCCGGAGGCCACCGCGGCGAACTCACCGCCTGGGACCCGGTCAACCGCAAACCGGTATGGACCGT
Source organism: uncultured Pseudomonadota bacterium (assembly GCA_963703025.1). Classification (GTDB taxonomy): domain Bacteria; phylum Pseudomonadota; class Gammaproteobacteria; order Steroidobacterales; family Steroidobacteraceae; genus 13-2-20CM-66-19. The sequence goes on along the minus strand of OY969778.1, from coordinate 3,751,396 downwards.
GAAGGAAAACTTTCCGATCTGGTCGGGGACCGTTGCGACTGCCGGCGGGCTGGTGTTCTACGGCAGCATGGATGGGTGGTTCAAGGCCGTGGATGCCCTTACCGGCAAGCCGCTGTGGCAATACAAGGTCGACAGCGGAATCATCAGCCAGCCGATCAGCTACCGCGGTCCGGACGGTCATCAGTACATCGCGGTGCTTTCCGGGGTCGGCGGCTGGTCGGGCGCCGTGGTCTCCGGGCCTGTGGACCCGCGCGATGGCTCCGCGGCGCTGGGCATGGTGAACGCCATGTCCGACCTGCCTAAGTACACCACCGCCGGAGGGACACTGTATGTTTTCTCGCTGCCACGCTGAGCTGTGGGTGCTGCTGGGGCTGCTGGCCGGCTGCCACAAGCCCACGGCCGCCGTGCACGACCTGCCGGCGCCGGCTGGCGACGGCGCCGTGGTCACTTCCGCGCTCGCCCCTGGGCTTGATCATTCGGTGGTGACCGAAGACCCGCGGGCGGCGAAGTACTACGACAACCGCGAGGCGGTAATGACCGGCATGCGCCTGTTCGGCCAGTACAACTGCTCCGGCTGCCATTCCAATGGCGGCGGCGGCATGGGGCCGTCACTGATGGATGACGAGTGGATCTATGGGTCGCGCCTCGAGCAGATCCACCAGAGCCTGGTCGAGGGACGCCCCAACGGCATGCCGGCCTGGGGGGGGAAGATTCCCGACGAGCAGCTGTGGCAGATCGCCGCCTATGTGCGCTCGATGTCGCTGCCGCAGACCCTGGCTGCGCAAAGCGGCGCGACCCCCTCACAGAATCCCGCGCCGGTGCCACGGGCGGCCAACCAAGACGCCGGTTGGTCGCCCCCGCCGCAGACCACCAATGACTACACCTCACTGACCACGGGACCCAAGTGAGGCGCGCGGCCCTTGCCGTGGTAGCGCTCGTCGCAAGCCTTGCCGCGCGCGCGGAGGTTCTCACGGTGTGCGCCGACCCTAACAACCTGCCGTTCTCCAATCAGGCGCAGCAGGGACTGGAGAACAAGCTCGTCAGCCTCATCGCCGCAGACCTGCATCTCGAGGTGCGCTACGAATGGTGGGCCCAGCGGCGCGGCTTCGCGCGCAACACCGTAGCCAGCGCCCGCTGCGACCTGTGGCCGGGGGTCGCCGCCGGCATCGGCTCCATGGCGACCTCCGTACCCTTACTACCGCTCGACCTACGTATTCGTCACGCGCCGGCGCAGTGCGCTCTCGGGATTGTCGTTGGATGACGCCCGGCTGCGCGCGCTCACGATCGGTGTACAGATGGTCGGGGATGACTCGACCAATACGCCGCCGGCGCACGCCCTGGCGGCGCGCGGCATCACCCAGAACGTGCGCGGTTACATGCTCTACGGTGACTACCATCGCCCGAATCCGCCCGCGGCCATCGTCCAGGCCGTCGCGCAACGCGACCTGGATGTCGCCGTCGTCTGGGGGCCGCTCGCGGGTTACTTTGCCGCGCGCTCGCCGGTGCCACTGCGCTTGCAACCGGTCGAGCCGCAGACTGACCTGGGCTGGCCGATGACCTATGACGTCGCCATCGGGGTGCGGCGCGGCGAGGCGGATCTGCTCGCCCGGGTGAATGCGGTCTTGGCAGTCGAGCACGTGGCGATCGCACGTCTCCTGCAGCAGTACCGCGTGCCCGCGCCCGTGACGCCAATGCCGCCGGTCACGGCGCGCCGCTGAGCTGGGCGCTGCGCCCGGGCTGCGGGGCGTCCTCCCAGCCACCTCCAAGTGCCTTGTAGAGGGCGACCAGGTCGGTGTTCAGCTGGACGCGCGACTGTGCTACCTGGGTCTGTAGCTGCAGGGCGGCGCTTTGCGCGTTGAGGACCACCTGGAAGTCCGCCACTCCGGCCTCGTACTGCGACTGGCTGAGTTCAGTGGCGCGATCCGCGTCGGCCACCCCGGCGAGTAGAACGGCAAGCCGCCGCTGGTCGGCGCCGTAGCGACTCAGCGCGTCGGCGACGTCGCCGAGTCCTGCCAGGATTGCCTGAAGGTAGGCGAGCAGGGCCTGGTACTGCTGTTCCTTCGCCTCGCGCAACTGGGCTCGCAGCCGTCCACCCTCGAACACGGGCCACATAATCGAGGCCCCGGCGCGGTAGCCGAAGCTGTGGCCCTCAAGGAGCGTGTTGAGCATGAGGCTCTCCAGGGTGAACGAGCCGGTGATCGAGAAGCTCGGGTACAGCTGTGCGGTTGCCTCACCGACCTGCGCGGTCGAGGCGGCCAGCTCGCGCTCGGCCTTGCGGATATCGGGGCGGCGGCGCAGCAGCTCGGAAGGAATGCCCACCGGCACGACCGGCGGGACCGGCGGCACCGGTGCCCGGGTCTGTAGCTCTGATCGCAGGGTTTCCGGGTCCTGGCCCAGCAGGATGGACAGTGCGTGGATGCGTGCATCGATGGAGGCCTCCAGGGCCGCACTCTGGGCTGCGATCGAGGCGATCTGGCTGCGCTGCTGGAAGAAATTGACCTGGGCGATGACCCCGGCGTCGGCCTTGGACTTCACCACGTCGATCAGGCCCTGCGTGGTCTGCAGCTGCTGCGCATTCAGCGCGAGCTGCAGCTGGTCGCCGCGCAGGCCAAGGTAGTCGTTCGCCACTTCCGCGGCGAGGCTGACCGCGGTGTCGCGCTGGCTCCAGACCTGCGCCTGCTCCTGGGCGTGCGCGGCCTGGGCGGCGCGGCGGTTCTTGCCGAAGATATCCAGCTCCCAGGAGGCATCAAGGCCCAGGGTGAAGTCATTGAACGTATCCCCCGGCAGCCCGAAGGCCGAGCCGCCGCCAGAAGAGCCGCCCGACGAACCGCCGCCGGAAATCGACCCGAGCTCGGAGGCAATGCTGTTCTGGCTGAGCTTGATGCGCTCGGCACTGCCGCTGGCGTTCACCTGCGGCCACAGCGCGGCCTGGGCAATGATCTCCTCCTCGCGCGCGGCACGGATGCGCGAAGTCGCTGCCGCGTACTGAAGGTTGCCAGCCAGAACACGGCCCACGAGGGAGGTCAATTCCGGGTCGCAGAAACCTTCCCACCAGGTCTTGAGATCCGCCGGGTCCTGCTGAGGCCGGCTGAACTGGTCGGAACCCGGCTGCGCCGCCTTGGTGAAGGAGGCCGGCGTCGCGATGTCCGGCCTGTGGTACTCGGGACCCACCGCGCAGCCCACACCCGCTGCCATCGCGAGCAGCAATGCGAGCGCAAGCGTGCGCCGGGGGCTATGCGACAGCCGCGGCGCCATCTTTGGGTCCATTCTTGAGGAAGAACACCAGCGGGAAGACGGCAGCGGTGATGAGCATCATCACCCAGAATGTGTCGATGTAGGCGAGCACCTGGGCCTGTCGCAGCACCAGCTGGTAGAGCGCGCCCCACGCCCCGCGCACGGGATCGATGGCGCTGGTGTGCAGCGTGCTATTGAGCGCGCGCAGCCACGCCTGGGTGTTGAGGTCATAGGGGCTTACGGCCGAGACCAGACGCGCCTGGTGGAACTGCGCGCGCTGGGCAAGCACGGTCTGTGCGATGGAGATGCCGAAGCTGCCGCCGAGATTGCGCGCCAGGTTCAGCTGCCCGGACGCCTCGCTAGTCTTATCCGGCGGTATCGTGGCATAGGCGGCGGTATTGATCGGAATGAACAGGAAGGGCAGGCCCATCGCTTGCAGCACGCGGTCCCCCGCGGCGCCCCAGAAGCTCAGGTCGCCACTGATGTGCGTCAGGTTCCACAGCGCGATGGCCTCGATCGCGATGCCGAAGGCGATCAGGTACTTCGGGGCAATGACATTGGTCAGCTTTCCGGCCAGCGGCAGCATCACGATGGTTGCGAGACCGCCGGCGGTCAGCGCCAGCCCTGCGTCCGTGGAGGTGTAGTCCAGCACCTCCTGCAGGAACTGCGGGATGATCTGGGTGGTACCGTAGAGGATGAGGCCAGTCACCATCATGACGGCCAGCGAGATCAGGAAGCTGCCGCGGGCCATGAGCCGCACGTCGAAGATCGGATCCTTGCGCCGCGCCTCCCAGATGAACAGCGTGATGCCGGCAATCACCGAGACCGCGAGGAAGCTGCAAATGAAGTTCGACTGCAGCCAGTCCTCGCGCTGCCCCTTATCGAGCACGATCTCCAGGCAGCCGAGCCACAGCGCCACCAGCAGGAATCCGAAGCCATCCACCTTAAGGCCCCGGCGCACTCGCTGCGCGTGCTCTTTCTTGATCAGTGGCGGGTCGGTGACGAAGTAATTCACCAGCAGCAGTGACAGGATCCCCACCGGCAGGTTGATGAGGAAGATCCAGCGCCACGACGTGTTATCGGTGATGAACCCACCGAGCGTGGGTCCGACCACCGGCCCGAACACGACCGTCAGGCCGTAGAGCGAGAAGGCGAGGCCGCGCTGGCGCGGTGCGAAAGTGTCAGTGAGGATGGTCTGCTCAGACGGGGCGAGGCCGCCGCCGCCGATGCCCTGCAGGACGCGGAAGAAGATCAGCAGCGGCAGGTTGGGCGCGAGCCCGCACAGCAGCGAACTGACCGAGAACAGCGCCACGGAGAGCATGTAATAGCGTTTGCGGCCGATCACCGAGGACAGCCAGCCGGAGATCGGGATGACGATGGCATTGGACACCAGGTAACTGGTGAGGATCCAGGTCGACTCGTCGTAGCTTGCCGACAGCCCGCCAGCGATGTGATTGAGCGAAACGTTGGCAATGGAAGTGTCGAGCACCTCCATGAAGGTCGCGATCGATACCACGGCGGCGATCAGCCAGGGACTGTGCGTCCCGGCCGCTGAGCGTTCGGGGTTCCATGCCGCGACGGCTGGCATCGTCAGCGCACCCGCACGCGCGGTACCACCGACATGCCAGGGCCGAGCGGATAGCGCGCATCATCGTAGGGGTCGAGCACGATCTTGACAGGGATGCGCTGCACCACCTTTACGTAGTTACCGGTGGCGTTCTGCGGCGGGAGCAGCGCGAACACCTGACCAGACCCGCGCTGGATCGAGTCCACGTGCCCGTGGAAACTCACATGCGGGAAGGCATCAATGTCCACCTCAACCTCCTGACCGGGGCGCATGTCGGTGAGCTGGGTCTCCTTGTAGTTGGCGGTCACCCATACCCGCGTTGGCACGATGGCCAGCAGCAGCTGGCCGGGAGTCACGTAGTTGCCAACCGCCACGGTGCGATTGGAGACGTGGCCTTCGACTGGGGCGACAATGCGCGTGTAGTCGAGCGACAACGAGGCCTGCGCGATCTGTGCGTCGGCGGCGGCCAGCTGCGCTTGGGCGGTGTTAATCTGCGCCAGGCTCGCCTGAACCTGCGCATTGGCGCTGTCGATGCGCTTGCGCGCGGCGAGCAGCGCACCGGCGGAGCTGCGCTTGCGCGCAAAGGCGTCGTCAACCTGCTGCTGGGCGACCGCAGCCGGATTATTGTGCTTGAGCGAGGCGTAGCGCTGGTAGTTCTGCTCGGCCGAAAGGGCATCGGCCCGCGGCCCGATCAATGAGGCGTAGGCCTCGTTAAGGGCCGATCGCTGCGCGGCTGCCTGAGCGCTGGCCTGTTCGATCTGGGAGCGTGCCGACTCGCGCGAGGCGCGCGCCTGCTGCAGTTGCGCGAGGATATCGCTGGGATCAATGTGCACCAGCAGCTGGCCGGCGCGAACCGGCAGGTTATCATCCACCAGCACCTTGTCGACCGCGCCGGAGACACGCGGCGATAGCTGCGTGATATGAGCATCGACGAAGGCATCATCGGTGGACTCGAAATGTCTCCGGTGCAGCCACCACAGCAGCGCGGCAACCAGTGCGATCAGTGCGAGGGCGGTGATGACGCTGACGCGCACGATGCGCTTGTGCCGTGCCCGCCAGGGATCCTCGCGCGGCTTGTCTTCTTTGGGCTCCTCGCCCGGGTTCGAGGAAGAGCCGGTGTTTTCCCTATCAGAAGCCGGCTCATTATTTGCCATGCCGCGTCCCGACGTTCAGCGTCAACGTGTCTGGTAAGTGGGCAGAGCTTATCGGGGTAATTCGCCGAGCTGGCTTCGTCGGCGAGCAATAGTATTGTCCGACGAGTCCTACACCGAACAGTTAGTTCGTCAACACCCGTGCACTCGAGCAACCTCGCACTGCCCTCGTGAATGGCTGACGAGCTTCTCGATCCGGTGGGGTTTGGTATCAGTCCGGACAAGATGGCTTTTAATTTGCATGAGCCTACTTGGCCCGTCTTTGGGACAGGGCTTAGGTAGGGGAACGACCGCGCTGGCGCGCGACGGGTTTTACGGGGGAGGGCATAGCGCTCTCCCTGTACTCCTCAGGAGAAACGGCAAGCTTGAGAAATCGAATCAGACGATGGACCGGTCTGGATGACAGGTGGCCGTGCTACGAGGAAGCGTGAGACCTGGGGTAAATCTGATACTCAACACCTGCGGAGTTCTCTCGGGCCTCTGCCATCGTCAACATCCCCTTCAGGTACCTACCTTGTGCGCACTGTCAAAAGATTCTCCGTGGGGCATGTTGCAAGCCGAGGCGTCGGCGCGGCCTTTGTAGGCCTGTCAGCCATTTAATCAGAGCGCAGCGCTGACCCCGATCGGAAATCGGAGGTGCCAAGCTACGGCAGCCGTTAATCGCTACCGCCAGCAGCTTCACGCGGACCCACCGTTGCACGACGTCGCTATTGTTTCAGTAGTTCCAGCAGACCACCTCTCATAACGAGGGCATGTTGAGTGAATACAAAAACCCCCTCTTCGGCACGAGCAAACGGACTGAAGAGCTACATTTATATGAATCATCAAATCCGCGATACAAAAAACGTCGCATCGAGGACTCCCGAGCCCGTCATTACTATCCAAACAGGAAGCGCTCGCGTGCATTGCAATTCAGTCGAGATTGTCGGGAAAGTTACGATCAGATTCGGCACGCTGAGAGCGCATGGTCATGATGTGCGAGCTTGGGTGGAAACAGACAGCAAGAACATACGCAAAATAGCCTGAGCATAGGGTTGCGCTCCGCGCTCCGACACCAGACGATGCCGACGACCAGACCGACGCCAAGCGCTTCCTGCGCTTCCATATACCGCTTATGCGGAGCGCGCTCCAGCACCTGTACCATGGTGACCTGGCGAGCCACGGATCACGTTTCGGCCGCCTCGCTCTGAGCGATTGGTGAGCTTCAATCGCATGCAGCGTCGCCTCGAGTGTGGCTATCCCTGGCGCTCGGTGGCAAGGATGGGCACCCTTTCCCTGTGTCTTTGCCCAGTAGGGTGAACTTCGGAGGCGCGATGAGCGTGTTGCTCACCGCCCGACCGCCGTACGTTGGTGAGAGTTGTCGCTCCAGCTCCACGAAACCTTCCAGCAGCTTGCGGTAGCGCTGCGCGGTCAATACGAAAGCGGCAGCTATGCATTGGCACCGGCGGATCGTAGCAGAGGGATGTAACGCATCGATCTGCGGCCGTGAAGCGGTGACGGCGGGCTCTGACAGATCATGGCGGCTGCGCGCACTGGCTGGGTCCATGCGGTGGTGCCTACCCTCTCGCTCGCATTGCTCCCGAACCAAATACGCTTACCCGGAGGATCCCCAAAATGGCAGCTACCAGCAAGCCCCAGAAAGACAAGACAGACGCGGTCGAAATGCTCGAGGCCGATCACAGAGAGGTGAAGGCGCTGTTCACCAAGTTTGCCGCGCTAAAAGACGATGGCGTCGACGATGATGCTGAGAAAGTCTCGATCGTGCAGAAGATCTGCACTGCGCTGACCGTGCATACGACTATCGAGGAAGAGATATTCTACCCCGCGGTGCGCGAGGCGATTGATGACGAGGACCTTATGGACGAGGCCCTCGTGGAGCATGCGGGAGCAAAAGATCTCATTGCGCAACTGCAGGGCATGGATGCGGATGATGACTTGTACGATGCGAAAGTCACCGTTCTTGGCGAACAGATCGACCACCACGTGAAAGAAGAAGAGGGGAACATGTTCCCGAAGGCCAAGAAGGCGGACATTGATCTCTCGGAACTTGGTGCAGAAATGGCCGCCCGTCGCACGGAAGTGTTGGCCGAGATGGGTACCGAGGCCGCAGATATCGCAAGCACGCCTGCGTCAAAGGGCAAGCGCCAGGAAATGCGCCGCTAATACCGTGTAAATATGCCTCTCTCGAATGAAGAGGGAGCCCACGAGGCTCCCTCTTTTCTTTTAGCGCACTGTTAGGGATGCATTATCGCTGTCCCTGCCTGCTGACCTCACCGCTGGCGCGGGGAGGCGCTGTGCTCATGGGGCTCCCGCACGCATCATTTTGTCGCGGTCAGGTTCCTGTGCGGGCAATTGCTTTGGAAAGCACTGCGAGTACAAAAGTCTGGCTACCGACGCACCACGCAGGGCGCTTGCGTACAAGCTCACCCCTCTCCGCGCCAGCGGCGGCCGAAGACCGGAAGTACACAGGATGGTTTTGATGTTCGCGAGTTCAATCAATTCATCAGATAGGGCAACGCCCAGTTCGGGTAGCACCACTTCGGCGGTTCGCAGCAGGCTCTGCGACGTGCCGCTGATCGAGTCAAGGACGAAAGGCGCCTGTGATTGGGCCCACTCGCGCAGGCAACATTCGCAGGTAGCATAGGCACTCAGAATCATTGCGATCGAATAGCTGTGGCGATCCTCAACTGACTCTGCTTGAAGGGTCGTTCGTTCCAGAGTTTCCACTGTACTCAGCAACATGGTGGGGGAGACGCCTGCTTCGCCATGCTCTTGGATAAATGGGGACGTACTGAATGTCTGCTGATCGGCAGCCACGGTCACTTCCTCCTGATTGGTGGACCACAACCAGTTAAGTCCGGTCGCCGGTAGATATCGTCCTACCTTGGCGCCTTCGAGGGCGTTCGCGAGCGAAATGTACGGGCAGCCAGCTACCAATTCAAGGGTCTGGAAGCGCTCGAGTTTCGGCCCCCCAATTGGTCCACGCAGCGTAAGCGCAAGCGATGCAATAATTCGTCCCCCGGCCAGGACTTCATCGCAGAAGCCCTGGCCGGACGCGGATTCGCGGGGGGGCGCTTTCCCGGTCGAAATTGCGGTGCTGCACCAGCGCGTCGATGAACGCGCTAAGGCCGGCCTCGGCGTCGTCCTTATCAAACGTCAAGAGCGCGGCGTCTCCCCCAACCGGACCGTTCGTCAAAGTCTGCGGGATGTCCAGCTTCCCCAGCAGCGCTGAGGCGGCATCCATAAGCAGGATCGGCTTGCAGTGACGATACTTCCATTGAAGAACTTGACTGCCTGGCCCCTGTTGAGGAGTGTCGGAGGGGTCGATCCAGGGCGATGACACCGTCCCACAGTACCCGAGGGCACGATCTGCCGCGTGGCCTCTATCGGAAGAGTGCCTGCGGCGCCGTCAATCTCGGCTTGGACCATCCCGCTACCTGTTCACGCTCGGCGCCGCGCAGGAAGAGGGGTCTGGTGGCAGACTTTGCGTCCCAGATCTTTCGCGAGGCGCCGGGTCGGCAGATCGCCGCGACCCTGCGGGAGAGGGACCTGCCGATGATCTCGCTGCTCAGTGGCTCTGCCTGCCGCACCGGCCTTTGCGCATCCAGTCGGTGTCGCAAGCGACTACTGTATAAGGTTCGCCCTTCGTAGATAGCGACGCCAAAAATGCTTGGCCATCGCGACACACTCGCACCACTTCGCGACTCGACGCCAGTAACAGTGCGATAGCACTGAATCGTGGGGCAACTGTAGACCCGTGGCCGCGCCGGTTGCGGCCACGAAGGACGTTAGCTGGCCACGCCAGCCTTCAGCGTACCGTAAAAAGCCTCCAGAACCTGTCGTTGCCCCTTAACGATTCTCTGCGTTGCGACCCCTTGATCGAACCACTCCCCTCTATCGACCTCCGGAAACTGCCGCAGTGCGCCTGATCTTGGCGGCCATTCAAGTTCAAAACTATTGCTCACCAGTTTCGCAGGGTCGCAGTCCCCTAGAATCGCCCATACGCGTAGGGTCTTTGACGTGGATTGTCGGAAGACACCCAGGTCGTGGGCGGAACCATTCGGAGCGTCGAAGCCGGTTTCCTCTCGAAATTCCCGTCGGGCCCCTGAATATTCGTCCTCTCCATGTTCCACTAGACCTTTAGGGATGGACCATGAACCGACGTCTTTCCCCGCCCAGAACGGCCCACCGGGGTGCACTAATAACACCTCGGTCAGCGGGTGGCGGTTCCGATAGAGCAATATGCCCGCGGTCTTCTTGGACATCGTCTGAGCTCACGCGCGAGGCCCGTGTGGGCGCGCTCTTGCACGACCCGCGGGGCAACCCTCATCGCTCACCTGTTTCCACTCTTCGCATTCCTACTTCCGTCGCGACCAGGGCTTACAGAAGCGGCCGCCGACATTGAATCCGCGGTGCCGGTGTTTGACCGATCCGATCCAGACAAGCTGCTGTACCGATCTTCGAGGGAACTGACACCGGACGCTCTTGACGAACCGGAGTCGACGTTTTGCGGGAACTTGTCCAGCGACTGTGAGGACCACCGCTCCTCTCCAAGGTGGGAATCGGCATCGTTGTCCGTCGTTTCCTTGTTAACGGCTTGCCCGGCATCGCTGAGGTCATTCAGTGCTCCGGTATTCGAGCCAGCGCCAGAGGTCGTCACAGACTCACTGCCGCGCTGCTCGACATAGCACTTCGTAGCAAGCGACACGTTCTTAACCGTGATCCTGTCCATTTGCATTCTGGCATTCTGCACCTGCCAGTCGAATGTAAATGGAATCCTAAATAGTGTCGGAGCGTGGCACAACGCCGGAGTTTACGCGGTCAGCCGTACACGCTTGGCCGCTGGCAGTTTCACCTACGAATATGCATGAAGCGGTCTGGGAGTAAGCGTCCGGTGTAGGCACATTGACCTGCGCTACTCGGCAAACTCATCGATGATTTGATCTTCCTCGAACGCAGAGATGAGTGCGAGCTCGAGTCTATTGAGCAGATCGGGAATGGATTCCTCTTCGCGGCGCCACAATGCCGCGTAGGTGAAGTCATCATCGCTCACGAGCGCGCCGAACCCGGACCAGGGAAGGTGACCGAGATAGAGATGTCCGTGGCCGTTCTCGATAAAGTCGATGAGCGTGGGATACGGGAAGGCCACCGACTCGGTTGGCCGCGGTGTCGTCTTCTTAGCTTTCCGCCTTGTCAGGCGGCTTCGAGAACGCGTCCCTGAAGCTGATCGGCGACGTGCCACGGCAGGAGTTCCTCGAGGCGGTTGATGGGATGATCCGGAAGACGCTCAAGCAGGAGCTTCATGTAAGCCTCGACGTCGAGACCGTTCAGCTGCGCGGTGCCAAGGAGACTGTAGATGGATGCGGCGCGTTCACCGCCATCATCGGATCCTGCGAACAACCAGTTCTTACGACCCAGGGCGATGGGCCGCAGCGAACGTTCTGCCGCGTTATTGTCGATCTCGAGCCTGCCGTCATCACAATAGCGAGTCAGCGCCACCCAGCGGGTCAGTGCATAACGGATCGCCACGGCAAGGGCGCTCTTCTTCGACAGCGTCGTCAGTGTGGCCTGCAGCCAAGCATGCAGGGACGCAAGCTGTGGAGCGGCTCGTGCCAGGCGGACTTCGCGCCGTTCATCGGCAGGCCGATCGCGGATGAGATCTTCCACTTCATACAGCTGCTTGATCCGCTCGAGCGCTTCCAGCGCGATCGGGGAAGCATGTGCGGCATCCACTTCGTAGAAGTACCTGCGCACATGAGCCCAACAGGCCGCTTCCTGGATCCGCTGTCCATAGAGCCGATCGAACCCGCCGTAAGCATCCGCCTGCAACACGCCTTTGAAGTCGGCAAGATGCCGGCCCGGGTGTTCACCCTTGCGGTCCGGGGAGTACTGGAACCATACCGCTGGCGGATCGGTGCTGCCGGCCGGGCGGTCATCGCGGACATAGGTCCAAAGCCTGCCCTGGCGTGTCGTGCCACGACCCGGGCACAGAACCGGCACGGGTGTATCGTCAACGTGCAGCTTGAACGCACCGCGAACATAGCGGCCCAAGAGATCCACCAGCGGCTGGACCAGATGGCTCGCCCCGCCGACCCAGTCGGCCAGCGTCGAGCGATCAAGGTCGATGCCGCTGCGGGCATAGATCTGGCTCTGGCGGTACAGCGGCAGGTGATCCTGGTACTTCGACACCAGTACATGGGCCAGAAGCCCCGGACCTGCCAGTCCACGGGCGATTGGGCGCGAGGGGGCCGGTGCCTGGACCAAGGTATCGCAGCGATCGCAGGCGAGCTTAGGTCGGATGTGCCGGATGACCTTCAGCCGTGCAGGCACCCACTCGAGCTGCTCGGCGACATCTTCGCCCGCCGGGCGCAGCGCGCCGCCGCACTGGGGACACGCACAGGGGGCTTCGTGAACCACATCCTCGCGGGGAAGCTCTGCGGGCAGTGCCCGACGTACAGGTCGTTCGCGGTGCACGGAAGGCGCCGCGGGCGCCGCCTGCTGAAGCGAGGCCTGGCTTGCTTCCAGATCTTCCAGCGTCAGGGACAGCTGGGCGATCGTGCTGTCCAGCTGCTCGGAGGAGCGGCCATACTGCTGGCGCTTGAGGACTGCGATCTGGAAGCGCAGCCGTTCGACCTCCAACTGCTCTGCGATCAGCTCGGCGCGGGCGCTGTCGTAAGCCTTCGACGACTCGATGAGCAGGCGCTTGAGCGTCTCGATGTCATCGGGCAGGTCTGCCGCCTTGAGCATGCTGCATTTTACCGCACGCGCTCATCGCTTGCACGCTCAAGTGCTACGAATAAAGCACTTTTCTACGCACTGACATGCGTATCGAAGGTCCGTTCTGGTCGCCGCCAGTCGATGCCTTCCAACAGCATCGACAACTGCGCGCCCGTCAGGTTGACCGAGCCGCTCGTGGCCTGCGGCCACACGAACCGACCGCGCTCCAGGCGCTTGGCGAACAGGCACATCCCATCCCCATCCCACCACAGGATCTTGAGCCGATCACCGTGACGTCCGCGAAACACGAACAGCTGTCCGGAGAACGGATCCTGCGTCAGTTGCACTTGCACCAGCGCCGCAAGTCCGTCGAAACCCTTCCTCAAATCGGTCGCACCGGCCGCGAGCCACACATGCACACCGGCTGGCAGTGCGATCATCGGGCGCGCAATGCTGCAACGACGGCGGCGAGGGACTCCCGATCCACACGACCGTGCACACGCAACGTGATCGCATCCGAAAGTCTGATCTCGATGTGTCCGGGCGCCGGGCCGGATCTAGGCGCCGCTTGGGGCTTGGCCACCTCGACCTCCCGGCTCGCTCGGTCCGGCAGCAGTGTTGGCATCGCGACCTTGACCGGCAGTAACGATGCCGGTTCCCGGCAACGATCCAGAAGGCCGCCCTTGTGCAGCCGAATCCAGCCGAATACCAGGTTAGCGTTGACGCCGTGCTTGCGCGCGACCGCAGCAACCGAGGCCCCTCGGGTGGTTGCCTCCTCGACGATGCGACGCTTATCCTCGTTCGACCTCAGCTGCCGCGCCCGACGCTTAGCTGGCTCTTGCTCCGAAATGTCCATCTGGGCTCCAAGCGGACACGTCCACCGTACCGCTACAAGAGCTCATCATCTGCATCTCTAGCTCCACATGCGAGGGTGCCGAGACCGGACGCTTACGTCTGGGAGCGGCGTTGGAAAAGCGCTAAGCGCGACGTTTAACCCACAACCGCTGCAGGGTCTGCCTAAACCTGAGAGGCGTGATCTTGACCGGCGGGAAGACGCATTCTGAGGTTAAGGAGGCGACCTGCGTCCGCGTCGATCGTTACGCGGAGCGGATATCGGCGACCGACAGCCTCGCCCGGTCTGCCCAGGCGCCGCGCAGCCCTTTGAGCTGCTCGTTGCCAACCGAAAGGACTCTGCACACCCATTGTTGTGATCAGAGCGCCTTCCACACGCGCACCTGCGCCCACGCCAGCGAGCTCTGACTTGGTGTCAGGTGATGTTGCGCCTTGCCCGCTGATCCAGATGAGGGCGGCCGCCTGGTCTAGCGAAGCGTGCTCAGTCGATTCTATGGCTTGAAGAGCGGCTCGAGTTCGTCCAGCTCGATGGGCTTCGTGAGGTGATGATCAAATCCGGCGGCCAATGCCCGTCGTCGGTCCTCGTCCTGACCCCAGCCAGTGACAGCAATGAGCGTCAATCTTGAGCCCCAAGCCTCACGGCGAATGCGTTCTGCCAGCTCGTAGCCGTTCATGTCAGGCATGCCGATGTCAAAGATGCCGATGTCAGGGTGCACCTTCTTGGCGATCTCAAAGGCTTCCAAGCCGGTGCGCGCGACGTGCACTTCGTGACCAGTCAGCTGTAGCACCATGCTCATGGTGTCAGCATTGTCGCGATTATCGTCGGCCACCAGGATGCGCTTAGGGGCAACTGGGCCAAGCGCTCCGGATTCCGACCGAGTTGCGCTGGCTTCGACTATTACCGAACGGGGCAGACAGATCGTAAATTCGCTGCCGCGGCCCGGGCCGGCACTATGCACACGCAATTGCCCGCCATGCAGTTCTACGAGGCCCTTGGCAAGAGCGAGCCCAATGCCGAGTCCGCCCTCGGTTTGCTCGACACCGGATTCGATGCGCGTGAACATGTCGAACACGCGAGCAATGGACTCCTCTGTCAGGCCGGCACCATTGTCGCGCACGAAGATCGCGAGGTGCTGCGGCTTCAGGCGAGTGCCGACAAAAATCGTGCCGTCGTTCGGGGTGAATTTGATGGCGTTTGTCAATAGATTGGTGATCACCTGCGTAATTCGGACAGGATCGACTTCGAGTAGCGTCTCGTCCGCGGTTACTTCAACGCGCAGCGTATGCCGCTTCTCGTCCACTCGAGACTGAATCGCTTCGATCGCATCGTCGATGAGCGTTCGGACCTTGACGTAGGACTTCTTGAGTAGGAATGCAGAGCGCGTAATTCGAGAAACGTCCAGCAGGTCATCCAGCAGGGAACCCATGTGCGTCACCTGTCGGCCAATGATGGCATGAGCGTGGCGCGCGTCAGCCTCCGATACCTCGGGCGACTGCAGCAGTCGGGCCGCCATTCGCAGAGGCGCAAGCGGATTTCTCAGTTCATGGGATAAGGTGGCGAGAAAGACGTCCTTGCGCACGTCCGCTGCAACGAGTGCCTCCTCGGCCTGCACGATGCTGGTGACGTCGACGAAGGTAATCAGCACGCCCGTGACGCTGCTATCCGGCTTGCGGTAAGGGAGAATTCTCAGAATATAGTGAGTGGATTGATCCTTCCGGGCAACGCGTCGCTCGAGTGGTTCCAGACTTGAAAGCACGAAGGCAACGTCCTCGCGTAGCGAGCCGTATTCGAGCTGACTGACGATATCCGTCAGGGGGCGCCCTTCATCGCTGGGAATGAGGTTATAGAGCGACGCAATCGCAGGCGTGAAGCTGCGGATTATGAGATGGCGGTCCAGAAATGCCGTGGCAATCTGGGTGCTGTCGAACAGGTTGCGCAGATCGCTATTGGTGGTGTCAAGCTCCTCGACCTTCTCGGTCAGGCGAATGTTGACCGTATGCAGCTCTTCGTTCAGTGACTGCAGCTCCTCCTTGGAGGTTTCCAGCTCCTCGTTGGTTGACTGCATCTCCTCGTTGACCGAATGCAGCTCCTCATTGGTGCTGCGAAGCTCCTCGAGCGCAGTCTGATGCTCTTCGATCAGTGACTGCAGCTCCTCGCACGTGCTGCCCAATGCGAGCTGCAGCTGCACAACCGAGTCGCCAGTCGGTGGAAGCGGCTCCAGCAAATGCTTGAACTGGCTTGCGTGGCGAGGAGTGGAACGACTGGTGGCATCTGCCAGGTATGACCTGTGGGAGGTCTCTGGCGGGGGATTGTGCGAGTCGTTCATCACGCTTTCCTGAAGGATTCGGGGGTCGGCAGTCAATGAAGACCGCGACCAGCTCAGATTCAGCTCAGGACTGCGCCCGGGTCGCCGCCGATAGATCCGTGCAGCCTTATCAATAGTCTCAAATAAGTTGTCGTGCTGCGCGACTGACTCAGATCCTCCCAGTAGCAGGATGCCGGATGGCACAAGCGAGTAATGAAAAACCGGAATGATGCGCGACTGCAGCGCCGGGTTCATGTAAATGAGCAGATTGCGGCAAGACACCAGACTCATCATTGAAAAGGGCGGGTCACGGATCAGATTGTGCGCTGAAAACGTGCATAGGTCGCGGATCTCACGACCAACGCTGTAACCGCCCTGAGACGGGACAAAAAAGCGCCGCAGCCGTTCATCCGAGAGGCCATCAACCAGTGTCAGGGGATACCGCCCCAGGCGAGCGGTGGCGATGGCTGATTCGTCGATGTCGGTGGCGAATAGCTGGACCTTCGGCACGGCGGATAGGCCGTCCATGAATTCCCGCAGCAGTATTGCCAGAGAATAGGCTTCCTCCCCGGTGGCACAGCCGGGAACCCAGACGCGCACGGCCCCATCTGCCATCTTCCCGCTGAATAATTCGGGGATGACCCGACTGGCCAGCGTCTCGAAGGTGTCCTTGTCGCGGAAGAAGCTCGTGACCCGAATGAGCAGGTCACGAAAGAGCAGCCTGGCCTCGCCAGGGTCTGACTTGAGCTTTGCGATATATTCTTCCAGGGTGAGTGTGCCCTGAACGTGCATGCGTCGTTCAACGCGCCTGAGAAAGGTCTGGCTGCGGTAGCCACTGAAATCGTGGCCGAGCTGGGTGCGAAGGACAGTACAGATCTCGAGCCTGGATGCTTCTGCGGCCGCTGCAGGGTCGTCAACGGGCGCGGCTCCGACCAGGACGCTTTGCAGGCGCTGCAGATGGCCGGGAATGTCCTCGACGCTTGAGATGACGTCCACGGCACCGGTAGAGATCGCGCCGGCAGGCATCTCGCCGTACAGGGGCACGGTGCCGCCGCTGCCCTGGGCGATGGTAAGACCGCCACGTTCCTTAATGGCTTTCAGGCCCAGCGCGCCGTCGCTTCCGGTGCCTGACAGAACGATACCGACCGCTCTTTCTCGCAGGCTCGACCCTAGTGAATCAAAAAAAGTGTCGATGGGCCGAAACACCCGATCGGCACCGCCGTTGGCCGGCTCGATGTCGAGCGTCTCGCCGTGCAACGTCACGATGACGTGGGGGGGCGGGACGTACACGTGGTTCGGTTTCAGTCGGGTGCCCTTGACCGCCTCCACCACGGGCATCGTGGTCCAGCGGCTGAGGATCTCCGTGAGCATGCTTTTGCGGTCGGCGGGAAGGTGCAGAATCATGACGAAAGCCATGCCCATATCCATCGGCATGTTTTCTAGGAGGCTGTGGAAGGCATCGATGCCGCCGGCTGACGCGCCCACGCCGATAATCGGAAAGGCATTAGCGCTCATGCGAGCGCCCGGTGCACGAAAGGACTGGAAGACACTGCGTTCTCCGTTTGACGTTTAATTAAACCACGTAGAGACACATGACCGCTGAAGGGTGCGCGGCGGTCTGGAAGTATTCGGCAGGCCTGATCGATTGCTCCGCACAGTGGGTCTGGGGGATGTCTGCCCTTAAGACTTGGCTCGTGCTCTCAAGCATGGTCCGTGGCGGCCCCGGCCTCGCTTAAGGAATCGTGGCCGCTGGCTCGCAGGAGGTCGTGGACGTGAGGTGCTAAATGCGAGCCTATTTGTAATGTAAGTCGGCGTGATTCATGGCGCTGATATTCGGTTCGATTCCGGCCGCAGCATTCTTACAGCACTCAATCGAGTTGGGGTCACTTTTTGGGGTAAGTTTTGCAGCCCAGCCTTAAGGGGCCTTCAGAACAAATCGGCGTACCTCAGATTGAGGCCCTAGCCTTTTCCCGAATCTACTGGGGCCGTTCAGGCGTCGTCCTTCCGGGTCCCAAAAAAATTCGAGGCCAATCCATACAGGGGTGCCAATCGGGGTAGGGCCGCAGGGAACTAACAAATCAGAATACGGCGTGATCGCCCCGCTCAGGCGCTCGGGCACCGTTCAGGAGGCTCGCGTAGTAATCGAAGAGGGTTTCCGTGCCGGTCGCGGGAGTGGCGGCTGCATCGTAGCGACCGGTGGCGAGATTCAGGACAAGCATGGACTCTGTGGCGTAGTAGCGTCCGATGCGTGCAAGCTCGGACTTCACAGCGAGCGCGGGGACAACGCGACCCAGTGTACCTAGAGCCCCGACGAGGCCATCGAGCAGCGCGAGTGGTACCTGCTGGAAGCGGGGTGGGCGCCGAAGCAGCTCGAACAGGCTTTCTCCCTGCTGCCGTGGGGTAATCGCATCCCCGGGACCGCCGATTGGCAGGACTCGGTTGCGCAGGGCTTCGTCATCGAGGCAGTCAGCAATGTAGTCGGCCAGGTCGCCGTCACTGATGGGTTTGCACGCTGTCAAGGTGCCATCGCCGAAGACCAGGAAGGGTTTCCCGCGCCTTACCCGCTCGACCTGCCCCGATAGTGACTTGAAGAACGCGGTAGGTCGCACGATCGAGTAGTTCATGCCGGATGCAGCCAGCGCTCGCTCACATTCCAGTTTGGCGTGCTGAAAGGCGAGGCGGGGCTTCTGCACGCAAATGGCCGACAGTAGCACCGCGTGCGCGACTCCCGCAGTGTGCGCCTCCTCAAAAGCCTGAACGTTGGCCCGGTAATCGATGGCCCAGGCATCGCGCGGCGCGCCAGTGCGCGACGCCAAGCACGAAACCAGAGCATCAAAGTGCTCACCACGAAGACCGTGTTTGCTAAGCGACGCCGCGTCCTGAACGTCGCCGACACGTATCGTGGCGCCGGACAGTAACCGAGCGTTTTCATCAGGGCTTAGACTGCCGCCAATCCCGGAACGTGCGCGCACGAAGCACACGACCTCGTGGCCACGTCGAACGAGCGCGCGAACGGTCACGCGGCCGATCGTGCCGGTGGCGCCTAGCACGAAGATCCGCCGCGGCTGCTTCGATCGCGGACTCTCTGGGACTGGAAGCAGTGCGGTAGGGCTCATAGGGCTTTTGAGTCACACATCGGCAGGTGCCATATCGGGCAGAAACGTGCAGGGCGCCATGAGTACTGTCTAAAGGACCGGGCTATGGACGGTACGATTCCGACCCGAGGCCATAGTGACTTGAGCAATACAGAGTGCCTCGGAGCATCCGGGACCGGTCGGCCGTGTTAAGCCTACTACATCGGCTTGGCGACTAATTTGATCCGCCCGGTGGATCCGTTGTGGTGGAATTCGGGTCCGCCGCGCACCGGTACGTAAACGCCCGTAACGACATAGGTCTGCGACGTGTTTCCCGTGCGAACTCGTTGAGTCAGGGCATCGGATGTGGTCAGAACAATCACATATCGAGCGGGATCGTTCACGGGGAGGCTGATAGATAGTTCGTAGCTTTCCGGGTAGCCCCACCTCGAGGGAATAAAGCGCGTCTCGCTAAGCTCAGTCTGCCGTACAGGTCGAAATTGATCATCCAAAAACAGAAGAGAGGGAAAAAAAAACTGCTCCGTGGAAATAGCTGTTAATGGTCAATTGCGCGCCATTCGATGTTGCGGGCAGGCTGTAAGCAAGAAAATAACTCTTGCCTGTGACGAACGTGAAAGCAGGGCTGTGTTCGTCAATGTCTACTTCTTGTTTCGAAGGCACGATCAGCGGCTGGTAGTGAAACTCAGACATACTTGCGCAGCATGGACTCGCGTTCAGGAACGACTCCATGTCATCGTGGGTAGCATAAAAGGTTTTGCCACCATCGGGGCTTTTTGGCTGGACGCACCCACTGAGCGCGCAGACGAAGCACACAATAAGCCAAATGCGAAAGCCTTTAGGAAAATCGGGCGGAGCGGGCATCTGGCTGCCTTGTTGTATTGGGCGTGACTCGGAGGAGATGTTAGGCGATCTTTATTCGAGCTGTCTAAGGTGAAGCTGGCTAACGAGCGGCAACGAGACTAACTAAGTGGCGCGAATGCGGAGCGCTCTGACCACTCGGAACGCGGTGCGATTCCGACCCGAGTGCACTGAACTTTAGCCTGGAACAGGGGAGCGGTTATCGCGCGGCCGTTTGCTCCCGCGCACATATGATTTAAGGCCTATCTATTCCCATGGAAGCACTTTTCCGCATCCAACGGGCGCTTCTCGATCATCGTCGGTCCCGCTCATCTGGTCATGTTTTGGCGCACGGTAGCCGAACAAGAGTCGATGTCGCAGCTCGATGCTCCCAAGCAGCGCCTCGCCGAGGTGTAGCGCATCCAGCGCGCTCTGATTGCTAAAGCTGGTAAGTTCGTTTCGCGCTAATGCCGGCTGCCCTGCGGCAAAAAGTATGTCCGCGCGCTGTTCGATGCGGTAGGTCTCGGCGATGCTCTGATTCTCGAATGCTGTAAGCGCCTCGGTCACTTCAGGCAGGAACTTATCCGGCTGGTCACAGGTGTAGTACATGAGGCGCTTGAACGTAATGTACGCGAGGTTCGAAGCCTCTTGAATCTGGAAGTCCTTCGTGACGAATCCTTCCGACTCATGGGTGCTCAGATACCTATGCTTCCCGTACTCGGGCAATACCGCCTCGTTCCCGGTCCAATAGGGCACGAACGGCGACGTGATGGCGCCCGTAGCTGCGACCCAAAGCAGGTGCATTTCGGGCCGCGTTAGCCCGGACCGCAGTTGCGCGACCTGCCCATACCCATTCTGATCGCCGGAAACCAATGGATCCCGCACCAGATCCATGAACTGACGCAGGCTCAGTTTACCCGCGGCGACTTGCTGCTTGAGTCGCTGCTCAATGACCTGGACAGCTGGCGAACGGCCGGAGCCGGTCTGATACACGGCATTTACATTGAACGGCTTTCCCGCCTTCGGGTCGAACCAGCCCTGTTCCGTGGCAAAAGATATGAAATTCTTCGAACCCAGATACCGCTCCGGGTGCTTCGCGAAATCAACGGGGATATCGAGGATATAGCCTGGATATGACATCCGAATTTCGGCCGGGCCAAGACGCTCGGCAATCCAAAGACCCTTGCCGCCTGCGAAATCGATGAGGACCCATCCCTCATTCGCGTCAGCGAAAAGATGAGAATTGCCGCCATAGGTGGCGTAGCCATAGCGATCGATGAGGGCGCCGACAATTTCAACTGCCTCGCGCGCCGAATGGGCGCGTTCCATGGCGATACGGGACAGATCGCTATAGTTAACCCCGCGTTGTGGATTGGGTGTCATCTTGAGCAGTTCGTCGCGCGATGTAGACCAGACGTCGCGGACCGCGACTCCGTAGTCATTGAGCCCTCCGTTGGTCAGCGGCGCGGGGAATCCCTCGTACTCGCTGTAATTCATGGTGATGTACCCGGCGGTAGCGGCTGCCTGTGGAATGTCGATAAGTTCGCCGGGATAAGTCGCTGTTTTACTAACGCCGACCTTGATGAGTTCTCCTGCCGGGTGAACGCGTCTAGGAGCAATCTCCAACCAGTGGCTTGATGGCTCGTCTCCCGTGCCTCCGAGTAGGGTGCTGGAGTCCGCCGTCAAGTCGCGTCCGACATAGGTTGCGTAGCTGGCAAGTGCACACTTCGGAACCAACATCGCGAGAGCCATTGCGACCGAAATCACACATGACGTCACTCTGCCCATCGTCAAACTCCGTCTTATGCACAAGTTTTGACCCAAATACCCACGGTACACGAAGCAACACGGGGCGCGACGTCGGTAGATCAACTATGGGTATGCGACCTTGAACCTCTATACCCACATGTGCCGGTGCAGACAAAAAAGATGCCAGGCAGACTCTACCTGTTGCGCCGTGGTGTCCCCGCATGCGTCTTGTATCAAATGTATACCTCCGCGGAGCCCAACAGGTTCCGGCTTAATGACCGTCCGGCACGGCCTGGAGACCGTTCGACATCTTGACGCTGCGCCCCCGCGGCGGACTCTTAAAGTCTTTTCCGCAGTACCGCCGGCCGGGACGTGAGATTACATTGATACACCCTGCGATATCCCTTACGAGCGTCGCTAAGCACTACCTGCACCGCAGGCAGCGCTGTGAGGTCCTGTGCGGGCTCGACCTTGAAGTCCGCCCAGGCGAATTTGTGGCCATCAGCGGGCCGTCCGGGTGCGGTAAGACGACCCTCTTGAACGTTATCGGTGGCAGCGCTCGCGCGGACGCCGGTACGGTGCTGGTCGGGGGGGCGGCGCTGGACCAACTCGGCAGCGCGCAACTCATACGCTGGCGTGCCTCCCATGTCGGCATGGTGCCCCAGCTACAGAAGCTGTCGCCTTGGCTGACCGCAGAGCAAAATGTGGAGCAGCCGCTGCTGCTGGGGGACCTATCGCGAGAAGTGCGGGTGAGCGCTGTACAGGCGGCGCTCCAGCTGGTCGGCATGGAGGGGCTGGGCGCTCATGAGCCCGGCGAACTGTCGGGCGGGCAGCAGCAGCGGGTGGCGATCGCGCGGGCGCTGGTTGCAAACCCGGCGCTCCTGCTGTGCGATGAGCCCACCGGAGCGCTGGACCCGCACACGGCAGCGCAGCTGCTCGAGCTGCTGGAGTTGGTTAACCAGGCGATGGGCACCACGGTCGTGATGGTCACTCATGACCCGGCAGCGGCGGCAAGGGCGGACCGGCTGCTCCATATGGTCTGCGGGCGCGTTTCAGGAGCGCAGCTTGCCGCATGAGGGAGGGGATGCATACGCTATGCTCGCTCCGCGGGGCCCCCAGCGCGCCGCGCAGCCGTTGCGCCTGAAAGATCCAGTGCCGGAAAAAGCGTCCCGAATAGCCCGAACCCCCGCCCCCTCCAGGGGCTACTGGGCTTGCCAACTGGCCGGCTGGGGGGTGTATTCGCTCCTGCAGCTGGTCGCCGGGGTCTTTGCCCTACACCTCGCGTGGCCGCGTGCACTGGTGGAAGTCCTGACACTCAATGGGGTCGGGCTGCTGCTTTCACACGGCCTGCGCGGCTACATCCGCAACCAACGCTGGGGCTCGCTCGGTCTTTGGCGGCGGGTGCTGCACATCGGCGCCGCGAGCCTGGTCCTAGCCCTGCCGCTTGCGATTGTCGCGCCACTGACGTCGATTTCATCGCTGCAGGGTTCGGCGGTACTAGTTCAGGACATTCACGATCTGATGCCATCACTGGCGGTCCGGGAGACGGCGGTCCTGCACTTTTTCCACCAATTGGTGAACTGGAGCGTGCTGTTCGCCCTCTGGCAGGTGCTGTACTTCGCGATTGTCTCCGTACGGCGCAACCAGCAGGCGCAGCTGCGGCACTCGGAGCTGATACGTTCCCTGCAGCAGGCCGAACTGCGGCTGCTGAAGGCGCAGATAAACCCGCACTTCCTCTTCAATGCCCTGAATACCGTGCGCGCCCTCATCGCCGACAACCCACAGGCCGCGCAGGTCGCCGTGACGCGGTTCGCCAACACACTGCGCTACGCGCTGAGCGCGGGGCAGCAGGAGACCGTGCCCCTGGCCCGGGAGCTCGAGGTGGTGCGCGACTACCTGGACATCGAGGCGCTGCGCCTGGAGGACCGGTTGCGTGTCGAGTACGAGATCACCGAGGAGGCTGGCGCGGTCGATATCCCGACCATGCTGCTGCAGACGCTGGTAGAAAACGGCGTCAAGCACGGCATTGCCGAGCTGCCGGGAGGTGGACACGTGCGGGTGGAGGCGTCGGTACGCGACGGGTCACTCGCGCTCGCGGTGAGCAATTCCCGACCCGTCGGCCGTGGCCGTTCTCACGACGGGACCGGACTGCGTAACTCCGCCGAGCGACTGCGGCTGATCTTCGGCGCCGGTGCCAGTGTTGCGCTGGACCTGTCGCGGCCGGACGTAGCGGTCGCACGCGTGCGTCTCCCGCTCGTGCCATGAAAACGGTAATCGTGGATGACGAACCCCTGGCGCGCCGCGAGATGCGTCGCCTGCTGGCCGAGCATACGTGGCTCGAAGTGAGCGGCGAGGCCGGCAGCGCTGTCGAGGCACGCGCGGTGATCGAGAAGCAACAGCCCGATCTGGTCTTCCTGGACGTGCAGATGCCCGGGGGTTCGGGCTTCGACCTCCTGTCGAGCCTTGAGCACGTGCCGCAGATCATCTTCACCACCGCGCACGATGCGCACGCGGTGCGCGCTTTCGAGGTGAATGCCTTCGACTACCTGTTGAAGCCCATTGATCCGCGCCGGCTCACTTCGACGCTGGAGCGCCTCCGCGGTGCCGCCCCGGCGACAGTTGCGGCGCCGGCCGGGCAGGTGCTGGAGCAACTGTTCGTCCGCGACGGGGCGCGGTGCTGGTTCGTGCCGCTGCGCGAGGTGCTGCTGTTCACCTCGGAGGGTAACGCGACACGCCTGTCTTGGGGAAAGCAGAGGCCGCTATTGGCGCGCAGCCTTGCGGCTATCGAGCGGCGCCTGGATCCGGCACAGTTCTTCCGCGCGAACCGACGCCAGATCATCAATCTGAGGTTCATCGAGAGTATCGAGGCCGGCGTCAACGGGGCGCTGCACGCCCAGTTGCGCGAGGGCCCGGAGATCGAGATCTCGCGCCGACAGGCGCGCCAATTCCGGGCGCTCACAAGCCTTTAGAAACTAGAACGCCCCCGTGGGGAGGGGGCTGCCGTATGCGTGCTGGCGCTGCCTGCGGGGTCCTGGATCGATTCCGATCCAAAGAAGCGGAGCCTGACCACCGCCCGGCAGCGACGACTGCAGACTACCGGGTCCGAAATAGCATCGTCAGCCCAGGTCTCCCGAGCTGGGCGCGAGCGGATGCATAGCGTGCAGCAGAAAAGTACAGGAACAAGGATGAACATCCTGAAGCTGGCCCTGCCGGGTTGCGGTAGGCTACGCAAGCGACAAACGTAACAACTCCATTTGACGACGAGCCTCGAGCAGCGTTGGGTCTCGCTAGGCAAATACGGCTTGGCGTAGTGCCAATTTGAATAAAGGCGCCCGCCAAACCAATCGAGGAACGAACATGAATAGCCCTATGTATACCAACTCAGTTCCCGTCTTCAAGCAGTTGCTGACGGCTTTGAAAGCCAATCTGGCTCAGGCCGATGCCCACGCTGCCGCCAACTCGATAGAGCCAGACGCATTCTTGCAGGCTCGCCTGTATCCGAACATGTTTCCGCTGGTCAAACAGGTGCAGATTGCTGCCGATTTTGCGCGCGGGATCTCGGCACGCCTGGCCAATGTCGATGTGCCCATCTATGAAGGCAAAGAGAAGAGCTTTGCCGATCTTGACGAACTGTTGGCGCAGACGATGGGATTTCTTGACAGCGTGAACGCGTCCAAATTTCAAGGTTGCGAATCGAGCGAAATCGTACTTCGTCCCGGCACGCCGAAAGAAAAGAAACTGAGTGGTCAGGCCTATCTGGCCAATTACGGCTTGCCGCAATTTATTTTTCATGTCACAACCGCCTACGCGATTTTGCGCCACAACGGGCTGAGCATCGGTAAGCGTGATTTCATGGGAATTTACTAATCCTCCTGTGTGCCGCTAGAGAGTGTTCGGGAACAGAGAACATCCCACTATGCAGGGCGGCGATACTGCAAGTCCCGCAACAGTCCACAGGGCTTGGCGGAACTCAATGGCCTTTCCGCGCCGGCTTGCTGATATTGCTAGTCCTCGGCAGCCGTCTTTTGTGTCAGACGCAAGTCATCTTCACGGCAGGTACCAGCGACGCGGCGACGCGAACCTCCTGCCAAACCCATGACTGAAGCATGGCGAGTGGGCCTGTCGCGCCGGCGCGCTGACTAGATCATTCGATCCAGCACCTTGAAGTGCTTACGCGCGTAGGCAAGTAGCTGGGCATCCGTCGGATGATCCGCAGTCTCCACGGCGACAACTTTCGCTCCGATCTGAGGATGCTTCTTCTTTAAGAAACCCGCAAACTCTTCCTTGGCATGCGCGGGACCGATGATGACTATCTCTTCGACTCCGGCGAGGGACTGGGAAACGTCGCGAAAGAACTGCAACTCTTCGGGGGTCTCGTGGCCGCCCTTGCGAGGGGACTGGCGGACGTGAATGCGCTGGTGTTGATCGTGTGATTTAACTAACGACTTCGTCTGTGCGTCGTCATTAAAATTCCAGACCACAGCTTTTTGGTGATCAATCCATACGATCGAATGATAGTGAATCATGTTCGTCCTCGTGGTAACACCGATGCGCTAGATTACCGGATGACGTCGAATTGTAGGACGAACGCGCATCAAGAGCCTAATCGCAAACTAGAGCCGCCTTAAAGGGAGAGTATCGTGCAAGCCATCTGGAACGGACAGTTGATCGCGGAGTCCAATGATACCGTCGTGGTAGAGGGGAATCATTATTTCCCGCTACAGTCTGTGAAGAAGGAGTATCTGGAGAGTTCTTCGCATACAAGCTTTTGTCCTTGGAAGGGTACCGCCAGCTATTACACGCTTAAAGTGGACGGGAAGGAGAACAAGGACGCCGTTTGGTACTACAGTGAGCCTTCGAGCGCGGCTCAACAGATCAAAGGTCGCGTGGCGTTTTGGAAGGGCGTTAGCGTTCAGCCCTAGGTTTCAAGATAATCGTTTGGACGGTCGAATACGAGCCGTTCGTTGACGCGCCGCAGATGAAAGAGATGCCTCGTCGAGTGCAAAGGCTGCTGCAAGGCAGAGTTCTGGGAAGGTGTTGCGGCGTGCATGTGGCGAATCGCTACAAGAAGCTGAATCGTTCCTAGGCCTTTGCCATGTATTGGACGAGCAATGTTCCAAGGACGCAGACACCCGCACTGCTGACCACTAGGCCGAGCACAAGATGCGCGACGTCGTTGCCACTGATGCGGCTGGACATCGGGGGCGGACGGCGCAACAGCGCCGTAGTACCGAGCAGCGAGATCGCCGTGGCAACCGCGAGCAGCATCAATGTGAGGCCCGGAAAGAGAGCGAGCGCTCGCAGCAGCGTGTAGCCGCCGAGGCGAAACGCCAACTGGGGCCACACGGTCGTCACTCCCGCGAGGGCGAAGCCGCAAAGGATGAGAGCTTTCGCAAGCCTTTCCATGCGCGGCGCAGCAAAGTCGCGTTTCACGCGCCGGAACTCCTTCCGGTCATGATAAGGAGCGCCCGGCGGACCAACACGAGATGCGATTCTGTGCCTATTGACCGATCGACGATCTGGGGCACACGCCGACCCTCCACGCCTGTGTCGGACAAACATTACCACGGCCCCGAGACCACGCGAGCCCGTCCCCACGGAAGAATGAACAGCTAGGCATTCTCGACCAGCGTTGCGATCTGCACGAATTCGACGCCAGGGCGCACGCCATATAGGCCTGTCACCCGGCCGATTAGTTCCTCGGTGAAGAATGCCTTTGCTGATTCCTCGGAATCCCAGAGGTAGAAGTTTGTGGCCTCGCTCTTTCCTGGATTGAGCGTAAAGGCTTTCAAGCGCAGCCCGGGCATTGCTTCAAACTTTGCGCGCGCGGTCTCTGCAATCTTGCGCACGGCCGTCTCGTTGAAACTGGCTCCCAGGTAAAATGTGACGAATACGCCGATCATGCCGGACTCCCTCGTTGTTGGCGGCTATGGAATTGGCCCCGACGTGCGTTTCTGCTGGCACGTGGGGTAGGGCGCGGCTAGGAAGGTCGCGCGCCATCCCGGGGGATATCTTCATTCCGAGTGGCACGCGCCGCCGCTGAGCCCAGAAGATCACGAATGCCCCATCCTGTGGGGACAAGGTCAGGTCGGATTGAGACAAAAGCGTCGGGGAGGGCTCGTCAGAGTCTTGCTGCGGCCTTGATTGCCAGTGAAAGTGCGAGGCCGCTATCCATCGCCATCAGTTGCGATGAAGTGTGCGCAACAGAAAAATGGGGAGTTTGCGGTTACCGGCGCGCGTCCTGTAGTCCTCGATTTCCCTGTTTTTCTTTCGCATGTGCGGCCATTCGAGCGCGTCCCGCTTAGCATCCAGCTCCTCCGCGCGCACGCGGCGCCTTTCGCGCCCAACCAGAACATCGATTTCCGGGTGTGCCTTAAGGTTGTAGTACCACGAGGGATGCCTGTGCTGTCCGTTGTTTGAGGCAATCACCAGCACACCCTCCGGTGCGGCCGGGTAGCACTGCAACGGAATCATGCGCACCTGGCCGGATTTCGCACCGATCGTGTACATGAGTGCCATTGGGATATGTCCCAGCTTGCCGCCGATCCAGCCATTTGTGTGATGGAACGTGAATCTGTGAACCTTGGTGAACCAGGCGTTGAAACCATCGCTGGCCATGGACACTCCTTCCGCCGCTTGCCGTCGCCGCCTTTCCGCAGGACTTCGACATGCTAACCGCGTGTCTGAAGGGCCACCTGTTTTGAAACGTCACGGCCCTGCAAGGGAAGCCGGGTGCGGGCTGATGGTGGCGGTATTACGTAAAACGCCAAATATCGGCGGGGGGCGACTCTTATACTAGGCACCCTAAGGACGCTCGGGAGAGGCGCAGGCCTGCTCCTGGGTTTAACGCGCCCGTAGCCCCGTCCAGGAGGCGCTCGTAAGGACATGAAATACTGTGAAAATGCGAAGTGCGTCACTGCCGTTGGCGGGGGCTTCAGGGGAGCATGTGAGCTACAAGTACAAGAACGTCTGGCGATACATCGAGTGATTCAGAAAACCGGCACAAGGCTCAGTGCTTGCGGGCGTCTGCGGGCCGCGGCAGGGTCGCTTGCAGCGGCCGTGTGCCTGGTCTCCGCCGTCAGCGCGGCGCCGCCCGCGGTCCTGCAGCGCGGCTACGATGCAAGTCTCACGGGTGCGAATCTGGCCGAGACGACACTCACCACTGCGAACGTGGGCCCGAACACCTTCGGGCTGCTCTTCAAGCTTCCCGTGGACGATGCGATCTTTGCCCAGCCGCTGTATGTGCCCAATGTTGCCATCCCTAATCAGGGAACCCACAACGTTGTCTATATAGCGACCATGAGCGACTCGGTGTACGCCTTCGACGCCGACACCGGCGCGCCGCTCTGGCACATCAATCTTGCAACTCTCGTCAATGCTCAGGTCGTGCCGGTCGCCAGCTTTGCCCATATGGGCAACAAGAACATCGTCGGTAACCTTGGTGTCCTGAGCACCCCGGTCATCGATCCCGTGACGAACATCATGTACGTGGTGGCGTGCACCCTCGAGGGGGGCACCATGGCCTATCGCCTGCACGCACTCGATATCACCTCGGGCGCCGAGCCCCTGGGGCCCGGCGTGGCCATCACCGGGAGCACCAACCGGCCGGACTTCGTGCCGGCCCAGCAGTTCCAGAGAGTCTCGCTCGTGCTCGCCGCAGGGCAGGTCGTGATCGGCTTCAGTGCCATGGAACTCGAGTCCTCAACCCAGGTGTATTCCGGCTGGGTCATGGCCTACAGCCAGACGACGCTGCAGCAGACCGGCGTATTCGCGACCCTGACCAGCGGTAACGGCGCTGGGGTGTGGCAGTCGGGGCGGCCGCCGGTCGTCGACAGTGCAGGGTACGTGTACCTGTTCACCGGAAACGGCTACTCGGGCACCGGTTATGACGGGATTAACAACTTCAGCGAGAGCGCGCTCAAGCTCGACCCTGCCCACGGGCTTGCCCTGGTGGATTGGTTCACGCCCTCGAACTGGAGCGCAATGGACACCGCCGACCAGGACCTGAGCAGCTCTGGCCCGCTCATGATCCCTGGCAGCTCGCCCCCGGTGCTGGCCGGCGGCGGCAAGACTACCTACATCTACCTACTCAATTCGACCAACCTGGGAAAGATCGCGACCGGGGACACCCAGATCATCCAGAAGCTGAACATCAGCAACTCGGAGTTTCGCGGCGGACCGGTGTACTGGCAGCGATCGAGCAAGAGCCCGCTGCTGTACAACTGGGCCGCCTCGGACTGGGCTAAGGCCTATGCCTTCAATGGCACCACGCTCAGCACCACGCCCACCGACCAGCAACCAGGTAGCGTCAGGCAGCTGTGGCCTGGCGGAATCATGGCGCTCTCGGCGAACGGCGAACAAGCAGGCACCGGTATCCTCTGGGCGACCGTCACCACCGGCGGCAACAACGAGAACAACCCACCCACCGCCGGGGAACTGCGCGCGCTGGACGCCTCCAACCTTGCCGCGCCGACGGACCTGTGGAACTCGGGCGATGAACGCCACGCGGGACGGCTACGGCAACTTTGCAAAGTTCGTGCCGCCTATGGTGGTGAACGGCAAGGTATACGTCGCCACCTGGTCGAGCCAGGTGGCCGTGTACGGCCTGCTTTCGAGCTTCACGGTCCTGCCAACCCCGGTGACTTTCGCGCTGCAGAGCACGAACGTGGCCAGCGCCCCCGTGGCCGTCACCGTGACCAACACCGGCACAATCGCGCTGCCCATCAGCAGCATAGGCATTGGCGGAGCCGGTGCGAGCCAGTTTGCCCAGACCAATACCTGCGGCACATCGGTGGCTATCGCCGCCTCGTGCACGATCAGCGTAGTCTTCAACCCGACCGCCGCTGCTGCCAGCACCGCGACGCTCAGCATAAGCACCAGTGCTGGCGCGGGCACGCAGTCGGTCACCCTGAACGGCTCGGCTGCAACGCCTGCGTTCACGGTCACACCGACCGCGCTCGACTTCGGCTCTCAGGGTACGACCGCTGCCAGCGCCGCGCAGGCGGTGACGCTGACAAATACCGGAACGGTGGCGCTGTCCGCTGACCAGCCTCTTGATTACCGGCGCCAACGCCACCGTGTATTCCCAGAGCAGCACCTGCGCTGGAACGGTCGCAGTGGGCGGTGCCTGCACTGTGAACGTGGTGTTCAAACCGACCGCTGCAGGTGCAACGGCGGCGAGTCTGAACATCAACGTGGCCAACGGCACCGCCACGCAATCGGTGCCCCTGACCGGCACAGGAGTGACGCCAAGCTTCACGGCGGCACCCACGGCGCTTGCGTTCGGGGTGCAGAGCACGGTTGTCCCAGGCTCCCCCCTGCCGGTCACCGTGACCAATACCGGCACCATTGCCGTACCGATCACTAGTATCTTGGTACAAGGCGCCAATCCTGCGCTGTTCTCGCAAACCAATACCTGCGCTGGCAGCGTTGCAGTCGGCGGCGCGTGTACCATCAACGTGGTGTTTGCACCGACGGCGGTGGGCGCCGCCACGGCGGCGATTCACATCAATGTGGCGGGTGGGGTCGCCTCGCAATCGATCTCCCTGAGCGGCACGGGAGCGATACCGACTTATACCGTGGCGCCGGCGACCGTGGATTTCGGTACCCAGAGCACCACGACGGCAAGCGCGCCGGTGCGGCTCACCGTGTCCAATACGGGCAGCCTGGCCTTGCCGCTCACGGGAATTGCGCTGGCGGGGCCAAACGCAAACCAGTTTTCCCAGAGCAACACCTGCACGAACTCCCTTGCGGTCGGGGCGAACTGCACAGTCAGCCTGGTATTCGCGCCTGCCGTGGCGGGTGTGGATTCTGCCACCCTCAACATCAACAGCGGAGGTGGTGCGGCGGTGCAATCCGTGGCGCTTACCGGCACGGGCGCGACGCCCACGTACATGGTCTCCCCCGGCGCGCTGGCGTTCGGGAACCAGAACACCGGATCCGCGAGTGCGCCGCAGACGGTCACGATCGCCAACACCGGCAGCATCGACGTACCGCTCAACACCATTGCGCTCAGCGGCGCAGGAGCGGGCCAGTTCGCGCAGTCCGGCGATTGCGCGAGCACGCTTGCCCCGGGTGCCAGCTGTTCGGTGCAGGTACGCTTTGCTCCGGCGATTCCCGGTGGGCAGAGCCGCCCAGCTGACGGTCTCATCGGTGCCCAGCAGCTATGCGGTGAACCTCACAGGCACCGCGACGATCCTGGTAACCCTTACCTCGAATGCCGCCACGACCCTAGTTGGAACGCCGGTGACGCTCACTTGGTCAGCCCCGGGGGCGAGCTGCAGTGCAACGGGTGGGTCGGCCGCAGATGGCTGGAGCGGCAGCCTGCCCGGCAGTGGTGACCGGACGGTGAGCGAGTCCACTGCAGGTTCGTATGACTACGGCCTCACGTGCACAGGCGGCGGACAGAGCAGTCAGGCGCACGTCGCGGTGACAGTCGGTGCGCCAAGCGTATCGCTGGCGCTTGCAGCCGGCGGGGCCACCACCGGTGAGGCGTTCACCCTGAACTGGAGTTCGACGTTCTCGAACGCCTGCACCGCCTCGGGCGGCAAGGCCGGCGATGGCTGGGCAGGGGGCAGGGCGCCCTCGGGCAGCGCTTCGGTAACCGAGAGCTCGAGCGGCAGTTACACTTTCGTGATGACCTGCGGGACCGGCAACCAGACCGCTCAGGCGACCGCTGTCGTGACGGTCAGCGCCCCGAGTTCAGGGGGCAGCGGTGGCGGCGCAACGGATTACTGGACGCTTGCAACGCTCCTGGGTTTCCTCGCGGTACGCGCCAACGCGCGGCGGCGCGTCCCCCAGACAATCAAGGGCATCTAGTCACACGCGCGATTTCAGATGGCGATTTTGGCTCGCGGCCGTGCGAAGTCTCTCCCGGGCCGGTAGGCGGTCGCCGGCACGCTCGTCCCGCCATGCAGTGCCCTGACGGCGTGGGTGCTGACCGAAACCAAGTCCTATAGAGGCATGCGGTAAGATGTGTCAGGCGAGACACTCACCGGGTCTAAATTGATACAGATCAGCCTTCGGCGGCTTGCCAGCTTCGCTGGTGGAGTGGTGCATGCGCCATCCGGGCTTGGAAGTCCTCGTGTTGGGTATTGTGCAATCCTTGTCCTCGCGCTGCTTACACACGGCAGCCCCGCGAGGGAGCCTCCGCCAACTACGGCGGGAGAGCAGTCCACAGGCCAGACAGGCAGTTCCGGGACTCCGACGGTCACCGTAGAGGGGCGCCGGGAGCAAGCGCAGGTTGCGCGGGAAGTCCAAGAGTTTATTTCATCGGTTGCTGTCAACAACTGGGATGAGCCGCTGGCCCGGTGGCAAGAGGCGGTATGTCCACTGGTTGCCGGCCTGACCAACGACCGAGGTGTCGCGGTCTTTAAGCGCGTGTCGGAAATCGTGGCCGACGCGGGGCTCCCGTTGGGTGCTCGGGACTGCCGGCCCAATCTGCTGATCATCGCCAGCGGCGATCCGGCGGCGCGCTTGCAGCAGCTGTGGGCCGATTACCCGAAGATGATGACCGACGACAGAGGCCGCGCCGGGATTGAGCGCTTCATCCACGGCACGCAAACCATACGCGCTTGGCACAACGAATGCTCAGAGGCACCGACTTCCGAGAAGGGCCTTCGTACCGGCGCCCGGTGCAATAGCAGCTCCGTCGGCTCACTACTCTCCTTTGTTTCCGTCAGATCAATCTACTCGGCCGTCGTGGTCCTGGATCTCGAGCGCACGAAGGAACTCGACGACAGGCAGCTGGCCAGCTACGCCGCCATGGTTGCACTGGTGCAAACCCGGGAAAATCGCGTACCAAGCGCGCCCTCCATATTGCGCTTGTTCGGCGATAAGGAACTTCCCAAGCCGCAGGATCTGAGCCGCTGGGACCGGGCTTTCCTCAAGGCCCTGTATAGCGTAAACCCCGGGGATGTGGGACAGGTCGCGGAAATCGCGCGGCAGATGCAACGGCAACTGATTCCCTAGTCCCTTGGTACGCGTTCCGCGACGGACGCTTAGCGGGGGTAGGCCGGGGAGTCCTCGCGGGCCAGCTCATAGAGGCAGATATTCACCGAGGCGGCGACGTTGAGAGACTCGATCGCCGCCGTACCGGGAATCGTGAATTGGGTAGTGCGCATGGTGGCAAGCGCAGCACGCGGCAAACCCCGGGCCTCATTCCCATACACATAGCAATCGAAGTCGCGGAATTCTGGCGCAGCAATCGGTCGTCCGTGCAGGTCAAGGAGCGCGATGCGGCTGAATCTCGCAGCAAGCGCCTCGACTGGTACATCGACCTCTATGGGTATATGGAAGAGCGCCCCCATCGAGGCGCGTACGGCCTTGCCATTGTGGACGTCAACGCTGTTTGGGCTGAGCAGGCAGCGGAAGCCACCGAACCATGCAAGTGTCCGCAATATCGTGCCGAGATTGCCAGGGTCCTGGATCTCATACAGGTAGATCGCGCGGATTGCGTTTGACTTGGCGGGCCCTGACACCAGCGGCACGACTGCGACAATGCCCTGAGGCGAGCGCGTTTCGGTGACCTGCGCCATCTGGCGCGCATCTAGCACGTGCACCGGCAATGGGCTCTTCCAGTCCGCGTATTGCGCTGTTACGTATACTTCACTGGCGCGCAGGCGCTCATCGAGTGCCAAGGCCCTTTGCAGCTCCAGGACCAGGTGTTCGCCTTCGACGAGAAACCAGCCGACTTCCTCACGGAACTTCTTCTGGTGCAATTTCCTGAGGTCTGCGACTTTCATGTGATGTTCCGCGCGACAGCTTCAGCCACCCTGATCCCATCGACGCCGGCGGAGAGGATCCCTCCTGCGTACCCCGCGCCTTCGCCGCACGGGTAAAGTCCGCGTACGTTCAGACTCTGCAGGGAATCGGCGTCTCGGGTGATCCGGACCGGTGATGAGGTCCGGCTTTCGATGGCGGTAAGTACGGCGTCTTCGCGATCGAAGCCGTGGATCTGCTTGCCGAAGGCAGGCAGCGCCTCACGTATCGCGTCAATCGCATACGCAGGCAGGGCTTGGGAGAGGTCCCCGAGTTTCACCCCAGGCTTATAGGAGGGCAGAACTGCCCCAAGCTGGGTCGAGCTCACGCCGCGCAGAAACTCACCGACGAGTTGCCCTGGGGCGCAATAGTCCTCGCCGCCCAGGTGATAGGCCCGAGATTCCAGTCCCTCCTGCAGTTCCACCCCTGCAAGTGGACCTCCTGGAAAATCCGGCGCCGGGCTGATCGCCACCACGATACCCGCGTTTGCATTGCGCTCATTGCGGGAATACTGACTCATCCCGTTCGTGACCACGCGCTGCGGTTCGGAGGTGGCGGCAACGACCGTGCCACCCGGGCACATGCAGAAACTGTACACCGCGCGTCCATTGCGGGCATGGTGCACCAGTTTGTAGTCCGCAGCCCCCAGCTCCGGGCGGCCGGCGAACGGGCCGAGCCGCGCCGTGTCAATCATTGACTGTGGGTGCTCGATCCGAAAGCCGATGGCAAACGGCTTTGGGTCGAGATGAACCTGTCGCTTCTCGAGCATGCGAAAGACGTCCCGCGCGCTGTGCCCGGGCGCGAGCACTACGTGACGGCTGTGCAAGATCTCCCCGCTCGCGAGTGCCACGCCGCCGATCTGGCCTGCCTCGAGCAGTAGGTCGGTGACCTTGCTCTGGAAACGCACTTCGCCGCCAAGGGCACGGATCTCTTCGCGCATGGCCGCCACGATGCCCGTGAGTCGGAATGTGCCGATGTGTGGCTTGCTGACATACAGGATCTCCGCCGGCGCACCTGCGCGCACGAACTCGTGCATGACCTTGCGGCCATAGAACTTTGGATCCTTGATCTGGCTGTAAAGCTTTCCGTCTGAGAAGAGTCCGGCGCCGCCCTCGCCAAACTGCACGTTGGATTCGGGAGTCAGTTGGTTCTGCTGCCACAAGGCCCAAGTGTCCCGCGTGCGGTGTCTTACGTCCCGTCCGCGTTCCAGTACGATGGGCTTGAAGCCCATTTGTGCGAGCAGCAAGGCTGCGAAGAGCCCGCAGGGTCCAAAGCCGATCACCAGCGGGCGATCTTTGGTTGGCGCCGAGGCTTGCGTGACCGGGTGATAGCTCGTGTCCGGCGCGCGGCCTACCTGCGGATCCCGCGAAAGCTTTCGCAGCACCAGCGCCTCGTCGCGGACGGTCACGTCGACGACGCAAACGAAGATAATGCCGCGGCGCTTGTTGCGGGCGTCATAGCTGCGCTTGTACAGGGCGATATCAATCAGGTCAGGGGCCGGCACGCCGAGGCGCTTCAGTACGGCCTGGCGCAGCGTCTCGGGCTGGTAGTCGAGTGGCAGGTGCAACTCGGTGATGCGGATCACAAAGATCATCCTGGCCGGTAAATCCGGCAGAGGGGTACTAGAATCGGCTGATTCTAGCGAAAGGCGTCCCAAAAAGATGGCTCGAACGAAAAGCAGCGCCAACTGGCTGTCACGACATGTAAACGACCCCTTCGTCAAGCAGGCGCAGCGGGACGGTTACAGGAGTCGCTCGGCCTACAAGCTCATCGAGCTGAACGATAAGGACAAGTTGCTTCGCCCGGGGATGCGGGTCATGGATCTGGGTTCCGCCCCAGGGGGCTGGTCCCAGGTGGCAGGCAAGCTCGTAGGCGCAAAAGGGCGGGTCCTGGCTACGGACATCCTGCCCATGGCTGAGGTCAAGAACGTGGATTTCATCCAGGGGGACTTCACCGAAGACGCAATCGTGCAGCAGGTGCTGGACTGGCTGGGCGGGGAGAAATTCGACCTGATCATTTCCGATATCGCTCCCAACATCAGCGGAATCGAGTCTGCTGATCAGGGCAAGTCGAT
This sequence comes from uncultured Pseudomonadota bacterium, assembly GCA_963703025.1. Lineage (GTDB taxonomy): Bacteria > Pseudomonadota > Gammaproteobacteria > Steroidobacterales > Steroidobacteraceae > 13-2-20CM-66-19. Next base: position 3,715,055 of record OY969778.1, on the reverse strand, counting down.
CTGGTTCCTGGAGCTGGCGCTCGACACCGTTCTCAAGACCTTGAAGCCCGGTGCGAACTTCGCGGCCAAGATGTTCCAGGGGTCAGGCTCGGACGAGTATCTGAAAGAACTGCGAAAGCACTTCGCGAAGGTGCTTGTCCGCAAGCCGGAGGCCTCGCGCAAGAAATCCCGTGAGGTCTATCTGGTGGCCAAGGGATTTAAGGGCTGAGCAGACTGCTGGTGCTGCGCAGTCCGCAGTTCAACGGACGAGCAATCCCTTGGTACCGCGCTCGAATGACGGAAAAGCGTCTCTGTTCCGCTCCGCTTCGCCCATAACGTGCAAGATCCGTGCAGGCGCGAACGCCATCCAGCCACGGTCATCCATCTTAATGACCTGCTCGACTCGCGCGTCTCCTCACTCACACTTGCGCTGGTCGGCAGGCGGTTTGGAGATGGCAACAGCCCCACGCATGGTGGACGTCAACCCTGGGTCGGCCAGGTCAGCCCCGCCGGTCGGTGCTTCGGCCGCTGCGGCCATGCGCTCCGACTGCCGCTCATGCAGCGCGTCGACCACCACAAACGCGGCCGCAGCTGCGAGCGCTGCGAGCACGCCAGCAAGCGGACGGCTGCAGATAAACATCTCTGACTCCTTGGCTTGCGTCCATCACCGCAAGACCAGGACTACAGTGTCGGCTGTTAAACCGTGCGGAAAAACCAGCTAATCATGAATTCATAGTTCATGGATCCTATACAATCCGGGAATGGATCAGCTGACCTGCATCCGCAGTTTCGTTCGAGTCGCGGATTTGAACTCGTTTACGCGCGCCGCTGACGCCCTGGGCTTGTCGCGCGCGAAGATCAGCACGCAAGTCTCCGCGCTCGAGAAGCATCTGCGCTGCCAACTGCTTCACCGCACCACGCGCCGGGTAGGGCTGACTGCCGACGGGACCGAATACCTCGTTCGCTGCCGTCAAATCCTCGCGGAAATCGAGGCGGCGGACGAGATGCTGCAGCGCTCACGTGTGTCCGTGCAGGGGCGGCTTCGTGTCGACGTTCCAGTGGTGTTCGGGCGTGCGCTCCTCATACCCGCGCTACCGCGCTTTCAGTCCCGCTATCCAGATCTCCAGCTTGAGGTGCAGTTCAACGACCGACGCATCGACTTGATCGCAGAGGAGGTCGATCTCACGGTGCGCGTTGGCGCTGTGCGGGAACCCCACCTGGTGGCTCGCCGCGTAGTGACCTCAAGGCTCGTCACCTGCGCTGCGCCAGAGTATCTGCACCTGCAAGGCACGCCTCGACAGATTGACGATCTGCGGCGTCATAAGCTGATCGCCCACCTCAGCGCAAGTAACCGGCGTGCGCAGCCGTGGCTATTCCAGCGCGACCGTGTCAAACGCCGTCTGTCGCCACCCTTTAGCGTGGCTTTCAACTCGGTAGAGGCGCAGGTGAGCGCGGCGATACGCGGTGCGGGCATCATGCAGGCGATGGACCTGGTGGTTGCCGAAGCGCTGGTGGCCGGCAAGCTCACTGCGGTACTGCAGGAATGGTCTGCGCCCGGGGCTTCAATCTCAGTCGTCTGCCGTGCGGCGGTGCGCGACTCCCCGCGTATACGCGCGTTTGCCGAGTTTGCCACCGGCCTGCTGCAACAGTACCGCGCGCGTGTCGATGGCTTGCTGGAGATCTGAAAGTTAACAGCGATAATTGATCGCAGCAGGTGCTGCTATCGAGCCCGATGTTGTCTCAGACTCGCTCCAGTACGACGACCGGAATCTCGCGGGCGGTCTTAGTCTGGTACTGCGCGTATGGCCCATAGATCGCCACCATCTTCGACCACAGTGCGGCACGCTCCTGGCCCTTCGCGGTGCGCGCATGAGCCGTGAACTTTTCTGCCTTGACCTGCACCTGTACCGCTGGGCTGGCTTGCAGATTTAGGTACCAGGCCGGATGTGCAGGCGCTCCGCCCTTGGAGGCAACCACGACATAGTCGGGACCCGACTGCCCGAAGATCAGTGGCAGAGTCAACACTCTTCCGGACTTATGGCCAACTGTCGTCAGCAACAGGGTGGGTACCAGCCCCTCTCCACCCCCGAGGCTCGCGTCCCAAAGGTAGCCGTCGGCCCCGTCGGTGGCGAGATAGCGCGCAAGGTGATTCTTGATCCAATCTGGAAGGCCGGGTGATTTGTTCGGTTCCGCCATGGTGACCTCTAAGGCTGCTCTTCTGCTACACGGGAGCCAAGTTACCCTTGCGCCGCGAGATGTCAATTTCAGATCGCGGGAAGGGGCTTTCTGCGGACAGTTGCGAAGCCATGGCCGTGCGTGGCTGCGTAGCTCCTAGAAAGCTGCCGCTGTCGCATACTCAGATTGCGCGCTGCGCGCACTCGTCCCTGACGCGGGCGGTGAGCTGCTCATGAGCGTGTTCCACGCTGCCAGGACCTCGTTGCCACAGTTGTATCCGGGCAGGAAGGTGACGCCGGGGCCCGGATGGCAGGACGCGCCGCACAAGAAAAGGCGATTGACAGGTGTTGCATGCCCGGTGCCTTCGACCAGCGTGCGGTTGCCAAGCATTTGCTCCGGGTGGATGACGCCGTGGGTGAAGTCGCCGTTGGTTGCCCAATGCATGGCAGCGAAGTGGTCCGACGCAAAGACTGCCTTCGCAACGATCGCGGCACGGAAGCCGGGGAAATACTCGTCCATCTGTCCGATCACCATCTCGGTGATCTGGTCGCGGATTTGCCCCCGCTTTTCTTTCGGCGCGTCGCACGGGTAGAAGAAGCCATAGGCGGTGGCGATGTGGAAACCCTCAGGCGCCAGCGTGTCGTCCATGATCGTTGGGAACTGGTAGGCGATCGGGATTCGTGGCGGCAGGGTGCCCGCCTTGCACAGGTCGAAGCACTTTTGCATCTCCTCCGGCTCGAACACCATGGCGCCGCCGAAATGCGCGTAAGGCGTGCGATTCAGCTGTGCGAAGCGCGGCGCAAACGGTGGCAAGGTGTTCAGCTTGAAGCAGATATGGACAAAGGCCCCCTTGTGCACGATCGAATCGATCTTCGCCCGCGTCTCCGGCGGCAGGGCATAGCCGGGGAGCAGCCGGTCGAACGTTGCCACCTTGTCGAGGTTTGACACGACCATGCGGGCGCGTATCTCGGAGCCATTCTTGAGCTCGACGCCCACTGCGGTCTCGTTCTCCACCAGGATCCGCGCCACCGATTGCTTCAAACGCACTTCGCCACCGTGCTGCCCAACCTGGCGGGCAAGGGCCTCAGACATCTTCCCAATCCCACCCTTGACGCGCTTCATGAGCCCCTCGGAGCCCTCCTGAGCCATGGTGAATACGAGGCACATGGCCGAGCCCGGGGTGTAAGGGCCCTTGTAGGTCGACTGGATCGCGGCAAAGGCGAGATTGGCGCGCAGTTCCATGTGCTTCTCCTTGTTCGGGAAGAAGCGGTCCATCACGTCCATGGCAGAACCGGTAAAGGCCAGGCGCAACTGTTCGCGGCGCGCGTCGTCCGGCGCATTCGCCAAGAGGTCTTCAAGGCTGCGCGGCGCCTGGCGTGCCGTGAATCGGTTCATCACCCTCGCCGGATACTTGAAGAACTTCATCATTCGCACGAAGCCAAGGACAGCGCTGGGCCCGAAATCGCGCAGGATCGACCAGAGCTGCTTTCGGGTATTCGTCTGGAACATGAGCGGCTTGGCGTTCATGCCGGTGAGATTGGTGGCGAACACAGGTAGCGGGATGTATTGAACTCCCATGGCCTCAAAGTCGTAGAAGTCGACAACGTCCTTGGACAGTGGGAAAAGGCACGTTGCGCCAACATCATTCTGGCAGCCGCTCAGTATTTCACGCGACCCGGCCATACCGCCGACATAGTCGTTCTTTTCCAGCACCAGCACGTGCACTCCGTTGCGGGCGAGGAATGCGGCGGCGGCGAGTCCGTTGTGTCCGGCGCCGATGATGATCACATCGACATTCTCGGCTGTAGCTTGCGGCATGCTGAGGTTCCCTGAAGTGTGCCCAGACTGGTATTCACGCCCGTGCACCTTCGCTGCACCGCGCGAAGGCTGCATCAAAGCATACTGCACCGGCCGGCCAGCCGCCGCCAGTACACTCGCGACCGGACCCATCTTGGGCGACTCGGAGCCACTCGGATCGAGCGGTAACGGGTTGACGCAATTCCAACGTCCGGCCGGAGGAAATGGCAGGCTCGCCAACTCTGTCCCGAACCCTCTAGACTGCGCAACGGCGGCAATTCCGGCTTGACCTGGGACGGCTGAAGGAGGGGGGAGGAATGATGCAGGACTATCGCACGGTATTCGAGGCACTTCGCCAGCGCGCCCCGCGCATCGCGCACTCCACCGCGGCGGAGCGTGTCGAGAAGATCCGCCGCCTGTACCAGGCCGTGTACGACCTGCGAGGTGAGATCGGCAGGGCAGGGGACGCCGAACTTGGCATGGACGGCAGGCTTTCGCTGCTGCCCCTGAAGGCGGAGGTCGTGCATGTGTGCGAAAGGCTGTCCGGATGGATGGCGCGCGTGGACGTCGAGTCGGTCCCAAGCCTGCTTGGCCGTCGCGCCTATGTGCACTACGAACCCAAGGGCGTGGTGCTACACCTTGCGACCTGGAACTCGCCCGTTTTGATCAGCCTGTCTCCGGTGATCAGCATGATTGCGGCGGGCAACGCCGTGGTCGTCAAGCCCTCGGAGGTCGCCCCGCAATCTGCGGAACTCGTTCGTCGGGTGATCGAGCGCGCCGGGCTGGGCGAGGAAATCGCGGTGATCAGCGGCGGACCGGAAGTCGCCGAAGCGCTGCTCAAGCTTCCTTTTGATCACATCTGCTACGTGGGTAACAACCGGATCGGCCGGCTTGTCATGGAGGCGGCCGCCAAGAACTTCGCCGGTGTCACGCTTGAAATGGGCGGCAAGAACCCAGCCGTGATCGACGCAAGTGCCGACATTGAGGACGCCGCGGCGAAGCTTGCTTTCGCACGCCACATCATCTGCGGGCAGGTCTGCCTCAGCCCGGACTACATTCTGGTGCACGAAAGTGTCATGCAGCGGTTCCTGGCTAGCCTGCAGGAGAAAATTCGCGCCTTTTACGATTCCAGCGGCCTCGGTTTCGCCGCATCTCCCGACCTGGCGCGGATCATCAATGAGCGCCACGTCCGGCGGATCAAGGCACTGATCGACGATGCGGTCGCCAAGGGCGCAACGGTAGTGATGGGGGGGCAGGCCGACCCGGCCGCGCGTTTTGTCGCGCCGACGATCCTGCTCGGTGTCACGCCCGCAATGGACATTTTCGACGAAGAGGTGTTCGGGCCGGTGCTGTTTGTGCAGGGCTTCACCAGCCGCGATGAGGTGGTTGCCGAGATAGCCAAGCGCCCGAAGCCCCTGGCAATCTACATCTTCACGCGGGAGCGCGCGGCGGCAGACTGGTTCCTCGACCATACCCGTGCCGGAACGAGCGCAATCAATAACGCGGTGGTGCAAGCCAATATCCAGTCGCTGCCGTTCGGGGGCGCAAATCACAGCGGGATCGGTCGCCTGGGCGGCCAGGCTGGTTTTGCCGAATTCTCGAACACGCGCGCGGTGGTTGAAGACGCGTTGGTGGCAAAGGACGGCGTGCCAATGATGTACCCGCCCTTTCCTAAGGAGGCGCTCGACTACGTCGACCACATGCTTGCGCCCTAGTTAGGGAGCCCGGAGTCTATCGGGGCACAGCGGCACGCCTGACCCCCAGTTCAGATCCGACTCCTGCGTCTTGGCCTTGGTGAACTAGTCCTGACCGCTTGATGCCGCTGTGCTGCGCACGCAGTTGCGCCCTTCATTCTTCGCCCGGTATAGCGCGGCGTCCGCGCGCGCAACCAGGGACTGCGGGTCGTCACCGGGCCGATACATTGTCATGCCGATCGAGACGCTCACCGTGCCGGCCTGAGCTTTACCATCGCGCAACAGCCGGCCGGCATGCACAGCCGTGCACAGCTGCTCGGCAAGCTTGAGTGCGCCCGGCAAAGCCGTCTGGCGCAGCAACACCGCGAACTCGTCGCCGGCCAGCCGTGACGCCATATCGCGGCCCTTTATGTTCGTCTGCAGCGTGTGAGCGATTGCTCGCAGCACCTTGTCACCCAGCAGGTGCCCGAACGCGTCGTTGACCGCCTTAAAATGGTCGATATCGATTAGCAGCAGTGCAGCCTCATCCGGGTGCGCACAGAACTCCGCGAGCGTGCGGTCGAAGGCGCGCCGATTGGCCAGGCCGGTAAGCGGGTCAGACAGCGCTTCGCTTTGCGCGCGCTCAAGCTGCTCGGTAAGCGCTCCGACCTCCAGCGCCTTGGCCTCCAGCCGCTCGGAGACGGTTTGCGTCGCCGCGTGCATCTTTGCGGTCTCGCTGACGAGCTCGCCCACTATGGAGCGGACGTTTTCCAAGGCGGCCGGTTGCGCCAGGCGATTGCGGCTGCTTTCCAGGACGATCTCGAACTGGCCGGTCTTCTCACTGGCCTCGGTGGCCGTCCGCGACACTTCCTCGAGCAGCGTGCGCAGCTTTTGCTGCAGCTGCTCCATGCGGTCCACCACGCGGCTGACAATGAAGCGGGTGTGCAAGGCGTGGACTTCGTCCTCGGTGAGCGGGCGATTGTCGTTCAGTCGCTCGTCCAGCGCCTTGCTGAGCGCCGGGTTGATTCCGGCGACGTGTTCGTACCACAGCTGGTAACTGACGGGGTGGTACGCGGCGTCCTGCTTGCCCATCAAGGAGAGCGTGAGACGTAACAGTTCACCACTTTGTTCCTTGTTCTCCCCGTAGCGCATTTCGTCCCCTTGTAGGTACTTGTGCTTCACTGAAGCTGCGATGCGGTTGGGTACTCTGTCCGCTGCGTCCCGAAACGCATGAAACGTACCCTACTTGCAGCCCGCCCGATAATACCCGAGGCCGCCTGAGCACGGTCCTGCCATGCGCACCCTGAGACGGATCTGTGAGGACGGCACCTTCAGCGGGCGGGCCCGACTTCACTCGCGATGCGGCGGCGCGCAAGGGCAATCAAAGGGTTGGTTGCACCTTGGCCGCCAGAGGGGGTCTGTCATGGCAGCCGAGCCACGCAGCGGGCGGGACCTAGGCCTGGCCTGCCGGGGTAACCACGCCACAATCGCCCCCGAAGTCAATGAAGGCACCGGATCGTGGGCCCTTCTGTCGCCAGCGGTCGGACCATCTCACCCGGACACGGGTCTGATAAAAAATAGCCAAAACCCCTGGAAGCTTTCGTCCCAAGGCCTTGTCGTGGCTGCACCAGCGGTGGAGGATCTGGGTACCGCGTGATGAGGAAGGACCACCGGCGGCAGGTCGTTGGCACGAAAGCCGGGCAGATCAAGCTTTTGGCAGGGAGCAGCAGGATGACACTGGAGGAACTACGAATTGAGTTGCTGGACAGCGTACGCAATTGTCCACATCCGAACTCCGTGGGCGAGTTGATTGCCGACGCCGTAAGTAAGTTGAACGCCAGCAACATAGGAGAGCACGATAAGAAGGCATTCTGGGATGCGGTGGATCACGATCTCGTGGTGGTGACCCAGGAAGCGAGCATGATTATGGAGATCAATGGTGCGCAATCGCTTCGTACGGCGATTGGCGTGGCTCGCGCTGCGATTGTTCGATATCGCGGTGGTTCCGGTACCGGACGGGACATCCGGTAGGCCAGCCGCGCAGTACGGTTCTTGGGCCCAGTTGGAACGACGCCCATTCTGAATCCGCGGGCTCCCCGAGCCGCCGGCAAGCTGCGGGATTGATCGAGGGAGGGCACTATTCGCCAGAATGCCCGGGAGCGCATGCTGACTTCAGTGTGCCAAGCCGCTGCCTCGAAAGAGGCGTGCCCGCTCGGCCACCAGTACGAGGGCAAACGCCAAGACCCCGCAGCAGGCAGAGCCCAGCGGGAGAAACAAGATGGATCCGGACCACTGGTGGCCAATCAGCGAGCCAATGGCGGCGCCCCCGATCGTCGAGATAACCCCCTGCAAGGACGCCGCGCTGCCGGCGATGGAGGCCATGGGCAGCATTGCTATCGCCCCGAAATTAGAGGCAGCCAGTGGAAAGCACGCCATTGTGAGTGACTGCAGGACGGCAAACGTGAGTAGCGACTCCGCGCCCGACCAGGCAATGGCGGCGTGCAGCGAGGTGATGGCAATGAACGCGATGAGCGCTGAGTGCGAAATGGCATGCATTCCCAGGCGCTCCACCAGGCGCGCATTCAGGAACGTAGCAAGTCCCATGGTCGCAGCACACGCGGCGAAGGTCGGCCCGAGTAGGCTCGGCGCGTGAAAGATCCCGGTGAAGATCTGCGGGACGGTGCCGACGTACGCCAGCAGCGACCCGAACATAAGGCTCAGGCTTGCGGTATAGAGAAGGGAGGTGGGTTCTGTGAGGACAAAGCGCGCCGCCTTGAGTAGGTGGGCGGATTCCAGAGAGCGTCGTTTCTCGGGGGCTAATGTCTCCGGCAGCCTAAGAGCCGCCCAGACCGCGACCGCCATGCCGGATAGTGCAAGGGCTCCAAACACTCCGCGCCAGCTCACAACGAGCAGGAGGACCTGTCCCACACTCGGCGCGACTATCGGGACCATCAGGAATACAAAGAAGATCATTGAGAGCACGCGTGACATGGCCGCACCCGAGTAGCAGTCCCGGACCACGGCCCGTGAGACGACACTGGTGGCGGCAACGGAAAATCCCTGCAGAACTCGCAATGCAATCAGGGCATTTAAATTGGTCGCCAGGCCCGTCAGTAGCGTGAGCACCACAAAAAGGCATATCGCGATCAGCAAAATCGGGCGGCGTCCGAAGCGATCGGACAAAGGGCCGTAGATCAGTTGGCCGCAACCGGTGCCAAGCACGAATGCAGTGATGACCCATTGCAGGCGGTTGGCATCGAGCACCGAGAAATCGCGACCGATCGCAGGCAGAGCGGGCAGCATCGTATCAATGGCGCCGGCATTCAGTGCCTGCATTGCGGCCATGAGCGCGACGAACTCGGCGAATGACTGTGATCCGCGGCCGCTCGCCGGCACAGGAGGCTGGGTGTTCAATGCAGATCGAGACCTTCGCGGTGAGGGGTCCTTGCGGCGCTTACTACCCTCAAGGCGGGACTTTCGGCTGCGCAGGGTACCCCATGAATGCACGTCCATCCAACGGCGGCACAATGCCGGCGGCGACACGACCAACGGAGAGCTGCTCTCAGTGATCAGCCTGCGCTACTGAATGGTCCAGATTTGGCCGCCGATACCCGGTGCGCATGCATTGAGGATCAACGGTGTGCGATCGTCGGTGCTCCCGCCCTGCGTGTCGAGGCATTTGCCGCCGAGTCCTATGATCTGGCCGTTGACCACCTGCCATTTCTGGCTGGCCCGACCGTTGCACTGCACGACGATGATCTGGGCGCCGTCGCGGGCGACGCTTCCAAGTACGTCGAGGCAAACACCATTCGTGCCGATGAACGTGCCATTGCTGAGCACCCAATTCTGATTGGGGCTCCCATGGCAGTGAAACAGGATCAGCGGCGTACCATCGGCGGTATTGCCTTGCTGAATATCCGCACAACTGCCACCGGAGCCAACGATCTGTGCAGCGCCCGCGGCGTGCGTGGCCAGGGACATCGCTACGGTGAGCAGCAAGATCAAGACCGCGCGCGCTTTCATTCGAACGATTTCCTGGCCGCACGGTCGGCACGACCGTGACTGAAGTTAAATCATGGAGCGTGGCTGCGGCAAGTCAGGTGATGGCTTAGGGCCAGCGGATACCGGCGTCGGGATTCTGTATGAGCGGTGGCCCTTGCCTGCCAGGCGGGCGCGTGATGCCTTAACCTTGCCGTCGCGCACAGCGGATATGCGTACGCCGCGATGGGTGCGCGTGACGAACCCATCGCGCTTGCGCGCCGGCCGCTACTCTTGCCGCCGAATGAGCGCTCTATGCCCTGAGATCGACCAAGGTCCCGGAAATCCTTCGATTCAGTCCGGAAACCGAACCGCAGGCACCGGGGCCGGACTGGTGTCACTAAAGAAATGATCGTCTAGCAGGGAGCAGGACTGTCCTATAAAGACCAACGTGCTGCCAGCTATCGATAGAGTGATTAACTCCATGATGTTGCTCCTTTTAGACAACGAGAACTGACCTGCCCTATGTAGGGGCACCCCGCTCAAATATCAACCATAGACGCGCCTTTCAGACCGCGGCCGTTCGGCGCAATCCGTCGCAGCATGTGGACTTCAGGAGGAGCCGTCCGGCGGCGCGTTTGACGAAAGAAAGAGACGCAAGTAGCCGCAAGCCGCCCGATTCCAGGGCGCGCTTTGCAGGTCTTGCCATGCGCCCAGCACACAGGCCGCGGAAAGCGTAAACTTAGCGGGGCCGGTGCGCACTCCGGACTTCCGGAACGTGACAAAATCCGGACTGCTGGTTCGGAACGATCGGTCCCGTTCAAGGCTGTATCTGGCGACCCAGCTGCGGCCCCGCATCGATTGCACTCCCAGGAAGTCCCATCGCTTCAGCGCCTTGAGGCTACTTGTCACGACCCAAGCGCATTGCGTCCATCTGCTGGCACACCACTAGGAATCATGCGACTTTCAGAATTCATCGAGCGCGATATGGAGGAGATCCTATCTGAATGGGAGGCGTTTGCGGCAACGCTGTTGCCCGCTGCCATCGATATGAACTCGGACTCTTTGCGCCATCATGCAGAGCAGATCCTGCGCGCCGTATGCAAAGACCTCGATACGTCCCAGAGTGAAGAGCAGCGTGAGCTGAAGTCAAAGGGTTTGGGAGCTGCTCTGAGCGGTGCTCGCAGTACTGCGGCAGAGACTCACGCGCTGCTGCGTGCGAAGGGTGGTTTCAGCGTCAATCAGATGACCTCCGAATACCGCGCCCTGCGGGCGAGCGTTCTGCATCTATGGGGACAGGCTTGCGAGCCCACTGACCTCGTCGTGCCAGACCTCATACGCTTCAATGAGGCGATTGACCAAGCGGTCGCCGAATCGGTCGCGTTTTTCAACGCGCAGATCGAGCGAGAGCGGAATTTGCTGCTCGGCATGCTGGGGCACGACATGCGAAGCCCGTTGCAGGTCATTCAACTGACGGCACAGTACTTGCTGAACGTGAGCGCCACAACGGATGTTGCCAGCGCGGCCAGGCGCCTATTGAAGAGCAGCGCGAATCTGAAGGCGCTGCTGGACGACTTGCTCGATTTCAACCGCACGAAACTGGGCCTCGGTATTTCTATCTCACCGGCGCTGGTCGACTTGGCGCCGGCGTTCTCTGCCGAACTGGACCTCTTGCGAACCGCCCACCCCGGGCGGCTGATTGAATTGCACGTCAATGGCGACGTTACCGGGACGTGGGATATCAACCGCCTCAACCAGTTGCTGGGAAACTTGGTTGTCAACGCGATCAAGTATGGGGCTGCTGACTCCCCCGTCAGAATCTCGTTGCTTGGCTCACCGAACGAGGTCAGTTTTGCGGTGCGCAACTACGGGCCCAAAATCGAACATTCGATGATAGGACAGATATTCGAGCCTTTGCGTCGCGGCGAGGACACTGAATTCGTCGCTGGCAGCGAAGGCAGCCTGGGGCTTGGGTTATACATCGCGCGCGAAATTGCGGTCGCCCATCACGGAAATATCGATACCAGATCAGATGACAACGAGACGGTGTTTACAGTGCACTTGCCAAGGTCGGACGACCGAGACCATTCAACTCTGGGTTGAGTGTCACGCAGCACCTTGGGGCGGGTCCGCGATTCTGAAGTAGTCGCTGCGCAGCCCTGGAAAGTCAGGTCGGTCTTTTGTGCTCACCGGTCCATGTCATCGCCGGCGTAGCCGCGGCTGCTGTGCCGGTTGGGGCCTGTTGCTCTCCATTCTCTGCAGTAACCGCACTGGCACTGGTTCTGGCAGCTGCCGGCTACGTGAATTAGCGTAGGAGATAGCTCACCCGCATATGAGCGGTTTCGCGTGGAGTTGGGCGGGGTTTGAGCATAGGTTGTCTGATGAACTCCATCTCCAAGCTGATCTTGGTCGCGGACGACGACGAATCTATCGTCGCCGCTTGGCAAGCGCTTCTGGTTGATCGCGGCCATACAGTTCGTATCGAGCATGACGGCCGGGACGCCTGCGACACGGCATTCAGGCTTCGTCCACATGCGGTGCTACTTGACATTGGCATGCCGCGAATGTCGGGTCATGAAATCGCCCGGGAAATTCGCCGCCAGCCTTGGGGGGGTGAGGTCCTGCTGCTGGCGGTTTCCGGGTGGGGAGAGCCCAAAGATGAGGTGCATGCACTGGAAGCGGGTTTTGACTACCACCGTACCAAGCCGGGAAACCCCGAGGAGATAATCGGCCTGATCGAGGGGTTGCGCTAAGGCGCGGCGGCAAGCCGCGCCAGCGGGATCAAGTCCCGGTGACCAGGCTGGAAATCGGTGGCGGGTGCCGCAGGCAAGTCCATGAGGCACGGGCCAGTGCCTGCACCGCCTTGCAAGCACCTTTGGACACGGATGGCGGGGAGGGCAGGTCGTCTGGTGTCTAGAGCTTCTCGACTTTGCCGACCTTAATACCCTTGACGAGCCAGTGGCCGTTGACGCGTGCGAGGTCCATCGATGTGAACGCGTGTGCGCCGATCGCATTCGTGTCGACATCCATCCACAGGCACTCGAAGTACAGTGTGGCGGTGTTTCCAGTGACGTTGCTTTTGATCCGCATTGCGGGTGTATAGCCAATCCAGTGGTGTTCTGGACGGAATGGACCGCTGATGTCGGTCCAGTAGGTTCTTACCTGATCCTTACCGTGGTAGACCTTGTTGTCGTGCGCGGTGTCGGTGAGCACGGCGTCGTCGGCATACAGGCTCATCATCAGATCCAGATCTTTGGCAGGCAGCACGCTGCCAGCGGTGTGGAACACTATCTCGATATTCCGGACCGCGAGAATGTCGGCCGGGGGGCCGCTATCACCCTGCGCGGCGGCGAGGGTGGGCAGGCATACCAGCAGCATCAGTAGCGCGACGATGGATCGGTTCAAGTTCAGTCTCCGTTGTGTAAGGGGAGTCTACCGTCGTCCAGAGTGAAGTGTCAGGCCAGCCCATTCGCAGCTTCAAACCTAAGCGCAAGCTAGGCGCTCCGTTCGCCCTCGCCAGGTCGGCAGAGGAAGTGCGGGGTTCGTTGTTTTGAGGATGTAGCGCCGGGGGGCCGGGCAGGTCCTACCACATGAGATCGTCCGGGACCCCATCAGCGGCTGCCGGGTCTGGCGAGGCCCCGATTTCTATCACCGCGCGCTCATCGCGCTCGCGAATTCGAGCCGCCGTCTCCGCGGGTACGAACTCAAAACCGGCGTTGCGGCGTACGATCGCAATCTCGCCCCGACGCAGGCGCTCGCGCACCGCCTGGTCGGCAGGGATGTAGCGCACCTTGTTGCCATCAACGAAGTTGTACCGCTCAGCGGTTTCGATTCGCGGCAGGCGGTTCTGCTCGATCAGTTGCGCGATCTGCGCCCTGCGCGCCTTCTTCTCCGCCTGCTGTACGCTTTGACGATTCAGCTGCTGATCGCGTGCAGCCTTGGCCGCCTGGGCCTGCTGCGCGGCGAGTTGTCCTCCGGAGGGTAGGGCACGCTTGTCCTTCGGCAGCTTCTGGCGTTCGCGTTGCTGTTGCTGCACGTGCCGTTCAGCTTCTTTGGACTGCTTCTTGTTGCCCAGGCCCGCCTGTAGCAATTGATCGCGCAGGGACATACTCATTAACGGATCACCCGACATCAGAAAATGCAATTGCGGCAGATTTCGCTTAGGTCGATACGATAGATGTGCCACGAGCAGAGCGCCAGCCAGGTGCAATGCTCATCACACTATCAAGCACTTATACGGCAGGTGCGGGAGCGACGGGCCGTTGCGATTCCTGCGTGGCCACAAGTTCTTTTGATTCAAATGCTTAAGATTGCCCCGGGGATTCCGACCGATAGCGAGGACTGCCTCCGGGCTCCATACTGCCGAGTGGGCGGCTGAGCGCTACCGAGCCAGCGAACACGACTAGTTGGTGCGGGGAGCGTGCAAACGCTTTCGTCATCGTAAAGTGTGCGGCGCGGTTCAGGAACGGCTCCACAAAGAGACCCAGAGAGAATCTCATGAAAATACCAACTGGCTTTCTCATCGGTGCACTGGTCGCAATTTGCATGCTCGGTGCGACCACGCCTCGATCCACCCAGGCGGCGGACGAGCGAACACTGGAGCTCGGAAACTTCTCCGTCAGCCTTGCGGTGAAAGATATTAAGACATCGATCGCCTTCTATCAGAAGCTCGACTTCAAGCAAGTCGGCGGTAACCTCGAACAGAATTGGGTCGTCCTACAGAATGGGACTGCGCGGATCGGGCTTTTCCAGGGGATGTTCGACAAAAATATCCTGACTTTTAATCCCGGATGGGGCAAGAACAAGGAGACCTTGACAGACTTCCAGGATGTGCGGGAATTACAGCGTGCTTTGAAGGCGCGCGGTCTCGCCATTGCGCCAGAAGCTGACTCAACAACCAAGGGTCCGGCGTACTTTGAGGTCACTGACCCCGACGGCAATGCGCTCTTGGTGGACCAGCACGTTCCAAGTCCGATTCGCTAGATGTGCAGCTCCAAGGTCCACGCGGCTAGCTGAAAGTGGCGAAAACCGGCCAAGGCGACGTGCCGTAGCGCCTTCCACCGATACGAAACAGGCTAGCGCTGGTCAACGAGTCGATGCTTCGCTCAGGAAGTGGATTGAAGCATCGACGCCATGCGTTGGTGAACGATGTTGATCGCCTTCAAAGGCCGCAGCATCACCTTGAACTCGGTGATTTTCCCGGCGTCGTTCCACTTGATCAGGTCTACGCCGTTCACCAGCACTCCATCGATCTGGGTCTCGAACTCAAGCACGGCGTCGGAGGGTCCTGCGATCTGCCGCACGTAGCGAAAGCTCGGGTTAAAGAACACCTGGAATGCTGCGCCCAGGTACCGCGCGGTGAGTTGTTTGCCCCGATGAGGTGTGTGGACGACCGGTGAATGGAACACCGCGTCGTCCGCAAGTAGCGCGTCCAGGCCGGCGGCGTCCCGGGTACGTACCAGTTCGTGCCAGGTTTCGAGCGCGTTTCCTGCCATCGCGTGATCCGGTTGTCTTTCAGTGCCTTGGACTGCCCGCGCCCTTTATCGGCGATGACGCCGCGCAGGTCAATCTCGCCGCATACCTTGCGACGCACGCGTGTCGCCACCGGCTGGCCGGGTCACCCGGGTGGCTTGTCATCCGGCAACGCGGCAGCGATTGCCGGATGGGCCTGCCCGCGCACCGGCACGGCCGCCACGATGCAAAGAACCGCCAGTGACGCCACCACGTGCTTCAGCGCGTGGCCGCTCATGCCGTGTGTTATCGCAAAGATCTGCCGATCGAACTGTTCGCATAGCTTGGCCAGCACGTAAAGTGCGAAGGCAGACACCAGCAGTGAACCGCGGATATACCTGCGGGGGAAGAGCACCAGGATCAGCGGGATCAACGCCATCGGCAGGAACTGGACCAGACCGTACGCTCTCAAGTCCCCGCGGCCCAGTGACTCAGTCCACGACCAGTACAGCACCGAGCATATGCCAGCGGCGACCAGTGCCCAAAGGATCAGGCTGCGGTGACGGTTGACGACGCGCTCACCCAGCAAGAGTGCCAGCAGCGCCGTGAACACCACGGTCATGGGCAGGCGATCCCACAGCAGCGTCGAGTTCGACGGCGCCAGATGGTAGTACGCGGATCCCAGGCCCACCAGGCACACGCCCACGCACAGCAACAGGTAGCCGCCGCGACTCTGCGCAGCGGCCAGCCGCGGATACCGCCCGAGCCCGAAGACACCCACCAGCAGGAACGGAAGGTTGGACGCGACGTTCCAGAAGTTGCTGACACCCAGCAGTTCGCGGGTGTCCGCGAAATGGTGATAGCCCGGGTCCTGCGGTATGCGGCCGACCAAGCACAGCGCCACGATCGCCATGACGGTGACGATCACCAGGAGCCAGGGGCGACGCGTTTGGGTTAGCACCGGCGCGGGTGCCCTGCGTGCATGGGATTTTTCAGAAGGCACTCTTCAGCACACCGCCATCCACGCGCAGCGCGGCCCCGGTCGTACCCGAGGCGAGCGGGCTTGCGATGTACGCCACCAGCGAGGCGACCTCCTCGGGCGACTCGAACCGCCTGATCAATGATGTCGGGCGCATCGTCTGGAAGAACTCTTTTTCGACCTGTGCAGGGGATGTGCCGCTGGTCTTCGCCAGTGACTCCACGAAATCGCCGACCCCGCGTGACCGGGTCGGTCCGGGCAGTATGCTGTTGACAGTGATACCCGTGCCGGCGACCACCTCTGCCAGGCCCCGGGCAACGGCAACCTGCGCGGTCTTGGTCACGCCATAGTGGATCATTTCAGAGGGAATCTGCAGCGCGCTCTCGCTGGAGATAAAGATGATCCTTCCCCAGTTTGCCTGCCTCATGGCCGGCAGGCACAGGCGCGCCAGACGTACACCGCTCAAGACGTTGACGTCGAAGAACCGCAGCCAGTCGGCGTCCGGGATGTCCTCGAAGGGCTTGGCCTCGAATATCCCGAGGTTGTTGACCAGGATCTCGATATTCGGGTGCGCGCGGATCAGTTCTTCAGCCGCGGCCGCGATACCCAGGTCACCGGCAAATCCGCGCGCGTCGCCACCACCTTGACGAATCCTCGCCACTGCAGCGTCCACCGCCGCCTGGGTGCGGCCATTGACGATCACTCGCGCCCCTTCGGCCGCAAGGGCCAGCGCAATGGCGTGGCCAATGCCGGCGGTACTGCCGGATACCAGCGCGAGCTTGTTCGTGAGTTGCAGGTCCATGGGTATCAAGGTCTCCGGGGTGGGGCAGCGGCCATGACGCCTGGCCGCGCGAGTCACAGTCTAGGGCGAGGATGCGGGCGCTGTCAGTCCTGACGTGCCGCTAGCTGCGCTTTGGATGTATCAGGAAGTACGTCGGGACCAGACCCACCAGCACGATGCCGACGAAGATCCACCAGCCACGGTGAAATGCCGCCAGGCGCGCAGCGTCACTACCGGGCGTGCCCACGACGGCGACGAACAGTGCGACGCCGATGGCAAGTGAGGCCTGGCGGATCATATTGATAACCCCGGACCCGGTTGCGAAAGCGGAGGCGGGCAGGGCGGAAGTGCCCACGCCCATCAGCGTCGGGAAAGTCAGGCCCACCCCGATGCCGATGGGGATCATGCCCGTGACGATCACCGGAAAGCTCGGCTCGAGCCCCACCATCGTGGCGTACCACAGTAGCCCCGCTGCAAAGGCCAGGATGCCGGTCGCGATTACCGCGGCTGCCCCGAAGCGCTTGATGAGCCTGCTGGCAAAACCCAGCGCAGTCAGGGGCACCAGTAGCGGCCCCGGAGCGATCGCCAGACCGGTCTTCATTGCGGACCATCCCCACGCCTGCTGCTCCCATAACGCCACCGACAGCAGCATGACCCCGAAGGCCGCTGAGTAGGGTGCCATGACGAGCACCGCGCCGGAGAAATGCCGGGCATGGAACAGTGCGGGATCGACAAAGGGGGTCGGCGAGCGCAGGCAGCGCGTCACGAACAGCGCCAGGCAGCACGCGGCACCGGCCAGGGCGGCGAGCGTCGCCGCAGAACCTAAGCCCCAGTCATTGACCTTGACGATGGCGAGGGTGAGAGCGCCGATGCCACCGGTGACGAGTGCCGCGTCCCATGGGTTGGGCCGGGGCACGTCGTGTCCCGGGGTGGCAGGCAGCCTCCACCAGGCCAGCAGCAGCGCTGCGACACCGATCGGCACGTTGACGAGGAATATCCAGCGCCAGTTGATCGCTACCAGGAATCCGCCCACGAGCGGACCGAGTGCGGCGCCGAACCCACCAATCGCGCTCCAGTTGCGTACCGCCGCGCCACGGCTGTGCGGAGGGAAAACCGCCAGCAACAGACCTAGCGATGTCGGGGTCATCAAGGCCGCTCCGGCCGCCTGCGCGAGCCGAAAGGCCACCAGCACCCCCACGCTGCTCGCTGCCGCGCATGCCGCGGATGCGCCGGTGAAGAGCGCAACACCCAGGATGAAGCTGCGGTCGCGGCGGGTGCGCTCGGCCAGCCGGCCAAAGAAGACCAGCAGCGCTGCATAGGCGATGGCATAGCCGTTCAGGACCCAGGACATGTCCTGCAGGCTCGCGTTCCTGAAGTCCCGGCCGATGCTCGGCAGTGCCACGTTGACGATGAACAGGTCGAGATTGGCAAGCACGATCCCGACGCATACCAGGGCGAGCACGAGATTGGGTGAGGCGGGTGCGCGTTGTCTGCGCAGGGACCGCGATGCACGGGTCGCCGGTGCTGGCGGGTGGGTGAGTGATTCAGTCATTGCTGGGTCCGATGGCTCGGCGGTGGCGCTTGTTTCGCCTGGGGAGGGTCTGTTTCTGGTGGAGCCAACTTATCTGCTATTAATTGCGACCGCAATCATTAAGTGGCACAATCTATGGCCTGAATGTTGCGGTGGGGAGATGGGCCTTTGGCGAGAGTGACGAAAGAGACCGCTGCCGCGCACCGGCAGGCCATTGTCGATGCCGCCGGGCGCCTGTTCCGACAGAAGGGCGTCGATGGGGTGGGCGTAGCCGAGATCGGCAAAGCCGCCGGCCTGACCCATGGGGCTCTTTATTCCGGCTTTGCCTCAAAGGAGGAACTGACGGTGAGCGCCCTGAAGGCCGGTGCCCGCGCCAGACGGCAGCTGGCTGCCAGGGAGCTCGGTGCCAACCCCAGCCCCGCGGCGATCGTGAAGCGCTACGTCTCCAAGTCACAGCGCGATAACCGGGTGGAGTGCTGCCCGCTGCTCGCATCGGCGAGCGAAGCGGGCAGACAGGGCACGCCTTACCGTGAGGCCTTTACCGAAGTATTCCTGGAGTGGGCAAAGTCGCTGCAGTCGGCGATGAACCCAGGCGACGGCGATGCGGAATCCGGGCGCGCGCTGGTCGTGGCCGCCTCGATGATCGGCGTGGTGGCGGTCGCGCGGGCACTCGAGGGACAAGCCTCGGACCGGCTGCTCAGCGCCGCCCGGCGACATCTGGCCGAGCTTGCCGCGGCGCATGAGCCGCGCGTTTCAGGGCAAACCTGACCTAGCCGCGCCAGCGGCGCTGCTCGGCCAGCGGCAGGTCATAGGCGGCCAGGAACGCCGCCAGTCGCCCCTCTTCTGCACTCGCCTCAAGGTTTGCGTGCACCACGTGGCGCGGTGGCAGGGCCACGCCCCGGTGGCGCAGCAGCGGGGCAAGGCGGCGCCAGTGCAGCCCGCTTTGCGCTTCAGTGTCGATCCCGACGGCCGCCACCGCGTAGCCGTGGTGTGCATACTCTGCGACCTGGTCTGCGATCACCGCCAGCAGCAGCGCGTGATCACCGCAAGGGGGCAGCTGCAGCAGACCATAGCCATTGGCCTCCAGCACCCGCAGCGCGTCAGGCAGCGCCGGCTGCGCAGAGCGAGCATTGACGAGCCCCTCGGATACCAGGGCGATCCGCCAGCCGCGGGCATCGGCACTCATGGTGTCGCCGACCCTGCAGGCGGTGCGCTCTGGCGCCCTTCAAGAAACTCCTCAAGGTCACGCCGCGACCCGGCCTCATCAAAGCGCCCCATGTCGAGCGCCCAGCCGGTGGCCGGTACGGGCGGCAGGCCGCGGCTGGCCAGCTCCGCCTCCAGCTCCTCGATCCAGATCCCGCGCCGCGGGACGATCTGCCAGTCGTCGGTGGGGCGGTTGGGACGGCCACCCCAGTCAGGCTGGCTGGAAGTAAAGCGCACCCCTGTGGACGGGCTGCCGTCGAGGCCGATGAGGATGACCTCGTCACCCTGGCGCAGGTGCCCCTCGATGCGCGGCGCAATCGCCTGTGCGAGGCGCCGGCAATGTGCCCGATAGACCGGGGTATCGTACTGCTCGTACACCGCCCACCAGCGGCGCGCGCCGGCGAAAGCCAGTTCCGGGCACGGCAGCTGTATCAGCTCATAGCCGCGGCTGCGCAGCGCCTGCACCACCGGACTGACCATCCCAGGATAGCGCGCACCCTCGCAGACCTTGGCGTTCTGGTTCATGAGGCAGTTGGCAACCAGGGCCACCTTGCGCGGCGTGCTTTGCGTCATAGCTTCGTACCTGTCTTCGCGGAAAACCGGTCGGGGATTGCCGCATGATGCCCGATTTGCGGGAGCGCGCGGCTGCGCACAGGAGGCGGATGCTTAGCGCACGGTGGTGCGGCGTCAGATTGCAGTGCACTCAGCGATTGTTCCAGGGCCAACCGGTGGCGAACTTCACCGCGCCGCGCACCGGGAACACCCGCGGGTAGAAGCCGGTGGAGGCCAGATGGCCGTCGCTGATACCGGTTAGCGTGAGTTCCAGGGCCTGCAGATCGGCAACCTCGAGTACCGGGGCCTTCACCGCGACCGTCGAGTCCGCCATGTGGCCCGCAAAGATCTGCGTGGCCGGGTCCACCGCGGCGATCAGTGCCCTCGTGGTGGCAAGATACGCACTGCGGCTGGCGCCGGGCAGGAAGGCGTACAAGTTGCCCGGGTAGATGAAGTCACCTGCGAACAACTGGCGACGCTGCGCGTCGTAGAGGGACACCGAGGTCGGGGTATGCCCGGGCGTGGACAGCACCTGCAAGACCCGCCCACCCAGATCCACGGCACTGCCGGCAGGCCACCACTCATCGACTGGGAAGGTCCGGGCGCCGCGGCGGTCCGCGAACCCCAGGTACTCATAGCGCTCGAGCGTGAGCTGCGCGCCATGTACCCGGGCACGCAGTGAAGGGTCGTCCAGTACGGCCGTGCGCTCGAACCGACCCAGTGCGCCGACGTGATCAAAGTGCAGGTGCGAGGCGATGACCGTGACGGGCAGGCGGGTCAGCGAGCGCACCAGCGGCACGATATCGCGCAGGCCGCTGCCGGCGTCGAACAGCACCGCCCGCTTTGAACCCAGGATCAGGTAACTGTAGTTTCCCTGGTAGTAGAGCGGTTCGCCGATCGCGAAGGTCGCCGCATCGAGGGTCTCAACCACGAAGTAGTCATCGGCCCAGCGCCCGGTCAGCGGGGCCGCGGTCTTCACCTGCGCCACCGGGGTCTGTCCGTGCAGGTCGAACTCGTACTCCGCCCACAGGTAGGGCGCCAAGAGCGCCGCCGCCAGCAGCACTGCCGCCACACCCGAAAAAAGCCGCGGCCATAGCCTGCGCAGCCTCACGTTGTCGTGACCTTCCAGCCGCGGGCGTGAACCGCCCCGCGGCGCGCCAACGCCAGGCCCGCGGCGACGCGGCCAGCCACTGCCAGAGAAGGGACGCGCTGCCGGGCTGCCGGGCTAGGGCTGCCCGAAGGTGCGGCGCACGCTGACCGCGAAGCTGCGTGGTGCTCCCGGATAGTTGCCGTAGTAAAGCGTCTGGTAGTTGTTGATGAAATAGTGCTCGTCGAACAGATTACTGACGATGAGCTGCACCATCCACGGGCCCTTGTTGTAGGCGATGTTGGCATCGGCGATCGTGTAGCTGTCGATGTTCTTCGTCGAGGCGTCATAGGAGGTCTTCACCGAGTCAACGTAGCGCACGCCGCCGCCCACGGTCAGCCCCGAGAGCAGCGGGGTGTGCAGGCCGTAGGTAGTGTAGATGCTGAAGGTGTTCTTCGGCAGGTACAGCTGGGTCTGCCCGACCGCGGTCGGATCGGAATCCTCGGTGACCTTCGGGTCAAGGTACGCGTAGCCGGCGTTGACCTGCCAGTCCTGGGAGAGCGTGCCCAGGGCTTTGACCTCGAAGCCCTTGTGGGTGACCTCGCCCAGCGCGCGGTAGTAGTCGATGCCATCAACTGTCTGGTCGTAGGCGGCCAGATTGCTCTGCACGATGCGGTAGACCGCGCCGGTCAATAGCAGGCGCCCGCCCGGGCGGTACTTCACTCCCGCCTCGTACTGCTTGCCGCTGACCGGCGGCAGCACGCTCTGCTGCACGTCCAGCAAGGGCTGCGGGTTGAATGACTCGCTGTAGGACACGTATGCGTTGGCCGCCGGCAGGAACTCGTAGGTAAGGCCGGCCCGCCAGCTGGTCTGCCCGGCAAAGTCGTAGTTCTGCTGGACACCGAAGGTCGTCGTGTCGATCTTGGGCTTGGAATAGGAAGCGCCCACCAGCACCGTCAGGCGATCAAACAACTTGGTGACCGACTGGCCGGAGAGGGTGAAAGTCTTGGTATCCACCAGCGCCGGGTACTCATAGGGAAAGCTGCCACCGAAGTAGAGCGCGTTGAAAGCGGTGGTGACCGCTTGCTGACCGCTAAGCACATTTACCGTGCCCTGATCGGCCGGGTAGAGGGTATCGGTTGTCTGGTGACTGTCCTGATAGAGGGCGGCAAGGGACAGGAAGCTGTCCTTCAGCCCGAAGGAGTCGAAGTGGATGATCGAGGAGCCACCGATGCCGTAGTTGGTGGTGCGCTGCACTCCGTTGAATCTGGATGCCTGGAAGTTGACCGTGCCGTCGTCCTGAAGGCCGTAGGCGTAGGAGTTGCCGCCGGTGAGGCCGGAGTTCTCGTAGTTGCCCTTGAGGCTCATCTCCAGGACCTCGCTGGGCTTCCAGGTGAGGTCGCCGGTCGCGTAATAGGTGCGCGTGGTCAGCACGATGTCGCGGGAACCCAGGAAGAAGGACCACGGCACGGGCGCCGGCGTGCCGTCAGCCTCGGTCGGGATGCCGTCAAAGGACGGGCGCTCATACCACTCGTAGCCGCCGTGGAGGTACCCGCTGACCGTGTCGCTGAAGTCCGCGTTCACGCCCGCGTAGCCGGCGATCTTCTTGTGGTACATGCCATCGGTGAAGCTGTTGCCATTGTCGAGCACCGCAACGCCGATGACTCGGTACCGCCCCTGCGAGTCGACGGCCTGTGAGTACTGACCCTCCAGGCGATAGCTGTCCCAGGACGACCCCTGAGCGTACAGGTAGCTCGGGGTCTGGCTGGTGGCGCTCTTGGTGACATAGTTGACCAGGCCGCCGGCACTGGAGATGCCGTACACAACCGATGACGGGCCTTCGACGATCTCCAGTCGGTCAAACACCGCGAAGTCCGGCTCGTACGAGTTGTAGGTCGAGATGGCATTGATGCCATCGATTGCCCGCCCGGCGGCGAAGCCGCGGATGTTGATCAGTGTGCCGTTGTTCTCGGGGTTGCCGGCATTGACCGCTCCGGGGGTGTAGGAGGCGATGTCACCGAGGGTCTTAAGGTTCGCCGCCTGGATGAAGTCAGCGCTCACCAGGTCGATTGACTGCGGTACCTGCTCGATGGGCAGCGGCAGGCCGGTGGTGCCCTGGGTGTTGGCGCTGAGGAATTCGTACCGTCCGGTGACCACGACCTCCTGGAGCACCGTGGCGGGGGATGGATCCTGGGCCGGGGTGGGCGCGGCGGCCTGCGCGGCGGTGCCGCCAAGGCTGGCGCATGCGAGCGCTCCCAGAGCAGTCGTAGCCTTGGTGTATCTGCGACGGAGCTGATTCATGCATGACCCCTTGTTTGTCTGATCGTGGTCCCCCCGGGGTCATTGCACAATATATTGTATCCAATATCAAGAGAATTCCTATGCAGGATGCCAGAGGTGCCTTCCTCGGAGGCTGCGGCGATAAAAACTGGATCCAGCTAATCGCGCGCGAGGCTTTTGGCGAGGTGGCGTTCCAGCAGGTGTCGGGCAATCGCCAGGTCCGCCAGACCGGTGCCAACGGACTTGAAGACGGTGATCTGTGCTGGATGTGTGCGCCCGAGGGCTGGGTGCCGCAGAAGCGCTGTGAGATCGGGGATGGGTGGAACCAGCGCGCCCTCGCGCACCGGGACCGCGAGGTCTCCGCTTTCGAAAGCCGCCGAGGCGACGTCCACGATGACCGTGCCGCGCCGGAACAACGCCGTATCAGCTTCGCGCATCTCCGGCGTGAAGCTGCCGACCAGATCGACGTGAGTCCCCGGGGCAATCAACTCACCCATCAGCAGTGGCGAGCGTGCCGAGGTGGCGCTGCTGATCATGTGTGCACGGCCGACGACGTCCGCAAGCCGCGCCTCGACCTGCAACGCGACTGGCAAGTCAGCAAGCTGCGCGGCCAGCGCCGTTGCCTTGTGCGCGTCGCGTCCCCACAGGATCACCCGCTCGAGCGAGCGTACCTGTACGTAGGCCCTGACCAGATGGGCCGCCAGGGCGCCGGTGCCGATCACCAGTAACACCTTGGCGTCCTTGCGTGCCAGTTCCGAACTCGCCAGCGCACAGACCGCGGCGGTACGCAGCGCCGTCAGCGCCCGTGCGCTCAGGACCGCGAGAGTGCGGCCGGTCTGGCCGTCCATCAGCACGTAGATCCCGTTGATGGTCGGCAGCCCTTGCGCGGGGTTGGACGGGATGGCGGTGATGACCTTGACGCCGATCGCGCTGCGGCCTGCCCAGCTGGGCATGATCAGCAGCTGTGCGTGGTCAGTGCCCGGCAGGGCACCGTGCATGCGTTCGGGTGTGCTGGCCGGCTCCAGGAACGCGCCGCGCAGCACCGGCAGCAGCTCGGCCCCGGCGGCGAGCTGCAGGATGGCGGCATCATCGAGCACGACCATCGCGTGCTCGCGCGACTGCTGGCGAGTCATGGCCTGCGGCATGGGCGGGTTTTACTCAGGGCCTGCCGGGTTCGCGATCCAGCAATTCCAGAAGATCCGCACGCGCGCGCTGGATGTGGTCGTGGATCAGTGCCACTGCCTGGTTCACCGACTTCGAACGGCACAGCTCCAGCAGCCCGCCGTGATCGGCCTTCGCCTGCTCCACGCCGGTGCCGAGCGTGAGAACCATCCGCGTGTAGCGATCGGTGTTGGTGAGCAGGCCGCGCACGATCTCCAGCGTCTTGCGCCGCCCGGACGGCGCATACAGCGCCATGTGGTAGCGCAGGTTGTGTTCGCCCCAGCTGGGCACCTGGGCGCGGTCGATGTCTGCATTGTAGGAGTTCAGGATCGACTGGGCCTGATCGAGGTCTGCGGCGGTGATGCGCGGGATCGCGGCGCGCAGCAGCTCCGGCTCCAACAGCGCACGCAGCTCGAAAAGCTCGAGGATCTCCTCGCGTGACAGCGCCGTGACGACGTAGCCCTTGTGCGGAGAGCTGGCCACCAGGCCCTCAGCCTCAAGGCGCGCCAGCGCTTCGCGTACCGGGATGCGGCTGACGCCAAGTTCTGCGGCCAGCGCGTCCTGGCGCAGCGGTGTCCCGTCTGCCAGTTCTCCGGCGATGATCGCGCGGCGCAGTTGCTCGGTCGTACCGTCGACCACGGTTACCCGCTTGTGCTTGTGCAAAGCGCCATCGCCGCGGGGCTGTAAGTCAGGTCTAGTCACCATTGGAGCCTGCCATGTGTAGTTGCCTGGGTCATTGCCGGGAATACGAAGCCAAGTTCATCACCGCCATACCGCCTGCGCGATGCGCAGGTGGTTGCCACCCAGCAGCTTGGCCATCGTCGAAGGTGCCAGTCCCTGCGCCTGAAGCAGGACGGCAATCTGCGGCAGGTGCCAGGGTGCGATCATCTTCAGACCGTCCTGTTGGTAGCCGTGTTCCAGAGGGAACAGCTGCGGGTATAGCGCGGCGAAGTCTAGCATCCCGCCATCCGCGCCAAAGCAGTAGTCCAGCGCAATACCGACATGGTCGTCGCCGATCAGGTCGAGCGCATAGCGCACGTGCCTGACAAAGGTCTCGAGCCGCGCATCGTTTGGCCCGAGGAAGGCACCGATACCATTGATGCCTACGACGCCACCGCGCGCGGCACATGCACGCATCAGCGCATCGGAGATGTTGCGCCGTGAACGCCATGCCCCGCATGGGTTGGAATGGGAGAACACCACCGGGGTTGCCGAGGCGTCCATCAGCTCGCGCGCGGTGCGCTCTCCTGCGTGCGAGGCACACACCACCATGCCGACGAGATTCATTTCACGTACCACGGCGCGCCCGAAGGCGGTGAGTCCGCCGTCCTCGCTGTCCAGGCAACCGCCACCGGCGATGTTGGCGTGGTTGTAGGCGCTGAGCATCCAGCGCACGCCGAGCTCGTAGTAGCGGTGCACCATCTGCGGGTCGCCATCCAGCACGGTCATGCCCTCGATGTCGAAGCACACGCCGAGGCGCGCACTGGACTTGGCCGTGAGCGCATCCTGAGCACAGCGCACTGGCAGGAACCTGTCGGCTCGCTGGGCAAGCCAGCCGGCGAACGCGGCAAGGACGCCCAGTGCTTCGGCGGAACCCTGGTCGCCGCTGGCGATATTCACGGAAATGACGTCGATACCTGCCGCGTGACAACGCTCCAGCGCATCCATCTCGGCGCAGTCCGTGCCCAGCGGCAGGCATGCGTGGTTGTCCCAGACCAGGCCGCCGTCCACGTAGGCGCTCAACGGTCTGCTGCTCACAGGGTCACCACCGGCAGCAGCAGGTGCGAGTGGTGGGTGGCGTCGTGATACACCGATTGCGTGGCGACCACCGGCTGAGTCTCGCGGCCAATCGGGCCGGCGCCATTGAGATTGAGGTCCGTCTTGCCGAACGCACTGGATGCGATTTCGATGCGGATCCTCTCGCCGGCCCTGAGCTCGATGCAGGTGGCCCAGCAATCGATGAGGTATTCCTCGATAGCGCCTGGGCTGAAGAAATTGCTCGCTTGCGGTGCCATTCCTGAAGCGGGCGCGGATAGCGCCGTCGTTCAGGCGGATGGCACGGCCATCCTCGTACACCACCAGAATTTTTGCGGTCCAGTCGGTATCTCGGGCCGAGGACGCTGCGAACAAGCGTACCGCCAGCGGCCCGCACACCAGCAATGGTGCGGCGAGCGGCGCACTGGTGTAGACGAGGATGTCCTCGCGCAGCTCAAGCTCGGCGCAGTCGTCCGGCCCGCCCACCTGCTGCCAGTTGAAATCGGCGCTGTACGGTACCGGGTTCGACGGATCGTAAATGAACTCATCGCACGGCTCATCCTGGGGCGCTGCGGGATCGAGTACGCCGTTGCCATTGCGGCTGTTGGCCCGGCCCTGACTATGGAGGTAGAACGGCACGTAGGTGGTGTGCGCCAGTGGCCACTCACCGGTGTACAGCCAGGTGTTGCGACCCATGACAAACACCCGAGCCGCAGGTGAGCTGTCGAGCTCCCCGCGCAGGTGCATGTCAAACCAGTCGCGCTGCAGCTGCAGGATATCCACCTCGGCTTGTACGCCGAAGTCCAGCGCCCCGCATGTGCGCTTGCCGGTGCCACCATGCTCCCACGGCCCGACCACCATGCGTTGGTTGGCGCGCTCCCCCGGACCAGAGGCCCGGCCGTGCATCGCTGCGAAGTTATCGAGCGTGCCTATCAGGCAGTCGTCGTACCAGCCGCTGATGTGCAGCATCGGGACGCGACTGCGCTGCAGATCGTTCTGGTAGCGCTGCCGCTGCCAGTAGGGCGTGTCCGGCCGGTGCTCGATCCAGTCGCGCCAGGGCCGCAGATCTCGCCCGATGTGCCGGTCAAAATCGATGATCGGCAGCGTGGCGAAGGCGCCCGCGATGTCGCAGCTGCCGAGGTCCTGGTTGGTGCGCCCATCCAGTGAGGCCATCCAGGAGGCGGCGGAGGGTACGGGCATGCCGTGGTGCACGGGAAAACTGCGGTCCGGATCAGGAGGCGTCACGACGGGCGACAGTGCCACGAGGGCGGGGTGGTTGGACGCGGCAAGGTACAGCTGCGTCCAGCCGCTGTACGAGCCGCCCACCATCACCACCCGCCCGCTGCACCATGGCTGCGCGACCAGCCAGTCAAGAGTGTCGAGACCGTCGTCGCGTTCATTGACCAGTGGATAGAAGGTGCCGTCGGAGTCCCCGCGTCCGCGCACGTCCTGGATTACCAGGGCGTAGCCGGCGTCGCTCCAGAAGCGGATACGCTGCTCGAGTGTCGTGCCCCACTTGGTGTAGCAGGTCCGTGTGAGTACGGCTGGAAACGGACCCTTGCCCTGCGGACGGCACACCAGCGCTGACAGACGAATACCGTCGCGCATGGGGACGGAGGCGCTGTACTGGATTTGCATTGGAGTCGAGATACTCGTAATCTGGATATTGGATCCGATTAGGCAATGGTAGTCAAGCCAATGAACTTAAACGGGAAACGCCGCGTATCCGCCAGCATAGAAGCACACCGGTTGCCGGTGCGCATGGGCGGCACCAGGCGGGGCTACTGCAGCCCCGGCGCCACTGAATAGGCATCGCGCGAGCATGCGCACTGGGTCGATCCGAGATGCCATGCAACTGCGCTCGCTGCTTGCGCTGGCGCTCACCGGCTTCGTCCTCGTGGGGGTATGCGCGATTTCGGTGGGGCTGCTGCTTGACCCGTTGATGTCGGAATTTCACTGGAAGAATGCGGCCGCGTCCGCGATGGCCACGGTCTACAGCCTCGCGGCCATGCTCAGCGGGCCGGTCGTAGGCATCCTCATCGACAGGTTCGGCTCCAAGCGCCTGATGATCGCGGGCATCGCCATTACGGCCTTGGGCTATCTGGGGCTTGGCTTCTGCCACGCGCTGCCGCAGTTTTACGCAGCCTTTGTCCTCATCGGGGTCGGCTACGGTGGGGCATTCTTCCTCGCCTCGAGCACGCTTATCGCCAAGCAGATGGGGGAGCACAAGAACCTGGCGATGGGAATCTGGATGGGTGCCGGTTCCACGGGTGCGGCGTGCTTCTCCTTCGCGGTGGCCTGGTCACTGACCGCCTACGGCTGGCGCACCACCGCACTGACCGCGGCGGTGCTGGTTGCGACCATGGTGCCGGTCACCATGGCCTTCATCCCGGGCCACAAGATTGAGGCCGCAGGGGCGGCCCGCCGCGACAGCAAGCGCGCTGCCATTCCCTGGGGCCTGCTCATCGCGCCCGCATTTGCGCTGCTGTGCGGGGCAGGTGCCTTCGCGGCCTTCGGCATGAGCGGTGTCTACTTCCACGCCGTGCCCATTCTGCTCAAGGCGGGCTTCACCGAGCATGCCGCCGGAATTATCTTCGGGGCCAGCTGGATCCTCTCGGCGCTGGGGTCCATGGTTGTCGGTGCGATCTCGGACCGCTTCGGCACCGCGCGCGTGCTCAAGGCTTCGCTGCTCGTGGGGGCGCTGGGAACTCTGGCGCTGGGAGTGGCCCCGTCCATGCATCTGGGCGTCGTGGCCGCGATCGTGTTCATTGTGCTGTGGGGCGCCACCGCGAACGCGGTTAACCAGTTCGTTCCCATCCTCATCGTCGAGCGGTTCGGCCCGGTCCACCTGGGCTTCCTGGTCGGCGTGCAGGGTGCGGTCATGGGGGTGGTGGGCGCATTTGCGCCGATCGTCACCGGGGCATTGTATGACCGCTATGCCAGCTACGCGGCAGCCATCGCTGTCAGTGTGCTGATGAATATCCTGGCGCTGGCACTCGTAGCGTGCCTGCGCGGCAGTCCGGGCGTGGCGGCGCAGGCGGGCGAGTCGCTGGTCGCCGGGGTGGCGCCGAAACACATTGCCACCCAGTAGTGGGTCACGGCCTCGTGCGCTGTGATGGGCAGCACGGCCCGCGGAGCATCTTTAATGTCTGATGAGCTTCTGACGATTGACGAGTTGGATGCGGCTACGCGGCGCGCCGCAAACGACGCGCGCGTCACGGTGACGACCGTCGGCGCAAGCCGGCTTGGCCGCCCGATCGAAATGCTCAGCATCGGAGACGGTGCACGCAATGCGCTGGTCGTGGGCGTGCCCCATCCCAACGAGCCCATCGGCGCGGTCACGATCGAGCGCATGATCGGGCTGTTGCTTGTCGACGAGCAGGCGCGCCGCGGTTACCGCTGGCACTTCATCAAGGCAATCGATCCGGAAGGGCTGAGGTTGAACCAGGGATGGCTGAAGCGGCCGCGCACCGTTGCCACCTACCTTGAGAACTTCTTCCGCCCGGCACTGCACCGGCAGCCGGAGACCACGTTTCCGCTGGATATTCCCGAGGCGCACTTTGCGGCGTCGACGCCTGAGAACGAGGCCTGGCAGCGGGCCTTTGCCCTGACCCGGCCTGAGCTGCATGCCTCGCTGCACCACTGTGACTTCGGCGGCGGCTTCTACTCCCTCAGCCGTGCACTACCGGCTGCGATTGCCCCGCTGGAGCAGGCACTGCGCGATTCGCAGCTGGGCGTACACGAGATGGAGACCGAGGATGCCGTGATGGCCGCAGAGCGCTGGACGCCCAGCATCGATCGTTACCCGACTGTGCCCGAGCTCATCGCCAATGCCAAGGCCGCGGGCGCCAGCTGGGCGTACCCGTGGACCGTCGGGGAGATGAGTCCCGGGTACGGTGAGCAGCTGTACGGTACCTTCACCATTATCCCCGAGGTGCCGATGTGGGATGCGCCCTCACTGCATGACGCCTCGCCATCCGGGTTCTCCGCGCCACAACAGCGCGCCATGTTGCGCAGCCTTAGCGCAGGCGCGCGCGAGGTGGCGCTGCGACACGCGGAGATGTTTGCTGCCACCGCGCTCGCGCCTGACGCGCAGGAGTGCCTGTGGGCGCTGCAGGAGGGCCTCAAGATGATGCCCGCCTCGGGTGCGCCGCCGGTGGCCGACGCGGCGGCTCACGGGAGGATCTTGTCCCGTCACGACTTCGCCACCATACACACGCGGCAGGCGATGTTCGTGCTGAGGACCTACGCATTGCTGCACAGGCTCGCCTCGCTGGTGCTCGACGAGCAGCCCGCCTGCCGGGCCGCCCAGCAGGCCCGGGACGAGAGCGGGACGGCGCTTAGACGTGAGATAGCCATTCTCGAGACATATACCCGGTTTTTGCCCAATCCTCTGGAACGTACGTGCGGGCTGCAAATGCGGGCGATCTTTGTCTGTGCCGAGGCCCTGGTTGCGGGCGGTTAGGCGGCTGTACTGCCGCATGTTTGAGGTCCAGCCGTTAAACTGGGGGCAGCTGGCTTTTCCAGATTGCAGGATGAAGGACTTTCGACATGCGTGAATACCTCGATTTCTACATCAATGGCGCCTGGGTCAAACCGGTGCAGGCCTCGAGCGTGGACGTGACCAACCCTGCCACCGAGCAGGTCGCAGGCCACATTTCACTCGGCTCGGCGGCGGATATCGACCGCGCCGTGCAGGCGGCGCGCGCGGCATTCCCGTCCTGGTCCGCGACCAGCCGGGAAGAGCGGATCGAAGTTCTCTCGCGGGTCGTCACCGAGTACCGCCGGCGCCAGGATGAGATCGCCGCGGCGATCACCGAGGAGATGGGTGCGCCGAGTAGTCTGTCCAAGCGTGCACAGGCCAGCAGTGGGCTGGCGCACCTGGAAGCGGCAATTGCCGTGCTGAAGGGGTTTACCTTCGAGGAGCAGCAGGGCCCGACGCGCATCGTCAAGGAGGCCATTGGGGTGTGCGGCCTGATCACGCCGTGGAACTGGCCCATGAACCAGATCGCCTGCAAAGTGGCGCCGGCCCTGGCAACCGGTTGCACGGTGGTGCTGAAGCCCTCGGAGATAGCGCCATTTTCAGCGTACCTGTTCGCGCAGGTCATCCATGCCGCCGGCGTACCGGCGGGTGTCTTTAACCTCGTCAACGGCGACGGGCCCACCGCAGG
This sequence comes from uncultured Pseudomonadota bacterium, assembly GCA_963703025.1. GTDB lineage: Bacteria > Pseudomonadota > Gammaproteobacteria > Steroidobacterales > Steroidobacteraceae > 13-2-20CM-66-19. Next base: position 3,683,502 of record OY969778.1, on the reverse strand, counting down.
CTACGCGCTCGCCTGCCACCCGCTGGTGGACATGATGTCCTTCACCGGCTCGACGCGCGCGGGGATCGAGGTGGCCAAGGCGGCCGCCCCGGGAGTGAAGCGCGTTGCCCAGGAGCTGGGCGGCAAGTCGCCGAACATCATCCTGGCCGATGCGGATCTGGAGAAGGCGGTTACTGCGAGCGTCAAGAGCGTCATGAGCAATTCCGGCCAGTCGTGCAATGCGCCGACTCGCATGCTCGTGCCACGACAGGCCATGGCCAAGGTGAGCGAGATCGCCCAGCGCGCAGCGGAGGCCATCCGCGTTGGCGATCCTGCCGGGGAGGTGGACATGGGGCCGGTGGTCTCCGGCACGCAGTGGAAGAAGATCCAGGGCCTGATCGCTGAAGGCATCGCCGAAGGCGCCACCCTGGTCACAGGCGGTGTCGGTCGCCCGCAAGGCCTGACGCGCGGCTTCTATGTCAGGCCAACGATCTTCGCCGACGTCAACAACTCGATGCGTATCGCCCGCGAGGAGATCTTCGGGCCGGTGCTCACGATCCTGCCGTACGAGAACCTCGACGAGGCCATAAGCATAGCCAACGACACCGAGTACGGGCTGGCCGCCTATGCATGGGGGACGGATCGTACCCAGCTGCACAAGCTTGCCGCCCAGTTACGCGCCGGCCGTGTCGGCATCAACGGTGCCGGCGGTGACCTGTTCGCGCCGTTCGGCGGTTATAAGAAGAGCGGCAACGGTCGTGAATGGGGCGCGTACGGCTTTCACGAGTTCCTCGAGGTCAAGGCGGTGCTCGGCTACGAGTGACCCGCCGCGTGCCTGGGTACGCACCCTGCGGCGAGCGTGTCGATGGCTAAGCCACGGTCGGTCGTGGTCGTGGGCGGCGGCATCATCGGCATGTGCGCAGCGCTTGCGCTCCAGGAGCGTGGGCTGACGGTGATCGTTGCCGATGCGGGTGACATGCCGGCGCAGGCCTCCTGGGGCAGCGCTGGCCGGATCGCGGTGGAACTGAGCCAGCCGCTGTCCTCCCTTGCCACGCTGCGTGCGCTGCCCGGCTCGCTGTTCTCGCTGGGCGGGCCAGTGGGGTTGCCAGCGGGGACCCTGGGTCAGTGGCTGCCCTTTGGTCTGCGCTTCATCGGCGCGAGCGCGCCGCGGCGCTTCGCCGCCGGCACACAGGCACTCACGCGCCTGTTGGCGCAAGCGCTGCCCGCGTGGCGGCGGCGGCTGGCGGCCCTGAACGTGCCGCACCTGCTGCTGGAGAATGGACACTACTCAATATGGGAGCACCACGGCGCGTGCGCTCGCGGGCAGCGGGCGTGGCGGCACAATGCGGGCGCAGCGCAGGTCAGCGCCCTGCGCCCGGAGGAGTCGGCGTGCCTGCGCGGGCTCATTGCCACGCCTATCGCAGGCGCGCTGCGCTTTTCAGGCACGGCGAGCATCGCCGACATGCCCGAACTGCATGCGCGGCTGCGAGCAGGGTTCCTGGCGCACGGCGGCACGCTGAGCGCGGCGGTTGGGCAGATCGAGGAGGCGCAGCGCCTGGCGGACGAGGTGGTGGTCGCGGCCGGTCTGGGCTCCGCGCCGCTGCTGCGCCGGCTCGGCCATGCCGTGCCGCTGATCGCCGAGCGCGGCTACCACATCCAGCAGGAAGATCCGCAGTGGCCGGCCGACCTGCCGCCGCTGTTCTTTGAGGAGCGATCCCTGGTCGTCACGCGGTTCAAGTCCGCGCTGCGCGCGACCAGTTTCGTGGAGTTCACTGCGGAGGATGCCGCCCCTGACAAGCGCAAGTGGGCGCGGCTGCGCCGTCATGCACGCGAGCTGGGACTGCCGTTTGGCAGTGGGGCGACCGAGTGGATGGGGTCACGCCCCACGCTTCCGGACTACCTGCCAGCGCTCGGGCGCAGCCGCCGTGGCGCGGTGACCTATGCTTTCGGTCACCAGCATCTGGGTCTGACGCTGGCGGCCATCACCGGGGAGCTGGTGGCGCAGCTGCTCTGCGAGTCTGCCACCGGGCTGGACCTCGAGGTCTTCGATCTCGAGCGGTTCGCCTAGCGCCTGCGGCCGACGCACACGGCCTTTCCGGGACGCGGGGCGCTATGATCGGCGCATTCGACGGATTTTGCATTCAGAGCAGGCGGATCAATGGCGGGTGCGGCACATCGGTTTCTCTCCAACCACTGGAAGATCGTGCTGGCGGCGACCGCCGGGGTGGCGGCCTACCTCGTGCTGCCCCCGCATTGGTCCGCGCTGACGCGAATCCTCACGGCCTGGAACGTCACGGTATTTCTGCTGCTGGGTATCATCTTTACAGTCATGACACGCCTGAGCGCGGTGCAGCTGGAGGAGCATTACCAGGAGGATGACCCGACCGCGCCGGTCATCCTGCTGGTGGTCATCATCGCCTCGATCCTGAGCGTGGCCGGGATCGTCGCCTTCCTCTCCACGCTCAAGCAGGCCGATCCGTCCGTGAGGGCTGTGCACATCATCCTTGCCACACTCACGATATTCGGGTCATGGACGCTGCTGCCGACGATCTACGCGCTGCACTACATGGACCTTTTCTACAGTGAGCCGGCCGGCAGGCGGCCACTGAGCTTCCCCGGCACCCGCACGCCTGTGTTCTGGGACTTCGCTTACTTCTCGTTCACGATCGCCGCCGCGTGCCAGACGGCCGATGTCTCCACCCGTGGTGTCCCGATCCGCAAGATGGTGATCGCCCACAGCGTGATTTCCGTCCTGTTCAACGTGTCCATCCTGGGATTTGCCGTCAACGTGACCGCACAACTGCTGTCCTGAACGCGAGCGCCTGTTGGCAGTCAGCGCGGTTGCGGCGCCGCGGCAGGCTTGCCGCCATCGGTGCCCAGTTCTGGGGCGGCAGCGAGTCTGCGGTCTCGTCGCCAGGGGAACCACCGGAGCCGGTCGAGTGTTCCATGAGGCGATACCAGTGACCCCGACGTACGCCGGGCTTGGTGCATTTGTCTTGGCAGACTGTAGGAACAATCTGACGCGAGGATCGGGGGGCAAGTGACGCGCATGTACCGTGGATCTTCGCTAATGTGCGGCCCGGCCTTAGCAGCAGATCCAACCTGAACCGGGTCGAACGTCCAAAGGGAAATCGCGTGTCCATGACCACGGATATGCCTGCTACGACAACTCCAGGACGCCGTGTACTCATCGTGGACGACAATGTCGACGCGGCCGAGTCACTGGCGATGATCCTCAACATGGGCGGTCACGAGGCACACTGCGCCTACGCGCCGGAGGCAGCTCTGGAGACGGTCGTCTCGTTGCAGCCGGACGTGGTACTGCTGGACATTGGCTTGCCGCGCATGGACGGCTACGAGGTCGCGCGGCGAATCCGGGCCGACAAGTGCCCGGTGCGACTGGTTGCGCTCTCCGGCTACAGCCGCACCGAGAATGTCGAGCGGGCAAGGGCGGCAGGCTTCGACGCCTATCTTGTAAAGCCGGTGGATTTTGACGAACTGGAGCGCGTGTTGCAGACACCGCAGTAGGGCAGCCGCGCATCAGCTGCCCTGTCCTTCCTCGAACACGTTGGACGAGCGTTGCCTTCATCAGGGCCTCAGGCCCGCGGGCGCTCCCAGGCGTCCTCCAGACGGGCGATCTGCTCCAGCAGGTTCTGGCGGGAGGCGCCACCTGCGGATTCGGGGCTGAACCACGCCGTCAGTTGCGACTCGATGTTCTTCAACAAGGTTAACGGGTAGTCCCATGAGGCGGCCGCCCGCAGTCGCCGCACCGTGTGCAGTGAGTCGGCCAATGCGGGCGCATTTGTGCCCGGTCCCTGATCCATGCACGAATGCAGCTCATCGCAGGCGCGCACGACCTCTTCCCTGGTCAGCAGGTACTCGCTCATCACCGGCGGTACAACCCAGCTCGCAGTGGGGCCGTCTATGGCTCTAGAGTCCCGGGCCCGACACGTGCTTCCTCTACCGGGCGCTGCCGCGAAGTGGCGGGGGTCTGGGGAGGGGCCAGATCGTCATCATCGGGAGGTACGTACCCGGCGTGGTTCATCGGCGGCCGAATACGGCTGATCGGGTTGTAGTGCGTCCGCCGCGCAGGCGACTGGCGCTTCGTCGCAAGTGGCATCGAAGTGACTCCAGTGTGGTTCGGTCTTGAGAAATCTTTTATCAGATCCCCAGGGCGTCTCCCGCGCGTCGTTGCCGGGACTTATTGTCAGTGGCCTCCTACCCGCAGCGGCCGCGCGGCGGGGCTGCACGATTTTTGTCGCGTGAAATGCTTTAATTGCGCGGCGGTGTTGCGCGCGTGTCCTGTGCTTGTAGTTCGCGGTCCGTTAACCGCGGCAGAGGGAGCTCCTGAACAGCAGATTCCACTTTCTGGCCGGCGGCGGGGAAATGGGCAAGCTGATGCGTGCCCACGACTGGCAGGCCGGACCGCTGGGGGATCCTGGCAACTGGCCGCAGGGGCTGAAGGCTACCCTGCGCGTGATCCTCACCACGGGCCACCCGGCCTTCATCTTCTGGGGCCCTGCGTTCATCTGCTTCTACAACGACGCCTACCGCCAGTCACTGGGCGCGGAGAAGCACCCGATGGCACTGGGGTCGCCAGGTCGGCTGGTGTGGCCGGAGATCTGGGACATCATCGGTCCGCAGATCGAGCAGGTGATGCGCGGCGGTGAGGCGACGTGGCACGAAAACCAGCTCGTGCCGATCCAGCGGCACGGCGCGCTGCAGGAGGTCTACTGGACCTACAGCTTCGGCCCGATCGATGAGCCCACGGCAGCCAATGCGATCGGCGGCGTCCTGGTCCTGTGCACGGAGACCACGCAACAGGTCCTCACCGGGCGACGCCTCGCCGCGGATCGAACACCTGATGCAGCTCTTCGCGCAGGCCCCCACCTTCACCGCGGTACTGCGCGGGCCGCAGCACGTGATCGAGTTCGTCAATCCGGGCTACCTGCGCCTGGTCGGCAACCGCCCGGTGGTCGGTCGCCAGGTTGCCGAGGCGCTACCGGACGCGGTGGCGCAGGGGTACCTGCAGCTGCTTGACCGGGTGTTCAGCTCCGGCGAGCCTTTCATCGCCACGGGTGCGCGTTACGCGGTGCAGAGCTCGGCGGAGGAGCAAGCCGTCGAGCGCTACGTGGACTTCGTCTACCAGCCCATCAAGGATGCAGACGGCAACGTGAGCGGCATCTTCGTGCAAGGTGCCGACGTCACCCCGCGCGCGCTGGCCGAATCTGCGCTGCGGGCGAAGGAGCTACAGCTCCAGGACGCCAACAGCGCACTGGAGAAGCTCGTTGCCGAGCGTACCTCGCAGCTGGTGTCGCGCGAGGCACTGCTGAGCACGATGTACGAGCACTCCAGCGAATGCCATGCAGTCCTGCGGGAACTGCCGGACGGGTGCTTCTGCTACGAGGAAGTGAACCCGGCGACGCTGCGGCTCTATGGCAAGACACGCGAGAGGGTGATCGGCCACACCACCGATGAGGTATTCGGCACGCGCTCCAGTGAGATCAATGGCTACCTGCGGGCGGCACTGGCCGCAACCGGCCCCTACCACTACGAGCGTGCACAGGGGGACGGGATCGTGGAGGCGGTTGCGGTTGCGGTCGCAGGCCTGGATGCCCGCCGCGTGGTAGTCACGGCGCGCGACGTCACCGAGCGGCGCCGCCTCGAGCAGGAACTGCGCCAATCGCAGAAGATGGAGGCGGTCGGTCAGCTGACCGGTGGCCTGGCACACGACTTCAACAACCTGCTGGCCGCGATCGGCGGCTCGCTGGAAGTCCTGCGGCTGCTGCTCAAGCAGGGGCGGGTAGCCGAGTTCGACCGCTACCTGATCTCCGCGAGCGGGGCGGTGAAGCGCGCGGCGGCCCTCACCCACCGCATGCTGGCGTTTGCCCGCCGCCAGACCCTGGACTCGCGCCCCACCGACCTTAACCGGCTGGTGGCGGATATCGAGGACCTGGTGCGCCGCACCGTCGGTCCGTCGATCAGGCTGGAGGTAGTAGGCGCGGCGGGGCTGTGGAGCACGCTGGTTGACCAGAACCAGCTGGAGAGCGCGCTGCTCAACCTGTGCATCAACGCGCGCGATGCCATGCCCGACGGCGGGCAACTTACCATCGAGACGGCCAATCGCTGGCTCGACGAGCATGCCGCACGCGCACGCGAAGTCCCGCCGGGGCAGTATCTGTCGCTGTGCGTAAGTGACAGCGGTACCGGGATGTCGCCCGAGGTCATCGCCCGTGCCTTCGACCCGTTCTACACCACCAAACCGCTGGGACAGGGCACCGGCCTTGGGCTTTCGATGGTCTACGGTTTTGCACGTCAGTCCGGCGGCCAGGTGCGCATCTATTCTGAAATCGGCAAGGGCACGACCGTTTGCCTCTACCTGCCGAGGCATCGCGCCGACGTGCCCCTGCCGGTCGCCAGTGCGGAGGTACCACAATCCGCCCTGGCGGTGCACGGCGCCACGGTACTGCTGGTGGATGATGAACCGACCATCCGCATGGTGGCGCAGGAGGTGCTGCGCGAGCATGGCTACATCACGCTCGAGGCCGCCGACGGGGTCCAGGCCATGCGCATCCTGCAGTCCCCGCAGCGCATCGACCTGCTGGTCACCGATGTCGGCCTGCCCGCGGGCATCAACGGCCGGCAGCTCGCCGATGCGGGTCGCACCCTGCGGCGCGGGCTCAAGGTGCTGTTCATCACCGGATACGCGGAAAATGCCGTCATTGGTCACGGTCACCTGGAACCCGGCTTCCACGTACTGACCAAGCCTTTTGAACTGGCGGAGCTGGTGCGCCGTACGGGTGCGATCATCGCCGACGACAGCCGCGGCCCCCCAGCTCGCGTGGGCTAGCTTCTCGGGTCGGGCTGCCGAGAACCTCCTGGGCGTCCGGTTCCTCGCTTGGGAAATAGTTGATGGCAACGTCAGCACCCTCGCGCGCGTAGGCGATCGCCGCGGCGCGCCCCATCCCCGAGTCGCCCCCTGTGATCAGTGCCCTGCGCCCGGCTAGGGAAGGTCTGCGCAGGTGAGTACGCGGGGTGCGGTTAGGGGCAAAAAAGAGTCGATGCGCATGAGTGAGTCGATCAGGTGCACGTTTTGGAGCGATGTGGCATCGCAACCGGCGTCACTGGCGGCATTTTCATGCTCACCAGGCGCACGTTCCCTGCGGCGTGAGCAGACGTCGTCTGAGCATGTACAGATTCGCCAGTGCAAAGACGGTAAACAGACGCGCGGTGTTCTTCGCCAGGCCCCTGTAGCGCACCTTGGTAAAGCCCCACAGGCACTTCACGACATGGAAGGCATGTTCGCCGCGAGCACGGGTGGCCGAGCGCAGCCGGTTCAGCCGGCGCTGCAGCGGGGTCAGTGGATGGCCTCGCGCGGACGGCGGTTGATGCGGTAACGGATGCCGCGTGCCATCGCGCCCGCACGGTGCGCCTCGCTCCAGTAGGCCTGATCACCAAAGACCTCGCGCTCCTTCCCGTGCAGCAGCTGCCCCATCTGGCTGATGTCCGAGCGTTGGCCGCCGTGGTGACCAGACTGTGCACGATCCCGCGCTTGTCGGTGCCCACGTGCGCCTTCATCCCAAAGTGCCACTGCCCGCCCTTCTTGCCCTGGTTCATCTCAGGATCGCGCGCCTTCTCCTCGTTCTTGGTCGAGGGCGGAGCTTCGATGATCGTCGCATCCACGATCGTCCCGGACTTGAGCAGCAGCCGCTTCTGCTCCAGCAGCGAGCGGATCTGGGCAAAGATCGACTGCGTCAGGGCATGCTTCTCCAGCAAGTGCCGGAAACGCAGGATCGTCGTCTCATCCGGCACCGCATCCTCAATCAGCTCGATCCCGGCAAAGCGTCGCATCGACTCCGAGTCGTACAGGGAGTCTTCCATCGCAGGATCGGACAGGTTGAACCACTGCTGCATGAAGTAAATCCGCAGCATCCGCTCCATCGGCATCGGCTGGGTGCCGTTGCCAGCCTTGGGATAGTGCGGCTCGATCAGCCGGGTCAGGTGCTCTCCAGGGGATGACCGCATCCATCTCGGCCAAGAAACGCTCCCGGCGCGTCACCTTGCCCTTCTTGTCCCAGGCCGCCGAGGCAAACGTCGTCTGCTTCATCGACTCGCTCCCCTGAAGGCTACTGCCCGCTGCACGCAGTATCTCTCAGCTACTCCCACCTGTGCAGAGCTTCCCTAGGCGCCCGGAGCCGCGGTAGGAGCGGCTTTGCCGACAGTGGCTTGTGCCACTGGCGGCTTGGAACGCGCCAAAGGCGCAGGTTGCCGTCAGTGCTGTCTGAAATCCACCGAAATGGCGGTGACGGACGAGTCCCACAGCGGAATGCTCGCTGGCGCTCTACCCACAGCAGGTGCGCGGCGCGTTCAATGGCGGCCACCACGCGGGCGGGTGCCCGCATACAAACAGCCACCACGCAGTGAGGACGACATGGACGCCAAGAGTCAGCTGAAACGAGTTACCCGCGACATCGCCGAGGCGCTCTCCCCGGACACCGACGCCGGAACCGACATCCTCAAGACCCTGAAGAAGGAGCACAACGAGGTGAAGTCGCTGCTCAAGGAGTTGGTCGAAACGGCCGAGGACGCGCGCCAGCGCAGATCGCTGGTGCAGAGGATCAAGCAGGCACTGGTGCCGCACACCAAGGCCGAAGAGAAGGTCGTCTACGACGCGATCATCGCGTTGCGCGACAAGCAGGCCAAGGTCAATGGCCACGAGGGCTACATCGAGCACGAGCTCGCCGGCAGGACGCTCAAGCAGCTCGATGGCATTGCCGATGCCAGCTCTCCTGAGCACAAGGCGACCTCCAAGGTATTGCGGGAGCTGGTCGAGCACCACATCAAGGAGGAGGAAAGCAATGTCTGGGGCGACGTGAAGGACAACTTCACCCCGGAGGAGCGCGAGCGCATGAACGTCGCCTTCGAGAAGGCCAAGGCACAGGTGAAAGTGCCGTGACCAGGAAGGCTCGACCCCCTGGTGGCGCGGGGCTTCCCGCAAGCAACGGCATGGCCGGGGCGGCGTTGTCCGCAGTGGGCGCCGGCCCCGCGCGTGCGCGCGCCTTCCGCGGCCCGGTGGCAGGAGGGCTGCATGCGGCCGCCGATGCCATCACCCAGACCTCGCAGCGGCTGTGGTCTGCGCGGAAGATTTCCGAGGGCGTCGCGGACGCCGGCCAGGACGTGGCGGATCACCTGGAGTCCTCCGCCAGCTACCTGGAGACGCACGACGCCAGGAAGATGCTGGAGGATGCGGTGGGTCTTGCGCGGCGCTACCCGGTGCAGGCGGTGCTGGTTGCCGGGGCAGTGGGCTTCATGGCCGGCTGGCTGGTGCGTACCGCTACCGCGCGCTCGCGCGCGCGTCCGCTGCCGGCATCACACCGACGCAGGCGCAGCGCCGGCCGTTAGCCCGCGGCCCGCAACGCTGCGGCGACCGCAGGTCAGCTAAGGGCAGCGGGTGTGACCTCGGTGCCCGCATGGTCGGTACCGCGGTGATGCTCGGCGCCCAGGAACATGTACATCGCCGGCACCACGAACAATGTGAAGAAGGTGCCGATCAGGATGCCGGTGAAGATGACCAGTCCCATGTGATTGCGGCCCACGGCCCCGGCGCCGGTGGCAATCAGCAGTGGCACCACCCCGAAGACCATCGCCGCGGTAGTCATCAGGATCGGCCGCAGTCGGATGGTCGCCGCCGCCTCGATGGCGTCGCGCTTGGACTTGCCGTCAATCTGCTGCTCATTGGCGAACTGCACGATGAGGATGCCGTGCTTGGCGATCAGGCCGACCAGCGTGACCAGACCTACCTGGGTGTACACGTTGAGCGTGGCGAAGCCCAGGAACAGGAACACCACGGCGCCGAAGATCGCCATGGGCACCGACATCATCACGACCAGCGGGTCGCGGAAGCTCTCGAACTGCGCCGCCAGCACCAGGAAGATGATGATGATGGCGAAGCTCAGGGTGGCCAGGAAGCCGCCGGACTCCTGCATGAACTGGCGCGATTCGCCGCCATAGTCGATGGTGTAGCCCTGCGGCATGGTCTCAGCGGCAATCTTGCGCAGCATTCCCAACGCCTCGCCCTGGGTGCCGCCGTACACGCCCTGGATGGTCGCGGAATTGAGCCGCTGGAAGTGGGTCACCGACTCCGGCACTGTCCGGGTCTTGAACGACACCACGGTGGAGGCGGGCACGACGCCGCCACTGGCGGTGGGGATGTAATAGTTGGCGACCTGCTCGGGGTTCAGGCGATCCTGCTGCAGCACCTGCGGGATGACCTTGTACGAGCGCCCGGCGATGCTGAAGTAATTCACATAGCCGCCGCCGAGCATGCTGCTCAGCGCCCCGCCCAGATCCTTCATGGTGATCCCAAGCAGCGCCACCTTGTCACGATCGACCACCATCGTGGCCTGCGGCTTGTCGAGCTTCAGGCTGTTGTCGATCACGTAGAACTTGCCCGTGGCCTGCGCCTTGGCGACCACCGCCTGCGACACCTCGTACAGCTCGTTGAAGGGCGCGGAGGTCTGGATGACGAACTGCACTGGGTAGCCGCCGCCGGAGCCGGGCAGGGAGGGGGGGTTGATCCAGAATATGTTGGCGCCGGCGATCCGGCTTGCGCGCTGCTGCAGGTCGCGCTGGATGGCCGCAGCCCCGCGGCTGCGCTGCGAGTAGTCCTTGAGGATGATGCCGCCGAAGCCGGTATTGCTCGAGCCGGTGCCGGAGCCTGCGAACTGGAACGAATTGTCGTACTCGGGGATGGCGCTGAGCGCGTCGAACGCCTGGTGCTGGTAGCTCGCCATCTGCTCGATGGAGGCATTGGGGGCGCCGGTGCCGATGTAGAACAAGAAGCTCTGGTCTTCCGCGGGCGCCAGTTCACTCTTGGCCATGACGCCCATCAGCGGGAAGGCCATCATCACCACGATCAGCAAGATGACGATGCCGCCGAAGGCGACCACCACCTGCCAAGAATCCAGCATGGTGCGCAGGAAGCGGTGGTAGAGGCCGGTGAAGCGCTCGAAGTTGCGGTCGATGATCTGCACCAGGCGGTTGCTGCCCTCGTGCTCCATCTTGAAGAAGCGCGCGCACATCATCGGCGACAGCGTCAGCGCAATCAGTGCCGAGACCGCCACGGCCCCTGCCAGGGTGAAGGCGAACTCCGAGAACAGTGAGCCGGTAAGCCCGCCCTGGAAGCCGATGGGCACGTACACGGCGATCAGCACCACCGAGATCGCAACGATCGGGCCGGCCAGCTCGCGTGCCGCGTACAGCGCGGCCTCGCGTGGCGGTTGGCCGAGCTTCATGTGGCGGTCGACGTTCTCGACCACGATGATTGCATCGTCCACCACCAGGCCGATGGCCAGCACCAGCGCCAGCAGGGTCAGCAGGTTGATGGTGTAGCCCAGGGTGAGCATGATGAAGAACGCGCCGATCAGCGACAGCGGCATCGCGATGACCGGGATGAGCACCGAGCGCAGGCTACCCAGGAACAGGAAGATCACGATGGTGACGATGATCAAGGTCTCGAGCAGGGTCTTGACCACGTCCTTGATCGCGGAGTTGATGTAGCCGGTCGCGTCGTAGCCGATCTGGGCGTGCAGGCCGGCGGGCAGCTGCGACTCGATCTCCGGGAACAGCGTGCGGATGGTCTTCATCACCCCCAGGATGTTGGCCTCGGGGGCGACGTTGATGGCGATGAAGATCGAGCGCTTGCCCTTGAAGGCGACGTCGGATTCGTAGTCCTCGGCACCCAGCACCACGGTGCCAACATCCTGCAGGCGCACCAGCGCGCCGTCCTTCTGCTTGATGACCAGCATCTTGAACTCGTCGGCCGAGTGCAGGTCGGTGTCGGCGGTCAGGTCCACGCTCACCATCTGGCCCTTGGTGGTGCCAAGGGCGGACAGGTAATTGTTCGCCTGCAGCGCGTTGGAGACATCCGCGGCGGTGACGCCATTGGCGGCAAGCTTCGCCGGGTCCAGCCAGGCGCGCAGGGCGTACTGGCGCGCGCCGAGCAGCTGTGCGCGCTGCACGCCAGGGACTGCCTGCAATTTCGGCTGCACCACGCGGATCACGTAGTCGGTGATCTGGTTGGTGGGCAGCGTCTCGCTGTTGAAGCCGATGTACATGCCGGCGGTCTGCTCGCCGACCTGCACGGTGATGACCGGTTGCTGCGTGCCATTGGGCAGCTGGTTGAGCACCGCGTTGACCTTGCTGCTGATCTCGGACTGGGCGCGGTTGGAGTCGTAGTTCAGGCGCAGGTAGGCGGTGACGGTGGACACGCCGGTAACGCTGGCGGAGGTCAGGTAGTCGATGCCCTGCGCCTCGGCGACCGAGGACTCGATCGGCGTGGTGATGAAGCCGGCCACCAGCTCCGCGCTCGCACCGTAGTACTGCGTGGTGATGGTGATAGTGGCGTTCTCGGTCTTGGGGAACTGGCGCACCGGCAGGCTCACCAGCGCCCGCAGGCCCAGCACCAGCACCAGCAGGCTCACCACGGTGGCCAGCACGGGCCGGCGGATAAAGATGTCAGTAAACTTCATCGAAAGTCCTTCGCACTCGTGCACCGGGCGCGCCGCTCGGCGGCCGCAGGCTCAGCTGCGCAGGTGGCGCGCGCACGATCCATTACCTGTCCTGAACCTTGGGGTCCGGGTCGCTCGAGGGCAGCACACTGTTGTTGATGATGATGGGCGCGCCGTTGCGCAGCTTGATCTGCCCGCTGGTCACCACCTCGTCGCCCTCGTTGACGCCCTTGAGGATCGCGACCTGGTCGCCGCGCGTGGCGCCGGTGGTGACGAATACCTGCTTGGCGATCAACCCGGTCGAAGCTGAATCCGGCGCTGCGGCCGCAGGCTTGGCGGTCCCGCCGTCGGTGGGCGCGCCGGCGGTGCCGTCCGCGCTTTGCCGCGTCACGACGTACACGGTGGCACCGTAGGGGTTGTAGGCCACCGCGGTCTGCGGCAGCGTCAGGTAGCGCACCGGGCCGCCAACCTCGACGCGCACGTTGGCGAACATGCCCGGCAGCAGCAGGTGCTGCGCGTTCTTGAGCGTTGCGCGCACCCGCACGTTGCGCGTGTCGGTATCGATCTTCGGGTCAAGGGCGGTGACCTCGCCGGGGAAGGTCTTGCCGGGAAAGGCATCCGAGACCACCGCGAGCTTCTGGCCGACGCGGATCTGGCTCAAGGACTGCTGCGGCAGCGCGAAATCCACGAAGATCGGGTCCAGCTGCTGCAGCGTCACGATCTTGGTCCCGGCGGCGAGATACTGGCCGACATCGACCGCCCTGATGCCCATCTGGCCGGAGAACGGCGCACGCACCAGCCGCTTGTCCAGCAGCGCCTGCTGCTCGGCGACCTGCGCGCGGGCGCTGCGCAGGTTGGCCGAATCGGTATCCAGCGCCGCCTGGCTGATCGCCTCGGCGTCGAACTGCGACTTGTCGCGCTTGTAGGTGATCTCTGCCAGCGCAGCGTTGGCTTTCAGGGACTCCAGGTGCGCTGCCTCGTCGGCCGCACGCAGGCGCACCAGCGTCTGGCCCTGCTTCACCGCGTCCCCGGAGCGGAACTGGATCGAATCAACCGTGCCGTCGACCTCCGCGCTGAGGTCCGCGCCGCGCTCGGCGCGCAGGCTGCCGACCGCACTCATCTGCGGCAGCCAGTCCTCGAACTGCACCTTGGCGGTGCTCACGGTGAACTTCGGGGCTCCTTGTGCCTTGAAGCCCTGGATCGCCTTGTAGGTGCCGTAGCCCTTGGTGCCACCGATCACCACGACCAGCGCGGCCACCACGACCAGCAATATCATCCAGCGTTTCATCCGTTCTCCATCCCTAAATCTTGGTATGTACAGGCGGTCGGCCGCGCTAGCGGCCGGCGAGGGCAGCCGGGGACTGGCGGTTCCACCAGCCTCCGCCCAGTGCCTGGAAGAGCGCAGCGGTGTCCGCGTAGCGTGCCGCCTGGGCCTGTATTTGCGCGATGCGCGCCTGCTGGTAGGCGCGGTCGATGACCAGCAGGTCGAGGGAGCTGATCGAGCCGGCCGCGTAGCGGCTGCGCGACACCCGCAGGCTGTCCGCGGCGGCCTGGCTGGCGATATTCTGCTGGCCGAGCGCCTCGGCATCGGCGTTCAGGGCATACAGCGTGTCGGCCACGTTGCGCATGGCGGTCAGCACCGTGCCGCGATATTCGGCGGCGGCCTGGTCGTAGGCGGCCACGGCCGCGCGCTTCTTGTGCAGCAGCTCGCCGCCGTGAAAGATCGGCTGGGTGAGCCCGGCGCCGGCGCTCCACACGTTACTGCCGTTCTTGAACAGGTCCGAGAACTTGGTGCTGGTCCCGCCGTACTCCCCGGTGAGGGTGAGCTGGGGCAGCATGTTCGCGGTCGCGACGCCGATCTCAGCGCTCGCCTCGTGCAGCACTGCCTCCTGGGCGCGCACGTCCGGGCGCTGTTCGACGAGCCGCGAGGGCACGCTGACCGGCAGGTCCTGGGGCAGGTTCAGGTCGGTGAGCTGGAACTGTGCATCCAGCGGCTGGTCGGGGGACTGGCCCAGCAACACCGCGAGCAGGTCGTGGTTCTGCTGCAGCTGCTTGACGAGGCCGGGGAGCGTGGCCATCTCCTGCGCCACGCGGGTCTGCTGCGTGAGCACATCCAGGCGCGAAACACCCCCCAAAGCGAGCTGGCGCTGCACGGTATCCAGCTGCTTGCGGTCCGCGGCGATGATCTCCTGGGTCGCCTCGATCTGCGCGCGCAGCGAGGCCTCCTGGATGGCGGTGGTCACCACGTTGGTCGACAGCGCAAGGTAGGTTGCCTCGAGCTGGAAGCGCTCGTACTCGGCCTGCGCGCGCTGCGCCTCAACCCCGCGGCGCACCCCACCCCAGACATCCAGCGTGTAGCTCACGTTGGCCGTTGCATTGAACAGGCTGTAGATGAAGGAGCCGGCGTCCGGCTGGCCAAAGGAGGCCCCGGAGATCTTCTGGCGCGTGGCCGAGGCGTTGCCGTCCACCTGCGGAAACAGAGCCCCCTCCTGCACCAGCACGTTCTCGTGGGCCTGGCGCAGGACCGCCTGTGCGGCAGCCACGTCAGGGCTGTTCTTGAACGACTGCTCGACCAATGCGTTGAGCTGGTCCGAGCGGAACAAAGTCCACCACTGCCCCGGGATGTCCGCGCCAGGCAGGTAGGCTTGTGCCGCCCCGGCGGTCCCCTCACTGGCGGATGTCTGGGCGGGCAGGGGCTCTGCGGTGTAGCGCTGCGCGCTGGGTGGCGCGGGACGCTTGAAGTCCGGGCCGACCGCGCAGCCGCCGGCCAGCAGCAGCAGCGCAGCGGCGGCCACGCCGGCCGCGCCGGCGCCCATGCGCGCCGCGCGGCGCGCTGGCACGGCTGTGCACTTGGCTGTCGATCTCATCCGCTACCTCGCTGCAATTCCAACGCCACCACAGGGTCAGTTCCCCGGAGGAGAGTCATCTTAGTTGAGCGCCCGGGCGTTGCCCTGGGACGCGTCCGCGGGATTGGTCGCTCCGCGCAAGCCGCGCCGCGGTCCCCTCTGCAGCTGTCGCTGCGGCGAAGTCTCATCCGGTCCCGCTGGGCTCCACGACTACTCATGCGCTCATCCACTCCATCTGTGCCGGCAGCACATCTACTGCAGAGCCGATGGGTGCGGGGGCCCCGCGATTATCATCAGCCCCCTACCGTGCATTACAGTGGATTCCGGGTGACAGTTCCTACCCCAAAGTGGTCGTTGACAAGCTTCCGTTGGGACGACCCTCACCCGGGCTTGGCGGCCGGTAGCGGCGCTACCCGCGCACCGCGGATCAAGTGGCGAGGTTTGCGCTCACCGGGACTGCTTAGCGAACCCCCACTCAGTGTGAGCTTAGACCTAGGCTTAGCCATAAAGCCCAACCACCGGGGTGCGCACCACCGCACGCCTCGCCGCTGCGCGGCCGGTTGGGTTAAGGCACTGATTATGCTCCAAGTTGGTACCTAATTCGGCTTGCTAACACTAGGCCACAGCCCCAGCATCGACGCGCCGATGAAAAGCACGAATATATTCGGAGCGCTGCGCAAGATGCGCGACTTCGAAAAGCAACAACTGACTTTTATCGGGTCCCTGACGGACTTCGACATCGTCATCGAGATCGGTGAGGCACAGGAGCGACGGCAGCCGTTCACCCCGAAGCAGCTGTTTCTGCGCAACGTGGGCTCGGTGTCTACCGTGCGGCGCCGCCTGGCGCAGCTGACGCACCAGGGGATCGTGGCGCGCAGGACCAACGCCCTTGATCGGCGCTCGGACTTGCTGACTGTCTCCTCGGCCACCCTCCGGCAGCTGGAAAGATATTCCACCATGCTGTCCGGCCTGCACTCCTAGCTCACTGCTCGGGCGCGCCAGACATGCACGGCACGCGCGGCGCAGCGGCCCGGATATGACCACGGGTCTCAAGCTCAGCAGGCCTTTTGCCGCCTACGTCTCGGTCGAGGCCTTTCCGAGTCGCCCGGATGCGCGCCGCTTCGTGCTGCACCTGCGCTTTGAGCTGGAGGGTACTTGGGATTCCGGTGAGATCACCTGGCCCTGGGAGTACGCCGTGACGGCGCAGGGTGGCGATGTCGACTCTCGTGCCGCCAGCTACGAGGATCGCCTCGCGCAGGAAATGCAGAATTTCCGCCGCCACGTCGAGTACGAGTTGGAGCTGGGCGGACAGCACATCTACGAGCGCGCCGGCAGCGACGGCCTGGTGCTCGCACAGCAGCAACCCCGCGACGAGTCAGCGGCTCCGCGCGCCGACGCCTGAGGCCGCGCTACAGCGAGGCATCCGCGGTTTCATCGTGTCGGTGCGGCAGGAAATGCACCACCAGCAGCAGCAGGAAAAACTTCGTGCCCCAGTGGGGGGCGATCTGGGCCAGCCCCACTGCGACCAGTGCCACGGCACAGAAAAGTCCGATCCTGCGCTCGATGCCGCGACCCAGGGCGGGGGTCAACTCAGCGGTCACCAGCCCCGGCTGCGCCCGCATCCGCCGGATATGCAACCACAGGGCCACCCCGAGCAGCAGCAGGTTGGCCGCGTAGAGCGTGGCAGCCGCGGACAGATCGCTGTGCGCGGAGACGAGGCCGGTCGTGAACGGCACCATGGTCGTCAGGAGCAGGAAGGCGAAGTTCGTCCACAGCAGCGGCCGGTCGAGGCGCTGCAGAACATGGAACTGGTAGTTGTGGGACGCCCAGAACATGGCCAGCACCACGAAACTCAGGAGGTAGACCAGGAAAGCCTGCGTGATCGAGGCGAAGTGCGTCAGCAGCTGCGCGTTGGACTCCAGCTGCAACCCATCGGGCAGCTTGATGTCCAGCACCAGCAAGGTCATCGCAACCGCGAAGATGCCATCCACCAGCGCCTCCAGACGCGCCTTGCTGGGCACCTTTGCCAAGGCAGGTCGTCCGACATTCACGGCGCGGCTGCTACTGGTGGACGAGGTTTATGGCCTGCGCGACCCCGGCCGCACCGATCGTGCCGGTCACGCCGATAGTGACCTTTTCAGGATTGCTCGCATTGTTCAGCGAGGCGAGCCCCGTGAACTGCACGCCATTGAGCACCGCAGAGCTGCCTACGCAGTTGGCGTACGTCAGGCTGACCGCGTACGCGTTGTACTGCGCGTTGATGATCGACACCTGCCCACTGAGGACGCACAGGGTGGCGGGGTCCTGCGAATTGATGGCTCCGCTGGCATTGATCGACACCGTCGTGCCGCGCGCGGTGTCGGTGTAGTTTCCGGCGACCGCCGACAGCGACGAGGCCACCGCGTATAACGAGTCGTAGGTGAGATTGAGGGTGCCCGTGCTGGCGGTGCCGCCGTCGGTGGTGAACTGGTAGGTCAGGTCCATGGTTGCACGCTCGGCGATCGAGCCGGTGAGCGAGCCGGTCCCGTGGGTCGAGCCGTCGGCGAAGGCCCCGCCAAAGGGCGCGTAGCCGTCAAAACTGGACGAGACCGTCGTGCCCGAGGCGCTGATCATGCCGGCGAACTGCACCAGGTCTGAGCGGATGAAATCGAGCTGGCCCGATTCATCCACGACCCCTGATACGGACCGCTTGGTCAGCGAGTCCGTGCCTCCCCATATCCCGCCGGGCGAGGCGGTCGTGACCAGCGTGCCGCCGTCACCGCCACCGCAGGCGGACACCGCAAGCACGATTACCAGGCAGCAGAAGAGGGCGAGCGGGCCGGTGCGCATCGGATCATCCTCCGCCTGGCGCGGGCCGGATGCGCCGCGCAGGCTGGGTGCAGAATAACGACAGCCCCGATTGTACCCGCAGCCGTGCGCTGCCGGCACCTCCTGTGCGCCAGTGGCAGTGGAGGTGAGCCTCAGGCCTGCAGCGAGGCGTTGTCGATCACGAAGCGGTACTTCACGTCGCTCTTGAGCATGCGCTCGTAGGCGGCGTTGATCTGCTGGATATTGATCATCTCGATGTCCGCGACGATGCCGTGCGCGGCGCAGAAATCGAGCATCTCCTGCGTCTCGGCGATGCCGCCGATGATCGAGCCGGCGATCGAGCGCCGCTTGAACAGCAGATTCATGACGTCCGGGGTGGGGTGCGGGTGCTCAGGTGCGCCAACCAGCACCAGGGTGCCATCGCGGCGCAGCAGCTTGGTGAAGGCATCGAGCTGGTGGCTGGCCGCGACGGTGTCCACGATCAGGTCGAAGGTGCCCAAGTGAGCTTTCATCTGCGCGGCATCACGAGAATTGACGACTTCGTCGGCGCCGAGCTGGGCCGCATCCGCACGCTTGCTCTCGGAGGTGGTGAAGGCGACCGTGTGCGCGCCCATCGCATGGGCGAGCTTGACGCCCATGTGACCCAGGCCGCCGATGCCGACGATGCCCACCTTCTTGCCCGGACCCGCGTGCCAGTGGCGCAGTGGTGAATACAGGGTGATGCCGGCACACAGCAGCGGTGCGACGGCGGCGAGCTGGTTGTCCGGGTGTCGGACCTTCACGACGAACCTGTCGCTGACCACGATGCGCTGCGAGTAGCCGCCATGGGTGTGCCCCGGCGCATCCTTGGTCGGGCCGTTGTAGGTACCCACAATGCCCACCTCACAGTACTGCTCCAGGCCTTCGGCACAGGCCGGGCAATGCTGGCAGCTGTCGACCAGGCAGCCCACGCCCACGGTGTCGCCGACCTTGAACTTAGTCACCTTGGCGCCCACCGCGCTCACGTGGCCGACGATCTCGTGGCCCGGCACGCACGGGTAGCGCGTGCCGTCCCATTCCGAGCGCACCGTATGCAGGTCCGAATGGCACACCCCGCAGTAGGCGATCTCAATCTGCACGTCGGTGGGACCGGGCTGCCGGCGCTGGATGTCCATGGCCGTCAGTGGCCTGTCTGCAGCGATCGCGCCGAATGCCTTGGTGGACATGAAAACTCCTGGTGAAAAGAGGAAAGTCGCGGGCCGTACTGCAACGCGCGCCGGCATGACTTGGGAGAATCGGCGCAGGGTACCGGGGCAGGCGCCAGCCTCCCATCGCTCATGCGGGGGATGGTGCACCAGTGCGGCTGGCGCGGTCTATGCCGAGCGCGGCGCGGGCTTGCCCACGCGCCCGCGGATCGCCTTCAGGGGCGCAGCGTCGGTTGGGCTCAGGAATTCCAGCAGTGCGCCGGCGTCCTTGCTGTGCGCGGCGGCGACCTTCAGCGCCACCAGCGTCGGTATGGCGATGACGATGCCCGCCACGCCCCAGAACCAGCCACCGAACCACACCGCGAGGAACACCAGGATGGGATTCAACTCCAGGCGACGGCCCACCAGCAGCGGCTGCACGACCTGTCCCTCGATCGTCGCCAACGCCAGGAAGGTGCCTGCGACCGCCAGGATCTTGCCTGTCGAGTCGAACGTCACAACGGCCACCACGGTCAGGATCGCAAGCGTCGTGGCGGAACCTACATAGGGCACGAAGTTGAGCAACGCTGCGACCGCGCCCCACAGGAAGGGGTTGGGGACCCCCAGTGCAAGCATGGCAAGTCCAGTCGCCACGCCCAGTCCGAGGTTGATCAGCGCGATGGTGCCGTAGTAACGGCCCAGTTCTTTGCGCAGTGCCTCTATGACACGCAAGGCGTGCGCAGCCTGCAGGTTCGAGGCCAGCGAGGCGGCCATGCGCGCCAGCATCGGCGGGCCGCCGGAGAGCAGGAATACCGTGAGGATCACGAAGGCGGCGAGGCTTGTGAGGGTCGCGCCGGTGGCGGTGACCAGCTCCGCCTCCGACAGCACAGGTTCCGGTGCTGCCTGTGACACCGACTGCGTCCCGGAGCCTGCCGGTGCCTTCGTGAGCGTGCCGGCCTGGGTGGTCACCGCCTGCAGGCGATGCATGACACCCTCCGCGGGGCGCAGTCTGCGCTCGATGCTCTGCAATACCTTGGGCGCGCTGGCCAGCCAGTGCTGTGCCGGTCCCAGCAGTGCATTGGCCGACCAGCCCACCGCTCCCAGCAACAGCCCGACCACCAGCAGCGCACCCAGGGCGCGCGGCAGGCGCAGTCGATGCAGCGCCTCGACGGCACTTGACAGTACCAGCGCAAACAGCGCCGCCAGAACCACGGGGATGAACGCCACGCGTCCGAAGAACAGCACGACGGCCACGGCGGCAAACAACAGCCCCGAGAGCGCGCGCGCCGCAGTAGCGGACTTCAGCATGGGTAAAAAGCCGGTGCCGCTGCACTCGCGGCTGCTTGATTGGGTCTGACAGGATGCTTCACGGATAACCGCTTTGGCTAGACCGGGGCTTTAAGCGTACTCGCTTGCACGCTGGCTGCTACCTGTCGCGCATAGTCACGCAGCGTAGGCGCTATCTCACAACTGCGATTGTTGTTAAATCAAGGTCGCCTTTGTCCTGCGGCCAGAGGCTCCTGCCGGCCGCCCTAGAGAGCGGCCGGCAGGAAGTACGGGGAGCTACTCTTCGTCCGCGTCCCTGTCCAGTTCCTTCTTGACCTCGTTCTTCGCGTCGCCGTAGGTTGCGCGCGCCTTGCCCGCTACCTCTTCGAGGCGACCCTTGTTGACGAGTTCTCCATCCTTGAGAACTTTACCAACCGCAGACTTGGTCTTGCCCGAGACTTCCGTAGCGCGGCCCTTAATCTGATCCTTGTTCATGTTCTACTCCTTTGGCTTACGTTGTGAGCACGATGTTGTGCCGCCTGCCCCGGCGTTTCAGTCAACGCCCGCAGCGAGCCTGTGTAGTCCAGCGGCTACAGCGGCGATTACTTGCCCAGTGCCTGGGTAAAGAAGATGCCCGGTACACCATGCGGATTGAGACCGATTGAGACCATATTGCGATCGGCCTGCCACAGCTTCACCACCGGCAGTCCATCATGGTGATAGTTGCGCGCGAGCCTGATAAGGGTCGGACTCACCGTGGCACTGGCATCTTCAAAGTGCAGCCCCTGCGGGTTGTGCATGCCCGCGATCGCAACTTCAGCGCTCGGCACTCTGGGCTGAGCCTCGTGCAGACTCACCGTGTTCTCGCGCGGTGTGTCCAGGGAAACCGGCTTCGCAGCGCCGGTGCTCAGATCCGGACGTAGGCTCGTGAGGCGCACGGCCACCGGGCGCGCGGCCTCGGCACGAACGCCGGTGCCCTTGCGCACTGAGTTGGCGATATCACCCAGAGAACCGGCCACCGCCGGTATGGAGGTGGTCAAAACAACCGCGAACACCAGCCCCTGCGCGGCGGCTGAAATTGCTGATCGTTGAGTGCCCATGGCCAGATCCGTCCCCTGTTGCTGTTGGGACAAATTGTGCTTCGGCCCTTGAATTGTCGCAGTTGGCGCCTAGGAGAACAGTTTGTGGGCATAACCCGACGATTCGCCGGATGAGGAATACGGCCTGTCGGATATTCGGAGGCCTGCGCCAGATGTTTGTAGGACGGTGTAAGACGCGGACTACGCGGGCAGCGACAGAGGTGCGGCGGTTTGGTCCGGCAAGCCCTCGGACGCGTGTCTGCGGCAAGCGCGGCCGCCGCGACGGTCGCTAATGCGCCTTCGCGCGCCGCAGCACCTTGCCCGGATGCGCGCCGGTGACATGACCATCATCGATCACCCAATCTCCGGAAACCATGACGTCCTTGATGCCCAGGGGCGGGGCCTCAGGATGCTCGATGGTGGCTCGATCGATGACCGTCGCGGGGTCGAACACCACGAGGTCCGCGACGTAGCCGGCAGCGATGCGGCCGCGGTCAGGCAACCCCAGGCGCTGCGCAGGCAGGGCGGTCATCTTGTGGATCGCAGACTCGAGGGTAAGGAGTCTTTCCTCGCGCACGTAGTGGCCCAGGATCCGCGGGAAGGTTCCCGCGCCGCGCGGATGCGCGCCATGCAGCTCACCATCGCTGCAGAACATGATGGCCGGCTGCACGATGAACCAGCGCACGTCATCCTCACTCATGGAGGTGGCGATGATCTCCTCCATCTGCTGCGCCCCGGGCTCAATCTCCGCCGCGGTAGCCCGGATGATGCGCATGTACGCCTCCACCGGCGTCACCTGCCAGCCCGTGGCAATCGCGGCGAGCGTCTTCCCGGAGAGCGTCGGATCCGGCGTGTAGCGCACCACGCGGATGGCCTGCGCCCCGCCGTTGTCGGCGATTGCGGCGCCTACTTTGGCGGCGTTGAAGAAGTCGCGGTCCGGGACGATGACCCGGATGGTCGAATGCCAGTAGGTGTAGGGGTAGACGTCCGCCGTCAGGTCGATGTGTTCACGCCGTGCGGTGGCGAAGTACTGCGGCATGCGCGTGGCGGCCTGGTGCCACACGCCGGTGGCGCCGAGCTTGATGTGGGTAATCTCCACCGGGATGTGCGCCTCGCGCCCGATGCGCAGGATCTCGTCGAAGGAATCAAAGACCTGGTTCGCCTCATCGCGCACGTGGCTGATGTAGAACCCGCCGCTGGCGGCGGCCACCCGTGACAGGTCGATGACCTCCTCGGTGGTCGCGAAGTGCGCCTGCTCATACTCAAGCCCGGTGGAGAGGCCGAAGGCGCCCGCCTGGAGTTCCGTGGCCAGCAGGGAGCGCATCCGCGCCACCTCTGCATCCGTGGCCGCGCGGTAAAGGTCGCTGCCCATCACCTCTTCGCGCAGGCTCGCGTGCCCGACCATGCTGGCAACGTTGAGTGCGGCCGGCGTGGCTGCAAAGCGTGCGTAGTAATCCTTGAGGGGATAATGCGACTCGCCGTCCTGGCCGACGAAGATAGTCGTCACGCCCTGGCGCGTGATCGTTGCGGCGTCCAGGTCCTCCAGCAGCCCGCGATCGCCGTGGCTGTGCATGTCGATGAAGCCTGGCGCCAGTGCAAGTCCGTGTTCGTCGCGCACCGCCTCGCCGGGCAGCGCCAGCAGGTGAGGCGCGACGGCGACGATCCGCGCCCCACGCACGCGCACGTCGGCCACGCGCGGGCTTGCGCCGCTGCCGTCGTAGAGCATGACGTGGCTCAACAGGAGGTCCGCGGCCGGCAGGCGCAGCGGCAGGACCAGGGCGGCAAGGGTGAGGGCGACGCGCGGCAGGTGTTGCATGGCAGCTATGTGAACACACGAAGGACGGACTTGGGTAGCCCGGCGAGGCGATCCCGCGGCGGCGCAGCGTATCCACCGCGGCATGCGCAAGGACCGGTTAGACCAATTCGCGGGACTCGAAGAACACGGCAAACACCGCAGCGCCCAGGACGCTGACCGCCGCGGCAAGCAGGAAGGCTGCGGAATAGGTGCCCGTGGCATCCACGAGCCAGCCGGTGACGGTGACGCCAACGACCCCCGGGATGGTCGCGAACGTGTTGCTGAAGCCGTAGAGCAGCGCGCCGTGTCGCGGCGCGACGTCAAGGAAGCTCGGCGCAAACCCCGACCAGGTGCATCCCAGGGCGCCGGTGGCGGCGCACAGCAGTGCCAGTGCAGCGCCGGGGGTATGCACGTCGCGCAGCAGCAGCAGGAAGGCGGCCGACCCGAGCAGGCCGCCGCACTGCATGGCCTTGCGCGTCGTGGCGACACTCACGCCGCGCAGTATCATGCGGTCGGTCACCGTGGCAGCAAGGTTGCTCACCAGGAACATCGCCAGCCACGGCGCCGCGGAGAACAGGCCCGCGTTGGCGATGCTCAGGCCCTGGACGTCGCGGAAATAACTCGGCAGCCAGGACAGCAGCATGTAGAGCGCCCAGTTGCCGGCCACGTGCGCGATGACGATGGCAATCACCGGTCGGCGCAGCAGCAACCGCCCGATCGGCTCCCTGGGGGCGGCGCGGGCGCGCGTTCCCAGCAGTGCGCGCTCGCTGCTGCCGAGGAGCGGATCGCGCGCCGGGTCGTTGTGCACCCATGCGCCCCACAGCAGCACCCACACAAGGCCCACCGCTCCGAACACGTAGAAGGGACTGGCCCAGCCGTAGTGCACCACCAGCAGCCCGGTGCCCGTAAGCCCGATCACGGTGCCGACCGGGATCCCGCTGAGCAGGCGGGCGGCCGCGCGCGCGCGTTCCGCCGCGGGCACCCAGCGGGAGAACATCTCGTAGGCCCCCGGAAACATGGCCGCCTCGCCCAGCCCCATGCCCACGCGCGCCAGCAGCAGCGCCGGCAGGCCGGCTACCGCGGCCAGCGGGGTGAGCAGCGTGCATACCGACCAGGCGAGCACCGACCAGCCCAGGACCTTCTTGCCCCCGTAGCGGGTGGCGAGCAGGCCGCCGGGGAACATGAACACCAGGTAGCCGACGAAGAATGCCGACAGCACCCAGGCCTTCTGGGTCTGCGTCCAGCCGAAGTGCTCCTTCATGGCGACCGCGGCCACCGCGATGTTGACCCGGTCGGTATAGGAGATGACGCAGGCCAGGAAGGTGAAGGCGATCACGACATGACGCCGTCCCCGCCCGGGCACGGTGCGCGCGCAATCCTCAGACATCAGATTTCCAACCGGCAGTGGTGCAAGCCCCGCAGTGTGCAGGCAACGGCCCCGCCGGCGCCACGGGCATCAGTCCACGGTGACCACGACCTTGCCGCGCGCATGTCCCTGCAGCAGGTAGGACAGTGCCTCGCGCGTCTGGGCCAGCGGGTAGCGGCGGTCGATGACCGGGGTCAGTTGCCCCGCTTGCATCATGCCGCGCAGCACCTCGAGGTCCTTCTGGTTCAGGTCCGCGAAGAAGAACACCAGCTTCTCGTGCACGAAGGGCCCGATCGCCAGGGCCTTCAGGGACGCGGTCATCGGGCCCAGCCATGGGTTATCGCTCGGGCCGCCGATGATCACGAGCACCCCGCCGGGTACCAGCGCGCGGCGATAATCGGCGATCGGGTGTGAGCCTACGGTGTCGATGATCAGGTCGTAGCGCATGGTGCCCTGGGTAAAGTCCTCACGCGTGTAGTCGATGACCTGGTCGGCGCCCAGGGAGTGCACCAGGGCCACGTTGCGCGTGCTGCACACCCCGGTGACCTGCGCGCCCATCCCCTTGGCGATCTGCACCGCGAAGGTGCCGACCCCGCCGGAGGCACCGTTGATCAGCACCCTCTGGCCCGCCTTGAGCTGTCCCTGGTCGCGCAGGGCCTGCAAGGCAGTCACCGCCGCGATCGGCACGCTCGCGGCCTGCTCGAAGCTCATGTTCGCAGGCTTCAGGGCCATCGAGCCTGCCGCGCGCGGTGTCACGTACTGGGCGAAGGAGCCGTCGGCCCCGCCGTACACCTCGTCGCCGGGCTTGAAGCGTGTCACGTTGCGGCCGACCGCCTCGACGATGCCGGCGAAGTCAGTCCCCAGGCGGATATCCTCGGGTGCGCCGAAGCCGCTCATGGGCCGCATGATGTACGGCTTGCCCTGCACGTAGTGCCAGTCGAGTGGATTGACCGAGGCGGCGTGCACGCGCACCAGCACCCGGTCGTCCGCGGGCGTGGGCTTCGCGATCTGTTCGAGGTTGACCACCTGCGGGCCGCCGTAGCAGCGATAGACCACCGCGGCCATGGTCTGCGAGGCGGGCGCGGCTGCCGGTTGTGGCGGGCAGGGCGAGTCGTGGCTTACGAAAGCCGCCAGGGCTGCAATGCCGGCCAGCAGCACCGCGCCGCTGATGGCGAGTATCTTCTTGGCTCGGCGCATCCGGGCGGCTCCCTGTGTTGTTTCCCCTGCCGCCAGTATCGGTCGCGCCGCCGGCAGCGGCCACTCTTTCCATCGATCCGCCGCCTCGTCCTGACGCACCACGCGGCGGTGTTCCGCTGCGCCACTTAACGATAAGTGGAGATTGCAACCGCGTTAACCCCGCTGGCGGTCGCCGCACGTTTCAGTACTCAGATCCACTGCACCACGGGAACTGTATGAAAACGATCCTCGGCGTGATTTCACTGTCGGTATTGGCCGCGAGCTGCGATGCCTGCGCGCTCGGTTCGCTCGCGAGCGTCAGGGTGATCGACCGCGACACCGGCGCAGTGCTCAGCACGCATTATTCGCGCGGCGAGTACTGGGTGGCGGGCGCCCCCGGGGCCCGCTATGCGGTCGAGGTCCGCAACAACAGCGGCGCGCGCATCCTCGCGGTCACCTCAGTGGATGGGGTGAATGTCATATCCGGGACGACCGCCGGCTGGGGGCAGGCCGGCTACGTGCTCGACGGCGGCGAACGCTACCAGATCACAGGCTGGCGCAAGAGCAATGCCGAGGTGGCGGCCTTCACCTTCACTGATGCGTCTGACTCCTACGCACAGCGCACCGGGCGGGCTGCCAATGTCGGTGTCATCGGCGTCGCGCTGTTCCGCGAGAAGGTGGTACAGCCCTACATCCCATGCTGTGCGCAGGGCGAAGTCAGCCGGCCGGACGCGACGGCCGGCGGTGCACGGGAGCGCCCGGGCCAGCCCGCCGATGCGGCCGCAGCCACGCTGCCGCAGTCAACGGCCGGATTCCTGGCCGCGCCGGCGGCGAAGCTCGGCACCGGCCACGGCGAGCGCGAAGGCTCGATGGTGCAGCAGACTGAGTTCGTGCGCCTGCAGAGCGAACCGAATGAACTGATCCGCATCCGCTACGACAGCCTCGATAACCTCGTGGCCATGGGGATCATCCGCCGGCCGCGGCCGCCCGTGCCGGGGCTGAACCCCTTCCCCGAGTCACCCGCGGCTCAGTTCGTCCCCGACCCGCCCGGCTGAGGCGGTGCACAACTGCCATAATGGGGCGGATGTCAGGCCCGGCGGATAGTGACGAGTTGCTGTTGAAGCGCTATGCCGGCGGGGACGCGGCGTGCTTCACGGCGCTGTACCGCCGGCACGAGAGCAAGATATGGCGCTATCTCGAGCGCCACGTGGGTAACCGCGCCACTGCCGACGAACTGTTCCAGGAGGTCTGGTTCGCCGTGGCGCGCGAGGCGGGGCGCTACCAGCCGACGGCCCGCTTCACTACCTGGCTGTTCACCATCGCGCGCAACCGCATGCTCGATGCGGTGCGCGTGGCGGCCCGCCAGGTGAGCCTGGATGCGATGGGATACGAGGCGCCGCCGGTTGCCCAGCAGCTGACTGCCGCCTCTGCTGGGGGACCGCTCGCCGCCTCGATAACGAACGAAGAGGGCGTCGCTCTGGCGCGGGCGCTGGGCCAGCTGCCGGGGGAGCAGCGCGACGCATTCCTCCTGCACGTCGAGGGCGAACTGAGCGTCGAGGAGGTAGCGGCGATCACCGGCAGCACCTTCGAGACGACCAAGAGCCGCCTGCGCTATGCGCGCCTTAAGCTGCGAGAGCTGTTGAGCGAGTTCGCATGAATAACCTGCCACCGGATGACGAGGACCTGAGCGACATCGATGCGCTGTACCGGCGCGTCGCGGCGGCGGATGCGAGCGTCCCGGACGAGAAAGTGCGTGAGCGCGTCCACGCATACGCCAAGCAGCTGGCGCTGCGCACCCAGTTCGAGGCCACCGAGAAGCCCGCATACAGCTGGCATCGCCCGCAGCGACGCCCCTGGCGCCGGCCGGCTGCGATCGGTGCGCTCGCCGCGACGCTGCTGGCCGTGTTCATGTGGATTCCGCGCACGTCGCCGCCGTCGCGGGCATACGCTCCGCCGCCGCAGGCGAGGGTGACTGCTACCCCCCGCGACGACAGCCCGGGCGACGGCTCGCCGGTGTTTGCCGATATCAGCCCCGCATCCCCGGCGCTGGCGGACCGGGACGCGCGGGCGCCGGCACCCGCTCGCGTTGCTGCTGCCGATGCGGCGCCGCGCCCGCCACCGGTAGCGGTGGCGCAGAACCCGCGCACGGCGGCCGCCGCGACGGGCAAGAGTGCCGATGCGGCGGCCGCCGGCGCGCTCATCGGCGGTATGCAAACGGCACGCACTGCCGCTGGTGCGGCGAGCCGGGCGCTGGACTCGTCCAATGCCGCAGCCCCCTCCCTGAGCGCGCCCACGGCGGTCGGTACCGGCGAGGTCTCCGGCGCCGCGCTATGGCGCGCCGCGGAGAGCGGGGATCTGGCAGCGCTGCGCGGCCTGCGCGAACGACACGCCGACCTCGACGTCCAGGATGGCGCCGGTCGCACTGCTGTCATGCTCGCGACGCTCCACGGACATTCGCAGGCGGTGGCGCTGCTGCTGGATGCCGGGGCCAATCCCAACATCCAGGATCACAGCGGTGAGTCGCCGCTGGATGCCGCCCTCGCGGCTGACGAGAGCGAGATCATCACGGCACTGAAACGACACGGCGGGCGTTGACGACGCCGGCGCTGGGGCAGGGTGCCGGGGCTGTGTGATCCGATGGTACCGGCTGGCTCGGCCCCGGCCGCAGTAAGTCGCTCCCCGGCCTAGCCGCGCAGGCGCGCGCCGCTGGGGTCGTACAGCGGCTGCAGGTGCACCGTTGCGGTACGCATCTCCCCCAGGATGTCGATCTCGAAGCGGCGCGCCGTCGCGAGCCAGCGCGGTCGGCACGTAGCCGGCGGCGAGGCTCTTGCCGATGCAATGCCCGAAGGCGCCGGAGGTGACGTAACCGACCGCCTCGCCGTCCTTCATGATCGACTCGTAGCCGACGACTTCCGCATCGCGCGTCGGCGACCTCCATGACGACGAAGCGTCGCTTCGGCACCGCTGGCGCGCTCGGCGAGCGCGGCGGCGCGTCCGGTGAAGTCCGCCTTGTCGAAGTCGATGAAGCGGTCGAGGCCGGTTTCCGCCGGGCGTGTAGTCGGGCCGGAAGTCCTTGTTGAACGAGCCGTAGCCCTTCTCCAGCCGCAGCGAGCGAGAGCGCGCGGCCGCCGAAATGCGTCAGCCCGAGGTCGCGCGCCGGCCTCCAACAGGTCCTCGTAGAGCGTCGGCGAAGTAGTCCGGCGTCGTCCAGATCTCGTAGCCGAGTTCGCCGGTGAAGCCGGCGCGCGGCGAGGATCGCCGGCGCACAAGCCCACCGCCGTCTCGCGTCACCTGGAAGAGCCTGAAGGCCGTCGGCCGACAGGTCGATCGCGCACCAGGCGCTGCACCAGCTCGCGCGCGCGCGGGCCGGCGATCGAGAAGCCGGTCAGCGTCGAGGCGGCCGAGCGGACGTGCACGTCGGCGGGCGGGTTCGCTGCCGAGAACCAGCGCATGTGGAATTCCTCGGCGAAGCCCGAGCCGATGATGAGGAAGCGGTCCGTCGGCAAGGCAGGCGATCGACAGGTCGCCGACGATGCGCCCGGCGTCGTTCAGCATCGGCGCGAGCGCCAGCCGGCCGGGCCTGCGGGATGCGGCAGGCGAACACGCGGTCGAGCCAGGCGCGCGCGCCGCGCCCGGTGACCTCGTACTTGCCGTAGTTGGAGGTCTCGTAGATGCCCGACCGCCGCGCGCACGGCCTGGCATTCGGCGCGCACGATGGGCGAAGGCCTCCGAGCGGCGATAGGTCGGGGTCTCGGTGGGCGCGACGCCGGGCGGGCGCGAACCACAGCGCATTCTCCAGGCCGAAATTCGCGCCCATCACGGCGCCGGCCGCGACGCAGCCGGTCGTAGATCGGCGTGCGGCGCACCGGGCGCGCGGCCGGCAGTTCCTCGTTCGGGATAGGCGAGGCGGAAGCGCCGCCGGTAGTTCTCCGGCACCTTGAGCGATGGTGTATTTCGGCGTCGCGAAGGCGCCGAAGCGGGCGACGTCCATCGCCAGGATGTCCTGCGCCCGGATCGCCCTCGGCCATCCAGCGCGACAGCACCAGGCCGATGCCGCCGCCCTGGCTGAAGCCGGCCATCACCGCGCAGGCCACCCAGTAGTTGCGCAGGCCCGCGCACCGGGCCGACCAGCGGGTTGCCGTCCGGCGCGAAGGTGAACGGGCCCGTTGATCGCCTTGCTGATGCCGGCGCGCCCGATCGCCGGGAAATGCCGGAAGCCGACTTCGAACTACGGCGCCAGCCGCTCGAAGTCGTCGGGCAGCAGCTGCATGGAGAAATCGTCCGGGGTCGTGACCGGCGACCAGGCGACGCCGTGCGGCTCGTAGGTGCCGATGCAGCGCGCCGCGGCCCTCCTGGCGCATGTAGATCTCGCCGGAGTAGTCGGTGGTGTTGACGATCTCCCGGTCGCAGGCCGGCCAGTTCCGGCATGGCCTCGGTGACGAGGTAGTGGTGCTCCATCGCCAGCACCGGCAGCTCGATGCCGACCATGCGGCCGATCTCGCGCGCCCACAGGCCCGCCGCAGTTGACGACGTGCTCGGCGTGGATCGTGCCCTTGTCGGTGACGACGTCCCAGCTAGCCGTCGCGGCCGCTGGCTCGAGCGCCAGCACGCGGGTGAAGCGGTTGACCTCGGCGCCGAGCTTGCGCGCCGCCTTCGACGTAGGCCTGGGTGGTGCCGGAGGGATCGCAATGGCCGCCGTCCGCGCGCCACAGCGCGCCGATGAAGTAGCTGCTCGTCGATCAGGCGAGTTGCAGCGCTTGCGCCTCGCTCGACCGAGATCATCTCGCGTCTCCATGCCGAGGTAGCGCGCGCGGCGAGCAGATGAGCCGCAGGCTGTCCATCTCGCCCTGGTTGGCCGCCAGCATCAGCCCGCCGTTGGGGTGCAGCCCGCAGGACTGGCCGGAGAGCGCCTCGATCTCGCGGTACAGGTCGATGGTGTATTTCTGCAGGCGCGAGATGTTGGCGTCGCCGTTGAAGGTGTGCATGCCGCCGGCCGCGTGCCAGGTGGAGCCGGAGGTGAGCTCGCTCTTCTCCAGCAGCACCACGTCGGTCCAGCCGATCTTGGCCAGGTGGTAGAGCACGCTCGCCCCGACCACGCCGCCGCCGATCACCACCGCCCGTGCCGATGTCCGCATGCCACCCTCGCTCACAGGTACCTCTCCACCGTTTCAACCGAAAGATCCACAACCGTTTCGCCATCGCCACCGTCGATGGGCCCGAAGGGCCGCGCCGTGGTCTCGAGCCACTCCTTGAAGTGCTGCGCGGTGCTCGAAGGGGTCAGCAGCAGTATCGCCTGCGACAGCGCTGCGAGTATGACCGGGACCTGCGCCACGACGGTCGCCGCCGCGCTGCCGCAGGGGAACACCAGGGGATCCAGGTCGAGCCGGCAGCCACGTGCCAGCATGTGGCGCGCCTCGATACCGCTGACGGTGAACGCTGCCAGCGCTGAGGACAGCTCGGTCACCGCGGCAGCACCTGCGCAGCCCTCGTGCCAGCGTGCGGCCTGCGCGCCGCGCAGCGGCGCTGGCCGCGGATCCACCAGCAGCCAGCGGCCCGGGCGCACGCACAGTGCCAGCTGCACCTGGCCGATCACCACGCGCCCGAAGCCCGGCAGGACCTCGCCGTAGCGCGCGCCGAACCCCTGGGCCACAGCGGCACCGCCACGCAGCGCCGCGATCTCGATGATCGCGACCTCGCGCTCGCACACCCGGATCCCCGCAGCGGCGGACGGTCTAGGCTCGGACACGGGTATTCTCCGGGTCGAGCATGTGCGGGCTTAGGATCGCGACGGCCACCTGCTCATCGTGCACGGGCGAGACCGCCAGGAGCTGCCCGCCGATACGCGCCGGGCCGGCGCTGAGCAGTGCGAGCCCCATCCAGCCGCCGCCATCGGTCGCAGGGGTGCAGGAGGTGATGTAGCCCAGGCTCGCATCTGCGCCGGCCGGCTCGAGCAGTTGCATGCCGTTGCGCAGCCGGCGCTCGCGGTCCAGCGGACGCACTCCCACCAGCTGCAGGCGCTGCGCGGCAGTCATGCCGGGGCGCTGCGCGAGCACGCGGCCGATGAAGTCGCCGCCCTTTTTCAGCATGCGCCCGAAGCCCAGGTCACTGGCATTGGTGTTGCCGTTCAGCTCAGCCCCGGTGATGTGTCCCTTCTCGATGCGCAACGTGTTGAGCGCATCCAGGCCGTAGGGTCGCAGCCCGTAGGGCTCGCCGGCCGCAAGCAGCGCGGTCCAGGCGCGGGTGGCCTCGCGGGCGGGCACGGCGAGTTCGTAGGCGAGCTCGCCGGAGAAGGAGATGCGGAAGAGTCTCCCGGGGACCCCGGCCAGCATAATCGTCGCTGCGGCCATGAAGGGCAGCGCGACGTTGGAGACGTCAAGGTCCGGCAGTGCCGCGGCGATGACCTCGCGCGCCCTGGGGCCGGCGATCGCGAACTGCGCCCACTGGTCGGTGACCTCGCTGATCAGCACGTCCAGCCGGCGGCACTGGTTCTGCAGCTGGAACTCCATGTGCTCGAGCACCACGGTCGAGTTGGCCGTGGTGGTTGTGAGCACGAAATGCCGGTCCGCAAGCCGCGTGACGGTGCCGTCATCGAGCATCATGCCGTCCTCGCGCAGCATGATGCCGTAGCGTGCACGCCCCACCCCAAGCGTGGAGAGCGTGTTGGCGTACAGGTAGTCGAGGAACTGCGCAGCATCCGGTCCATGGACTTCGAGCTTGCCGAGCGTGGAGACATCGGTGATGCCGGCGTGGCTGCGCACGTGGCGCGCCTCGGCAAGAACCGGTTCCCAGCCGGGGCTGCCGCTGTACACCAGCGGCCGCAGCCACAGACCGGTCGAGACGAAGGTCGCCCCGGAGGCCTCGTGCCAGGCGTGCAGGGGCAGGCGGCGCTTGGGCTTGTAGTGGGCGCGCACCTCCGGGCCTGCCAGGGCTGCAAACGGTACCGGCTCCACGTAGGGGCGCGGCTTGGACTGGCCCACCTCGGCAATCGGCACGCCACGCTCGGCGGCGAGGATCGCGGCCCCCACCAGTCCGCCGATGCGCCCCTGGTCAGTGGCCATGCCGTGGGTGGTGTAGCGCTTCATGTGCTCCACGTGCGCATAGCCTTCGCGAAGCGCCAGCTGCACGTCCGTGACGGTCACATCGTTCTGCAGGTCCACAAACGACTTGCCGGCGAGGCCGACGTCCCACAGCGTCATCAGTGCGGTGCGCGCCACATCCGGCGGCACGGATACCCCGCTCGCGGCGGATGCCGCAGCGGGTACCCCCATTGCCTTAGCGAGCGCATCGGCGGCATGCGTGCCGTCTGCGACGCAGGCGCCCAGCCCGAACACCCCGCGCGCGGCGCCAGCGACCGTACCGGTATGCGGATCCAGCGCCGGGGTGAAGGCGGCGATGTCCTGTTGCCACGTGAGGTCCGCCCCCAGCTGGGTGGCCAGGGTGCAATAGGGCGTGTGACCGCCGGAGACCAGCAGTGCGTCGGCGACCAGGAAGCGTCGCCGCCCGCCACCGACCGCGCAGAAGCCCACCGCGGTCACGCCGCCGCGACCGCGCACGGCCTCGACGACGCAGTCCTTGAACACCGGGATGCGCGCTGCCAGCGCGCGCTCGGCAGCCTGCGAGTCCGCGCGTGGATCCACGACGCCCACGACGTGGACCCCGGCGGCCTTGAGCGCGAAGACCGCCTCGTAGGCCTCGTCATTGTTCACGAAGAACGCCGGTCGAGCGCCGACACCGACGCCGTAACGACGCAGGTAGGCTGCCGCCGCCCCGGCCAGCATCACCCCGGGGCGGTCATTGTCCGGGAAGGCGATCAGCCGCTCGATTGCACCGCACGCCAGCAGCACGCGCCTGGCGCGGATCACGCGCAGGCGCTCGCGCAGCCCGCCGAAGCGCGCGCGCTCGGGCGCACCGAGGGTCTCCAGTGCCCCGAACACCCCGTGCCCATAGGCACCCACGACGGTGGTGCGCAGCAGGCAGCGCACGTTCGGCATCGACTTAAGCGCGGCCGCTGCGTGGGCGCGCCACGCGTCCCAGCGCTCATCCAGCAAGGTGCCGCCCCCGGCGACGACATCCTGCTCCGCCAGGATCACGCGCAGGCCGCTCGCCGCGAGCCTTGCGGCCGCGCTGAGCCCGGCAGGCCCGGCGCCCACCACCAGCACATCGGCGTGGTCGTGGACGATCTCCGCGGGGTCCGCGTGGGGCCCGATGACCGCTGCAAGCCGCCCCAGGCCGGCGGCGCGGCGGATCAGCGGCTCGAAGAGGCGCTCCCATGCCCACGAGGGTGACATGAAGGTCTTGTAGTAAAAGCCCGCTGGCAGGAACGCGGAGATGAGGTCATTGACCGCCAGCGCGTCGAAGGCGAGGGACGGCCAGCCGTGCTGGCTCTGGGCCACCAGTCCGTCGTGCAGGGCAAGCGTGGTCGCCAGGCGGTTCGGCTCGCGGCCCGCGGCGCCGATGACATCCACCAGTGCGCACGGCTCCTCGGGGCCGGCGGTATAGACCCCGCGCGGGCGGTGATACTTGAAGCTGCGCCCCAGGACGCGCTGGCCGTTGGCCAGCAGCGCGGAGGCGAGGGTGTCGCCCTGCGTGCCCCTGCAGCGTGCGGCCGTCGAAGGTGAATGACAGCGGCTGCCGTGCATCGGTCAGCAGACCGGTCGTGATGCGCCCGGGGCCTGCCATCAGCCGCGCGGCCCGCAGTCATCCGGCAGCGTCACGCTGCGGATCTGGTGCGTGAGGGTATGGCGCTCGACTCTCAGCAGCTGCCGGCAGCCGCCCACGTGCAGCCACCACTCGCGGTGCCAGCCCAGCGGGTTGTCGCGCTCGTAGAGGTAAGTGCTGAACGCGGCCAGCCCCGCCTCGGCCGGTGGCCGCACGACACTCGCATCGCCGCGGAAGCGGAACTCCGTCTCATCGCGCTCGCCGCAGAAGGGACAACGGATGCGCAGCATGTCAGTGCGCGTACGGAAAGGGGCCGACGCCGCGCTCATCGATGGTGCGGCCGGCGGCGAAGCGTGCGAGGTCCAGATGCGCCGCGAGCGGGTGCGCGGTGCCCGTGGCGATCAGGTGCGCGGTGCTCATGCCACCGGCGGGGATCGCCTTGAAGCCGCCGTAACACCAGCCCCCGTTGAGAACCAGCCCCGCCACCGGGGTGTTGGAGATGATCGGTGAGCCGTCCATGCTCATGTCCATGATCCCACCCCACTGGCGCAGCACCTTGACGCGGGCAAGCCCCGGTAGCAGGGTCACGGCCGCCGCGGCGACCTCCTCGGCCATGGGCAGCGTGCCGCGCTGGCCGTAGGTGTTGTAGCCATCGATGGCGCCGCCGAACACCAGCCCGCCCTTGTCGGACTGGCTGACATAGAAGTGTCCCGCGCCGTAGGTGAGCACCACATCCAGCAGCGGCTTGAGTCCCTCGCTCACCCACGCCTGCAGCACGTGGGTCTCAAGCGGCAGGCGCAGCCCCGCCATGGCCGCCAGGTGCGAGGAGTAGCCTGCAACCGCAAGGCACACCGAGTCTGCGCCGATGAAGCCGCGCTGGGTCTCGACACCGGTGACCCGGCCGGCTTCGCGGCGGATGCCGGTGACCTCGCACTGCTCGATGATGTCCACGCCGCGCTCGGAGGCGCCGCGCGCGTAGCCCCAGGCGACCGCATCGTGGCGCACGGTGCCGCCGCGCGGCTGCAGGAAGCCCCCCAGCACCGGGTAGCGGCCGTTGTCCAGATCCACCAGCGGCACCAGCGCCTTCACCTGTGCGCGCGTCACCGCTTGCGCGTCCACCCCCAGCAGGCGCATCTGGTTGGCGCGCCGGGTGAACAGGTCGCGCTGCGCCTCGGTATGAAAGAGGTTGAGCGTGCCGCGCTGGCTGACCATCGCATTGAAGTTCAGCTCACGCTCGATGCCCTCCCACAGCTTCAGCGAGTAGTCGTAGAAGCGGATGTTCGCCGGCTGGAAGTAGTTCGAGCGCACGATGGTCGTGTTGCGCCCGACGTTGCCCAGTCCGATCGGGCCCTTCTCCACCACCGCCACGTCGGTGATGCCGTACTGGCTGGCAAGGTAGTACGCGGTGGCAAGCCCGTGGCCGCCGCCACCGACGATCACCACGCGGTAGTGCGGCTTCGCTGCCGCCTTCACCCATGCAGGCTGCCAGCCGCGCTGGCCGCGCAGGCCCTCGGATAGCAGCCGCCAGAACGAGTAGCGACCGCTGCGGGTACGCCCCGCAGGGACTGCGGGCGAGGGGGACGTGGGGGCGAAATCCATGGGTGACACCATCATAAGGGCTCAGCGCACAGGCGCACACGCTTGACGTACCCGGCGGCAACCGACACCGTGTGATGCAGGTGCGCGTGCGGCTTTGCCTGGCACGACTGCACTCGGCATGTCGTCTCAAAGGGGCGCAGGTGGCAAGATCGTTCAAGTCGCTGTGGATCACGCTCGTGCTGGGCGTCGCGGTGTCCGCGCCGCTGCCCGCGGCGGTCGTGGTTTCCTCCAAGCTCTCCAGCGAATCGGCGATGCTCGGGCAGATGATACGCATGATGCTCAACGCCCACGGCATCCAGACGATCGACCGCACCCGCATCGGGGCGACACCGGTGGTGCGCAAGGCCCTGCTGAGCGGGGAGATCGACCTGTACGTGGAATACACCGGCAACGCGGGCTTCTTCTACAACGATGCGGCCAATCCTGCCTGGAAGGACCTGCAGCAGGGCTATGCGCTGGGCGCGCGCCTGGACTACGAGCACAACCATATTGTGTGGCTCACGCCGGCGCGTGCCAGCAACGCCTGGGCGCTGGCGGTGCGCCGCGACGTGGCCGAGGCGAACCATCTCAGGACGATGAGCGACTTCGGGCGCTGGGTGTCGCCAGGGCGGGGACGTGGTGCTGGCCTGTTCGGCAGAGTTCGCCAATGCCGGCACGCTGCGCGCGCTGGAGAAGACCTACGGCTTCCGCATGAAGTCCGACCAGCTGATCGTGCTGGCGGGCGGGGAGACCGCGGCGACCATCGGCGCGGCCGCCGCGCGCACCAACGACATCAATACCGCGATGGTCTACGGCACCGATGGCGGCATCGTTGCAGCCAACCTCGTGGTGCTCGAGGATGACCGCCATGAGCAACCCATCTATGCCCCGGTGCCGGTGATCCGCGAGGCGGTGCTCACGGCCAACCCGCAGATCGCCCAGATCGTGAAGCCGCTGATGGACAGCCTGACGCGCGAGTCCCTGCAGCAGCTGAACGCGCGCGTGCAGATCGACGGGGAATCGGACCAGGAGGTCGCTGCCGATTACCTGAAGTCCAAGGGGCTGATCCGGTAGTGCCCTCGTGAGCACACGGCGCCTTGATCGGCTGGGCACGCTGCTGGCGGCGGTGGGCCTCGTGACCCTGGTGTGCCTGCCGTTCGTGTACCTCAAGGCCAACCGCATCGTGCCCGGGGACCCGCGCACGCTGCTGGCAGCGGTGCCGCTGTGGGTCGCACTTGCGTGCCAGGCGGCGCTGCTGCTGGCGGCAGTCGCGGCCATTGGCCTCGCCAGCGCGCGCCTGCGGCTGGCCGCTGCACTGCTGGGCATCGTCGCGCTTGCGCTCACCGTGGCGGCCGCCGGCACCGCGCTCACCCCGGCAGGCAACAAGGTGGTGCGGGTCGCCGCCAGGACCGGCTTTCTGGGTGCTGCTGCTGTGCCTGGGGCTCATGGCCACCGATGCCATCACCCGGCTGCGGCCCGGTCCGCTGCTGCGGGTGCTGTTCCTGTGCGTATTCCTGGCAGCGGCGGTGCTGGCGCTGGGGTCCGGCGCGTTTGACCACCTCTCGGTCATGCGCGAGTACCTGGTCAACGCGGAGCGCTTCACGCGCGAGCTGCGCCAGCACGTGCTGCTGGCCGCAGGTTCGCTCGGGGCCGCGGTGCTGGTCGGGCTGCCGCTGGGGATCGTGTGCTACCGGGTGCCGCGCATCCGCGCAGGCATCCTGGGCACGCTCAACGTCATCCAGACGATCCCGGCGATCGCGCTGTTCGGCATCCTCATGGCGCCCCTGGGGGCGCTGGCCGCCGCGGTGCCGTTGGCCGAGCGGCTCGGGATCCGCGGCATCGGTGCGGCGCCGGCGGTGCTGGCGCTGTTCCTGTATTCGCTGCTGCCGATCGTGGCCAACACCGTCGCCGGCCTCAACCGCGTGTCGCGCGCCGCGGTCGAGGCGGCGCGTGGCATGGGCATGACGCCGCGGCAGGTGCTGGCGCGTGTCGAGCTGCCGCTGGCGTTGCCGGTCATCGTCACCGGCATCCGCGTGGTGCTGGTGCAGAACATCGGCATGGTGACGGTGGCGGCCCTGATCGGCGGCGGCGGGCTGGGCACGTTCGTGTTCCAGGGCATCGGGCAGACGGCCATCGACCTGGTGCTGCTGGGCGCCATCCCCATCGTGGCGCTGGCATTCTCCGCGGCGGTGCTGCTCGATGCGCTGGTGGAGGTCATGGACAGGGTGAGGCAATGATCAAGCTCGAGAACCTGAGCAAGCAGTACGGCGGCACCACCGTCGTCGACGACGTCTCCATGGAGATCGCGAAGAACTCGATCACCGTGATCGTCGGCACCTCCGGCTCGGGCAAGTCGACGCTGCTGCGCATGATCAACCGCCTGGTCGAGCCGACGGCCGGGCGCGTGCTGATCGAGGGCAAGGACACGCGCGCGCAAGCCGCGCACCTGCTGCGGCGGCGCATCGGCTACGCCATCCAGGGCCATGGCCTGTTCCCGCACCGCACGGTGGCGGAGAACATCGCCACGGTGCCGCGGCTGCTGGGCTGGGACGGCGCGCGCATCAGCGCGCGTGTGGATGAGCTGCTCGATGTCTTCCAGCTGGAACCGAAGGACTACGCGGCGGCCTTCCCGCACGAGCTCTCCGGCGGCCAGCAGCAGCGCGTCGGGGTGGCACGCGCGCTGGCCGCGGAGCCGGCGGTCCTGCTGATGGACGAGCCCTTCGGTGCGCTGGACCCGATCATCCGCGCCAAGGCGCAGGAGGACCTGCTGGAAATCCAGCGCCGCTTCGGCACCACCATCGTGCTCGTCACCCACGACATGGACGAGGCCTTTCACCTGGGCGACCACGTCGCGGTCATGAGCCAGGGGCGGCTGCTGCAGTACGACCGCCCGGCGGTGCTGCTGACGCGGCCGGCGGACCCGTTCGTCGCGCGCATGACCGGTCTTGCCGACCGGGCCATGCGCCTGCTGTCGCTGACCACGGCAGGGGAGGCCGCGGTGCCGGGGCCGTCCTCAGGGCCGCAGGTTGCCGCCTCCGCGTCGCTGCGCGAGGCGCTGTCGGAGCTGGTGTGGCAGGGCGCTGCGTCCGCACAGGTGATCGGCGCCGACGGGGCGCCCTGCGGATATCTCACGGTGGACGCGATCCTGGGCCACGGACGGCCGGCCTGATGCGCGCGGGGAGCGTGCTGCGCGTGGCCGCCTTCGCACTGCTGGTGAGCTTCCTGGTGTGGCCGCAGAGGTTCGCGCCGGTGTTCGCGCCGCTCACCGAATACGGCGCGCCGCCGATCTATGACCAGGGAAACCTGCTGATGCTGGCGCTGGCGCACCTGGGTACGGTGTGCCTTGCGGCTGCGGCCAGCACGCTCGTGGCGGTGAGCCTTGGGAATCCTGGTCACGCGCCCGAGTGGGCGCGAGTTCCTGCCGCTGTCGCGCACGCTGGTGAATATCGGCCAGACCTTCCCGCCGGTGGCGGTGCTGGCGGTGACGGTGCCGCTGGTGGGGTTCGGCGAGAAGCCGACCCTGATCGCGCTTTTTGCCTACGGGCTGCTGCCGATCTTCGAGAACACGATCGTCGGGCTGCAGACGCTGCCCGCCAGTCGGTGCTGGAGGCGGCCAGCGGCATGGGCATGAGCGCGCGCCAGCGCCTGTTCCGCGTCGAGCTTCCACTGGCTATGCCATTGATTCTGGAGGGAATACGGCTGTCCCTGGTCATCAATGTCGGCACCGCCGACGATCGGCTCGACGGTGGCGGCCAAGGGCTTGGGCGAGGTCATCATCGCGGGGCTGCTGTCCAATAACACCGCCTTCATCCTGCAGGGGGGGCTGGTGACCGGGCTCATGGCCATCCTGCTCTACGACGCCATGGCCGCCTTCGAGAAGCGGTTACTGCGCGGCGGTGCGCATCGAGTGAGACTTCGCCTCGCGGAAGCAACGACTTGAGCGGCACCGGGAACATTTGTTAGCTACTATTGTCAGTAGATTCTGACGCCAGGAAAGGTGGAACCCCTCCCGACTGCCTGGCCTCGGGTAAGGGATTTTTCTGACGCCTCCGCCGAACGCCATGCCTTCAGCGTCCGGACGCGCCGACCTGCCACCAGGGCGCGCAGCAGATCGCCGCTCCTTCGAGATTCCCACCCTGCTGCTGCTCGTTCGCCACCTACGCCGGGTGGCTCGCCATCACTGCCGCCTACGGGCGCTG
Source organism: uncultured Pseudomonadota bacterium (assembly GCA_963703025.1). Lineage (GTDB taxonomy): Bacteria > Pseudomonadota > Gammaproteobacteria > Steroidobacterales > Steroidobacteraceae > 13-2-20CM-66-19. The sequence goes on along the minus strand of OY969778.1, from coordinate 3,643,080 downwards.
GCCGCTGCTGCTCGATCGCGCCGCTCACCGCGCTGCTGATCAGCCTGCACAGCTCCCTGCAGCACGAGATCGTGCACGGCCACCCCACGCGCTGGCACCGGCTCAACCGCCTGCTGGGCATGGTGCCACTGTCCTTGTGGCTGCCGTACGACCGCTACCGCACGCTGCACCGCCAGCACCACGTCGATGCGCGCCTCACCGACCCGCTGGATGACCCGGAGTCCTTCTACTGGCTGCCCGAGCAGTGGGCAGCGGCTGAACCCGGTCATGCGCGCGCTTCCTGCGCGTCCAGCAGACCCTGGCCGGGCGGGTGCTCATCGGCGCGTTCTGGCGCGTCGGGGCATTCCTGTACGCCGAGGCGCGCGCGCTCGTGCGCAACGAGCCGGGCATGCGCGGCGCCTGGCTCGCAGCACCTGCTGTGGTGCGTGCCGGTGATCGCGTGGGTGAAGCTCGTGTGCGGCATGCCGCTGTGGATCTACTTCCTCGCCATGGTGGTGCCGGCCAACGGCATCCAGCTGATCCGCTCCTTCGCCGAGCACCGCGCGCGCCCGCAGGCGGCCGCGAGCGCATCGCGATCGTCGAGGACTCCTGGATCCTCGGCCCGCTGTTCCTGTTCAACAACCTGCACTCGCTGCACCACGAGGCACCCGCTGATCCCCTGGTACGAGTACCCGGCGCGCTACCGCATGATCCGCGAGCGCCTGATCGCCGACCAACGGCGGCCTGGTGTACCGGACCTACTTCGACGTGGCACGCCGCTACCTGTTCCGCGCCGCACGACCAGCTGATCACCCGCGGGCCGCGTCTCCGCTGGCCGGCACAGCTCGCCTGAGCCCTCAGGCCGGCGACGTCGTAGCCGGCCGCGCGCGCCGCGCGGTCCCATTCCAGCAGCGCGCGAAAGAACGGCCCGCTCGACCGCCTCGAACCCATCCAGCAGCAGTTCTGCGCCCAGGGCCGCGAACCAGCGGTGTCGGTGCGCCGCGTGAAACGCTGCGCGCAGTCGCTGCACCAGTTGCAGCTGGCGCGCCGGCGGCGGCCACGAACGGCGGCATTGGGCGTAAGCGGCGTCGAGGCGAGTACGCGGATACCGGCGCGTCAGCTCGGGCGCGTGCCGCGCGATCAGCAGGTGCCAGTAGGCATCGAGCGGCCCGACGTCCAGGCGCCCCTCGCGCACCGCGTCCAGGATGTTGCGCGCGGTCACGAGGTTGCCGCTCATCTGCGCCGTACAGCCTGCGGCCGCGTCGCGCTGCGGTGCGGCCAGCAGCTCGTGCCGGAAGGCGTTGAAGCCGGACTGCGAGTGACCCACCGTCCAGCCGGCGCGGCCGCCGAAGGTGTCCTGCCAGGGTCTGGTAGGCGCGAGTCGCTGCGCACGATGAGGTCGGAGCGGTAGACCGCGCGGCCCTGGGCCCACGCGGCCGCGCGGGATGGGTGCCGCCAGCGGGATCACCGCGGCGATCTTGAGCGCGATCGGGTAGCCGCACATGAACACCGCACCCAGATCTGTGCGTGCCCACAGCGCCTCCAGCGGCTGCGGCGCCGGATAGGGCAGGTAGCTGCAGCCGCACCTCCGCGGCCTGGCGGCGACGTGCTCGAGCAGTTCGCGCCATGCGGCCTCGACCGCCGGCGTCACCGCGTACATGCGCGCGTTGGCGATCCAGTCAGTCATGGCACATCCTAAGCCCGCGCGCCTCAGGCGGCACTCTCCAGCTCGAGCGTGCGCCGCGCCACGTAGTCGGCGATGCGCCTCGCGCACCGCCGGATCGAGCGGCGGCGGCACGTAGTCGGCCAGCATCTTCTTCCAGATGCCGGTGGCCCGCTCGGTCGCGTTGCGCGAGCCGGCATCCGTCCAGTTCTCGAAGTTCGACCAGTCCGACAGCAGCGGCCGGTAGAAGGCGGTCTCGTAGCGCGCCAGCGTGTGCGCGGAGCCGAAGAAATGCCCGCCGGCGGCGACGCCCTTGATGGCATCCACCGCCAGGTCATCGTCGCTGAAGCTCGACCGGCTTCAGGATCTCGGCCCAGTTGCGCAGCAGTTCCGCATCGACCACGATCTTCTCGAGCGATGCCGACAGGCCCGCCCTCGAGCCAGCCGGCCGCATGGTTGATCAGGTGGCTGTGGCTCAGGATCGCCGCCTGCAGCGAGAACGCGGTCTCGTAGGTCGACTGGGCATCGACCATCGGGGAGGCATTCACCGCGCTGGTGCGCACGGGGATCTTCAGGCGCCGCCCGATCTGTGCGCCGGCGATGACCGCGTGCACGTACTCAGGCGTGCCGAAGGCCGGTGAGCCGGTGCGCATGTCGACGTTGGAGGTGAAGCCGCCCATGACGCACGGGGTGCCCGGGCGCACGCATCTGGCACAGCGCCATGATGCCCATTGCCTCGGCGGTCTGCTGCACCAGCGCCCCGGCCAGCGTCACCGGAGCCATCGCCCCCATGAGCGTGAACGGCGTGATCACCACCGCCTGGCCGTGCCGCGCCATGATGATGATGTTGTCCAGGATCTCCTCGTCCACGCGCCGCGGCGAGTTGACGTTGGTGACCGTCATGAGTGTCGGGCGCTGTGCCAGGTCCTCGACCGAGCAGCCATGCTCGATGGCCGACATCGCGAGCGCATCGCTGGCCTGCACACCGCCCGACGCCGCGCGCCGCCCAGACGATGTCCGAGCACTCGATGTGCGCCTGGTAGGCCGCCAGGTGTCGCGTGGCCACCGGCACGTCCACCGGCTCGACCACGATGCCGCCCTGCCAGTGCAGGACCCCAAGGGTATGGGTGAGCTTGAGGATATTGCGGAAGGCCTCGATGTCCCCGTAGCGCCGGCCAGCCTCCGCGTCGCGAATGTTGGGGGCGCCGTTGACGGGGCCGAAGTTGACCACCTTGCCGCCAACGTGCAGGTGGCGCTGCGGGTTGCGGGCATGCAGCACGAAGCGCTCCGGCGCGCGTGGACAGGTGCGCCTGCACGACCTCGCGCCCCAGGCGCACGATCTGCGTGGCCTCATCCACGCTCGCGCCGCCGCGCCGGAAGATCTCGCGGGCGCCGGCGCTGCGGATCTCAAGGCCGGCCTCCTCGAGAATGCGGTAGGCCGCCGCCAGGATGCGCTCGATCTGTTCGGCGGATAGCACCTCCAGCGGGGCCCAGTGGTTCTCAAGTCGCGGGATCGGGGCGAGGGAGGGGCCGGTGGAGCTGGGTGCACGTCCGCCGCCGCGTCGGCGCGAAGGTGCAGGGGCATCTGACATGAACGGGCCTCGCGTGGAATCAACGGACCGGGCGTCGGACCGGCGTGATGCTACGGAGGCGGGGCAGGAATGTCGACTGACTGCGGGCCTGGGGCCGGCCGCACAAATGCAAAAACGGGGCGGGCGTCCATGCCCGCCCCGTCACTTGCTCAGGTCTAGCGCATCGCAGCGGAGTCTGACTGCGCGAAGTGCCCGTCATGGTCGGAGAAGACCACCTCCACGCGGCGGTTCTGCTGCCGGCCGGCGGCGGTATCATTGCTCGCCACCGGCAGGCTCTCGCCGCGGCCCACGGGGCGCAGGTTTTGCGCTGACACGCCACGTGCGATGAGCGCACTGGCCACCGCATCCGCGCGGCGCTGTGACAGCTCCTCGTTGGTGGCGACCGAACCGGTGCTGTCGGTGTAGCCCTCAATCACCAGGCGGGTCTGCGGGTTTGACTGCATGTAGGTGGCCAGGCGATCCAGGATCGACATCGCACCAGGCTTCAGGGTGGCCCGGCCGGTGTCGAACAGCACATCGCCCATGGTCACGACCACGCCACGATCGGTCTGCTTCGCCTGCAGGTCCGCCAGCTGCTGCTGGGTAGCTGCCAGCTGATCCTTGGCGTTCTGGGCTTCGCGCTCACGTGCCGCGAGCAGCACGCGGTTGCGGTCCAGCGCGGCATTGTTGACCTGCGCCTGCGCCTGCGCGGTGGCGACCCGCGCCTCACCGGCCTGGGCGTGGCGCTCGGCCAGATACGCGAGGTGGTCAACCTCGGTCATCGGCTGCTTGGCCTGCAGGGCGCTGTCGGCCTGGGCCAGGTCGTTGCGCGCAGCGGCAAGATCGTCAGCGGCGGCCTGCTGAGCCAAGGGCTCCTGTGAGAGCGTCTGGGTGGCAGCGCGCGCGCGCTCCAGCTGATCGCTCTGCTGCGGCGCGGTGGCACAGGCAGCCAACAAGGCGGCCAGGGTTCCTACGTAAATGATGCGTGTCATGTGCTTACTTCCTTAATTCGGCGCGGTCGTGACCGGCGGTGCCACGTTCGGCGCGTCGGCGGCGCGATCGGCCTCGGTGCGCAACTGCGCGTTACCGTTGTTGATCTCGCGAGCGGCCTTCTGCGCCTCGGCTTCCTGGCCGCGGGCGGCGGCAAGGTCTGCGTCCACTGCTGCTGACTGCGCATAGTTGCGCGCCACGTCATAGTGGTGTGCGGTTTCCGCGCTGTCGGCCGCGGTCAGTTCCTGATGGGCGCGCTGCAGGTCGGCAGCCGCGTAGTGCTGGGCGGGGCCCTTGTCGGCCTGGTCGACCAGCGTCTGCGCCTTGGTGATATCCGAGCTGGCCGGCGGGCCCTCGGAAGCGCAGCCGGCCGCGCAGGCGAGCGCAATGGCTGTAATCGGGACGAGAAGAATTCGTGCGGACATAGCGGTTCCCTAACTGTTGCTTATCTGGGAGCAATCATGAGCGCCAGCGACGCCGGGCACTGTCAGCGATCGCGCGATGCGTGGCCGTGCAACCACCGGTGTTCGCGTAGGCGTTTGCCGACCGGGAAGCCAATTTGCGCCTACAGGTGCCTTAGCGCGGCTGGCGAGTACAATCAAATCAACACGGTGCACACGGGCAGGGGAGTTGTCGTGCAGATCTCCAGTGAGCAGGTCGCAGCGTTTCAGGCCGATGGCGCCATCGTGCTGCGCCAGCTGTTCTCGGCGGCGCAGGTCGCGCTCCTGCGCGAAGGCATCGATGAGAACCTAGCCCACCTGAGTCCGCGGGCCAAGCGCGCCAGCCGTGCGGGGGACCCGGGATCATTCGTGGAGGACTTCTGCTGCTGGCAGCAGAACCCGAACTACCGCCGCGTCATCTTCGAATCGCGCCTGGGGGAGGTGGGAGCGGCGCTCATGCGCAGCCGCAGCGCGCGGCTGTATCACGATCACATGCTCACCAAGGAGCCCGGTACGCAGACGCACACGCCCTGGCACCAGGACCAGCCGTACTACAACATCAGCGGCGCGCAGAACTGCAGCTTCTGGATCCCGGTGGACCCGGTGAGCCGGCAGGCGAGCCTGGAGCTGGTGGCAGGGTCACATCGCGGCCCATGGCTCATGCCACGCTCCTTCATGGACCTGCAGGCCAAGTGGTTCCCGGAAGGCTCGCTCGCGGACCGTCCGGACGTGGACGCGCACCGCGCGGATTACCGTATCCTGGGCTGGGAACTGCAGCCAGGCGATGCGGTGTGCTTCCACATGCTCACCCTGCACGGTTCTGCCGGGGTGGGACTCGACCGGCGCCGCCGCGTGTTCTCGGTGCGGCTGATCGGGGATGACGTGCGCCACGCACCGCGGCGCTGGCAGACCTCACCGCAATTCCCCGGTCTTGAAGAAGAGTTGCCCGCCGGGGCAGCGCTCGATCATCCGCTGTTCCCGTTGCTGTGGAGCGACGGTGAGCCGGCGGGGCGGTAACTAGGGATGCAAACCTAGAAGCCGACGTACCCGTGGGTGATGGCGAAGGCGACGACACCGGCGGCTGAGCGCACCCCGAGCTTGCGCATGAGGTTGGTGCGGTGGCGCTCGACGGTCTTGTGGCTCACCGACAGCAACTGCGCCATCTCGCGGGTGCGATAACCCTCCGCCACCAGCGTCACCACCTCCTGCTCGCGCGCGGTCAGCAGACCCGCACTCTCGGTGCGGCGCGCGCGCGGTGGCGACTTGGCAGCCTTCTGCGGCAGCTCGAGGACGGACTTGCTGATGTAGTGCTTGCGCTCGGCGAGCGCGTTTATGGCACTGAACAGTTCGGCGCGCTGGTCGTTGCGCAGCACGTAGCCATCCGCGCCGGCGCGGCGCGCGCCCTCGATGGCCTGGCCGTCCGCTGAAGGGGACAGCACCAGCACGGATGCCTCCGGCCAGCGCCGCTTGACGTGCGCGACGGTCTGCGGACCGGCCTTCATTGCCAGCGCAAAATCCATGATCACGATATTCGGGCGCAGGTCCCCGCGCACCCGCAATGCCTCGCGGGCGTTCGAGAAGGTGCCGTCGAGGTGAAGGCTGTCTTGCTGCTGCAGGAGGGCACACAGCCCGTCCCGCACGATCCCCTCGCCATCGACGATCAGAATATGAGTCTTACGACGCATGGTCTGTCTCCAGGACTGGGAATATACGCCCAACCGCCGAAGGTCTGCCCGGGGCCGGACTCGAACCGGCATGGAGTTGCCTCCGAGGGATTTTAAGTCCCTTGCGTCTACCAGTTTCGCCACCCGGGCAACGCTCGGGCGATTCTACAGAACCGGTGGCAGGCGACGCAGACCGGCGACACGAGCGTGGCTGTGGCGCTAACCCGATGAGTTTGCGAGACTTGCGCGCCTTGAGGCCCGATTCCGGGCCGAGCAGCGAGCGCATACCCGTCAGCATGCCATCCCGGTCCCTCGAGGTCGAAAACCTGCACCTGTGGCGCGGGGAACGCCACGTGCTGCGCGGCGTCGGCTTTGCGCTGCAGGCCGGGCAGTGCCTGAAGCTGACCGGACCGAACGGTTCGGGCAAGACCAGCCTGCTGCGCACGATCGCAGGCCTCATGCACCCGGAAAGCGGCACCGTGCGCTGGGACGGGCAGAACGTGCGCGCGGACCTGCGCGGCTTCCACGCGAGCATGGCGTACCTTGCGCACGAGCCGCCGCTGAAGGCGGACCTTACCGCGCGCGAGAACCTGCATTACTGGGTCGGCGCGCGGCGGCGGCTGAGCGCGGGGATGATCGACGCAGCCCTGGCCCGGGTCGCCGCGGCGGCCCTGGCCGGGCGACTGGTGCGTACGCTCTCGGCAGGGCAGCGACGCCGCATCGCCCTTGCCGGCCTTGCGCTCGCTGCGGTGCCGCTGTGGCTGCTGGACGAGCCGGCCACCAACCTCGACAGCGAGGGTCAACAGCTGGTGGCAGGCCTGATCGGCGAGCAGATCGCCGCGGGTGGCCTGGCAGTGGCGGCGGTGCATCACCCCATGGATGTCAGCGGTCACGTGCTGGAACTGGCGCTGGCACCATGAGTGATGCCCCCGGCACCATGGCGGCCAGCCGCATCGCGCCCGCGGCGCCTGTATTGCCTGCCGCGGTGGCGGTCTCGTCCTTCGCGGCGGCGCGCATGGCGTTGCAGCGTGACCTCACGCTTGCCTTTCGCCACGGCGGGCAGCTGCTGCAGCCGCCGGCCTTTTTTGCGATGGTGACACTGCTATTCCCGCTGGCCGTGTCACCGGAGCTCGCGCGCCTGCGCGACATCGTCCCGGGCGTGCTGTGGAGCGCGGAGCTGCTGGCGTCGCTTCTGGCGCTTGAGTTCCTGTTCCGCGATGACGCCCAGGACGGAACGCTGGAGCAGTACGCCCTGTCCGGACAGTCACTCACCGCATTGTTGTGCGCCAAGACCGCCGCGCACTGGTTGCTCACCGGCCTGCCACTGGTACTGATGGCGCCACTGGCGGCGCTGTCCCTGGGCGCCCCGCTGAGCGCGGTCCCCGGGATCCTGGTGAGCATCGCCCTGGGCAGTGTCACGCTGAGCCTGATCGGCTCGATCGGGGCCGCGCTCACCCTGGGGATGAAGCGCAGTGGCGCCCTGCTGTCGCTGCTGACGCTGCCCTTGTCCCTGCCGGTGCTGATCTTCGGCGCACGTGCGACGCAGCTCGCCATCTCCGGGGGGGCGCTCGTGGCACCCTTGGAACTGCTGGGGGCCCTCGCGGTCCTTGGGATCACCCTGGCCCCGCTGGCAGCCGCCGCCGGGGTGCGCATCAGCCTTGAATAGGATCACCGCATGACCTGGACGTGGTTCCACCGCCTCGGCTCACCGCCGTACGTGTATGCACTGGCGCGGCGGCTGACCCCCTGGCTGGGCTGGCCGGCTGCCATCCTCATCCTGGGGGGGCTGTGGGGCGGGCTGGTGCTGGCGCCGCCGGACTACCAGCAGGGCGACGGGTTCCGCATCATATATGTGCACGCCCCCAGCGCCTGGATGTCGCTCATGGTGTATACGACCATGGCCGTGGCGGCCGCGGTGGGCTTGATCTGGCGTATCAAGGTGGCACACGCGGTGGCTGCCAGCTGCGCGGTCATCGGCGCCTCGTTCACCCTGGTGGCCCTGGTGACCGGGGCGCTGTGGGGACAGCCGATGTGGGGCACCTACTGGCAGTGGGACCCGCGGCTGACCTCGGAGCTGATCCTTCTGTTCCTGTACCTGGGCTACATGGGGCTGCGCGCCGGTCTCGAGGACACGCAGCGTGCGGACCGGGCAAGCGCCGTACTGGCGGTGGTGGGGGTGATCAATGTTCCGATCATTCATTACTCGGTTACCTGGTGGAACTCGCTTCACCAGGCCCCCTCGGTCATGCGCCTGGCCAAGCCCACCATGGCAGCCTCCATGCTGGTGCCGCTCCTGATGATGCTGCTGGGGTTCACGTTGCTGTTCGGTGCGCTGTTGCTGGTGCGCCTGCGTGCGGAGATCCTGACGCGCGAGCGCGCCAGCGGCTGGATACGCGAGGCGCTCGGGGCATGAAGGAATTCCTCGACATGGGCGGCTACGCCGCCTTCGTGTGGCCCGCATACGCACTGACGCTGGCGGTGATCGCGCTGAACATCTACTGGGCACGCCGCCGCCTGGCGCAGGCCCGGGCGAGCGCACTGCAGCGCCTGGCCTCCGCGCAGGTGCGTCCATGACGCCGCGCCGCCGTCGTCTGGTGCTGGTGCTGGGCATCCTCGCCGGGGTGAGCGTCGCGGGCGCGCTGGCGCTGAATGCCTTCAAGCGCAACGTCACCTTCTTCTTTGACCCGACCGCGGTGAGCCGCGGTGAGGTCGCCGCCGGCCAGGCGTTCCGCCTGGGCGGGATGGTGACGCAGGGCAGCCTGCAAGCGCGCCCCGGGCAGCCTGGAGGTCCAGTTCGTCGTCACCGACTTCAGCCACAACGTCCCGGTGAGCTACACCGGGGTACTGCCGGACCTGTTCCGCGAGGGCGCCGGGGTCGTGGCACACGGCAGCCTGCGCGGCGACGGCACCTTCGTCGCCGATGAGGTGCTCGCCAAGCACGACGAGAAGTACATGCCCCCGGAAGTGGCGCGTTCGCTCAAGCGCCGCCACGGTGAGTCGCGCACCGATGACCCTGCGGCGCTGCCTGCCAACACTCCACCACCCTCGAGCGGCTCCTGACCATGCTTCCGGAACTGGGCCATTTCGCACTGATCCTGGCGCTGCTGCTGGCAGCGCTGCAGGCATTCTTCGGGATCGCAGGACCTGCGCTGGGCCGGGAACGCTGGAGCGCGGCGGTCACCCCTGCGCTGGCCGGCCAGGCGGTCATGGTGGCCACGGCGGTGGCCTGCCTGATCGGCGCCTTCGTGGGCAACGACTTCTCGGTAGCGTACGTGGCGGACAACTCCAACACCGCGCTGCCGCTGTTCTACCGCGTCTCGGCCATGTGGGGCGCGCATGAAGGCTCGCTGCTGCTGTGGATCCTGCTGCTGGCGCTGTGGAGTGTCGCGGTCTGGTGCGGTTCGCGGCGCCTGCCGCCGCGCTTTGCAGCGCGCGTGCTGGGTGTGCTGGGACTGGTGAGCTTCGGTTTCATCCTGTTCACCCTTGCCACCTCCAACCCGTTCCTGCGGCTTGATCCGCCGGCCCCTGACGGGCGCGACCTGAACCCGATCCTGCAGGACCCCGGACTTGCCATCCACCCACCGATCCTCTACACCGGCTACGTCGGCTTCGCGGTGGCCTTCGCGTTCGCCTGTGCCGCGATGCTCGAGGGGCGCCTCGACCAGACGTGGGCACGCTGGACCAGGCCCTGGACCACCGCTGCCTGGGCATTCCTCACCTGCGGCATCGCGCTGGGCAGCTTCTGGGCCTACTACGAACTGGGCTGGGGCGGTTTCTGGTTCTGGGACCCGGTGGAGAACGCCTCGTTCATGCCCTGGCTGGTCGGGACCGCGCTGGTGCACTCTCTGGCGGCCACCGACAAGCGCGGCCTGTTCAAGAGCTGGACGCTGCTGCTGGCGATCCTTACGTTCTCGCTGAGCATGCTCGGCACCTTCCTGGTGCGCTCCGGGGTCCTGGTCTCGGTGCATTCGTTCGCGGCCGATCCGAGTCGCGGCATCTTCATCCTGGTGTTCCTGGTGGTGATGATCGGCGGGGCACTGAGCCTGTACGCATGGCGCGCGCCGCTGTTGAAGTCGACCGCCGGGTTTGAGCTCGGTGCACGCGAGTCGTTCCTGCTGTTCAACAACGTGCTGCTGATCATCGCCGCCACGACCGTGTTCGCCGGCACGCTCGCGCCGCTGATCTCGGACACCCTGGGGCTGGGCACGGTCTCGGTAGGGCCGCCGTACTTCAACCCCACCTTCATGCTGTCGATGCTGCCGCTGGCCGCATTGCTGTGCGTGGGTATCCACGCCAACTGGAAGCGCGGCCGGCTGCACGATGCCACGCGCACCATCCTGTACACACTGCTGGGGGCGGCGGTGCTGGGCTGCGGGCTCACCTTCGGCATCTACCGCCACGGCCACGTGCTCACCCCGGTGGCCGCAACCATCGGCATCTGGATCCTGCTGTCATCGCTGGTCGAGCCGGCGTACCGCTGGCGCCGCAAGCTCAGCCTGCCGCGCGCGCTGGTGGGCATGACGATTGCGCACATGGGATTGGGGGTGGCGGTGCTGGCGCTGACCACCGTGCAGTCCTTCACCGTCGAACGCGATGTCTCGCTGTCGGTGGGCGAGAGCGCCACGGTCGGGGGCTACACGCTGCGCTTCAACGGCGTGAAACCTGTCGAGGGACCCAACTACGAAGGCGTCGGCGGCACGTTCGTCGTCAGCCGCGCCGGCCACCCGGTAGCGGTGATGGTGCCGCAGAAGCGCCAGTTCTGGGTGCAGCACCAGGTGACCTCGGAGACCGCCATCCGCCTGGACCACGGCAACAACCTGCTGCTGGCCCTGGGAGAGGACCTGGGCGCCGGGCGCTGGAGCGTACGCGTGCAGGTGCGACCGCTGGTGAGCCTGGTTTGGCTGGCGGCGCTGATCATGGCGATCGGGGCAGCCATTGCCGCCTCCGACCGCCGCTACCGCACCGCGCGCACCGCCGCGACCGCCAGCAGCGCTGCGGCCGAGCAGGCCGGATGAGCCGCTTCTACGCGCCGCTGGGGGTGTTTGCCCTGCTGGTCGTGGTGCTGGCGATCGGTATCCGCCATTCACCGGACAAGGGCATCATCGTCTCGCCGCTGCTTAACAAGGCCGCCCCGCAGTTCGCGCTGCCGGACCTTGCGGACCCCTCGCACGTGGTGGACTCCGGGGCGCTCAAGGGTCGCTGGTACCTGCTGAACGTGTGGGGCACCTGGTGCGTCGAGTGCCGCGCCGAGCATGCGATGTTGCTGAAGGTGCACGCCTCCGGCCGCGTGCCGCTGATCGGCCTTGACTGGAAGGACGAGGACGCGCGCGCCCAGGCGTGGCTGAGCCAGCTGGGCAACCCGTACGAGGTCGTCGCCGTCGACCGCGCCGGGCGCGCCGCGATTGACTGGGGCGTGTACGGTGCCCCGGAGACTTTCCTCGTGAACCCGCAGGGCATCGTGGTCTACAAGCATGTCGGGGCGCTCGACGAGGCGACCTGGGCACGCGAGATCCTGCCGCGGCTGCCCGCGGCAGGGCCGGGCTGATGCGCGCGCAACTGCTGCTGTGCTTGATGCTCGTCGCGGCGGCGCCGGGGGCGCGCGCGCTGGATACCACGCAGCTTGCCGACGCCGGCCTGCAGGCCCGCTACGTTGCCCTCACGCACGAGCTGCGCTGCATGCAGTGCCAGAACGAATCCATCGCCGATTCACCGGTGGACCTGGCCGCGGACCTGCGCAACCAGGTGCGCGACCAGTTGCTGGAGGGCAAGTCCGACGACGAGATACGCCAGTGGATGTCGGCGCGCTATGGCGAGTTCATCCTCTTCCGCCCGCGCTTCGCGCCACGCACCGCCTGGCTGTGGCTGGCCCCGGGGGTGCTGCTGGTGTTGGGCGCGCTGGTGGCCTGGCGCGTCGTGCGCCAGCGCACGCAGCTTCTGGCCACGGATGATTCCCCGGACGAGGACCCGCGCACCTGATGAGCATCTTTGTCCTATTGGTGGCCGCCGTCATGGTGGCGGTGGTGGTCGCGGTGACGGTGCCGCTGTTGCGCTCGCGCGCCACGGGCGAACCGCCGGCGCGCTGGGCGGCGCTCGCGGCGGCCGGCGTGCTTGTCCTGGGTGGTTCTGCGCTGTATGCGACCTGGAGCAACTGGAAGTGGCATGCCGTCGCGCAGGCTGATTCCCCGCAGACCATGGTCGCCCGCCTGGCCCGCCAGCAGGAGCAGGACCCGAAGAACCTTGATGGCTGGCTGATGCTGGGGCGTTCCTACCTCGTGCTGCAGGAGTACCCGCTGGCACTGCGCGCGTTCGAGCGCGCCGATCGCATCAGCGGGGGCAAGAACGAGGAGGCGCTGATCGGGCAGGCCGAGGCGCTGGCCCTGAGCGACGAGTCGGAGCTGACCGGGCGCGCCGGCAAGCTGATCGAGCAGGCGCTGCTGCTGGCTCCGGACTCCGGCAAGGTGCTGTTCTTCGCAGCCGAGGCCGCCGCGCGCCGCGGCGAGCTGCCACTGGCCCGCGCGCGTTTTGCCAAGCTGCTGTCCATGAACCCGCCCGCCAGTATCCGCCCCATCATCGAGCAGCAGGTCAGTGCCCTGGACGAGCAACTGGCAGCCGGCCCGCAGCGCCAGCCGTGCCCGGCACCGGCTCGGTACCTGCGGCGGATGCCGGTGCTGCGGTGCGGGTGAACGTCTCGCTCGGAGCACGCCTGGCCGCCGGCCCCCCGGGGCCGCTGTTTGTTTTCGTGCGCCGTCACGGGGAGGGGGGGCCGCCACTGGCCGCCAAGCGCCTGGAAGGGCACTTCCCGCAGTCAGTCACCCTGACTCCCGCCGATGCCATGATCCCGGGGCGCACCTTCAGCTCCGGCCAGGAGGTCGAGGTCGTGGCCCGTATCGCCCGTTCCGGCAGTCCGGTAGGCGGCAAGGGGGATCCGGTGGGCCAGGTGACCTACCGGGTGGGCCAGGATGGCGTCGTCAACCTCGTCATCGACCAGCTGACCCCCTAACACCGCGCGCGGTGCAGGGCGTCTTTTTCCGCGCTTTCCCTAGCGCGTGTCAGAATCCGCTTATATTTTTCCTTCAACTGGCCGGCGTATGCTGCAGCTGAGGTACTTATGCAAAGGCGCGAGTACCCAACAGCATCTTTCCCGGGTATAGACGCTTAGCGGTTACAAGGAGATCAGCTGATGGCACAAGGAACAGCAGATGAAGGGCGGACGTCGCATCGTGGCTTTGCCTCGATGAACGCCGAGCGCCAGCGACGCATTGCCAGCATGGGAGGCAAGGCGGTGCCCAATGAGAAGCGCAGCTTCTCGCAGAATCGTCGCCTGGCCGCCGAGGCCGGTCGCAAGGGCGGCCAGAGCGTGCCCGGGGCGAAGCGCAGCTTCTCCCAGGATCGCACGCTGGCCGCGGTGGCCGGACGCAAGGGCGGGCAGAGCGTGCCGGACGAGAAGCGCAGCTTCTCGCAGCACCCGGAACTGGCAGCCGAGGCCGGTCGCAAGGGTGGTCAGGCAAGCCACAGCGGCCGCTAACCCGCGTCGCTTGATCGGATAACAGGCCTGCGGCGGTACGGTGTGCAACACGGTACCGCCGCAGGCCTGCTGCATTTCAGCCGCGCAACGTGACGAACCAGGCCCCCGCGGCAATCAGGCCGATCCCCAGCCAATTCACCGGGGCCAGCCGTTCGCCCAGGAACATGACGCCAAACAGCGCCGCGAGCACCACGCTCAGCTTATCGAGCGGGGCCACGCGCGCGACATCCCCCACCTGCAGCGCGCGGAAATAGCACCACCACGAGGCCCCCGTGGCCAGTCCCGACAGCGCCAGGAACAGGTAGCTGCGCGCGGAGGTCGTGGCAAGGGCCGGAAACTGGCGCGTGGCGAGCACCAGGGTCGCCAGGGCCGCGAGGATCACCACGCTGCGGATGAGGGTGGCCACGTCGGGGCTTACATTCTCGACGCCGATCTTGGCAAGCACGGCGGTGAGCGCGGCGAATCCCGCCGATGCCAGAGCCCAGATTTGCCAGGACGCCATCGGGGGCAAGTCTCACACAGCGGGCCGCCCGCGGTCACCCGCCGCAGCGCAGGCATTGACCGCCATGGCGGCGCGTACTACTTTGCTGGCTGCTAGGGGAGCCCCGGCAGGGGGCTGAGAGGCCGGCAGGCGTTATTTTCCTAACGCGGCGCTGGCGACCCTTGAACCTGATCCAGCTAGTACTGGCGTAGGAAAGTCATTGCGAACGCGTGCGCGGCGCCCGGCCGGCGACGCGGCTCCCAATCTCCCCACGACGCGCCATATCCGCTGGATCCTGTGAACGAAACGTTTCAGGAGATCCCGCCCATGAACGCGCAACTGCTGCAGGTCGTCGCCGAAGCCTTCCCCGCCTCACGCAAGGTCTACAAGAACGGAGTCTTGCACCCGGCCCTGCGCGTGCCGATGCGCGAGATCGACCTGCACCCGGCCGCCGGCGAGCCGCCGGTGACGGTCTACGACCCTTCCGGCCCTTACACCGATGCGGCCGTGCACATCGACATCGAGCAGGGGCTCGCACGCCTGCGCGCGCCATGGATCAGTGCGCGCGCGGACGTCGAGGCCTATCCCGGGCGCAAGGTGACGCTGGTGGACAACGGCCTTAACCCCGGCGCCACGCCCGCACCGGAGTTCCCGCAGCGGCGCGCGCCGCTGCGCGCCCGCGGCGATGTGGCGGTCACGCAGCTCGCCTACGCGCGCGCGGGCATCATCACCGCAGAAATGGAGTACGTCGCCATCCGCGAGAACATCGGGCGCGCGCGCAGCAGGCGCAGGCTGAGGCGCGCGATGGCAACTCCTGGGGCGCCAGCATCCCGGACTATGTGACCCCGGAATTCGTGCGCGCCGAGGTCGCCGCCGGACGCGCGATCATCCCGGCGAACATCAACCATCCGGAGGCCGAGCCGATGATCATCGGCCGCAACTTCCTGGTGAAGATCAACGCCAACATCGGCAACTCCGCGGTGAGCTCCTCGACCGCCGAGGAAGTGGACAAGATGGTCTGGGCGATCCGCTGGGGCGCCGACACGGTCATGGACCTCTCCACCGGACGCAACATCCACACCATCCGCGAGTGGATCATGCGCAACTCCCCGGTGCCGATCGGCACGGTGCCGATCTACCAGGCGCTGGAGAAGGTTGGCGGGGTCGCCGAGGATCTCACCTGGGAGATATTCCGCGATACGCTCATCGAGCAGGCCGAGCAGGGCGTGGACTACTTCACCATCCATGCCGGCGTGCGCCTCGCTTACGTCCCGCTCACCGCGAACCGCGTCACCGGCATCGTCTCGCGCGGCGGCTCGATCATGGCCAAGTGGTGCCTCGCGCACCACCGCGAGAGCTTCCTCTACGAGCACTTCGAGGAGATCTGCCAGATCTGCCGCACCTATGACGTGAGCTTCTCGCTCGGCGACGGACTGCGTCCCGGTTCGATTGCCGATGCCAACGATGCCGCGCAGTTCGCCGAGCTTGAGACCCTGGGGGAGCTCACCCAGATCGCCTGGAAGCACGACTGCCAGGTCATGATCGAGGGCCCGGGCCATGTCGCCGATGCACAAGATCAAGGAGAACATGGACAAGCAGCTGGCCACCTGCGGCGAGGCGCCGTTCTACACGCTCGGGCCACTCACGACCGACATCGCCCCCGGCTACGACCACATCACCTCGGCGATCGGGGCGGCCATGATCGGCTGGTTCGGCACGGCGATGCTGTGCTATGTCACGCCCAAGGAGCACCTGGGCCTGCCGGACCGCAACGACGTGAAGGTCGGGGTGATCACCTACAAGATCGCCGCGCATGCGGCCGATCTTGCCAAGGGACACCCGGGCGCCCAGGCGTCGCGACGACGCGCTGTCGCGCGCGCGCTTCGATTTCCGCTGGGAGGACCAGTTCAACCTGTCGCTCGATCCTGACACCGCGCTGCGCCTTCCACGATGCAGACGCTGCCGAAGGAAGGCCACAAGGTGGCGCACTTCTGCTCGATGTGCGGACCGAAGTTCTGCTCGATGCGCATCTCGCACGAGGTGCGCGCGGAGGCGACGCGCACCAGGGCATGCAGGAGATGTCGGAGAAGTTCCGTGCCGCGGGCGCGGAGATCTACGTGCCGGCACCGACCATCAAGGTAAAGACGGCCTAGCGCAATGCAGTGTCACCGTCATCGGCGCTGGCGTCGCAGGGC
Source organism: uncultured Pseudomonadota bacterium (assembly GCA_963703025.1). GTDB lineage: Bacteria > Pseudomonadota > Gammaproteobacteria > Steroidobacterales > Steroidobacteraceae > 13-2-20CM-66-19. Next base: position 3,626,572 of record OY969778.1, on the reverse strand, counting down.
TTGCCTGCGCGCTGGAGCTTGCTCGAGCGTGGCGCCGACGTCGAGGTGTTCGAGCGCGGCGCGCGGCTGGGCTTCAGGGGCCTGCTCCTGGTTCGCCGGCGGGATGCTGGCGCCGTGGTGCGAGCGTGGAGAGCGCCGAGCCGCTGATCGCGCAGCTGGGCGTGGAGAGCATGCCGTGGTGGCGCCAGCACTTCCCCGGCACGGTGCTCAATGGCACGCTGGTGGTCGCGCACGCGCGCGACACGCGCAGACCTTGCCCACTTTGGCCGGCGCACCGAGCACTTCGACACCGTCGATGCCGCGGCCATCGCGGCCCTCGAGCCTGAGCTTGCCGGGCGCTTCGCCAAGGCGCCTGTACTTTGCCGACGAGGGGCACCTGGATCCGCGCGCCGGCACTGCCCGCCCTCGCCGCAGCCCTCGCGCAGCGCGGCGTGCAGCATCCACTTCGGGTGCACGCTCAGCGATGGCGAGCGCGCTCGCGTGCGCACGGTGCTTGACTGCACCGGGTTGGGCGCCGCGGGGACCCTGGGCCGGCTGCGCGGCGTGAAGGGCGAGATGCTGCTGCTGAATCTCAAGGACTTCAGCCTCACCCGCCCGGTGCGCGTGCTGCACCCGCGCCTGCCGGTGTACGTCGTGCCGCGCGGCGCGGGCCTGTTCATGGTGGGGGCGACCTTGCTCGAAAGCGACGACAGCGACACGCATCAGTGCGCGCTCGATGCTCGAGCTGCTCTCGGCGGCCTACGCGCTGCACCCGGCATTTGGCGAGGCGCACATTGTCGAGATCGGCACCGCCGTGCGCCCGGCCTTCCCTGACAACCTGCCGCGACTCACCCTGCGCGGCAACACGCTGTACGTGAATGGCCTGTACCGGCACGGCTTCCTGCATCGCCCCCGCACTGGCGCGACGCGCCGCGCAGGTGGTGCTGGAGGGCGCGTATTTCCCGGAGGTGATGGATGAAGATCCTCGTCAACGGCGCCTGGCGTGAGCTGCAGGCCGCGACGCTGGCGGCGGCGCTGGCGGAGCTGGGCTATGGCGAGCCACGTCGTGGCCACGGCGGTGAACGGCGATTCGTGGCCGCCGCGGCACGCGCGCGCACGCGCGCTCGCGCGATGGGGACCGCGTCGAAGTCCTGGCGCCGATGCAGGGGGGCTGATGCTGCGAGTTATACGGCACCGACGCTGCGCTCGCGGCTGCTGCTGGGCACCGCGCGCTACCCCTCCCCGGCTGTGCTGCAGCGCCGCGGTGCGCGCCTCGCGGCGCGAGGTCGTGACGGTTTCGCTGCGACGCGAGTCGCGCCGGCGAGCGCGCCGGGCAGGGGTTCTGGTCGCTGATCCGCGAGCTGGGCGTGCGGGTGCTGCCCAACACCGCCGGCTGCCACTCGGTGAAGGAGGCCGTGACCACCGCGCACATGGCGCGCGAGGTGTTCGGTACCTCCTGGATCAAGCTCGAGGTCATCGGCGAGGACGATACGCTGCAGCCGGATGTGTTTGGCCTGGCCGAGGCGGCGCGGCATCCTGGGTGCCGAGGGCTTCGAGGTGTTCCCGTACACGACCGAGGACCTGGTGGTCGCCGAGCGGCTGCTGGCGGCCGGCTGCCGGCGTGCTCATGCCCTGGGGCGCGCCGATCGGCTCGGGACGCGGTCTCAACAACCTCTTCGGCCTGAAGGCGCTGCGCGCGCACTTCCCCGGCGTGCCGCTGATCATCGATGCCGGCATCGGCGTGCCCTCGCACGCCGCGCAGGCGCTGGAGCTGGGCTTCGATGCGGTGCTCATCAACACCGCCGTTGCCCAGGCCCGTGACCCGGTGCAGATGGCCGCAGCGTTCCGCCTGGCGGTGGAGGCGGGCCACGCCGCGCGGCTGGCCGGGGCCATCGAAGCGCGCGACCTGGCCGAGCCCTCGACGCCTGTGATCGGCACGGCGTTTCGCTGATGCAACTGCCGCGCGTCTACCCGATCGTGGACAGCGCCGCCTGGGTGGCGCGTCTGGCGCCCGCTGGGCGTGCGCCTCGTGCAGCTGCGCATCAAGGACGCAGGCTGCCGCATATGTTGCCGCGCAGATCGCAGCCGCCCGCGCGTGCAGCCGCGCGGCGGGCATCCAGCTGGTCGTCAACGATCACTGGCGTGATGGCACTCGCCGCGGGGTGCGATTTCGTGCACCTGGGACAGGAGGATCTGGACCGCGCAGATGTGCCGGCGCTGCGTCGCGCGGGCGTGCGGCTCGGGATCAGCACCCATGACGATGCCGAACTCGAGCGCGCCCTGACCGCGCAGCCGGACTACGTGGCGCTGGGCCGGTCTACCACGACGACGCTCAAGGTGATGCCGTGGCAGCCGCAGGGGCTTGCGCGCGTCGACGAATGGAAGCGCCGCGTCGGCGCGCTGCCGCTGGTGGCAATCGGCGGGATCACGCTGGCGCGCCTGCCGGAGGTGTTCGCCGCGGGCGCCGACGCTGCGGCCGTGGTGAGTGACATCGTCGCTGCCGCCGATCCGGAAGGCCAGGCGCGCCGCTGGCTCGCCGCGGCGGCCGCCTGAGCCACGCGTGACCGACCGCTACATCCGCCAGACAGTGCTCCCGCAGGTGGGCGGCGCCGGCCAGTCACGGCTGGGGCGATCGCAGGTGCTGGTGGTCGGCGCGGGCGGGCTAGGTTGTGCCGTGCTGCCGTACCTTGCGGCCGCCGGGGTAGGGCAGCTGGTGGTAGCGGACCCCGACCAGGTGGAGGAAACGAACCTGCACCGCCAGCCACTGTATCGCATGGCCGACCTCGGGCGCAGCAAGGTCAGCGCGGCGTGCACGGCACTCACGGCCCTGAACCCGCAGCTTCGCGTCGCGGCGCTGGAGACGCGCGTGACGCCTGCCAACGCTGCCGCGCTGGTCGCCGGCTGCGATGTGGTGGTGGATGCCGCGGACAGCCTCGCGCTCACCTACGTGTTGAGTGATGCCTGCCAGGCCGCGCGCGTACCCCTGGTCAGCGCCTCGGTGCTCGGGCTCGCAGGCTACGTCGGGGCCTTCTGCGGTGGGGCCCCGAGCTATCGGGCGGTCTTCCCGGATATGCCCCGTACGGCCGGATCGTGCGCCGAGGCCGGCGTGCTGGGGACCGCGGTGGGTGTGATCGGCACGCTGCAGGCCCACCTCACCCTTGCGTTGCTGCTCAAGACCGAGCCTGCCGTGCTTGGGCGCCTGGTGTCCGTGGACTTCCAGACGCTGCGCTTCGGTGGCTTCTCATTTGCAGGCGCTGCCGAGCCGGAAGGGGCCGCGCTGGCTTTCATCGCGCCGCAGGACGTGGTCGAGGGGGACTGCGTGATTGACCTGCGCGCACTGGACGAGGCGCCGGTCGCCGCGTTCAGCGGCGCGCTGCGCATCGACGCGGACACGCTGGCCAGTGCGCCGCGCGAGTTTCCGCCAGGGGCGCGCATCGTGTTGTGTTGTCGCTCGGGTGTGCGCGCCTGGCGGGCCGCCCGCACGCTGCAGGCCCAAGGACATGCCGACCTCGCCCTGCTGGCACTGGGTCAGTGAGCACCGTCCTGGTCATCGCCGGCACTGATTCCAGCGGCGGGGCCGGACTGGCGCGGGACCTGCGCACGCTTGCCGAACTTGAGACGCGCGCGCTGTGTGCGGTGACAGCGGTGACCGCACAGTCCGATTCGGGCGTGCTTGGCATCCACGTGATCCCGGCGCCGCTGGTGCATGCGCAGATCAAGGCTGCCTTTGCGACCTGCAGAATCAATGCGGTCAAGATCGGCATGCTGGCAACGGCCGCGACCGTGCAGGCGGTGGCGGATGCGCTGAGCGGCCACGACGGCATACCGGTGGTGCTCGATCCGGTGCTGGCGTCCACCTCGGGCGCTGCGTTGCTGGATGATGCGGGGCGCGCTGCGCTACTGGAGTTGCTGTTGCCCCGGGTGACCCTGCTGACTCCCAACATCCCGGAGGCGGGCGCGTTGCTCGGCGCGCCGGATGCGACCTGCGAGGCCGAGATGCTTGCCCAGGCGCAGGCGCTGCTCGCACTCGGGGCGCGCTCGGTTCTGATGAAGGGTGGCCACGGCACAGGCGCCGAAGCGGTCGATCTGCTGGTCAGCTCGCAGGCCACCGACCGACTTGCCGTGGCACGCATGGATGGCAGTTGTCGCGGCACCGGCTGCGCCCTCGCGAGCGCTGCGGCCGCGGGCCTCGCGGAGGGCCTCGCACTGGATACGGCCTGTATCAGCGCCAAGGCCTATGTGACCGCGCTGCTGCGCAGCGGCTGATCGTAACCGCTGTCATGTCGGCCGCCCGCGACACAGGTCGCGCCGAGCGTGCTTTTCGTCAACCGATTCCCCGCTGGCCCGCTATGGCAGCAATTGCCCACGCGGCATTTGCGAATCAAAGGGAGTCGGACATGCAAAGGAATATGTCGCACAGCGCGCTCTACGCCGCGCTCGTGGCAGGGATGACCGTCGGGCTGGCGGCCTGCGGTGGCGGCAGCGGCGCCGCCAGCACGGACATGGCGCAGAGCAGTGGGGTCCTCATGCCGCTGAGCATCAGTGATGCCTCATCGGAGGATTGGGCAACCATCGGGGTGCGGGTGCTGAGCATCGCCTTGATCCCCCAGGACGGCGGCAGCCCCGTGACGGTGTGGACTGCCCCGGCACCCGCCCCGTACGTGAACCTCGAGCAGCTGGACCAGCTGAGCGAATTGCTCGGCAACGTCAGTGTCCCGGCCGGCTCCTACTCCGGCGCGGTGCTCACGATCTCCGCGAATCCCGGCGACTTGCTGCTGACGGTGGCGGCAGATCCGGAAAGCGGCTTCCCGGCAGCCGCCGGCACTAGCATCCCGGTGGGGGCGATCCAGATACAAGGCACGCACGGGGGAACCGGCAGCCTGACCGTGCCGGTCACCGTGCATTTTGCATCAGACCTGGTCGTGAGCAGCACGCAAAGCAATGCGCTGGACCTGGAGTTCGACCTCGCGAACCCCGCCTTCATCATCGGCCACACGCCGCCGGCTGCCGCAGGCGCGACGCTGTGGGCGGTGAACTTCGACGGCCCGGTGCGCCACCGCGATGTCCACGACATCACCCGGCTGGTGCTGCGCCATACCTATGGCACGGTCAGCAGCGTCGCGGCCGACAACCGGTCGTTCACCATGACCAAGGACTTCCCGGTGCTGCCGGTGACCAACCCCGAGAGCGCCGTGGCGAGCGCGCAAAGCCTGACGATCCTGGCCGACAGCACCAATGGCACCGTCTTTTATGACGTGGACGCCGGCACCCGTACGGTCGCGAAGGACTTCTCGGCGCAGGCAGCCGCGCTCAGCGCCCGCTACGTACGCGTCGCGGCGCGCTACCAGCAGGACGGCACACTCGTGGCAGTGCGCGTCTGGGCCAGCGGCGAATTCAACAAGGTCTGGCTCAGCCCGGAAGGTCACGTGGTGCACGTCGACTCCGCGGCGAACCTCGTCACCGTGGCTGACGAATCAGGTGCGCCGGTGCCGGTAAGCATCGACGCGAACACGCAGTTCTACTTCCGTACCCCGCAGGATGCCCAGGCGGATGCCACCCCGATCGCCACCGGCACCGCGTTTCTCGCGGATGGCAACATCGCGCGTGGCTTCAAGGTGCACGTGAGCGCTGTGGATCCGCTCGCGACTCCGCTCGTGGCCCAGAGCATCGACATCGAGACTGCGGCCTACTCAGGCCGGATCTCCGGCGCGGACACGACCGGGTTCACCTACACGCGCCAGTTTGCGCAGGCCAGTGATGATTACTCGGTTCGACTGAGTTACATCGATGCAATGACCGCCAATGGCAGCGATGCCAGCGGGAATGCCATCACGGGCTTCAAGTGGTGGAACTTCACGTTCCCGAGCCTTGCCGAGAGCGGCAGCAACGCGGTGCCGGACTTTGTCAGCGCCACCGGCGGGGCGGTCAACTTCGGTGGCACGGTGGGCGCGCTGCAGGCCTGGGGGGTGAGCTCGGCGAGGTGGGCGGATCCTGCCAACGCGGCCGGCTGGTCGGCACGCAACGCCGTGCTGCTGCCCACGCCGCTGCCATTGGGAGTCGTGACGGCAGCGCTGGCCAACGGTGCCTTTGGCATCACGGTGCTCGGTGCTACCCAGGCAGTAACAGTAGACCTGAGCACGGAAAGCGGTTCGGCGACTCTGGTCTACCAGATCGACCGTGCCGGTGCCGTCATCACCGTGAGCGCGGTGGATGTCACCAGCGCGAGCGGGCTCGCCTCGGTCACGAGCGGCCTGGTCGCCGGTGTGCCGGTCAAGGTATTTGGCACACCTCAGGCCGACGGCACGCTCAAGGCGTACGTGCTCGCCTACTACACCGGCATGCTGCCGACGTTGTAACGAAGAGTTTTCGGGCGCGGCAGGAGGCCTTGCCTGGAAAGAAGGGCGTCGCGGGGAACTGCGCGGCGCCCTTCGCGTTTGTGCGCCGAGGCAGCAGGCACCCGGGGTTCATGGTTATCATGTGCACATGACACAAGACACCACCGCGTTTACTGAACTGAAAGCCATCGCCCGCCGCGTGATGCTCGACAACGGCCTCGACCCGGACTTCTCCCCCGAGGTTCTGGCCCAGGTGAGCAAGATCACCAAGGCCGCGGCCGCCACCGCGCCGACGGTGCGCGACCTGCGGCCGCTTTTGTGGTGCTCGATCGACAACGACGACTCACGCGACCTCGACCAGCTCTCGGTCGCTCAGCCCGGGGAGGGCGGGGCGGTGCGCATCCTGGTGGCGATCGCCGATGTCGATGTCACCGTGGCCCGCGGCTCACCCGTGGATGACCATGCACGCAACAACACCACCTCGGTGTATACCGCGGCGCAGATATTCCCGATGATGCCGGAGCGGCTGTCGACCGACCTCACCAGCCTCGCCGAAGACCAGGAACGGCTGAGCATCGTCATAGAACTCACCGTCACCGCCGATGGTGCGATCAGTGCCTCGGACATCTACCGCGCCACGGTCGTCAATCGTGCCAAGCTTGCCTACAACAGCGTGGCGGCCTGGCTGGACGGCAAGGGCCCAGCGCCGCCACGCGTGCTGTCCGTGAAGGGGATGGACGAGCAGCTGCGGCTACAGGACAAGGTTGCGCAGACGCTCAAGAAGGTACGTGTTGACCAGGGCGCGCTGGGACTTACCACGCTCGAGGCGCAGGCGGTTTACGAAGGTGGCACGCTTGCGGACCTCAAACCCGACGCGGACAACCGTGCGAAGGAACTCATCGAGTACTTCATGATTGCGGCCAACGGTGTGGTGGCCCGTTTCCTGGAAGCGCACCAGCGCTCCTCCTTGCGGCGCGTTCTGCATACGCCGGAGCGCTGGAGCCGCATCGTTGAGCTCGCGCGGGCGCAGGGCGAGACCCTGCCAGCGCAGGCGGACGCCAAGGCGCTCAGCGAATTCCTGGTTAAACGCCAGGCCGCCGACCCCGCCAGATTCCCCGACCTGTCGCTCGCAGTGGTGAAGTTGTTGGGAGCCGGTGAATACGCCCTTAAGCGCGCGGGACAGCCGGCTGAAGGACACTTCGGTCTGGCGGTGACTGACTATACCCACTCCACCGCACCCAACCGCCGCTTCCCGGATGTCATCACGCAGCGCCTGGTGAAGGCGGTGCTCGCGGACCAGGCGGCTCCCTACGGCGACGACGAGCTACGCGCCCTGGCCGCACACTGCACCGACCAGGAGCACAACTCGAACAAGGTGGAGCGCCAGGTGCGCAAGTCCGCAGCCGCGATGCTCCTGCAGTCGCACATCGGCCAGCAGTTCGACGCGATCATCACCGGTGCATCCGACAAGGGCACATGGGTGCGCATCATGCAGCCGCTGGCTGAGGGTCGGCTCGTGAAGGGCTTCGAGGGTCTGGATGTGGGCGATACGGTGCGCGTGCAGCTGACCCGCACGGATGTGCAGCGCGGCTTCATCGATTTTAGCCGCGTGAAATAATTAATAAAAACAGTCTATTGTGAAGTAAATCTAATCAAACTTCACGCCAGTCAACGCCACCCTTAGCCGCCGCAGCCTCCGCGGCAGCGCTGTGTCGAGCGGCGTCCTCACGCGACGACGCCGATTACCGACAGGTTGCTCGCAGGCACGCTTGGGCCTTAAGTAGCCGCACTGCATTGTCGTACTTCCCGCGACGGAGGCCGTCAGACAAGGAGGTCGCGGCCTCCGCGCGGTGAAGCCTTACTCGCGCGCGCGCAGTGTGGAATGCCGGTGGCCCCGGGTGCGACGCGCTGCCGCACCCGGGGTCACGGCTGGCTTCAGGCCGTCTTGGCCGCCATCTTGCTCTTGATGAAGCCGACGATGAGCATGACCACCACGCTGCCCACTCCGGAGGAAGCGATGTTGCCCATTGGCGAACCGCCGCCAGCGGCGGCCGAGCCGGTGACCGCATTGAGGATCGCTGTACCAACACCACCACCGACAAGCCCGGACAGGGTGTTACCCAGGGGGCCGAGACTGAGGTTCTTGAAGATCGCTCCGGCAGCATTTCCGCCGACGGCGCCCGTGATCAGACTGATGATCCATTCCATTAGGGTTGCCCTCTTGTTGTTGTGACGTGTGGCGCCCTGATGATCCAGGATGGTGTGTTTTCTTATAACCCGGAGCCGGCGCCAGGCCAATCCTAGCCGGACCACCCCGGCAGCGCCATCGCCTTACGAGTGCGCGCCCCCTGAACCGGTCAGGCGCGAGATCAGAACCGCCACCAGGCCAAGTCCCCAGAACAGCCCGAGCAGCAGCGCCCCATTGCGCGCCACAGTGGCCGGCCCAAGCGCTGGCAGGTCCGCAAAGGGGTACAGGTAACGACCCGTAAAGTGGCCCAGCAGCAACGCGAACCCGAAGTAGGCCAGGGGGTAGAGCAGCCAACGCAATGGGTCGCTCACGGTGAGGCCCCCCTTGGGCGCAAATGCCAGCCACCACAACAGGTACAGCACCGGCATCAGGTCGTGCAGGATCACATCAGCGGCTTTGTGGATGCCGCTGGGCGCCCACAGCGTGCGCAGCAGCAGGCTATAGATGATGCCCACGACCAGGATGTACACCGCGGCCGCCGCCAGCATCGCTGGGCGCGACAGGATGCTGCGCGAACTGATGCGGGCAATGCGGGCGCTGACCAGCACGGTCACCAGAAGGTTGGTGAGCACGGTGAAGTAGCCCATGGCCAACAGCATCGAGCGCCAAGCCGGTACCTCGTCAACAGCCCCGGCGCGCGCCGAGACGGCCAGTTGCATAACCAGCCCGGTCCAGCCGGCCAGGGCAATCACGATCAGAAAGGAGCGGCTGAGCGCCTCGCGCTTATTCATCAGTCACCCTCGTGCGTGCTGGACTGTCTTGCTATTGTACCGTCAGCGGGGCGGTGCCGGCTGGGGTGCTGCCGACCGACAACAATATCAACAGGTGGGGAACATCTATGTCGCTTTCCAAGCGAGCGTTTGCTGAGTTTCTGGGCACGTTCTGGCTCGTTCTGGGTGGCTGCGGTAGCGCGGTCCTGGCCGCGAAATTTCCGCAGGTCGGGATTGGCCTCGTCGGAGTCTCCCTGGCATTCGGACTCACCGTCCTCACCATGGCCTATGGCATTGGCCATATCTCCGGTTGTCACCTCAATCCTGCAGTCACCTTCGGACTGATGGTGGGGGGGCGTTTCAAGGGGGCGGACGTGCCCGCGTATGTGATCGCACAGGTGCTCGGCGGCATCGTGGCGGCGGGCCTTCTGTACTACATCGCCAGTGGCGCGCCAGGGTTCGACCCGGCGGGCGGGCTGGCCGCGAACGGTTACGCGGAGCATTCACCTGGCAACTACTCGCTCGCAGCAGGGCTGGTGACCGAGATCGTGATGACCTTCATGTTTCTCATGATCATCCTGGGCGCCACCGACGGGCGTGCACCGGCGGGCTTCGCGCCAATTGCGATCGGCCTGGGGCTCACGTTGATCCACCTGATCAGCATCCCCGTAACCAACACCTCGGTGAACCCGGCGCGCAGTACCGGCCCGGCGGTGATCATGGGCGGCTGGGCGCTATCGCAGCTGTGGCTGTTCTGGCTTGCACCGCTCATCGGCGCAGGACTTGCCGGGGTTGCCTACCGCTGGCTCGCCGGGGATGCCAAGCGGCCATGACCTGAGCGATGCATGAGTCCGGTGCGCTCCAGCACTTCCAGTGCAGCCGCACCGCGCGCAAGCGCACCGGACTCCGGTCCTGCTGAAACTGTGGGCGTTGTCGCTGGCCGGCCGCCCGCGGTGAATATACGATACAGCACCCTCCTATGGGTTCACTTGCGGGGCGGGTGATGAAGCATGTGATCAAGGAGAAGGCGCCCCTGCTGCGGAGGGTGCGCCGGCTGCGTGGGCAGGTCGATGCGATCGAGCGTGCCCTGCAGTGCGAGGCTGACTGCGCCAAGGTCATGCAACTGACCGTCTCGGCCCGCGGCGCGGCCAACAGCCTGATGGCGGAGCTGCTGATTGACCATATCCGCCTGCATGTCTGCGATCCGAAGCGCGACAAGGATCGCGCCCGGGCGCGCGCGGCTAAGCATCTGATCGAGGTAGTGAACGCGTACCTGCGCTGAGCAGGCAACGGTGCGGGTCAAGGCTTCGCAGCTTCCCAGTCGCCGCCGAGTGCCTTGATCAGCAGCACGGTTGAGTTGGCGCGGCGGATCTCGATGTCAACCGCCGACAGGCGTGCCTGCAGGGCGGCGTTCTCGGTCGTGACAACCTCCAGATAGGTCACGATTCCACCTTTGTAGCGCAGGTTCGCCTGGTCAAGTGCGCCCTGGGTCGCCTTGACCGCGGCGGCCTCGCTGACGCTTTCCTTCTGCAGCTGGCGCAGCGCCGCGAGGTTGTCCTCGACATCCTGATAGGCGGTAAGGACCGTGCCGCGGTAGTTGGCGACCTGCTCGTCGTAGACTGCATGGGCCTGCGCCGATTGTGCGCGATGCAGCCCGCCGTCGAAGACGGTCAGTAGCGCCTGCGGACCGATCGACCAGAACTGGCTCGGCGCCTGCAACCAGCTGGAACTCTGCGCACTTTGCAGGCCGGCGGCGGCGAACAGGTTGAAGCTCGGGAAGAATGCCGCGCGGGCGACACCGATGTTGGCATTAGCCGCAGCCACGCGCCGTTCGGCCGCGGCGACGTCCGGGCGGCGCTCCAGCAGCTGCGATGGCAGTCCGGTGTACACCGCTGGCAGATCCGTGAGCGTGTCGGTCGTGCGCGCCGCAATGCTGAAGTCCGAGGCGTCACGACCGACCAGTACCGCAATGGCGTGCTCGGTCTGGGCGCGGTGCAGGCGCGTGTCCTCGGCCTGGGTACGCGCGGTCTGCAGTTGCGCCTCGGCCTGGTCGACGTCTGAGATCGGCGAGGCGCCGCCGTTGTAGAGGTTCTGGGTGAGCTTAAGCGCGCGGGCGTAGTCATCGACAGTCTCATCCAGAAGTTTCTGCTCGACATCCAGACCACGCAGCATGAAGTAATCCGTCGCAAGCTCGGCGTGGATCGACAGATCCAGGGCGGCAACGTCGCCCGCGCTCGCCTGCTCCGAGTCGCGCGCGTTGGCTACCGTGTTGCGCACGCGGCCAAATAGATCGATTTCGTAGCTAAGTTCGCCCTGGGCGGTGTACAGGTTGCCCGTGGCCGAGCGGCCCGGCGCGTAGGAGGGCACGTTCAGCGAGGTTCGCGCGCGCGTGGCATCACCCTCGGCCGTGAGGGTCGGGAAGTAGAACGAGCGTGCCGCGCTGGTCTGTGCGTGGGCCTGCTGGAGCCGCGCCAAGGAGGCTTTCAGGCTCTGGTTCGAGGCGGTGACCTGGTCCTCGAGGTTGTTCAGATCAGTGTCCTGGAACATGGTCCACCATGCACCGCGCGGAATCGTATCGGCAGGTTTTGCCAGCTGCCATTCACCGGCCTCCTTGTAGGCGGGCGGTGCCGCCTGCGTGGTGGGCCGCGCGTAGTGGGGGGCGAGCGAACAGCCGCCGAGCCCCAGCGCGGCTGCCAGCAGTGTCAGGCCGCCAGCGCGCATCAGGAGTGTCCGCTGGCCGCCGGCTTGGCCGCCGGTGCAGGCGTGGCGATGCGTACCTGCATGCCCTCGGTGATCGAGTCAGGGGGATTCACGACCAGCGTGTCGCCCGCCTCGACCCCGCTGAGGACCTCTATCTCGGTGCCGAAGTCGCGGCCCTGCGTGATGGTCTTCAGATGCACCTTGTGGTCCTTGTCAAGCGTCGCGACCTGCAGTCCGGCGGTGCGGAACAGCACCGAGTTGGTGGGGACGCGCAGGGTGTTCTCGTCGCCGGCTAGGCTGAAGTAAACCTGGCCATACGAGCCGGGCAACAGCTCGCCCTTGGCATTGTCGATCTGCAGCTCGACCTGCAGTGTGCGTGAGGTCGCCTCGAGCGCATTGGCGGTATTGGCGATGGTTGCCGTATACCGCTTCCCCGGGCGATCCGCAAACTCCAGTCCTGCACTGTCACCGGTATGGATGGCGCCGGCGTACGGTTGCGGGACGGAGACGTAAATGCGCAGCCGATGCGTGTCGGCGACGCGGAACAGCGGGCTGCCGGAATTCTGTCCGGCGGCGATCAGGGCACCCACATCGGTATTGCGCTGGGTGACCACGCCGTCAAACGGGGCCACCACGCGCTTGAAGGACTCCAGCTCGCGCAAGCGGTTGACGTTGGCCGCCGCGGACTGCTTGGCGGCGAGCTTCGCCGCCGCATCGCCAGCACGCTGATCGGCGTCCTGCTGTGAAACGGATTGAGTTGCCAGCAGTCCTTTCCAACGCTCATTGGTGGTGCGTGCCAAGTCGTAGTTCGCCGCGGCGGTTCCCAGATCTGCCTGCGCCTGCAGCAGCTGCTGATCAACCTCGGGACTGTCGATCTCGGCCAACTGCTGGCCCTTTTTCACCTTGGTACCGATGTCGGTTTGCCAGCTCTTCAGGTAGCCATTGGTACGCGCGTAAATCGGTGCTTCGTAGAAGGCCTGGACGTTGCCAGGAAGGACCAGGCTGTCGGCCCCGGGGCCGCGCTTGGGCTGTGCCGTCAGCACGGTCATCATGGAGGCATCCGCGGCCTGGTGTTCGAGCGCGTTGCGCGCGCTCAGGCGGCTGACGATGCCCCAGGCGGCCAGCGCGAGTGCCACGCCCACGATGATGTACGCGTAGCGGCGCGCCTGCGGGTCCTGCGCCGTGGCCGGTGCCGGTTGGGAAATCTGGTCGGACATCACTTGCTCCGGCGGCCGTGGATGAGGGAGAAGACCGAGGGCACGAAGAACAGCGTGGCGATGGTCGCGAAGATCAGGCCACCGATCACCGCGCGGCCAAGCGGCGCGTTCTGCTCACCACCTTCGCCGAGGCCGAGCGCCATGGGCACCATGCCGATGATCATGGCGAGTGCGGTCATCAGCACCGGACGGAAGCGCGTTGTGCCGGCCTGCAGGGCGGCGTGGAAGGCGTCGTCGCCCGCATCCATTCGGCCGCGCGCGAAGCTGATCACGAGCACGCTGTTCGCGGTAGCCACACCCATGCACATGATGGCCCCGGTCAGCGCCGGCACGCTGATCGGCGTGTGCGTCAGGAACAGCATCCACACGATGCCAGCCAGGGCCGCCGGCAGCGCGGTGATGATGATGAACGGGTCCGTCCAGGACTGGAAATTCACCACGATCAGCAGGTAAACCAGGATTACGGCACCCGCCAGGCCCAGCAGCAGCCCTCTGAACGAGTCGCCCATGGTCTTGATCTGCCCGCGCACTGTGACCTTGGAGCCACGCGCGAGGTCCTTGTGAGTGTCGGCAACGATCTTGTTGATCTCCGTGGAGATGTAGCCGAGGTCCGTGCGGTCGGCGTCGGCGAAGATGTCGATCACCGGGGTGGCGTCGTAGTGACTTACGACCGCCGGGGTCATGGTGCGACGGAACGTGGCGAGGTTCGCCAGCAGCTGCGGGGTCCTGCCCGATGGCCCGGTGACCGGAGTCGTCGCAAGATCGGTGAGCGATGCGAGTCGAAACTGTGGAGTTTGTGCCACCACAGGATACTGAGTGCCGTTCTTAGGATCGATCCAGTACGAGAGCGTGTTCTGCGAGCTGCCAGACAGCGAAACCAGCAGGTCAGAGGCAACGTCAGTCTCGGTGAGACCCAGGAGTGCTGCCTTACTGCGGTCTACGTCCACATTCAAGGTCGGGTAGTCGAAGGCCTGCTGGATGCGCAGGTCCACAACCCCCGGGATCTGATGCATGCGCTGCAGGAACTTGTTCGCGTAGGCGCGGTTCTCGTCGACCTTGAAGCCCGATACCTGCACGTCGAGCGGCGCGGGCAGACCGAAGTTCAGGATCTGGCTGACGATGTCCGCAGGCAGGAACGCGAACGTAGTTGAGGGAAACTGGGCGTTCAGCTTGGTACGCAGCTCGCGCACATACTTGACGGTTGGGTGATGTCCTTCCTTCAACGACACCAGAATGTCCGCATCCCCGGGACCGACGGGGGCGGAGCTTGAGTAGGCGGTGTTGATGCCGCTGTAGGGAACGCCGATGTTGTCGACGATGGTGTCGACCTCGGCAGCCGGAATCACCGCGCGGATGCTCGCTTCGACCCGGTCACAAAGTGAGGCTGTCTCATCTATGCGAACGCCGGTGGCGGCGCGCAGATGCAGCTTGATCTGTCCGGCATCCACGCTGGGGAAGAAGTCCTGGCCAAGTCCGGGCAGGTAGCGCCCGAAGGGAAACGCCAGCAGTGCCGTGGCGGCCATCGCGCCCAGGAACGGCAGGGCAAAGTGCCGGCCAGCAGACAGGGCGCGCTCGAGAAGCTTGATGTAGCCCTCGCGCAGGCGCGCGAAGCCACGCTCGAAGCGCTGCTGGATGCGCTGGAAGAAGCCGGTCTTCTCACGCTGGTGCTCCTCTGGATCGTGCTTGTGCAGCCAGTAGTTGGACAGCGTCGGTACCAGCGTTCGCGACAGAACGTAAGACGCCAGCATGGCGAATACGACCGCCTCGGCTAGTGGCACGAAGAGGTAGCGGGCGATGCCGGCCAGCTGGAACATCGGCACGAACACGATGCAGATCGCCAGCGTCGACACGAAGGCAGGTACCGCGATCTCGTGTGCACCGTTGAGGATCGCCTCCTGGACCTCCTCGCCGTGCTCGAGGTGGTAGTTGATGTTCTCGATGGTGACGGTGGCATCGTCCACCAGGATGCCTACCGCGAGCGCAAGTCCGCCCAGGGTCATGATGTTGATCGTCTCGCCAAGGGCAGACAGGCACACGATGGAGGCGAGGATCGACAACGGGATCGAGATGGCAATGATCAGCGTGCTGCGCCAGCTGCCCAGAAACAGCAGGATCATGACCGCAGTCAGTGCCGCGGCGATGACCGCTTCGCGCACTACCCCGGATATCGCCCCGCGCACGAATACAGACTGGTCACCGACCAGGTCGATGTTGAAGCCCGGCGGCAGCGATGCCTTGATGCCCGGCAGGCGCGCCTTGATTTCCTTGATGATGTCGAGCGTGGAGGCGCTGCCGGTCTTGAGCACGCTCATCAGCACGCCTCGGTGCCCGTCGCGACGCACGACGTTTGTCTGCGGCGGGTAGCCATCGCGCACGTTGGCGACATCGCGTACGTAGATGACGCTGCCATTGCGCGTGGTGACCGGCATTGCATTGAGTTCCGCGACGCGTGCGCGGATTGGAATTGACGGACACGAAGTACTCGCGGTCGCCGATCTTCTGCGTACCGGCCGGCAGGATGGAGTTCTGCGTGCTGATCGCCGCGGTGATGTCGTTGCCGGACAGGCCCTGCGCACGCATGGCGTCCGGGTTCAGGTCGACCTGCACCTGGCGCTGCAGGCCGCCATAGGGGTAGGGCATCGATGCACCCTGCACCGTGGACAGGGCCGTGCGGATGATGCTGTTGCCCAGGTCGAACAACTGCGCCTCGGACAGGGTCTCGCTGGAGAGTGCCAGCTGCAGGATCGGCACGGAGGAGGCGTTGTAGGCGAGGATGAACGGTGGCGTGGTCCCGGGGGGCGCCTGGCGCAGGCCGGTCTGAGAGACTCCAGTGATCTGCGCGAACGAGAGTTCCTCGTTCACGTTCGGCTGGAAGAAGTACTTCACCACCGACGTGCCACTCAGGTTCTGCGACTCGGTGTGCTCGACATCGTTCACGGTCGTCTGGGCGGTGCGCTCACTGGCAAGGACCAGGCGAGTCGCCATCTCCTCAGGGGACAGGCCGGTGTACTTCCAGATGGCCGCGACGACCGGGATGCGGATGTCGGGAAAGATGTCCGTGGGCGTGCGCGCGATCGAGAACATGCCCAGCAGGGTGATCAGGATGGCGAGAACGATAAAGGTGTACGGGCGCCGCAGCGCTAATTGGACGATCCACATGAGGCTGTCAAAGCTAGCCTAGGCAGTAGATCCGAAGATTACCGGGATGCGCCCCGGTGTTACAGGTGAAACACGGTCCGCAAGCATTGCGCGACATGCGCCATGGAGATTGTCAGCACCGCAGCCCATCGGGCCTCTGGCCCGCTGCAACGGGTAACCATGCTGACAGCAATCACCTCAATAGATGGCCTCGACCGGGACTGCGACTCGATAACCGACGCCGCGTTCTGTGAGGATTATCTTGGGTTCGGAAGGGTTGGCCTCGATCTTGCGACGCAGCCGCAGGATCTGTACGTCGATGGCACGATCGTAGACCTCATTGTCGTAGCGGCGACTCAGTTCGATCAGCTGGTCGCGGCTCACGATGCGGTTGGCAGTGGCCAGCAGCGCCGCGAGCAGGTTGAACTCACCATTGCTGAGGGTCACCTCGGGGCCGTTACTGGCGATGAGCCGGCGGGTCCTGCAGGTTCAGTTCCCAGCCTGGTATGCGGTACGCACGGCACACCGGGGCTCCGTGGGTCTCCTGTCCGGCGTGCGTGCGCCGCAGCACGGTGCGGATGCGCGCCAGCAGCTCACGCGGGCTGAACGGCTTGGTGAGGTAGTCATCGGCTCCCAGTTCCAGGCCCATCACCCGGTCAGCCTCCTCGGTGCGGCCGGTGAGGATGATGACGGGAATCTGCGATTCCGCGCGCAGTTGCCGCAGCAGCTGCATGCCGTCCTCGCCCTGCAGGCGCAGGTCAAGCAATACCAGGTCAACGATGCCGCTGCGAAACGTCGCCAGCAGCTGCGCACCGCTGGCGGCCGCGGTGACGCGGAAGTCATTCTGGCCGAGGTATTCCTCCACCAGCCGGCGGATGTCCGGGTCATCGTCGACCACCAGCAGATGCGGCATCGGCACAGTGGTCAAGCGGGCAGCCACCCATGAAGCGCGTGCTGGTGGTCGAGCGTGATAGTCTGCAGCGCGAGCTGATCAGCGAATGGCTCCGGGAAAGCGGTGTGCAGATTCTCACCGAGGAGTCCGCAGCCGACGGCCTCGCGGAAGTGGATGCGATCCTCATCGATGTCACGTGTCAGCAGCATGCCCATGAATCACTTGCGTCCTGGAGGAGTGCGCACCCGCGCGCGGCCATCGTACTCGCGTCCGGACGGTTCTCCCGGGGCGACATGGCCAATGATGCCATGGCAGCGCGCTTCGGAGTGACGCGGATCCTCGCGAAACCCTTCACGCGCAAGGACCTATGGGTAGCACTGAACCTCCACACAGCTTCGCCGACCGCTCCCGACCACCCCCGCTAGCGGCGGCCGGCCCGCGCGAGAGCGCGCGTGGCCGGGCATTGCGCATCCGCTTCATCCTGGTCGTTGTCGCGGTGTGCGGCGCGGTGTGGCTGTCGGCGCTGTTCGATGCCGTGCGCGACCGCCGCCTGACCCTCGCCGAAGCCGAGCGCCAGGACGACAACGTGGCGGGGGCGCTCGCCGAGCAGGCGGCGCGCGCGCTGCAGGCCACCGACCTCATCATCAAGCAGGCGGTGCTGCTGGATCCGGACACCCCCGGGGCACCTGCCGACCGCGCCGGCCTTGACGGCCTGCTGCGCCGCTACATGAGCGGTGTACCACAGGTGCGCAACCTCTTCCTGTTCGACCCGAGGCGCGACCTGCACGTCAGCTCCGCCCCCGCGAGCGCCCCGAACCCGGACCTGAGCGATCGCGCCTACTACACCGCGCAGCGCGACGACCCCGGGATCGGGCTGTTCGTCAGCGAGCCATTTATCAGCCGCGTGACCGGCGACCCGACCTTTGTGCTCAGCCGCCGCCTGGCCGGCACCACGTTCCGCGGCATCGCCGGTGCGGCGGTGGATGTCGACTACATCCGCCGCTTCTACCAGGCCCTGGACATGGGCGATGGCAGTGCGATCGAGCTGTTGCGGGCGGACGGCAAGGTACTGGTCAGCCGCGAGCACGGCGGCATCGATTCGGGCCCATCGGCCTGGCTCGCCGGGTTGTCGCAGCTGGGTGCCAAGACGCAGGCGCAGGTAACCTTCGACTATCCGCCGCTCGGGCGCACACTGGTCAGCATGCG
Organism: uncultured Pseudomonadota bacterium; assembly: GCA_963703025.1. GTDB lineage: Bacteria > Pseudomonadota > Gammaproteobacteria > Steroidobacterales > Steroidobacteraceae > 13-2-20CM-66-19. The sequence goes on along the minus strand of OY969778.1, from coordinate 3,608,147 downwards.
CCGGGTGCCCGGATATCCGGCCATCGTCGCGGTCGGGCGCAGCGAGAGGGGCATCCTCGCCGGCTGGCGCGAGAAGACTTGGAGCAACGTGCTGCGCACCTTCGTGATCACGAGCCTTGCAGCATTGTTGCTGGTGGCATTCCTGCGCCAGCTGGCGCGGCACGAGCGGGTGACCACCCAATTACACCAGTCGCAGAAGCTCGAGGCGCTGGGAACGCTCGCCGGCGGCATCGCGCACGATTTCAACAACATCCTGGGTGCGGTGCTCGGCTACGGCGAGCTTGCCGTAGAGCAGTCGGCCGCCGGCACGCCGGTGCGCCGCTACGTCGAGAACATCGTGCTCGCCGCCAATCGCGCGCGCGAGCTGGTGGCGCGCATCCTCGCCTTCAGCAGGCCCGGCGTCGCCAGCGCCAAGCCGCTGGTCCTGCAGAACATACTGCACGACGTGCGCGACCTCACGGCCGCATCCCTGCCCGGACAGGTAAGCGTGGCCATGAAGCTGCCGAGCGCGCCGGTGGTCATCTCCGGCGACAGCGCCCAGCTGCACCAGATGTTCGCGAACCTGCTGACCAACGCGGTGCAGGCGGTCGGCGCGCACGGCAGGGTCGAGGTGCGCGCCGAGGAACTGAACGTCGCCAGCGAACGCGTCTGCAGCGTCGGCCGGTTACGCGCAGCGCGCTACGCGCGCGTGCAGGTCATCGACAGCGGTGTCGGCATGACGGCCGCGCAGATCGAGCGCATCTTCGATCCGTTCTTCACCACGAAACCGGTGGGCGAGGGCACAGGCCTCGGCCTGTCACTGGTACACGGCATCGTGCTCGACCACGACGCGGCACTGGATGTCGTCAGCCGCGCCGCCGGTGGCACGACCTTCAGCCTTTTCCTGCCACTGGCGGACGGCATGCCGGCGCCGGCGCCAGCGCCGGCGCCAACGGCCGCCCCGAGCGGGGCGGGGCAGACGATCCTGGTGGTGGATGACGAGGAGAGTCTGGTCCACCTCGCGGAGGAGGTGCTGGCCTCGCTCGGTTACGAGCCCGTCGGCTGCATCGGCGCCAGCGAGGCCCTGAAGGTGTTCCGCACGCAACCGGACCGCTTCGACGCGGTGGTGAGCGATGCGATCATGCCGGACATGCCCGGCACCCAGCTCATTGCCGAAATGCGCCGCCTGCGACCGCACTTGCCGGCGATCCTCATGAGCGGGTACGGGGGCCCGGACCTTCAGGCGCAGGCCGCCGCTGCCGGGGTGAATGCAGTGCTGAGCAAGCCCTTGCGCGCCGCAGAGCTTGCGCAGAGCCTTGCCGCTGTTCTGGCGAGCGAGGCGGCGGGCGCCTGAAAGAAAAGACCCCGCCTGTTGCCAGGCGGGGTCTGATGGTCGGCGTGTTCAGCGGGGCCGGCGCTGCCGGCACCGGCGAAACACGCCCATGATTACCAGCCGCCGTGTCCGCGCGTGGCCGCCTCCGCATTCACCAGGCCGTAACCGGTGAAGTTGTTGACGGGCAGCTTCGGGAACGCCAGCACGCGGCCGTTGAAGCTCTGCCCGTTGTCGAGCGTCACCGTGACCACACTGCCTCGGAAGCGGTCTGGATCCTCCTGCGTAGACCCCTGCAGCGGGCTGAACACCGACTCGCCAAAGTCGAATGACTCGCCGCCCTTGAACGCCCCGGGGGCGAAGGCGATCGTGAACCGAGTGGCGTCCGGGCTCACCACCCAGTTCATGTCGGTGATCGCCACGCCCTGGGCATTACTGACGCTAAAGCGCGCCGGGTTCGGGTTGAAGGTAAGCCCCGCGGCGGTCACATCGAACGTGATGCTTGCGACGGACCGTTTCGGTGGTAGCGGCAGCACCTGGACGCTGAAGTCACCCGTGTAGCGCACCCAGTCCTTGTTGATCGAGAAGGCCACCGGCCCGGCGAAGCCGCCGGCGATCCAGCGCACGTTGGGCAACCACATCGGCGTGGCCGTCTGTTCCAGGCGGTCGTAGAGCTTGCGCGGGGAGATGCTGCCCGGGCCGCCGGCGGCCTGGATTACCAGGCCCGCCACTGCAGCGGCATCCGGCGCGGCAGCGCTGGTGCCGAAGAAGTTCGGGTAGCCATTGCCGTCCGCGTCAAACCCGAAGAAGGTGGTATCCACCCCATCCGCGGCGGTGAGCTGCGGCACCTTGCGCACGTCCGGGCGGCGCAGCCGGTTGCCCTGGCTATCGAGGTAGTGTGTGACTGGCCCGGGAGAGCTGAAGTCCTCAGGGAAGGACGGGATCGCGTAGTAGGTTGCGGCCACGCCGATGGCACCGTTCGCGGCCGCATGGCCGCCGGTTGAGGGCGCGTTCTGGCGCTCGCTCACCAGCAGCGTGTTGTCGGCGATGTACTTGATGTGCTGGGCTGGGCCGTTGTTGCGGCTGCCGATCACGATCTGGTAGTCACCGACGGCGGCGCCGCCGACCACGGCGTAGGGCACGACCTCGGCCAGCTCAAGCGGCTCGTCCGAGGCAATGTTGTCATCCAGCGTGTAGTACACGGTCGGGGCGGTGTTCGGGTCCAGCCAGTTGCCATCCATATCGAAGATGTAGATGTTGTAGTCGGTCTTGACCTTGCTCAGGTCAAACGGCTCGTCCCACTGGAAGTCGATGATGGAGTCCCCGGCGGTGGTGATGTGCTGCGTCAGTGCAGGCGCCCCCCAACCCTGGTTGAAGTTGTGGATGCTCAGCGGCCGCACCTCGGCGGGAATCTGTTCGAGGTGGATGTTGCTGCCCCCCGCTGCCGCGAACTTCTTGGCATCCTTGAACGGAATCGGGCGGTAAGTATCCTCGAAGGCCTCCAGACCGTTGTTGCCGGCCGAGGAGAAGTAGGCCGCGCCGGCCTGATTCACGATGTCGACCGCCTGTGCCAGCAGGCCATCGGAGTAGAACGGTTCATCGTAGTAGAACACGTCGTCGACGATGACGTCGGCACCGAACTGCGAGCGCAACGCCAGGATGTTCTCCGCGAATTGCAGCTCGCTGATGAACGCCGTGGCGAAGCCCAGCTGCGCGCCAGGGGCGACGTCGTGAACCAGCTGCAGCATGGCGCGACCTTCGTCCTCGCCACCGGCGGTCGGGTCGATGTCCTGCAGTACCGTGACGCCGGCGGCGGGCAGGTCGCCACTGGCGATGTCGTCGGCGGCATGCGTGAGGCAGTCCGGGCAGGCATCGTAGCTATCCGACAGCACGCCGATCTTCACGCCGCTGCCATCGAAGCCGCGCGACTGGGCAATGTCGGCCTTCTGCAGCGCAACCGCCTGGCTTTGGACCGAGCCGGCGTTGCGGTGCGGGCGCAGTGAGGCGCGGATCGAGTGCACGCCTGCGACGTTGGCCACCTGGTGCAGCAGCGCGAGCGGTACGTAGCCCTCCACCAGCAGCGGATTCATCGTACTGCGTACCTTGAGCTTGAAGCCGGCTGCTGCCAGCTGGGCGAGCACCGCGCTCTGATCGGCGCCGGCCATCAGGCGCACGCGCACCATCGGGTCCCCGAGGCGGTCGCGCAAGGACAGCTTCAGGAAGCCGGGCGCGCGCTGGTCGCCCTTGTCGTAAGCAGTCGCCATTTCCTTCAGGCCCCCAGCCAAGGGGGCGGCGGCTTCGACCGGTGTGAAGGCAGTGGCCAGAAAGCAGACGGCCGCCGACGCGGCGGCACAGCCAAATATACGCATCGATTATTCTCCCCGAGGTGCGCGTGATTTGTTACAGAATGTACGCGCTTATGGGTGGGAAACTATGAGCGTTCCCGCGCGGCGTCAAGCGCGATCGGTGCCGCGACGCTGGCGCACAACCCCGGCGGCATTGCATAACGCGGGTCCGACTGAGCATGGACCTGGTCTAGGCGATGAGCAAAGCTGCACGCCCAGCAGCCGCTGGCGAGGAACGACATGACAGGCATACCCCATCAGTTCGAGCTTGCTAACAGGGCGCGCCAGGTAGGTGCTCGCGCCCGCTGGCCGGTCGCCGCGCTGATCGTGGCCGTACTCGGCGGCGGCGTATGCGATGCGCAGGGGCCGCCCCAGGAGGGCCCGTCCATCGAGTCGCGGCTCGACACCCTGTTCGGCAGCCACGAGCCTTATCGCAGGTTCCTCACCGACCTGCAGCACGCCGTCGCAGCCCACGACCGCAACCAGATCGCCGGGATGGTGAGCTACCCGCTGAAGACCCGCATCGCGGGAAGTCGTGTGAGCCTTGCCAAGCCGCAGCAGTTCCTGGCGCACTTCGACGAACTGCTGCCGCAGAAAAGCCTCGACGCCATCAGCGCGCAGACCTTCTCGGGGCTGTTCGCCAACAGCCAGGGCGTCATGATCGGCTCCGGGGAGGTCTGGTTCAGCGGGGTCTGCAAGGCCCACAACTGCGACGCACCCCCCATCATGATCACCGCGCTGAATCCGCAACCGTAAGGCGTGGCCCCCGGCACGAATGGCGGGATGCCCGGACCCGGTGGTAGGCTTTGCGCTCAGGAGGGAACATGTATGTCACGACTGTCCGGCTCATTGGTTCTGGGTGTAGCACTGCTGGCGCTGAGCGCCTGCTCCTCGACCACGTTCACGTCGACCTGGAAGGCCCCGGGAACCTCTGTCAGCCCCGTGGGCAAGACAATCGCTGCCGTGTTCGTCACGCGCGACGAGGGCAAGCGACGCGCAGCCGAGGACACCATGGCACGCGACCTGACTGAACGCGGTGCGCATGGGGTGGCCGGCTACACGATCCTTCCAGAGTCAGTACGGGGCAACCCGGAACAGGCCCGAGCGCTGCTGAAGGAAGCGGGCGTCAACGCCGTGGTGATCTCCCGCGTGGTCGGCAAGGACACGCAAATCAACTACACCCCGGGAACCACCTTTCCTACCTATTACGGCGGATTCGGGCCCTATTGGGGCAACGGCTGGGGCACGGCCTACGATCCGCCCTCGGTGAGCACCGACACCATTATCTCGGTGGAGACAACGCTGTACTCGCTTCCGGCGGACAAGCTGCTGTGGGCAAGCACCAGCAGGACGACCAATCCGGGTAATCTGGATGCGCTGCTGAACGAGGTGGCCGACGCGACCGCCAAGGAAATGAAGAAGCAGGGCTTCCTTACCCCATAGCCGGGCTGGGCTACAGACGGGGTGCGCGGCCGCGGCACGCTGCGACCCCAGGATCCGCGGACAGCGGGCTCAGGAAAACCGCTGGCGGCCCCGAGCTGCCACGGCTCTTGCCGCGCATGGCGCCTGCTCCTTGCGCGCCGTGGGGCGGGTCGACCCAAAGTCCGGCGGCAGCCTCAGGCGTGGTAATCCGCAGCCACGGTCTGGTCAAGCTCCATCCTGCGCGAACCCAGGACGTTGAACACCGGGGTGAGCACCGCGGCTAGTACCAGGTTAAGGACCAGCGTGTAGAACGCCGAATACCCCGGGTACGTGTGGCCGGCGACCACCAGTGCAAACACCGGCTTCAGCTCGGTCTTGAACGCAAGCTCGGTGCCGACCGCGATGCCGACGAACCAGCCGACCAGCAGAGCCCATGAGTTGAACCAGCGCGTATAGACCCCCATGAGCACCGCCGGCAGCGTCTGGATGATCCAGATGCCGCCGAGCAGTTGCAGCTGGATTGCGTACTTGGTCGGCACGAAGATGATGAACACCAGTGCGCCGAGCTTCACCAGCAGGGACACCCACTTGGCGATCTGCGACTCCTGCTTGTCGGTCGGGTTGCTGTTGATGAACTCGCGATGGATGTTGCGCGTGTACAGGTTGGCGGCAGCGATCGACATGATCGCCGCCGGCACCAGTGCGCCGATGGCGATGGCCGCAAAAGCCACCCCGACGAACCAGGAAGGGAAGCTGTGCAATAGCAGCGCGGGCACGGCGAAATTGTTGCCGAACTGCTTGAAGCCGTCAGCGTACTGGGGCATTTTCGAAACGCCCGCGGCGATGGCGAAGAAGCCGATGAGCGCCAGCATGCCGAGCATGAACGTATAGCCGGGCAGGAGAGCCGCGTTGCGGCGGATGGCGCGGCCGCTGCTGGCGCTGAGGATCCCGGTTAGCGAATGCGGGTACAGGAAGAGGGCGAGCGCTGAGCCCAGTGCCAGGGTGGCGTAGGCGGTGTACGAGCCGGTGCTGTTGGGCCCGGGCACCTCGAGGATGATCTTGGCAGGAGGGATCGCGGCGAAGATCTTGCCGAAGCCGCCCAGCTGCATCGGGATCACGATCACCGCGGCGAAGGCGGTGATGTAGATGAGGATGTCCTTCACGATCGCAATCGAGGCCGGCGCGCGCAGGCCGCTGGAGTAGGTGAAGGCTGCGAGGACGACGAAGGCGATCAGCAACGGCAGTTCCGCCTCAAAGCCGCTGCCGGAGATGCCCAGCGCTCCCAGCACAACCTGGATGCCCACCAGCTGTAGTGCGATGTAGGGCATGGTGGCGACGATGCCGGTCACGGTGATGGCCAGCGCAAGCCAGCGGTTACCGAAGCGCCCCTTCACGAAGTCGCCAGAGGTGATGTAGCCGTGCTTGTGGCACACGTACCAAAGGCGCGGCAGCACCAGGAACAGGATCGGGTAGATCAGGATCGTGTAGGGCACCGCGAAGAACGCCAGCGCACCGGTGCCGAACGCCAGTGCCGGTACGGCGATGAACGTATAGGCGGTGTAGATGTCACCACCGACCAGGAACCAGGTGATGAGAGTGCCGAAGCGCCGCCCGCCCAGTCCCCACTCATGTAACTGGTCGAGGTCGCCCTTTTTCCAGCGCGCGGCCGCAAAGCCCAGCCAGCTGACGAATAGGAAAAGTACGGCAAAGACGGTCAGCGCAGTCCAGTTCAAAGCCATGTTGATTCCCCCTGTCGGTGCAACCGTGCGCTACTTCTCGGTGGCCAGATAGATCACCGCCGTGATCACGGCACTGATCAGCACCCACAGGAGTTGGTACCAGTAGAAGAAGGGAATCCCGTGCCAGGATGGCGCCACACTGTTGTAGAAGGGGGGCCAGAGCACTGCAATGAACTGCAGGATGAACAGCAGGTACCACCAGCTCCATCCACGCCGCCTGCCCGGTGCCTCATTCATGCCGTTCTCCCTTCGCCTGTTGTGCCACGACGGGCCCGTCAGGCGGGCTTGCGAACCGAGACCGTACGCTAATCGTACCGCGGCCCCGGGGATCCGTGGACCGCGGTACGTGCGCGGGGATGATCAGGTCTTAGAACTTGAAGCGCATGCCTGCGGTGGTGGTGATGGTCGAGGCACTGCCGCTGGGGCCCAGCTGCAGGTAGCCGTTGGCAAGTCCGTCCTGCACTTCGGACCACATGGTGCCGACGTAACCATCGAAGCGCTTGGTGAACTTGTAGTCCGCCAGGGCCGAGAGCGCGTTCAGCTGGCCCTTGCAGGCCCCGGACTTGGCGCTGTCGCAGCCGGCGTTGGCACCGGTCGCATAGGCATCCTGCCGATAGCCGTACCAGGCGCCGGTGACCTCGAACTTTTCATTGAAGGCAAACTTCGCACCCGCCCACAACACCTCCAGGGTCTTGGGCGTCGCCGGGCCACCGATGGCCCCGTAGGCATTGTTGTTGGTGAAGGCGAGGATGTAGCCACCGATGGTCGAGGTGCCCGGCAGGATGTCGTTGTCCGGGTTCTCGAACTTGATGTGCTCGTAGCCGGCGAAGATCTTCGGGGCACCGAAGTTGTACAGGCCCATGACCGAGTACGTGGTGTTGTCCGAGATCGTGGCGGCCAGGGAGTTGTTGGCCGAGTACCCGCTCAGGTACAGGTCCCCCATCTGCGTGGCACTCAGCGGGGACGTGGCAATGGCACCCTTCTTCTTGGCGTAGTACCCATCGATCGAGCCCCCGGCCATCTCAAAGCCCAGCTGGCCCTGGTAGGCGGTGTTGGCCTGGCCACTGGCACCGTTGAACTGGTACAGGGCGCCCACGTGCACCGGGCCGTACTTGGCGGTGTACTTCACCGAGTCATCCAGGCGCCGGTCCTCGGTATCACCACCACCGCCTGCGGTGCCGGAGAAGCCGATGACCGAGAATGCCTGCGCCGCACCCATCGGGTCGTACTTGGAGATGCCATCGGCCAGCGGGGTCACGTGGCGGCCAAAGGTCAGCGAGCCGAACTGCTTGCTGGAGAAGCCGGCGTAGGCGGCCCCTGCGAACAGCTGGCCGGCTACGCTTGAGTCCACCGTCGTGGTCTGCGTGGCCAGCGAGCGGCCGTTGTTCAGCGTCTGGGACTTCAGAGCGTCGCTTAAGTTGCCCGACTGCGGGTTGAAGAAGGTCTCCAGGCGGAACACGAACGAGAACTCGTCACCCAGCGGCTCAAGACCGGACAGCCCGATGCGCGACTGCGACAGGTTGTTGGGCGTAAGGCCTGTGACCGAGCCGTTGCTGTTCTTGGAGATGATCGACTCGGAGCCGGCCGGGAAGTAGTCGCTGATCGGCACCCCGTGGGTCTGGTACTGCAGGCCAATGTCGACGATGCCGTACAGCGTGATGCCATTCCAGGTGAGGCTGGTGCTCGCGTCGTTCTTGGTGATCACCACCGGGGGCATGGCGGTTTGCGCCTGGGCAACACTGGCGACGCCGAGCGCCCCAGCGAGCAACACCCCGTACGCGCGGCGTCCCAACATCGTCTTAACATTCAAAGAGATTGTATTGGTCACGTTAGATCCTCCTCGTGATGGGCCGACCTTATAGTCGAACCAGCAACAACGTGTTTAACTCAATCTTTACTGTTTGTTATAGATCGGCGCGGTCTTTGGTCTCCGGCAGGAACAACGCACCGATCACGAGCGTCATCAGGGCGATGATGATCGGGTAACGCAGGCCGTAATAGATATCTCCCGTTAGGGCCACGAGCGCGAACGCCACTGTGGGGAGAAAGCCACCAAACCAGCCGTTGCCGATATGGTATGGCAACGACATCGAGGTGTAGCGGATGCGGGCCGGGAACAGCTCGATCAGCCAGGCGGCAATCGGGCCATACACCATGGTCACGTAGATGACGAGAACCCACAGCAGCACGAACACCATGAAGTAGTTGATCTGCGCAGGATCGGCTTTGGCCGGATAACCCGCCTCCTTGAGCGCACCGCTCAGGCTCTTGCCGAACCTCTCGGTTGCCGCCTTGAAGTCCGCTGCGGCCATCGGGCCGCCCTCGACCGCGTCAATCGCCGGCATGTCGCCGATGTGGATCTGCGCGACGGCCCCCACTGCACCTGACTGGTTGGAGTAGGGCACACCCGCCTTGGCCAGTGCGGACTTGGCGATATCGCAGGACTGCACGAATTTCTTCTTGCCGACCGGGTCGAACTGGAAGCTGCAGGCGTTCGGGTCTGCTACCACCGTGACGGGCGAATGGCTTGCGGCACTTTCGATCGCGGGATTGGCAAAGTGCGTGATGCCCTTGAAGATCGGCACGTAGGTCACCGCGGCAAGCAAGCAGCCAAACAGCACGATCTTCTTGCGACCGATCCGATCCGACAGGCTGCCGAATACGACGAAGAACGGGGTCGCGACCAGCAGCGCGGCGGCAATGAGCAGGTTGGCCGGCTGTGGATCGACCTTCAGCACCTGCGTGAGGAAGAATAGCGCGTAGAACTGGCCGCAATACCAGACCACGGCCTGGCCGGCGGTCGCCCCGAGCAATGCCAAGATGACCAGGCGCAGGTTCCCCCAGCGGGCGAACGACTCGGTCAACGGTGCCTTAGAGCGCGTGCCGGCGGCCTTCATCTCGAGAAACACCGGCGACTCGGCCAGCTGCATGCGGATGTACACCGAGATTGCCAGCAGCACGAACGAAAGCAGGAAGGGGATGCGCCAGCCCCAGGTGTCGAACTCGGTCTTCAAGAACATGCGGCACAGCAGGATCACGAGCAGGCTCAAGAAAAGACCGAGCGTTGCCGTGGTCTGGATCCAGCTGGTGTAGAGGCCGCGCTTGCCCCTGGGGGCGTGCTCACCGACGTAGGTTGCCGCTCCGCCGTACTCACCGCCCAAGGCAAGTCCCTGCAGCAGGCGCAGCACGACGAGGGCGATGGGCGCGAGTACCCCTACAGAGGCGTAGCTGGGCAGCAGTCCGACTAGCGCCGTGGACAGGCCCATGATCACGATCGTGATCAGGAACGTGTGCTTGCGGCCAACGAGGTCTCCCAGACGGCCGAATACCAGCGCGCCGAACGGGCGCACCGCGAAGCCGGCAGCAAAGGCGAGCAGCGCGAAGATGAACCCGGTGGTTTCATTGACGCCTGAGAAGAACTGCTTGGAGATGATTGCCGCAAGCGACCCGTACAGGTAGAAGTCGTACCACTCGAAGACGGTGCCGAGGCTGGAGGCGAAGATGACCTGGCGATGAGCTTTGTCTATGCCCGGGCCGCTCGCTGTCACAGTGCTGGTTGCCACTTGGTAGGCTCCTTTGGGTGCAGTTGTTGTCGCGGAACGCGCCGGCTTATCGTTATTTCGCCGCGGACCGACTCTGCTCCCTCCAAATCGGGACTGAGTATTCCACAGCTTCCAGCGGACACCAAAGCCGCCCCGGTCGATCCCCCTTGATCGCCACCTTAATGCCTAAACGCCCGCTATGTCACCGTGGCGGTGAGGTTACCTCCGGCTCCGTCTTCCCGTGTCTGCAGCCTGTGTAAGGCAAGAATGACACTGTTGGATCCGGCAGCGAGCTCCCTACGAGCGGAGCGGGTCGGCACCTGTTTGGGCCGCCAGCGCGCGCTGGCGGCCCGCGCCACGCCCGATGGCCGGGCGGCCGCGGCGCGGTGGGGTCGGGTGTCAGGGTGCCGGCATCGGCTTGCCGGCGAGCGCGGCGTTGATCTCCGGCAACATCTCGTCGATGGAACCATCACCAAACCCTGAATGAGTAGCCAGGATATTGCCGTCACGCCCGATCAGAAACAGGTGCGGGATGCTGCTGATGGCGTACTTGTTAGCGATGTAGCCGCTTGAGTCCTCCAGCAGGGTGATCTTCCACTCCGCCTGCTTGGCATCCTTCTTCAGGTAACGCAGGACCTCATCGGAATCGCGAAAATTTACCGCCAGCACGACCAGTTGGTCCTTGCCTACATGCTCCTGGATTCCCTCAAGGTTGGGCAGTTCCTTGCGGCACGGAGCACACCAGGTCGCCCAGAAAGTAAGGATGACGACCTTGCCGTGCTGATCGCTCAGCCGGGTCTTGTCGCCGGTCACGTAGCTGTGCGCGGTGAAGTCAGGTGCGGCAGTGCCTACGGCCGGGGAAGTGGAGCCCGAGGCCCACGAAAGACTGGCCAGTAGCGTAGTGAGGAGTGCGGCTTTGCTGACGAGGCGGAAGGCGGTGGTGGCTTGCATTCACCAATCATAGCGCGGCCTTGGCCGTCAGGCGCACGGGCCCTTGTGGCCCCTGTGCGGCCGCGGCATCTCCACCGGCGTACGGACGGGCTCCTCCAGTGGGGCAGGCGCGGGAACCTCCCCGGGGGCGGAAAGCGGAAACTCCGGGGGTTCGTTGGCCGGGACCTCCATGCGCTGGCGCGAAATGCGCGCGCCAGGGCGCGCGGCGGTAAGAAAGTCCTCGAACAGCACTGGCCTCAGCCAGTATCCGCCTGGCAGCACTTCCTGTGTCATGACTGGCATCCATTTCCCCGTTAAGACAACTGCAATTGTTCGCCATCCGCAGCAGCCGCGCCGTGGGCTCAGCGAGTGAGCGAGCGTCGGCTGGGTCCTACACCGAGCAGGCGCATGCCCGTCCTACACAGCAGCGCAAGCCGGAGCACAATGTCGCAGCCGTCGCCGGTGTGGGGACGGCCAGACGAGGCAAAGGAGCGGGCGTGGCAAGATCGGTGTGGAAGGGTGCTATCAGCTTTGCGCTGGTACATGTCCCGGTGTCCCTGTACCCGGCGGTGCAGGACAGCGGCATCGACTTCGACTGGCTCGACCGCCGCTCGCTCGATCCGGTGGGCTACAAGCGCTACAACAAGCGCTCGGGGCGTGAGCTCAAGCCCGAGGACATCGTCAAGGGCGTACGCCAGCCCAACGGTGAATACGTTGTACTTAGCGATGCCGAGGTCAAGGCCGCGTTCCCCAAGTCTACCCAGACCATTGACATCGATTCGTTCGTCAAGGCACAGGAAGTGCCTCCGACGATGTTCGAGCGGCCGTACTTCGTGGAACCGGCTGGCAAGTCTGACAAGGTGTACGCCCTGTTGCGCGACGCCATGCTCGATGCGGGCGTCATTGGCATCGCCACGATCGTCATGCATAACAAGGAGCATCTGGTGGCGCTGGTGCCCAGCGGCAAGGCATTGATGCTCAACACCATGCGCTGGGCGAGCGAGCTGCGCGCGCCCAGCGGGCTTAAGTTCCCCGGCCAGGGTTCCCCTGCGGCCGCGATCAAGCCGGCGGAACGCCAGATGGCAGCGCGGCTGATCAAGGAAATGAGCAGTCCTTGGAAGTCCGAGAAGCATGCGGAGCACTTCAGCACAGCCATTCGCGGGCTGGTGCGCCGCAAGCTCGCCGCCGGGAAGTCGCAGCAGGTCAAGCCGCTCGAGGACGCCCCGGAGGCGCGGCGGCCCTCCAATGTCATCGACTTGACCGAGCTGTTGGCCAAGAGTCTCTCCGGCAAAGCTCGCCCGGCGGTGCCGAAGAAAAGCGCCGCGGCCGGTGCGGGCACGCGAAAACGTCCTGCCGCTCGCTAGCGAAATCGACCAATGCCCAAGGCAAACCCGGCGTTACGCGAGTACCGCGCCAAGCGTGACTTCTCCATCACCTCTGAACCTGAGGGTGATGCGCAGGGCCGGCACGGCGAACTCTCCTTTGTCATCCAGAAGCACTGGGCGCGTCGGCTGCACTACGACTTCCGGCTCGAGCTGGATGGCACGATGAAGAGCTGGGCGGTCCCCAAGGGACCGAGCCTGGACCCGCACGACAAGCGCCTCGCCGTGCATGTCGAGGATCACCCGATCTCCTATGCAAGCTTCGAGGGGACCATCCCCGCAAGGCAGTACGGCGCCGGCAAGGTGATCATCTGGGATTGCGGCACGTGGCAACCGCTGGGCGATCCACTCGCAGGCTATCGCGCCGGCAATCTCAAGTTCGAGCTGCACGGGCAGAAGCTGCATGGACAGTGGGCGCTGGTGCGCATCAAGGGGGGCGACGACAAGGAGCGGCCGTGGCTCCTGATCAAGCACCAGGATGCCGCGGCCAGGCCGGCCGCGCAATACGACGTCGTGGACGCGCTGCCCGACAGCGTCCATACCAAGAGCGTGCGCAGCAAGAATGCGCAAGCGCAACAGCGCCGCGGCGAGCCTACTTTAAAGACCGACAAGGACGCGGCGGTACCGGCGGCAGCGGTGCCGGCAGGCGCCAAGCGCGCGGCGCTGCCGAGCAAGCTGAGTCCGCAACTGGCGACCCTGGTTTCCGGCCCACCCGCCGATGCGGCTGCCTGGCGTTACGAGATCAAGTTTGATGGCTACCGCTTGCTGGTGCGTGTCGAGGGCCGAAAGGTGCGTCTGGTGACGCGTAACGGCCTGGACTGGAGCGCGCGCTTCCCGGGGCTGCAGCAGGAACTCGTGCGGCTTGAGCTACCCGATGGCTGGTATGACGGCGAGGTTGTTGCTCTGAATGACAAGGGCGTGCCCGACTTTGGCAGGTTGCAGGCATCCTTCGAGGAGTCACAGGCGCGCGATGCGGTCCTCTACCTCTTCGACGTGCCGTACCACGCGGGCTTCGACCTGCGCGCGGCGCCACTTGCAGGACGTCGTGCGCTGCTGGCTGGCATTCTCGCGCAGCGCAAATCCGCAACCGTGCGCTTCAGCGAGGAATTCAACGAGGATCCGGCCAGCATCGTCGCCTCGGCCTGCCGGCTGGGGCTCGAGGGCGTATCGCCAAGCGCGCCGACTCGCACTACGTCTCGCGCCGCAGTGCCGACTGGATCAAGCTCAAGTGCGGCAAGCGGCAGGAATTCGTGATCGGCGGCTTCACCGATCCGGAAGGCTCGCGCGAGGTGCTCGGCTCGCTGCTGCTGGGGTTCTACGACGCCCACGGCGCGTTGCACTACGCGGGCAACGTGGGCGCGGGTTTCAACGCGGCGGCGCTGCGCAGCCTGGCCGCGCCGCTCAAGCGCCTGGCGTTAGCGCGCAGCCCCTTCGCCGCCACCACAGCCATCCCGGGCAGGCCCCACTGGGTGCGTCCGGCGCTCGTCGCCGAGGTCTCGTTCAGCGAGTGGACCCGCGACGGGCGCCTGCGTCACCCGGTATTCCAGGGTCTGCGCAAGGACAAGGACCCGAAGTCGATCCGCCGCGAGGAGCCTGCCATGCCTGAGCGTGTTGCCAAGAAGACGGCCGTACCGGGGTCGAAGGCGGCCCGGCCGAAGAGTCCGACGCCTGCGGCCGCGGCGCGGCTCACCCATGGCGAACGGGTGATTGATGCGGCGTCCGGCACGACCAAGGCGGCCCTGTTCGCCTACTACGAATCGGTCGCGGCGCTGTTGCTGCCCCATCTTGCGGACCGACCTGTGTCGCTGGTGCGCGCGCCCTCAGGACTGGCCGGCCAGCAGTTCTTCCAGAAGCACCTGGGGGCGGCCAGATTCCCCGGCGTATCGGAGCTGGCGGCCAAGCTTGATCCAGGCAATCCGCCCATGATCAAGATCGACACCGCCGAGGGCGTCGCTTCCGCTGCGCAGTGGAATGTCGTGGAGTTCCACACCCAGAACGCCACCGCGAGTGACTACGCCCATCCGGACCGCATCATCTTCGACCTTGACCCGGGCGAGCGGGTGAGCTGGCCGGCCATGCGCGAGGGCGCGCAGCTGCTCAACGGGCTGCTCGCGGAACTCGGCCTGACCGGGTTCCTGAAGACCAGTGGCGGCAAGGGGCTGCACGTCGTGGTGCCGCTGGTGCCTGAGCTTGGCTGGGACCGCGTCAAGGACCTGGCGGGAGCGGTGACCGACCACATGGCGCGAACCATCCCGGACCGATTCGTGGCCAAGTCCGGCGCCAGCAACCGCGTGGGCAAGATCTTCATCGACTACCTGCGCAACGGGCGCGGCTCGACGACTGCCGCGGCATGGTCGGCACGCGCACGTCCTGGGCTTGGGGTCTCGGTACCGCTGCGCTGGGCTGAGCTCGGTAGCGTCAAGTCCGGCGACCAGTGGACGATCGCAACCGTGCGCAGCCGCTTCAGGACCGGCAACACACCCTGGGGCACCTACGCGGACTCGGCCGCGACCCTGGCTCGTGCCATCGAGAAGCTGGGCACTCGGGCGCGCCGCAGATAGCCTCAGCGCGCCGCCGCACCGGCAAAGACCGCCTGCATGTCGGCATCCTTGCCCCGGCTCATCTCCCGTGGCGAGGGCGGCGCCCCGCCATCGAAGTCGGGCGCGGCGCCGGCCTTGATGAGCATCGCGGCGAACTGCGGCGCATTGCCGGCGACCGCGGCCTTCAACGGTGTCAGCCGGCTTTCGGCAACCGCATCGATGCGCGCGCCTTTTTCCAGCAGCAGTGTACCGACCGCCAGCTCATTGGCGAGGGCTGCTGCCATGAGTGGGGTGATGGCGCGCAGCATCGGCAGGTTGGGGTCCGCACCGGCGCGCAGCAGCTGCTCGGCGGCGGGCGCGTTGCGGGCATCGAGCGCTGCCAGCAGCGGGGTCACATGGTTCGCACCCGCCACCGCGTTCAACGGCGCGCCCTTGGCGACCAATGGGGCGACGAACTCGCTTACGCGCGAATCCGCTGCAGCCCAGTGCAGGGCGGTGAAGCCGGCCTGGTCCGAAGCGCTCACGTCGACCCCGTGTTCGAGCAGGGCGCGCGCGATCTGCTTCCTGCGCCCGATCATGCCAGTCGTGCTCGCATCGTCGGGCACGACCACGCCCATGCTGGTCGTGCGCGCCGGCAGCATCAACGCCACCACCAGCAGTGATTCGCCGTGCTCGTCGCGCGCCGTGAGGTCTGCGCCCTCGTCGATCGACTTCTTGACGATGGTGTAGTTGCCGATGCGCACGAACGCGACCAGCGCGCATGGAGTGACGTGGTGCGTGTTGATCACGCACGCTGCCTGCGTGCCGGGCGGGTTCGCCGTGGCGCCGGCCTTCTCGAGCATGGGCACGAGGAGCGCGCTGTGGTTGGGCAGGCGGGCGAGTTCCAGCAGGCTCAAGCCCCCAGGCCCCGTGCCGCTCGGCTTCGCCCCAAGCCGCAACAGCAGCTCGACCGTGCCCGGCTCGTTGTCGTTCACGGCAATCGCGATCGCCGTCTGGCCGTTGCGGTTGGGACGATTGATGTCGGCGCCGCGCTTGACCAGCAGCTCCAGGCTGTCGCGATTGCCACCGCGACCGGCGGCGGTGTGCAGCGCATTGAAGCCATACTCGCTGGCGGCATTGATGTCGGCGCCCTGGTCCAGCAGGTAGGTCAACAGCCCCGGGTAGGGCACCGCGAGCGAGGTCGGCTCGCCGAAGCCCTTCTCGAGGGTGAACTTGCGCCGCGCGTTGACGTCAGCGCCATTGACCAGTGCCGCGGCGACGGCCGCCTGGTTACCCGCATGAACCGCGTCGAGGTAGGTTTCATCGATCGGCCGATTCCTGCCATCCGCAGGGGCGCCGCGGCTCACCAGCAGGTCGACCATCGCCTTCGCCAACGCCGGCTCCATGAGTGTTGCCTGGGCCCGGGCGAGGGCGCTGGTGCCTGAGGTGTCGAGCGGGTAGGACACGGCTGCATGGTCGAGCAGCGTGCGCACTGCCTCAAGGTTGCCGGCGCCGGCGGCCAGCATCAAAGGGCTGCGTCCATAGATGTCGCGGCGGTTCGGATCGGCGCCGGCCGCGATCAACAGTTCGAGACTCTTGGGATCCGCTGCGAAAACCGCGTTCTCAAGGATCGTAACGCCGTCGTCATCGGCGGCCTTGGCATCGGCGCCATCGTGCAGCAGCACGGCCACCATGCCCGGCTGCCGCGTAGCCGCCGCATACAGAAGCACCGGATGGCTCTTGCCATGCGCGTCGATGAGCGCTTCATGCGCCAGAGAGGCGTCGGCCTGCAGCAGTGCATCGAGGGTCTCGGGGCTCTTTGACGTCAGCGCGTACTGCAGGGCCGGGACGCCCTGCGGTCCCGCCGCTCGCGGGTTGCCGCCCTTTTGCAGCAGCTGGCCGAGCTCTGCGGCGTCGCCGCGGGCGGCCGCCTGCACGACGGCGGCATCGGCGGCGTTACCGGCAGTGGTGGGGGCGGCGGGACTCTGCGACCGGGCGGCGACACAGTTCAGCAGCAGCGTGACGCAGGCGAGCAAGGCATGAGTCTTCAAAGGATTCCAGTGCAGTCATTCCACTGCGGCAAGGGCTACGCTTGGAACAACGCTAGCACGGGATCTGGCGGTTCCCCCAGCCCGGGGGTACGCGGGCGGCTCAGGCGGCGGGGCGGATTGTGAGCAGTTCCTCCATGAAGCCCCCGTAGTTCTTCTCGCGGTCAACGAAGTGGATCTCAAGTATCCAGTGCCGCGCCGTTCCGTCCGGAAGCGGCTCGCGCAACGAGGTGGTATTGCCGCTGCGGATCGAAAATCGCTTCACCGGACCGCGCTCGGATGCGTGCGGGAACTTGTCCACCGGGTGCCCTGCAGTCTTGGCGCCGAAGGTCCAGCCGCGCGGCGGGGCAAGGGCGGCGACGAAGTCATAGAGTTGCCCTGCGGTCAGGGAGGGGTTGGCTTCATAGTGGGCCTGGCCCAGGCGGAATGCCTCGTTGATGTCAGCCACCAGCTGGTGCTTGCGCGGATCCGCGCCGAGCGCGTACGAGCGGCCCAGGTCCGCCTCCCACTGGGTGAACACGGGACCGAAGTCGAGGTAGACGAGGTCATCGGCACCGATGCGCCGGTCAGGCACCTCGTCGTAGTACCCCAGAAGCGTGTTCGGGCCGCTGCGCACCACGCGCTTGTGCCAGTGGCGCTTGACCCCGAACAGTTCGCGCGCCAGGGCATGCACACCCTTGCTCACCTGTGATTCCAGTGCGCCCGGGGCGATGAGCCCGCGCTCGACGACCGCGTCGAACAAGGCGACTGCCTTTAACTGCGCATCCCACAAGCACTGTTCCCGGACACCGAGCATTCCTGACTCCTGCAAGGCGCACTTGCGTGTGCGACGGCTCAGGGCTCAAGGGTACACGAGCACCGGAGTTGCGCGGTACAGGTCCGGGAACAGGCGCTGCAGGCTCGCGACCTTCGGAAGATCGTTGATCGCGATGTAGGGGTTGTGCGGGTTGCGCGTCAGGTAATCCTGGTGGTAGCTCTCCGCCTCGTAGAAGGGCTTGTCGGTCTCGACGCGGGTGACGATCGGGCGTGCAAAGGCGTGCGCGGCGTCCAGCTGCGCGATGTAGGCCTTTGCGATCGCCACCTGCTGCGGGTCCTGCGCAAAGATCTCCGAGCGGTACTGGGTGCCGGTGTCCGGTCCCTGGCGGTTGAGCTCGGTTGGGTCGTGTGCGACGGAGAAGTACACCTGCAGCAGCTGCGCGAAGCTCACCTGGGCAGGGTCGAACTGGATTCGCACCGACTCGGCGTGCCCGGTGTCCCCGTCGGAGACGCGTTCGTATTCGGCCGTCGCCCGCGCGCCACCGGCATAGCCGGACTCGACCCGGGTCACGCCCTTGACGTGCTGGAAGACCCCCTGTACCCCCCAGAAACAGCCGCCCGCCAGTACGGCGAACTGCGCGGCGGCCCCGTTGGGGCTGTGTGCCGCCGCAGAAGCTGCGGGCGGGGGCACCGGGCGCGCCTCCTCGGCACGCACACGCGGGCCCATCGTGACGATCACGAGGACCACGAGCCCTGCCACGAGGGCGAGCGCCTCCAGGCGGCCGCGTAACACTCGCATGACGGTGGTTCGGGTTGAGGCTGTCATTGGCTTCTCCTAGCCGAAGGTGAACGCGTACACCTGGACGTCCGGATCCAGGAACTGGATTTCGAAGGTGCGGTCCTGCACCGCCCCGGGCTGGCGCAGCAGCTGGTAGAGCCGCTCGCCGGTGACCACGCCGTTGCCGGCGGCATCGGTATCGCTGCCGTGGCTGGCCGCAGGCGCAGCGCCGTCAATCGTGACCCGGAAGCGCACCGGCTTGCCGCCGGGCCCCGGACCTAGCACCAGATGCAGGTCGCGCGCGTGGAAGCGGTAAACCACACTGCCGCCGGCCTGGACCAGGTGCGCGGCCTCCGGCGCGATTGTCCAGTTACCCCGCAATCCCCACTGGTTGAGTGCGAGCGAGTCCACCAGATAGTGATGAGCGGTGTCGGCGACCACGCCGCCCTTGGAGGCAAAACGCTCCAGGCGCTCATACCCTGCATAGGTCTCCGGCGAGGCGATATCGGCCAGGTCTGCCGGCGCCAGCGCACCCTGGGCGGCGACGGCGACCTTGGCCACGGGTACGTCCGCGTGGCCTGCCTCGGCGAGCAGCTGGCGGATCACCTGCTCGGACTGCTCGTACTCGCCCTCGCCGAAGTGGTGGTGACGGATGCGCCCCTGCGCATCGATGAAGTAGTGCGCCGGCCAGTACTGGTTGCCGAAGGCGCGCCAGATCGCGTAGTCGTTATCGATTGCGACCGGGTAGCTGATCTTGAGGTCCGTGACGGCCTTGCGCACGTTGGCGAGGTCCTTCTCGAAGGCGAACTCCGGTGCGTGCACGCCGATGACCACGAGCCCCTGCGCTCGGTACTTCTGCGCCCACGCCTCCACGTACGGCAGCGCGCGCAGGCAGTTGATGCACGAGTAGGTCCAGAAATCTACCAGCACGACCTTGCCCTTGAGCTGCTGGGCAGTCAGCGGCGGGGAGTTCAGCCAGGCGACCGCACCGTCCAGCGACGGCATGGGGCCTTCCACTGGCAGCGCTTCGTCCTGCGCGGCGGGGCGCATCGCAGCGGGCGGCTGGGCGGAAGCGGTGCTGCCGGCCCCGGGCAGGCTCGCGCCACGGAAGCGCTCGAGCAGGCTCTGCTCGATGGAGGAGGTGTGGGCCAGCGATACCCGCGACAGAAAGCCGGTGTCGGCGCCGAGGGCGATGGCGGCAACTGCCACCAGCACCGCTGCGCCCAGCGCGCGCCGTGCCCACTCGCCGAAGCCCAGCGAGCGCTTCATGGCCGCAAATAGCCGCCCGCCGACCAGCAGCGCCAGCGCCAGCGAGGTCGCCGATCCCAGCGCGTATGCAAACAGCAGGGCGGTGGTGCCGGCGCTTGCGCCCTTCAGGGCAGCACCGCTCAGGATCAGGCCAAGGACCGGGCCGGCGCAGGGCGCCCACAGCAAGCCGGTGGCCACCCCGAGCACGAGCGAGGCGGCGACGCCTGAGCGTTCGGTGCCACTGGCATCGCGCGTCGTGGCCGAGAGGCGGTCCCCCAGGCTCACCAAGGGATGCATCAGCCGCTCCGCGAGCGCGGGAAACAGCAGCGTCAGGCCAAACAGCGCCAGCAGCACCAGGGCGATGAGGCGGCCGTACTGGTTTGCCGCAACGGCCCAGCCACCGACCACCGAGGCGAGCGTCGCCACGAGCGCAAACACCAGCGCCATCGCGATCAGCAGCGGCAGGCCGTTGGAAAGAAACGGCCGGTCCGCCCGCGCGAAGATGAACGGCAGCACCGGCAGGATGCACGGGCTCAGGATGGTGAGCACACCGGCAAGGAAGGCGACCAGCAGCAGGATCACGTGGTGTCTTTCGGGCTCTCAGGCGGCAGCGGGCTTGAACTTCATGGCCACACCGTTGATGCAATAGCGCAGGCCGGTCGGGTTCGGGCCGTCGTCGAACACGTGGCCGAAATGGCCACCGCAGCGGCGGCAATGGACCTCGATCCCGAAGGTGCGGCTGCCCCCTGGGCTCTGCTCGACCCCGCCGCCCTTCAGCGGCGACCAGAAGCTCGGCCAGCCGGTGCCACTGTCGTACTTGTTGGCCGACGAGAAACTCTCCAGGTCGCATCCGGCACAGGCAAAAGTACCGACGCGCTTCTCCTCCAGCAGCGGGCTGGAGAAGGCAAGCTCGGTGCCCGCCTCGCGCAGCACGTGGAATTGTGCAGGCGTGAGAATTTTCTGCCATTCCTCCGGCGTATGGGTCACCGTGAACGTCCCAGCTGAGGCCGCCTGTGAAAGGCTGCGGTAACTCACGGCAAGCGCAACACATGCGGGCACACCGGCCAGAATCAACGAACGCCTGGAAATAGTCATTTGGGTCCTCCTGCCCGGGTAGAAAATGGAAGTAGCGGGAAGTAGACCGCCGCCGCGCCCGGAATGTCACCGTCGGTTGGAGGGAATGACAGTTCCTTACCGCCTTTCGGTGCACAATCTGCGCTCGCGCCCCAGGGCATTATTGGGGACGCAATCGAACCGGATCAATGCAGGCGGGGCAGGGGAGAATCGTGAACAGCGAGGCGAAGCAGGACGAGGGCGGCAGCGCCCTGCGCAGGCTCGGTGCCCGTTCCGCGCAGACCCTGCGTGCGGTAGTTCTGGACGTCCGCTTCCTGTATTTCGTTTTCAGGAACCCGGCCACGCCCTGGTACGCGCGCGCACTGCTGTTCCTGCCGCTTGCCTACCTGTGCTCGCCGATCCAGCTCATCCCGAACTTCATTCCGGTCCTCGGGCAGATGGACGACTTGTTCGTCATCTGGCTGAGCAACAAGCTCGTGCGTCGGCTGGTCGACGCCGAGCTGCTCAACGAGTGCCGCGAACGTGCCGCCGCGGTGTCCTTCTCGATCGGGTTCTCGGGCAAGTCCTTCTACGCGCGGCATGATGATCCGACGGCCAGCCAGCCGCCTGCCATCGAGCCGTCAGCGCCGCATGCCAATGAGAAAGAGCAGGCGCTCGACACGCAACACGCGGAGAACTCGTCCCGAAGTGCCTGAACGTGTGCGCCTGGCCCTCCCGGGGCTTCAGTGCATGCTCTCGAGGAGGATCTTCAGGTTCGGCGCCGTGACCTGTACCAACCCGCGCCGCGGTGCATCGATGTCGGCGATCATCATGAATGACACTGACACGACAAGTGGCAGGATCAGCAGCAACCCCCTGGCGTTCTGCAATGTGGTTGCGCTGTAGGTGATCATCATGTTACTCAGCAGGGCCAGCAGGACCAGCAACACCCAGGCCTCCAGGGGAATGCGGTTGATCCACGCGGCGTGGGTGTAGCCCTGGGAATTGAGCACGTCGTTCATCCCCGAAACCACCAGCGCCATCGGTGGGGTCGGTTGAGCGTGCGCTGCCGGCATCACGGCTGACCAGAGCGCGTCCTGCAGCGCGGCCCGTCCGGCGGCGATCCGCTGAAGTTCCTCGGCACTGTGCGTGCCATAGTAAAGAATGCGCTGCGCGGTATATTCCTTCAGCAACTGGCGCACCTTGGCCGCGTCCGCGTCGGGCAACAGGTCGGCCCGTACGTACTCGGTGCCGATCGCATTGGCCTCCGCTTCCTCGTAGTTCTTGCGCAGGTCGTAGCGACTGATCGCCATCGAGAAGGTAAAGCCAATTACCAGTCCCAGCAGTGTCAGCACCGCTGCGAGGACGATTCCGAAGTCCTGCTTCACCTCCTTGCGTGTCGGTCGGCCATGGACGTACGAGACCGTCAGGCGCGTTCCGGCCCACAGGAACGCAAATATCAGGGCGCCCGTGACAACGGGAAACTCAAGGAGCGTCTTCATATGCACGCGTGACTATGACCGGACAGTGCCGGCAGTTTAATCGAGACGCTACGCGCTCACGCGATCATCTGTAAGCGTCGCGTCGCTGCCGCCTTCTCGGTACCGCCGCGCACGGCGGCACTTTTGGCGGACGGGCCACAGTCCGCCGCGAATGAGGCGCCATCGATTCTTTAAATAGTTCTTCTATCGTTCGGTGGCCTGGAACCGCCGAGGTTCTTCAGGTCGTCGGGTCCAGCGGTGATATTCGGCGTGGCACATGCGATGTGGGTGGCCTTCGGCGGCAACGTTCGCGCAGCCCTGGCCGTGGTCATCGCCACGGGCTGCCTGGGCGCAATGCTCGTGTGTGTATCTGGTTTGCGGCCGCAGCGTTGCGCGGTTGCCCACGTCCTGATGAACCAGATACTGGAGGCGTGGCTGGTGCTGTCGTTAGCGACGCGGATTCGGCTCCCCCGGACCCGATCATCCATTATTTAACATAAGATACATTATGCGAAGTAGCTGATTCATCGATCCGGCGTGAGTAGCCTTACCGTTGGGAAATATGCCCGGTAACGCACCACGTCGCGGGTCAGGATCTGAAAACCCGTGATAGCAGCGTGCGCACCGATAAAAAAGTCAGGCAGGACGTTTGTTTTATTACCCTGACGTTGCTTGTACTGGAGGAACGCCTTCCCGGCGAGAAACAAAGCTTCACGCGGCAGCGGTTCGACGGATAGTCCGCCCTCCGTGAGGACTTGCTCGAGTTCCTCTATGCGCGCGAAGGCGATTGCGAGTTCTGCGTAAATGATGGGGTTGATCGCGAGTGCATCCTGCGCGGCGGCCAGTTCCAATGCTTGGAGCGACCATGAGCTCCACTGTTTGTCGTTCTGAAGTACGTCGAGCAGGACGTTCGTATCGACGAGAATCAAGGCTGCCTAAGCACTACGGGTCAGTGCGAGGATGTCTTCGGTCCTCATGGTTACCGTCGCGCGGCCGCGCAACTTTGCAAAGCGACTGTTTCGGCGCTTTGGCGTGCGGCTAGCCGGGCGTAGCGTTACTTCTCCCGAGCCAGAAACCTCGAAATCTACAGGCGACCCAGCTATCAGGCCCAGGAACTCACGGACCTTCTTGGGGATGGTAACTTGTCCCTTCGACGTGACAGTGGTCGCCATTGAGTAATACCTCAGGTGATTGAAGTATTACTTTACCACAGGGTAAGAGGCCTCCGCGATCCAAGGGACGCTCGTCTAGCGAGCGCACTAATCTCAGCAACGTATTGATATTATTTATTATTATTCAGCCGTACAGGCGAACGCGCGGATTCCATGCCCCAACGGCAAGAGCTTTGGCCCGCAGCCACTGGTGACGGTCTACATGCCCGATGAGAGTCTGGTGCATCCGCACGCGATGGCGCAGATGAAGGATTTCTACACCGCGCACCAGTTGCCATGGGCCAAGCTCTGCCCGCTGCTGCCTGCAGACTTACCAGGCGCACACTGGCAACCCAGTGTCGCGCGCAGCGGCGGTCCTGATCACAACCGCGCTCATATGAAGGAAGAGTCCATGAGCAATCTGTCTCTTGACCAGGCGAACCTGCTGATAAACGGAGCGCTCGCCAAGGCGGCTGCCCTTAAGCTGAAGCCCCTGTGCGTCGTCGTCATTGACGCTGGCAGTAATATCGTAGCCATTCAAAGGCAGGACGGCGCCTCCGCGCTGCGCTGGAAGGTCGCCCTTGGCAAGGCCGCAGGTGCTTTGGGCATCGGAGTGTCCTCACGCAAGATCGCCGAGATGGCCCTGGAGCGCCCAGCGTTTGTCGCCTCGCTTGGCAGCATCGCCACCCAGGGCGTGGTTCCTGCAGCCGGCGGACTCATCGTCAAGGATGCGAAGGGCGCGATTCATGGCGCCGTCGGAGTCTCGGGCGACACTTCGGACAATGATGAGTTGTGCGCACTGGCCGGCGCGGCAGCGGCTGGCTTAGTTGCCCAGCCTTAGTGGCTCCCCATTGATAGTCCGATCCGACGCTGGCGTTCAGGCGACTACGCGCTGCGTGGGCGCGAAACAAAGATCACCTGCCGGACAGCTCCCACCACACTGAGGTATCCCATGCGAAAAGTAGCGTTAGTGACCGGTGCGACTCGCGGCATCGGCAAGGCCTGCGCGCTGAGCCTGGCGCGCGCCGGCTACGACGTAGCCGTCACCGGGCGCACCGTGAAGGAAGGCGAAGGCCGCGTGCCATCCGCCAGCGCCAAGAATCCTGGCGAGCTGCCGGTGGCAGGCAGCATCGAATCGACCGTCGCGGAGGTACGCGCCCTGGGCCGCGAAGCGCTCGGTGTGCGCATGGATATCCTCTCGCGCGCCTCGATTGACGAGGCACTCGCGACCATCCTGTCGAGCTGGGGTCGGGTGGACGTACTCATCAACAACGCGATCTACCAGGGCCCGGGGCTGATGTACAAGTTCACCGAGTTCACGCAGGAGCAACTCGATGCCGCCCTCCTCGGCACCCTGGTGAACCAGGTGTACCTGACGCGCGCCCTCCTCCCCGGCATGATTGCTCAGGGTGGCGGCAGCGTGGTCTGCATCGGTTCGGTCGCAGGAGTCGGCCCACCACCGGTGTCACCGGCCAAGGGCGGCTGGGGCTTCCTCTACGGCGCAAGCAAGAGTGCGTTTCATCGCCTGGCGGAGTTCCTGCACGTGGAACACAAGGACGATGGCATCCGCTCGTTCCTGGTGGAGCCGCAGATGACGGTCACCGACACCATGGTCAAAGTATTCGGCGAACAGATCCGCGGCCTGGTGAAGCTTGGCAGGGCATTTACACCCGAGGTCACCGGCGAGGTCGTGGCCTGGCTCGTGACGCATCCTGAGGCAGATGTCCACGCGGGCAAGCTGCTGAGCACGCCCACGTTCTTCCGCGACAACCGGATCAGCGTGCCGGCCTAGGTGTGACTTACCAATAGGTTGTTCCCTCCCACCGGGAAGGAGAAGCTGATGTTGCTAGACGTCAGTTTCCTTACCAGGGGAGAGAACAACCGTGCATAAGAATGCTCGTCTGACCGTAAAGGGTCGAGAGCTGATGCTGGGCCGCCTCGAGGCGGGCCAGCATCAGCTGGATGTCGCCCAGGCCATGGGGGTGTCCTTGACGACACTGAAGAAGTGGTTGAGACGCTATCGAGCTGAGGGGTTTGCCGGTCTGCAGGACCGCTCCAGCCGGCCGCGCTGTAGTCCGCGTCAGCTGCCGGTTGAGCGTGTCGCCGAAGTCATTGCGCTGCGCCGCCAGCGGCGCACCGGGCGCTTTATCTGCCAGCACCTGGCAGTCTCTGGAGCCAGTGTCTCGCGGATCCTCAGACGCGCCCGGCTATCACGCTGGCGGGATCTTGAGCCGCGTCCCCCCGTGGTGCGCTACGAGCGTGAGAGGGCTGGGGAACTGCTGCATCTGGATACCAAAAAGCTTGGTCGAATCAAGGGTATCGGTCATCGCATCACCGGAGATCGCCGTGGCAAGGGACGCAACAGCGGCATTGGCTGGGACGTGGTGCACGTAGCCATCGACGATGCCTCCCGGGTCGCCCTGGCCAGCGTCACCGAAGACGAGTGCGGCAACACCGCCTGTGACTTCCTGAAAGCCACCGTCGAGCACTTCGCCAGGCGCGGGGTGCGCATCGAACGGGTCATGACCGACAACGGCTCGCCCTATGTCTCGCATGCCTTCCGCGATACCTGTCAGCAGCTGGGGATCCGACACCTGCGTACCAAGCCCTTCACTCCCAGAACCAATGGCAAGGCTGAACGCTTTATCCAGACCTGTCTGCGCGAGTGGGCTTATGCCGAGGCTTACCTCAGCTCCGAGGAACGCACCATCGCTCTGCACACATGGCTGCATCACTACAACTGGCATCGACCCCACTCGGCGCTACAATCCAACCCGCCCATCAGCAGACTCAACTTGGACGGGCGCAACCTGTTGACACTCCACACCTAGGCCGCTAGTTGCCGTACACGGTGTACTGGCCCGCCTGCTCCTGGCCCCAGTAGCCCCACTCCACATACGTGACCGTGTACATCGGCACGCCGGGCGGAATGGTGTAGATGACCTCCGGCGGCCGCGCGGCTGTGGCCCAGGGTCCATTCGGCGTCGGCGCCAGGTACCAGGCACCGCGCCGGGTGAGGTAATACACGTTGTTGATGAGCAGCACCTTGTCGGTCGTATCGGTCGCGTACTGCATGGTCGTGCCCTCGACGGGCGCAAACTGGGGATCATTGAAGTAATGCACGCGGATGCTCGCCGCTGCGGGTGCTGCGGTCTTGGGGACCTGTGACAGCAGCGCTGCGTCCTCGGACTGGGTCGTACCAGGCACTGCCGCCAGCACAGCTCCCGCGTGGCTGTCGGGCGGAATGCTGGCAAAGTCCGGGGGCAGCGAGGCGGTGACATCGCTCCAGGGACCCTTGAGGGTCGAGGCGCTGTACCAGCGGCCGGCGGTCAGGTAGTAGAAAGTGCTGCCCAGGCGAAATACCGGGCTCTGCGTGTTCGTCGCGCGCTGCAGCTGCGTGCCGGGCACGGGCGCGTAGACCGGACGACCCTCGAACAGAATGACATCCGCCGCAGTGGTGGTGTACAGCACATCCGGCACCACCTCGTTGTGCACCCGGCCCGGCGGGACCTGCTTGCGCACCTGCGCGAAGCGCTCATCCGATGGCAGGCGGCCGAAGTCCTCCGGCAGGCGCGTCAAGTGAGCCCAGGGGCCGTCCAGCGCGCGTGCCTCGAGCCACAGGTCGTTCACGAGTAAGTAGTAACGGTTGGTGCGCGAATCCTGGAAAAGCGGCCAGGAAGTGTTCGCGACGTATTTCAGGCGCGTGCCGGGGATGGTGGTCAGCGTCGGGGCGCCGTTGACGCGAAGCAGTACGGCGGGCGCGTAGCTGACAAGAACAACTGGTGAGCTGGCCGCCGCCGGCGCCAGCTTCATGCTGGCCGGCGTGCGCATGTACGTGACAAGGCGTTCCAGCGAAAGATCGAGCGTCGGGGGCAGCAGCTGCCCCAGCAGCGCCACCATGGATGGCGGCGCCGGGCCGTCGGGGCCGGGGAAATAGACGCTGGTCAGCTGGATGTCGCTGATCGTGATGACCCGGGTGTCGGTGTGCGTGGTGCTCATGCCCGAGAAGGAGGCCGCGCCGACGCGCATCTTCCCGCCCGTGGGTGTCACCTGGAAGGCCTGGCGCCAGACAAGCTCGCTGTCCCAGCTGTCCACGTGAGGCTGGAACATCACAAGCGTGCCGGCGGCAGTCTGCTGGGTACGCGGCCAGCCGAGTGCGTTCTGCGCAGGCGCCACCGAGGTCGCGAGTACAAAGCTCAGCACAAAACCGGCGAGGAAGGCGAGACGTTTCATCGGCGTTCTTTCGGACAAGGCGGTGGGGGGGCACGGCGCCGTCGTCCGAAGTGCCAGGCCAGATACTTTGACTAGCCAAGCACGAGCTTACCGACGGCCCGGCATCCTAGCATCCCCGCGGGCGTGCCGAAGTGGGGCCAAAGGGAACCGCCGGTACCGCTCCGCGCCACCGTGGCGCAGCACCGCATGGGCAGGCACCGGCCTCAGTACGGCTTCTCGCCCGGCAGCATCACGAACCCTGACGGCTCGGTCTGCACGCCGTTGACGCTGGTGCCGCCATTGTGAATGGCCGGGAACATCGGGGCCATGTTGTGCGGAAAGGCCAGCGCCGGGGCTGTCTTCTGGGCAAGCAATGCCAGGTCCGCTGCCGTGAGGGTCACCTCGAGCGCCTTGAGGTTGTCATCCAGCTGCGCGAGGGTACGCGCGCCGATGATGGTGGATGTGACGCCGGACTGCGCCACTACCCACGCCAGTGCAACCCGCGCGACGGTGGTCTCATGCGCCTTGGCGATCTTCTCCAGTTCGTCGATGAGCGTGAAGGTCTGCTCATTCAGCAGGTGGCCCATGAAGGCGGCGCGCCCTTGCTGCGTCTTGGCGGTCTTGCGCGTGTACTTGCCACTGAGCAGCCCGCTCTTGAGCGGCGACCAGGGCGTTACCCCGAGCCCAAGCTCGCGGGCCATCGGCATCAGGTCCTGCTCGACCGTGCGCTCCAGGAGCGAATACTCGATCTGCAGCGCAATGAACGCCGACCAGCCGCGGAAATGTGCCGTGACGTTCGCCTCGGCCACCTTCCACGCCGGCGTGTCCGAATTGCCGATGTAGCGCACCTTGCCGCTGCGCACGAGGTCATCCAGCGCCGCCATGGTCTCCTGGATGGGTGTGTGCATGTCCCAGTTGTGCAGCCAGTACAGATCGATGTAGTCGGTCTGCAGACGGCGCAGCGATTGCTCGCAGGCGGCAACGATCGACTTGCGGCTGGAGCCGCCCCCGTTCGGGTCGCCCGGGTAGAGGTTGCCGCTGAACTTGGTGGCGATGACCAGCCGGTCGCGCTTGTCGCTGTGGCGCCCGATGTGATCGCCAATGATCTTCTCGGAATGGCTCTTGGTGTAGAAGTTGGCGGTGTCGATGAAGTTGCCGCCCAGCTCGATGTACCGGTCGATGATCTGCTCGGACTCCCTCACAGGGGTGCCCCAGCCCAAGTTCTCCCCGAAGGTCATGGCGCCCAGACACAGCGGACTGACACGCAATCCCGAGCGGCCCAGGGTGATGTAGTGGTTCAACGGCATGGGCGGTTTCCTTGGGCGAAGGGCGCGAGCGCGCCAGGCGGATACAGGTAAGCGGTTGCTCACTATAACGTAGCGAGCGTGTACGGCACTCTCCCGGACGGCGCCCCCCGAGTCTCCCGATTGACGTACGGGCCGGCGTGCCGCTTCAAGGCCGGGGACCTGTTCGCGCACCTGCGCGATTGTTCACGCACGCTGAACCCGATGGCGGGCGCGATCCGATCTGCGAGCAGCCCCGGGCGCTGGCGGCGCGAAGCGTCGAGGCTCGTGTTAGCGTATAGCCCCTGCTGCGGCTCGCTTTCATGACATGTCGCTGATTACCATCTACGTGCGCGTGCTCGCGCTGCTCGCCCCGGAGAAGTGGCTCGCAGTCGCCCTGGCGGTCGCCAATGTCTCCCTGGCCGGCGTCTTCCTGGTAGAACCGTGGCTGTTCGGCCGGGTGGTGGATGCCCTGGCAGCCAAGATCTCCAGCGACGCCTGGGTATATATCGCCTGGTGGACCGGAGTGGGCTTTTTCGGAGTCGCAGCCAACGCGCTGGTGGCCCTTTACTCCGACCGCCTCGCGCATCGGCGCCAGCTCGAGGCAATTGCGGACTTCTTTGAGCACGCGCTGGCACTACCGCTTGCCTTCCACGACCAGCAGCACACCGGCCGGCTGCTGCGCACGCTACACACCGGCAGCGGCAACCTGTTCTTCCTGTGGCTCGCGTTCTTCCGCAGCCACCTCAGCACGCTGATCGCGGTCTTGGTGATGATCCCGCTGGCGTTGCGCATCAACTGGCAGCTGGCCCTGGTGATGATCCTGCTGATGGTGACCTTCGTACTGTTCAACACGGTTGTCGTGCGGCGCACCGGTACCGCCCAGCGCCGCGTCGAGCAGCTCAACCAGGAGATCTCCGAGCGCGCCGGGGACGTGTTCGGCAACGTGCTCGTGGTGCAGAGTTTCTCGCGGATCGTCAGCGAGGTCGCGGCACTGCGCCAGCTGGTCGGCCAGGTCCTGACCGCCCAGTACCCGGTGTTGCGCGGCTGGGCCTGGGTGTCGGTGGCCAACCGCGCGGCCAGCACGCTTACGGTGATCGGCATCTTCGCGCTCGGCGTGCAGCTGCACGGCAAGGGCGAGATCAGCGTCGGTTCGATCGTAAGCTTCGTCGGCTTCGCCATGATGATGATCGGACGCATGGAACAGCTGGCCGGGTTCATCTCGGAGCTGTTCTTCCAGGGACCGGCGCTGGCAAACTTCTTCGAGATACTCGATGCCCGCAGCGCACTGCAGGAGACACCCGGCGCCCCGCCGCTTCTCGACGTGCGCGGCGAGGTCGCCTTCGAGGATGTCCACTTCGGCTATGAACGCGGCCACGAGGTGCTCAAGGGCTTAAGCGTGCGGATCCCGCCTGGCAGCACGGTCGCGGTGGTCGGGCCTACCGGGGCCGGCAAGACCACCGCGCTGTCGCTGCTGTACCGTGCCTATGATCCGTCCAAGGGGCGCATCACCATCGACGGCACGGACATCCGCACCGTTGGCCTCACCTCGCTGCGCGAACACATCGCCGTGGTGTTCCAGAACCCTGGACTCCTGTACCGCTCCATCGCGGAGAACCTGCGCATCGGCAAGCCCGACGCCAGTGACGCGGAACTGGAAGCGGCGGCCAAGGCCGCTGAAGCCCACCACTTCGTGAGCATGAAGCCCGGCGGCTACGCCGAGATGGTCTCGGAGGACGGCAAGTCACTGTCCGGTGGCGAGCGCCAGCGCCTGTCCATTGCGCGCGCCATGCTGAAGGATGCCCCCATCCTGATCCTGGACGAGGCCACGAGCGCGCTCGACAACATGACCGAAGCACGGGTGCAGCGTGCCCTGGCGGCCCTGGTGAAGGGACGCACGACGTTCGTGATCGCGCATCGCCTGTCCACGGTGCGCTCGGCGGACATGATCCTGGTACTGAAGGACGGCCGGCTCATCGAGCAGGGGCGCTACGAGGAGCTGGTGCGCCTGGGTGGGGTCTTTGCGCAACTGGACTCCCAGGGAAAATTCGTGCCCGATGCCCAGGACCCGGCGGGCGCGGGCGTGACGGAATCCTCTGTGGGTGAGCCGGCCTGACGACTGGCCATTCGTCGCCAAAGTCCGCCGGCCGTGGAACTCGCCGGCGCGGCTCGATAAAATCGCGCCTTGCCAGGACTTAAGAACGAACCGCAGGGAGTTCCTGACCATGATCAAGCCGGTATCCAGTATCACCGCGATCCTCGCGGTGCTGACAGCCCTCGGCGCGTGCGCGACTCCCCACCAGATCACCGCCGGCCCGACCAACCAGTGCATCAACGTCGAGAACCACGGCTATCCGGAAGCCGGAACGCCTCTGAAGATGAAGCCCTGTGACCCGTGGAAGAACCAGCAGTGGGTGCTTAACAAGAACACCACCATCACCGGGGTGGGCGGCTTCTGCGTCGACGTACAGGGCAGCGCGCCCACCGAGGGAGCCGCGATCATCTATGTACCGTGCGATGGCCGCCCGAGCCAGAACTGGTCGACGGCCAACGGCACGATCACCGGCATCGGCGGCAAGTGCATCGACATCAGCGGCGGTGAGCCCTCGGTCGCGGCCCCGCTGATCCTGGCCACCTGCAACGGCTCATCCAGCCAGCAGTGGGCCATCCACTAGGGCGAGCGCGGGCTGCGCCGATGGCAGTGCCGGGTGCGCGGGCTGAAAGTCTGCGCACGAGTAGGTAGCCGACAGGTAACGCTCGTGTCGGGCGCACAGGCCATCCGCTGCGCGTACCGCGGCGAAAGCCGAGCTCAGGGTCCGCAGGCCCGGCAGCTGCGCCTCAAGGTCCAGTGCCGCGGAAGCAAAGTGTCGGCAGGCCGCGCAGGCCGGCGCTGCTTCCCGGGGCTGTTCAACTCCAGCGGGGGCGCTCGCGGTGAGCCTCACTGGCCGAAGCGCGTCCAGAAGTCACCGAAGAGGTGGGTCGACAGCGCCAGGCCCAGCAGAATATTGACCACCACACCGGCGGTGAACGCGTAGAAGGGCCTCGCACCCACGGATGCGAACTCGCGAAACCGGGTCGTGAGCCCGATACTGAGGAACGTGAAGATGAACGCCCAGGTGCGCAGCGCCTGCAGCGGTGCCACCAGCGCCGGCACGACCGCCTTCTTGTAGTCCGCATAGGCATAGCCGCTGGAGACCAGGGTCACGATGGCAGATGCCAGCAGGAATCCGAGCACGAACTTCGGGAAGCGGTCGCCAGATCTGCCC
The DNA here is from genome assembly GCA_963703025.1 of uncultured Pseudomonadota bacterium. Classification (GTDB taxonomy): domain Bacteria; phylum Pseudomonadota; class Gammaproteobacteria; order Steroidobacterales; family Steroidobacteraceae; genus 13-2-20CM-66-19. The sequence goes on along the minus strand of OY969778.1, from coordinate 3,575,683 downwards.
GCACCCGGGCCCTGCCCTGCACGCCCGTGCTCTCCCAGCGCGTGGTCGCCACGAGCGACAGCACGAACGCCCACACCCCTATCCACACGTCGCGCCCGATGACCTTCATGAGCGTGAAGGCATCCACGGCCGCCTCGGGCCGGCCAAGGATCCCGGGCACATGCCCCGCGTAGCCGCCGTAGGTCTGTGCGGCGGCAAGACCGGCCGCGTCGGCGAATTCGGAGGTGCCGATCCAGGCACCGGCGACGCCGGTCGAAAGACCCAGCGCGCGCGCGGCCAGCGGCAGCACGAAGATCGTCACGATCGCCCAGAGGATGACCAGCGAGATCGCGATCGATACATGCTCCTTCTTTGCCCCCACTGCCCCGGCGGTGGCGATAGCGCCTGAAACCCCGCACACCGCGCCGCCGGTGCCGAGCGTCGCGGCCAGCCTGCGGTCAAGGCCCAGCCGCACGGCCACGAAGTAGATCACCCCGAAGGTGGCCAGGGAGACGATCGCCGCCTGCAGGATCGCCACCGGTCCGGCCCAGGCGATCAGGGTCAATGGCAGCCCGGCCCCCAAGCAGCACGATGCCGGTCTTGACGTACAACTCGACCCGCAGCGCCGGCGCGGCCCACGCGGGAGCGCCCACCGTGTTCGATACCAGCAATCCCAGGACCAGGGCCACCAGCGGCGGCTCCAGGTTGTAGTGCGCGGCCTGGTCCCACTGACCCAGTGTGTAGAGAAGGAGTGAGACCACGAACACTGCGGCAAAGGCGGGCAGGAACTGCGCGACGCGCAAACCCAAAGCGTTCACGGCAATCCCGAACAACAGCGCCCAGAGTGCGAACAGCGCCAGGTACTGGGGCGCATGCGCTACGAGCTGGGCCTGGGCCTCGGGCCAGTGCGACCACTTGGTCGGCGCCACCGCGATCCACTTGAGGCTGCTGCCGCCGCTGGACCAGTACCACGGCGAGTATCACCAGCCCCAGGCCGATCCAGATCGCCCACCAGTCGTCCTTGCGCAGCAGCGCCCCGTAGCGCGACTCGCCCCTCGCCGCCAGCGGCGTCCCTAAGATCTCGTTCATGAAAGCTCCCGGATGCTCATGCGCCATCGTCGGGGGCCGCGGCAAGGGGGTCCAATGCCGATTGGCGATGTTCGGCTGTCGTTTGGCTATGTGCAGCGCTTTTCTGCCCGGCTGAAGTTTGACCCCCCGGGCAGGACAGGTATGATCCGCGCCACGCGCAAGGTTCCCGCAAGGGATTTAATTGGAACGCGGTGTAATTCCGCGGCTGCCCCCGCAACTGTAACCGGCTAGCGAACGTGCACGAACCACTGAGGCTGCAGGCCTTGGGAAGGAGCACGCAAGCGAACACCCGGGAGCCAGGAGACCTGCCTCGCGCCGTCGTCTAGTTAACGGCCGGGGTGTGCTGCTGAACTGCGGGGGAAACCGTCGCGACGACATGAGTTGGAGTCGTCGTCGCGAGGTGGCCGGTTGGACATTCACAGCAAGACTGACCGTGCGCTCTCGCGCGCCGACTCCTGGCCTATAACCAGGAGATTCTCGTGCGCAATTGGTTCCTACCCACACTGACCCTTTCCCTCGGACTTGCCAGCCTGCCGGCTGCTGCCGCTGCCGTGAACGATGACCTGCAGACGGTGATCGTCACCGCGACGCGCATTCCCACGCCGCAGTCACAGATCGCCAGCAGCGTCACGGTCATCACCGCGGAGGACATCGCCGAACGCCAGGAACAGTCACTACCGGATGCCCTGAAGGAGGTCCCGGGGCTGAACCTGGTGCAAAGCGGCGGCCCGGGCGGCCAGACTTCGATCTTCATGCGCGGTACCAACTCCAACCACACCAAGGTGTTCGTTGACGGCATCGACATCAGCGACCCGAGCAACCCGACCGGGGCGTTCGACTTCGGCCAATTCCTGCTGCAGGACGTGCAGAAGATCGAGGTGCTGCGCGGCCCGCAAAGCGGCCTGTATGGCTCCGATGCAATCGGTGGCGTGGTGAACATCATCACCAAGGCCGGCGATGGTCCCGCGCAGCTCACCGCCGCCCTGCAGGGCGGTTCATTCGATACGTTCAACCAGTCCGCAAGCCTCGGCGGCGCCGCGGACGGCTTCCACTACATGTTCAATGTCGACCATATCCATTCGGGCGAGACACCGGTCACCCCGCTGGGGCTGCTGCAGCCGGGCGAGCTGCGCGTCGATGACTACAGCGACATCCTGTCCGCCTCGACCAAGCTGGGGTTCGATGTCAGCGACTCCTTTGACCTGGGGCTGGTGGCACGCTACAGCGACGGTGACCTGCGCTTCACCGGGAATGACTACAACTTCTACCCGGCGCCCCCGTCCGCCGAGCAGAGCAAGGCGGAAACCAAACTGTTCGACACACGGCTGACCGCACACGGCCTGGCGTTCAACGGGGTGCTCGAATCGACGCTCGGGGTTGCCTACAGTCGCCAGGAGTCGGATGACTTCGATCCCAACGGCTACCCGTCCCAGTTCTCGACCTACATCGGCGACCGGTTGAAAGCGGACTACCAGGGCAATATCCGCCTCTCCGCAACGCAGACGCTGGTGACTGGGCTTGAGTACGAGCGTGACGAGGTCCAGGCGCCTCTGTGGGCGCACACCGACAACAAGGCAGCCTACGTGGAGCTGCAGTCGGCCTTCGCCAGCAACTTCTTCAGTACCGAAAGCGTGCGCTACGACGACAACGGCAGCTACGGCAGCAAGGTGACCTACCGCGTCGCCCCGACCTACACGATCACGCAGTCCGGTACGATGCTCAAGGGCTCCCTCGGAACCGGCTTCAAGGCTCCGACCTTAAGCCAGCTCTACCAGGACTTTCCGGCCTACGGATTTTACGGCAACCCGGACCTCAAGCCCGAGACCGACACCGGGTATGACTTCGGGTTCGAACAGCCCTTCCTCGATGACATGGTGCGCGTTGGGGCCACTTACTTCCACATCGACACCAAGGACCTGATCGACGACAACGAGACCTTCACCTCTTACGACAACGTCGGTCATGCCACGTCCAAGGGCGTGGAGAGCTTCCTGAGTTACCAGCCCCTCAAGGTGCTGCTGCTGCGCGCCGACTACACCTACACCAAGTCCACCAACGAGGACACCGCGCAGCCGCAGCTGCGCCGGCCGCAGAACAAGGCGACCCTGCGGGCGAGCTGGCAGGTCACGCCGCAGCTGGAGCTGGACTCGACCGTGCTCTCTGTCAGCACCTGGCAGGACGGCAACCGCGACTTCTCTCAGGAGCCGGTAACCGCGGCGGGCTATACCACCGTGGACGTGGCGGCCACATATGATCTGAGCACTCGCCTCGCGATCTTCGGGCGTGTCAATAATCTACTGAACAAGACCTACGAGAACCCGGACGGCTTCCTGCAGCCCTCGATCGGTGCCTTCGCCGGTATCAAGGTCAAGTTCTAAGTTTCGTCGCTACCTGAAGGCGGCAGCCGCGCAAGGGCTGCCGCCGGTTTGAACCGTGCATCGGCTACCCGGTGACCTACGGCTTCCCATGGGTCCGCCATCTAAACGTGGCCAAACCACCAATGCCGGGTAATGTGGTGCTATGCGCACGGTCCGAATGATCGCTCTGCTGATGGCCCTGTTCCCGGTGCTGTCACTGGGACAGGGTAGCTGGCTCGCCGAACCGAGCGCCCGCGCGCGCCTGGAGGCCGGCGAGATCCTCGTGCGCATCGAACCGGACGGGCAGCACGTGTCCGCTGCGGTGGTCATCCACGCACCCGCCGAGACCATATGGAATGTCATCACCGACTGCGAGGATGCCCCGAAGTTCATGCCCGGAATGAAGGCGTGTCGGCGCCTGCAGGCCGCCCCGGACGGGTCGTGGGAGAACATCGAGCGTGAGTTCAAGTACTCCTGGGCCATGCCCGCGGCGCACGACATCGTGCGCACCGAGTACCACAAGCCGCAGCGCATAGACTTCCAGCGCGTGAGCGGCTCGTTCAAGGAGGAGAAAGGCGCCTGGCTGCTGACCACCGATGCCGACGGCGGGAAGACGGTTCTTGAGTACCAGTTCTACATCGACCTGGGGTACTGGGTGCCACACTCGCTCATCCAGCACTCGCTGCTTAACGAGCTGCCCGCAGCCATGAAGGCCGTGCGCGAGCGCGCCGAGGCGCCGCAGGCGGCACCGGCGCAACGCTAAGACGCGCTTCGACCCCGGGGGCGCGCGGCCGCCGCGCGTTATGTGCAGCCCCGGCTACCGTCCGTGACCCCTGCCGTACCGTCTGTCGGGTCGCCGACCGAGTGTGACGCAATCCCGGTTTCACAACCATTCGCGTCCAGTACATTGCCGCCCCATGAATCGGCAAAAAGGTTTCACACTCATCGAGATGATCACGGTGTCGACCATCGTGGCGATACTGCTGGCCATCGGCGTGCCATCGTTCAAGTACGTCGGTAACCAGAACCGCATGTCCATGGAGGTCAACAGCCTCCTTGCGGACCTGCAGTACGCGCGCTCCGAGGCGCTGCGCGAGGGCAAGAGCGTGACCACCTGCGTGTCAACCAATGGCACGACCTGCACCGGAGGCACCGCCTGGGCCCGCGGTTGGGTGGTCTTCTCGAACCCGAACGCCGCGGCAAATCCGCCCGCCAATTCGTTACTGAGGGTCCGCACCGCCTTTATCGGCGTGGTGCCGGATCTATTCACCGCGAACAACGCGGTGTCCGCCGTTACGTTCAATCGCGAAGGCTTCGCGACAACCGCGGCAGGCTTCGTCGCCACGAAATTCCTGCTCACTGAGCAGACAGGCAGCGCCAGCTACACCCGCTGCCTGCTCCTCAGTCCGGTGGGTGTGCTGACCACACAGACACGCTCTGCCAGCCCGGGAAGCTGCTGATGACTACTCGCCACACCCGCTCGCGCGCTCGCGGCTTCAGCCTTGTCGAGGTCATGGTGGCGCTGGTCGTCACCTGCGTCGGCTTGCTGGGCGTCGCCAAGATGCAGGCGCTGTCGCTGTCCAACACCACGATCTCGCGGCAGCGCTCGATCGCCGCCATCGAGGCCGCGAGCCTCGCCGCGGCGATGCGTGCCAACCGTCTGTACTGGTCGACCACCGCACCGGACTTCCTGATGACCTGGAACCCGAATCTCGCCCCCGCCTTCGCCTCGGTGAGGGATCCGGTGCTGGCGGCTGCTGCCATCGCAGGCGGCACCGGGCACGGTTGCGACGGCCTCGCCGGCGTCAACGCCGCCTGCGCCTACACCACCAACGCACAGGCGCTGGCCGCGGCGGATCTGGCCGGCTGGGGAACCGCCATGAAGGCGATCCTGCCCAATCCGACGGCAACCGTCGCCTGTGGCATCCCCGTCGGCACCGCCCTGCCGCCAAGCTGCGTCATCAACATCACCTGGGGCGAGAGCTCGGTCGCCATGTCAGCACAGGAAGCCACCTCGGAGGCGGCAGCCCCAGGGGCGGCCAAGTTCGAACGGCCCAACTACCAGCTGTACGTGGAACCATGAGCTCCCAGATCAAACACCCATGTAGCCGCCGCCAGCCGCGAGCCCGTGGCTTCACGCTGGTTGAGCTGATGGTGACGATTGCCATCGCACTCTTTTTGGTCGGCGGACTGCTGCGCATCGTGCAGAATGTGCGCCAGACCTACGGTAACCAGCAGGCGCTCGCGCAGCTTCAGGACGCGCAGCGCTTCGCGATGACGGTGATGACGGACGTCATCCAGGCCGCAGGGTACTTTCCGACGCCGGTGACTGAGACACCCGCGGTGGCATTCCCGGTGGTTGCGCCGTTCGCCACGGCTGGACAGCCTTTGTACGGCACGCACCCCGGCGGAGCCACCCCCGACACGCTGCAGGTGCGCTACCGCACTGCAATCGGTGATGGCGTCATCCTCTGCGATGGCAGCAGCAATGCCGCCAACGGCCCGGACAAGGCCTACACGAACGTGTTCACGGTGGTGCCGCCCGCGGGCGGCGTGCCAGGAAGGCTTTGGTGCCAGGTTAACAACGGCGGTGTGTCAGCAGTGGCCCCAGGAGTGGCCCTAGTAGAGGGCATCACCAATATGCAGATCTACTATGGGGTCAAACGCAACGTGCCGCTGGCGGTGGACTACAACGTCGACACCTATCTCACGGCGAACCTGATGTCAGCGACCGACTGGATGAACGTCTCCTCGGTCAAGATCCAGCTCACCTTTACCAACCCGCTATTCGGGCAGACCACGACTGGACAGCCGGCCACCGTCATTTTCGAACGCATCATCCAGGTGATGGCGCGCTCTGGGATCCACACATGAGGCCCGTAGGCACAAACCCCGTGGCGCAGCGCGGCATGGCGCTGCTCACGAGCATGCTATTGCTCACGATCATCACGCTGATGGCGCTCGCAATGTTTCGCAGCGGGGGCACGCAGGAGAAGATCACGGGCAATCTGCACGAGAAGGACCGGGCGATCCATTCCGCGCTGGCCGCTCAGCAGTACGGGGAATGGTGGCTTCTGCAGGGCAGTAACGTCGCCGTCGGTCCGGTTAACTGTGTCGGCACACCCGTGCAGACGGCTACCAGTCTCAATATGGCCGGGGAGATCTGCCTCACGAGCCAGACCGCCCAGGTGATGTTTGGTGATATGACGGTGCCTGCCAACTGGGCCGTGCGCACCGAGTATCTGCCCCAGGGCATGAGCGTCACGGGCGCCGGCGCCAACAACGACATCATGTATGCCAAGGTTCCCGCGTTTTACATCGCCGATCTCGGCCTTGCGGCCGACGGTGCTGGCGAGGCTTACCAGGTTGCTGCTTATGGCGTAGGCGGCTCCCCCACATCCATTGCGGTCGTTGAAAGCGTTTACGAGGTCCAGCAGGGCGTCATAAACAGAGGTGGCTTGTGATGAATCTCAAGAAATGGACTTCACTGATCGGCGTCGTCGCCGTCGTTGCGATCGTCCCGGTGCGCACTGCGCACGCGCAGGCGTCACTCTACGAGGACTTTACCAGCACCACGACGACCAACGCCTGGTACTCCTTCGGTGGGGCATGCCTGACGTCCGGCACCGCGCCCGCCACTGTTCCGGGCAGCCCGCCCGGGTGCACCTCGATCCGCTTCAACAGCAAGCCGCAGGGCTACGGTGGCGAGACGCTAGTCGGCGGCTACGCGGGTGTCGCCGGCGGCGCGACACAGACCCTGCCGGACCCTGCAGGCAACGGCGCATTGCGTTTCACGAATGGGTGGCCCAATGGCTACAACGAGTCTGGAGCAATCGTCTCCTCTACGCCCTTCCCCACCGGCCAAGGCGTGGCGATCACTTTCAAGACCGTGACCTACCGCGGTGACTCCGGCTCGCCCTTTAGCGACGGGGCGGACGGCATCAGCTTTTTCCTGATGGATGCCAGTGTGCCGCCGAATATCGGCGAATTCGGTGGCAGCTTGGGTTACTCGTGCGCCCAGGGTAAAGGCGACGGCATGGTGGGGGCCTACATCGGCCTCGGCATTGATGAGTACGGCAACTTCCTCAACGGCCAGACCTTGATGCCCGGGTACGCCGGCACCAATACGGCCACTGGCGATAACAGCGCACTGGGCTACGGCTACCGCCCCAATCGCATCGGTTTGCGCGGCGCCGGCAACGTCGCATGGAGCTGGCTGAATACCAACTACTATACGACCGCCTATCCGGCCACGATCTTCACCGCGGGACAGAAACTTGCTGCGGTCGAAGCGACCTGCAGGACCGGCATTGTGGCCGATCCTGTCAATCCATCCACTCCGCTGCTGGTCGGCGGCTCCGCGGTGCCGGTGGCTGACTACGCCCCGATTCCCAATGCCTTCGTCGAGCTGCCCGCGGCCACCAAGATAGCCAACGAGTCGGCCATCAGTCGCAGTGATGCTGTGCCGATCTTCTACAACCTGAAGATCACCCAGGACGGGCTTCTTAGTCTTTCGTACAGTCTTAACGGCGGCGCCTACCAGCCGGTCATCACCCGCCAGAGCATCACGGCCTCCAACGGCGCCCTGCCTGCGAACTTCCTGTTCGGCTTCGCAGGTTCCACCGGTGGCAGCACCAACATCCACGAGATCCTGTGCTTCAAGGCCGACCCGGCGACCACGACGGGCAGCTCCGCCGGTGCCAGTGAAAAGCAGTCGGCCAAACTTGAAACCGGCGCCCAGGCCTACTTCGCCTTCTACAACCCGAGCACCTGGACCGGTCGCGTGACCGCCAGCTCGCTGCAGCTGGATGCCCTGGGCAACGTGATCATCCTGGACACCCCCAACTGGGACGCCGCCTGCGCGCTCACCGGCGTGGTCGCCGGGGATGTCTGCCAGACCACTGGCGCCCCGGGCCCCACGCCCGCACAGGTGCCCGCCACGCGCAGCATCCTCACCTGGAACGGCACCACCGGCATTCCCTTCCTCTACTCGAGCCTCACCAGCTCCCCGGCCGGCGGCCAGCAGGCGCAGATCAACGCCGGCGACACCGCGCCGCTGCCCAACTGTACGGCCAGCATCGCCTACTCGACCGACCAGCGCGTCAACTACCTGCGCGGCGACACGAGCTGCGAGATTGACCGGTATGGCGTTGGCCGCTTCCGCGCCCGCACCAATATCCTCGGGGACATCATCGACTCCAGCCCCACCTGGGTCGGCCCCCCGATATCCCCGTACGCGGTCACCTGGATCGATCGCCTGCACACCGCCGCGGTCATGCCCGAGGCACTTGGCGGGGCCCAGAGCTACGCCGGCTACGTCACCGCCACGCAGACGCGCATGAACGTGGTGTACGTGGGCGCCAACGACGGCCTGCTGCACGGCTTCGAGAGCGGCTCGTACCTTGCCAACGGCAATTTCAGTGCCACCGGCAACGACGGCAAGGAAGTGCTGGCCTACATGCCGGCCGCGGCAGTGGCCAGCATCCACTCCACCACGCCCAATATCGATTACCCCAATACCCAGTATGGCCACACCTTCTCCGTCGATGCAGCCCCGGGCACCGGCGACGTGTTCTACGGCAATGCCTGGCACACCTGGCTGGTCGGTGGCATGGGCCCTGGCGGGCAGACCATCTACGCGCTCGATGTCACCGATCCGACCACCTTCGGCCAGACGCCCGCGCAGGCGGCCGCCCTGGTCAAGGGTGAATGGAGCGCCAGCAACACCACCTTCACCTGCGCCAACCTCGCCGCCTGCCGCAACAGCCTCGGCTACACCTACGGCACCCCGCAGCTGCGCCGCCTGCACGATGGCAAGTGGGCGGCGATCTTCGGCAACGGCTTCGGCAGCGTCACCGGCGATGCCGGCATCTTCATCATGACGATCGACCCGACCACGGCGGCCACGACCTTCTATTACCTGAGCACCGGCACTGCGGGCAGCAATAACGGCATCGCGTTCGCCTCGCCTGCGGACCTGGACGGCGACCACATCACCGACTACGTCTATGCCGGTGACCTGCTGGGCAACATCTGGCGCTTCGACCTGACCTCCGCGACCGAGTCGAGTTGGGCGCTCACGCCCGGCCCTGTGTTCAAGACCCCGGCCGGCCAGCCGATCACCACGGCGCTGGTGCTCGCCTCGGGCGCGCGCGCGACCGGCGCCCTGCAGCAGCTGATGATCCTGTTCGGCTCGGGCCAGAAGACCCCGATTTCCACCACCACGCCGACCACTTATGCCGGCGGCACCCAGACGATCTACGGCGTCTGGGACTGGAACATGACAGCCTGGAACGCCGCGTCGCCTGCCACCTACGCAAGCCTGACCGCAGCGGCCGCTAACCTGAGCTACCTGAACAACACGTTGCAGAAGACCAATCTGCAGAGCCAGACGGTGACGATCAACGCCACCACGCTCAACCGCGACATCATGTCCAATGCCACAGTCTGCTGGGCAGGCTCGACGGGCTGCACCGGGGCTGCGGCCAAGTTCGGGTGGAACATCGACCTGCCGGGCGCCCAGGAACAGGTGATCTTCAGCCCCGAGCTGGTCGCACAGGCAGTCACCGTCAACACGATCGTGCCGGCGAGTAACCTGCCGACCTCGTGCACCAACACCACCGATACCGGCTACACGTACGTGGTATCGGCCCTGACCGGGGCGGCATTCAATCAGGTGTTCCTGCCGCCCAGCGAGGCGGCCAACACGCTCGTCAACACGAACCCGCGCTACACGGACGTGAATGCCATCGGCATGCAGACCAACGCGACCGGCAGCTCGTTCATCACCGGCAACAACGCCGGCACGAAGTTCCTGGTCTATGAGACCAACCAGACCACCGACGCGGGACTGGGCAACAACAACGTCCTGGGCGGCACACTCGGCCTGAACCTGCCGCCCAACACCACCGGCAAGCGCGTCAGCTGGATCCAGCGCCGCTAGTTACATGAAACAGAGGCACGCCATGATTCCCCAACGCAGCACCCGCCGCTCCCGCCTGCGCGGCTTCACCCTGGTGGAACTGATGATCGTCGTCGTGATCGGCGCGATCCTGCTGTCCATTGCGGTGCCCGCGTACACCAGTTCACTTCGTAAGACGCGCCGTGCGGACGCGAAGACCGGGCTGCTGGACCTGGCCGGTCGCGAGGAACGCTTCCTCACCACCAACCCGGCCGGCTACACCACTACTCCCACAGACCTGGGGATTCCTGGAATAGGTGCCGGAAATCCGATCGGCACCGGGCAGTACTATTATGTGTCGGCCATCTGTATTACGCCGGCCAACTCCGCCAGTGTGTGCCCGCCGAGCGCGCTTCCCGGCCCGTCGTTCGTGATCACGGCATTGCCGATGGCCGGTACGACCCAGGCCGGTGATACCCAGTGCACCGGGTTCATTGTGGACTCCGGCGGCGGGCAGTTTGTCAGCGCGGGTAGTACGCTGACCGCGCCGCAATGTTGGCAGAATTAATCAGATAAATTCCTTTGAATACAAGTAGATATATCTTGTAGTTAAGGTTTTATCGATACCAAAGGGGGCAAATCGCAATATCCACCGCCCAGAAGCGGCCCGAGGCCGCATTTGACATGTTTATTTCCTAGAGTCTGAGCTATATTTCCTTCATAGCCGCTTGAGCGTGCTTAGGTTCTCGTTCCCCGGGCAATAACAAGAATTACACTGGCGCCATTAGGGCCGCAGGCACCAAGCCCGCGCCCGCTCACGGTGTCACCGAGGTAGTGATGGACACTACATGGCAGAAGCTCGAAGGCGCAGCCCTGGTGCTGGCGCGCTCCTGTTCGATCAAGGATCGCCTCGCAGAGGCCTACCGTGACTACCTGTCACAGGTGAACCCGGAGGAGATTCCCGAGGCCCTGCGCGCGCAATTCCGCGCGTGCCTGGAGGGGTTGACGCGCGAGCGCCCGCAGCGTGGCGAGGATGCCGTGCGGGCCACGGTGAGGAAGATGTCCAACCTCGAGGCGGACGAGATCGCCTGCAGCCTGGTGCGCCTGTATGGCGCACTGGTGCGCGAGTCGCTGCGCCCGACGGATACGGCACTGCTGACCGCGGTACCGGCACCGTCGACCGGCGCCGCACGCGCCAAGAAGCCCGCATCGCAGGTCGTGCCCCTCTACGCCCACGAGGCGTGAGGGCCCTCTGCGGCGCGGCGCGCCTCAGTCCAGCTTGAACTCGATGGTGTCCCAGCGCCCGGTCTTCTCGTGGCGGGCGTGCACGCGGATCGCATCCACCAACGCCCGCTGATCCCAGTCGACCACCTCGGTCGCAAGGTCCAGGATCGCCTTGGGGGGCATCTTGCCGCTGCCGAAGGGCTTCATCAGGATCACCGGCTTCTTGCCCGCCTGCGCGAACAGCATCTGGAAGGCCATGAGGTCCTTGTCGGTCTCGTAGAGGCTCGACAGCGCGATAACGCCCTCGGCGGGGCCGATCTGGCGGCGCAGGTCCTCGCGTACCGCTTCCTTGTCCGCGCCCGGGCTGGTCTCAGGCGTGCTCAGGTTGCGGTAGAAGAAATTCTGCGCACTCTCCAGGTACTCGAACACCCGCAGGTAATCATCGCTGGCCGCCCAGGCGTGCGTGACGAAGAGCCGGATGGGGTTGGCTTGTGACACCGGAATAGTTTCTCACAAGGCCCGCGCTTGCGCATACCCGCCGACCGCGGCCGCAGAGCGCGCGCAACTGGGGTCCGCGGCTGACACAGGCTGCGAAGGGTCACGATAGAATGACCCACTGGGCTACCCGGGAAGCACGACTCCTTGCGTCTACTGATCTACAACATCCGCTACGCCACCGGCACCGGGGCTGCGTTCCACCTGCCCCTGCCCGGGGCCGGGTACCTGCGCAACAACCGCAAGGTCTTAAGCGGCATCACCGAGTTCATCCGCGCCGAGAGCCCGGACGTGGTGGGGCTGATCGAGGTCGACACCGGCTCGATCCGCACCGGCAATCTCAACCAGGCGGACCACATCGCCAAGCAGCTCGGCCACTACTCGACCTACCAGACCAAGTACGGCGCCGATTCGCTCAACAAGTTCATGCCGATCGTGCGCAAGCAGGGCAACGCGTTCCTGTCCGGGCCCAGCGCGCACGCGGAGCGCTTCCACTACTTCGACACCGGCATCAAGCGGCTGATCATCGAGCTTGAGCTCGCCGAGGTGTGCGTGTTCCTGGTGCACCTGTCCCTTAAGTTCCGCCACCGGCAGTACCAGCTGCGCTACCTGCATGACCTGATCATGAAGTCGACCAAGCCGGTGATCGTCGCCGGGGACTTCAACACCTTCTGGGGTACGCACGAGATCTACCTGTTCATGCGCGCCGCCGGGCTGCGCAGCGCCAACACCGAAGGCCTGCCCTCCTTCCCGGCCCGGGTGCCACGGGTGGAGCTGGACTTCATCCTGGTGAGCGCGGGCATCGAGGTCACCAACTTCCGCGTGCCGGACGTGCGCTTCTCCGACCATCGCCCGATCGTGTGCGATCTCAAGATCCCCGGTCTGGTGACGGCACCGAGCGCCTCGGCTGCCTGAACTGCCCATACATCCTGCCGGAAGTCCCACCATGAACGTCCCCGCCCCCGCCGCCTGGAACCTCACGCGCGATGCCGAGGGCATCGCCTGGCTCAGCTTGGACAAGCCGGGCACCTCGGCGAACGTGCTGTCCGCCTCGGTGCTCTACGAGCTGGACGGCCTGCTGGGGGGGCTCGAGGCGTCGCCGCCTAAGGGCCTGGTGATCATATCCGCGAAGAAGAGCGGCTTCATCGCCGGGGCCGACATCAAGGAATTCACGCAGCTGACCGATGAGGCCACCGGTTACGCCCTGACCCGGCGCGGCCAGAAGGTCTTTGACCGGCTGGAGGCGCTGCGCTGCCCGACCGTGGCGGCCATCCACGGCTTCGCGCTGGGCGGCGGGCTTGAGCTTGCCCTCGCCTGCCATTACCGCATCGCGGTGCGCGACGACCGGCTGTCCCTGGGGCTGCCTGAGGTGCAGCTGGGCCTGCACCCCGGTTTCGGCGGCACCGTGCGCACGGTGCGCCTGGTGGGGGTGCGCCCGGCGATGCAGATGATGCTCACCGGCAAGGCCGTGCGTGCCGACAAGGCGCTGCAGATCGGCCTCGTCGACCGGCTGGTGGCCGAAGAGCAGCTACGTGCGGCCGCGCGCGAGTGCGTGCTGAACCCGCCGCCACGCCAGCGGCCCGCATTCCCCGAGCGGCTGCTCAGCAGCGCGCTGGTGCGCCCGTTCGTGAAGGGAATGCTGGTGGCGCAGGTCGCCCGGCGCGCGCCGCGCGCGCACTACCCCGCGCCCTACGCCATGATCGACCTGTGGACGCGCTACGGTGCGCACGGCGAGGCCGCCTTTGACGCCGAGGCGCGCTCGATGGCGCACCTGTTCCTGGATCCCACCTCGCGCAACCTGGTGCGCGTGTTCCTGCTCACCGACCGCCTGAAGGCCCAGGGCGGCAAGGCCGCCCGCGAGATGCGCCACGTGCACGTGGTGGGAGCCGGGGTCATGGGCGGGGACATCGCCGCATGGTCGGCGCTGCGCGGCTTCACGGTCACGCTGCAGGACCGGGAGATGAAGTTCATCGAGCCGGCACTCAAGCGCGCCGGGGAACTGTTCGACAAGCGCGTGCGCGATCCGGCCGAGCGCAGCGCGACCCAGGCTCGACTGCGCGCGGATGTCGCCGGCGCCGGGGTCGCAGGTGCGGACGTGGTGATCGAGGCGATCTTCGAGAACCTCGAGGCCAAGCAGGAGCTGTACGCACGACTGGAGCCGCGCCATGAAGCCCGGGCGCTCTGTTGGCCACCAACACCTCGAGCATCATGCTCGAGCCGCTGGCCGCCAGGCTGAGCCAGCCCGCGCGCCTGGTCGGCCTGCACTTCTTCAACCCCGTGGCACAGATGCCGCTCATCGAGGTCGTGCACGCCGCAGCCACTGATCCTGCCGCGGTGCAGCTGGCGACCGGCTTCGCACGGCGCATCGACAAGCTGCCGATTGCCTGCCGCAGCGCGCCGGGCTTCATGGTGAACCGCGTGCTTACCCCGTACATGTTCGAGGCGATGCTCGCCGCCGCCGAGGGGGTGCCGCTGGCGGCCATCGATCGCGCGGCGGTGGACTTCGGCATGCCGATGGGCCCGATCGAGCTGATCGACGTGGTGGGCCTGGATGTTGCCGCGCACGTAGGGGAGATCATCGCCGCGCAGCTGCACCGCCCGCTGACCGCAATCGCGCGCCTCACCGAGCTCATCGCCGCGAAGCAAGCTCGGCCGCAAGAGCGGCGCGGGCTTCTACGAGTGGGTCGATGGCAAGCCGGTCAAGCCCCCGGCCGCCGTCGCCGCACCGCAGGACCTCGTCGATAGACTGATTCTGGTCATGGTGAACGAGTGTGTCGCCTGCCTGCGCGAGGGGATCGTGGCGGACGCTGACCTGGTGGACGCGGCGGTGATCTTTGGTGCCGGCTTTGCCCCGTTCCGTGGCGGACCTCTCACTTATGCGCGCACGCGGGGAATCTCGGCCACCGTGGCGCGCCTGAATGATCTGGCGGCGCGGCATGGGTCACGCTTCGCACCGGACGCGGGTTGGGGCACGCTTGAGGGCACCGGGAAAGCGTGACCGGCGCCCGGCGCATTCAACACCCTGTGCTACCATCTGGTGCGCACTGCAGCGCAGCCGCGGCAAGTGCGGGCTTTGCCCGTGACTGCCCACATTTTGTTACTCGACCACCGTCCAATATTCCCTGAAGAAGACATGTCCGAGGAGCAGTCCGCCACCGCCCAGTTACTTAAGTCGTTCGCGCCGATGGATGGCATGAAGCGCGAGAACCTGGCTGCGCTTGCCAAGAAGGTGAGCGTGAAGCGCCTACCCGCCGGGAAGGTCTTGATGACCCAGGGCGACTCCGACAAGCGCACCGTGTGGCTGGTGAGCGGACAGCTGGAGGCCACCGAGGGCAACCGCAAGGTCGCGGTCATCCGCGGCGGCACGGCGGAGGCGCAAGAATCCCCTCTACCCGAACCTGCCGCGCAAGGTGACGCTGCGCAGCCTCGACGATGTCAGCTACCTGTCGATCGACAGTGACCTGCTGGACGTCATGATCACCTGGGACCAGACCGGCAGCTACGAGGTCGAGGAACTGCAGGCGCAGCTACAGCGCGCCGGCTCCGACGACTGGATGACGACTTTGTTGCAGACCAATGCCTTCCAGAGCATCCCGCCGGCCAACATCCAGGCGATCTTCCAGCGCCTGCAGCGCGTGCCGTGCAAGCAAGGCGAGGTCATCATCAAGCAGGGTGACGAGGGGGACTACTTCTACATCATCGTGCAGGGCAAGTGCGCGGTGACGCGCGAGACCCCGCTCAGCCGCGAGGGCATCAAGCTTGCCGAGCTGCGCGTCGGTGACACGTTCGGCGAGGAGTCGCTGATCGCCGAGGCCAAGCGCAACGCCACGGTCACCATGACCAGCGACGGGGTGCTGATGCGCCTGAACAAGCAGGACTTCCGCGAGCTGATGAACGAGCCGCTGCTGCAGTGGGTGACTGCGGAGCAGACAGCCAAGATCATCGCCCGAGGTGGCCGCTGGCTGGACGTGCGCCTGCCCAGCGAGCACCAGAACCTGGGCATCGACGGCGCGCTCAACGTGCCGCTCTACCTGATCCGCCTGAAGCTCTCCACGCTCGACCGCAACAAGCCCTACGTCGTGTACTGCGACACCGGTCGCCGCAGCTCAGCGGCCGCCTACATCCTGGTGGAGCGCGGCTTCGAGGCCTACGTGCTGCGCGGCGGGCTGGGCAACGGCGCCGGGCTGCAGCTCACCCGCGGCGGCGCGGCCGACAAGCCCTGAGGCGCTTGATCCGGGCCGCCTCGCCCTCGCGCGCTCAGCCGGGCTGCACCGGCGGCGCCCCGTAGCGGTTTACACCCGCGGTGCCGCGCGAACACAACAGCACCAGGCAGCGGATCAGCAGCATCAGGAAGGCCAGCAACAGCGCCAGGAAGAAACCGCTTGCGAGCGCACTGGCGGTCAGCCACTGCGGCCTGAGCAGTTGCGCAACAGCCCCCGGCACCAGCACGAGCAACGGCGCACTCCCCCACCAGAATGAGTGGTCCGTGTCATGCAGCCGCCGCGACACGGCGGCGAGGAATGGCACGATCGAGCCTGCACCCCACGCCCAGCTCAACGGGATTCCCATCCCCGGAGCGCGCTCCGCCAGTGCGTAGATCGGGATGTTGACCAGCACGATGAACAGGTAAAACCACCAGTACTCAGCCCGGGTGGCGCGGCCGCCGAACTCCGCGTAGTTCCTGAAGCAGTGCAGGACCGAGTTCCACATCTGCCTGCCTCCCGGGTGACTATTGCCTGCGTTCAATCTCGGCGCACTTTTGGCACGTTCAACTCCGGCGCCGCACAGTCACGGCTCAGCCAGCGCCACGCCTTCATCGTGTGGGTCGCTTGGACATTGGATTGAATAGGTTACAGCTGATTTGCAACCACTTGTAACCTCCGCCGCCGCCTCGTGCGCGCTGTATTGCGAGTCACCGTCTTCCGGCGTAGCGTGAGGCCATAAGCCAGTCGAATCCGCCGCCGCAGCGCCGAGCCTGCGGCGATACCGGAGACTAAGGGGAACCAAGATGCGTGCGTACACCGGGGTGCTTGCTGCGTGCTGCTGGGCTGCCACGTCCGCCGCCTACGCGCAGAACTGCACGCCTGTGCCGTGCGCCCCTGGCGCACCAGTGGAGATTCAGTTCAACTTCACGGTGAGCGCAGCGGATCCCGGAGGGCCGGACAACACGTGGAATCTCCCCGGCCCAGTGCCGACCACCCTGCAGGAGACGTTCTATGTAGATCCTGCCTCAGCCACTGGCTCGTATACCACGCAGCCAGGGCCGAACGGCAGCACCTACCTGGACGCCGTCAACATAACTTTCGACGCCAGCAACGTCACGCTCTCGGCCAACGGACAGATCCTGGGACAATCTGCATCGGGCATGTTCGTGCTGAGCGGCGACGGGCCGGTTGGCAGCATTTTTGGCGGAGTGCAGACCCCTTATGGCGGCGGCAGCACCGACTTCCACTCGCAGAACATGCAGGCTCCCCCGGACTGGGAAGCGTTCCTCAGCACCTCAACCTACAACGTCGCTCCGGGCGTCTTCACCGTATCCGGATCCTTCGGCGAGCTGAATGTCGTGGGGCAGGGAGAGGGCTCGCCGGTGTCGGTGTCCGTCCCGGAGCCGGGGTCGCTTGCGCTCTTCGGGCTTGCCGGGCTGGGACTGCTGATAACGCGGCGCCGCGCGGTGCGGCCCAGCGTCGCCGTGAACTTCACCCCAAGACCCAGACAACTCCGCTGACCTGGCCACAAGGCGGCGCTACATCGTGTGCGTGGCCTTGTCGCCCGACAGCGCGCCGGCAAGGTAGGTCTCGATCTTCTTCTGGGTCTGGCCGCGATCCTGCTCGCTGAACTGCACGCCGATGCCCGCCGTGCGCTTGCCCTGGTTGCCCTGCGCACCCTTGGGCGTCACCCAGATGACGCGCCCGGCGACGGGCAGCTTCTCGTCCTCGCCCATGAGGTTCAGCAGCATGAACACCTCGTCACCGAGGCGATAGTTGCTGTTGGTCGGGATGAACAGGCCACCGTTCTTCACGAACGGCATGTAGGCCAGGTACAGGGCACTCTTGTCCTTGATGGTCAGGGTCAGAAGACCCGGCTTGTTTGGACCTGCTCTCAAGTTCCTGTCCCCGTCAACGCTTGCCGGCACCGCCGCCATCCCGTGTTTCCTCAGGTATTCAGCCATCTAGGGCACCAGGCGCCTCAACAAGGCCTCCAGCGCCAGTCCCCGGTTCAGTGGCACGTCGAGGGTGGCACGCAGCTCCCGTGCCTCCTCAGCGAGCCCAAAGAGGTCCCGTATATTCAAGACCGGACGGCCTGCTGACAAGTAGGGGGCACCGCGCACTTCTGTCATAAAGGCCCCCTGCGCCTCGGCCCGGCGGATGCGATCTGTGAGCCAATTCTCAATGCACCGCAGGCGCAGGCCCACATCCGCGCGCGCCCAGCGCTCCGCGATGGCAACTACGTCCCCCCCGCCGCCTGCCAGCGCCTCCAGCCCCTGGCGCACGTCCGCCCCGATGGCAGACAGCTGTGAAGGATCGCTGCCGGCCAGCAGCAGCGGCGCCTCGCCTACGGTATCAAGCGCCGCGCCCCACTCGGCAGGCCCGCAGGCAGCGCTGAGCCAGGCGAGGCTCTGCGTGCGCCGCGGCGCACGGATGCGCAGGCGCTGGCAGCGGCTGAGCACGGTCGCGGGCAGGCGCGAGGGCTGGGAGACGACCAGCACCAGCAGCGTGCGCGCCGAGGGCTCCTCGAGGGTCTTCAGCAGCGCATTGGCGGCGAAGCGGTTCAGGGCATCCGCGGGGCTCACGATGGCCACCTTGTAGCCCCCGCCGTGGCTGGTGAGGGACAGCTCCGCGGACAGATCGCGCACCTGCTCGATGCGCACCTGCCGCGACCCCTCCTCGAGACCTAAGAACAGCAGGTCCGGGTGGGCGCGGGCACGCACCCGGCCGCAGGCGCGGCAGCTGCCACAGGGGGCCCTGTCCGGGTGCTCGCACAGCACCAGCGCTGCTGCCCACAACGCCAGCCACTCCCCGCCGGTTCCCGGGGACTCGTGGATCAGCAGCGCGTGAGGCATGCGCCCGGCAGCAAATGCCTGGCGCAGCGAGTCCTGCTCGCCGCTGAGCCATGCCGGGGCGGGAAGCTCGGCGGGTGCCTCCTGCGCGCTCACGTGGCAGCCTCTGGCACCGGCAGCCGCGCGAGCACTGCCAGCGCCGCCGCGCGCACCTCGGGCGCGGGACGGCTGGCATCGATGACGTGGACACGCGCCGCATCCGCGCTTGCCACGGCAAGGTAGCCCGCGCGCACCTTCTCGAAGAAGGCGACGGTCTCGGCCTCGAAGCGGTCCGAATCCGCGCCACTGCGCGCACGCGCACGGGCGAGCCCTGCGGTGACCGGCAGGTCCAGCAGCAGCGTGCAGTCCGGCACGAGCGATCCGTGCACCGCCTGCGCGAGCGACTCGATCAGTGCGGCATCAACACCGCGCCCGGCACCCTGGTAGGCGCGGGTGGCATCGGTGAAGCGGTCGCACACCACCCAGGTGCCGCGCGCGAGCGCCGGCGCGATGAGGTTTTCCACGTGCAGCGCACGGGCGGCGAACATCACCAGCGTCTCGGCGACCGGGGAGACCGGCTCGTCGCCCCTCTCCAGCACGATCTGGCGCAGGCGCTCGGCGAGCGCGGTGCCGCCGGGCTCGCGCGTGGCGAGCACCTGCAGACCACGCGCCGTGAGCCACTCGCACACGGCACGCGCGACGGTGGACTTGCCGGCGCCCTCGATGCCCTCGAGCGTGATGAACAGGCCACCGCTCATCGCGGGTGCGCCTCCGCGGCGGCGGGCCCCGTGCCGCCCCCATGTGCCTTGGCTCGCAGACGCGCAAGGTAGGCCTGCACCGCCGCGTTGTGCTCCTCGAGGGTCCTGGAGAAGTGATGCGCGCCATCCCCTGCACCGGTGGCCACGAAGAACAGGGCGCCGGACTCGTCCGGGTGCACCGCGGCCACCAGCGACTCGCGCCCGGGCAGGCAGATCGGCGCGGGCGGCAGGCCGTCGCGCGTGTAGGTGTTGTAGGGGTTGTCCGCCTGCAGGTCGCGCGTGTGGATCGTGCCGTCGTACTTGGCACCCAGGCCGTAGATCACGGTCGGGTCCGACTGCAGGCGCATGCCCTTGCGCAGGCGCTCGACGAACACCCCGGCGATGAGCGTGCGCTCGCTCTTCAGCTGCGCCTCCTTCTCGATCATCGAGGCCAGGATCAGCGCCTGCTCGGGCCGGCCGAACGGCAGACCCTGCGCACGCGTCTCCCAGGCGGCATTGAGCGCACGCTGCATGGCCTCATAGGCAAGCGTGAGGATGGCCGCATCCGTGGTGTTGGCGGCGAAGCGGTAGGTATCGGGGAAGAAGTGCCCCTCGGCGCCCTCGCCCGCGTGGCCGATGGCCTGCATCACCTGGGCAGGATTCTTGCCGTGCAGCGTGTGCGCCACCGAGGCGTGCTCCTCAAGCGCGGCGAGGAACTCGGCAAAGGTCGCCCCTTCGACGACGGTCAGCTGCTCGAGCACGACCTTGCCTTCCGCGAACAGCGCGAGGATCTCGCGCGCGCTGGCGTGTGCGGGGATCTCGTAGATGCCCGCCTCGACGCGCACCTGGCGGTCATGCAGGCGCAGCCACCAGGTGACCGCGCGCGCATCGGCAACCGTGCCTTGGGCCTGCAGGTGGTTGAGCACCGTACGCAGGCTCGACCCGGGGGTCACCTCCACGCGCGTGGCCTGCTCCTGGGGACCGGGGGCAAGGTAGGCCTGCTCGAGCCGGTGGTAGCCGTAGGCGGCCGCCGCGGCGGCCAGCGCGACGAGCACGACCAGGGCGGCAACGAGCCCGCGACCGCGCTGGGTCCCGGGGTTCACCCTGGCACCTGCGGCGCGGATGCCGCACCGGCGAGCACCGGGGCGATGGCCTGCACGAGCCGGCGCGTCACCGAGCCGGTCGGCAGCGAGCGCTCGCCCAGCTGCCCGACGGGGCGGATACCGGTCAGTGCATTGGTCAGAAAGATCTCCTCCGCGGCATCCAGGTCCGCCGGACTCAGCGCGCCCTCCTCGGTGCGGAGCGCGACCGCGCGGGCCGCGGCGAGCACCACCTGGCGCATCACCCCCTCGACCCCGCACAGATCCAGCCGCGGGGTCCTGAGGATACCGCCGCGCACCAGGAAGACATTGCTCATGGTGCCCGAAATCAGGGCGCCGCTGCGACTGAACAACAGCGCCTCGGCAATCGCAGGATCATTGCACTCCGCGCGCGCCAGCACCTGCTCGAGGCGGTTCAGGTGCTTGATGCCCGCGGTGGCGGGGTTCTCCGCAAGTCGCAGGTCCGCGACGCGCACGCGCACGCCGGCCGCTGCCGGCTGCGGCCATGGGTAGCGCAGCGCGATGCGCGTGGGCTGCTCGCCGCCGGTAAGCCCGTAGCCGCGCGAAAGCGCCACACCGCGCGTCAGGATCAGCTTCAGGACGCAGTGCCCGGGGATCCGCGCAAGCGCCTTCAAGTCCGCCTCGATCGCGGCTGTGTCCGGGGCGGCCATCTTCAGGCGCGCGCAGCCGCGCCCAAGGCGCGCGAGGTGCAGCTCCAGCAGGCGTGGCCGGCCGTCGATGCAGCCGATGGTCTCGAACAGCCCATCCCCGTAGTGCAGGCCGCGCTCGAGCACCGAGACCGCCGCTGCCTCCTGCCCGTTCACCAGGCTGCGCTCGATGGACCCCGAAGAGGCGGTCACGGCGGCCCGCCCAGGGCCGCCAGCAGGCCGCGTGCCTTGGCGCGGGTCTCCTCGAGCTCGCGCTGCGGATCGGAGTCGGCAACGATGCCCGCGCCGGCGCGGAACACAAGGTGCGTGCCGCTGAGGGTCATCGTGCGGATGAGGATGTTCAGGTCGAGCCTGCCATCGGTGGTGAGGTAGCCCAGCGAACCGGTGTAGGCACCGCGTCCCTCCCCTTCCAGCTCCGCGATGATCTGCATGCAGCGGAACTTGGGCACCCCGGTGATCGTGCCGCCCGGGAACACCGCGCGCAGCGCGGCCACGGGGGTGACGTCCGCGCGCAGCACGCCGCTGACGTTGGAGACGATGTGGTGTACGTGCGTGTACGACTCGATGCTCATGAACTCATCCACCCGCACCGAGCCGGCCTCGCATACGCGCCCCAGGTCGTTGCGCTCAAGATCGATGAGCATGATGTGCTCGGCGCGCTCCTTCGGGTGCGCGGCCAGCTCGCGCATCTCCAGCATATCGTCCCCGGGGCGCCGGCTGCGCGGCCGGGTGCCGGCGATCGGGCGCGTGTCGATGTGGCGGCCATTGATGCGCACCAGGCGCTCGGGTGAGGAGCTCACGATGGCCGCTCCCTCCCACTGCACCAGGGCGGCGAACGGGGCGGGGTTGGCGGCACGCAGCCGGCGGTACAGCGCCGCGGGCGCCGGCAGTGCGCCCGGGGGCACCTCGATCGCCACCTGCCACGCGCGCGAGAGGTTCGCCTGGTAGACATCCCCGGCGCGCACGTACTCCTGCGCCCGGTGGACGCGGTGCAGGTAGGCCTGCGCGGCCTCCTCGGTTACCGCCCCGATCGTCATGCGATCCGGCACGTCCTCGGCAATTGCCACGGCGCGCACGTCCGCTTCGATCGCCTCCAGCAGATGCGCGGCGCCCGGTTCCGCCACGGCAAAGACGCGCGCAGTCTTGAGCTCGTGCACCACCGCGCAGGGCGTGCGCAGCGCAAGGGCGACCCAGGGCAGCGGCGTGCGCGGCAGCACCAGCCGCGGCTCGATCTCGCTGCACCAGCTCGTAGCCCAGGAACAGCGCCCAGCCGCCGGTGAACGGCAGCGCTGCGGCAGCGGCCGACGGGGGTGTCTGCTCGGCACGCCACCACGCATCCAGCGCACCCAGGAAGCTTGAGCCCTGCGGCTGCATGCCACGGCCTTCAAGTTCACCTGCCGCGGACAGCCACAGCGCAGCACTCGGCTGTGCCAGCAGCACGCTCGCCTGGCTCAAGGGGCCGGCGGCGGCACTGTCGAGCAGGAACGGGTAGCGCTCGGGAAACCGGGCCGCGAGGCGCTGCAGTACCTCAGGCGCTACGCCAAGCTCGCGCACGAGGGGGGAGCGCGTGGCAGGGCAGCCTGCAGCGCGCTTCAGGCGCTGAAGCGCCGGAAGATCAGCGAGCCGTTGGTGCCACCGAATCCGAAGGAGTTCGACAGCGCGACGTCGATCTGCATCGGGCGTGCGGTGTTGGGCACGTAGTCCAGGTCGCACTCAGGATCGGGCGTATGGTAGTTGATGGTCGGCGGGGCGACGCCATCGCGGATCGCCAGGATCGAGAAGATCGCCTCGACCACGCCGGCGGCGCCCAGCAGGTGCCCGGTCATCGACTTGGTGGAGCTCACCGCCACCTTCTAGGCGTGGTCGCCGAAGGCGCGCTTCATGGCGAGCGTCTCGGCCGTGTCCCCCAGCGGGGTGGAGGTCGCGTGGGCGTTGATGTACTGCACGTCGGTCGGGATTGAGGCGCGCGTCGGCGAGGGACTTCGCCATCGCCAGGCGCGCGCCCTCCCCGTCCTCAGGCGGCGCGGTGATGTGGTATGCATCGCCGCTCATGCCAAAGCCGACCAGTTCGGCGTAGATGCTTGCGCGCCGCGCTTCTTGGCGTGCTCGAGTTCCTCCAGCAGCACCGCGCCGCCGCCGTCGCTGAGGACGAAGCCGTCGCGGTCCTTGTCCCACGGGCGGCTGGCCTCGGCGGGGCATCGTTGCGCGTGGACAGCGCCTTGGCCTGCCCGAAGCCGCCGAGCCCGCATGCGCGTGGTCGCCATCTCGCCGCCGCCGGCGATGATGACGTCCGCATCACCGTACTGGATCGTGCGCATGCCCAGCCCGATCGCGTGGGTCGAGGTGGTGCAGGCGGTGACGACCCCTAGGTTCGGGCCCTTCAGGCCGTACTTGATCGACAGGTGCCCGGAGATCATGTTGATGATCGAGGCGGGGATGAAGAACGGGGAGATCTTGCGCGGGCTGTTGGCCTGCAAGATAGTCGCTGTGGTCCTCCTCGATGGTCCACAGGCCGCCGATGCCCGCGCCGCACACCGCCCCGCACAGCGCCGGATCGGTCTTGCTGAAGTCGATGCCGCTGTCGGTGACCGCCTGCATGCCGGCGGCCACGCCGTAGTGCATGAACTCGTCCATGCGGCGCGCTTCCTTGGGCGAATGTACTGCGCGACGTCGAAGTCCTTCACCGCGCCGCCGAAGCGCGCCGGGAAGTGCGGACACGTCGAAGCGCGTCACCGGGCCGATGCCGCTCCTGCCGTTGAGCACCGCGTCCCAGGCTGAAGTCGACGGTGCTGCCGACCGGGGACACGATCCCCAGCCCCGTCACGACAACGCGGCGCTTACTCACGCAACATCCGTATGGCGTCTGGCAGCGGATGATCAGGATCAGGACTTGGCGCGACGCTCGTTGATGTAGTCGATCGCCTGGGCGACGGTGGTGATCTTCTCGGCGTCCTCGTCCGGGATCTCGATCTCGAACTCTTCCTCGAGGGCCATGACCAGCTCGACGGTGTCGAGTGAATCGGCTCCCAGGTCGTCGACGAACGAGGCATCGTTCGTGACCTGTTCCTGTTTGACGCCCAGCTGTTCGGCAACGATGGCCTTAACCTGCTGCTCGACTGTGCTCATTAGCGGTGGGTCCTTATGTAGCATAAAAAGTCTTCCCCGGGCTCACCTGACGCATCAGGGGCGCTGCGGGCGCGGTATTGTAGGGGAACACCCCCCCATGTGCCACCCACCCGGCTCAGGCGCGAGTGATTGTTTTTACTGGCGAAACTGCGCGCGCTGCTTCCCGGTGTCCCAAGACCCGGTCCGGTTGCGCTGTGGCGCGCCACCAACGAGCAACGCGCCTAGGGCATGAACATGCCGCCGTTCACGTGCAGGGTTTCCCCGGTGATGTAGGCGGCCTGCGGGGACGCCAGGAACAGCACCGCGGCGGCCACATCCTCCGCGGTCCCCAGCCGCGCCATCGGGATCTGCGTCCATGAGGGCCGCGCGCTGCTCCTCGCTGAGCGCGCGGGTCATGTCGGTGTCGATGAAGCCCGGGGCCACCGCATTGACCGTGATGCCGCGCGAGGCGAGCTCCTTGGCGAGTGACTTGGTGAAGCCCAGAAGGCCTGCCTTGGCGGCCGCGTAGTTCGCCTGGCCGGCATTGCCGGTCACGCCCACGATCGGAGGTGATGTTGACGATGCGCCCGCGGCGCTCCTTCATCATGCGCCGCACGCACGCCTTGGACAGGCGGAACACGGAGGTGAGGTTGGTCGCGATCACCGCGTCCCAGTCCTCCGGCTTCATGCGCAAGAGCAGCGTGTCGCGGGTGATGGCGGCGTTGTTGACGAGGATGCTCGGGGACTCCCCGGCGCTTTCCAGCTCCGCGATCAGGGCGTCGATCGAGGCCGGATTGCCCGCCTCCAGGATCGCACCGCGGCCGTTGCATCCATGCGACGCAAGCGTCTGCGGTGAACTTCTGCGGCGCCCTCCGGCGCTGGTGGAGGTGCCGATCACCCGGGCGCCCGCCCCTGCCCAAGGCAAGGGCGATCGCAAGGCCGATGCCGCGCGAGGCGCCCGTCACCAGGGCCACTTCGTTCTCGAGCATGTTCATCATGTCCCCCGCGTGGCCGCAAGGGCCGCATCGATCCCGGCCATGTCCTCGAGCGCGCGGTACTCCAGGCCCGCGCGCTTCTCGATGCGGCGGTTGAGCCCGGTCAGCACCTTGCCCGGCCCGCACTCGATCACCTGCGCGATTCCGGTTGCACTGAGCGCCCGCAGCGTCTGCGACCAGCGCACCGGGCTTGACAGCTGGCGCACCAGCAGCGCGCGGATCTGCTCCGGGGAGGCATGCTCGGCGGCATCCACCGCGCTGAAGTAGCGCAGGTGCGGGGCGCGCACCGGCATCCCCTGCAGGCGCGCCGCCAGGCGCTGCGCGGCGGCCTTCATGAGGCTCGTGTGCGAGGGCACGCTGACCGGCAACGGCACCGCGCGCTTGGCACCGCGTGCCTTGCACAGCTCGATCGCGCGCTGCACTGCGGCAGCCTCGCCTGCGATCACCACCTGGCCGGGGGAGTTGAAGTTGGCAGGCTCCACGACCTGCCCCTGGGCCGCCTCCCGGCAGGCGGCCTCGATGTCCGCGTCCTCCAGGCCCAGGATCGCCGCCATCGCCCCGGTGCCGGCGGGAACCGCCTGCTGCATGATCTGGCCGCGAAAGCGCACCAGGTCGATCGCGGCGGCGAAATCCAGCGCCTGCGCGCACACCAGGGCGGTGAATTCCCCCAGGCTGTGGCCTGAGACGACCTGCGGCAGCCCGCCGCCGCGGCCGCGCCAGACACGGAAGGTCGCAACCCCTGCGGCCAGCATCGCCGGCTGCGTGCGCTCGGTCTCGTTCAGCGCGCTCTCGGGCCCTGCGCTCATGAGCTTCCACAGGTCGTAGCCCAGCACCGCGGAGGCCTCTGCGAAGGTGCCGTGCACGAGCGGATCGGCGGCACTCAAGTTGGCCAGCATGCCCACTGACTGGGAGCCCTGGCCGGGAAACACGAACGCGAACGACATGCGTACCCTCGAATGTAGCCCCCGGTCGGGCGCGCGCGGATTATAGCGGCAGCCGCTTCCTAGACAGCCAGGCGGCCACCGCACCGCCGCCGAGCACGCCGAACAGGTGGGCATCGACCACCACGTCGGTCGTACCGGAGAACGGCAGCGGGCCGACCGCTGCTCCTAGGCAAGCTTGCCGGCCAGGAACACCGCCAGCAGCCAGGCGTCCGGCTCGCGGCGCTTCAGGTGCGCCAGCGTGCCCGCTGCCATCACACCATGCAGCACGCCGGAGGAACCCACGTACCACTGCAAGGTCGAATCCCACAGCCACAGCCCCGCGTCGATGGCCAGGACCGCGCCCAGCACGATCAGAAGCCACTGGCGCCAGGGGTAGTCGCGGGCGAACAGCGCCCACATGAGAGCCAGGCCCAGTCTGTTGAGGATTGCATGCCGCAGACCCAGGTGTACCCAGTGACCGGTGAGCAGGCGCCACCACTGCCCGGCGGCCAGGCCGGCGCGGTCGTAGCGCAGCACCAGCCGTCCGGCATCCCCTGCGATGCACGGCAGCAGCAACAGTGCGCACACCCCCAGCAGCGCCCGGCCGTAGCGGCCGTCGCAATTGAGAGACTTCATGAGCGGGCGCACGCGGTTCACAGGACCTGCGACCCCCATTTGTTATGATCGCGCGCAGTTTTCACGACTCTCACAGGCGCACCCCGGCGGGGCGTCCCACGGAACATCCACACGTATGACTCACATTGCATCGAAGGTTAGCAGAGGCGCCCCCGGCAGGCTGGCACGCGGCTTCACCCTGATCGAGATCATGGTCGTGGTCATCATCATCGGCCTGCTGGCGGCGGTCATCGTGCCGCCGGTCATCAGCAAGGTCGACGAGGCGCGCGTGGCGAAGGCCAAGCAGGACATCCAGTCGCTGGAGACCGCGCTCACCATGTTCCGCCTCGACAACTCCAAGTACCCGACCACCGAGCAGGGTCTCGGCGCGCTCGTGACGCAGCCGACCGACCCGACCATCAAGCACTGGCGGCCCGGCGGCTACCTGCAGCGGGTCAGCAAGGACCCCTGGGGCTTTGACTACCAGTACGTCAATCCCGGCACGCACGGCAAGGAATACGACCTGTTCACCCTCGGGGCGGACGACGCCCCGGGTGGCGAAGGCATCGATGCCGACATCGGCAACTGGAACATCGGCGATTAACCGCGCCGCGCGCCCGCGGTGCCGCCGGCGGGCACCAGGCGCGCACGCCGGCTTCACGCTGGTGGAGATCCTGGTCGTCGTGGTGATCATCGGCGTGCTGGCCGCCGCGATGCTGCTGTCGGTGAGCCTCACCGGGCAGGACCGCGACCTGGAGAAGGAAAGCGACCGGCTGGTCGCCCTGTTCAACTACGCGCGCGAGCAGGCCGAGCTGCAGACCCGCGAGTACGGGGTGATGTTCCAGGACGACGGCTACGAGTTCCTGGTGTACGACACGCACCGCGCGCTGTGGCGCGAGGTGTTCGAGGACGATGCGCTCAGCGAGCGCAAGCTGCCCGACGGCCTTGACCTCAAGCTCACCGTCGATGCGCGCCCGGTGGTGCTCAAGCGCCCGAAGGATGCCAACGACAAGACCCCGCAGGTGATGATCTTCTCCAACGGCGAGCTGTCCACCTTCAGCGTCGTGCTCGAGCGCGACAACGGCGTGCGCAGCGTCACCATCGCCCCGGACGCCAAGGGCGAGATCGACCAGGCGGCGATGGTGGAGGCGAAGACCCGATGAGGCGCCCAGGGGGCTTCACGCTCATCGAGGTGCTGGTCGCCCTGGCCATCGTTGCGGTCGGCATGGCCGCGGTCATGAGCGCTCTGAACTCCTCCGCCAGCACGGTCTCGTACCTGCGCGACAAGACCTTCGCCAACTGGGTGGCGCTGAACAAGATCGCCACCATCCGTACCTCCGGGCAGCAGCCGGCCAAGGGCGACACCAACGGCGACATCGACTTCGGCGACCGCAAGTGGCACTGGCACATGGAAGTGGTGGCCACCGACGTGCCCGGACTTGTGCGCATGGACGTGCGCGTGCGCCCCGCGGAGGTCAAGGCCGACGAGGACAGCGGCTGGATCACCACGGTGAGCGGTATCTATGGCGCGGCGGTCGGGCAGCCGGACGGGCTGAACCCGAACTGGGGTTCCCAGAGTGCGTTTGGCGGCGCCGGCGCGGATGGCACGCAGGCGCCCGCCTCGCCCAGCACGCCCACGACGCCGACCAATCCCACCAACCCGACCATCCCCAGGACCACCGGGGGCGGCCAGTGAGCACCCGTGAGCAAGGTTTCACGCTCATCGAGCTGCTGGTGGCGCTGTTCATCTCCGCGATCATCTTTGCCATGGGTTACGGGGCAATCAACCAGGCGCTCAAGAGCCACGACTCGCTGAAGGACCAGCAGGCGCGCATCCTTGCACTGCAGAGCGTCGTGCGCGTGATGGAGCAGGACCTGGTGCAGGCGGCCCCGCGCCCGGTGCGCCAGCCGATCGGCTCGGGCGAACAGGCGGCCTTCATCGGCGCCCCGCCTGACACCCAGCCGCTGCTGCAGCTCACCCGCGCGGGCTGGTCGAACCCTGCCGGGGTACAGCGCCCGGGGCTGCAGCGCGTCGCCTACTTCCTCGAGAACAAGACGCTGCGGCGCGAGTACTGGAACGTGCTCGACCCGACCCAGACCAGCACCACCGTCAAGCGCGACCTGATGACGCACGTGAAGTCGGTGACGCTGCGCTACCTCGATCTCAACCAGCAGTGGCAGACGCAATGGCCGCCGGCCACCAGCTGCCCCACCTGCGATGCGCTGCACCACCCGCCCCTTCGCCGTGGAGATCACGCTCGACACCGAGGACTGGGGCAAGATCGTGCGCATCATCGAGGTGCCCGGGTGAACGGTCGGCACCGCACCGCACGGCGCGGCCGCGCTCCAGCGCACGCGCAGCGCGGCGTCGCGCTCCTGGTCGCGGTGCTGCTGGTCGCGCTGGGCACCATCATCGCCGCCGCGGTCGCCTACGAGAACGCCATGACCGCGCGGCGCGGGACTGCGACCTATGCGTTCGACCAGTCGATCCTCATCGCGCAGGGAGCCGAGGCGCTGGCCGCCTACGGCCTGCGCAACTGGTCAGCCAGGACGCCAAGCACACCGTGTACGTGGGCCAGGGCTGGGACAAGCCCTACGGCCCGATCGAGATCGTGCCCGGGGTGATGCTGACGGCCTACCTGGAGGACCTGTCCGGGCGCTTCAACCTGAACTCCCTGGTCGACACCACCGGGCGACCCAACCTTACCCAGATCGCGGTGTTCAAGGACCTGCTGGCCGCGGTGGGACTGGAGGAGAAGTGGGCCGGTCTGCTGGTCGACTGGATCGATGTGGATACCGTGCCCTCGGTGCCCGATGGCGCCGAGGACAGCACCTACCTGGGCCAGACACCGCCGTACCTGACGGCCAACCGCTTCATCACCAGTACGACCGAGCTCATGGCGCTGCCGGGGTTCGACCGCCAGCACTACGATCTCATCGCCGCGTACATCGCAGCCCTGCCCCCGGGCACCCGCCTGAACATCTGCACGGCCCCGGGCATGGTGCTGGATGCGTACATCGGCCCGGGCCACCAGGAGTACGGTGGCAGCGAGTCCGACGCACTGGCGAAGAACCGTGCCAACGCGGCGGTCTGCTTCCCCGCGCTGCAGGACTACGCGAAGTCCTTCAATGCCTCCAACGGCAACTCCTGGACCGCACCACAGGCCCCAGGTACCGCGGCGCGCACCGGCATTACCGCGAGCATCAACAATGGTACGACCACCGGTACCGGTACGGCCCCCGCTGCGGGCACCGCGCAGGGCGTGGTGAGCCTGGTCGGCCAGACCTCCAGCTACTTCCGCCTCACCAGCGTCATCACTATTGGCAGCACGGAGATCAACTTGTACAGTCAACTTTACGTGGACCCGTCGCTCCGCGCGCGCGCCTACCAGCGCAGCTTTACCCCGGACTGACCGGTAAATCCCTGGATGGAACCGATGGCATACCGGCCCGACACGATCGCAGGAGGCGCACATGGCTGAGGTGCTGCTGCTGCGCCTGTCACGCGTGCCCGGGCAGGCGGCCACCTGGCTGGTGGTGGACTCGCACGGCGCCCCGACCGGGCCGCCGCGAAGCGGCCCGCTGAGCCTCGCATTGCCGCGCGCCGGCACGCGCCGGGTGTGCGTGCTGGTGCCCGGCACCGACGTGCTGCTGGCGGAGCCGGACCTGCCGGTGAAGTCAGGCGCCAAGCTTGCGCAGCTGGTGCCCTATGCGCTCGAGGAACACCTGGCCGATGCCATCGAGGACCTGCACTTTGCGATCGGCAAGCGCGCAGGGCGATGCCGGCCGCACGCGCGTGGCCGTGGTCGCCCGCTCGCTGCTGAACGACTGGCTCACGCAACTGCGTGCCGCGGGCATCGAGCCCAATGCCCTCTATGCCGACAGCGACCTGTTGCCGCGCAACCCCGGACAGGCGGTGGCGCTGCTGGAGGAGGACGCGGTGTTCGTGCGCCCGCCGCACGGCACGCCGGTCACCCTGCCCGCCGATGCGCTGGACCAGGCGCTTGAGATCGCGCGCGCCAGCGCCGACACGGCCGCCAGCGGCGGCAGCGGCCTGGTCCTCTACACCGGGGCTGCGGAGTGGCAACAGCACGCCGCGCAGGTGGAGGCCATGCGCCCGAACTTCGATGGCATCAAGGTGCAGCTGCTCACCGACGGGCCGCTCGCCCTGTTCGCGCAGCAGCTGCCGCAGGACACCGCCATCAACCTGCTGCAGGGGGACTACGCCCCGGCCAGTGGCCGCGGGGCAGCGCTCAAGGCGTGGCGCGTGGCCGCGATGCTGCTGGGTGCACTGCTGCTGCTGCACATCGGCGGCAAGATCGTGCAGCTGCGCGTGCTCAAGAACCGCGAGCACCAGGTGGATGCCTCGACCCGCGACGTCGCGCACAGCGTCGGTGAGACCGGGGTACTGGATATCCGCAAGCACATGGAGGCACGCGTGGCGGCCGTGCGCGGCGCCGGCGGCGGGCTGCTGCCGGCGCTGCAGGCGCTGGCCCAGGCACGCGGGGCCAGCCCCGGGCACCAGCGTCAAGGCGCTCAACTTCCACGGCGGCGCGCTGGAGATGACCCTGGGCGCCCCGGATGCCGCCAGCCTTGCGCAACTGAGCCAGGCGCTGCGCGAGAACGGCTGGACCGCGGAGCTGGGCGGTGGCACCAACACCGCCGATGGCTACCAGGGCCACCTGCAAGTCCACGCGAACGGCACCTGAGATGAAGAACTTCTCTCTGGATGCACTGTTCGATGCCTATGGCGCGCTGTCACAGCGTGACAAGCGCCTGGCGCTGGCCGGTGCGGTGGCGTTGCTGGGCATCATCCTGTTCAGCGTACTGATCCCGCTGGACCGCGCCGTGAGCCACGAGCGCGCGCGCCTGGAACAAAAGCGCGCCGACCTGGCGTGGATGCAGAGCGTGGCGGTCCCGGCGCTGCGCAACGCACCGCCACCCAGTGCCAACCAGGAGTCGCTGCTGGTGCTGGTGGACCGCTCCACGCGCGAGGCCAAGCTCGACACCGCGCTGCGCGGCAGCGAGCAGGGCGCCGGCGGCAGCCTGGCGCTGCGCCTGGAGAAGGCGCCGTTTGACAACCTCATCGCCTGGCTGGCGCGCCTGGCCCAGCAGAACGGCATCGTCATCGACTCCGCAACCATCGAGAAGTCCGGCGATGCCGGCCTGGTCAATGCCGCGATCGTGCTGCGCCCCGGCGTGATGTGAGGCGCGCGGCGTGGATCACCCTTGCCGCGCTGCTCGCGTTCGCGGCGATCGTGCTGGCGCGCCTGCCGGCAGCCTGGGTGGTGCCCGCGGCCGGCACCGCGGCCACCGGCTGCACCGCCGTCGAGGGCTCGCTGTGGAGCGGCAGCTGCGCGGGACTGTTCGTGCAGCGCAAGCCGGTCGGGGACGTGAGCTGGGAACTGCACCCGTGGCGCCTGTTCGCGGGCCGGCTGGCCGCCCACGTCAACCTGAGCAGCCCCGCCGCCGTTGGCAGCGCCGATGCCGAGGTGGGCCCGGGCCAGCACCTGCTCGCGCGCAACCTGGACGCGGACCTGCCGCTGGATCCGAAGCTGCTGCCGGGCCTGCCGCCGGGGCTGCGCGGCCAGGCGCACCTGGGGCTGTCACTGGTGGAGCTCGAGCACGGCATGCTCACGCGGCTGCAGGGGCGCATCGAGGTGCACGACCTGCAGGACCACTCCGGCCATGACACGCCCCTGGGCAGCTACTCGCTCAGCTTCGCGCCCACCGCAGGTGATCCGGTCGGGCAGATCAAGGACCTCGGCGGCCCGCTGGCGGTGGAGGGCACGGTGAAGCTCACCCGCCAGGGCGGCTTCGAGGTGGACGGCACGGTCGCCCCGCGAGCCGATGCCCCCAAGGACCTCACCGACAACCTGCGCTTCCTGGGCAGCCCGGACGCCAGCGGACGCCGACCGTTCTCACTGTCCGGGACGTTCTAGCCCAAAAGGCGCGCTGAGCTCGCGGAACGCCCCCAGCAGCGGGAAGTACAGGCCGGCGCGCACCGGCTGCGGGCCCAGCCCTGCCAGCAGCTCGACGTAGCCGGCCAGCTGCGCGCGATAGCGCTCGACTTCCGAGTCCAGGAACGCCTCGATCCCGCCGCCCTCGTGGCGGCTGGTCTTGTAGTCGATGACCCAGCGCGTGCCGTGCGCGTCGATGAAGGTGCGGTCGATGACGAAGGTGCGCAGGCGCCCGTCGGCAAGGCCGGTGAGGGCAAGCTCCGCCTGCGCATCGCGGTGCGCAGGGTCGAGCAGCCAGCGGCCGCGCTCATCGGCCACGGTCTGGCGCAGCGCCGCCAGGATCAGCGCCGCGGCGGCCGGGCGTTCACGCTCGGGCACGCCGTGCGCGTGCCAGCTGGGCAAGCACGGCGTGCTCTTGGCCGTCGATGGCCGCAGGCGTCGCGGGCAGCGCCGCCTTGGGCCAGGCGCGCGAGATAGCCGTGCACGATCGTGCCGACCTGGCGCTGCGTTTCCCCGACCCAGCTGAACTCCGGCGGCTCCAGCGCCACCTGCCCGACCGGCAGGTGCGGCAGCTGCGGCGCGGCGGGCAGCTGCGGCGCACTCCAGCGGCGCCCAGTCGCCGCAGCCCGGGGCGCTCGTGCGCGGCACTTACCGGCGCTGCGGCAGCGTCGGGGCGCTCGAAGCGGTCCGCGAGCGCCGGCCACACACATGACAGCAGCGAGTTGGCGGCGGGCCGGGGTGCACCGTCCTCTGCAACCTGCGGTGCGCCGGACAGCCACAGCGTCTCGCGCGCGCGCGTGGCCGCGACATACATCAGGCGCGTGCGCTCGTGGACCTCGCGCCGGTTCAGCAGTCCCTTGAGGAAGCGATCCAGCAGCATCTCCTCGTGCTCGCCAATCGCCGGGGCGGGGGCGATGATCAGGTCACTCGTGCCGGCCTCGTTGGGCAGGTCGATCCAGCGCAGCAGGCGCCGCTCGCCGCCGCCGGGCTTGCGGTCCAGGCACGGCACGAACACGTGCTCGAACTCCAGGCCCTTGGCGCGGTGGATGGTCATCACCTGCACCGGGTTGTCGTGCGCTGCAAGTGCGGCGCTGAACAGGCGCTGCAGCAGCGCCGGGAAGTCCGCAGGGCCGCGCCACTCGAACGCGGCGGCGCGCTCGGCCAAGGCTGCGAAGAAAACGCGCGCATCGGCAAGCTCGGCCGGCTCGTAGGCATCGCTTGCCCCCAGCTGCACCCAGGTCGCCTCCAGCCAGTCCGCCACCGGCTCGCTGCCGCGGCGCGCCAGGGCCGCCGCAAGCACCGCGTGCACCCGCCCCAGGCGCGCAAGGTCGGCCGCGGTCACGCGCGCCAGGCGCCGCGCATCCCCCAGCGCCTCGTACACCAGCAAGGTCTCGCGCTGCCCGGACAGCACGCTTAAGGTATGCAGGCCTGCCCCGCACCACGGCGCGCGCAGCACGGCCAGCCACGCATTGCGGTCGGCCAGGTCGTAGAGCGCGCAGGTGAGCTGCACCAGATCACGCACCACCACGCGCTCGCGCAACGGCACCAGGTCCACCCCCACGCACGGCACCCCGCGTGCGCCCAGCGCCTGGATGATCGGTGTCGCGTGCACGTGCGCGGCCACGAGGATCGCGATGCGCCCGGTGGGGTCGGCGCTGCGCACCGCGGCGATGCGCAGCGCCACCGCGGCCGCCTCCGCGGGGCGGTCCTGCGGGAACAGCTTCAGCGACAGCCGCGGGCCCACCACCGCAGGGGCCGCGGGCCGTGCGGCGATGCTGCGGTGGTAGGCCACCGCGCCCTCGCGCAGGTCATCCACCGCCGGGAACACGCTCGCGAACAGCTCGTTGGTGAACTGCACCAGCTCCGGAGCGGACCGGAAGTTGCGCCGCAGGCGCAGCGGCCTCAGGGGCACGGTGCCGATGCCAGCGTCGCGCGCGGCCAGGAACAGGCCGACCTCCGCCTCGCGGAAGCGGTAGATCGACTGCATCGGGTCCCCGACCACGAACAGCGTGCGGCCATCGCCCTGCTCCCAGCTGGCGGTGAGCGTGGCGAGCAGCTGGAACTGTGCGAGCGAGGTGTCCTGGAACTCATCGACCAGGATGTGGCGCAGCGCAAGCCCGGTGCGCAGCGCAAGCTCGGTCGGCTCGCCCGCCTCGGCCAGCGCCGCGCGCGCGGCGCCCATGATGAACGTGTAGTCCACGCGCCCGTGCTGCGCGAACTGCTGCTGCAGGTGAGCGGCAGCTTGCGCCAGCAGCCGCGACAGCGCCGCAAGCGCTGCGGCGTCGTCGGCGGTGAGGGTGCTGTGCGGCCAGCGCTGCAGCTGCCCCAGCAGCTCCCCGGCGCCTGCGATGCCGGCGAGGACCTGGATCTGTTGCTTCAGGTGCCCCCGCAGCGCCGGGTCCTGGAACTCCTCGCCCAAGAGGTGCGCGCTCAGGCGCGCGCGCCAGCCGGTCCCGGTGCGCGTCAGGTGCGCCAGCTGCTGCCAGTGCGGCAGCGCGGCGGCGGCCGCGGTGAGGCCGGTGACCCCCGGCAGGCGTTCGAGCTGCACTCGCAGCCCCTGCGGCAGCAGCGCCACCGCCCGTGCCAGCTGCGCGGCGGTGACCGCCGCAAGACTTGCGCTCACGCGCGCGCACAGCTGTGCGGCGGGCTGCTCGAGCACGTAGGGCAGCCAGTGCGCGCGCTCGGCGAGCATGTGCGCGAGCATGCCCTCGATGTTGGCCCAGTGGTTGTCGAAGCGCTCGAACAGCAGCTGCACGTCCGGGGCGAGCTCCCGGTCCGCTTCCGCGGCAATGAGCGTGCTGCGCGCGGCGGCCAGATACATCGACTGCGCGGACTCGGTGACCTCGAGCGCCCCGCCGGCCTTGGCGGCCACCGGCAGCTGGCTCGCCAGCCAGTAGTTGAAGGCATCGATGGTCTGGATGCGCAGCCCCTGGGGCTCCTCGGCCAGCCGCCAGCCGCGCGCGGCGCCGTGGGCGAGCGCCGCGGCTGCCAGGGTGCGCAAGGCGGCGGTGCCGGCATCCTCCCCGGTGAGCTGCCCCTTGAGCGCGCGCGTGACGCGCGCGTGCATCTCCGCGGCCGCCTTGCGGGTGAAGGTGATGGCCAGGATCTGTCCGGGCTCGTCCACCGTGCACAGCAGGCGCAGGAAGCGCTGCGTGAGCACCGCGGTCTTGCCGGCCCCGGCCGGGGCCTCGAGCAGGATCGAGTCGCGCGGCTCGGCCGCCTGGCGG
Source organism: uncultured Pseudomonadota bacterium (assembly GCA_963703025.1). Lineage (GTDB taxonomy): Bacteria > Pseudomonadota > Gammaproteobacteria > Steroidobacterales > Steroidobacteraceae > 13-2-20CM-66-19. Next base: position 3,539,272 of record OY969778.1, on the reverse strand, counting down.
CGGGCCTGCGCATCATCCAGCGCCAGAGGCTCACTCATCGTCGTCCCCTGCGGCCAGGGCTTCCGGCGGTGTGCTGCGCTCGAGGATGCGACAGATGTCGATCACGTGGCAGTAGGTGCACGCCCCGGGCGCCGGATCCACCTGCGCGTCCCCTGCCACGAAGGCTGTGACCAGCCTCTCGATGAGCGTGTGCCACTCGGCCAATTGCCGCGGCCACGCGGTGGCCCCGGGCTTGGGCCCGCGCACATTGGGCAGCAGGCCATCCGCGGCGGCGACGCCGCTGAAGTGCACCTTGCGCGCGGTGACGTGCACGGTGGCAAGCGCGGCGACGTCCGCGCCCAGGGCGGCAAGGTAGGCCAGCAGCTGCGGCTGGCTCGGCCTGTCCCCGTACCACTGCGCAGGCGCCGCCCTGCCGCTCTTGTAGTCGAGGATGGCACGCCCCTCGGCGAGCGTGTCGATGCGGTCAAGGCGCATGCGCAGGCGCGCCCCTGCGACATTCAGTTCGGTGGACTGCTCGGTGCCGGCGACGGCAAACGGTGCCCGCTCACGCTCGAGCGCGCACAACCGGTGGATGAGCGCGCGCGCGCGGCGGCACTCGCGCACCAGCACCGCCGGCAGCTGCACGAACAGGTCGAACTGCCCCTCGTCCGCGCGCCGGCCGCGCCGGCGCCGGCCGGCCTCCAGCGCGAGCATCGAGCGTGCCGCCTGCTCCACCGCCTCGTGGATGTGGCCATCCAGCTCAGCGGCGCTCAGGCGGTTCAGGGTCTGCTGGTCCTTGAGCCGCTCCCACAGGATCTGCAGCGCCGCGTGCAGCAGCACGCCGCGCTTGTCAGCGGCAATACCCGGTTCGGCTGCCTGCGGGGCCACGCTGCCCAGGCGCAGCTCCGTGTAGGCACGGAACGGGCACTGGCTCTGCAGCGTCACCGCGCGCGTGCCACCGGGCACGGTGTCGGTGATGTCCCACGGATCCCCGCGGGTGTCCTGCACCTGCTCGGTCAATCCCGGGCGGTGCAATGCCCCCGGCAGCCAGCGATGCGTGCGCGCCGCCGGCACGCCTGCGACGCCGGCCAGCAGTGGGCTTGGCAGCAGCTCCAGGTCCTGGGCGAGCGCGGGCACCGAGAGCACCAGCTGCGAGCTGCCCGCGCGCCAGGCGGCCAGCAATCCTGCGGCCTGCTGTTCGCGCGCGGCCGCGCTGGCCGCAGGCATGCCCGCCGCCACCTGGGTGGCCAGCGGCAGGAACGGGTCCGGGTTCACCGGCTGCGGCAGCACCTGCGCGGACAACCCGCCGACCCAGATGCCGTCGTAGCGCACCACCGGGTCGGCAAGCGCCGCTGAAATCGTCACCACCGGATCCTCGTCCGCGGGCCGGAAGGCGCTGGTGGCGGCGAACTCATGCAGCAGTGCCACGCCTCGGCCAGGCCCCAGGCGCGGCACGCAGGCGGTCAGCTCCCCGAACTCTTCCAGCAGCTCGTGCCAGCGCATGAGCGTCTGCTGGGCATCGCTGGCAGCGGTCGCAGGTCCGGCAAGCCCGAGCGCTGCAAGCGCCGCGGCGCAGCGCTCGGAAAAAGCGCGCGGGGTCGCCGCAGGTCCTGCCATCGCCGCGAGCGCGTGCGACAGGCGTGACTGCAGGTCAAGCGCTGCGCCGTGCAGGCGCGGCGGCGCGAGCCCCAGTGCGCCGTGCAGCTCGCGCACATCCATCGCCGCGACCGGGCGCTCGCCGAGCAGCTGCGCAAGTGCGGCCCGCCCCGCGGCAGCTGGACTGTGCCAGTGCGCAGCGCGCAGCCACGCGGCGAGGCTTGCGAACTCGATCTGCTCCCCGGCAAGCAGGCGCAGCCCCAGCAGCGCATGCGCCACCAGCGGCGCCTCGCTCAGCGGCTGGCCGCCCTCGATGCCCGCGAGCGCGCGCGGCTGCCGCTGGCGATCCATGAGGGCGGCCGGGTCCAGCACCTCGCGGATGAGAGCGGCGAGGCGCTCGCGCGCGCCGGCAGGCCCGGGCAGCATGACCAGCAGACGCGCCTGCGGATCGCAGGTGACCTGCGATCCGCACCAGGCGGCGATCGCCTCGAGTTCCTCACCGGCACTGGGCGGGCGCAGCGCGTACACCGTGGCATCACCTGCAGGCTGCGCGCCGCCGGCGAGGGAGCGCAGCCGCGGCGGCAGTGCGCCAAAGCCGGCAAGCCTCGGCAGCCGGCCGCTGTGGCCGGCGTACTGCAGTACCCGGTCAGTCAACTCCGCGGCGCTGGCCGCGCCCAGTGCACGGCAGCGCTGCGCGAATCCTGCCTGGGCACGTGCCAGCAGCGTCGCCTCCTCGTCGCCAGGCACCTCACGCGGCGCCAGGCCGTAGTCGGCGGCGAGGTTTGCGGCCCGGCGCAGCGCTTGTGCCAGCTGCACCGCATCCAGCAGCTGAAGTCCGCGCGCGGCAGTGGCGGTGGCCTCGCGCCACAGGAACCACTCCTCCGCCTGCGACAGCAGGCGTGGCCAGTGCTCAGGGTCGGCGGCTGCGGCGCGCTCGGTCTCGCGCCGCAGCCAGCCGGCGAGACTCAGCACGTCCGCGCTCGCCCAGGTGCGCAGTCCGGCGGCCAGCTGCGCGGCAGCGTAGGCCAGCTGCACCGCGCGCGCGCGCTGGCGTGAGGGCACCAGGAGCGTGCCGCCGCGCTGCAGGTGTTCGGTGAGCTCGGGGGGAAGCCTGAACAATGCGCTCTAGGGGGTGCCCGCGCGCTCAGGCGTGCTTGAAGCGCGCCTTCACGACCTTACCGGCGGCCTCGGAGCCGGGGTCAGCGCGCCGGGCACTGGCGTACTCGCCCAGCAGGTCCTCCGCACGCGTGAATACCTCGCGCAGCGTCGCCGCATCCGGCAGGTTGGTGATGCGGAAGTGGTTGCGGTAGGGAACGTTGAAGCTCACCCCGGGGGCGACCAGCACGTGCTTTTGCTCCAGCAGGTCGAGCGCGAACTGCTGGTCATCGAACTGCGGCAGCGCCTCGCGGTCCACCCCGACGAAGGCGTACATCGCCCCGCCGGTCGGGGCGAGCCTGAAGTAGCGGCTGTGCGCGGTGGCCTGCAGGATCGCCGCGCGCGACTCGTGCAGCCGCCCGCCCGGGGCGGTCAGTTCCAGCACGCTCTGGTGTCCGCCCAGGGCTGTCTGCACTGCCCACTGGCCGATGACGTTGCTGCACAGGCGCAACGAGGACAGCAGCTCGAGCGCGCTCAGGTAATCGGTGGCGGCATGCGTGCGACCGGAGAAGCTCACCCAGCCCACGCGGTAGCCGCAGGCACGGTACACCTTGGACAGGCCCGAGAAACTTGCGCACACGGTGTCGTGTACCAGGGTTGCCATGGGCACGAACTGTGCACCGTCGTAGGTCATCTGGTCATAGATCTCGTCGCTGAACACGACCAGGCCTGAGCGCTCGGCCAGGCGTGCGAGGGCCTCCAGCACCGCGCGCGGGTAGACAGCGCCTGTGGGGTTGTTGGGATTGATGATGACGATCGCGCGCGTGCGCGGGGTGACCAGGCGTGCCACCTCCTCCGGGTCGGGCACGAAGCCGTTCTCCGCGCGGCACGGGTAGTGCACCGCGCGCCCGCGGTTCAAGGTGACCGCGGCGGTCCACAGCGGGTAATCAGGACTTGGGACCAGCACCTCGTCACCATCGTTCAGCAGCGCGCGCAGGGTCAGGTCGATCAGCTCGCTCACCCCGTTGCCGATGAACACTTCCTCGGCGGTGACCCCGCTCACCCCACGGCCCTGCTGCTGCATCACCACCGCCTCGCGCGCGGGGAAGATGCCCTTCTGGTGGCAGTAGCCTTCCGCCTGGCCGAGGTTCTCGATCATCGCCAGTCGCATGGTCTCGGGCGTGCGCAGCCCGAAGGCGCGCGGGTTGCCGATGTTCAGCGAGATGATCTCGTAGCCCTGGCGCTCCAGTTCATGGGCACGGCGAGCCAGGCGGCCGCGGATCTCGTAGCGCACGTGCTTCAGGCCCTCGCTCGGGCGGATGCTTTGCTCGGTCATAGATTATGGAGAATACCAGCCGCCATGCACCCGCGTGGCATGCGCGCGCTGATTTCGTGAAGCACCGCGCGCCGGCACGGCCCGGCCTCAACCCGGTGGGATCTCGCGCCAGCGGTGGCAGGCCACCGCCTCGCCTGCCGCGGCCGCCTCCCAGGCCGGGATCTGCTGGGCGCATACCGCGAGCGCGTGCGGGCAGCGGGTGCGATAGACACACCCGGAAGGCGGATCGCGCGGTGACGGGGCCTCCCCGGCGCGCACCGCCCCCAGGCGCGCCGGCTGCAGCCGCGGATCGGGCAAGGGGATCGCCGCCAGCAGTTCGCGTGTGTAGGGGTGACGCGGCCGGGCGTACACGGTCGCGGTGGCGGCCAGCTCCATCATCCGCCCCAGGTACAGCACCAGCACCCGCTCGCACAGGCGCCGCACCACCGCGAGGTTGTGGCTGACGAACAGCAGCGACAGGCCTGACTCGCGCTTGAGCGCTGCCAGCAGGTCCACCACCTGCAGCTGGCTGCCGACATCCAGCGAGCTCACCGGCTCGTCGCACACCAGCAGCTGCGGTGAGAGCACCATCGCGCGCGCGATGCCGACCCGCTGGCCCTGGCCGCCACTGAGCTGGTGCGGGTAGCGGTCCATGAGCTCGGCGGCAAGTCCCACGCGCTCAAGCATCGCGACCACGCGCGCGCGGCGCCCGGCTGCGCCCAGGGCCGGTTCGTGCACGCGCAGCCCCTCAGCCACGATCTCCCCCACCCGCATGCGCGGGTCGAGCGAGCCCAGCGGGTCCTGGAAGATGATCTGCAGGTCGCGCCGCAGCGCGCGCAGCCGTTCGCGCGCGAGCGCATCCAGGTCCTGCCCCATCCACACGATGCGCCCTGTCACCTTGGGCAACAGCTTCACCAGCGCGCGGGCGAGTGTTGACTTGCCGCTGCCGGATTCACCCACCACCGCCAGCGACTCCCCGGCCCTGAGCTGCAAGGATACCCCGGTCAGCGCGGCCAGCCGCGCGCCGCGCGGCACACCCGCCCCGCGCAACGGGTAGCTCACGCCCAGCTCCTGCGCCGACAGCATCACTGGACCTGCCGGCGCGCGCGCCGGTGAGGCGGGATCCGCGAGCGTGCGCGCGTCGTGCACCAGGGCCTGCGTGTAGGCCTGCACGGGCTGCTCGAACAGCTGCGCCACCGCGGCGGTCTCGATGAGGCGCCCATGGCGCATCACCGCGACGCGGTCGGCAACCCCTGCCACCGCGCCCAGGTCGTGGCTGATCAGCACCAGGCCCATCCCTGAGCGCTTGAGCTCCAACAGCAGGCCCAGGATCTGCGCCTGCACGGTGACATCGAGCGCGGTGGTCGGCTCGTCGGCGATCAGCAGCTGCGGGATCGCGGCGATGGCGATCGCGATCGCCACCCGCTGGCGCATGCCGCCGGACAGTTCGTGCGGGAACTGGCGCAGCCGCTGCCGCGGGTCACTGACCTGCACCCTCTTCAGCAGCGCAAGCGCGCAAGCTTCAGCCGCGTCGCGCGAGTCACCGCAATGGCGCATGCGCACCTCGGCGATCTGCGCGCCGATGCGCAGGTGCGGGGTAAGGCAGGTCATCGGGTCCTGGAACACCAGGCCCACGCGCGCGCCGCGCACGCGATCCAGCTGCCCCTGGCTGAGCCCGAGCAGCTGCGTGCCTGACAGCAGCGCCCGCCCGCTCGCCCGTCCGTTGGCGCTCAAGAGCCCCAGTGCGCCCAGGAACAGCTGGCTCTTGCCCGCACCGGACTCCCCGACGATCCCGAGGCATTCCCCGGCCGCCACCGTGAGATCCACCGACTGCACCGCCTGCACCACGCCCTGCGCGCTGTGGAAGCGGATGCCGAAGTCCTGCAGGCGCAGCAGCTCGCCGGCAGGTGTTTCAGTGCTCACGCGGGTCCAGTGCATCGCGCAACGCATCCCCGAGCAGGTTCAGCGCCAGCAGCAGCGCCACCAGCACGCAGGCGGGCACCAGCAGCATCCACGGGGCGGACTCCATCTCCTGCGCGCCGCCGTAGATCAGGTTGCCGAGGCTTGCCTGCGGCTCCTGCACGCCCAGGCCGAGGAAGCTCAGGAAACTCTCGAACAGGATCATCTGCGGCACGATGAGCGCGGCGTACGCGATGATCGTGCCCAGCAGGTTGGGCACGATGTGCCGCCACAGGATCGCGGTTGCGGGCACCCCGGTGGCGCGCGCGGCCTCGATGAACTCGCGGTGCTTGAGCGCGAGCGTCTGCCCGCGCACGATGCGCGCGGTGGTCAGCCAGCCCACCGCCCCCAAGCCCACCAGCAGCACGATGAGGCTGCCGCGGGCAAACACGCTGGTGAGGATGATGACGATGAATAGATACGGCAGCGCGTAGAGCACGTCCACGAAGCGCATCATCCAGCCGTCGATGCGCCCGCCGGCAAAGCCGGCCACCGCGCCCCAGGTGATGCCGATCGCAAGGCTCACCGCGCTCGCCACGACACTGAGCAGCAGTGACAGGCGTACCCCGTGCAGCGTGCGCACGTACAGGTCACGCCCGAGCCGGTCGGTGCCCAGCCAGTGCGCGCCGGAGGACCCCGGGGGTTGTGCGAGGTGCCCCCAGTCAAGGGCATCGACCTGCCAGGGACTGAATGCCGGGCCCAGATACGCGACCAGCACCACGACGCCAAGCACGGCCATTGCCACCCGGGCACCGGGGCGACCGCGCAGGCGCAGCCATGCCGTGGCCCACAGCGAGCCTGTCCCTGCGGCAAGTTCAGTCATGGCGTGCGGCCGGGTCGAGCGCGCCGTACAGCAGGTCACTGAGCAGGTTCAGCACCAAGGTGAGCGCGCCGTAGACCACGACCATGCCCAGCACCAGCGGGTAGTCACGGTCGATCGCCCCCTGCACCAGGTAGCGCCCCGTGCCGGGCAGCCCGAACACGCTCTCCACCACGAGCGATCCTGTGACCACGAAGGCGATCGCGGGACCTAGGTAGCTCACCACCGGCAGCAGCGCCGGGGGCAGCGCGTGGCGCCACAGCACGCGCGCGGCGCCCAGGCCGCGCGCGCGCGCGCTCTTCACGTAGGGGCTGCGCAGCGTCTCGAGCAGGCTTGCGCGTGTCAGGCGCGCCAGATAGGCACCCACCGGCAGCGCCAGCGTCACAACCGGCAGCACCCAGAACCGCACATCCCCTGCCTGCCAGCCGGCCACCGGCAGCCAGTGCAGGTGGATCGCGAACACCAGAGCCAGCAGCGGGCCCGACCACGAAGCTCGGCAATGCCAGCGCGAGCGCACTGAAGCCGGTGAGCGCAAGGTCAGCAGGCGCGCCCGCTGCACAATGCTGCGGCGATACCGGCCGGCACGCCGATACAGATGGCCAGCAGCAGCGCCACAAGCCCCAGGGTGAGGCTCACCGGCAGTCCCTGCGCGATCAGCTCGCGCACCGTGAAGTCGCGCTGTCTTAGCGAGGGGCCGAAGTCCCCGTGCGCCAGGCCTGCGAGGTAGTGCGCGTACTGCAGCGGCAGCGAGTCGTTCAGCCCATAGGCGCGCTCAAGGTTGGCCCGCACCGCGGGGGCAAGCCCCTGCTCCTGGTCGAACGGGCCGCCGGGGGCCAGGCGCAGGATCAGGAAGGACAGGGAGACGATGACCAGCAGCGTGGGGATGAGCCCCGAGGTCCGCTGAACGAGGTAACGCCGCATGCGGGACTTTAGGGAGCGCGGTGCGCAATTCGTCAACGCCGCGGCTGCTGCCGGCAACACCACCCATGGCGCCCCCGTTATACTTCGCCCCCTGTTGCCCGCCCAAGCCGGGCCATCCTTAAAGAGTCCTTCGAATGAAGCGCATCCTGGTCGGTATCAAGCGTGTCGTGGACTACAACGTGCGCATCCGCGTCAAGCCGGACAACACGGGCGTCATCACCGATGGGGTGAAGATGAGCGTCAACCCCTTCGACGAGATCGCGCTCGAGGAGGCGCTGCGCATCAAGGAGCGCGGTGGCGCCGAGGAAGTCGTGGTCGCGACCGTCGGTCCTGCGGACTGCCAGCAGCAGCTGCGCACCGCCCTTGCCATGGGCGCCGACCGCGCCCTGCACGTGCAGGCCGACGGCATCGTCGAGCCGCTGACCGCCGCGCGCGCGCTGCTGAAGCTGGTCGAGAAGGAGCAGCCGCTGCTGGTCATCCTGGGCAAGCAGGCCATCGATGATGACAACGGCCAGACCGGCCAGATGCTGGCGGCGCTGTGGAACCGCCCGCAGGCCACCTATGCCTCCAAGCTCGAGCTCTCCGAGACCACCGCGCGCGTCACCCGCGAGGTCGATGCCGGTCTTGAGACCCTCGATGTCGACCTGCCGGCGGTCATCACCACGGACCTGCGCCTGAACGAGCCGCGCTACGTGAAGCTGCCGGACATCATGAAGGCCAAGAAGAAGCCCCTGGAGACCCTTACGCTGGCCGAGCTTGGCGTCGAGGCGCGCCAGCAGCTGAAGCTGGTGAAGTTCGAGCCGCCGCCGCAGCGCCAGAAGGGCATCAGGTCAAAGACGCCGCCGAACTGGTCGAGGCGCTGAAGAAGAAGGGACTCCTGTGAGCAGCCAGATCCTCATCGTCGCCGAGCACGACGGCAAGACGCTGAACCTTGCCACCGCCAAGTGCGTCACCTGCGCACGCGCGCTCAGCGGACGCCGAGATCACCGTCGCGGTGTTTGCGCGGTGGACGGCGCCGCGGTCGCCGCGCAGGCGCGCAACCCTTGCCGGCGTCAGCCGGCGTGCTCACCATCGACAACCCGGCCAACGAGCATGCCCTGGCCGCAGTGCTCGCCCCGCAGGTGGCCGCGATCGCCGGCCCCTACACGCTCGTGCTCGGGGCCTCCACGACCTTCGGCAAGGACCTGATGGCCCGCGTCGCCGGGCTTCTGGATGCGCCGCAGCTGTCGGACATCATGGCGATCGAGAGCCCACGCGCTTCCGCCGCCCGATCTACGCCGGCAACGCCATCCTCACGGTGGAGACCACCGGGGTGGCGAAGCTCGTCGGCACCGTGCGCCCGGCCTCCTTCGAGGCCGCCGGCGCCGGCGGCTCGGCTGCCATCGAGAAGGTCGCGGTGGATGTGCCGCTGCCCACCCACACCCGCTTCGTCTCGGTCTCGGCCGCCAAGAGCGACCGCCCGGACCTGCAGACCGCCGCGCGCGTGATCTCCGGCGGCCGCGCGCTGGGCAGCGCCGATGGCTTCAAGATCCTCTACAGCCTCGCCGACAAGCTGGATGCCGCCGTGGGCGCCTCGCGCGCGGCGGTGGATGCCGGCTACGCGCCCAACGAGATGCAGGTCGGCCAGACCGGCAAGATCATCGCCCCGGAGCTGTACATGGCGGTCGGGATCTCCGGCGCCATCCAGCACCTGACCGGCATCAAGGACGCGCGCACCATCGTCGCCATCAACAAGGATGGCGAGGCGCCGATCTTCGAGGTCGCCGACATCGGTCTCGTGGGCGACCTGTTCCAGGTCATCCCCGAGATCGAGCGGCTGCTCGGCTAGAGCTGACCGAGGACGTGCTCGGCCGCGGACACCTTGAACTGTCCCGGGGCCTCGACGTCCACGTGGGTGGCGACGCCATCCTTGACGACGAGCGCGAAGCGCTGGCCGCGCATGCCCATGCCGTAGCCCTTGGCATCCAGCTCCAGCCCCAGGGCCTTGGCGTAGTCGCCGTTGCCATCCGCCAGCATCACGATCTTGTCGCCCGACGCTTGAGGACTTGCCCCAGGCGTTCATGACGAACACGTCGTTCACCGCCATGCAGGCGATGGTGTCCACGCCCTTGGCGCTTGATCGGGTCGGCCAGCTCCACGAAGCCGGGCAGGTGCTTGGCATCGCAGGTGGGCGTGAAGGCGCCGGGCACCGAGAACAGCACCACCGTCTTGCCCTTGAAGAGCTCCTCCGTGGTGACGTCCTTGGGGCCTTCCTTGGTCATGCGCTTGAGCGTGCCCGCGGGCATCTTGTCGCCTGCCTTGATCGTCATGTGCCGTCTCCTTGAAGTTAGGTCGCACCGCGTGCGGCGCGCTCGCGGCCGAAACGAGAAGGGCCGGGAGATCGCTCGCCCGGCCCTGGAATGTCTCAACCGCACCTGCGCAAAGGCCCGCAGGTCACCTGCAGGCTCTAGCCGCGGGCGTGCACCACCCACAGGCCCGCCAGCTGCTCGAGCGCCGGGTCACCCTTGACCGCCTTGAAGGTCTTCACCGCATCGTCCTTGTGGCCGGCCTTCAGCTGCGCGATGCCCAGCAGCAGGCGCGTGTTCGCCTCGTTCTTCAGCCCGCCCTTGGCCACGCCCTTGGCCAGCAGGTCGGCCGCCTTGTCGTACTGGCCGTAGCCGAAGTAGGCAAGGCCCGCAGCGGCGCTCTTGACCCCCGTCGGGGCGTTGGCAGCGTCCGCCTCGAGCTTCGGCAGCGCGGCCTGGTCGGCGGCGGCGGTCTTCTTCACCGCCTCGAGCAGGCGCGTGTTGCGGTCCTTGATGCGCTGCTCGGTGAACACGCCCTTCTCGAAGCCCTTCTCGAGGACCCGCTGCGCCTCGCCCGGGGAACCGGCATCCAGCGCCAGCTGCGCCATCTCGTTGAAGTCGCCGGCCTCCTTGAGACACATCGACATCAAACATCAGGCGGTAGGTCTGCAGCGTGGTGGTGTCGTTGGTCGAGGTGTTCTTGCGCAGGGTGAACAGCAGCTGCGACCAGTACTCCGGCTTCGGGTAGTAGGTCACCAGGCGTTCCATCGCGTGCTGCTGGCAGGCGGCATCCTCGATCTTCACGCAGGAGCTGAGCACGATCTTCAGCTGCATCTTCCTTGGGCGTCTGTCCGGCATGGATCTGCGCATCGACGATGGCGGACTCGGCCTTCAGCGCGCCCTTGAAGTCGCCCTTCAGGTAGTAGGCCTGCGCGACGAGGTTCTTGTTGTCCTCGGTGGCAAAGCCGCCCTTGATGGCGCGCTGTGCCGAAGTCGATGGCCTTGTCGTAGTTCTTCAGCTGGTAGTTCAGCGCCAGCGAGCGTGCGCGTGAGCTGCGGCACCTCCGCCGGCGGGCATGAAGCTGCTGTCCAGGCGCGTCTCGCAGTCCTTGGCCGCCTCGGCGTAGTTCTGCGCACCGATGTTGGCGTTGCAACCGAACTCGGCGATGGTGTATGCATCGAACGGGGTCTTGTCCGGCAGGGCCGCAGCCTCGTGGATCTTGGCCAGCGCCGCGGCGTACTGCTTGTTCTTCATCGCCTCCTGTGCAGGCAGCAGCAGCTTCGCCACCTTCTCGCTGTTGGTGTTCTTGCCGGCAGCAAGAGCGAGGTTCCCTGTCAGCAAATACCGCAGCCCCGAGCAGAGCCGCCGCAACCGTAACTGTGACCTTCATGTTGATGCTTTGCATTCCCTAAGTGACTACTCGCCGAACTGCGCGACGTTGGTAAAGCCGATCTTCTGCATGTGGCTGCGCTGGGCCGCCGCCAGCACCTGGGCGACGATGCCGTACTTGGCGCGGCGGTCGGGTCGCAGGTGGATCTCAGGCTGCGGGTCTTTCACGCTCTCGGTGCGGAAATAGCCCTCGAGCTGGTCCATGCCGGTTACCGGCGTGCCGTTCCACACCACGGTACCATCGAAGTCGACCTCAATGTCGATGACCTCCGGCGGCGTATCCGGCGGCGGCGGCTGCGCGTTGGGATTCGGCATGTCGAGCTTGACCGCGTGCGTCATGACCGGGAGCGAGATGATCAGCGTGACCAGCAGCACCAGCATTACATCGATCAGCGGCGTGGTGTTGATCTCACACATCACGCCCGAACTTGAACCGACACTCATTGCCATGGAATTGGGTCTCCTGAAACTTCTCTAGCGGACCGGGCGCGTGCCGTGGTCAGGCTCGGTGAGGAAGCCGACCTTCTGGATGCCGCCGCGCTGGATCATGTACATGACCTTGCCGATGGCCTCGTAGCGAGTGTCCTTGTCGCCGCGGATGTGGACCTCCGGCTGAGGCTTGATCACCGCTGCGGCCTTCACATCGCGCCAGCAGCGCCTCATTGCTGGGAACGCGGGTGTCGTTCCAGTAGATGTTGCCATCCTTGTCCACGGCGATCGTGACGTTCTCCGGCTTCGTCTGCGTCGGGATATTGACCGCCTTGGGCAGGTCGACCTTCACCGTCTTGTTGATCACCGGAATCGTGATCAGGAAGATGATCAGGAGCACCAGCATCACGTCCACCAGCGGGGTCGTGTTGATGGTGGAAATAGCGCCCTGTTCTTCCCCTGATGGGCTGCCGACACTCATTGCCATGGATTCGCCACTCCTTTAATCGCGCATGGAGCCTGCCGGGCGCGCTTGCGCGCCCGGCAGCCCCCGCAGGCTTCTTACTTGCCGACCGCGGCAGCCTTGGCTGCCGCCGGGCGCACGCCGCCCATGGTGCCGGAGGTCCCGTCGGTGACCACGCGCGCACCGCTGACCAGGTAGGCATGCAGGTCACTGGCGAAGTTGCGCAGCGAGTCCTGCAGGTTCTTGTTGCGGCCCAGCAGCCAGTTGTAGCCCATGACCGCCGGCACTGCGACGAACAGGCCGATGGCGGTCATGATGAGTGCCTCGCCGACAGGGCCTGCCACCTTGTCAATGCTCGCCTGGCCGGCGACGCCGATGTTCACCAGCGCGTTCAGGATGCCCCACACCGTGCCGAACAGTCCGACGAACGGTGCCGTGGAGCCCACGGTGGCCAGCAGGCCCAGGCCGCTGCCCATCTTGCCGAGCACACCGTCGACGGCGCGCTGCAGCGACATGGTGATCCACTCGTGCAGGTCGATGCGGTCCGTCAGGCGGCCGTCATGGTGGGAGGCCGCACGCAGGCCGTCTTCGGCGATGTTGCGGAACTCGTCACCCTTGGGCAGGCGCTCGACGCCGTCCTTGACCGAAGGTGCAGTCCAGAACTGCTTCTCGACGACCTTGGCGGACTTCTTCAGCTTGCTCTGGTCCCACAGCTTCGTGAGGATGACGTACCACGAGGCAAGCGACATGATGGCAAGAAGGATGAGGACCGAACGGGCAATGATGTCACCGCCCGCCCACAACGCACCGAGGCCGTAAGGGTTGGAAGTGGACACGGTGGAGGCGGCTGCTGCGACTTGATTTTCCATGGTTTTCCTCGAATCGAAAAAAGAATGCCGCATCTCGGTAAAGAAGTGCGGCGTCTGAATTACCTGATCTGGAACCTGATTCCCAACACGTTGCACAGACGGCGATGGGCTTGCCGTCCTCGGTGGCCGGCTTGTACTTGCCCGAGGCCGAGGTGGTCAGCTTGATCGCCGCCTCATCCAGGTGCGGGAACCCGGAAGTCTTGTCGATCGTCGGCGGTGCGGTGAGCTTGCCGTCCGGGCCAACGCATACCTTCACCACCGCCATCCCCTGCTCCTCTAGACGCTTGGAGGCAGGTGGATAGAAGTCCTCGCTGTTCGGGAAGCCCTTGCCCGGACCGGCCTTGGTACCCGGTATGGTGTGACTGGCCACCGGCGCGGCGGCCACGTGCTGGGTCGTTGTGTTCGCTGATCGCGGTTGTCACCGCCGCGACGGGTGCCTCGACGATCGTGTCGGTCGGCGGAATCTCCACCGGCGGGCGCTCGAACGTCGGCGGCGGCGGCGGCGGCGGTGGCGTGTTCTTGACGTCCTCGGGCTGGAACACGGCCTGCACCGGCGGGGCGATCACCTCGATGGCGCGGCGGGCAAGCCCGGTCACCAGCGCCCAGACGATGAAGAGGTGCAGCAGCAGGATCGCGCCCACCACGATGCCGCGCCGCGTAAAAAACCCCGAATCCTGTTCGATGTAAGCAGCCATGAGTTACTAATCGTCGTGCTGTCAAAAACGCCGGACACCGCGAACGCGGCGCCGGACTGCAAATCCTTTGCCCCAGTACCAAAGAGCCCGGACCCCGACCCGGCGGCACTCATGCCCGCAGGACCTTCCCCACATCACCAACGGTCAATTCATCTTATCCGGCATTCGGTCCGATGGGCCCCTGATTTATAAGAATCGGCCCCGGACGGAGTGCGCGTGCTTGCGCGCATCGACGAATACTCCGTCCGAACTGTAACCGCTGCGTTTCGGACTGACAACTGCGGCCGACGGCTTAAGAATTGTTCCGACCCGCCTGTATCGGCTCAGTCACCGCTCCCATTGAGGCGCTGCCCACCAATGATGCGTACTTGGCGAGCACGCCGCTGACCGCATACGGTTTCGGCGCTTTCCAGGCGGCGCGGCGCCGTCTTGAGTTCCGCCGCCGAGAGCTCCACGCAGGATCTCGCGCTTGCGCGCATCTACAACGATCCGGTCGCCTGTCTTCAAAAGACCGATGGGCCCGCCGACCGCCGCCTCCGGGGAAATATGTCCCACGACGAAGCCGTGGCTGCCGCCGGAGAAGCGCCCGTCGGTGATGAGCGCGACCTTGTCACCCAGCCCACGCCCCATGATTGCGCGGTCGGACTGAGCATCTCGCGCATGCCAGGCCCACCGCGCGGGCCCTCGTTGCGGATGACCACCACGTCCCCGGCGCGCACGCGCGCCGGCCAGGATCGCCTGCGTGGCGCGTTCCTCGCCGTCGAATACCCGCGCGCGGCCCTGCGAAACGCTCGCCCTCCTTGCCCGTGATCTTCGCCACCGCGCCCTCGGGTGCGAGGTTCCCGTACAGGACCACGAGGTGGCTGTCCTTCTTCAGTGGATCCGAGAGCGGATGCACAATGTCCTGCCCGCTCATGTACATGGGCACCGTTTTCAAGATTCTGCGCCAGCGTGCGGCCGGTGACGGTCATGCAATCGCCGTGCAGCAGCCCGGCGTCGAGGAGCATCTTCATGAGCGGCTGGATGCCGCCGATCGCCACCAGCTCGGACATGCATGTAGCGCCCGCTCGGGCGCAGGTCCGCCAGCACCGGCACGCGCTTGCCGATGCGGGTGAAGTCGTCCAGTTTCAGCTTCACCTGCGCGGCGTGCGCGATGGCCAGCAGGTGCAGCACCGCGTTGGTCGAGCCGCCGAGGGCGATGACCACGGTGATGGCGTTCTCGAAGGCCTTGCGCGGTCAGGATGTCGCGGGGCTTCATGCCGTCCTTCACCAGCTCGCACCACCGCCTCCCCTGCGCGGCGCGAGTCCGCGCGCTTCTCCTCCCCGACCGCCTCCTGCGCGGAGCTGCCGGGCAAGCGACAAGCCCAAGGCCTCGATGGCCGAGGCCATGGTGTTGGCCGTGTACATCCCGCCGCAGCTGCCCGGCCCGGGAATCGCGGTGCGCTCGATCTCCAGCAGCTCCGCGTCGGAGAGCTTGCCGGCGGCATGCGCGCCGACCGCCTCGAACACCGAGACGATGTCGCGGCGCTGGGCGCCCGGGCGGATGGTGCCGCCGTAGACGAACACCGAGGGACGGTTCAGGCGCGCCATGGCCATGGCGCAGCCGGGCATGTTCTTGTCGCAGCCGCCCACCGCGACGAAGCCGTCGAAGCCTGCCGCGCCCGACCACCGTCTCGATCGAGTCGGCGATGATCTCGCGCGACACCAGCGAGTAGCGCATGCCCGGGGTGCCCATCGAGATGCCGTCGGAGACGGTGATGGTGTTGAACAGCACGCTCTTGCCGCCGGCCGCGTCGACGCCCGCCGCGGCCTCGCGCGCCAGCTCGCCGATGTGCATGTTGCAGGGCGTGACGTTCGCCCAGGTGGAGGCGACGCCGATCTGCGGCTTGCGTGAAATCCGCCTCCGTGAAGCCCACCGCGCGCAGCATCGCGCGCGAGGCGGCCTGCTTCGACTCCATCCACGACCACGCGCGAATAGCTCGCGCGGGTCGGGATCCTTCTTCTTTGCCATCGCTTCGCTCTCTGAAGTCCCGATCGTTAAGAACTCGCTGCACTGCTATTCGCCGCGCGCGCGGCGCATGCGGTTGAATCCCAGCGCGCCGGCCACCGTCAGCGCCACCGGCAGCAGCGAGCGCGTACCTGCCCGCGCCCGCGTGCAGCCGCTCGAGCGCCATGTACGCGAGCACGCCTGCCGGGTGGCGCAAGCCCGCCGCGCAGCCCGGTGAGCGTCACGTGCACACCCATGTAGTGCTGCGCGCGCCCCGACCGCGGCGAAATCGTTGTGCCCCAGGTTCCAGCCTAGATTAGCACCCGCCTGCGCCGCCCCGAGCAGCACCGACCCCGACCCACAGCACCGGCGCGAGCGTGTGAACACGCCGAGTGTGCAGCACGAGGCTTGCCAGCACCAGCGCCCAGCCCTGCCGCGCGCGGTAGCGCACCACGTGCGAGCCATCGAACAGGCGCGCCCACCAGGGCATGAACAGCGGCTGCGTGATCAGCGGCACCACCGCCAGCAGGCCGATCTGCAGCGCCGCTGGTGAGGTGCATCGCCTCGGAGAAGATCAGCACCAGCTGCGCGGTGAGCATGAGGTTGCCCGCCCCGAAGATGCCCATCCACAGCATGTACTCGCGGTACGGCCGGGTCCTCCTTCAGGATGCTGCGTGAGCATGGCGAGGCTGAATGGCTCGCTGCGCCCGGCCGCTCGCCCCTTCCGCGGCCAGCAGCTGGAACTCGCGCCGCACGCGCATCGCGCGGTAGAGCCACGCGCCGGCAAGTCCGGCCAGGGCCCCGGCGCCGTACAGCCAGCGCGCATCCACCACGCGCGCCTCCAGCGCCCAGCCGACCAGGGCCGCCGAGGTCGGCCACGGCGATCGAGTTCACGATGACGATGCGCCCGGTGATGCGGGCGAGCACGTTGCGCGGGTAGTTCGCAGTCCACACCGCCGCGCGCACGGTGAGGATGCCGGCCCACAGCACGCGCGCAAGGATGATCGCGGCACGGTGAACACCAGGCCGCGCGGCCCCGCCCGAGGCGAACGCACGCAGCCCACGCGCAGCGCAACAGCCGGCCTGCAGGGCGACCATGAGCTGCACGCGTGCGCGCCCGTGCGCCAGGTTCGCCCACACGAAGCTCAGGACGTTGGAGAAGGCCGGCGCGCCGCTGACCAGCGCGACCGCGATGTTCACCCCGATGAGGCTGAGGCGGCAGGCTGCGAAGTGCTGCTTCACGAGCACGGCCGCCGTGGCACCCTCCACCAGCCCCAGGGCCAGCCCCAGCAGTCCCCACGGGAGGATCTCGCGGCGGAAGATGCCTTCGGCGAGCGCACTGGGCTGGACGGTGCGACCTGCGGGCACGGCGGCGAAGCTTAAGCGCACGCCGGCTGCGGCAGCCGTGTCGTTGACAAGTTCCCGCGCGCCTATGCTCCTATCGGCGCATCAGGATTTGTTCGCACCTATGAGTAATACCACACCTCCAGGCCCTTGCCGGACGCAGCGCCGCACGCGCGCCTGCGCGACCTGCTGCTGCTGGTACTGCCCGTCCTGCTGCTCCTTATCCGGAGCGAGCGGTGCGGGGCACTCGCGAACGCCTGAACAAAAAACCAGGCACGAGCGAAGTAAGACACCAAAAAGACCCCGCACCGGCCCAAAGCCGCTGCGGGGTTTTTTTTAGTTTGCTAACCGCCCTCGAGAGGGCACCGAGGAGTGAATCTAGATGAGGCTGTATTCGCACAAAGACGTCGACAAGAAGGCCCTGAAGGGCGCGCGCATCGCCATCCTGGGCTACGGCAGCCAGGGGCGCGCGCATGCGCTGAACCTGCATGACTCGCGGCTTCGACGTGGTGGTCGGCGTGCGCAAGGGCGGCGCGGGCTGGAAGAAGGCCAAGAAGGACGGGCTGGACGTGGCCGAGCCTGCGACGGCCGCGCAAGGGGCGGACCTGGTCGCGATGCTGCTCCCGGACACCGCGCAGAAGGCGTTCTACGAGAGCATCAAGGCGAGCCTGAAGAAAGGCGCCACGCTGCTCTTCGCGCACGGCTTCAACGTGCACTTCAAGCAGATCAAGCCGCGCAAGGACCTGGACGTGGTGCTGATCGCCCCCAAGGGCCCGGGGGACCTGGTGCGCCGCCAGTACCAGCAGGGGCGCGGCGTGCCGTGCCTGCTCGCGGTGGCCCAGGATGCCACCGGTCAGTGCGCATGCACGGGCGCTTGCCTATGCCGCACGGCATCGGCGGCACGCGCGGCGGGGTGCTCGAGACCACCTTCGCCGAGGAGACCGAGACGGACCTGTTCGGCGAGCAGGCCGTGCTGTGCGGGGGCGCCACGGAGCTTGTGGTGAAGGGCTTCGAGACCCTGGTCGAGGCCGGCTACCAGCCCGAAGTCGCCTACTACGAGTGCCTGCACGAGCTGAAGCTGATCGTTGACCTGTTGCACGAGGGCGGCATCACCAAGATGCACCAGTTCATCAGCGAGACCGCGAAGTACGGCGACCTCACGCGCGGCCCGCGCGTGGTCGATGCGCGCGTGAAGAAGGAGATGAAGAAGATCCTGAAGGAAGTGCAGAGACGGCACCTTCGCCCGCCAGTGGATCACCGAGAACGAGAAGAACGGCAAGCGCGGCTACAACAAGCTGCTCAAGGCCGACATGAACCGCCAGATCGAGAAGGTCGGCGCGACGCTGCGCTCGCGCATGCCGTGGCTGCAGGAGAAGCGCTGAGACCTGGCCGCCGCGCAGGCGCTCGAGGCCGGCGCGGCACAACTTACCCACTTAACCAGGATGTGCCCCATGGTCGCCCAACCCGACCGCGTGATGATCTTCGATACCACCTTGCGAGATGGCGAGCAGTCACCCGGCTGCAGCATGACCCGGCCGGAGAAGCTGCGGGTCGCGCGCGCGCTGGCCGAGCTGGGCGTCGATGTCATCGAGGCGGGCTTCCCGGCCGCCTCCCGCGGGGACTTCGACAGCGTCGACGCGGTCGCGCAGGAGGTGCACGGGCCGATCATCTGCGGCCTCGCGCGCTGCAACCCTGACGACATCGAGCTGGCGGCCAAGGCGGTCGCGCACGCCCAGCGCCGCCGCGTCCACGTGTTCCTGGCCACCAGCGCGATCCACCGCCAGTACAAGCTCAACATGGCCCAGGACGAGATCCTGCGCCTGGCCGCCGAAGGGGTCGCCCGGGCGCGCGAGCTGTGCGAGGACGTCGAGTTCTCCCCCGAGGATGCCTCGCGCACCGAGATCGAGTTCCTGGCACAGGTGGTCGAGGCCGCCATCGCCGCCGGTGCCACCACCGTGAACATCCCGGACACGGTCGGCTACACGGTGCCGGACGAGTTCGCCGAATTGTTCCGCTACCTGCGCAAGAACGTGCGCGGCATCGAGGACGTGCGCCTGTCGGTGCACTGCCACGATGACCTGGGGATGGCGGTGGCCAACAGCCTGACCGCGGTGGTCGCAGGGGCCCGCCAGATCGAGTGCACCATCAACGGCATCGGCGAGCGCGCCGGCAACTGCTCGCTCGAGGAGGTGGTGATGGCGCTGAAGACGCGCGCGGCGTTCTTCAACCTCACCACCGACATCAACACGCAGCGCCTCTACCCGACCTCGCGCCTGCTCTCCAGCATCACCGGCATGCCGATCGCGCGCAACAAGGCGGTGGTCGGGGAGAACGCCTTCGCCCATGAAAGCGGCATCCACCAGCACGGCATGCTCAAGCACCACTCCACCTACGAGATCATGCGCCCGGAGGACGTGGGCCTGCAGCGCTCGAACCTGGTGCTCGGCAAGCACTCCGGCCGCCACGCCTTCCGCGACCGCGTCCAGGCGCTCGGGTTCGAGCTTGACGAGGTCGAGTTCAACCGCGCCTTCGAGGAATTCAAGGCGCTCGCCGACAAGAAGAAGGAACTGTTCGACGGCGACATCGAGGCGATCGTGCTGTCGGCGGAAGGCTCCGCCGGATGGTCCCTGGCACGCTGCAGGAGCTCTCGATCGAGGCGCACAGCAACGCGGCCGCGCGCGCAGCCGTGGTCCTCACCCACACCGACGGGCGCAGCATCGCGCGCACAGCTGCAGCGGCGACGGGCCGGTGGATGCGGCCTTCAAGGCCATCGAGGCCGCCAGCGGCATCACCGTCGCTTTGCGCAAGTTCGAGGTGCACTCGGTGTCCGAGGGCGAGGATGCCCAGGGCGAGGCGCGCATCTACGTGGAGTACAATCAGCGCACCTACCGCGGCGCGAGCGTCAGCACGAACATCGTCGAGTCCGCCACCGCGCGCCTTCCTCGAGGTGATCAACCGCATCGAGCAGTCGCAGGCCGGGCGCGCGTTCGCGCGAGGAACGCACGCGCAGCGACTTCCAGCGCTAAAGGAATCACATGCCCATCCCGGCCACACAGTTCATCTGGTTCAACGGCAAGCTCGTCCCCTGGGAGAAGGCGACGGTGCACGTGCTCAGCCACGCGCTGCACTACGGCTCCTCGGTGTTCGAGGGCGTGCGCGCCTACCAGACCCCGCAGGGGGTGGCGATGTTCCGCCTGCGCGACCACACCCGCCGCCTGATGGACTCGGCCAAGATCTACCGCATCAACGTGCCGTTCTCCGCAGAGCAGATCAACGCGGCCTGCCGCGAGGTGGTGGCCGCGAACGCACTCAAGCGCGGCGCCTACATCCGCCCGGTGGTGTTCCGCGGCTACGGGGAGATCGGGGTCACGCCCAAGAACGACCCGCCGACCGAGGTCGCCATCGCCGCCTGGGAATGGGGCGGCTACCTGGGGGCCGACTCGGTCGAGGACAGGCGTGGATGCCTGCATCACCTCCTGGCAGCGCGTGGCGCCGAACACGATCCCCGCGCTCGCCAAGGCCGGCGGCAACTACCTGTCCAGCCAGCTGATCGGCATGGAGGCACGGCGCCTGGGGTTTGCCGAAGGCATCGGCCTGTCCTCCGACGGCACCTTGAGCGAGGGCTCGGGGGAGAACCTGTTCCTGGTGAAGGACGGGGTGCTGCTGACCCCCGGGCTGTCGCACTCGGTGTTCAGCGGGCTCACCCGCGACTCGGTGATGCGACTGGCGCGCGAGCGCGGCCTGGAGGTGCGCGAGGCCGCCCTGCCGCGCGAGATGCTGTACGTGTGTGACGAGGCGTTCTTCACCGGCACGGCGGTGGAGATCACCCCGATCCGCTCGGTCGACCGCCTGCCCATTGGCAACGGCAAGCGCGGACCGGTCACCGAGACGCTGCAGAACGCCTTCTTTGGCCTGTTCTCCGGCAAGACCCCCGACAAGTGGGGCTGGCTTGATTACGTCGACATGTCCGCCGCGCGCGCCGCGGCGGCCGGCTGAAGAGGTCCAGTTCCCAAGATGGCCATGGCTCCACACGCTCTTTGACAAGGTCTGGGCCGCTCACGAGGTGAGCCCCGAGACCCCCAGCACCCCCGCGGTGCTGTACATCGATCTGCACCTGATCCACGAGGTGACCTCCCCGCAGGCCTTCTCGGTGCTGCGCGAGCGTGGCCTGCCCGTGCGCCGCAGCGACCGCACGCTCGGCACGATGGACCACTCGACCCCCACGCACACCTCCCAGGTGTTCGGTGGTGCGCCGATCGCTGTGGATTCCGCCGCCCGCCAGGTGCAGCAGCTGGAGAAGAACTGCGCCGAGTTCGGCGTCGAGCTGCTGGCGCTGCGCAACGCGCAGCGCGGCATCGTGCACGTCATAGGACCGGAGCTTGGGATCTCGCAGCCGGGCAAGACCATCGTCTGCGGCGACAGCCACACCAGCACCCACGGGGCGCTCGGCGCGCTCGCGTTCGGCATCGGCACCACCGAGGTCGGGCACGTGCTCGCCACGCAGTGCCTGCTGCAGAGGAAACCGAAGTCCTTCGCCATCAATGTCGAGGGAACCTTGCGGGCCGGGGTCACCGCCAAGGACCTGATTCTCTCGATCATCGGCACCATCGGGGTCGATGGCGGCACCGGACATGTCATCGAGTACCGCGGCTCGACGATCCGCGCGCTGTCCATGGAGCAGCGCCTGACCGTGTGCAACATGTCGATCGAGGCCGGCGCGCGCGCGGGCATGATCGCCCCGGACGAGGTTACCTACCGCTACCTGCAGGGCCGCCCGCGCGCCCCGCAGGGCGCCGCCTGGGAGGCCGCGCGTGGCGCGCTGGCGTACGCTGCCCAGCGATGCCGGCGCGCTGTTCGACCGCGAGGTACACATCGAGGCGTCCGGCATCGAGCCGATGATCACCTACGGCACCAATCCTGGCATGGTGATGCCGATCTCCGCCTCGATCCCGCAGCGCCCGGGGGATGCCGCCTTCGCGCGCGCACTCGCGTACATGGGACTTAGCGCCGGCGCAGCCGATCAAGGACCAGAAGGTGAACGTGGTGTTCCTGGGCAGCTGCACCAACGCGCGCCTGTCGGACCTGCGCGCGGCTGCGGACCGTGCTGCGCGGCAAGAAGATCGCCCGCGGCATCACCATGCTGGTGGTGCCCGGCTCCCAGGAGGTCAAGCGCCAGGCCGAGACCGAGGGCCTGGACCGTGTGTTCCTCGACGCCGGCGCGCGAGTGGCGCGAGTCCGGCTGCTCGATGTGCCTGGGGATGAACGGCGACCTGGTCGGCGCGCGGCGAGTACTCCGTGAGCACCAGCAACCGCAACTTCGAGGGCCGCCAGGGGGCCGGCGCGCGCACGTTGCTGGCAAGTCCTGCTGACCGCGGCGGCCTGCGCACTCACCGGCCGGGTCACCGACCCGCGCGAACTGCTCTGACCGCAAGGCGGCACCCGAAACCATGGAACCGTTCACCACCCTCACCTCGCGCACCGTGGTCATGTCGCAGGCGAACATCGACACCGACCAGATCATCCCGGCGCGCTTCCTCACCACCACCACCCGCCAGGGCCTGGGCGCGCAGCTGTTCACCGACTGGCGCTACGACGCCACGGGCGCGCCGCAGCCCGCAGTTCATCCTGAACCGCCCGGAGGCGGCCGGTGCGCAGGTGCTGGTCGCGGGCCGCAACTTCGGCTGCGGCTCCTCGCGCGAGCATGCGCCGTGGGCGCTGCTGGACCACGGCTTCCGCGCGGTGATCAGCACCGAGCTCGCCGACATCTTCTGCACCAACGCGCTGAAGAACGGCCTGCTGCCGGTGATCGTCGACGAGCCCACCAGCGCCTGGCTGCTCGGCCACCCCGGCGCACAGGTCACCCTGGACGTCGCCGCCGGCACCCTTGCGCTGCCCACCGGGGCGCGTCGTGCCCTTCCCGCTCGAGGCCTTCGCGCGGCATTGCCTGCTGCAAGGGGTCGATGAGCTCGGTTACCTGCTCGACCGGCGCGCCGCGATCGCCGCTTTCGAGCAGCGCCGCATGAAGGCGCAGCATCGCGGTGCTGCCCGGCGATGGCATCGGCCCGGAGGTCACCGCCGAGGCGGTGACGTGCCTGCGCGCGCTCGCCCAGGCCTTCGGCCACGCGTTTACGATTACCGAGTACCCCTTCGGTGGGGCGGCCATCGACTCGCACGTCGACCCGCTGCCGGAAGTCACCCTTGCCGCCTGTCGCAGCGCCGACGCGGTGCTGCTGGGGGCGATCGGTGGTCCGAAGTGGTCAGGTCCCGCGGCAGCGCTGCGCCCGGAAGCAGGGCCTCCTGCGCCTGCGCCGCGAACTGGGCGCCTTCGCCAACCTGCGCCCGGTCACGCGTGCACCCGGCGCTGGCGGATGCCTCGACGCTCAAGCGCGAGGTGGTCGAGGGGGTGAACCTGGTGTTCGTGCGCGAGCTCACCGGCGGGATCTACTTCGGCGAGAAGCGCCGCGATGCGCGCAGCGCCTCGGACCTGTGCACCTACACCGTCGCGGAGGTCGAGCGCATCGTGCGCGTGGCCGCCCAGCTGGCGCGCACCCGGCGCTCGCCGGCTCACCTCGATCGACAAGTCGAACGTGCTGGAGACCTCGCGCCTGTGGCGCGAGGTGACCCAGCGCGTGGTGGACGCAGGAGTTCCCGGACGTCACCCTCGAGCACATGCTGGTGGACTCAGCCGCGATGCACCTGATCCGCCGGCCGCGCGATTTCGACGTGCTGGTCACCGAGAACATGTTCGGCGACATCCTCACCGACGAGGCGGCGATGCTCGCCGGCTCGCTCGGACTGCTGCCCTCGGCATCCTTGGGCGACGGGCGGCGCGGCATCTACGAGCCGATCCATGGCTCCGCGCCGGACATCGCCGGGCGCGGCATCGCCAACCCCTATGGGGCGATCCTAAGCGCCGCCATGCTGCTGCGGCACTCGCTGAAGCTCGAGACCGAGGCCGCCTTGCTGGAGGGCTGCGTCTACCAGGCCTTCGAGCAAGGCGTACGCACCGCTGACATGGCCCCCACCGCCACCCCCGCCAGCACCGTCCAGGCAGGCGCCGCGGTGCTCAGCAACCTGCAGCGGCGCGCATAGGCGCAGCAGCCAGCCCCCGGCTCACCCGCTCAAGAGCACGCGCGAGGTCCTCGCGCAGGTCCGCCAGTCCCTCGATGCCCACCGACAGGCGCAGTAACCCGTCCGTGAGGCCCGCGCGTGCGCGCGCGGCAGGATCCATCGCCGCGTGCGTCATGGTGGCCGGGTGTGCCACCAAGGACTCTCACCCCGCCTAAGGACTCCGCGAGCGAGAAGCACTCAAGTCCGGAGACGAACTCGCGCACCGCCTCGTGGCCACCGGCCAGCTCAAGGGTGATGACCGCGCCGAAGCCCTTCTGCTGGCGCCGGGCGAGCTCGTGACCGGGGTGCCCGGGCAGCCCCGGGTACCACACTTTGCGAACCGCCTCGCAGCCTGAGAGCCACTCCGCGAGCGCCTGGGCATTGCGGCCGTGGTGCTCGAGGCGCGCGTGCAGGGTGCGGATGCCGCGCAGGGTGAGGAAGCTGTCGAACGGCGCCCCGGTCAGCCCCAGGCAGTTGGCCCACCAGGACAGCTGCTCGTGCAGCGCCGGGTCGCGCGCGATCACCGCTCCTCCGACCACGTCGCTGTGGCCGTTGAGGTACTTGGTGGTCGAGTGCACGACCAGGTCCGCCCCGAGCGTCAGGGGCAGCTGCCAGGCAGGGGACAGGAAGGTGTTGTCGACCACGGTGATCGCACCTGCCGCACGCCCCAGCGCGGCACAGGCGGCAATGTCGGTGATGCGCAGCAGCGGGTTGCTCGGGGTCTCGATCCACAGCAGGTCCGCGGGGCTTGCCAGCGCCTGCCGCAGCGCGGCCTCGTCGCCGAAGTCCACGAACTCCACCTGGCGCTCACCGCGGCGCCGCCAGGCATCGAACAGGCGGTAGGTGCCGCCATAGCAGTCGTGCGGGGCGATGATGCGCCCACCCACCGGCACCAGGTAGCCGGTGACGGTGACCGCGGCCATGCCGCTGGCGGTGACCACCGCCCCTGCACCCTGCTCCAGGTCCGCCAGAGCGCAGGCGAGCAGGTCGCGCGTCGGGTTGCCCGAGCGGGTGTAGTCGTACTTGCGCTTCTCGCCGAAGCCCTTGAAGGCGAACGTCGAGGTCAGGTGCAGCGGCGGCACCACGCAGCCGGTGGCATCCTCGCACTCTATTCCCGCGCGCACCGCGCGCGTGGTCTCGGACAGCTGGGTGTTGGCGGCCACCGGGGCAACCGGGCGCACGGGTGGCTTACTCACGGCTCACCCCACAGCTGAGGGCACACGCAGCAGACGGGGTCGTGACTTCGGGGCGCATTTTAGGAAACTCTCCACTCATGACGGGGCACGGTCTCACCGTCAGTCCTGAGGGAGCGCATCCACCCAAGGGGATCCTTGGGCGGATATGTCGGGTCCATCCTTACCGAACAGTCCGGAAAGGCCACGCCGACCGCTCATCTGTCGACACCCTTGCAGGTGCTGTCGCAGGACGTAGCACCTTTCCAGGGTGGTTAGCTCCTGGCGGTTGCCCCGGCGTCTTTGGGCCTTATCCCTCAGCCGGTCTCGATGAGTGGCAAAGAGTCTAGGCGGCGGGGGCCGGGTGCGCAAGTCGCCGCGCTGTGACGCGCGTTCCATCACCCCGCATGGGTGACCGCCCCGGCCGCCCGGTGGTCCGCATCGGCGGCCTCCGCGTTCTTGCCGCGCGCGCGCAGGGAGTCCCCGATCAGGTGCCAGGCGGAGGACTGCGCGACCGGGTCCCCGGTGGCCAGCGCCAGGGCTTTCCTGCCCATGGCCTCGGCCTGGGCGGGATTGTTCTCCCCCATGCGGATGCGCCCGAGCTCGGTCCACAGCAGCGGGTTGTCCGGCTCGATGCGCAGGGCGCGCTCGAGGGTGGCCGCCGCCGAAGCGTAGTCACCGCGGGCGGCCTGGCTGTGTGCCTGGTTCACCAGCGACTGCGAGGCGGTGGAGAGGTGAAACTGCTTTGCCGGCGCGGTGTAGGGCTTCTCGGGGGATGGCACCGGGACACTCTCGGAGGGGGCGCCCGGGATGCCCGCCGGCAGGCCCGGCTGCGCGCTGCCGGTGGCAGGCGCTGGTACCGGTGCCGGGAAGCTCGGTGGCGAGCGGGTCAGTGCGCAGGCGCTCAAGCTGAGCGCCACACACACGGCGAGCATGGCAAGGCGGTGAGGCATGCGCGCCATGATATCGCGACTGGCGCGAGGCACGGCAGCCACGCGCACGGCCGGCCGTGCGCTGTCCTCAGTGCAAGGTGCAGCCGGGCTTGGGCGTGATCACGGTCCCGGCCGGCACCGCGATGCTCACCAGGTCCTGCGCGCAGTCCGGCTGCGCGCGCAGGCCGCTGTCGAACTCGATCTGCGCCTCCGCAAGGGTCTCGGGCATGGCGGTGTCCCAGGAGCGCGTGCCCAGGTGCGCCATGACGTGCGCCCACACCGGCAGCGCGCCGGCGGAGCCGGTGAAGCCGGTGGGCTGAGTTGTCGTCGTAGCCCACCCACACCACCACCAGGTGGCTGCCGGAGAAGCCGGCGAACCAGCTGTCGCGATAATCCTGACGAGGTGCCGGACTTGCCGGCGACCACGAGGTTCGGCGGCAGCAGTGCACGGCGCCGGCCGACCGGTGCCGCTGCTCCATCAC
The DNA here is from genome assembly GCA_963703025.1 of uncultured Pseudomonadota bacterium. GTDB lineage: Bacteria > Pseudomonadota > Gammaproteobacteria > Steroidobacterales > Steroidobacteraceae > 13-2-20CM-66-19. The sequence goes on along the minus strand of OY969778.1, from coordinate 3,512,429 downwards.
CTGCACCATCATGCGATCGAGCTGGTAGACGTTCTCAGGAGTTGCCACCTGCGTCACCTCCAGCGGGAAGGCCTTGAGCGGCTTGCCGTCGGCGCTGATGACCGCGCGCACCGCGCGCAGCGGGTTCCTGAAGCCCCCGTTGGCAAGCCCGTTGAACAGCTGCGCCACCTCCAGCGGCGTAGGCATCCACCGCCCCCAGCAGCATCGCCGGCACCTGCCTGCGGCGCTGCGGGCAGCCCGAAGCGGGTGAAGGTCTGCGCCACCTTGGGCAGCCCCAAGTCCATGCCCACCCCGACGGTGGCGAGGTTCAAGGACTCGGACAGCGCGCGCACCACCGGCACCGGCCCGTACAGCCTGGTGCGTGAAGTTCTCCGGCTTCCAGTGCTTGCCGCCCTGCGAGCTTCACGTCCACCGGCTCGTCCTGCACGACGGTGGCGGCGTTGTAGCGGCCGCTTTCCAGCGCGGTAAGGTAGATGAACGGCTTCACCAGCGAGCCCATCGAGCGGTGCGCATCCAGTGCGCGGTCGAAGCCGTCGTAGCCGACATCGCGCCCGCCGACGATCGCGATCACGTCACCGCTCTGCGGCGCGGTCACCACCACCGCGCCTTCCAGGGACTCCTTCGGATGCTTCTTCTGCCTGTCCAGGCGGGCCAGCTCGCTGCTCGAGCGCCTGCTCGCTCTCGTCCTGGGCGCGCGGCTCGAGGCTTGTGTAGATGCGCAGCCCGGCCTCGGTGAGGTCCGCCTCGTGATAGTCGCGCCGCAGCGTGCGGCGCACGAAATCCAGGTACGCCGGGATAGTAGGCCCCGGCCGGGCGCGCGACGTGACACCCGAGCGGGCGGCGCGCTGCGGCGGCCGCGTCCGCGGCCTTCACGATGCCCCTGGTCAGCCATGACCTTCAGCACCAGGTCGCGCCGCGCGCGCGCGCGGTCCGGCGTGGCGGCGCGGATCGTAGTACGAGGGCCCGCGCACGATCGCCACCATGCAGCGCCACCTCCGACAGGTCGAGCTCCGACAAGCGGCTTGCCGAAGTAGAACTGGCTCGCCAGGCCGAAGCCGTGGATGGCGCGGTCGCCGTCCTGGCCGAGGAAGATCTCGTTGATGTAGGCGTTCATGAGGTCCGCCTTGGTGAAGTGCGCATCCAGCGCCATCGCCATGAACGCCTCGCGCACCTTGCGCGACGAGTGTCCGGCGCGAGTCGAGGAAGTAGCTCTTGCACCAGCTGCTGGGTGAGGGTGCTGCCGCCCTGCTCGATCTGCCCGGCGCGCGCGTTCACCCACATCGCGCGCACGATCCCAGCCGGGATCGATCCCGTGGTGCGTGTCGAACTTGCGGTCCTCGACCGCCTTGAGGGCCTGCGGCAGCAGCGCCGGCACCTCCTCCGGCGTCACCACGATGCGGTCCTCGCCGTGGATGGGGAAGATGCTGCCGATCAGCAGCGGCTCGAGGCGCAGCACCGGCACCTCGTGGCCTGCAGCATCGCGCAGCCCCTCCAGGCCCTGGGCGCCCGATGACGATCGTCAGGATCGATCGGCGGCGCGGGTCTCATCGGCGAAGCGCGCCGGGCGCAGCGCGACGCTCAGCGTGTGCCCTGCCAGCGGTAGCGTGCCCGGGTGATCCAGCGCGTCGGCGCGGCGGTAGTGCAGCCGCTGCAACTCGTGCTCGAGCTCGGCGGGCGATGAGGGCAAGGCCGGCGTACAGCTCGAGCGGGGCGGCAAACACCTGCGCCGGCAGCGTCCAGCGCCGGCCCTCGAACTGGCCGGTCACCATGTGATCGAGTACCAGGCGTAGCCGATGAGCGCGACGCAGCAGCACCACTGCGCTGAAGACCAGCAGGTCGCTTCAGCTTCTTCAGCTTCAGAGGAACAGCTCCGCGGCCGGATCGCGCAGGTTGTAGTGCGAGCTCATGGCGTGGCCATAGGCGCCGGCGTTGGCGATGAGCAGCACGTCGCCCTCGCGCGTCGAGCGGCAGCAGCCGGTCGTGCCCGAGCACGTCGGCGCTTTCGCAGATCGGGCCCGACCACCTTCACCAGTTCCGTGGCAGGCTCGTCCAGGCGCGTGAGGTTCGCGATCTCGTGATAGGAGCCATAGAGCGCCGGGCGGATGAGGGAGTTCATGCCGGTGGCAACGCCCACGAAGCGCACGCTCGCCCTTGGACTTCAGCTGCGTCACGCGCGCCAGCAGCACCCCGGCGGTGGCCACCAGGTAGCGCCCGGGCTCGATCCAGAACTCCAAGCCTCGGGTGCTCGGCGCGCACGGCCATCAGCAGCGTGTCGAGCTTCGCCAGGTCCACGCCTGCCTGCTCGGTGCGCTCGGGCACGCCCAGTCCGCCGCCGACGTCGATCACCCGTACAGATCCTCGAAGCGCGGGCGCATGTCGGCCAGCACGCGCGCGGTCTGCTCCCAACTGGTGACATCGAAAATGCCGCTGCCCACGTGCGCCTGCAATCCGACGATGCGTGACGCCGGCGGCCTGCGCAAGCCCTGCCGAGCATGCTGCGCCTCCGTCAGCTGGCACGCCGAACTTGGAGTGGGCGCCGGCGGTGCGCACGTGGTCGTGATGGCCGCGGCCGACGCCGGTGTCGATGCGAACGAAGATTTCGCGCCCTTGCGGAACACCTCCGGCCAGCTCGACAGCACGTAAGTGTTGTCGACCGTGACGCGCACGCCCTGCTCGAACGCCCAAGCGTACTCGGAGCGGGGCGCAAAGTTGGGGGTGAAGAGAATGCGCGCGGGTCGATGTCGCGGGAACAGCTCCAGAGCACCGCTCGACCTCCCCGCGCGAGACGCACTCGAATTCGATCGCCTTCCGCGCGCACGGCCTGCAGGACCTGCGGATGCGGATTCGCCTTCATGGAGTAGTGCACGCGCGACGACGGAGCTCAGGCCGCGCAGCGCGCGCGCCGCGCTGCGCACCGCTTCGAGGTCGTAGACGAAGGCGGCATCACGGTCGCCGAGGGTGCGCAATGATCGCGTCCCGCTTCTGCAGCCACCACGGCGCGCGCGCGCGAGGCGACGCTCTGCGGCTTGCGAGAACAACTGCTCCCAGGTGGGCCCGAGCACCCGGTCGCCCGGGACCGGGCGGATGAGCAGCTCGTGCAGCTGCTCGACCAGGCGGTCGCCCTGGTTCTCGTCCACCACGAAGGTGAAGTTCAGGTCGTTGGCCGCCTGGCTCACCAGGTAGATCTTCTGCTCCTCGAAGAATTCGAAGGCACCGCCCAACTGATGCAGGATGGCGCGGATGTTGCGCCCGACGAGGCTCACCGAGGCGCACGGGCCGATCACCTGCACGCGGCACAGCCGCGACAGGCTCGCGACCAGCTCGCTCAGCAGCGTGTTGTCGAGGGTGTTGGCCGCCGGATCGAGCGAGACGGTGACGTTGGTCTCGGAGGTCGACACCAGGTCGACCGACATGCCGTGGCTCTTTGAAGATCTGGAACGCATCGGCGAGGAAGCCCACCTGGTGCCACATGCCGGGGCTTTCCAACGAGATGAGCGTGATGCCCTTCTTGGTGCAAACCGCCTTCACCTGCGCGCCGCCGTCGGCGCCCTCGGCGCTCAGTACCGTGCCTTCGAGCTCCGGCGCCTGGGTCGCATAGACGTGCAGCGGAATGCGGTACTGGCGCGCCGGCAGGATGCAGCGCGGGTGCAGCACTTTCGCGCCGCTGGTGGCGATCTCCTGCGCCTCGTCGTAGTGCAGCGACTCGCAGCAGGCGCGCGGTCGGGAGTCGAGCGCGGATTCGGCGCTGAACATGCCCGGCACGTCGGTCCAGATCTCGAGGCGCTGCGCGCGCAGCTTGGCCGCAAGGTACGCGGCCGAGGTGTCCGAGCCGCCGCGCCCCAGCAGCACGGTGTTGCCGTCGTCGTCGCTGGCGATGAACCCCTGGGTGATGACCATCGGCGCCAGCGTCCCGAGACGCTCTTCGCAAGCGCGGCATCGGGCGCGAAATTGCAGGTAGCGGACAGCATGCTGGCTTGCGCGGTGGCGCCGCGCCGAGCGCTCGGCACGCAGCATGGTGCGAGCATCCGCCCAGGCGACATCGAGGCCCTGCGTCCGCAGGAATCGCGGCGCCGAGCTCGGTGGCCATGAGCTCCCCGGTTGCCATGACGCGCGCGCGGGTGCGGTCGCTCACCTCGCCCACCAGCGCGACCCCGGCGGCAATTTGCCGCAGCTCCTGCGAGATGTCGCTCGACGTCAGCGCCCAGCGGTACGCCAACTCTGCGGCGAGGCTGTGGTGCCGCTCCTCGATGGCACGCAGCTCCTCCTCCTGGGCTGGCGGACGAGCGCGGAGTCCAGCAGCCGCTCGAGGCGATCGGTGATGCCGGTGATGGCGGAGTGCACGATCAACACGCGGGCGCCGCCGGCGGCGCGGCGCTGGGCGACGATCCTCGCAATGTTGCGCCAGTTGGCCAGGGAAGAAACGCTGGTGCCGCCGAACTTCAGAACGATCCAGGCCGAGGCAGGCTCACTTCAGATCTCTCCAGGGCGGTATGCGGGAGCGTGCGGGGGCCTGCAAGCCGATGGGCCTTCGCGTGGCTGGCTCTTGAGCCTGGGCGCGACCGGGCGACGAGGCTACAGCTCTTCGTCGAAGTCTCGCAGGTCCTTCTCGAGCTTCTTGTCCGCGAGCACTTCCTCGAGCTTGCTCCAGGCGGCCTTGCCGCGCTTGCCCTGGTTGCGGACGCGCTTATCCACCCGGTCCAGCAGGCGGTCGTAATCGGTGCCGTCTTCGGCTGGGTCCGCTCAAAAATTCATCGTCGAGATCGAAGCTCTCGTTGTCTCGTTCCGACATCTGGCGGTTTAAATCCTGAAGTTAATTCAATGACTAACGTGCCATTATGGGTATGCGGCAAGGCTGCGAACTATAGCGGATTCGCGCCGGCGATCAACTTTTAACCATTTGGCATGTTTTGGGTTCCCGACCGGAGGGGCGCCCGCGGGGCCTGAAATGACGCACCTTTCGGTGCCACGCTCAGGGCTGGTCGGTGCGGTCGCGGACGATCACCGGCGCCCCGCGGGACGAGGCCGAGCCCCTCCGCGGCGCTGTTCTCTGCCCGGGCGATCTCGATGACGCCGAAGGAATTCACCAGCGCCAGATATTCCCCGGGCTGGGTGTCGCCGTAGGTTCGCAGCAGTCGAAATGCATGATTGCCCGCATGCACCAGCGGCAGCCGGAAGCGCTCGATCAGCGCAGCGTCGATGTTGGTGATGAGGTTGCCGAAATGATCCATCGTGATGACGACGCCTGCGACGCTGCGCGGCTCGACGCTCGGCTCGTCCACCCAGGAGGGCACGAGGCTCGTGGTCGGCCTCCCCCAGCTGCTGCGCGGTGACGCGCCCGGCGGCAAGTTCCGCGGCCACCGGCGCGAAAATGTCGCGGCCATGGAAGGTGGCGCTGGGGTGGTGGATGCCCAGCCGGCGCCAGTTGCGCAGCTCCCATGCGCACCACCCGCGCGCCGCGGGCCCGGTCTACCACCGGCGCCAGCAGGCCGTTATCCGGCGCGAGGAACACGTGACCGTCCGCCTCCACCACGAGGTTGCTGCGCGAAGTGCCCACCCCCGGGTCCACGACCGCCACGTGCACGCTGCCGCGCGGGAAGTAGCGATAGGCGCGCGACAGCCAGAACCCGGCCTCCGCGGGCCAGTGCGCCAGGATCTCGTGCGTGAGGTCGACCACTCTTGCCTCGGGGAAGCGCCCCAGGATGGCCCCCTTCATGACCCCGACGAAGGGTCCCTCGTGGCCGAAGTCGGTGGTGAGGGTGATCAGCCCGGACGGCAACAGCGCGCTCATGGGTGCACAGCGTCAGCCGGCCTTGAGGTCCCCGCGCTTGGCCTGCAGCCACTGCTGCAGCTTGTCGAACGGCTCGATGAACTTGGTGACGCCTTCCTTCTCCAGCTGCTGGGCGATCGCATCGAGATCTACCCCGATGCGCTTGAAGTCCCCGCGCTGGTCGGCGGCCTCCGCGACCTGCCGCTGCGGTCGCAGCCCCGGGTGCCCGACGCGCCGGTAGGTCTCCAAAGTCTCCAGCGGCATGGTGTTGACCGTGTCCGCCACGATCAGCTCCTCGACGTACTTCACCGGGCTGAAGGTGGGGTCCTTGGTGGAGGTCGAGGCCCACAGCAGCCGCTGCGGGCGCGCCCCCAGGGCCGCGAGCGCCTGCCACTGCGAGGTGGCGAGCATCTCCTGGTAGATCTGGTAGGCGCGGCAGGCGCTGGCGATGGCGCCCTTGCCGCGCAGTGCCGCGGCCGCCGCCTGGCCCTGCGCGGTGAGCGCGTCCAGCTGCTTGTCGACCGCGGAGTCGATGCGGCTGAGGAAGAAGCTCGCGACCGAGGCGACGGTGGCCACCGGCTGACCCTTGGCCGCGCGCGCGGACAGCCCGTCCATGTAGGCCTTGGCCACGGCGCGGTAGCGCTCGGGCGCGAACAGCAGCGTGACGTTCACGTTAATACCACTCGTGATCAGCTCCTGGATCACCGGCAGGCCCGCCTCGGTGCCGGGAATCTTGATCAGCGCGTTGGGCAGCTGCAGGCGTCCCCACAGCCGCTTGGCCTCGGCAAGGCTCCCGGGGGTGTCATAGGCCAGGTGCGGGGAGACTTCCATGCTCACGAAGCCGTCGGCGCCGTGGCTTGAGTCGTACAGCGCACGCAACAGCCCCGCCGCATCCTTCAGGTCCTTCAGCGCCAGCTCCTCGTAGATGCCGATGCTGGTCGGGGTGGTGGGCAGCAGTTTCGCGATCGGGCCCGCGTAGCGCGCATCGGTGGTGATCGAGTTGGCGAAGATCGCCGGGTTGGAGGTCAGTCCGGCGATGCCGTCGTCCTTGATCAGCCGGCCAAGGCTACCGTCCTCGATCATGGTGCGGCTGATGTCATCCAGCCAGGCGCTCTCGCCGAGCTTGCGCAGTTGCAGCAATGGATTCGGTGCAGGGTTTGTCATGCGCACAAGCCTAGCGCAGCGCACTGTGCGAGTCTCGCGGTTTCAGGCCGGATGTGCGTAAATCAGCCGAGCCGCAACACTGTAAGGATGCTGTCATGGCCGATAAATTCGACGCCGGCAAGATTGCCGATGAACTGCGCGCGCTGGTCGCCGACGCCGAGGCGCTGCTCAAGTCCAGCCTGAACGTTGACGGGGCCGCCATCCACGAGCGCGCCCAGGCCGGCGTGCGTGAGCTGCGCAGTCGCCTGGGTGGCCTCGAGGAACAACTGGGCGAGAAGGCTCACGAGGTCGATGACTACGTGCGCGACAACCCGTGGCAGACCGTGGCGGTGGTGGGCGGGGTCGCGCTGCTGCTGGGTCTGATCATGGGCCGCAGGTAAGTGAGCGAACCTTTGACTCCACAGGGGGCGCCCGTGCCACCGGTCCCGCCGGTGGCACCGCGTGGCTTCATGGCCGCGGGCATCGAGGCGCTGCGCACCCGACTGGACCTGGCCGCAGTGGAGCTGGAGATCCAGGTGGTGCTGCTGGTACGCCTGCTGGCGTGGCTGTTCGCCGCCCTCACCTGCGTGCTGCTGGCGCTCGCCTTCGGGGTCGTAGCATTGATCGTGGCGCTATGGGACACGCATCGCACGCTCGGGCTGCTGGCCGGCAGCGGCGTGTTCATCGCGCTCGGGGTGCTCCTGGGCTACCTTGGGCTGCGCAGCGTGCGCGGGCGTCCGGGAGCGTTCGCCGACTCGCTGCAGCAGCTGGCCGAGGACGAGCGGCGCGTGGGTGGTGGCCCGTGAGCCGCATGAGCCAACTGCAGGCGCGGCGGCGCGTGCTGCTCGGGCGCTGCGAGCTGCAGCGCGCCGAGATGGCGGTGCGAGTCGCGGAGCTGAAGAACGACCCGCTGCGGCGCGTACTGGTGGGCGCACTGGGCGGCAGCTCGGTGGGACGCGGCACGACGCCGCTGAAGCACCCGCTCACCTGGGCGGTGGCCATCGCCGGCTTGTTCTTCATGCGCCGGCCGCGTCAGGTCCTCACGGTGCTCGGCTTTGCGCGCACGGCGCTGGAGATGGCCGGCAAGGCCTCCCTTGCCATGCGCCTCATCGGCCAGCTGCGCAGCGCCTTCTCGCGCACGCCACGGCGCGGCGAACGCGCCGCGTCAGCCAAGGACTAGCGCGCAAGGATCAGTGCTGTGAGGACAGGGTCGAGGCGGTGCTCGGCCCTGCGATCCCCACCAGTGTCGGCATGCCGGTCGCATTCTTCAGCGTGGTGCGTGCCAGCTGCCACTGGATGTTGGCGTGCTTGTCGACACCGTTGCGCTCGAGCATCTTCGACAGTGCCTTGAGGTCAGGCTCCACCTGCGCAGGTGACGGACCTGAGTCCCCGGCCTGCCCTTCCGCGTCCACCGGCGGGTGCACCTCCAGCAACAGCTGCCCGTGCACCCAGGCGATCTTCACCGGCTCGTTGATCAGGCGCACCTTGGTGCCCACCGGCACCGCGGCAAACACCGCCGCGACATCCTCCGGGTACATGCGGATGCAACCGTGCGTCACCGACATGCCCACCGCGGTCGGGTTGTTGGTGCCGTGGATCATGTAGGAGCCACCGCCTGCGGCCAGGCGCATGGCGAAGTCCCCGAGCGGGTTGTCAGGACCTGCCGGCACCACCTTGGGCAGCGGGTCGTTGTTGGCGAGGTGCTCCTTGCGTACCGACTCCGGCGGGTACCAGGCCGGGTTCTTGATCTTGGCGATGATCTGGGTCTCCCCGAGCGGGGTGCGCCAGTCCATCTTGCCGATGCTCACCGGGTAGGTGATGACGACGGGCTTATCGTGGCCCTGCGGCTTGGGGTAATAGTAGAGCCGGTGCTCGGGCAGGTTCACGATGATGCCCTCGCGCGGACCCGGCGGCAGGATGCGGCGGCCGGGCAGGATGATGTCCTTGTCAGCACCGGGGATCCACACATCCACCCCGGGGTTGGCGCGGATGATCTCGTAGTAGCCCAGGCTGTAGCGGTGGGCAAGATCAGGCAGCGTGTCCTCGTATACCGTGCGCACGCTCAGGTCGGTACCCACCACCGGGGAACCGTCAGCCGGCAGTGCAAACACCGCAGCGGCCGCGGGCATGCCGGCCAGCAACGCCGCGGCCAGCGCCGCGGCGGTCAGTAGTCGTTCGATCTTGGCGTGGCTCATAAGTGCGCGGCGGCGGTGTGTGCCGCCTTGAGAGTGGACAGCGTATCGCCAGCGGCGTCGCCCCATGTGCCCCTATTGTAATGATTCTATTAGTATCGCGCGCGGTGAGTAACAGCCGAAAACCCGACCGCAGCTTCTTCCTGAAGGGCACTCTGGCGGTGGCCCGCGCCCTGGTGGGCATGCACCTGGTGCATCGCACGGCGCACGGAGCGCTTCACCGCGGGCGCATCGTGGAGACCGAGGCGTACCAGGGGCCCCAGGACCTGGCCGCCCACTCAGCACGCGGGCGCACAGCAAGAACCGAGGTCATGTTCGGGCCGCCCGGGCACGCCTACGTGTACTTCATCTACGGAATGTGGAACTGCCTGAACGTGGTCACCGCGCGCGAGGGCCGGCCGCATGCGGTGCTGCTGCGCGCCCTCGAGCCGCTCGGCGATAGCACGGACCGCACCTGGGGCCCGGGCCTGCTGTGCAAGGCGTTCCAGATCACGCGCGCACTGAACGGCGCGGACCTGCTGGGCGATGAACTGTGGCTGGAGGTGGCCCCCCGGCACACGCCCGGGCCACGCATTACCCGCGCCCCCCGCATCGGGGTGGACTATGCCGGCGAGTGGGCACTGCGTCCCTGGCGCTTCTACGACGCCGACTCGGCGTATGTTTCCACCGCGCCGAAAGGTGCGCGCACGCGGATGCATGGCCCCGCGAGGCCGGTTAGGAAATAATGCCGCCCATTCGAACCTGCCCCCAGGGGTGATTCTTGACGAAACTCAGCTGCTTCCTCCTCAGTGCCCTGTTGTGCGGCTGCGCCGCCCAGCCCGGCAAGCCGGCCGCCGACTCCGCGAGCGCGCCGCCCGCGACGGCACTGTATCCCTCGACCTACCAGGTGCCCGCGAGCGCCCCGACCCTGATCCGCAATGCCACCGTGCTCAACGGGGCCGGGGCCCGCCTGGAGCACGCGGACGTGCTGATGAGCGAGGGCAAGATCGTCCAGGTGGGCACCCAGCTGGCAGCCCCTGCCGGTGCGCTCGTGATCGACGGCACCGATCGCTGGGTTACCCCGGGGCTGATCGATGTCCACTCGCACCTGGGCGTGTACGCAAGCCCCGGGGTCGTCGCCGCCGCGGATGGCAACGAGGCGACCTCGCCCTCCACCGCGAACGTATGGTCCGAGCACTCGGTATGGCCACAGGACCCAGGCTTTGCCACGGCCCTGGCCGGCGGGGTCACCTCGATGCAGATACTGCCCGGCTCCGCCAACCTGATCGGCGGCCGCTCGGTGATCCTCAAGAACGTGCCCAGCGTCACTTACCAGGCGATGAAGTTCCCCGGCGCCCCGCAGGGACTGAAGATGGCCTGCGGCCAGAACCCCAAGAGCGTGTACGGCGACCGCAACCAGTTCCCCTCCACGCGTATGGGCAACATGGCCGGCTACCGCGCGCAGTGGGCCGAGGCGCAGGAATACCGGCGCGAAAACCTCGAGTACGCACGCAAGGTCAAGGAGGGCGCGAAAGATGCCAAGCCGCCCAAGCGCGACCTGCGCCTTGATACCCTGGCTGCAGCCCTGGATGGTGAGATCATCGTGCACATGCACTGCTACCGCGCCGACGAGATGGCCGCGGTGCTCGACATGAGCCAGGAGTTTGGCTACCACGTCGCAGCGTTCCACCATGCCGTGGAGGCCTACAAGATCGCCGACCTGCTCGCCGAGCACGGCGTGTGCGCGGCGATGTGGGCCGACTGGTGGGGATTCAAGATGGAATCCTACGACGGCATCCCGGAGAACATTGCCTTCGTCGATGCCGCCCCGGGCGGCTGCGCGATCGTGCACTCGGACTCCGAGGAGGGCATCCAGCGGCTGAACCAGGAGGCCGCCAAGGCGATGGCCTGGGGCGCACGCGCAGGACTTGCGGTCCCCCCCGAGCGCGCCATCGAGTGGATCACCGCCAACCCGGCCAAGTCCATCGGCGTGCTCGCGCGCACCGGCACGCTCGAGCCGGGCAAGATGGCCGACGTGGTGCTGTGGAACGGCACCCCGTTCAGCGTCTATGCGCAGGCAGACCTGGTGTTCATCGATGGCGCGCTGCGCTTTGACCGGTTGCACCCGCCGGCGACGCCGCGCTCGGACTTCCTGCTCGGCCAGCCGGCCACCGCGGGGGTGAGCCCATGAGCGCGCGTCTGCTTGCCCTCGCTCTGCTTGCCTGCGCCGCGCAGCCGGTGCACGCCCAGAGCGTGCTGATCCGCGATGCCACCGTGCATACCCTGGCCGCTGCCGGTGTGCTCGAGCACACCGACATCCTCATCCGCGACGGACGCATCGCCGAGATCGGTCAGCATTTGGGGACCCCGGCCGGTGCTCAAGTCATCGAGGCGGCCGGCCGGGCGGTGACGCCCGGGTTCTTCGGCGGCATCGGCCACATGGGCATGGAGGAGATCGGCCAGGAACCCAGCGTTGCCGACTACGAGCTGAACCTGGGGGCGATGCGCCCGGAGTTCGACGTCTCGTTCGCCTTCGATCCGGACTCGACCGTGCTCGGGGTCAACCGCACGCGCGGGGTCACCTTCACCCAGCTCGCCCCATCCGCCGAGGGTGGCCACCGCGGCGAGGGGGGCTCGCTGGTCTCAGGCGAAGGCGCGCTCGCGCGCCTGGATGGCACGCTCGACCCCGCGCATGCGCTGTTCATCGAAACCGGCGGCGGGGCCAACAAGCTCTCCGGGGGCAGCCGCGCGGCGCAGTTCATGCTGCTCGAGCAGGCGATCGGCGAGGTGCGCCAGCCGAAGCTCATGCTCGCCAACGACGAGCGCCTGCTCACCCCCGCCGGCCGCGGTGTCTTGGCCGGATACCTCGCCGGGGGCGGCCGGGTGGTGTTCGATGCCAGCCGTGCCGCCGACATCCGCCGCATCATCGCCCTGGCGCACCGGGAGCACCTGCAGGCGGTGATCCGCGGCGGTGCGGAGGCATGGCGGGTCGCCCCGGAGCTCGCGCGCGCGGGCATCCCGGTCGTTCTCAACCCCTACACGGACCTGCCCGAGACGTTCGACTCGGTGGGCTCGACGCTTGAGAATGCCGCGCGCCTGCAGCGCGCGGGGGTGAAGATCGCCTTCAGCTTCGACGATCCGGATCCGCACAGCATGTTCAAGCTGCGCCAGGGAGCGGGCATCGCGGTCGCCCACGGACTGCCGTTCGAGGCTGCGCTGGCGGCCATGACGCGCAACCCCGCGGAAATCTTCGGCGTCGCAGACCGCAACGGCACCCTCGAGCGCGGCCGCAGCGCCGACCTGGTCGTGTGGAGCGGGGACCCGCTGGAGGTCACGAGCCTTGCCGACGAGGTATTCATCCAGGGCGCGCGGCAGGACATGCGCTCGCGCCAGACGGAACTTCGTGACCGATATCTGCCCAAACTACGCAGTCACGCTGCACGCTGATGAAAAGGACACCCATGAGTCTTAGCTCCCGCGTTATGACACTCGCCGCCTGCCTGCTCGGGCTTGCCGTCGGCTGCTCGGCCGCGGCCACCCCGGTCGAGGGCACAGACTACCGGCGCATCGAGCTCACGGCACCGGCACCGGCACCGAGCGACAAGATCGAGGTGGTGGAGTTCTTCTCCTACGCGTGCCCGCACTGCGCGCACTTCCTGCCGACGGTGAATGCCTGGGTGGCCAAGCAGGGCAAGGACGTGAGCTTCCGGCGCGTACCGGTGGGCTTCAACCGCCCGCAATGGGTGAACCTGGCGCGCGCCTTCTATGCGCTGCAGGTGACCGGCGACTTCGCCAAGCTCGACGCGCCACTGTTCCACGCCATCCACGAGGAGCACCAGCCACTGTTCGACCAGGGCTCGATTGCCGACTGGGTCGGCAAGAACGGCGGTGACGCGGACAAGTTCGCCACCGCCTATGGCTCCTTCGGGGTGAACAACCAGACGGTGCAGGCGGACAAGCTGGCGCAGGACTACGGCGTCGACAGCGTGCCGCTGCTGGCGGTGGGCGGCCAGTACATGGTGATGGCGGACGCGAGCGTCGGGGAGGATCAGTACCAGCACGACCTGCTGGCACATGCAGACGCGGTCATCGCCATGGTGCGCGCCGCGCGCCACCCGGCAGCCGCGCTCGCCCCGGCGGCGAAGAAGCAGTGAGCAGGCCCGGCGGCACGCCGGGCGGTACTGGCGGCTAGGCGTCGCTGACCGTCAGCGACACCAGTCGCGCGATGATGATCGCCGGATAGAGCTGGCCGATCAGTCCTTCGAAGGTGGCCAGCGAGCGTGCGGCCCGCGCCACTGGGGTAATGTCGCCGTAGCCAAGCGTAGTGAGCGTCACCAGGCTGAAGTAGGCCCAGTCGCCGAAGCTTTCCGGGTGGTCCAGCTGCCCGGCGAAGGCGTGGTGGTCCACACGGTAGACCAGCGCATAGGCGATCGCCCAGACCAGCCCCAGCAGCAGGTACAGCACGATGGCGCCGAACACGCGGTCAGAAAGCGCATGTCCGCGCCCGAACACGTTGATCCCGACCGCGGCAGACAGCAGGACCAACGCGGACAGGATCACCACGTCCCGGTACACCGGTGAGCTCACCAGCGTGCCGGCCCCGCCCAGGCGCACGGCGATGAAGCCCAGCGTCAGTATCAGCAGCACGATGGCGATCTTGTGGTGCTCGGCGACCGCGATCATCCCGCCCACGAGGATCAGCACGGCCACCAGGTCGTTGTTGTGCGCGCCCCCCTCGTGGAAGAAGGCCGGGATGACGAAGATCGCCGCGAGCAGGAACACCAGCAGCACCGCCAGCCCGCTGGTGCGCATGAGCGCCACGTGTCTTTCGAAAAGCGACCTGCGCGGGGAAGCTGCAGGGCTTGCGGCGTCGACCATGGAGTGCGGCTCCCTTTGACCTGGCACGCACCCACGCTGCGGGTGCGAGCATGTTGGATCAGCTACGGTACCGCGAGCCGCGCGGGCACGGCGGACTTTCTTGGCCGGCGCCGGACCGCGCGGGCGGCCGCACGTGCCTGCCGCTAGCCCTTTGCCGCCGCGGCAAGCTCCAGCAGCGCGGCACCCTCGGGCACGCGTTCACCCTTGGCAAAGTGAATCGCCGCCACACGCCCGGCATGCGGGGCGGTGATGGCATGCTCCATCTTCATCGCCTCTATCACCATGAGAAGCTCGCCCGCGGCCACCTGCTGGCCGGTGGCGACGGCAACCGACACTACGACCCCGGGCAGCGGGCTGGTCAGCCCGCCCTGGGCGGCACTCGCGGCGAACTCCCGCGTGCGCGGGTCATCCAGGGCGACCTCGCAGCTGTCCTGGCCGAGCCACACGTGCACGCGGTCCGCGCCGACGAAGTACCGCGCCTGCACGCGCACCGCGTCCAGGCGGGCGGCCACACTGCCCTCCCCGAGCGCAAGGTCGGCAATGGCAAGCGCCGCCGCACCGTCCAGGCGAGCGCGCACGACCTGGCCACGCTCGTATTCCAGTTCCACGAGGTGCGTCGTGCCGGCCCTGACCAGGCGCTGCTGCAACACGGCCGGGCGGTTGGGAGTGAAGGCATCGGCCAGCGCCCACGGGCTGGCCGGACTGCCGGGGGCAGGAGGCAAAGGCTGTGCAACCAGCGCTGCCAGCACCAGTGACTGCGCCGGGTCGGTCGGTGCCGCGCTGAACTCGGCCGCGCCCTGATCAAGCAGGGCAATGTTGTGGCGCACCTCGAGGAACCGCGGCGAACTTAGGATGCGCGCAAGCCAGTGCTCGTTGGTGCGCACGCCTGCGCAATAGGTATGCGTCAGCGCATTGGCCAGCCGGCTGGCCGCCTCGGCGCGCGTCGGCGCCCAGGCAATCACCTTGCCCAGCAGCGAGTCATAGGTGTCCGGCACCGTGTCCCCGGTCCCAAACCCGGCATCCACGCGGATGCGGTGCATGCGCGGCCATTCCAGCAGCGCAAGCCTGCCGGCGCTGGGCAGGAAGCCGCGCTCCGGATCCTCCGCGCAAACGCGCGCCTCGATCGCATGGCCGTTGAATGAGATCTGCTCCTGGGACAGCGGCAGCGCCTCGCCGGCGGCCACGCGCAGCTGCCACTCGACCAGGTCGAGGCCGGTCACCGCCTCGGTCACGGTGTGCTCGACCTGCAGGCGCGTGTTCATCTCCATGAAGTAGAAGCCGGTGCCGTCGAAGAGGAACTCGACCGTGCCGGCCCCGACGTAGCCGACCTCGCGCGCCACCACGAGCGCCGCCTCGCGCATCCGCTGCCGCAGGTCCTCGGGCACCGCCGGCGCGGGGGCCTCCTCGATGAGTTTCTGGTGGCGCCGCTGGGTGGAGCAGTCGCGGTCGCCCAGGTGCACGAAGTTGCCATGCGTGTCGGCGAACACCTGTACCTCCAGGTGGCGCGGAGCCGCGAGATAGCGCTCCAGCAGCAGCGCGCCATCGCCAAAGGCGCTCTCGGCCAGGCGCCGCGCCGCACGCAGCGCCTCCTCGATCTGCGCGACCTCGCGGATGATCTGCATCCCCTTGCCACCGCCGCCGGCGGCGGGCTTGACGATCAGCGGCAGCCCGGCGCGCGGTGGCGCGGCTGCGAGATGGGCCAGATCCTGCTGCGCCCCGGCGTATCCGGGCAGCACCGGCACGCCCTTCGCCTGCATGCGCGCTTGGCCACGATCTTCGAGCCCATGGCGGCGATGCTGCGCGCCGGCGGGCCGACAAACACCAGCCCCGCATCGACGCAGGCCTGCGCGAAGGCGGCGTTCTCGGACAGGAACCCGTAGCCGGGATGGATCGCCTGCGCGCCACTGGCGCGCGCGGCGGCGAGGATGCGCGCCGCGTCGAGGTAGCTTTCGCGCGCTGGGGCCGGACCTATGCGCAGCGCCTCGTCGGCCGCGCGCACGTGGCGCGCCCCGGCATCCGCGTCCGAGAACACCGCGATGGTGCGTATGCCCATGCGGCGCGCGGTGCGGAAGATCCGGCAGGCGATCTCGCCGCGGTTGGCGACCAGGAGGGACTTGATCAAAGCTTGCCCCCCTACATCCGGAACACGCCAAAGCGGGTGCGTTCCGGCGGGCTGCCGGCGGCGGCGGCCAGGGACAGCCCGAGCACCCGGCGTGTGTCGGCCGGGTCGATGACCCCATCGTCCCACAGCCGAGCGGATGAATAGTAAGGATGGCCCTGCCGCTCGTACTGCTCGCGGATGGGCTGCTTGAAGGCCTCCTCCTCGACCGCCGGCCACGAGCCACCCTTGAGCTGGTCGCGCTTGACGGTGGCGAGCACGCTGGCCGCCTGCTCCCCGCCCATCACCGAGATGCGCGCGTTGGGCCACTGGTAGAGGAAGCGCGGCGAGTAGGCGCGGCCGCACATCGCGTAGTTGCCCGCCCCGTAGGAGCCGCCGATGATCACGGTGAGCTTGGGCACGTTGGCGCAGGCAACCGCGGTGACAAGCTTCGCCCCGTCCTTGGCGATGCCGCCGGCCTCCGCGCGCCGCCCGACCATGAAGCCGGTGATGTTCTGCAGGAACAGCAGCGGGATCTGCTCGCGCGCGCACAGCTGGATGAAGTGCGCGCCCTTCAGGGCGCTTTCGGAGAACAGCACGCCGTTGTTGGCGAGGATCCCGACCGGATAGCCGCCGAGGTGTGCAAAGCCGCACACCAGCGTCGTGCCGTAGAGTTCCTTGAACTCATCGAGCTCGGAGCCGTCGACCAGCCGGGCGATCACCTCGCGCACGTCGTAGGGCTTGCGCAGGCTCGCCGGCACTACCCCGTAGAGCTCGCGCACGTCGTAGTGCGGCTCGCGCGCCGCCAGCGGCGGCGCGCGTGGCGATCCCGGGCCGTCAGCCGCGCGACGATGCGCCGCGCGATGGACAGCGCGTGCGTGTCGTTCTCCGCGTAGTGATCGCATACGCCGGACTCGCGGCAGTGCACGTCCGCCCCGCCCAGGGACTCCGCATCGATGTCCTCGCCGGTCGCCGCCTTCACCAGCGGCGGCCCACCGAGGAACACCCGCCCCTGGTTGCGGACGATGACGTTCTCATCCGACATCGCCGGCACGTAGGCGCCCGCCTGCGGTGCACGAGCCGTGCACCACGGAGATCTGCGCGATGCCCGCCGCCGAGAGCGTCGCCTGGTTGTAGAAGATGCGCCCGAAGTTGTCGCGGTCCGGGAACACCTCGTCCTGCGCCGGCAGGAACGCCCCGCCGCTCTCGACCAGGTAAACGCACGGCAGGCGGTTGTCGCGGGCGATCTCCTGCGCCCGCAGGTGCTTCTTCACCGTGATGGGATAGTAGGTACCGCCCTTGACGGTCGGGTCGTTCGCCACGATCACGCACTCGCGTGCCGCTAACGCGCCCGATGCCGGTGACGATGCCGGCCGCGGCGATCTCGCCCGCCGTACAGCCCATGAGCGGCCAGCTGCGAGAACTCGAGGAACGGGCTGCCGGTGTCCAGCAGCACCCCGATGCGCTCGCGCGCGGTGAGCTTGCCGGCGGCCTGGTGCTTGTGCGTTGGCCGCCTCCGGAGCCGCCCTGGGCGACGCGCCCGACCTCGCGCTCAAGCTCCGCCACCAGCGCGCGCATGGCGTGGTCGTTGTCCCGGAACTCCTGGAATGGACATCGACCCGGGAAGCAGGCGGGGCATCGCACTTGTCACGGTTGCCGGTTTGTCCGACAATCATACGATCGATGGACCACGGGAAGGCAAGCCCATGAGCCCCCTCGACTGCACCGACAGTGACTTCGGGCTCGGCCCGGAGCTCGATGAGATCCGCCGCGAGGTGCGCCGCTTCGCCACCGAGCGGATCGCGCCGCGGGCCGCGGACATCGACCGCAGCAATGAGTTTCCGCGTGACCTGTGGCCCGCACTCGGGTGAGCAGGGACTGCTTGGCGTCACGGTACCCGGAACGCTGCGGCGGCGCGGGCCTCGGCTACCTCGCACACGTGATCGTCATGGAGGAGATCTCGCGCGCCTCGGGCTCCGTCGGGCTGTCCTACGGCGCGCACTCGAACCTGTGCGTGAACCAGCTGCGTCTGAATGGCACCGACGCGCAGCGCGACCGCTACCTGCCGCAGCTCGTCAGCGGCGAGCACGTCGGTGCGCTGGCCATGTCAGAGCCGGGCGCCGGCTCCGACGTCGTCTCGATGCAGTTGCGCGCCGAGCGCGCGGCAGCGACTACGTACTCAACGGCCGCAAGATGTGGATCACCAACGGCCCGGATGCGGACGTGTTCCTGGTGTACGCCAAGACCGACAGCCGCCGCCGGGGCCGCGCGGCATCAGCGCCTTCATCGTCGAGCGAGGCAGCCCGGGCTTCTCCACCGCGCAGAAGCTGGACAAGCTCGGCATGCGCGGCTCGGGCACCTGCGAGCTGGTGTTCGAGGACTGCGCGTACCGGCCGCGAACTGCGTCGGCGCGGAGAACGGCGGCGTGCGCGTGCTCATGAGCGGCCTCGACTACGAGCGCGTGGTGCTCGCCGGCGGGCCGCTGGGGCTCATGGCCGCAGCGCTCGACGTGGTGCTGCCGTACGTGCGTGAGCGCCGGCAGTTCGGCCAGCCGATCGGCACCTTCGAGCTGATGCAGGGCAAGATCGCCGACATGTACGCGTCCCTGAATGCTGCGCGCTCCTACGTGTACTCCGTGGCGCGCGCCTGCGATGCCGGCACGGTGCACGCGGCGCGACGCCGCCGCATGCATCCTGTTCGCCGCCGAGCGCGCCACGCAGGCGGCGCTGGAGGCGATCCAGGCGCTGGGCGGCAATGGCTACATCAACGACTACGCACCGGGCGGCTGCTGCGCGATGCGAAGCTGTACGAGATCGGCGCCGGCACCCAGGAGATCCGCCGCATGCTGATCGGCCGCGAGCTGTTCGAAGCGGCCGCATGAGCGCGCAGTTCGAGCAGATCCCGTTCGAACCGGCCTACCGCAAGGTTGCCGACGCCATCGGCGAGCGCATCCTCACGCGCGTGCTGCGCGAGGGCGAGCGGCTGCCGGCGGAGACCGAGCTGGCACGCCAGTTCGGCGTGAACCGCTCGACGGTGCGCGAGGCCCTGCGTGAGCTGGAGAGCCGCGGCCTGGTGCAGCGCCGCCCCGGCTCGAAGCTCATGGCGGTGAGCCGGCCGCCGCATGACGAGCATCGCCGCCGGGGTCAGCCACGCGCTGCTGCTGCACGATGTCACGGTGCGCGACGTCTGGCAGGCGCTCACGATCCTCGAGCCCTCGATCGCCGCCGGCGCCGCCCTCGCCCGCAGCGAGCAGGACGTGGCTGCGCTTGCCGAGGCGAACGCCGCCTTCAGCGCACAGATGGCCGACCCGGATGCGGCCGTGCACGGCACCTCGCAGATGTTCCGCTGCGTCGCCCGGGCCACACACAACCCGGTGCTAGGACTTGCCCAGGAGCCACTGCTGCAGCTGCTGGAGCCCTCGCTGCGGGTCATCATCGACAAGGTCCCGCAGGCGCGCTACCGCATCGCCAGCGCGCACGCACGCATCAGTGAGGCTGTGCGGCTCGAGGATGAGGCCGGGGCACGGCGCTGGATGGAGCGCCACATCGCCGACTTCAGCCGCGGCTACCGGCTCGCCGGCATCGACATGGCATTGCGGCTTACGCTCTAGCGAGGCCGTACCTGGCGCACCGCTTGCGCGCGTGGCGGCCCTGTCAGTGCCCGCCCTCGACCAGCAGGCCCGCATCCGCCAACGCCGCGGCGAGCGTGCCCTCGAGCACCCTGGCCTCGGCACGCGCGATGTGCTGCAGGTGCAGCGTAGGCCCGGTCAGCACCTCCAGTCCGCGCTTGAGCACGCTGCCGGCGGCGCGGATCCCAGCCTTGTGCTGGTCGAAACGCTGTGCGGGGGCGTAGGAACTCATGCCCACGTATGCGCCAAACGGGCCACGCGTGCGGTCCGCGTAGTCCAGCAGTACGAGGTACAGGTTGGAGCGACCCTTGCGGCCGGCACTGAAGCGCATTGCCACCTCGTAGGCTGTCGGCAGCCAATCCACGTAACGCATCGGCAGCCAGTCAGGGATCGAGGCGGCAGCGCGCTCCCACAACCGCTCAAGCGCCGCCTCCACACGGGTGGGAAACTCGCCGCGCATCCACAGCTCGTGGATGCAGTGCGCCCCTGCCACCCCGTCACCCGAGTGCAGCGCAGCGGCAAGCTGCTCCTCGACTAGGCGGCGGCTGAGGGGCGCCAGCGGGCGCGCCGCCGGTGAGACCGGCTTGGGCTTCGCGGCCGGTCGCGGACTCACGCGCGTGCCGCGGGGGCACGCCCGTTTACGTGCGCGGCGAACAGCCACACCAGTCCCCCGGCGAGCACCGCGACCGGCACGATCAGCACGGCACGGCCGAGCGAACCGCCGTGATCGGAGATGTAGCCGATCAGCACCGGCGAAGGCACATCCCCCAGCAGGTGGATCGTGAACATGCTCAGGGCCACCGCGGAGGCGCGCTCCAGTGGCGAGACGACATTGACGATGGCCGCATTGATCGGGCCGGTCGACATGAACAGCAGCAGTTCCGCGACCACGATTGCCGGCATGTACACCGCGTGCGCAGGCGCGGACAGGGCAAGGTATGCCGCCGGCGCGGCAAGGACCGTGACCATGCCTGAGAACCACAGGTAGGCCTGGCGCGAGTAGCGCAGCAGGTAGTCCGAAAGCCAGCCACCGGCGAAGGTGCCGATGAAGCCGGTGATGACCACTATCTCGCCGAAGCTGATCGAGGCCTTGTCGATCGGGATGCCGCGCACCCGCTCGAGGAAGGTCGGCATCCAGTAGGCAAGACCGCCGAGTGCGAACGTATAGGCCGCGTAGCCCAACACCACGAGCATGTATGGCCAGCGCCTGAGCAGGCCCACGTACATGGCAACCGGCCCCTGCGCGGCGCGCGCGTCCGGTCGCGCGGCGGCGTCCTGGGCGCCGCGCGGCGGGTCCTTCAACCACAGCACCGCCAGTGCCAGCACCAGTCCTGGCGCGCCGGCGATGAAGAACGCGGCGCGCCAGCCGTAGTGGCTGCCGATCAAACCACCGAGGATGAAGCCCAGCGCCGAGCCGACCGGGATGGCCATGTTGAGCACCGCGTACACCCGCCCCCGGTCGCCGGCGGGAAACAGGTCCGCGAGCATCGCCGCGGCGATGGCGACGAAGGCTGCCTCGCCGATGCCCACCATGGCGCGTGCGGCCAGCAGGTGCGCATAGCCGTGCGCGAATCCGGCCAGCACGGTCGCGATGCTCCACAGGCCCACGCCCAGGGCGATCGCGTGGGTGCGCGAGCGCCGGTCGCCCCACGCGCCGAACGCCGGGGCTGCGAACATGTAGACGATCATGAACGCGGGCACGAGCGCGCCCAGCTGGGTATCGGACAGGCCCATCTCACGCTTGAGCACCGGCAGCAGCGGCGAGACGATGAAGCGGTCGAGGTAGTTCAGCAGGTTGATGGCCGTGAACACCCCAAGGGTCCACAGTGCCGCGCTGCGCGAGACGGCGCTGGCGGGCTTCGAGGTAGTCGCGGTCGCGGTGGGCACGAGCGCGACTGTACCCTGAGCACTCAGCTCGGTGCGAGCTTCAGGCGCTCCAGGTACTGGCGCACCGGCTCACGGTAGCCCTCCGAGCTGGTCACCGTGGTGCCGCCGGCCACGACGAGGATGAAATCACCGCGCGGCGTGCGGCTGATCTCCCGGACGTGCTGCATGTTGACCAGGCACGAGCGGCTGATGCGCAGCATCGGCTGTGCCTGGAAAGACTTCTCCGCCTGCTGCAGGGTGCTGCGCGCGTGGAAACTCTCGCGACCGATGACCAAGCGCACGTAGTTGCGGTCGGCCTCCACCAGCTCCACTTGCGCCACGTCAAGCATGTGCATGCGGCTGCCGCTCTCGGCCAGTACCCGCACCTGGGCCGCGCTGCGCGCCCGCGCCCGGTGCTCCAGCTGCTCAAGCAGCCCGCTGAGCGCGCCCTGGCGGTCAAAGCTGCCGGCAGCCTCGTGGCGGCGCCGCACGCGCGCCGCCATCGCCTGGAAGCGCCCATCATCAAAGGGCTTGAGCAGGTAGTCGACCGCGCTCACCTCGAAGGCCTCGAGCGCGTAGTGATCGTAGGCGGTGACGAATACGATCAGCGGCAGCGTGGCGGGATCCAGCGCGCGCGCCAGCTCCATGCCGGTCATCGAGTCCATCTGGATGTCCAGGAACAGCACCTGCGGCGGGCTGACGCGGATCGCCTCCAGCGCCGCGCGCGCGTCGGCATACTCACCCACCACGTTCAGGTCCGGCTCGCGCGCGCAGCCCTCACGCACGCTGCGCCGCGCGGCCGGCTCATCATCGACGATGATGACGTCCATCAGCGCGCGCCTGCGGCCCCCAAGGGCAGCGCTTCCGGGCCGTCGCGCAGCAGCGGCATGACGATCTGCGCCACCCACAGGTCCGCCCCCGCAGGTCCGGCACTGAACAGCGCGCGCTCGCCGAACTGCACCTGCAGGCGCTCGCGCACGTTGGCCAGCCCTATGCCATCCGGGGCGATGCTCTTGCCGCGCGCGATGGTATTGGCGACACGCAGCGTCAGGGTCTCACCCACCACCTGCACTTCCACGGCAATGGTGACCCCAGCCTCATGCCCGGCCATTCCGTGCAGCACCGCATTCTCAACCAGCGGCTGCAGGATCAGGCTCGGCACCCAGACCTGTGGCAGCCCGGTGCGCTGCGGCACGGTAACCGCGAGCCGATCGGCGAAGCGCTTCTGCTGCAGCTCCAGGTAGAGCGTGACGAACTGCAGCTCATCGCTCAGGCGGGAAAACTCGCGCTCGCCGGCGGTGAGCAGCCGCCGCAGCAGGTCGCCAAGCTGCACGACCATCGTCTGCGCCGCCGGCGGGTCCCAGGTGATCTGGCCGCGGATCGTGTGCAGAAGGTTGAACAGCGTGTGCGGCGACAGCTGCATGCGCAGGGTGGCCAGGTGCGCCTGCGTGAGCGCGCGCTCGAGCGCGCTCGAGCGCAGCTGCGCATCGCGCAGCCGCTGATAGAAGGCAAGCCCGGTGGCCAGCGCGAGCCCGAAACAATAGGTCACGAGGAAGTTGGTGGCGCTGGCCACCCAGGTGGGGATCTCAGACCCGGCGAAGAACTCCTTGAGGCTCGGCATGCTGGACATCTCGTGTCCGGCCACGCCATGCCCGGTGCCGGCCATGTGCTCCGCGAACATCAGCGCCGGTGAGGCCACCACTGCGAACACCAGCGCAAACAGCAGCTGCAGCGGCAAGGTGCGCCACAGTGGCACCCAGCCGGTGCGCAGCGAGCGCCACATCAGCACGATGAACAGCGGGTACAGGAGCAGGTGCTGCAGCAGGCGCGCGCCGGAGGGCGCGAATACGTGCTCGACCTTCATCGAGGTCAGGCTCGCCTGCATGTTGTTGGCGTACAGGAGATTGGAAACCGCCACGTACACCCAGAAGGCCGTGAGCACCCACAGGTAGGGCAGGAAGCGCACGCGAGTGCTGTGCGCCGGTGCGCCAGAGGCCACGGCAGCGGCAAGTCCCATCAGGCCCGGCCGGCTCGGTTGCAGGGGTAACGCGCTCATGGTCTTCGGGAACTCTCCGCTGCCGAGAGGGCTGCATTGCCCCATGGGAGGCTAGCGTACGCCTAAGTGCACGCGCGGTGAGAGCGGCAGCGCTTTCACAGGGACGAAAACGTCATCAGCAGGGACGAGTCCGCGGGCGCGCGCGGCACTCGGCGCATGGCACGTAAGGTTGCGCGCCACTGACACCACGTACGTGCTGCCTGCAGCTGCGGTACGAACCCGTGAACTGCAGGGATCAGTACGCCGCGCGCACCCTTCGCGCGGCATCGCTATGGGCGTCTCATAGACACGTCACGGAAATGCGTGACTGCCACCAACACTCAACCGGAGACCGCACATGAACACCATCACCAAGTACGCCCTCGCCGCCGCCTGCATCGCCCTGGGTGCCAGCGCCGCCGTCCAGGCAGGCGAAGCCTGCACCAGCGCACCGCAGTCCGCCCATGCCGCAGGTCCGGCGATCACTGTCGGTTACAGTGACCTGAACCTGTCAACGCCAGAAGGTGCGCGCGTGCTCTTCACGCGCATCGACCACGCGGCCCACAAGGTGTGTGACGCGGGTGACATCCGCGACCTGGATGCGCAGGCCGCCAGCCAGCGCTGCGAACGTGCCGCCGTCGCCCAGGCCGTGCAGGCGGTGCACAGCCCGCAGCTGGCCGCGCTGGTGTCGGTGAAGTTCCCGCAGGGCTAGGCGGTGGCCACGGCACGCAGCGGATGTCCGCTCGGGGCATCCGCTGCGTGGCTAGCCGATGGCGCCGATCTCCGCGGGTGTCAGCTTGATGGCCGCCGCGGCGACATTCTCCTGCAGGTGCTCGACCGAGGAGGTGCCAGGAATGGGCAGCATGGCCGGTGACTGGGCCAGCAGCCAGGCGATGGCCACTTGGAAGACACTGATGCCGCGCGCCTGCGCGACGGCCTGGAGCCCCTTGCTGTCGTTCTCCGACTCCAGCTTTGCAACCGAGCCGCTGGCAACCGGCGCCCAGGGAATGAAGCCGAGCTTGTGGCGGGTGCACGCATCGAGCATCGCCTGCGAAGTGCGGTCGGAGGCGTTGTAGCGGTTCTGCACCGAGACGATTGGCACGATGCGCTGCGCGCGTTCCAGATCATCGAGCTTGAAGTTGGACACACCGACATGGCGTACCTTGCCCTCCTTCTGCAGTCGGGCAAGCTCCCCGATCGAGTCCTCGATCGGCACCTTTGGATCGATGGAGTGGAACTGGTACAGGTCGATACGCTCGAGCTTTAGCCGCCGCAGGCTCCCCTCACAGGCGGTCCGCAGGTGCTCGGGTCGCCCGTCCTGCACCCACTGACCGGGACCGGGGCGCGTGAAGCCGCCCTTGGTTGCGATGACCAGCCCGCGCGGATAGGGGTAGAGCGCCGCGGCGATGATCTCTTCGCTGACATTCGGACCGTAGGCATCGGCGGTATCGATGAAATTCACGCCCAGTTCGACCGCGCGGCGCAGCACCGCTCGCGCCTGCGCCGGATCCTTCGGCTCACCCCATATCCCCTCACCGGTGAGGCGCATCGCACCGAAGCCCATGCGATTGACCGTCAGATCGCCCCCGATGGTGAAGACGCCAGCGGCCGCGGCCGGGGCTGCCGCCAGTGCGCGCACCGTCCACGGCGCCAGTAGCGCTGCCACGCCAGCGGCGCCGCCGGCGAGCATCTGTCTGCGTGTCACGTCTGAGGTTTTCATGCCCAAATCCTACAGGCGGGCGCGCACGAACACCATGAACGAGGTGGGCCGGGAGGAGTACGTGCTGTTCAGGACGGCCGGGAAATCATAGCCACTCAGCAGCGCGCCAAGACCCAGGCGGATCCCGGCGAGGTGAGCGAAGTCGTACACGCAGCCCAGTGAGAGCTTCTGGATGGTGAAGGTGCGCCCGTACAGCGGCTGCTCCGGGAGGAACAGCTCGTCCTTGGCCACGTGTTCGTAGCGGGCAAACACGGTGGCGTTGGCGGTCACCGCGGCTGCGGACTCCAGCAGCCAGGCATCACTGGCATCCCCGAGCGAGGGGGCGTTGTGCCCCAATGCGAGAGTCGTCTGCCACCAGCGGCCGATCGGTGCGTTATAGCTGAGCGATGCAGTAGTGCGGCGAACGCTCACCGTCGGCTCCAGTTGCTCCGGGCTTGCGAGGCGGCCGAAGCTGCCCTGCAGTGACCACTGCGCGGACGGATTGTAGGACGCGCGCACAGCATAGGAATCCAAGGGGCGCACCTCGATGTTGTAACGGTTCTGGTCCGGCTCGCGCCCGTTGAATGCCGACGCCTCAAGCTTCACCGCTCCTACCACATAGCCGCCCGTGATCACGCCCCAGCTGATGTGAGTGGAATCGAGCCAGTGATGCCCCAGCGGTGCCTCCGGGTTGTCCATCGCGGACAGGCGGTGCATGAAGGCATTCGGACCGAGCGCAGGCTCCCCCGGCAAGCCCGCGTAGAGAAATCCCGAACTGCTGGCCGTGAAATCGTGGCTGTAGGTGAGCGCGGCCTCCATCAGCAGGTCGTGCGGGTGCTGACGATCAATCAGCGGATCGACGCCATTGGCGGTCTCACCGGTCTGGAACAACAGCGGATAACCGCTTTTACCCATGGCCGGATCTGCCGATACCATCAGTCGCGCCCCGAAAGCGCCATCGCCCAGATCGCGCCGCGCCATGAGCATCAGCATGCTGGTGGAGAAGGTCTTAGTGTCGCCGCGCGGGCCACCCTGGTCGTCGTAGATGCCGTCGATGAAGCCGTGCTCCATCGTCATCCAGGCCCCGTGCATCTGCTGCGCACCCTCCATGGGTGTGCTATCTGGCTGCCAGCTGGTGCCGGAGCCTTCGCGGCTCATGGAGTAACTTCCGTACAGGCCCGGCATCGCCATGCCGTCCATCGCAGTACGGTCCATCTCCTGCGCGTGCGCGAAGGCCGAAACCACCGCAAGGAGTGCCGGTACTGTCACCTTTGGCAAGAATCTACTCAAAATATGATATATAACCTATTGATTACTTAGATTTCATATGGCAGAAATGCATTGACAGTGCAGCATCATGGTGCACGCGCGCGCCGACAGACATCGACCCACTGGGCATCAACAATAAGAACACGCCTTGGTAAGATCCGGCACCACCACGCAGGGTTGCATTGCCGCATCTCAACATTTTCATGCGGCGCTCAGGGATTGATCAATACGGAGGAAGGTTGAGGTGGATCAGATAATTGCGCTCCCGGATCTGGCGAAGCATGTCGGCGAGGAGGTCGGAGTGTCCTCCTGGATTACCCTCGACCAGACCCGCATCCACGAGTTCGCGCACTGCACCGGGGATCACCAGTGGATCCACGTCGATCCTGAGCGTGCCGCACGTGAAAGCCCGTTCGGCAGCGCCATAGCGCACGGCTTCCTCACCTTGTCGCTGCTCGCCCCGACGGCGATGGAACTGCTCGTCGCGCGCGTCAACCCGACCTCGGTAGTCAACTACGGCGTGGATGATGTGCGCTTCGTGACCCCGGTGCGCGCCGGCCAGCGCGTACGCAACCGCATCACGCTCAAATCAGTGAAGGCGCGCAGCAGTGGGCGCTACTTTGTGACGACCAGCAACAGCATCGAGATCGACGGCGAGAAGCGCCCTGCCCTGACCGCGGACGCCCTGGCCATCTTCATCGCGTAGGACCGCGCCGCGCTCGCCGCGCCACCTTCGCTTACTCGTTGGCGGCCACCAACTGCACCACCGGGACGACCGGTGCGTCGGCACGCTTGCCGAAGCGCTCGATCAGCCAGGAGCGGAACAGCGCGATCGCGGTGTCCGACAGGCCCTCCGGGTGTGTGGTCAGGTAGTAGCCATAGCCATCATCCAGCGTGGCGGCAAACGGCTTGACCAGCCGCCCGGCGCTGATCTCCTCGGCAAACAGGTGCGTGTCAACCAGGGCGATCCCCTGCCCGCCCAGAGCGTACTGCGCGGCGAGTATGGCCGTGTCGAACACCAGCCCGCGCTCGATGTTGACCCCCTTCAAGCCTTCCTGGCGAACGAACTGGGTCCACACGTGGTGACGCGGCAGGTCCGCGATGCGCACGTGCACGAGCTCGTTCGCCTCGATGAACGCCGCCAGGTCCTTGCCGCGGTGGGCGGCGGCGATGTTCGGGTGGCACAGCACACTCAGGCGCACCGGCCACAAGAGATCGGTCACCAGGTCCGTCACCGTGGGCTTGGAGTACACCACGGCCACATCGACGTCCCCCAGCGGCGGCCCCACCCCGTAGGGGCTGATGAGGTCGATGTCCACTTCGGCGCTGGCACGGCGGAAGTCGCGCAGGATGGGCACCGCCAGTTGCACGGCGAAGCTCGGCGGCATCTGCACGCGCAGCGTGCGCTGCAACGGGGCGCCCTCGTTGCGGATCTCATCCAGTGCGTACTCGAGCCGATCGAAGGACTTGGCAACCGCCGGCAGCAGGTGCTGGCCTGCCTTGGTCAGGGTGAGGGCATGCGGCCGCCGGTCGAACAGCTGCACCCCGGTGAGCCGCTCGAGGGCGATCACGTGCCGCGATAGCGCACTCTGGGAGATCAGCAGGGCGTTGGCGGCTGCGGTGAAGCTGCCGTGCTTGGCCACGCCCTCGAAGGCGCGCAGCGCGTTCAGAGGCAACCAGCGTCGGTCGGTGTTCTTTTGCATGTGATAGCTGCCACAGCGGGCGCAAGCGCCCTCCCCTGAGCATCCTCGCCCAGGCGCGCGCCGCGCGCCAAGTGCTACCAGTGGCAAGCGATGCCTTTTTTCGATGTCGCCAGTGAATTTCTCGGCTTTTAGCACCCGGATGAGTGTGAAAGGCTCCGCTCTCCCCGCCTTAAGTCCAACACCCCATGAGCACAGCCACCCCGGTGCCCGCCCCCGCGCACAGGATCGCCTCCGTAACCATCACCCAGCACCGGCTGCCGCTCGAGCCGGCCTTCAACGCCAGCTGGGACACCAAGCCGCGCGTGCACTTCGATGCCACCGTGGTGCGCGTGACCACCGACACCGGGCTCACCGGCGTCGGCTCAGGGGACCTCATGCTCGGCTTTGCCGGCCACGAGAGCCTGTTCATCGGCGCGGATCCGCTGGCCCTGGAACGCCACTACCGCGTGCTCGCCAACATCGACTTCCACTACGGACGCTGCTGGCCGCTGGACCTCGCCCTGTGGGACCTGGCCGGCAAGATCCTGGGGGCGCCGTGCTGGAAGCTCCTGGGCGGGCTCGGCCCGCGCGTGCGCACCTATGCTTCCTCGGGGACGCTGCGCGATCCGGCCGCCCAGGCGGATGCGGCCGAGCGCTACCTCGCCCTGGGGTTCCCCGCGCTCAAGCTGCGCTTTCACCGCGGCGACTGGCGCGAGGACGTCAAGGCGCTGGAGGCGGTGCGCGCGCGCGTGGGCAACAAGCTTGAGCTGCTGGTCGACTGCAACCAGGGCTGGCGGCTGCCATGGGACACCCAGAGTGCCTGGACTTTAAAGGATGCGCTGACGGTCGCGCGCGAGCTGGAGCGCCTGGGCGTGTACTGGATGGAGGAGCCGCTGCACCGCGCGGACCGCGCCGGCATGCGCGCGCTGCGCGCAGCCACCGACGTGCGCATCGCCGGCGGGGAGATGACCCGCCAGCTGCACGAGCTGCGCGACCTCATTGTCGAGGGTTGCATCGACGTGCTGCAGCCGGATGCCGCCCTGGTCGGCGGGATCACCGGGCTGCGGCGCATGGCGGTCATGGCCCAGGAGCACCACATCACCTTCACCCCGCACACCTGGACCAACGGCATGGGCGTCACGGCCAATGCGCACCTGGTGGCAGGCCTGGGCGATGCACCGTTCATGGAGTTTCCGTTTGACCCACCCGAATGGAGCCTGGAGCGGCGCGACTTCCTCATGAGCGAGCCTCTCACCGTGGACACCCAGGGCTTCATTACCCTCGGGGAGGCCCCCGGCATGGGGTATGCGCCGGACGAGGCGCGCCTGCGCGCCACGCGTATCAGCTAGCCGGCCACCAGCTGCGGCAGGTGCAGCAGCGGCCCCAGGTGCTTCTCGTAGTGGCGCCAGCGTCCCGCGGAGCCTGAGTGGATCTTCTGGCGCACCTGCCACTTGCTCGCCGTGATGACCACGCGCTCGGTCTTGTGGAACTCCAGCACCCGCTGATCCCAGGGCAGCCCCAGGAACTCCAGCATGCGGCGCGTCCAGCCCTCCTGGTCCTCGATCAGCCCTTCGTAGGGGACCTCGAGGAAGTTCGCCTTGGGCAGGCTCGCGCGCCAGTGGCCGGTGATGCGCACGTACTCACCGTAGTAATGCGCAAGCTGCTCAAGGTCGTGCGCCCACGGGCCGATGTTGAAGAAGTTCTGGAAGTAGATCGACAGCGCGGTGTCCACCGGGTGGCGCTGCATGTGGATGATGCGCGCCTGCGGGAAGGCGCTGTGGATCAGTCCGGCGTACATGAAGTTCGCCGGCATCTTGTCGATGACGCGTGTCGCCGCGCCACCGGCGGCGCTCATGCGCTCGAGGTAGCGACGCGTCATGTCCGGCAGCAGCTGCACGGCCGGACGGCCCTCCAGTTCTGCCGCGCGCCAGGCCTCGTAGGCGCCGTTCCAGAAGGCGACTTCGCCGCTGCCGAAAACCTGCGGGTGCGAGGCGAGGATCTGCTCGGTCAGCGAGGTTCCCGAGCGCGGCATCCCCAGGATGAACACCGGCAGCTGCGAATCCGAGGCAAAACTTGCGCTCTCACGCGCCAGGCGCTGGTCGAAGGTGCTGATAAGCCGGTCGATGCGCTCGGCGAACTTGGCGCGCTCGTAGCGCGCCCCGTAGCGCTTGGTCAGCTCGTTCGCCTTGTGGTACTGGCCGAAGGCATCGTCGTACTGGCCAACATCGTCGAAGTACTTGCCCAGCGCATAGCGCAGGTTGATTTCATGCCCGATCGGCAGCGGGCGCGCCAGCAGCGACACCGCCCCGTGCAGCCAGGGGGCGTCGGCGAGCTTCATCTTGCGGTGCGTGGCGATGCTGGCGAAGGCGTGCGCGAAGCCGGGGTCCAGCTCGATCGCGCGCCGGAAGAGCTTCTCGGCCTCCTCGAACTGGCCGCGGTCCGCATGCAGCTCCCCGAGGAAGGCGATTGCCTCGACGTAGTCCGGCCTGATCTTCAGGGCCGCCTCGCAGCTGTCCTGCGCCTCGGCGGCGCGACGCTGCTGGCGCAGCGCGAACCCGAGACTCAGGTGCGCCGGCGCGTAGTCGCGCTGCAGCGCTATCGCCTGGCGGAACGCGGCCACTGCCTCCTCCACGTGGCGGATCTCGAACAGCACGTTGCCGAGGTTGCAGAAGCTCTCCGCGCGCTCCGGCTCCAGTTCCACCGCGCGCCGGTACAGCGGCACCGCGGCGCGCCGGTCGCCCAGCTCGCGCAGTACGTTGCCGAGGTTGTTGAGCGCCTCGACGTAGGCTGGCTGCAGCCGCAGCGCCTCGCGGTAGCTGTCGGCCGCCTCGCTGCGCCTGCCAAGCGCCGCCAGCGCCATTCCCAGGTTGTTGTGCGCCACAGGCAGCGCCGGGTCAAGGCTCAGCGCCCTGCGGCCCAGCTCCACGGCCTCCTCCATCCGGCCCAGCAGCAGCAGCGCATGGCCGACGTTGCCGGAGACCTTGGCATTGGTCGGGCGCAGGCGCCGCGCCCGCTCGTAGTGCTCAAGCGCACGCTGGTGGTCGGCGATCTCCAGGTAGGCGTTGCCCAGGTTGTTCAGTGCCTCCACGTCACTTGGATCCACGCCCAGGGCGCGCTGGTACAGCGGTATCGACTCGCGTGGCCGCCCGAGCGCGCGCAGGACGTCGGCCGCGTCCACCAGCGCGCCTGGGTGGTCCGGTTCCAGTGCGAGGGAGGCCTGCAGGCTGGCCAGCGCCTCGTCCCAGATGCCGCGGTCGTGCAAAGCCGCCCCGAGGTTGCGCAGCGCTTCTGCGTCCTTTGGCATCAGCTGCGCGGCGCGCCGCAGGGCCTGCAGGGCATCCTTGCGCTGGTGGGCGAGCGCCACGCCCAGGATCTTCCACAGCATCCCGGCATTGGGGTGCAGGCGGACCGCATCCCACGCGCGTGCCTCGGCTTCGGCGGCGCGGTCCTGCTGCAGCAGCGCCACCAGCCCATCCAGCTGCTGCGGGCTGACGGTCTGCGGCGACAGCGCAGCGGCGGCAGGCAGGCCGCCATGACAGTGCTTGAACTTGCGGCCGCTGCCGCAGGAGCACAGTTCGTTGCGGCTGGGTTTGGCGGCCATGGCCATCAGCTCCGGTAATCGTCCACGGCATCCCCGAGGGCCGCGCGCAGCGGCCCCAGCCACGTCTCGAAGTGCCGCCACTGCTCGAGCCCATCGCGGTTCAGCGGCCGGCGGACCTGCTCGGAGCTTGCCGTGCGCACGCTGCGCTGGGTCTTGTGGAACTCGACGCACTGCGGCTCGAAGGTGAGCCCGCAGAACTCAAGCATGCGGCGCACGCTGCCCTCCAGGTCCTCCACCACGTCCTCGTGCTGCACGTGCAGTACCCACCCCGGCAGCACCTGGCCCCAGTGGCGCATCAGCTCCAGGTAGGTGCGGTAGTAGCGCGCGATGTCGTCGACGCTGTAGGTGAACTCCTGGCCGTTGGCGAACAGCTGCTTCAGGTTGCTGAAGCAGCAGGCCATCGGTTCGCGGCGCGCGTCGATGATCTTCGCGTTCGGCAGCATCAGACGGATCAGCCCCAGGTGGCGGAAGTTGTTCGGCATCTTGTCGATGAAGAAGGGCTTGCCGGTGCGGTACGGCCGCGTGCCGTCGAGGTAGCGCTGCCCGAGCGTGCGCACCTCATCCGCGCTCAGCTCCGTGAGCACTCGCGGGTACCGCGGATTGCCCGGGTCAGGATCGCGGCCGCGCAGCGTGGCTACGATCTGCTGGACGTTGGGCAGCTCCTGCGTGCCCTCGACCTGGGAGTGCGAGGCGAGGATCTGCTCCAGCAGCGTCGAGCCGGAGCGCGGCAGACCGACGATGAAGATCGGGGCCGGATCAGGCTCGCCCCAGCCGGCGCGCGCAGCAAAGAACTCGCGCGTGCACACCTCGATCTGCTGCGCGCGTGTTGTTCTCGATGATCTAGCGGGCGGTAGCGGCTCTCGGCGCGCTTGAGTGCGTTGCCCCGCGCGTAGTAGTCAAACGACTGCGCGTACTCGCCCGGCATCCTCAAGCGCCTTGCCAAGCGCGAACAGCGCAGTGCACGCGGTCCACCGGCGCAATGTCCGCGGCCGCTGTGAGCGCGCGCAGGCGCGCAAGCTCGGCGTCGGTGAAGCGGTAGGTCTTGAGGTTGGCGAGGCTCCAGTACGCGTCGCCGAAGTCCGGTCGGCTCGCCGCGGCACGACGGTAGGACTCGACCGCCTGCTCACGCCGGCCGAGGGTCTTCTGCGCATGCGCGATGGACAGGTGCACGTCCGCGTCCACCGGCGCACCGACCAGCAGCTCCCGGTAGAGCGCGATGGCGCGCTCGTGCTCGCCCAGCCCCACGCAGGCGGTTGCGTACAGTCCCTGCAGGCGCAGCCGGCTGTCAGGCTCCTCGCGCACCAGCCGGTCCAGATTCTCGCGCGCCTCCGCGTGGCGGTGCAGCTCGATCAGCGCCTCGGCGTACTCGGCGCGGGCCAGGCGGTAGTCCGGGGCAAGCTCCAGCACCGCCGCCAGCAGCAGCGCGGCGTCGTCGAACACCTTGCGCGCGATGCCGATGCGCGCCAGCAGGCGCATCGCCTCGATATGGTCCCCATGCTGCAGCAGGAATGCAGCGGATCAGCGACTCGGCGCCATCGAGGTCCCGGTCCATGAACATGCCGGTGGCCGCCACGACTTCGCGCGGCAGGCTGCGCAGCGTGGCGACATGACTTGCGGCGGTGCGCATGTTGCGCCTCGTCACCGCCCATGCGGTAGAGGCCCTCGAGCATGCTCCAGCTGCCCGGCAGCGCGTTATTGCGGTGCACCGCCGCCAGGAATGCCTCGATCGCCGGCTGTGCCTGTCGCCTGCGCGACGTAGCACTGGCCACGCTCCTCGTAGAGACGGCTGAAGCGCGGATGGCGCAGTTCGCAGGTCGGCAAGTACCTTCAGTGCGTCATCGACCCGCCCGAGGTGGCGCAGAGCGAAGGCGACTGAACAGGCGCGCATCGCGATCGTCGGGAACCCGTGCGCTCAGCGCCTGCGCGGCCGCCAGGGCACCTGGAGAAGTCCGCTGCCGCAGCAGGCCGCGGATCTGGGCGATCGACTGGGCCGTGCCGCGCTCGCCTCGGTAGATTCCGTCTGTATCCATGCGCTCCCAAGAAAAAGGGCGGACCGGAAGGCCCGCCCTTGATTCTACTGCAACCGCGCGGGCCGGTTGCCCAACGCGGCTTAGAACTTGTAGCCCAGCGAGAAGGTGAGGACCCGCGGACGGATCGGCACCTCGGACTTGATGAACTGGCCGGAGCTGATGTTGCTTGACCGCATCAGAGTTGGTGAGGTTGTTCGCCGTGAACGGCCGCGGTCCAGGCGTCCTTGGCCACGCCGACCGATGCGTCGTAGGTCGTGTAGCCGGGAATCTGTGTAGCGCAGCAGCGTCGTGGTCGGCGGGTTCTGGGAAGGCGAATTGCCGTCCGGGAAGCTCGCCGGCTCGTTGCTCATGGTGCCGATGTGGTTCGCGCCTGCCCAGGCAAACGTAGTTATAGCCGTTGCATCGCCCAGTCGTAGCGCGCGCGCAGGTTGAACTCGATGCGCCGGCGAGAACGGTGCCCGCGTTCCCAGTACCCCGTACGGGTTGGTGTACGGCTGGCCCTTGACCTGGCGTGATGCACTCACCCAGCGGGAGTCGGGTTGTGCGGGGTTCCGGTCGTCACGCCTGACGAGGTCAAGCAGGGCGCGTCGGTCTGCTCGGATGAATTCCACGAGCTCGATCCTTGCACCGTGAACCCCTGGAACAGCTCTGCGACCAGCTGCAGCTCGATGCCCTTGATGCGGTACGTCGGGCCGTTGACGACGAAGGTGGTGTTGCCCAGGTGCGTCGGATCGAACAGCGGCAGCTGCACGTTCTTCCAGTCCATCTGGTACGCCGAAACGTTGACGAGCAGGCGGTGGTTCAGCCACTCGCTCTTGATGCCGATCTCGTTGTTGGTCAGCGTGTCCGAGTCATAGCCCACCGGCTTCAGGTACTGGTTGTTGCCTGAGGTGTACGGGGCCACGCCCTTGAGGGTGACGACGCTGCCATCCTCGTTGGTCTTGGTGCGATTGAAGCCGCCCGGGCGGAAGCCTTCGGAGTACGTGTAGTACGCCATCACGTCCGGCATGACGTGCCAGCTGACGTTGAAGCGTGGCTTCCAGCCGCTTTCGCTCTTGTCCAGGTTGATGCCAAAGCCGCAGTGCGTGCAGGTGCCGTTGGGCACGTTCAGCACCGTGGACGTCGCGCTGTAGTACTCAGAGCCGGTCTCGAACTCGTTGTAGTCGTAGTGGCGCTCACCGGCGCTCACGGTCAGCACCTTCGGGATGATGTCGAAGTCGACCGTTGCGAAAAAGGCGAACTGGGTGTAGCCGCGCAGCACGTCCTCGCCGAAGGCGGTGTTGGTGTTCTCGCGGTAGCCGGAGGTCGAGTTATAGAATCCGGCTATCGGCCCGACGCTGGTCACGCAGTCCGGTCCGCCGGCCGCGGAGTTCGCAAGGTTCTGGGCATTGCACTGTGGGATGGCCATGTAGTTGAAGTTCATGTTGTCGTAGATGTTGAACTTCTCGTAGTACGCACCGGCGATCGCACGCAGACGGTAGTCCTGGTCCGTGGTGAAGCGGATTTCGTGGCTCAGGTGCGTGTTCCTCACCTGGTCGCGCCAGGAGCCCACGGGGGCGTAGCACGTCGTCGGCTTCGCGGAACGGAAGTAGAAGTAGCTGGCGCCCTTGCCCGAGCAGGCGTAGTAGGCACCGTGCGCGCTGCGCATGTAGTTCGAGTAGTCCTGCTGCCCATCGATGTGACGGATCATGTAGCTGCCGGTATAGACAGCCTTGACGCCGAGGATCGAGCCGTTGATGGTCCAGGCCGTGCTCGAGTACTTGTCCTTGTTGAAGGCCGGGGTGAACGCGGTCAACTGGCCGTTGGCCAGAGCGCTGCCGTCAGTGCCGGTCGGGTACTCGTAGAAGTAGCCGTTGGTTTCTGAGTTCTGGTAGTTCTGCTGGACCAGGATGTCCCAGTTCTCGTTGAACTTGTACAGCGCCGAAATCCGTGCGCCCTGGTAGTCGATGGAGTTCAAGTTGCTGCCGGTGATGCCGGCATTGGTGGCCACGGGGCTGCCCGGCCGGCTTACCGGAAGTCCGGTGCCCGCACCCGCCGGAAAGCCAACGTCGGCGCCGTTGCCGATCGGCGGGATCGAGATCGTCGAAGGGATATTGTCGATCCAGCCACCGGCGTGGTCGGTGAAGATCACGCCGCGTACAGCGAAGTTGTCGCCGAACGGCAGGTTCAGGGTGAAGTTGCCGCTGGAATTCGGGTCGCCGCCGGCGGTGACGCCGTAGGTGGCGTTGACCTGGCCCTCGGTGACGCCGAGCTTGGGCTTGTTGGTGATGTAGCGGATCGCGCCGGCCTGGGCGCCGCCGCCGAAGAGCGTGCCCTGCGGACCTTCGAGAATCTCGACGCGCTCCATGTCCACTAGGTAGACGTCGTTGTTCCGCGCCGGGAACTGCATTGACTGGTCGTCAAGGTAGAGCGCGACGTTCGGGAATGGCGCGGTGGTGGACTGCGACTGGTTGCCCGAGCCGGAGCCACCCAGTCCGCGCATGAAGATATTGCCAGTGCCCGGCCCGTTGCCGCTGTAGGTCACGTTCGGGGTGTATTTCAACAGGTCGTTGAAGCCGGTGACGTTGAGTGCCCTGAGCTGGTCGCCGCTGATGGCCTGGATCGTGATTGGCACGTCCTGGGCGTTCTCAGCACGGCGGTTGGCCGTGACGATGACTTCCTGCAGTCCGCCCGCATCAGCGGCGGGTTCGGATGCGGTGTCCGCCGCTGCGGCAAAGGCGATCATTGACGCCTGGGCACCCAAAATGGCGCCGACGGCTGCAGAGATCTTAGGATTTAGCTTCATCGAGCGGTCCCCTGAGGATTGGTTGTAGATTCGCCACGCGAACGCACCCGACTGCCAGGCGGCTCCCCCGTTAAACTTTGTATACCACGTCTATGACGGCTGCATGAATAAAAGCGCCTTCCAGACATGACACAAGCGCTGTTGCCCCCGCCTCCGGGCGCGTAATCAGGACGTCACA
Source organism: uncultured Pseudomonadota bacterium (assembly GCA_963703025.1). Lineage (GTDB taxonomy): Bacteria > Pseudomonadota > Gammaproteobacteria > Steroidobacterales > Steroidobacteraceae > 13-2-20CM-66-19. The sequence goes on along the minus strand of OY969778.1, from coordinate 3,475,599 downwards.
GAGCGTGCAATTGCAGCATTTCATACCCTCCAGGCGGCCGAAAGTCTAGAAATTGAATAGGTCCATCTAAAAAGCGGATGGCGACCCGGGGGTGAACGGCGTGCGCCGGCAGCCCGGGCGGACAGCCACCGAGAGGTCAAGCCGATGCGGCCTTTCGACCACATGGGCCGGGATCCACGATGGGCCAGGAACTGCCCTTGCGGATCTGTTGCGCTGAGGCATCAGGGTCAGGCGATGCCGGGACCGCGGCGGTGGCGGCCCGAGGCGCAAGCTGCGCAGCCCTTGATCTGGCAGCGATTCTCGCGGAGGGTTGTTCCCCTTAAGGGGGGACTTGATGGCGGCAAGCGGGCGGCAGCCGGGGGCAGACACACTGGGCGGATATGCCCGCAGACACCGGTTCACGGGCGAACTGCTGTCGGAGTGCCTTGCCACGTTCATCATCCTGGCATTGGGTGACTCCGCTGCGGCGATGTACACCCTTTACGATCCGAGTCCCTACCAGCAGGCCTATTGGGGTGTCTGCATCGCCTGGGGGCTCGCGGTGACGCTGGCGATCTACGTGACCGGCGCGGTCTCCGGCACGCATGCCAATCCGGCGATCACGCTCGCGCTTGCCGTGTATCGCGGTTTTCCGCCGCGCAAGGTGCTGCCCTACATGGGTGCCCAGATCACCGGCGCCTTCCTGGGCGCCGCGCTGGTGTACCTCTGTTCGGCCCGGTCATCGACCACTACAACCTCGCCCACCAGCTCACCCGCGCCGGCGACGGGGGCGCCGCGGGGGTTTTCTTCACCCATCCGGGTCTTGCGATCACCCCCACACACGCCTTCATGGACGAGATCGTGCTTACCGGCATCCTGGTGCTGGGGGTGTTCGCCATCACCGAGCAGTTCAATACGCTCGCCCCGGCCGCCAATACCGGCGCCCTGATGATCGGTCTGCTGGTAGCCACCATCGGGGCCTGCGCGGGGTACCTGGAGGCCTGGCCGATCAACCCGGCGCGCGACCTGGGGCCGCGGGCGTTCTGCTTCCTGTCCGGGTGGGGCGCCCAGGCATTCCCCTCCCCGCAGAATTACTGGTGGGTCCCGGTCGCCGGACCGCTGCTGGGCGCCATCGCCGGCGGTGGGCTTTACCAGCTGGTCATCCGCCCCTTCCTGCCCGCGCGGGCGTGATGGACCGGGCAACACCACCCGCAGAGGTCTTCTCATGAGCAAGCCGCTGCACGTGCTGGCGATCGACCAGGGCACGACATCGACCCGGGCGATGCGTCTTCAATGCCCAGGCGCGCACGGTCGCCCTCGCCCGCCGCGAGTTCGCACAGCATTACCCCGCCTCCGGCTGGGTCGAGCACGATGCGGAGGACATCTGGCGCGACACGGTGGAGGTCGTACGCGAGGCGATCGAGCGCGCCGGGGTGGGTCTGGAGGCCATTGCCGCCAGTCGGCATCACCAACCAGCGCGAAACCGCGGTGGTGTGGGAGCGCGCCAGCGGCCGGCCGATCCACCGCGCCATCGTCTGGCAGGACCGCCGCACGGCCGAGGAATGCGCGCGCCTGAAGGCCGCCGGCGCCGAGGGGCTGGTCACCGCGCGTACCGGGCTGCTGCTGGACCCGTACTTCTCTGGACCAAAGTGGCGTGGATCCTCGACAACGTCGCCGGCGCACGCGCACGTGCCGAGCGCGGCGAGCTTGCCTTCGGCACGATCGACTGGTTCCTGCTGTGGCGCCTGACCGGCGGACGGGTGCACGCGACCGATGCGACCAATGCCTCGCGCACCTTGCTGTTCGACATCCACCGCCAGGACTGGGACGAGGAACTGCTGCGGCTGCTGCGCGTGCCGCGTGCGCTGCTGCCGCAGGTTCGCGACAGCAGCGGCCTCTATGGCACGAGCGAGGCGGCGCTGTTCGGCAAGGCGCTGCCGATTGCCGGTATCGCCGGCGATCAGCAGGCGGCGCTCTTCGGGCAGGCCTGCTTCGAGCCGGGCATGGCCAAGTCCACCTACGGCACCGGCTGCTTCCTGCTGCTGAACACCGGGTCCACCGCGGTGACTTCCGCCAACCGCATGCTGACCACGGTCGCCTGCCGCATCGGCGGTCGCGTCAGCTACGCCATGGAAGGCTCGATCTTCGTGGCCGGCGCGGCGGTGAAGTGGCTGCGTGACCGGCTCAAGGTCATCGAGTCAGCCGACGCGACGGCCGCCGCCGCCGCCGCGGTGGCCGATGACCACGGGGTGTACCTGGTGCCCGCCTTCGTCGGCCTGGGCGCCCCGCACTGGGACCCGCAGGCGCGCGGACTGATCTGCGGCCTCACGCTGGATGCCAGCGGCGCCCACCTGGCGCGCGCCGCGCTGGAATCGGTCGCCTTCCAGACCCTGGACCTGACGCAGGCGATGGCACGCGATGGCGCCGCGCGCGCCGCCGCCATCCGCGTCGACGGTGGCATGGCCGGGAATGACTGGTTCTGCCAGTTCCTCGCCGACATGCTGGAGGCCCAGGTCGAGCGGCCCGCGGAGCTTGAGACCACCGCTCTCGGGGCCGCCTTCCTGGCAGGGCTTGCCACGGGGGTGTGGAAGGACCTCGATGCGCTGCGTGCCACCTGGCAAAGCGGGGCGACCTTCCGCCCGCGCATGAGCGCGGCGCGCCGCGCGCAGCTGTCAGCCGGCTGGCAGCAGGCCGTCAGGCGCACGCTGCTGCAGGATTGAGCGCTGCAGGCGCGCCTAGAGCTTCGCGCGATACTCGATCTGGATCTTCTTGATGCGCTCGGTGTTGCCGAAGAAGGCATGCCGGGACATGTCGACCGAGTAGCGGCTGGCCGGTGGATGCCTTCCTAAGCTCTCCGCGAGCGCACGGATATGGTGCGGCCCTGCGCCGCAGCACACCCCCAGGTAATTGATGCCCAGCGCGAACGCCTCGCGCCCGAACTCGAAGATCTCCTGGCGCGTGCACACGAACGGATCAAGTCCCACCGGGAACGCGCGCGCGTTCTGGCAGCCCGGGTCGGTCAGGGACATGAACGAGGGCTGAGCTGCGGTGGTGCGGTACGGCACCGGCAGGGCCGCCACGTGGCAGCTCACCGCGGCGCGGATCTGCCGCATCATCGGCATGATGGTCGCAGGCCCGCGATGGCAGTTGATGCCCACCACCTGTGCGCCGGCGGCCTCCAGTCGCTGGCACACTTCCACCGGGGTCCAGCCATCGCGGGTGAGATCCTCGCGGTGCATGGCCATGGTGACCACCGCTGGCACCTTCGAGTGCTTCTGGATCGCAGCCAGCGCCAGCAGCGCCTCCGCGCCCCAGGAGAAGGTCTCCGCGACGAAGTAGTCGACGCCGGCATCGATCGCCCAGCCGACCTGCTCGACAAAGATGCGCTCCACCTCGAGCCGCGACTTGCGGTCGCCGGGTTCGTAGATGTTGGTGTTGCACAGGTCCCCTGCGAACAGCGTGCCGGTCCTGCGGGCAACGGACTTCGCGATCGACAGCGCGGCGCGGTTCATCGGCACGAGGTCCTTCTCGCGGCCGATGACCCGCAGCTTCTCGCGGTGCACGTAGTAGGTGAGCGCCTGCGTGACATCCGAACCTGCGTGCACGAAGTCCATGTGCAGTTGCTCCACCACCTCCGGGTGATCGAAGAGCACCTCGGGGACGAAGGCGCCGGCCTGCAGGTAGCCACGGCGCTCGAGCTCGAACAGGTACCCTTCCGCGCAGATGACCGCGCCGCGGGCAAGGCGCCCCAGAAGATCGCCCCCGACGGCGGGTAGCTCCGGACCCGCGGCGACCCGCGTGCGCAGCGCGCCACGGCTGGCGGCCTTGCGCGGGGTCTTTCGCTTCACTGCGGCCTTGGACCTGGAAGAAGCCCTGGTTGCCATGGTGACTCTCCGGAAAAAAAGCGTTGAGGGTGCAATGACACGCGGACGCGGTACATTCTAGTCAGCTGCCCTGCCCTGCAATGCCTCTTTTAGATGGGGCTAGCCAATTTCTAGGCTGCGATCTCTAACCGGACTATGGAAGCTTAATGACCATGCACACTTCAGCGGCACAACGCGACCGCCGCGGCTGGGACCAGCTCGCTGCCGCACAAAAACCCGAAGGGCGCGCCTTCATCAATGGCCGCTACGTGGCCGCCGAGGATGGCCGGGTCTTCAAGGACATCAGCCCCATCGACGGGCAGGTGATCTGCCAGGTGGCGCGCTGCGGACGCGGCCGACGTGGATGCGGCCGTCACCGGCGCCCGCAAGACCTTCGAGCAGGGGGCGTGGCGGCGCACCGAGCCGCGCGAGCGCAAGCGCGTCCTGCGGCGCTTCGCCGAGCTGATTCGCGCCGACATCGATAACCTCGCGCTGCTGGAGAGCGCGCGATGTCGGCAAGCCCATCGCCAATGCCGTAAGTGTCGATGTCGCCAACTGCGCTGACTGCATCGAGTACTACGCGGAATTCTCCGACAAGCTGTACGACGAGGTGGCGCCCACCGGGCCGAACGACCTGGCGCTGATCCGCCGCGAACCGCTCGGGGTGATCGGCGCGATCGTGCCGTGGAACTACCCGCTTATCATCAGCTGCTGGAAGGTGGGACCGGCGCTGTTGATGGGCAACAGCATCGTGCTCAAGCCCGCCGAGCAGTCACCCCTGTCGGGCATCCGCCTGGGCGAACTGGCCTGCGAGGCGGGCGTGCCCCCGGGGGTATTCAACGTGGTGCCGGGCATGGGCGAGGAAGCCGGCCAGGCGCTCGCGCTGCACCGGGAGGTCGACCTGATTGCCTTCACCGGCTCCACCGAGGTGGGCGGCTGATGCTGCGCTACGCCAGCGAGTCGAACCTCAAGCGCACCGCCCTCGAACTCGGCGGCAAGACCCCGCAGGTGGTGTTCGCCGACGCCAACCTCGAGGCGGCCGCCTACGACATCGCCTGGGGCATCTACTACAACAGCGGCGAGACCTGCCACGCCGGCTCGCGCCTGATCGTGCACGAGAGCGTGCGTGCCGAGCTGCTCGAGGGCATCGCGCGGGTGACCGCCACCATCACGCAGGGCCATCCGCTGGACCCGACCACGCAGATGGGTGCGGTGATCGACCGCGGGCACATGGACCGCGTGCTCGGCTTCATCGACAGCGGGGTCGCCAGCGGCGCGCGCATCGTGCTGGGTGGGCACCGCGCCATGGAGGACAGCGGCGGCTTCTACGTCGAGGCCGACCATCCTCGACGGCGTGCGCCCGGCGATGAAGGTGGCGCGCGAGGAGATCTTCGGGCCGGTACTCTCGGTGATGACTTTCAGGACGAGGCCTATGGCGGTGCAGATGGCCAACGACACCCCTTACGGGCTGGCGGCGGCCGTGTGGACTGCTGACATCAACGTCGCGCACCGCGTGGCGGCAGCGCTTGCGCGGCGGCACGGTATGGGTGAACTCCTTCGACCGCTCCACCATGGCCACCCCGTTCGGCGGCTTCAAGCTATCCGGCTCCGGGCGCGACCGCTCCCCGCACGCGATCGACAAGTACTGCGACCTGAAGACCATATGGACGGCCTACGAGTGAACCTGCGCGAACACGTCGCGGCGCTGCTGGCCTCGCGCAGCGACGGCTACGCGCTGCCCGGCGCCTTCTTTGCCGACGAGGCGCTGTACCAGGCCGAACTCGAGCTGCATCTTTGCCACGGCACTGGCTCTTCCTGGCACGCCGGGGCTGAGATCCCGGAAGGGGGCGACTACCGCACCTACCAGATCGGCCCCTACCCGATCTTCCTGCTGCGCCGTGATGATGGCTCAGATCGCCGCCTTCCATAACACCTGCCGGCACCGCGGCTCGCGCATCCTGCAGCAGGACGCGGGCATCGCCGGCGCGCGCTCATGTGCCCTTACCACCGCTGGACGCTACGACCTTGAGGGCAAGTGTCCTCGGCTGCGGCGGCACCGGGGAGATCGCCGCCGCAGCCACGGCCGCTGAAGGCGGTGCACGTGCGCCAGGTCGCTCGGGGCCTGGTGTTCGTGTGCCTGGCCGACGAGCCCCCGGCGGACTTCGACGACATGGCCGCACGCATCGCCCCGTACCTCGCGCCGCACGCGCTGCACGACACCAAGGTTGCCAAGCAGGTTGACATCATCGAGCACGGCAACTGGAAGCTCACCATCGAGAACAACCGCGAGTGCTTCCACTGCGCCGGCCACCCGGAGCTGCTGAACTCGCTGTTCGAGTTCCTGGGCGAGCCCGACGACGAGGCGCCATGTCGGAGAAGGAGCGGCCAACGGTACTGCCGCTTCCTGGCGGCCCGCGGCGCCTCACAGGATCTGTGGAAGCAGCTTCAACCTGCCGTTCGAGCTGATCGAGGAACTGCACGGCCGCGCCACCGGCTTTCGCACCGAGCGCCTGGTGCTCGATGGCGCGGCGAGTCGATGACCCGCGGACACGCGCGCGGCCTCCCGGCGCCTGCTGGGGGCCTTCACCGATGCGCGCCTGGGCACGCTGCACCTGCACGTGCAGCCCAACGCCTGGTTCCACTTCCTGGCCGACCACGTGCTCACCTTCTCCACGCTGCCGCTCGGGCGCCACAGCACGCTGGTGCGCACCACCTGGCTGGTGCACGCGGACGCTGAAGAGGGGGTGGACTACGACGTGAAGAACCTCACCAGCGTGTGGGACGCCACCAACCGGCAGGACGCCGCAGTTTGTCGCCGAGACGCAGCGCGGGGTGTCCAGCCCTGCCTACCTGCCCGGCCCGATCGGGGAGAACGAGTTCATGGTGAACCGCTTCCACGAGCTGGTACGAGGAGCGCCTGCGCGCGGCGCTGCACCTGTAACGCACGCGCTAGCTCTGAGGGGTATCGGTCATTTCCAGGTGCAGGCGGTCGCCGGTGTACGGGTGCTGGGCGATGAACGCCTCGTTCAGCTCGACTCCGAGCCCCGGCTCGCTGGAGGGTATGACGTACCCGCCCTCCCAGCGCACCGGCTTCACGAGGATGTCGGCGTGAAAGCCCTGCCAGCGCTCGATGCCCTCGAGGATCAGAAAGTTCGGGCTGCAGGTGGCGATCTGGATGTTGGCAGCCCCGACCACCGGGCCGCAGTACAGGTGTGGCGCCAGTTGCACGTGCTGGACTTCGGCCATGGCGGCGATCTTCTTGGCCTCGAGGATCCCCCCGACGCGGCCGAGGTTCATCTGCAGGATCGCCGCGGCGCCTGCGCGCAGTACGCGGGCGAAGTCGTACTTGGTCGTCAGGCGCTCGCCGGCGGCTATCGGGATGCTGGTGGCGCGCGCCACGCGCGCCATCTCCTCCGGTGCATCCGGCGGCACCGGCTCCTCGAACCACAGCGGGTCATAGGGCTCCAGGCGCCGCGCCAGGCGTATCGCCCCGGCAGCGGTCATCTGGCCATGCGTGCCGAACAGCAGGTCCGCCCGGCTACCCACCGCCTCGCGCAGTACGCGCACGAAGCGCTCGCACAGGTCGAGCGCCTCGAGCGACAGCTGCCGGCCGTCAAAGGCGGTATAGGGGCCGGCCGGGTCGAACTTGATCGCGGTGAAGCCCTGCGCCAGATACTCCGCGGCGCGCTGCGCGGACAGATCAGGGTCCTGGTAGACGTTGGTCTGGTCGCCCGGGCGCGCATAGATGTAGGTGTAGGTGCGCAGGCGCTCGTGCACCTGGCCACCGAGCAGGTTGTAGACCGGCTGCCCGGCCTCCTTGCCGATGATGTCCCAGCAGGCCATCTCCAGCGCGCTGAGCACGCCCATCATCGTCAGGTCCGGGTGCTGGGTGTAGCCGGCGGAGTACACGCGACGCCAGATTTTCTCGATGTGGTGCGGGTTCTCGCCCAGGAAGTAGCGGCGGAACACGTCCTCCATCATCCGCGCCACCAGGTGCGGGTTGAAGGGCACGCTGTACGCCTCCCCGACTCCGTGTACATTGCCATCGGTGGTGAGCTTCACGAACACGAAGTAGCGCCCGCCGTTGCCGGGGGGCGGGTTGCCGACCACGAACGTCTTGATATCTGTAAGTTTCATCGCGCGATTCCTATCACACAATGACCGAGTATGACTACATCATCATCGGCGCAGGCGCCGCCGGCTGCGTGCTGGCAAACCGCCTGAGCGCCGATGCCGGCACGCGCGTGCTGCTGCTGGAGGCCGGCGGCTCGGACCGCTCGCCATGGATCCAGGTACCGATCGGCTACGGCCGCACTTTCAACGATGCGCGTTACAACTGGATGTACGAGACGCAGCCGGACCCGGGCCTGAACAACCGCACGATGTTCTGGCCGCGCGGCAAGGTACTCGGCGGCTCAAGCTCGATCAACGCGATGGTGTACGTGCGCGGCCAGCCGGCGGACTTCAACGACTGGGCGGCCGCGGGCAACCCGGGGTGGACCTGGGCGGAACTGCTGCCGTACTTCAAGAAGCTCGAGGACCACCCCTGGGGGGCCTCGCAGTACCACGGCGCCGGCGGCCCGGTGGGCATCAGTGACGAGACGCACAGCGTGCACCCACTGTGCGGTACGTTCCTCAGGGCCTGCGACGAGATCGGCATCCCGCAAACCCGTGACTTCAACGGCGCACAGCCTGAAGGGGCTGGCCTGTGGCAGGTCACGATCAAGGACGGCGTGCGCGTCTCCAGCTCCAACGCCTACCTGCGGCCGGTGCGCGGCCGCGCCAACCTCGAGGTGCGCACCCGGGCGCTGGCAACCCGCGTGCTGTTCACCGGCACGCGCGCCACAGGGGTCGAGTACCTGCGCGCCGGCGTGCGCGAGCAGGTGAACGCGCGCGCTGAGGTGCTGGTGTGCGGCGGCTCGCTCAATTCCCCGCAGCTGCTGGAGCTGTCGGGCATCGGCGGCGCGCGTCTGCTGGGGCAGTTCGGCATCCCTGTCGTGGCCGACTCCCCGGCGGTCGGTGAGGGCCTGCAGGACCACCTGGCGGTCTCGTACTTCTACCGCTCGCGTGTGCCGACGCTTAACAACCAGCTTGCGCCGTTCTTCGGCAAGGTGCGCGCCGCGCTGCGCTACGCGCTGACCAAGCGCGGCCCGCTTGCCATGAGCGTCAACCAGGCCGGCGCCTTCGTGCGCAGCCGCCCGGGACTGGCCGCCCCCAACCTGCACCTCTACTTCAACCCTGCCAGCTATAGCACCACCACGCTTGGCTCCAAGCGCCGCCTGCTGAACCCGGACCCCTATGCCGGCTTCCTGATGTCATTTAACACCTGCCGGCCCACCAGCCGCGGCTCGAGCCACATCCGCTCGCCAGACGCCCAGGTCGCCCCGTTCATCCTGCCCAACTCGCTGGCCACCGCCGCGGACGTGGCCGACGTCACCGATGGCGCGCGCCTGCTGCGCAAGATCGCAGCGGCCGGCCCACTCGCGGCGGTGACACAGAGCGAGCGTGAGCCGGGACTTGCGGTCGTGTCCGATGCGGACGTGCTTGCAGATTTTCGGGCGCGCGCGGGCACGGTGTTCCACGCCTGCGGCACCTGCATGATGGGTCCGGACCCGCGCACCGCGGTGCTCGACGCGCGCCTGCGAGTGCATGGGGTGAGCGGGCTGCGCGTGGTGGATGCGTCCGCCTTCCCCAACGTCACCTCGGGCAACACCAACGCACCGACCATGATGCTCGCGGAAAAGGCGGCCGACCTGATTGTGCACGACAGCCGCGGCGGACTGGCGTAACCTCAAATCGATGCCAAGCGAGACCGCATGAGCGAAGCACAGTCGGGTACCGCCAGCGAGGTCGCCTCACTGCCGGTGCCGCCGGTCAGCAGCGCCAGCTTCGCGATGCGCTGGTACGTGCTGATCATGATGTGCCTGGTGTACACGCTGAGCATCGCCGACCGCTACGTGGTCTCCACCGTCCTTGACCCGATCCGCCAGGACCTGCACCTCACCAATGCCGGCGTCGCCTGGCTCACCGCCTGGCCGCTCGCCCTGTTCTACGTGTTCATGGGCTTCCCGCTGTCCTGGGCCATCGACCGCTACAGCCGCCGCAAGATCATCGCCGCCTGCCTGGTGGTGTGGTCGGTGATGACCACGCTGTGCGGCCTGGCGCACAGCACGCTGCAGTTCTTCTTCACCCGCGTCGGTGTCGGCATTGGCGAGGCCGGCGGCACCCCGGGGGCCAGCTCGCTGCTGTCCGACTACTTCCCCGCCACCCGCCGCGCGATGGCCCTGACGGTGTTCTCACTGGGCGCGCCCATCGGAGCGTAGCGTCGGTTACAGCGTCGCGGGCACGATCAACGACCTGTACGGCTGGCGCGCGGTGTTCTTCGCGCTCGGTGTGCCGGGGGTGCTGGCCGGGGCTGCCATCTGGACCACGGTGCGCGAGCCCAGGCGCGGCTGCCTCGACAGCGGTGACGACGAGGCGGCGCCCTCGCTTCATGCCGACCTTGAGGTTCTGGTGGTCGCAGCGCTCCGCCGTGCACCTGATGTTCGGCAGTGCGGTATGCGCGCTGTGGGGCTGGGGACTGATGTACTGGACGCAGGTGTTCGTGCAGCGCACCTATCACATGACCCCCGGGCGAGGCTGGCGATGTCACCGTCCTATGCGCACCTGTTCGGCGGCTCGCTCGCCACCGTCGCCACCGGCTGGCTGATGGCGCGCCCGGTGATGGCCGATTCGCGCCGCATCATGTGGCTGCTCGGCGCGGGCACTCCATCGCCACGATCTCCTCCGGCATCGCTCTACTACACGCACGACCTGGCCGTGGCCAAGGCGATGTTCTGGATCTTCATCCCGGCCATCTACTTCTATATCGGACCCTGCTTCGGCCTGATGAACAACCTCGCGCAATGCCGCATGCGCGCCATGTTCTGTGCGATGACGCTGTTCCTGGCGAACGTCGGCAATCTCCTGATCACCCCGACCGCTGATCGGCGCGCTCAACGATTATTTCGCGCGCACCGGCCACTCGCAAGCCGCCGCGCTGCGCCTGGCGATGCTGTGCATCGTGCCCACCGGGCTTTGGGCCGCGCTGCACTACCTGCTCGCCGCCAAGGACATCGCAAGGATCAGGTGCGTGCCCGCACCTTCCCCTTCTAGCGTTCGGCCACGCCTGCCTTTGCGCGGATCCTGCGCTTCCTCAGCTTGCCGCAGACGCAATCCATGCATGATCTAATCGTGAGCGTGCTCTTGAGCCACGCGTTCGCGATGGCGACTTAAAACAGGTTGGAGTAAGTAATAAGTTCATGCCTGCTCCCATGCCCCACGGGCAACAACACCACTAAAGGCTGCAGGGGATCACATATGGCCAACTCAATGATGGACTCGATTCTCTCGATGGTGACGCCTGAGATGAAGCAGGCCTTGCCGCACGCCTGGGCGACTCGCCGCAGGCGCTCACGGCGGCCTGGGCGCGGCCACTGCGGCGACCCTCGGTGGCCTTGCCGCCAAGGCCGGCGACAGCGGTTTCCTGGGCCAGATCATGAGCCTTGCGGCACTGCCAACAGCCAGAACGTGCTGGGCAATCTTTCCTCGCTGGCCTCCGCGGCTCCGGCGGTGCGGCTCGGTGATCTGGTGAGCAAGTTCCTGCCGATGGTGTTCGGCTCGAGCCAGGACCAGGTGACCAGCGCGATCTCGCAGCAGTCCGGCCTCGGTGGCGCCTCGGTGACCGGCCTGCTGAAGCTCGCCGTCCCGCTGGTGCTCGGATTCATCGGCAAGGCGCACGCCAAGGCACGCTCGATGCCGGCTCGCTCGGCAGCATGCTCAAGGCTGAAGCGCCCGGGCTGCAAAGCTACCTGCCTGCAGGGTTGATGAGCGGCCTCGGGCGCGACCGCGAGCCACACCGCCGCGACGCCGTACACAGTCCGGGGCCACGCGGCCGCCACGTCCGGTGGCTCGCGCTGGATCGTGCCGCTGGTGATCCTGGGCGCACTGATACTGGCTGGCTCTTCATGCGCTCGATGAACAGCCCAAGGATGTTGCGCAGGGGGCCGCCACGGCCACCAACAGGCCACAGGCGCGGTCGGCAATGCGCGCAACTTCACCTGGGCAGCGCTCGGGAGAGATGGTCGCAGTCAAACTCCCGGATGGCACCACGCTCAATGCACCCGACACTCGGGGTGGAAAGTCGCCTGGTGACGTACCTGAACGACGGCACCGCGGTGGTCACCGACGAGTCCTGGTTCGACTTCGACCGGCTGCTGTTCGACACCGGCAAGGCCACCCTGCAGCCGCAGTCTCAGGAGCAGCTGGGCAACATCGCCGCCATCCTCAAGGCCTACCCCAACGTGAAGGTGCGCATCGGCGGCTATACCGACAACACCGGGGACGCGGCGGCCAACGTGACGCTCTCACAGGCACGTGCCGACAACGTGGTGGCCGAACTGGTCAAGCTCGGGGTGGACCCTGCGCGCATCGAGGCCAAGGGATATGGCCAGGAGCACCCCGTGGCCGACAATGCGACACGAGGACGGCCGGCAGAAGAACCGGCGCATCTCGCTGCACGTCACCCAGAAATAGGTCCGCTCGCGCCCCGCCTGGGAATCCCACCAGGCGGGGCGCCGATTGCGGTCAGCCGGGCGGTGGGGTCTGCGGCACGGGCGCCGCGGGGGCCGGTTGCAGCACGTCGGCCTTGAGCGTGGTGCCCCCGGGCAGTCAGCTGGTGCGGCACGCAGGTCGAGCTGTAGTCGACGTTGCGCGTGGTGAACAGCGGCAGCATCGTTTCCTTGATCTGCTCGGTCAGTTCGCAGTCACCGGCGGCCGCCAGCGCATCGCGGCGCGACAGATCCACACGGTGCCACACCGTGGCGACAGGCTCAGTACCCGGTGGGCTTTTCTCGCCCAGTGGCTCGAGCACACTCATCTTCACCGCAACCCCCGGGAAGAATGACGGCCGGCCATAGCTGCTGCAGCCGGTCGAGGTCACCTTCAGGTCCTGCTTGCGGGCCCCGAGCAGCAGGAGCACCGTCTTGATGCGGCTGCTGAGCCCGTCGCAGGAATATTTCGCGGTGAAGCCCTGGTAGGTGAAGCGAAACTCGCGCGGCACCCAGCCGGCCTGCGGCGGCGCCTCATCGGCCGCTGCGAGCGCGCACACGCTGAGCAAGAGCAACGCCAGCGGCCGTGCCGCACCCGTGGACCCTTTGAAGAATTCCATCATTGCCTCCGCGTTGAGCAGCCACCTGTGGCCGTATGGATTGAACGCCGGTCGCAAGGTCCCCTCCGCGGCCCGATGCCGGGGGAGGCGTTACCCAAAAATACTACCGCGCCGCCTGCGGCTGCGGGGCGGCGGGAACGGCGCGCCGCCGCGGCATTCCCGCGACGGATCCTGCGCACAGCGGACCTGGTGGCCTGCCGGCCCGGGGCGGCCGCTATAAGGGTGTGGGGCTGGTGCCCATCGCGCGCGCGCGGCCGGCGATCCCATGCAGCGCGCTGCCCAGGGCCACGAGCGAGGTGCCCTCAAATATCAGGTCGACCCCGACCGCAAGACCTATGAACCACAGGCTGGACAACGGGAACTGTGCCAGCAGCGTGACGCCCAGGGCCACGGAGATCAGCCCTGAGGCGACCGCCCAGCCCCAGCGCGGGAAGCGCAGCTTGCCTGCGCCGATCGCACGGAACGCACCGCCGACGATGAACAGCACCGCCAGCAGCACGGTGATCCCCGCCGCCCCGCCCAGCGGGAAGCGCACCAGCATGAAGCCGGTGAACAGGCGCAGCAGCGCCGTTAAGAGGTAAAGCAGGAACCCGCTCCAGGTGCGCGTCTGGAAGGCGTGCACGAGCGCGACGATGCCGCTCACCAGCAGGAACCAGCCCAGCACCACGACCGTGATCAGCGTGGCGTTCATCTCACCGAGGATGCACACCGCGCCGAGCACGATGAGCGCGATGCCCAGGGCCACGAACCAGCCCCAGGAGGCGTGCAGCTGCTCAAAGCCGGCGCGGATGGCGGTGCCGAGCGAGGCCGGGGTGTCTGACATGGTGAGTTCCTCTTATTATTTCGTGCGGGCGGGAGATATCGCGGATGAGCCCCCAGCATCGCCGAAGCGCCGGGGCTGGCGCAATGCGCCGCTTCAGTTGATCTGGTAGACGCTGTAGTGCACGGCCAGCGACACCAGCAGAACCAGCACGCCCACATAGTGCAAGCTCCGCGACACGGTCCTGCTGAGCAGCACGGCCACCAGCACCGGCAGCATCATGTTGTTGAACAGCACCAGAATGACCGTGCCACGCATGTGGACAAGGTTCGCAAGCCCGATGAAGTAGACCCCGTTTAGCAGGTAGGCGAGCTGGAACAGCGCCACCAGCGTCCAGAAGTAGCGCCGCGTCGCCGCGTAGTGCTCACTCAGATCGCAGCGGGCGTGCACCTCATCCGGCAGCGCGGCCGCGGCGATGAGGAACAGCACGAACATGGAGCCGATCATCCACAGGTAGAAGAAGAAGTGGCGGGTCGCTGCAAAATGCCGCACGCCCCACAGGTCAAACCACATGCCCACCGCCATGCACAGTGCGTAGCCGGCGGCCAGCAGCGCCAGTGGGTCCCACACCAGCGGGAAGCGGCTGCGCGCCAGGCGATGGAAGCTGTTGGCCACGTCCGCCACGGCCAGGCCGATGAGCACGGCAAACAGCCCCAGCGAGTACTCGAAGGCGTGGATCTCCGGGGTCATGGGCCGGATTCAGCCAGATTGGCCACGACTTTGCGAGGGCCATCGGCACTGCGGAACTTGACACACCGCAGGGGCAGCCTCACGCTGCGCGCCGCCGCGCCGCGGCGGAACCTGCCCTGCCCTGAACTCGCCCATGAAAACGCCCAAGGAACTGCAGCCCCTGATCGATGACGGCGTCATCGACGAAGTCCTGCGCTCCCTGAAGAGCGGCAAGGAAGCGACCGTCTACCTGGTGCGCAGCGGCGACCGCCTGCGCTGCGCCAAGGTATACCGCAACATGGCCCAGCGCAGCTTCCAGCGCCGCGCCCAGTACCAGGAGGGTCGCAAGGTGCGCGGCAGCCGCCAGGCGCGCGCCATGGCCAAGAGCACCCGCTTCGGCAAGAAGGAGCAGGAGTCCGCCTGGAAGAATGCCGAGGTGGATGCGCTGTACGCCTTGAATGCCGCAGGCGTGCGCGTGCCGCGCCCGTTCGGCTACTTCAACGACGTGCTGGTGATGGAGCTGGTCACCGACGCGCAGGGGCAGCCGGCGCCGCGCCTGAGCGAGGTCGACCTGTCCGCGGAGACCGCGCGCGAGTACCACACACACCTGGTACGCGAGGTGGTGCGCATGCTGAGCATGGGCCTGATCCACGGCGACCTGTCGGAGTTCAACGTCCTCATCGATCCTGCGGGGCCGGTCATCATCGACCTGCCGCAGGTAGTCAACGCCGCCGGCAACAACGGTGCGTTCGCGATGCTCGAGCGCGACGTCAACAACCTGCGCGGCACGCTCGGGCGCTTCGCCCCGGAGCTGCTCACCACCGAGTACGCCCGCGAGATGTGGGCCCTGTTCGAGGACGGCAACCTGCGCCCGGACAGCCCGCTCACCGGACAGTTCGCGCGTGATGAGAGCGTGCCGGACGCAGCCGGGGTGATGGCGGTGATCGAGGATGCCCGCGAGGACGCGCTGCAGCGCGAGCTCGGGCGCCAGTCGCAGGACGAGTAGCCTGCCCTTCGGTGCAGGTCCAGCCGCCGAACGCCTCTGCCATACTGTCCAGCCAATGCTTCGGCCTGCCCACCTTCGGCCGCCCGCACCCCTGGAATGAGAGCGCGCTCACGCATGACCGGCCGGACCAAATTCGCAGCGACACTGGGCATCCATCTGCTGCTCGCCGGCACCGCCGCACCTGCGATGGCC
This sequence comes from uncultured Pseudomonadota bacterium, assembly GCA_963703025.1. Lineage (GTDB taxonomy): Bacteria > Pseudomonadota > Gammaproteobacteria > Steroidobacterales > Steroidobacteraceae > 13-2-20CM-66-19. Next base: position 3,459,862 of record OY969778.1, on the reverse strand, counting down.
CAGTCGATCGAGTCCGAGGTGCCACCGAGCTACCAGGGCGGTTTGCCGCTGGCCTCGCACTATGCGATGCCGGACATCCCGGACACGGACCTCACGCAGCTCAACGTCGCCCCGGATGAGCACAAGCCGTATTCCATCAAGTGGGGCATCGTTGCCCTGCCGGCCGACTACACCAGCTTCAGCCAGAACCAGAACAGCCGCGACCAGGTCGGCACCCAGGGCGACACCTACGAGGTGCGCTCGCTGCGACTGATGGCGCGCGGCTACGTTGAATTCCTGCGGCACTGGGACTACGTGGTCGCCTACGAGTACAAGGGCTTCGATTCCGACCCGAATACGGCCGACTGGTCGGCCACCGACCTTAAGATCGCCACCAAGTTCGACAACGTCGGCACCCTTTCGATAGGCAAGCAGAAGGAGCCGTTCGTCTACGAGATGGTCGGCGATGCGGCCAACCTGCCGCAGGCCGAGCGCCTGCTCAACCCGTTCTTCAAGTCGCGCAACGTCGGCGTGCAGCTGTCGAACACCTTTCTGCCGGACCAGCGCGCCAGCTGGGCGATCGGGGTGTACAACAACTGGATCACCTCGGGCAACAGCTTCAAGAACGCCGGGGAGGATGTCGCAGCGCGCGTCACGGTGCTGCCGGTGTGGGGCGACGATGGCGCCAATTACCTGCACCTGGGGGCCGGCATCCGCTACGTGGGCGCCGACGGCAACGTGCTGCGCTACAAGGGCTACCCCGCCTCCAACGTCACCGATCCCTACGTCGATACCGGCAACATGGCCAGCAACCACGCCTGGAACACCAGCCTCGAGCTGCTGTGGAACCAGGGACCGTACTCGCTGCTGGCCGAGTACGTCACCTCCTCGGTGATCTCCTCGAGCTCCGGGGACCCGAACTTCTACGGCTACTACGTGACCGGCTCGTGGATCATCACCGGCGAGCACCGCCCGTACGACAAGACGGCCGCCTATGCACGCCGCATCCAGCCCACCGGGCGTTGGGGGGCCTGGGAGGTGATGGCGCGCTACGGGCGCGTGAACCTGGACGATGCGGCCGTGCATGGCGGGGCGATGTACGGGGGCTGGGCGGCGGTGAACTGGTGGGCGACGCGCCGCTGGCGCTTCACCGTGCAGTACGGGGACGTCGACCTGGAGCGCTACGGCATCATCGGCAATACCCGCGAACTGCTGTCGCGCATGCAATGGATCTTCTAATCTTCGCCGCCATCCGTGGCACACTCTGCGCCCCGGCCCCAGCCGGCAGTCCCGACAGCCCTAGGAGCGATATGTCCACGTTGCGTACCCTGCTGATCCCGGCGCTCACGCTGACGCTGCTGTGCGCCTGCGGCACCACACAGTTCAGCTCCACCTGGAAGGCACCGGAGGCACGCTCCGGCGCCCTCAAGGGCAAGACCGTGGCGGCCATCTTCGTCTCCAAGGACATCAGCCAGCGCCGCGCGGCCGAGGTCTACATCGCCAATGACCTCACCAACCGCGGCATCCACGGGGTCACCGCCTATACGCTGCTGGCGGACAACCACGGCGACGGCGATGCCGCCCGCGATGCGCTCAAGGCCGCCGGCGTCGATGCTGCGGTGATCATGCGCATCACGGGCAAGGACCAGAAGACCACCTATACGCCTGGCACCTTGACGCCTGCGTACTACGGTGGTTTTGGTCGCTACTACAACTACGGCTATTCCACGATCTATACCCCCGGCACGGTCTCCACCGATACCGTCGTTTCGGTGGAAACCCTGGTCTACCGCCTGTCGGACGACAAGCTGATGTGGGCGAGCATGAGCCACACCACCAATCCGGATAACCTGCAGCAGCTGATCGAGGACACCGCGGACGCGATCGCCAAGCAGGTCTCCAAGTAGCCCAAGCGGTCGCAGGGCCGCCGCCGCCGCGCAGCGATGGCGCCTGAGCACTATTTTCTGCGAGCGCTGGGGAACCCTCAGCAGGGGCCCCGACTCCAATGGCGACTGTGACCGGCCCGGTAATTACCAGGATTCGCGCGTGCATCCCCTGCTGCCCTGTGGCAAATTTGCGTCGTGAACAGTGAGCTGGACAAGCCCGCGCGCCGCGGCGTCAGCCGCCGCGCCTTCCTGCGCGGCGCGGGGATCGCCGCGGTCGGCGTCGCCGCGAGCCGCCGCGCGCTCGCCCAGGACGGCCGGCGCGAGCTGTCCTTCGTGCACACGCACACCGGCGAGCGGCTCACCGCGGTGTACTTCGAGGCCGGCGCCTACCGCGAGCCGGTACTCGCTCAGGTAAACCAGCTGCTGCGCGACTTTCGCACCGAGACCGTCTTCCCGATCGATCGCGGCGTGCTTGACCGGCTGTTCGCGGTGCAGGGGCTGACCGGCACCCGCGAGCCGTTCGAGGTCATCTGCGGCTACCGCTCGCCGGCGACCAACGCCGCCCTGCGCCGGGCATCCCACGGGGTGGCCGAGCACAGCCTGCACATGCAGGGACGGGCGATCGACGTGCGGCTCACCGGGTTCCCGACCGCGCAGCTCGCGCAGCTGTCGCGCCAGCAGATGGCCGGGGGCACCGGCTTCTACCGGGTCTCGGACTTCGTGCACCTGGACACCGGCGCGGTGCGCATCTGGGGCGACCGCATCGACAGCTGAGGGTCCGCGGCCGCGGACCTGGCCATATGGGCTGCGTCGAGGGGGCCGTGCTAGCCTCCGCGGGCTTGATGCCCTAAGAGCTGCCCGCGCAAAGGATTCCCACGTGCCCCGATCCGCCCGCAACCGCCGCTGTGCCCCGCTCGCCACCTTGCTTCTGGGCCTGGGTAGCCAGACGCTGGGCCACGCGGCGCCGGCCGATGCACCCGGTGCCGACACCAATTCGCAGGGACTGCGTGCGCTGGTGGCCACCGGCGCGGACAAGGACCTGCGCTGGCCGGACTTCACCGACTACCGCGACCAGGTGGCCGCGTTTTACGACCCGGCCGGCTACGCACTGGCCTGGTCACGCAACGGCACGCCCACCGCGCAGGCCCTGGCGGTGATCGCACAACTGCAGCAGGCTGATGCCAAGGGCCTGGTGCCCGAGGACTACGACGCCTCGCGCTGGGCGCAGCGGATCAGCGGACTGGCCCAGCCCGGCGCGGCCGTGCGTTTCGACGCCGCGCTCACCGTGTGCGCCATGCGTTACAGCTCGGATCTCGACGTCGGCCGCCTGAACCCCAAGCACTTCAAGTTTGCCCTCACCGAGAAGACCGCGCGCTACGAGCTGCCGCAATTCGTGCGCGAGCGACTCGCCGGCGGCGCCGACGTTGGCGCGGCGTTCGCGGAGATCGAGCCGCAGTTTCCCGGCTACCACAGGACCGAGGCGGTGCTGCAGCATTACCTGCAGCTGGCACGCCAGGACCCCGCGACCGCGTTGCCAGTCCCGGCCAAGACCGTCAGTCCCGGGGACAGCTACGCGGCCGTACCGCAGCTGGCGCAGCGCCTGCAGTTGCTCGGCGACCTGCCGACAGACAGTACCGCAGCGCCGGACTCAACCTACCAGGGCGCCGTGGTGGCTGGGGTGCAGAGCTTCCAGTAGCGCCACGGCCTTGACCGCCGACGGCCGCCTGGGCGCCGCGACCGTCAAGCAGCTGAATGTCCCGCTCGCCGACGCGCGTCAAGCAGCTCGACCTCGCGCTCGAGCGCTGGCGCTGGATTCGCCGGACTTCACGGAACCACCCGTGGTGGTGAACATCCCGGAGTTCCGGCTGCGCGCCTTCGATGCCAACCGCAACGTCGTGCTCTCACATGAATGTCATCGTTGGCAAGGCGATGCGCCACGAGACGCCGGTGTTCGACCGCGACATGCGATACGTCGTGTTCCGCCCCTACTGGAACGTGCCACCGAGCATCCAGCGCTCGGAGATCGTGCCGGCCATCACCCGCAACCGCAACTACATTGCGCAGAAGAACTACGAGGTCACCACGCACAGCGGCCAGGTCGTGACCTCCGGCCCCATCAGCGACGAGGTGCTCGAGCAACTGCGCGCCGGCAAGCTCGCCGTACGCCAAAAGCCCGGCCCCACCAATTCGCTGGGCCTGGTGAAGCTGATCTTCCCGAACGAGTACAACGTCTACCTGCACAGCACCCCCGCCCAGCAGCTGTTCTCGCAAACCCGCCGCGACTTCAGCCACGGCTGCATTCGCGTGGAAAAGCCCGCGGAACTGACCGCCTGGGCCCTGCAGGGACGACCCGAGTGGGCACTGGACAAGGTGCGCGCGGCCATGAGCAGCGGCAAGGACAACCAGCAGGTCAACCTGCCGCAGCCGATCCCGGTGCTGATCCTGTACGTGACCGCCGTGCCGGCGGAGGCGATGGCCAGGTGCTGTTCTTCGACGACATCTACGGCCATGATGCGGACCTGCGCAAGGCCCTGGCTAAGGGTTATCCCTACTCATAGACGCGGCACGCGCGGTAGCTACTGCGCGATCGCGGTGTGCAGTTGTGTGCCGGCACTCCAGATGCGGTAACGCACCTGCGCGTCGTCAGGCACGTAGAGCACGATCGGCAAGCGGGGGTTGTAGGGCAGTGCGGCGAGCATTTGCGCATGCAGCGCCACGAATTGCTCGCGCTTCGGCGTGCCTGGCGGGCAGGCCATCCTGGTTGACGCCGGCCCGCGCAGCGCATCCAGTACGTAGTATGAATATCCCCAGCCCTTGGCCTCCTCACGGGTGACGTTGCCGCCGAAGCTCTGGGGGTTGCAGTCGACCATGACGGTCCTGCCAATCATGACTTCCACCTTGAAGTCCTCCGGGTTGGGGACTTCCGGCACCCGAATCACGACTCGCTGCTGGCCCGCCACCGCCGCGGGGAACCCCGTAAGGTCATCCTTGGCGGACTGCGCGAGCGTCACCGCCGACACCCAGCTGCACAGCAGCAACAACGCCGTGGCGGACGCATGGCTCATACCTCTTGGTTCCTGATGCTCGGCAACTGCTATTTTAGTGTGCCGGTGCCATCGACATCAGTGCGGTCCTGCAGCTCGGGGACAAGTCGCTGGCGTGGGCCTTGAGGCACGCGGTACCGCGGCCGCCACCCAGGCCCACCCCGGAACAGAACTTCTCAAAATCACTGCCACAGTCCTTGCGCAGCAGCCGTCCTTTGTCGGCCTGACTCATCTGCGAGGCCGCCGCTGGCGCAGCAGCGGTCGCGGCCGGCGCTACCGTGGTCGCAGCCGGTGGCGCGGCAGCGGCAGCCGGAGCCGCTGCAGGCGCCGGCGCGACTGTCGCCAGCGCACTCTGGCAACCGCTGGATACCTGGCTTGCGTGCTGCTGCAGGCACTGCAGTGACGCCTGGGTGCCGGTCGGCACGCTCGAGCACACGTTCATGTAGTCGCCGCGGCAGGCGCTCTTGATTGCCGAGCGCTGCGCGTCGGTGATCTGGGCCAGTGCCGGTGCGCAGGCGCAACGCGAGCAACAGCGCAGCGACAGCCGGGTTTCTGAAGAGATACATGGGCTGATCCTCGGGTTGGGAAAAAAGATTCAGCGCCGGTTCCTGCCGCCGCCGTTGCTGTTGCCATAACCGCCTGTGCCACTGCGGCCGCAGCCGGCCTGTCGCCCGAGCCGGTCCTGCTCCAGCTGCTGGTAGTTGCCGCGATCGGTGGGCGCAGTCCCCGCGCCGTGGCTGCCCGGCGCCGCACCTGGCGTGCTGGTAGGGGTCGTGGGGCGGTCCGGGTGGTTGGCCGGTGGCTGCACCGGATTCCAGCCGCCGTTGCCGTACTTGGACCAGCCGCTGTCGGTGTGCTTGTAGACGTTGCCGTCGTGGCCGGCGTACACGTCGCCGCCCTGCGTCTTGACCGCGCCGCCGCTGCCACCTGTGATGGTGTTCTGGTAGCCGGCGCCCTTGGCACCGGTGGTGGAGTTGAAACTGCCGGCGCGCCCATTGGCGTTGGCGCCGCTTTGCGTGTTGACCGTCTGGTTCGGCACCGGAGAAGGTGCTCGAGCCCCAGCGACCGTAGGGATTCGCGTTCTGCGTCGGTGGAACCGGAAACACCGGTGCGCGCATTGTAGTAGCTGCCGTGCGCGGTGCCGCTGCCGTTGCCCCATGAGGCGCTGCCGTGCGCGTAGCTGCCGGTGCTCGGGTTGTAGGCCGACCAGGCGCCGGCGCCGCCGTTGGGTCCGTAGACTGCCGCCCCGTGCGCCCACGCGCCGTTGCTGGGGTTGTAGTAGCGCCGCCTGACACCGCCCCGTAGGGCCCGTAGACCGTGCCGCCGCGCGCCCAGGCGCCGTTGCTCGGGTTGTACCAGACCGCCCCGGCGTAGGTGTACGGATACGGATAGTAGATCGGCACCGGTCCGGCGATGATCACCGGCGGATAGTAGTAGCCGGTGCCGTAGACCAGCACCCCGTAGCTGACGTAGCCGAGCGTGTAGCCGGCGGTGTAGCCGTAGGTGACCACGGTGGGCGTCACGGCGTACACGCGCACGTACGTGACGGGGTAGACCGGGCTCGCCGCGGGGATCGTATAGATCACCTGCGGCACGCTGTCCGCCAGCACCCAGGGCCCGGACGGTCCGGGGGCGACGAACCAGGCCCCGCCCTCGCATGCGTAGTACCGGCTCTGCACCTGCAGCACGTAGGTGTTGGTGTTGGCCGCATACAGCATGCGTCGTGCCGCTGACGGCGACGAACTGCGGCGCGCCGGAGTAGACGACGGTGAGCTTGGCCGCGCTGCGCTTGAAGCCGGCCGTGCTGGGGATCTGTGCCCGAAGCACCGCCTCCTGCGCGGCGATGGTACCTGGCACCGAGGCCAAGACCGCGGCGTCAGGACCTGCCGGGTCAATCATCGCGAAATCCGGCGGCAGTTTGTCGGTGGCGAACACCCACGGCCCGGCCAGGGCATGCGCCGAGAACCAGCGGCCGGACAGCAGCACGAAAAAGGTGTTGGTCGCAGGCTGGAAGAACAGCATGCTGGAGGTGTTGACGATGCGCTGCAGCCCGGTGCCTGCGACGGCGCGCAGGCTGGTCGGTCCGGCGGTGACGATGATCTCCGCGGGCTTCTGGCTGACGAAGATCTGCGGCACGGGCTCCTTCGGCCGCAGGGACCCGGGCCGGGATGCTGCGCGCCACGGCGGCGAACGCGGGGTCCTTCTTCAAAGCGGCGAAGCTGTCGGGCAGCTTCGCCAGCGGCGCGAACGGTCCGCCGACGGAGGCGGCCTGAAACCAGATGCCGTTGTTCAGCAGATACCAGCTGGTGCCATCGTTGAACACCTGCCAGTTGGTGTTGACCGCATAGCTCAGCCCGCTCTTGCCTGCGGGTACCAGCACCGGCTCACCGTCGAAGACCACCAGGCTTGCCGGCTTCGCCGCATAGAAGATCACCGGCGGTTCGTTGCTGACCTTGACCGCCTCGACCGGCAGCTGCTTCAGGCTCAGCAGCACCGAGGCGAGCGGCACCTGGCGGATCTGCATCTGCTGCAAAGCCACGCGCAGCTTGCCTTCAAGCTCGGCCGCATGGGCGGTGTCCAGCGCCGGGAAATGGGACGAGACCAGCTGCGCGTCCGAGAGGCTCACGACCCCGGCGGCCTCATCGGTGCGCGTGGCAAGCGTAAGTTCAATGGTGCCGAGCAGCGGCTTTGGCTGCCCTGGCCGCGTGATCGACAGGGCCGCACGCGCGGTGAGGCGCTTGCGCTGCGGCCAGCTGATGGCCTGGGGCTGGTAGACCGTGACGCTCGCGCCGTCGTGCTCGATCGTATGCGGCCAGGAGGCGGCGGCCGCCTGCGCGCCCATCGCCTCGGTGCCAGCCGCGGCAGGCAGCGCCGCACTGTGCGTTCCCGCCGCGACGAGCACCAGCCCCATCACCAGCAGCCGTCGCGCGAGCCGTGCATCCTGGATGCTGCCGATCATGAGCTGTGCCTTTCTTGTCGTTGTGGTTGTCGCGGCCGCCTGATCAGCCTGCGACGGCCGCGGCGCTCAGCGGGCACTTTAGGTACTGCCCACGCCGCGGTCAATTTCAGGGAGGCGCGCGCGGACGCACCGCTATTGCCCGCCGGCGGCTCGGTACCGTTCGTTATCGCGCTGCATTACACTCGCTACGCTTACGGTTCCTGCCGCGTGGAATGCCCGACACCGCGGCCCACCGGAAGCTCGCAGCACAAGACAGGGGAGAATCGACTGCGCGGCCCGAGATCGCTCACGCCCTGTAGACCGGCCGGCACAGGCACCGGCCGACTCGCGCTGCTCGCGTGCACCTGCCTTGCGCTGTGCGCTTGCAAGGTCGGGCCGGACTTCACTCGCCCGGCGACCACAGTCGCGCCGCACTGGATCGGGGATCCGGTTGAGGCAGCCGCTGCGGCGCCGGCGCCCGTGGACACCGCTGCGTGGTGGCAGCTGTTCAACGACCCGACGCTCGACCACCTTGTTGACCTTGCCTACCACGACAACCTGTCACTGCAGGTCGCGGCGGCGCGTATCCTGCAGGCGCAGGCGCAGCTGAACGTGCAGATCGGGGAGCTATTCCCGCAGCAGCAGGTGCTCGCCGGGGAGGTACAACACCAGCGCCAGGGACAGTCGACACTTCTCGCGCCGGGCCTGAACCCCCTGCTGGACACCAGCCAGCTCGGACTCAGCGCCAGCTGGGAACTGGACTTCTGGGGCAAGTACCGCCGCGGCATCGAGGCGGACCGCGCAGCGATGCTGGCCTCGGTGGCCGCCTACGACAGCGGCCTGGTGAGCCTTACCGCAGGGGTCGCCAGCACCTACATCAACATCCGCACCTACCAAGAGCGCATCCAGGTGGCCAAGGACAACCTGGAGACGCAGAAGGAGAGCCTGCGCATCGCGCGCGCGCAGTTCGAGGCCGGGGAGACCAGCGAGCTCGACGTCCAGCAGGCCACCACCCAGCTGGCGCAGACCGAGGCTGCGATCCCGGGCCTCGAGAACTCCCTGCGCAGCGCCAAGGATTCCCTGGCGGTGCTGCTGGGCACGACCCCCGATACCGTCGACGGCCTGCTGGGCACCGCGGCGAACATTCCCACCGCGCCTGCCCAGGTGGCCACCGGCATACCCAAGGACCTGCTGCGCCGCCGCCCGGACGTGCGCCAGGCAGAACTCACCGCCGCGGCGCAGAGCGCCGGCATCGGGGTCGCGAAGGCGAACCTGTACCCTTCCTTCTCGCTCAACGGCAGCTTCGGGTTTGTCGGCACGAGCCTGCGTGGCCAGGAGGCGGGCGACCTGTTCAGCTGGAACAACCGCGATACCGCGGTCAGCGCCTCGTTCGTGTTCCCGATCCTCAACTACGGCCGCATCGTCAACTCGGTGCGCGTGCAGGACGCGGTGTTCCAGCAGGCGGTCCTCAACTACCAGAACACCGTGCTGCAGGCGCAGCAGGAAGTCGAGGACGGCCGCTCGGCCTTCGTCGCCGCGCAGCAGACGATCGCCATGCTCGGTGAGGCGGTGACTTCCGCCAAGCGCACCACCGAGCTTGCCATCGTGCGCTACAAGGAAGGCGCCAGCGACTACACCACCGTGCTGTCCGCCGAGCAGGTGCAGCTGCAGATCGAGGACAGCTACGCGAGCGCGCGCGGCGCACTGCCGCTCGCCCTGGTGAGCGTGTACCGCGCACTAGGTGGCGGCTGGCAGCTGCGCGAGGGGCAGCAGCTGCTGCCCCAGCCGACACGCGAACAGATGGAGAAGCGCACCAACTGGGGCCGGCTGCCCGACGGCGGCCCACGCCTCCCGCTGACCGAAGATCCCGCAAGCCCAGGTGATGACCATGCACATTGACCCGCGCACCACCCGGGCGAGCCGCGTCCTGCTGGTGATCCTGCTTGCCGGCGCGCTGCCCGCGGCGTGCACCAAGAAGAACCAGTACCAGCCGCCGCCGGCCCCTGCGGTGAACGTGAGCACCCCGCTGCTGCTGCCGGTGACGGACTACCTGGAGGCCACAGGCTCGGTCGCCGCCTTCCAGACCGTGGATCTGGTGGCGCGGGTCGAGGGCTACCTGCGCACCGTCGCCTTCACCGATGGCAGCATCGTCAAGGCGGGCGCCCTCCTGTTCGTGATCGAACCGGAGTCCTATCAGGCGAAGCTCGCCTCGCAGCAGGCGCAGCTTTTGAACGCGCAGACCGAGTACGACCGGCAACTGCGCATGATCAAGGAGAACGCCACCGCGCAGGCGAACGTTGACAAGTGGCGCTCACAGCGTGACCAGGACCAGGCCAGCGTCACGCTGGCGAAGATCAACCTGGGCTACACGCGCGTCACCGCCCCCTTCACCGGTCGCATCGGCCGGCATCTGGTGGACCCGGGTAACCTGGTCGGCGGCACCAGCGGCACCACCAAACTTGCCACCATCGAACAGATCGACCCGGCGCTGGCCTACTTCAGCATCAACGAGCGCGATGTGCTGCGCGTGCGCGCGGCGGCCATGGCCCACGGTATGCCCATCAACGGCCAGGCCCCCAAGGCGCCGGTGTTCGTGGGCCTGCAGACCGAGCAGGGCTACCCCCATGAGGGCACGCTGGACTTTGCCAGCACCGGGGTGGACACCGGTAGCGGCACGCTGCAGCTGCGCGCCATCATCCCCAACGCGCAGCGCGTCTTCTTGCCGGGCCTGTTTGTGCGGCTGCGCATCCCGCTGTCCAAGCCCACCCCGCGGCTGATGGTCCCGGACCGCGTGGTCACCAACGACCAGGTCGGCAGCTACGTGCTGGTGGTAGGCCCGGACCACAAGGTGGCGCAGCGGCGCATCGAGACCGGCACCCTGCAGGACGGGCTGCGCGCGGTGCTCTCCGGGCTCGAGCCGGACAGCCAGGTGGTGACTGACGGGGTGCAGAACGCGGTGCCGGGCAACCTGGTCACCCCGGTCGAGGTCGCCATCACCCCGCCGGCGGCACGCCCGGCCCCAGCGCCCTAGCCCTCAGCCGATGATCGCCAAGTTCTTCATTGAGCGGCCGGTCCTGGCGAACGTCATCGCGATACTGACGATGGTGCTCGGGTTCGTCGCCATGTACACGCTGCCGGTCTCCCAGTACCCCCCGATCACCCCGCCGACCGTGCAGGTCACCACGCGCTACCCGGGCGCCAACGCGCGCACGCTGATCAATACCGTGGCGCTGCCTATCGAGCAGCAGGTGAACGGCGTCGAGAACATGCTGTACATGCAGTCGACCAGCACCAACGACGGCAATTACACGCTCACGGTCACCTTCAATGTCGGCACGGACCTGGACTTCGCGCAGGTGCTGGTGCAGAACCGCGTCTCCTCCGCCCTCGCCTCCCTGCCACCGGCGGTGCAGAACAACGGCGTCACCACCAAGAAGAAGTCCACCGCGATCCTGCAGATCGTCACCCTCACCAGCAGCGACCCGCACTTCGACAGCCTGTTCCTGAGCAACTACGCCTCGATCCGCATGCGCGACGTGCTGGCGCGCCTGCCAGGCGTCGGCGACGTCAACGTCTTCGGCATCGGCCAGTACAGCATGCGCATCTGGCTGAACCCGCAGCAGCTGCTGGCGCGCTCGCTGACCCCGAACGACGTCATCAATGCCATCCGCCAGCAGAACCAGGAGGTGGCCGCCGGCCAGGTCGGCACCCCGCCGATGGCGACCGGCCAGGACTTCCAGCTGACAGTCAACGTCGCCGGCGCGCTCAATACGGTGCCGGAGTTCGAGGACATCATCGTCAAGACCGAACTGGCCGCCGGCGGCAGCCGCTCGATCACCCGCGTGCGCGACGTTGCCCGCGTCGAGCTGGGCGCGCAGACCTACAGCCAGTCCTTCACCATGGACGGCAAGCCGGCGGCCGGTATCGCCATCTTCCAGCTACCGGAGGCGAACGCGCTCGACGTGGCGAAGGCTGTGCAGAAGGCGCTCGCCGGCATGTCGAAGGAATTCCCGCCGGGCCTCGACTACGCGATCCCCTTCGACACCACCAAGTTCGTCGCCGCCTCGATCCACGAGGTCTACAAGACGCTGATCGAGGCCGCCGTACTGGTGCTGATCGTGATCCTGGTATTCCTGCAGAACTGGCGCGCCACCTTGGTACCGGCCACCACGGTCCCGGTCACCATCATCGGCGCCTTCGCCGCCATGGCCGCCATGGGATTCTCGGTGAACCTGCTGACGCTGCTGTCGGTGGTGCTGGCGATCGGCATCGTGGTGGACGATGCCATCGTCGTCGTCGAGGGGGTGAGCCAGAACATCGAGCGCGGCCAGAGCCCGCACGATGCCTCCATCAACGCCATGAACGAGCTGCTCGGCCCGATCATCGGCATCACGCTGGTGCTCATGTCGGTGTTCCTGCCGGCCGCGTTCCTGCCAGGGATCACCGGGCAGATGTACCGCCAGTTCGCGCTGGTGATCGCGGCGACGGCGGCGATCAGCGCCATCAACGCCGCCACACTCAAGCCGACGCAATGCGCGCTGTGGTTGCGCCCGATCGACCGCAACCACCGCAAGAACTGGTTCTACCGCGGCTTTGACCGCTTGTACGAGCCGGTGGAGCGCGCCTACCTGCGGCTCATGCAGCGCATGGTCGACCACAGCGGGCGCATGGCACTGGCAGCGGTGGCGCTGATTGCGCTGGCCGTGTTCGCCCTCACCCGCATCCCGACCGGCTTCATCCCGATCGAGGACCAGGGCTACCTCCTGGTCGCGGTGCAGCTGCCGGACGCGGCCTCCCTGGAGCGTACCCAGGCGGTGCTCGCGCGCGTCACCGCGGAGGCACTGAAGGTGCCCGGCGTCGAGCACGCCATCACCATCGGCGGCGTCTCGGCCTTCGACAACAACGCCTCGCTCGCCAACGCCGGGGTCATCTACCTCACCCTCAAGGACTGGGATGAGCGCTACAAGCACAAGGACCAGACACTCAAGGGGCTGTACCCGATCCTTGCCCGGCGTCTGGGGGCGGTCGAGGCCGCGCGCATCCAGGTGATCCCGCCGCCGCCGATCCAGGGCATCGGCATGTCGGGGGGCTTCCAGTCGCAGGTCGAGCTCACCGACGGCAGCTTCGACTACCGCAAGCTGCAGCGCGTGTCGGACCTGCTGGTGAGCGATGCCAACACCCAGACCGGGCTTGAGCGCGTGATGACACCATTTCGCGCGGAGGTGCCGCAGCTGTCCGCCGACATCGACCGCGCCAAGGCCCAGGCGCTCGGGGTGCCAATCGGCAGCGTGTTCGACACCCTGCAGAGCTACCTTGGATCCACCTACACAAGCCAGATAACCAAGTTCGGGAGGGTCTTCCCCGTATTCGTGCAGGCCGATGGCGCCTACCGCCTCACGCCCCAGGACCTGCGGCGCTACTACGTGCGCAGCCCGTCCGGCTCGATGGTGCCGATCGGCACGCTCGCGGACGTCGACTACACCCAAGGACCGGCCCTCATCAGCCTCTACAACCTGTACCCATCGAGCTCCATCAACGGCATGACGGCCCCGGGGTTCAGCTCCGGCCAGTCGCTGCAGACCATGGATGAGCTGTTCGCCAGGACGCTGCCGCCGGGCATGAAGAGCGAATGGACCGCGATGTCGTTCCAGGAGAAGCTCACCGGCAATTCCGCCTACCTGGTGTTCGCGATGGCGATGCTGCTGGTGTACCTGGTGCTCGCCGGGCAGTACGGCAGCTGGGTGACACCGGCGGCCGTGCTGCTGGGGGTGCCGCTGGCGCTGCTGGGCACCGCCGGTGCGCTGCTGGCGCTCGGGGTGGCCAACAACATCTACACGCAGATCGGCATCGTGCTGCTGATCGCCCTGTCGGCCAAGAACGCCATCCTCATAGTCGAGGTTGCACGCGAGCAGCGCGCGGCCGGGCGCAGCATCACCGAGGCGGCCGTGGAGGCGGCGCACAAGCGCTTCCGCCCGATCATCATGACCTCCTTTGCGTTCATCCTGGGCGTGCTGCCCCTGGTGCTCGCCAAGGGGGCCGGCGCCTCGGCGCGCGCGTCGATCGGCATCGCGGTGTTCACCGGCATGCTGGCCTCCACCTGCCTCGCGGTGCTGTTCGTGCCGTCCTTCTTCGTGGTGCTGCAGCGCTGGCAGGAGGGCCGCAAGCCCGGCAGCGCAGCGACGCCCACCCCGCAGCGCCCGCCCTGAGCGTTCAGCGCTCCGGCAGCCGCAGGCAGCTGGCCCCGCCGCCGCAGGCGCTGGCCGACAGCACCGGCAGCCCGAAGGCGGCAGTGCGTGCCGCGAGCTGCCCGATGATGGCGGCGGCCTGCTCGCGGTCAGTCACCAGCCGCGGCGTACCGCTGGTGCGCAGATTGTCGCCGTAACCCAGTGACACCGGATACAGCCGGACCGCCGCCAGCTGTCCATGCGCGAAGCTCACCTGCGCCAGCACGGACTGGAAGGTGAAGGCGGTCGCGAACGAGCCGGCGTTCAGCGGCGCCGTCAGGTCGTAGTCGGTGGCACGCTCGGGATGCTGGTAGGCCTGGCCCAGCAGTGCCCGGTTCAGCGAGAACAGCTCCTGTGGCACCGGTTCCTGGATGTCGCTCCAGAAGAAATTGGACAGGCCATAGAACACCGGCCGGCCCTGGTAGACCTCGATCGGGCCCAGGTTATGGATGCCGGTGACTGCGAAGACGTCCGCGCCGGCGGCGATCGCCCCGTGCGCCAGGTCCTTCAGGAACTCCGCGGGCAACTGCACGGTGCCGGGCGCATCGCAGTCCCACGCACATTCGTGGCTGTGCACCGCAACCACGACCAGATCGGCGTGCTGGCGCGCCTCGCGGATCGAGCGGCCGAGCTCCGCCAGGTCCGCCTGATCCATGCGGTATTCGTTGAACTGACGTGCGTCGAGGATGTAGTGGGTGCCGGACAGCTCCAGCGCCGCTGGTGGCCCACCACAGGCGCGCTGGTATAGCTGGCAGGAGGCACTGGCAAGCGCGCGCATAGTGTCGGGCATCACGTGCACCACGAGATTCACGTGCACCGCACTCAGGCCCGGCCTGCCCGGTGCCGTGCCGTGCGCTGCCATCGCCTCGCTCCCCGGGCGGAACGTGGTCGCAAAAGCAACCAGCGCCACCCGGCCCTTGGCGGTTTCGTAATACCCCGGCGCACGTGCCAGCGCTGCGGTATCCCCGGCACCGGCGCTCACGATGCCGGCCTCATCGAGATTGCGCGAGGTCTCGCGCAGCCCCTCGAGCCCCCAGTCCATGGCATGGTTGTTGGCACGGCCCACCAGGTCAAATCCCATGCGCCTGAGGTCGGTGGCCACCGCAGGCTGGCCGATATTTGCCCAGTCACCCGCAAACGGGTACGGGGAGCCCGCGAAGTGCCTGATGTCGATCAGCGTGGTCTCGAGATTCCCGAAAGCGGCATCGCTGCCGCTGATGACTTCCAGCAATGGCGCGAATCCTGCAACCGGGACAGCCCGGGTGAGCGGGCGGGCGATGATCATGTCCCCGACCAAGGCGAGGGAGAAGTTCTCCGCCACGCTCAGCCGGGCCTCGACCGCCACCGGTCGGTGCGGATCGAACAGCGCCGGATCGGTGACCTCAGGATCCGCCGAGGGCCACGGCGTGGCGCCATACAGTAGGGTCGCGTTGAGGCACATGAACACTGCAAGAATTCGCCTCAAGTCCGCCCTCCGCTTCCGGCCGCCGTGGATGCGTGCCATGTTACGTCACAAATCGCAGGCAATCCCTAGCAGAAGATGTGCCGCAGCCCAATGCCTGAGTGCGCCTGCGCGCACGGACTGCGTACACTTGCGGCTGTGAACAGCACCAGCACCCAAACCACGCATACTTGCCGCGCCAGCGTGGGAGCGCGCTCATGATCGTCCACCTCGTCGACGGCACTTACGAACTATTCAGGCACTTCTACGGAATGCGACGCTTCAACAAGGGAGTCGACAAGCCCTTCGGCGCCGCGGTCGGCGTGCTCAATACCGTTTTGCAGATGATCGAGGAAGGTGCCACCCACCTGGGGGTCGCGACCGACCACGTGATCGAGTCCTTCCGCAACGACCTGTGGAGCGGCTACAAGACCGGCGAGGGCATCGACGCCGCACTGTGGACCCAGTTCCACCCGCTCGAGGAGGCCCTGCGGGCCATGGGGATCATGACCTGGGCCATGACGGACCTGGAAGCCGACGACGCCCTGGCCTCGGCGGCGCGCCGGGCGGACACATCCCCTGATGTGCACAAGGTGTGCATCTGGACGCCAGACAAAGACCTCGCGCAGTGCGTGCGCGGCGACCGCGTAGTACAGGTTGACCGCCGCACCAAGCAGATCCGGGACGCGGACGGCGTGCGCGCCAAGTTCGGCGTGGCACCCGCCCTCATCCCCGACTTCCTGGCACTGGTCGGCGACGCGGCCGACGGCTACCCGGGCATCCCCGGGATCGGCAAGGTCGGCGCGGCGCGCCTGCTCAACAAGCATGGGCCGCTGGAGAGCTTTCCCGTGGACGTCCTGGGCCCGCAGCGCGAGCGGGCCCTCCTCTTCAAGCGCCTTGCGACGCTCGTGAGCGATGCGCCGATGTTGACGGCCGTCGAGGAACTTCACTGGCGCGGCCCCGGCGGGGCATTCGCGCCCTCCTGTGCAAGGTTCGGCGCGCCCGGCTTGCTTGCGCGCGCCCGGAAAGCGGCGGCCGCGAGCGCAGCGCTCTAGGTTAACCTCTTCGCACCGCGACGCGCTGCTCACGATGGCGCCTCACGAACGTGAAGGACACGACGCCGCGTTTGTAACGGCGCGACTGCTCGCTTAACCTCGCACGTAAACCTGCCAGGAGCATCCATGATCGCGCACACCTCACTCGCAGTGCTGAGCTATCCGAAGTCGAAGGCCTTCTACATCAAGGCGCTGGAGCCATTGGGTTATCACAACAACATGCAGTTCGGCGAGGCGGCCGGTTTCAACGACGGCGAGAACACCGACTTCTGGATCAATGCTGCCAGGTCTGTGGTGCCGACCCATATTGCCTTCCGCGCCCACAGTCCCCAGCAGGTCGCCGCCTTTCATGCCGCCGCCATTGCCGCAGGCGGCAAGGACAACGGCGCACCGGGATATCGGGACTACTCGCCTGGCTATTACGCCTCCTTTGTGCTTGACCCCGAGGGGAACAACATCGAGGCGGTCTGGTACGACCCGGACAAGGAGAAATAGCGAAAACGGCGCTAGCTCTCTCCTGCCGCAGTCCTGGCCGCATGCAGGACAGCGCTGACAGCCGCAAGGTCCCGCCCCGGACTGACCTTCGCCCACGGCAAGTGCAGGATGTAAACCCGTGGGCTAAGGAGACGGCTATGTATTCCAGCGCTCTGCAGTGGATTGGCGCCATCCTGATGCTGACCGCGATGTGCGCAGCGCTCCGCGCTGACGGTCGGCCGATCGATCTGAGCAGCGCGCGCTGACCGCCGGGAGTCTACGAACCCCCAGCACCGCCGGGAGCGGTAAGGCACCCAATAACAGGTAAGCTTAGCGGCCGACGCGGGGCACGCTGCCACCGCGTACGGTGCGCGCGCGTCTGTAATGGGGCACTGCATAAACCATGGATGCCAGCAACTACACCGGCTTCGCGGACCTTGAGAGACATTTCCGGCGCGGCCGCGACTTTGAGATCCACATTAACCGGCGTTCCGCTTCCGCGGTGGCAGTCGTCGCCCCGCACGCCGGGCGTATCGAACAGGGCACCTCGCCGATCGCCCGCGCCATCGCCGGGGACGATTTCAACCTGTATCTGATGGAGGGCATCCGGCGCTGGCGCAACTACCAGGCGCTGCATCTGACCAGTCACCTCTTTGACGAGCCGGAGTGCCTCGCGCTCATCGCAGGTTGCCCCATCGTCCTGACGGTGCATGGGTGCAAGGGCAAGCACGACAGCGTGGCACTGGGGGGGCTCAATGATGACCTCAGGCAGCGACTCACGTCTTCATTCCTGCGCGCTGGCATCCCGGTGATGCCGGAGCCGCACCGCTTCCCGGCCACCCATCCGCGCAACATCTGCAACCGCGGACAGTCCGGCAAGGGTGTCCAGCTTGAGATCTCCGGTTCGCTCCGCGATTCCGGCTTTACCAGCGACCTGACTGCTATTGTTCGTGCCGAACTGGCCCGCTGAACTTGCAGCGACCGCGGCGGCGCGGCGCGCTCGGGCGACGCTCGCGGCCGTGTGCGCGATACTCCTCCTCTTAAGCGCATGCGCCACCTCGCATGCCCCCGGAGTTCGGCAGCCTCGCGCGGCCGCCGCCGCGCCGGCGACCCGAGGGCCACTGGCTGCGCTGGACACACGCTTCCGCGCCGAGCATGGCGGCAGCGCTGGCGGCTTTCTGCTGCTGGAGAGTAACGAGGCGGCGTTGCGCTGGCGCATTTCGCTGGTTGACGCCGCAGTCCAGTCGCTGGACCTGCAGTACTACATCTGGTGGGGCGACCAGAGCGGCGACCTGCTGATGAAGCACGTGATCGAGGCCGCCGATCGCGGCGTGAAGGTGCGCCTGATCCTGGACGACGTATCAAGCCTCTTGAAGAGTGAATCCCATGACGCCGACCGTGACTGGGCGACGGCCAAGCTGGACGCGCACCCGAACATCTCGGTCAGGATCTTCAATGCCTCCCAGTCCCGCTCGTTGCTGACGCGCAGCGTTGAGTTCATGGCGCATTCGCAGCAACTGAACCAGCGCATGCACAACAAGGTCATGGTTGCCGACAACCGCGCGATGATCGTCGGCGGCCGCAATATCGGCAATGAGTACTTCGGCCTGTCGCCGCACTCGAACTTCCTCGACCTGGACGTGATGGGGGTGGGTGAGATCGCGCAGCAGGCATCCACGGTGTTTGACCGCTTCTGGAACAGCCAATGGGTGACGCCCGTTGCCGCACTTAAGCCCGGGGCGACAACCCAGGACCTGCGCGCGGATGCCCCGAAGGTGCAAAGCGAGCTCGAGCAATCCGCCGCCGTCGACCGCTTCGCGCTCGACCGCGAGGACTCGCCGCTGGCCGGATTGCTCAAGAGCCTTCAGCCCGGCAGCAGCCAGATGCTCAGCGACAAGCTTGACGAGGACGTGGTCGAGCACCAGATGGCGCCGCAAATCCGCGCGCTGATGGTCAGTGCGCAGCGCGAACTGCTGATCGTCAATGCCTACGTCATCCCGGACGATGCCCTGGTGACCATGTTCCAGGAACTTACCGCGCGCGGCGTGCGGGTCCGCATCCTGACAAATTCCCTATCATCCCTGGATGTGGTCGCGGTCAACAGCCACTACAAGGCCTGGCGCCGCAGGCTGCTGGAGGCCGGCGTCGAACTGTACGAGATCCGTGCCGATGCCGCCGTCGAAGCCACCATGGCAGATACCCCTCCGACCACGGCGCAGCACATGGGCCTGCACGTGAAGAGCATGGTGATCGACCGCCAGGTTGTCTTCGTCGGGTCCATGAACCTCGACCCGCGCAGCAGTTCACTCAACAGCGAGATGGGGGTCGTCATCCGCAGCCCGCCGCTGGCCGCGCAACTCGCCGCCTACAGCGAGCAGGTCATGCTGCCTGCCAATGCGTGGCAAGTGGCGACTGATGACAAGGGTGATATCACCTGGCGCGACTCGACTCAGACGCTTCACCGGCAGCCGGCCCGCTCCGGGTGGCAGCGTATCGAGGACGAGCTGTTCATGCTGTTGCCGAGCAACCTTTACTAGCGACGATCACGGTCTGTAGGCAATTCCCTACAGGCGCACGTCCCGTAACGCGACCCACCTGCTGCTATGCTCCGCCTGCACCTCCCCGTGCAGGAAGGCCTAGGAACTACCATGAAGAAGCTGCTGATTCCCGCACTGCTGTGCACGACCGCGCTGCTGCTGACTGCCTGCGAGAAGAAGGGCCCGATGCAGACCGCCGGAGAGAAGCTGGACGAGGCCGGGCGCACGATCAAGAACGGCGGAGAGAAGACCCCAGCCGACAAGGTCAACGACGCAGCCAGCGCTGTGAAGAAGGACGTCGAGAAGGCTGCGGACGATATCAAGAAGTAGGCTTCACCCCGGCAACGCCGCAATTCGCGTGGCGCCGCTGCGACCCTAGCGCAGCCTCTTCAGTACCTCGTCCAGGCGCTGTAGCTCAGCGACGGTGTTGTAGTGCACCAGGGACACCCGTACGGCGCCACTGTCCACTGCAAGGCCCAGTCGTTTCATCAGGCGCGGCGAGTACATATGGCCGTCGCGAATGCCGATGCCTGCCGCGGCCGCCGCCTCGGTGACCGCCGCCGGTGCGATCCCCGGCATGTTGAAGCACACGGTGGGCACGCGCTGTGCAACGCGCGCGTCATCCTTGATGCCGTAAATCTCGGCGCCCCGGCTGCGCAGCAACTGCAACAGTTCCAGTGAGAGCAGCTGCTCGTAATCACGGATTGCCGTCATGGCAATTCGGCATTCCTCGCGTACCGAGCGCGCGTCCCCAGGCGCGCCCCTGCCCGACAGCTGGCGCCCCACCCCCGCAAGGTAGTCAACCGCCGCGGCCATGCCCGCGACGTTCTCGTAGATGAAGGTGCCGGCCTCGATCTTGCCGGGCGGCGCATCGGGGATGAAGTCCTCGCGGAACGTCGGCAGCGCCTCGAGCAACTCGTAGCGACCCCAAAGAAACCCCATGTGCGGGGAGAAGATCTTGTAGCCCGAGCACACGAGGTAATCGCAATCGAGTGCCTGCACGTCGATCGGCCCGTGCGGCCCGTAATGCACGCTATCCAGGAAGATCTCCGCGCCCACCTCGTGCACCATGTCCGCGGCGGCGCGCACATCGACGATCGACCCGAGGGCGTTGGAGGCCAGTGCGCAGGCCACCAGCCGCGTCCGCCTGGACAGCAGCGGCTTCAGGTCAGCGGTGTGCAGACAGCCATCCGCGCGCACGTGCCACCACACGAACTTTGCGCCCATCTTTCCCAGCACCAGCCAGGTGGCTACATTGGCCTCGTGGTCGAGGTCGGTGATCACGATCTCGTTGCGCTGTCCGAGGGTCTGGCCAATCGCCAGGCTCACCAGGCGGATGAACGAGGTCGCGTTCATGCCGAAGGCAATCTCCTCCGGGCGGCGCGCATTCAGGAAGGATGCCACGCGCTCGCGCGCGTTCTGGATGGTCACATCCACTGCGATGCTCTGCGGGTAGCGCCCGCCACGCTGAACGTTGTGGTCAAGCAGGTGAGTGTTGACCGCGTCGAGCACCCCTTGAGGCACCTGGGCACCGGCGGCGTTGTCCAGGAACACGAAGGAGCCGGCGCGCTGCAGGGCGGGGAACTGCGCGCGCAATGCCTCGGCAGGGAACGGCGCACTGCGGGCGCGTTCGATGGCTATGCCTGCACTCATGGCCTGTCTCCGTGTTTCAGCGTGGCTTGCATGTGGCGCGGGAATGATACGTGAGCGCAGTGCGCACCCTGACGGCAAATTAGGCCGCGTGTACTACCGCGAAACGCAAACCTTGGCGGGCGCGCGGCCGCGCGTTCAGGCGGCTGCATGGAACTCGGCACGACTTGCCTTCATGGCGGCCACGAAGGTGTCGATGTCGTCTTCGGTATTGTAGAAGTGCACGGTCGCGCGCATGTTGCTGTCGCGGAACGAGGTCACGATGCCCTGCTCCATGAGTCGGGCAAACAGGCGCGCCGGCTCGCGTGCGGGGACCGCCACCATGGGGCCACGGCGCGCGTCATCACGGGGAGTCACCGCCTCCCAGCCGATGTCGCGCAGGCCGTCGAGGCACCGGGCCGTAAGCTTCCTGACCCGCGCCTCGATCGCATCGGTTCCCACTTCCAGGATGATCTTGAGGCCTGCCTCGACGGCGTAGCAGTTCACGACAGCAGGCGTGCCCGCCTCGAAGCGTCGTGCCGTCGGCGAGGGCCGGTTGGCAGTGATGTCCATCGCAGTGATCTGTTCCTGCGCGAACCAGCCGGAGTGGGTCGGTACCAGCTCACGGATCAGGCTGTCACGCACGTACAGGAAGCCCAGCCCCGCGGTTCCCAATAGATACTTCAGCATTCCGCCGACGGCGAAGTCGACGTCCAGCCCCTTCACGTCCACTGTCACGGCCCCGACGGCCTGGTAGCAGTCGAGCAGTACCCTGGCGCCCTTGGCGTGCGCGAGCCGCACGATGCCGGGGATGTCCAGCTTGGCGCCGTTGCGGAAGCAGACATGGGTGATTGCGACCAGCTGGGTCTCTTCGTCGATGAGTTTCTCGAAGTTCTCCAGCGGGATGTAGCCATCGGCCGAGCGGTGCACATGCACTACGCGCGCACCACGTGGTTCCTGGGCGTGCCAGATCTGGGCATTGGTGGGGAATTCGAAGTCACTGATGATGACCTTGTTGCGTGGTCCTTTGAAGTCGAGCGCGCTTGCGAGCGCGTTGATGCCGGCGGACGCGGAGGCGGTCACGGCGATCTCATCCGGCCCGGCGCGCAGCACCTGCGCCATGCCGGACCGGACAGCCTCGTTCTTCATGACCCAGACATCCCAGTTCGCGCCCACCAGCAACCGGTCGTCCATGTAGTTGTTGATCGCCTCCTTGACCGTGTCGGCAAGGGCGCAGTAGGAACCGCTGTTGAGGTAGGTCTTGCGCTCCAGCACCGGAAACCTCTTGCGCAGCGCGTTGAAATCCGTGCTCATAATTGTCTCCACTCAGATCTATCGCTAGCGCCTGGATTCACCGTGTACGCCACCCGTCCCTCACAGTCCGCGATCCGCGCCGCGCGCGCGCGCCTTGATACCCTTGGGGTCCGCTCGCCCGTGCTACCGCTGGCAGGGGAAGCCGAGGGCCTTGCGGTCACCCTTAAGCTCGAGAACCTGCAGGCGGTGGGCTCGTTCAAGGTCCGTCCGGTCGGCAATATCCTGCTGGACGCAGCACCAGCGACACTTGAATCCGGCGTGCTGACCTGCAGCTCCGGGAACAGCGGCGTCGCGCTGGCCTGGATGGCGCGGCGGCTCGGGCTCAGCGCCACCATCGTCGTCCCCGAAGGCCGCACGCCGCGGGCGAAGCTGGAGCGACTTGAGGAGCTTCGGGCCCGCATCGTAGTCGAGCCATTTGAGCGCTGGTGGGCAGCGGTCGAAGCGTTGGCCCACCCCCACATCGCAGGCAGGTACGTCGATGCCGTGCGGGACCCGGCAGCGCTTGCCGGCAACGCCACCGTAGCCCTCGAGATCCTCGAGCAGGTGCCGGCGGTTGAAGCGATCTTCGTGCCACTCGGGGGCGGCGCGCTGGCCTGTGGCGTGGCGACGGCGGTGCGCCTGCTCAGGCCCGAAGTAAAGGTGATCGCCTGCGAACTGCAGAGCGCGCAGCCGTTCACCGCGGCGCTGCGCGCCGGGGAGGTCACCACGACACGCTGTGAGCCTGGATTTGTCAGTGGGGTGGGCTTCGCCTCGATGCTGCCGCAGATGTGGCCGTTATGCCGCGAGCTGATCGATGGCACCCTCACCGTCTCACTGGCCGAGGTGGCAGCGGCGATCCGCCGGCTCGCGCTGGGGAACAAGGTCATCGCCGAGGGCGCAGGCGCACTGCCGGTGGCAGCGGCACTCGCAGGCCGGCACCCGTACACGCGCGTATGCGCAGTCGTCTCGGGCGGCAATCTCGACCCCGCCATGCTCAGCACCATCATTTCAGGCGGCATACCGGGCTAGGAGATCGCCGCCCGGGTAGCCCCCGGATGCCGCGCCTTCCAGACAAAGTACGCCCCCGAGATCACCGCCAGCCACGGCACCCCGTATTCCCACGAGACCCGCAGGTGCTCGTCCAGCCCCATGGTCACCAGGATGGCCGCCAGCATGAGCAGCCCCGCGTACTGCATCCAGGGGAACAGTGGCATGCGCACCAGCAGCTTGCTCGCGTCGTGGTGCCGCCTGAAGCTCAGGTGACTGGCCAGGATGAACATCCACACCAGGATGGCGGCGAACAGCGCCACGCCCAACAGGTACGAATAGGCATTGGGCGTGAAGATCGAGACACCCGCGGCAATGAGGATCCCTGCCCCGGAGAGCAGGATGGCCGCCAGCGGCACGCCCGAGGTGCTCAGCGTACCCAGTCGCTTGGGCGCGTAGTTGCCGCGCGCCAGCGAGAACAGCATGCGCGAGCACAGGTAGATGTTCGTGTTCATGCTCGACAGCGCCGCGCTGATGACCACGAAGTTCATGATGCCCGCGGCGTGGGCGATCCCCGAGTGCTGGAAGACGCTCACGAAGGGGCTTTGGGCGACCACCGTGACCCCGGTGGCGGTCCAAGGGATGGTCGTGACGATGATGAGGATCGAGAGGATGTAGAACAGGAACAGCCTGAACACCATCGTGCGCAGGGCGGCGGGAATGGCGACCTCGGGGTTCTTCGCCTCCCCCGAGGTCACCGCGATGACCTCGATGCCGTTGAAGGAAAAGATGCCGACGATCACCGCCATCCACAGGCCGTTGAGGCCCTTGGGCAGGAACCCGCCCGGCAGCCCGGTCAGGTTGTGGAAGCCGACCGCGGGCATCCCAAGGCCGAAGATGCTGGCGGCCCCGAGGATGATGAACAGCACGATCGCGGTCACCTTGATCAGCGCGAACCAGGACTCCACCGTGCCGAAGTTGTTCACCGAGCGGGAGTTGAAGTAGAGCAGCACGGCGCAGAAGCCCAGCGACCACATCCACACCGGCACGGCGGGGAACCAGAAGGTCATGTACAGGCCGGCCGCCACCGCCTCACCACCGATCGCGATGACCTGGGCGATCCAGTAGGTGTAGCGCACCACGAAACCCGCCCATGGATTGAGGTAGGTCTCCGCGTAGGTCCCGAAGGAACCCGCCGTCGGATGCACGACCGCCATCTCGGACAGGCTGAACACCATCACCAGTGCCACGAAGCCGGCCAGTGCGTAGCTGATGACCACCGCAGGACCTGCGTAACCGATGGCAAGGCCGCTGCCCATGAACAGCCCCGTGCCGATGGCCCCGCCGAGCCCGATCATCACGATCTGGGTCTTGGAGAGCCCGCGGTGCAGGCCGCTTTCGCGTTCGCTGATCGAGACCTGTGTCATGTTCTCGCTTCAGCGCCTGGTGGGACGGGACATGGCAGGAGGATAGCCCCACCCTGCCCTGCGGGTAGGCACGATCGCGCGACCGTGCTCACACGCAGGTGATGGGCGGGCGGGAACCTCAGAACTTGCGCGATACGCTCAACCCGATCGTGCGCGGCTGCACGGTGAGCAGCGCGTGCGGGTCCTGGGAAGAGTTGATCGCCGATATCTGGGCTCGCTCGTTGCCCAGGTTCTTGCCGAACAGCGTGAAGGTCCACTGATCGTAGATCAGCCCGGCGCGCGCACCCCATATCGTGTACGAGTCCAGGACGAGGTTGTACTGCTCGTTCGACTGGAAGTAGGCATTCACGGAACTGCGGTACGACACGTCCGTCGCCAGATCGACCTGCCACTGGCTGCTGATCGGGCGGGTGTAGTCGAGCCCGAGGTAGCCCTGGAAGTTCGGCACGTTCGGGATCGCATCCCCGGTGAGGCCCAGTGTCGGGTTGAGCGCGTATTGCTCGGGGGTCGCACCTTCGGTGAGCGCCGCGTGCAGCCAGGAACCGGAGATCGTCGCCGTCAGGTATTCGATCGGGCGGGCATTGATCTCGAACTCCATGCCCGTCACGCGCGCCTTGCCCGCGTTGCCCTGGTAGACGAATGCGCCGTCGGCGGTGGTCTCCTGCACCTGGATGTTGTCCCAGTCGATGAGGTAGCCATCGATCTGGTAGTCCACGATGTTGTTCAGCAGGCGGCCCTTGAAGCCCACCTCGTAGTTGGTGAGCGTATCCGGGGCATAGGCGGCCGGGATCGGCTCGAAGGGCTCGCTCACCGCGTTCAGGCCACCGGCGCGGAAGCCGGTCGACACGGTGGTGTACGCAAGCACTTGCTCATTGAACTTGTAGCTCAGGGTACCCGCCCAGGTGACCTTGTTGAAGGTTTGCTGCGGGTCGTACACCGGCACGCCGGTCGGGGTGCCCGGCGGGAAGCCGCCGAACGGATGCGTCTGCACCTGGTAGCCGTTGAGCGTCTGCGTAAAGTAGCGGATGCCCCCTACCGCGGAGAACGCATCGGTGATCTTCCAGGTCGCCTGGCCGAACCCTGCCCACTGCGTGTCGGTGCGGTGGTCGGTGCGGCCAAAGAACGTATTGCCGACCCCCGGATAGTTCAGTGCATCATCCTCATTTGCGCTGCTGAAGGGACCGTTGGGAAGACCCAGGCCATTGGTCGCGATGACATTGACCGCCAGATCCTGGGTCGAACTCTCACGATAGATGCCGGACACGAAGTTGACGGGGAAGTCGAAAGAACTGGCGAAGCGGATTTCACCATTGTTCACGTCGCGTTTGCGCGGCTCGAGCGTCTCTGCCGGAATCGGTACGTCGAAGGACACCAGCACCGGCGTCGAGTCGAAGCTGAAGTCCACGTTGCGGTTGAACTGGTGATCCGTGACGGTCAGGAGACCGTAGCGGGTTGTCCACTTGCCAGTAATGCCGAAGACCTTGATGTCGTCCTTCCACGGGCTCTGCGTGACGTCGGTATTGCACAGGTCGCACCCCATGGCCGGCGGGATCGTGCCCCCACTGAAGGCGGCAATCCCGGCCGGGGTATAGCGCGAGGACCCATTGGAGGTTTCCGTCTGCGTCGTGTAGTCCCCGTCGATGACCAGGCTCTCCAGCGGCTGGTAGCGCAGGATGGCGCGTGCGCCGCCGACATCGTCGTCGTTGACTCCCTTGACGTAGCCGAGGGCCTTCACCGGGTAGGTGACTCCATCGATGACCCCGGTGACACCCACGCCGACGCGCGTCTGGTTGATGTAGCCGCTGTCATAGACCTTCCAGCCGGTCGCGCGCAGCGACAGGACGTTATCGATCAGCGGCAGGTTCAGCGTGCCGTTGGCGTTGTAGTTGTTGCCGCCGCCATCGGTGTTGGAATCCCGGAAGTTGACGTAGCCGCCCACCTGGCTCATGTCGGGCGCCTTGGGGATGTAGAGGATCGTGCCGCTCATGGAACTCGCCCCGTACAGCGTTCCCTGCGGTCCGCGCAGCACGTTGACGTACTGCATGTCGAACATCCGGATATCCGGCTGGAAGCCGCCGCCGTCATCACCATTGTTGCCGGTGATCACCGCCTCGCCGTAGTACACACCGACGGTGGAGTCACCGGTCGAGTTGATGCCGCGGATGACGTATTTCTTGTCGCCCGGACCCAGGTCCTGGATCGACAGGCCGGGAATCTCCCCGGCGATGTCCATGATTCCCGAGTCGAGCTGGCGCGCCAGCTGGTCACCCGAGATCGCCTGCATCGAGGCCGGGATGTCGAGCACCTTGGCGGAGTTGAGCTTGGTCGCCGTAACGGTGACTTCCTGCAGGCCGCCCGCGTCAGCGTCGTCCGCCGCGCCGGCTGCTGCGGGCAGGACCGCCACGGAGGCCAGGCCTGCCAGACCCAAGGTGATGAAACGCGACCCGAACTTTTCTGAATTTGACACGATAGGAACCCCGGTTGCCGTCTTGGTTTGAAAGCCCCGCGATGACACCGGCGGTGGGCCGCCGGGCGCGGGCCACGTCAGTCGTAATAGTTGATGCTGGGATTGTCCCCCGGACAGATGACCCCGACGACGTCGATGCCGTCAGCGGATGTTGCCTCGAGCGAATGTAGTTGCTTGCGCGGCAGGAAGATCACGTCGCCCGCCTTGACGTGCGCCTTGCGATCCTCGGTCCACATGCAGCCCTCGCCTGAGAGCACGATGATTGCTTCCTCGTAGAGGTGCCGGTGCGGCGCGGCCTTGGATGGCGGGATGTGGCCGATGAACTGCGTGATGACCTTCGAGCCAATGCGCTTGTCGACCAGGATCTGGAAGTAGCGCGGCCCCATCGCCGTGCGCTGCTCGGCATCCACCGACACCACGCGCTGCGGGTACTCGGCGACAAAGTTCTGCGGCAGCACTTGCGGCCACTCAAGCTCCCCCAGTGGGCAGGCGAGCGCGAAGACCTTGAGAACCTGCCCGGGGGCGGCCGTCAGCTGCATCGCCTCCGTCGGACGCAGGTACACCCCGTCGGTGGCCGCGATGGGAAATTCGCGGCCGGAGATGTTCACGGTGCCGCGGCCGGCCACAACGAACAGGATGACATCGCGGTCGCCGAAGCCCACCACCGGGGAGGCGGCGCCGGTGACCTCCAGCAGCACCTGGGTCTGGTACAGCGCCCCAAGCTCGGCAGTTACCAGGTAGCGGTAGCTCAGCGAGCCACGCGTGTGCTCCTGGGCGAGGGAGGGGGACACGACGTAGCACGTGCCGTTCAGCGCCGCACGCGGGCCATCGCGGTCGGTAACCGCTGCAATAGCACGGTTGCCCGGGCTGTGCGGATCATCCAGCGGTGACCCGCCCGGCAGGTTCGTATGAGCACCGTCACAAAAGGGGGCGTCGGCTGTGTGTTTACAGCCACACAGGAGGGCCTCCTCGTCGGCGCTGGCGACGAACTTGCGCGGTTCGAGGCCGGATCCCTTGTGAGAACCATCGCAAAACGGCTGATTAGCGGAGCGCCCGCAGCTGCACCAGAAGTAGGTGCGCCCACTCTTGAGGGTCACCAAATAAGGTTTCGGCCGCGCAACAACCGGGTCTGGCATGCCGCGATACTGCCCCGACCGGGGGGGTGCTTGTACAGCGGCGCTTTAGGCTGACCGGCCTAATGTAGGGGGCATCGCGCCCCAACTCGGTGCATCGCCCGCGGAAGGGTCCGAGGTGATCGCGGTCTCGGAGGCCAGTCGTTCAATGGTGTGGTACGACTCCTGCGTGATCTGCTGAGGGTCGGCGCACAGGTAAGGCCTCAGTACTTCCAGGATCTCGTAGTAACCGTCCAGGATGGTCGCGACAGTGATCTCACGGCCATCGTACTCGGTGTAGTTGAGCCAATTCTCCGAGACGATCCAGGTCACGTCGACGATTGAACGCAGACGACGCGCGTCCTCCGGCAGGCGCATGAGCCCGCGTGCCCCCAGGGCGTGCATGAACTTCTCAAGATCGCGCAGGCGCCGCTCGCGGTTCTCCGCAAAGCGGCGCCGCAACTGCGGGTCCTGGCGCAGCAGGTCGGCCAGTTCGCGGTAAAAGAAGCGATATTTGCGGATAAGCTGCAGCTGGCGCACGAACATCGCGGCCATGTGCTCGAGAGTCGGGGCGAGGTGGTCGCGGTACCAGCCCGAGTCCATCTCGTCGATCGCCTGCTGGAACAACGCGCAGATGATGTCGCGCTTATTACTGAAGTGATACTGCAGGTTGCCCTTGCTGATGCCGCAGCGCTCGGCAATCTTATTGGCCGAGACTGCGGCGGTGCCCTGCTCGTTGAAGAGCTCGAGCGCGGCCTGCAGGATGCGCAGCTGCGTTGTTCGCGTACCCATCTTCAAATCCTCGTGCAGCGAGGTTCTCACAGCTGCCCGCTCAGCGGAAACCCCCGGCCTTCTAGCGTGGGCGCGCTCCTAAGCGGGCACCAGGGCGAGCACCCGCAGCGGGCTGCCCGAGCCGTTCACGATCTTCAGCGGCGGGGCGATCACCACCGCCCCGGTCGGGGGCAGCTGGTCGAGGTTGGTAAGGCTGGCAAGCCCGAAGCGGTTCGAGCCGTGCATGATCGTGTGGCACGGGAACATCGGCTCGAAGGTCGGTGCCTGGCCCGCATCGGTGCCCACCGTCTCCACCCCCACCCCCAGGATGTCGCGCTCCTTGGCCAGAAACGGCACGCACTTGGGGTGGAAGCCGGGGGTATGGGCCCCATCGGCACCGATGTTCAGGAAGGCCTTCGCGTCCTTGTGCCGCGACCAGTCGGTGCGCACCAGCACCCAGGCGTGCGCGGGGATGCGCCCGTGCACGCCCTCCCATGCCTCGACCGCCTCGCGCGTGAGCAGGAAATCCGGGTTCTCTCGCGCCTGCGCCGCCACATCGATCACGCAGGCAGGCCCTATGAAGCGCTCCACCGGGATGTTGTGGGTCGCGTTGTTCGCATAGTCCTTGCCGGTCACCCAGTGGATCGGGGCATCAAAATGCGTGCCGGTGTGCTCCCCGCAGGCGATGTTGTTCCAGTACCAGGCCGGCCCGCGCTCGTCGTAGCGGGAGATCTCGGTCAGCTCGAACGCCTTGGAGGGGGCGAACTGCGGTGGCAGCTGGATGGTCGCGGTCGCCTGCTCCAGCGGCACCGTCAGGTCGATGACGCGGATCTGCCCGCCGACGATGCCGGCGACGAGGTCCGCCAGTGCGGCGGCGGGCTTGGTATGGGATGAACTTGCTGTGGTCATGAGTTCTCTTTGCGGCTGCGGGCCGACGGCCCGGTGGAGAGGTATCAGTGGGAATCAGTGCGCGCCGGTGCCGGTTGCCTTGAGGTCTTCGTAGACAATCGCCAGCAGGTACGGCTGCTTCACCAGGTTACCGCCCCATACTATGTCCAGATCATCCAGCGGATGCGACTTGATGAGATCGTCCTCCGAAAGTCCGGCGGCGATGGCGCGCGCTACGCGGTTACGCACCTCGCGCAGCATCCCCTGGTAGCGACGGATGTCCTCACGAGTGGCGATCGGTCCGTGGCCGGGAATTACCCGCGTATGCGGGCCACACAGCGCATAGAGGGTGTCATAGAAGGCGATCATCCCGTCGATCGTGCCACCGTGCTCGAAGTCGATGTCCGGGTAGAAGCCATGGAAGAACGTGTCCCCGGTCTGCACGACGTCCGCCTCCACGAAGTGCACGATCAGATCGCCGTTGGTGTGCGCCGGCGGTGCATGGATGATCTCGATCGTCTGCCCGGCAAGGTACAGCCGCTGGGTTCCCGCGCCGACCGCAAGCGCCGGCACCCCGTCGGGATCGCGGGTGTAGGGCCCGGACTTGGCCGGGTTGTCACGCTGTGCGGCGACAATGTAGTCGCGTGTCTCCTGGCTCGAAACGATGAGCGCGCCACGGCGCGCGAAGTCGGCATCGCCACCGGCATGATCCCAGTGCCAGTGGGTATTCACCACGTAGCGCACCGACTGAGTGGAAATCCGTGCCACGGCGGCCCGCACCCTTGCATTGAGCTCCGGCCACTCCGCATCGATGAGCAGCACGCCGCGCTCACCGGCCAATACGCCGATGTTGCCGCCGTAGCTTTCGAGCATGTGCACCCCGTGGCCGAGGTCGCGGTCCTCGACCGGCGTCTTGTCCCAGTCCGGCAGATCCATTTGCAGCTCCGGTGCCGCGCGTGCTGTGGATAGCACGCTCACAAGGAGCACCAGCACGGCCGCGATCGTTCTGCCCACGTTCTTAGCTCTGAAGTGTAGGAGGCGGGCGATTTAAGCAACGGCCCCGCCACATGTCAAAGCGACAAGCCCATGCAGCATCGAAGCCTGCAAGGGGCACGAGGCGTGGTGCGCGCCGAGCGCGACGGACCCGCAGCCAGGCGCGGGTATACTGAGGCCCCTCGACCCGATCCATGTTCATGGCCACTAGCGGAGTTACCTCATGACCAAGATGCGCGCGGCGGTCGTACCGCAGGCTGGAGCCAAGTTCCAGATGGTGGAGCGCGAGTTGCCGCAACCGGGGCGTCACGAAGTGCGTATCCGCGTGCAGGCCTGCGGCGTGTGCCACAGCGATGCCCTTACCGTGGGCGGCCACATGCCCGGCATTCAGTATCCGCGCATCCCCGGCCACGAAGTCATCGGCACCATCGACGCCATCGGGCCCGACGTCGATGGCTGGGCTACCGGCGCGCGGGTCGGGGTCGGCTGGTCCCCCGGCGCCTGCGGGTTCTGCGCCCAGTGCCGCAACGGCGACCTGTTCGCCTGCGCGAACATCCAGGGCGCCACGGGGGTGAGCCGCGACGGCGGATACGCGACGCACATGCTGGCGCACGCAAGCGCACTGGCGCGCGTGCCGGACGAGCTGACCTCGGTCGAGTCGGCGCCCTTGCTGTGCGCCGGAATCACCACGTTCAATGCGCTGCGCCACTGCGGTGCACGCGCGGGGGAACTGGTTGCCATCCACGGCGTCGGCGGCCTGGGCCACTTGGGCATCCAGTTCGCTGCACGGCTGGGCTTCCGGGTGGTTGCGGTCAGCCGCGGCAGCGACAAGGAAAAGCTCGCCCGTTCCCTGGGTGCCCACGAATACATCGACACCGAACGCGGCGATCCTGCGGCGGCCCTGCAAGCCTTGGGAGGCGCACGGGCAATACTCGCCACCGTCACCGACGCGAAGGCCATGCAGTCGGTGGCCGGCGGGCTTGGGCCCAATGGCATGATGATGGTCATCGGCGCGGTCGGCATGATCACCGTTGATTCACTGGCCCTGCTGAGCAAGCGCGCGGCCGTAAAGGGCTGGTACTCCGGCACCAGCGTTGACTCGGAGGATACGTTGCGCTTCAGCCGGCTTAACAACGTGACCTCGATGAACGAGATCTACCCGCTCGAGCAGGCGCAGCAAGCCTACGACCGCATGATGAGCGGCAAGGCACGGTTCCGCGTGGTGCTCAGGGTCGACTAGCTGGCGGGGGCCAAATCTGCCGGCGCGTAGTCGTAGTGCCATGGCTCGTGCGGATCCTGCAGCGGGCCTTTAAAATCGGCGCCGGAGGCTACGACAGCCGCGCGCAGTCTGCGCTCCCAGCCCTGCTCAACCCAGACCTGCGCAATCGACCCCGAATCCGTGTCCGCCACCACTCTGCCTTGCTTGCTGACATGGAAGTCCACCGCGTACATCTGCCCGTGCCTGGACAGCCCAGGGGCGGCGAGCATGGGCGACGGCCGCGGCTCATGCTGCCTGATGAACCGCGTAAAGGCCGCCGGCGCCATACCAGCGCTGCCCGGGGCACCTCGCGCGGCCACTGCATCTGCCGCTGCCGCGGCGAATTCTTGCGCTGCGGAGGCGACCGAACCGTTCGAATTCCATGCATTCAGCTGGCGATCGAGGCTGCGCACCTCGAGGTTGACTATTAGCGTATAGCCACGATTGCGCCGCTCGAATTCACTCCGCACGCTTCGGATCGCAGCGTCGAGTTGCGCCTCGTGTGGCGAGCCGGCGAATTCACTGATCTGTGTCTCGCTCCAGCTCCACCGCTTCGCCAGTTGCGGACCGGCCCGCAGATAGGACCGCAGCGCGAGCAGCTTCGCGCCAGTGCCGGGGATGCGCTGCAGGACTTCAGCAACACGCGCGTCCTGAACGGCGACGACCGCTGCCACGCACTCGTCCAGCCCCCAGCAGGTATGAGCTTCCGCCGCCGTCAACGGCGGCGCCAGTGACATCACGACCAATGCGAGCAAGCGCCCCGGCAGACTCATGGCACGCAGACTAAACCCGTGGCCGGCGCCATACCATTCTGCCTCTCATCTCGCGGGGCTGAGCCGCTGCGAGGGCATTGCCCCGCCCCCCCAGCGCACTACCGTCCCGCGTGCGGGGTGATCAGACCCAGGTGCCAGGCAATGGCGACCATGACAAAGAGTGCTACCGACAATGAGATACGCAGCGTCAGCGCTCGGGCCATTTGCCCGCTATCGACTTCATCACTGGTCATATGGAACAGCGCTTTCCCCAGGCTGAACACGATACCGACAAACAACAGTGCCACCACCACCTTAAACTCGCTATTCATGTTGCCCTCGTCAGTCCGGCAGCCGCAGCGCGCCGGCACTGCGCGGCTTCGCGTTCCACGAGCTCTGTCGCGGCTTCCCTGCGCACCGTGCGCACCACCGTCGCTGCGGCAACGCTCAGCAACGCGATCATTCCTGCGGCCACGATCACCAGTCCGCCTGCCAGGCGATATGCCTCGAACAGCCCGCCCATGACCCCAAGAGGGGTCGTCGCCAACAGCATCGGCTTTGCGATTCTCATGGGCCAATTCTAGTGTGCTTCCCCGATATGGCGCAGATCCAGAAGTGGCCGCGCTTTTATGGTACAGATGGGCGCACCGTCCCTACGCATAGGCCCAGCCGGTCATCATGAAGCTCTACGAGGAACTGACAACCCAGCTGATCGCCCTCATATGCGCGGGAGTAATGCGTTGCGGAGAGCGCGCGCCGTCGGTGCGCCAGTTCGCCCGGGAGCGTGGCGCCAGCCCGGGCACAGTCATCCACGCCTACGAGCTGCTGCAGGCGCAGGGCTATCTCAAGGCGCGGCCGCGGTCAGGCCATTTTATCAGCGATGCGTGGCGCAGCGCCCAGCTGCGCCAGCACCCTTCAAGCCCACCACGGCAGCCGGCGACGCTGGACGTCAGCAACCTCGTGTTCGAGGTCCTGGAGGCCATGCGTTCGCGGGATCTGGTGCCGCTCGGCTCGGCATTCCCCGGCACCGACCTGTTCCCGCTGCAGAAGCTCGCCGGTGCCATCGGCACGTCCACGCGGCGACTGCATGCCTGGCGCACTGTGGAGGACCTGCCCCCGGGAAATGAAAAGCTGCGAAGACAGATCTCGCGGCGTTACCTGGCCGCCGGGGCCAACGTACTTCCCGAGGAGATCGTCATCACGGCCGGGGCGCTCGAAGCGCTCAACCTGTCTTTGCAGGTGGTCACGGATCCGGGCGACACGGTGCTGATTGAATCGCCCACATTTTACGGGTGCCTGCAGACGATCCAGGGGCTGGGAAGACGCGCGCTTGAGGTGCGCACCCATCCCCTCAAGGGCGTGGACGTCGATGAGGTCGCGCGGCTTCTTGATGAGCATTCCGTCAAGGCGTGCTGGTTCATGACCAGCTTTCAGAACCCGCTGGGCGCCACCATGCCCGAAGCGGCACGCAAGCGTCTGGTGGGGTTGCTGGCCAGACGGCAGGTACCGCTCATCGAGGACAGCGTTTACACGGAGCTGTACCTGGATCACCCGCGGCCGCGCTGTTCGAAGGCCTACGACAGCAAGGGGCTTGTGCTCGACTGCGGCTCCTTTGCAAAGAGCCTAGCGCCGGGCTACCGGCTTGGCTGGGTAGCTGCCGGACAATTCGCCCAGCTAGTATGGCGCCGCAAGATCATGACCTCGGTTGCCACGTCTATTCCCATCCAGGCCGTGATCGGGGATTACCTGGGCGCTGGGGGCTATGAGCGTCACTTGCGCCGGCTGCGCCGCACGCTCGCCACGCGCCAGAGGTTATTCTTGCAAGCCATGGATGCGTTCATGCCAGCGGGCATGAAATGGTCCCGGCCCGCGGGGGGCTACCTGCTGTGGGCCGAGTTGCCCCGGGAGGTCGACGCGATACGCCTGCACCGCATGGCCCTCAGCAAGGGAATCAGCCTGGCTCCCGGACCGATATTTTCTGCGAGCGCTGCCTTTCACCACGCGGTGCGCCTCAACTACGGCCACCCATGGACTTCGCGCACAGAGGCGGCCGTTAAGAGCTTGGGCGAACTCATCAGGCAGTGCATGCGCGCTTAACAACCCGCCATCCTATCGCCACTCGATATGACACCAGGCAGTTACCCATGAACCTCGAAATGAACGATCGACGCGCCCTGGTCACCGGCGCCTCCCGCGGCATCGGTGCCGCCATCGCCCGGGCGCTGGCCACCGAAGGGGCCGCCGTCACTGCAGTTGCCCGCAATCTTGCGCGCCTGAACGCACTCGCCTCGGCCCACCCGAGCGGAGCGGGATCAATCGTCGCGCGGGCCTGCGACCTTGGCGATGAAAGCGCCATCGATGCCCTTGGCGACGTGCTTGCGCACGTCGACATCCTGGTAATCAACACTGGCGGGCCGCCGCCCGGTCCCGTGGTCGCCACCAGCGACGCGGCGTGGAAAGCGCAATTCGAGTCCATGTTCCTGAGCGCGATCCGCCTGACCCGGCTGGCACTGCCGGGCATGCGCGAGCGCCGCTTTGGCCGGATCATTGCGGTGGTCTCCTCAGGCGTGCTGCAGCCTATCCCGAATCTGGGCATCTCCAACGCGGTGCGCCTGGCTGTGGTCGGCTGGGCCAAGACGCTGGCCGGGGAGGTCGCCGCCGACGGCATCACCGTCAACTGCATCGCCCCGGGGCGCATCGCGACCGATCGCATCGCCGAGCTCGACCATGCCCGCGCCGCCCGCGAGGGCATCAGCATCGAGGAAGTGGAACGGCAGTCGCGCGCCGCGATTCCGGCGGGGCGCAACGGCGAACCGGCCGAGTTTGCCGCTGTTGCCGCCTTTCTCGCCAGCCCGCGCGCGGCCTACATGACCGGCGGGGTCATCCGCGTAGATGGCGGCATGATCCGCGGCATCTAGTACTGGCAACCATCAAGGCAAAGAGTGATTGTCAATCCAGTGCTGCGCGATTGCAGCGCGATTGCATAGCCAGACGGCCTCGTGATGCTGGATGTGCTCCAGCAGGCGCTCAAGGGCGGCGATCCGCCCCGGACGGCCGATGATGCGTCCATGCAGGCTGATCGTCATCATGCGCGCCCTGCCCTCCTGGCCTGACCGGTACAGCCAGTCGAAAGCGTCCCGGCAATAGCTCAGGAACTGCTCTGCCGTGCCAAAGTCGCCGCCGCGCTGCAGGCGACTGTCGTTGGCGTCAAAGGTATGTGGAATGACCACGTGCCGTCGGCCCTCGCATTCGCTCCAGTACGGCAAGTCATCGTTATAGGCGTCACTGTCGTACAGGAAGCCGCCCAGCTGGCTTACCAGTCGCCGGGTGTTGGGACTGGGCCGCCCGGTATACCAACCTAGCGGCCGGCGCCCGATCATTCGCGTGATGGTCTCGACATTGCGCAGCATGTGGGCACGCTCGATGTCCTGCGGGACAAACTGGTAGTCGATCCAGCGGTCCCCATGACAGGCGACCTCGAGCAGGCTTTGCCGCAATTCATCGGCAACCGCCGGATTCCTCTCCAGGGCCGTGCCCACCGCGTAGACGGTACCGTCCACCTGGCGACGGCGCAGGATCCGCATGATCTCCCAGAAGCCGACGCGGCTGCCGTACTCGAAGTTGGACTCGACGTTCAGGTTGCGGGCACCGGCGAGCGCCTCGGTGGCCCCGAGGTCGGTGAGTACGGCCTCCGAGTGTGTGTCGCCGTGCAGCACGCACGACTCACCGCCCTCCTCGTAGTTGAGCACGACGGATACTGCGATGCAGGCGCCCTTGGGCCAGCGTGGATCCGGGGGCCGCGAGCCGTAGCCCACCAGATCGCGCGGATAACAAGTGCTGCTCATCGTGTCATGCCCGCCTCAAGCACCGCCACTGCGCTGCGCCGCTATCCAGTCCATGTACGCGTGCATGGCCGCGCGCATCGGTCGCGGCCTCCAGCCGGTCTCGCCGGTGATGCGCGAGATGTCATACGCACCCCACATGCCATCCTTCAGATTCGGGTCCTGCAGGATGTCCGCCTGGTCCGCGGCCGTGACTTCGCCTGAGAAGCCAGGCACCTTCTCGGCGGCCCACATGACCATCTCGCGAATACTCACCGCCTGGCCGTAGGCCACGTTGTACGCGCTGTAGCGCAGCTGCGGCGCGCGCAACAGCGAGATGATGCCGTGCGCCAGGTCCTCCACGTGCAGGTAGTCCCCGATCGCGTCCAGAGTGTTGACGCGTACGCGCCCCGCGCCCTGCAGCGCGATGTGGGCAATCCGGTTCGGTACGTGCCGGAAGTTGCGGCTGGCGGTCACCCTGTCCATCGTGCCGTACACCGAAGACGGGCGTACCGAGGCGGTAGACAACCCGAACAGGTCGCCGTAGCGCTCCGTGATCAGCTCCGAGGCAAGCTTGGAGATTCCATAGAGTCGCCGCGGCATGACGTAACCATCCTCCGGCAGCGGCTCGCCCGGTCGGTCCGGCCCGTTGTGCTTGTAGACCGCCCCGGAACTCACGTAAATGAATCGCTTAAGGCCCGCTTGCGCGCGTGCCCACTCCAGCACCGCAATCGTTCCCATCACGTTGACGTCGATGATGCGCGCGGGGTTCTCCGCTTCCGGCTCGCGCCTGGCCTCCGCGGCGGTGCCGCGCGACAGTGGCGTGACCGTGGCACCATGAACAACATGGCGGACGCCACATCCGGCCAGTGCCGCCTGCCATGAGCTCGGCTGCGTCACGTCCGCGACGACGACGGTGGTGCGATCCATGACGGGCGCGAAATAGCGCTGCGCAGCGCCATCCATGGGCGCTGAGTCCAGTATGACCAGGCGCGCGGCCGGGTCAGCGTCCAGCCAGACACGCCCCAGGACACTCATCGCAAAGCCGGTCGCGCCGGTCACCAGCAGGGTCATGCGCGGCTCCTTGACTGCAAAGGGTGGCTCACGAGGGGAAGTCCAGCAGTAGCGCCAGCAACGCGCGCACGCCAACGCCGAAGTCTTCGATCGACATCGCCTCGTCGGCGTTGTGGCTGCCGTTGGCGTTGCGGACAAACACCATGGCAGTGGGAATACCCATCTTGGCGAAGATGGCAGCGTCGTGCCCTGCCCCGCTGGCCATCTCGAACGGTTGTTCAAGCAGGCTCATGAGGTGGGCGCGCAGTCGTGCATCCATGAGCGCCGGCGGGGAGTCGCTGGTGGCGCCGAGTTCGAAATCCACCCGGTACTGCGCGCCAATGCGTGTCGCCGCGCCACGTGCTTCATCGGCCACCGCATCCATCGTCGCCTCGCTGAGACTGCGCACGTCGAGTACGAAACGGGTCTCACCGGCTATCTTGCTCGGGCCATGCATGCGCGGGTCGGTATAGAGCTCTCCGGCCGTGAACACCAGGTCTGCGCCCGCCTGTTCCTGCTGCACCCACACCTTCTCCATGTGGTTAAGCAGCGCCACGGTCGCGGCAACCGCATCGTGGCGATAAGAGCGTGCAACCGCGCCGGAGTGCCCGTACTCACCATTGCAACGCGCGTTTCGAAAGCGCTTGCAGCCCCTGATGCCGCTGACGACCGCGGCTGGCAGGTTCTTCTGCACCAGCGTGGGGCCCTGCTCGATGTGCAGTTCCAGGTATGCCCGCACAGCGGCAGGATCGAGCAGTCGGCGTCGTTCCCGGATCGGCGTGGGGTCGAAGCCCTGCTGCAGCAAGGTCGCCTCGAGAGTGCGCCCGTTGTCGCAACGCGGGATCGACAGGCAAGCGGGGTCCAGCAGCCCAAATGCCCCGCCGCTGCCAAGATAGGCGATATCGAACCATGCCGACTCCTCGGCACGGATCCCCATGACCGTAAGATCGCACGGTGGCACCACGCGCGCCCCGCGCAACCCCGAGAGGATGCTCATCCCGGCAACCACGCCGGCCGCGCCGTCGAAGTTGCCTCCCTGGGGCACGCTATCCAGATGCGAACCGATGATGATGCGCCTGGCGTGCCGGTCGGCACCTGGCAGCGTCATCATGAGGTTGCCGATCTGATCGACGGCAACCTCCAGCCCGAGCGTGCCGGCCGCCGCGTGCATGATCGCATGCGCCGCCTGTTCCCCTGCGCCATAGCTGTCGCGCACGATCCCGCGGCCTTGTCGCGTCGCGCGACTGAGGGACTCGAACAGCTGCGCTGCCAGCTTGAGGTCGGGTTGGATCGCGCTGGACATCGGAATATCCTTGAAGGTGCCCACTAGCGTACTTGTCGGGTGCCGCCCCTGTCACCCAACCCTCAACGAAATGCACGATCGGATACAGATGTCGCCTCAACTTGCCGGGAAAGTCGCTGTCGTCACGGGCGCAAGCTCAGGCATCGGCCGCGCCATCGCCATCGGCTTCGCGAGCGAAGGCGCGAGTGTTGTCATCGCCGACCTTAAGAGCGCGCCCGTCGAGGGTGGCGAGACCACCTTAAAGCTCATTACCGACGCTGGCGGGACCGCATGCTTTGTCAGCGCCGACGTCGGCCGCTGGGAGGACATCGACGCCACGGTCAGCCAGGCGGTCACGCGGTACGGGAGGCTGGACATCATGGTCAACAATGCCGCTACCTACTCCGGCACCGACCTGCTCCACACCAGCGGCTCGCAGTGGGACGAGGTGCTGCGCGTGAACCTTACGGGGATGTTCAATGGCTGCAAGCGCGCGGTTCAGCAGATGCTCACCCAGGAGCCCCGGCACGAGGTGCGCGGGCGGCTGATCAACCTGGGCTCCCAGCAGGGCATCGTTACCTGTCCCGGGGACACGCCCTACGGCGTCAGCAAGGCCGGTGCAATCTATATCACGCGGCAGATAGCCGTCGATTACGCGCCGGAGCTCATCGTCTGTAACTGTATCTCTCCGGGGAAAATCGTGACCGGGGCGCCCGGGCTTGCGCAGGATCCGGCGCGCATGGAGAACGCCCGCCGGCGCACGCCGTGGCCACGCTTTGGCAGGCCCGTGGATATCGCCAACGCCGCGGTGTTCCTGGCCAGCGACCGTGCGACCTTCATCACCGGCTCCAACCTGGTCGTGGACGGCGGCTGGCTGGCCGGCTAAGGCACCCTAGCGCGCCGGCAGCGCGTACAGCTTGCCAGGGTACGGAGACTTGTCGACCTGGTCGAGCGCGGCAACGTAGAGAGTCAGCTCATCCGGGCTGAAGGCGAAGTTCGGCACCCCCGGGGAGGGCAGCTTCAGCGTGCGCAGCAGCTTTCCATCCGCGTTGACCACGAATATCGTGCCCGCGAGCGGTGCCTTGATGTCGCGCGGATTCTGCCCGATGTAGATCTCGCCGCTGGAGTTGATCTTGACCCCATCCGGATACAGGTGCGTCACGTTTCCGGTGAGGTCGTCGAGGTCCAGGAACACGCGGCGATCCGACAGTGAGCCGTCCGGGGCGATCAGGAATTTAATCAGGCGGTGCACCTCGGTCTCGATGACGTACAGGATCTTGCCGTCGTTCGAGACCGCGATGCCGTTCGCGCTGTGCACGTTGACGGCCACCTGCGTGATCGTGCCGTCGCCTGCCAGATAGAAGACCTTGCCGTCGATCGCAGGACCGGGAGCTGTGCCGGAGCAGGTGAAATAGATGCCGCCCCTGCGGTCCGGCGCGAAATCGTTCGGCCCGATGCAGCTGTTGCCGTCCTTGTCGTGCGTGTACGGCGGCAGGTCCCGGCCATCGGCAGCGATTCGCCCGATGCTGTTACTGTCGTAGCAGGTGACCAGAAACTCACCATGGACGGTCGGAATTACCGCCGACGGCCCGCAGCCCTTCTGCGACCAGAATATGGCGTTCTTCTTGCCGTCCCAGGTGTCGACCGTGCTGCGGTCGTACTCCACGTAGTACAGCTTGCCCTGGTGCCAGACCGGCCCTTCCGCGAAGTGCACGTCATCGTTTATCACCCTGGCACCCTGGGCGAGCGCCAGCGGCGCCAGTGCCATGGCGCCAAGCCATGCAAGCAAGAGTCTCATTGACTGGAATCTCCTGTCATCACGCGTCGTGGCCGCACGCACTTTCATAGCGGCGCGTATCCGACCGCACGCTGCTGGTCTGCCGTCACGGTGCGCTCGGCCAGGATGAAGTGCCAGACGGCCCAGAATCCGGTCGGCGCCAGCACCAGCAGCGCCAGTCGCAGCGATGCGGCATCCGAGCCATGGGCGCCGGCAAACCAGTCGCTGAGCAGGCCGACAAACTGCGGCGCCACGATCAGGTTGAATATGTTGCCCACCAGTCCGGAGACCGCAGTGAACATCGAACGCATGTTGCTCGGTGCGAGGTTGAGCACCAGCGCCATGCACGGCCCGATGAAGAAGTAGATGGCCGGGATATACAGCCAGAACATCAACTTCGCGACTTCGAGCGAATGCGTCCAGTAGGCGATCAGCGATGGAATGGTCGCAAGACCGATGATCCAGGCCAGCGTGCGCAGGATACGCCGCGGGTCATGCATGGACGGGCGGCCCATGAACCAGGCGGTGGCGGCCGTGGCGATGATGCCACCCACCAGGTGGATATTGCCGGTAACCGCCCCGGCCTGGGCGACGTTCAACCCGTAGGCGCGCAGCAGGTAGGTCGGCGTCCACCACACGAGCCCCCAGCCCCACAGGCAGCACACCCCGCTTGCCATGATGACGTGGAAGGCGGCCCGCTGGCGCCACAAGAAGCCCAGCGACTGCACCAGTGATGCCTTGCCCGCCCCATCGATCGCGTCCAGGCGCCCGCGCTCGGGTTCACGGATGGTCAGGAACACCAGTACTCCCAGCAGCACGCCCGGGATGCCCAGCGCGTAGAACGCCGCGCGCCAGCCGTGCGCCTGGGCTACCGCGCCCGCCAGGTCTGCCCCGATCCAGGCCCCGATCGGGGCGCCCAGGGCAAAAATGCTCAGGGCCATGGGCCGGCGTTCGGCCGGAAAACAGTCCGAGACCAGTGACGCCGACGGCGGTGTCGCCCCCGCCTCGCCAAAACCGACACCGACGCGCCCGATGAGCAGCTGCCAGTAGGACTGCGCCATGCCGCAAAAGGCGGTAAACCCCGACCAGATGATGAGCGCGGCCGCCACGATGTTGCGGCGGCTGTACCGGTCCGCCAGCCAGGCAATCGGAATCATGAAGCAGACGTAGAACAGTGCCAGCGGGACGCCCGTCAGGAAGGCCGCTCCCGCATCGGTGAGGTGCAGCTCCAGCCGGATCGGCTCGAAGACCGTGGTGACCACATAGCGGGCCGCGATATTGATGGCGTAGACCAGGCACATCACGATCAGCACGTACCACCGCTCCACGGGTGTGGCGAGATGGGAACGCGGAACCGCGATAGCGTTGATGTTCAAGCCGGGCAACCTCGCCTCATGGGATCCCCGCAGGGAATGCACCAACATCGCGCGCACCTGTGCGGTGGCAGCACCTTGCTGGTTGCGTCGTCGCCACGAGTATTGACCGAAATTGTTATCACGTGATAGTAATAAATAAGTTTTGTATTTGCACAACGCACCGGATGCCAGAGCTCAGTTGACCTTCCCAGCCGAATTGATCGCGTCGCTCCGGCACGACCGCTAGATGAATTCCTATGATAACGGGGTGTCCGCGAATGAAAATTAACCAGAAGTGCGCTCGGGCGGTCTCCGCGATCCTCGGTGCGTACGCGAGTAACGCGGCCCACGCCGCCACCGCGGCCACCGAACCTGCCTCCGACAGCATCCAGGAGGTCGTGGTCACGGCGCAGCGACGCACCGAGAACTCCCAGGACGTGCCCATCGCGATGCAGGCGTTCACCGGCCAGGCGCTGGCCGAACTGAACGTCACCACCTTCGATGACTTCATCAAGTACCTGCCTAACGTGACGGCCGCCTCCAGCGGTCCCGGGCAGACCAACATCTACATGCGCGGCATGAATTCTGGCAACCAGGGCATCCAGTCCGGCGGCTCGATCAACGGCTTCCCCAACGTCGCGATCTACCTGGATGACCAGTCCGGGCAGCTGCCGGGTCGCAACCTGGATGTGTATGCCGCAGACCTCGAGCGCATCGAGGTGCTGGAAGGTCCGCAGGGGACGCTGTTCGGCGCCGGCGCACAGGCAGGCGTGATCCGCTACATCACGAATAAGCCCAAGATGAACGTCACCGAGGGAAGCGTGACCGGCGCCTACGGCGTTACCGCAGGCGGTGATCCGAACGCCGATGTCACCGCGGTCCTGAACATCCCCCTGATCCAGGACACGCTGGCGGTCCGCGGCGTCATCTACAACGACCACCGCGGTGGCTACATCAACAACGTTCCGGCGACCTTCACGCGCAAGTCCACAGACCTTGGCATTCACTACGCCAACTACCCCAATGGCTGCGTGCAGAGCCAGTACGCCGGCCCGACGGATACGGTCTGCCAGCCGCCGCCGGGGGGCTCGCAGATCAACAACGCGGGGATCACAGGCAGCGCCATCAACCCGGTCACCTACCAGGGCGCGCGCGTGTCCGCACTGTGGGACATCAACGAGGACTGGAACGCGCTGATCACGCAGAGCTACCAGAACATCAATGCCGACGGGGTGTTCTACTCGATGCCCTATGGCTCGGACGGCGAGCCACTGCCGAAGAACTCCGTCACGCTGTTCAGCCCGTCCTCGGCATCCGACAAGTTCGAGAACACGGCGTGGACGCTCAACGGCAAGGTGGGACTGCTGCACGCGGTGTACACCGGGTCCTACCTGGTGCGTAACATCCAGCAGACTCAGGACTACACCAACTATGCGCGCGGATTCTACGGCGGCTACTACCAGTGCCGCGGCGCGGAGCCGGGCCAGGGCCTGCCCACATCCACCTGTTACAGCCCGGCCACCACGTGGAACGAGACCGAACGTTCCACTCACCAGAGCCACGAGCTGCGCGTGAGCACGCCGGATGACTGGCGGCTGCGCGGCATCCTGGGCGGCTTCTGGGAGAAGCTCAACTTGGAGGACCAGCTCAACTGGCTGTACAAGACCGTGCCCCTGTGCACCGATACGGTCACGGCGGGGTGTTTTTCCCCCATCGGCACGTATCCCGGTTCGAGCGTGAACAATCCGGGCATCCGCCCGGACAATGTCTCCTTCTTCAACGACGTGAAGCGCGGCTACACGCAGCTTGCGTTCTTTACCTCCATCGACTACGACCTCATTCCCAAGGTGCTGACCCTCACCGGCGGCACGCGCTACTACCACTTCGATAACACCGAGAAGGGCACTGTGGCCGGCAGCTTCTTCTGCTACGAGCAGGGACCCGGGCAGTGCATGACCTCGACCACCAGCATCGACGCGGAGAACCTGAAGAACTCCTACCACGGCTTCAAGAGCCGCGGGAACCTCACCTGGCACTTCATGCCCAATGCCCTCGCCTACTACACCTGGTCGCAGGGTTTCCGGCCCGGGGCCTTCAACCGCAGCTCCGGCTGCTACGTGCCCAACGCACAGAACATCCCCCTGTACTGCTCGCCGCTGGCCTACGCCTCGGACAACCTGACCAACAACGAGCTCGGCTGGAAGACG
This sequence comes from uncultured Pseudomonadota bacterium, assembly GCA_963703025.1. Lineage (GTDB taxonomy): Bacteria > Pseudomonadota > Gammaproteobacteria > Steroidobacterales > Steroidobacteraceae > 13-2-20CM-66-19. The sequence goes on along the minus strand of OY969778.1, from coordinate 3,415,212 downwards.
GAGTTCTTCGATCACCGCCTGCAGTTCAACGGCGCGGTGTACCAGGAGAACTGGGACAACGTGCAGGTGGCGTTCTTCGACCCAGGCGTCCTTGGCAACGTGGGCTTCGGCGCGAACGGTCCGAACTACCGCATCCGCGGCCTCGAGATCAGCACGATTGCCGTGCTCTATCCTGGCCTCACCCTGCAGGGCGGGGCCTCCTGGAACAGCAGCACGCAGACCAACTCTCCGTACCTCATCGCCAACAACCCGGACCTGAAGTCAGGCAACGCAGCCTCTCAGGCCCAGTACGGCCAGCCGATCCTCAGCGTGGAAAACCCCTACGGCCCCCCGGGCGGCCCCAGCGCCAACTGCCCACCGCTGCAGTGGAACGCGCGCCTGCGCTACCAGTGGAATCTGCTCAGCTACGACGCGTTCGTGCAGGGCGCGGTCACCCATACCGCGCACTCGTACACGCAGTCCAGCTCCAATCCCAGCCTGGCGGAGGCCGGTGCTGTCACCACCACGCTGCTGCGATTTGAAAACCCGCAGTACACCACCTTCGATGCTTCGATCGGCATCGCCAAGGACGCCTGGACCGCGGAGCTGTACGCGCAGAACCTAACCAACGTCGACAAGAGCACCTACACCTCGACCAACCAGTTCGTGCTCGCCGAGACCGTGCTGCGGCCGCAGGTCATCGAGGTGAGGCTCGGGTACAAGTTCTGAGCCCCCTGACCGCACCCCGGCGGTCCGTGCCGACGGGGCGACCGGACGGAGGTCCGCGTGGGTGACATGAGCTGCGGCGAGGCGGTGATGCAGCTGCTGGCGGACTACCAGGTCAGCACCGTTTTCGGCATGGCCGGCACCATGACGGTGGAGCTGTATCGGGGCATAGGACGCGCCGGCATCCGTCACGTGCAGTGCCGCAACGAGCAGGGCGCAAGTCTCATGGCCGACGGCTATGCGCGCGCCACCGGCAAGCCTGGCGTGTGCACCATCATCGCAGGACCCGGCGTCACCAATGCCGCCACCGGAATCGCCCAGGCCTACTGCGACTCGCAGCCGATGCTGGTGCTCTCCGGGGCGTGCGTCACGCGCTCGCACGGCAAGGCCTGGGGCGCCATTCACGAGCTTGCCGACCAGGCAGCGGTGACGGCCGGCTTCACTGGCTTTAGCGCAATGGTGCGCTACCCGGAGGAGATACCCGAGCTCGTGGCGCGCGCCTTCGGGATCTTCCGCGGCAGTCGGCCGCGGCCGGTGCACCTGTCACTGCCGCGCGACGTCCTTCCAGAGCCGGTCGCCGCGACCTGGAAGGCCCGTCGCGCCCCTTCGCTGCCGATGCCGGACATGGACGCCATCGAGGAGGCGGCCGAGCGCCTGTCGCGCGCCACGCGCCCCCTGATCCTGCTCGGCGGTGGCGCCGCTGGCACGCGCCCCGGGATCGCCCAGATCGCCGAGCACATCGGCGCCCCGGTCCTGTCCACTAATGCCGGCAAGGGCATCCTTCCGGAGTCGCACGCGCTTTCCCTGGGATGCTCGATCGTACAAAGGCCAAGCCAGCAGGCGCTCGCCGAGGCCGACGTTGTCCTGCTGGTCGGTTCGCAGGTCGCCCCCGGGGACCACTTCCTGCACGACCTCGAGATTCCCGGAGACCTGGTGCGCATCGACATCGACCCGCTCGAGCTGACGTCCCGTTACGCCGCGGCGGTGCCGATCCAGTCCGACGCGCGCGCCGCGGTTCCGGCACTGGCCGCCGCACTGGCCCGCCGCACCGTGCAGTCCACTCGAGCTTGGGGCGAGGCGCGCACGCGCGACATTCTCAGCGCAAATGCCGCCGCCATGACGCCCCTGGAGCAGATGCACGCACGCGTCTGGCAAGTACTGCGCTCCGCCCTGCCAGACAATGCCATCGTGATGGGGGATGCGACGCAACTGGTGTATACCGGCAGCTATGCGATGCCGATGGAGACGGAGCGCTGCTGGTACTACTCAGGCACCTACTGCGCCTTGGGGGTTGCGCTGCCGATGGCCATCGGAGCGAAGATCGGCGCGCCGGATCGCGCGGTGATCGCCGTCGCCGGCGACGGCGGCTTCATGTTCACCGTCAACGAGCTGGCCACCGCCGCTGAAGAAGGTCTCGCTCTGCCGGTCATCGTCTGGAACAACGACGCGCTCATGGCAATCGTGGAGCAGATGGATTTGCGGCAGATCCCGCGCATCGGTGTCGAGCCGAGGAGCCCGGACTTCATCGCGCTGGGCCGCAGCCTCGGCTGTTATGCAAACCGTCCAGGCAGCCCCGTGCAGCTGGCGCAGTCAGTCCGGGACGCCTTGGTCGCCGACCGACCGACGCTCATCGAAGTCCGACAGGACAGTGCATGGCTTGCCAGCTAGCCGCCGCCCCTGGGCCGCACGGCTCATCCAGAGGACAAGGCGCGCGCGCGCCGCACTGAGTTCTGGTCGTTGATCTCGTCCCTGGGGCGGTATGGCGCCTCGAGGAAAAGTCGCTCATGCCCCTCAAGGTGCAAGGCCAGCGCCTCTACGGCGACATCGACCTGCGCGCCCCTTGAAGCACCCACGATAGGAATGTTGCGGTTGGCATTGCCCGCCACCCAGGACAGCGCAACGTGGGCGGCGCTCACTCCGCGACGCCCGGCAACCTCGCGCACACGGCGCGCGATCTCACGATCAATGTCATCGCCGTAGAAGTCCTGATAGGCGTCGTGGGCCGTGCGCGCCGTGGCTGCATCGCGGGCCAGCGCGCCGCGCGCCAGCGGACTGAAGGTCGTGACGGCGACGTCCTGATCGCGGCAGTACGGGAACATCTCCCGCTCCTCCTCGCGATAGAGCACGTTGTACTGGCACTGCATGTTCACAAACGCCGTCCAGCCGTTGGCCTCGGCGATGCAGTTCATGCGCGCGAACTGCCAGGCGTACATGGTCGAGGCCCCCAGGTAACGCACCTTGCCGGCCTGGACCGTTGCGTGGAGGGCCGCCATGGTCTCCTCTATAGGGGTCGCCACGTCAAAGGCGTGAATGACATAGAGGTCCACGTAGTCCGTGCCGATCCTCGCCAGGGACCGGTCGATCGACTTTGCGATGTGCCCGGCCGTCAGACCGCGGTCTTGCGGGTCGTCGCTCATCGGATAGAAGACCTTGGTTGTCAGGACTAGGTCCTCCCGGCGCCGCAGCTTCAACAAGTTGCGACCGACGACCTCCTCATTGCGACCGGTGGAGTACCAGTCCGCCATGTCGAAGAAGTTGATGCCACGATCCAAGGCGTGTCGCAGCACTGCAATGGAATCTGCCTCGTCCAGCACCCAGGCTTTCCACGCTGAACTGCCCATTGACATCGTGCCGAGGCACAGCTGTGAGACCTCAAGCGCAGTTCGCCCGAATTTTACGTAGTCCATACTTCACTCGCGAACACCGCTCGCCTGCCACCCACATTCTGCCACGGCTGCGCTCGCCGGCGTCCGCAAGGCCGGAGTTGTTGTACGACCGGGGCGCAAACCTGCCCACTTGGCGCTGAGCCCCAGGCGCCCCGCCAGTGCGCCTGCCATCGGTGCCCGGGGGCCCTCGATTGCAACTCGCCCTCACCTGCCACGCTACGACGCGGCTTTGGTGCAGGGCGAAAGGGCTAGAACGCGGGGGACCTGCCTGTAGGAGTCAGCCGACAAGGGGTCGCGTCCCTTAGCGCAGGCACAGCACAAGGTCATTTGGTTTACTGCGTGGTGGACCTTCTTGGGCGCACTTTGCGCTGCGGGCTTATGGATAGATATGAATAGACAGCAAACCGGCATCCCGGGGTTGGACGAGGTCATCTGCGGTGGCCTCGTACCGCACCGCCTCTATCTGGTTGATGGCGACCCGGGCGCCGGCAAGACCACTTTCGCGCTGCAGTACCTGCTGGAGGGCCTGCGCTGCGGCGAGCGATGCCTGTACGTCACCTTGTCAGAGACCCGCGAAGAACTGGAGTCCGGGGCGCGCTCGCATGGCTGGTCGATGGAGGGCATCGAGATTTTCGAGCTGCTTTCGGAATCTGACCTGGACGGCGAGAACGATCTGACCATGCTCAACCCATCTGAGGTGGAATTGAGCGAGACCACCCGGAAGATCCTGGCGGTGGTCGAGCGCTTCCAGCCCAATCGAATGGTATTTGACTCGCTTTCGGAAATGCGCCTGCTGGCGCAGAGTTCCCTGCGCTACCGCCGCCAGATCCTCGCCCTCAAGCAATTCTTCGTCGGCCGTGCCTGTACGGTGCTGCTGCTGGATGACCGCACAGCCGAGGGACCGGACATGCAGCTGCACAGCATTGCCAACGGGGTGATATCGCTTAACTTCAAGTCGCCCCCCTACGGCCAGATTCGCCGCGAACTTGAAATCCGCAAGTTGCGCAGCAGTGACTTTGCCAGCGGTTTCCACGACTTCGTGATCCGTACCGGCGGGCTGGAGGTGTTTCCGCGCCTGGTTGCGGCGGATCACAAGGAGGACTTTGCGCGCACCACGATCGCAAGCGGCGTGGCAACACTGGACTCACTGCTGGGTGGCGGCGTGGAAAGTGGCACCAGCACGCTGCTCATCGGGCCACCTGGGTGCGGCAAGTCGACGATTGCCATGCAATACGCGGCCGCAGCCGCCGCGCGCGGTGACCACGCCGTCGCCTTCGCCTTCGACGAGACCAAGGATGCGCTGTTCACGCGCCTCGCCGGATTGGGCATCAAGATCACCCAGGGCAGCGGGCCCGGCACGGTCATGGTGCGGCAGATTGACCCGGTGGAGATCTCCCCGGGGGAATTTGCCCACGTGGTGCGCGAAGCCGTAGAGCGTGACCATGCGCGCGTCGTGGTCATCGACAGCCTGAACGGTTACCTCAACGCGATGCCGCACAGCAACTACCTCACAGCCCAGCTCCACGAGTTGCTCTCCTACCTCGCCAATGCCGGAGTCGCGACCTTCATGGTGGTGGCGCAGAACGGCATGATGGGTACCAACATGACCGCCCCCGTGGACGCCAGTTATCTGGCTGACTGCGTGGTGATGCTGCGATATTTTGAGTACGCGGGCCGCATCAAGAAGGCTATCTCTGTCCTGAAGAAGCGCACCGGCGCGCACGAGGAGTCCATTCGGGAAATCTGGTTCGACCGGCAGGGCGTGCATCTGAGCGACCCCCTGCTGGGCCTGCGCGGGGTCCTGACGGGGGTTCCCATGGAGCGCGAGCCTGAGCCCCCTGACGGTTCGAGCGCGCGGTCCATGCCTAATGGCAAATGATACGCACCACAGCAACGACTACCGCGTCCTGGTACTGCCGCCGACTCGCCGCGACGGTGAGGCGACCTGCACATTGCTGCAGCGCGCACGCATCGACTGCGTGGTGTGCGTCCATGCCGATGAGCTGACGCAGCAGCTTGCCGCCGGCGTTGGTGCCGTCATCCTCACCGATGCGATAGTCACAGAGGCGACCATTTCGCATGTCGCCGAAGCGCTTGACCTGCAGCCGCCCTGGTCCGACATCCCCGCGATCCTGCTGTGCCGTGCGGAGCAGTCCGCATCCGCAGCGCTGCTGGCGAACAAGCTCACCAACGTCACCGTGCTGGATAGGCCCACCTCCAGACGCTCCCTGGTGAGCGCGGTTGAAGCGGCGCTGCGGGCACGGCGCCGCCAGTACCAGATCCGCGACCAGCTGAGTGCCTTGCGCACTGGGGAGGAGTCACTGCGCGCCGCAGACCGCCGCAAGGACGAGTTCCTGGCCATGCTTGCGCACGAACTGCGCAATCCGCTCGCCCCAATCCGCACCGCCACGGAACTGCTGTCGCGCACGCTGCCCCCGGAGGATCGCAATCGGGCCACGGCGGACCTTGTAAAGCGGCAGGTGGCGCACCTTACGCGCCTGGTCGATGATCTCCTGGATGTCTCGCGCATCACCCAAGGACGCATCCAGCTGCAGCATGAGCCGCTGGAACTCGCGCCGATCATATTGCAGGCGATAGAAGCCTCTGATCCGCTGCTGCGTGAGCGACGCCACGCGGTACGGCGCGTGCTGGACCCGCAGCCACTGTACGTACGCGGGGACGCCGCGCGGCTCATGCAGTGCATGACGAACCTGCTTACCAACGCGGCGAAATACACCGATCCCGGTGGCGCGATACGCATCGAATTGGCCGCCAGTCATGATCAGGCCGTGATTACCGTGCACGACAATGGTATCGGCATCGCCCCGGACCTGCTGCCGAGCATCTTTGACCTGTTCGTGCAAAGTGCCCGCTCGCTCGACCGCTCCGATGGCGGCCTGGGTATCGGGCTATCGGTGGTACAAAGACTGGTGCGCATGCATGGCGGCGAAGTCCGGGCCAACAGCCCCGGCCCCGGAATGGGGGCGACGTTTGAGATCCGGCTGCCGCGCATCGACGCCCCGCCACTCACTGCGACCGCACCCATACCGGCCAGCATCCCGGGCAAGAACATACTTGTGGTCGATGACAACGTCGACGCCGCTGATTCGCTGTCGCTGCTGCTGCGCCTGTCCGGTCACGAGACCCGCGTGGCGTACTCCGCGCGCGAGGCGCTGCAGTCGGTGCAGCAGTGCGTGCCGGCAATCGTGCTGCTGGACATCGGCCTGCCGGAGATCGACGGCTACCAGGTTGCCCGGGAGATCAGGGCAGGTACGGCGGGCGTGTGTCTCATAGCGCTGACCGGTTACGGCCAGCCAGAGGATGTCGCCCGCACGCGTGCCGCAGGTTTTGATGCGCACCTGGTAAAGCCGGTGGACTTTGACGCGCTCGAGCGGGTGCTCGCAACGGCCGGGTGAGGCGCGGCTGCCCCGCGACCTCCAAACTCGAAAGCCGCGGCTAATGGCACTCGCAGACTGAGGACTTCAGGCATGAGCTGCCGTCCGGCCACTCCGTACCCGGGGTGCATGAGGCCTGCTTGGCTCCGCAGCTGACCGAGCAGCTGGCGCACTGGCCCTTGGGCATGGACGGCGGCGCCTGGCAGGCGTTGTTCTGCGTCGGCTGTCCGGTGGGGATCACCACCCCAGGGGCGATGATCACCGCGCCAGCTGCCGGGACCGCCGGCGGGTTCTTCTGGGCGTCGGCATAGGCGTTGGCACCCATGCTCACGCAGCGCGCGTACTCACTGCTTCCCTGGATCAGCCCGTACTGGTCATGGCAGCGGTTGCGGTTGTACTGGTCCTGCTGTCGTCCCATCTCCTCGAGGGAACTGCAGCCCTGCAGCGCTCCTGCGACCGCGAAAGCCATGACAACGAAAGCCACCAAATGCCGACCGCTCATGCCCATCTCCGTGCTCTTCTTGTTGAGACCGCCTCTACGGCCGGTAATTTAGCGGCCCGAACGCAGCCGGCGCAAGGGTGCCGGCGCGCATCGCCTCGGCGACAACTTAAGCCCGGCACCTGGCGGGACGGGCGCTACCGACGCAGCGTGACGTCCTCGTAATCCTGGCCCCTTGCCCCATCGAGCGGTGTCCGCACCAGCCCGCTCGCCGCTGCAAAGTCGACCTTCTTGAGGTCGAGCCTGCGGACCCGGCGATTGTTCTGCGTGTGGTAGTACATCACCAGGTTCTTGGTGTCATAGCCGCTCGTCCACAGCGTCGAGCTGCGCATTCCAGAGGTCTTCTCTTCCTCGATACCCTCGGACGCACCCAGGGGCACGTTGAAATTGTCCAGGATGCGGAACAACTCGTAGATGGTCTCGTCCCCGGTCTTGGTTGGCCGCGCGGTCTGAGTGAAGGCCACCGCGCGGATGAAGCGCGACGGCGGGGTGAAGTCACCGGGCAGGCCGATCATGCCGCTGCCGCCGCCCAAGGGCTTGAAGTTCAGGTCAGCGATCGACTTGCCAGGCAGCGCAACGGGTGACAGGTTGATGTAGTTGCGCAGGTTGGTCTCATGCCAGTCGTAGTTGGGCGAGTTGGTGATGACTCCCAGCGGGGCGTCATACAACTTCAATTCGCCTTTGGTGAACTCGATCACCAGCGCCTTGCCGCTGGGCTCGGTGATCAGGTAGTGAACCGGTGGCGCGATCCCGAGCGCAGGTTCAGTGACGGCGACGACATGCACCGCGGCGATCGCGGTGCGCACCTCCGCTACGGTGGCACAGGTCGACAGCAGGTACTGCCCGACATCGGTCGCTGCCATGGACGTGGCCGCATCGGCGGGCTTGTAGGCGGCGTACTCTGCAAAGCCGGGGTGATAGAAGAGCCCGACGGTCAGGCCCTTCTCGTTCATGCCATCGACGATCATGTCCTTGCCAACGGCATCAATGCCGGCCAGGCCATACTTGGCATCCCACGTCCTGCCACCCTTGCCGTCCGGGGTCTGCGCCACGAATTTGTGGCCACGCGGCACGACGACCAGGCGCGAATGCAGATCGAAGGAGCCCCACTCCATCGTGCGACCGTAGACCACCGCGTGGTCTGCGGCTCGCAGCGTGATCCCGGTGCAGCCCAGGATTTGGTTGGCGGCGGTACTGGCCAGTAGCGCGACCAGTATGAGCAGCTTACTTCTTGATTTGGGGGTCACCGGCGCACCTTTGGAGTTGGAGGCACCCGGGGAGGCGCGTGGCACTCATAGTGCGCCGATCGCCAATGTGCTGTCGAGCTTGCGCCTGCGCTCACCGCGCGTCGCGGGGATACGGGGCTGGCCCTAGGTCCTAGGGCGGCGGACCGCCGCCGGCCAACGCCTCGTAGAGAGCGTCCGGATCAACCGGCTTCACCAGGTGGTAATCGAAGCCGGCTTCGTCCGCACGACGCTTGTCATCCGCACGTCCCCAGCCGGTCAGCGCAATCAGGCGAATGTGCCTCCCCCAGTCCTGCCGCCGCATCTGGCGCGCCGTCTCGTAGCCGTTGAGGCCCGGCATGCCGATATCCAGGATCACCACGTCCGGCCGGTAGTCGCCAGCCACCGCCAAGGCCTCCAGTCCGTCGTGCACGCAGCGACTGTCGTGGCCCTCGAGACCGAGAAGCAGCACCAGGCTCTCTGCAGCGTCCCGGTTGTCATCAACCACCAGTACACGGCGCGGCGGCGCCTTGCCCACCGCCCTGCCGCCTGACTGCTTCTCCGGCGGATCCACGATGATGTTGCCGGGAAGCCGGATCGTGAACGTACTGCCCTGCTCGCGCCCGGCACTCTCCACCTCCACAGTACCGCCGTGCAGGATTACCAGCCCCTTCACCAGCGCCAGGCCGATCCCCAGGCCGCCACCGGAACGCTCGATCGCGTGCGTGCTCTGGGCGAACATCTCGAACATCCGCGGGATCATCTCCGGTTCGATGCCAATGCCCGTGTCGGACAACTTCACCACGAACTGACCATCCTGCGCTTCTGCGGCAAGCGTGATGGTGCTGCCGGGGTCAGAATACTTAGCCGAGTTGGTCAACAGGTTCGACAGCACCTGCGCCAGCCGCAGCGCGTCGGCGTGCAGCCAGGTCGGCTGCGAAGGCAGGCGGACGGCCAGCTGATGCTGGCCGTCGTCGATCAGCGGGCGCGCGGTCTCGACCGCTGAATCAACAATGGCCACCAGTTCCACCCGTTCCCTGCGCAACTGCAGGGTCCCGCGCGTGATGCGTGACACGTCGAGCAGATCATCCAGCAGCAGCCCCATGCGGCTGACCTGACGGTCGATCACATCGTAGCTCCAGCGCCGCTGCGCATCGGTAGCCTGCCCGGAGCGGGCAACCTGGCTGGCACTGCGGATGGGCGCCAGGGGATTGCGCAACTCGTGGGCAAGCGTTGCGATGAAGACGTCCTTGCGACGGTCTGCCTCCCGCAGCGCCTCCGCGGCGGCGCGCTGCTCGGAGATGTCGGTGTGCACCCCCACCCATTCGACGATCTCCCCCGCCGCGTTCAGCAGTGGTATTGCGCGTACCGAGAAGCGCCGCCATTCGCTGGCGGACCGGTGCTTGACCCGGTGCTCGAATACGAACGGCCGCCCGTCTGCGACCGCCCGATGCCAGGCGGCGATGGTGCCGTCGACATCGTCCGGGTGCACGGCCTCGGACCAGCCGTACCCGAGGTAGTCCTGGGGGCCCTGCCCGGTCAAGGCTGCCCAACCCGGCTGCTCGCCCACCATCCGGCCCGCCGCGTCGTTGGTCCACACCGTGCCTCCAACCGCCTCAACCGCAGCCCGGAAGCGCTGCTCGCCCAAGCGCAGGCGCTGCTGGGCCTGGTGGGTATCGGTAACATCGAAGCCTTCGCAGAAGATCCCTACTGTCTGGCCGCCATCGTCGACCCACGGCGCGTAGATGAAGTTGAGATTGCGCGTCTCGACCGGACCGTGCGCGGTGCGCTGGTAACGCACCTCCGCGCCGTCGGCGTGGAAGGTCTTCCCGGACGCAAATACCTCGTCCAGCAACTCGTAGAATCCCTGGCCGGCAATGCTCGGGAATGCCTCGCGGATCGGCTTGTCCTGCCAGTCGTCGCTGTTGAAGACCGCACGGTGCGCGTCGTTCACGAACTCCACCACATGCTGCGGTCCGCGCGTGACGATGATAAATGCCGGGGCCTGCTCGAACAGTCTTTGCTGACGCGCGCGCGCCTCGTCGCGCCGGCGCGTTTCAAGCACCCGCTGGGTGGTCTCGGTGCACAGGACCAGAACCCCGCCGACGCCGCCCTCGTGGTCCACCGGGCTGTAGCTGTAGGTCCAGTAAACCTCGCTGATCTTGCCATGCCGCTCGATGGGCACCAGGCGATCCTCGTACCAGGTCGCGCCTCCTCCGGCCATGACCCGAGCGACGTCCGGACCCACGATGGGCCAGATTTCCGACCACATCTGGCGCCCCGGCGCGCCCAGCATCCGCGGATGCTTCTCGGGCCCCAGCGATTGCGCGTACGCATCGTTATAGAAACAATAAAGCTGCGGAGCCCACCAGAGGAATACCGGGTGGCGGGTGGTAAGCATCAGCCTTAGGGAGGTCTTGAGTGCCTGGGGCCACCCCGCCGGCGTGCCCAGCGCATGCGTGTGCCAAGGGTAGGCACGCATGAGTTCGCCCATCTCGCCGCCTCCCTGCAGGAAGTCGATCGTGGCACTACCTGCATCAGCTGAGCTCGTATTGCCTCCAAGGTTCATGTTTGATGGCAGCCGAGACCGTCGTGCGCCGAATTCCCGGGCCGCACTTTACACCTCTGGAGCGGGGCGTGGTTGCAAGGCACGTGGGCGCGGGCGTCAGCCGCGCCGCGATTAGTTCACTGGGATCCCAAGACGGAAGGCTCCATTTCGCTTGATCTGGCCGGCGCTATTGCGCGCTCCTGCTGTGGGACGCTCACATTGTACGCACGCAAATAGCGCACGCCTCTGGGCGCAGCCTGAGGCGCTTTCTTTGCATAGCGCTGCGCACCCAGTTCATCGCGCTCCTGACCCACGGGTCGTGCCCGCGCTCCTGCAAAGCAGTACTGCTGCGGGACTGGGGATTGCCTAGTTTGTCAGTGGTGGCACGGTGGACCTAGTTAGTGCGCTGGCGAACATGCCAGCAGCGAACAGCGCCGCCGGCGTCGCAACACCCTCAGAACTTGACCATGACGCCGGCGCCCCAGATCACTTCGCGGGTGCGCAGGTCCGGGTACCAGACCCCACCCTGCCCTGCGCAGCTGTCACTCCCGATGACCGATCCGCTATTGCATACCAACGCTGACGGCACACCGGTGTTTCCCAACGGCGGTGTCACTCCACCCTGACCACCCCAGTAGGGCACGTCTGAATGGCGGTAGGTCAGTTCCGTCCACCAAGTGATCCAGTCCTTCGGCATGTACTGGAAATTAAGTTGGGTGTCCCACTGGAACAGCTTCTGCCCCGGATTTTCCGTGAAGTAAGGGGTACCCGACTGTGCGCTCGCACCATTGATCGGCGGGACGAGCGCGAGGTAGCGTCCGGGGTTGTTCATGAATCCGCCACCCACTGTGACCGCGTAAACGTTGTGATCAAACCAGATGCGGTTGTACCCCATCAGTCCGACAAAGTTAGCCTTGTTCGGACCACTGGTGCAGTGCACGCCGCCGCCGGACTCACAACCGACGTCCGCGGTGAGGGAGAACGCCATCCTGGAGACCCCAAGGCCGCCCGCGCCGTTGGCGTCGTAGTACTTCACCACGACGCTATCGTCCTCGTGCATGCGAGTCACGTTTGCATAGTTGATATAGGTCCCATTTGGGTTTGGCAGGCCGATCGCCGCGTTTGGATTGCCACCGTTGTTGGGATAACCGCTCCCGGTGGCCAGATTGTCCTGCCCCAGAACGTAGGTGTTGAATACAAGCTTGAAGGAGTCATTCGGTATCCACAGGATCTGGCCACCGAAGCCAGGACGGCTATTGAACTTGGCGTAGGACTGCCAGCCGTTGATCAGCCAAGGCTCGATCTTGAGCGTCTGCGTCGGGAACCACTGGACGCGAAGTCCGTTGAAGAACCAGGGCGTATTGGAGGAGACAAATGAGGGCTGGTACGTCCAGTTGTCGAAGTTGTAGTAGCTAAACAGACCGATATAGGACACAAACATGCCAACGTCCACGTTGAGGCCGTGATCGACGTCAAAGTGGTACCCCGCATTTGCCTCCGAGAAGTACTTGTAGGCGCCCTGCAGGTCCCACTGCCCGACACCCGCGCTCGCATCGTTGCGTGGCGTGGTGACGGCGAACAGGCCAAACATCGATAGGAACCGCGCGCGGACATTGTCCCAGTGGAAGTCCCCGCCAAAGCTCACCTGCTCGATCTGGAACTCACTGGAGCGGAATTCCTCGGTCGAGCCCACGATGGTATGGTCCTGCGGACGGTTGAAGCTCTGCAAGTAGTTTGCGTCGAAGCGGATCTCGGGCGTAAAGAACTTGGTGTCGAAGATTGGTGCCGCCTCACGGCTGGTTCCATTCATCCAGCCCAGGTAGCCGACGGCAAATGGCGTGTACGTATCAACCACGGGGCCCGGCGCCGGCGCCTGCAGGGCCTCCGGAATCAGCGGATTCTGTGCGACCACGGTCGCGCTAACTGCGGGTGCGGTGAGCACCGGAGGCACGCGGCCGCCTGCCATCACGATATCGTGACGGGTAGCCCGGCTGGCTACGACGACCAACGAGACCTGTGCGACCGCCGGATAGCCATCCGCCTCGGAGACGACCGACCAGGCCCCGGGAGGGAGATCTGAAAACGAGTAAACGCCGTCGCTATTGCTCACTGTCGCGCGGATCCCGCCACCCTCCGCCTGGATCACCGTGACAGTCGCGTGTGCAACGGGGGAACCGCCCGCGCCTGTAACAACGCCCACGATCGCGCCCATGGCCGTAGCCTCCACGCCCGATGCAACGGAGGCACTCGCGGCATGCGCAAAGGCGCCCGATGCGCCCCACAGCGCGACTACGCAAAGCACGGTCATCCTGCTCTTCATCTCAATCTTCCGGTTGCTCACTACCCGCCCCACAAGATGACTCCGAAATTTCCGCCATACTCCGAGGAGTCCGCAGGTAGTGTTGGTGTCTCCTTCACTGGCTTACTCGCCACGCGCCACGACCCTCGGCCGGACGTCGTCGCGGCGAAAGCACGTCCCCGCTTTCCCCCGAAATATCCAGGTGCAAAAAAGGGTGCGCCCGAACTCGCGACTGCCGAAAGGCGATGGCACGCGTTGATAGCCTGTTGAGGAGTCTTTGGTTCCGTAGCTGGCAACGATAGCCAGCGATGCGTTAGCAGTGAGTTAAGAAAACCGCCTGCCGTGCCCGACAAGGCCGGCTAACAATCGGGGCAAATGGTCGAGAAGAATCTCTGCTCGTCTGCTTTATGGGCTGTGAGACTTGGGCTTCTTCGATCCACGAGACATGTTGCATCGAAAGAGCGGAGAACCCGTTCAGCGCGAAAGTGTCACCAATGTCCCCGGGCAAAAAACGTTATCGAAGTATCCGGAGGCAGGTGATGTCGTGGGGAGACTAGGCGCTCGCTATACAGGGCAGACTGTCACGCCCGTCCTCGCAGCGAGGCACCCCCGACAAGGCCCGTCTTCGCACGAGTGGGTACAAAAGGTGTGGCAGCGGGTTTCTGCAAGTGCTTGAAAGGCTGATCGGAGCGCCAAGATATGAACTCCGGACCCCTTGCGCCCCATGCTGGCTTGTTAGACATATAGACATACCCGTTGTATGCTCTGACATATGAGAACCACAGTACGCTTGGACGAGACACTCTTGGAACGTGCCCGCGCCGAGGCGGCCAAGCGTAAGACGACCCTCACCTCTTTGATTGAGCAGGGGCTGGAACTCGTACTGCGCCGTCCGCTGAAGCGTCCCGAACGCGCACCAGTGACACTTCCGGTATGCCGCGCCCGCGGCGGCACGCTACCGGGTGTCGATCTAAACAGTAGCGCGTCGCTACTTGATCGAATGGACGATCGCAATTGATCCTCCCGGACGTAAATGTCCTGATTTACGCGTTTCGTTCTGACTCCGAAGACCATCGGCGCTACAGGGAATGGCTCGAATCGGTGGTAAACGGCCCCGCTGCCTACGGAATCGCACCCCAGGTGCTCGGCGGCGTGGTTAGGATTACTACTCATCCGCGCATCTACCGTCAGCCCAGCTCGCGAGATGAGGTCTTCGAGTTCTGCAGGTTGCTCCTTGAGCAGCCGAATGCGACCGTCACCGCCCCTGGGATCCGACATTGGTCAATCTTCGAAGAGCTATGCACAAAAGCGAAAGCCAGCGGTAACCTTGTGCAAGACGCCTGGTTCGCGGCACTAGCGATTGAGTCCGGCTGTGAATGGATTACAACCGACCGAGACTTTGCTCGGTTTCCAGGACTCACCTGGCGCGAGCCGCTATGAGCATTCAGTCGGCGCGGTGCGCACAGGCAACCTTGCTTGAACCGGAGAAGAGCCTGAATCGCCTGCGGAGTCCGGGACTTCAACCACGAGCGGCCCCACCAGGGCCTCAACATGCGCTTACCGGCTGAGGTCTATTCGCCTTCGCCCAGGCTATACAGCGGTTTACCTGAGCTCGATTATCCGTTCCATGACCGCAGCATCACCGTTACGCGCTGCGACAGGATCTGCATGGGTCCGCTGAAGATCAACCTCAGCCAAGCCTTTGCAGGTCAAAAAGTCGGGATCAAGCAGGTCGAGGAGAAGATCTGGCTGGTCAGCTTTATGCGCTATGACATAGGCTTCTTTGACCATGAGACATGTCGTATCGAAAGCGCGCAGAACCCGTTCGCTGCGAAACTGTTACCCATGTCTCCGGTATAAACCGTTACCGATGTGACCGGAATAGACCCAAAAGGCTGGTCGGAACGCCGAGATTTGAACTCGGGACCCCTTGCACCCCATCCAAAAAGAGCACGAAACAGAGTGCAACAGATCGCTACGTTCTGATACTACAAAAGCCTATGTTTATAGGCCTTTTAAGATCATTTCCCCTCTTCATTCTGTTGCCTTAGTATGCGGGTCATTGCAACCAAATGGGACCACTGTGGGACCACCTAGATCCGTTGCCAGACTGACAAGCACCCTCGTGGAAGGCCTGAAATCTCGGGACCACCGCTACGAGATTAATGACCCGTCCTGCGCCGGGCTGCAACTGCGCGTGGCCGATACCGGGGTCAAGTCCTGGCACTGGCGCTATTACTGGCAGGGTCGCCGATCACGGCTAGTCCTTGGGGTATGGCCCGAGATGGGGCTGGCGGATGCTCACGAGAAGGCCGAAGCGGCCCGCGCCCTGCTTCGCCGCGGTATCGACCCTCGCCGCGCCGGCATCACCCTTGTCCCCCGGGTCAAGCCCGACAAGACGACGCCAGGGGCGCCGCCGGGGCATTCCGTCAGCCGCCTGGCCCAGGAGTTCTTGGATCGGCACGTCAAACGCCAGAGTCGTCGACCGGGGTACGTGCAGCGGATCCTGGATGTAGAGGTACTACCACGGTGGGCTAACCGGGACGCGCGCACCATTAAGCCGCGCGAGATCATTGAGGCCCTGGACGAGATTGCCGACCGCGCGCCCGTGATGGCCAACCGCGTGGCTGGGATCCTGTCGCAAATGTTTCGGTTTGGGATCCACCGCGCGATCGTGGAGACCAGCCCCGTGCAGCTCCTCTACCGCCCTGGCGGCAAGGAAAAGTCCCGTACCCGCGCGCTGTCGGAAGCCGAACTCAAGTCGTTCCTCACGAATCTCGATGACGCCTGCCGCTTCCAGCGCCTGCCGCACGTCCTACGACTGCTGCTGCTGACGCTTCAGCGGCGCGGCGAACTCGCCTCGGCCGAATGGCGCGAAATCAACTTCACCGATAAGACCTGGACCATACCCGATGGCCACTCCAAGAACGGCAGGGGCCACGTGCTGCCGTTGTCCGATTGGGCAGTCGCCGAGCTGAAAAAGCTAAAGCTACTCGCGGGAGGTCACCGTTATGTGCTGCCAAATGCCGACGGTTCCGCGCCTATCGATCCGAAGTATCTCACCCGAAGTGTCGCCCGATGTCTCAAGCGCTTTAAGAAGCACGGCGTCGCCGCCTTCACCCCGCATGACTTGCGTCGTACGGGCCGCACCGGACTTGGACGACTGGGCGTCAAAGTAGACATTGCAGAACGCGTTCTCAACCATACGCGGGAGCGTATGCAGGCAACTTACGACGTACACGAGTACCTCGAGGAAAAGCGCGAAGCGCTCGACAGGTGGTCCCACTACTTGGAGCAGAAGTGCGGAGGTCGTCTATCCGACTAATGCATTGGCGAGGAGCGGGATGCCTGACGGCGATGTGTAGAACCCCTGAAGCATCCCGTGTAGTTCTGACCAGGCAAGCGTCAAATTTCACCCTTCGGGCCGGAGTCGAACCGCTTGCGGAGATGAGGAGAAGCAGTAGGACCCGGTCAGTTGGCAGTCCCCGACTCCCTCCGGCCATAGTGATGCACTTGGATGCCCATCATGAACTCGGCTCTCCTCACAGTTGCTTTCCTTGTAACCACCCAGGCCGTGGGTCTAGCGGCAAGTGCCTTTGTCACAAGTGACAATCCAAGGCCTGAATGTATCGACGAACACAACCGCTTTCCTCTTCTCCCTGAGGTCGCATCCACGCCGGTGGCATTTCGTGATAGTCACACGGGCATTTTGCTTTACGCGGAAACCGACGGACGTCATCTAGCAGCCTTTGAGGCGGACGGCACACTATTGTGGATCCGGAATCCATTTGAGGATTCCAAGCTCTGTCCGTATCGCACTGTGCGCCCGAAAATCAGCCGCATACTCCCGATCGAGAGGGTGTATCAACTTCAGGCAGAGAAATATTGGGGGCGTAAGGGCCCATTCGTTCAAATCGAGTTCAACTCATCCCAGTTCGGAGCAATCGATCTAAAGAACGGTGATTTTTTTGGACTTGGACAGAACTGAGTTTGAATAGTCGTCGCGCCCTTGGGTCGGAATCGAACCCCAGGCAGCCCCCGTGCAAGCTGCTTTATCTTTATCGAAAGCGGAGAATGTGGTCTGTGGCCGCACTTGAGGTTAGCCTCAAGAGCTCGGCAAAGGACTACTCTTTGTCGCGCAGCCCGTTCCAGCCGACATTCTTGATCTTTTCGATGATCCATATTGGATCGTCTGCCGACTACTCGCCGCATGGCCAGGTCGGGCGCCCTGCCGCCTCCGTCACGGACTTCGTGGATCCTCGCGGCTATGCGTATTTGACCATCCCTGGATTCCTTTTTTTCGACCCTTGGGCACACACCGATACTCGGTCGTATTGGGACAAGAGGCGGATCTACTTGGGCGGCTCATATGGATCAGGAGTTCCGGGCTTGATCGGCGGATATTTTTGTAATGATGCGATGTGAGTTGCCAGTATCTTCCCTATAGGAAATCGCGCCCAGAAGTACTTGTACTCGTAACTGAGAGCGTGCCGCTCCTGCGGGTCCTGGTACAGATTGAAGAATCTCGGGACGCTCCAGTCCTTCACCTCGCCCGTTCCTGTTTCGAGTTCTTTATTCATCATTTTCCACTCATGCCACTTGACGCCGAAAATCTCGTTTCCGACGTAAATCACAAAGCCGTCCCGGTTGGATTTGTCTTGCTTCCCTGTTAAGAAATCGAGTTGATCGACGCCGTCGATCACTCGGTCCGTGGGTAATTTCGCACCGACCAGACGGGCTACTGTCGGGAAAATATCCATCTCATGAACGATTTCATTGCTCACCCGCCCCGCAGGAACTTTGCCAGGCCAACGAACAATGAAGGGAACTCGTAATGAGCCCTCAAGGCCCGTGAAATAAGTGCCGCGCCACGGGCCCGCCCATCCGCTCCACTCTTCAAACATCTCGGGTCCATTGTCGGACGTAAAGATAAAGATGGTGT
Source organism: uncultured Pseudomonadota bacterium (assembly GCA_963703025.1). Lineage (GTDB taxonomy): Bacteria > Pseudomonadota > Gammaproteobacteria > Steroidobacterales > Steroidobacteraceae > 13-2-20CM-66-19. Next base: position 3,396,935 of record OY969778.1, on the reverse strand, counting down.
TGTTCTTGATTCCAAGTTTGTCCACCTGATCCAATAAGGCGCCAACGTATGAGTCGATTTGCGACAGGGCGTCCGCCCAGAAGCCATTGCCTGTTTTACCATCGAACTCGGGAGCGGATAGCACGGGCATGTGAACCATCGTGTACGGAATGTAGGCAAAGAAAGGCTTGCCAGCCTTCACCTGCCGCTGCATGAAGCCTATGGCTTTGTCAGTGATCTCCCGATCAATCACGCGACGCTCCGACAAGTCGTAGACTTTGACGTCTTTGGGAGCGGCGCCTCTTTTTCCCTCCATGACCTGCTCGGCAATCGCGAACGGACTCGAGTCTGGCCGGAACATCGGATCATTGGGCCAGTAAACCTCGTCGGTCGAATTGGGTATCCCGTACCATTCATCAAAGCCCTGATCGGTTGGGAAGCGGCCCGGCGTATGCCCCAAATGCCATTTACCAAATGCTCCCGTGGCGTAGCCGGATTCGGACAGCAGCTTCGCCAGGGTGATTTCCCACTGCACGAGCCCATAAATGGGGGTGTGAATTGGCACAGAGCCGTTGCCGGTGCGCACTGCGTATCGCCCAGTCAACAATGCGGCACGGCTCGGTGTGCATTGGGCCTCGACATTAAAGTTCAGAAGACGTGTGCCCTCTGCAGCTAGCTGATCGATTCGTGGAGTCGCCGCGCCTCGCAGCACGCCTCCACCGTAAACTCCAAGTTCGCCATACCCCAGATTGTCCATCAAGATGAGAACAATATTGGGTTTCTGCGGTGGCTCCGCCGCTGGCGTAGTTGCGGCGAAGACCGCTGAAATGGTTGCAGTGACGAACGTGGCAAAAAGCCCGATCGCGGAAATAAGAACCTTACGGGTTCGGCTCCGGTTATTCATGGAGATCCCCTTTTGGCTACTGCGTTCGTAAACCTCACTGCACTTCCGCCGGATTATGCAAATCGTCTTCGTCGGCCGTGACGCCCGGCTGAGGCTCGGCGAACAGTTTCCCGCCGCTGACGACCCGCCAGATCGTCAGCGTATTCGATATATCATCCAGCGGGTTCGCATCGAGAAGCACGACATCCGCTAGTTTTCCGGGCTCCAAACTGCCCAATAGATCGCCTGCGCCCACCGCCGCTGCACTTTGCTGCGTCGCGATACGCAGGACCTCCAGTGGTGGAATTCCGGCTCCCGCAAAGTACTGGAGTTCGGCGTGCAGCGATTCGCCATACTCGTCCTTCGGATTGACCGAATCAGTCCCGGCAAGCAGTGGTACGCCTGCATCATAGGCGCGCTTCAACTGGGCGAGCATTGCCTTGCGAAGCGGGGATCCTTCGGGAAAAATCCCAAAATTAACCGCCAGGGTGGGCGTCCAGTAGGTCCGCGTGGCACGGAGGAGTTGCAGAAGATCGTCGTAATACGCGTTCACAGGCAGCATGTGCGCCTTCATCGCGTGGCCGATGAGGGCACCCCTCACAATTTCCTCACGGAACAGGCCGTGTGCGGACACCGGTAATCCCTGCCTTAGTGCCTCAGACGCCACTACTCGGTGGAGCGGCCAAGACAACGTGAAGTAGGATTTTACGCCGACCACGCCCTCCGTTTTTTCCAGGTCAACGATGTCTCGTATTTGCTCACCCGACGCTGCAATGGCCGAGCCGCCCCAAATAAATGGCAACCCCTCGATCATGCTGCCGTAGGAGAACACCCGTGGTATCGGCGCCGCGAAGGCGGTACGACGGTCGGCCCACGCATTAAGCGTGCCGATGTCACTTCCCATATCTGCCACAGAAGTTACGCCGTAGGCGATCCAGGTATTCATCTGACTGACATCGCGTGCAGCCTGAGAATGAATCGGGGTCGCGGTGTGCGCGTGCATGTCGAATAGGCCCGGAATTGCAAACCGCCCGCCTCCGTCGAGCACTTTCACGTTCTCCGGTAGCGAACGAGTCGCCTCAGTGCCAATCCACCTAATGACGCCGCGTTCGATGAGGACCGAAACTGCCTTGGTGAATCCACCAGCCTTAAAATCAAGAACACGCACGTTGCGCAGCAGGAGCGGTGGCGGAAATTCGGTCGACCATGCGAGCCGGACCGGCAGTTGCTGCCGTTTGCCGTCTTTGAGCGGATGGAGCCACACGTCCGCGCCATTAGAGTAGATGAGCGCGGTGCTGTCGGGCGTGAAGCTAAAATCGTGCCCCCCAACAGCGGAGAAGCGCGCTGGAGTGTCGGCCTTGACTGCCTGCGAGCCAAGCAGTGCCACCCAGATCTCGTCGTTGCGGCGGAAAGCCAGCCACTTGCCATCGGGTGACACCTGTCCATTGGCGGCGAAGGCCGTAAAGGCCGTCACTGGTTCGCTGACGCCCGTTGCCGCGACCGGGTAACGGTACACTTGTCCTCTGGACGTGAAATAGACCGACTTGCCGTCGGCGGAAAACTGCGCGGCAGGCTGCCAGCGTGGGGAGCCGTCAACGAGCTTCGTCTGTTTGCCGCTGCCCAGGTCGGCGAGATAAACGCAGGGGACTTTCGGCTGCAAGGGTGCTGGCGCTGGCTCAAACTGCGTGTAAATGAGCTTGGTGCCATCGGGACTCCAAGCGGGCTCGTAGCGCCCGGTGCGAGCCTCAGAAGCCAACGTAGAGCTCTGGCCGCTGGCCAGATCAACAATCATGAGCTGCTGCGACTCGCCGTCACTGAGTTGATAGGCCAGCCTCTTCCCGTCGGGAGAAAGCGCTGCGGGACCCCACTCAAAGCCGCTGGTCTTGAGCAATCGCTCGGCGGCACCGCCTGACACGGGTTGTCGCCACAGATACCCGGCAGCTGTGAAGATGATGCTTTTACGATCCGGGCTTAAACGTGGAGTCAAGATGCTTGTGGGAGCGGCCGCACGCCTCTCGGAATACACAGCCGGCGGCGCACCCGGATAGAACTCGAACGTGACGTCTGCTGAAAATTTCACCTCGGCGCGATTGCCGGTCGCCGCATCGATCCGCCAGAGTTTGCCTCTTTCACCAAAGAACATCGCGTCCTTTGCGGCGCCAAACGCCGGACGGGGTTGCGGGTTTGCCAGTTGCGCCGTGTAGACCCGCGTTCCTGCGACAGGATTCTCCACGGCGCGCGTTAGATCTGTTGCACCAGCCAGCAGTCCTTTGATTGTGGATTCGCCAGTTTCAGGCAGCGTGAGATAGGCGAAGCGTTCGGGTTGGGGTCCGAGCGCGGCCTGCGGCAGTGCCGACTTATACAGGCGTACGTACAGACCGTTCGGACTGCCGAGGTCCACAGCAATGCGATCAACGACACCTTCAACCGTCAGCGCAGTCTTTACATCGCCCTTTACGTTCAGCACTTTAAGTTGGCTGGTGGCTGGTGACTCTTTCGTCTCGCTCGCGACGGTCGACCAAACGGGCCGACCATCACGGAGAAACGCAACCGCGTGCACAAAGCCGGGCTCTGTCAAGGTTTCAAGCTTTGCGTCATCGAGCCGGACCCTACGAACTGCAGTCTTCATCGCCATGGGGCCGATAAATCCGTAGTTGCCTGCCGGGCCAATTACCTGATTACTGAGGAAGAGAAGGCTCTTACTATCTGGCGACCAGACCGGTCGTTGAGCCCATGCTTCGTCGCTCAGTTGACGAATATGGCCATTCGCGAGATCCACTACGAATACATTGCCCTGGCTGCTGACTTTGCGGTCGGATATAAACGCGACCTGCGCTCCGTCGGGCGAGATCGCCGGCGCTGAGTCGTAGTAAGGACCGAAGGTCAGTTGTTTTGCCACACCGCCGCTCGCGGGCACGCGAAAGAGATGGCCCAGCGCGGTAAAGACCAACCAGTTTCGATCGGACGACACCGCGACGTCCGGATCGGTGACCTCTTTCGTTGAGATAGTCACGGTCCGGGTTGGGTAATCTCCCCGGTCTTGTGCCAGCACAGGACTGGCACACGAAAGTGTCAAGAAAACGCCCCACAACGATGCGAAGGCGCAGAGTTGGCCTTTAGTCTTCATAGCGTGTCCACGACGCTTCAGCTAGTAACGTTCGGGCTGGACCTGCTCTCGCGGGATTTTATCGATGGTGCGCATGCCTCCACAACCGCCGCAATAATCCTCTTGCGTAAGCGGCTTCGCTCCGCTGCCTGTACGGCAGCCGAGGCAAGCAAACTCCCTTGGCTGCATAGTCTGCTCCAGCTGTGTAAACGACGCAATCGTGAAGACGAGAGCGATTCGCGACCGCCCACCGTGCTGTGGATTCAATGAGCGGGGAAGTATTAGACTGCCTCCCGGATCGGTATGCGTCGGATGGCTCTTCCGGACGCTAGCCCCTCTGAATTTAATTGCCGCGATCCCCGGCCTCATGCACAAGCGCTCTTTGTCCACGTGGTGCCACCCGTCTGAAGTGCTCAGTGCCGCCGGTTGTACTGGTTATGCGGCGCTGGTGACTTTCGTGCATGGTCGAAATCGGAAATGCACGAGCGCTCGGCGATCCCAAGTTGTCACGAGACCGGCACTGAGATTTGCATGGGGTGTCCTCCTCTTCATTGCAGGGGGGTCGCTTTTCCACTCCGTTCAGGCACAGCCGGTCGACGTTCCTGCGACTTTCGGTGGTGATCTGGCGTCCAGGCCCCGCCTTACAGGTGCGTGGGATGGAGTGCGCGACGAACTCGGCGCGAAGGGAATCGTGTTCGACGTCGACTTGCTCGTGACGCCCATGGATGTCCTGAATGGTGGACGAGATACCGGGGGTAACACGTGGGGCAATGCGGATTACACACTTACCATCGACACGCAGAAGCTTGGGCTCTGGCCGGGCGGCTTCTTCAAGGTGCAGGTGGACACCGGCTTTGGCACCAATGTGTATCGCAATTCCGGCGCCGTCGTTCCCGTGAATACTGCCGCCCTTTTTCCTGCACCGAATGACCATACGACAGTACTCACCAATGCGACCTTCATGCAATTCTTGAGCGAGAAGTTCGGTGTGGCTATCGGCAAGTTTAATACGTTGACCGCCTCTCCCCAGGAGTTCTATGGCGACTACAACACTCAGTTTTTAAACGCGGCGTTCAACTTTCCGATGACGCTGGAGCAGGTGCCGCTCTCCGCTTATGGTGGTGGCATTATTGGCTTGCCGACGCCGGACATCACCTTGTCGGCTTTTGCCTTAGACCCGGATGGCACAGCCACCAGCAACAGCTTCGACGACGCCTTCAACAACGGCGTCATGGTCGTAGGTAGTGGTCAATTGACCATCAGACCCTCAGGACTCGTCGGGCATCAGAACATTGGCTTTTCCTGGAGCAACAAGGAACGGTATTCACTCGAACAGGATCCGTCGAATCTCGCGGTCTACCTGTTGCAAACGCGGTTCCCGCTACTGGGCGATCCGGGCTCAGTTCTCGAGCACATCCTCGCGCGATTCTTTCCGGAGCTGCTCGTCCCCGCTGCGCCAGCCAACCGCAAAAGTAGTACCTGGTCGATCAACTATGCGTTCGATCAGTACCTGTGGCAGCCCGACGGCGATGCCAAGCACGGTGTTGGTGTGTTTTTTTCAGCGGGCGCGTCTGACGGGAACCCTAATCCCATTAAGTCCGCCTTCTTGGTGGGGGTCGGGGGCAAAGGGGTGCCGTCCCGACCGGATGACAGCTACGGCATAGGTCTCGCAAGGACCCAGTTCAGCAGCGCCTTCGTCCCGTTCCTGCGCAATCGGCTCAACCTTGGACTGGATTATGAGTACGCGTTGGAGGCCTATTACAATTTCGCGATTACAGGTTGGCTCACGGCAACTGCAGACCTGCAGGTCATAAAGCCCGCCCTTGAAAAGGCACTCAACCCATCCGGGCTTGGACTCGTGAACATCAATACGGCCACCATCGCTGGCGTTCGCTTCCGAGTACGTTTGTAAGTTGGCGCGCATCCCCAGGCGGCTGAGCGGCAAGAGTTACGTCGCCCGACAGCGGTCATACGATCGCAGTGCGCCAAGCGAAAACGAGCGCACGACGCCTCCGTTTCGATACAAAGAACAACAACCCCGCCGAACTGTCTGGATGCGGGTCTTGTGGTGGCCAGGCGCGCAATCTCGCCTTTGTGGTCACAATCTGGAATGTACGCCCCGCGGAGTGCACGGTCGAGCCAAGCTCCCTCCTCCAATTCAGGCTCAATCTTTGATCATTTGGGTCGGAATCGAACCGACCTCGATAGGATTAGTTCTCCGCGCTAAGTTCGGATCCAGTATGGACAAATTTAAATCAAAAATGCAGCTCGTCGGCCGACTTTCTCAAGTACAACGGGTGGTCATTTGCGCCCTCGCTAGTCTTCTCATTTTCTACCACACGTACACACTCTACGATTTGTACCTTGGCTCAGGCACTGATTTGTACGGAGGCGAGAGCACTAATGCACACCCCCTCTTTGAGCACGTGCAATCTATTCTTCGCGTCATAATTATTTGCAGCCTGGTTCTTGTGGCTATGAATAGGCGATTTGCCTTATATGGAATGTGGACTGCAATTTCCGCGCTGGTAGCGACACATTACTGGGCATTCTTCAATGACCTCTCATTTCGCTTCTTAGATGGCAGGCATCCACTCTCATATCTAAAGGGCTTTATTATTCCCACGGTAATTACGATTTTATATTTATCGATAAATTCTCAACGCAATTCTCACAAGCGTGCGGCCTAACAGGTCCTTACGAGTGTTGGCGCTTGCGACACGCAATGCCAAACACTAAAGCGGTGCGAATTGCTTGCGGTGCGGGTCGGAACCGAACCGGGCTTGGGGTCTCCGACTTGCGGCGCTTGACGTGCGCCTTTGGAGCCATGGTGTTATATACGAACAAACCGCCATGCCATCCACAGCTCAATTCGCCGTCCGGCTTCGATATTGACCAATAGATGAAGCTCACAATGGAACCGAAAGGAGATTTCGATACATTGCTGGATAGGGCACAGGGCTATCTGCAGGCGCGACAAGCGGCCCTCGGCGCCGATTATCAGCTGTGGGACTTGCCTCGCTACGACTGGTACCAAGAAACTGGCCAACTCATCTTCTCTGACGAAGGCCGCCCCTGCGTCATTGCAGACATCCAGTTCGTCGGCTCGATCTCTACGAAGTCGGACACCTGGCTTTGGTCTTGGGCGAACGACTCTGTAGACCCGAAGCTTCATGAAAAATTGGCGTATGTTCGTAACTACGGGACAGAGCGTAGTTTCGAACGCCTAACAACCTCGAGCTGGCATGGACACGAAACAGACGGCTGGGAAATGACATGCATTGCGAGCTATCTTCTTCAGGCTGCAGGGGCATATCGAACGCCCAAAGAGTCTGGCTTCACGTACATGGTTATGACGAACGTTGCCTGGGCCACCTAGTCCTCGCGGGTCGGAATCGAACCCATTCTGCAAATTGAGAAGAAGAGGCGCGAAGCATGGCGTTCCGGATCGAACGAAGCGAGTCCATCCGCAAAGGATTTGACCCCTCCGAATACCTGATCTACAAGGGCGACCGTCTAGTAGCGCGCTATAGGCATGACTTCCGTCTCGATGACCACGAGATTGAGTTCGTCAGCGGCCTGAAAGAATCTTGGCCAGTGGGCCGAGTGACCGAATTTTTGGAGGGCGGTGGCCCGCAGCCCCTTCGGCTTTCGAGTCGTGCCATTGCGTATCTCGACGCCAAGGTTCCTTGACACGCATCCTCGTTGCGCCCGCCTTGGACTTACGCAAAGAACCCGCAACTAACCAGCGCATGCCCTCGCCGTCTCGGGCCGGTATCCAAAGCGACACCTAACTAGGCGGTTCAAAGGCCAATGACGCGCGACCCCGTCGTCACGTACCCCGGTTTTATACCCCTACGTCGAAACCATGCGACGGTGACGTTCGACGAGCGATCGGCGCAATGGAGCAGGCTAGTGTGATCCTGGAAGCGCTCCGGAGCAGACACGGAAATGTGCAAGGCGAGGCGATAAGCTCAGCGTGGTATCACAATATCCACAGTAATGGGTGAACATGCTTCCAAGACCCCGAGCGGCGAGCATTCCCTAAGGCCGTCGTGCTCATCGGATCAATAGCCACCACGTCCGTGTGATGATCTTCCACATACGGCAACGGCTCTAAAGCGCTGTCATGCCGACACATGAACGGGCGCTCCCATCCATCCACAGCAGCTCGTACCGGCCCAACTATGATGCCTCGGTCGCTAACGGCCCGCGGAGAAAATGCTAAGTGCGTGTTCAGCCGCCGCACTCCGTCAACGCGGGTCCAACAGTAAGCCTTGCGCTTGCCGTTTTCATCATCACCTTCCCCGACGACCAAACCATTATTGTTGATTGCCGAGACAAAAAACGGACGACCACGCCCCACAGTCAACTCGATCAACCCGAACTCGGCCGCCCAGACGTACCCGCATTCGGTATTGGTCCGCCCGTGCCAACCAACAATCCATCCGCTGTTATTTATTGCAATTGCGCGCGACCAGCCGGGATATGCCGGATCCAGGGCTACCATTCCGTGGTCCTCCGTCCATACGAAGGCGCGCTCATCGTAGGCAATGGGTTCTCCCGGCCTTAGGCCGCTGGTGCCCACAACGACCCCTTTATCGTTAATCCATCGGGCGCAGGAGTTCTTGCCTCCGAGCGTCCCTAGGTCCCGAATGTCGTGGTCTACGGTCCAAAGTAACGCGTGCATCGCATTATCGCGAGTGTGCGCGCTACCGACGACTTGATTCCTCTCATTCAAATGTAGCGCATTCCCAAATGGGCCTCCGAATGTGTCTAACGGACGTATTTTGCCTCCCGGTTCACTGAAATACGCGCGGGGAAAGGCATCCGGCAGAATTCGAATATTTCCCACGCTGGCCATTGAGCTGTTCACGGCGTGAGCATCGAGGCAGACCGCGTTTATCGCCCCATACTCTTCTACTACGCAGGCTGCCGCCCGACTGCGATCTGAGAACCCCGTTCCAAAGCGCAAAGGGCAATCTATGTTCTCTGCCAGCTCGGCTTGTTGCGCCTCGGCCGTCTGATATGCACTCTGGACCACGGTCATATTCGGGTTCTGACGACTAAATTGTGCTATCAGCTCGGCTAGCGTGCTGTCCCCACTGACAGCTAACGGCGCCACGGGCCCCTGCACATCGCCATGCACCCTAGACGATTGCGCACCATTGGGGCCGCACGAGTAGACAAGACAGGACCTACTTATGCCCTTGCTTGCCCCGGTGCCCTGCGCTGCTCTCCGGTTCACGTTCGCAAGGTAGTGCTGCACGACAGCATGATCTTTGATTGACTCGGCAATGTTCTTAAGCAGACGCCTGTCTTCCTCCGCCACTGCGTCGCGGACACCTGTGACGAACACATGCGTGCCACCAACGGTGCGCGAATCGACCTGGAGCGTACCTTGAATGGGAAAATCGCCGTTCAGCGACTGGCAACTGGATAGAACCGCGATACGTTGAGCGCCATCCTCGAACGCTGCCAGCACGAATGTGTGCGCGTTAACCTTCTTAGTCGTCCGGTTTACGTCTGCAATCCAGGCAGACCCCTCTCTGCGGACGAGTTCCAAGACATCGTGAAACGTTGCTGCGTATCCAATGCCACTCAACCAATCTGCAACGAATTGATCTGTTCGCTTCCCAAATGACAGCCCAATACCACAGTACGTGATAACCCCAGACCAGCTTTCAAACCTTAGGGCTAAAATCTTGGAGGCATTCTGGTGCACGCTTACCCAATTACCGTCCGGGTCTTGTTGCGGGTCCGACAGCTGGAAATCGGCCGACTGATGGATGGCTTCTGGACCAAGGATCGTGATGTTCAGGGTCATGGCTGCACGTAGCGTTAGATCGTCTCCGCAGTTCTAGCGACTTGCGGACGAAGTCTGAATTCCTGCCTGCCTCTCGGCCCAGATCATACGCGCGAGCGAACGTTAGAAACGACTAGGCAACACCGAGACGGCTAAGCCACAAGGCCTGAGTTAACGTCCCGATTTTCGATGCGACCTCCAGGTGGGGGCCACAAGAGCGGCTAAGATCGATCGAGGGCAGGATAGCGGAGTGTCCGCGTTTGCTGCAGATCGGCCTAGTCATGCCCCTTCAGGCGAGCCGCCGAGTCTCAAGTGCTGCCCAGATCTGATGCCCCGGCGTCCCGACTCCCTCCGCCAGTGATCTCCAAACTATTTTCGATCTTTTCCGGGTTAGGACGTTTTTCGCTATGGGTCCTCTATTGCCCGAGGCCCAAGGGGGATGCATCGTTTGCGTCACTAACCACCCCGGTTTCGGGCAGGAAGCGATGCCTTTGGGCGACCAGTTGTTCGAGTTTCTAGGCGAAGTCGACAGGGTTACGGCCTTTTCTCCTTGGCAGGGCCCGGGCAATGCTATCGATCAGAGTCAACCCCACTAAAACGACGCAAGCATCCAGTAACGCCCCCCATGAGCGCCTCGACACGCCGGCGTCCACTGCCGTCCATCACCGCGCGTCCCTCCCCGGACGAGAAGGTGCAGTTCGCGTGCCTCGCAAACGCCCGCGGGGTCTCGGAATCGGCGCTCGCGCTGGCGGCCATCCGTACCGTGATCGCCCGGGTCGGTGACGGGCCGACCCCCGCCGTAAAGCCCAGGGATCCCTCGACCGACCGGATCACGATAAGGCTTCGGCCCGGCGACAAGACAGACCTGCAGTGGCGCGCCTCGCAACGCGGCATGAAACCCTCGGCGTACCTGGCAGCCCTGGCGCGCTCCCACCTGCGGTTGCAGCCGCCGCTGGCCAAGGACGAGCTCTCGGCACTCAAGCAGAGCGTCGCACTGCTGGCACGGATGGGCACTGCGTTCGTGGAGGCATCGCGGAAGCCATCAGGGACGTATGCCCATGAGGACCTGCGCAGACTGCTGGAGCAGCTAGCCAGAGCGATTGCCGCCCTGGAGCAGCGCACCGAGGACCTCGCCCGCACGGCCCAGATCAGCTGGGAGAGTCACAGTGACTAGCGTCCGTTCCGGTCGCCCTGACCTCCTCCCCCTGCTGGATATCGTCAGTTACGCGCGCAGGGGACCGGGCCACCGCGACAGGTTCGATCCCGGGCAGATTCAGCAGATCTCGAGGACCGTCCGGCGTACCCCCGAAGTGATGGTCAAGGTGACCGGCGGAGGCCGAAGCGTGGGGGCGGTTGCCGCGCACTTCGCCTACATCAGCGGCCAGGGAAAGATCCGGATCGACGTGGATGACGGACGCCAGCTGGAGAAGCCTGAGCAGAAGGAGCTCATCAGGTCCTGGCACCTCGAGCTCACTACAGGCCTCTACCGGGGGCGAAAGGACGAACCCGCCTCGGCACGCCGGGTGAAGCTCGTGCACAACATCGTCCTGTCGATGCCCAGGCCGACGCCGGCCGCGAAGGTGCAGGCGGCGGCGACTGCCTTTGCCCGGGAGAACTTCGGGTCGAAACACCCCTATGCCATGGCGCTGCATACCCACCAGGAGCACCCGCATGTGCACCTGGTCGTGAAGGCTGAGGGATGGGATGGACGGCGCCTGCATATCGACAAAGCCATGCTGCGCGACTGGCGCGAGCAGTTCGCCGAGCAGATGCGAAAACAGGGCGTGGCGGCCAATGCGACGCCGCGGGTCGTCCGGGGCCACAGCAGGGCGGGACTCAAGCCCGCTGCCTACCAGGCCGCCCGCCACGGCAGGTCTTCCAGCCGGGCGATACGCGTCAGGGGGATCGCGGAGGACCTCAGTCAGCAGAAACCCATCAGGGATCCGGCCCACGGCAGGCTCGAGGCCACCCGGCAAGCGGTCATAAAGAGCTGGCACCAGGTGGCGAACGTATTGGAGCGCCAGGGTGAAATCGTCCTCGCCGGCGAAGTCCACTACTTCGCCAATCACCTGCCGAAGGTCATGACGGACCGGGAGCGCCTCGCCGAGGAGCTCGTGCAACATTTGAACGCACGCAGGGCAGCCGAGCGCGGAGACGACAAGCCGCGCGTGCGGGAACAAGAGCGGAGCCGCTGACGGCCGCGATATTCATTGAGCAAAAACAAAGGATCTGGAGATCAGCCGATGCGTAACGACAAGAAGCAGTTCTCGCTGCCCTTCACTGCGACAAAATGCAGCCCAAAGAAACGCGTTGCCGCTACACGCGTGAATTCAGATCGCGGAGCTGAGCGCATTGAAGTACGCGATCAGCTACTGAACACACGTGATGTCGAGCGAATCACACGGCGGCACCGCTGCACGATCTATCGCTGGGTGCGCGCGGGGACATTTCCCGGCAAGCGCGCTGGCGGTGGACGAGGCTGGCTGCGGTCAGATGTCGAGCAATGGCTACAGGGAACCTCCAAAGACCAGCCCTGGGGACCTCCCATCTCCACCCCGACTAGCTGAATCGCTTCGTTTGTCCGTCTATTCTGGTGAAAGCAGCGCCGGCCGGGACGTCGTCGGCGACTTCGACGAACGATTTGCCATTCGCCCAGTTCTGCGGAAACAGCGCGAGGCAGCGCTTGCCAGCCTGCCGCGCCGAGGGATAGAGAATCCCGTGCAGCCCAGATGCGACCGCAATGCGCCCAAATATTTGGGAGTTCGAGGGAAGATCGAATTGTTGCGGGAGCATGCGCCAGTTTGCGTGCAACAGCTGCCGCTGCAGCGTGACCGGCGAGCGAATTACCCAAGACGACTGCCTCAAGCCCAGCTTCCTCGCCAGCATAAACACTGACTTGGGACTTGGAAACCCAGACAGAACCTTTGCAAATGGCTTCAGTGCCTCGAGATCCCCGATGTCGATCACATTCTCGATCGAACCTTGCAAGCGCACCTGAGTGAAAGACCCTGGGGAGCGCAGCGCAAACTCCTCCACGGACAGCACGCTTCGCTTGGGAATCAATGCGCCTGCGAACCGCTCCCGGAGAGCAGCGTCGTAGTCCTCGGCGAGATAGAGCGCAGGAAAAGCAGGGAAGGCTGCCGGACTTAGATCGCTCCCTATGTTGAAACGGCCGCCTTCCCGTTTGACGCTGCCTGCCACAGACAGGGGCTCCATGCTGTAACGGTAATCGACGATGCGACTCCAGCCATCGAAAGAAAAGGACTGCATTGCACCCGATCGCATCGCATCGAGCAGTCTGGTTTCATTTCTCTGGCGTAGCGGCTCGAGCTCGAAATACAAAGCTCGTTGTACCGCGTCGAGATTGGCCTTAGCGGCCAGCCATTGATGAAGGGACGCTTGATTGAATCTTTCCAGCTCGATCAGAGACGGAAGATCGGGCTCCGCCTGGCGAGAGCTAGGAGGTGGCGGACGACGATTCCGCGGCATGCCCTCTGCCCTTCCCCTGACGACCGGTGGAGTTTTCCTCCATCGCGCTCATAACGAAGCGGCGGAGTTTCTCGTACCGCCCATAGCGGACCATGTCGCGTGGGCTGATATTTCCGAGCAACGGATTGGGGGTCTTAAACCAGAGCGCCGTCTTTGCGGCATCGCCAAGAAAGAACTGAGCGACCAGCCCACAAATGTTGGCGATCTCCTCAAGGCGATCGAGCACTTCCTTAGGAATTTTCTGATCGAATCGTACAGAAGCAGGAGCAACGCCCGCCAGCTTCGCGACATCGCGCTTGTCGAGGTCAAGAAACTGCGCAACCTCGCGCGTATTGAGTGTTTTGTTTGCCCAGAAACCCAGGTAATCCTGTTTCGGGACAGTACCGAAAAGGCTGCGCGCAGTGGCCATCCGCAGAGTATAAATCATTGGCCGCCATTAAAACCACAAATTAACCACGATTCGACCAAAGTCACAGTCGCAGACACGCGCCGAATCCCGCGCGGACCCGTAATTTTAAAAATGGGACCACCCGTGGGACCACTGGAGGTTTTTGGCATCTCACGAAAGGCTGGTCGGAACGCCGAGATTTGAACTCGGGACCCCTTGCACCCCATGCAAGTGCGCTACCAGACTGCGCCACGTCCCGACGGATCTTCTTATTGGTCAAACGCGCGGGTCGGGGAAGGTGCCGCGCGGGGCGGCAATGATACGCCGATTTTGCGCCGGCCGGAGCGGCGCCTTCAGCGCCGCAGCACTTTCATCAGCTCTTCGAGCTCCGCCCGCACCTGCCTGACGATCTGCTGGCTCTGGGTCGACTCGGTGCGCGCCTCCTCGCCGCCGAGCTTGTTGCGCGCGCCGCCGATCGTGAAGCCCTGGTCGTAGAGCAGGCTGCGGATCTGGCGGATGACGATCACGTCCTGGCGCTGGTAATAGCGCCGGTTGCCGCGTCGCTTGACCGGCTTCAGCTGCGGGAATTCCTGCTCCCAGTAGCGCAGCACGTGCGGCTTCACGCCGCACAGCTCGCTCACCTCACCGATCGTGAAATAGCGCTTGCCGGGGATCGCCGGCAGCTGGGCGTTATTCTTTGGCTCCAACATAGGCTTCGACCCGCGCCTTCAGTTTTTGCCCTGGACGGAACGTCACCACGCGGCGCGCGCTGATCGGGATCTCCTCGCCGGTCTTGGGATTGCGTCCGGGACGCTGGTTCTTGTCGCGCAGATCGAAATTGCCGAAGCCGGAGAGCTTCACCTGCTCGCCGTTCGAGAGCGCCGCACGAACCTCCTCGAAGAACAGATCCACGAGCTCGCGGGCTTCGCGCTTGTTGAGCCCGAGCTGATTGAACAGCGCTTCCGCCATCTCCGCCTTAGTCAGGGCCATTTCGTTATTCTCGTATTCTTGCGTTCAAGTTCTCGCGCAAATCCGCTGACCACGGAAGCCATGAGGCGCTCCACGTCGTCGTCGGTAAGAGTGCGAGAAATATCCTGAAAAATCAAGCCCAAAGCGACGCTTTTTCTACCTGTCTTCTATGCCCGGCCCCCGGTAGACGTCGAAGACGCGCAGGTCACGCAGAAGGCTCGATGTCACCAAGGTTACACGCTCGGCGAGGGTACTTAAAGTCACCGACTCATCCACCACCACCGCGATGTCGCGCCGCACCTGCGGGAACCGGGAAATCTCCTGGTACGCGATGCGACGCACCCCGAGGGCCTGTGCATCCAGCTCGAACAGCACCGGTGCATATGTAAAATCCATCGACTTGGCGAGCGTGGGATGCAGCTCGCCAATCCAGCCAACAGGCTCACCGCGGCGCAGCACGCGGGCCGTGCGGCCCGGATGCAGCGCGCTCATGGATCCGGTCTCGAAAGTGAACGAAGCTGCATCCCCCGTGGTAGCCAGCAGCGCTGCGATGTCAGCCTTCACGTCGTAGAAATCCACGGTGACGCGCTCGGACTTGCCGATTCCCCATTGCTCGGGAAGACGCGCGCCCAGGGCAACACCGGCCAGGGAGTCGATCTCGCGCGTGCCCGAGCCTAACACCGCGAAGCGGTTGCCGTGCTCGAACAACCGCACCCTGCCCTGCTGCCGTCGTTGGTTCTCCAGTGCTGCCTTGAGCAGTCCCGGCCACAGCGAGACGCGCATGACCGAAAGATCGCTGGCGATCGGATTGGCCAGCGCCAGCCCCGGGACTTCCGGGAACAACTGCGTTCTGGATGGCCGGATCCACGAAGGCGAGTGTGATGGCCTCCTGGTAGCCGCGCGCCGCGAGGGACTCGAGCATCGCCTGCTCCGCGGGGCGTTCCTCCGGCAGGGCGTGAAACACCTGCGGTGCAGCTGCTGCGGTTTCAGGGATCGCGTCGAAACCGACGATGCGGGCGACTTCCTCGATGAGGTCTGCCTCGATGGTGATGTCGAAACGATGCGCCGGAGGGGTGACCGTCCACCCGTTCGCGGTCGTTACGACCTGCATCCCCAGACCCTCGAGCGCTGCAATCACGCGCACACCCTCCAGCTCCACCCCCAGCAGCTCGCGCGAGGCGGTCCGAGCGCAAAGAGACGGGGGCGCGCCGCGGCAGCAGTTGCACCGATTCATGGATGTCCAGCGGCCCTGCGGTACCGCCTGCGAAACCTGCCAGGTAGCCCACGGCGCGCTCGATTGCACGCCCCTGCTGCGTGGGGTCCACACCGCGCTCGAAGCGCTGGGCCGCATCGGTGACATGGCCGATGCGCCGCGCCCTGCCCAGTATCGCGGCCGCCGTGAAGTAGGCAGCCTCGAAGAAAATGTCGCGGGTATCGGCACTGACGGCGGTGCGCGCACCGCCCATGACCCCACCCAGGCCGACCGCCCCGGTCTCGTCGGCGACCACCAGCATGTCGGCGTCGACCTTGATGTCCTTGCCATCAAGCAGCGTCAGCGGCTCGTCCTGCCTGCGCCAGACGCACGGTGAGGCCACCGTTGAGCTTGGCGAGGTCGTAGGCATGCATCGGCTGCCCGGTCTCGAGCATCACGTAGTTGGTGATGTCGACCACCGGACTGATGGAACGCAGGCCGGCGCGGCGCAGGCGCTCGCGCAGCCACACCGGTGAGGGTGCGCGGTTGTCGATCCCGCGCACGACGCAGCCGGCGAAGCGTGGGCAGCCGGCAGGATCGGCCAGGCTTAACCGCCAAGCGCTGCGCGGACCCAGCCGTGAACGCCGCTACTGCGGGGGCCGTGACCGTGCTGCCGGCAAGAGCGGCCACCTCGCGCGCGATGCCCAGCACCGACATCGCATCACCACGATTGGGCGTGACATTCAGGTCCAGCACCGCGTCATCGAGGTCAAGATAATCTCGCAGTAACCGCCCCACCGGCGCATCGGCAGGCAGCTCCAGGATCCCTTCGGAATTCTCCGACAGGCCGAGTTCCTTGCCAGAGCACAGCATGCCTGCGGACTCGACGCCGCGCAGCCTGGCTGCCTTGATGTTCAGGTCCCCGGGAAGCTTCGCGCCGACGATCGCCAGGGCACTCTTGAGGCCTGCGCGCGCGTTGCTGGCGCCGCACACGATGGTGAGCGGCTCGCCCGCGCCGCGGGAAACCTGGCACACGCGCAGCTTGTCCGCCTGCGGATGCGGCTCGGCGCTCAGGATCTCCGCCACCACGACGTCGCTGAAGGCAGGCGCCGCGGCGGTCACGCCCTCGAGCTCAAAGCCCGCCATGGTCAGCCGCGCCCCCAGCTCTGCCGGCGTCCAGGGCAGGCTTACCCACTCGTTGAGCCAGCCGTAGGGAATCTTCATGCGCTCAGGGTCCGAAACTGACGCAGGAACCGCAGGTCGTTCTCGAAGAACAGGCGCAGGTCATTCACCCCGTAGCGCAGCATCGCCAGCCGATCGATGCCGGCGCCGAAGGCGTAGCCGCTGAAGCGTTCCGGATCGATGCCGCTGGCCTTGAGCACGTTCGGGTGCACCATGCCGCAGCCGGCGATTTCCAGCCAGCCGGTGTGCTTGCAGGTACGGCAGCCCTTGCCGTCACAGAAGACGCAGGACATGTCCACTTCCGCTGAAGGCTCGGTGAAGGGGAAGTACGAGGGACGCAGGCGCATCGTGAGGTCCTGCTCGAAGAAGGCGGACAGGAAGCCACGCAGCACCGCCTTCATGTTGGCGAAGCTCACGTTCTCACCGACGGCCAGGCCCTCGAGCTGGTGGAACATCGGCGAGTGCGTCATGTCCGAGTCGCAGCGGTACACGCGCCCCGGGGCGATGATCGCCAGCGGCGCGCCGTGCTCGAGCATGGCGCGGATCTGCACCGGGGAGGTGTGCGTGCGCAGCAGCCGCCCGTCGGCGAAGTAGAAGGTGTCGTGCATCGCCCGCGCCGGGTGGTTGGCGGGGATGTTGAGAGCTTCGAAGTTGTGGAAGTCGTCCTCGATCTCAGGACCTGAGGCGACCTCGAAGCCCGCGCGCCGGAACAAAGTCTCGATCCGCAGGCGTGCCTTGGTGACCGGGTGCAGCCCGCCGGGCTCCTCGCCCCTGCCCGGCAGGGTGACGTCGATGCGCCCGGCCGCCAGCTGCGCCTCGATGGCAGCTTCCGCAAGGTAGGTGCGCCGCTGCTCAAGGGCCGCGTGCACCTGTTCCTTCGCCTGGTTGATGCGCGCCCCGGCGGCCGGCCGCTCGGCAGCGGTCAAGCTGCCGAGCGCCTTCAGCTGCTCGGTGAGGGCGCCCTTCTTGCCGAGCCAGCGCACGCGCACGTCCTCGAGCGCTGCGAGGTCACCGCATGCGGCGACTTCGGCCAGCGCCTGGCCGGTCAGGGTCGCAAGGTCAGACACGACCCGCCCCGGTCAGGCGATGCCGAGAGCGGTCTTTGCCTGCTGGGCGATCGCGCCAAAGGCGGCCACGTCGTGCACGGCGATGTCCGCGAGCACCTTGCGGTCGACCTCGATGCCGGCCTTCATCAGGCCGTTGATGATGCGGCTATAGGTCAGCCCGTACAGACGCGCTGCGGCGTTGATGCGGGTGATCCACAGGGCGCGGAACTCGCGCTTGTTCTGCCGGCGATCGCGGTAGGCGTATTGGCCTGCCTTGATGACCGCCTGCTTGGCAGCGCGATAGATCTTGCGCCGGGCGTTGTAGTAGCCCTTCGCCTTCTTCAGTACTTTCTTGTGACGGGCGCCTGCCGTCACGCCACGCTTAACTCGTGCCATGGTGGTAGTGCTCCGTTACTTGTGATTGGGAAGAAGCTGGGTCAAACGGCCAACGTCGGTCTTGTCGACGAGGCTCGAGCCTCCCGAACGGGCGTGGCGTTTTACCTTGCGGGTCTTGTGGCCGAGATTGTGGCGACGGTTGGCTGCATAGCCCTTGAAGCCGTTCGCTGTTTTGCGAAAGCGCTTGGCCGCAGCCCGGTTGGTCTTCAACTTGGGCATCGACGTAACTCCTAGTTTTAATAGCCCCGTTCACAAGAAACCCACCGTTGCCAGTGAGCTTCCGCTTGCGGGCGAACGCTTCGCCTTGGGGACTTACGCCCCCGTAGCTGAAGCGCTACTTCTTTTTTGGTGCAAAGACCATGATCATCTGCTTTCCCTCCATGAGCGGGTTCTGCTCGACCACCGCGTGCGCGGCCAAGTCGGTAGAGACCCGGTCAAGGAGCTTGCGCCCGATGTCCTGGTGCACCATCTCGCGGCCACGGAACCTCAAGGTTACCTTGGCCTTATCACCCTCGGCCAGGAAGCGGATCAGATTACGCAGCTTGATCTGGTAATCCCCCTCTCCCGTACCGGGACGAAACTTCACTTCCTTGACCTGAATCTGCTTCTGCTTGCGCTTGGCGGAGTGGGCCTTCTTGTTCGCTCGAACAGGAACTTCCCGTAGTCCATGATGCGCACGACCGGCGGTTCCGCCGTCGGCGAGACTTCAACCAGGTCCAGTTCCGCTGCCAACGCCATTTGTAGTGCGTCGTAGCGCGACATCACTCCAGCCTGCGACCCATCGGCCGCGATCACGCGCAGTTGCGGCGCATTGATGTCTTCGTTGCGCCGAACGCGCTTTGTTGCACTAGCGATTCGTCATCCCTCCAATACCTGGCGCCCGCGGCTTTTGAGCTCGATGCGAAGCCGTTCGGCGAACGTCTCCGGGTCCATCGTGCCCAGATCCTTGCCGCTACGTGTGCGCACTGAAAGAAGATTTGCGGCCACTTCCTTGTCGCCCGCAACCAATAGATACGGAACACGCTGGAGCGTGTGTTCGCGAATTTTAAAGCCGACCTTCTCGTTACGCAAGTCGTATTCCACCCGAAATCCCTGATTTTTCAGGGATTCCGTAACTTTGCTTGACATACTCGTCCTGGCGGTCGGTGATGCTCAGGACCACCGCCTGCACCGGGGCCAGCCAGGCGGGGAGCCGGCCGGCATGGTGCTCGAGCAGGATGGCGAAAAAGCGCTCCAGGGAGCCGAACATCGCGCGGTGCAGCATGACCGGCGTGCGTCTTGCTGCTGTGCTCGTCGATGAAATAGGCGCCGAGGCGCTCGGGCATGTTGAAGTCCACCTGCAAGGTGCCGCACTGCCAGTCGCGGCCGATGGCATCGCGCAGCACGAACTCGAGCTTCGGCCCGTAGAAGGCCCCCTCGCCCGGGTTCAGGGTGTACTCGATGCCCGCGGCCGCGGCAGGCGGCCTTCAGGGCCGCCTCGGCGCGGTCCCAGACCTCATCCGACGCCGACCCGCTTCGGCGGGACGGTCGGCGAACTTGATGCGAACGTCCTCGAAGCCGAAGTCCCGGTAGATGTCGAGGATCAGCCGGGTGATCGCGACGCATTCGTCGGTGATCTGGTCCTCGGTAATGAAGACGTGGCCGTCGTCCTGGGTGAAGGCGCGCACGCGCATCAGGCCGTGCAGGGCGCCTGAGGGCTCGTAGCGATGCACCTTGCCGAACTCGGCCAGTCGCACCGGCAGCTCGCGGTAACTGCGTCAGCCCGTGCTTGAAGATCTGCACGTGGCCGGGGCAGTTCATCGGCTTGATGGCGTAGACGCGCTCGTCCGGGGTCTTGGTGACATACATGTTCTCGCCGAACTTCTCCAGGTGCCCGGACTGCTGCCCAGAGCGCCGCATCCATCAGCTCCGGCGCATTGACCTCCTCGTAGCCGGCCGCCCCCTGGCGCTCGCGCATGTAGGCGATGAGGGCCTGGAAGACCGCCCAGCCCTTCGGATGCCAGAACACCGCACCCGGGGCCTCTTCCTGCAGGTGGAAGAGATCCAGCTCCTTGCCGATGCGGCGGTGGTCGCGCTTCTCGGCCTCCTCGAGGCGGTGCAGGTACTCATCGAGCTGCTTCTTGTCCGCCCAGGCGGTGCCGTAGATCCGCTGCAGCATCTCGTTGCGCGAATCCCCGCGCCAGTAGGCGCCGGCGACCTTCGTGAGCTTGAACGCCTTCAGCTTGCCCGGTGGACGGCACGTGCGGCCCGCGGCACAGGTCCACCCAGTCGCCCTGCCCGTAGAGGCTGATCTCGTCCTTGTCCGGGATGCTGGCGATGATCTCGGCCTTGTAGATCTCGCCCTGTTCGCTGAAGAACTTCACGGCCTCATCGCGCGGCATGACGCGGCGGCTGACCTTCTGCGTCCGCCTTCGCAAGCTCCGCCATGTCGCTTCTCGATGGCGGCGAGGTCCTCGGGGGTGAAGGGTCGCTTGTAGGCGAAGTCGTAGTAGAAGCCGTCCTCGATCACAGGCCCGATGGTCACCTGCGCATCCGGGAACAGCTCCTTCACCGCCTGCGCCAGCAGGTGCGCGGTGGAATGGCGGATCACCTCGAGGCCGTCCGGGTCCTTGTCGGTGACGATCGCAAGGTTGGCGTCGCGATCGATCAGATACGAGGTGTCGACGAGCTTGCCATCGACGCGCCCGGCGAGCGCCGCCTTGCGCAGGCCCGCGCCAATGCTCGCCCGCGACCTCGTCCACCGTCACCGGGTGGTCGAAGGTGCGCTGGCTGCCATCGGGCAGGGTCACTACGGGCATCGGTCTTAACTTCTCAGGCTGTCTTTAGAAAAGCCGTCATCGCAACGACAAAAAAAGGGCGCCAGCGGCACCGCCGCGGGCGCCCTCTTCCTTCATCTGGTAGGCGCGAGTGGGATCGAACCACCGACCACCACCATGTCAAGGTGATGCTCTACCACTGAGCTACGCGACTGAATAAAGCTTCTAGCGACGAGGGGCGCGAACGATACAAGACTTAGGCAGGGTCGCGCAAGCTAATCCGTGACATTCCAAGTACTTACGATTACACGCGCGGTGCGGGGAACCCCAGCTCCAGCTGCTTCAGCCCCTCGATCTCATCACGCAGCGCCGCGGCCTGCTCGAATTCGAGGTTCCGGGCCCTTTTAAGCATCTCCACCTCCAGGCGCTTGATCTCCTTGACCAGCGCCTGGGGGCTGAGGTCCTTGGGTGCTGCGGCCTTGCCGGCGCGCTTGCGCCCGGTGGGCGTGGGGGCCTCGCTTCTGGCCCCTTCCATGATGTCCATGACGCTCTTCTTGATGCCCACCGGGGTGATGCCGTGCAGGGTGTTGTACTCGACCTGCCGGGCACGGCGGCGCGAGGTTTCCCCCATCGCGCGCTCCATGGAGCCGGTGATGCGGTCCGCGTACAGGATCGCCCGACCGTTGATGTTGCGCGCCGCGCGGCCGATGGTCTGGATGAGTGAGTTGTCCGAGCGCAGGAAGCCCTCCTTGTCCGCGTCCAGGATCGCAACGAGGGCCACCTCGGGCATGTCCAGTCCCTCGCGCAAGAGGTTGATGCCCACCAGCACGTCGAACTTGCCCAGTCGCAGGTCGCGGATGATCTCGGTTCGCTCCACGGTCTCGATGTCCGCGTGCAGGTAGCGCACGCGCACGCCGTGCTCGTTCAGGTAGTCAGTCAGGTCCTCGGCCATGCGCTTGGTCAGCACCGTAATGAGCACGCGCTCACCGATCGCGGTGCACTTCCTGATCTCGGAAAGCACATCGTCCACCTGGGTGGCCACGGGACGCACCTCGACCTCAGGGTCGATGAGCCCGGTCGGGCGCACCAGCTGCTCGACGACCTGCGAGGTATGCGCAGCCTCGTATTTTCCCGGCGTCGCGGACACGAAGATCATCTGCGGCGCGAGCTGCTCCCACTCCTCGATCTTCAGCGGCCGGTTGTCCATTGCCGATGGCAGCCGGAACCCGTACTCCACCAGGACTTCCTTGCGCGAGCGGTCGCCCTTGTACATGGCACCCAGCTGCGGCATCGTCTGGTGGCTTTCATCGATGATCAGCAGCGCGTTGTGCGGCAGGTAATCGAACAGGCACGGCGGCGGCTCGCCCGGCTCGCGCCCGGACAGGTAGCGCGAGTAGTTCTCGATGCCGGCGCAGTAGCCGACCTCCTTGATCATCTCCATGTCGAACATGGTGCGCTGCTCGAGGCGCTGCGCCTCCAGCAGCTTGCCGTTCTCGCGCAGATCCTTCAGTCGCAGGCGCAGGTCCTCGCGGATCTGGTCCACGGCGCCGATCAAGCGGTCGCGCGGGGTAACGTAGTGCGTGCCCGGGTAGACGGTGAATCGCGGCACCTTGCGCGAGATCGCCCCGGTCAGCGGATCGAACAGGGTGATCGAGTCGATGGTCTCGTCGAAGAGCTCCACCCGCACCGCCTCGCGCTCGGACTCGGCGGGGAAGATGTCGATGACATCGCCACGCACCCGGTAGGTACCCTGGGTGAGATCCAGCTCGTTGCGCGTGTACTGCATGTCCGCCAGGCGCCGCAGCAATGCGCGCTGGTCCATGTGATCGCCGCGCATGAGGTGCAGCACCATCGCAAGATAGGCCTGCGGATCGCCCAGGCCGTAGATCGAGGAGACGGTGGCGACGATGATCGAGTCCGGACGCTCCAGCAGTGCCTTGGTCGCCGACAGGCGCATCTGCTCGATGTGCTCGTTCACCGAGGAGTCCTTCTCGATGAAGGTGTCCGAGGACGGGCACGTAGGCCTCGGGCTGGTAGTAGTCGTAGTAGGAGACGAAGTACTCGACCGCGTTGTTGGGGAAGAACTCGCGGAACTCCCCGTACAGCTGCGCGGCCAGGGTCTTGTTGTGCGCGAGCACCATGGTCGGGCGCTGCACGCGCTGGATCACTTCCGCGACGCTGTAAGTTTTCCCGCTGCCCGTGACCCCGAGCAGTGTCTGGTGCGCCAGGCCCTCGGACAGGCCCTCGACCAGCTTCTCGATCGCCTGCGGCTGGTCGCCGGCGGGCGAGTATTCGCTCTTGAGCTCAAAGGGCTGCGCATCCATGCAATAAGGGGTCGCTTTTCGGTGGTGGGCGCAACCGGCCTCAATGGCCTAGCCGGGGCACAATCCCTTAATATAGCGGTCCGGCCGGATCTCAAGCGAACAACAGGAAATACCCGTGACCTTGCCCGTCTCCAAGCGCGTCCAGCGCGTCAAGCCCTCCGCAACCATGGCCGTGACCGCACGCGCGGCGCGCCTGAAAGCGCAGGGCAAGGATGTCATCGGCCTGGGAGCCGGGGAACCTGACTTCGCTACGCCGGCCCATATCGGCGAGGCCGGCATCGAGGCGATCAGGAACGGCTTCACGCGCTACACCACGGTCGATGGCATCGATGAGCTCAAGGACGCCATCATCGCCAAGTTCCAGCGCGACAACGCCCTCACCTACGAGCGCTCGCAGATCCTGGTGTCCTCAGGTGCCAAGCAGACCATCTACAACCTGTGCATGGCGCTGCTGGACCCGGGTGACGAGGCGGTCATCCCGGCCCCCTACTGGGTGTCCTACCCGGACATGGTCATGCTGGCCGATGGCCACCCGGTGATGCCGTTTGCCGGTATGAACCAGGGCTACAAGATCACACCAAGGCAGCTTAGCGCTGCAATCACGCCCAAGACACGCCTGTTCCTGCTCAACAGCCCCTGCAACCCGACCGGGGCGGCCTACACCCGCGCCGAGCTGCAGGCACTGGGCGAGGTGCTGCTGGAGCACCCGCGCATCGTCATCGGCACCGATGACATGTACGAGAAGATCTTCTGGGCGCCGGAGGGCTTCACAAGCCTGGTGACCGCGGTGCCGGCGCTGTATCCGCGCACGGTCACGATCAACGGGGTCTCCAAGGCCTATGCGATGACCGGCTGGCGCATCGGCTACTGCGGGGGGCCGAAGGAACTGATCGCGGCCATGAATACCATCCAGAGCCAGTCGACCTCCTGTGCCTCGGGCATCTCGCAGAAGGCTGCCGCGATCGCCCTGAACGGCGACCAGGCCTGTGTCGCGAGGATGAACGAGTCGTTCAAGGCGCGCCACGACTTCGTCGTGCACGCGCTCAACTCGATCCCGGGCGTGAGCTGCCTGCCAGGGGCTGGCACCTTCTACGCCTTCGCGGACGTCTCGCGCGCGATCGCAGCACTGGGGTGCCGCGACGATGCCGAGTTCGCCGAGCTGCTGCTCAATGATGCCGGTGTCGCGGTGGTGCCAGGCTCAGGCTTCGGCGCGCCGGGGCACATGCGCATCTCGTTTGCCTGCAGCATGGAGACGCTACAGAAGGCCATGGAGCGCATCGGCCGGCTGCTGACCGAGCGCGTTGCCGCCTGACACGCATGCAGGCTGTCGGCTAGCGCGACCGAGGATAGGAGTTCCATGAAACGCTTGGTGAGGGGTGTCCTGGGGATATGCTTCCTTGTACAGGTGGCGCCCGGGGCTGCCGCCGACACCGCTCCCGTGGTGATCGCCTACAGCGGTGCGACGCTTATCAACGGTGGCACCGAGGCAGCGCGGCCTGACATGGTCATCGTCACCCGCGGCTCGCAGATCGTCGCGGTGCAGCCTGCGCAAGGATTCCGGCCTGACAAGGACACGCAGGTCATCGACGTGCGCGGCAAGTTCATCATCCCGGGCCTCATCAACACCCACGTGCACCTGGCAACGCTTGCCGATCCGCCGGTGGCACACGCCTACCTGCGACGGGAACTGTATAGCGGCGTCACCGGCGTGCGCGACATGGCCGGCGACGTGCGCCTGCTCGCGGAACTTAAGCGCGAGGCCGAGTTCGACGAGGCGCCCTTCCCGGACATCTACTACGTCGCGCTCGTGGCGGGCCCTGATTTCTTCAAGGACCCGCGCACGCACGATGCAGCTCGCGGGCGCGTTGCCGGCGAGGTCCCCTGGATGCAGGCCATCACCGCGCAGACCGACATGCCCGCCGCGATTACCGCCGCGAAGGCCACCGGCGCCACCGGCATCAAGATCTACGCGGACCTGCCCGCAACACTGGTGACCGCTCTTAGCGCGGAGGCGCACCGGCAGGGCCTGCTGGTTTGGGCGCACGCCGCCGTTTTCCCGGCAATCCCCAGCGAAGTGGTGGATGCCGGTGTCGATGTCGTCAGTCACGCCTGCATGCTCGGTTACGAGATCTCGCAACAGCCTGAAGCGACCTACGCCTACAAGAAGCCTGTCGATGCCGCGAGGCTCAAGCAGCCCAACGCGAGAATGCAGGCCTTGTTCACAGACATGAAGCGGCGCAACACGATCCTGGATGCGACGATCTCGGTCTATGACCTCGATCCACGACCGGTATGCCCGCAGGACATCAGTGACTACCTCACCCACGAGGCCTACCAGGCGGGGGTGGATATCTCCGCCGGGACCGACGACGACGCGGACTGGAAAGACGTCGATAGCGTCCTTGATAAAGAAATCGAGATGCTGGTCCACAGAGCGGGCATGACACCGGCCGACGCGTTGCGCTCGGCCACCTGGGTCGGTGCACGTGCCATCGGCATGCAGAAGCAGATGGGCTCGGTGGAAGCCGGCAAGGTCGCCGACTTCGTAGTGCTGGACAAGGACCCGCTCGCTGACATCGCTGCTATCCGCTCGGTGAACCTGGTGGTCAAGCACGGCTTGCGCTACCCGCACGCCGACTACAAGCCAGCCAAGGATGCGGACTTCAAGCCGCCGCCGAATTGAGGCAGGCGGCCAGCCCCGCCGCTTTGGCCTCAGCCAGCGGTCACCCCTTGAGCTAAGCTCCAGCCTGCGGCGCCGATCGTGCAATACGCGGCGACCCACGGAAGGCGGCCTCACTGGTGACTGAGTCAACTCAAGCGGTGTTCGTGAGCTACGCGTCCCAGGACGCTCCGGCTGCCCAGCGCATTTGCGAGGCGCTGCGCGCCGCGGGTATCGAAGTCTGGTTCGACCAGAGCGAACTGCGGGGCGGGGACCTGTGGGACCAGAAGATCCGTCGCGAGATCCACGCCTGCGCACTGTTCATCCCGGTTATCTCCCACCATACGCAGGAGCGGCTGGAGGGATATTTCCGGCGCGAATGGAAGCTTGCCGTTGAGCGAACGCACGACATGGCGGAGCAGAAGCACTTCCTGCTGCCGGTCGTCGTGGACGCTACCAGTGACAGGGAGGCCATAGTCCCGGACCTATTCCGGGCAGTGCAGTGGTCGCGACTACCGGCCGGCGCAACCCCGGCCTTCGTGGAACTGGTCAAGCACCTGCTGGCACCGCGGGCAGGAACACCAAGCCCGGCGTTCGTGGCGCCGCCGGCCCGGCCCACGGCGATCAGTCCGGCCTCGGTCGCAGCCACGCCGTCGTGGGTGGGCCGGCTGCTGGCAACGATCGCCGCGCTGGTCCTCGCCACTGCCGCGTACTTCGCCGTTGAGAAAGCGGGGATCCTCAGGCGATCCGCGTCGCCGGCGGTTGCCGCCGGCGTTGGCGGTTTCAGCCCCCCACCGCACTCTGTGGCCGTGCTGCCGTTCATCAACATGAGCGGCGACAAGGAACAGGAGTACTTCTCGGAGGGGCTTACCGAGGAACTCCTCAATTCACTCGCGGAAATCGACGGCCTCCAGGTCGCAGCCCGAACCTCGGCATTCTCCTTCCAAGGGACCAATACTGACCTTGCCACCATAGCGCGCAAGCTCAACGTCGGGTCCGTGCTCGAAGGCAGCGTGCGCCGCTCCGGCCACACGGTGCGCATTACCGCGCAGCTCATTGACGCTATTTCGGGCTTTCACCTCTGGTCGAAGTCCTATGACCGCGACCTCGGCGATGTGCTGCAGCTGCAGAGCGACATTGCCACCGCCGTAGCGGAGGCGCTGAAGGTCACGCTCCTGGGCGATGTGTCCGCGAGAATCGAGCTCGGCGGCACGCGCAATCCGGCCGCGTTCGATGCGTACCTGCGCGGCCTCAAGCTCTCACGCCTGGCCGCCGCCGTCACGCCGATGCAGTGCCGGGCGCCGATGGATGCATTCAGCCAGGCAATCTCGCTCGATGCTGATTTCGCCCTGGCCTATGCTAACCGGGCACTCATTGCGACGGAGTGCGCCGACAACAGCACTGACTGGCTGCAGCAACCGCACTCGGGTACCGGAGGCACGGACGCTGAACGTGCGATCACGCTGGCTCCTAAACTTGCCGACGGCTACGTGGCCTCGAGTCGGCTCGCGCAAGGGGCCTTGAAGTTTGAAGCCGCCAACCAGGCGTGCGCGCGCGCTTTGGTGCTCGGGCCGGGCAATGTCCAGGTGTTGCACGAATGCAGCCTCCTCGCGGCCTACATGGGACAGGCGGATGGGGCGATAACCGGTGCGCGGCGCGCTGTCGCGCTGGACCCGCTCAACCCGCTAAGTCACCGCGCGCTGGGCGATGTACTGCGCTATGCGCGCCGTTACCAGGAGTCCGCTGCGGCATATCAGGACTCCATCGCTGCGGACCCTGACAATGCAGCTGACGCCTACGGCCTGCGCGGACTGTCCCTGTACCTGGCCGGCGACGCGTCCGCGGCGCAAGCTTCCTGCGAGAAACACCCCGACTCGTTCCGCAACCGGATCTGCCGGGCGGTGGTCTACGAGAAACTGGGGCGGCATGCGGACGCCGCGGCGGTGGCAGAGAAGCTCATGGATGAAAACGGTGACGCGGCCGCGTATCAATACGCCGAGATCTTCGCCCAGTTTGGCAACCAGGCCACCGCACTGGACTGGCTCGAGAAGGCCAATCGGCTGCACGATCCGGGACTTGTGTACACGAAGGTGGACCCGCTCATGGATCCCTTGCGCAGCGAGCCGCGTTTCCGCGCGGTGCTGCAGGGGTTGCAGTTCCCGCAGTAAGGTCCGCTGAGACCTCCGGAACCCGGTACCGCTGTCCTGTTGGACCAGTTGCTGACAAGGGCCAGATACATCCTGCACTCCTCCGGGGAGGGTGGGGTTGCGGATTAAGTGGATTGGATACCGGGTAAAAGGGTTCTTGCGGGTAGCCGATCGTGGCCTTTACTGGGACATGATCTGTGAGAGCGCCGAGCAGCGGCTGAAGGTGCTGCACTTCTGGGACCGGCATGGGCTTACGGCCACGCAGGAAGCGTTTGGCGTATCACGCCGAACGCTTTTTGCGTGGCGGGCCCGCTTGCGGGAGGCGGGCGGTAAGCCCCACGCGCTGAGCCCCGGATCCACCCGTCCGAAGCGCCTGCGACGACGGCAATGGCCCGAGCCTGTCGTGGCGCAGATCCGCCATCTGCGCGAGCAGCACCCGAATCTGGGCAAGGAGAAGATCGCAGTCCTACTCAGGTCGTTCTGCCAGCGTAAGGCCCTACCGCTTCCCAGTGCACGTACCGTCGGGCGGCTGATCGCCGATGCACCGGACAAGATGCGCCATGCCAGGCTGCGCGTCTCGCGCTTCCATCAAGGCCGCGTCAAGCGTCGAACCCGCGATCGCAAGCCCAAAGGCTATCGCCCTGAAGGCCCCGGAGACTGCGTGGCCTGGGACAGCATCGAGCGGCGCCTCAACGGCATGAAGCGCCATTTGATCACCGCTACCGATCTGGCCAGCCACTTCGGCTTCGCCGTCGCGGTTAAGCACCTATCCAGTCATCAGGCATGCTTTGCCTGGCAGCTGCATCAGGTGCTCTTCCCACTGCCGGTTCGGCGCGTGCTCTCGGACAACGGCCAGGAATTCGCCCGTCACTTCGATACCGCCCTGCAGGCCCGAAACATCCTTCACTGGCACACCTTCCCGCGCACGCCGAAGATGAACGCACACTGTGAGCGCTTCAACCGCACCGTCCAGGAGGAGTTCCTGGACGTGCACGAGGAGCTGTTGTTCTACGACCTGCCCCGCTTCAACCTCCAGCTGCTTCAGTGGCTCGCCTGGTTCAACGCCGAACGACCCCACCACAGCCTGCAGCTAAAGACCCCCCTTGATATCCTTGTGGCTCAAAGCGGTAAGCAGTGCAGGAAGTACTGGCCCAATACAGTTGCTTGACTAGCATCCCCCCGTTACGGAGAATTCGCGCCCTTCTAGGGTTCCCTAGTGTTCCTCGGTAGCTCAGCGGTAGAGCGTCGGACTGTTAATCCGTTGGTCGCTGGTTCGATTCCAGCCCGGGGAGCCATAAAATCAATAAGTTACGGCATATATCTAAATGCTATTTCCGGACCAAGGCGCAATCTCAGCGCACCGCATTTTCAGAGCCGCTTAATACCTGCTTGTGCGGATCGCGCTCCGCACAGACACCAGCCGAACTGCTGAAGCCGCACCTTCAGGCTTAGAGCGCGCGGCCCCGGGATGATCCCCGGGGCACCGCGCGCCCGCTCAAACCAGACTACCGCTGCGGTCTAGGCGCCGGAGGATGCCTGCGTCAGCTTGGCAACCACTTGGTCGAGACTGAAGCTGGCGGCTTTCTGCCGTGGCGGGAAGTCCTTGAAGGTCCCCAGGAACTCCGCGATGTATGCCTGAGCGGGCACCAGCAGGTAGATGTGCCGGAACATCCAGTCGTAGTAGGTGTTCGACGTGATCTGCGCGTGCTCGTACGGGTCCATGCGCAGATTGAAGATGTACGGCGCACGCAGGGGTATGAATGGATCCTGCCAGATCTTCAGCGTCCCCTGGACGCGCTGTTCCAGAAACAGAATCTTCCAGTTGTCCCAGCGTAGTGCCGCCACGTCGCCGTCGTCTGTGAAGTAGACGAAGCCCTGCCGCGGGCTCTTGGATTCCTCGCCCGTGAGGTGTGGCAGCAGGTTGAACCCATCCAGGTGAACCTTGAAGGTCTTGTCTCCGATCTTGTAGCCCTTCTTCAGCTTCTCGCCGATATCCGGCTCGCCGGCCAGCGCCAGGATGGTGGGGAACCAGTCCTGGTGGCTCACGATCTCGGTCGAGACCGATCCGGCCTTGATCCTGCCCGGGAAGCGCACCATGCATGGCACGCGGTACGCGCCCTCCCAGCTCGAGTTCTTCTCGTTACGGAAAGGGGTAGTGCCTGCATCCGGCCAGGTGTTCATGTGCGGACCGTTGTCCGTGCTGTACTGCACGAACGTGTTGTCAGCGATTCCCAGCTTGTCCAGGAAGTCGAGCAGCTCGCCGATGCACTTGTCATGGTCGATCATCACGTCGTGGTACTCGGACTGCCAGCGCCCAGATTGCCCGCGGCTCTCCGGTTTAACGTGCGTCCACGCGTGCATGTGCGAGGTGTTGAACCAGACGAAGAACGGCTCGCCTGCGTCGTGCGCGGCCTGGATGAACTTTTTGGCCGCGGCAAGGAACTCATCGTCGCACGTCTCCATGCGCTTCTTGGTCAGCGGGCCGGTGTTCTCAATCTTCTGGCCACCCTTGCCGTCTGCCCAGCAGTGCAGCACGCCGCGCGGGCCGTACTTCTTCTTGAAGTTTGGGAAGTCCTTCGCGTTCGGATAGTCCACTTCCTCCGGCTCTTCCTCCGCGTTCAGGTGATATAGGTTGCCGAAGAACTCGTCGAAGCCGTGCATCGTCGGCAGGTGCTCGTCACGGTCGCCCAGATGGTTCTTGCCGAACTGACCGGTGCGATAGCCGAGCGGCTTGAGTGCCTCAGCGATGGTGATGTCCTCGGCTTTGAGCCCCAATTCCGCCCCGGGGAGGCCCACTTTGGTAAGGCCGGTGCGCAGGCCGCACTGACCCGTGATGAACGACGCCCGGCCGGCGGTGCAGCTCTGTTCTGCATACGCGTCGGTGAAGATCATGCCTTCGTTGGCCACCCGGTCGATGTTGGGTGTCGTGTAACCCATCATGCCCTTGGTGAAGCAACTGAGGTTCGACTGGCCGATGTCGTCTCCCCACATAACCAACACGTTCGGTTTCTTGGCAGCCATACTGATTCCTTACCTGCTTTCTATTGTGGTGCCCCGACTGGACCTCGCTTCGGCGATCGGTTCAGCCGGAACAAGGGGTGGGACTTCGGACCCCGGATGCTACACCCGCAGCCCGGGAGGAGAACACCGTGAAAGATGGCGCGCCCAAGATGCGGTCCGACGAGCTGCTCCGCTTGCAGAACCTACGTTTCTGTCACCGTCAAGTTCCACCAGCGGGTCGTGCGCTCAATGGAGGCATCAGACGCGGGCGGGAAGTCTGCACGGTGCATGCAGGCGCAGCTGCCCTGCACGCCTCCCCCACCGACCCAGCGACGCCTGTACAGGTGTAGTGCGCGACCGCAGCGAATCGATAACCGTAGCTTCGATCAGCGCGTATCAGCAAATTTACGCGGGTAACTTCACAGCCCGTAGTATCCGGGAAACTATTGAGGGCGAGTTTGAAAATCCGAAATGCGGATCTCGGGATACATCAGGCACCTAGGATCGGTGGCGCCCTGCAACCCGGGAGCTATAAATCAACGACTTATGGCAATTATCTCATACCATTCTTGCGTATGCATGCAAGGTCCGTGCAGCGCAGTGCCCCGTGGCACGCTTGCGCACGAGCAGACTGGCTGCGCCGAGTCAGCGTTCTATGCCACCTCTGTCGTCGTCGTGAAGCTCTGCGTCCGTAAGATCAGACCAGCGCCGGCCCACCGTGTTTGCCTGCTGGCGCAGGTTGCGCACCTCTAGGAGCGCGGCGCTCTTCTGGCCTCCCTGCAGCCGTTGCGCCTGCCTCTCGCGCTCTGCAGCCTTGCGTTCAAGTTCATCACGCTCGGCGGCAAGCTCGGCGATTAGCTTCTTGCGCGCGTCGATGTCCGTAGATTTCTTTGTGCTCATGTTGCTTCTCCTTATTCCTTCTTAGTTCTTCGCGAGTCAGCGCACGACTGCAGCCCGAACCGGCAAACAGCCGCCCAGTCGCCGTGTGACCCACACCTTGGATGCACCTTGCGCTATTTCGGCTTCCACACCGGAAACGTGTATGTCACAACAATGTAGCCGGCGGTTGAATTGGAACTACTGTTTGGAAAATATATCGCCGGGTTGAACTGCAGCCGCGACGTGACATTGCAGGTGAACCCTACGGTGAAATAGTTGGCGCTGCCACTTTGGTAGTCCAGCTGAAAGCGCCAGGTGTCATTGAAATCGTGCGCCCAGCCGAGCAGCAGCTCCGTTTGATCGTTGACACGGATCGGTCCCGCCATCCACTTGTCGTGGGTGGTGTAGTAACCGCCCTCCAGAAACGTCTGCGGGCTTGCCCCGCGGGTGGACCAATTGAGGAAACCGGTTGTCAGTAGCCACGGCCCGTGGTTAACCAGCCCCACCTGAGTGCTAAAAATGGTTTCGCCCGGCGATAGCCCTTCAAATACGGCCGCTTCCAGCCACGAAGTGATGCCGATCTCCGCCTGTACTTGATAAGGATTGGCGATCTGCGCCGCCTGGGCCTGGAAGCTGAGGGATAACTCACCCTCCGGCTGCAGATCCGGCGTGACGATCTGGCTGAGTCCTTTGGTGGTTGCCTGTGCCTCGCCGAATGCGCACACAAGGATGAATGACCAGAGGATTCCATAGGGGTTCCGCATCGCCCGTATTCTAGAAGGTCAGACCATCCGAGACGCAAGCGCCAACCTATCCCGGTCGACCAACCCTGCCCCATCCCGGACACCGACGCTCATCTGCCACCTAGGGAAGCGATCACAGGACATTGTCGACGTTAAAGATTTGTTACAACGGGCACAGGAGGCACCTGCCCGGCAGGGTTAGAATCGCTTCGATATTCCAATCGTCAGGCCACGCGGCAGAACCTGCACAGAAATCGGCACGTCACGGGACGCGCTCCAGTACCCCACCCCTGACCCCAGAAGCCAGCCTGCCAGAATGTCGGTTTGCCAATGCGCCTGGGACTTCAGGCGCGCAATCCCGTCATACAGAGGCATCAGCTCGAGCGCCCAGATCCACGGGCTTTCATTGTGATAATTGACGATCAGCGGCGTGACGAAGCTGGCCTGTAGTGTCACCTCGCCGCTGGGAAAACTCTCGCAACAATGGCCCTGGAACCATTGGTTGGGGTCATTGCCTTGGTCTGGACGCGCGCGCGAGAAGCCCAGCTTGAGCAGCTGGGCCGCAGCCCCCGACACCACCGTGGCATCAATCGCCTGCCACAGACTGTGCCCCAGCTTGTCTTCGTCACCGAGCCATAGCGCTCCGCCGACCTCGAAGCCGATAACCCCCACCGCCAGTGCCTGCTGGTATTTTCGGGCCCAGATCCCGTTCTCATCCAGTGACCACTGATGGTCTATGCCCAGCGGCCCGCCACCTGCCCACGCGCACTGGCCCGCTAGCAGCGCGATCATCAACGAGAACCCACAGGAACGACGCATAGACGCCCCTCGCACTGCACGGTCGCGCGGAAGCGTGCCACCAGCTACTTAGCAGGCCATTAGCGAACTGCTACGTCTGCGCTAATTCACCATTGCCGCCCGCGCGCCGGGGGGCTCTATTCACATGCCATGACTCAGCACTCACAATAGGCGCAGACCTGTTGATCGCTGAGTTTCACTTGCGTGGACCGCGGGCGGATAGCGAAGGTGCGTGATCACTCATGGACGGACCATTGACCGAAACGAAAACACAGTACGGGGTCGTGGCGAAGTCGACGCACTGGATGATGTTTGCGCTGGTTGCAGCGCAGTTCACAGTGGCCTGGTGCATGCCGGCAATCCACCGCGGAACACAGCCGGAATTTTGGATTAGCCTGCACTTGTCGCTGGGGACGCTGTTGCTTCTGCTGATAGTGTTCCGGCTGGTCTGGCGCATTACGCATGCCGCCCCGCCTCCGATTCCCGGCACCCCCAACTGGCAGCGCCGGATCGCCGGCGCCACGCACGCGCTGCTCTACTTCGTGTTAGTCGCGATGCCGGTTACCGGATGGGCCGCATCCTCGGTACGCGGCTGGCGCGTCTCCCTGTTTGGGCTCTTCGCCCTGCCGGACCTATTACCCAAGGGGTCGCGAATTGGGTTCCGCGCTGGCGACGTCCACGCGGACATACTCTCCTGGGTCTTGCTTGCGCTAGTTGGCCTGCACGTATGCACAGCGCTCTACCACCGCTTCGTAAAACGAGATGAGGTGCTGCGGCGCATGATGCCTCAGCGCACGTTGCGCGGCGCAGGTTCTTAGATTCACGACCAGACAGCCGCTTCGGCAGTTCCCCTACGGTACGCTCCGGCAGTTTTTGCTGCAGCCCGCGCGGACTTCCGCTGCGGCAAGACCCACGAAGCGTCGCGCGCCGGGTTGGCCAACGAAGTATCACTGTCTCCTACATGTAACCGCGCGGTTCTCCGGCCGTGGCGGGATGTTGCGCACGCTAGGCTCAGTAACCGGTGAGCTAAAGCGGAGGCGACAATGTCCATCACTCGTGCAGATGACCCCAAGCGACAGGCCCTCGCCAGCCGTGGAGATCCGGCTGACGATCTACCGCCAATCGAGCCAATCGAGCCAATCGAACCCGTCGAAACCGCGCCGCCGGAGATTGCAAAGGTGGGCACCACCGACGCGCCGGGAGGTTGACGACCGCCTACCCGCCGGTGCTGGATCAATCCTGTCTGCTCGGTTGCTGCCCAGAAGATCATCGGACCTTCGAGGTAACGCCGAGGCTTACAGTTCGTAAAGACTCGGGCGGCGCTGCTGCCGGGGAGTCGGAGTTGCCCTCTCGGCGTCCGTAACATGTCGAAGTGGGCGCGGACCAATCGTCGCAGTTGACGCAGGAAGAGTGTTAGCGCGTGCAGCACAGGGCAGAACGTTTGCCGTGGATCTTACGGCTGGTTATATCGAACCCGAGGTTTCCATGATCCCCACCATTACCGCCTTCGAACGTTCCCCCGACGGTGGCAAGGGACTGGCTCGCGACATGCGGGTGCGCTGGGCGCTGGAAGAAGTAGGCCAGCCTTACACGGTTCGCCTCGTTTCGTTCGCCGTGATGAAGGAGCCCGCCCATCGAGCGCTGAGCCCATTCGGCCAGATTCCAACCTACGAAGAGGGTGATCTCATACTGTTTGAATCAGGGGCGATCGTGCTTCACATCGCGGAACGACACCCGGGGCTCCTGCCCGCGGATGCCAACGCGCGAGCCCGTGCAATCACCTGGATGTTTGCCGCGCTCAACACGGTTGAGCCGCCGATCCTGGATCTACAGGTCACCAGGTTTCTGGAGGGCCGCAAACCATGGTACGAGCAGCGTCTGCCAGTCGTCGAAAATCGCATCCGTGACCGCCTTGGCGAGCTGTCAGTTCGCCTCGGCGAGGCCGACTGGGTGGACGGTCAGTTCAGCGCAGGCGACCTGATGATGGTGACAGTCCTCCTGCGGTTACGACAATCGGGTTTGCTGTCCGAACATCCGAACCTCTCAGCCTACGTGGCCCGCGGCGAGCAGCGGGCCGCCTACCGACGGGCCTTCGCAGACCAGTTGGCGGTTTTCACCGCCTCCGCCCCAACCGGCTGACTAGGACCCGCGCTTTGGCTGCCTCGAGCCCCAAAGGCCATTTTCGGTGCATTAGCGCGGTCCGCCCGCCGAAGGTGGTGGCGCAGGCTGCTGCTCCACTCTGGGCAGAGTCGGATCAATTGCGGCCCACGCGGGCGCTGCAGAAACCCAGATGGTCGCGGCAGGTCGCACGGAGCTGGGATCGTCCAAGGTACCGACGCGAACGCCGGTCAAGTGCGGCCGAGCCGCCGAGCTGACGAGAACCTGCGTGCCGCACCGCGGGCAGAACCGCCGCAGCATCGCGTTGCCGCTGTCAGCCACGGTGGAGTAATCGGCCAGCGCGCCATCAACGGTGAGCGAGGCACTCGGAAAGAGCGCATTGACGGTTGCACTTCCAGCACCCAAGTACTGGCAGGTCCGACACCAGCACGCGCGTACCGCCACCGGTGGCGAGCTGACCGTATACCGCACCGCTTTACAAAGGCACCCGCCGCTGAACGTGGTTACCGCTTCTTCCATCGCCATTCTCCCCTCGTGACCTACCTCGCCCATGGCCAACGCGCCTCTCGCCTCACAGCTCCCGTTCGCGCCCGCGACGCGTTGTCTTCACTATACCGACCGCTTCAGTGGTGGGATCAAAGAGGATCTGCGCATCGCCACTTTCCAGCTGTGCCCGCACGTGCGCGATCTTCTGCTCCAACGTGAACTCGTGCTGCCCGTAATCAGTGCCTTCCTGCAGCACAAACGCCTTGATGACCCCATCCAGCGCCTCTGCAGATAACTGCGTGTGCGGAACCGCCGTCGGCGCCTGCTCGTCGCCGAATGGACGCAGCGACAGGTCGTCATTCTCGTTCACCGGCTGCGCGTCCGGAAGGTGATGGAGTAGCGCAACTCCTTGGTGGGCGAGACGGCGTGCTGCCAACCCCAGCGGGCCTGGTCGCGCAGCACATATGCCGATCGCGGCGCCAGTTCAATGGCAAACGTGGTGCGCGAGTTCGGCTTCGGCGGCCAGGGCCGGAACCGCAAGCGTGCGTGCCCTCGCAGCGAAACACCCATGATCACTTCGAACTCAGGGACGTCACGGTGCCACCCGAGCGGGGTGGACGGCTGGTACTCGGCGACCATCGCGTGCTCGATGCGCTCGGGCGCAACGTTCGCGAAGCGTGCGACCCGATCGCGCAGCGGCAGCAGGGAGTCGGGGATGGGTGGCGCCTCGCTCAACCGGTGGCGGGCAAAATCATACCGCCCGCCGAAGCTCACGATACGCCGCCGCGCGTGCCACTCCTTGTACTGCGCCTCCTGGAAAGGCCATGCGCTGATCAGCGCGAGCAGCTGCATCTCCTCTTGCGCGCTCAGAAATTCAGTCGCATAGCACAGGCCAGGCAGCGTCGCCGCTGCCGCGCCACTAAACATTTCTCGTTGCATCATGGGTGGATTATGCATCGCGTTGCCAAGCCCGTGCCGCGCCCGATGATCCATACAGCTGCGCGGCTCGCGCATCCCTGTATGAGTCGCAGCCATAGCGAGGACGATCGGCCCGCAAGCCTTTTTCTTTACCGCCGCTTTCGATTCCACTGTGCAAGTTCCACGCTCGGACACCCCCCGGCCTACCCGCCCGCCTAAGTAGGCGCGCGTGGGGAGACGCGTAATCAGTCCTCCATTTTCAGGCCCAGCTGAGGCATCTCCATCGACTTGCCGCTCCCGAGCCCCGGGTCTGGTGCGCCCTCAATCTCCAGCAACGGCAGGTCCTGTTGCGCCAGGCCCTGAATATCCCCGGCCACGCCGACCAGCTCGGCGACGCCGACCTGCAGCTGCTTTTCGCGACGGGCCCACCGCTGCAGCGTCTGCGTCTTCTCAGCCTCAAGTTCCTGGCGCATGCGAAAGAAGGCGCCATGGATAGCCTTGAGCTTCTGTGCGAACTGGGAAGACGTGAGGTAGTCGTAGACCGCCTCCATCTTCTCGCCCTTGCCCGCCGAAACCAGGCGCTGCTTGTGCAGGTCGACCAGGCCAGAGCGCAAGACGGTGGCCAGCTGCAATGCAGTGGTCCATGAGGTGATCCAGATGTCCTCGTGCAGGCCAAACAGCTGCCCTTGCTGCCAGTCCTTCGGAAAGGCCGTACCGATGCTGACGAGGATGCCAAGATCCGCACCACAGCCACGCACATCGTCCTTCAGCTTGCCCGGCCATTGCTGGCTCCAGTCGCGCGCGCGCTTTGCCTCCCATAGCAGCACACCGGCCACCTGGCCGCTACGAGTCATCACGCGCTGGATGACATCACCACCGCGGGCCCCCTTGCGGACCTCTTCGATGACATCCAGAGGAAATGCAGACTCAAGATCCGCCTGCAAAGTGAGCTCGAGCACTTCACCCTGGAGCTGCTGAGAACCCTGGCTGCCCTTGCGCTGCGCCTCGGCCAGCTGCTCGTTCATATCGGCAATCTGCTTCTGCAACTCCGCCCTGACGAGTTCGGACCGTTCGCGCTCCTGGGAGCGGACCCGCGACTCCAGTTCCGCCCGACCCACGTCAAGCTTGCGAGCCACCTCGATTTCCAATTCGCCGGCTCGATCCTTGAGCTCCTGCTGCTGCCTTAGCAGCTGCAGCTCGCGCGTGCGCCCTGCGTCCAACTGCCGCTGACTCTCGGCGAGCCTGTCCTCGTATCGCGTTCGCTCCTCGGATAGCAACATCTGGGCCCGCTTGCGAGCCTCGGCCACGATCTGGGTGTCAATGCCCTGTTCACGAGCTGCCAAGGCGGCCTCGCGGGACCTAAAGTCCTCGATCTGCTTCTGCCGGGCCGCGACCTCGAGGCGCAACGCCTGTAACTGCGGGGCCGTAGCCTGCTCGACGAGCGCGCTTACTTCCTTGATCGCCCGGGCGTGCTTCTCGCCTTGTGCCTGCAGCAGCCCCCGGAGCTGCTCGTTTTCGTTGCGCAGTGCAGCGCCCTGCTGACTTGCCATCTGCTGCGCGTGCGTGGCCGCCTCCGCGCGTTCCGCCCTGCGCACCGCCTCGAGTGCACCTTCGGTACTCTGTTCGAATTGCTCCAGCGCCGCGCGTGCGAAACCACGCTCCAGGCTGAAGGTACTATCACACTTCGGACACGAGACTCGTGTATCGGCCGCCAGGAGTAACGGGCGGGGCACCTGCGTTTCGGGGTTCGCCTGCTTCACACGAGCGTCTTCGGCTGCCATTCGGACCTTCCTGTCACATTCCGCGGGTGCTCAATAAAGAGGGTTGATTGTACTGCCGCAGTCGGGTCATAGGTATGCGCATGTCCCCTCGGTTGCATACAGCTGAGTGTGCGCCAACCCACTGGATGAGACCGCAAGCAACAAGCCTTTTATCCGCCGGACCGAGTAGCCATGCCTTTGCAATGTAGTTGCGACCTCAGTGAGAACAGCTCGCAAGATACGTGCGCTGGTTCGCGGCAACTGTCCACGGTCGTCACTGGCACGCGGACCCGGCGCAGGCGCGCGGAGACTTGCCACGCTCGCAGACTGCCGCGTCGCTCGGGAAATGGAGGCCGTTAAGAGCTGCGTACCGCCAGAAAGCCGCACAGGGCAACACGAAATTGAGAGGCGTCCACGCGCGTGTCGCCTTTCGAGCTCGGGCGAGCCTAGAATGCGCACCGCCGCACTATTTGCGACGTCTCGGCTGCCCGACGAAGTGTCGCGGCAAACCGGCGGTTGAGGATTCTCTTGGCACCAAGCAGTAGCAACTTAGTCATCCGCTTCGGCGACGCGATCGAGCTTGACCCAAGCGCGTGGGAGTTGCGGCGCGCCGGCAGGCCGCTGAAGCTTGAGCGGATCCCCATGCAGATCCTGCTTTTCTTGGCGCAGCAGCCAGGTCAGCTGGTCAGCCGGGACGACATCGTCGCGAAGATATGGGGAAAGAACGCCTACCTCGACACCGACAACAGCATCAACGGGGCCATGCGCAAGATCCGCCAGGCACTTGGCGATGACTCCGCGGAACCGCGCTACATCCAGACCGTCACCGGCCTGGGCTACCGATTCGTCGCGCCGGTCGTCGCGCCGGAGTCCGGCGCTTTGCCGCACGCCACACAGCCGCTCCCCATTGAGGGGCCGCCCGCAGAACGGCGCCTCGCGCTTCGTCGCAGCACTGATGCAAATTCGCAGTTGCCGGCGCAACCGGCGTCGACGTCAACACCCGCGATCCTGCCCAGTGGCAATGGGCGGCGGTGGGCGCTGCTTGCTGCTGTGCTGGCACTGTGCGCGCTGGGCGGCTGGGCCTATCACCGCTTCGTCATGCCCGCGTCACCTCCTGGCGCCGCGCATAAATCCATGCTGGCCGTGCTGCCACTCACCAATCTCACCGGTGATCCTTCCCAGGAGTACTTCAGCGATGGGCTGACGGAAGAACTCATCGCGCGGCTGGGTAATGTCGATCCTAAGCATCTGAGCGTAATCGCGAGAACCTCAGTCATGCAGTACAAGAATGCACACGAGCCGCTGGAAGCGATCGCCGGCGCGCTCAGTGCTGAGTACGTCCTTGAGGGAAGCGTGCGCCGCGATGCCCATAACGTGCGCATCACGACCCAGTTGGTGCGCGCCTCGGATCAGGCGCAGGTCTGGTCGCGACAGTACGATCGCGAGCTCACTTCAGTACTGGCGCTCGAGGGGGAGATAGCCGCGGAGATTGCCGACGAAATCCGCAGCACCTTGGGGGAACGCTTCGCCGCGGCCGCCGTGCCGACGCAGGCAGCCCAGACCTTGCAGGAATATGACGCCCATGACCTTTACCTGCGCGGCCGCTACTTCTGGAACAAGCGCTCGGCGGCCGGGTTCTCGCAGGCGCTCGGCTACTTCCAGCAGTCCGTTGCCAAGGATCCCGGCTACGCCCCAGCGTACGCCGGCCTCGCCGATACCTACGCGATGATGAGCAACTGGGGCTACGCCCCCCATGGCGAGGGCATGGCGAAGGCGGGCGCCGCCGCCATGCGCGCGGTCGAACTGGAGCCCGGCCTCGCCGAGGCGCACAACGCGCTTGCAGTGATCGCCGAGGATTACAACTACGACTGGCGCAACGCCGAGATGGAATTCCGGCGGGCGATACAGCTGAACCCCAACGACGCGACGGCTCATCAGTGGTACGGCATGTGCCTTGCCTACCAGGGACGATTCACTGAGGCGCTCGCCGAGAGCGATCGCGCCCGCGCTCTTGACCCCCTCTCACCCATCGTCAACGCCGACCGTGCCGTGATCCTCCACTTCGACCGTCAGTACTCGCGCGCCATCGACTCTTTCCTCTCGGGGCTGGAAATCGACCCACGGCTGGGGCGCTCCCACGTGATCGTCATGTCGTACGTCGAGGCCGGGCGTTTCGCCGAGGCACTGGAACACATCCGCGTCTGGCGCGCTGCTGACCCGGGCCCGTGGACCTGGGCGGCCGAAGCGTACGTCCATGGACGCGCCGGCGAGCGCGCCGCAGCGGAGAACGCCATCCAGAAAATGCAGGAGGAGACCCAGGGGGCGAGCATCGACCTGCAGCCCCTGCAGGCCTTCGCCTACGCGGGCCTGAAGGACAAGGATCGTGTCATCGCCGCCCTGGAGGCAGGCTACAGCGAGCGCTCGAGCATGCTCAATGAGATCAAGGTCGCCCCCCAGTATGACTTCCTGCGTGACGACTCACGATTCATTGATCTAGTGCATCGCGTAGGCCTGTGAGGACGGCGGACCGCGCTGCCGGCCATGAATCTCCGGGCAGCGCGGGAGTCAGCCGCTTGCCTTCCTAGAGGGAGTTCAGGAATGCAATCAGGTCGTGCTTTTGCTGGTTCGTCAGGTTCATGGCGAAGCGCTGGTTGTAGAAGTTCACCAGTTCATGCAGGTCGGCCGCGGCGCCGTTGTGGAAATAAGGCGCGCGTGCCGCCAGGCCGCGCAGGACCGGTCCTTTGCCGCGGTTGAAGTCGCTGCACAACCCGGTCACCAGCGCCTTGCCGGGGTCAGTCGTATAGAAGGACTCCGGCTGGCCTGCGCTGAAGGGATCCGGGCAGCCACTGATGAGGTACACGGGCAGGTCAGGGACGGACAACTCCGCGAGACCCGCCGCGATGTTCGGGTCGGATTCGAGGCTCGGCAGTGCCGAGTGGCCGGTGCCGATGTCCAGCGCCAGCGGCAGTGAATGGTTGCCGGTATTGGGCGTGTCGTGGCAGGAGGTACAGGTTCCGGCAAAGCTGGCCGGACTGCCCAGCGCCGGGTTGTCATTCAGGCCGCGAACGTTCGAGATCTGCACGGGCGCGCTGTTGAAGACCACCTCGCCTGCCGCGATGGCGCGCCGTGCGTCGTCGCGGAATTGTTCACCGAAGTCGCCGTTGCGATTGCGCAGATCCGCCCAGGGCAGGAACAGGCTCATGGCAGCCGGGTCGAACGGGTGCCCCTGAGGATCCGCACCGAGTGTGTCGTTAGTGCCCGGGTAGTAAGCGGCCGCGTACACCTGCGCCAGATAGGCCGGTCCCCCGGTGGCGCCGCGCGCACTGAGCGAGCCTGCCAGATAGTCGTACGCCTGTGCGGTATATAACCCCAGCTCAAAGCCCACGATGTCGCCCAGCTGATCAGCGGTCGGAGGCTGGGTTGCCTGTGCGTGCGTGAGCGTGGCGTCGATAGCCTGTTGCGTAAGATCAGCGGACAGATTGGCCGGAAAGGTGGCGAGTGCGTTCAGCGGCGCGTGCGTTTCGCGGCCGTCGAACATGATTGCGCTGAGGAAGGTGAGGTTCGCGGTCGGTAGCGGCCGCCGGTAGACCGACACGGTCGGCTGCCCGCCCGTGGCATTGGGCACGATCGCACACCCATACGGGTCGTGAACCACTGCGATGCTGAACTGGGCGTTCGGCGGCAACGGCAAGAACACGCGAATGAGACCGTGCTTGAGCAGCAGGCTGTGGTCCGCCGCGTTGCCCGGGCGTGCCGACGGGCAGTTGGCGCCGTCGATCGCCGCGAATAGTGGATCGGCACCGTGGGATTGCTGAAACCTTTGCCGTACGCCCTGAGCACTGACGCTCATCGCCTGGGCGGGGACATGACAAGTGGCACAACTGCGCCCGTTGGTGCCCAGGTTCTGGAAGAAGGCGCCATGTTCGTTGACGTGACCGTTGAGGTTCACTGTCGCGATCGCTCCGGTGGCGTCCGGGAACGCCTGGATGCCCACCCCTGCCTGCTGTGGCTGCAGGCCTTGCGCGGCGGCTGGCAGTGCCAGCAACGAGCAGACCGCGGCCAAGAGCGCCATGCCCTGAATCCGAGTGGCCAATCGAACCGAAAACGGCCTGAGAACTGTCATCACCCATCCCTCCGCCCGCGCTTGAGCGGGCATCTTTATTGCTGGCTGACCTGTCTGACGCGGTTACAAGCAGTCGCGCCGAGCGCACGCCTGCCGCGCGGGTGCTTATCTCGCGCGGGGCGGGCGGCGGCCAATAGCGGCTTGCTGGCGTCGTGCTTACGCGTCCATGTCGCCTCAAGTGCCTGAGCAATCAGCAAATATTGCCAACCTCGACATTGGTGCGACAGGTCCAAGGAGGAATGCGCGTCTAATCACCTGGCAGCAGGGTCCGGAAAATACGGCCGGGCTTTCCCGCCCTGCGGGGGACGGGTCCGGATTATCTTCAGTGCGTGCCTGGACCCATACGCCGTGAACGGTGCGGCGCCGCGGGAAAGTGGACGGCGGACCAGGTGCAGCTGAGGTTTGAGGCTCGCTGGCAGCCGTACCTCACGCAACAAGGCTTCGGCGCGCGACGGGAGTGAGCTCCCCTACCTGGGGCTGCCCGCACTCGGTTTCGGTTCGCCTGCCAAATACAGCGCCGCCACGCCGTCGGCAATTTTCCGTGGCTGAGCACTGCCGAGGTTAGTCAGGACCACGACGGTGAGACCGTCGTCCAGATAGCGCGTTATCTGGGTCTCGAAGCCCTGCCACTGCCCCTCGTGCTCCACGATCCGATGTCCACCCCTGGACTCGACAAACCACCCGAAACCGTAGTGCCCTGAATTGGGCGCGCCGCTGCGCAGCGCGGCCACCGTCCACATCTGTTGCAGATCCACGTTACCCGGCAGCTTCCCGCTGTAGAGCGCGGCATCCCACTTTGCAAGATCGATGACAGAAAAATACAGGCTGCCGTCCGCAGTGGTATTCAGCGTCGGCGACACCCACTCCTGATTCTTCAGCTGCCCATTTCGTAGGCGGTATCCGCAAGCTCGGTTAGCAATGATGTCGTCTTCGCTGATAACCCGGGTCGTGGACATGTCGAGCGGCTTGAACAGGTGTTGCTGGAGAAAGTCGCCGTAGAACTGCCCGGTGACCTTGTGAATGAGGATTCCGAGGGTAAGGTAGCCCAGGTTGCTGTAGCTCCAGCTGGTCCCGGGGACATAGGCGGGCGGGATTGCTGCAACGATCTTGAGGAGCTCGGCTTCGGTGTAGTCCCTGCGCAGGTCAAAGTCTTTCGGATAGTCGGTGAAGCCTGCGGTGTGGCTAAGCAGCTCGCGTACCGTGACCTGCCTCCACCAGGGCGGCCCCGCAGGGAAGAACTTGCTGAGCGGGTCGCTCAGGCTGAGTTTGCCGTCCGCAACCAGCATCATCACCGCGGTCGCGGTGAACTGCTTGCCGACGGAGCCGGACTGGAAGATCGTCTGCGGCGTGACCGCAACATTTAACTCTACATCCGCCAGGCCGTACCCTTCGGTACGAATGGGCTTGCCGTTGCGGGAAACCAGCAGAGCCAATCCGGGGATCTTTTGCCGCGCCATCTCCGCGTGCACGAACTGGGCGACCTGATCGGCGGGCGCGGCGGCGCC
The DNA here is from genome assembly GCA_963703025.1 of uncultured Pseudomonadota bacterium. Taxonomy (GTDB): domain Bacteria; phylum Pseudomonadota; class Gammaproteobacteria; order Steroidobacterales; family Steroidobacteraceae; genus 13-2-20CM-66-19. Next base: position 3,352,283 of record OY969778.1, on the reverse strand, counting down.
GTTCGCGCGCGCAGTGATGGATATCCCAAGCACGATTGCCAAGAGGATGTTCTTCAGCACGGTGGTTCCTGTTCAGTCGGTACGAGCGCGGTCATTGCACGCGGCCGCTGCATTGTACTGATGCGACAGTCGGTTTGGACTTGCCCGCTCGCAGGTCATCGCGCTGGTTGTCAGGTAATCCTGGGATTACAGACGCCGTGCCGACCCCGTTGTCAGCCCGCAATGCATGCGATACGGTTAGCGGATGCTCAAACATGGCCTGACGTCCCATCGCCCTCCCCTCAACGAGGTTTTCAGGGGTCTGCCGCTTGCAGTTCTTGCCGCTGCGGCGCTGGCGTTGCTCATCGCTACGGCGGCCCAGGCGCGGCACCACTCCAAGGTCAGCCATGACGGACAGGCGGGTGAATTCGACTATTATTTGCTGAGCCTTTCCTGGGCACCCACCTACTGCCTGACCCACACGGACGACGGCGCCGAGTGCTCTGGCAAGGGCTACGGGTTCGTGCTCCACGGTCTTTGGCCGCAATACGACAGCGGCGGGTATCCGGCGGACTGCGAGACCGATACCGACCTCTCGGCACAGGCGGCCGCCAAGGGACGCACCATCTATCCGAGTGAGCGGCTGATGAAGCACGAGTGGCAGGAGCACGGCACGTGCAGCGGCCTGAGCGCGATTGACTACTTTAATGCCGCCGATCGAGCCACTGCCGCGGTGCGGATACCCGTCGAGCTGGAAGCACCCAGGAGTGACGCGGCCTTCACTGCAACTCAGATCACTGCGCTGTTTCAGCGCGCCAATCCCGCGCTGCCAGACAATTCCCTTGTGGTGGCATGCAGCCGCGCCCAGATGTCCGAGATCCGCATCTGCTTGGCTAAGGACCTCACCATACGTTCCTGTGGCCGTGGCGTACGCTCCAGCTGCCCCAAGGCCCCCCTCAGCATTCCCGCCTCGCGCTAGGTCGCGGCGAGACAGGGGACCACGGTGCGACGCGCTTACCTGTACGGATACCACGCCGGACGGTTGACGAGCCTCACCGCAGAGTTCGGTGCGCGGCATGCGGGCAGCAAGACTTTCACTATGCCCTGGCCGGCGCGCTCATTGGCCTGCGGTAGCATTCCCTGACCCCGGCGCAGGAGCAGCATGCCAAAAGCATATTGGATTACCGCCTATCGCGCCGTATCCGACCCGGACGCTCTGGCGGCGTACGCCCAACTGGCGGGACCGGCCATTCTGGCGGCAGGCGGCAGGTTTCTGGCGCGCGGCTTGCCCGGGCGCGTGTACGAGGCCGGGATGCTGCAACGCACGGTTATCATTGAATTCGCGAGCCTCGAGCATGCGATTGCCGCTCATGACAGCCCAGCGTATCAACAGGCGCTTCGCGCGCTCGCAGACGGCGCCGAGCGTGACCTGCGCATCGTGGAGGGCACCGAATGACCCGACCGAGACACCATCGCGCCGTGGGAGCGGCGGCCATGGTGTGTGCCCTGGTGATCCTCTTGCCTCGCATTTGCATGGCCGGCGAACTGATTCGCTGCAGCGGCGGATTGGTGTCGCCCAATGTTTCAGCGGCGGATTTTCTGCAAAGGTGCGGCGAACCGGGCTCCAGATCTGTCTCCACGCGGGATTTGCGCGATGAGTACGGGGTCAAGGTCGGCACCCTGACGACCGAGATCTGGGCCTATCCGGGAGATGCGACTGCCCCGTCGATGACAGTGACCGTTGTCGATGGGCGGGTTCAAAGCATCGACCAGGGCAAGTGACCGGATCGCCATTGCCCACGGTATTGGGACCGGGGACTCTCGCGCGATCTTGCCAAGCCATTCCTGCAGGCCCTGAATCACTGCCACGGGCCGCTACAGAAGCTGTGAAGGCATGCCAAGCAATCAACACGCTCTGGCGCCTACAGTGGTCTCGGGCCGCGCGTGCTATGCACCGGCGGCGACAACAGATACGTCCCTAACGAGCGCCATGACCCGAAGTGATCCCCGTTCAACAGTGACGCTCCGCGGGCTGCCCGTCCATGCGATGCTCGTGCCGTTTCCCATCGTCTGCTTCATCGGCACGTTGGGAACCGACATCGCCTACTGGCGTACGGCCTCCATGTTGTGGGCGGATTTCTCCGCGTGGCTGTTGCTGGTGGGAATCGCGGTCTCAATCCCGGCCATGGCCGCCGGACTGATCGATTTTTTGCGCGAGCCGCGCATTCGCAGCCTCCGCGCCGCATGGGTTCATCTCCTCGGCAGCAGCGCCGTGCTCGTCCTTTCGATCCTCGATGCACTGATTCACACCCGGGATGCGTACACCTCGGTTGTTCCCTCTGGCCTGCTCCTGTCTGCACTGGTCGTAGCGATCCTCCTGGTGAGCACCTGGAACGGCTGGACGATGGTGTATCGGCATGGCGTAGGCATTCGCGCCCGGGAATCAAATTGAGGTCCGCGCTTCTCCGCGCCAGCACGGCCGCCGTCGTGGTAGCGGTTGTAGGCTGTGGACCGACCCCCGGGGATCCACGACGCCAAATCGGCGCCGACCCTTATTTGCCGCCGATCCACCAGGACCTGATCCCTGCGGCCCATGTCGCCCAAGTAGTGGGATGGAATGGGGCGACGCCGAGCGTCGTGCCTGGACTGAGAATCCAGGCCTTTGCGACCGGCCTTGCCAGTCCGCGCTCGCTCTATGTCTTACCGAACGGCGATGTCCTGGTGGTGGAAACGGGCGGTCCTACTGGACCGGTCAGCCGCCCCAAAGAGCTGATCACGAACTGGGTCGAAAAGAAGACTCACTCCCGCGCCAAGCCCGGACAACGCATCCTCCTCTATCGCGATACAAACGGCGATGGACTGCCCGAGCAGAGCACGGTGTTCCTGGAGCACCTGGACTCGCCCTTCGGTGTGGTCCTGGTGGGGAACGAGCTGTACGTGGCCAATACCGGCGCGGTGCTGCGCTTTCCATACGTAACCGGCGAAACCCGGATCACGGCCCATGGCGTCAAGCTGTGCGACTTGCCTGGCGGGCCGATCAATCACCACTGGACCAAGAGCCTCACCGCAAGCGCGGATGGTGCCTATCTCTACGCCGGCGTCGGCTCCAACAGCAACATCACAGAGAACGGCCCCCAGGCCGAAGTCGGCCGCGCGGCGATCTGGCAGATAGAGCGGGCAACCGGCGCCCATCGCGAGTTCGCCACGGGGCTGAGGAATCCGAACGGACTCCAGTTCGAGCCTCGAACTCATGCGCTCTGGGCGGTCATCAATGAGCGCGACGAACTCGGGCCGGACCTGGTGCCCGACTACCTGACCTCGGTCGTGGATGGGGGCTTCTATGGATGGCCCTTCAGCTATTACGGCCAGCACCTTGATCCGCGGGTGCGCCCACAGCGCCCGGATCTTGTCGCCACGGCCATCGCGCCCGACTACGCGTTGAGTTCGCACGTCGCCCCGCTCGGCCTCGTGTTCTACACCGGGACCAACCTGCCCTACCACTACCGCGGCGGCGCATTCGTCGGCGAGCACGGTAGCTGGAACCGGGCCGTGCTGAACGGATACAAGGTCGTCTATGTGCCGTTCACGGACGGGCGGCCTTCCGGGCCCGCCGAGGACGTCGTCACTGGATTCCTCGTGGACGGTGACAAGGCGCGAGGACGCCCGGTAGGGCTGGCGGTGGATAGTCAGGGGGGCTTGCTGATTGCTGATGACACCGGCAACAGCGTCTGGCGAGTGACCGCTGCACCCTGAATTCCCAGAGATCGCGGCGGTCGCCGGACACGCGTGCAACAGCGCGCGACAATTGCCAAATCTTCCCGACAGTCAGTCAACGTTATCTGACATGGATCGCGGGGCACCACGCAGGCCCGCATTGAAACGGAAACGTGAGCTGCGCCCATGCCATGACCTGGGGGCTCGATGACAGCCGCCGGTGTTATAGTGCAGTTCACTTCACTCAGTCTCAGGAAGAGCCTACATGGAAGCCCCAGCCACAGAAAAATCCAAGACACCGTTTCTCACGGACGTGAAGACGCTGCGCGAGAGAGCGCGCCAGAATATCGAGGCCGGTGGCGTGACATTCACGTACCAGGGTGATGTCGCCAAGGCAATCGACATCCTTCAGAACGTGCTGGCCACTGAGATCGTCTGTGTCCTGCGCTACACGATGCATGCCGTCGCCGCGACAGGCATCTCCAGCGAAGCGGTCAAGGACGAGTTCGCCGAGCACGCCAAGGAGGAAGCGGCTCACGTGCAGGCGGTGGCCGAGCGCATCAACCAGCTTGGCGGCAAGCCCAACTTTAGTCCGCAGGGGCTCGAGAGCCGCGCCGCCTCCGAATACGGGGAGGCCAACACGCTCATCGAGATGATCAAGGAAAACCTGATCGCCGAGCGCATCGCGGTCGACCACTATCGTGAGCTGATCCGCTACTTCGGCGACAAGGACCCGGGCACCCGCAAGCTCATGGCCGAGATCCTCGTGAAAGAAGAAGAACACGCGAACGACATGCATGACCTGCTGGTCGCCCACCAGGGCAAGCCGATGCTGAACAAGTGAGGCGGGAGGTCCGTGACCGTCGTTAATGGAGTTCCTTGGCTCGCATTTTACGCGGCGCGCACGCAGACAGCGTTTCTCCAGGGCCAGCGACGCCGCGGCTGCGATTAACAGTCTGGAATAGTCTCGGCTTTATATTTCTGTAACTATGTGCGGACTCAAGCTGGGGCCGCTCTAGTGTCCGTCGTTGCACTGATTCTGTTGCTCTTCGCAGCCACCGCGGCCTTGCGCGTGCTGGCCGAGAAGTCCGGCGTACCGCTACCGAGCCTGCTGGTCCTGGGTGGGCTCGCCGTGGCCTTCATACCTGGTCTCCCCAAGCTCAATCTCGACCCGGAAACGGTCTTTCTGGTCTTCATCCCGCCCCTGCTCTACTGGACGTCCTTGAACACGTCGCTGCGGGACCTGAAGCGTAATTTGCGCTCGATCACCCTGCTCGCGGTGTGGCTTGTGCTGCTGACCATGGCGATCGTGGCAGTCGTGGTGCACGAGTTGATCCCAGACCTGCCCTGGGCCATCTGTTTCGTGCTGGGGGCTATCGTCTCCCCGCCTGATGCCGTTGCCGTCACGGCCAGCACACGGCGGCTGAACCTGCCGCGAACCGCTCTGGTCATCCTCGAGGGCGAGAGCCTGATGAATGATGCGACCGCCCTGGTCGCGTACCAGATCGCACTGGCAGCGGCTGTCACCGGCACATTCTCCCTGCCGCGCGCCGGAATTGAACTGCTGCTGACCGGCGCAGGGGGTGTCGGAGTCGGCATCGCGGCAGGCTGGGGGATCAACTGGCTGCGCCGGCATATTCCGCGCTCAAGCGTCGTCGAAAACACACTGTCCCTACTGAGTCCCTTCATCGCCTTCATCCCGGCGGACAAGCTTCATTGCTCGGGTGTTCTGGCCGTCGTCGCCATGGGCCTGTACCTCGGGCGCACCAGCCCACGGATCGTCAATGCGGAGACGCGGCTACAGGCCACCTCGATGTGGGAGATGATTTCCTTCCTGCTGGAGGGTCTGGTCTTCATTTTCATCGGGTTGCAGCTGCCACAGGTCGTGCACGCGCTGGACCCCGCAGCACTGACGCGCCTCATAGCCGTGTCCTTCGCGATCGCCGGCGCGATGATAGTTACGCGGATTGTCTGGATGTTCCCGGGGGCCTACCTGCCGCGCTGGCTGGACCGCAGGCTGGGTCGTTCGACGACACCGTACCCATCCTGGCGTAACGTGCTCTTCCTGGGCTGGGCGGGAATCCGCGGCGGCGACTCGCTGGTCATTGCCCTTGCGCTACCTTACGTGGCGTTTCACGGCGGGCCACTGCCCGGGCGCAATGCCGTCATCTTCATTACCTTCGTTGTCATCCTGATTACCCTCGTGCTGCAGGGCCTGACGCTGGCGCCGGTTATCCGCTGGCTCGGGATCGTCGGTGGCAACGAGGACCAGCTGGAGGAGCAGCACGCCCGGACCACCAGTGTCGAGGCCGGACTGAAAGCCCTCGACCACCACGCGTCCCGCGAGCGCGACAGCGCCGAGGCGGTCGCCGCCTTGCGGCGCACCGCCAGCTACCGAAGGCTGCTGCTTACCAATCCCAAGGAGACTCCGAAAAGCTATCTGCGACTGCGGCTTGCAATGTTGGCCGCCGAGCGCGAATCGGTAGTGGTCTTGCGTGACCGCAATGAGATCAGCGACGCGGTCATGCTGCGACTCCAGCAGGAGTTCGACCATGAAGAGACTCTACTGCACCAGCGCCATCCACTCTCCCCCGCGGAGAGTCTTGCCACGCGCTGACGGCAGATTTTTGCCGCTGCCTGCCCACGCCGGCGGCTGTCCGTTTAGTATCAGCGCACCGGGCGTCGCCGTGGGCAACACGCGCACGCCCCCACTGCCTCGCACTCTGGAGTCTTCATGAAGCGAGTTACCGGTATCGGCGGAATCTTCTTCAACGCGCGCGACCCTGCCGCGCTTCGGGCCTGGTACAAGCGACACCTGGGCATCGACGTGCAGGATTGGGGCGGCGCCGCCTTCTCGTGGGCGGACGCGGCGGACAATCCGGCCAATGGCACAACCGCATGGAGCATTGGCGCCTGCAGCGGTGACCACTTTGCGCCCAGCAAGTCACCATTCATGGTCAACTACCGTGTCGCGGACCTGACCGGCCTGCTCAAGGCTCTTCGGGACGAGGGTTGTAACGTCCTGGAAAAAACAGACGACTCCGAGTACGGAAAGTTTGGCTGGGTCATGGATCCCGAGGGCAACAAGGTTGAACTGTGGGAGCCGCCTGCAGGGCAGTGAGCTGTGGCTCGCAGCTACCTGATTATTCGCGCGCGTCGAATGCCGGGTCGTAGGACACGGTTCCGCGTGCGGGTGCTGACCCAAACCGCAGCGCCTGGAAGTACTGCGCGGGCACCTGCGGCAGAATGAGGCCCGACTCGGCCCGAAACCCAAAGCGGCCGTAGTACCGCGGCTCGCCGAGCACGACGCAGCCTGCGGCGCCGCGCTCGCGCAGGATCCGCAGCGCCTCATGCATCAACCGTGAACCCACCTTGCGGCGCTGGTAAACCGGGTCGACCGAGATGGGCCCGAGACCAAACCACCCCGGGGCACTGTCGGATATCACCACCGGCGATACGGCCACGTGGCCGATCACGCGCCCTTGAAAGTCTGCGACCAGTGACAGCGTGAGACGGCCGGCTGTGCGCAGAGCGTTGACGATGAATTGTTCGGTATGACCGGTGTGCGGCGCATTCAGGAACGCGGCGACGGTCACCATCTCGATCGGCTGTGCATCGGCTGTATTTTCTTGCCTGATGCGGATGTTCATGGCGCAAATCCCCGCGGCCGCTCACACGCGCGCGATCTTACCGTTGGCGAACAATCAGTGATTGTACTGCCGCGATGGGGAATCGTCACAGGCAGACGGCCGTCGGGGCATTGACAGTGGTTACGATGCGGGTACGCTCGTTGTCCGCATCCCGAATGCTCCACTTCACCCGCGCAGCCAACGGCATGTCGCTATTCGTATTCGCAGTAGTCCTGTTGGCCGCGTTGCTGCATGCCACGTGGAATGCCCTCGTGAAGGCAGGCGGCGACAAGCTTATGACCACCATAATGGTCACCGCCGCGGCAGCCGCGCTGGCGGCGTTACTGCTGCCCTTCCTGCGCTCGCCAGCCCCCTCAAGCTGGCCGTTCGCGGCGGCCTCCGCGCTCTTCCAGGTGACCTACTTCCTGCTGGTTGCGCGCACCTATGCAATCTCCGACATGAGCCAGACGTATCCACTGATGCGCGGAACTGCGCCGCTCATCGTCGCGCTGGTGAGCGTCCTTCGTCTGGGCGAGGCACTGTCGCCCGTCGCCTGGTGCGGCGTGATCGCCATCTCGCTTGGCATCTTCAGCGTCGCCCTGGGCGCGCATCTTGAAGACCGCCGCGGCGTCTATCTGGCACTTGTGAACGCGCTGGTGATCGCAGCCTATACCTTGATCGACGGGATCGGCGTGCGGCGCTCGGGAGCACCCGCCTCGTACACGCTGTGGGTATTCTTGCTGACCGGCGTGCCGCTCGCGATGTGGGGGCTGACAGCGAGGCGCTCTAGCTTGCTGCCTTACCTCAGGCGCCACTGGCCCCAGGGAATCGCCGGGGGGATAGGAACCAGCGCCTCCTACGGGCTTGCGCTGTGGGCAATGACCCTCGCGCCCGTCGCAGTCGTCGCCGCCCTGCGGGAGACCTCGATACTGTTCGGCACGATGATCGCAGGCGTGGTCCTCAAGGAGCCGATCGGCCCGAGGCGCGTGGCGTCGGCCTGCATCATCGCCGGTGGGGCTGCCATACTGCGTCTGGCATGACGCAACAATGCGCGGCTGACTCGGCCCGTCAGCCCATCACGCTCGACGTCATGGTGAAGATGAGGCCGGCGGTTTCTAGGATTGCTGTTCCGCGCCGTTAGGCCCGGCGCCGGACCTCGGGGGCGCGCCAGAACTGAGTGGTATGGCGTCGAGTCAATAGCGTGACACGTTGCCGGCTAGTTTCCGCTATCCCTCTGCCTCGCCCAAGCCCCTGACATCGCGCAGCCGGCGCCCAGGGGTCTCGACTGCGCGCTTGCACACGCAGCGCTGCTCTTGCGCTGGGTAACCTGATAGACACCAGGCTTCACGGCTAACAGACGCGGCGGCATGTTCCCGAAGCCAGCGACACCGAAATTGCCGGCACCGGACCCTGGGGTATCGGCAGCGGAGCCAGAGCTCGCCTGCTGCGGCGCGCTCTGTGCGCTTGCCGAAAGGACTAGCGCCACTAGCACGACGCACCCGAACGATTTCATGTCGCGCACTCCTACGCCAGAGTGTGAAGCCTAGCTGCCAGGCGAGGTGGCGAGAATCATCGAACGGCCTAAACGGACGTGGGATAACGCCTATATCGAATCCGCCCTCAACGTCCGGCGCTTGCACCGTGACCTGTAGCATGGCTACATTCCTGCCCACGCGCCGTTGCGCGGTATCAGCCGGAGAATCTCTGCATGCAGCCCACCCACCGGGTCGCTGGCGCCGCTACCCTATGCTGCGCCGCGCTAATGGCTTCGCTCGCGAGCGCGGATGATGCACCGGTATCGACCCGGCGCAACCTACCCGCACCCAATGCGGACTCGATCCAGGTGACGCCGCTCGTCATTGCCCTGCCGCACCAGCCGCTGCCATTCAAGGGGAGCGACGGCCGGTACCACCTACAGTACGAGCTGGACGTGGAGAGCTTCACGGGCGACCGGGCCCGGCTGGACGGGCTCGAAGTCGTCAATGCGCAGTCCGGCGCGACGCTTGCGCGCCTTGATGCGCAAACCCTTGGCGCACGACTGGTGGTCAGGGACAGGCAAGCGGTTCCTGGGGAGTTTGGACCCTCCCAGCTTGGCATTGTCTACCTGCACATCGTGGTGCCGAGCGAAGCCGATATTCCGCTCTCCATGCTGCATCGGGTCACCATGAGCTCTGGGGGTCACAGCGTCACGGCGATCGTTGCGCAAGCCCAGCCCGCGCCCCCTTCCAGCCTCGTGCTCGACCCACCGCTGCGCGGTAGCGGCTTTATTGCCGGCGACGCCTGCTGTGACTCCAAGCGCCATGTTCGCGCCACGCTATCCCTGAACGGGCGGGCATTCGATGCCCAGCGTTTTGCGATCGACTGGGAGCAACTGGACGGCAAGGACCGCATCTACACCGGGGACCCCAGGAATCCCCACAGTTACGTCATCTATGGCAAGCCCGCTTACGCGGTAGCCGACGCGCGCGTGGTGGCCGCCGAGGACGACATGGCGGACTCCCCCATCGGGGCGCTCCCGAATCTCTCCGTCGACAAGGCAGACGGCAACCACGTGGTGCTGGACCTCGGCCAGGGACGCTACGCGCTATACGCGCACTTCCAGCCGCATAGCGTCCGTGTTCAGGTGGGCCAGTTCGTGCACCGCGGGGACCTGCTGGGGCTGGTCGGTACCTCCGGTAATTCCTCCGAGCCACACCTGCACTTTCACGTCTCGGACGGCCCGTCCATGATGTCCAACGGCATCCCTTACGTGCTCAAGGGCTTCAGGGCGACGCGACGAGTCACCGATACGGCCGCATTCGACCAGGCGATCATCGACGGCGCGCCGATCCCCACCGAACCGCTTAGCGGCGGTGCTATCCATAGCAACGAATATCCGCTCGACCTCACCATCGCCGACCTGCCGCCCGAAAGCCGCTAGCTCCGACAGCTGCGCACTGCCGTGCGCTCGTTGAGCCAGAGGCTTAGCTCGATAGATCGGTGAACAGCGACAGCATGTAGGCCATGGAGGGTGGGATATCACCCACCGGCACTCGCTCGTTGAGCCCGTGGGCAAATCGGTCGCTGTCCTTCATGAACAGCGGGCTTACGCCGTAGCTGGGAATATGCTCGTTGCGGAACCACATGCTGTCGCTCGCCCCTGCCGACATCGTCGGAAAAACCGGCACGCCTGGATAGCCGATGTGGATCGCTTTGGTGACCGCGGCAACCAGGTCCGGACGGATCGGCGAGGCGTCGGTGGCAACGCTGCCGGTGGACACGTCCTTGAATTGCACTGCGGGGTCCGCGGCAACACGCTGCAGCTCAGCCATGATGTCAGCACGGGGATGGCCCGGGAAGATCCGGCAGTTGATGTTGGCGGTGGCGCGCTGCGGAAGGGCATTTTGCGCATGGCCGCCGTTGATCATGGTGACGACGCAAGTAGTGCCAATCTTGCCCACGGTGGCTGGGTTGCCTCGCAACGTGGCAACCGCCTGGGCATCGGCCGGATCAGCCGCAAATCCGCGCATGGCAGCGGCGATCTGCGGCTGCTCGTACCCGGCGGCAGCTGTGAAATATGCCCGGGTGAGGTCGCTTAGTTCAGGCTTGAACTTGTACTGCCCGATCCGCACCAGGGCCGCGGATAGCAGGTTAATCGCATTGGGATCGTAGGGCCGCGAACTATGACCGCCCGGGGACACTACGGTGAGCTCGAAATCGGCGTAGGTCTTCTCCGCGCCGGACCAGGAGAAGTACTGCGGCTTGCCCTGCGCGTCTAGCTGGCCCCCAGAGCCGTCTACGTTGAGAACCATTTCCGCGTTCGCGAGTGCCTTTGCGAGCATCTCGGTTGATTTCATGGCCGTCTCCTCGTCGCCAGAGAGCGCAAGGACAATGCCCCGTCGGGGACGGTAGCCCTGCCGCTTGAGTTCTATGAGCGCCGCAACAGCCAGGGCGTCATCCAGCTTCATGTCGCTGGACCCGCGCCCATAGAGCATCCCGTTCTCGAGCACCGGCGTGAACGGATCACGCTCCCAGTCGGCCGGCTTCGCCTCGACCACATCCATGTGTCCGGAGATGACCAGCGGCTTGAGCGCAGGATCGCTGCCCTTCCAACGGGCAAGCAGGAATGCGGTGTCATCAACCGCCGTGACCGTCACGTCGGCATCACTGAACCCGCCCGCCACCAACGCCGACTTGAACAACGAAGCCACCTGGGGTGCCTGGTTGCCAGGACCTGTCACCGAGCGCAGGGCGATGGCCTGTTTTGCCAGATCTAGCGCCTGCGCGTCGGCACGCTCGTGCTCACCGGGTTTTGCGCAGCAAACCGAGGCGCCCAGAATCAATGCACAGGCCAATACCGCCGTATTCGATCGTCGCACGCGCTTACCCCCTGAAAACTGGACTGAGTCGGGTTGATCCGTCGAAACGCCACAATACTGACACCTTCGGATCGACCCGCCAACCGCACCAACTGGTTACCGCCACCAGGTCACTGCAGCGGCCAGCCGGCCGTCTTGGTGGTCGTGAGGCAGGCCGCAGGACCGCCGACTTCACACTGCCGCCGACACGCCGGCGCAACCTAATACCGCGAGGCACGGAAACCAGGCCGTCATACCACCCGTCGTGCCACTGTGCGCCACAATTGCGCCAGCACATCACCACAATGGAAATCAACACTGTCTCCTGCGGGCCACCACCGGCCCCCAGGAGTGCAGATCATGTCCCGGCGATTAAATGACTTGTTCGGGTTCCTGCGGCGGGGGCTGCTCGCTCCTCTGCGCCGCCTTGGCCACCTCGTCGGCACGGCAAAACATTCGCCGATCACGGGTGCCTCGCAGCGCGGCCGTCGACTGCTGTTCATTGGCGCCCTCGTGCTGGCGGCCTATTCACTCTACGCGCACCCGCCCCTCGCCTCGGTGCACCAGAGCGAGATCATCGTGCGCACGAACGTACTGGATGGTTCAGCGCGCGCCTTTGACCGTGGCACCGTGCTGCTCCTGCCCGGCATGCACCAGCTACGTCGCTACTCGACCCGGGACCAGGTGTTTCGCCCGGCGGACAGTGCGAGCGCCACCGGCAAGGCGCCCTTCCAGTCGAACGAGGGTCTGTCGCTCGGCGTCGACCTCGCCATTCGCTGGACTGTCGACCCTGCACACCTCGCGCAGAGTTCCAGGAATTTCCCTGACGATGTGAACGCCGACCTGGTCCGGCCCGCCGTCCAGGGGATCGCCTATCCGCTGTTTGCGCGCCACACCGTGCGTGAGATCTTCTCCAGCCAGCGCGCCGCGATCCAGCAGGAACTCATGGCCGAACTAGGGCCGAAACTGGCCGCGCTGGGGTTGCGGCTGCGCGGTGTCGACATGGGCAAGGTCGACCTGCCTCCGGACTACCGCCGCGGCATGGAGAAGCTCCTCGCGGAGGAGCTCGAGACCGAAAAGATCCGCTACAACCTGCAGCTGAAGGAGGCCCAGGTGAAGGAGAACGAGTTGGAAGGGGAAGCGGACAAGGTCAGGCGACAGAAGGACGCCGAGGCGGCCGGCGAGCAGCAGGTGATTGCGGCCAAGGCGCAGGAGGAGACCATGAAGCACATCCTGCCCTTCAAGCAGAAGCAGATCCAGCAGCGCCAGCTCGAAGCGGAGGCCGATAAAGTCGCACGCATCCGCACTGCGGAGGGCACCGCGGAGGCACGCCGCATCGAGGCGAGCGGGGAAGCCGATTCACGGCAGAAGCTGGCAGACGCTGAGGCGTACCGTCTGGAGATGGTTGGCAAGGCGTCCGCAAACCAGATGCAGCGCGAAGGCGTGCTGCTTGCCCACTACCCGCTGCTCATCCAGAAGACCCTGGCGGACAAGCTCTCCGACAAGGTACAGGTGATCATCGCGCCCACCCCCGCTGCCGGGCAGTTCATCGGCTCGAATCTCCTGGGCACGCACGCGGCAGAGCCTGCCGCTAGCGGCTCCCCAGAGAGCCCCGTGAAGGAAGATGCCCCATGATGTTCGTCATCGCGGCAGCATTGGCGATCGTCACCCAGGACCACGCCTCACTGCGCGGCGCACCCCAGACGAGCAGCCCGGAACTCACGCGTCTGTCGCAGGGGGAACTGCTCGAGATTCGCGGCCAGAGCCCCGGATACCTGAAGGTCTATGACTACCACCTCGAGCGCGGCGGCTACCTGCGCAGCGATGCGGTGCGCCCGCTGGCGCTGGCGCCCGCTGATGCGCCGGAGCTTCTCGCGATCCTGCGCTTCCTGCGCGACACAGCGGGCTTTGAGGCGCTGGGGATCAGTTACGGCGCCGCGTACCTGCGCGCAGCTCCGGCAAGCGCACCCAGCAGCGAGCCCTGCGACGCCATCGCGCGCATGGCCGAGCGCCTCGCCGACCAGGCTTCTGGCGGGACACACGTGGCCGAGGCCACCGCGCGTCTGGCGCTCGTGCAGCAGTTCGGGATCCACATACGCACCTTTGAACGCAACGGCCAGACACGGGTGTGCTACGACGGCGAACTGTACCGGCGGGTGCTGACCCTGCCTGCAAGTTCCGCTGAGCAGCGCGCCAACGCGGCCCTGGCGCTCACCCGCCCGGAATGCGCGGACCCGGACCTGACTCCGCTGCTACGGGCCTCGCTCGACAACGACCATGCGGGGATGCTCGAGGGCATTCCCCGTGACGGACTCGCCCCGCTCACCGCCGCACGGCTGAACCTGCGGCGCGCCGTGGCGTGGGCAACCGTCACTTACGAGCAGGCCCGCGCCGGGACAAGCACCGCAATCGCCGCCGGCCGTGCGCTGGAGGCGCTTTCCGCGGTGCGGGCTGAAGACCTGGGATCTGACCACCGGACCGAGTACTCGGACGCGCTGATACGGGTCAGCGCAATCCGCTGGGCGGCAGCCCCTGCGACCTCGCAGGCCGGCGCGCTGGTTCTCACGACACGCCCCGGAGCACCCGGACAGACCTGCCTCACTCTTGCTGCCCGCGACCGGCCTGACGTGCGCCTGGCCGGACGCTGCACCTACGGCATCGCTTGGCTCGCTTCGGCCCAAACCATCGCGCAGGGCCGCGCGCTAGTCCTTGCGGTGCAACCGCTGCAAGCCTGGCGTGAACTGTGGGTATTCCACGCGCGCGGCGCAGCCTGGACGATCGACGTGGTGTCCCCGGGCGTGGACGACCCGGAGGAGGGCTACGTAGACTTCGCCGGTTTCGCCCCGGACACCAGACGGCTGCTCACGGTGCGTGAGGCCCGCGAGCATGGCGCCATCAGGCGTCGCTTCGAGGTGCTGCGCCTGGATGACCTGGTCCCCGTACGTCAGGCCAGTACCGCGGACCTGCTGCTGGATTTCCGGCGCTGGCAGGACAGTCAGTGGCAACGCGACACACTCGCCCTGCGCTGAACCAAGATGCCGGACCACAGCTTGAGCCCTTAGTCGCATGCGCACGGGCGCGGCAGAGGCCACGGCAGGACGGTCGATCCCGCGTGCAGGTCGATGCACACGGCATCGCCCAACCAGCAAGTCGCCCGCACTCAAGGCATACGCCCACTCGGAGGCGGTCCGGTGCTACGGCCTGCTTCTGATGTGCCGCCACACCTGAGCACCATAAGCCGCCCTCACCCGGGCGGGCTTCACATATTCCGGTGAAAATCTGTTTCTTCGCCGTGCCGGTGCACGCCTCAGTTGCGCCGCGAGAAAAGGCGGACGGCGCAATCGCTTAAGGCTGACACCAATGCATCGCGACTTTCTCGCCTAACAGCCGCGCTCAGGCCTGCGGATGCAAGTGAGATGCGGCGCCGCGCGTGGGCCGTAATCCAGCCGGTTGCGGGCATCGCGGGCGGGTCGGGAACGTGCGCTGTCAGACGATCCTCACAAAGGCACCCTTCGGTGGGCGATTTATACCGACATATAGTGGGGCGTATAAGGGAAGTTGCAGAAAACTTTTGTCACTTGAGGCATACCATAGGACCGCATGGGAGAGGCAGCGAGATGACTGAAGAAGCACCAATGCCGGCCATGCGGGCCGCCGCCAGTGCCTGTGGCGAGGAGACACTGGAACTGCAACTCAGCGCAGAGGAGCAGCAGTGGCTGCAGCGCGCAAATGCGGAACGACTGGCAGCCGAGGATCCTGGCTACGATAATTTCGTGTTGCGAAGATCAAGACGGATCGATCGCATGGGGACCGTCACATTCGCCACTCTGGTCCTGGCGGTCACCGCTCTTACCGGGTGGCGCGCCCTGATCGGCGAGCCGGGGGCACCTGCCGCGAGCGCCGCGCCGCTGACGGCGGCGACGCCACCACCGGATGTCCCGGCGGGGGAGACTACCCAGCCCGGCGTCAAGGTCCGCAACCCCTTCGATCCCGCAGAGGTGTTCGAATTTCCGGCGGAAACCACACCGGCCGAAGCGCAGAACGCCGTGGCGGGACTTCTGCTGCAACGCGCACGGGACCGCGACGATCAGGGCCTCATCCAGCATCGGGTGAACGCTCACCCACCACTGCACATGGCATCAACAGATCCGCTCAGCGTCTTCGTAACCAAATTGCCTCGCCCGGCCGGCGGCACCGACGGCACCGCGAGCCTGCGCGCAGAAACTGCCTCGCCCGAGTAGCAGTACTCGCCGTCGAGCGGCGGGCAGCACTAGCCCCTCCTGTAGGCAACTCCCCACTGAGCGTTGCGTAGGCCACGGACGGCGCAAGCGCCGGCCGAAGTGTGTACTTCGCGCACCAATCACTGCTGTGAGGTTCGCCGAATGAAAGTCCTTACTCGCTCCACCGTCCCGGGTGCGCTGGCGCTCGTCCTGCTGATGACCAGTCTGTCCGGCTGCGTAGTTCACGACCGCGAGGTAGTGCACGACGGGGGCTACTCGCAGGGCTACAAGGAAGGCTATTACGATCACGAACACAACCGTTACTGGCATGATCAGGCGTGGCACGACTGCGTCGAACACGACGAGCACTGTCACTGACGTTAAGTTGTCTACGCGACCCCGGTTGGCGTGCGCTAGCCTCGCAGGCCAACCGGGCCCGTCGACGGCAAGCCGCTCTGCTAGGGAGCGGCTGACACGGTGCAGGGCAGCACGACGTTGCGCCCTGACCCCGCTCCCCCGACTGCACTCATGGACATTGCCGAACCGGCCTGCAGAACTGCACGCACCCTTGGAATGCCGCACGACCCATTTTGCTTGGATGCCACGAAGGAAGGTACCCCGGCGCCGGTAACCGTCGGCTAGACTGCGGTCCTCGCCTCAATACTCAGGATCCGCATGTACAGCCCAGCACGACTGTCGCTCGCCGTAACAGTGTTGTGCAGCGCCGCCCAGGTTGCGGTTGCCGCCAGCCCCGCGGACCTTCGTGCAAGTGCGCACGAATATTACGAATGGCGGGATGCCGCCTACCCGGTGGCCACGAGTGACCAGGGTGAGCATCGCTACGACGACCGCCTCACCGACTATTCGATGGCCGAGGTCCAAGTCCGCCGCCAGCACGTACGCGAACTGCTCACGCAGCTGAGCGGCACCGCGACCGACGGCTGGAGCAAGGATGACCGTATCGATAGTGTTCTGTTTCAGTCGCAGCTTGCGGGCGCGGACTTCTTCGGGCGGCAGCTTGACCCGGAGAGTTCCGATCCCCAGCTCTATGTCAACGAGTGCTCGAATGCGGTCTTCAGTCTCCTGAAGAAGGAGTACGCCGCGCCGCGCACCCGCGGACTCGCAGCCACCGCGCGCCTCGAGCAGATGCCGAAGTTACTGCAGACCGCACGCACCAACCTCACACATCCTGTGAAGTTGTACGCATCCCTGGCCATCGATGCGGCCCGCGGTGGCGACGAGCTCTATACGGTCAGCCTCATGACTCTTGCCAGCGGCATGTCCCCGGCGGAGCGTAATCGGCTGGAGACCGCGCGCGATGCAGCTGTCAAGGCGCTCCACGGCTACGCCGACTGGTTGCAGGCGCGGCTTGCAAAGATGCCCGACTGGCAGCCCATGGGCGAGGCGCAGTACAACTACCTGCTCAAGCACGTACTGCTGCTGCCGTTCGACGCACACGATGTTGCGCACCTCGGGGAGGTGGAGCTGGCACGCTACCGGGCACTGGAGGCGATGCTCAAGGACCCGAGCTTCGCCTCCCCGGACCCCAAGCGCGCCGCGCACATCCCGAAGGACCAGGCGGAATTTCTGGCCGCCTACCAGTCGCGTCTGCAGGAGATCGTCAGCTTCCTGAAGGCAAACCGGCTGGTCACCATCCCGGACTACGTCGGGGCGTTCGAGATTCGCGAACTCCCGGCGGCGTTCAAGCCCACCTCCCCCGGCGGGTTCATGAACCCCCCGGGGATCTACGACAAGGACCCGGTCGGGTTCTATTTCATCCCGACCTACGACCCTAACAGCGGTAACTTCTATATCCGCGCCGCGATTGAGGATCCGCGCCCGATCCTGGCGCATGAAGGCATTCCGGGGCACTTCCTGCAGCTTTCAATTGGCAATCACATTCAGGATGAGATCCGTCGCCAGCACTCCGATACCGTGTTCGTCGAGGGCTGGGCGCTGTACGGCGAGGAGATGCTCTCCCGCGAAGGGCTGTACCCGGAGAATTCGGTGGCCCAGGCACAGGTCCTGCGGCTCAGCCGCTACCGGTCCGCGCGTATTGGCGTGGACGTGAACCTGCACACCGGCCGCTGGAACTTCGAGCAGGCGGTGAACTACTTCATGGAGGCCGGCGGCCTGGATCGCGAGGCTGCGGAGGGCGAAGCGGCCGGCGCTGCCTCCTCTCCCACCCAGAAGATCTCGTACATCACCGGCAAGTGGCAGATCATGCGGCTGCTGGGACGCTATCGGGACCGCCAGGGCGCCAACTTCCGACTCGGTGCATTTCACGACCAGCTGATCAGCTACGGGAGCCTGCCTCTGTCGGTCATTGAACTTCTGATGCTGGATGACGACACGTCCTTGCGTGCAGCGTTGCAGTGATCCACCGCCAACGCGTGCAGCGGGGCTAGTGTCGGTGCGTCTGCAAGTTCGCCTCGCGCAGATCCAGCTCCCGCTCGAGGCGCCGCCGCGGATCATCCTTCAACTGCCCCAGCCGGTAGAGTTCGTTAATCCGCGCCCGTTCGGCCGCGATCAATAACAGCGCAACCTCATCCGGGCACTGCCTCGGTTCACGGCCGTCGTCTGCAGGTGCGCCAGTGTGTTCGAAGTGTTTGCGCCGGATATGAAGTTCCTCCCGCACGGCGCGCACAACCTCATCAGACAGGACCCGTTCACCGGCAACTTCGTCAAGACGAGCAAGGGCGGCGTCAATAGCGTAGCGACGCGCCTGCAACTCTTCTGACTTGTCCGCGTGGAGCTCGCGCTCTCCGGCGTTATTGAGGCCGAGCCGCTGAATGACCGCTGGCAGCATCAGCCCTTGGCCTACCAGCGTAACCAGAATGACGGAGAACGTTAGGAACAGTATCAGGTCGCGCTCCGGGAAAGGGCGGCCGTCGCCGGTAGTGAACGGAATGGCCAGCGCCGCTGCGAGCGACACGACGCCGCGCACGCCGGTGAAGCCGAGCACGAAAGGCCATTGCCATGGGGGTGAGGGGTCGCGCCGTGCCAGATCCGCACTCAGCCAGCGCGGCACATACGTCGCCGGGAAGATCCATATGAACCGCGCGACAATGACCACCAGGGTGATCACGGCGGCCGAGCCGAGCAAGGTCGAAGCGGAATGATGCCCCAGCCCGGCAATCAGTGCGCGCGCCTGCAGCCCGGTCATCAGAAAGACGAAGCCTTCGACCAAGTACACCAGGACATCCCAGAAAAAGACCCCCTGAAGTCGCGTCGCCGCACTGATCATGCTCAGACCGTGCCAACTGACGTAGAGTCCGGTGACGACCGTGGCGAGCACCCCGGAGCCGCCAAAATGCTCTGGCGGCCAATAGGCAACGAAGGGCGTCAGGATCGACAGCACGATCTCGATCTGTGGATCGGCCACCCAGCGCCGCAACCGCAGCATCGACCAGCCAACCGCCAGCCCCCATGCAAGCTCGCACACGATGATGGCGAGAAACTCGCCCGCCGCCTGGCCGAGCGAGAACGCCCCAGCGCTCACCGCCACAATGGCGAATCGGTAAAGTATGAGCGCCGTAGCGTCGTTGGCGAGGCCCTCGCCTTCCAGGATGACCAGGATCCGCTTCGGAAGCAGCAGTCGGCGCGCGATGGAAAGCGGAGCCACGGCATCCGGCGGCGAGACAATTGCGCCGAGGATAAAGCCTACGGGCCAGGAAAAGCCGAGCAGCCAGTGAGCAGCCGCGGCCGCCGCAGCGGTCGTGAAGAGCACACAGCCGACGGCCAGCAGCGATATTGGCCGTAGGTTGAAGCGAAACTCCTTCCAGCTCATGGCGACTGCTGAGGAGTAGATCAGAGGAGGCAGTACAAGCAGCAGCACGAGCTCGGGAGGCAACCTGACCGCAGGCAGTCCCGGTACCAGCGCCAAGAGGACCCCGCCGATCGTCAGAAGAATGGCCGGTGGAATGCGCCACCGCGACGCGGCGACCCCCACCGCGGCCAGCGCGATCAGCAGTCCCAGAAAAATCTCGATGTCTCGCGTGATCAATGGTCTATCTGCGGTAGGCGCGTGTGGAGCGCCAGCTTACCAATCACGCTGCTGCCTGGGTGGCATTGCCGGGTGACGGCGGGACACTCAGGCCGGCTCTGCCGCGTGAGACACTAGGACGGCGGCTGGTGTGGCTGCGTGAGTCACCCACCCCCCCCGCGCGCGATCAACCGGAGAACATCATGAAGTTTCGTCAGCTTGGCAATAGCGATCTTAGAGTCTCCGAGATCGGCTTTGGCTCGTGGCTGACATTCACAGACCCACAGCGCAAGGCCG
Source organism: uncultured Pseudomonadota bacterium (assembly GCA_963703025.1). GTDB lineage: Bacteria > Pseudomonadota > Gammaproteobacteria > Steroidobacterales > Steroidobacteraceae > 13-2-20CM-66-19. The sequence goes on along the minus strand of OY969778.1, from coordinate 3,332,122 downwards.
CGGCAATTGCCTGCGTGCATCGCGCCCTCGAGCGTGGCGTCAACTTTCTCGATACCGCCAACGTCTACGGGCGCGAGGCTGCCGAGACTGTCCTGGGCGAGGCACTGGGGCAAATCCCACGTGCGAGCTATATCCTGGCGACCAAGCTGTACTTTCCCATGAGTGAGCAAGACCGCGGACTGTCGGCGGCGCAGGTTCGCAAGCAGCTCGACGCGTCGCTAAAGCGCCTACAGGTCGACTACATCGACCTGTACCAGTGCCACCGCTACGACAATGACACCCCGCTCGAGGAGACCATGGAGGCCATGACCCAGGCTGTCGGCTCCGGCAAGGTGCGTTACATCGGTTTTTCCGAGTGGCCGCTCGAGCGCATCGAGCAGGCTTTGGCCCTGACGGGTGTGACCCGGTTTGTCTCAAGCCAGCCCCAGTACTCGTTGCTGCATCGCGATCCGGAGCAGGGACTGCTGAAGCTTTGCGAGCGGGCCGGCATCTCCCAGGTGGTGTGGTCACCCCTGGCGCAGGGCGTGCTTACCGGAAAGTACGCCCCCGGCGCGCCGCTGCCAGCCGACAGTCGCGCCGCAGACCAGGCGATGGGCGCATTCTTCAACCGTGACTGGTTATCGCCCAAGATCCTAAAGGGCGTGCAAGCGGTCAAGGCGCTGGCCGCCAGCGTCAACCTCACCGTGTCACAGTTCGCCCTTGCGTGGGTACTGCGGCAGCCGAACGTTGCCTCGGCCATTGTCGGTGCCTCACGGCCGGATCAGGTTGACGAGAATGTAGCCGCGGCCGACGCGACGGTGCCCGCCCAGCTATTCCGCGAGGCCGAGTTGCTGCTCAATGCGCGCTAGTCCTGCTACTTCGCCCGCAGCACCATTTGCGTGCAGCGAAACAGCGCCAGCACCCTGCCGGTCGCAGCGTCAGTGACCACCGAATCCCACACCGGGGTGGTCTTCCCGAGGTGAACGGGCGTGGCCATGCACAGCACAGTACCCTCGCGCAGTGTCCCGAGGTGGTTGGACTTCAGCTCGATGGTCGTGAAGCCGTGCGCCCCGGCAGGCAGATTCGCCACACATCCGTAGCCGGCGCAGGTGTCCGCCAAGGACACCACAGCTCCGGCATGCAGGAAACCATTGGGCGCCATCAGTGCCGGCCGCACCGGCATGCGCGCTGTCACCCCCGCCGCGCTCACCTCGGTGATCTCTATTCCCAGTAGCCCAGGAAAATGCGCAGCACCGCCGCTGTTGAAATCTTCACTGGTAATCACGGTTTCTCTCCAGGGCGCGCAGCAGCGCGCGGTTCGCGCAGTCGCTCCATCCCGTGAAACTCCACGAACTGCGTCGTGGTCGACCACAGGTAGTCGCCGAACAGGAATGGCTCGAAGCGCGCAGCCCCGGGTAGTGGCAATGGCGCAATCTGCGCATCCGCGCGCGCCTCGTAGAAGAACGGGATCGAGCGGCGCTCCTGCCCGGTGCCGATGACCCGGTGCTCCGTCGCTCTGATGAGGCCGCCACACCAGCGCTCCAGCACCTTGCCGAAATTCACCACCAAGGTTCCCTCAAGCGGCGGTACGTCAAGCCAGGAGCCGCTGCCGTGCAGCGCCTGCAGGCCCGCGGTGCCATCCTGCGCCAGCAGAGTGAGGAAACCGGAGTCGACGTGGGGATTGCCAGTGAGGTAGCGCTGCTCGCCCGCGTGCGCTACCCAAAGTTGTGGCTGCCGCAGGGGGTCGGTATCAAGATCATCGCGCACCGGATAGCGAATCAACCGCAATGTCGACAGGCCCTGCACGAAGTAGTCGTCGAAGAAACGCTCGGGCAGGGTGAGACTGCGCGCGATCGAGCGCAGCAGCGCGTTGGCCAGCCCCTCCATGCCTCGGTAGTAGGCAGCAACGCAAGTGCGCCAACCAGGCAGCTCGTCCTCGGCGGGCAGCGGCGTCGCCTCGCGCAGCGGGTCCGACGCAGTTACCACGCTTGCGCCGTAGGCCACGTCCGCCCCCATGTCGATGCCTTCCTTCGCGGTAGGAAAGCCCCTCTGCAGAGGGAACCAGCCGCGGTAGACGTTCTGGTGCGCGGGTGCAAACTTCTGGCGCCACAGCGGCTGCAAAACATGCGCCGGCAGGTCGAAGATCCGCAGTAACTGGGCCCGCGTGCCTGCCCCGACTATCACGCTATCGGGCATGCCGCGCACAAGCATGAACCCGCTTCGCGTCGCGGCGGCCATGATCGCCCGATCGGTGCGGCCGCGCGCGCCGACGTCCGTGGCGAACAGCGCGCCGATATCGATGGTGGGAATCGCATGCGTCATGGGAGATCTGCAGCGCTGCGCGGGCCGGTGCAATCAGCTAGCGCGGCTCAATGCGCTGCCCCGGATGCGGCGCGTATGCCATCCAGCTCCACCAGCACCTGTGGTGATAGCTGCAGCTGTGCCGCGGCGAGATTCTCGTGCAGGTGCACGAGCGAGGACGTGCCCGGGATCAGCAGGATATTTGGCGCACGATGCAGCAGCCATGCGAGCGCGACCTGCATCGGGCTCGCCCCGAGCCGCTGCGCAATCACCGACAGCAACGACGACTGCAGCGGGGTAAACCCTCCCAGTGGAAAGTACGGCACGTAGGCGATGCCATGGCGCGCTAGGTCGTCAACCAAGGCATCGTCGTCACGACGAACGATGTTGTAGTTGTTCTGCACGCAGACGATCTGCGTGATCGCTTGTGCCTCGGCCACCTGGGTGGCGGTCACGTTGCTGATGCCGATGTGGTGTATCAGCCCGGCGCGCTTGAGGTCCGCCAGCGCGGACACCTGCTCGGCAATCGAGCCCTCCGCGGCGTCGTGTCCGAGTCCCATGACGCGGTAGTTGGCGATCTCAAGTGCCTCTAGCCCAAGGTTGCGCAGGTTGTCGTGGACCGCCGCGGTCAACTCCCGCGCCGAGATCGCCGGCTGCCACGACTTGTCGGCGGGGCGGCGCGCGCCGAGCTTGGTGACGATCACCAGGCCCGCAGGATACGGATGCAGCGCCTGCCGGATCACCTGGTTGGTGACATGCGGCCCGTAGAAATCCGAGGTGTCGATGTGATTGACGCCGGCGCCGACCGCCGCGCGCAGCACCTCCAGCGCCTGCCGGGGATCCCTGGGTGGCCCATAGACCCCGGGGCCGGCCAGCTGCATGGCGCCGTAACCCATCCGGTTGACCTCCAGCGAGGTCCCGGGAAACCTGAAGGTCCCGCCGGGCAGTGCATTGGTCATCTGAATCTTCCTCGCCTGGCAACGCGGTGATTCTGCCACCAATGAGAAGGCCCTCGCCCGACCCATTCGGGAGAGAGAATCCTATGACTTTGCCTTTTTCTTCGCCTTGAACTTGGAGCTGTTAAGCGCAATCGCTTCGCGAACCAGCGCCTTGAATGCGACCGCATTGACCGTCTGACCCTCGGCAATATCAATGGCGCGACGCACGTTTCCCTCCAGGCTGGAGTTAAAGAGGCCCGACGGATCCTTAAGCGCCGCCCCCTTGGCGAAGGTGAGCTTTACCACCTTCTTGTAAGATTCCCCGGTGCAGATGATGCCGTCGCGTGACCAGACCGGCGTGCCCATCCACTTCCACTCCTCGATGACCTCCGGGTCGGCTTCCTTAACGAGCTTGCGCATCCTGGCGAGCGTCTCGCCCCGCCAGTCTGCGAGCTCAGCGATCCTCTTCGAGATGAGTTGCGATGCCGACTGGCCTGGACTCGGTTGCGACTTTTTCATGATATTGCCTCGGAGTTCTTGCGAAGGGTTTCAGGTTGCCCGGCAGTCACAGGTCCGCCGCGCGTAGAGGCTACGCGTCCGGTGGCTGCCAGCGCGGCACCTCGACGCCGAAGCGCTTCGCGTACTCACTGTTCAGACGCGGCCAGCCGAACCGCATGGCATCTGCCGCCACGATACGGCCCAGCGAATCACCCGCGAGCAGCCGCTCGAGCACGTCAAGGCAGATATGCCAGCCCGCAGCCCCCATCGATATGAATCCCCGGTCGATCTCGTGCCACAGCGTGAGGCGCGTGCCGCCGTCGAACGGTTCGAGTTCCCAGCGGACCGGCTTGTCTCCCCACTGGTACTCCAGTAACCGCGGCTCCTCAGCCCGCGTCACGTGCGATGCAGACACCTGAGGCTTCGGCGTGCCAACGGTCGTCAGGCTGACCGGTCCGGTCACGCCCAGGCTTCGGCTGACGTCAAACGGCGCCCATTCGCGCAAGCTTGCCGGGTCGGTCAGCGCCTTCCATACCTTTTCTGGCGAGTGACGCAGTTCACGCACAAGAACAAGCGTCCACTGGTCACCCTGCTTGCGGACCTCCGCGCCTGCGGCAGGACCTGGCATGTAGGCGTTACGGCTGCTCATCATCTCTTACCGCTGCGCCGTGTGGCGGGATGGGCCTGATCAAGGTGGCGTTCAAGCGCATCAACGTGCACCGACCACAACCTGCGGAAGGACGCGAGCCAGGCGTCGACCTCCATCAGCGGTTCCGGCCTCAAGCGATACAGGCGCCGCTGGGCATCAACTCGTGACAGGACGAACCCCGCATCGCGCAATACCCGCAGATGCTTGGACACCGAGGGCTGCGGGAGGCTGAGTTCTTGCTCGATATCCCCCACCGACCGCTCAGATGAGGCGAGCAAGCTCAGGATGGCGCGCCGCGTCGGCTCAGCGATGATGGCAAACGTTGATTCCACGCGACGTATATACCGCTATCCGCATATACATGTCAAACCGCGCTCCGCGCCGATCCGGCTCCTGTTGAGCCCGCATAGACCCGCAAAGTGCTCAGCTAGAACCCCAGTCGCTCCAGAGCACCCACCACCCGGCTCCTAACCGCCTCCGGCTTGATCGGAAACGCGCGCAGGAAACTCTGCGTGGTGAGGGTTGCGTTGCGCTCGCGCACGTTGGCAGCCCAAAAGGCGGCGCGGGCGCCATCCCCGTTCAGCGCGTGCGCGGCGCCTGCGATCATCGCGATGAGCACGTGTGCGCCCGGCGACCGCGCCGCCCGCTCAGCCCAGACCGCCCCGTCGTGATCTTCCCCGAGGGTCATGTGGGTGAAGGCCCGCGTCCCCTGCATGGCGTAGTGCAACGGATCGAGCGGGCTGAGTTTCATCGCCAGGTCCACGTGCAGCCTGCTGTCCGCAGCTCTGCCCACCAGAGCCTCGCTCCAGGCTTGCGCATAAAGGCCCTGCGCATAATGCGGGCTGACCTGCGTCGCACGCTCGAGCCACACCAGACTGCTGTCCAGATCCCCGTCAAGCCAGAAGCTGCGTCCCATTGTGAAGTTGACGAACGGGTCCGCAGGCTCAAGCTCGAGCGCACGCTCGGCAAGCCGGCGCGCCGTGGACGTCGCTGCCGCAAAGTCATCCGTGTAACGCATGAATGCGGTCTGAAAGTGAACGAACGACAGCCCGGCGTGGGCGCGCGCAAAGGTGGGATCCAGCAAAACCGCGCGCTGGAACAGTGCGCAAGCTGCCGCATTGTCGCCGCGGTTAAAGCGGTACATGTGTTGCAGCCCCAGGTGGTAGGCGGACCAGGCATCCAGGCTCTCGACCTGCTGCTGCCGTGCCAGTGCTGCCTCGTGCTGCGGGATGTGCAGCTCGAGAGCTACCAGCACGCCTGCGCAGATCTGCTCACGGACCGCGTGCACCTGATCAAGCGGCCCGCCGAATCGCTGCGCCCACACGACTCGAGCATCAGACGAATCCACCAGCTCGACCGTCACGCGCAGCGCTTGTCTTGAAACTTCGACCGTCCCGCTCAATACATAACGCACACCCAGCATGCGTCCGGCCTCGCAAACGTCGGTCTGCGAGGCGCACATGCGAAACGAGGAGCCGCGAGCGGTGACGAATAGCCACTGCAGACGTGCCAGATCGGCGATCAGCTCTGCGGGAAGCGCGAGCGCCAGTGGCGCGAAGCCACCGCCCTCGCCTATCAGCTTGAACGGCAGCACCGCGATGGAAGGTCGGGAGCGCGGCCGCGGTGTGGGCAAGTTGCCCGCTCCCGCCTCAAGCACGTCCCCCGGCAGGGCGCGCGCTTCACCGGCGACCCTTGAACCGCGTACTTCAGCCACGAAACGGAAACCCTGCCCGTGGATGGTCCTGATGAAATGCTGCGAGGCACCGTCGTCGCCGATTGCGCGTCTGGCCGACTTTATGCGGCTGGCCACTGCCGCATCCGAGATGCTGCGCCCATCCCAGACTTTCTCGATGATCTCGTCCTTAGAGACCAGCCGCTCCCGGTTCTCAACCAGCAGCGCCAGCAGCGCAAAGACCTGCGGCTCCACAGGGCAGGCACTGCCTTGCGAGCGCAGCTCGAACCGAGCGAGGTCCAGCTCGTAGGTACCAAACCGGTAGATCATGACCCTAGGATAGCCGTCCGGTGCACGCACCCCAACGATCTGCACGATTTCTCCCGGATACCTGCAAGCTTCGACGGTGCGGACGTGTGAGCCTTGCTCAACGGCTGGATTGTCCGGCCGTTGATGACACAAAGGAGAGCCCCATGCCCCTCGTAACGATCGATGTAATCAAGGACGTCTTCACCCCGGCCCAGAAGAAGGAACTCATCGCCAAGGTAACCGAGGCGATGGTTGCCGTGGAGGGTGAGAACCTGCGGCCGGTCACCTGGGTACGTATCAACGAATTCGACGGTGGGGACTGGGCGATCGGTGGCAAGGCCTTGCGTGCGGCCGATGTCCATGCGCTCGCCTCCGGCAAGGCCGCCTGAGCGTCGATACATGGGCCACGGGACGGCGCAGTTGGCGCGCCGTCCCGTGGCGGGCGCTGCATGCGCGCTTGGTTTGGAGCGCCGGAACTCCCGGCGCTCCAAAGTGCGTCCCAAACAATATCTAGTCTTTGCAGAGGCTTATATACGATATCTCATCCAGCATATCGTTGGATTTCCCCTCGGGCCGTCGATATCGAGATCGCCCGCCAGCCTGGCGCGGCCGGTGATCGGTCAGCAGAAACCGCTCGAGGCCACCGCTCCAGAGTACCGCTCCCTATGCCCGATCGCGGACCGTGAGCTACCCTGCACGCCGCATGCGCGTCCTGCTCGTTACCCCGCCGATGATCCAGCTCAACACGCCGTACCCGGCCACGGCGTACCTGATGGGCTTTCTGCGCCTGCATGCGGCTGACCTGGGACTCGAGATCGCCCAGACAGACGCATCGATCATGCTGTTCCTGCGCCTTTTCTCCGCACCGCTGCTGACGCGCATGGCACAGATCCTGCGCCAACGCGCGCGCGCGGCCGGACATGCAGCGTTGCCGCCCGAGATTGCAAACTTTCTCAAGCACTCCAGACACTACATCGAGACCGTGGAACCTGCGATTCGCTTTCTGCAGCGTCGCGACCCAAGCCTCGCGTTGCGTATCGTGGGTCGATCGTTCCTTCCGGAAGGCGCCCGCTTCGCCCACCTTAGCCCTCCGCCTTCTGCCGAGCACGCAATCCTGGACGAGCAACTGCTGTCGGCCTTTGGCACCCTCGGCAGCACCGAGCAGGCACGCTATCTTGCAAGCCTTTACGTCGATGATCTCGCCGATGTCTGGCGGATCGGCATTGACCCTCGCTTTGAACTGGCGCGCTACGGCGAGCGGCTCGCCGCCAGCGCCGCCTCCTTCGACGCGCTGCACGAGGCACTGAGCGGCGAGCCGACGCTGGTGGACACCACCCTCGATGACCTCACAGGCGAGCTGGTCTCAGCAGCGCCGGACGTTGTGGCGATCACCGCACCCTTCCCCGGCAACGTGTACGGCGCATTTCGCATGGCGCAGACGATACGCAGGCTGCTGCCGCGTACGGCCCTCATCCTGGGTGGCGGCTGGGTCAACACCGAGCTGCGCTCGCTGCGCGAACCGCGGGTCTTTGACTACTTTGACTACGTGACCCTGGACGATGGAGAGCGCCCGCTGCTGAATCTGCTCACCCGACTCAGTGGCAGACCGGCCGCGCTTGCGCGCACCTACCGGCGACAGGCCGGGCAGGTCGCCCTGGAGAACGATCCGACGCAGCACGATATCCCGCAACGTGACACCGGCACCCCCACGTATGACGGCCTGCCGCTCGGGCAATACGTGTCCGTGATGGAGATGCTCAATCCCATGCACCGCTTCTGGTCGGATGGGCGTTGGAACAAGATCACACTCGCGCACGGTTGCTACTGGAAGAAGTGCTCCTTCTGCGACGTGTCCCTTGACTACATCGGCCGCTACGACCGGCCCGGCGAGGACCTGGTCATGCACCGTATCCGGTCCCTGATCGCCGAGACCGACGAGACCGGGTTCCATCTGGTTGACGAGGCCGCCCCGCCGGCCGGCATGCGCGCGCTCGCCCGCCGCCTGGTCGAAGAGCGGCTCAGCATCACCTGGTGGGGGAATATCCGCTTCGAGAAGACCTTCACCCCGGAACTTTGCGCCCTGCTGGCAGCGTCGGGTTGCGTCGCCGTCAGCGGCGGGCTGGAGGTCGCGTCCGATCGCCTGCTTGAACTGATGAAGAAGGGTGTCACGGTGGAGCAGGTGGCGCGCGTGACGCGCGCATTCAGCGACGCGGGCATCATGGTGCACGCGTACCTCATGTACGGCTTTCCCACCGAGACCGCGCAAGACACGATCGACGCCCTGGAGCGCGTACGCCAGCTTTTCGCCGCTGGATGCATCCAGTCTGCCTACTGGCACCGCTTTGCCGCCACGGCGCACTCCCCGATCGGTCTTCGCCCGCAGAGGTACGGAATCACCTTGCGGCCGCCCTCCAGCGTTACGTTCGCCCACAACGACATCCCGTTCGACGATCCCGTGGGCACGGATCATGACTTCCTGGGCGGCGGCCTGCGCAAGGCGCTGTACAACTACATGCACGGTGTGGGCCTTGATGTCGCCGTGCATGAATGGTTCGAGCTTGTGCCCACACGGCGAGGGCGCGGCGGCGCGCGTCAGCCACGCCGCCCCTGGAAGTCCGCCGTTCCCGTGACGAGTGTTGCGCCGGACCTGATCGAACGCTTTCTCGACTGACGCTACCGCCATGCTGCTCGCCTTCAACAAGCCATTCGGCGTGCTTTGCAAGTTCAGCCCCGAACCTGGCCGCCGCACGCTCGCGGACTTCATCGACGTGCCAGGTGTGTACCCCGCGGGCCGTCTCGACACCGACAGCGAGGGGCTATTGCTGCTGACTGACGACGGGGCTCTCCAAGCTCGCATCGCCAACCCGCGCCACAAGCTTGCCAAGCTCTACTGGGCACAGGTCGAGGGCACTGCGACCGAGGCGGCGGTCGTACAATTGCGCAACGGGGTCGACCTGGGGGACTTCCAGACACAGGCCGCCGGCGCGCGCCTCATCGGCGAGCCGAGCAATCTGTGGCCCCGCGAACCGCCGATACGATTTCGCGCCAAGATCCCGACGTCATGGCTCGAGTTGAACTTGCAGGAGGGCAAGAACCGCCAGGTGCGGCGGATGACCGCCCATGTCGGGTTTCCGACGCTACGGCTGGTACGTGCAGCCATCGGGCAGGTCAGCGTGAGAACTCTGGCACCCGGAACGTGGCAGGAGATCGGGGCCGATTCCCCCTGGCGCGCGTCGAACGGCGTCGTGTCGTTGCACGGGGTTGGTGAGGCCACCGTGCCCTTCAGTGCGCGTCAAAGAACGCCTTGACCGCGCTTAGGCAGAACGGCGGCACAAGCCCGGCGTGGTAGGCGGCCAGCACAGCTGCATCGCCACCATCGCTGGCACCTCCCAGGATCGCATCGGCACGCACCACGGCCTCCGCGGCGGCGAAGCCATTCTTGAGGCTCCCGTAGGGGTCGTCACTACCGGGCGCTGAGTCGACATCAAGGATCACTGGGGCCACCGCCGGCGCGTGCGAACTCCAGTAGTTCTGCATCAGCGTGGTGTTGAAGAAGAACACCGTCGGGTCGGAACTGCCGCCGCACAGCAGCGTTGGCGCAGTAGGCGCCCAGTTGCGCTGGTCATTGGTCTTCAGGTGCACGCGCAGCTTGTTGCTGGGGTTCGCAGGCGGAAGACCATCCGTCACGCTCGGGAATCCGCCGTCCGGGGAGGCCAGTGCATCATCCAGGTAGGCCTGACGGTAACTATTGGTGATCAGGTAGTCAGCCCCAAACCCTGCCGCGAAGATCGGCGCGAAGAGTGCTGGCATGGTCGCCGGCGTATATACCGCGTACGCCGTAGTCGGCGGGGTGATGTCAAAGGCCGCGGTGGGGAACTTGCCCTGGGACTGCAACTGGCTGACCGAGGTCGAGCCGGGGAGCAGTCCTTCGATTGACGCTGCGTACTTGGCGGCGAAGACATCGCCGGGCGCGGAATACAGATCGCCATAGGCCTGCTGGTATGCCGGGATCAGCAACGCCAGGTTCTCCGGGGCACTATCGCTCACCTCGCCTTCGAATATCGCGTCCCCGAATGCGGACAGCGCGTAAGGACCGGACATCGGTCCGGAGGCCGTCACGGTCAGCCCGGCCGCCTGCATCGCGCTGTGCGTCGCCATCGCCACGTAGCCGCCTTCGGAATAGCCGGTCACGAACAGCTTGCCGCCGTCCTTGGAGTCAGGCACGTCGCTGGTCGGAAGCGCTGAACGGGCCGCGGCCAGTGAATCGATCATGTCCTTGGATTGCTGGTCGGCAATCAGGTAAGGGTGGTAGCCCACCGTGGAGGTGTCGTAGCCGACGTAGTTGGGCGCCACGACGATGTAGCCCTCCGCCGCAAACACCGCGGCCAGCAGCACCCCTTCCGCGTTGTTCGACGCCTGCACTTGGCTGATGTCGAAGCTCTTGTCGGTGTTGGTACCGTGCGCGTACACCACAAGAGGCCGCCCGCCGGTGCAGTCCGCGTCGGTCCCGTCCGGCACCATGAGCGCGCCGGAGGCGGCCGTGAGGTTCCCCTTCGCGTCCACGGTCTGGTAGGTCATGTGGTAGACCGTGATCGTGCACTTGGGCGTGTAGGCGAGCTGCAGGAGCGCCTTGCCCAGGTCGCTCGTGCCCAGTAGCGTCAGCAGATCCGAGGGCGACAATGTCGTCACTTTGCTGGGCGGCCCGTTGACGAGATCACCGCGCTTGGCAGGGGTGGGAACGGTGGTGTCATTGTTGCTCCCGCCGCCGCAAGCGACCAGGCAGGCAACGGCAAGGGACGCCAGTACACGTGATGCGGTTTTCATGCCGCGATTGTCGCGAGATCGCGGTAGAGCGATGTCAGACGAGCGCTCAACCGGCGGTCAGCGAGCGCGGCCGGTAGGTACTTGGGCGCACCGGCCCCGCGCTGCTCTAGAAAGACCGCAGGCCGCTCTTCTTAAGAATCACCGGAATCTGGGCTTCTGCACCGATTGCCATGAGGTGCACTCCCTGGCACACCTGCGTGAGCTCGGCCACCAGTCGCGCGGCGATCTCAACCCCTTTCTGCAGCTCAGCCTCGGCGCTGCCGGCCTGCCCGATCTCCATGATCAACGCATCTGGTACACGGATGCCCGGGACCTTCTCATTGAGCCACGCCGCCATCTTGGCCGACTTGAGCGGAATGATGCCGGCGAGCACCGCTACGCCGGACGGCTTGACCGCGTCCAGGAATTTCTGGAGCGCCGCGACGTCGTATATCGCCTGTGTCTGCACGAACTTCACCCCGGCATCGAACTTGCGCTGCGTGTTGGCCACCTCGGCCTCGAAGTCACTGGCGCCCGGATTGACGGTGGCGCCGATGAACAGCTGCGGCGCGCCACGCAGCGGCTTGCCGCTCATGTCGCGTCCGAGGGTCAGCTCGCGCGCTGCCGCTGCCATCTGGCTGGCCGTCAGGTCGAACACCGGCTTCGCGTCGGGGTGGTCCCCGATCTTCGGTGGATCGCCACCCATGAACACGAAGTTGTGCACCCCCAGGAGCGCCGCACCCAACAGGTCTGCCTGGATTGCAATGCGGTTGCGGTCGCGTGCGGTCATCTGGACTATCGCCTCGGTACCGCGGTCCAGCAGCATCCGCGCAGCCGCAGCCGGGGCCACCGTCATGATGGCGCGCGCGGACTCGGTGAGGTTGATGGCGTCGACCCAGCCGTGCAGCAACTGCGCCTTGGCGAACAGTTCTGTCAGATCAATGCCCTTGGGCGGCGTCAACTCCGCGGTCACCACGGGCTGACCGGCAGCTAGCTTCTGGTCCAGTGAGGACATTCACGATCCTTGCGGCTGTGGAACTCCCAAGACTAGCAGCCTTGCGCCCGCAGGGAGAAGACTCCGCCACGTAGCCGCTCCCTCGCCAAACCGCTGCGCTACGGCGCCAGCACCACGTCGCCCGTCTCCAGGAGTGACTTCAGGTTCGAAAGGATCTTCGGCCAGCCGCCTGAGACGGCCTCGATCAGCTTCGAATCGGCCCGCTCGATGGAATGCGTCACGGTAAGTTTCACGGCATCCTTCACCGGCTCGAGCTCGAACACGCAACGAGCCGTGCCCTCGGCATTCAGCTCCGGGTTCCAGTCGCAGCGCCAGCTGAGCACGATGCGAGTCTTCGGCACCACCTCGAGCACTTCTCCACTATCGGCGATCCTGCCGTCCACGAACAGCAGCTTCCAGGGTGTGCCAGGCTGCCAGGTCGCATCCCGGTGCATCCCAAACCAGTATTTTTTCTCCGCCTCGGGGCTCGTAAGAGCGGTCCAAAGTCGATCCACGGAGGTACGGATGAAGATCACGTATACAAACTTGCTCTGCGGCATGACTAATCCTCCTTTGTTCCCTCAAGAGTTCTCTTGAGGTCAGCAAGCGTGCGCAAGGGCGCCTGCTCAAACTTGTGTATCCAGCGCTCCGCGATCCCATGAATGGGCACCGGGTTGATGTAGTGCCGTTTCTCGCGTCCCTCGCGCACGACGGATACGAGATTGGCTTTCTGCAGAATCCGCAGATGCTTGGCCACCGCCTGCCGGGTCATGTGCAGTCCCGCGCACAGCTCGCCCAGGCTCAGTCCATGGCGTAGGTGCAGACGGTCCAGCAACTTCCTGCGACTCGGGTCCGAAAGAGCCTTGAACACTGCGTTATCGTCCATGCGGACAATATGCAACCTTTTGGTTGCCTGTCAAGTGCATGTATTGGGCCAGTACTTCCTGCACTGCTTACCGCTTTGAGCCACAAGGATATCAAGGGGGGTCTTTAGCTGCAGGCTGTGGTGGGGTCGTTCGGCGTTGAACCAGGCGAGCCACTGAAGCAGCTGGAGGTTGAAGCGGGGCAGGTCGTAGAACAACAGCTCCTCGTGCACGTCCAGGAACTCCTCCTGGACGGTGCGGTTGAAGCGCTCACAGTGTGCGTTCATCTTCGGCGTGCGCGGGAAGGTGTGCCAGTGAAGGATGTTTCGGGCCTGCAGGGCGGTATCGAAGTGACGGGCGAATTCCTGGCCGTTGTCCGAGAGCACGCGCCGAACCGGCAGTGGGAAGAGCACCTGATGCAGCTGCCAGGCAAAGCATGCCTGATGACTGGATAGGTGCTTAACCCCGACGGCGAAGCCGAAGTGGCTGGCCAGATCGGTAGCGGTGATCAAGTGGCGCTTCATGCCGTTGAGGCGCCGCTCGATGCTGTCCCAGGCCACGCAGTCTCCGGGGCCTTCAGGGCGATAGCCTTTGGGCTTGCGATCGCGGGTTCGACGCTTGACGCGGCCTTGATGGAAGCGCGAGACGCGCAGCCTGGCATGGCGCATCTTGTCCGGTGCATCGGCGATCAGCCGCCCGACGGTACGTGCACTGGGAAGCGGTAGGGCCTTACGCTGGCAGAACGACCTGAGTAGGACTGCGATCTTCTCCTTGCCCAGATTCGGGTGCTGCTCGCGCAGATGGCGGATCTGCGCCACGACAGGCTCGGGCCATTGCCGTCGTCGCAGGCGCTTCGGACGGGTGGATCCGGGGTTCAGCGCGTGGGGCTTACCGCCCGCCTCCCGCAAGCGGGCCCGCCACGCAAAAAGCGTTCGGCGTGATACGCCAAACGCTTCCTGCGTGGCCGTAAGCCCATGCCGGTCCCAGAAGTGCAGCACCTTCAGCCGCTGCTCGGCGCTCTCACAGATCATGTCCCAGTAAAGGCCACGATCGGCTACCCGCAAGAACCCTTTTACCCGGTATCCAATCCACTTAATCCGCAACCCCACCCTCCCCGAAGGAGTGCAGGATGTATCTGGCCCTTGTCAGTGCAGCTTGCCGCGGCGGTAGGTGCGCGGCCTGCGACCCCGGCGAGCCTATAGTCCCAGTGTCTCGGTCGCGGCCTCTATCGATTCGATCTCGAGTACCAGCGCAGAGTCCACCGCCCCCGGCCAGCGAAAGTCCGCCGGCGGTTCGGGAGCACCGGGCTTAGTCCACAGGTTGAGGATTGCGTCGAACGGCGGGCGTCCCGCGGGTGTATCGAGGGCGGCATCGAGCGTGAGCCGCACGAATCCTCCGGCGTGGCGCTGCGCGAACTGTTTCGCGTATGCCTGCACAGCTTCCTGAAACTCCGCCGACGAGGCATTGGCGCTGCGCGCCACGACCAGCGCGACCTTGCCTCGCAGTCCCGGCTCCACGCCGCGCGGGGCACCTGCGATGAGAGTCTCCTGCACGCCGAAAGATGGGTGGAAGCTCATGTCCAGAAAGTTCAGCTCGTCTTCAGCGAGCGCCTTGCCACCCGGGGTCAGCATGTACTCCTGCGCCTTCACCGCGACATCCACGTCCTTGAACGTGTACTCGCTGAAGGCGTCGAACTCAGGAAAGGCGCGCGCCGGCGGCGAAGCCTGGGCTGCCACCACGTGATTGCGCACGTACTTGGTGAAGCCGAAATACTTGTTGGCGGCGAGGCCCATCGCGACGTGGTTACCCTCGTAGTAGTCGCGGAACTGCCGCCGCGACATGCCGGGGCGCTTGAGGAACAGGGTCATGACTTTGAGCATTGAATTCTCTCCGGGAACTAGCCGAATGCTGGCAGGTGAATCGGGCGACCGGGTCGTTCACTCCTTCTTGTAGGCCTCAAGCTCCCCTGGAGGCAGCTTCTTGGCGTACGTGGCCAGGTAGCTGAAGGTCACGTTGGGCGCCCGCTCGATGTTCTCCACGATCTCGTGGATGCGCTCGAAGCCGATGTCCTTGATGAACCAGGTACCGTCGACCTTGAGGTAGCGATCGCGGTAAATCGCCGCGCCGGTGATGTGCAGCTTGCGCCGGAACTCCCAGACGCTGTCCTGCAGGTACCAGATCCCCGTAGCCTCGGTGGGCGAGAGCATTTCGATCTCCGGGTGGTGGCCGTTGTGCTGCATGATCATCTCCGCGTGCGCCCCCTCACGCACCAGATCGAGGTACTTCTCGCGGCCCTCGATCCGGAACTTGTAGATTCCGCCGTTCACATCCAGCGTGACATCCGGATGGAAGATCTGCGCAAGCCCCGGCAGGTCTGCGGTGTCAAAGCAGCGGAAATAGCGATGCTTCAGCTTCTTGATCTGCTCGATATCGAGCAGATTCTGCACCTGAGCTGCAAGCTGGGCCAGGGTCGGTGTGTCCATCGTAGGTGTCTCCACGGGATCCAAGTGAGCACTCGGCAATGTTCTTGGCGCCGGCTAATCTGAACCGGCCCACGGCCACATACACTCCACCATTTGGATTAGTCGGCGCGGCCTGAGCGGCGCTTCGCCCGCCGCCGCGGCCGACGGAGGGCCTCGGCCGGCTGCCTTGAGCCGCTGGTTCGCATCGCGCGTCCGGGGTACCTTACCGCTCTGAACCCAGGCCATCCGCAAGCACGTCCCGCATGAAGATCGTCACCTACAACATCAACGGCATTGGTGCACGCCTGCCGAACCTGCTGCGCTGGCTCGCCGAGACGTCCCCCGAGGTCATGTGCCTGCAGGAACTGAAGGCACCGCAGGAGAAATTCCCTGAGGCGGCAATCAGGGAGGCCGGCTACGGGGTGATCTGGCACGGCCAGAAGAGCTGGAATGGCGTCGCCATCCTTGCCCGCGACACGGACCCGGTGGAAGTGCGCCGCGCGTTGCCGGGGGATGCCGAGGACGCCCACAGTCGCTACATCGAGGCGACGGTGGCGGGCGTTACGATCGGCTGCCTGTACCTGCCCAACGGCAACCCGTACCCGGGACCGAAGTTCGACTACAAGCTGCGCTGGCTCGAGCGGCTGATCAGCCATGCCGCCGGACTTGCCGCCAGTGCAATCCCGGTGGTCCTGGCCGGGGACTACAACGTCATTCCTACCGAGCAGGACGTCTACAAGCCGGAGCGTTGGGTGAACGACGCCCTGTTCCGCGTCGAGGTACGCGAGGCATTCGAGCGCCTCAAGGCGCAGGGCTGGACGGACGCCCTCCGCACGCTGCACCCGGATGCGAAGATCTACACGTTCTGGGACTTCTTCCGCGACGCGTACGGCCGTGATGCCGGTCTGCGCATTGACCACCTGCTGCTGAACAAGGCATTGCGCCCCAGACTCAAGGCCGCCGGGGTCGATCGAGCCGTGCGCGGCTGGGAGCGGCCCAGCGACCACGCGCCCACCTGGATCACGCTCTCGCCGTGAAGCTAGTGCGCACCGCAACCCACCGCCAGGAAGGGTCCCATGGCTGACGAACCCAAGCTGCCGCCCAAGACAGTCATCCGATTCTTCACCGCCCTCAATGTCCTGTTGTACCGCCTCAGCGGTGGCAGGCTGATGAACCGCATGGAGGGTGCGCCGATCTGCCTGGTCACCATGACCGGTCGCAGGTCGGGCAAGCGCAAGACCATCGCACTGATGTACACCCCGCACGGCCAGGACGTGCTCCTGGTGGCCTCGCTCGGCGGGGCCCCGCAGCACCCGGTGTGGTACTACAACCTGAAGGCCGATCCGCAGGTCGAGATCCAGGCCGGCAGCGTGCGGCGCAGGATGCTCGCGCGTGAGGCCTCGCTGGAGGAAAAGCGATCGTTGTGGCCGGTGGCGGTGGCGAATTACCGAAGTTTCGCGGACTACCAGAAGCGCACCACACGGGAGATCCCGCTGTTCATCTGCTCGCCAGCCCCGGCCTGAGGTTCATTTATGTTGGCTAAGGCTCGCCGCCGTGCCACCCAGGCAACTCGGCCTGCCGGGACTCCAGGATTGCCACGGCCTGTGGGCTCAGGGGCGAACCGCTGAGCCGCGCAGCGTAAAGCGCCGCACCTGCTGCCGGCGCAAGCCGCGCAGAAACGAAGCGATAGCGGCGGGCATTGCTGTCCATGCGCGCGCGCAGCGGCTCCAGTACCAGCTCACGCAGCCTGAACATCCCGCCGGAGTATGAGACCTGCGTTGTCACCCCGGGAGGCACCTGCAACTGCGCGTGCACGGCATCTACCATCGCGACTAGCTCGTCCACGCCGCGCGTGAACAGGCCCCGCGCCTGGAGATCGCCGGCCAGCGCTGACTCGGCCACCAGCCTCGACAGCGAGGCCACGTCCGTGCGCTCACCACGCCCTCCCCCGTATATCGCCGCGCACAGATCAAGATCCGCGGTCAGGCGGAAGTGCTCACGCAGCCGTTCGTACAGCGCCGCGCGTGGCGCACGACCATCGCTCATTCGCGAGAACAACTGCAGCCCCTCGCGTGCGACCCAATAGCCGGAGCCCTCGTCGCTGAACAGCTCACCCCAGCCGCCGGCGCGCGCCGAGCGGCCACCGTACTCGCCGTAGGCGATCGATCCGGTCCCGGCGACGACATTGATGCCCTCCTCGCCGCCCATCGCCCCAGCCCAACCGCACAGGGCATCGTTGCCACAGCGGTACCGGCCCGGGAGCAGCGTTGGAGAGGCTGCCGCATCCAATGTCGCGGTCAGTGCGCTGTCCTCCCCATAGGACGGCAGCCCGAGGAAGGCGAAATCCACCGCGGCGGCCGTGACGGCCGACTTGGCCAAGGTGGCCGCGATACCGCGTGCAAGCATGGCGCGCATCGCGTCCACACCGGTCTGCAGGTAGTAGGCCGGTCCTTCCTGGTGGCAGGCGAGCACCGCACCGGACTCGTCGATGAGCACGAAGGCGGTCTTGCTGCCCCCGCCGTCAACGCCCAGGTAAGTCCTCAAGGGTGCGCGTGCCATGGGTAGATGGTAACCCCCTGTACGACGCGACTGACCGTTCCGGCCGCATTGGGCGTATCCGGCGACAACCCGAGCGACAGTGAATACAGCATCGCCAGGGACTGCGCGAACGGGGCGTACGCCAGGCACAGCAACAAATCACTGAACGCCTCTGCAGCGCGCTGCCCCGGGACCTGCAGGTCCGTAACGTGAGTTCCGCTGATCGTCGTGTCTGAGATCACCATGACACGGGCTGCGACTGCATCGCGACGCAACTCGCCCAGCAGATCAAGTTCGTAGCGCCTGGCATGTGGATCGTTGCACAGGAACATCACCACCAGCGTGCGCCTGTCCAGGATGGTCTTCGGGCCGTGCCGGAAGCCCAGGGCCGAGTCCGCCGCGGCGACCACGCGGCCGTCTGTCAGCTCGAGCATCTTCAGCGCGGCCTCGTGCGCCAGTCCCTTGAGCGCGCCACTGCCGAGGTAGACCACGCGCTGGAAGCCTGCCTGGACCAGACCCGCGAGTAGCGGCTGCGCTTGCGGAAGTAACGCGGCGGTTCGCGCGGCCAGCCCCTGGACATCCGGCGCGCCCACCAACCCGAACGCGGACGCGGCAGCGAGTAGCATTCCGGTAAAGCTCGATGTCATCGCGAAGCTGCGGTCGTTGGTGACCTCCGGCAGCAGGATCACGTGCGCATTCGTAAGCGCCCGCCCCTGGCGGCAAAGGCTGCCCTCAGCGTTGCAGGTCACCACCAAGTGAGCGCAGCGCCTGACGTAGCCTTGCACCAGATCGACCGCCGCGACACTCTCGGGGCTGTTTCCCGAACGCGCAAACGAGACCAGAAGTGTCGGGGTGTCGGCTGACAGCCAATTTGCCGGGCTGGCGACCAGGTCGGTGGTCGCGATCGCCTCCACGCGCCGGTTGAGTGCCCGGCTGAGCGCCGGTGCCAGGCACTCCCCGACATAGGCGGAGGTGCCCGCCCCGCTGAGCACGATGCGCAGGTCGTCGAGTTTGAGCAGCGGTGCCAGGAAGGTGGCAAGCGCGCCACCCCCCGCCGCAACGTCTGCTGCGATCTGCGGCCAGACCTTTGGCTGCTGGAGGATCTCGGCTGCAGTCCAGCGTGCCCCACCTTGCTGCAAGGCGACGTCGGTCATGCCGAAGGTCGCCGGGTACTCAGCGGCCATGGGCACCACTCCCGCAAGCTCCGGCATAGCCGCCCAGTACGCCGCGCACGCCCGACAACAGGAGCGCGTGCGGGTCATTAGCGATCCTGTGCTCGCGAACCGCAGCGTGCTCGCGTGGCAGGTACTGGCTCAGCAGCGTCAGCGGGATACTGCGGCGGCGCAGGTCCGCAAGCAGCGCGTCGCAGGCGGCGGCCACCTCCGGGACATTCCAGTAGTAGCGGATCCGATCGCTCAGGCTGTACTGCAGGTCGAGCTCCACTGAGGCGGCGTCGGTGTAGTAAGCAGCCCAGTATTTTGGGTCGGCCCGCATGGCCGCCAGCACCACCTGCTTAAGCGAGCCGCTGCTCATGCCGCCAAGTTCGGCCTGGATGCTGGCAAGTCCCCACAGTACTTCGCGCATTGCGAAGGTAACTGCCGGCCCCACCTTGAGGATCGCAAAGTGATGACGCACCAGTTCTGCCAGCGCTGCGGGTGTCTGGTAGTCGGTCGAGTGAGCCTCATACACCATCGTGCTCTCCTGCTCGATGCGTCGGGCTAGCTGGGCTGAGGCTGCCGGGGAGTAGTCAATGACCTTGTGATTGTCGAACTCCACGCCCGGCTGCACGACCAGGGCGACCACACGCTCCCACGAGCGCTCCAGGCCATGGCTTGCCCAAGCAGCCCGATGCGCGGCGAGAGTAGTGGTCACAGCCTGCGGACTGGTAACCGCGAGTGTGCTCAGTTCTTCCGTCGCGCCTCCGGGCACCGGCACCTCCGTGCCGATCACGTATACCGGCGCCTCGCCACCGCTGCGTGACCAGGCCGCCTCGGCGACCGCGCACAATCGAGCCGAGCGGCTCGCAATCACCTCGTCCGCCAGCACGGCAGGGTCATCGGCACAGGCCATGGAGCAATCCAGGTGAATCTTGCGGAACCCCGCCGCCACGTAGTCCGCGATCAGCTGCTCCGACAGCGCCATGGCGGCCTGCGCCGACTGCGCGCGCCAGCAGTTGGGGCCCAGGTGGTCGCCGCCGAGCAACATGCGCTCAGCCGGCAGGTCAGTGCGCGCAAGAATCTCACCGACGTACGCACGGAAGCCTTCGGGCTTCATCCCGCTATAGCCTCCGAACTGGTTTACCTGGTTCGAAGTCGCCTCGATCAGCGCGTACTGGGCATTGGCATGGGCCTCGCGCAACGCCGCCTCGAGGACTACCGGATGCGAGGAGCACACCGAGTAGATCCCCACGTCGGCCGAGCGTTTGTGCCGTTGCACCAGTTCGAGCAGCGCTTTCATCGCACGCGTGCTCTCATCGCCTACTCCGGCTGCAAGGACAGCAGCAGCGCCCCGGCCAGGGCCAGCGCGAGGGCGGCAAGCTTGTAGGGTCCGGGCAGCGTGGCTGCCACGGCCAGGGAGATCAGCGAGGTCAGCAGTGGCGCGCCGGCATTGACCAGCGGCGATACCACGATCGCCTTGCCATAGCGGAACGCGTAGACCAGCGACAGTGCCCCCACCGCGTTGAGTATCTGGATTGCCGCAGCCAGCCATGGGCCCGAGAATCCCAGGTATACCGGTTTCGAGAAGTCGGTGAGCAGCCAGGCCGCGGGGATGAACAGTAGGCCGGTGAGCATCATGTACCAGAAAATCGCCTCGGCACTCATCGTGGCATTGGCGAGTTTGAGGAAGTAAGCCTGCAATCCCCAGGCGATCATGATGGCCAGCGCGAGGTAGAACCAGCTGCCGTAGTGGTGCACGCCGGGCCCGGGTGCGTAGTCGAACAGCGGCAGCGAGATCACCGCCAGGATGATACCGGCGACCCCGAGCCTGCCGGTGCGCTCACCCAGCAGCAGCATCGACAGTCCGATAGTCACCACCGGTGACAGCGCCACGATCGGGAAGATCAGGTAGGTTGGCCCGAGCGTGACCGCGCGGAACAGCAGCATCTGGCCGCCGGCGCCCAGCAGACCGATGGCTAGGCCCAGAGCCAGTGAGCGCCGGTCGCGCGGTACCGGCGCGCCTGAGCGGTGCAGCACCCACACCGCTGGCACGATCATCGTCAGCGCCCACACCACATAGGTGAGCGTGTCCGGGAAGCCGTGCTCGCTGGGCACGGAGGTGAACGCGCCCCAGATACCCCACGTCACGGTGGTGAACAGCGCGTAGTGCAGCCAGCGCTGCCCGCTCACGGGAAACCTCGGCCAGGCAGGCTGCAGTTCATCGCTCGCATCATCCGCTTAGGGTTAGAACTGGTAACTGACGCCGAGCGTATAGGTGCGGCCGAACGCCGCATACCCCTGGCCCACCGCGCTGCTGGTGCCCGAGGAGGAAACGCCGTTGCTGTAGACCTCTTCCTGCCCGTTGCCAAGGAAGGTGCGGGCGATTGAATTGGTCAGGTTCTTGCCCTCGGCGTAGACCTTGAAGCCCGGCAGGAACTCGTAGGACGCCTGGGCGGTGACCCAGTTATACGATGACTGGTAGGCCGACAGGCCCTGGATCTCCGTGAAGGTCTGCGAGATCGAAGGACCGTCATAGTCCCATTCCACGTTCATGCTGATCTTGTTCTTCTCGTACAACAGGCCAAAGGAGGCGCTGGTGGGGGAGATCTGCTCCAGTTCACCGACATACACGCCAGCGACCCAGGCGCGGGTCCAGACGTGCGTGTACTGGGCATGCACGCCAAAACCACTGGGCATCAGGTGGGTGATGGCAACCTCCACGCCGTCCACGTAGGCCTTGTCGCCGTTGACCGGCTCCGACACGGTGTACAAGACCGGCACGGGAGTGGTACTGCCGTTGAAGTACCCCTGCACTCCCAGATCGACGTCATTCTGGTACGCGGTGGTGATGAAGTCCTTGATGTACTTGCCGAAGACCGCGACCGTGAAGGCAGACTGCGGCTGGTAGTACCACTCAAGCGTCAGGTCCGCCCCGTAGGAGCGGATCGGCTTGAGGTCCGGGTTCCCGGAATAGTCGACCTGGTACACGCGGTTGAGCGAGTTGTCGGTGCGGGTGGGTGCCAGCTGGTTCAGTTCCGGGCGCGTAATGGTCTCGGAAGCCGCGAAGCGCATCTGCAGGTCCGGCTTGAACCTGTACAGGAGGTTCAAGGACGGCAGCGGCTCGGTATACGAGGACGTGGAGCTGGTGGGCACCGGGTCGCTGTAGACCACCGATGCCGGGTCGGTGGGGTTGGAGGTGTTGGCGATCGTCACGGACTCGATCTGGTTGATCGCGGTGGAGGCGGTCGTACTGGTGTGCACGAGACGCAGGCCCGCGTTGCCGCTCCAGTTGCTACCGGCGAAGCTCGCCTCGAAGTAGCCCGCTGTGGTCGTTTCCTTGACGTCGTAGGAGTTCACCGCGTTGAACTGCGGCAGCGACAGGGCGAAATCGTAGGTGGGCGCCAGCGCGTTCGGGTACAGGTTGGGCTGGCCGTTCAGCGAGGCGAGCGCGGCGAGCAGGTTAGGCACGTTGAAGACCGCGACCGTGGTCGGGAACTTGCCGCCCGACCCCTGCATGTAGTTGGGGAAATTGGTGATCGATACGACGTTAGCTCCGAGTGAGCCGAAGGTGATCGGGTTGGCCCCGTCCGGGGTCGTGTACCAGTCGTACTGGCTCGAGCCACCGGTCCAGTCATTGTCGTAGTCGTCGCGCGTCTTCTCACGCTGCGTGTAGGCCAGGCCGAAGCGCAACTTCGTGAACACACCGCTCTCGAACTTCAGTGTGCCGTCCAGCGTGGCGCCGGTGACCTTGTCATGGATCGAGTTACCGCTCAGGCCAGTGTAATGGGCGGTCCAGTAGTTGTTATTGAGCTGCCCGGAGGCGAGCGCCTGCGCATAATCCTCGCCATTCGGTAGCGTCACGCTGATGCTCGGCAGGTGGCCCCAGTTGTTGGTCCAGCTGATGGTGTTCTGGTTGTAGGGCGTGGGGGACTCGAGTCCCGCGGTGACGAAGGCGTCCTGGCCGCCTTCCGGGCGGTTGGCGGTCGAGCGGTACAGGTCGCCGTCGACGGTGAAGCGATTGCTCATCTCCCAGGACCCGTTCAGGCCGATGAGCGAGGTGGTCACCTTGCGGTCGATCGTCTGGTTGACGATCTCCGGCGTGAAGGTATTGGCCGTGAACGAGTTGATGAACCCGTTCTTCACCGTGACATTCGACCACTCCGGGTTGCCATTCTGGTCGTAGTTGAAATCCGGGTAGTACGACTGGTTGTAGGCGACCTGCGGGTCGTTGAGCTTGGTGTACAGCCCGTCCAGCGCGAAACGCAGTGTGTCGCTCGGCCGCCACTCGAGTGTCCCGGACAGCGCCTGGCGCTTCTTGTCATCGATCACTGAGCCGAACGAAATACAGCACTCGGCCACCACAGGGACCCCATTGGGGTTGGGCGTGCCGTCGGCCGCCGGTGGCGGCCAGGTACCCGGTAGATTTCCGTCAAAGGTATTGTAGTTGAGCGCATCGCTGCGGGTCTTGAGATCCGAGACCACCACTCCCAGGAGGAAGCCCATCGTGCCGCCTGCGTTGGTGTCGCTGACGAATGCCGAGGCCTTGTTGCCCTTGAAGTACGACATGTCGTTGTAGTTCTCCTCGACACGCGCCGCGCCGTGCAGGCCCGGGTGATCGAATGGACTCGCGGTACGCATGTTCACGGTGCCGCCGATGCTGCCCTCGAGGGCGGAAGCCTGGGAGGACTTAAGGACATCTGCCCCGGAGATCACATCCGAGGGCAGCACGTCGAAGGCGAGCGCGCGGCCGTCATCGTCGGTTGCCAGGATGCGGTTGTTGAGCGTGACGATGTTGTAGTTCTGTCCGAGTCCGCGCACGGCTACGTACAATCCATCACCGCCGGTGGTGCGCAGGATCGAGACCCCGGGGATGTGCCTGAGCGAGTCAGCGACATCCGCGTCCGGGAAGCGTCCGAGTTCGACGGCGTTGATCGAGTCGAGCACCACCGAGGCGTCCTGTTTCTCTTCCAGGGACTTGGTGAGACTTGCCCGGATGCCGGTGACGACGACTTCCTGCAGCGGCTCGCTCCCGGCATCCTTGGAGGCCGGCGCGGTGGCATCCGCCGCCGTGTCGGCCAACACCGCCTGGCTGAGTGGCCATGCGGTCATGCCCAGGAGCGCGATCCCGCCGAGGGTTCTGATTGGCCTGCGATTCATACTGCACCCCGCCCTGACATAAACGAAAGAACACGAAAGTTGTTTAATATTATTTTTATAGCCTGTAATATTTCGAATATCTTCGAAAGAGTCAAGTGACGCGCAGCCGCGGGGCTGACGGGGGCGACCCGGTATCGCAGTTAACCGCGGGCCGGTTGGTAGACTTCTCTTTAACTGGTCAGGAAGTATCGTGACAACGATCCGCACCAACAGGCGCAGGTTCCTGCAGCTCGCCGCCAGCGCAAGCCTCGCACCGCCCGTGCTGCTTGCGAATTCATCCCCTGCTGCTTCCGCGCAAAGGGCAGCACACCCGCCGACAGTGACGGTCGGGGACGCGGTCCTGTCAGTCGAGTTCGACGCCGCGATGCGCTCGCGGATGCACCACGCAGGCAGCGCGATGACCGACTGGGCGATCAGCGAGTACCTCATCTCCGGATCCGGGCTGCCAGTGAGCGGCTTCACCCTGCACGAGCACACCGTGCACCCCATCGCGGGAATCCACGGGGCAGGCACGCGCCTTGCGCTGCGCGGCACCTCGGCAGCGCTCGAGAAGGTCATTGAGCTCGACATGTACGAGCGCTACCCGGGACTTGCGGTGTATCGGGTCACTTACCGCAATCTGTCCGCGCAACCGCTCACCGTCAGTGGCTGGAGCAATGCGGCGTTGCTGCTGCGCGGCCCGCAGTTCTGGTGCTACTGCGGCAGCACCCACGCGGACCGGCGTGACTGGGTGCAGCCGGTGGCGCAGGGGTTCTCGCAGGAGAACTTCATGGGCATGAACGCCTCCGACTATGGGGGCGGCACGCCGGTGGTCGATGTATGGCGACGCGACTGGGGCGTTGCGGTCGGTCACCTGGATCGGGCGCCGCAGGAGGTCTATCTCCCGGTCAGCCAGCGCGAGTCCGGGGTGAGCGTAGCGGTGAGCTGCCGCGGCGAGACGGTCATCCAACCGGGCGAAGTCCTGCCAACGCTTGAGACCTTCGTGGCCGTGCACTCAGGGGACTACTTCGCCGCACTGTCCACCTACCGCGAGGTGATGGCCGAGCGCGGACTGAAGTCTCCGCCGACCCCCATGGCTGCCTACGAGCCGATCTGGTGCGCGTGGGGCTATGAGCGCGAATGCACGGTGGACCTGATCGAAAAAACGCTGCCCAAAGTGCGCGAACTCGGGTTGAGCTGGGCGGTGATCGATGACGGCTGGCAGTCCAACGTCGGCGACTGGAACCTCAACGCCGCCAAGTTCCCGCGCGGGGACACCGACATGCTGCAGCTCGTGCGCAACATCCGCGAGCAGCAGCTCAAACCGCGCCTGTGGTACGCGCCGCTCGCGGTGGCCCCAGGCGCCGACCTGCTGCACGACCACACCGACATGCTGCTGCTGGACAAGGACGGGGCGGTCCAGAACGTCTCGTGGTGGAACAGCTTCTACCTGTGCCCGGCCTACGACAAGACGGTCACCTACACCCAGAGGCTGGTGCGAAAGTTCATGATGGACTGGGGCTACGCGGGACTGAAGATAGACGGGCAGCACTTGAACGGCGTGCCGCCGTGCTACAACCCGGCGCACCGCCACGACAGCCCAGAAGACTCGGTACACCGGCTGCCGGAGTTCTTCGCAGCCATCTATGGCACCGCGATGCAGATCAACCCCGAGGCGGTGATCGAGCTGTGCCCGTGCGGGACCTCCTATTCATTCTTCAACATGCGCGCCTTCAACCAGGCGCCGGCCTCGGATCCTGAGTCCTCCTGGCAGGTGCGCCACAAGGGCAAGACCTTGAAAGCCCTGATGGGCCCGAGCGCGGCCTTTGCCGGTGACCATGTCGAGCTGAGCGACGGCGGGGATGATTTCGCCTCCACCGTGGGCGTGGGCGCGGTGATCTCGACCAAGTTCACCTGGCCGCGCGACCCGAAGCCGAAGGACTCCTTCCTGCTGACACCCGAGCGCGAAGCGCTATGGGCCAAGTGGATAGCCCTGTACAACGCCCGGCAGCTCCCGCGCGGCACCTACCGCGGCGAGCTTTACGACATCGGCTTCGACAAGCCCGAGGCACATGCAGTGGAAAGCGCGGGAAGTCTGTACTACGCCTTCTACGCGCCAAGCTACTCGGGGTCTGTTGCGCTGCGCGGGCTGGGGGGACGCCGCCACCGCCTGCGTGACTACTTCAACGATCGCGACCTAGGGGAAGTCAGCGGCACAGACCCACGGCTGCAGGTCGCCTTCGAGCACTTCCTGGTCCTGGAAGCGGTGCCGGCGTGATGCCAGAGGCTACCGAAAGCGGCCTGCTGATCGAGGAGCGCCGCCGGCGCATCCGCGACCTGCTGCGCGACCACGGACGCGTCACCGTGGATGCCCTTGCCAGCCGCTTCGGCACCTCGCAGGTCACGATTCGCGCCGACCTCTCGGCGCTTGAGACCGTCGGCGCCCTCACCCGCACGCACGGCGGCGCCGTGCCCAGCGCCGACGAGGCCGACGCGCCCCTCGGAATCAAGAAACTCAGGCACCACGCCGAGAAGGTACGAATCGCCAATGCAGCGCTCGCGCTGATCCGCGACGGCGAGACCATCATCCTGGATTCAGGGACCACGACCGCTGAGATTGCCCGCGGCCTGCGTGGGCTGGCCCTGACCTCCGTCAACGTCATCACCAACGCGCTCAATATCGCCGCATTGCTGCTGGAGGTGCCCAGCGTGCGCCTGATCGTGCCGGGCGGGATCCTGCGCCGGGAGTCCAACTCGCTGTCCGGGCCGCTGGCCGAAAGTGCCCTGGCGAACCTGCAGGCGGACCGGGTGTACCTGGGCGCGGACGCCATCGATCCTGAGATCGGTGTCATGACGCCGCACCTGGCCGAGGCGCGGCTGAATGCGGAGATGATCCGCATCTCGCAGCAAGTGGTGGTGGTTGCGGACTCCTCCAAGCTGCAGCGCCGCAACATCTCGCTGATCGCGAAGGTCGAGCAGCTGGACATGCTGATCACCGACCGTGGCGCACCGGATCAGGCGGTCGAGGATCTGCGCGCGCGCGGGGTCGAGGTACGCCTCGTTTGAAGCGCCGGCTGGCACTGGCGCTGCTTGCCTGCCAGTTCCTGCTGTGCGTCGCACTGCCCGCTCACGCGGGCAGTCCGCGCGTACTACTCGATGGCAGATTTCGCGCGCGTCGAGAAGATCGACGCCCACCTGCATGTCCATGGGCGCGCGGACGCGTTCATGGCCCAGGCGATCGCGGATAACTTCCGCATCCTCACCATCAACGTCGACTACCCCGACTTCCCGCCCATCAGCGAGCAGCAGGCAGCCGCCGTGTCGCTTGTACAGCGCTATCCGGGGAAGGTCGCGTTCGCCGCCACGTTCTCGGTGGAGGACTTCGCATCACCCGGCTGGCTGACGCGCACGCTCGAAAGCATCGATGTCGCGCAGCAACAAGGCGCAGTCGGAGTCAAGATCTGGAAGAACATCGGCATGCAGCTGCGCGCGGCCAATGGTGACTTCGTCATGCCCGATGATCCAGCCTTCGAGCCATTGTTCGCCCATCTGCAGGAGGCCGGGCTGGTGCTGCTGGGCCACCAGGCTGAGCCGCTGAACTGCTGGTTGCCGTTGCAGAAAATGACGGTGCGGTCGGACCGGGAGTACTTCAGCGCGCACCCGCAGTACTACATGTACCAGCACCCGGAAATGCCCTCGCATGACACCATCCTCGCGGCCCGCGACCGCATGCTCAGCCGCCAGCCGGAGATGCTGTTTGATGCCGTGCATCTGGCCTCCCTGGAGTGGGACGTGGACGAGGTGGCGCGCTTCCTCGACCGCTTCCCGCACGCGCGTGTGGACGTCGCCGCGCGGCTGGTGCACCTGCAGTATCAGTCAGTGCGGCAGCGCGCGAAGGTGCGACGCTTCCTGGTGCGTTACCAGGACCGCATCCTGTACGGCAGTGATGACAACTACGGTCCGGGAGATGCCGACGCCGCCGCGCTGGCGGAAGTCCACGCCGGGTGGGTCAGTGACTGGCGCTTCCTCGCAACGGCCGACACTCTGCACTCCCCAGACTTTGCCGGTTCCTTCCGTGGCCTGCACCTGCCACGCGCGGTCATTGACAAGATCTATCGCATGAACGCCATGTCACTTTTCCACAAGGCATGGGCGCAAGCGCCCTAACTGCAAGCAGCCGGTGCGCTATCGCGCCAGGGCTGACCCCAGCATACGGTTCATGTATCGGTAGAAGTCCCAGATAGGGCCTTCCAGCGCGGCGGGTGCCAGCGGCCCGCGGTCGTAGTGCCGTGAGCGCAGTCCGCGCGCCAGATTGACCAGGATCGTCTTATCCTCGGCCATGGTCTTGTGATAGAGCTCGACCGCCGCGTCGACCGCCTCCTTCGGCCAGTTCTCGCCGTAGAAGATCAGGCCGAGCTTCATGCGCACGCGGCTGACGCTCTCCGGCTGAATGCACATGAACGAGCTGTAATCGGCCGCACAGCCCACTGCGAACCCGGGAGGGACGGCGAACATGACGCAGTCGTCGCGCTCCTGGTCCGTCAGGTCCGGGTGCCCCTTCTGTACACGCGGCAGCTCGGGATTGAACCCCGCGATGTAGCCGAAATACGCCTCCCCGGGTGGCAGGTGGCGGCACAGGCGGGTGGGATTCACCTTGTGGAGCGTGTCGTGGTGGAGGGACGAGAGGTGGTATCCCTCCATGAAGTTCTCGAGCAGGTTCTTCCAGTTGGTATCCCATGACTCGTCAGCCAGATAGCGCACTTGGTTGAGTTCCAGGTGATACGGCCGCACGATGTTCTCCAGCCCCGCGAGCCGCGGCAGCAGCGGCGCCGGCTTGTCGCTCAGGTTGATGAACAGGAAACCGTGCCACTGCTCAAGCGCGAACTCAGGCAAGCGGCAGGAAGCGGTGTCGAAGTCCGGCCGCGCGGGCACGCGCGGCGTGGACAGCAGTCGCCCGGTCGTGTCGTAGGTCCAGTGATGGTACGGGCACATCAGCCCCTTCGCCGAGCCCTTGCCTGTGGCGACCGGCATGCCGCGGTGCCGGCACACGTTGGAGAAGGCGCGGATCGCCCCATCGACTCCATGGATGACCACGACCGGCTCATCGCACAATTCCAGCGCCATGTAGTCCCCGGGGCGCCTCACCTCCTCGACGCGGCCCACGCATAGCCACTCGCGCCGGAACAGGCGCTCACGCTCCACGGCCAGCACCTGCGGATCGGTATAGAACTCGCTTGGCATCGACCACGCGTGGTCGTAGGACAGCTCCGCGGTACGCCCGAGCGCTGCTGCCAGCTCGTCGAGCGCGCCGCCGCGGCCCTGCGATCGCTCCGCGACCACGTTAACGGTGCTTCGAGAAGGAGTAGGTGACGTTGATGCCCAGCGTGCGCGGCCGGTTGGTCGTCACGGTGTGCACGAAGTCGAAGCCGTTCACGTACAGCTGCGCCCTTACGTCCGTAAGATTTTCCCCGTAGAACTCCACATCCCAGGCGTCGCGTACGATCCCGGCAGCCGCGTCATAGGTCGTGTAGGCCTCCTGGTTCTGGTTCGGCGGCTCGAAGCCGCCCTGGGTCACCGTCGATGCGTACGAGTGGGCCGTGTGCACTACCCCGGCCTGCAGGTGCCAGCCGTAATCAGCGAAGCTGGACTCGTAGCGCGCGCGCAGGTTGCCCTGGAACGGCGGCGCCTGGGCGAGCGGGCTGCCGATGCCCGCGGTCGGGAACAGCGCGTAGGCCACGCCGTCACTGCCATAGACACTTGGCACCGTGCGCTGCTCGCTGCTGTTCCAGGCGAACGACGAGTTGACCGTCAGGTGTTCGGTGGCGCGCCAGATCACATCGCCCTCGAGTCCGCGCACCCGGTAGTTTGGTCCATTGGCGGTGAAGGCGTTATTGCCGTAAATCTCCGGGGCGAAGATCTCCATCTGCACGTTGTCCCAGTCCTCCTGGTACACCGCGCCGTTGAACTGCAGCCGGTGGTTGAACCAGGTGGTCTTCCAGCCCACCTCGTAGTTCTTGAGGGTGTCGGTGTTGTACTCGTACGGCAGCACGAACTTGCCGTACAGCGGCGAGCTCGGCGGGATTACGCCCTGCCCACGATTGAAGCCCCCGGGCCGGAAACCTTCCGAGTAAGTGGCGTAGACCAGAGCGTCGGTGGTCACCTTCCAGCTGAGGTTCACCTTGTCCTTGTGGCCGTGGGTATCGTTCTGCAACGGACCTGTGGAGCCGTCGGCGAAGGTCACCGAGTCAAGGTTCACGCTGTAGGGGCGCGAGCAGGCGTCCGCGGCGTAGTTGCGGCAGCCGTAGGCGGAGTTCTTCGAGCCCTTCTCGTAGTTGTCCATCCAGTAGACGCGCGTACCCAAGGTCAGCGTCACCGTCTTGGGCACGATGTCGTAGGCGACCTCGCCGAACAATGCGTGCTGCGTGTAGCCGCGCGTGATGTCGTTGAAGAACACCGTTCCAGGGGCGCGAACGGAGGGGTCGAAGATCGTGGTGCCCGGCAGCGGCGCGAACGGGGCGAAACCGGCCGCTTCCTGGCCGTACTGCCAGTTGATCGAGTCCTGGATCTTGTACTTCTCGTAGAAGCCGCCAACGATGGTCCGCAACCGCTGGTCGTCCGGGGTGGTGAAGCGCAACTCGTGGCTCTCGTGGGTGTTCTTTTCGTTGTCGTACCAGACAGAACTAGGCGAGTAGCAGGTATCGGTCGTGACCTTGCTGGGCAGGCCGGAGAAGTTCACGGACGGACCGTCACACTGGTAGTAGGCTCCCAGCGCCCCGCGCGCGTAGGCGGTGTAGTCGGTCTGCTGCTGGACCTTGCGATCGAGGTAACCCCCGGTATATACCGCCTTCAACGGGCCGATGCGGCCGTTCAGCGTCCAGGCCGTATCCTCGAACTTGTCGTGGTCGTAGGAAGGGTTGTACTGCTGGATATTTAGGTCACCGAGCGCCGGCGCATAGGCGAACACGCCGTCAGCCTCGAGGGTCTGGAAGCTTTGCTGCAGCCCGATGTTCCAGTCATCGTTGATCTGGTAGAGCGCGGAGAAGCGGCTGCCCTTGTAGGTGACCGGGTTGTAGTCGTGGTTGACGAGGCCTGTGTTGGACAGCACCACGCTGTTCGGTGGCACGATTCCGCCGAAATAGTAGGCGATGCCGCCATCGGTCGGCTCGCGCGCGAATGTCCCGGGGATGTTGTGGATGTAGCCGCCGCGCTTCTCCTCGTAGACCACCGCGCGCAGGGCAAGGGTATCCTCGATGAGCGGCAAGTTGACGGTTGCCTGCAGCAGGTGACTTGGGTCGCCGTGCGCGGTGGTCGCGTAGCCGGCGGTGAAGATCGCCTCGACCGTGTTGAGCTTCGGCTTGTTGGTGATGTAGCGCACCGCGCCGGCCTGCGCGCCGGCTCCGTACAAGGTGCCTTGCGGTCCCTCTAGTACCTCGATGCGCTCGAGGTCGACCGCGTAGACGTCCAGGTTGCGGCCCGGCAGCTGCACGGACTGGTCGTCAAGGTAGATGGCGACATTCGGAAATGAGCCGATGCTGCCCGAGCCCTGGTTGCCGTTCTGCGTGGTGGACAGGCCGCGCATGTAGACCTCGTTCTGGCCCGGCCCCTTGCTCGCGGTGGAGACGTTCGGCAGGTACTTGACGAAGTCATCCAGCGTCTGGACGTTCAGTTCCTTCAAGGTCTCACCGGTCAGCGCGGTAATCGCGATCGGTACGTCCTGCAGGTTCTCGGTACGCCGCGTTGCCGTAACCACCACCTCGGCAATCTCGGTGGACGAAGCAGTTGCTGAATCGGCCGCCGCCGCGCGCGCCGCCTGGCCGGCGTGGCCTGCCAATATCGCCGCGACTGCCGCGGATACCCGGTAATTCTTCTGCACGCAGACTCCCCGGCTTCGTTTCTTCGTTGAATCTCGGACAAGACCCCCGCCGAATGTAGTCGCAGCAGGCCGGCAGCGCGTCAGCAGCCAGTGGATTGTGTTTTAGCACAGCTAAAACCTTGCCAAGGGTTGCCCGCTTAGGGTGCGCCGCTGCCTTGGCGTGCCCCGCCTTGAGTCATGCGCCCACGAAGGCGCTCCCGCCTTGTCAATTTGTCGGGACCCTGTAGATTCGAACGCGTCACCGCGACGGAGAGACGGCGGCGCGTACGTGGACCGGTCAGGTTCACGATCAGCGCCGGCGCAGACCCTGTACATGTCGGAAAGCCCGGTACTGTTTGCCTGCCAGCGGCGATGAGCCCGACGGCGCACCCATGAGCGAGACCGCAGGACGTCCCCGGCAGCAGCCGGTGCCGGTGCGCTGGTGGATGTTCAGCTTCCTGTTTGCGATCGGCTTTCTCGAGTACTTGCAGCAGCGCGCGCTGACGATCACCGCCGAACCGATGATGCCCGCGCTGCACCTGAGCCAGATGCAGATCGGCTGGCTCGAGCAGGCATTCGTCATCGGCTACATGATCTTCCAGATACCCGGCGGCGTACTCGGCCAGCGCTGGGGCGCGCGGCGCATGTTCGTCGGGATCGGGGCCGCCTCGTTCGTGTGCATCGCGGTCACCGCGTACGCGCCGGAGCTCTTCGCCGGGGTAGCGGTGTTCGCGGTGATGTTCGCAGCACAGTTCCTCATGGGAGCCGCTCAGGCGCCGACCTTCCCGGTCTCGACCGGGGTGTTCGAGACCTGGTTCCCGCCGGCGCGCTGGCCGCTGGTACAGGGCCTGCAGACCATGGGGCTCGGCTTCGGTGGCGCCCTTGCCCCGCCACTGATCGCAACCCTGATGGCGGTGGTCGGCTGGCAGAAAGCCCTGCTTTGGACCGCGCTGCCGGCCATCCCGCTTTACCTGCTTTGGGCCTGGTACGCCCGCAACACCCCCGGCGAGCACCCGGCGGTTTCCACCCAGGAACTGGCGTTGCTGAGCGATGCCACCTCGGAGCAGGTCAATGCCCGCGTCGCCCTGCGCGAGATGGCCGCGATTCTCAAGGACCGGCACGTCATGCTGCTCACCTTCGCGTACTTCTGCATGAACTACCTGTTCTACCTGCTGGGTAACTGGTGCTTCCTCTACCTTGTCCAGGAGCGCCATTTCTCCTGGCTGGAGGGCGGCTGGCTCGCCACCGGCCCCCCCATCGCCGCAGGGCTCGGGGCCGGCATCGGCGGGGTTATCGCCAGCCACCTGTACGTGCGCCTGGGGATCCGGCGGGGCCTGCGGCTGACACCGCTGCTGGCGATGCCCGCCGCGGGGCTGCTCATGCTGCTGGCCGTGCACGCCGGCAACCCCTACGTCGCCATCGCTCTGCTGGCGATCTGCTACGGGCTGGTGGAGCTCACCGAGGGGTCGTTCTGGGCGGCGGCGATGACCATTGGCCGCCGCAACACCATGGCGGTGGGCGGGGTGATGAACACCGGAGGCAGCCTGGGCGGCGTCGTGGGCATCCCCGTGGTCGCCTATCTATCCGGGCACGGCCACTGGAACACGGCCTTCCTGATCGGCACCGGGTTCGCGGTGCTCACAGCCGCGACCTGGTTGTTCATCGATGCAAGCCACGTCGCCACCGAGCCGGCCGCCGCGCAGCGCGGCTCCGTGCCGGCTCACGCCTCCTAGGGACCCCCGTAGTCGAACCTGCGCGCCTGGGCGATGACCCAGGCGTGGAAGGCAGCCCCGATGGGCTTATCCAGTGCTGCGCTGTTCCAGGCCAGGAAGTAGTCCTCGGGCAGCGGCAGCAGGTGCGGGAAGATGGAGACCAGCGCGCCGCTGCCCAGCGCGTCGGCCACCATGGAATGCTGGGCGAGTGCGTAGCCGTGACCGCTGATGGCCGCATCCACTGCGATGCCGGACGAGGCGAAAGTGAGGCTGGCACGCAGGCGCTCGGCCGAGAGGCCGACTGACTCGAACCAATGGCTCCAGGTAGGGATCCCGGTGTATTCGTAGCCCCAGTCGATCCACAGCAATGGCTTCTTCAGCAGGTCGCGTGGATGGCGCACGATAGGGCTCGTCGCCAGGAGCGCTGGGCTTGCCACCACCATCACGTAGTCGGTGAACAGGCGCAGGTAGCGCTGGTAGGTATGGCGGCGCGCGCCGTAGGAGATGCGGAAATCGACCTCGCCGGCATCCACCCGCGGCTCGGCGTCGTTGGCATCCAGCGCCACGCTGGCATCGCCCTGCTGCGCATTCCAAGCCAGCAGCAGCGGGCCCAGCCACTTGATCGACATCGAGGAGATCGCGCTCACCGCCAGATGGTTCGAGCGCCGCGCGCGCTCGACGTCGTGCTGCGCCTTGCGCAGGTGCTCAAGCCCCGCGGAGATGCGCTGCAGGTACAGCGCGCCCCAGGTCGTAAGTTCTATGCCGCGGCCGGTGCGCTGCACCAGCCGCGCCTTGAGGTGCTTCTCAAGCGCGTGCACCTGCTGGGTGACCGCGCCGGGGGAGACCCCCAGGTCCTCCGCGGCACGGCTGACGCTGCCCAGGCGGCCAACTGCCTCGAACACCTGCACAGCCCGCAACGGCGGGAGGTTCAACATCTTACTGCGCTCCGCGGGACGTCCCCGCCCTCATCGCTATATTTTAGCCCAACTAAAACAGATCGTATCGTCCGTTGGCGACGCGGCGACCGCGCCGGCCTAGGCTTCCGGCATGCACACGCTGCTGGACCTGGACCGCTATCCGCTTGATCGACCCGATTCGACCGCCTATGCGCATCTGGTCACCCAGTGCCAGCAGGAACTGGCGCAGCACGGCATGTTCAACTTGCATGGGTTCGTGCGCCCGGACGCGATCGCGCAGGCCGCCGCGCAGATCGTGCCGCTCGCCACCCGCGCGTTCACCCACCAGCGAGCGCACAACGTCTACTTCAAGGATGCGATCGATGGCCTGTCCGCCGATCACCCGGCGCTCACCCGCTTCGAGACCATCCACCACACCCTGTGCGATGACCAGATCACGCAGACGAGCATCCACCGGATCTACGAGTGGGATCCGCTGGCGGGCTTCCTCGGGAAGGTGATGCAGCAGCCAGGGCTGTGCCAGATGGCCGACCCGCTCGCCCGTGTCAACGTGATCGAGTACCGGCCCGGGGAGACGCTCAACTGGCACTTCGACCGCTCGCGCTACACCACCACGCTGCTGATCCAGGCCGCCGACGAGGGCGGCGAATTCGAGTACCGCAGCGGGTTGCGCTCCGAGCAGGACCCCAACTATGACGGTGTCGGCCGACTGCTGCGCGGCGGCGACCAGTCCATCCGCACCAATGCGCTGCTGCCCGGCACGCTGAACGTATTCGCCGGCCTGAATACACTGCACCGCGTATCCAAGGTGCGCGGATCACGCTCCCGGCTGGTGGCGGTTTACTCCTACTACGATCGTCCCGGGGTCATGTTCAGCGAGGAGGAACGCCTGGGGTTCTACGGGCGCCGCGCCTGAAGCGGTGGCGCGGGGCGCATCGCCCCGACGCCACCAGCGTTGCTGCCGCTAGGCACGCATGCGCGCGCCTTCCGGATCAAACAGCGGCGCTGCAATGATCGTGGCCTTGCGCCGCTCGCCCAGGATCTCGATCTCGAAGCTGCCGAGGCCGGTGTCGCTCGCCAGCGCCTTGGGCACGTAGCCCTGCGCGAGCGAGCGCTCCACGTAGTGGCCGTAGCCGCCTGATGTCACCCAGCCGATGACCTTGCCCGCATGCCAGATCGGCTCGTCACCGAGCACATCCGCATCCGTGGCATCCACGACGAAGCTCACCCGCCGCAGCGTGTCCGCCCCGCCGTGGTCGCGCACTGCGGCCTCCTTGCCGATGAAGTCAGGCTTGCCGAGGTCGACGAACCGCTCCATGCCGCCCTCAAAGGCCCCGTAGATCGGCCGCAGTTCGCGGTACCAGGTCGGGAAGTTCTTCTCCAGGCGCAGGCACAGCAGCGCGCGCATGCCGAAGTTCACGATGCCAAGCTCGGCGCCCGCCTCCATGATCGCCCCATACAGGCGGCGCTGGTACTCCGGTGACACCCAGATCTCGTAGCCGAGGTCCCCGGTGTAGGTGACGCGGTTGATCATCGCCGGCACGTTCGCAATGTCCATCGAGCGATGATCGAGGAAGCGGAACGCCTGGTTGGAGACGTCCTCGTCGGTCAGGCGCTGCAGCAGCTCACGCGAGCGCGGGCCGGCGATCGACAGGCCCACCAGCGCCAGGTCCAGGCGCCGCAGCGTGACGGAGCCGTCCGCGGGCAGGTGCTGCTCGAACCAGCGCATGTGGTAGATCTGGGCCTGCGAGGAGCCCCACATCAGGAAGCGCTCAGGGGCTGCCCGGGCGATCGTGAAGTCGCCGATGAGCTTGCCGCCGGGATTGAGCATGGGCGTGAGCACCAGGCGTCCGGCGCGCGGCATGCGGTTGGTCATCAGGCGCGACAGGTAGCCTTCCGCCCCCGGGCCCTCGATTTCGTACTTGGCGAAGTTGGCGATCTCGGTCACACCGACGCCATTGCGCACCCCCTGGCACTCGCGCTTGACGTGCGCGAAGTCGTTCGAGCGGTGAAACGAGACGATGTCCCTGGGCTCGACCCCCTTGGGAGCAAACCATAGCGCGGTCTCAAGCCCCCAGCTGTCCCCCATGACCGCCCCCTGGCCCAGCAGCACGTCGTAGAGCGCAGTCGTCTGCTGCGGGCGCGCGGCGGGCAGTTCCTCGTTGGGGAAGCGGATCGAGAAGCGCCGCGAGTAGTTCTCGCGCACCTTGGTGTTGGTATAGCTGCGGGTCGCCCACTCACCGTAGCGCGCGACATCCATCGCCCACACATCAAAGCCCGGGTCGCCGTTGACCATCCACTGTGACAGGGCGAGACCCACGCCACCGCCCTGGCTGAACCCGGCCATCACCGCACAGGCGCACCAGTACCCCGGCAGCCCCTGCACCGGACCGACCAGCGGGTTGCCATCAGGGGAGAAGGTGAACGGCCCGTTGATGACGCGCTTGATGCCCGCCTGAGCCATGGCCGGGAAGTGCTGGTAGCCGATCTCAAGCGACGGGGCGATACGGTCCAGGTCCGGCGGCAGCAGTTCGGCGCCGAAGTCCCACGGTGTGCTCCGCGGCTGCCACGGCACACAGGCCTTCTCGTAGGTGCCCAGGACCATCCCCGTGCGCTCCTGGCGCATGTAAATCTCGGCCTTGAAGTCGATGGCGTGCGGCAGCTCGTGACCGCGTTCCTTGTTGAAGGCGACCACCTCGGGCATCTCGTCGGTCACCAGGTACATGTGCTCCATGGCAAGCACCGGCAGCTCGAGCCCGACCATGCGCCCGACCTCGCGCGCCCACAGGCCGCCGGCGTTCACCACGTGCTCGGTGTTGATGGTGCCTTGCTCGGTCACCACGTCCCAGGTGCCGTCCGCGCGGCGCCCGATCGCCGTCACGCGCGTCTTCAGGTAGATCTCAGCTCCACCGATACGCGCAGCCTTGGCGTACGCCTGCGTGGTTCCCGAGGGGTCGAGGTTGCCGTCGGCCGCGTCCAGCATGGCCCCGGCGAAGTACTGCTCCTCCAACAGCGGCAGCAGCTGCTTTGCCTCGCGTGCGCTCAACAGCTCGGTCTCGAGCCCGAGGTAGCGCGCGCGGGCGTGGGCCATCTTCAGCCACTCCATGCGCTCGGGGGTGTCAGCCAGCAACAGACCGCCGGAGCGGTGCAGGCCGCAGGACTGCCCGGAGATGCGCTCCAGCTCGTCGTACAGGCCGATGGTGTAGCCCTGCAGCTTGGCCACGTTCGGATCGCCATTGAGGGTATGGAAGCCGCCGGCCGCATGCCAGGTCGAGCCGGAGGCCAGTTGCTCACGCTCGATCAGCACCACGTCCTTCCAGCCCGCCTTGGTCAGGTGGTACAGGACGCTGCAGCCGACAACACCGCCGCCGATGACGACGACCCTGGTATGCGATTTCACTCGATGGTTCTCCTCAAGTATCAGTTTCCGCGCCAGAAGCTAAGCCGGCGCTGCTCAATCTCTAGGCCGGCGGCCGCTGCTCGACCGCAATCTCGTAGCCGACCGGCAGCGCCGCATCGAGCAGCCATTCCCAGATCGACACGGCAAACGTGCGCAGCACGTACAGCTCATAGCGCTCCGGTGCACTGCGCTCCAGCAGCACGGCGGTGTGGTGCAGGCCGGTCTGCGCGAACGCCCCCACGGCAAAACTGCGCGGATGCAGATCGACCGATATGCCCCCGGCCAATACGGTACGCGCCTGCGGCCCTTGCACCGCCAGTCGAACCCGGCTGTGCGACAGGCATGTGACAGTCCCGCAACTGGCAGGCACGGCACTGCGCAGCTGCGATATTACCTTGGGTTGCGATGTCACCACCCAGTAGCTGTCCGGGGCAGTCCGGTAGAGCGCAGCCGCGGGCGTGTGCTGCACCTGCCCGGCCGCAGGCGGCAGCGCACCGGCGCCCAGCACCGGCACCACCGCGGCGGCCAGCGCACCCTGTTGCTGCGCAAACACGCCGACCTGCGCGAGCTCCCACCCCCTGACCTCGCTCAGCCGCAGCGCGCGACGGCCATCCAGTCCGTCGCCACCCGGGGCACGCAGCTGGCTGGCAAGCGGCGAACGCCGATCAAACATGCAGGCGCTCCCCGGCCGGGTCGATGAATACTGGCGAGACGATGCGCGCGCGCACGTTCTCGCCCTTGAGCGGATAGGCGCAGACTATCTCCTCGCCCAGGTGCACAAGCCCCCCCTGGTACAGCGCCAGCGCGATGAACTTGTTCAGCTGCGTCGACCAGGTGACGGAGGTGATGTAGCCGCGCCCATGGCCCTCAACCCGGTCCGCGGCGGCAAAAAGGATCGCCCCGCCGCGCAGGCGGGCGGCTGGCTCCAGGCACTCAAGTCCCACCAGGCTCCAGCGCTGCGGGGCACGCAGCTCGACCCGCTCGCGCAGCTCGCGGCCGACGAAAGGCTTTGCGGTGCGTGCCATCTTGGTGAGCCCCAGGTCATCCAGGGTGTTGCGGTGATCGAGCTCCAGGCCCGCGACGTGGCCCTTCTCGATGCGCAGCGAGGCGAGCGACTCAAGCCCATAGGGCCGGATGCCCAGCGCTGCTGCGCTGCTTAGCAGGTGCTCCCACAGCGCGACGCCGTGGTCGGCCGGCACGTACAGCTCGAAGGCCAGTTCGCCCGAGAAACTCAGGCGCAGGATGCGCAGCGGCATCCCCGCCAGATCGATCTCCCGGCAGCCCATGAAGGGCAAGGTCGCATCGGAGAAGTCCTGGCCCGGCAGGGCCAGCTCCAGCGCCGCGCGCGCCCTCGGGCCCGCCACCGCCATACCCGCCCACTGGTCGGTCAGGGACAGCACTTGCACGTTGAGGTCGGTCCACGCGGTGTGCAGCAGGAACTCCAGCCGCGACATCACCTCGGCTGCCTGGGCGGTCGTGGTCGTCATGAAGTACCGCGTCGCGGCGAAGCGCGCAGTGGTGCCGTCATCGAGCACCGTGGCGTCATCGTTGAGCATCACCCCGTAGCGCGCCTTGCCCACCGCCAGGCGTGCGAACTCGTTCACGTACAGGCGGTTCAGGAACTCCGCAGCGTCCGGCCCCTGCACGTCGATCTTGCCAAGCGTCGATACGTCCGAGATGCCGACCCCACCGCGCACCAGGCGCATCTCCTCGACGTAGGCGCTCTCCGGGTCGGCGCCGGCCCAGCGGTAGTACCAGGCGCGCATCCAGGGGCCCGCCTCGATCATCACGCCGCCGTTTTCCAGGTGCCACTCGTGCAGCGGCGAGCGGCGGATGGGGCGGAAATGCTGGTTGATGTTGCGCCCGGCGAGGGCTCCGATGGAGACCGGTGTATAGGGCGGGCGGAACGTGGTAGTCCCGGCAGCCGCGCTGGCGATCCCGCGAAGTCCGGCCATCAGCCGCAGCGCATTGACGTTGCTGGTCTTGCCCTGGTCGGTTCCCATGCCCAGGGTCGTGTAGCGCTTGAGGTGTTCAACGGACTCGAATCCTTCCTGCTGCGCCTGCACCAGGTCCTTGGTGGTGACATCGTTCTGCAAATCCACGAAGGCCTTGCCGATTTGCAGCGGCGCCAACGGCCGCGCGCCCGACGGCGCGGGCGGCTGCGGCGGCATGGGCACCGGGACCGTCTCCGCGGCACTGGCGTAGCGCGCCGCCGCGAGCCCGGCCGCGCTGCCCATGGCGACCTCCTGCGCCGCGTCGAGCGCGCCCATCAGCGCACCGGCGCCGAAGTTCCCGGGCGCAAACTCCCCGGGCACGAAGGCGTCGAGGTCAGGGCGGTACACAGGCTTCGCGCCGTTGTGCGAAGTCAGGTGCACAACCGGCGACCACCCTCCAGACACGCACAGCAGATCGCATGGCAGGCGCTGCTCGCGCGCACCGACCGCGAACTGCACGCCCTTCACGTGGCGACCGCCGAGCGCGCGGCGCACGACCGCGCCCAGTTGCACTCGGATGCCGGCACCGTGGGCACTCTCCAGCAGCTGAGAGCTGACCTGCGCGCGCTCATCCAGCACCACCACTGCAGCCCCCGCGCGTGCCAGCTCGATCGCGCACTCCCAGGCACTGTCGTTGTTGGTGCCGACCACCACCCTGCCGCCCGCGAGCACCGCGTACCGATTGAGGTAGGTGCGCACGGCGCCGGCGAGCATGACCCCGGGGCGGTCGTTGTCCAGGAATACCAGCGGGCGTTCCGTGGCGCCGGTGGCGAACACGATCGCCCCGGCGCGCAGGGTCGTCACGATCTCGCGTGCGGCGCCGCAGTCCGGCTCCAGCTGCTGGTGGTCGCGCCGTTCCAGCAGGGCCACAGTGTTGCCGTCGTACAGCCCGAAGGCCGTGGTGCGCCTGAGCACCTCGACATCCGGCAACTGCGCCAGCTCGTGCTCCGCGGCGACACGCCATTTGTCCTGCTGCGTGTCGCAACTGGAAAGTAGGCTGCCGCCGAGCAGGAAGTCCTGCTCAACCAGCAGCACCCGCGCACCGCTGCGACCGGCCGCCAGGGCGGCGGCAAGCCCGGCCGGTCCTGAGCCGATGACCAGCACGTCCGCGTGCGCGTAGCGCGTCTGGTAGCGGTCCGGGTCCGGCTCGTGCACTGCGCGCCCGAGCCCTGCGGCCCGCCTGATGAAGGGCTCGTAGAATTCCCACGAACGGCGGCGCGGGCCCATGAAGGTCTTGTAGTAGAACCCCGCTCCCAGCAGCGGCGAGGCGAGCGACAGCACCGCCATCAGGTCAAGGTTGACCGACGGCCAGCCGTTCTGGCAGCGCGCGGCGAGCCCCGCGCTCAGTTCCGTGACAGTGCCAGGAACGTTCGGCGTCGTGCGGCCGCCGCTGCCCAGGGTAAACAGCCCATTGGGCTCCTCGACACCGGCGGACAGGAAGCCGCGCGGCCGGTGGTACTTGAAGCTGCGGCCAACGATGCCAACCGCGTTCGCGAGCAATGCCGAGGCAAGGGTGTCCCCGGCATAGCCCTCGTAGTCACGGCCGTCGAGCGTGAAGCGCAGCGGTCGATCGCGGTCGATCCGCCCGCCAGTGGTCAGCCGGCGTGCGCCGCTCATCGCGGCCCCGCCCGGTGCGGGAAGTGGCTCTCGCCGCTCAGGTTGGTGGCGGTATCGCGCTCGAGCACGAACCACTGGCGGCAACCCAGCACGTGCTGCCAGTACTCAAGGTGCGCGCCCTTGGGGTTGTCGAACAGGAATACGTAGTCGTGCCAGGCCTTAAGGTCGGTGCTGCCGTGCTCGGGGCGCGCCTTGCTGGCATCCCCCGCATAGCGGAACTCCTTATAGTCACGTTCCCCGCAGTGTGGACACTTGATGCGCATCTATTGCCTGTAGGTCCAAAGTCCCAGCGCGTATTCGTCGAGGCCGTTGCCGCGCTCGAAGCGGTCGAGGCTCAGGTGGCGCGCCAGCGGGTGCTCGTCATCGTTGGCGACCAGATGCGCAAGACACCAGCCGGCGGCCGGGGTGGCCTTGAACCCCTGGTAGCACCAGCCGCCGTTGAAATACAGATTTGCCAGTGGCGTGCGGCAGATGAACGGGCTGCCGTCAGGGGTCATGTCCTGGATGCCGCCCCAGTGCCGCAGCAGCCGCAGGCGCGAGATCGAGGGAATGAGTGCCACGGCGCACTCGGCCGCTGTTTGCACCTGCGCGAACTGGCCGCGCTGGGTGTAGCTGTTGAAGCCGTCGATGTGGGCACCGAACACCAGGCCGCCCTTGTCGGACTGCGAGATATAGAACAGCTCGGCGCCGAAGCTGATGACGTGATCCACGAAAGGCTTGATCGGCTCGCTGACGAAGGCCTGCAACAGGTGGGACTCCACGGGCAGCCGCATCCCGGCGAGCGCGGCCAGGCGCGAGGAGTGCCCGGCGACGCTGATTGCCGTGCGCCCGGCGGCGATGCGGCCGCGGCTGGTGGTGACCGCGGTGACCCGGTCGCCATCGCGCACGAAGCCGGTCACCTCGCAGTTCTCGATGATGTCCACGCCCAGCGCGCTCGCCGCGCGCGCGTAGCCCCAGGCGACCGCATCGTGCCGCACGGTACCCGCCCTGCCCTGCAGCAAGCCACCGTAGATCGGGAAGCGGCAGGCCGCCGAATAGTCGAGGTAGGGCAGCATCTGCATGACCTCGGCGCGATCCAGCAACTGTGCGTCGATGCCGTTCAGGCGCATGATGTTGCCCTTGCGCGCCAGCACGTCCATCTGCACGGGTGAATGGCCAAGCACCACCTGTCCGCGCTGCGAGAGCATGACGTTGTAGTTGAGCTCGTGCGAAAGCCCCTCCCACAGTTTCAGTGCGTGCTCGAAGAACTGCGTGTTGCCGTCCAGGAGGTAGTTCGAGCGCACCAGGGTGGTATTGCGGCCGACGTTGCCAGAGCCGATGTAGTTGCGCTCCAGCACCGCCACATTGGTGATGCCGTGCCGGGCGGCCAAGTAGTACGCGGTGGCAAGACCATGGCCCCCGCCGCCGATGATGACGACGTCGTAGGTGGACTTCGGTTCCGCGGCTCGCCAGGCGCGTGGCCACGCCGCCCCACTGAGCGCATGACGCGCCAGAGCCCATGCCGAGTAGCGCCCCCTCATCCGAGGGCTGGCGGCGATGACAGGATCTCGGCAGAGGACAACGCGTTCGCTCCCGCAATAGTGCTGCGCGCAAGCAGCCCGCAGATGCTATAGCGCTGCGCGAGCTTGGCAAGCCGCAAATTCTAAACATACCGACAGAAAAACTGTCGGCAGGACCGATTGGCTCCTGTCGCGGCGGCGCTGCTCCTACTAGAATGGGAGCGGGCCCCGATCGGCGCCCGGTTATCGCAGGCGCGCTGCGCGCTACGGATCCAAATGCCTCAACCGCCTCACCCCCCCGTAGCCTCGCGTATCGAGGCGGCGGTTCTCGCCAGCCGCACCCTGCTGCAGAAGGGTGACTACAAGAGCGCGCTGCACCAGGCCGAGCAACTGCTGGCCGAGGTGCCCGAAAACCGCGACGTCATGTACCTGGTTGGCGTGAGCCTGCGCTATCTCGGGCGCGCTGCGGAGGCCCTGGCGATGCTGGCACGGCTTGAGTCGGTCCACCCCTCCTACAGCCGCCTGTTCCAGGAGCGCGGCCACTGTCACCGCCTGCGGGGGGACAGCCCAGGGGCCATCGCAGCGTACCGTCGGGCGGTCGAACTCAACCCTGCCCTGCCGGCCAGCTGGCAGGGGCTCGCGGAGCTTGGCGACGCGGCCACCGCGGCGCAGGCAGCATTGAGCGCCGCACAGCTGGCCGCGATGCCCGCGGCCGTGCTGGCCGCGAGCAGCCTCGTTGCCGACGGCGAGACAGCCGACGCCGAGCGCCTCATCCGGCAGTTCCTGCAGCAGCAGCCTGACCACCCGGAGGCATTGCGGGTGCTGGCGCAGATCGGCACTCGGCTGCAGGCCTTCGACCAGGCCCAGCCGCTGCTGGAACGCGTGCTCGCCGCAGCCCCGGGCCACCACGCCGCGCGCTACGAATACGCCCTCGTACTCGCCCGGCGCCACCGGCATGCGGACGCCCTGCGCGAGGCGCAGCGGCTGCTGGGGACCGCCCCAGACCATGCCGCGTTCCTCACCGTCAAGGCGAACGCACTGGCTGCGCTGGGCGAGAGCACCCAGGCGCTGGCACTGTTCAGCGCGCTGCTGGAGCGCGATCCGGGCCGCGGCGACGTTGCGCTGTGCATTGCGCATGCGCTGAAGACCCTGGGGCGCCAGTCCGAAGCAATCGCCGCCTACCAGGCCGCCGCGCGCCTGCAGGCCCACTTTGGCGAGGCTTACTGGGGGCTGGCCAACCTCAAGACCTACCGCTTCGAGGACGCCGAGGTCGCGCAGATGCAGGCCGCCCTCGCCGCACCACAGTGCACGCCTGCGGATCGCTATCACCTGTGCTTCGCACTCGGCAAGGCGCTGGAGGATCGCGGTGCCTACGCCGACTCGTTCGCACAGTACGCGCGCGGCAACGAGTTGAAGCGCCAGGAAGCCGGATATTCTTCCGAGGAATTCGAGCGCGCAGCTGCGTTGCAGATAAGTACCTGCACGCGGGAGTTCTTTGAGGCCCGCAA
Organism: uncultured Pseudomonadota bacterium; assembly: GCA_963703025.1. Lineage (GTDB taxonomy): Bacteria > Pseudomonadota > Gammaproteobacteria > Steroidobacterales > Steroidobacteraceae > 13-2-20CM-66-19. Next base: position 3,287,324 of record OY969778.1, on the reverse strand, counting down.
GGGCTTTGGCTGCCCGCACGCCGGGCCGGTCTTCATCGTCGGCCTGCCGCGCGCAGGCTCGACGCTGCTGGAGCAGATCCTCGCCTCCCACTCGCAGATCGAGGGCACCTGGGAACTGCCGGAGATCCCGCGCCTGGTCGCAGCGCTCCACGGCACCGCGGGCCAGGGATACCCGCAGGTGCTGGCAAGCCTGGATGCGGAGCGCTGCCGCGGACTCGGCGAGCAGTACCTGGCCGACACTGCGGCCTACCGCCGCGGCCGGCCCTACTTCATCGACAAGATGCCGAACAACTTCCGGCACATCGGTCTTATCCATCTCATCCTTCCCGGGGCAAAGATCATCGACGCGCGCCGCGAGCCGCTGGCCTGCTGCTTCAGCGCCTTCCGGCAGCTGTTCGCCGCCGGCCAGGAGTTCACCTATGACCTGCGCGACCTGGGCCGCTACTACCGCAGCTACGCGTCTCTCATGGAGCACTGGAGCCAGGTGCTGCCGGGCAGCGTGCTGCGCGTCGAGCACGAGAGGGTCGTTGCGGACCTGGAGGGCAGCGTGCGGCGCCTGCTGGCTTTTCTCGGACTGGACTTCGAGCCGGCCTGCCTGGAATTCCACCGCAACGAGCGCGCCGTGCGCACCGCGAGTTCCGAGCAGGTGCGCCGCCCCTTGAGTCGTGACGCGCTAGATCACTGGCGCCACTTCGAGCCCTGGCTGGCGCCGCTGCACGAGGCACTGCGGGGGTGAGGTCGGGGCCGTTGGAGGTAAGATTCCCCGCATACACCTTAGGAACAAGCACCCTCATGAAACGCACCCTGCTTGCCATCTTCACCGCCCTGGTCAGCTGGGTGGTGGTCGTGAGTCTTCTCAACCTGATCCTGCGCCAGGGGATTGCAGGATATGCCGCGGCCGAACCTGCCTTCTCCTTCACACTTGGGATGCTGTTGGCGCGACTGGCGATCGCCGCGACAAGTTCGCTGGCGGCCGGTGCGGTCGCGGCGCGGATCGCGCCCGGCGATACGCGCGCGCCGTGGCTCTGCGGCATCATCCTGCTCGTGGTGTTTCTGCCAGAACACGTCAAGCTCTGGCACAGTTTCCCGGTTTGGTATCACCTGACTTTCCTGGTAACACTGGTGCCACTGGTACTCCTGGGTGCGCACCTGGCGCGCCCAGCGCTCGCGCAGGTACCGCGCGCGGCCGCTTAGATAGGAAACAGTCCGGCCCATCTCCGGCGGGCGCGGTTCGCATCAGCCAAGCGGTGCCTCTTCCAGCAAGCGGCGGCGGGCGGCCTTCGGGCCCTGCTGGACCCGATCCAGGCGGTGCCGGCCCTGTTGCACGTCAAGGAAGGAGAACTAACTTCCGGAATTGCGCCCGCACCCGGCCCATACTCGGGAACGTTTCGCGGTACACCCTGAACAGGGTGGCCGCCTCATGACCAGCCGAGAGGGACCCGGTATGAGTTCATCCGCAACAGGGGGCTTTTTTCGCCCTAGCGCACGGTCTTGGCAATTGCTTGTCCTGCTCGCACTCTCGGCGTGCGGCGGCGGCGGATCTGGCGGCAGCACGCCGCCTGCGGCCGGCTGGACCGCCGGGGTCTTCCAGCCGTCGGCCCACTTTCAGGCGCTGTGCCAGAACCCGCGCTCGGGCAACGACCCGGTCAGCGGAGACGCGTATCCGGATACCCAGGGCACGACCCTGGATGAGAATAACTGGCTGCGCTCCTGGAGCAACGAGTTGTACCTCTGGTACAGCGAGATCCCGGACCTCGATCCTGCCACCTATTCCACGACCGCAGCGTACTTCGACGCCCTGAAGACCCCGGCCACCACCTCGACGGGGGCCGCCAAGGACCGCTTTCACTTCACGTACACGACCGCCGTCTGGGAGAACCTGTCCACCGCAGGGGTGGACGTCGGCTACGGGGTGGATTTTGACCTGGTGTCCGCAACTCCCCCGCGGCTGGTCTATACGAGCTTCGTCTGGTCAGGTTACGCGGCGGCAGCAGCAGGCATCGCCCGTGGCGCGCAGATTCTGGCCATCGACGGGGTCGACATGGTCAACGGCCAGGACGTGGCTACGCTGAACGCCGGACTGTACCCCTCCACGGCGGGCGAATCGCATACATTCACCATCATGGACCAGGGCGCCAGCGCCAGCCGCATGGTGACCCTGCAGGCCAGCGATGAGACCGAGACACCGGTGCCGCTGGTGACCACCATCCCCTCGAGCACTGGCAACGTCGGTTACATCCTCTTCAATTCCCACATCGCAACTTCCGAGCAGGAACTGATCGACGCCATCACGCAACTGAAGAGCGCTGCTGTCACCGACCTGGTGCTCGACATCCGCTACAACGGTGGCGGCTACCTTGATATCGCCAGCGAGCTGGCATACATGATCGCAGGGCCCGGGCCCACCGCCGGTGCCACCTTCGAAAAGCAGACCTTCAACGACAAGTATCCGACCACCAATCCGGTCACCGGCGGTGCCCTCACGCCCACGCCCTTCCACACGACCTCGCAGGGATTCTCAGCTGCCTCCGGAGTGAATCTTCCGTACCTGGGATTGCCGCGGGTGTTCGTACTTACCGGCTCGGGCACCTGCTCGGCCAGCGAGGCGATCATCAACGGACTCAACGGCGTCGACGTGCAGGTAATCCAGATCGGCACGACCACCTGCGGCAAGCCCTATGGCTTCTATCCCCAGGACAACTGTGGCACGACCTACTTCAGCATCGAGTTCAGCGGCGACAATGCCAAGGGATTCGGCGACTACGCCGATGGGTTCTCGCCGCAGAATTCCGCGACCGTGACCAACGCGGTGCTGCCTGGTTGCTCGACGGCGGACGACTACACTCACCAGCTGGGTGATCCGGCCGAGGGGCGCCTGGCCGCAGCCCTCGGGTATCGCAACGGGCAGTCCTGCCCGACACCGCCTGCGGGGGTGGCGAGCCCGGTGACCCTGAACGCCAAGAGCGCCCTGCACCGCCCGTTCTGGCGCGAGAACCGCATCACCGGACACCAGCACTAGCTGCCCCCCGCGGTGCGGCAGCCACTGCGCAGTGACTGCCGCCGCCCCGCGTATGCGCCCCTTGCCGCACGGCGGTCGAGTGCGCGAAGCTCCCTGTGCCTATCGTTGCCGCATCCGAGGATACCCATGACGAGCCCACCCGCCGGCCTGCAGCTGGAGAACAGCACCCATACCGCGCAGCGCGCCTCCGCCCTGTCCGCCCGCTATGCGTCACAGCGCAACAAGGCCGCCTGGCTGGAGTTGTACGCCGACGATGCGCTCATCCAGGACCCGGTGGGCGTCTCGCCGCTGGATCCCACTGGACATGGGCATAAGGGTCGCGAGGCGCTGGTGCGCTTCTGGGACATGATTATCGGCCCCGGCAACATGACCTACCGCATCCGCGAGTCCTACCCGTGCGCGGACGAGTGCGCGAACGTGTGGTCTCTCACCAATCGCCTGCCCGACGGCAGCGAGATCACCGTGGACCTGGTGAGCATCTACAAGGTGAACACGGCCGGCAAGCTCACCATGATGCGTGCCTACTGGAGCTACGCGGAAGTGGAGGCGAAGCTGCGTTCCATGGTGAAGAATCCCTGACGTGAACCTGCGCCACGGCGCCGCGCGCGCCGCCCTGCCGGCCGCCCTGGCCCTGGCCACGATCACAGGCTGGGCGAGCCCGGCACGCGCGGTTGCCGCATCGCCAGGGAGCGGGCCGGCGGCGGTGGCCGCCCCGGACCGCTACTCCGCCCAGGCGGCCGCCGAGGTGCTCAGCGACGGCGGCAACGCCGTGGATGCCGCGGTGGCCATCGCCTTCGTGCTGGCGGTGACCTACCCCGAGGCGGGCAACCTGGGCGGCGGCGGCTTCGCCACGGTGTTTTTCGAAGGCCACAGCTACTTCTAGACTACCGCGAGTGCGCCCCGGCCAGTGCCACAGCGGCCATGTACCAGGATGGCAACGGCAACCTGATTGCCGACGCGAGCACCGTGGGCGCCGGTGCCGCGGGAGTGCCCGGTACCGTCGAGGGGCTGTGGCAGCTGCATCGCCGGTTCGCGCGGCGCACTTGGGCTGCCGATCTCGCCCCCGCGATCCACCTGGCGCATGCGGGATTTAGAGGTGGCCCGCATGCAGCAGCAGATGCGCGATGAGCGGGTGGCGGAACTGCATGGCCGCACCAACTTTGTCACCTACTTCGGCGCGCTCACCGCCGGCACCACCTTCCGCCAGGCCGATCTTGAGTCGACCCTGCGGCGCATTGCAGACCAGGGCCGCGACGGGTTCTACGGCGGACGCACCGCGCAGCTGATCAGCGCTGAGATGACCCGTGACCATGGGCACATCAGCGCCGCGGACCTGGCCGCCTACCGCGCGGTGTGGCGCGAGCCGCTGACCGGCAGCTGGGCGGGCTACCAGGTGGTCACCGCCCCGCTGCCCAGCTCCGGTGGTATTGCCCTGCTGTCGCTGCTGGCGATGAAGGCGGACCTTGCCGGGCCCTTCAGCAACGTCACGCTCAACTCCGCGCAGTACGTGCACCTGCTGGCTGAGATCGAGAAGCGCGTCTTCGCCGACCGCGCGGACTACCTGGGCGATCCGGACTTCGTGTCCGCGCCGGTCACCCAACTTCTGGATCCGGCCTACCTGGCGCGGCGCGCAGCGGAGGTCAACACGCAGCAGCGCACGCCCGACAGCGGAAGTCCATCCCGGGCTTGCCGGCCACCACAGCACCACGCACTTCTCGGTCACCGACAGCACCGGCAACGCCGTCGCCAACACCTATACGCTCAACGATGACTTCGGCGCCGGCGAGGTAGTCAGCGGCGCCGGCTTCATTCTTAACAACGAGATGGATGATTTCTCCGCCAAGCCTGGCGTGCCGAACATCTACGGCGTGGTCGGCGCCGATGCGAACGCTATCGCACCGGGCAAACGCCCGCTGTCCACCATGAGTCCGACCATCCTGCTCAAGGATGGCCGGGTCGCCGTGGTCATCGGCACCCCGGGCGGCTCACGCATCGCCACCTCGATCTTCCAGGTGCTCACCAACTGGCATGACTTCCACCTGCCCCTGCCAGCGGCGGTCGCCGCGCCGCGCATCCACCACCAGCTGCTGCCGGCCGACACGCTGTTCGAGGAGCCTTACGGCACGCTCGAACCCGCGGTACGCGCAGACCTTGCAGCGCGCGGTTACTTGCTGGCCGGCCAGGGTTTCAACGGTGACATCGAGGTGATCAGCATCGCGGCTGCCGGTACACAGGCGGTCTCGGATCCGCGCGGCCGCGGCGTCGCGCGGGTGTTCGGCCCGGGCACGCTCCAGTAAAGAGCGCCGGGCACGCGCGCAACGCGCTAGTTGCCCGCTTCCATAATGCCCAGAGCGTCTGACTCGTACGCGCCGGTGACGTGCGCCGCATCGGAGGAGCGGGTCGGCGAACTCCACTCCAGCAGCCCCTCCACCAGCATGCCCTCGGTTGGGTGGCCCGTGCGCGCCTGGATCCAGCGGAACGCGGATTCAAGCGTCGGGGAGCCCCACAGCCTGCGGCCGTCCTCGCTGCAAATGTCCCATGGGGCGAAGGTCTTGATATCCGGGCGATGGCGGATGTAGCGCACCGTCCCGGCAACCTGAACACGCCAGTGACCTGGCTCAATTTCTTCGACTGCGTAATCCATGACGCTTCCCCTCAAACCGACGCCTCCCGCGGACCAGACCTATTGCTCTTGTCGTATGCCCGGCGTCGTTACAGGCCAAGCATAGTGCATCAGCAAGCCCGGTCTTGTCAGCGCAACGCTTATCTTGATTGAACATATGCACGAGAACGCCACAAATAAGCGCAAAATGTCGCGCATGACTTGTCATTGCGAGTTCGCGTGCGCCCGCGCGCCGTGTCGTGTCGCCAGCCCCTTATCGTCGGTGGCATGCCGAGCGGCCTCGTTGGGCTGCCGTTCAGTTACGGTGCGTAGAATCCGGAACAGTTACCTGTGATGCGAACCAGAATGCGTTTACTCGCCCTTGCCTTGGCCATATTCGCCAGTGCCTGCGCCCACCAGGCTGCGGTATCGCAGTCCGCAGCGGGCGACTCCGGCCCGGTAGTTCCTGCGGTGGCCGCACCCGCCGTGTCGGCGGCGCCGCGCGCGGTGCCCACGCCTGCAGCTCCGGCGCTGGTGCCCGCGCCCGCAACCGCAATCCCGCTCGCCGTGCCCCCCACGGCTCCAGCTCCAGCACCGGCCCCAACTGCGGCAACCCCAGCAGCGACGCCTTCGCCACCCAGGAGCCCTGCAAGCCCCACCCGCAGCGTGCCCGCAGCCACAAAGCCGCCAGCCCCGGCGCCAGCGCCGCTCGCTGCTCCCGCCGCACCGCCGCCTACAGCCGGCACGACGAGCGCCGCGCCCACGCTCGATCTGCCCTTGCTGGAGCAGCGACTCAAGGACACGCGCGCCATCGGCGTGTTCACCAAGCTGTCTCTTAAGAACCAGGTGGATGACCTGCTCGCCCAGTTCCGCGCCTACCACAAGGGGGGCTCAGGCAAGTCCCTGGCGCAGCTGCGGCAGAGCTACGAACTGCTGCTGCTGAAGGTTGTCAGCGTGCTGCAGGACGACGATCCGAAGCTTGCCAGCGCAGTCGGCTCCTCACGCGAGGCGATCTGGGCGGTGCTGGTGGACCCGAAAAAGTTTGCAAGTCTCGATGCTTAACGCACAGGAGTCGCTATGAAACTGCGTCTGACCGTTCTCGCCCTGTCGCTGCTGGGTAGCCTGGCCGCCGGGGTCGCCACCGCCGATGACGCCTTTGCCAAGGACCTCAAGGCGACGATCGCGCTGCAGGGCATGCCGTGCGACCAGGTCGTGAGTTCGACCCGCAACAAAGACAGTGACTACACCGCCACTTGCCACGACGGCAACCGCTACCACGTGTTTGTCGACGGCACCGGACGCGTGGTAGTCAAGAAGCTGTAGCGCGTCGAACCGGCGTCACGGCTTCTCCCACGACTCCGTCGCGATGCCCGCTGGCACCGGCAGCGACTGCAGGTACGTGACCAGCGTCCATACGCCCTCCGGGCCCAGCGCACCGCCGAATGCGGGCATGCCCTTGGGGCGACCGTAGTAGATCGAGGTGAAGATCTCACCCGGCGCGCCACCGTAGCGCCAGCGCCCATCGCCCAGGTTCGGCCCCACCCACCCGGCGGCATCCCCACCGTGGCAGCCATCGCAGTTCATGGCCGTGAACAGCAGCGCGCCGTTCTTTGCAACGGCCGCATCCCCCTCGTGCGGATTGTGCAGCTGCGCACCCGGTGGCGGCATGCCCCCGGCATCGACGTGCGATTGGTACGCGATGGCCGGCGGCGCGGCGGTGGCCGCTGCTCCTCCGGCCGCGTCCTGGCTGGCCGCCGGCGCTGTGGTCTTGGGCGCGCAGGCGCCGAGCACCGCGCAGCTGAACAGGCAGGTCACGGCGATGACGCGTCGCGGTGTGCTGGCAAGACTGAAATGCATGGAACCCCTCACAAACCGAATATCCAGATCATTCCGCCCTGGCTGGTGTGCCGGGCGATGTCCTTCTGAAAATCCGCCGGCGCACGCACGTCGGCCGGGTCATCCGAGCTGGCATCTCCTGAGATCAGCGCCCAGTCACCGCCGAATCCTGCGTAGACCGCGACGTACTGCTTGCCGTCGGGCCCACGGTAGGTCATGGGATTGCCCACCACCCCCGAGCCTACCTTGAATTTCGAGAGCACCTTGCCGGTGCGCGCATCGGCGGACTTGAACCAGCCGTCGAGCGTGCCGTAGAAGACCACGTCACCGCCGGTCACCAGCGCGCCGCTCCAGTTCGGGAATGGCTCCTTGTTCTCCCAGATCTTCTTGCCCGTGGTCGCGTCCCAGGCCATGAAGCTGCCGAGGTAGTCCCCAGGGCCCTTCGAGTACGGACTGTTGACGCCCACGAACGGGATGCCCTTCAGGCGCGTGGTGTGTACCGCCGCATAGTCCATGCAGATGTTGTTCGTCGAGGTATAGAAGAGGTGCGTGCGCGGGGAGTACGCCGGGGGCGATGACGGGCTGACCCCGCCCTCCAGGCTCGGGCAGATGTCCTTCACGTTGCCCTTGGAGGCACCGGTCTGCTTTGACTGGTCGAGCACGGGCCGCCCGGTGGCCAGGTCGACCGACTTCGCCCAGTTCACCGGCGTAAACGTGGTGGCACTGATCAGGTGTCCGCTGGTGCGGTCTAGGACATATGCAAAGCCGTTCTTGTCGAAGTGCACCAGCGCCTTGACCGGCTTGCCGGCGATGGTGAGGTCCACCAGGACCATGGCGCCGGTTGCGTCGTAGTCCCAGTTATCATGCGGCGTGAACTGGTAAGCCCACACCAGCGCTCCGTCCGAGGGCCTGCGTGCCAGCACGCTGTTGGTCCACTTGTTGTCTCCCACCCTCTGCTCGGCGTTGTACGGGGAGGCGTTGCCGCTGCCGTAGTAGATGAGATCCAGTTCCGGGTCATAGGACGTCCAGCCCCATACCGGGGCGCCGCCGGTCTTCCAGGTCTCATCGGCCCAGCTGCTTGCGCCGACGTCGGTGCCGCCGCCGTACGGTGGCTTGAACTGGCCCGCCGTGGCCAGCATGCCGGCATCCGGACCGATGTTGCGTCCGGTCCAGACGATGCGTCCGGTTGCCAGGTCCAGCCCCTTCAGCCAGCCGTAAATCCCGAACTCGCCACCCGAGGCGCCAACGATCACCCGGTCCTTCACCACCAGCGGCGCCATGGTAACCGTCTCACCGTTGGTCACGTCGGCGACCTGCACCTTCCAGAGCTCGCGGCCGGTCTTGGCATCCACCGCGACCGTATGCCCGTCCAACAGGTTGTAGACCACCTTGCCGTCCGCGTAGAACGCCCCGCGGTTCACCGTGTCGCAGCACGACACTCCGATGGCATTCGGGCTGACGTCAGGGCGGTACTTCCAGCGCAGCGGATAGCCCTCCTTGCTCAGGTCAAACGCGTACAGCACGTTCGGCCAGGGCGTGACCACGTACATCGTCTGACCCACCACCAGTGGTTGTCCCTCGTGCCCCCCCAGCACCCCGGTGGAGAATGTCCACACCGGATGCAGCCCGCCGGCATTGGCCGCGTTGATGTTCGCAAGGCCGCTGTAGCGGGTCGAGGCATAGTCCTTCGCCGGCATCTGCCACTGACCGTCGTCGCTCGCACCTGCAGCGACGGCAGCGATTGCAGGACCAGCCAGCGCCCACTGGGCGATTGCGGCGCACGCCAGCTGCGCCAGCGCGCCAAGCAGTGCAGACATCATCGGACGAGGCGCATCAGGCATGTGTGATCCCTTGAACTGGCAGATTAGGACTGATCCGGTGGTCAGATCCCGCGGCCCATACTGCCGGGCCGCGGGATCCTCGTCGCTCAACGCTTCTTGTAGGCGGTGTCGTGGCTGGCAACGCACTTCCAGGCACCGTCCGACATCTTCACCCACGTATCGGTGAAGACTGCGCGTTCATCGACGGCCGCGCCGGTGCTGTCGGCACCCTTGCCGCGAAAATTGCCAATCGCGATGACGGTGTCGCCGTAGACGAAGAACTTCAAGTCGCTGTAATCGACACTCTTCCATGTCACCGACTTGTCGTCGGCCAGCGCGGCCGCCTTGGTGGTCGTGACCTTGCCCTCGGTGGAGGTCTGCACGATGTTGTCGGCCATCGATTCTGCAATCGTGTCGTAGTTGTTCGTCTGCTGCGCCTTCAACCACGCCTGCTCGAGCGCCGCGACGGCCACCTGCGCCGGACCGGGCTTGTCTGCCGCCTGCAGAGCGCCGGAGCCGAGCAAGGTCATGCCCAGAAGCAACGATAAGGACATTATTTTCATCGAATCCCCCTCATGATAACGCACGGAAATACTGCATTCGGCACCCGACATTGCACCTTCTTCCGGCTACCCGCAACCTAACCGCCCAGTCCCCCGCGCGCCCCTTCGGTGAATGGTAAAGTCGGGTGTTCCTGCGGCCGCCAGCTTCCTGAAACGTGAGTCAGCAACCCGCCTCTGCACACTTTGACCTCGCCGTGGTGGGCGCGCAGACCCCCGTGCCGCTTGATGCGGCGCAGCCGCGCGTGCGCCTGGTGCCTCGGGAGCAGCGGGGCCGGCGCTTGCATCGGCCTCGCCCTGCGAGGCGCTTTCCCAGGCGAGATCTCCCCCTCTACTTGTTCTTAGGCAGGCCAAAGCGATGACCACCGAGCCGTATCTGCTGACCCCCGGACCACTCACCATATCCATGCGCACCAAGCAGAGCATGCTGCGCGACTGGGGCTCCTGGGACGAGGATTTCAACAAGATTACCGCGCGCGTTCGCGCGCGGCTGCTGGAGATCGTGCATGCCAGTGGAACCCATGAATGCGTCCCGCTCCAGGGCAGCGGGACCTTCGCGGTGGAGGCGGCGATCGGCACCCTGGTGCCACGCAGCGGCCACATGCTGGTGCCGCAGAATGGCGCCTATTGTCAGCGCATCGCCCGCATCTGCCGCATACTCGGGCGCAAGGTAACCACGATCGACTACGCCGAGGACGCAGCGGTGGCTGCCGCGGACCTCGACCGGTTCCTCGCGGCGGATACATCCATCACGCACGTCGCGCTCGTTCATTGCGAAACCAGCGCCGGCATCCTCAACCCGCTGAAGCAAATCGCCCAGGTCGTGGCAAGTCACGGCCGGGGTCTGATCATCGATGCGATGAGCTCCTTCGGGGCACTGGAGATCGACGCCCGCACGCACCGTGTTCGATGCGGTGATCGCAGCCTCCGGCAAGTGCCTCGAGGGTCCGCCGGGCATGAGCTTTGTCATCGCGCGCCGCGCAGCCCTCGAGCGCTGCGAGGGCAACAGCCACTCGCTGGCGCTCGACCTGTACGACCAGTGGGCGTATATGCAGAAGACCACGCAGTGGCGCTACACGCCCCCGACGCACGTGGTTGCCGCCTTGGACAGCGCGATCGAGCAATACCTGGCTGAAGGGGGACTTGCCGCGCGCGGCGCGCGCTACGCAGACAACTGCCGGATCCTGCTCACGGGCATGCAGCGTCTCGGCCTGAACAGCTTCCTGCCTGCGGCGATCCAGGCACCGATCATCGTCACCTTCTACGCACCGACTCATCCGCGCTACGTGTTCAAGAGCTTCTACGACGCGGTCAAGGCGCGCGGCTACATCCTCTATCCGGGCAAGCTCACCACCGTGGAGACCTTCCGGGTGGGGTGCATGGGGCAGCTGGGTGAGAAAGGCATGGCCGGGGTGCTCGATGCGGTCGCAGCGGTGCTCGCGCAGTTGCGGGCGGGCGACTAGGGCGCGCAGTGCGGGCAATGGATGACAAGCGAAGCTGCGCTGGTGTCTACTGCCGCGGGCAGCCGGTCGCGCCATCACGCGAACCGTACCAATCAGTTGCGAGGATGACATGCGTCGAATCGAGGTGAACGGCCGGTCGTACCGGCTGCCGGGGCAGCCGGCGGTCGTGGTCTGCGTGGATGGCTGCGAGCCCGACTACATCGCCCAGGCCGTCGCCGGCGGGCACATGCCATGGATGAAGCGGGTGCTTGCCCAAGGCACGTTCGGTAATCGCCGACTGCGTCGTGCCGAGCTTCACCAACCCGAACAACCTGTCGATCGTCACCGGGGCGCCGCCTGCGGTGCACGGCATCTGCGGCAACTACCTCTACGATCCCGACAGTGGCACCGAGGTGATGATGAACGACCCGAAGTGGCTGCGCGCGCCGACGCTGCTGGCCGCCCTGGCCGACAAGCCGGCGCAAGGTCGCCGTCATCACCGCCAAGGACAAGCTGCGCAAGCTGCTCGGCCACAAGCATGCAAGGGCATCTGCTTCTCGGCCGAGAAGGCCGACCAGGCGACGCCTCGCCGAGCACGGCATCGAGGATGTGCTCGAGCTCGTCGGCATGCCGGTGCCGGAGTCTACAGCGCGGCGCTGTCCGAGTTCGTGTTCGCCGCCGGCGTGAAGCTGATGCAGACGCAGCGCCCGGACGTCATGTACCTCTCGACCACCGACTACGTGCAGCACAAGCACGCGCCGGGCACCGCCGGCGCCAACGCGTTCTACCACGATGATGGACGGCTACCTGGCGCAGCTCGATGCGCTGGGCTGCGCGATCGCGCTCACCGCCGACCACGGCATGAACGCCAAGACGCGGCTGGATGCGCAGCCCGACGTCATCTACCTGCAGGACGTGCTCGACGACTGGCTCGGCGCCGGGCGGGCGCGGGTCATCCTGCCGATCACCGACCCGTACGTCGTGCACCACGGCGCGCTCGGGTCCTTCGCCACCGTGTACCTGCCAGTCGATGTCGACATCGCAGCCCTGCTGGCGCGGATCGCACGCCCTGCGCGGCATCGAGATCGGTGCTGACCCGCGCCGCAGGCGGCGCAGCGCTTCGAGCTGCCGCCGGACCGCATCGGCGACCTGGTCGTCGTGTCGACACGCTTTGTCGCCCTCGGAGCGGGCAGCGCCAAGCACGACCTGTCCGGACTCGACGCGCCGCTGCGCTCGCACGGCGGCGATCTCCGAGCAGCCCGTGCCGCTGGTCGCTCAACCGGCGCATCGCCGACCTCGACACCAACCGGCGCTGGCGCAACTTCGACGCGTTCGACTGGGTGCTGAACCATGCCGGATGAGCCTTCGGCGCGCGGCCGTAACGCGCCGGCGTCGGCGGATGCGGCGCGAGACGCTGCGGATCGCAGGCCAGCGTGTCAGCACCAGCGCCCAGGGCGAGGTATTCAACCCGTATACGCGTGCCCTGGTCGCCACGGTGGCGCGCGCCTCGCTGGTGGACGTGCGCCGCGCGATCGCCACGGCCAAGCAGTTCCGCTCACCGCTGACGCGCTATGAGCGCTACCGCATCTGCTATCGCACTGCCGAGCTGCTGCGCGCGCGCACCGAGGAGATCGCCAACCTCATCACCGCCGAGAGCGGGCTGTGCAAGAAGGACTCGCTGTACGAGGTCGGCCGCGCCTGCGACGTGTTCCTATTCGCCGGCAACGCCGCGCTGCAGGACGACGGCCAGATCTTCTCCTGCGACCTCACCGCCGCACGGCAAGCAGCGCAAGGTATACACCCTGCGCGAGCCGCTGCTCGGCGTCATCACCGCCATCACCCCGTTCAACCATCCGCTGAACCAGGTCGCGCACAAGGTCGCGCCGAGCATCGCCACCAACAACCGCATGGTGCTCAAGCCCTCCGAGAAGACGCCGCTCAGCGCGCTGCTGCTGGCCGACATCCTCTACGAGGCCGGACTGCCGCCTGAGATGTTCAGCGTCCTCACCGGCGACCCGCGCGAGATCGCCGACGAGCTGCTCACCCACGCGGACGTCGATCTGGTCACCTTCACCGGCGGCGTGGCCATCGGCAAGTACATCGCCGCCAAGGCCGTCTACAAGCGCCAGGTGCTGGAGCTGGGCGGCAACGATCCGCTCATCGTCATGGAGGACGCCGACCTCGAGGAGGCCGCGACGCTCGCAGCGCTTGGCTCGTACAAGAACTCCGGCCAGCGCTGCACCGCCGTCAAGCGCATGCTGGTGCAAGCCGCCGTCGCCGACCGCTTCGTCGAGCTGCTGCTGGAGAAGACGCGTGCGGTGAACTACGGCGACCCGATGGATCCGAAGACTGACATGGGCACGGTCATCGACGAGGCGGCGGCGCGCTCGTTCGAAAGCCGAGTCAACGAGGCGGTCGCCGCCGGTGCGCAGTTGCTCTACGGCAACCAGCGCAACGGGGCACTGTACTCCCCCACCGTGCTCGACCACGTGCGCCCGGAGATGCCCGTGGTGCGCGAGGAGACCTTCGGTCCGGTGTCCCCGGTCATCCGTTTTGGCAGCATCGACGAGGCGATCCGCCATCGCCAACTCGACCGCGTACGGGCTGTCCTCGGCGGTGTGCACCAACCGGCTCGACTACATCACCCGGTTCGTCAGCGAGCTGCGCGTCGGCAGCGTCAACGTGCGCGAGGTACCCGGCTACCGCCTGGAGCTGACGCCCTTCGGCGGCATCAAGGACTCCGGACTGGGCTACAAGGAAGGCGTGCAGGAAGCGATCAAGAGCTTCACGAACACCAAGACCTATTCACTGCCCTGGCCGACCTAGCGGCCGCGGCCCCACCTCTGCCCGCAGCGCCGGCCACCCGCGCGCTGCGCATCGCACAATGTCGCACGCTCGTACTGCTGTTCTGCGGCTACGCAGCCTGCTACTTCTGCCGCTCGAACCTGTCGGTCGCCACGCCGCTGATCATCGATGAACTCGGCCGGCGCGGCATAAGCCATGCAGCCGCGCAGGTGGCAATCGGATCGATGATCTCCTGGGGCGTGGCCGCCTACGTGATCGGCAAGTGCTTCCTCACCGGCCTGGGTGATTACTGGGGTGGCAAGCGCAACCTGCTCATTGCCACCGGCGGTGCCACGCTCTTTACGCTGATCTTCGCGTCCAGTTCCACACTGCCGCTGTTCACCATGGCGTGGGTCGGCAACCGCATGGTGCAGTCAATCGGCTGGTCGGCGCTGATCAAGGTCTCGTCCAAGTGGTTCGGATATCTGCGTTACGGAACCGTGGCCGCCATCCTCACCTGCAGCTACATGCTCGGCGATGCGCTGGCCCGTCAGTGCATGGGGCTGTTGCTGGAGCATGGTGTCGGCTGGCGCACGCTGTTCGTGTTCGGGGCGAGCGTTGCCGGGCTGGTATTTCTCGCCAACCTGGTGTTCCTGCGCGAGTCGCGGGTCGAGGAAGGCTATGCGGAGGCCCTCGCCAATCCGAAGAACGTCTTCAGCGCGGAGCCCTATCGCCCCACCGGCTACCTCACGCTGGTGATGCCACTGCTGCGCAGCCGTGCGTTCCTGGTCGTGTGCGTGCTGAACTTTGGCGCCACCATGGTGCGCGAAACCTTCAACTCCTGGACGCCCGCGTACCTGCATGACTTCGTCGGCTTCAGCGTCAGCCACGCGGCCAGCATGTCGGCGATATTCCCCGCAGCCGGGGCGCTTTCGGTGCTGTTGTGCGGGTGGGCGAGCGACCGCCTGGGCCCGAACACCCGCTCGCTGCTGCTGGTGGGGGGGCTTGCCGCGACCGCCGCCGCATTGCTGCTGCTGACCTCGATGCACGCCACCTTGCTGGGCGCCATGATTCCGGTCATGGTCATCGGCCTGGTCGGCTTCTGCCTGCTCGGTCCTTACTCATTCCTGCCCGGAGCCTTTGCGCTCGACTTCGGCGGCAAGCAGGCCGGTGCCGTAGCGTCCGGACTCGTCGATGGCACCGGTTACCTGGGAGGCGTGCTTGCCGGCTGGGCGATGGCACAGATTGCCGTGTCCTATGGCTGGGGCGGGGTGTTCGTGACGCTCGCGCTCGTGAGCACGCTGTCCGCCGCTGGCGCCGGTTATCTGTATTTCCTGACAGCCCAGCGCTCCGGCGCCCGGACGGCATAGGCGCAGCACCCGCCTTGCCAAGGAGGCGCTAAGGCGTGATCATCGTTTATACCCACGCACAGTCCCCAGTGCGCGCATGCATCGCGCGGCACCACGGACGTGCGCGGCCGGAACTTCGCCGGAAGTCCCGGTAACAATCCCATACAGGCGTGCCGGCACGCCGCAGCCGACCAAGGAACCTCTCCATGCAGCCAGAGGAGGTGCGCACCGCCGCCCAGGCCAAGGCGATCGTCGAGGAGCGCGGGCTTACCCACGTCAAGGTCGGAGTGTTCGACAACGACGGCGTGCTGCGTGGCAAGTACATCGATCGCCCGAAGTTCCTGTCCGCGCTGGACAAGGGCATGGGGTTCTGCGATGTCATCCTGGGCTGGGACTCGAACGACCAGCAGTACGACAACATCACGTTCACCGGCTGGCACACCGCCTTCCCGGATGCGCCCGTGCGGTTGCTTCCGGACACCTGCCGTGCCCTGCCCCTCGAGGGCAACATGCTGCTGTTCCTGGGTGAGTTCGCCGGCAACGCCGAGCAGGTGTGCCCGCGCGGCACGCTGCGCCGGGTGCTCAAGCGCGCCGCATCGATGGGCTTCAGCGCCAGCGCCGCGGCGGAGTTCGAGTTCTTCGTGTTCGACGAGACTCCCGAGAGCGTGCGCGCGAAGAACTACCAGAACCTGAAGAACCTCACGCCCGGCTACTTCGGCTACTCCATGCTGCGCAGCGCCGTGCACACCGAGATCTACCAGGAACTGCTGCAGCTGGCCGAGGACATGCGCATGCCCATCGAGGGACTGCATACCGAGACCGGCCCGGGGGTGCTGGAGGCGGCGCTGCATTACACCGAGGCTCTCGAGGCAGCCGACCGCGCGGCGCTGTTCAAGACATTCGCCAAGGTGCTGGCGCAGCGGCGCGGACTGATGGCCACCTTCATGGCCAAGTGGTCCGCGCAGCTGCCTGGACAGAGCGGTCACCTGCACATCTCGCTGGCGCGAGCGGACGGCACTTCCGCGTTCTACGATGAGTCCGCGACCCACACCATGACGCAGGAGATGCGCTGGTTCGTCGGCGGCCAGCAGGCGCTGATGCCGGAGCTGCTGGCAATGGTGGCGTCCACCGTCAACAGCTACTCACGCCTGGTGCCGGGGTTCTGGGCCCCAACCAGCGCGACCTGGGGGGTCGAGAACCGCACCTGCGCACTGCGGGTCATCCAAGGCGGCCCCAAGGCGCAGCGCGTCGAGTACCGCATCGCCGCTGCCGACATCAATCCCTACCTTGCGATCGCGGTTGCGATCGGCTCCGGGCTGTGGGGCATCGAGCACCGCATCGAGCCGGATGAGCCGATCACCGGCAACGCCTACGATCGCAAGCTGCCGGCCAAGCGGCAGCTGCCGCGCACGCTGAACGAGGCCGCCGGGCGCCTGGCACATTCCAAGCCCGCGCGGGAACTCTTCGGTGACGCATTTGTCGCCCACTACGCCGCCAGCCGTGAGTGGGAGGAACGCCAGTTCCAGCGCGCCGTCACCGACTGGGAACTGGCGCGCTATTTCGAGATTATTTAGCGCCCCGGCCGTGAACCGCGGGCTTCATCACAAGGTACCGGATGAGCATCAAGTGCATTTCCCCGATCGATGGCAGCGTCTTTGCCGAGCGCGCCCCTGCCTCTCTTGCGGATATCGACGCGACACTCGCGCGCGCGCGCAGCGCACAGGCGCTGTGGCGCCGGGTGCCCCTGGACGAGCGCGCGGCGGTCCTCAGGCGCTTCTGCAATGAGTTCGAGCGGCGCGGTGCGGACATTGCCACCGGGCTGACGTGGCAGATCGGGCGCCCCATCCGCTTCGCGCCGAGCGAGGTGCGCGGCACCCTCGAGCGTGCAAATTACATGATCGCAGCGGCCCCAGGAGCGCTTGCGGACATGGACCCGGGCGCGAAGCCAGGCTTCACGCGCTTCATCCGCCGCGAGCCCCTGGGAGTGGTTTTCACCGTGGCGGCGTGGAACTACCCGTACCTGATCGCCGTGAACAGCGTCGTGCCCGCCCTGATGGCGGGTAACGCGGTGATCCTGAAGCACTCGGCGCAGACACCGCTGTGCGCGGAAGTCTTCGCGGAGTCCCTGGCGGCAGCCGGGCTGCCGAGCGGGGTCTTTCAGGTCCTGCACCTGCGGCACGAGGACACCGAGCGCGTCATCGCCGATGAGCGCGTCGACTTCGTGGCCTTTACCGGCTCGGTCACCGGCGGACACGCGGTGCAGCGCGCCGCCGCCAGCCGCTTCATCGGCGTCGGCCTCGAGCTCGGGGGCTGCGATCCGGTGTACGTGCGCCACGATGCCGACGTCGCCCATGCGATCGAGAACATCGTTGACGGGGCATACTTCAACTCAGGCCAGTCCTGTTGTGGGCTGCAGCGCATCTACGTCCACGAGAGCATCTACGACCGTTTCACACGTGGCTGCATGGAACTGATCCAGCAATACAAACTGGGCGACCCGCGCGACCCGGAAACCACGCTTGGTCCGCTGGTGCGCACCGCCGCGGCGGACGGCGTGCGCGCGCAGGTCTCCGCGGCCATCGAGGCCGGCGCCCGCCCGGTCATCGACGAGCGCGCCTTCGCACTGAGCAAGCCGGGCACGCCCTACCTCGCCCCGCAGCTGCTGCTGGACGCACCGGCGGACTCAGCGGTCATGCGTGAGGAGATCTTTGGTCCGGTGGCGGGGGTCATGAAGGTGCGCTCGGACGCCGAGGCGGTGGCGCAGATGAATGACAGCGCTTTTGGCTTGACGGCCGCGGTGTGGACGGCGGATGCACAGGCGGCCCAGCGGCTTGGGGACCAGGTACAGACCGGCACGTGGTTCATGAACCGTTGCGACTACCTCGACCCGGCGCTCGCCTGGGTGGGGATCAAGGACTCCGGGCGAGGGTGTACGCTCTCGGTGGTCGGCTACGAGCACCTGACGCGACCAAAATCCTTCCACCTGCGGGTAACCACGTGAGCGAACCACTCAAGGCGAACTGGAACTATCCCACTACCATCTGGGCAGGGCCCGGCCGCATCGCGGAACTGCCGGCCGCCTGTGCGCTGCTGGGTATCCGCCGGCCGTTGCTGGTCACCGATGAGGGCCTGCGCGACGCGCCCATGGTGCGCGCCGCGGTAGCTCTGGTACCCGGCACCGGTTTGTTCGCGGACGTGCGCGGTAACCCGGTCGGCGCCAACATCGAGCAGGGACTTAGCGCCTACCGGCAAGGCGGCCATGACGGGGTCATCGCCTTCGGTGGCGGCTCGGCACTTGATGCCGGCAAGGTCATCGCGTTCATGTCCGGCCAGACCCGTCCGCTGTGGGACTTCGAGGACGTCGGGGACTGGTGGACCCGCGCCGACCGTCGCGGCATCGCCCCCGTGGTGGCCGTGCCAACCACCGCGGGCACTGGCTCCGAGGTCGGTCGCGCCGGTGTCGTCATCAACGAGGAGACGCATCAGAAGAAGATCATATTTCACCCGCAGATGCTGCCAGGAGTGGTGATCCTCGACCCGCAGCTCACTGTCGGGCTGCCGCGCAAGATCACCGCCGCCACGGGCATCGACGCGTTCGTACACTGTTTCGAGGCCTTCTGCGCCCCGGGCTTCCATCCGCTGGCTGACGGCATCGCGCTGGAGGGGATGCGCCTCATCCAGACCTACCTGCCGCGCGCCTGCGCGGACGGCACCGATATCGAGGCGCGTTCACGCATGCTGGCCGCGGCCAGCATGGGCGCCACCGCGTTCCAGAAGGGACTGGGCGGGGTGCACGCGATCGCGCACCCGGTGGGTGCCTACTTCAACACCCACCATGGCCTCACCAACGCGGTGATCCTGCCGTACGTGCTCGTCCACAACAAGCCTGCCATCGAGTCGCGGTTGGCGGTCATCGCGCGCGCGCTCGACCTCAAGGGCGAGCCGTTCGCCGCCGTGTTTGACTGGGTGCTGGAGTTCCGCAAGCGCCTTGACATCCCGCATTCACTCGCCGAAATCGGCGTGCCGCTGAGCAACCCGGACACCATCGGCCACGAGGCCTCGCTCGATCCGTCCGCCGGCGGCAATCCGCTGCCCACGGATGCGCCGACGTACGCGAGAATCTTCCGTTCGGCGGTCAAGGGTGACCTGAACCTGCGCGGCTGAGTCCTCAGACGCGCCGCAGTTCCTCCAGCGCCTGGTGCCACAGCGCCTCGGTGGCCGCTGCCACCACGCGCCCATCCGAGGCGAAGGTCAGCGGATTGCCTTGCCAGTCGCTCATCCGGCCGCCGGCTCCCTGCACCACCGGGACCACAGCCATGAAGTCGTGGGGCTTCAGCTGCACTTCGACCACAAGATCGCAAAAGCCGCTGGCGAGCATCCCGTACAGATAGCAGTCCCCGCCGTAGCGGCGCAGTGCTGCGCGCGCGGCCAGGGCCTGGAAGCGCGGTAGCTCGCGCTCGTTGAAGGTCTCGGCTGTGGTGGTGTAGATGACCGCCTGCTCCACTGTCTGGCAGGCGCGCGTGCTGACGCGCCTGCTGTTGAACTGCGTTGCGCGCCCCTCGCAACCGACCCAGCGCTCCGCGAGCGCCGGCGCCTCAACCACGCCCAGCACCGGGCGGCCGTCCTGCGTGAGCCCGATCAACGAGCCGAACAGCGGGAAGCCAGTGACGAAGCTCTTCGTGCCATCGATCGGGTCCAGCACCCAGGCAAACTCCCCACTGCCCTCTGCGGCGAATTCCTCGCCGCGAATGGCATGGGCGGGGAATGTGGCGCGGATCATCTGGCGCATGCGCGTCTCGATGCCGCGATCCGCGATCGTCACCGGGCTGCCGTCGCCCTTGCTCTCCACGTCCAGCGGTGTGCGGAAGTGGCGCAGTGCAATCTCGCGCGCGGTGTCGGCCAGCTCCCCGGCAAGCCTCAGGGCGGCGGGAAAGTCCGGATGATCACTGAACTTCGCTGACATCGAGTACTCCTTGATCTGCGTCGGCCGCGGCTCAGCGTCGCCGCTGCGCGTACGGCAACACCTGCGCATGCAGCCAATTGCGCAGCTCCGCGAGCTGGCAGGAACGATCCTGAAGCCCCACTCCCAGGCCATGCTTCCACGCGAGCCGTCGGTTGCCCGGATCTGCCTGCAGGGTCTTCAGCTCTTCAACAAAAGTAGCCAGTTCGGCGTGATCGGCAAACAGCTGCTCGCCGAGCAGGGTAGCGGCGTAGCGCAACGCGGTCGCTGCAATCTCCGCGAAACTGTACTCCGGATGGTACTGGACACCCCAGAAGACCCCACCGGAATGTCGTACTTCCAGAGCCTGCACCCCCATCTCATTGGCAGCCAGCACCGTGCAATCCCCCGGCAGCTCCCCGACATCGTCGCGATGGACGGTGATTGCCTCGAACACGGCCGGCTTGCCGGCGAACATCCGGTGCCCGCGCCCCGCGGCGCGCAGCTCAATACGGCGTCCGAAGCCGAACTCGCGCCCGAGCGGGTTAGGGCGCACCCGCCCACCGGCGGCGGTCACCGCAACCTGCATGCCCCAGCAGCTGCCAAAAAAGGGGACGCCAGCGGAAAACACCGCGCGCGCGAGCTCCACCTGGCGTTCGATGTGCACGCCACCGTCGTACACGTTCAGCGCCGAGCCGGTGATGGCAACGGCATCGTAATTGCCGATACCCGTCCCCGGCACGAAGCTCACCTCCCCGTCAGCGGGGCGGATGATGTCGCAGTCGATGTCCGCCAGGGTCTTCAGTACCTCGGCATAGGCTTCCCCCGAGGAGGAGCCACCGGCGGCCACCTGCTGCTCACGGGTCGCGGCACGGTTGCCATCGATTACAAGGACGCTCGCCTGACTCAAGCGCGCCGCTCCCCTGGCAGTGCCGGGACCTCAAGCCCGCGGGACGTGAGCAGCTCGCGCAGGACATCGGGGCGGTCAGTGATCATGCCATCCACCTCGAATGCGAGCATCCGTTCCATGTCGCCGCGCTCGTTGACCGTGAACGGCACCACGCGCAGCCCGAGCGCGTGCGCTTCGGCCACGCGGTGCGCATCGATGTCGAGGAAATTAGGGCCCCAGGCCTGGGCACCGATAGCCAATGCCATGCGCGGCACCGAGCCGGCGAAGTCGCCAGCGTCAAGTCCTGCGAGCCACGGCGACGGATGCGTCGCACCGAGCATCACGGTGTCCTCACCGGGCTGCTGCTCGCTCAAGGCCACGCGCGGCAAGGACGGCATCAGCTCCTGTGCGGCCTTGAGCACGCGCCAGTCAAAGGCCAGGATCGATACGATTCCGGCGCAACCGGTGCGCTCGACCTCGGCACATACGGCCTGCGTGAACGCATACGGCCCGGGGGTCAGCTGCGGTTGCTCAGGAAAGGTCTTCACCTCCAGCGACACGCGAACCTTTCCCCCGCCGCGCACCAGCACCAGCCCCAGGACCTCCTCCAGGCGGGGGATCTTCAGTCCATCAACGCCCTGCTGGAGCGGATATTTCGCAGCATAGCCACTGCCGGGGCGCAGGCGGCCCACATCGTAGGTCTGCAGCTGGGCGAAGCTGAGTGAATTGACCGCGGCACCCGGGCCAGCCAGGAACTGCCCGCCGCCATCACGCGTGCAATCCGGGTTCAGCTGCGGATCGTGCGTTACCACGACCACCCCGTCGCGCGTCATGGCGCAGTCAAACTCCAGCGCGCTCACCCCCATGTCGATGGCGCGCTGGAATCCCAGCAGGCTATTCTCAGGCCAAAGGCCGCGCGCACCTCGATGCCCCTGCAGGTCAAACATGCAGGTAGCCGGCCATGAGCTGCGGTCCGGGGACAAGCGAGGGGTCGATCTTATGTTTCCGTTCGTCTTCAGCGGAGCGGTCGGCGGCGTCGCGGACGGATGCCCGCCGCGCGCCCTGGAGCGCTTTGTTCCGTATTGCCGGCCTTTGCTGCAAACTGCGGCTTGAGACTAGCTCGCCAAAAACTTCCCTGTCAACGCACCACCGGCCAGCACAAGAAAGCGTCGTTCCCATGAAAGTCACCCGACGGTTCCAGTCCTTGCGCAGCGCGCGGCACATGCTCTGCGGGGCGGTCGTATTGACCTTGCTCGCCCTGAGCGGGGCGGCCGCCGCCGATGATGCCAAGGTGCTTAGGATCATCACGTGGGCGGACTACGTCCCGGCGGAGCTCATCGCGCAGTTCGCCAAGGAGACCGGCATCCAGGTGCAGGTCACCCTCTCCAACAACGAGGAGATGATTTCCAAGCTGCGCGCCACCGGCGGCGCCGGCTTTGACCTCGCCCAGCCCTCGCAGGACCGCATCATCGAGGCCCAGCAGGAATTTCGCATCTACAAGCCGCTCGATGTCAGCAAGGTGCACCTCGAGGAGTTCCTGCCGGACCTCGTTGCAACGGTGAAGAAGAACGCCACCGTCGACGGCAAGCTCTACGCCCTGCCGTACGTGTGGGGCACCGAGGGTCTGCTCTACAATTCCAAGCGAACCAAGGTCACCGACTACATGGACCTGTGCCGACCGGCCCTTAAAGGGCGCACGGCGGTGCGCCTCAAGCGCCCCACCCTGATGGCCTTCGCGTTCGCCTCCGGCAAGGACCCGTTCGCGCTCTATGGCAATCCCAAGGCGTACGGCGCGCTCATGGACCAGGTGGGCAAGACGCTCATCGCCTGCAAGGCGAACCTGCGCTTCTTCTATGACAACAAGGACCAGCTGCTCAACGGCGTGCGCTCCGGGGAAATCGACGCGGCGATGGCATGGGACTCCGGCGGCTGGGGCCTCAACCGCGCGAACCCGGACATCAAGTTCATCAACCCGCGCTCGGGCGCCCTGGCCTGGATGGACACCTTCGCGCTGCCCGCCCGGGGTCGCAACGACGCGGGAGCCTATGCGTGGATCAGCTTCGTGATGCGCCCGGAGAATGCAGCGAAGGTGGCCAAGTCGGTCGGTAACTTCACCGCCGCCAAGGGCGCCGAGCAGCTGGCCGACGCGCGCCTGCGCGCGCAGTTTGCCGAGACCTTCCCCGAGGGGCTGAGGAATATCCGCTGGTACCCGGCAGTGCCTGCGGGTCTGGAGGAGATCGAGGGCGCGGTGCTCGACCGCATCAAGGCTGCCAATTGAGCGCCGCAGCGCCGGGCCCAGGCCCTGCGACGGACCTTGAGGTGCGCGCTCTTAACAAGCGCTTCGCCGACCATGCCGCCGTGCAGGACCTCGACTTCAGCGTCGCCCGCGGCAGTTTCTTCTCGATCCTCGGTCCTTCCGGGTGCGGCAAGACTACGCTGCTGCGCATGATCGCCGGCTTCATCCAGCCTGACAGCGGCGAGATCACCATCGGTGGCCGCAGCATGGCCGCGGTGCCGCCCAACCGCCGGCCGGTCAACATGGTCTTTCAGCACCTGGCGCTGTTTCCCATGATGTCGGTCGTGCAGAACGTCGCCTTCGGACTGGCGCGCCGCGGCGTCGGCAAGAGCGAGCGACTGCGCCGCGCCGAGGCGATGCTCGAGCGTGTGGGACTCGGTGGCTCGGGCACCAAGCGCACCGATGAACTGTCCGGCGGCCAGCGCCAGCGCGTGGCGATCGCGCGCAGCATGGTGCTTGAGCCGACGCTACTGCTGCTTGATGAGCCCCTCGGCGCGCTCGACATGAAGCTGCGCGAGCACATGAAGATCGAGTTGAAGCAGCTGCAGAGTGCCTTCGGCACCACATTCGTCTACATCACCCACGACCAGTCCGAGGCGCTGGTCCTGTCAGACCACGTCGGGGTGATGAATCGCGGCCGCTTCGAGCAGCTGGGCACGCCACAGGAGCTCTATTACGCGCCGGCAACCGCGTTCGTGGCAGGCTTTGTCGGCGCCAACAATCGCCTGCCGGGCAAGGTGCTGGGCATGACTGGCGCGCTGGTGGACGTCGAGGTCGACGGCGGCTGGACCGTGCGCGCACGCGCGCATGGCGCTATCGGCGCCGGTGCCCGCGTCGATGTATTCATCCGGCCGGAGGCGGCGACGCTGGCGCGCGCTGCGGCCGGGTTACCTGCCGGACAGGCAGTCCATGCCGGCGCCATCGCGAGCCTGCTGTTCGACGGCGCCAACTCCGTCGCCCTGGTGCGCGAGGCCCACGACCGCATGGACCTGCGCATCGCCCTGCCGCAGACCGGCGCGCTGGCCGACCTCAAGGTCGGCGAGCGCGCCTGCTTCAGCTTCGACCCCGAGCGCGCCGTGTGCTTCGCCGCGCAGCCCCCGGCCTGAAAGCACCCGTGGGCACCACCTGGCATCGCCGCCTGATCCTCGCGCTGCTGCTGGCGCCAGCGCTGCTATGGCTGGTGGGCCTGATCATCCTGCCGCACGTGGACCTGGCGATCCTGTCGTTCCGCGAGCGCGTGGCCCCGCGTGAGTACGTGCCAAGTCTTGCGCAGTACCGCACGTTCTTCACCGAGCCGCTGTATTGGCACGTGTTCGTGCGCACCGCCACGATGTCCGCAATCGCCACGGCACTGACCCTGGTGGTCGCGTTCCCGATCGCCTGGGTCATCGCCAAGGTGGCCCGCGGGCGCACCAGTGCGCTGCTGTTCGTGGTGTGCCTGATCCCATTCTGGGTAAGCGAGACGGTGCGCACGCTTGGCTGGATGATCCTGCTGCGCGAGTCCGGCGTGCTGCCCAGCCTGCTGGTACATCTTGGCATCACCGCCCAGCCGGTCGAGTTGCTCTACCACGATGCCACCATCCTGGTAGGCCTGGTGTACACGTCGCTGCTGTTCATGGTCGTCCCCCTGGTTGGCGCCTTCGAGAGCCTGGACAACGAGTTGATCGAGGCCGCCTATGACCTGGGCGGCAAGGCCGGCTCGATCCTGCGCGAGATCATCATTCCGCACGCCGCCCCCGGCATCACCGCCGGCTGCATCGTCGTCTTCATGCTGACACTGGGCAACTACCTCACCCCCACGCTGCTGGGCGGCAAGAACTCGCAATGGTTCACCGAGCAGCTGTACACGCAGTTCATCACGCGCTTCAACTGGGAGCAGGGAGCGGCCTTGGGGTTCCTGCTGCTCGGCTTGTCCACGGCGATGGTATGGCTGGGCCTCAAGCTCAGTGGCCAGCGCTTCAGCGACGTCATGCGCCGCACATGATCCCGAGCCTGCCAAGGCCTGCCTGGGTGCGCGCGGCGACGGACCTCTACGTCGGCGCGTTCCTGGTCTTCCTGTTCATACCGCTGGTGGTCGTGGCGGTGTTCGCCTTCAACGATGCCCCCTACCCCGCACCACCCTGGCACGGCTTCACGCTCGACTGGTTCCTGGGAAACGAGTCCAGCGGCCGGGTCGGGCTGTTTCACGACTCGGAACTGCTCGGCAGCATCTGGACCAGCACGCTGGTGGCGCTGTGCGTGACGTTGCTGTCGGTGGCGGTCGGCACCGCCAATGCCTTCCTCATGGAGCGTGCGCGCTTTCCGGGCAAGGGAATTCTCGCGGTGCTGATGCTCACCCCACTGGTCATCCCCGGCGTGATCCTTGGTATCTCCATCCTCGCGTTCGCCAGCCGCCTGGCGGATTTTGCCAGCGACACCTTGGGGTTCGAGGTGGATTTCCTGCGCCCCGGCCTGCCGCTGGTGGTACTGGGTCAATTCTCGTACATCGTCGCCATCGCCACGCTCACCATCAGCGCGCGCCTGAAGCGCTTCGACCGCACCTTGGAGGATGCAGCGCTGAACCTGGGCGCCTCGCACGCAGCGGTCCTGTGGAACGTGACGCTGCCCTACCTGCTACCCGCACTTGTCGGTGCCGCGGCCATCTCGTTCCTGATGTCGTTCGAGAACTTCAACACTACCCTCATGCTGGTGGGAGCGGATTCGCCGCTGACCATCATGATGTACGGACGCATGCGCGAGGGGGCCACTCCGGTGCTGAACGCGGTCAGCCTGTTCCTCATGCTCGCCTCGGCCGTGCTGGCCCTGACGCTCATGCGGCGCAACAGCCGCCCGCGTCACTGAATTTGCGCATACCCGCGGTTACCATGCCCCCAGCGCCGCGCTGCCCGCGGCGGAGGGTCCCGACATGACATACCCCCTCAGAGCGTGCGCCTGCGCAGGCGTGCTGGCCGGCCTGGCGGTCGCCGGCACGGCGCACTCGGCGCCACAAGGCGCGCTGCCCTACGGCTCGTTCGAGGTCGCGCCCTTTGTCGGCTACCAGCTGGGCGGCAGCTTCAGTGACCTGGATACCGGGCAGCACTACAGTCTCAACGATCATGCGGTGTTCGCGCTGGCGCTTGATGCGCCGGCGGACTATTCGAGCCAGTACGAGCTGTACTACTCGCGCGAGCCGACCGTTCTCAAGTCCTACGGGCAGGCCCCGATCAACGTGGTGGTCGAGTACCTGCACATCGGTGGCACCATCCCCCTGGACGAAAGCACGCGGGCGCGCCCCTATCTGGCCGGCGGCCTGGGCGTGAGCCGCTTTACGCCGGACAGTTTCGCCGGCAGTCAGGACACGGTGTTCTCCATGTCGCTCGCGCTCGGCCTGCGCGCCCCGCTCACCCAGCACCTGTCCGTTCGTCTCGAGGCGCGCGGCCTGGTGTCATTCATGGATAGCAGCTCCGCGGTGTTCTGCCACTCCGACGCGGCAGGTGCAGCGTGCCACCTCACCTCCCAGAACTCAGGGCAGTTCCAGCTCGCGGCCCTCGCAGGTATCGCCTACCTCTTCTGAGGGGCTACCGCCAGCGCTAGTGCCCCTGCGGATGTGGCGCCGGCGGCGGCGGCGGGGCCGCATGCCCCGGCGGCGGGGCTGCGTGCGCGACCTGCGGCGGCGCGTGCTGCTGCACCTCCGCGGCGTGGCGCTGCTGCAGCTGCTGCGTCTGCTGCTGGTGCTGGCGCTCCATGTCGGCCATCGCCTGCGAGTTCTTCGCCTGTGCCGTCATCTTCGCGTGATCCTGCTCCTGCTGCTTCGCCAGATTCTCCCGCTCCTGGTCGTGGCGCGCCTGCAGCGCCGCGTTGTCGCGCGCCTGGTTGCGCTCCTGCTCCGAGGCGCTCTCGGCGAGCGGGGCAGCCGGGCTCGCCTTGGGGAGGTCACGTGCGTGGACCGGGGCCGCCGCGGCAGACCCCGCAGCGGCCTTGGACTGAGCCGGCATCGGGCCGCCGGCACGGTTAGCCGGTACCACGTGCGAGCTGAAGTCGCCTGGCTTGGCGGTTGCGGCAACCGGCGGCTTGCCCTGGTTGACGCTGACCAGCTGCTGCCGGTTGGACGCTGCGCTCTGGCGATGCGCGGTCTGTTCGGCCGTCGGCGGCCGGTGCTGCATGCGCGCCGCCTGCTGTTCCTGGGCCGTCGGACGCGCGGCCACGCCACCGGGGCCTCCCACGTAGCTCACGCGCTGCTCGGTGACGTTGTTGATCACCGTCTTGTTGTAGACATTGGTGATGTGCACGTCGTTGATGCGGGTGACGTTGCGGTTGTAGTAAAACTGGTTGTTGCGCCAGTAGCCACCTTCATAGCCGTGGCCGACGTAGCCGTAGCCATAGTTCACGCCGCCGTAGAAGCCGACCTGCGGTCCCCAGTAGCCGCTGTTCCACGCGAATACGCCGGCGGACCAGCCCCAGTAGCCGGGCGTCCACAGCAGTCCGACCGTTGGCGGCTGTACCCAGGTGCCGGGCACCCAGAAGTAACCCTCCGGTCCGTAGGCCCAATAACCCGGGGTCCACAGGTAGCCAGGCCCGGGGATCTCCGGCTGCTCGTATACGGGCAGCGGCGGCGGTGCCACCGTGATCGAGACATCCACCTGGGCCTCGGCTATCGCAGGCGCCACAAAGCCAACACCGGCGAGCAGTGCGAGCAGTACAAACCTAGCAGCGTGATTTACGACCATCGCGGGTCTCCCTCTGAAGCGGGTGCCCGGACGTAGCCGGGCGCATGAGCGGATGCTCGCACGCCGCCGCGCTGGCGCATCAGTTGGGGATTCGCCACGCCTGCGGTAGGACGGCGGCTACAAGGCTTCATGTTCGTTCATGAGCGTTGCAGCAAGAGTGACCCGCGCCGCAGCGGCTTGCCAGCGCCAGGACACGGGTACGCCGCCCAGGCGGCGGATCCGGGCCAGGGGCCGTTAGCGGCTGGCGCGCGTGCGAACTTGAGCCGCTTGAGTGAGATTTACCTCTCATATTTAGTCAAACCGGGGCCGCAGGGGCACATTTGACATAGGGCTTGTGAAGGCCATCCAGCCCGGGACAGCCGACTTTACAGATCATGGCTGCCAGATGACTCACCCCTGGGAGTTCTCCGGCGAGCGCATGCACCGTGGCTGATGCGTCGTGCCGGAACAACATTGATGTTCAAGCGCGGCACCTTCCAACGCTTTTTTGACAAGGCGCTCGCACGACCCGGAGCGTGGCTGTACGCGCGTCGGGCACGCCGCATCACGCGCCTGCCCACCGTGTGGATGGGCTTGCTCGCCGCGCTTTTGCTGGCAGGTTTCACCGCCCCAGCCAGGGCGGCATCGTGCGCACAGGCCGCCAGCGCCGGCACGGCGCCAGCGGACTGGGCAACTTATTGCTGGCTGGATTTCAGCACTTACGACGATGCGCTGGCGCGCGCCGGCGGTCAGTCATTCGTTTTCAACCTTCCTGACGGTTCCACGCTCAGCTTCGTGGCGACCGCCGACCCGGCCTCGACATCCACGCTCAAGGGAGTGACGGCACCGTCCTGGACTGGCGCTGCGGTGGGCAACACCGCCTTTCTCGGCATTCCCGGCAGGCCGATCCTCTACACCGCCAAGGCCGGCACGGTCACGATCACTTTTTCGTCGATCACGCTCGCGCCACCGCCGGGGGTCACCGGCGGCGCCATCTATTCGTTCGTCGCCGCGGACGGTGAGTCGACCAACGGCGGTGAATCCCTGGCCTTCACCACCAATGGCAGCAGCTGGGTTGTGCTGGATCAGGTGCCGCCGATCAGTGGCGCCAAGTACCCAACGGTCGTCAATGGCGGCGCGACATTCACCGAGACCGGGGTGGCCGGCACCGTGGGCGGCTATATCGTCGGCTCGCTGAACCCGACCCAGGTCTCCACCACGCTGGTGGCCGGCGGCCTGCAGGGGGCCATGTTCGCCCTGCGCTACTCGACCATTTCGCTCAACAAGACACTGAGCGCGGGCCGCGTCGACCCGACCGACCAGTTCACCTACCGCATCAGCGCGACCGGCTCAGGCACGGTCCTCAGCAGTGCCACCTCCACCGGCAGTGGCAACGGTCCATTCAGTTCAACCTCGTCGTTTGTCACGACTCCGCAATCCCTGACGCTGAGCGAGGTGATGGCCGCGGGCAGCGCCAGCCCGCTATCAAGCTACCTCCCAAGCCTCACGTGCACCAATAGCGCGTCCGGTTCGACGACGGTGCTGCCGACAAACATCGCCAGCAGCTCGTACGCGATCCCCTCGATCGCCTTCGGCGACGCGATCTCCTGCCTGTTCACCAACGCCAAGGCGGCGGCGGTCCTTGGACTCACCAAGTCCGCCCCCTCCCCGGCCCTTAAGGTCGGCAGCGACTCGGTGTACACGCTGACCGTCACCAACTCCGGCCCCTCCGCCACGCCCAGCGCGCAGGTGAAGGATCAGTTGCCGGCCAGTCTCACCTTCGTATCCGCCACTGGCACGAACTGGGTGTGCAGCAACGCCGCCTCGCTGCTGACCTGCAACTTCTCCGGCGGCACCATCGCCTCCGGGGCGACCTCCACCATCGCGGTCACCGTCACGGCGGCGGCCGCCGCGGCCGGCGCCAGCGTCACCAACTACGCCTCCATTGATCCCACAGGTGCGGCAAATCCGCCGGCCCCGGGCGCGGCCTGCGCGCCGGGGGCGTCCTGCGCAAGTTCAGGCCCCAACACTGTCATCTACATCAACCCGCAGCCGGAGAGCGGCACGGCGACGGCAGGCACGGCCTCCACGCCGATCGCCAGCGTCATCACCAATGACGCCGTGAACGGCGCGCCGGCGAGCCTGGGCGCTGCGGGCAACGCCACGATCGCGCAATCCGGGACCTGGCCTGCCGGGGTGATGCTCGATCCGAACAGCGGCGCGGTCAACACCACCGCGGCGCTCGCACCGGGCAGCTACTCGCTGAGCTACCAGCTGTGCGACCACGGTGCTCCGGCCAACTGCGCCATTGCGACCGACACCCTCACCGTCAAGGCCTCGATCGTCCCGGTAGCCGAGGCCGGCACGGCCGTGGCCGGGACCGCATCGACACCGATTGCCAGCGTCATCGCCAATGACCTCGTCAACGGCGCGCCCGCCACGCTGGGCGCTGCCGGCAACGCCACGATCACGCAGTCGGGTACCTGGCCCGCCGGACTCGCACTGAACACCACCACCGGTGCCATCACCACGACCGCCGCGCTGGCACCGGGCAGCTACGCGGTGGCCTACCAGCTGTGCGACCGCAGCACGCCGGCCAACTGCGCCACCACGACCGACACCGTCACGGTCAGCGGCAACATCATGCCCGCGAGCCCCAGCGGCACCGCGGTGGCCGGCACCGCCGCAGTCCCGATCGCAAGCCTGGCCACCGGCGGCACGGTGAATGGCCAGCCGGCCACGCTCGGCACCGGCGGCAATGCCTCCGTCGCCATCGTCGGCACCTGGCCGGCGGGGATCACGCTCAACCCGTCGACCGGGGCGATCGCAACCACCGCCGCGGTGGCCCCGGGCAGCTACTCACTCATGTACCAGCTGTGCGACCACAGCACCCCGGCCAACTGCGGCTCGGCGACCGCGACCGTCACGATCACCGCACTCATCGTGCCGGTGAGCGAGTCGGGTACGGCTGTGGCAGGCATCGCCTCGACGCCCATCGCCAACGTGGCTGCCAACGACCACGTCAATGGCGCCGCGGCGACGCTCGGCACCGGCGGCAACGCCACCGTGGCGCAGTCGGGCACCTGGCCGGCCGGGGTCACGCTCAACACCGCCACCGGTGCGATCGAGTTCGCCGCGACCGTGCCCCCGGGTAGCTACTCCTTGGTCTATCGCCTCTGCGACCGCAGCACGCCTGCCAACTGCGCGACCGCGACGGATCCGCTGAGCGTCAGTGGCAGCGCGCTCCCGGCACCGGTGAAGGGCTCGGCCACGGCCGGCATCGCCTCGACCCCGATCCCCAGCATCGTGGCCGGCAGCACCGTCAACGGCGCACCGGCGACGCTGGGAGTGGCGGGCAACTCGACGGTAGCGCAGGCCGGCCCCTGGCCTGCCGGGATCACACTCAACCCGCAGACCGGCGCGGTCAGCACCACCGCGGACCTCGCCGCGGGCAACTACAGCGTGACTTTCCGGCTGTGCAACAAGAGCACGCCGCAAAGCTGCGCGACTTCCACCGCCGCGGTCACCGTGACCGCGCTCCTGGGTGGGGCGCTGTTCCTTGAGAAGACCGCCAGCGCCACGCAGGCTCAGATCGGCCAGAGCATCCAGTACCGGCTGCGCCTGCGCAACACCGGCACCAACACGGTCACCGACGTGAAGCTCACCGACAGCCTGCCGCTTGGGTTCAAGCTCATTCCCGGCACGGTGCAGGTGGGCCTTGAGCCCTCGGCGCCAGCCAAGAGCCCCGATCCCCAGGGCACGCCCGGCCCACGGCTGACCTTCTCCCTGGGCAACCTCGGCGCCGGGGCGGTACTGGACATCTATTACCAGGTGCGCATCGGCGCGGGCGCCGAGCGCGGTGATGGCATCAACCGCGCGCAGGCCGCGGGCGTGGGTGCGCAATCTGCACTGGCGATCGCGCGCGTCCTGATCGCCACCGGCGGGGTGTTCGACGTCAGCGCCTGCGTCGTCGGCAAGATCTACGTCGACTGCAATGGCAACCGCCTGCAGGACCCGGGCGAGCCGGGCATTCCCGGCGTGCGCATCTATTTCGAGGACGGCACCAACCTCACCACGGACGAGAACGGCAACTACAGCCTGTGCGGGCTGCGCCCGGTCACCCACGTCGTCAAGGTCGACCAGACCACGCTGCCGGCCGGCAGCCGCCTGGTGGTGCTGTCCAGCCGCAACGCCGGCGACGGCGACAGCCTGTTCGCGGACCTGCGCGACGGCGAGCTGCATCGCGCGGACTTCGCGGAAGGCTCCTGCACCGACAAGGTCATGCAGGACGTCAAGCGCCGCCAGCTGCCGGCGGTGCTTGCTCCCATGCCGCCGGCAGGCAAGGAACACACCGGCATCGAGTTTGAGTCCCGCGATCCTGCCGGGACCGCGCCCCGGGCGCCAGCCTCGGACCCGGGACCTTCTCCGTGAGCGCCGCAGCCAAGACCGCGCGCAGCGCCTGCATCCTGATCTTGCTGGTCGCAATGCTGTGCGCCACCGCGGCAGCGATGGCCGCCGACGACGCCACGCAGGACGTGCCCTCGCTGCGCCAGACCGTGCCCATCGCCGCCGCGCAGGTCGCCGGAGCGCAGGCGAGCTTCCGTGCGGTCGGTACCGCGACGCTCAACTCACAGAACAGCGCGCTGCCGGTGGCCGCCGACGAGGGCCTGTGGCGGCATTCCAGGGGACTGCCGATCGGCGCGCGCATCCGCCTGAAGGTTTCGGACGCCTCACTGCCGGCGGATGGTCACTCCGCCATGCACCTGACGGTGAGCCTGTTCGACCGCGACGGGCAACCGGTCACGACCCTCACTCGCGTGCGCATCGAGACCAGCCTGGGGCGCCTGCAGTCACCCGCCGGCGGCCAGGCCGCCGCCTTCGAGATCGCCGTCCCGCGTGGCGTCGCGCAACTGGACCTGCTCGCCCCGGTGAGCGCCGGGCAGGCGCTGGTACGGGTCGCAAGCGGCGCGGTGCGCGTGCAGGGCGAGGTGAGCTTCCTCCCCGAGCTGCGCCCGATGATTGCCGTGGGTGTCGTTGAGACCGGCCTGGCCTTCTCCCACGTAGACGCGGACACGAACACGCCGGCGATTGCGAACCTGGGCTTTGAGGACAGCCTGCGGCACTGGGGTACCGATCCTGCCAGCGGCTCGTTCTGGAGCACCGGCGGCCGCGCCGCCGGCTTCGTCAAGGGCACGGTGCTGGGCGACACGCTGCTCACCGGTGCCTACGACTCGAACAAGATCGCCCCGCAGCGCTTCTTCGCGGACGTCGACCCGAATCAGTTCTTCCCCATCACCGGGGATGCCTCGCTGGTCAACTATGACGCGCGCAGCACCAGCAAGCTGTTCCTGCGCCTGGATCGCGGTGCCAGCCACGCCTTGTACGGGGACTTCCAGACCCTCGCCCCCGCCGACACCGCCTGGCTGGGCAGCTACGTGCGCACCCTCACCGGCTTCACCGCGCACTACGAAACCCCGCGCATCCGCGCCAATGTCTTCGGCGCCCAGGCGACCACGCACCAGTTCATCGACGAACAGCCCGGGCGCGGGATCTCAGGCCCCTATGCGGTATCGCAGGCCAACGCGGTGGCCAACTCCGAGACGATCCAGATCCTGGTGCGCGACCGCAACCAGCCCTCGATCGTCCTCAGCAGCCGCACGCTCACGCGCTACGCCGACTACGACTTCGAGCCGTTCTCCGGGCGCATCCTGTTCCGCCAGCCGGTACCCAGCGCGGACGAGAACCTGAACCCGGTGTCCATCCGCATCACCTACGAGGTCGACAACGGCGGTGCCGAGCACCTGGTCGATGGCATCAACGCGGAAGTGTTGCTGCGCGAGAACCTGAGCATCGGGGCGCGCTACTCGCAGGACCACGACCCGGTGACCGAGTTCAAGCTGTACGGCGCCAACAGCGTCTGGCACCTGAACGGCACCACGAGCCTGATGGTCGATGTCGCGCGCAGCGAGGGCAACCAGCTGGAGGCCCAGGACGGCGCCGGCACCCTCGTGCCGGTGAGCGTGTCCCCGACCGTCACCACCTTGAACCCCAGCGGCAACGCCGGTCGCATCGAGCTGGACCACAAGGATGATGCGCTGGACGCGCGGGTCTATGCTTCCAAGACCGATGCGGACTTCGAGAACGCCAGCGCCACGCTCTCCCCCGGGCGCACCGAGGCCGGCGCGCACGGCACCTATCGCCTGACCGACAACACGCAGGTGGTCGTGGACGCACTGCACTCGGTCGACGAGCCGACCGATGCGCACCGCACCGGCGCCTCGGCACAGGTCGAGACCACCGTGTGGCAGGGCGCAAAGATCGAGGCGGGCCTCGCCTACGTCAACCAAAGCTACAACGCCGCGCTGCCGGCGGTGGCGCAGTACGACATCGGCGCGGTCCCCGGGACCGCCAGCGGCGCCCCGCTCAACAACACCGGATTCGGCTTCGCAGGCGGCGGCCTGCTGCAGCCGGCACTTGGCGCGCCACTGGCGCTGCCGATGACCGGGGCCGCCGGGATCGTGGAGCAGGACTACACCGCCGCGAACGTGAAGCTCACGCAGAAAGTCACCGACGATGCCAGTGTCTATGCACAGTACGCGCACGCGGTGGATGGCAGCGACGGCCAGCTGGCCGCCGTCGGCGGCGAATACCGGGTGACCGATGCCCAGCGCTTCTACGCGCGCTACGAGGACATCAACTCCCTCACCGGCAACTACGGCCTGGGCGATGGCTCGACCGCGCGCCAGCTGGTGCATCGGCTTTGACAGCGCCTACATGCGCGACGGCACCGTCTACAACGAGTATCGAGTTGCCGGCACCGCCGCCGGCCAGAGCGCCGCGGATGCCCTGGGCATCCGTAACCTGTGGCGGGTCGCCCCGGGACTGAACCTCACGACCAGCATCGAACGCCAGCAGGTCATCGACCCGGCGCCGCTGCCGGATGCCCCAGTGGGCACACTCACCGGCAGCCAGACCGCGACGGCGCTGGCCGTCGGCGCCGACTACCTTGGCAGCCCGCTGTGGAAGACCTCCGGTCGCCTGGAGTACCGCTTCTCCGACGTCGAGACCGACTGGCTGTCCACGCTCGCCCTGCTGCGCAAGCTGTCCGCGAGCTGGAGCCTGATCGCTCGCAACATCTACCTCGACACGCGCACCGAGCTTCCCGGTCAGCCGCAGCAGCAGACCGAGCAGGACCGCCTGCAGTTCGGGCTTGCCTACCGCGACACGGTCAGCAACCTGTGGAATGCGCTGGCGCGCTACGAGTACCGCACCGACTACAACAATGCACCCATCATCGGCACCGACGCGCGCAGCAACATCCTCGCGCTGATCGCCAACTTCCACCCCGTGCGTGCCTGGGAGTTCGAAGGCCAGCTGTCCGGCAAGGACGTGCACGAGGACTTAAGCGGCGTGCAGTCGGACTACTCCGCGGTGCTGGTGGCAGGCCGGGCGACCTGGGACCTGAACACGAAATGGGACGTGGGGCTGCTCGCCTCCAGCACCACCGGCGGTGGCAGCCGCGACCAGGGCGCGGGCATCGAGCTCGGCTACCGCGTCATCGACAACCTCTGGCTGTCCGGGGGCTGCATCGCCGGGCGCTACGCGGACTCGGAGCTGTTCAGCGCCGACTCCTCCTGGACCGGGGTGTACGTGCGCATCCGCTTCAAGTTCGATGAGACCACCTTCCAGCGCAGCAACCCGCAGGTGAACCGCTCGCTGGATGGCGCCGCCACGAGCGTGCGCCAATGAGCATCACCGTGAAAGCCGCGCACCGCAGAGCCGCGCTTGGCCTCTGGCTCGGCGTCGGCCTCATCGTATGCGGCATCGCCGTGGCCGACCCTGCGGATGATGCCTCGCCGGTCGCCCAGCAGCCCGGGCGTGACGGACCTTCACGGGTCGCAGAGCCTGCGGCGTTGTCGCAGCTGCAGCTGCAGCTGGATGGCCTGGGCGCCGCCGGGGCGGACTGCGAGCAGCTGTACACCGCACACAAGGCGCAGGCCTGGGTCGACTTCGCCAAGTATGCGCACGCCGAACAGCTGCCACGCGATGTGCAGTCGGCAGCGGCCGCCAACGCCGGCGCGCTGGTGGCCGCGCTCGCGCAGCACCACATGCTGTCCCACGACACCGCGCAGTTGCCGCACGCGCGCCACGTGCGCGATGACCTGTGGCGCGGCATCGCCGCCGCCGAGGCCGACGGGCGCGTCTGTGGCGCGCCCAAGATGACCGCCTACTGCGAAGTCGAGCTCGCCTGGGCCGACTACGAGTCCGGCGCCGGCGGCTGGCGCCACGCGGATCCCTACCTGCGCATCGCGGAGGACTACTGCCACACCGCCATGGCGGCAGCCGCCGCGCCGGTGGCTGTCGCACCGCCGATGGTGGCACCGCCGGCAGCGCAGGCCGCGCAGGTGGTCGCGCCGCCAGAGCCGGACCTGACGGTACTCTTCCCGCACGACCGTTCCGGCCGGCGTGACATCCGCGCGCCCGGACACGCGCAGCTGGAGCAGCTGGCGCAGCGCTGGAGGGCCGGCCACCACGGGCGTGTGCAGGTGACCGGCCATGCCGACCTGACCGGGCATGGCAGGTACAACCTGCGCCTGTCTGCTCACCGCGCGGCGAGCGTGGCCACGCAACTGCACCTGCTGGGCATCCCGCTGGCCGACATCGACACCACCGCGGTGGGCAGCTCGCAAAGCGTGGTGGCCTGCAGCCGCCCGGGCGAGACCGCCGAGCGGCGCCGGTATCTTGCCTGCCTGGAACCCAACCGCCGCGTGGTGGTGCACGTTGATGGACCCTGAAAAACCGCGGATGCGCGCCGGATTGGTGCGGCATGCACGGTCTGCCCCGGGGACGCGTGACCGTGATCACGGTCCGGCGGCGAGGCCCCCCGGCACAATGCTGACTTGGCGGAACATCATGCGTAACTGCGGCGTCGATTCATGAACATGACCCAACTGGTCCTGGGATGCGCACTGGGCTTTATCATCGCCCAGGGGATGCTGTACGGGCTGCGCCGGCTCTTTACCCGCAAGGCACGGGTGGCTGCCGCGGACGCCGACGGCAAGTCGATGTCGTTCGTGCGTGGCTTCATCCGCTATGCCGCACCGGCCTTCGCCAGCGCCGCGTTCGTCCTGCTGGGGGCCTGGACGCTGCAGGACTACCTGTCAGCCAAGGCCGCCCCGGTCGTGGCCGATGTACCGGACCCGGCCACCGCCCCCGTCGCGCCACAGACGGCGGCCCCCGAGACCGTCGCCGCCGCCCCGGGGGTGGATCCGGATGCCGACTCAGGTCCGGACCCGTACGCGGACCCGGACTTCAAGGTGACGCACCACGCGCGCGCCGGGAACCCTCAAGGACAAGCTCGTGCAGCACGCAGAACAGAAGGCGCGCACGGAGCTGCTCACGGAATTCACCAGCACGCGCAACGCTCGCAGTACGACTGCGAGGCCGCCGACCACGCGACCGCTACCTCAAGGCGGGCCTGGACGTGTGGGGCTTCACCACCTGGCAGGCGAAGTACTTCCCCGTGGAGAAGTACGAGGGTGCCAGCCTTGCCCAGTGCCAGCAGATCCAGAGCGCGATCGATCCTGCGCGCGTGAACCTGAAGGCCACGGTCGCCCGCAGCACGCACCCCTGAGCGGCCGGCACGGGGGAGCGGCCCTGTGCCGCTGTCCTGTCCGGCCCCAAGCGGGCATGATTGCGCGCGATGACTCCCTTCCATCCTGACCTGCAGCCAAGCGCGCGCTTCATCCCGCGGTTCTCCTGGTCCCCCACCTTGGTGCGGGCGATCAACTTCATCAGTCGCGTGCGCGGGGTACCCAGGCCCCCAAAGCCCGAGGGCGTGACCGTCGAGGACGTCATGCTGCCCGGCGGCGGCGGCGCGCGCCTGCGCGTGCGGGTGTACCGCCCGCAGCGCGCGCAGGGTCCGCTGCCGGCGATGCTGTGGATCCATGGTGGCGGCTTCCTGTTCGGCGCCCCTGAGTTCGATGAGATCGGCAACATCGAGGCGGCGCGCGAGCTGGGCATCCTCATCGCCGCGGTCGACTACCGCCTGGCCCCACGCCACCCCTTCCCGGCACCGCTGGATGATTGCCACGCTGCGCTGCAGTGGCTGCATGCAACCGCGGCGGACCTGGCAGTGGATCCGGCGCGCATTGCCATCGGCGGCTCGAGCGCCGGAGGCGGGCTGGCGGCAGGCCTGGCACTCAG
This sequence comes from uncultured Pseudomonadota bacterium, assembly GCA_963703025.1. Lineage (GTDB taxonomy): Bacteria > Pseudomonadota > Gammaproteobacteria > Steroidobacterales > Steroidobacteraceae > 13-2-20CM-66-19. Next base: position 3,248,897 of record OY969778.1, on the reverse strand, counting down.
GGCGCGCGATGAGGGGCAGATCCCGGTGGTCTTCCAGCTGCTGCTGTACCCGATGCTCGATGACCGCACGGTGCTGCGCACCGACCTGGCGGATGACAACCTGCGGCTGTGGGACACGGCCAGCAACCGCTACGGCTGGACCTCCTACCTGGGCGCGGCCCCCGGTAGCGCGGGGGTCAGTGCCTACGCCGCCCCGGCGCGCAGCACCGATCTTGCGCGGCTGCCACCGGCGTGGCTGGGCGTGGGCACCTACGACCTCTTCCACGACGAGGACCTCGAATACGCAAGGCGCCTGACCGCTGCCGGCGTGCCGTGCGAGGTACGCGTGGTGGAGGCGGCCTACCACGGGTTCGATGGCGTCAGCCGCAAGGCCCCGGTCGCGCGCGAGTTCCGCGCCAGCTACCTCAGGGCGTTGCGCCACGTCCTGCGTGGTGCGCAGGTATAGTTCGGCGGCCACTTGGGCACCAGGAGCACCGCATGGTCCGCGATCGATCCGCACTGAGACGCAGACAGGTTCGTGGCGGCATGGCCGTGTGCGCCCTCACCCTGGCCTGGACAGCGCCGGCCCCGGCTGCACCCGCACCCAAGGAGGTCTTCCTTGCACACCCGGCGGTGCGCTACGACCCCAAGGACCGCTGCCCGGACCTGCGAATATCGGATGAGGGTGACACCGCGACGGTGGTGTTCATGGTGAGTGCCTACGGCACGCCGTCACAGGCGAGCGTGCGCGCCCCGTCAGGCATCACCGGCCTGGACGAGGCAGCCGTCGCCTGCGTGCTGCGGCTGAAGTTCCAGCCGGCCACCCGGCCCGGGGACGCCCAGCCGCTGGACACGTGGCAGCAGCTGGGCCTGCGCTATGCCGCCCGCGCTGCTCCGCCCACTGCGGCCGCCGCCAGTGCCACGCCGCTGGCCCGCGCAACCAGCGCCACCCCTACCGCGGCGATTGCGGCAGGCTCAGCAGCGCACGCCGGTGGCGGCGCGAGCGAGGTACACGTCTGCGCGGACACCTCGGGCAAGCTCACGCAGGAGCCGGTGATCACGCATTCATCCGGGAGCGCGGCATTGGATGCCGCCGCAGTCATGATTGCCAAGTCAGGGGCCGCCAGCTACCACCCTGCGGATGCGCCGGGGGTTTCAGGCTGCGCGCAGCTGCAGGTCACCTTCGAGGGGCGTTAGCGGGCGCGGCGCGCCCGCCGCCTCACTTGCAGGTGTAAACGGTATCGCCGTCGACCCGGCTCGCCTCGGCGTGCTTGCCCTGCTTGACGCAGTCAGCCTCGGCGGCCTCAAGTCCACGCTGCTCGCTGTGCTCCTCGCCGGCGGGCCGGAACGAGGACGGCGAGGACGGGTTATCCACCGGCGGGGAATTCGTACACGCGGCGAGGATCCCCGCGGCGGCCACTGCCAGACACTTCATATCCAAGCTTCCCATGGGCGTGTGAGCACCGGGCCGTGAGTCTAGCGGAATTCCGGGACTGCCCGAGCGGCAGTCCCGGAAAGCGCGCGCTGCGGGCTAGAACGTGCCGCCGCCAGGCAGCTTGCGCGGGCACGAGCCGATGTCCGAGCCGCTCATCTGCACGCCCGTGACGATCTGCTTCGGATCGACCTGGAAGTCCATGATGCAGCGGGACTTGTCGAACTCGTAGTGGTAGACCTTGTTGCCGCCGGCCATGTCCATGGTCTTCTGCGGCACGCCGAAGGTCCCGGTCAGCGCCGTGTCGTTCTGTCCCACCCAGCCGTTCATGTGCTGGCGGACTTCGTCGTTGTTCATGCCGCAACCACTCAGGGAGATCGCTGCCGCACAGGCCAGGACCGCTGCCGAATATTTCATTGGATTTCTCTCTTCTCGCTTGTCGGTTCGTGACTGGAAATGCCACCCCGCCGGCGCGGCGGCGTGGGTGCCACGTTGCAGGTCGGTGACTTAGGACCAGGACAGGATCATAGCCGCTTGCCCGCCGCGGGCAACCGGGGCCGCCAACTGCGCCTGGATCGAGGCTGCTGCAGGCCCGCGGCGCCGCACGCGCAGGCGCCGGCCGGCCAAGGGTGCGTCACGGGATGACGTAGCCGAAGTTGTAGGTCAGCGCAGCGTTCACCCCGTAGTCGAGGTTCTCGCTGCTTTGTCCCGGGGGCTTGCTGTCGTAGTTGCCGTACTCGCTGAGCGTCAGGGCGAACCGGTCCGTGATCTTAAGTGTCAGCGCCAGGTTGGCACTGGCGCGGAAGCGCGGGGAATCGCTGATGCTGGGGAATGCGTACGCGCTGAAGTCCAGCGACACCTTCGGGTAGACGAACTTGTAGATGCGCCACTCGGCGGCGAGCAGGCCCTCGGTACTGCCCTTGGCACCGCCGTGGTCGGTGGCCCATTCCTGGTCGTACACCACCCCGGCCAGCAGGTTGAGGCCGGCGGCACTGGACTGATACGCGTGGCGACCGACCAGCGGGCCGCCGAGCAGGCGCGCGTTGATGCCCAGGCTCTCGTTGCCTTCGTACTCGCCGAGCAACCCCCAGAAGTTGCGCGTCTCGCCGAGAAAAAACACCGAGGAGATCAGCTGCGCCTGGTTGGTCGACCCGCCGGAGTCATGGTTGACGATGATGTGCCCGTTCAGTCCGCCGTCGACGTGCTCGCTGTTGTAGCGCGCATCGATCGCCGCACTCCCCTGCGTCACGTCCGCCGACTTGGTGTAGTTGTAGCCCAGCGAGGCGGAACCGAATATGCGGTGCCAGAAGTCGTCATCGTAGGGCAGCATCCGCGAGACTTCGGCCATCGGGATCTGCACCTCGCCGGGCTTGCCCGCTGAGATCAGCAGCGTGCTGCCATCCGCGCTGGTCGTGACCGGGCCGGCGAAGGACTTGCCGCCGAAGCGCTCCACGCGGAACTCGTACTTGGTGGTAATCGAGCGCACCGAGGGCCACTCGATGGCCACGCTGCCGGAATGCCTGGAGCTCAGCTGCAGGATGCCGTACTGGACGTACAGGATCCGCCCGGTCAGACGATCCCCGTTGGCCAGCACCACGACATCGGTCTTCTCGCGCTCTGGAGGCCCAGCCAGCGCCGCCGGCGTCGCCACGACGGCGCACGCCAGGAAAACCAGGAGGAACAGCCCGCGGCTAGGTCTCAGGCGCAAGCGGTGTCCACGCCGCGTCCGGGTTGAACTGCGTAATCGCCGCGGCTTGCTTGGCTGTGTCTTCCCCCAGGTCGCGCTGCCACACCGCGCCGTCCTGGTTGACGATGAAGGTCATGATGCCGCTCGAGCCGTAGTTGGACGGGTACGCCACGAGCGCGAAGCCCTTGGACAGCTTGCCATCGACCAGGTAGTCGAGCGCCCCGCCATTGGCCTGTGCACCCTGCGAGGTGACCATGCGGTACACGTAGCCGTGGTAGGGAGCCGCGGCCACCTTCTCCCCGTAGCCTTCCGCGGTGGCGCCGGCCAGGAACGGCCCTGCCGGACTTTGCGCTTCCCCGGGCTTGGACTCCCAGTACAGGCCGTCCTGCTTGCCGGGCGTGCTGTTGAGCCGCTGGGCAAACAGCCCTGCCGGCAGGCCATCGTGCCCCTTGGACGCGTAGTCGTTCTGTGCATCCACGAAGCCGCGCATCACCTTGATGGTGCGCAGCTCGTCAGCCCCGATGCGGCGCAGGAGGATCTCCTGTATGCCCGCGGCACCATCCCAGCTCCAGCGTCCCGCGCGCTCTTCCAGCGGGATCGGCAGCGGCCAGCGATCCTCCCCGACCAGCAACGCCAAGTCACTTGCATCACCGGCCACCAGCGCATGGCTGGCATCGTAAGCGGTCAGGAAGTTGGTGCGCTCCTTGGTGTCCTCCACCGGGTCGCCCGTGCTCAGCAGGTCAGCCATGCCCGGCCCGAGCAGCTCGTCCATCGCCTTGGTGTCGTGGTTACGCAGCGCCGCCACCAGTGCCTCGGTCGCCTCGTCGGGCGTCGCGAAGGTGGTGTGCGGAGCCTGTGCTGCCGAGGTCGCATCAGCGACCGTGGCCACGGCCGCCGGCGCCTCGGTCTTTGCGCACGCGCTCAGCAACGCGGACACCAGCACAACGACCACGCCCATGTTCTGTGTTCTTGTATTCATGTTCAGCTCCTAACGCCGCTTCGCGCCGCCGCCGGCATGACCGGCGGGCTTGGCTGCGCCACCACCTGCGCTCGCGTGACCCCGGGCGCTGGAGGAGCGGGCGAAGTCCCCGCCACTGCCCCCACCGCCGCCACCGCCACCCACGCCGCCGGCGCCCGAGAAGGCGCTCTGGCGCGAGGCGCTGGCTGGGGCTGCAGGACGCGCTGCGGCGGAGTTGCCGCCGCCACCGAAGCCGCGGTCCGCGCCCGGTCCGCGGTTCGCCGCCGGGCTCGCGGCAGGTCGCGCATTCGCGGCCGAGGACTTGTTGGCAGCAGGGCCGCCGCCGTTGTTGCGGCTGGCCGCGTTCGCCGCGTTGTTGCTCTTGGCCCCCGACTGGCCGGCCGAACCGGCATTCCGATTGCCCGCAGCGCCCGGGCCGTTGTTCTTGGCACCAGCGTATCCGGAGGAGCCCGGGCCGTTATTCCTCGCACCGGCATTGCCGGATGACCCCGGACCATTGCCCTTGGCGCCGGCGTACCCGGAAGCTCCGTTGTTGCGGTTGCCGGCGCTGGCGGGGCCATTGTTGTTGGCGCCGGCGTAGCCGGACTGGCCCTTCCAGTTGTTGCCGCTATTGGCGCCCGGATTGCGGTTGGCGCCACCGAGATTGTTGTTACCGACGTTGTTGTTGTTGCCGGCCCGGTTGCTGGTCAGGTTCTTGTTGTTGTTGAACTGGTTGAAGTAGTTATTGTTGTTGACGTTGATGTTCACGTCACCGTTGATGTTCGTGTTGCGGTAGCTGTTGCGGTAGTTCGGCGGCGGCGCATAGCCGTGCGAGGGGTAGTAGCCAGGCCCGTACACCGGCCGGTAAGCGTAGGCAGGCGGATAGTACGGCCGTGGCCCTATGTATACCGCCCCCGCGCCCCAGTGCGGATAGCAGTAGCTATCGTTGTGCATGGAGTTGCCGATGGCGATGCCGACGCCGAAAGCCAGCAGTCCCCCGACCACCGCGGCACTGGTGCTCACCGTCCCGGATGAGGAGGCGGGCGCCGGTGCGGGCGGCGGAGTCATGTAGACCACCTGGGGGTTGTACTGCGGTACGTAGATGACGGTCGGGTCCGCCGGCTTTACCTCGATGATGGTCTTGTTGTTCTCGACCTTGGTCTCCACCTTCTGCTGCGGAGTCGACTTGAGGTTGCCCACCTGCGCGGCCTGGGCGCGCATGCGCTGTATGGAGTCGAGCACCGCCTTCTGGTCCGAGGTGAATGCGGCACCGATCTGGCGTGTCCAGTCGATCTGCTGGCACATCATGTCGACGACTGTCGGGAACTGCACCAGCGCACGCATGGCGGGACCCAGACCGATCTTCTGCGCGGCGGCATCCAGGGCATCGCCCTTGAGGTTCTCGTTCTGCAGCAGCCAGTTGCCCCCGTCGAGGACCTCCTGGGCATTGGTCGAGGCGGCCAGGATCTGGCCAACCAGCTGGTCCGGGTACAGCGCGATCGGGGCGACCAGGCTGTCGAGCGTGTCAGGGGTCCATGAGGCCTCGGTGATCGCCTCGGCCGGCATTGGCGGTCCGGCGGTGGCGGCGTCCGCCGCCGGTGCGGGTGCCGGCTCGGCCGTTGCCGCTGGCGGCGGCGACTTGCCGCAAGCAAACAGCAGCAGCGCGCACGAAAGCAGCGTCGCGGTGAGCTTCCAAAGGGGCGGATCGTTCTTGTTCATGTGCCGTCTCCCACCATCGCCGCACGCCGGACCGGCGCTCGCAGGGCGCGTATTTTACGATCGAACGCGCAGGTTGTCGCGAACAATAAGCCGGCGCCGACGCCGGGTTCACAGGAAAAGTCCGGCGATCCTGTCCATCAGTACATCTAGCGGTACGGCCAAAAGTACTACCGGGACAAACGGCGCAAGCGTCGCCAGTGCCAGCAGCCCCAGGTCCTTCAGCTGCACCGGCACCACGTACATGCCATAGACGTTGGCCACGACCGCATACAGGTCCGTCGTGGAGGAGAAGTCCGAGGCGGCCAGGGCGCCCTCATCCAGGCGATGCTGCGAGGTAAACCACTTCTTCTCGAACTCCCGTCCCATGGTCGCCGCCAGCGCGCCATACAGGAAGGTGCCACGGCGCCGCTCAGCCGCCAGCCGCGGCGCGAATATGAACAGCGGGCACACGAAGATCGCCAGCACCGCGATCACGATGCCGACGACGATGAACTTGAAGTGCGTGGGATTGGCCCCGGCGTGGACTCTGTTGAGGATCGCGCCCGCGGCGAGCACCCCGAGAATGAAGCCCAGCGGCATGAAGGCACGCAGCGAGTAGTCCACGAACCGAAGTCCGGCTGCCGCGTCGGGGTGCGCGGGGATCAGCCGCAGGTCAAGTCGGCTCATGAGCCACAGGAACCGTGCCCACAGCAACACTCGCCACACCCATCCCAGCTCCAGCACGATCAGCAGCGGCAGGCTCACCAGCACCAGCCACCACCCCGCCGGGGAGAGCGCGAAGTGCGTGCCCACCAGCTCGCCATGCCAGGGCGCGAACTCGTTGCCGGGCTTGGCGATCATCAGGGCCGCGGTGAGCAGGTAGGCGAGCACGATGGCGATGATCTCGACGCCGGTGGAGTTCAGCAGCCGGCGCGTGGAGGCCACCGCCTGCTGGAATCTCCCGTAGTCCGCCTCGCCCACGATGCCGGTTGCCATGAACTGCCAGGCCACCGCGGTCAGCCCCGGCAGGCAGAACGCCTCGGCAAGCACCAGCAACGGCGCTGCGACGAGGTAGCGCGAGTGCGCGGCGAAGTCCCACAGGAAACCACTCCCGCTCGCGCCGTGCAGGCGGTCCGGCTGCAACAGCGCCAGCACCAGCAGCGGCACCCAGCCGACGAGGATCACCAGCGCCGCACGCAGGAGCAGCCGCGGACGGTGCTTGCGTATCAGCCCGAGCCGGGCCTGCAACCGGTTCGGCGGTCCGCCTTCGAACAGTACCCCCGCGGCTGGGGCGTTGTCAGGCACGCTCATGGGTGGTTTTTTTGAACGCGCTTAGCCGAACGGGCCGATGCGCCACATGATCCCGGCGATGGCGATGCAACCGACTACCAGCAGCGCGAGCGCGGTAAGCAGAGTGAGCGAGGGTGGGAACCTGCTCTGCCCGTGGATAAGCCCGCCGGCGGCCATCTCGGTGCGCTCGTTGCGCAGCTCCACCATGAATGACAGGTGGTAGATGATCCCCAGCGCCAGCATGCCGATCCCAAGGAACACCAGCGCCTCGCCGAAGTTGCGCGCCGCGGCCGCCCCGGTTACCGCCCCGGACTCCCTGAGCTTGTTGAATACCTGGTAGATCGTGAAACCGAAGCTGATCAGTGACAGCGAGGTGCGGATGATGGACATGAGCGTGCGGTCCGCGCTCATGCGCGTGCGCTGGAAGGACATGCCGGTGCGCCGCATCGACAGCTCGGTGTTTACCGCCTCAGCGCCGTGCTTCTTCAGGTCGGACTCACTCATTCAGTGGTCCTCACAATACAGCGAAATCCGACGTGACTCGTCGAGGTATCGACCGCCTCGGCATGACGCGCGGCCGGGCGATAGCGCCGGCAGTACGAGGGTGCGCACAGGTGCGAGCCACCCTTGAGCACCTTGCGCGGAATGCGGATCTGCGGCTGGCAGGCGTCGAAGCTGCCCTCCTGCGCGGCCCCGCGCGGGTTCTCGAGGTGGCAGCAGCTGCCCTCGGGCAGCTCGTGCTTGTCCGAGTACCAGTCGCAGGTCCACTCCCAGGTGTTGCCGATCATGTCGTAGAGGCCGTAGCCGTTGGCCGCGAAGGCCTTCACCGGCGAGGTGCGCGCATAGCCGTCCGCCCTGGAGTTCTCGTGCGGGAAGGCGCCCTGCCAGGTGTTGGCCATGTAGCGATTGCCCGGCGTGAACTCGTGCCCCCAGGCAAATTCGGCCCCGTCGAGGCCGCCGCGTGCGGCGAACTCCCACTCAGCCTCGGTCGGTAGCGTCTTACCAGCCCAGCGCGCGTAGGCTTCCGCGTCCTGGTAGGCGACGTGCACCACCGGGTGGTCACGCAGCGCCGCGTTGGGGCCCTGCGGGTGACGCCAGTTGGCGCCGAACTTGAACTTCCACCACTGCGACCAGTTGCTCAGGTCGACCGCGCGCCGCGGCGGGCTGAACATCAGCGAGCCGGCCTTGAGCATCTGCGGCAGCGCCCCGGGGTAATCCTTAGGGTCCGGTGCGATCTCGGCGAAGGTCACATGGCCGGTCGCCTCGACGAAGCGGCGGAACTGCTCGTTGGTGACCGGGGTGGGATCCATCCAGAAGCCATCCACGCGCACCCGGTGCGCGGGGCGCTCCTCGGGGTAGTGGGCGTCCGAGCCCATGAGAAACGTCCCTCCGGGCACCCAGACCATGTCCGGGAAAGGCGGCGCCAGCGCGGGTCCGGGGGCTTCCTGCGCGGTCGTGGCATGCGCCTGCGCCGTTGGCGTGTTTGCGTAGTCAGGGTCCATGGCCGCTTCCGTGTTTTGCCTGGCGCTAGGCCGCCGGGGTTTGGTGCTGGCGCTCGCGCGTGACATCGAGCTCGCGATCCAGGAAGTAACTGAGGAACGTACGGATGACGGCGATCGCCGCCAGCCGGCCAATCTCCTGCCAGGTGGGCGCGGAGGTGGTGCTCACGATGTCGGCCGCCAGCTGGAAGGTCAGGCCCGCAACCAGCCAGCGTGCGAAGCGCAGCCACACTGCGCGCAGCTGGCTGCCGCGGATCTCGCGCCGCAGGAGCGCGCCGACGACCCCAACAACCGCCTCGCTCGAGCCGTAGGCGATGCAGGTGATCGCGATCCCCTCGGCAAACCAGGAGACGTACTGCGCATAGCTCCGCAACACTTCTTCCAAGACTTAGTGCTCCCCTGTGGCCGATGGCACGCGCAGCCGCCGCGCGGCTAGGTCGCTGTCACCGCGCGCATGCGCCACTTCTTGTACGGCACGATGACGAGCGTTGCGATGATCAGGTACAGCAGTATGACCGCAAGTACGGACTGCTTGGGGGTCCCGGTGGCGCTGGCGATCGCCAGGGCGACCGCCGGGTGGCGCTGGGCGGTGGATATGGCAAGTGTGGTGCGGTCGGCCGGTACCGGGCCACCTAGCAGATGCCCGACGCACAGCGCGACCAGCACGAATCCTGCGAGCATCAGCGCCACCCCGTCGCCCAGGAAGCTGCGGGTCACCGGCCACAGGCCGTAGAGCAGCATGACCGCCCCCACCACCAGCAGCAGTCCGCCCAGGGCAATGATGTGGCTCGCGGCCTTCTGCGCGGCGGGGAACATCTGGCGCACGACCAGGCCCACCGCAAGCGGGCCGAGCACCGAGGTCAGGATAATCTTGCCGATCGCCATGGGGGAGACCAGCACGGAAGTGGCGAAAATCGTGTTCAGGATTTCCACCGAAAGCGGGACCAGCACGATCGACAGCAGGCCCATGGCAACGAGAAGGCCGACGACGTACTCGCGACGGCCGCCCGCGCCCAGCTGCTTCTTGTACAAAAGCGGTGGCACCGGTGCCAGGGAAAGCGCCACCAGCGCCGCCTCGACCTCTATCGGGAAATTGAACAACTTGGCGAAGGCCACCGCCACCAGCGGCATGACGATGCTCATCGCCAGTACCGAGCGCAGCAGCAGCCCAGGGTGGCGCAGCAAGTAGGTGGCGTCCTTCCAGCTGGCGGTTAGCCCCAGCCCGAGTACGGTGAGCGCGATGCTCACCTGCAGGGCAAGCCCGAGATATTGCTGCAGGTTCATCTGTCCCTACCTGGATGCGTAACATTGATAGGCCGGTCGTATGTTGGCGCTGGCAGAGCGTGCTTGCGCCAATCCCGAGTATCGCACGCGCCCCCTGACCCGCGCCCTGCAGCGGTGGCCACGCAGCCCGCGTGCGGCGGGCCGCGTGCCTTGCGGGGAAACCTGGGGCCAGACTTCGTCCAGCCTGGTCGCCGCAGCGTTGCCCGCCGCCGCGCGGCCGCCCGTAGGGCCTGCGACGGACTCAGATACAATACTGCAAGCAAGGCCTTTATTATCAGGCTGAAGTGCCGCGCGACCGGCGCGCCACCCGTACACCACAGTCTCAGGAGCAAGCAATGCGATCCCCCTTCAATGCATGGTTCGGCCTGGCCGCAGCCTGCCTGGTCTCAGGCGTTTACGCTCAGCAGCCCGCAGCACCGGTGGCCCCCGCGAGCCTCTCCGGCAGCCTGGGCGTGGTCGTGTTCCCGTCCAAGAACCAGACTCCCGCGCAGCAATCCTCCGACGAGGGGTATTGCTATGGGTGGGCGAAGACCCAGTCGGGAATCGACCCGATGTCGATCAAGCCGGTGGTCGCGCAAGCCGCACCCACCCAGGACCCCGCGACCGCCGGTACCGGGAATCGTGCCAAGGGCGCCGTCGGTGGGGCGGTGGCCGGCACGGCCATCGGTGCGATCGCCGGGGACACCGGCAAGGGTGCGGCCATCGGTGCAACCACCGGGCTACTGGCCGGCGGTGCCGCCAAGCGCCGCGCCAAGCAGGACGCCGAGGCACAGCAGCAGCAGGCGCAGGCTGCGGCACAACAGCAAGCGCAGGCCTCCATTGACCAGCAGAAGGCCACCTACAACAAGACATTCGCCACCTGCATGGAAGGCAAAGGCTACTCGGCCCGCTAGCCGCGCACCGACTGCGCGGGAACGGCCGCGTCGCCCTACCTGCCGTCCTGGGCTTGGAGGCGTACTGGGCCGGGCCGTATCTTCACCAGGGCCCAGGGGCGATGTCGCTGGCTGATCAACATGGGGGACGAAGGCGATGAGCGTATCTGGACGGTTACTATTTGCAGTCATCGGTGGCGCCATGCTTGCAGGGTGTGCCACCCAGGGCGTGCAGCCTACCTCCTGGGACGGCCTCGAGCGTCGCGACGTCAAGGGAGTGGACGCGGTTTACGTGCGGCCCAACTTCAAGTTCCCTCACTACAGCAAGGTCATCATCGACCCGGTAGACGTGTCCTTCTCCAAGAACTGGGATCAGAACTCCACCGCCGACCTGTCGCGCCGCCTGGATGCAGCTGACATCCAGAACATCAAGGGCGCGCTGGCGAAGATGCTGCGCGAGCGCTTCACGCGTGAACTCGCCGCCGGCGGCTACCAGGTGACCGAGGTACCAGCGGAGGACACCATCCGGGTTACCCCATCGATCATCAACCTGTACATCAACGCGCCGGACAAGATGAGCGCCAGCGTGTCACGCAGCTACACCACCAGCGCCGGGGAGATGACCCTTGACATGGAGGTGCACGATTCGGTCACCGGCCAGCTGCTCGCGCGCGTGGTCGACAGGCAGCGCGCGCTGGATACCGGACGTATGCAATGGACTAACTCGGTGACCAATACCGCAGACGCCCAGCGCGCGATCGATGCCTGGGCCCAGCAGCTGCGTGAGGGCCTCGACCGGGTGAACGGTCCGCGTAACCCCTAGTCACTGTGATCGCCCGGGCAGGCCTCCAAGGCGGCCTGCCCGGGGCGTTCTTTCAGCGCTGGCCCATGCCCACCCGCGCCACCTTGCCCGCGTATTCCTTGCGCGGATCGGCACCAAGCAGGATCTTCACGCCCGTGAACAGGCTCGAGTCGTTGAGCCAGATTTCCGCGCCTTCCGCATCCAGTCGCAGCACCGCGAGCTTCGGATCGTCCCGGCCCTCGTACCATGCGGCAACGAATGGGCCCCACAGCCGATCAATCACCGTTCGGTCATGCTCCGGGGTCAGGGTGCCGTGGATTGTCGCAAACAGGTCATGCCCCTTGGACGCGAAGGTCGCAATGGCACGGCTATGCAGCCCCTGCGCCCTCACCATGGCATTATCCGTCGAGGTGAAGAACCAGATCGGTGCCGCGTCGTCTTCGAATAGCGCCGTCATGGGACGGGTGTGATTGTCCTGAACGCCCTCCAGACCGAGCATCAAGGTACGCTGGGCCTTGAGCGCCTTCCAGAACTTGCCTTTCAATTCCTCGGGGGTCGCCATATTGCACTCCGCTGTGTGTATCACACCGCAAGGGTGCAGCGCGGGGCCGTCCGCGGCTGTCAGTCATGCGCGCATGTTCAGGCAGGACGGGCACCCAGGCCTCAAGGCAGCGGTATGAACTCCTGGTTGTCGAAGTCCGGCAGCTTCATGCGCCCTGCGCGCCAGTCTGCCTTGGCCTGCTCGATGCGCTCGCGGGACGAGGACACGAAGTTCCACTCCACGAAGCGTTCGCCCAGCGGCTCGCCCCCCAGCAGCATCACGGTGGCCGACTCGACGCCGGTAAACAGGACCGGCTTGCCGGCGGCAAACACCAGCATCTTGCCGACGCCGAAGCGCTCGCCATCGACCTCGACAGAACCTGCCGCGATGTAGGCGGCGCGCTCGGAATATTCCGCAGGCAGCTGCGCCTGCGCCCCGGCCGCGAGTTTCCAGTGCACATAGAACATTGGGGAGTGGGTGCGCACCTTGGCGCGCGCACCGAACCCTTCGCCGGCAATCAGCCGCGCCCATAACCCCGGGACTTCGTAGGTGGGCAGGTCTGCGGCCTCATGATGATGAAACGCCGGCGCGATCTCCTCCTGCCCGGCCGGCAGCGCCACCCACGCCTGGATTCCGTGCAGGGTTTCCCCCACTGCGCGGGCGTGCTCGAAGCGCTCCGAATGGGTGATGCCGCGGCCGGCGGTCATCCAGTTGACCTCCCCGGGCCGGATGGCCTGCTGCGATGCCAGGCTGTCGCGATGCATGATCTGCCCGTCAAAGAGATAGGTCACCGTGGCAAGTCCGATATGCGGGTGCGGCCTGACGTCGATGCTGCGCGGGATGCCGGGCGGAAAGTCGACCGGGCCCATGTGGTCGAAGAAGACGAACGGGCCGACCATGCGGCGCGCAGCCGCCGGCAGGATGCGCCCTACTTCGAACCCACCCAGGTCGCGGCGGCGCTGATCAATCACAAGCTCGGGCATTTGCACTCCTTGCGGCTTGCGCATGATTGACGAGCCGGCGCCTGCACGCAACGCGCACCAGCGGCGCTCACTTCGCGCCCGCAGCCGCGCCAGTGGCTTGCACCCCTACTGGCTGCAGTTCAGCGATAAGCGCCTCGCAGTCAGCGTTATGGGCAAGCCCGGGGTTGACGAAGGCCAGCCCCGCGGCCAGCGGCGCGAGCACCACCCCCAGGCCGGCCGCGACGCCGGCCTGGGCCGTGGCGCCATCGCCTGCCAGGCGAAACTGCGGATGGGCAAGCGTGCCGCGCACCGCCACCGAGGAACGCAGTGCCAGCGTCGGATGCTTCGGGTGTCCGCGCAGCGTGAAGTTCAGCGCCTCGGAATCAAGCTGCGCGTCCCCGGTCGCCGTGATCAGCGCCTTGTCGGTGTCGACCACGACGCTGCGCGCGGTAAGCACGCCCGCGTGCGCACCGAAGCTGGCCACCGCGCAGCGCACGGCGGTTTCCTTCTGGCTCTTGGTCACCAGCCCCAGTGCCCCGGCAAGCTCGAGGCTGGCAGCCTCTGCGAGTGCTGCGCGCATGGTCCCGTGCGGCACTACCGCGGTCAGGGTCCCGTCGGTGCTCGAGGCCATCTCATGGTAGGAAGTACCCACGCCCTTCAGTTGCGCCCGCAGGCTCAATGGACCGCTCAGACCGCTCAGCGCCGCGTGCCCGCCGCGCAGCAGCTCCAGCTGTGCGCCGCTGATCACTACGTCGAGTGAACCGCGCGGCACCGCGTGACTCGCGTCCAGCTGCGCATCGCCGCTGATCTCACCGCCGGCAAGCTTTCCGTGGATTGCGGTCACCGAGAGCACACCCTTGTCTATCGTGAGCCGGCCGCTTACTTCGTCGAGCTCGATGCGGCCGGCCTCCACCTGCCGGGCATGGAACGTGACGTCAAAGTCGCTTTTCTGGAGGCCCGCGACCTTAAGTGGCGTATCGGGAATCCGGAGCACTTTCTGCGCCGGCGGCGACTTATTGTCATCGGGTGGACCATCGGGCACCGCAGCGCCTTCGGCGGCGCGCGCGCCCACATCCGCCAGGCGCAGGTGCCTGGAGGTGAGCTTCGCCTCGATGCGGCTGCGCCCCTGCGGCCGCTCCACGCTGACGCTACCCTCCAGGTCGCTGTCACCGGAGGCGGCGCGCAGATCGCTATAGATGAAACGCGTGCCATCGCGAGCAAGCTTCCCGGCGAGCGTGAAGGCCGCCGTCTGCGGCAGCTTCAGGCCCACCAGGTAGTACACGTCCGCCATGTCCGGCCCGCGCAATTCAAATGAGCCCTGCAGCTGCCGGAAGTCGAAAGGATGCTCGAGGTACCCCTTGCCCTGCAGGCGCGTTGCGCCGGAGCGTTCGTCCAGCTTGAAATGATAGGGCTGGTCACGCCGCACCCCTGCCAGCGGATCCCCCAGTAGCACGAACGAGGCCGCGCGCCCGTTCAGCCGGCCGCCGCCCTCGATGCGCAGCGCAGCGGGCGCGCTATCCGCAACGCTGTCCGCGGCTGAGACCGTGCCTGTGAATTCAATGTGTCGCCGTGCGTCGTGCAGCTCCACGCGCGCATCCCTCATGGATAGGCTGTGGATCAGCGGCGGACCCTTGCCGGGCCCGTCATCCTGCATGCGCCAGTTGGCACGACCCTGCTCATCGCGCACCAGGTGCAGGTTCGCCCCTTCCAGTTCCAGCCTGCGGATCTGCAAGGGTGGCCAGGCCCAGTGCCACTCGAGCAGCAGTGCCACGCGCGCCGCCTCCACCGTGGTTCCCGGGGGACTCCAGCTGGGATTGCCCACGGACACTTCGCGCGCCTGCAGTGAAGGATGGAACGAGAGCAGGTGCGTCTGCAGCTGCCCGATGTGCACCTGCCGACCGGTGCGCGTCGCGATCAGGTGCTCGAGCATGGACCCCAGGTGCCGTTCGCCAATGACCGCAGCCGCAATCATGAGCACGCCGATGCCGGCGGCAATCTGGATGGCCCGCAGTCGTGGCGGGGTGGCTGGGGGGCGTGGATCGTGCATCGCGGTCATCGTAGGTCAATACGCTGGCCGCGGGTGCCCTTCCGATTGCCAAGCTGAGGCTGTCTGCCGGATGATGAGGGTAACGAGGCGTCGGAAGAGGACTCATGGCCAACGTGCGCGAGGCAACACTGGCTGATATCGACCAGGTCGCTTCACTGTTTGATGCGTACCGGCAGTTCTACCAACTGCCCGCCGACGAGCCCGCGGCGCGCGCCTACATGAGCGAACGCCTCAGTGCCCACGACTCGGTGGTGCTGGTGGCGCAGGCGCCGCACACGGCAGCGCTGCACGGGTTTTGCCAGCTCTACCCGAGCCGCTGCTCGCTGCTGGGCGCGCCGATCTACATACTGTACGACCTGTACGTTGAGCCGGCAGCGCGCGGCTCGGGCACCGCCCGGGCGTTGATGCTGGGCGCTGTCGAGCGCGCCAGGCGCGACGGCAAGGCGCGGCTGGAGCTGCAGACTGCGCGCACCAACCAGCCTGCGCGTGCCTTGTATGAAGCGCTCGGCTGGCAGCTGGACGAGACCTTCCTCACCTACACGCTACCGCTGCGCTGAGCCGGGCCGCGTGCGGCTCCTGATTCCTCGCTCAAACCAAAGGACATGAACATGACATCGCAGCAATCTGCGGACGACTGGCGCGCCATCGAGCAAGTGCTGTACGACTACGCCTGGATGGTTGACCGTCGTGTCTGGAAGATGATGGATGACCTGTTTGCACCGGGTGCGACCATCGATTACTCCAGCACCGGTGGGCGCAAGGGCCCCTACCGCCCCACGCTGGAGTGGCTGGACCGGGCGCTCAGCCCGTGGCCGATCAACCTGCACCACATCACCAATGTCTCGATCAGGATCAGCGGCGATAGGGCCGAGTCGCGCTGCTACTTCCTCGCACCCATGGGTCGCGCCAAGCCCGACGGCTCGCAGGAGGTCATCACCAACGCGGGCTTTTACCTGGATTCCCTGGTGCGCACCGCGGGGGGCTGGCGCATCAAGGAGCGGGTGTGCGAGCAGACCGTGATGATCGGTCAACTGCCTGCCGGGTACGCGATCCCAGAGTAACTGCTCCCCCGCTGCGATGACCCGCCAGCGGCAAGGCCAACGCGCACACGCAAGCAAGAATCGTGGATCTCGCCAGCATCCTCGGCACCGAGTACCCGCTCATCCAGGCCCCGATGGCAGGCGTCCAGGACAGCACGCTTGCGGTCGCCGTGAGCGCTGCCGGCGCTCTGGGCTCGCTGCCGGGGGCCCTGCTCAGCGCCGCGGCGCTGCGCGAGGAACTTGCGAACATCCGCCGCTCCGGCGAGCGCCCGTTCAACGTGAATTTCTTCTGCCACCGGCCGCCAAACGAGGACCGGCAGCGGCAATTGCAATGGCAGCGGCTGCTTGCGCCCTACTTCGCCGAGTTTGGCGTGGCACCACCGCGCTTGCCTGCGGCACCGGCGCGCCTGCCTTTTGATCAGCCAACCGCCGCGGTGCTGGCCGAGTTCGCCCCCCCGGTCGTCAGCTTTCATTTCGGATTGCCCGCGCCGGATCTGCTGCAGCGCGTGCGCGGGTGGGGGGCGGCAGTGCTGTCCTCGGCCACGACCGTCGAGGAAGCCGTGTGGCTTGAGGCCCGCGGGGTGGACGCAATCATCGCGCAGGGCCTGGAGGCCGGCGGCCACCGCGGGATGTTCCTCACCGAGGACCTGGGGACGCAGCTGGGAACGCTCGATCTCGTGCCCAGGATCTGCCGTGCCGTGCGCGTCCCGGTGATAGCGGCCGGCGGGATCACCAGCCCCGCGGCGGTCGCCGCGGCAATGCGCCTGGGAGCCGCTGGCGTGCAGGTCGGTTCGGCCTACCTGCTATGCCCCGAGGCGACCACGAGCGCCGTACACCGCCGCGCGCTGGCGAGCGAGGCCGGAACTGCGACGGCGGTGACCAACCTGTTCACCGGCCGTCCGGCACGCGGCATCATCAACCGGCTGATGCGCGAGCTGGGACCGATGAACTCCGCGGCGCCGCCGTTCCCGCTGGCCGCGAGCGCCCTGGCACCATTGCGCGCCCACCTGGAAGGACTGGGGAGCGGGGACTTCTCGCCATTATGGGCTGGCGAGAATACGCGCGGGCTGAGCGCACGGCCGGCGGCCGAGGTGACCGGCGAGCTAATGCGCGCGCTCGCGGACACCTAGCAGAGCGCCCAGCTAGCGCACCCGCTGGGCGTAGAGCTCATCGAAGGCGGGCATCACGGTGGCGACGATATCGGCGTACCGCGCCGGCAGGTCGACCGGCGCCTCGGCACCTGACTCGAAGCCGGTCGAGCGGTAAACGCTGTCATACCAGTACGGGGCCCACACCCCATCGCTCGCGCGCGGGCCGGCGGGCCACCGCAGCATGGCGGGCCTGAAATCGATCCCCAGGTGCTCGCACAACGCGCGCAACTGCCGCTCCGGCGCCTGCAGGAATTGCGCCGCATCGATTACCGGCGGGCTCACTCCCGTGGCGGCACGCAGGTAGTTGAATATCTCCAGCTGCTGGTTGACGCCGATGTCCTCCGCGGTGACGGTCGGCCGGCTCTTGACGTAGGAGGCGAGCACGCGCCGCGGGTCACGGACCAGGAAGACGTGGGTAAGCTGCGTCAGCCAGCCGCGCTCGATGTGCGGCAGCAGGTGATGCGTCATGTGCTTCTGGTAGAAGATCGCACGGCCACCGGGCACCGGCCCGGTCAGCTGGCTGGCGACCTGGCGCCAGTTGGTCTGCCCGGCGGCAATGACCGACTCGCGACCCGGGTGGTCGAGGCCGGTGTGCTGCAGATAGTGCGCATACAGCGGCTCGTCCACGACCGCGCAGTCTCCGCGGTTCTCCCAAGAGCGCATCATGGCGGTGGAGATGTTGCGCGGCCCGGACCACATCGCCAGGTGCAGCGGTTTCAAGGCCCCTGCGTCCCTGCGACCTCACGGGCGATGAGTTGCTGGTACAGACCCTGGAGGCGCTCGACCATGGGGCCACGGCCCGCGGTGATCCTGCGGCCGTCCACCTCAACCACCGGCGCGATGCCGGCAAACGTACCGGTGACAAAGGCCTCGTCCGCGCCGTAGACGTCGGTGAGGCTGAAGTCCTTCTCGAACACCGGGATGCCGCTCTCGCGGCATATCCGCAGCACATTGGCGCGCGTGATACCGGCGATGCAGTACTTACCCGTCGAGGTCCACACCTCCGCGCCGCGGACGATGAAGAAGTGCGTGGAATTGCAGGTTGCGACGAAGCCATGCGGGTCCAGCATCAAGGCCTCATCGGCGCCGGCCTTGGTGGCCTGGATGCAGGCGGTGATGCAGTTGAGCTTGGAATGGGAGTTGAGCTTCGGGTCCTGCACGTCCGGCGCACCGCGGCGCACGTGCACGGTAAACAGGCGCAGGCCCTGGGTGAGCATCTGCGGCTGGGGAAGTTTGTACTCGGGGATAATGACGATGGTGGCAGCGCCGATGCAGGCGCGCGGATCCTGGTAAGGCGTGCTCTTCAGGCCGCGGGTCACCATGAGGCGCACATGCGCCCCCTCGCTCATGTTGTTGGCCGCAAGCGTGCGGTAGAGCGCAGCGCTCAGGCCCGCCCGGTCCATGCCGATGTCCAGGTCGATGGCCTTGGCAGCCTCGAACAACCGCGCGAGGTGCATGCCCAGGAAGGCGATGCGGCCGTGGTGCACCCGCAGTCCCTCCCAGATCCCGTCGCCGAGGATGAAACCGGAGTCAAAGACCGAGACCATCGCCTTTTCGCGCGGGTAAAGTTCGCCGTTGACGTAGATCAGGACGTCACGATTGCGCGGGTCCGCGGCGCTGTGATGGGAGCCTTGCACCTTGGGTGCTTGTTCAGTCTGCATGTTCTGTGTCCGGCCCTGGTGAGTGTGCGGTGGCGCAAAAGTCTAAAGCCTTTTGCCGTCCTGCGCAGAAACCGCACGCGCCGCACACTGGCACGCGCGCCGGCGCGCCCTTACGGTACGATCGGCGCACCATGCACGCACCTTCCGCAGGCGACTGCCGGTGAACCTGACCACTCGGCTGCTGCTTGCGGCGCTGCTGGGCATCGCGGTGTGGTATCTCGCCACCTGGTGGCGCCTGGAGCGTGCCCGCGGTGCACTGCGGCTGCCGCACGGCGCGGAACTGCTCATTGGGTTCGTCACCGACTTCTTCGACACGCTGGGCATCGGCTGCTTTGCCCCGACCACTGCGGCCTTCAAGCTCTTCAAGCGCGTCCCCGACGAACAGATCCCCGGCACCCTGAACGCCGGGCACGCCATCCCGACACTCGGGGAGGCGCTGATCTTCATAGCCGCGGTCACGGTGGACCCGCTCACCCTGGTGAGCATGATCTCCGCTGCCGCCCTGGGCGCCTGGTTCGGCGCCGGGATCGTCACCAGCCTGCCCAGGCGCCTGCGTGCAGCTGAGCATGGGCGCGGCGCTGATGATTGCCGCCCTGCTGCTGCTTGCCCACAACCTGCACTGGATGCCAGGCGGTGGCGAGGCCATCGGGCTCACCGGCGGGCGCCTGGTGTTCGCGGTCGGGGTGAACTTCGTGCTCGGGGCGCTCATGAGCTTTGGCGTCGGGCTATACGCCCCGTGCCTGATCCTGGTCTGCCTTTTGGGCATGAGCCCGCTCGCGGCGTTCCCTATCATGATGGGTTCGTGCGCGTTTCTCATGCCGGTGGGCGCACTGCGCTTCATCCGCAGCGGCCGCTACAGCCCGCGCGCGGCGCTGGGGCTGACCCTAGGGGGGATCCCCGCGGTCCTGCTGGCCGCCTACGTCGTCAAATCACTGCCCGTCGACTGGCTGCGCTGGCTGGTGGTAGTCGTCGTGCTCTATACGGCGGTGCTCATGCTGTATTCCGCGCAGCGCGAGCCGGCCGTACCGCGGCGGCAAGGCCCCTAGCCGGGAGCGCGCTTCCTGGGCCGCGCCACGCGCGGCTTGGCCGGCGCCACGGCCGGCGCAGGGTCGACGCGAAAGCGCTGCATGCGGCTTTTCAGCTCGGGCGGTATTGCCAGTGCGCGCCCCGTGTCTGCCGAGATGAATACCAGCACCTGCTTCAGGCGCATGCGCATCTCGCCTTGATGCGAAGCCTCGATGCGCAGCTCGCACGAGGCGCGCCCGACCCGCACCGTCCACAGGTTGAACGTCAGCCGGTCGCCATAACGGGTCGGCTTCAGGTAATCCACGGTAAAGTGCACCGACGGGGTGAGGATCTTCTTGTGGTGGAACAGCCCCGGCGCGCTCGCCAGCAGGCCGTCCTCGAACCAGTCCTCCACGAAGTCGCTGACCATCTCGAAGTAGCGCGGGTAGAACACCCACCCTGCCGCGTCGCAGTGGCCAAAGCGAACGAGCATCTCACGCTGGAATGCAGCCATCACGACCCCCGGTTGCCAAGGGCAAGCATAGTGCCTTGCCAGCGCGAAGTGTGCGCGCCCGGGCTGCGCTCGGTCGGCGCTCCGTTGGGACCGGGTCAGCGCTCAGGCAGCCCCGGCCGCCCGCCGCCGCAGCGCGCGCAGCGCCCTGAAGCGGCCCGTGGCCGAGAGCTGCTCACGGCCGGACTGCGCGGTCCACAGCGCGCCACGGCGCGCCACGAACGGGCTCTTGGAGATCTGTTCAAGGGAGCCGGCCTTGGCGAACAGGAATCCCTGCCCGGCCACGCAGCCGAGCTCCAGCAGCGCCCCCACCTGAGCCTCCAGCTCGATGCCCTCGGCGACAGTGTCCAGTCCAAGGGTCTCGCCCAGGGTGATGACCGCGCTGGCGAGCTCCGGGCCGTTGTCGGAGTTGGTGAGCCGGCTCACGAAGGAGCGGTCGATCTTGAGGATGTCGATCGGGAAGCGGTGCAGGTAGGACAGGGATGAGTAACCGGTACCGAAGTCATCGATCGCCAGGCGGACCCCGAGGGCCTTGAGCTTGTGGAAACGCTCGAGGTTCGCGTCCGTGTTGTACATGATCGTGCTCTCGGTGAGCTCGATGACGAGGTTGCCGGCCTCCAGGCCCGACTCCTGCAGCGCCTGCGCGACATCACCGGTGAGGTCACCGTGCTGCAGGTGGCGCCCGGAGATGTTGACCGCGAGCCGCAGGTCGTTGCCCCCGGGGATCGCCCCGCGCCAGGCGCACAGGTCCTGGCAGGCGCGGCGCAGCACCCAGCGACCGAGCTTCTCGATCTGGCCACACTCCTCGACCACCTGGATGAACCGACCCGGCATGAGAATGCCCGCTTCCGGGTGCTGCCAGCGCACCAGCGCCTCAACGCCCAGCAGACTGCGGGTGCCCAGGTCCACGATCGGCTGGTACTCGATGAAGAATTCTTCGCGCGCCAGCGCACGGCCGATGTCCGCCTCCAGGCGCAAGCGCTCGTGCAGCATGTCCTGCATCTGCACCTGGAAGGTCACATAGCGGTTCTTGCCGGCAGCCTTGGCGTGGTACATCGCGATGTCGGCGTTGCTGAGCAGGGTCTCGGCGACCGCCTGCGTACTGGAGGAGGCCACACCGATGCTGGCGCCGACGCGCACCTCCATGCCATCCAACGTAAACGGCGCATCGAGCGCCTCGATCAGTGCCGCGGCGACGCGCTCGACCTCACCGATCGTGGCGATGCCCTCCAGCAGCACGCCGAACTCGTCGCCACCCAGGCGCGCCACGGTGTCCGAGCTGCGCGTGGCCTTGACGATGCGCTGCGCGGCCTCCTGCAGCAGCCGGTCACCGGCGTCATGGCCGAGCGAGTCATTGATGTTCTTGAAGTTGTCGAGGTCGAGGAACATCACGGCAACGGAACTCTGCGCGCGCTGCGCCAGGGTGAGCGCGTGCTGCACGCGGTCCCTGAAGAGGTTACGGTTCGCCAGCAGTGTCAGCGGGTCGTGGAAGGCGAGCTGGCGCAACTGCTCCTCGAGTGCCTTGCGCTCGCTGATGTCGCGGAAGTTCAGCGCCAGGCCCTGCACGGCGGGGTCCTGCATCAGATTGCTGCCGACCCCTTCGATGACATAGCGCTGCGTGCCGTGCTCGATCTGCAGCTCGACCGGGCCCACCGTGCCTGAGGTGCTGCCGGCAATCTCCAGCAGGAAGGCCCGCAGCTTGTCCCCGGCCTCCCCGGCCCAAAGGTCCGGCAGCACCTTGCCGGTGATGTCCTCGGGCTTGGAGCCGAGCGTACGCTCGGAGGCCGGCGAGACGAAGCGCAGCGTGCCGTCGGCATCGGCGATCATGATCACGTCGGAGGAGTTGGCGATCAGCGAGGCGTAGCGGTCCTCGACGATACGGGTGGCCTTGCGCTCGCGCGCCAGCGCGTCCCCGCGCAGCGTGATTCCCTGGCGCACCATGAACAGCAGCGTCAGCGCAAACACCACGATGGTCATGATGGTGGCCGGGCCGCCGATGGCGCCGCGGCTGAAGTACACCAGCACCAGGAAGGCGCACAGCATCGCGGCGTACGGCAGCGAGCGCGCCAGCGTGTCCGAGGTGGTCGAGATGGTGCGCGCGCCGCCGGCGGCGGAGCGCATGTGCTCGCGCCCGGCGGCAGCCATCGGCACGTACCAGCACAGGTACAACACGTCCTGGAACTGACCGGGCAGGTAGTAGCCCTTGACCTTGGCCAGTGACCACAGCACGTCACTGAAAAACATCGCCGTGATGCCGCCCAGGAGCAGCACCGGCACGCGCCGGCCGGCGGTACTGACCTCGGCACCCGCGCGCGCGAGCAGTAGCACGCCCAGCATCAGCACCAGCACGCAGTCGAGTCCGGCATAAGCCAGGCTGATGGCCTGCTTGAGCAGGTCAACCTCGGTGCCCGAGGCCGCAACACGGATCACCAGGAACCAGAAGAATGCGCCAAAGCCGACCACGAAGATGGTCGCATCCAGGGACAGCTGCACCCAGGGGACCTTGACCGCCGCGGCGCGGATGAAGAAGAGCGCCGCCAGCGTGGCGATCAGGTAGAAGGCCGAGTAGAAAATATCGGCCGGGCCGGGGAACGGATCGTGGCCGTTCAGCCAGGACACCGCACCGATCGAGATCGCGATCACGTACAGCCCCAGCGCCGTCGCCAGCAGCACCCAGGCGGTACGCAATGGCCCGCGTGGGGCATGGCGCGCGGTGGCGGCGACGATCAGTACGCTCACCATGCCGGCCGGGATGTCCGACAGCAGGCCGACGTAGTGGGTGACGGTCGGCCCGCCGAAGCCCACGAGCATCCACAAGGAGGCCAGCAGCGCGTAGACGACAAGAGCGCCGAATACCCTGTTGACCCACACTGGAATGCTTCCGGGCCGCTGCGCTTGCGCGGTCATCACCTATTTTTCCAATTCTGCATGCAAATCGACCCGTCACCGTGCCCGCCCCGGCCGGGGGGTGCGCAGCCACGCAAGGTTAAATCTGACGCCAAAACGCAAGGTGAACCAGAAAAGAAAGGCGGGGCGTGACGCAGTTCTCGCACGCTCAGGAACCACCCGGCCGGACCCCCCGGGGGGACGGTTTTATGCCGGCCGTGCAAAGCCCATCACAACCGCTGGCGCAGCTGCACGGGGGCTTGCAGTGACGGGGAATGGCTGCTTAAGCCTCGCCCGCCGACGGTGCGCCCCCGGGGGGGCTCACTGCGTCAGCGCGGTGGGCGGCCGGAACTTCAGCGACAGCATCACGTAGGCGGTGCCGTTGAGGTGCATGGATGGGGCCTCGTACTGGCCGCCAACGAGGGTGAGCCCGCGCAGACCCGACCAACCGGCCTCAAGCGCGACCCACACGCTGTGGTAGGCGCGGTGCTCGGCGTCGAGTCCGAGGTTGTAGCTGTCGAAGTTGACCCTGGGATGCGTGCCGCCGGTCTGGGCGTTCGGGTCTTCCACCGACCAGGAGGCACCGGAGGGGGCGACACCCAGGCGCAACAGCGTGTCCGGGTTCGGTGAGTAGTCGACGCCAGGCCAGGGGAGCACCAGGCCCACGCTCCAGTGCTGGTCCAGGATCCAGGTAACCCCGACGTACGGGGTGTAAAAGGACTCCAGTGGCGCCTTGTCCATGTAGGCCCCGAAAATCCACGCGAGCCGTTCGCTGCGGGTATAGCGCGCGAAGGCCCCGCCCAAGGTCTCCCAGTACCAGCCGTCACCGGGACTGGTGTGCCCCAGCGGCGCCAGGAAGGCCGCGGCCTGCCATTGCAGATTCACCTGCCGCACCCAGCCGACCGGCACCGCGAGGCTCGTGACGTTCAAGTTCTGGTGACTGTCGATGAGCCGAAACTGCGTAACGCTCGCCCACTCCCCAACCACCAGGGCGTCGCGCCGACCGACCGGAATCGGCGCGATCGCAGCCTCGCTGAGGCTGGACTGGCGGTAGGCGATGCCCGTGCTGGCGTTGTTGCCCGGCTGGGTGAACGTGGCATCGTTGTAGTACGACGTGCTCACCCAGGCCAGTGGCAGGAAGGGCACGTCGCTATTGCCGCGCGGAAACACGAAGTCGCTCTGGGTGAAGCGCGTCACCAGCGCATCCGCCAGCCCTTCGGCACGTGCATTGAGGGCGCTCAGCAGGGCAAGCGCCGCAGCGGCCATGCGCCAGGGTCGCATCTGGATTGCAGCGAATCGCAAGTTTAAGGCTCCGCAGTACCTGGCAAGCATGACAGCTCAGGTCACGCACGGAACGCCGGGGCGCTGCCCAAAAAAACGGCGGACGGCCCTCGCGAGCCGCCCGCCGCCTTCGTCATACGCGCGCCGGTGGCTAGTTGCTGGGTCCCTTGGACGCAGCTTCCGCCTCGGCCATCCGCTTGCCCATCTCCGCTTTCACGGCATCCAGGTTGAAGCTGGCGCCGCGCTGCATCGGGGGGAAGTCAAGGAAGGTCTGCAGTTCCTTGCCCACAATCTGCTGCACGAACACAAAGCGCCAGAACTGGTACTTGAACCAGTCAAAGTACTGCTGGGCGCCTTCCTTGGTGCCATCGCTCGGCCAGCCGGTGCGCTCGAACGGATCCAGGCGCAGGTTGGTGATGTACGGCACGTCCGGGTGGGTCTTCTCACCCAGCCAGCCGGCGGGCTGGTCGATGAAGCGGAACTTGTAGTCATCGATGCGCACGGCACCCACGGTACTTTCCCCCAGGTAGAAGATCTCGTGCCGCGCCGACGGGCCCTTGCCGGTGATGGCAGCGGTCTGGTCGTAGCCATCCAGGTGGTTCTTGAAGGTGCGGTCACCCATCTTCACGCCCTTGAGCAACTGGTCGGTGACGTTCGGGTTGCCCGCGGCCGCCAGGAACGTCGGGTACCAGTCCATGCCCGAGAAGATGCCGTTCTGCACAGAATCGGCCGGCACGTGGCCAGGCCAGCGCAGGATCGCCGGTACGCGGAAGCCACCTTCCATGACCGTGCCCTTGGACTGGGCGAACGGGGTCTGCCCGCCATCGGGCCAGGTGAACACCTCCGTACCGTTGTCGGTGGTGAAGACGACGATCGTGTTGTCTTCCTCACCCATGTCCTTGAGCTTCTGCAGCACGATGCCGATGTCGTCATCCAGCTGGGCCATGCCGGCCTCTTCCTCGGACCAGCCGTTCTGCGCGTTACGCATCGCCTCGTACTTAGGCGAAAGGTGGGTAACGATGTGCATGCGGGTCGGGTTCAGCCAGACGAAGAACGGCTTGCCATCCTTCTTGGCCTTGTCCATGAAGTTCACGGCAAGATCACGGATCTCGTCGTCCACGGTCTCCATGCGCTTCGGGTACAAGGGACCGGCGTCCTCGATGCGCTGCTTGCCGATCTTGCCCCAGCGTGGCATGACGGTCGCATCGTCGGTAGTCGTGGCGTACGAGTGCACCATGTTGCGCGGCCCCACCACGTTCAGCAGGTCCTGCGGGTAGTTCGGGTGCGCCGGGTCTTCCATCGCATCCAGGTGGTACAGGTAGCCGAAGAACTCGTCGAAGCCGTGCACGGTCGGCAGGAACTCATTCTGGTCCCCCAGGTGGTTCTTGCCGAACTGGCCGGTGGCGTAGCCTTGCACCTTGAGCGCGTTGGCGATCGTGCTGGCTTCCGCCGGCAGGCCGGTCTTGGCACCCGCCTGGCCCACCGTGGTCATGCCGGTACGGATCGGCAGCTCGCCGGTGATGAAGTTCGCACGACCTGCCGTGCAGCTGGCCTCGGCGTAGTAGTCGGTGAACAGCATGCCCTGCTTGGCGAGCTTGTCCAGGTTCGGGGTCCGCCCGGCCATCATGCCGCGGTGGTACGCGCCGATGTTCCACATGCCGATGTCGTCACCCATGATGACCAGGATGTTCGGTTTCTTGGTCTGCGCAAGCGCTGGCGCTGCGGCCAACGTCAAACACAAAGGTAGTGCTGTGAGCAGCACCGCAGCCACCTTCGGGAAAAATTTCATAAGCCACCCTTCCACAAGACGAGGTTCGTCTGTGCGCAGTGGACGCTACCAGCCACAGCTTGGCTATTGGACCTTGGTGCAGTCGCCCCGACGGTGTTCAACGTGCGCGGCCAAGATGACGAACGTCACCGCGGGGTGCGCATGCGCGGCACCCCACCCTCACCGTGCGCGGCAGCGAGGTAGGATGAACTCAAAATGACTCCTACACGCCCAGCGCGCCGCAACACGACACCCACCGCCCCAACCCCCGGTGCGCCCATGGCGCGCTGGGTGCTCTGGACCACGATCCTTGCCTCCAGCATGGCCTTCGTGGACGGCTCGGTCGTCAATGTCGGCCTGCCGGCGATCCAGGCGGGCCTGAAGGCCGACCCTGCAGCACTGCAGTGGGTGATCAATGCCTACCTGCTGCCCCTGGGGGCGCTGCTGCTGCTGGGCGGCGCGGCGGGGGATCGACTGGGTCGCAAGGTTGTGTTCAT
Source organism: uncultured Pseudomonadota bacterium (assembly GCA_963703025.1). Lineage (GTDB taxonomy): Bacteria > Pseudomonadota > Gammaproteobacteria > Steroidobacterales > Steroidobacteraceae > 13-2-20CM-66-19. Next base: position 3,222,046 of record OY969778.1, on the reverse strand, counting down.
CGCAGGCATCGCCGTGTTCGGCCTGTCCTCGGCGCTGTGCGCCGCCGCCTGGAACCTGCCGGTGTTACTGACTGCGCGGTTCGTGCAGGGGATGGCCGCAGCGTTCGTGCTGCCCAACTCCCTTGCGATCCTGGGAACCTCGTTCACCGGGGGCGCGCGCGGCCGTGCCATCGGCGTCTGGGCAGCGGCCGCGGCGGCCGTGGGCGCGGCGGGGCCGGTGCTTGGCGGATGGCTGATCGATGCCTTCAGCTGGCGCACTGTGTTCATGATCAACCTGCCGCTGGCAGCCGTGTCCCTGGGCATGGCCGCGGTGTTCGTGCACAAGCCACCGAAGGCCGCGCCGCAGGCGCACCTGGACCTGTGGGGCAGCACGCTGGCGACGGCAGGACTCGCGGCCGTGACCTGGGCGCTGACTGTTGCCTCCGGCCGGGCCGGCTGGACGACGACGGCACTGCTGGCGGTGCTGGCGGGCCTGGTGCTGTTGGCCTGGTTTGTCAGGGTCGAGAGCGCACGCGGGGCGCACGCGGCAATGCCGCTCGCCCTGTTCAGCTCGCACACCTTCGTCGGCCTGACGGTACTCACGTTCCTGGTGTACGGCGCGCTCGCGGCCCTGCTGCTGCTCATCCCCTACGTGCTGATCGAGGGCGGACACTTCTCGGCGACGGCCGCGGGGGCTGCCCTGCTGCCGGCGCCGCTGGTGATTGCGGTACTGTCCCCGGGCGCCGGAGCCCTCGCTGGCAGGATGGGCTCGCGGCGCCTGCTCGCCGGTGGTTCGTTCATCGTGGGGCTCGGCTTCCTGGTCCTGCTGCTGGAGCGGGCGGACAGCCCCTACTGGGCCGTGATCTTCCCTGCCCTGCTGCTGGTGGCCATCGGCATGAGCGCCGTGGCCGCCCCGCTCACCACCGCGGTGCTTACCGCGGCCGGGCCGGACAGTTCCGGGGCCGCCTCGGGCCTGAACAGCGCGGTATCGCGCATTGGCGGGACTTTCGCGGTCGCGCTGCTCGGCGGGATCCTCGGCAGCGCCGGCATGCAACTGCTCAGGGCCTTCCACGTGGCCGCGGCGGTTGCAGCGCTTGCCTGCTTCGCCGCTGCGGTGATCGCGATATGGCTCGTGCAGGACACGCGGGCGCACCCGGCGTCGCTCGCGCAGCGCTAGCCTTTCGGCGCTGCGAACACCTGAACCCAGTAGAGCCCGGACTTCGAGCCGGCCCCGGCCGCGGAGGCGATGCCAACTTCGGAGAACCTCACGTCCATGATGTTCTCGCAGTGCCCGGGGCTGTCGAGCCAGCCGCGCACTACTTCATCCGCGGACTGCGGTCCGTAGGCGATGTTCTCCCCAACCAGCTTCTCCTGGTAACCGGCGGCGCGCACGCGATCCGCCGGGGAATGACCGGCGAGGTCCTCGTGCTCGAAGTAGTGGTGCCGCGCCATGTCGGTTGCATGGCCCAGCGCCACATCGCTCAGCTGTGCGGACAGGTGCACAGGTGGGGCGGGTGCCAGCTCGTGTGCGCCGCAGCGCGCGCCGCGCGCGCGCGCCGCGTTGATCAGGTCCACCTGCCGGCTGGCCATCGCAGGCTCGCTGGTGGCGTGCGCCGGGTGCCCGACGAGGATGGTGTTCTGGCCGGCAGGCGTCGCGCTGCGCGCCGTGGCCAGCACCAGCCATGCCTGCGCGCCGCGCTGGTACAGGCCAAACTCGCGCAGCACCGGGTCAGCCGCCTTGCGGCAGTCCACGCGGCGCAGCATCTCGTCAGTAGTCCCCGGGTCCGCGCTGAGGTGGAACGTGGCGAGCGCCTTGTGCGCGTAGCCGGCCACCTGCAGCGCGGCATCCGGGGCGGCGCCCGCCGCCCAGGCGCCCGCGGCCCGGTCGAGCGCCGGGTTACGCCGCAGCTGCGGCGCGGCGGCCGTGGTGCCGCCACAGCCTCCCGCCCGCAGCGACTGCAGCGATGAGACGATGTCGGCCCGCGCCGCCCCGCCTGCCAGCAGGCTGCACAGAAATATGTTACGCCAGAATCCCAAGCTCACGGCCGCCTTCACGCGCACCCTCCTGGTTGTCAGCCACCGCGGCACCGTGCACCCGCGCGCACGGTCCTTGCCGATAGGAACGCAGTGGCGGCGGTTTGGCCTACAGGCCCGTCCGTGGGCCGGTTCTACTTGCAGGCCTAGGCCAGCGCGTAGAGGAACTCGACAAACGAGCCGACCGCCCCGTCCAGGCCCTGGACTTTCGGGTTGGTCGACTCGATGAGGTAGTACTCATCCGGGGCATGTGCGCCGGTACCGTGGCCCAGCCCGAAATGCCCGGCCGCCAGCGACAGGGGCGCATTGGTGAACACGTAACCGGGCCAGGACCCGGCCGAGCGCGGCCACAGCAGCGGCTCGTCGCCGAGTTTGCGGTAAGTGGCAATCTCGGTCTGGATGAGCTTGCTGTTGGGGTCGGTCTGCGTGGGGTCATAGCCGCCGCTCATGTTGACCTCGATGTCGGCAAAGCCATGCTTGGCCAGGTGCGCCTTGAGCTTCGCGAGCGTGTCGGCGGCGGTCATGTCCGGTACCAGGCGCATGTCGATCTTCGCCACAGCGCGGTGCGGCAGCACGGTCTTGCCGCCAGGGCCGGTGTAGCCTCCCACCAGACCCTCGATGTTGATGGTGGGCTTGGACTCCAGCAGAATCAGCGAGTCCACCCAGTTCTTGTCGTGCACCCAGTGCTTGACCCCGAGCGAGGCCTTCACCATCGCCTCTGAAGTCTTGGCCGCGTAGTCACGGATCAGCTTCTCCTGGAATGCGCTCAAAGGCTTGACCTTCTCGAACAGCCCCTCGACCGCCGGTGTATGGCCGTCGCTTTCGACCAGCGTGTTGAGTGCCTGTATCAGGTGCCAGCTCGGGGAGTCGACCTGCGCTTCCAGGCTCGAATGGACGTCCTTCGCCGGACCGCGCCCCCACTTCTCGCCGCTGGATACCAGCTCAAGCTCGATGACGCCCTTGGCGCCGAGGTTCACCTGCACGCCACCGTCCTGTTCCTGTGCGGCCTCGGGCATGAAGACCCCGGCGCACTTCTTCAGCTGCGCCATCACCTTCGGGGTCGCGATCACCTCGTGGAAGTGCGGGGAGCCGATCTCCTCCTCGCCCTCGGCCACCAGCACGAGGTTGACCGGCAGCTTCTTGCCGGCCGCCTTGAAAGCCAGCAACGCGCTCAGGAACGAGTTCTCCGGGCCCTTCTGGTTCACCGCGCCGCGCCCCATGCACACCATGCCCAGGCCGTCCTTGTGTACCAGCTTCCCCTCCAGTGGCGGCGAGCTCCACTCCGCCGGGACGAACTGCTTCACGTCGTACATGAAGTAGAGCGCCATCGTCGTGCGCGCGCCGGCATCCAGCACGCCGAACACCCCGGGCTTGCCGCTCGTGGGAATCAGCTCCACGCCGGTGAAGCCGGCATTGCGCGCCAGTTGCGCCATGTACTCCGGACCCTGCGGATAGTTGCGGTCCTCGGCGGCGATCGAGGGCAGTGCAATCCACTCCTGCAGGCGCTTCACGTTGGCATCGTGCATGGGGGCGATCTGGGCCAGGACCGCCGCCTTGTCCGCATCCGTGGGCGCACCGGCGGCCAGCACGATGGACGGTACGCTTGCCAGGGCCACCCCGGAGGCGGCGCCCTGGACGAAGATGCGGCGGTTGAGCATAGGATTGGTCATGTCGCTCATGCATTCACCCTTGGGGTTGTCGGTGCGTTGTTACGGGCTGCCGGGTATGATCATTGAGGTGCCGGGACGTTGGCAACCTGCGCCGCGCCCGCAAGCAGCGCGCCGCGCCACTTGCACCAACACAGTCTGCAGTACCCCCGCGAGGTTTGAGTGCCCTCCGCCAGACGGGAAAGGAAGCAACGCGATGAACCTCAAAGCCTGGCTGCTCGTGACCGCGAGCGCGGTCCTCGGCGTGGCAGTGGCAAACGCTGCCCCGCAGTACTTCGACCACACCTTCCCGCCAAACATAAAGCCCCTGCCCTACAGCGATGCGGTCCTCGTGGGCAGCACGTTCTACGTCGCCGGGCACATCGGCATCGATCCGAAGACCGGCCAGGCCCCGGCCGATAACGCGCTCGAGGCGCGCCTGCTGCTGGATTCCGTGCAGGCGACACTGAAGTCAGCCGGCCTCACCATGGATGACCTGGTCTCGGTGACCGTCTACTGCACGGACCTTGCTCTGTACGACGCCTTTAATGCCGTCTACGCGGGCTACTTCCACGGCAAGTTCCCGGCGCGCGCCCTTGTCGGGGTTGCATCTGTCCTGCGGGGCGGCCATTTCGAGATGCAGGGGATCGCGGTCAAGCCGGACGCGGCACGCCACTGAGGCCTCTTGGTCGGCAGCCGTCGGACCTGTCAAGGCCCTGATCGACCCTGATTCCAAGCCGGAGGCTGCGATTTCGCTGGTCGCCGGGGTCGGCACCCCGTATCGTGTTTCCCCGGCTGCAGGCTTTTTCCAAGTCGCGCGGATAACCCCGGCAGGAGCGACCCATGGCCAGCCTCAACCTCATCGATGCGTTTGCCAAGTTCGGCGCCAAGGCCGGGGTGCGCGCACAATCGGCCATTGCGGCCGACGGGGCCATGGTCCTCAACTGTGCCTCCACCTTCTTCGGGCATCACGCCATCGGTGTGCTGCGCTACCAGGACCGACTCTCGCGCGAGGCGGACACTGCACGCGGCAAGGCCCAGCTCGGCCAGCACCTCACGCAGGCGCTCGATGGCAGCCTGCCGGTGCGCGCGGTGATCGTCTCGCGCACCCCGGTGCGCGCTGGCAAGTCAACGCGCATCGTGCACGTGCGGGCGGACATCGTGGGCAAGGTCACCTCCTTCGACGGCGACCTGTTCATCGTCGATTTCCGGCGCATCGCAGAGCCTGAGAAGGAAAAGAAGCCCGGCAAGCGCCGCTAGCGGCGAGCTACTGCCGGTGGATCGCGCTGCGCTGCTGCCGCAGCACGTACTTCTGGATCTTGCCGGTGGCGGTCTTGGGCAGTTCGGTCACGAAGTGCACCGCGCTGGGTACCTTGAACCCGGCCAGCCGCGCGCGGCAGTGCCGGCGCAGATCCTCCTCACTCACCTGGGCATCCGCTCGCAGCACTACGTGCGCAACGGGCGTCTCGCCCCACTTCTCGTGTGCCATGCCGACCACGGCCGCCTCCATCACCGCCGGGTGAGCAAGCAGCACGCCCTCAAGCTCGATGGATGAGATGTTCTCGCCACCGCTGATGATCACATCCTTGAAACGGTCACGGATCTCGACATAGCCGTCAGGGTGCACGACCGCAGCATCGCCGGTGCGGAACCAGCCGCCACGCAGGGCGGTCGCGGTGGCCTGCGGGTCGTTGTAGTAGCCCTTCATGACTACGTTGCCGCGCACGACGATCTCCCCAAGCGCGGTCCCGTCGCAGGGCACCTGCATGCCCTGCTCATCGACCACCTGCAGTTCCCCGGAGGTGATCAGTTCCACGCCCTGGCGCGACTTGTGGCTGGCAGAGGCCTCCGCAGAGGCGGCCCGGTCCTGCGGCCGCAGTTCGCACACCAGGATCATGGGCGCGGTCTCGGTCAGCCCGTACATGTGCGTGACCACCCAGCCGAGTTCACCCTCGATCTTCTGGATCGTCGCCGGCGCGGGGGGCGCGCCCGCGGTGACCACGCGCACGCCGGGACGCACCCCGGCGCGCTGCTCAGTCGGGCCGTTGGCGATCGCGATCAGCACCGTGGGGGCCGCACACAGCATCGTCACCTGCTCGCGGTTCACCAGTGCATACACCGCGGTGGCATCGATCTTGGCAAGGCACACGTGCGTGCCCCCGGCCGCGGTGACGGTCCACACGAAAGTCCAGCCGTTGGCGTGAAACATCGGCAGCGTCCACAGGTAACGCTCCCCAACGGTCATCGGATGGTGCACAAGGATCCCGACCGAGTTCATCCAGGTGTTGCGGTGCGTGACCATCACACCCTTGGGGCGCGAGGTGGTGCCACTGGTGTAGTTGATCGCGATGACATCGTCCTCGTCGATCACGGCACGGGTGAAGTGTGGCGACGCTGCGGCGAGCGCGCCCTCGTAGTCCAGCCAGCCGGCAGCGGCGCCCGTGAGGGCCACGAAGTGGCGCACGCCGGGCAGCTCGGCGCGCATGGCCTCCACGGCGTCGATGAAATCTGCGTGCACGCACACCAGCGCCGGCGTGCAGTGCTCGATCATGTAGCGGAAGTCCGCCCCGGCGAGGCGGTAGTTCACCGGCACGATGATCGCCCCGATCTGCGGCACGGCGTAGAACTGCTCGAGCATCCCGTGGCTGTTGGGAGCGATGACCATGACGCGGTCGCCCTGGGTGACACCCAGGTCCTGCATCGCCCCCGACCAGCGGTCGCAGCGCTCCAGGAACTGCGCATAGGTGAACCGTCGGTCGCCGTCGACGACGGCTTCACGGTCCGGATACAACCGCCGTGCACGGCGCGCAAACTCAAGCGGTGTCAGTGACACGTCCACGTCGCCCCCCGAAAGTCCGGCCCATTGCCGACACGGGAGCAGTCTACACAGCGGCCGGCAGCCGCGGCGAGCGGGCACGTTTGCGTACCATCACGACGCAGCTTGCGGGCAATACGGAAAGCGGCGGCCGGGCGTGCGCGGTCCCGGCCGCCGCCGCCGCCTCCCTACAAGGAGCGCAGGAAGTTGATCAGGTCCTGTTGGTCGCCGGGGTTCAGCTGCCCGAAGTTCTGCACGATCTGGTTCGCCTCGCTGCCCTGGCTGGCATGGTCCTGGATTGCTGTCACGAGGTTGCTGGTGCGCCCGTCGTGCAGGAAGAAGACCCGCTGCCCCACCCCCCACAGCGGCGCGGTGCGGAACTCATCCGGACCGGCACCGCCCTGCGTGACGCCATCGGCGAGGCGCGTGCCCATGTGGTGCACCAGCAGGTCCGAATACAGCGGTACCTGGCGATTGGACAGCGCGGCGCTGGCGCTGCGACCGGCACCGGTCGAGCGCGCCGGCCCGGTGCCCAGCGCAGGCACATGGCACAGTGCGCAGCCGACGCTGGCGAAAACCGCACTGCCGTGCTGGCTGGAAGCGGTCGGTGCTGCCGGCGGCGGCGGCGCGAGCATGCGCATGAAGATCGCAAAGCCCTCAATGTCAGACAGTACCGCGGTTGCGGAGGGGGGATCGGCAGGATTGGGGATGTGACTGGTGTCGTTGGGCGCGGCGGTCCCTCCCTGGCAGTTCACCGACTCGTCACGCTCCTGCGGGAACAACTCGTTGGAGATGCCCATCTCGACGTTGTAGGCCTCGCCGGCGAACATCAGCAACGACTTGTTCTGCGCCTTCCAGCCGAAGCGGGTGATCGTGCCGTCGTTGGCGCTGCGGTTGACGTTGCCCCCCAGATTGGCGTTCGGATGCCCGGCAATGCCCAGGCGCCGCTTGGTCGTGGAGTCGGCGATCACGTTGGCAAGGATGGCCGAGTCCGGGATCGCCTCGATCAGGCCCGCACCCATGATCGGTGTCGGGATGCGAAAGACGATGTTGCTGTTGCCACCAAGGCCTGTGAGCGGATCCCCCGCCGGCAGAAAGCTCGGCTGGGCGAGGTTGCACGCGCCGGCATCGCTGCGCCCGGTGACGACGAACAGGTCGTGCACGCCGCCATCCGCGGCTCCGTTGGACTGCACGAAGCGCGCCTCGCGCACCGGTCCGTTGCGGGCGATGAACCACGGCATCTGGTTGCTGGCGCCGCCGGAGGTGGCAATCTCGTACAGCGGGTTCTGCGGCGGGCTTGAGCCGCCCACGTACGGGTACAGGTGGCACGACGCACAGCTGTTGGAATTGAAGCGCGGACCCAGCCCCACGCCCTCACCGCTGATCGCCCCGGAGACCCCGTCGACCTCGCTGAAGCGCGCCAGGCCATCGCGGTAGAACACCAGATCCTCCTCACCCAGGCCCGCCAGGTACAAGGGCTCGCCGCCGTCGGTGGCGGCCTTGCGCACCCCCGGGTCTGTGACCCGCACCGCGGCGGCCTGCAGCTGCGCCGGTGCCGCGGTGGCGCCGATCATTCCAAACAACAGTGCCAGCGCGCATGACGCCGGACTGATCAGCTTTCGCATGCTCATGGCTTGTGCTCCCCTTGAATGTCCACGCAAGGCCCGTGGTCTCACGGGTGTGTTGCGGGGCATGGTTTACGCCGCGCGGTGCACTCGTGTCGAAGTGTCGCGCGATCCAGACGTGGGCTGGCGGGCGCGAAAATCGCGGGATTTATGGGTAAAACACAATCCTGCGTAGGCTCTGGCGCAACCGTGCTGAGCCACAAGTTCGTCGAATGAGTTGCCAATTGGCAGCACGGCTGTCAGCGTGCCTGCGGTGCACGCTCACCAAGGGACGGTCATGCAAGAGCGCACGCGGCTACGGCCGCTGGTCATCACGGAAGAGGAACTGCGGCAGCTGCGCGAGTGGGCACAGGCACGCCGCGCCAGCCCCTCACTCGCAGTGCGCGCGCGCATCGTCATGGCGTGCAGCGGTCGCACAACCAACACCGCCATCGCACAGCAGCTTCAGGTGAGCCCGCAGACCGTGGGCAAGTGGCGCGCGCGCTTTGTGGTGCGGCGCCTGCACGGACTGATGGACGAACCGCGCAGCGGAGCACCGCGTTCCATCAGCGACGCACTGGTCGAGGCGGTGCTCGCCAAGACCCTGCACGAGAGCCCGCCGGGCGGCCTGCGCTGGAGCAGCCGGCAGCTGGCCGTCGCGCTGGGCATCTCGCAGCGCGCGGTGCTGCGGATCTGGCGCACCTTTGACTTGCGTTGAGGCCGCCCCGGGCGCCGCTGCGGCCGCCGTCGCGCGAAAGGCACGGTCCGGTGCGGCGCACACTGCCGCCTTTGGGTTATTGTCGCGCCTGGCGCGCCGCACGCGCGGTACCCATGGAGTTTGCGATGCTTGTGACCCTGACAATCCTGGCACTGGACGTACTTAAGCCCGGCGCGGACGCGCCCAGTTTCGACTGTACGCAGGCCACCACCGTGGTGCCCAGGATGATCTGCAGCGATGCGATGCTCGCGGGCCTTGACCGTGACATGGCCGCGCGTTACGCCGGCTGGACTGAGGCCCATCCGGCCGACCGGGACGCCACCCGGCAGCAGGCCGCGTGGCTCACCCGGCGCGACGCGTGCGGTAGCGCGGCGAACCGGCAGGCCTGTGTGGTCGAGGCCTACCAGCAGCGCATCACCGAGCTGAAGATCCTCGGCGGCACGCTGTCCGTGTTTGCAACCGCCACCTACCAGTGCGACGGACACCCGGCAACGACCGTCACCGCAAGTTACTACCAGAGCGAGCCGCCCGCGGTCCTCATCGACTACCAGGGCCGCAAGGTAGTCGCCTTCTCGGCCCTCTCGGCCAGCGGTGCGCGCTACGCCAGCGACGAGGTCGAGCTGTGGGAGCACAAGGACGTCGCGGCGTTCAAGTGGCAGGGCAAGCAACTGCAGTGCCTGCGAAAGTGACCCCCGGCCGGCCCCTCCCCTGACCGCGCAGGTCAAGCTGTGGTCCAATGGCGCTTCGGCTCCATTGCACAGGTGTACGGCGTGACCAATCTACGTGTCGGTTTCATCGGGCTCGGGAATGTCGGTGGCCAGCTGGCCGGCAATCTGCTGCGCCACGGCGTGGACCTCACGGTGCGCGATCTGGATGCGCAGCGCGTGGCGGACTTCGTGGCCCGCGGCGCCAAGGCTGCGGCGAGCCCGCGCGAGCTTGCCGCCGCGGTCGATATCGTCATCACCTGCCTGCCCTCGCCGCTGATCTCCGCGGCGGTGATGGAAGCGCCCGACGGGGTGCTGGCAGGATTCTCCCCCGGCAAGGTCTGGCTGGAGATGAGCACTACGGACGAGGCGGAGGCGCGTCGCCTGGCTGCACTGGTCCACGCCCGCGGTGGGGCGGCCATGGACTGCCCGGTATCAGGCGGCTGCCATCGCGCCGCCACCGGGAACATCTCGATCTTCGCCGGCGGACCGCGCGCAAGCTTCGAACGCGCCCTGCCGGTGCTTAAGATCCTCGGGCAGCGCATCCTGCACACCGGCGAAGTCGGTTCTGCCTCGGCGCTGAAGGTGCTGACCAACTACTTGTGCACGGTCCACCTGGCAGCTCTTGCCGAGGCGCTCACGGTCGCCAAGGTAGCCGGCCTTGACCTCAACACCGCCTACGAGGCGATCCGCATCTCCTCGGGTAACTCGTTCGTGCACGAGACCGAGTCGCAGGTGATCCTCAATGGCAGCCGCGACATCAACTTCACCATGGATCTTGTGATCAAGGACGTTGGTTTGTTCGATGCCCTGGCGCGCCAGCACAAGGTGCCGCTGGAGCTGTCGCCGCTGGTGCTGGGCATTTTCAAGGACGGCGCGCAGCGCTTCGGGCCACGCGAGTTCTCGCCAAACATCATCCGCAGGCTCGAGGAGCCCTGCGGCGTGCGCGTCCTCGGAGAGGGTTTCCCGGCGCAGATGGTGGACGACGAACCGGAGGTCGAAGGCTATGAGGTCGTGCCTCCCGGGCGCGCGCAGCCGGAACCTGGGGCATCACGTCAGTGAGCGGCCCGCTGATCGAGAGCCGCTCCATCGACTACGTGCCGCTGGCCGAGCGCCACGGCAAGGTGTGGCACCTGTGGCCGGTGTGGTTCTCCGGCGAGGCCCACCTGGCAACCCTGGCAGTGGGGGCACTGGGCATCACGCTCGGCGGCAACCTGGCCTGGACTGCAATAGCGGTCGTGCTCGGCTGCCTGCTGGGGACGTTCTTCATGGCGTTCCACTCCACCCAGGGACCGCAGCTCGGGTTACCGCAGATGATCCAGTCGCGGCCGCAGTTCGGCTACGTCGGGGCATTGCTGGTGTGGGCAGTCGCGCTGATCGCCTACCTCGGCTACAACGCCTTCAACGACGTGCTCGCCGCGCAGACCCTGCACCAGCTGCACAGTTCGATCCCAGTGAACTCCGGCGCTGCTATCATCGTGTTCTCGCTGCTGGCGGTCGCGCTCGCGGTGCTCGGCTACGACAAGATCCACGTGGCGCAGCGTTCGGTCGCCTACATGATGATCGCGCTGCTGAGCGTGTTCTCGGTCGGGGCGCTGAGCGCACTCAGGTTGCCGCCCGGGGAGTGGGACCTCGGACAGTTTCGTACCGTGCCGTTCCTTACCCAGCTGTTCGCGGCCGCCTCCTACCAGGTCAGCTGGTCGATCTACGTCTCCGACTACTCGCGCTACCTGCCGCGCGATGTCGGTGTGCGCGCCTCGTTCTGGTGGACCTACCTGGGCGCATTCATCGGCGGGGCCTGGATGATGCTGGTCGGCACCATCGCCACTGCCACCGCACCGCGGCTGAACCTCGCCGCGGCGATGGAGCACGCCTCGGATCTGGTGTTCCCCGGCTTCGGGCGCATCATGCTGATCGGCGGCCTGCTCGGGTTGATCACCATGACCGCGCTCAATTTCTACGGCGCGTCGCTGACGCTGCTGAGCGTTGCGGACACGATAAAGCCGCTGCGCTCAACCGCGGCCAAGCGCGTGGCAAGCCTCGCGCTCGCCTTCGTGGCGAGCACCGGGCTCGCCCTGTCCGCCTCCGACGACTTCATCACCCGCTTCGAGGACTTGCTGGCGGTGCTGCTCTACCTGTTCACGCCCTGGACCGCGATCAACCTCGTGGATTTCTACGTGGTGCGCAAGGGGCACTACTCGATCCGCGAGATCTTCAACCCGCGCGGCATGTATGGACGCTGGAACTGGCGCGGCCTCAGCGCCTATGCGGTCGGCTTTGTCGCGATGATCCCGTTTTTCAGCTCGCCGATGTACACCGGACCGGTCGCGCGCGCACTGGGCGGCGCCGACGTGGCCATGCTCATCGGGTTGCCGGTCTCGGCGTTGGTCTACCTGTGGGCGTGCCGCTCGATGGATCTCGCGGCCGAGCAGCAACGCGCGGCACAGGCGGATGCGGGACTGGAGAGCTAGGACGCCTTCTTGCGCGTGATGCCTTGGGGAATCGTGTCGGCGGCGCGCATCTGCGGATCGGCAAACGCTTCAGGATGTGCCAGGAAGTCCAGCCCCATATCCAAGCCATCCTGGCCCCAGAACATCTCCTCGCCGACCACGAGCGTGGGCACACCGAAGATGCCGTGGGCGATCGCCCACTCGGTGTTCTCGCGCAGGCGCGCCTTCACCACAGGGTCGCTCAAGGCCGCCTGCGGGTCGGCCACGGCCAGTTCACGCGCCAGGTCTGCGATCACCTCGGGCGCTGAGACGTCGCGGCCGTCACGGAACACCGCATCGAGCACCACCCCGGCGGCACGCAGGTCGTTGCCGGCGGCCAGGATCAGCCGCAGTCCTGCCAGCGGGTTGAACGGGTGCAGCGGCGGGAAGCGCATCGGCAATCCCAGCTGCCGCGCGCGCCACAGCGCGTAGCGGTAGGTGTACCGGCGCTTCGGGGCGATCTCGGCGGGGCCGAGCTGGCCGAAGTGATCCAGCAGCGCCGCGAACAGCACCGGCTTGGGCTCCACGGTGATGTCCTGGCTCAGCTGCGAGATGCGCGGGAAAGACAGGTACGCGAAGGGGGAGATCACGTCGTAGACCCAGATCACCTTGTCAGGCCCTTGCATAGCGTCAGCTCCCCGACACCCGCACCACGAGCTTGCCGAAATTCTCCCCGCGCAGCAGGCCGATCAGGCCCTGCGGGGCATTCTCCAGGTCATCGATGATCTCCTCGCGGTACTTCACCTGGCCGTCCTTCACCCAGGCGCTCATCTCTTTATAGAACTCCGGCGTACGCTTCCAGTGGTCGAAGATGATGAAGCCCTGCACCTTGACGCGCCGCTTGAGCACGGTGGTGAGGAATTGCGGCGTGCGGTCGCCCCCCTCGGGCAGCTTGTCCAGGTTGTACCAGGCAACCAGCCCGCACACCGGGATGCGCGCACCAATGTTCAAAAGAGGCACCACCGCTGCGAGCGTCGTGCCGCCGACGTTTTCGAAGTAGACGTCGATCCCGCCCGGGCACGCGGCGGCCAGCTGCTCGCGCAAGTGCGCACCGCGGTGATCGATGCACGCGTCGAACCCGAGCGTGCGCACCGCGTAGTCGCACTTGTCGCGGCCGCCGGCGACACCGACCACCCGGCAGCCCTTGAGCTTGGCGATCTGCCCCACGATGGAACCCACCCCACCGGTGGCAGCCCCGACCACCACGGTCTCACCGGGCTTCGGCTCACCGATGTCCAGCAGGCCCACGTACGCGGTCAGCCCCGGCATGCCCAGCACCCCGAGTGCGTAGGACAGCCGCGGGATGCCCGGGTCGACCTTGGTCACGTGCTTGGCATCAACCACCGCGTAGTCTTGCCAGCCGGCGACCGCAAGCACCAGGTCACCGACATCGAAGCCTGCGACGTTGGAGGCCTCCACTACGCTTACCGTCTGCCCGGTCATGACCTCCCCCAGCGCCACGGGCGGCACGTAGGAGGGCACGTCGTTCATGCGGCCGCGCATGTACGGATCGAGCGAGAGGTAACGCGTACGCACCAGCAACTGGCCCGGGCCTGCCGCCGGCACCGGGTGCTTCTCGAGGACGAAGTCCTCGAGCACGGGCTCCCCGCGGGGACGGCGCGCGAGGATGAAACGGCGATTGATGGCCTGCGGTGCGCTCATGTGCCTAGACACCTCACATCATGAATTCGAGATTCACACCGGGGGGCACCAGGCTTGCCCGGTCGACGAACAGGTCGGCGAACAGGACGCTGCCCGGCTCGACACTATAAGGCTCGAAGTCGCGCACGCCCTGCTCGTACAGCACGGCATCGTCGATGAAGAAATTCCCGGTGCACTCGCGCGCCGGGCGCGTAAGGATCGCGTGCGCCGCATCGGCCATGACTTCGGGCGTGCGCGAGCGCTGCATCATGCCCTTGCCGCCCAGTGCGAACTCGACCGCCGCGGTGGCGATGGTGGTGCGCGGCCACAGCGCATTACAGGCAATGCCCTCCTGGCGGTACTCCTCGGCGAGCCCCAGCATGCACAGCGACATGCCGAACTTGGACAGCGAGTACGCAAGATGGTTCGCGAACCACTGCGGCTTCAATTGCAGCGGCGGCGAGAGCGTCAGTATGTGCGCGTTGGCGGCGTTCTTCAGGAACGGGATGCAGGCGCGCGAGGTGACAAAGGTGCCGCGCGTGTTGATCTGCTGGATCAGGTCGTAGCGCTTCATGTCGATCTGCTCGGTGCCAGCGAGGTTGATCGCCGAAGCATTGTTGATGCAAATGTCGATGCCGCCGAAAGTCGCGGCGCACTGCTGCACCGCTGCAGCCACGCTTGCCTCATCGCGCACGTCGACCACCAGCGGCAACGCCTTGCCGCCGGCCTGCTCGACCGCCTCGGCAGCGCTGTAGATCGTGCCGGGCAGCTTCGGGTGCGGGACGGCGGTCTTCGCCGCGATGGCGATATTCGCGCCATCGCGCGCGGCGCGCAGGGCGATCGCAAGACCGATGCCGCGGCTTGCACCGGTGATGAAAAGTGTCTTGCCTGCCAGACTCACGCGTACCCCCTGCTCATGTGCGGATGCTCGATGTTCAAGCGCGGTTAGTGTACGTCAACCGGGCACGGCGGCGGCGCGCTGCGGCGCGGACGACCCGTGTGCTAGCATCTTCGCATCCCCGCCGTACCTAAACGAGGTTGGAACCATGCGCCAGCTGCTCGCCCTGTGCTGCCTTATCGCGGTTATCTCCACTGCGGCGGCGCAGGAGGAGGACTACAGCAAGGTGCAGATCACGAGCGCCGCGCTCGCACCGAACCTCTACCTGCTGCAGGGCGTGGGCGGCAACATCGCCGCCTCGGTCGGGCCCGACGGGGTGTTGCTGGTGGATGACGAGTTCGCCGGCGTCGCGGACAAGATCCGCGCCTCGCTCAAGGGGCTCGGAGCGGACAGGCCGGTACGGTTTGTCGTCAATACCCACTACCACTACGACCATACCGACGGCAACCTCGCCTTCGCGCAAGGCGGCGCGGTACTGATCGCGCAGGACAACCTGCGCACGCGCCTGGAAAGTGGCGGCATCGCCGGCAACGGCGGCTCGTTCTCCAAGGAGATGAAGGCGGCGCCGGCCGGCGCGTTGCCACTCGTCACCTACAAGAACGAACTCACCGTACACATCAACGGCGCGGTGGTACGCGTGCACCACTACGCACGGGCGCACACCGACGGGGACTCGGTGGTGTTCTTCCCAGGCGCTAACGTGGTGCACATGGGTGACATCTTCGTGCGCTACGGCTTCCCTTTCATCGACGTCAATGGCGGCGGCAACGTGCGCGGCATGATCGCCGCCTGTGCCGATGTCATCCGCACCATGCCCGCGGGCACCAAGGTCATCCCCGGGCACGGCGACCTGGCAACGCTGGATGACCTGCGCGAGTACCTGAAGATGCTCGAGGACACCACCGCCGTGGTGCAAAAGGCGCTCAGGGCCGGGCGCACCCTGGAACAGATGAAGAACGACAGGATCCTCGGGGCCTGGAGCGCGCGCTACTCCCCGCCCAAGGCCTTTGTCGACACCGACCTCTTCACCGAATCGCTCTACTACTCGTTGAACCCGCCGCCGAAGGCGGTTGGCGCGGCACGCTAGCGCTCGCCCTTGCGCGCGTGACTTGCGCTTCCCGGAGGCCACGCGGTAGCGTGCCCCACAGAGTTTTTAGGGAGTAGGCCGTGCGCTGGGATGATCTTCGCGAGAGCAGCAATGTAGAGGACGTCCGCGGCAGCACCGGGGGCGGGGTGGAGGCCGTGGGCTTAAACTGGGCATCGGCGGCACGCTGCTGGCGCTGGTGGCCTCGTACTTCCTTGGCATCGACCCGCGCGTGATGCTGGGACTTGTCAGCGCGGTGCCAGGCGGACAGCAGGCCGCCCCGTCCGCCGTCCAGGGCACGCCCCAGGACGAGCAGGGGCGGTTCATCGCAGCCGTGCTGGGCGGCACCGAGGACACCTGGAGCGCGCTGTTCCAGGCCAACGGTCTCACCTACGTGCCACCGACGCTGGTGCTCTACCGTGACCAGATGCCCACCGCCTGCGGCACCGGCAGTTCGGCGGCCGGCCCGTTTTACTGCCCCCTGGACCGCAAGGTGTACCTCGACCTGTCCTTCTTCCAGCAGCTGGCGCAGGAGTTCCAGGCCCCTGGCCAGTTCGCGCAGGCGTATGTGGTCGCCCATGAGGTGGGACACCACGTGCAGAACCTGCTGGGGATCTCCGGCAAGGTGCGCCAGGCGCAGGAACGTGCCTCTGAGGCACAGGCCAACCAGCTGTCCGTGCGCCTGGAGCTGCAGGCGGACTGCTTCGCCGGCGTGTGGGCCAAACACACCGACCAGTCCAAGCACATCCTGGAGGCCGGAGACGTGGAGTCAGCGATGCGCGCGGCCGCCTCGGTGGGCGATGACACGATCCAGAAGCGCACCCGCGGCTATGTCGTGCCCGACTCATTCACCCACGGCAGCGCCGCCGAGCGGACCTCGTGGTTCAAGAAGGGGCTCACGGACGGGACGATCCAGGGCTGCGACACCTTCGCCGCCGGATCCTGAGGTCGCCGACCGCCGCGGACTTAGCGGCGCGCAGATAGCGCTCGGTGGCAGGAATCAACAGGGGCGCGCGTCGCTCGACGCGCGCCCCTCATACACCGTCAGATCAGGAACAGGCCTTGCCGTGATCGGCGTGGGCACCGGCAGCCTTGGCAGCCGCCTCGGTCATGTACTTGCCCTGCTTGGTCTTGCCGTACCAGACATCGCTTGGGCAGTGGTACACGTTGCTGTCCGTGTTCACCCACACCTGGCCCGCACCGCCGCCCGGGGCAGCCGTTGCAGCCGGAGCGTTGCGGGTCATGGTGGCCGCCGGAGCTGCTGCGGTCGCGGCCGCAGGGGCTGCGGCCGCCGCCGGGACCGGAGCCGGGGCATTCACAGGCGCCGCGCCAGTCTTGTTGACGCCGCCATGGCCGCTACAGGCACCACGGCCACCCTTGGAGGTTGAGCCGTCGTTGCAGGGGACCATCGTGCTGGCAGTCGTGGACGCCGCCGCCGTGGAGGGCGTGGCGGTCGCAGCCGGCGCAGCAGCTGCAGCCGGGGCGGTCGCAGCCGTCGCCGTCGGTGCAGTCGCTGACTTGTTCACCCCGCCATGACCGCTGCAGGCACCGCGGCCACCCTTGGAGGTCGAACCGTCCTTGCAGGTGACCGTGGCGGTGCTCGAGGCGGCAGTGGACGTGGCAGCAGCTGCGGCCGTAGCAGGAGCCGGAGCGGCAGCAGCCGCCGGGGGCGCGGCCTGCTGGCCGGCGACCGCTGCCGCCTTATTGACGCCACCGTGGCCGCTGCAGGCGCCGCGGCCGCCGTGAGAGCTGCTGCCATCGTTGCAGGTGACCGTCGTCGTGCTCGCGTCCTGGGCGCTCGAAAGCGCAGGGATCGCCAGCAGCGCGGTGCCCAGCACCGCGCCATACACAAGACCATGGAACTTCATTACGTTCATTTGCAGTTCTCCGAGCGAGTACCCGCTTATTCTAGGGCCTGCAGAATAGCGCAAACCCCGTACCGGGGGGTACGGCTGCCCCGCGAACACTGGCCCGCAGGGCGCCGGCTCAGTAGGCTGTCGTTATTAAGAATTCTTCATGTGGGTACTGCGAATGAGGCAAAGCGCGGCATGGATGTTGGTCGGGATGGCGCTGGCGGCGCTGCTGCCGCGGCCCGCCTGCGCGGAGTGGTACGAGCGCACCGAGCCGATCATGGGTACGCGCATCTACGTGCAGCTGTGGTCCGAGGACCCCGCCAAGGGCAATGCGGCCATCGATGCGGTCATGGCGGACATGCGGCGCATCGACGACCTCATGAGCCACTACAAGCCCGAGAGCCAGCTGTCGCAGATCAACCAGCGGGGCAACCGTGAGGCGGTGCAGGTCGACAAGGAGCTGTTCGACCTGATCAAGCTGTCCACCCACTACTCGCAGATTACCCAGGGGGCCTTCGACATCACCTACGCAAGCGTGGGCTACCTCTACAACTACCCCGAGCACGTGCACCCCACCGAGGCGCAGATCAAAGCGGCGCTGCCCGCGGTGAACTGGCGCAACATGCTGCTCGATGAGGCGCACCACACCGTGCGCTTCGAGCACCCGGGCATGCGCATCGACCTGGGCGGCATCGGCAAGGGCTACGCCGTCGACCACGGCATCGACATCCTCAAGGCACGCGGCATCGAGCACGCCGTCGTCACCGCCGGCGGCGACACGCGCATCATCGGCGACCACATGGGCCGGCCGTGGCTGGTGGCCATCCGCCACCCCGACGACCCGAAGAAGGTGGTCACGCGCATCCCGCTGTCGGACAGCGCGATGTCGACCTCGGGGGACTACGAGCGCTACTTCGACGAGAACGGCGTGCGCTACCACCACATCATCGACCCGCACACGGGTCACTCGGCCAGCAAGGTGCGCAGCGCCACCATCCTCGCCCCGACCGCGACGCAGACCGATGGCATGTCCAAGACCGCCTTCGTGCTGGGGCCGGAGAAGGCGATGGAGATCATCAACCGCATGCCCGAGTACGACGCGGTATTCGTCGCCCCGGATGGCCACGTGCTGTACTCGAACGGGCTGCGGCCGCCGACGCCACGGCCGGAACCTGCCGCTACTGGGAAGAGCCCCGCGGGTTCACCCTGAGCAGCGCGTCCACTTCCGCCTCGGCGGCAAGCCAGTCCGCCTCCTCGTGCCCTGCGGCAAAGCCGCGCCGCTCGGCGCGCAGGTAGGCCCCGACTGCAATCAGCTCGCGGCGCTCCGCTTCGCTCAGCGGTGAACGCAGTGCATCACTCTTGCGTGAAGGCTTGCGCGACGCGGCGGACGCGGCGGGCGCAGGTCGTGAGGGATCTGTCGAACGGCGGCTGGCCATGGACACCTCCTTGACGTAGGGCACGACTGTGCGCGCCGTGCCCGCGGCAGCGCAAGGCAGCCCAGCGTTACGACCGACATCAGGCACTCAGCGTTACCCTTGCCTTGACCGTGCGGCTGCGTGCGCAGTCAGGCCTTGCGGCGCGCCTTGGCCGTCTTGGCCGCCTTGCGCGGCTTGCCCCTGGCAGCGGCGCTGCTGGCGGCAATGTCGAGGTTCTGGAGGTACTTGCGGAAGTCGCGACCCAGCACCGGGTGCCCGAGCGCGTACTCGACCGTGGCCTGCAGGTAGCCCAGCTTGCTGCCGCAGTCGTAACGCTTGCCCGAGAAGCGGTAGGCGTAGACCGCCTCCTCGCGCATCAAGGAGGCGATGCCATCGGTGAGCTGGATCTCCCCACCGGCCCCCTGGCCGATCTTGTCCAGGTGCTCGAAGATCGAGGGCGCGAGTACGTAGCGGCCCACCACCGCCAGGTTCGAGGGCGCCGCGGCCGGCTTGGGCTTCTCGACGATGCTGCGCACCCGGCTGGTATGGGAGTGATCGGCCTCGACCGCGACGATGCCGTACTTGTCGGTGTCCTTGCGTGGCACGACCTGCACGCCCAGCACGCTGGCGCGCTTGGCCTCGTAGACTTCCGCCATTTGCGCAAGGCAGCCGACGTCACTGCGGATCAAGTCATCCGCCAGGTGCACGAAAAACGGCTCGGAGCCCACGGCCGGCTGGGCGCACAGCACCGCGTGGCCCAGGCCCAGCGGGGCGGGCTGGCGGATGTAGATGCACGAGGCATACGAGGGCAGCACGCTGCGCAGCTGGTTGAGCAGGTCGCTCTTGCCCTGCTGCTGCAGCATGGTCTCCAGTTCCTGGTCCGAGTCGAAGTGGTCCTCGATCGCCCGCTTGGACGCCCCGGTCACGAACACCAGCCGCCGCGCGCCCGCCTGCAGCGCCTCCTCGACCGCGTACTGGATGAGCGGCTTGTCCACCACCGGCAGCATCTCCTTAGGGCTCGCCTTGGTCGCCGGCAGGAAGCGCGTGCCGCGGCCGGCCACCGGGAAGACTGCGGTGCGGATCGGCGATTTCGAACTCGTCCTCATCGAAGATTCTCCGAAAGCGTGGGCAGGGGTGAGTGTAGCCGGATGCACACGCACGCCCCTGAGGCGCGCGTGGCAGATTCCTCAAGTCGGTGGCACCACGTGGTCAGCACGCTCGGCCCACTTGAATACCGCCGGGTGCAGGCTGTCCCAGGAGCGGCACTTCGGGCAGCGCCAGTACCAGCGCACGCTGTTCAGTCCGCAGTCATCGCACTGGTAGCGCCCGCCGGCATCCCCGATGCGCGTGAGCAGCGCGCTCAGGGAACTGGCCTCCGAGGCGGAGTCCACGCCCAGCCCAAGACCGCGGGTGACATCGGGCAGGCGCCCGACGTCCTGCGCCGGGATCGCGGTGGCGAGAATCCAGGCCAGCTGGCGCGGGCTGACGCGCCCGCTGTGCTGCAGCCGCAGGCCCACCTCGTGCAGCGCATCAGTGCTGCCGGCGCGGCGCGCGATCACCAGCACCGGCGGGATGATCTCCAGCGCCAGTCCCGGGGAGGCCTGCAGCGCCTGCAGGTAGAGCAGCAGTGCGCCGGCGGCATCCCCGGCGCTGTCGGTGATGCGCGCGCTCAGGATGTCCGCGCGCGGCAGGTCCGCCTGGTGGGTGCGGGCCTGGCGCAGCAGCGAGCCGGCGCGCTCCGCGTCCCCCTGCAGCAGCGCGTGCTCGGCAAGCTCGCACAGGTAATGCGCGGCGATGCGCGCGCGCTCCAGCTGCACCGGTGGGGGCAACTCGTGGAAGACCTTCAGCGCCTTCGCCCAGTCCCCCTGGGCCTCGTACAGGCTCACCAGATGATCCAGCGCCGCGCGCCGGTAGTCACTGGAGGCCGCCAGTTCCTCCAGCACCTGCTCGGAACGGTCCATGAGGCCCGCACTCTGGTAGTCCAGTGCCAGCGCGAAGGCGGCCTTGTCGCGCAGTCCACTGCTCAGCCCATGCTCGCGCAGGCGCGAGTGGATCGCGATCGCCCGATCGACCTCGCCGCGGCGCCGGAACAGGCTCCCCAGGGCGAACTGGATCTCGGTGGCGTCCCCGTCCGCCTGTGCCATGCGCGAGAACACCTCGGCCGCATGGTCGAAGCGGTCGTTGATCAGGTGATCCAGGCCCACGTAGTAGTCGCGCGGCAGCCGCACCGTACGCGCCGCGCCGTTGCGGCGGCCGAGGAAATAGGCCGCGACGCCAACCAGGACGAAGGCGAGCGCCAGAAACATCGGGGGCAGCTCAAACATGCGCGCGCAAGACTAGCAGGTCAGCGTGAACGGAGAAAACGACCGGCCCGGGCGCTCCGGCACGCACCGCTGCCAGCGCAGGCGGGCACGCCGGCGCCGGCCCCGGCGCGGGCGTGGACGACTGTGTGCGTGTGTGTGTGGCCATCGCCGCGGCGGTGCTATAGCTTAGCGGCGTGCCGCCCTGGGGGCTCGGGAGCCGGACATGGTTGATCTTTTTACCTGGTTGTTCTCATCCAAGTACTTCATGCCACACGGGCACTGCTTCCTGTGGCAACCGGACACCTTGTGGCTGAACGTCGGCTCGGATGCCTTGATCGCGGCGTGTTACTTCGCGATTCCCGTCGCGCTCTACTACTTCGTACGCCAGCGCAAGGCGGAGATCCCCTACTTCTGGGTGCTGCTGATGTTCGCCGCCTTCATCTTGCTGTGCGGCGCGACGCACGTGATGGAGATCGTCACGGTGTGGAACCCGCAATATCGCGCCGCGGGGGCCCTGAAGCTTTTGACCGGCCTGGTATCCCTGGCGACGGTCATCATGCTGATCTGGATCATGCCGCGCGCGATGCTGCTGCAGACGCCGCGCCAGCTGCAGGCCGAGGTCGCGGTGCGAACCGCCGAACTTGCACTCATCAACAGCCAGCTCAAGGCGGAAGTGGCGGCACGCTCAGACGCGCAGGAGGAGCTGCGCACCGCCGACCTTCGCAAGGACGAGTTCCTGGCAACCCTTGCCCATGAGTTGCGCAACCCGCTGGCTCCGATCCGGCACTCCCTGAGGTTGCTGGACGTGGCCCAGACCGATACCAACAAGCGCCAGTGGGCCGCGCAGGTCATCTCGCGGCAAGTGCAGCGCATGGCGCTGCTACTGGACGACCTGATGGACATCTCGCGCATCTCGCGCCGCAGGCTTGAGCTGAAGATCGAGCCGGTTGACCTGGCGGGGCTGATCGCCACCGCCGTGGAAACCGCCACGCCGCTGATCGAGGAGAAGAGACACACCCTGCGGGTGAACCTGCCCCCTGCACCTCTGCTGGTGGCGGTAGACCCGCTGCGGCTCTCGCAATCGGTCTCGAATCTGCTCTCCAACGCGGCCAAGTACACCGCCAGCGGCGGGCACATCGAACTTAGCGCGCAGGCCGAGGCGGCCACCCTGAGCATCACCGTCACGGACACCGGGATCGGCCTGGAGCCAGCAGTCACCGCTACCATCTTCGAGATGTTCGCCCGCGGGGCCCGCGCGGGGGAACCGGGACTGGGGATCGGCCTCGCGCTGGTCAAGCAGCTGATTACTCTGCATGGCGGAACGGTCGAGGCGCTCAGCGAGGGGGTCGGCCATGGCAGCCAGTTCCGGATCCGCATCCCCGGCGCGGTGGTAAGCGCGGACACTCCTGCGTCGGCCCCCGCCACGCTCCCCGCGGCAGCGCGCGGTGGCGGGCGCGTGCTGGTGGTGGACGACAACCGCGATTCGGCCGACGCGCTGGGCCTCGTTCTGCAGATGGAGGGCTACGAGGTCTTGGTCGGCTACTCGGGGCAGGAAGCGCTGCGCCTCGCGCAGCAGGGCACCCCGCAAGCGATCATTCTGGACATCGGCATGCCGGACCTGAACGGCTATGAGGTGGCGCGGCGCCTGCGCGAGCAGCCCTGGGGTCGCGGTGCATTCCTGGTCGCCATGACCGGCTGGGGGCAAGCGGAGGACAAGGAGCGCGCCCGCGCAGCCGGCTTTGATCGCCACCTGACAAAGCCGCTGGATCCCGGAGAGTTACAGCGGCACCTGGGGGCGTTCTTTGCAAGTCTCGGCGGTGCCACACCGCTTTGAGCATGCGCGGCGCTGCCGGCGGGGGCACCGGGCGAAGGCACTGCAGCGTGACCCCCGGCGCGGCCGTGGGTACCATCGATTGGCCGGAAAAATACCAGGGAGTCCCTCATGCGCAGGTTGAGTATCGCGGTGTTGATGCCCCTCGGGGGTGCTCGGGTGTGCGGTTGAGCACGTCGGGCCGCTGACGGTCCCGCTGACCTACTCCCCGACGACCACCATGGCGACGGGGTCCTCGGGCAGCAGCGGCACGCTTGCCTGTAGCACCCTCGGACCGGTCGAGGTCACCGACGGCCGCAGCGACAAGCAACTGGGGATCCGTACGCTTGAAAGCAAGCCACCGCAGAGCGCCAGCGTCTCCACCGGCGGCGACCCGACGGCCTGGGTGCGCCAGGGCGTTGACAGCTACCTGTCCCACAACGGCCTGGTGGTCCAGGGCAACGGCCCGCACCTGCTGCTCACGCTCGATCAGCTCAAGACCACCGAGGACGCCTGGCACCGCTCCAGCTACGAGGCGGTGGTGACACTCACCGGTGAACTGAAGTCCCCGGGCGGCAAGAGCTGCTGGAAGGGCACGACCGTGGGCAAGGCCGGCAACTACGGCTACGCGGGCAGCATCGAGAACTACCAGCAGACGCTGAACTCGGCGCTGGATGCGGCCAGCCAGCAGCTGGTCTCCCCGCAGGGGTTCCGCGACGCGCTGTGCCACTGCGCGGATTGAGGCTGCGATGAGGCCCGCGCGCGCGGCTTCTGCCGCAGGTGTGCGCGCTCTGGGGATGAAACTGGAAGAGTCAGGGTCCGGGTCCGGCCGGCCGGCGGACCCAGCAGGAAGCCCCTGGAGGGGCCTCTTCCGCGCAACGCACGCAAGGGTGCGTTGCGCGGAAACCGTTCAGTCGCGGATCGGGCGATCCGCCCCGTCGTTGACCCGCTCGCGCAGGTCCTTGCCGGGCTTGAAGTGCGGCACATGCTTGCCCGAGAGCGCCACCGCCTCGCCGGTCTTGGGGTTGCGCCCCTGGCGTGGCGGCCGGAAATGCAGCGAGAAGCTGCCGAAGCCCCGGATCTCGATGCGCTCTCCCTGCGAGAGCGCATCACTCATGATCTCCAGGATCTGCTTCAGCGCGAGCTCAACATCCTTCGCCGGCAGATGCTTCTGCTTGGCGGTGATGATCTCGATGAGTTCCGACTTCGTCATGCGCTTTTAGTTGTCCTCGGATCCGATCTGCTCCTTGAGGAGATCCCCCAGGCTCGTGCCCGAGGAGCCTGAGGATTCCGTGCGGTAATTGGATACCGCCTCGGCCTCCTCATCCATCTCCTTGGCCTTGATCGACAGCGAGATCGTGCGCGACTTGCGGTCGACGCCGGTGAACTTCGCCTCGATCTCCTCGCCGACCTTGAGCACCGTGCGCGCATCGTCGATGCGGTCGCGGCCGAGCTCCGAGGCGCGCAGCTGGCCTTCGATCCCGTTGCCCAGGTCGATGATCGCCCCGCGCGCGTCCACTTCCTTGACCACGCCCGCGCACGATCGTCCCCTTGGGGTTTTCGGCGATGTAGGCGGAGAACGGATCCTTCGCCAGCTGCTTCACCCCAGGGAGATGCGCTCGCGCTCCGGATCGATGGACAGCACCATGGCCTCCAGCTGCTGGCCCTTGTGGTAGTTGCGCACCGCTTCCTCGCCGGGCATGTCCCAGGAGATGTCGGAGAGGTGCACCAGGCCGTCGATGTTGCCCGGCAGGCCGATGAAGATGCCGAAGTCGGTGATCGACTTGATCTGCCCGCCGACCTTGTCGCCACGGTTGTAGTTCTCGGCGAACTCCTTCCACGGGTTGGCCTTGCACTGCTTCAGGCCGAGTGAGATGCGGCGGCGCTCTTCGTCGACGTCGAGCACCATGACCTCGACTTCCTGGCCGGTGTGCACCACCTTGGCGGGATTGACGTTCTTGTTGGTCCAGTCCATCTCCGAGACGTGCACCAGGCCCTCGACGCCGTCCTCGATCTCCACGAACGCGCCGTAGTCGGCGATGTTGGTGACCTTGCCGAACACGCGGGTGTTGGGCGGGTAGCGGCGGGCGATGTTCTGCCAGGGATCGGCCCCCAGCTGCTTGAGCCCCAGGCTCACGCGTGAACGCTCGCGGTCGAACTTGAGGATGCGCACCTCGACCTCGTCGCCCACCTTGACGACCTCGGAGGGATGCTTGACGCGCTTCCACGCCATGTCGGTGATGTGCAGCAGGCCGTCGATGCCGCCCAGGTCCACGAACGCACCGTAGTCGGTGAGGTTCTTGACCGAGCCTTTGACCACGGCGCCTTCCTGCAGGTTGTCCATCAGCGCGGAGCGCTCGGCGGAGAACTCCTGCTCGACCACCGCGCGGCGCGAGACCACGACGTTATTGCGCTTCTGGTCGAGCTTGATGACCTTGAACTCAAGGGGCTTGCCCTCGAGGTACGAGGTATCGCGCACCGGGCGCACATCGACGAGCGAGCCGGGCAGGAATGCGCGGACGTTCTCGATCTCCACCGTGAAGCCGCCCTTGACGCGGCCGGTGATGACACCGTTGACGATCTCCTGCTTGTTGAATGCTTCCTCGAGGCGGGTCCAGGTGCGCGCACGCTTGGCCTTCTCGCGCGACAGGCGCGTCTCCCCGGTGCCGTCCTCCACCGAATCAAGCGCGACTTCGACGGAGTCGCCGGGCTTGACCTCGATCTCGCCGCGTTCATTCTTGAACTGCTCGAGAGGGATGACGGCCTCGGACTTGAGGCCTACGTTGACGATGACGACGTCGTCGGTGACGTCGATGATCAGCCCGGTAAGGATCATTCCCGGACGGATGCGCTGATTGGCGAGACTTCTCTCGAAGAGTTCTGCGAAACTTTCTGTCATACCTTCACTTCGCACGCGCTCATGGCGTGCACTGTATCTGGGTCCCCATTCCTTGAGGTCCAGGAAAAAAGTAACGAGCACCCGCGTCCTGCGTGTGCCGACTGCGAAATCACCTTCCGTGCGTGTCGCGACGAGCGGCTATAGCGCCACAAGCGTCGAGCGGCCCCCAGTTCCAGCACCTGCCCTACGATCTGCTCCACCGTGAGTCCGGTCGAATCGATCACGCAGGCATCGGATGCCGGCCTCAAGGGGGCGACCTGTCGGGTCTGATCCCTCAAGTCCCGCTCGGCTATCTCGCGCGAAAGGGCGGGAAGGCTAACATCGGACCCCTTGTCTTTCAACTGCTTATGGCGGCGCAGGGCCCTCTCCTCGGGGGCTGGCGGTCAGGAAGATCTTGAGGGCGGCCCCGGGGAAGACCACGGTGCCCATGTCGCGCCCGTCGGCCACCAGTCCCGGAGCCTGGGCGAAGGCCCGCTGGCGCTCCAGGAGGGCCGAGCGCACCTGTGGCCACGCCGCCACGCGCGAGGCCCCCTGCCCGGCGCTCTCCGAGCGGATCTGCGCGGTCACGTCCTGCCCCTGCGAGCAGCACCTGCTCGGCCCCGTCCGGGTGCGGAGCCGAACACCACTTGCATGGCGCCGGGCGAGCCGGGCATGGCATTCCGGGTCATCCGCGCGAGGCCCCCGCGCGCAGCCCGGCCAGGGCCACGAGGCGGTAGAGCGCGCCGCTGTCCAGCAGGTGCCAGCCGATGCGCTGGGCGACGCGCGCGGCTGATCGTGCCCTTGCCCGAGCCGCTGGGCCCGTCGATGGTGACAACCGGAGGGGAGGCCTGGTTCATGGGCTGCGCAGGTTCCGTCACAGCTGCTGGATCTGCAAGCCGCTGGCACGGGCGCGTCGCCACGAAGCCGGGGAAGGAGGTGGCGACGTTGGCGACGTCGTCGGATCTCGATGGCCGCGCGCGCCTTGAGCGCTGCGACCGCGAAGGCCATGGCGATGCGGTGGTCGCCGCGGCTGTCGATACGTGCCGCCGCCGAAGCTGTCGCGCGCCGCGCAGCCACAGGCCATCGGGCAGCAGCTGGTGCTCGACCCCAGCACGCTCCAGGCCCGCCGCCATGGCCGCCAGCCGGTCGCTCTCCTTCACCCGCAGCTCGTGCGCGCCGCGCACCAGCGTCTCGCCCTCAGCGCAGGCGGCGGCGACGAAGAACACCGGAAACTCATCGATCGCCAGCGGCACCAGCGCCTCGGGCACCGTGATGCCGCGCAGCGCGCTGGCGCGCACCTCGATGTCCGCCACCGGCTCCGCCCCGGCGGCCGCCGGTGCGCGCGTGTGCACGCGGATGTCCGCACCCATGCGCTGCAGCATGCTCGATGAGGCCGGTGCGCGTGGGGTTGACGCCGACATTGGTAATGAGCAGCGGCTCCCTGGCCGCCAGGCAGCCGGCCACGATGAAGAACGCCGCCGAGGAGAAATCCCCCGGCACTGCCACCTGCGTGCCGCGCAGCGCCTGGCCCGCCCTGCGATCGCGATCGTCGCGCACCGTCGCGCAGCACCTCCACGCCGAAGGCGGCGAGCATGCGCTCGGTGTGATCGCGCGAGGGCGCGGGCTCGGTGATGCGCGTGCGGCCGTCGGCGCCCAGGGCCGCCAGCAGGATCGCCGACTTCACCTGCGCGCTGGCCACCGGCAGCTCGTAGTCGATCGCGCGCAGCGCGGGCGCGCCGCGGATGCGCACCGGCGGCCGGCCTTCCTCGGTGGCGATGCTGCGCGCCCATCAGGCGCAGCGGCACCGCCACGCGCTCCATCGGCCGGCGCATCAGCGAGCCGTCACCGACCAGGGTGGAGTCGAAATTCTGCGGGGCGAGCAGCCCCATCATCAGGCGCATCGCAGTGCCGGCATTGCCCATGTCAAGCGCCGCGGCGGCTGCGCGCAGGCCCTCGCTGCCCACTCCGTGGACGCGCACCTGCGTGCCGCCCGAGCCATCGATGCGCACCCCCAGAGCGCGCCAGCGCGCGCGCGGTCGCCAGGCAGTCCTCGCCGGCGAGAAACCCGGAGATCTGCGTGGTGCCCTCGGCGATGGCCCCGAGCATCAGCGCGCGGTGCGAGATCGACTTGTCGCCGGGCACCGTCAAGCGTGCCGGCCACCGAGCCGCCCGGGTCGACCCGATAGCGGGCCGGCCGCCCCTGGCTCATTCCACCGCCCGCGGATAGGAGCCCAGCAGGCGAAACAGCGAGGCGCGCTTCTTCAGCGCCGCCAGCGCCTTGGCCACCGGCGGGTCATCCGCGTGCCCCTCGAAGTCCATGAAGAACACGTAGTCCCACTTACGCCGCCGCGAGGGGCGCGACTCGATGCGCGTCAGGCTTACCCCGTGCCGGGCGAGCGGCTCGAGCAGGTGGCCGCAGGGCCCCGGGAGCATCGGTGTGGCCGACCGACACCAGCAGCGTGGTGCGATCCTCGCCGCTGGGAGCGAACAGCTTGCGGCCAAGCACCAGGAAGCGCGTGGTGTTGTCGGCCTGGTCCTCGATCTCAGCTGCCAGGACCTTAAGACCGTACACCTCCGCGGCGGTCTCCCCGGCGATTGCCGCGGTACCCTTCTCGTCACGCGCGCGGCGCGCCCCTTCCGCGTTGCTCGAGCACGGCACCTGCTCGATGCCCGGCAGGTGCTCGTGAGCCAGCTGCGGCACTGCGCGAGCGACTGCGGGTGCGAGCACACGCGCTTGATGCCGGCGCGCGAACCCATCATGCCCATCAGGTGCTGGCGGATGCGCAGCTCCACCTCGCCGCAGATCTTCAACGGGGAACTCAAGAAGCGGTCGAGGGTGTGGTTGACCGTGCCCTCGGTCGAGTTCTCGATCG
Organism: uncultured Pseudomonadota bacterium; assembly: GCA_963703025.1. Lineage (GTDB taxonomy): Bacteria > Pseudomonadota > Gammaproteobacteria > Steroidobacterales > Steroidobacteraceae > 13-2-20CM-66-19. The sequence continues at coordinate 3,193,302 of OY969778.1, read as the reverse complement.
GCACCACGCCGAAGTCGGCGGTGCCAGCCTCGACCTCGTGGAAGACCTCGTCGATGGAATCCAGCGGCAGCGCGCGCACCGAGTGGCCGAAGTGGTTCAGGACCGCGGTCTGCGTGAACGTCCCCTCCGGCCCCAGGAAGGCGACCTTCAGCGGCTCCTGCTGGGCCAGGCAGGCGGACATGATCTCGCGGAACAGGCGCAGCACTTCCGCATCGCGCAGCGGACCTTGGTTGCGGGCGCGGGCGCGGCGCAGCACCTGGGCCTCGCGCTCCGGGCGGTAGAAGTCCACCGCGCGGCCGCTGGCGCTCTTGGAGATGCCCACCTGCTGGGCAAGCCGCGCCCGCTCGCTGATCAGGCCGTGGATCTGCTCATCGACGCTGTCGATACGGCCGCGCACGGCCTCGAGGTCGGACTTCAGCGGGCGTGCGCCACGCACGCCGGGGGAGGCCTTGGGAGTCTTTTTCTTGCTGCCAGCCATGGGTTCGCTCGCGGGTTGCAGGTCCTTCAGACCAGCCGCGCCGACAGCACTCCTTCGATCGCGGCAATCCGGTCGACCACATCCTCACTCACCGCGCCGTCGGCGTCGATAAGGGTATAGGCGAACTCGCCCCGGGACTTGTTCAGCAGGTCCGCGATGTTCAGGCTGGCCGCGGCAAGACAGGTGGAGATCTGCCCCACCATGTTCGGTACGTTGCTGTTGGCGATCGCAAGTCGCGTCGTGTTGGGCCCGCGCGAGAGCACCGCCTCGGGGAAGTTGACGCTGTTCTGGATGTTGCCGTTCTCAAGAAAGTCGCGCAGCTGCTCGGCCACCATGACCGCGCAGTTCTCCTCGGCTTCCCCGGTCGAGGCCCCCAGGTGCGGCAGTGCCACCACGCGCGCGTGGCCCTGCAGCGCCGCGTTCGGGAAGTCACACACGTAGGCATGCAGGTGCCTGGCATCAAGGGCTGCCAGCACGGCGGTGTCATCGACGATGCCGGCACGGGCGAAGTTGAGGATGGTGCCGCCGGCGGGCATCAGCCTGCAGGCGCGCCGCGTTCACCAGGTGGCGCGTCGCGGCGGTGAGCGGCACGTGCACGCTCACCGCGTCGCTGCGGGCGAACAGGTCATCCAGCGACTGTGCCTGCTCGACGCTCGAGGACAGCTGCCAGGCGCGCTGCACGGTGATCTGCGGGTCGTAGCCGAGCACCTTCATCCCCAGCGCCAGGGCGGAGTTGGCGACCTCGACGCCGATGGCCCCGAGGCCGACCACCCCGAGCGTGCGCCCGGGCAGCTCGAAGCCGACGAACGCCTTCTTGCCCTTCTCCACCGCCGCATCGATCGTCGCGTCATCGCCTGCAAGGCTGCGGGCGAACTGCCATGCCGGGGCAGATGTTGCGCGCCGCCAGCAACAAGCCCGCGAGCACCAGCTCCTTCACCGCATTGGCATTCGCCCCCGGGGCGTTGAACACCACGATGCCGCGCCGGCTCATCTGCGCCACGGGGATGTTGTTGACCCCCGCCCCGGCGCGGCCGATGGCGCGCACCGCGGCGCGGAATCGTCGCCTTGTGCAGGTCCGCCGAGCGCACCAGCAGCGCATCCGGGTGACTCGACCTTGGGTCCCACCTCGTAACGCGGCGGCCGGCAGGCGTGCGAGTCCCTGGGGGCTGATCTTGTTCAGGGTCAGGATGCGGTATGCCATGTGTTGCTGTCAGCCGTGACGGCGCTGGAAGTCCTTCATGAAATCCACCAGCGCTGCACTCCGGCAAGCGGCATGGCGTTGTAGATGCTGGCGCGCATGCCGCCCACCGAGCGGTGCCCCTCGAGGTTGGTGAGGCCCGCGGCGCGCGCCTCGCCCAGGAACAGCGGGTCGAGCTCGGGCTCGGGCATGGTGAACGGCACGTTCATCCACGAGCGGCACTCGGGCGCGACCGGGTTCCGGTAGAAGCCGGAATCATCGATCGCCCCATACAGCAGCTCGCGCCTTGGCGCGGTTGCGCTCGCCGATCGCCGCAAGGCCGCCCTGGGCCTTCAGCCACTTGAAGACCAAGCCCGGCGAGGTACCAGCCAAAGGTCGGCGGGGTGTTGAGCATCGAGCCCTCATCCGCCATCGCCTTGTAGTCCAACACGCGCCGGGATCCCGGCGCGCGCATGGCCGATCAGGTCCTCGCGCACGATGACCACCACCAGGCCCGCCGGGCCGATGTTCTTCTGCGCGCCGGCGTAGATCAGGCCGAACGGGCGACCTCGATCGGTCGCGACAGGATCGTCGAGGACATGTCCGCGACCAGCGGCACGCCCTGGGCTGTCCGGCACGTAGGGAAACTCGACGCCGCCGATCGTCTCATTGGGCGTGTAATGCAGGTAGGCGGCCCCCGGGGTCAGGCGCAACGCCGCGCGCTGCGGCACGGTGGTGTACCTGGAGCCGGCCTCGTCGGCGATGACGTTCACCCGTCCCACCAGGCGCTTGGCCTCGGCAATCGCCTTCTTCGACCAGGCGCCGGTGTTGATGTAGTCAACGCTGGCGTCCGCGGCGGCAAGGTTCAGCGGGATGGCCGAGAACTGCGCGGTGGCGCCGCCCTGCAGGAACAGCACCTGGTAGTTGGCCGGCACGGCCAGCAGCTCGCGCAGGTCCGCCTCGGCCTGCTCGGCGACGCCGATGAAGGCCTTGCCGCGGTGGCTGACCTCCATGACCGACATGCCCGAGCCGTGCCAGTCGGTCAGTTCGTCGCGGGCCTGTTCCAGGACTGCCACGGGCAGCGTCGCCGGCCCCGCAGCGAAATTGAATACGCGCACGGGCACCCTCTTTCGGGTCGACTTCACCAGCAGGGAAGCGCTGATCTTAGCAACGCGATGTGCGCGCGGTTAGATCTTTTCGGCCTTTAGGAATCCGCCGCCGGCTCGGCCGCGTCCGGCTGCGCGGCAGTCAGCTCGGCCGCAGCACCCTCCTCGACGCGCATCGAGGCTCTCCATGCGCTCGATGCCGACCAGGCGCTCGCCCTCGTCCAGGCGGATCAGACGCACGCCCTGGGTGTTGCGGCCCAGCACCGAGATCTCGTCCACCGGGGTGCGCACCAGCGTGCCGGTGGAGCTGATCAGCATGATCTCCTGCCCGGCCATCACCTGCAGCGCCGCCACGGTGTCGCCGTTGCGGTCGGAGGTCTGCAGCGCGATCACGCCCTGGCCGCCGCGGCCGTGCGAGGGGAACTCCTCGAGCGGGGTGAGCTTGCCGTAGCCGCTGGCCGAGGCGGTGAGCACATGGCCCTCGCCGACCACGATCAGCGCGATCAGCTCCTGCCCCTCGCCCAGGCGGATGCCGCGCACGCCGGCGGCCTCGCGGCCCATGGGGCGCACTTCGCTCTCGTGGAAGCGGATCGCCTTGCCGCCGCTGGAGACCAGGATGATCTCGCGCTCGCCGTCGGTGAGCGCCACGCCCACCAGCTGGTCGTTGTCGGCCAGGTCCAACGCGATGATGCCCGCTGGTGCGCTGGCCGCGAGAACGCGGCGAGCGGGGTCTTCTTCACCGTGCCGGCTCGGGTGGCCATGAACACGAAGTGCTGCTCGTCGTACTGCTTGACCGGCAGCAGCGCGTTGATCTTCTCGCCCTCCTCCAGCGGCAGCAGGTTCACCATCGGCTTGCCGCGCGAGCCGCGCCCGGCCTGCGGCAGCTCGTACACCTTCAGCCAGTACACCTTGCCGCGGTTGGAGAAGCACAGCACGGTGTCGTGCGTGTGGGCGACGAACAGCTTCTCGACGAAGTCCTCGTCCTTCACCGCGGTGGCGGTCTTGCCGCGGCCGCCGCGGCGCTGCGTCTGGTATTCGGTGAGCGGCTGCGACTTGGCGTAGCCGGCGTGCGAGAGCGTCACCACCACGTCCTGCGGCTCGATCAGGTCCTCGGTGGTGAGGTCCAGGTGATCGCGGTTGATCTCGGTGCGGCGCGCATCGCCGTAGGCCTCGCGCACCTCGAGGAGCTCGTCGCGCACCACCTCGGTCAGCCGCTCCGGGCGCGCCAGGATGTCGCTCAGGTCGCGGATGCTCGTCCAGCAGCTCCTTGTACTCGGCGATGATCTTGTCCTGCTCGAGGCCGGTCAGGCGGTGCAGGCGCATGTCGAGGATGGCCTGGGCCTGCACCTCGGAGAGGCGGTAGCTGCTGCCGTGCAGCCCGAATTCCGCCGCCAGGCCCTGCGGCCGGGTGGAGATCGCCCCGGCGCGCTCCAGCAGCTCGGTCACGATGCCCGGCGCCCAGGGGCGCGCCAGCAGCGCGGTGCGCGCCTCCGGCGGTGAGGCGGCCGCCTTGATGAGGGCGATGATCTCGTCGATGTTCGCCAGCGCGACCGCCAGGCCCTCGAGGATGTGGGCGCGCTCGCGCGCCTTGGCGCAGGTCGAAAATCGTGCGTCGCGTGACGATCTCGCGGCGGTGCCGGATGAAGGCCTCCAGCATCTCCTTCAGCGACATCAGCTTCGGCTGGCCGTCCTGCAGGGCGACCATGTTGATGCCGAACACCGTCTCCATCGGCGTCTGCGCGTAGAGGTTGTTGAGGACGATCTCGGTCACCTCGCCGCGCTTCAGCTCGATGACGATGCGCATGCCGTCCTTGTCGGACTCATCGCGCAGGCCATCGCTGGCGATGCCGTCGAGCAGCTTCTCGCGCACCAGCTGCGCGATGCGCTCGATCAGGCGCGCCTTGTTCACCTGGAACGGCAGCTCGGTGACGATGATCGCCTGGCGGTCGCCCTTGCCCACCGTCCTCGATGCTGACCCGCGCGCGCACCGACAGGCGGCCGCGCCCGGTGCGATAGGCGGTCGCAATCTCCTGCGCGCCGTTGATGATGCCGCCGGTCGGGAAGTCAGGGCCCGGCACGTGCTGCATCAGGGCGGCGAGCGTTGCAGCGCCGGGTCATCCAGCAGCGCCAGGCACGCATTGATCGATCTCGGTGAGGTTGTGCGGCGGGATGTTGGTCGCCATGCCGACCGCGATACCGGTCTGCCCATTGACGAGCAGGTTCGGCACGCGCGCGGGCAGCACGGAGGGCTCGTGCTCGGACTCGTCGTAGTTGGGGACGAAGTCGACCGTTTCCTTGTCGATGTCCGCCAGCAGCTCGCTGGCCATGCGCGACATGCGCACCTCGGTATAGCGCATGGCGGCGGGCATGTCGCCGTCGACCGAGCCGAAGTTGCCCTGGCCGTCGACCAGCAGGTAGCGCATCGAGAACGGCTGCGCCATGCGCACGATTGTGTCGTAAACGGCCGAATCACCGTGCGGGTGGTACTTGCCGATGACGTCGCCGACGACGCGCGCGGACTTCTTGTAGGGCTTGTTCCAGTCGTTGCCGAGCTCGCGCATCGCGAACAGCACGCGCCGATGCACCGGCTTCAGGCCGTCACGCACGTCGGGCAGTGCGCGCCCGACGATGACGCTCATTGCATAGTCCAGATAGGACTGCCGCATCTCCTCCTCGAGGCTAACGGTCAGTACTTCGCGCGCGATTTCGGCCATTGATCTTACTGGGCTCTGGCGGCCCGGTTAGGGGCCTAAACAAAGCGCGAATTCTACCACGAAGCGCTCCTGAAACCCTCAGCTTTGCACGCGCGCAGCAAGCGCACGGACGCGCGTGGCGCGCCCTGCGCCGATATACTCCCGGGCAGGCTTTTCCACTGTGCGCGCACGATGCCCGACCGCGAACCTGCTGACCTTCTGATCGAGCCGCGCTGGCTGCTGCCGATGGCAGCGGCCGGCGGCCCGCTCGCCGGCCACGCAGTGGTCGTCGGCGACGGGCGAATCTTGGCGGTGGGGCCTGCGGCGGATCTGCACGCCCGCTTCGCACCCCGCGAGACGCTGCTGCGGCCGCGGCATGTGCTGATGCCCGGGCTGGTCAATGCCGCCGCGCAGGGATCACAGGCACTGCTGCGGGGACTGTTGAGACCGAGTCCGGGCCGTCCCGGCATGGCTGCGGCCCTGGCGACACGCGGCGCCGGCACGGATTTCGTGCGTGACGGCACTCGCCTGGCGATGGCCGAGATGCTGCGCGCCGGCATCACCTGCTTCGCAGACTTAAGTCCCTTCCCCGAGGAAGCCGCGCGCGCGGCTGCCGCCGCCCAGATGCGCGCGGCCATCGGGTTGCCGGTCACCGACACGCCCAGCGACTGGGCGGAGAACGCGACCGCGCACTTCGCCAAGGCCGAGAGACTGTGGGACGAGTATCGCTCGGACTCACGTGTCAGCTTGTATTTCGCGCCGCTGTCGGCACAGACGCTTTCCGACGCGACGCTCACGCGCATCCGCCGCGTGGCCGATGAACTCGATGCGCGCGTCGCGCTCGACTTCGGCGCGGGCCACGAACTTGACCTGCCGCACGACCCGGCGCGCGATGCGGCGGCCGCCGGGCTCATGGAAAGGCTCGAGGGCCTGGGCCTGCTGCGCCCGGGCTTCACCGCGATCGGCATACCAGCGCAGGATGCCGCACAGGTGCAGACGCTGGCGCGTCAGGGCGCAAGCGCCGTGGCCTGCCCGCGCGCGGACCTGGCAGCGGGCCGCTTTCCATTCATTGCGCGCCTGCACGGTGCGCGCAGCGGCCTGGGAACGGGCAGCCCAGCGCGCACCGGCGTCCCCGACGTGCTCGCCGAGGCGCGGCTTGCCGCCATTGCCTCAGGAATGGGGGCGGCCGAGGCACTGTGCATGGCTACGCTGGGCGGGGCGACTGCGCTGGGCCTGCAGGCCGTGACCGGTTCGATCGAGACGGGCAAGGCTGCGGACCTTGCCTGCATGGACATCGGCTCGCTCGAGTGCCGCACGGCCCCTGGTGTCGAGGAAGCGGTGCTGCATGGCGCCACGCGCAGCCAGGTGAGTGATGTATGGACGAGCGGCCGCTGCGCGGTCAGCGAAGGCCGCCTGCTCGCCTTCGACGAGGAAGAGATCGCCGCGTTGCCGGCGCGCTGGGCACAACGGCTGAAACTGGAGGCCGCCGCATGAGCGTACAGCCACAAGCGACACCCAATTCGGACCAGGCCGAGGTTGCCAAGTTCGATGCCAGCGCCAGCGGCTTCTGGGATCCGCAGGGGGAATTTCGACCGTTACACCTGTTGAACCCGGTGCGCCTGGGTTTCATCAGTGCACGCACCAGCCTTGCCGGCCGGCGCGTGCTTGATGTCGGCTGCGGCGGCGGGCTGCTCGCCGAGGCGCTGGCGCGCGCCGGCGCCCAGGTGACGGCCATCGACCTTGCCCCGGGGATGATCGAGGTGGCGCGGCTGCACGCGGCCGAGGCGGAGCTCGCCATCGACTACCGCATCGCCCCGGCGGAGGAGCTGGCCGCCGCGCGGCCGCACGGCTTCGACGTGGTCACCTGCATGGAAATGCTGGAGCACGTGCCGGAGCCGGCGGCGATGCTGGCCACCTTGAGCCAGCTGCTGCAGCCGGGCGGGGATCTGTTTGTCTCGACCCTGAACCGCAACCTCAGGAGCTTCCTCACCGCCATCGTCGGCGGGGAGTACCTGCTGCGGCTGATCCCGCGTGGCACCCACGAGTACGAGCGGCTGATCCGCCCCGCCGAGCTGGCACGCTGGGCACGCGCGGCCGGGCTCACGCTGAACGCCATGTCTGGCATCGAGCTGAACCCCTTCAGCAACCGCGTCACCCTCACCGCTGACGTCGGGGTGAACTACCTGGCGCACTTCAGCCGTTGAGCACCGCCTACATCGTTCTGCTGGGCACCGCGGCGCTGCTGACCGGCGCGCTGCTCGGGGCCCTGCTGAGCCACATCCGTGCCGCGGGCCACATCGAGCAGCTGCGCGTGGAGCTGGCCGAAGCCCAGGTGCGCCTGGAGAACATCACAGCGCGCGAGTCCGAGCGCCTCGGGCAGATGGAACACTCCGAGGCGCGCCTGCGGGCAGCCTTCGACTCCGTGGCGGCCGAGACGCTGCGCGCCAACAGCGAGATGTTCCTGCGCATGGCGCGCGAGTCGCTCGGGCGTGACCAGGTCATCGCCTCCGGCGCGCTCAAGGAGCGCGAAGTGGCCATCCAGCAACTGATCGAGCCGCTGAAGGTCGCGCTCGAGCGCACCGAGGCCCAGGTGCAGTCCCTGGAGCGCGAGCGGCGCGAGGCGTTCGCCAGCCTGCGCACGCAGCTTGAGACCCTTGCCGGCGGCTCCGCGCAGTTGCAGCGCGAGACGCGCAACCTGGTGAGCGCGCTGCGCCGCCCGGAGGTGCGCGGCCGCTGGGGCGAGCTCACGCTGCGCCGCCTGGTGGAACTCGCCGGCCTGAGCGAGCACTGCGACTTCACCGAGCAGCTGCACGTGGCGGGCGAGGAAGTGTCGATGCGGCCTGACCTGGTCGTGCACATGCCCGATGCCCGCGACCTGGTGATCGATGCCAAGACGCCGCTGGATGGCTACCTCGCCGCCATCGATGCCCAGACCGAGGAGGAGCGCGCGCTCGGCCTGCGCAGGCACGCGCAGCAGGTGGAAACACGCGTACGTGAGCTTGCCTCCAAGGGCTACTGGATGCAGTTCGAGCGCAGCCCGGAGTTTGCCGTGCTGTTCCTGCCCGGGGACCAGTTCCTTTCCGCCGCGCTGGCCGAGCGCCCGGAGTTGCTGGAGACCTCGCTCAGCCAGAGCGTGATCATCGCCACCCCCTCGACGCTCATTGCACTGCTCAAGGCAGTCGCCTATGGCTGGCGCCAGTCAGCCGTTGCGCACAATGCCGCCCTGATCCGCGACCTCGGCCAGGAGCTGTACCGGCGCCTGGGCACCTTCAACGGGCATCTGGGCAGCATGGGCAAGCGCCTCGGGGCCGCCGTCGAGGCCTACAACGCAGCGGTCGGCTCGCTCGAGCGCAACGTCATGCCGCAGGCGCGGCGCTTCAACGAATTGGGCGTGACCTCGCAGGAGCCAGCGGAGGCCCTCGAGCCGATCAGCCACCTGGTGCGCAACCTCAGCGCACCGGCGCCGCTGGAGCCTGCGGCTAATCCCGGCGCGCCGGACGCCTCCATCACCAGCAGCAATGTCCGCAAGGCCTGAGTTCGGGCCGACCCGAGCGCTGGCCTGCCTGTACTGCACCGACGCGCAGCGCCCGGTCCTGCGCGCGCTGAGCGGCATCGAGGCCGAGGTTGGCGCAAGCCTCGCCCCCGGGCTCGAGCACAGCGTTGCCCATGCGCGCCTGGCATGGTGGCGCGAGGAGTGCCTGCGCACCGCCGCCGGCCAGGCACAGCATCCGCTGACGCGGGAGCTGCAGGGGCTGCTGGGCGCGAACGCGCGCCCCTGGCTGCAGGGGTTGCGCGGCTTCGTCGACGCGGCAACCTGGGACCTGGCAGGCGCCACCTTCGAGACCCGCAGGGAACTGGACGCCTACTGTGAGCGCTGGAGCGCGGCCCTCGTGGAGCCCTTCGCCGCGTTCGCGCTCGGTGGCAATGCCCAAGCCGATGTGCGCGCGTTCGGGCGCGCGCTGCGGGAGTTGCAGCTGCTGTGCGCGCTGGCCGCGGACGCGCGCTCCGGCCGGGTGCGCATCCCCTTGGCGGAGCTGGAGGCGGCCGGGGTGGACGCCGCACAGCTCGCCCGGGACCCGTGGCCCGCGCCCCTGGCCACACTGGCAGGCGCGCTGCACGCGCGCGCCCGCAGGCAGCTTGCCGCCAGCTGCAACGCGCTGCCCGCAGCCATCCAGCCGCCGCTGCGCGCACTCATGGTGTGGGCGGCGCTGGCGCGCCAAGTCTCGCAGCGCTGTGTTGCCGCCTTGCCGCGGGCCATGCCCGCAGGCGACCATCACGCCGCGCTGGATGGCTGGCGCGCCTGGCGCGCCGCCCGCGGCGCCGACCGCGGCCGCTTCGTGCTGGCCGACTGACCCTCAGGAGAGCGATGCTTGGACACCGTCTTCGATCCGCGCCGTCACAGTGCGGCCCCCGATGAACTCAGCGGTCGCGTCATCGCGATCACCGGCGCCGGCGATGGCATCGGCCGTGCGGTGGCACTGGCCTGCGCGGCGCACCAGGCCCAGGTGATCCTCATCGGCCGCAACGTGAAGAAGCTGGAGGCGGTGCACGCGCAGATCCTGGCGCAGGGCGCGCCGGAAGCCACGATTGCGCCGCTGGATCTTGAGAAGGCGGTTGCACGCGACTACGACCAGCTGGCCGATGCGCTGGCCGAGCGCTACGGGCGCCTGGATGGCCTGCTGCACAACGCGGGACTGCTGGGCACGCTGACACCGATCGAACACTACGACGTGCCCACGTGGTGCCGGGTGATGCACGTGAACGTGACCGCCGCGTTTGCGCTGACGCAGGTGCTGATCCCCGCGCTCAAGAAGTCCGCGGATGCCTCCGTGGTGTTCACCAGCAGCTCGGTCGGGCGGGTGGGCCGTGCCTACTGGGGCGCCTATGCGGTCTCGAAGTTTGCGCTCGAGGGCCTGGCGCAGGTGCTGTCGGAGGAGCTCGAGGGCATCAGCCACGTGCGCGTCAATGCGCTCAACCCCGGGCGCGCACGCACCGCGATGCGCCGCCAGGCCTACCCGGCCGAGGACCTGGAGACCGTGCCGCTGCCACAGGATCTGACCGGCGCGTACCTCGCCTTGCTGGGCCCGGCCAGTCAGGGCGTGAGTGGCCGCTCCTTTGATGCCCAGGCCTCGGCAGCCGCGGCTGGCGGCGGTGCCAGCAGCGCGTCCAGTTCCTCCTGAGTCAGTTCGCGGAACTGGCTGCGACCGAGCCCGCGCTCGAGCGCCAGCGGACCTAGGCGCACGCGCTGCACGCGGCTAACGAGCGCCCCCTGGCGCTCGAACAATTGCCGCACCTCCTTGCCGCTGGCCCCGCGCGCCACGAGCGCGTACCAGCGGTTGGCGGCCTCGCCGCCGGCGCCATCACAGCGCTCGACCGCCAGGTGCTCGCCACTGTCCAGTTCCCCGGCGAGGATATTCGCAAGGTTGTCATCGGTGAGCTCGCCGCGTACGCGCACCGAGAACTCGCTGCTGAGCGTATGCACCATGCGCTGCAGGCGCTCGGCGAGTGCGCCATCGGAGGTCACAAGCTCAAGTCCGCCGTCCACGCGTGGCATCGGGCTCACGCTGATGAAGCGCCGCCCGGCGCGCTTGGGTAAGCGCTCGAGCATCGCCTGGCGCGGCAGGCGCGCATCCGGGTGCAGGGTGCCAGCATCGGGGGTGCGCAGCGGCTCCCCGGGGGAGCGATGGCAGATGAACACGCGCGCCCCCGAGGACTTCGGCTGGGCACGTACCACGCGCCCGTCCAGGCGCACCTGGTCCGTGGCACTGACCTTCATGCCCAGGGTTGCCGGCAGCGCGTTGACGGTCAGCCGACCGGCGCGGATCCAGTCCTCGGCCTCGCGGCGCGAGGCGAGACCTGCGCGGGCGAGCACCTTCTGCAGCCGCTCGGGCGCACCGGACGGGCGCTCACTTGCCACCGCCTTCGCGGTGGGCGGGCGGCTGCGCCCGGCATCGCGCCCGCGCGCAGGGGCGCGCGCCATCAGCCGTCCAGGTCTGCCGGACCGGCGACCAGTTCGCGCGTGGCACCCGGTTCCGCGGAGTAGCCACCCTCCTCGGGGGTCTCGTCGGCGCCATCACCGCCATCAAGGGTGGCGGTGGTCTCATCGATCACCTCGATGGCCTCCGCGGCGCTTTCCTCCGGGGGCAGGTCCAGCTGCAGGGTGACATCGCCCATGGCCTGCAGCTCCGCCAGCGGCGGCAGGTCATCGAGGTACTTGAGTCCGAAGTAGTCCAGGAACTCGCGCGTAGTGCCCAGCAGTTCCGGCCGGCCGGCGACCTCGCGGTGCCCGACCACGCGCACCCAGTTGCGCTCGATCACCGTGCGGATGATGTTGGGGTTGACCGCAACCCCGCGCACCGCCTCGATCTCCGCGCGGGTGATGGGCTGGCGGTAGGCGATGAGGGCAAGCGTCTCCAGCAGCGCACGCGAGTAGCGCGCGGCGCGCTCCGGCCACAGGCGCGAGATTTCCGTCGCCAGTTCGCGGCGCACCTGGATGCGAAAGCCACTGGCGGTTTCCTTCAGCTCGATGCCACGGCCCTCGTATTCGGCCGCCAGCGCGTCCAGCGCCGCGCGCAGCTCGACCGCGCTCGGGCGCGCCTTGTCCTCGAACAGCCGCAGCAGCTCGCTCGCCGGCAACGGATTGCCAGCGGCCAGCAGGCCGGCCTCGAGCACGTTCCTGACGTACGACTCAGTCATTGCAGTTCCTCATCGGCGGGGCGCGGGGCCGCAGCGACATCCGCCGCGGCATCGGCGGCGACGCCGGCATCAGTATTGTCGCTCACAATGCGCAGCGCCGGCGCGGGATTGGCGGAGCGCACGTGCAAGGGTGCGTAGGGTTCGGCCTGGACGATGTCGATCAGTCCCTCGCGCATCAGCTCCAGGATGGCCACGAAGGTCACGGTGACCCCCATGCGACCCTCCTCGGGCCGGAACAGCTGGCCGAACGCCAGGAAAGCCGCCCCGCCCAGCCGAGCCAGGATGTCGCTCATGCGCTCCCCCACCGACAGGCGCTCGCGCTGCACGTGGTGGTGCGCAAACATCTGCGCGCGAACGACCACGTCCTTGAACGCGAGCAGCATCTCCTGCAGCGTGATCGTCGGCACGGGGCGCACGATCTGGCGCTCCTTCAGCGGCGCCTCCACCGCCCACACGTCGCGCTCGAGGCGCGGCAGAGCGTCGATGCCCTCGGCGGCGCGCTTGAAGCGCTCGTACTCCTGCAGGCGCCGCACCAGTTCCGCGCGCGGATCAAGCTCGGAGTCCTCGTCCATCTTCGGCCGCGGCAGCAGCATGCGCGACTTGATCTCAGCCAGTGTCGCGGCCATCACCAGGTACTCCCCGGCAAGTTCCAGCTGCAGGTCCTGCATCAGTTCGATGTACTGCATGTACTGGCGCGTGATCTCAGCCAGCGGGATGTCCAGGATGTCGAGGTTCTGCCGGCGGATCAGGTACAGCAACAGGTCAAGCGGACCTTCGAAGGCGTCCAGGAACACTTCCAGCGCCTGCGGCGGGATGTACAGGTCGCGGGGCAGCTCGGAGACCGGCTCGCCGTTGACCATGGCGAAGGGCATCTCCCCCTGCATGGGCGCCGCGTGCGATAGCGCGGAGTGCGTGGGGTTCGAGACGACGATCTTCAGGTCGGGCTTGGGGTTCATGGGTCTTCCTGCCGTCAGTCGATGCGCAGGTGCATGGCTCGGCGCACCTCGTCCAGGGTCTGTCGGGCCGCCTCGCGCGCCTTCTCCGCGCCCTCGGCGACGATGTTACGCACCAGGTCGGGGTTTTCCTCGAACTCCTGGGCGCGCTTGCGCATGCCGCCGATCTCCTCGACGATCTTCTCGATCAAGGGCTTCTTGCAGTCGAGGCAGCCGATGCCGGCGGTGCGACAGCCCTCGCTCGCCCAGGCGCGCGTGGCCTCGTCCGAGTAGATCCTGTGCAGGTCAAAGACCGGGCATTTGGCCGGGTCCCCCGGGTCGGTGCGACGCACGCGCGCCGGGTCCGTCTGCATGGCGCGCAGCTTGGCGACCACCGCATCAGGCTCCTCGCGCAGCCCGATGGTGTTGCCGTAGGACTTGGACATCTTGCGCCCGTCCAGTCCTGGCACCTTGGGTGTCGAGGTGAGCAGCACCTGCGGCTCCGGCAGGATCGTGACTCCGGTGCCCTCGAGAAAGCCCAGCAGCCGTTCGCGGTCGGCCACGGTGATGCGGTTGTTGCTCTGCACCAGCGCCTGGGCGCGCGGCGAGCGACTCGGTGTCCCCGGTCTCCTGGAACTTGCGGCGCAGCTGGCGATAGGCGGTGGTGTTGCGGCCGCCCAGTTCCTTGACCGCCTTCTCTGCCTTGGCCTCGAAGTCAGGCTCGCGGCCGTAGAGGTGGTTGAAGCGCCGCGCGGCCTCGCGCGTGAGTTCCACGTGCGCCACCTGGTCCTCCCCCACCGGCACGAAGGCGGCGCGATAGATCAGGATGTCGGCGCTCTGCAGCAGCGGGTAACCCAGGAAGCCGTAGGTGGCGAGGTCCTTCTCCTTCAGCTGCTCCTGCTGGTCCTTGTAGCTGGGCACGCGCTCAAGCCACCCCAGCGGGGTGATCATCGAGAGCAACAGGTGCAACTCGGCGTGCTCGGGCACATGCGACTGCACAAACAGCGTCGCCACGCCCGGGTTGAGCCCGGCCGCCAGCCAGTCGATCAGCACCTCGCGGATGTGTTCCTGCAGGCGCGAGGTCTCCTCGTAGCCGGTGGTGAGCATGTGCCAGTCGGCGACGAAGAAGAAGCACTCGTACTGGTACTGCAGCTCGACCCAGTTGCGCAGCGCACCGTGGTAGTTGCCCAGGTGCAGCCGCCCGGTGGGGCGCATGCCCGAGAGCACGCGCCGCGCCGGTGCCGGCGAACTCACGTGCAGCCTCGCAGCGGCGCGGGGCAGGCTGGGGTGGTGGCGGAGGATGTGTTGGCGCGCTGCGTGCGCCTGGGAGGCCGGGTGCTTGTCACGGGCCAATTATAGCGCACGCCCGGTGATCGGCCCCAGCGCGCCCTTTCCCTGGCGCACGATGATGGGGGGCGTGACCGACAGGTCAACAATGGTGGTGGGCTCGACACCGCAGTCACCCCCGTCCAGGATGGCATCAATCTCGTGCTCCAGGCGCGCCTGGATCTCCTGCCCGGAGGTCAGCGGCTGATCGTCGCCACCCACCATCAGCGTTGAGCTCATCAGCGGTTCCTTCAGCTCCGCGAGCAGCAGCCGCGGCACCGGGTGCGCGGGGATGCGCACGCCAATGGTGCGCCGCTTGTCGTGCTGCAGCCGTCGCGGGGTCTCGCGCGTGGCCGGCAGCAGGAACGTGTACGGCCCGGGCAGGCAGGTGCGCAGGATGCGGAACTGCCAGGTCTCAAGGCGTGCAAAGCGCCCCACCTGCGCCAGATCCGCGCATACCAGGGTGAAATGGTGGTGCTTGTCGGCCTTGCGGATGCGGCGCACGCGCTCGAGGGCCGCGCTGTCGCCCAGGTGCCAACCCAGGGCGTAGCACGAGTCGGTCGGGTAGGCGATCAGACCCCCGCCGCGCAGCACCTCGGCCGCCCGGCGGATCAGCCGCAGCTGAGGGTCGACCGGGTGTAGCTCGAGGTATTCAGCCAATGGGGCGTGCTTTCAGCAGAAAAATGGATCCGCATGGAACTTGGCGGCGGCGCGTGAGAATATACGCGGCCCCTTGCCGGGTACACCGTCGTCCCTTAGGACCGTCGCACCCC
Organism: uncultured Pseudomonadota bacterium; assembly: GCA_963703025.1. GTDB lineage: Bacteria > Pseudomonadota > Gammaproteobacteria > Steroidobacterales > Steroidobacteraceae > 13-2-20CM-66-19. Next base: position 3,178,121 of record OY969778.1, on the reverse strand, counting down.
ACTTCCCATGCAGGCTTTGACAGAACTCGCGCCGCTGCTGGCGTTCGCCGTGGCCTATTACCTGCGCGGGCTATACGCGGCCACCGCGGTCCTCATGGTTGCCATGCTCGGGCTGCTGGCCTACGACTGGCTGCGCACCCGGCGCATCCCCACGATGCACGCGATCTCCACCGTACTGGTGGTCATCTTCGGCGCCGCGACGCTCATCCTGCACAACAAGCTGTTCATCCAGTGGAAGCCCACGGTGTTCTTCTGGCTCACCAGCCTCGCCTTCCTCGGCAGCTTCTGGATCGGCGAGCGCACGCTCACCGAGCGGCTGCTGGGGGCCGCCTTTGGCGACAAGCTGCGGGTGACCCAGGCGCGCTGGCGCACCCTGAACGCCTGGTGGGTCGGCTTCTACGCCTTCCTCGGGGCGCTGAATGTCGTGGTGGTGCTGTACGCCAGTGAGCGCGCCTGGGTGGTCCTGAAGTTCCTGGACATCGGCCTGGTGCTGGCTTTCGTGCTGGTGCAGGTGATGTGGCTGTCCGCGCGCGAAGAGCCGCTGCAGGGTGCCCCGTGAACGGCGTTGCCGGCGAGCCGGTCAGCGCGCAGATCCGTGCCGCCGTCGAGCACGCGCTGGCACCGGCGCGCGTCGAGGTCATCGATGACAGCGCCGCCCATGCCGGACATGCCGGTGCGCGCTCCGGCGGGCACTTCCGCCTCACCGTGGTCGCGGCCGCGTTCCAGGGGCGCAGCGCGCTGCAGCGCCACCGCATGGTGTACAGCGCTGTGGCTGCGCTGATGAACGGGGCGGTGCACGCGCTGAACATCACAGCCCTCACCCCGGCCGAGGATGCGTGAACGCAACCTTGCGGCCGTTGAACTGTCCGAGCTACTGAACTGACCATTTTCCAACAACTGACATTGGTAACCACCGGAAGATCTGCATGAACTACTCGCGCATCCTCGTCACGGCCGCAGCCCTCACGGCGCTTGCGGCCTGCCAGCCCAAGACCGCCGCCACCACCGCGGCGGCTGACACCTCCCCTGCCATCGCGACCGTCAACGGCAGCCCCATCACCCGTGACTTCTACGAGTTCTACATCAAGGGCATCACCGGCAAGACCTCCGCGGACCTGAACCCGCAGCAGCGCGCCGCAGCCCTTGACAACCTGGTGCGCGGCAAGCTCACCGGCGAGGAGGCTGTCAAGGAGGGCCTGGACAAGAGCGGTGACACCGCCTACCTGCTGCAGCTCACGCGCCTGAACGTGCTCGAGCAGGCGGTCTCGGACAAGTTCCTGAAGGACAAGCAGCCCACGGATGCGGAGCTGCACGCCGAGTACGACAAGCAGATCAGCTCCATGCCGAAGCTTGAGTACCACGCGCGCAACATCGTGGTTTCCACCGAGGCATTTGCGCAGAGCATCATCGCGCAGCTTGAGAAGGGCGCTAAGTTCGAGGACGTGGCGAAGAAGGAGTCGATGGACCCTGCCGCCAAGACCAACGGCGGGGACCTGGGCTGGTTCACCCCTGACCGCATGATCCCGGAGCTGTCCGCGGCGATCATCGCCCTGAAGCCCGGTGACTACACGCACAAGCCGCTCAAGAGCCAGTACGGCTGGCACGTGGTGCAGCTGATCGAGACGCGCGACCTTGCGCCGCCGCCGTTTGACCAGGTGAAGCAGCGCCTCGTGCAGGTGGTGCAGGCGAAGAAGTTCCGTGCCTACCAGGACGAGCTGATGCGCACGGCCAAGATCGACAAGACCGAGCCGGCCGCTGCCGCCGCCCCGGTTGCTCCGGCCAACCCGGCAGCCCCGGCTGCCGGCGCCGCGCCGAAGAACTAGGAGCTTGCAGGCACGCGTGGCGGCGGAGCAGCTTCCGCCGCCACGCGCTTACTGCGCGGCGAGCAGCTGCAGGAGCGCCGCCTCGTCCAGGACCGCGACGCCCAGCGCCTGGGCCTTCGCAAGCTTCGAGCCGGCCTCGCGCCCGGCCACCAGGTAACTGGTCTTCTTCGACACGCTCGCTGCCACTTTGGCGCCGCGCGCCGTGAGCGCCTCCTGGGCCTGTTCGCGGGTCATGCTGTCCAGCGTCCCGGTGACCACGAACGTGCGCCCGGCCAGTGGTGCTGCTGCCGCGTTGTCCGGCGCGGGCAGGTCAGGCCAGCTGACCCCGCGTTCCTTGAGTTTGCCGATGACCGCCAGGTGCTCCGGGGCGGCGAAGAATGCGGCGACGTGGGCGGCGACGACGGGCCCGACATCGGGCACCTGCTCGATGAGCTCGGCACTGGCGGCGGCGAGCTTCTCGAGCGAGCCGAAGTGGCGCGCGAGGGCAAGAGCGGTGGCCTCGCCCACCTCGCGGATCCCAAGTGCGAACAGCAGGCGCGGCAGGCTGGTGTGCTTGCTCTTGTCCAGCGCCGCCAGCAGGTTGGCCGCGGACTTCTCGCCCATGCGCTCAAGCTGCGTGAGCTGCTCCAGGGTCAGGGCATACAGGTCCGCCGGGGACTGGACGTGTTCGTGTTCCACCAGCTGCTCGATCACCTTGTCGCCCATGCCCTCGATGTCCAGCGCGCGACGGCTGGCGAAGTGCCGCAGCGCCTCCTGGCGCTGGGCACGGCAGGTGAAGCCGCCGGTGCAGCGCGCCACCGCCTCGCCCTCGGCCCGCAGCACCGGGGACTGGCACACCGGGCACAGCTGCGGCAGCGACACCGGCTGCGCCCCCGGCGCTCGACGCTCGATGAGCACATTCACCACCTCGGGAATTACGTCCCCCGCACGGCGCACCGTGACGGTGTCCCCGGGTCGCACGTCCTTGCGTTGCACCTCGTCGATGTTGTGCAGGGTGACACTGCTCACCGTGACCCCGCCGACGAACACCGGCTCCAGGCGCGCCACGGGCGTAAGCGCCCCGGTGCGCCCCACCTGGAACTCGATCGCACGCACGACGGTGAGTGCCTCCTCGGCAGGAAACTTGTGCGCGATCGCCCAGCGCGGCGCGCGCGAGACGAAGCCGACGCGCTCCTGGTCCGCGCGGCTGTCGAGTTTGTAGACCACCCCGTCGATCTGGTAGGGCAGCGCGCCGCGCCGCGTACCCAGCCGCTGGTAGTACGCCATGCAGCCCTCGACGCCGTGGACCGCGCGCACTTCCGGGGAGACCGGCAGGCCGTGCGCGCGCAGCAGCTCCAGCAGCTGCCACTGCCGCGGCGGGTAGCCAACACCCTCCAGCGCCCCCAGGCCATAGAAGAATGCCGTCAGCGGGCGCTGCGCGGTGATGCGCGGGTCGAGCTGGCGCAGCGCGCCGGCGGCCGCGTTGCGCGGATTGACGAACTCCTTCTCGCCCCTGGCGCGCGCCTGCTCGTTCATGCGCGCAAAACCTGCCAGCGTCATGAACACCTCGCCGCGTGCCTCCAGCAGCCCCGGGGGGTCACCGCGCAGGCGCTGTGGCACGGCACGGATGGTGCGCACGTTGGCGGTCACGTCCTCACCGGTCACCCCGTCGCCGCGGGTCGCCGCGCGCTCCAGCTGCCCATCGCGGTAGGTCACCGTGACCGCCAGCCCATCGAGCTTGGGCTCCGCCACGTAGTCGAGCGGTCCCTCGAGCCCCAGGCGCTCGTGAATGCGCCGGTCGAAGCCGCGCAACTCCTCCTCGGAAAAGGCGTTGTCGAGGGAGAGCATCGGCACCCGGTGCGTCACCTCGCCGAAGTCCGGGCGCGGCGTGCCCGAGACCCGCTGGGTGGGGGAATCGGCGGTCACCAGGTCGGGGGCGGCAGCCTCCAGGGCACGCAGCTCCTGCATCAGCCGGTCGTATTCGGCGTCCGGCAGCTGCGGGTCGTCAAGGACGTAGTAGCGGTAGTCGTGCTGCGCGATCTGCGCGCGCAGCGCGGCCGCGCGCGCCGCCGCAGCGCGCAGGCTCACAAGGTGGCCCCCGAACCCAGGCGCTCGCGCAGCAGCGCGATGCGCGAGGGGGTAAGCGGGCTGCCCTGCTCGTCCTGCAGCACCCCGTGCAGGCGCTCGTTGAGCCCGCGCGCGGTGAATACCAGCTCATCAAAGGCCTGCGACGGGGCCTTCGGTCCGGGCAGTACGGCGAACAGCGACAGCCCGCCGTACTGCTGCGAGTCCATGGTGTCCACATCAAAGGTGCCCGGGCGCGTGAGGCTCGCGGCGCTGAGCACCGCGCGATGTGACTCGTCGGGCTTGTGGAAGATCGCGAAGCGACCCAGCACGAATCCCTCGGCAGCCAGGGCCTGGCGCAGCGAACGTCCCGAGAAGCGCTCGGGCAGCGGGGCAATCAGCCGCACGGCGACGATCTGGCGCTGGTCATCCGGGGGCCACTCCACCGTGGGCGGCATCGCGGTGGCCGGCAGCTCCGGCAGTACCTCGCGCGCCGGCGGCAAAGGCGATGGCGGCAGGGTGCGCGGGGCCTGGGCTGCCGGGGGCGCCTCGGCCTTGGGCACGTACTCGAAGGTCTCCTCGACAATGGCACCGGCTGCAGAGGCCGGGCTTGCCTGTGGCGCGACCGCGCCACCCAGGGAGGCCACCTCATCGGTCGGCGCATCGCCATCGGGCTCGAAGAACTCATCGACAGGCTCGGGCACGCTCGCGCGGGCGGAACCTGCCTCCACGATCGGCAGCTCGTGCGGGGGGGCCGGCTCGCGTGCGCGCATGGGCGGCAAGTTAAGCGTCGGCTCGCTACGCGTGGCCGGGGCGCTGTCCGCGGGCTTCTCGCGCAGCACGGTGCGCTCGGGGCTGACACTGCCGATCGCCTGGCGCGGACGGCGCCGCTCCCACCACACCAAGGCGCCGTACAGCACCGGCCGATGAGCAGGAGGATCCAGCGCAGTTCAGCGGTGCTCATGGGTATTGCGCTTCAGACCGCCGCCAGCCGCACCGCTTCATCGACGTCCACGGTCACCAGGCGCGAGACGCCCGGCTCGTGCATCGTGACCCCGATCAGCTGCGAGGCGAGCTCCATGGTGGTCTTGTTGTGGGTGATGAAGATGAACTGCACGCGCGTGGCCATCTCGCGCACGATGTCGCAGAAGCGCCCGACGTTGTGCTCGTCCAGCGGCGCGTCGACCTCGTCCAGCAGGCAGAACGGCGCCGGGTTCAGGTCGAATATCGAGAACACCAGTGCCACCGCGGTGAGCGCCTTCTCCCCGCCGGACAGCAGGTGGATCGTGCTGTTCTTCTTGCCAGGCGGACGCGCCATCACCGCGACCCCGGCGTTGAGCTTGTCGTCACCGACCAGCTCCAGGTAGGCATGGCCGCCGCCGAACAGGCGCGGGAACTTCTCTTTCAGGCCCGCGTTGATCTTCTCGAAGGTGTCATCGAAGCGCGAGCGCGTCTCCTTGTCGATGCGGCGCATCGCATCCTCGAGCGTACTCAGGGCCGAGTTGAGATCGGCGAACTGGCGGTCAAGGTACTCCTTGCGCTGCGTATGCTCGCTGAGCTCATCGATCGCAGCCAGGTTCACCTGCCCAAGCTTCTCGATGTCCGCGCGCACCTCGGCCAGTGAGCCCTCCCACTCGAGCACGCCGGACTGCGCCGCAAGGCCCGCCAGCACGCTGGCAAGGTCAGCGCGGGTTTCCGCGAACTGCTCGGCCAGCGCCGCACGGCGCACGTGCGTCTCCTGCGCGGCGAGCCTCGCCAGGTCCATCGACTCGCGCGCCGCGTGCACGCGCTGCTCGGCGGCAAGCCGCTGCTCGTCCAGCTCGCGCAAGGCGCCCTCGGTAGCCTCCAGCGCCATGCGCGCCACGGCCAGTTCCCCTTCGACGCTCAGGCGCAGCGCGAGGGTCTCGTTCAGGCGCGCCTGCGCCTGAATGATCGGCTCGTCGCCGGAGGCGAGTTCCGCCTCCAGCTCGCCGCGCCGCCCGGTCAGCTGTGCGTGCTGCTCGTGCATGCGGCCCATCCCTGCGGCCACGGAAATCTCGGTGGAGCGGCGCGACTCGACGCGCACGTGCAGGTCGCGCGCGCCCAGTTGCGCGGCCTGGGCCGCGGCGCGCGCCCCCTGCAGCGCCGTGCGGTGCTCCTCGCGCTCGCCCACCAGGCCCGCGTGCCGGCTCTCAAGCTGCGCGAGCACTGACTGCGCGCGCGCCAGTTCCTCGCGGGCACGCTGCAACGAGTGCTGTGCGGCGGCGCGCTCGCGCGCGACCTCACCGGCATCGGCCTGCAGGCGCTCGCCGCGTTGCTGGGACTCGCTGGCGCGCCGCCGCCCGGCCTGCAGCGCTGCCACCAGGTCTGCGTGCGCGCGGTGTGCGCCGGCGAGCGTCCCTTGGATTTCGTCGCGCTCGCGCTCGACCTGGGCGAGGACCGCGCGCGCGCCGCTCAGGGCCACCTCGGCCTGCTCGACTACCGTGGCGGCACCGGCGGCACTGGTGCGCAGGCTCTTCAGGCGGTGCTCGCGCTCGAGGACCCCGGCGCGCGGGTCCGCGCCGCGGCTCACCCGCAGCCAGTCACGCCCCACCCATTCCCCCTCGCGTGTGATGAATGAGTCACCGGCGCCGAGGGCGGCGCGACCGCGCAGTGCGTGCGCCAGTGACTCGGCAGTCTGCACGCTCGCCAGCGCCCCCAGCGTTACAGCCGGGCCGCGCACGCGCGCCGCCAGTGAGTTGTGCGGCGCACCGGTGGCACTGGCGCCGCTCTCGACCAGCGTGACCCGCCCGGTCGCCAGGCCCGCCAGCGCGCCTGCGGATGCATCCAGGCCGTCGACGCACACCGCCTCGAGGTAGTCACCGAGCACGGTCTCGACCGCGCGCTCCCAGCCGTCCTGCACTTCCAGAAGGGTCGCAAGTCGCGGCCGGGCGTCCAGCCCCGCATCCTTGAGCCAGGCGCTGGTGTGTCCGCCGTGATCACTCAGGGCGGCCGCCTGCAGCGCCTCGAGAGATGTGAGCTCGGCGCGCGCGGACTCGCGCTGGCCGCGCGCCTGCTCCAGCTGGCGCTCGGCAGCAAGCTGCTCCGCGCGCAGGGCCTGCACACGCGCCTGCGCGCTGGCAAGGCCGGCGGCCTGCTGCTCGCTGGCGGCGCGCGCACGCGCCTCGTCCTGTTCCAGCTGCGCGAGCGCATCGCCGGGGTGCTGGGCGCTGAGCGTCTCGTGTTCCTCGGCCAGGCGCTGCACCTGGGCACCCAGGCGGCGTTCCTGGTTTTCCAGCTGCTCGATGCGCGCGCGCTCGACCTGGGCACTTTGCTCCGCGGCACCCATGGCACCGGTGTGCGCCTCCCAGCGCTGCTGGGACTCGTGCACTGCCGCCTCGCTCGCCTCAAGGGCAGCGCCAGCCTGCGACTCGGCCAGCTGGGCGCTGGCCAGTTCCGGGCTTAGCTGGGCAAGCTCCGCTCGTACGGCGGCCAGCTGCTGCTCGTCGCGGGCGATGTGCGAGGCGAGGTCTGCCAGGGTGGTGTGCGTCTGGGCAAGGTCGGCGCGCTGGCGCTCGCGCAACTCGCGCGTGTGCTCGATTGACTGCTCGAGGCGCGAGATGTCTGCGCCGACCTCGTAGTAGCGCCCCTGCACCCCCGACAACTGCTCGCTGTGCTCGGTATGCACGCTGCGCTGCTTCTCGATGGAGGCTTCCGCGGAACGCTGCTCGGCCAAGGCCGCCTGCATGGCAAGCTCGCGCTCGCGCACGGCCGCATCGTGCACCTCCGCGCCGCTGTCCAGGTCGCGCAGCCGCAGCGCCAGCAGTTCCGCGGTGAGGCGCCGCTCCTGCTCCTTTAGCCCCTGGTACTTGCGCGCGGTGGCGGCCTGGCGCTGCAGATGGCGGATCTGCTTCTCGACCTCGTCCACCACGTCCTGCAGGCGCTCGAGGTTCTCGCGCGTGTCACTGATGCGTGCCTCGGTCTCCTTGCGGCGCTCCTTGTACTTGGAGATTCCGGCGGCCTCCTCGACGAAGGCACGCATGTCCTCGGCACGCGCATCGATGACGCGCGAGATCATGCCCTGCTCGATGATCGCGTAGCTGCGCGAGCCCAGGCCGGTGCCCAGGAACAGGTTGGTGATGTCCTTGCGGCGGCAACGGCCACCGTTGATGAAGTAGGCGGAGCTGCCGTCGCGCGAGACCTGGCGCTTGAGCGAGATCTCAGAATAGCCGGCGTAGGCGCCGCCGATCTTGCCGTCCGAGTTGTCGAACACGAGCTCGACCGAGGCGCTGCCCACCGGCTTGCGCGCCGCGGAGCCGTTGAAGACCACGTCCGCCATGTTGTCGCCGCGCAGATGCTTCGCGGACAGTTCCCCCATGACCCAGCGCACCGCGTCGATGACGTTCGACTTGCCGCAGCCGTTAGGCCCCACGACACCGGTGAGATTGCTGGGGAAGTTGATTTGGGTGGGGTCGACGAAGGACTTGAAGCCAGCGAGCTTGATCTTGGTCAGCCGCATCTCGTAATTTCTTCCGCCGTTTTTGCGCCCCAATGGATGGTGTAGTGTAGAGGAATATGCCCTCAGCGCCCACAACCGAACTTGAGACTTTTCCGAACCCGCAGACCGATCGTGACTACACGATCCGCATGCAGATGCCGGAATTCACCTGCCTGTGCCCCAAGACCGGCCAGCCGGATTTCGCAACACTTGACCTTGAGTACGTGCCGGACCGGCTGTGCGTGGAGCTGAAGTCGCTGAAGCTGTACATCTGGTCGTTCCGCGACCGCGGCGCCTTCCACGAGGCGGTGACCAACGAGATAGCCGAGCACTTGGCGCGCGCCATGCAACCGCGCTTCCTGCGCCTGACCGCCCGCTTCAACGTGCGCGGCGGCATCTATACGAGCATTGTCGCGGAGCGACGACAGCCGCACTGGCAGCCGGCCCCGCCGGTGGCCCTGCCCTAGGAAAAACCCTGCGGAATCATGCCCGGGCGCACCGGCGACCCGGTCCGGCGGCACGTGCGCGCGGCACGGGCAAGTCAGCGCGCGCCGACTGCGCAACGGGGCCTGAGAACACCTGTACACCCTGAGGACCGCCGGTATAATCGCGCGTTCTTTAACGAGACCGAGGCGGTTTTGAGGAGTGCAACAGATGCCGGCTAAGAAACCTGCGCCGAAGTCCACGAAGGGCAAGAAGGCGCCAAGCCGGCCCGCGGCAAAGAAAGTGGTGGCGGTCGCCCGCAAGAGCGATCCGGTGCGTGCCAAGCCTGCCGTCGCGGCCGCCGCGCAAGGCGGCCCCCGCCGCGGTGGCCCCCAAGAAACTTGCAGCACAGCCCCAGCCGGTCGCCGCGGAGCCCGCGCCAGCGCCGAAGAAGCCCGCGCGCAACAGCGGCGGGGTCATCGCGGCCATGGTGCCCAGCGCCAACCGCCCCGGCGGCACCCCCGCGGTGGTGGACGGTGAGGACTCCGAGTCCGGCGAGTCGCACAGCCTGCTGGCCGGCCCGCGCAACGTACAGCCCTACATCGCCAAGCGCGGCGAGCAGTACATGAGCAAGGAGCAGCTCGGGCACTTCAGCACCATCCTCAACACCTGGAAGCGCGACCTCATGGTGGAAGTTGACCGCACGGTCACGCACATGAAGGACGAGGCAGCCAACTTCCCCGACCCGAACGACCGCGCCACGCAGGAGGAGGAGTTCAGCCTGGAGCTGCGCACCCGCGATCGCGAGCGCAAGTTGATCCGCAAGATCGACGAGGCGCTCAAGCGCATCGAGGATGGCTCCTATGGCTACTGCCTGGAGACCGGCGAGGAGATCGGCATCAAGCGCCTGGAGGCACGCCCGGTGGCGACCTTGAGCCTCGAGGCACAGGAGCGCCGCGAGCGCCGCGAGCGCCAGTACGGCGACCGCGACGATCGTTACCGCTAGGCCCATGACACCCGGTGCGCGGCCCGACCGCGCACCTTCCTCCTACGTCGGGCGCTTCGCGCCCTCACCCACCGGCAGCCTGCACCTGGGCTCACTGGTTGCAGCCCTCGGCAGCTATCTGGATGCCCGCGCCCAGCGCGGACGCTGGCTGGTGCGCATGGAGGACCTCGACAGCGCGCGCGGGGTCCCCGGCTGCGCCGCGCAGATGCTGCGGACCCTCGAGTGCTTCGGGCTCACCTGGGACGGTGCGGTGCAGTTCCAGAGCGAGCGCACTGCCGCTTACCAGCAAGCGCTCGCGCGCCTGCGCGAGCTGGGCGTCACCTTCGAATGCAGCTGCACGCGCGCCGAGCGCCAGGGCGAAGGCGGTTATGCGGGCACCTGCCGTACAGGACCGGCGCGCCCGGGCGCGACCGCCACGCGCCTGCGCGTCGGCGACGGCTTCGTTGGCTTCGAGGATCGGGTGCAGGGGCACTGCCGCTTCGAGTACCGCGAGCGCGGTGACGTCATCGTGCGGCGCCGCGACGGTGTGTTCGCCTACCAGCTGGCGGTGGTGGTCGACGACGCCTTTCAGGGGATCACCGATGTGGTGCGCGGTGCTGACCTGCTGGATAGCACGCCCTGGCAGATCACGCTGCAGGGCGCCCTTGCACTGCCCCCTGTGCGCTACGCGCACCTGCCCGTGGTGACCGAGCCCTCAGGGGTGAAGCTGGCCAAGGCGCGCCGCTCGGTGTCCCTGGACTGCGACCGCGCCGGCGAGCAGCTCCACGCAGCCCTGTTCCTGCTGAACCAGGACCCTCCGGCTGAGCTTAAGGCTGCGCCAGCAAAGGAACTGCTGGACTGGGCGGTCAGCCACTGGCGCATCGCCCGCCTGGCAGGGGTGCAGCAGGTGCAGCCAGCAGTCTGAAGGGTTGATAGTTGGGTTCGCCGTGGCGATGTAATAAGGTATGTCCTCAACGCCCTGCACTAAGGAAGGTGCACAAACCCAAGTGAGGGACGTATGAGCGAACCGCGCACTATAAAGAAGTATCCCAACAGGCGGTTGTACGACACGGTCGAGAGCCGCTACATCACGCTGGCAGACATCCGCCGCCTGGTGCTCGAGCGCATCGACTTCGTCGTGATCGACAAGAAGAGCCAGGGTGATATCACCCGCAGCATCCTGCTGCAGGTCATCGCCGAGCAGGAGCACGGTGGGGAGTCGCTGATGAGCCGCGACTTCCTGTCACAGGTGATCCGCTCCTACGGCGGTCCCACCCGCGGGATGATCGGCAACTACCTCGAGCAGAGCCTGCGGCAGTTCGCAAGCCAGAACGGGCGCGGTCCGCAAGGCTGACCGCGCCGGTGCTGTGCGGCCAGGGCCGCCGCGGCCCTCAGGCCGGGTCGACGTCGCGCATTGACAGGCGGATGCGGCCCTGACGATCCACTTCCAGCACCTTCACGCGCACCACGTCGCCCTCGTTGAGCTTGTCACTGACGCGCTCAACGCGATCGTTGGAGATCTGCGAGATGTGCACCAGGCCATCGCGGCCCGGCAGTATCGTCACGAACGCGCCGAAGTCCATCAGGCGGGCAACCTTGCCCTCGTAGATCGAGCCGACCTCGACATCCGCGGTGATCAGCATGATGCGCGCCTGGGCCTCGCGCCCGGCCGCACCGCTGACCGAGGCGATCTTCACCGTGCCATCGTTCTCGATGTCGATCGAGGTGCCGGTCTCCTCGGTGATCTGGCGGATGACCGCGCCACCCTTGCCGATGACGTCGCGGATCTTCTCCGGGTCGATCTTGATCGTGATGATCGTCGGGGCCCACTCGGACATCTTGTCGCGCGGACTGCGGATGACCTTGTTCATCTCGTCCAGGATGTGCAGGCGGCCCGCACGGGCCTGGTCCAGTGCCACGCGCATGATCTCAGGGGTCACGCCCTCGACCTTGATGTCCATCTGCAGCGCGGTCACCCCTTCTGCGGTGCCGGCTACCTTGAAGTCCATGTCGCCCAGGTGGTCCTCGTCACCGAGGATGTCGGTGAGGACCTTGTACTTGGAACCCTCCAGCACCAGGCCCATGGCAACACCTGCCACCGGGGCCTTGATCGGCACGCCCGCATCCATCAGTGCCAGCGAGGTGCCGCACACGCTCGCCATCGAGCTTGAGCCGTTGGACTCGAGGATCTCCGAGACCACGCGGATGACGTACGGGAAGGTGGCCATGTCGGGCATGACGGCCTTGACGCCGCGGCGCGCGAGGTTGCCGTGGCCGATCTCGCGGCGCTTGGGCGAACCCATCATGCCGGTCTCACCAACCGAGAACGGGGGGAAGTTGTAGTGCAGCATGAACGGCTCGCGGCGCTCGCCCTCGAGCGCATCGATGATCTGCGCATCGCGCGTGGTGCCAAGGGTGGTCACGACCAGCGCCTGGGTCTCCCCGCGGGTGAACAGTGCCGAGCCGTGGGTACGCTTGAGCACGCCCACCTTGACGGTGATCGGGCGCACGGTGACGGTGTCGCGGCCGTCGATGCGCGGCTCACCGTTGAGGATGCGCTGGCGCACGATCTTGCTCTCGAGCTTGAAGAAGGCGTCCTCGACGTCGTCCTTGGTGAACTTCGGCGTATCCCCGGCGCTCAGCGCGGCAACCGCGGCCTTCTTGACCTCAGACAGCTTCGCGTGACGGGCCATCTTCTCGGTCAGGTTGTAGGCCTGCGAGACGGCAGCCTCCGCATGGGCGCCCAGCGCGCCGGTCAGCTCGGCGTTTTCCGCCGGGGCGACCCAGGTCCAGCGCGGCTTGCCGGCCTCGGCGACCAGTTCCTTGATGGCGCGCACCGCGGCCTGCAGCTGCTGGTGCCCGAAGACCACAGCGCCGAGCATGACTTCCTCGGACAGGCCCGAGGCCTCCGACTCGACCATCAGCACCGCGTGCTCGGTCCCGGCGACGACCAGGTGCAGCTTCGAGTCCAGCAGCGCCTTGGCGGTCGGGTTGAGGACGTAGGCGCCGTTGGTGTAGCCGACACGCGCCGCACCGATCGGGCCGTTGAACGGCAGGCCAGACAGCGACAAGGCGGCGGAAGCGCCGATCAGCGACGGGATGTCCGCGTCGATATCCGGGTCGAGCGAGACCACGGTCGCCACGACCTGAACGTCGTTGTAGAAACCATCCGGGAACAGCGGGCGGATCGGGCGATCGATGAGCCGCGAGGTGAGCGTCTCCTTCTCGGTGGGCCGGCCTTCGCGCTTGAAGAAGCCGCCCGGGATGCGCCCGGCAGCGTAGGTCTTCTCGATGTAGTTCACGGTGAGGGGGAAGAAGTCGCGGCCCGGGGTGGCGGTCGACTTGGCGCACGCGGTGACCAGCACCACGGTCTCGCCCATGGAGACGCGTACCGCGCCTTCTGCCTGGCGGGCCATCTCGCCCGTCTCGATCGTTACTGAGTGCTCACCGTACGGAAATGTCTTGCTGACGACGCTCAATGGTCAATCCTTAAAGAATGATTTTGGAGGGGCGAAAACACAAAGGCCGCGCGTCGGTGACGGCGGCCCTTGGGGTTTTCAGCGGCGAAGGCCCAGGCGCTCCACGACTTCCTGGTACTTCTCAGGCGCGGTGGCCTTGAGGTAGTCGAGAAGCTTGCGGCGCTGGTTGACGAGCTTCACGAGCCCGCGGCGCGAGGAGTGATCGCCCTTGTGTGCACTGAAGTGCTCACCGAGTCCGGTGATGCGCTCGGAGAGCAAAGCGACCTGGACTTCCGGGGAGCCGGTGTCCGCAGGTCCGCGGCGGAATTTTGCGAGTATCTCGCCTGTTTTCTCGCTGGATAGAGCCATTGTCCGATTGTCCTAACTACTTGTCTTGTGGGCCTTTTGGTAAGCCGCCAATTCTACCCGGCGGCGGCGCCTTTCGACAAGCTCCGAGAGGGCCAAAATGGCGCGCCGCAGCGGGTAAACCCGCACGGGGCGCACCGGGTCCCCAAGGAGCACTCCCCCAAATCCCTCGCGAGCGCCTACCCTTACGTCCTCCGGACGGCCACCAAGAGTCGCGCTTCACCATGTACTTCCTCGCAACACGCCCCCTGTGGGTTCTGTGCCTGCTCGCACTGCTGCTCACCGCCCTTGCCATGTATGGCCCGTTCCTGGTTCGCCGGCACGTCGACCTCGAGCGACTCACCACCAATAACGAGGTGGCCGGCTTCAAGTTCGCAACGCTCGGGGTGCTGTACGCGGTGCTGCTCGCCTTTGCGGTCATCGTCGTGTGGGAGAAATTCGACAAGGCGGAGGCGACGGTGGCTGCCGAGGCAGGCGCTGCGGCCACGATCCACCGCCTGGCGCTGGGCATGGGCGAGCGCGGCGCCCCCGTCCAGGCGCGCCTCAACGACTACCTGTTCACTGCCGCCGCGCAGGACTGGCCGGAGATGGAGCACGGGCGCACCAGCGAGGCCGGCACGGACGCGCTGACCCGGCTCTACCTGGCCGCCATGGCCTACCAGCCCGATGATGCCCACTCACTGGCCATCGAGCAGGAACTGCTGCGCCAGCTCTCCTTGCTCACGGATGCGCGGCGCGACCGGCTGGTCATGGCCGCCGGCGCAGTCCCCGGGGTGCTGTGGCTGGTACTGTTCACCGGCGCGGTGCTCACGATCTCGTTCACGTTCTTCTTCGGCACGGTCAATCTGCGCAACCAGGCGCTGATGACCGGCGCGCTCGCGCTGCTGATCTTCTCGGTGCTGGTAATCGTTATTTCCATCGACCTGCCATTCGCCGGCTCGACGCGCATCAGACCGGAGGCGCTGCTGGAGGTCCGCGGCAACTTCCAGCAGCACGCGCGCTGATCAGGGCTGCGTCGCGCGTCGCATCAGCCGGCGTGGCTCCAGGCCGCCGGAGTCGTCCTGCTCGGCAAGGCCCAGGAATCCACCCGCGGGGTCGTAAAGCCGCACCCGCGGTGCGGCCGGGCCTGAGCCGCCAAAGACGCGCTGGCCCATCAGGATCCGCTCAGCGTCGACGCCGGCGAGCGTCACCGCCGGCAGGTGCTGCAGTGGCCCGTCCACCGGCATGAGCGCCGGCCACTGCCCGCGCGCGCGTTGCTCCTCCAGCGCCCAAGCGTGTGCATGGGTTTCGCGGCGAAGGGCTCCACCCATAGCCGCCGCAGCGCGGTCACGTGCGCACAGGTGCCCAGTGCGTCGGCGATGTCCTCGGCCAGCACGCGCACGTAGGTGCCTTTGGAGCACAACACTTCGATCTCCAGGGTCTCAGCTGTGAACCCCAGCAGCTGGATGCTCGACAGCTCGATGGTGCGCGCGGCCCGGGGCACGCTGATGCCAGCGCGCGCGAGCTTGTAGAGCGGCTGGCCGCCCTGCTTGAGCGCGGAGTACATCGGTGGCACCTGCGTGCCGGTGCCCTCGAAACCCCTGAGCGCCGCGCGCACAGTTTCCGCGCTCAGCGCCGGCACGGGGGCGGTACGCGTGACCTCCCCCTCGGTGTCCCCGGTGCTGGTGGCACGGCCCAGGGCGGCGGTGAAGCGGTAGCACTTGCGGCCCGAGAGGATGTCGCCGGCGATCTTGGTCGCCTCCCCCAGGCAGATCGGCAGCATGCCGGTCGCCAACGGGTCGAGGCTGCCGACGTGGCCGGCCTTCTCGCGCCCGAACAGGGAGCGCACGCGCTGCAGCGCGGCATTGGAGGACAGCCCGAGTGGCTTGTCGAGCAGCAGGACGCCGCTGTGCATGGAAAGGCGGTGCGCGGGGTCAGCCGCGCGGCTCGTCGCGGTCGGCGGGGTCGCGTCCGCGCCCTCGGCAGGCGCGTCGCTTCCGTGCGCACGATCCCCGGCCACGGCCTTCTCGATCAGCCCCGTCAGGTGTGCTGCGCCCTCCACCGTGTCGTCGTAGAGGAACTCCAGGCGCGGGGCGTGGCGCAGCCCCAGGCGTCGCCCCAGTTCCCCGCGCAGGAACCCGCCCGCGTGCGTGAGCCCGATGCGCACCTGCTCGGGTGGGTTCACCGAGGCGAACGGGGTGAAGAAGATCTTCGCCGCGCTCTTGTCCTTGAGCATCGTCACCGCGGTGATGGTGACGTTGCCGACGCGCGGGTCCTTGACCTCGCGCGCGATCAGCGCCGAGAGCACCCGCTGGATCTCAGACTCGATGCGTTGATTGCGCGACTGGGCCATTACTGCAGGGTTCTTGCCACCTCGACGCGCGAGTAGCACTCGATCTGGTCACCGGCGCGCACGTCCTGGTAGTTCTTGACGCCGATGCCGCACTCGGTGCCGGCACGCACTTCACCGGCCTCGTCCTTGAAGCGGCGCAGCGACTCGAGCGCGCCTTCGAAGATCACGACGCTGTCGCGCAACACGCGGATCGGGTTGTTGCGCTTGACCACGCCCTCGGTCACCAGGCAGCCGGCCACGACGCCGAACTTGCTGGAGCGGAACACCTCGCGCACCTGGGCAACGCCCAGGATCGTCTCCTTGATCTCGGGCTTGAGCATGCCCGAGAGCATCTGCTTCACATCGTCGATGGCCTCGTAAATGATGCTGTAGTAACGCACCTCGACGCCGGTCTCCTTGATCGCCTCGCGGGCGCCGGAGTCGGCGCGCACGTTGAAGCCGATGATGAGCGCACCGGAAGCCCCGGCCAGCTGCACGTCCGAGGCGGTGATGGCGCCTAAGCCGGTGGCGATCATCTTCACCTGCACCTCATCGGTGGACAGCTTGTTGAGCGACTCGCGCAGCGCCTCGGCGCTGCCCTGCACGTCCGCCTTGAGCAGTACCGCGACGATGCCCGCCTTGGCCTCGCCCGAGCTGCGAGAACACGTCCTCGGCACGCGCGCTGCTGCGCGCGAGCTTGTTGTCACGGGTGCGTGCCCTGGCGATGCTCGGCGACCTCGCGCGCCTTGCGCTCGCTCTCCACCGCCAGCAGCTCGTCGCCGGCATTGGGCGCCGCGGAAAGTCCCAGCACCACCACCGGTACCGAGGGCGGGGCCTCGGTCACCGCACGGCCGTTCTCGTCGAACATGGCGCGTACGCGGCCGAACTCGCCGCCGGCGATGATCGGGTCACCCACGTGCAGGGTGCCGCGCTTGACGAGCACCGTGGCCACCGCACCGCGGCCCTTCTCGACGCTCGACTCGATGACGACGCCGGAGGCAAGTCCGGTGCGCGGCGCACGCAGCTCAAGCACCTCGGACTGCAGCAGGATCGCGTCCAGCAGCTGGCATCGACGCCCTGGCCGGTGCGCGCCGAGACCGGCACGAACATGTTCTGTCCGCCCCACTCCTCGGAGATGACCTCCTGCTTGGACAGCTCGGTGCGCACGCGCTCCTGGTCCGCGTCGCCCTTGTCGATCTTGTTCACCGCGACCACGATCGGCACGCCGGCGGCGCGCGCGTGGTTGATAGCCTCGATGGTCTGCGGCATGACGCCGTCATCGGCGGCGACCACCAGTACCACGATGTCGGTCGCGCTTGCGCCCCGCGGGCGCGCATGGCCGTGAAGGCCGCGTGGCCCGGGGTGTCCAGGAAGGTGATGACGCCCTTGTCGGTCGTGACGTGGTAGGCGCCGATGTGCTGGGTGATGCCACCGGCCTCCCCGGCGGCGACCTTGGTGCGGCGGATGTAATCCAGCAGCGAGGTCTTGCCGTGGTCGACGTGGCCCATGACGGTCACCACCGGTGGGCGCGGCTCGCCCTCATCAGGTACCGCCGCCGGCACGCCCTGCAGGTCCTCCTCGATCTGGTTCTCGTTGACGGCCTTGGCCGTGTGGCCCATCTCCTCGACCACCAGCACCGCGGTGTCCTGGTCGATCGGCTGGTTGATCGTGGCCATCACGCCCATGTTCATGAGCACCTTGATGACCTCGGTCGCCTTGACGGCCATGCGCTGCGCAAGCTCCGCCACGGTGATCGTGCTCGCCGATGGCGACATCACGCACCACCGGCGCGGTGGGCATCTCGAAGCCGTGCCGGCCATCCGGTGAGGACTGTGCATCGGGCGCGACTTGGTGCGCCGCTTCTTCTTGTAGCGCGAGCTGACGTCGCCGGCGACATGCAGCTCCTGGCGCCCGTAGCGGGTGGGCTTGTCGTCGGCCACCGGGGCCGGCGCGACACGCGCGGGGGCGGCCGCGGCCAGCGGGGCGGCGCGCTCGGGACGCCGTTCGTGCTCCTCGCGCTCGCGGGTGCGGCGCGCCTCATCCTCGCGGCCGCGCAGCTCCGCGGCGCGGCGCGACTCTTCCTGGGCGCGGCGGTTGGTTTCCTCTTCCTCGATGCGGCGGCGGTTCTCGAGTTCCACGCGCTCGCGCTCGCGGCGCTCGTTCTCGGCCTTCTCGGTCACCGCGCGCACGGCCTCCTCGGCCTCGCGCTTCTTGCTGTCGACCTCGTCCTGCTGGACCCGCGCCTGCTCCTCGAGCACGTCGCGCTTGATGTAGGTCGCCTTGCGACGCACCTCCACGTTGACCGTGCGCGCGCGACCCTGGACGCTGGCGAGCTTCAGCTCGCTCTGGGTCTTGCGCTTGAGGGTGATCTTGCGCGGGGCACCATCGCCCCCGGCATCGTCGCTGCCGTGGCTGCGGCGCAGGTGCGTCAGCAGCTCAAGCTTCGCGTCGTCGCTGATGCGCGCGTCCGCGCCCTCGACCTTGATGCCGGCCTGTTCCAGCTGCACGAGCAGCCGGTCCACGGGCACCTTGAGTACCTCGGCAAACTGGGAAACGGTTACTTCGGCCATACGCTTGAATCCTCGTCCCGTTTCAGTCAGTTACCCGCCTCGAACCACGGGGCGCGAGCGGTCATGATCAAGTGCGGCGGCCCTCTCGGCCTCCAGTCCCTCGATATCCGAGATCTCATCGACCGACTGCTCGGCCAGGTCCTCGCGCGTGCGCACGCCACGGCGGGCAAGCGCGAGCGCCAGGTCCGGGCTCATGCCCTCCAGCAGCAGCAGGTCCTCCGCCGGCATCGACTGGTCGAGCGTCTCCTCGCTGGCGATTGCCTGCGTGAGCAGCATGTCGCGGGCGCGGTTGCGCAGTTCCTTGACCATGTCGGCGTCAAATTCCTCGATGGCCGCCAGCTCCCCGGTCGGCACGTAGGCGATCTCCTCGATCGTGGAGAAGCCCTCCTGCGCCAGGATCGTGGCCACGTCCTCATCGACGTCCAGCTGCTTCATGAAGTTCTGCACCAGGTCCTTCGCCTCGGCCTCGCTCTTGGCCTCCGCGTCCGACTCGGTCATGACGTTCAGGTCCCAGCCGGTGAGCTGGCTGGCCAGGCGGATGTTCTGGCCACCGCGGCCGATGGCCTGCGACAGCTTGTCCTCGGCCACCGCGATATCCATGCTGTGCGAGTCCTCGTCGACCACGATCGACATGACTTCCGCGGGCGACATGGCGTTGATGACGAACTGCGCCGCGTTGTCCACGAACGGGATGATGTCGACGCGCTCGCCGGCGATCTCGTTGGACACCGCCTGCACGCGCGAACCGCGCATGCCGACGCAGGCACCGACCGGGTCGATGCGCGGATCGTTGCTCTTGACGGCGATCTTGGCGCGCACGCCCGCGTCGCGCGCGGCGCCCAGGATGTTGATCAGGCCCTGGCCGACTTCCGGCACCTCGAGCTTGAACAGCTCGATCAGGAACTCCGGGGCGGTGCGCGTCAGGAACAGCTGCGGGCCGCGCGGCTCGGAGCGCACTTCCTTCAGGAAGGCCTTGATGCGGTCCTGCGGCTTGGCCTGCTCGCGCGGGATCATGTCCGTGCGCGGCACGAAGCCTTCGGCGTTGCTGCCGAGGTCGATGTAGATGCCGTTGCGGTCGACGCGCTTGACCACCCCGCTGACGAGCGTGCCGACGCGCTCCTGGTAGGCATCCACGACCTGGGCGCGCTCGGCCTCGCGCACCTTCTGCACGATGACCTGCTTGGCCTGCTGGGCGGCGATGCGCCCGAAGATGACCGACTCGACCGGCTCCTCGACGTAGCCATCCACGACCGCGGCCTGGGGTCCATGTCCAGCGCATCCTCCAGGCGCAGCTCGCGCTCGGGGGTCTCCAGGTCCTTGGAGTCGTCCGCGAACACCTTCCAGCGGCGGAAGGTCTCGTAGTCCCCGCTCTTGCGGTCGATGGCGACGCGCGCCTCCCACTCCTCGCCGTGTTTCTTGCGGGTAGCCGAGGCCAGCGCCGCCTCCAGCGCCTCGAAGATCACTTCCTTGTCGACGCCCTTCTCGTTGGAGACGGCATCGACAACCATCAGGATTTCTTTGTTCACGATCGTTCGTACCTCTAAGTGCCCCTTTTTCCGGGGCCGGACGGCCACCCCCTTTAATTGGGGGCGAGCCTCGCTTTGCCAATCTCCCCAAACCTCACGGACACCTGCCGCTCCTCTTCCACCTCGAGGGCGATGCCGCCGTCATCCACCGTCACCAGCTTGCCGGTGAAGCGGCGCCGCCCGGCGCGCGGCTCCTTCAGCTCCACCTGCACCCGCGAGCCCACGAAGCGCCCGAAATGCGCCTGCGTGCGCAGCACCCGGTCAAACCCCGGGGACGAGACCTCGAGCGTGTAGGCGGTGGGGATCGGATCCTCGACGTCCAGCATCGCCGACACCTCGCGGCTCGCGCGCGCGCAGTCCTCGAGCGCCACCCCGGCGGGGGCGTCGATGAAGAGGCGCACCACCGCGTGGGAGCGCGCCGGATCCAGCTCCAGGTCCACGAGCTCGTAGCCCAGGCGCACGAGCACAGGCTCGACCAGGGCAATCAGGCGCTCGCGCAGCAACCCCGTCACCGTCACCGTCCACATCCCCTTCGGCGGCCCAAGCCCCCGCCCGGAAACAAAAATGGGCCCCCAAGGCCCACCCAAAAAACAAAAAGCCCCTTGGGGGGCTTTTCGGTCTGCAATCTCGTGGGCGCCGCGCGCCCATCCTGACGCCTCGACACCAGCCACCCGTCCCCGCAGCGGCCGCGCAGCCACTTCGGGGGCGCGCATTCTACCGGAAACCCGCGCGCGGGGGAAACCGTGCTGCGATGCCCTGCACCGCCGGTCACCGCCCATGCGGGGCATACCTGTATAGACAAGCCACTCCCGAGGTGCCAGCATTGGGTCGCGCCCGCGCCCTTTCAAGGAAAGAGTCCGTAGCTTGTCACTGCCGCAGCCTTCCGCCCGCTACCTGCAGGTAAAGCACTTCGTGCTCGACCAGATCGCCGCCGGCACTCTGCGCGCCGGCGAGCGCGTGCCTTCGGAGAACGAGCTGGTGCGTGAGCTGCGCGTGTCGCGCATGACCGCCAATCGCGCACTGAAGGAGCTCGCCGCCGACGGGGTGCTGGTGCGCGTGGCAGGCGTGGGCACCTTCGTCGCCGAGCAGCGCGTGCATGCCCACCCGCTGGAAGTGCGCAACATCGCCGACGAGATCCGCGCGCGCGGCCACGAGTACCGCGTGCAAGCGTGGTGGCCCTGGAGCAGGTGGCCGCCACGCGCGAGCTGGCCGAGCGCTTCGAGCTGAAGGCCGGCAGCGCCGCTCGACTACTCGCTGCTGACGCACTTCGAGGGCGCGCTGCCGCTGCAGGTCGAGGAGCGCTACGTGAACCCGCCAGGCAGCCCCGGGCTACCTGGACAACGACTTCACGCACATGACCCCGCACGAATTCCTCATCAAGGTCGCCCCGCTGCAGCGCGCCGAGCACACGGTGCGCGCCCTCATGCCCGAGCGACGCATCCGCCGCCTGCTGAAGCTCGAGGCCGACGAGGCCTGCCTGCTGATCATGCGCCGCACCTTTTCCAGGGGGCGCGTCGCAAGCGTTGCCGATCTCTACCATCCCGGTTCGCGCTACGAACTGGCCGCGAACTTTCCAGCCGAGGTAACCGCCATGTCCGACACCAACACCCGCATGCCGCTGCGCGCCCCGCGCGGCACGCAGCTGTCCTGCAAGAGCTGGCTCACCGAGGCGCCGCTGCGCATGCTCATGAACAACCTCGACCCGGAGGTCGCCGAGCGCCCGGCCGAGCTGGTCGTCTACGGCGGCATCGGCAAGGCGGCGCGCAACTGGCAGTGCCTACGAGCAGATCGTGACCGCGCTGCGGCAGCTGGGCGATGACGAGACGCTGCTGATCCAGTCGGGCAAGCCGGTGGGCGTGTTCCGCACCCACGCGGATGCGCCGCGCGTCCTGATCGCCAACTCCAACCTGGTGCCGCACTGGGCCAACTGGGAGCACTTCAACGAGCTCGATCGCAAGGGCCTGATGATGTACGGCCAGATGACGGCCGGCTCCTGGATCTACATCGGCAGCCAGGGCATCGTGCAGGGCACCTACGAGACCTTCGTGGAGATGGGCCGCCAGCACTTCGGCGGCAACCTCGCCGGCAAGTGGATCCTCACCGCGGGCCTGGGCGGCATGGGCGGCGCGCAGCCGCTGGCGGCGACCATGGCGGGCGCCTCGATGCTCGCGATCGAGTGCCGCCCGGAGCGCATCGCCAAGCGCCTGCAGACGAAGTACCTCGACGTCGCAGGCAGGAGCCCTCGATGAGGCGCTGGAGATCCTCGGGCGCGCGCGCCTCGCGGCAGGGCGGTCTCGGTCGGCCTGCTGGGCAATGCCTGCGAGGTACTGCCGGAGCTGCTGCGCCGCGGCGTGCGCCCGGACGCGGTCACCGACCAGACCTCCGCGCACGACCCGGTGAACGGCTACCTGCCCGCGCGGCTGGACGCTTGCGAAGTGGGACCGCATGCGCGGCGAGAACCCCGCGCAGGTGGCCGCCGCGGCGCGCGCCTCGATGGCCGACCACGTGCGAGGCCGATGCTCGCCTTCCAGAGCGCTGGGCATCCCGGTGTTCGACTACGGCAACAACATCCGCCAGGTCGCCCTCGACGAGGGTGTGAAGGACGCCTTCGCATTTCCCGGCTTCGTGCCCGCCTACATCCGGCCGCTGTTCTGCCGCGGCATCGGCCCGTTCCGCTGGGTCGCCCTCTCCGGGGACCCGGAGGACATCTACCGCACCGATGCGAAGGTGCGCGAGCTGATGCCCGACGACGCGCACCTGCACCACTGGCTGGACATGGCGCGCGAGCGCATCCAGTTCCAGGGCCTGCCGGCGCGCATCTGCTGGGTGGGCCTCGGGGACCGCCATCGCCTGGGGCTCGCCTTCAACGAGATGGTCGCACGCGGGGAGCTGAAGGCCCCGATCGTCATCGGCCGCGACCACCTGGACTCAGGCTCGGTCGCGAGCCCGAACCGCGAGACCGAGGCCATGCAGGACGGCTCGGATGCGGTCTCGGACTGGCCGCTGCTCAACGCACTGCTCAATACCGCCAGCGGCGCCACCTGGGTCTCGATCCACCACGGCGGCGGGGTCGGCATGGGCTACTCGCAGCACGCCGGCGTGGTCATCGTGTGCGACGGCACGCCGGCGGCGGCGAGGCGCATCGAGCGGGTGCTGTGGAACGATCCGGCCACCGGTGTCATGCGCCACGCGGATGCCGGCTACGAGATCGCCATCGACTGCGCGCGCGAGCAGGGGCTGAACCTGCCCTTCCTGGGCGCCGGCTGAGCGCTGAACGGCACGCCACTGTGTCCGGCACCGCTGAAACTGTGGCGTAACGCGCGCCTTGCCACCTGCGATGCGCAGGCCCGCGTCATCGAGCACGGCGCCATGCTCACCCGCGGGCGGGCGCATCGAGTGGGTCGGGCCGCGAGAGCGACACTGCACGCACAGCGCGCCCGGCTGAGGTGCACGACCTGGGCGGCGCCTGGGTCACCCCGGGGCTCATCGACTGCCACACGCACCTGGTGTTCGCCGGCAACCGCGCCGACGAATACGCCCAGCGCCTGCGCGGCCGGTCCTACGAGGAGATCGCGCGCGCGGGCGGCGGCATCCTCTCCACCGTGCGCGCCGTGCGCGGCGCGAGCGAAGCAGCAGCTGTTCGACGCAGAGCGCGCCGCGCCTGGCAGCCCTGCTGAGCGAGGGCGTCACCACCCTCGAGATCAAGTCCGGCTACGGACTCACGCTCGCCGACGAGGCGAAGATGCTGCGCGTCGCGCGCGCCCTGGCGCCGCGCCTTCCCGGTCACCGTGCGCACAACGCTGCTGGCCGCGCACACGCTGCCGCCGGAGTACCAGGGGCGCAGCGGACGACGTACATCGACACCGATCGCGCAGGAGTGGCTGCCGCAGCTGCGTGGCCGAAGGGCTCGTGGATGCGGTGGACGTGTTCTGCGAGCGCATCGCCTTCACGGTCGCCCAGGCCGAGCGCCTGTTCGAGGCGGCGCGCAGCGCTGCGGTGCCGGTGAAGATGCACGCCGAGCAGCTCGCGAACCTCGGCGGCACGCTCATGGCGACGCGACACCGCGCGCTGTCCTGCGATCACCTGGAGTTCGCCGGCGCGCGCCGAGGCGCAGGCGCTGGCCGCGCGCCGGCACGGTGGCGGTGCTGCTGCCGGTGGCGTTCTACTGCCTGGCCGACGAGCGCAAGCCCCCGGTGGCCGCGCTGCGTGCGGCCAGGCGCCGCGCATGGCGGTGGCGAGCGACTGCAATCCCGGCTCCGCCCCCGGCACCTCGCTGCTCCTGGCGATGAGCATGGCGACGCGGCTGTTCGGGCTGACCGCCGAGGAGGCGCTGCTGGGCACGACGCGCAACGCCGCGCGGCGCTGGGCCTGGGTAGCGAACGCGGCACGCCTGGCCGCAGGGCTCGCGGCGGACTTCGTGGTCTGGAATGTCCAGGGCGTCGAGGAACTGAGTTACTGGATTGGTTTCAACCCCCGCCGCAGCGTGGTGCGCGCAGGAGAAGTACAGCGATGGCCGAATCAAACACCCTGAAGCTCGGCGCGCGGCCGCTGCACCCTGGCGGACCTGCGGCGCGTCTACGAAGGACCCGTCAGCGTGTCGATCGACCCGCGGGCGCTCGAGGCGGTGGCCGGCGCCCACGCGCTCATCGGGCGCCTGGCCGCCGGGGATGCGCCCGCGTACGGGATCAACACCGGGTTTGGCCTGCTGGCGCAGACACGCATCCCCGCCGCGCAACGCACGCTCCTGCAGCGCAACATCATCCTCTCCCACAGCGCAGGGGTCGGCCCGCTGCTGGACGATGCGATCGTGCGCCTGACACTGGTGCTGAAGCTGGCAAGCCTGGTGCAGGGATTTTCCGGCGTCAGCACCCAGCTTGCCGGCTTCCTCGAGCGGCTGATCAACGCCGGGCTCTACCCCTGCGTGCCCGCGCAGGGCTCGGTCGGGGCCTCGGGGGACCTCGCGCCGCTTGCGCACCTGTCGCTGTGCGTGCTGGGCCTGGGGCAGATCCGCAGGCGCGGGGAGATCCTACCCGCCGCCCAGGTGCTGGCACAGGAGGGGATCACGGCCCCGGCGCTGGGCCCCAAGGAGGGCCTGGCGCTGCTCAACGGCACGCAGGTGTCCACCGCGCTCGCGCTGGCTGGCTTGTTTGAGCTCGAGACCGTGTTCGCAGGCGCGGTGGTCACCGGCATGCTTTCCACCGATGCCCTGCAGGGCAGCGATGCGCCCTTTGACCCGCGCATCCACCGGGTGCGCGGCCATGACGGCCAGGCGCGTGTCGCACAGGTATACCGCGAGCTGCTCGCCGGCAGCGGCATCCGCGAGTCGCACCGTCACTGCGCACGCGTGCAGGACCCTTATTCGCTGCGCTGCCAACCGCAGGTGATGGGCGCGTGCCTGGACCTGATCACGCAGCAGGCGGCGACGCTTACGATCGAGGCCAACGCGGTCACCGACAATCCGCTGGTGTTCCCGGACACCGGCGAGGTGCTCTCCGGGGGTAACTTCCACGCCGAGCCGGTGGCCTTTGCGGCCGACGTACTGGCGCTGGCGTGCGCAGAGGTCGGCTCGATCACCGAGCGGCGGCTGGCGATCCTGGTGGACCCGAAGATGAGCGGGCTGCCAGCGTTCCTCACGCCCGAAAGCGGCGTCAACTCCGGCTTCATGATGGCGCAGGTCACCGCCGCGGCGCTGGTCGCGGAGAACCGCATGCTGTGCCACCCGGCCAGTGTCGACAGCATCCCGACCTCTGCCAACCAGGAAGACCACGTGAGCATGGCCACGCACGGCGCGCGGCGCCTGCTGACGATGACCGGCAACGCCGCCAACATCGTGGCGATCGAGTTACTCGCCGCCTGCCAGGGCGTGGACCTGCTGGCCCCGCTGAAGACCTCCCCGCGCCTGCAAGGGGCCTACGAGGCGCTGCGTGCCAGCGTGCCGTTCGCACCGAGCGACCGGCTGCTGGCCCTCGACATCGAAGCGGCCGCGGTTGCGCTGCGGCGCACGCAAGTCCAGTCACTGGCCAACACGCTGTTGCCAAGCTATCGCTGAGGTGCAAATAGCGGCGTGCGCCTACGTGCGCGCGCGGGGCAACAGATATACTCCGTAGCCTTGAATCCAACACTCCAGCGTGTTGTCGGTTTACAACAAGGAAGGAGTTACAGATGAAGATTCGTTACATCCGGGCGCTGGCCGCGCTGCTGGCACTGGTGCCACTGGCGGCCGTCGCCGGTGACCAGGTCGGGGAGTGGTACGTCAGCCCCTACGTCGGTGGGATCAATCCCGCGAGCTACTTCGACACCAAGAACGGCGTCGTCGGTGGCTTCGACTTCGGCAAGAACATCAGCCAGCACTGGAACGCCGAGCTCGACTTCAACTACGCGAAACCGGACAACAAGTACAACAGCACCTCCACCAAGTTCACCGGCTATTCGGCCGATGCGCTGTACGTGTTCAACCGCGGCCAGACCTTCGAGCCGTTCATCCTGGCGGGCCTGGGGGCGATGAAGCCGAACATACCCGGGGTCTCCGACTCCCCGGAGTTCATGGGCCAGGCAGGCCTGGGCGCGTTCGTGAAACTGTGGGAGAACTCGGCTGACACGAGCGCGCTCGCGTTGCGCCCCCAGGTCACGGTGCGCTCGGACCGCTTCACCCAGTCACACAGCCGCTCCGACCTGCTGTACGTGCTCGGGCTGACCTGGTCGTTTGGCGGGCCGGGGCACATGATGCCGGTGGCCGCGGTCGCAGCGCCGCCGCCGCCTCCCCCGCCACCGCCGCCGCCGCCGGCACCGGTGGTGAAGTGCCCCGGAGTGGCCCCTGGAGTTGCGGTCGACAAGGACGGTTGCCCGATCGCAGACGTGGTGCTCACGGGCGTCAACTTCGAATTCAACTCAGCCGCGCTCACGGGGGACTCAAAGCCGATCCTGGACGAGGCGGCCAAGGGCCTGCGCGATCACCATCGCCTGCGCATAGAGGTACAGGGCCACACCGACAGCGTCGGCTCGAATGCCTACAACATGAAGCTCTCGCAGCGGCGCGCGGAAGCGGTGCGTGAATATCTGGTGACCCAGGGCGTGCCTCCGGGGCAGCTGGAAGCGAAGGGTTACGGGGAGACGATGCCGGTAGCCACCAACGCCACCGCCGAGGGGCGTGCCAGCAACCGCCGCGTCGTCATGCACGTGCTCGCCAATCCGGGAGAAGTGCCGGTGGAGGGCGCAGGCACGGCGCAGCAGTAGCGCGGTGGCCTGCAAGGCCGTGAGCTAAAGCTAAGGGCCGTGGCCGATGAGGCCACGGCCCTTTTGCTTGCAGGGACGGTTAACGAGCTTGCAGGCGGCCGCGGTGAGCGGCCGCCTACCGGCAGGCTCTTCAGGCAGGCGCGTAGTGCGCGGCCGTCGCGTTCTCGTTCAGTTCTTCGGTCGGGGACTGTTCGCGCTTGATGCGCTCGTAGATCTCTTCGCGGTGCACGGCTACGTGCTTCGGCGCGTTGATCCCGACACGGACCTGGTTTCCCTTGACCCCCAGCACCGTAATCGTGACCTCATCGCCGATCATGACGGTCTCTCCGACCCGTCGGGTAAGAATGAGCATCTGACGATTCCTCTAGTCTTATAGTTTTAGATCTGCCTAGAAAAAACCTAGGCTCGCTCCATGCTGATCGTCTGGCCGCGAGCGAGCGTACGCGCAAACCGCCCTAAACAAAATCTTAAGCTCCGCTCGCCACCCCCGGCTTGCACGTTCCCGCCATGCGGATTCGCTCAAGGTTAAACCAGTTATTCACAGGGCTGGTAAGAAGGTGTCTAAGGCTCCCGACCGCTTTTCGCGCTTGTTTCCTGTTGTGCGCATTGCGCACAACCCGTACGCCCCTACGCCGGGGGTTCCGCGGGTGCTTGGAATCCTTCGGCCCGGTAGGTCAGCACCAGCGTGTCGCGGTGACCATCGGCACCGGCGGCCTGGATCGGCGTCGTCTCGTGGATCACGCGCGCATCATCCAGCAGCAGCATCGACCACGGTTCTTCCATGGTGAAGCGCACGCCCGAGCTTCCATGGGCTTCGAACACTCGTGTTTCCCCGCCGATGACGTGGTGTCTCGCGACCAGGATCACCGCCACGAAGTCCACCCCGTCGCGGTGCGCCCCTTCCGGGGTGGGCCGGCCGATACCCTGCGCGGTGTCGATCCGAAACTGGTGCGACTCGATGAACCAGCACGGCACCGCGCGCACCTGAGTGAACAACGCGCCGATCGAACCTAGCAGCTGCGCCCAGGCCGCAGAGGCGACAACCTGCGCGCTGACCGGCTCAAACCAGCGGGTGAGCCCGCCGTGCAGTGCGTTGTAGGAGGTCGGCTGCCAGTGGGGCCGGTGCGGCGCCGGTTGCACCGCCTCACCGTCGGCCTGCGTAAAGCAGCTGTGGCGGCGCGCGCGGTAGTCCCCGCCGTCGCGCAGGTAGCCATCCCGTGGCAGCGCGTCCCAGCTGGATCGCAATGCATCCAGGCCGGCACGGTCAAGCGCAAACGCGGCCACCGCCCCGGACGCCGGCACGAAGGCGTAGCCGGCCGCGCTCAGGCTGGAGAGGATCTGTGAACGGGCCGTCTTCATGAACGCCTTGTACCATACCCCTGTGCCCGCCTTCGCCGCGCAAGCCCGGCCTCGAGCCACTGCGTGCCACCCGGCGGGCGTGAAGCTTTCCACGCCCAAGAAAGACCGCCCATGATGCCCCTGCACTGCACGCGACTGCGCCCGCCCGGGCTGGCGCTGCTGCTGGCCGCGGCACTGCTGGTGTCATCGCCGTGGTGCTGCCGCGCCGCACGCGCCGACACCGTCGAGGTTGCCGTGGCCGGGGCGCGGGTGCGCGTGGACTTCACCGCCGCGGACTTCACCGGTAACGGCGCCGAGGTGCTTGCCTGGGTACGTCGCTCGGCGCAGATCGTGCACGGCTACTACGGGCGCTTTCCGGCGAGCGCGCTGGTGCTGCGCATCGACAGCGAGCGCGGGGACGGCGTGCAGGGCGGCACGACCTATGCCAACCCCGCGGCGTTCATCCGCGTGCGGCTGGGTCGCGCGGTGAGCGCCGCGCAGCTGCTGTCCGACTGGGTGCTGGTGCACGAGATGACGCACCTTGCCCTGCCGGACACCGGCGCCGAGCACGCCTGGCTTTCCGAAGGGGTGGCCACCTACGTCGAGGGCATCGCGCGCGTGCAGGCGGGCAACCGCAGCGAGGCGGATGTCTGGAGCGAGGAACTGCACGCGATGCCGCGCGGCCTGCCGCAGGCCGGTGACCGTGGCATGGACCACACGCACAGCTGGGGACGCACCTACTGGGGCGGCGCGATGTTCTGCCTGCTGGCGGACGTGCAGATCCACCAGCGCACCGGCAACCGCCTTGGCCTTCAGGATGCGCTGCGTGCGGTGCTTGCCCAAAGCGGCGGGCTGGCGGCGGACTGGCCCATCCAGCGGGTGCTGCGCACCGCTGACCAGGCAACCGGCACCACGGTCCTCGAGGAGCTGTATGCGCAGTTCAAGGACCAGCCGGTCACCCCTGACCTCGCAGGGCTCTGGACAAGCCTGGGCGTGGACAGCAGCGGCGGTGAGGTGGTGCTCGATGATGCGGCGCCGCAGGCAGCGGTGCGTCACGCGATCATGCGCCCGCGCTGACGGCCCGGCGCAATCACTGACCGAGCGGCGAGTACACCCCGGTGAGCGCGGCCGTCAGGCACAGCACCAGGACCACCAGTGCGTATTCGGTTGCCAGGCAGCGGCGCAACACGCGCAGCGCGTCGCTGCTGCCGGCCGCCAGTGCCGGGGTGAGCCGCAGGCGGTTGAGGGCCGCCAGTGCCATGAGGCCGCTGAACAGCAGCGCCTTCGCGCACAGCAGCAATCCGTATGCAGTGGCCAGCGCTGCGGCGCCCGGCAGCAGCAGGCACGCCATCGCCAGGCCCGCCAGGGCCAGCAGTGGCACCAGCCACAGTGCGACCTGCGAGAAGTCGCGCAGCAGCGCGGCAAGCGGCGCCGGCTTGATCCGCGACGCGAGCTGGCGCAGCGGCCACAGCGCACCCAGCCAGAATGCGGCCACCAGCACGTGCAACCCCAGCAACGGCGCCAGCAGCGCGCGCGCCGGGGCATTCACGGTGTGGCCGCCGAGCAGGAACGAGGCGAGCACAGCGCACACGCCCACGACCCCTGGTGCGCGCGCGGGCGGCACGGGTCGCAGCGCGACCAGCAGGCAGGCCATGCCCAGCGCGCGCAGGCCCAGTTGCACGGACGCTGCTGAGTGCAGCAGCGACTGCCACAGCGAGGCATCAAGGATGCCGAACGCCTCGCCGGCCATGTAGGCAGGCTCGAGCAGCAGCTGGCCCAGGCACACCAGGAGTGCGCCACCGGCCAGGTGGCGCGCGGTGCGGGCGACCTGCGGGTGCGCAGCGGTGCTGCGCGGCCCGAACATCGCCAGGAAGATGAAGCTGCCGGTGGCCTGCAGGACGAGCAGGTAAGCCGCGGCACGCGCGACCAGCCACAGGCCGTCGATCATCAGTTGATCGTAAAGTGCAGCTGGCCGGGGACCACGTGGCCGTCACTGCCCAGCACCCGCCAGCTGATCACGTAAGTGCCGGTGCCCAGCGGTGGCAGGACGATGCTCAGGCGGTCCTGCGGCTGGTTGGGGTATGGCCCGAGCTTTTGCCTCGGCTCGCGGCCCTTCTGGATCCACAGCGCAGTCAGCTGCGCTCCTTCAGAGAACTGCAGTTCGAGGGCATGGGGGGCGAGCGGCAGTGCTTCGCCCTCGGCGGGGGAGCTGTGCGTGAGCTGTGCGTGGGCAAACGCGCAGCTGCTGCCGGTGAGCAGCAGCCACGCGATTCCCAGATGCAGGATCCTCATGCCACCTAAGGCTACACCGAGCGCCGGGCGCCGCGGGAGTAGTTGCCCTGCGGACGCGCGCCGCTGGTGCGGCCACCGGTGTGGCGCTTGGGCTGCCAGCTGCCCTGCGGGCGCTGTCCCTGGCGCTGGCTTGCTCGCGGGTCGTGCTCGCGGGTGGGCTCGCTCACCCCGGTGCCTGGCTGGATGGCGAACTCGGGCACCTTGGTGACCGGGATCGACATCTTCAGGAGCGACTCGATGTCGCGCAGCAGCGGTGCCTCGTCGTGCGAGACCAGCGAGACGGCGTTACCGGTGCCACCGGCGCGGGCCGTGCGGCCAATGCGGTGCACGTAGTCCTCCGGAACGTTCGGCAGTTCGTAGTTGACCACATACGGCAGTTCCTTGATGTCCAGTCCGCGGGCGGCCACCTCCGTCGCCACGAGCGCGGTGATGCGCCCGGCCTTGAAGTCCTCGAGCGCGCGAACGCGCGCGGCCTGGCTCTTGTTGCCGTGGATGGCCGCGGCAATGATGCCAGCGCTCTCCAGCTGCTGCGTCAGGCGGTTCGCACCGTGCTTGGTGCGCGTGAACACCAGCACCTGGCTCCACTGGCCTGCGGTGATCAGGTGTGCGAGCAGGTGGCGCTTGTGCTCCTTGGGAACCTTGTAGACCTGCTGGTCGATACGCTCGGCCGTGGCGTTGCGCGGGGCCACCTGGATCGACAGCGGGTTCTTCAGCATGCGGCTGGCGAGGGTGCGGATGTCCTCCGAGTAGGTCGCCGAGAACATCAGGTTCTGGCGCGCGGCGGGCAGCATCTTCAGGATCTGGCGGATGGCATGGATGAAGCCCATGTCCAGCATGCGGTCGGCCTCGTCGAGCACCAGGCAGGTGATCTTCGTGAGGTCCAGGTGGCGCTGCTCGGCAAGATCCAGCAAGCGACCCGGGGTGGCGACGATGATGTCGCAGCCGCGGCGCAGGGCCTCGATCTGCGGCCTCTCGCTGACACCGCCGAAGATCTGCACGGTGCGCAGCTGGGCGACGAAGCGGCCGTAGTCACGGGCGCTCGCGGCGACCTGGGCGGCCAGTTCACGCGTGGGAGTGAGGACCAGCACGCGCGGCGCGCCCGGCTGCGGGGCGCCCAGGTTCTGCAGGATGGGCAGCACGAAGGCGGCCGTCTTGCCCGTACCGGTCTGGGCGTTGGCAAGAACGTCACGGCCGGAAAGCACCGCCGGAATCGCTTCGCGCTGGATGGGGCTGGGGGTGTCGTAACCCTTTTCGGCAACGGCACGCAGCAACTCGGGCTTAAGCCCGAGATCAGTAAACAACATAAGGAAAACCTCTGCTTCTTTGAGCTCGCCCGGCTGCGCCTTTTGGGGCAGCGCCGGTCGGTCAGACGCGAGGCTTAAAGTAATGGTAAGTCGAAGTGCGTCGGATAGACACGGACTGCGAGCGAAACGGGTGCTGACCGAGCACATAGGCGTTTGGCGGGCGGAACTGTACATGCTTACACCCCCACAGTCCAATGCCACATGCCGGAAAGCGACAATTGGACACACTTTCCGGCCGCTTTCGCATTGCGGCTCCTGCGCCCGGGGCGCATCATCCCGCTTCATCCGGCATCGGGATTTGCATGAGATATTCCGCGCTTATCACAGGGATCGTGACCATTGCCGCCGGCGTGCTGGCGGGCTGCTCGTCGCGCACGGACGTGTCGCTGACGGGCAACACCCCGGTCCAGTACTCGCATGTCTACATCACCACCCAGGAGGTCTGGTTCAACACCAGCGCCACCGCAGGTCCGGATGATGCCGGCTGGACCAAGTTTCCCCTGACCACGCCCACCACTGTCGACCTGGTTCAGGACAACGCCGGCACGCTGGGTGAGATCGCCACCAGCCTGCGGCAGCTGCCGGGCACCTACTCCCAGATCCGCCTCATCCCGGTGACCGCCGTGGACCTGGCCACCTCGGCCAGCGACATCGGTGCCATCTACAACGCCGAGGCGGACTACACCGACGCCAAGGGCGTGCTGCACCAGCTGCCGCTGGAACTGCTCAATCCGGACAAGGGCATCGGCATCGCCGGTTCACTGCACATCGCGGTGGGTTCATTGGGCGCCGCCGCGGCGCTGAGCAGCGGGCTTGGCACCACCAGCACGACCTCCACAGCCGCGACCACGGGCACCACCAGCGCCACCACGGCTACGACCAGCACCACGACCACCACGACGTTTGCACTGAGCATCGATGGCGGGCGCGACCTGGTGCCATTTACATTCGGCCCGCTGGCTGCCAGCGCGGACGGCACCGGACCTGCCCCTGTGTACGCGGTCATCCTCAGTTCGCACGCCGGCGCCTTCAACCTTGAGAACGTCGGCGGGATCTCCGGCACTCTCACGCTGACTAACTTTGCCACTTACACCAGCGGCATCCAGGCGACCGCCGAGACCTTGAGCGCGGACGGCTCGCGACACGTGGCGGTGTTGAGTACGCCGGTGCGCTCCGACGGTAGCTTCCTGCTCTACCCGCTGCCCAGCAGCACCTCGACGGCGGCCACCTATGACGTGGTCATCCATGGCGCCGGCATCGCCACCATCATCCTCAAGGCGGTGACCATCCCGCTGGCCACGAGCACCACCGCCTCGAGTTCCACCACTACCGACACGAGCGGTTCGACGACCGTCGTCGCGAACAACACCACCACGGTTGCCCCGACCACGACGGCCCCTACCACCAACATCGTCTCGGTCGGTGCCATCGTGCCGCGCGCGGCTACCAGCTACGTGCCTGCCATCACCACGAGCGCATCCGCCGCGCTCACGGCCGATGCGCAGGTGGGCTTCTACCAGAGCCTCGGGGGCTCCAACGAAGTCCCCTACCAGATCGAGGCGTCGCCGATCGACCCGTTCAACCAGGTGCTGGCGAACCCGCTGCAGCTGTCGCTCGGCACCGTCGACTCGGGCACGTTCGTCTCCTCCGACACCACGATCGCGCTCTTCAGCTCCGCCCCGCTGCCCCTGACCGGGCAATACTTTGTCGCCGCCAGTGCCCCGTCCTTCGCCGACGGCCCGCTGACTCCCACGGTCACGGCCACAGCGCCGACCGTCACCCTGGCGGCACTGCCCGTCAGCAGCGGCGCGACGCTTGCCTCGCTGCAGGCTGCGATCCTGCCGGTGAGCCCGGGCGCCTACACCGACGGGGAACTGCTGGTCTCGCACAACGGCACCCTGGTAAGCCAGGTGGCATTGACGCCGAGCCTGCTCGCCAATGGCGGGGCGGTGTCAGCTTCGGTACCCTCCGGTACCAGCGCGGCTAAGTACTACGTCTCGGTGCGGGTGTGGAACGCTGCCGTGCTTGCCAAGGATCCGACCCAGGTGGTGCGCCAGTGGTACCCCACCCTGGTCGACATGAGTGGCGGGGGCAACGGCTCGATCTCCTTTTCGATCAACTGAAACCGGTGCGAAACCGGTAAACTAGACGGTTTGCGGGCCAGACCGGCCGCAAGTCACTGAAATGCCGGGAACGATCAGGCGCAGCGCTCTTCTAAGGGGAGTGCGCTGGCGCCTTGTATCCGCTCCGCCGGTGAAAAACTTTAAGGGGAACCGCCTGATGAGATCCGAGTCCACCGGCAGGACGCGCCGCCTGCCGTTCCGGTTGCTAGTCGCTGCCGGGCTTGCGCTGATGCTGGCCGCCTGCGGCAGCAGCACGACCCTGCACCCGGGCTATCCGGTGGTGACCGTGACTGGCACCAACAGCGGACTGAAGTTCGCCAGCTACGTCGTGTCGATCGACCAGATCACCCTGACGGAGAAGAGCGGCGCGGTCGTGGCCCTGTTGTCCGCGGCGCAGCAGGTCGACCTGGCAAAGGCGGCGAGCATCTCAGAACTGGTCTCCGCTTACTCGGTGCCCTACGGCACGTACGTGTCCGCTTCCATCCTGCTCGACTACAGCGCGGCGTCCATGTACGTGAACATCGACGGCGCCCCGGTGGCGGCTTCCTTTGCCGGGGTCGGCAACACCGCGCTTTCGACGGTGAGCGTGCTGGTGACGTTTGATCCGGCCAACCCGCTCGTGGTGAACCTCAACGAAGCCACACCGGTGCATTTCGACTTTGACCTGCAGGCCTTCAACACCATCGCCTATGGCACCATCCCGGCCGTCATCGTCGAACCGTACGTGACCGTGAGCCCGGCGGTCCTCGACCAGACTCCGGTGCGCGCCCGCGGCTCATTCGTGGTCCAGCAGGATGGCGGCTTCATCATGAACCTGCGGCCGTTCTACAACTTCAGCGCCTTGCTGGGCGCGGTGCTCGTGTACCCGACCGCGGATGCGTACTACAACATCAACGGCGTGGTCTATAGAGGACCCGACGGCCTCGCGGCCATGACAAATCTCCCCGAGGCCACCGTGACGGTGGCCTACGGCACGGTGACCGGGCTGTCGGGACCGGATGCAACGACCGCCACCAACCCGACCATGAGTGCCACCGAGATCTACGCGGGTACCTCCCAGGAGAACGGGCTAAGTTACGTCGCGGGCATGGTCAGCGCGCGCTCCGGCGACGTGCTGACGGTGACAGGGGCAACGCTCAACTACTTCAGTGGTGGCCAGTTCTACTACCGTACAGCGCTCGTGACCATCGATTCCGGCCTGCCCGTGGCGATGGATGGCGTGGTGGCGTCGGGCCTGAACTCCCAGTCACTCTCGGTCGGCCAGGCCGTCTACATCAGTGGCACCGCTACTGATTCGGCCGGCAACGTCACTATCGACGCCTCAGGAAACCTGCTGCTCGATGCGGCCACAAGCTCCGGCGGCACGGCGCGCCTGACCCACACGCGCCTATGGGGTGGCCTTTCCTCCGCCGCGCCGACGACTGCAACCTTCGACCTGATATCACTGGGTATCTTCGCCCCCGTCGGCTACAACTTCGCTGGCACCGGCTCAAGCGTGGCAGCCAATCCTGCCGCGTACCAGGTGAACACGGGCACGATCGCGGTGGACAACAGCGCGGTGGGCTCGCTGTTCGCCATCGACGGTGACGTCACAGCCTTCGGCACCGCGCCGCCTGACTTCACCGCGACTGCGGTGACACCCGGTGCGGACACCGAGCAGACCCTGGTGGTGGAGTGGCCCTTGGGGGAAGTCGCGCCGTTCTCCAGTGCCAGCAGCGCCGGCTACGTGGTCGACCTGTCCAAGGCGACCATCGGCCAGGTGTACAACATCTTTACCGGCCCGGTGGGCATGAACCTGAAGGCGTTGCCCGCCAGCCCGCTGATCACCACCACCGGGGCTGACCAGACGGCCCTGGTCCTGTCGGTCGGCAGTGCCGCGACGACGACCACCGGGATCTCGGTATTCGCCACACCCGGTGCGTACTACACCGGCGTGCACACCGCGCTGAATGGCACCAACAAACTGCACGCGCTGGTGGCTGCGGGGCACTACAACAGCGTGAGCAACACCTTCGTTGCCCAGCGCATCAGCATGGCGCTGCTGTAAGGCGGCGACGGCCCCATGCCCTGGCAGCGACGTGCGTTCACCCGCGGCACGCTCGCCCAGGCGCTGAACATCGCCGACCTGCGCATGCTCGCGCGGCGGCGCGTGCCACACTTTGCCTTCGAATACGTTGAGGGCGGCGCGGAGGACGAGGCGACGCTGCGCGGCAACCGCCAGGGGTTCGAGCGCTGGCGGCTGGTGCCACGCACGCTGGTCGATACCACCGCGCGCAGCCTCAACAGCTCGCTGTTCGGCCAGCCGCTTGCCGCCCCGCTGCTGATCGGCCCGACGGGACTGAACGGGATCCTCGATCCTGATGGCGATGTCGCGCTCGCGCGCGCCGCGGCGCGCCTGGGCATTCCTTTCACGCTCAGCACCTTCTCCACAACGCCCCTGGAGGAGGTCGCCGCACGCGCCGGCGGACGCCTGTGGATGCAGCTGTACGTGATGCGCGAGCGCGCCCACGCGCGTGACCTGGTGCGCCGTGCGGCGGCGGCCGGCTACGAGGCGCTGGTATTCACCTGCGACGCCAATGTCTTTGGCAGCCGCGAATGGGACCAGCGCAACTACCGCGCCCCGGGGCGCCCGACACTGCGCACGGTGGCGGACATGCTGCGCCACCCGCGCTGGCTGGCAGCCGCAGCCAGGAGCGGCGGCCTGCCGCGCTTCCGCAACCTCGAGGATTTTCTGCCACGCGCGGCAACCTCCGCGCTGGGGGGCAGCACGATCATCCCGCAGCTGCTGGATGCGAGCATCAGCTGGGACGACCTGGCATGGATGCGCGCGGCGTGGCCGCGCAAGCTGCTCGTCAAGGGCATCTTAAGCGTCGCCGACGCTGAACGCGCCGCAGCCCTGGGCTGCGATGGCATCGTGCTGAGCAATCACGGTGGCCGGCAGCTGGACTCGTGCGTGGCACCCATCGAGGTACTGCCGCAGGTGGCCCAGGCCGTGGGCTCGCGCCTTACGCTCATCATCGACAGCGGCTTCCGCCGCGGCACCGACGTCGTGAAGGCGCTGGCGCTGGGGGCGCACGCGGTGATGCTTGGTCGCGCGACGCTCTACGGCCTGGCGGCCGGTGGTGAGCCCGGTGTCCGGCGTGCGCTTGCGATCCTGGTCAGCGAGACCGAGCGGGTGCTCGGCCAGATGGGCTGCAACTCGCCGGCACAGCTGGGGCCACAATCACTGCAGCCGGCGCTGCGCGAGCCCCCCGGAACCCTCCCCTAGCGCTGCGGCGCTGCGCTCAGCAGTTGCACGAGGTCATCGCGCCACAGCCTGGCGTAGGTATGCGAGCCGTGACCGTGGGTGTGCTCGCTGTACGGGATGACCAGCGCGCGTCCGTGTGGCACACGCACGATCTCGCGCTCCAGGATGCCCAGCTCCGGGGGATTGATCAGATCATCCGCGGAGTTCACCGCCAGCAGCGGCGCCTCGATGCGCTCCAGCGCGGGCCCCGGGTCGTAGTCCTGCGAGGCAGAGACCTGGTAGAGAAGGTCGTTGGCATCGGCCGAGGGCAGCTGCACGGCCACCGCGCGGTCGATCACCTGGTCCGCCAGGGCAAGCGTCGGTGCCTCCTGCTGGCGCAGCACCGGGTTGCTGCCCATCAGCCACAGCATCTGCAAGGCGGTGCGCACCGCCGGCGGCTGGGCCTTGTACTCCCCACCCGCCCAGTCAGGGTCGTTGCGGATGGCGTCCATGATGAGCCGCCGCCACACGCGGTTGCGCCCGGAGACCTGCGTGGGCAGGCTCGCCAGCGGCATCAGCGCATCCATGAACTGCGGATGCAGCTCACCCCACAGCCAGGTATGCATGCCCCCCATGGAGGTGCCCATCACCAGGCGCGCATGGTTGACCTTGAGGCCTTCGGTGAGCAGGCGAAATTCCGCCTCGACCATGTCGCGGTAGCCGTAGTGCGGGAAGCGCGCATGCAGCCCGTCGCTGGGCTTGCTGGAGCGCCCGTGGCCGATGCCATCGGGCAGGATCAGGAAATAGCGCGCCGCGTCCAGCGGCTGGCCGGGGGCGAAGAGTTCCCCGGCGAACTCTTCCCTGATCAGGCTCGCCCCGCTGCCGCCGGTGCCGTGCATGATGAGCACGGCATTGCGCACCACCCCATGCGCATCGGTGCGCGCGGTACCCAGCGTGCGGTAGTGGATGCGCAGCTGCGGCAGTGATTCCCCGGATGCGAAGCGGAAATCCTGCATCGTGAAGTCTGCCTCCGCCGGCTGCGGGTAGGCGGCCGCCGCGGCAGGCAGCGCAGTGGCCAGCAGCGCTGCCGCAAGCAGCACCCCGCGGGCGATGAGCTGGACGTACCCCATGCATCCTCCACCTTGCGTGTTCACGCAGGAAAAAGCCGGCGCCGCCTGCCGCGCGAAGCGGTGGCCAGGGCCGGCTGGGTCATATCACCTGCGACATGCCGCTTCAGGCGGCGAGCGTGCCCTTGGCCTTCGCGGTATGGGTCGCGATCAGGTCCATGATTCCCGGCGACAGGCAGTCGTAGGGCTCAAGTCCCAGCTCCTTCAGGCGTGTGCGCACCTCGCCCATGCGCGCCGGCGGAAAGCCCGACTCGATGATCGAGGAGACGAACGCGGCGAATTCCGGGGCCGACCAGCCGCTGTCCTTCGACAGCTCGGTGTGCACGAAGTCAAAGCCATACAGCGGGTGGTCCTTGTTCTCGATGCGCCCATACATGTGCACGCCGCAGCTACTGCAGGCGTAGCGCTGGATCGGTGCTTGCGCGTTCACGATCTTGAGCTTGTTGCCGTTGGCGCT
Source organism: uncultured Pseudomonadota bacterium (assembly GCA_963703025.1). Taxonomy (GTDB): domain Bacteria; phylum Pseudomonadota; class Gammaproteobacteria; order Steroidobacterales; family Steroidobacteraceae; genus 13-2-20CM-66-19. The sequence continues at coordinate 3,139,060 of OY969778.1, read as the reverse complement.
GACGGTGAGCTTGTCACGGCCGATCACCGCAACCTGCGAGAACGTCGCGCCCTGGGGCTTCCAGCACTTGGTGCAGCCACACACGTGGTTGAAGGCGGTGTTGCCCGCAAGCGTGACCGTCACAGGCGCCGAGGCGCACTGGCAGGTAAGCGTGCCGCCTGCAAAGTTGGCCGCGCCCTTCTTGACGCCGCCATCGACGGCCGGATGAATTGAAACTGCCATGGAATTCCCCTCTTTGGTTGGTTTGGATGGCAACACGGCCAGCGCGGCGCTGTTGCCTAGAAAGTCACCACCGAGCGAATCGACTCGCCCGTGTGCATCAGGTCGAAGGCATCGTTGATCTTCTCGACCGGCATCACGTGGGTGATCAGCTCGTCGATGTTGATCTTCTTGTCCATGTACCAGTCGACGATCTTCGGCACGTCGGTGCGCCCGCGCGCCCCGCCGAACGCGGTGCCCTTCCATACCCGCCCCGTCACCAGCTGGAACGGCCGTGTCTTGATCTCCTGCCCTGCGCCGGCGACGCCGATGACCACCGACACGCCCCAGCCGCGGTGGCAGCACTCGAGCGCCTGGCGCATCAGTTCCACGTTGCCGACGCACTCGAAGCTGTAGTCCGCGCCCCCATCGGTGAGCGCGACCAGGTGCGCCACCAGGTCCCCGCCGACTTCCTTCGGGTTGACGAAGTGCGTCATGCCGAAGCGCTCGGCCAGCGCCTTGCGCCGCGGGTTGAGGTCGACGCCGATGATCTTGTTGGCCCCCACCAGGCGCGCGCCCTGGATCACGTTCAGCCCGATGCCGCCGAGGCCAAACACCACGACGTTCGCACCCGGCTCGACCTTGGCGGTATTGATGACCGCGCCGATCCCGGTGGTGACGCCGCAGCCGATGTAACACACCTTCTCGAAGGGCGCGTCCTCGCGGATCTTGGCCAGCGCAATCTCCGGCAGCACGGTGTAGTTGGAGAACGTGGAGCAGCCCATATAGTGGTGCACCATGTCCTTGCCGATCGAGAAGCGGCTGGTGCCATCGGGCATCACGCCCTTGCCCTGCGTGGCGCGGATCGCCGTGCACAGGTTGGTCTTCTGGGACAGGCACGACTTGCACTGCCGGCACTCGGGCGTGTAGAGCGGGATGACGTGGTCACCCTTCTTAAGAGTGGTGACGCCCGGGCCGACATCCACGACCACGCCGGCCCCTTCGTGTCCAAAGATCACCGGGAAGAGCCCTTCCGGGTCCGCGCCCGAACGGGTGAACTCGTCGGTATGGCACACACCGCTGGCGCGGATTTCCACCACCACTTCGCCGGCCTTGGGGCCCGCCAGGTCGAGGGTGACTATTTCAAGCGGTTTGCCCGCAGCGTATGCGATGGCGGCCTTGGTCTTCATGCCCGTTCCCCGTCGTAAGCGTAGTTTAGCGAGCCGTGGAGTGTACCCGGCCGGCTGGTTCCCAGAAACCACCTGCCCGCCGCGCGCCGGTAAGTGAGAATGCTGCGCGCAAGACCAGCGACAACGAGGATGCGTCCATGGCCGAGACAGTGTTCAGCAAGATCATCCGCGGGGAGATACCGTGCCATAAGGTCTATGAAGACACGCACGTGCTCGCATTCCTCGACATCAATCCGCTAAGTCGCGGCCATATGCTGGTGGTCCCCAAGGAGGCGGCCGAAACCCTTGACCGGCTCTCCGATGAATCCGCCGCGGCGCTCGGGCGAGTGCTTCCCAGGCTATGCCGGGCGGTAATCGAGGCGACCGGCACCCGCGAATACAACGTCCTGGAGAACAACGGCGCAGGCGCGCACCAGGCGATCGCCCACGTGCATTTTCACATCATCCCCAAGCCTGGCTCCCAGGAGGGCCTGGGCATCCGCTGGCCGTTGCAAAGCCTTGATCCTGCGGCGGGAGGCTCTCTGGCGCGGCAGATCGCCGCCGCGCTGCCCTGAGGTTCGGAGTATCGGGCGGCAGCTATTGCTGAGTGGGGTGTGCGCTTGTAGAATGCGCGGCCCTCATGGTGCGGGGTGGAGCAGTCTGGCAGCTCGTCGGGCTCATAACCCGAAGGTCGCAGGTTCAAATCCTGCCCCCGCTACCAATTTCGAGGCAACCTGCCGCATTCGCCGCAGCCTGCCCATCAGCACAACGACGGTTGCTGGCGACCCTCAGGCCATATGTGGCTTTCTAGGGCGTCCCGGTCGTGCGCCTAGTGGCGATCATTGCAGCTATGAGGGTCTGTTGGTCCTGCGCAGCCGCGTCGGCCCGAAGCTGGCGAGGCCCAGGCCGGGCAGCGCCAGCGTGGCCGGTTCGCGGCAAAGGATCCGAATCAGTCAGTGCACTTCGCGCGAACCTCGTGGTGCCGATTTCGGACCAAACCGCACCAAATGCTCTTCCGAGGGGTCGTGAGCCACCCACATAACCGCCCATACCATCACCAGAACAATCACAGTCCCAGATACCACAGCAATCATTTCGCTCTCCCGATTCAGGTCCGCACGCAAATAGTGGCGGCGAATCGGTGAGAAAGTCAGTCGAGCGTCAGTTATAGAGGGGTTACGAGGCCCTTTCGGCGCGCTGTCTTCCGGCAAGGCTGACGGAACGGCAGTCCGCGACTTGCGCTGGACCTACAAGATTTTCCACTAAGAGCGGTACCACCCGTTGACGGTTGTGCGCAAAGGATCGCTCTCGCTGCCTAAGCGACCTTGTCGACTGTTCGCAATGCAGCGTGATGCTTCTTAACCACCAGCATCAGCGGATCCATGACGGCCCAACCGGGTATGAATGGGCAGGCGCCCCCCAGAAGCCACGGCACCCGTGCGACGCTGGCGAAGATCGGCGTAAGCTTGGCGGCCTCAAACTGGCGATGGAGTGCAAATGGAGCGTTTGATCCAGGAGGCATTGGCGCTACATCGAGCCGGCCGCCTGCCGGAGGCAGAGGCGATGTATCTGGAGATTCTGAAGGCCGATAAAAGCTTCTATCCTGCTTTGCATCAAATGGGCGTGCTCCGCCTTCAGCAGGGCCGTCCCGCTGATGCGCTGTCATTTATCGAAAGTGGACTCTTGCATGCGCCCGGCACTCCCGAATTGCTATCCAATTATGCTCTCGCACTTCTGGGCGTAAGCCGCAACAGCGAAGCGCTGGAAGCCTTGGAGAGCGTCACAAGAATCGCTCCAACGAACAGCCACGCCTGGAGCAGAAAAAGCGTGCTCCTGTCTAAGCTGAATCGGAACCAGGACGCGCTCACAGCTGTAGAGCGGGCGATTGAACTCGATCCAGCCAACGAAGAGGCGTGGAACAATCGAGGTCTGATCCATCTTGCGATGGGCCAGGCACAGGAAGCTCTGCAGAGCTTCGACCGTGTACTCCAGCGTCGACCCACATACGTGGAGGTCCGCAACAATCGCGGACTTGCGCTGAAGGCGCTCATGCGAACTCCAGATGCATTGGCAGAATTCGATCGCGTACTTGAGCAGAACCCGGCTCACGCCGGAGCGTTTGTAAACCGAGCAGCCGTACTAAGAACAATCGGTGACGTGGATCTGGCGCTCGACAGCTACGCGCGAGCGCTTGCAATTCAACCTGATATGCCCGAAGCACTGAGTAGCCGCGCGCGCTGCCTATGGGCACAGAAGAACGAGCTGGCGCGAGCTATGGTCGATCTGGAACGGCTGGTCCACTTGAGGCCGGACCATCCGTATGCGCGTGGCGACCTCGTACACCTACGGATGTTTGCGGCAAACTGGAGCGAATTGGCGCGTGAACGGTCCGCCTTGGATGAAGGCGTGCGAACTGGAAAGCGCGTGGTCGAACCCCATGTTTACAACGGGATATCGTCGTCGCCCAGTGATCTTTTGGCCTGCGCGCAGATCTACGTTCAGGATAAGTATCCACCGCGGAACTTCGAGCACCACAGCCGACGTGGTGACGGGAAGATACGCCTGGGTTACGTTTGCGGCGAGTTTCGCTCGCACGCCACTATGTATCTGGCAGCCGGGCTATTTGAACAGCATGACCGGGGTCGCTTCGAGGTCGTTGGCTTCGACAACGGTCACGAAGATGACAGCTCGATGCGGCGTCGCGCAAAAGCCGCCTTTGATAAGTTCGTGCCCATCAAGAAGCTCTCGGATGAGGACGCCGCGCGCCTCGTCGCACGTGAAGGGATCGACATTCTGATCGATCTGAATGGCTTCTGCGGAGACCTGAGGTTAGGGATATTTGCTCGGCGAGCTGCGCCCATACAAGTCAATTATCTAGGCTTTCCCGGAAGCCTCGGTGCTGAGTACATGGACTATATTTTGGCCGACGCCGAAGTAGTACCTGCCGGGCAGGAGCGGTTCTACACCGAGAAAGTGGTACGTATTCCGGGGTCCTATCAAATCAATGACAACACGCGGCCGCGCGCTGCACCGCACGCCCGGGCGCCATATGGACTGAACGAGAAAGATTTTGTCTTCTGTCACTTCAATGGCTCTTACAAAATTACGCCCGAAATGTTCGCGATATGGTTACGGCTGCTTGCGAGAGTGCCTTCCAGCGTTCTTTGGCTGCTAGAAAGCAATGCGATGATGGCTCCCAATCTGCGGCGCGAAGCCGCGGCGGCCGGCATCGACCCTGACCGCCTGATATTCGCCCCCAGGATCGAGATGTCGGCTCACGTGTCGCGCCTTTCGGTGGGCGATCTGTTCCTGGACTCCCTTCCGTATAACGCCCACACCACCGCCAGCGACGCGCTATGGGCGGGGTTGCCGCTGATCACCTGCCGGGGGACAACTTTCGCAGGGCGTGTCGCAGCCAGCTTGCTTCAGGCTGTCGGCCTTCCCGAACTGATCACGGACGATCTGGCTGCGTACGAGTCACTCGCGCTCAAACTGAGCGAGGACCGAGCGCTCTTGCGAAGCTATCGCGCGCGCTTAAATTGCGATCCCCACCAACTCCCGCTGTTCGATACCGCACGTACAACTCAGCGAATCGAAGCAGCATATGAGGGGATGATGGACCGCCGGACAAAAGGCGCGTTAATCGGATTTGACGTGCCGGATACGAGTCCTCAAGCTCGCGGCGCCCGAGGCCCCGTGGCCAGAACCCACTGCCCATGTTAGAGCCGCGCCGTCAGACAATTGCGGAAGCTGCGCGTGCGCACCTCACTCGACTAGCAAGTCGCACTCGCGAAGCCAACTCGTTACTCGCTCCAGCCGCGATGCGGAACCCAGCTCAATCGAGACGACAAGCAACTTGTCGTGCGATACGAGCGGCGACGAGCGCCGAGAACTTGGTGCCTGCAGGTAGGACTTCACGTGCAGTGGATCAGTAAACCGCGGATCCGCGGCCACCAAGTACGCCACCATCGAACCGTCGTAGGACATCTCTACCGACTGCACCTTGCCGATTTCAGTCAGCAAATCCCTTAAAACAGGCGCTGATTGCATCACCCGCGCCTTGAGATCGCCACCGTCCTTGTCAAAACGTACCAGCACCAGGTAAGGGATATAGCTGTCTTCATCTGCCACAGAAATGGTTCCTGCACACACAAACCCGTCCCCAAGCTGCTTGGAATCGACTCAAGGCTACGCGCTCCGCGCAACGCATTGCCCGCTCGCCTCAGGCATCGGCGAGTGGCAGCACGCCGAAGGCCCTGGCATCCGGATGCGGCTTGCGCGCAGCCATCGCATTTACTTCATCCCTGAAGTCCTGTGCAAAAACATAGCTGCGCTCGCGCCAGAACGCGACGCCTCCGCTGGTGTGCACCATGTTCATCAACAGCGCTTCCCAACAAGTCCACAACTCGTTCGCCAGGTGGCCCTGGCGCCACTGGTGGAAGGCGTTCTGCGAGTGGGAGGTAAATGCGAGGAAGATGCAGTTGAACTGCGCGCGCTCGGTCGCAGACAGTTCGTTAAGAGACCCGAAGCCCTTGAGGACGACTGCCAGACCGCTCGCATTGTCCGCAAGCGCAAGGTACCAACTCGAGAAATTTTCGTGCACGGCCTGAGCCGTGGCAGAGCGTACGGCCTTCGCACTGCTCCTCACCTGCAGGCCGACGAAGATCAGTGAAGCAATCACGCCCACTGCTGCAACACTCTGGCTTGCGAAGAAGACCTGCTCGAGCGTCATCGACGTACCCCTGTCTCGGCCGGCCGCACCGTGGTCACCACCCCTTCTGGTTGGGTCGCGCCGCATTGTAGCGCTCCGCCGCTGACCAAAGGCCCCTACCCTCGCGTATACTCAACGCGAGCTTTCAACCACAAGAGCACATCTTGAGCACCGATACCAGCGATTGCCCCCGGTACACACACCGCTTCGCCAACTACGCACTGCTGGTCGCCTCAGTCTTGCTCGCTGGATGCACCGGGGTGTCGGCAAAAGGCACATGGCAGGACGGCGCCGTCCGCAGCCAGACATTCACGCGGCTCCTGGTGGTCGGCGTCTCTCCCGACCTGAACCTCAGGTGCGCGTTCGAATCGACCTTTGCTTCCCAGCTCCAGAGCGCCTCCACGACGGTGATCTCGAGCTGCGACAAAATGAACTCGAAGGAGCCACTGACGCGCGAGAACATCGCGCGCGTGGTCGCGGAGGTGCACGCCGACGCGGTGCTCGCAACGCGACTGGTTTCATCCTCGATCGGCGAGCGCGAGGGCGGCAGCCAGGATACGCGCGGAACCTCGCTCTACAAGGCCCAGGACTACGGCTACGGCATGTATGGCATGCCGGTGACCTACGTCGAATTCCAGACGGCGCAGCCGCTGACCTCCATCACAAGCTCGCTGCACGTCGTGACGCGTGTTTACCAGACCAGCGATGCGGCGCTGGTCTACACGGTCGACACGACCACCAAGGCCAAGGAGGTCACCTCGACCGAGGCGACGCTCATGACGGTGGCGATCCCGACGGCGGCCCGGCTGCGCAGCGCGGGGCTGATTCGCTAGCCTGTGCTGGAGACCGCAGGATTGTGGCCGCGCGCAGGCGCGCGGCCAGGTGCTGAAGCCTTAGGTTCCGCCGGAAACCACCGATAGCGCCCCATCAAGATCGGCGATGAGGTCGGCCAGGTCCTCGATGCCAAGCGACAGCCGCACGGCATCCTCGCTCACCCCTGCCTTCTTGAGCTCCGCCTCACCCAGCTGCCGGTGGGTGGTCGAGGCCGGATGTGTGGCCAGCGAGCGCACGTCACCGATATTCACCAGGCGCGTGAAGAGCTTCAAGCCGTCAAGGAAGGATGCGCCGCGCTCGCGCCCGCTGGCGGCCGGCCCCTTGATCCCGAAGCTGACCAGTCCCGAGGCCTTGCCGGACAGGTACTTCTTCATGAGCTGGTGATCCGGGTGATCCTCCAGCCCCGCATAGTTGACCCAGGCAACTTTCGGATGCTTCTTCAGGTGACGGGCAACGGCCAGCGCGTTGTCACTGATGCGGTCCAGACGCAGAGACAGCGTCTCGATGCCCTGCAGGATCAGGAACGCGTTGAAGGGCGATAGCGCCGCGCCGATGTTGCGCAGCGGCACCACGCGGGCGCGACCTATGTACGCCGCCGGCCCGAGCGCCTCGGTATACACCACGCCGTGGTAACTCACGTCAGGCTCGTTCAGGCGCCGGAAGCGCTCCTTGTGCTGTGCCCAGGGGAATTTTCCGGAGTCCACGATGACGCCGCCGATGCTGGTGCCATGGCCACCCAGGTACTTGGTAAGGGAATGCACCACGATATCCGCACCGTGTGAAAACGGCTTGCACAGGTACGGCGTCGGCACCGTGTTGTCGACGACCAACGGCACCCCGCGCGCGTGCGCAAGCTCTGCGATCGAGGCGATGTCGGTGATGTTGCCCTGCGGATTACCAAGTGACTCGACGAAGATCGCCTTGGTGTTGGCGTCGATGAGTGGCGCGAAACTCTCCGGCTTGCGGTAATCGGCGAAGCGCGTCTCGACGCCCAGCTGCGGCAGGGTGTGGGCGAGCAGATTGTAGGTCCCGCCGTAGAGCGCGCTCGATGCCACGATGTTGTCGCCCGTGCCTGCGATGGTGAGGATGGCGTACGTGGTAGCAGCCTGGCCCGAGGCGACGGCAAGCGCGCCAATGCCGCCTTCGAGTGCTGCCAGGCGCTTCTCGAGCACGTCGGTGGTCGGGTTCATGATCCGGCTGTAGATGTTGCCGGGCACCTTCAGGTCAAACAGGTCGGCCGCGTGCTGAGCACTGTCGAAGGCGTAGGCGACGGTCTGGTAGATGGGCACGGCGACGGCCTTGGTGGTGGCCTCAGGCGTATAGCCGCCGTGCACCGAGAGGGTTGAGAAGCCCCAGTTGGCCTGCGGGTCTTCGCTCGTCATGGCGCATCCTTCCTAATCAGCAGCGACGGGGGGTGCCCACCATACCCGTTTGGGTTGACGGCTTCCCGCGCGTCGGCGATCACCGGCCTGGCTGTGGCAAGGCTCGCGCTTGGTCGCGGACCTGACATCGGCACAGTATGACCTGAGGTCCAATGGGCAGCGCGGACCGCCGGGGGCAATAATGCGCGCCCCACTGAACTGAAGGCACACCTATGCAACTGGCCGCATCGCTTCCTGGCATCGCCCGCCGTTTTGCATTTCTTGCCCTGCTGCTGGGGTATGCACAGGCCCACGCGCAGACCGACCCGCTGCCATCCTGGAACGAAGGCTCCGCCAAGCAGGCGATCATCGCGTTCGTGCGCGAGACCACGACCCAGGGCGGCCCGCAGTTCGTGGATCCGGTGGCGCGCGTCGCAACCTTCGACCAGGACGGCACCACCTGGGTGGAGCAGCCGCTGTATGGCCAGGTGATGTTTGCGTTCCACCAGGTGGGTGTCATGGCCGCGCGGGAGCCGAAGCTCAAGGACATCGAGCCCTTCAAGACCGTCCTGTCAGGCGACCGCGAGGCGATCGCGAAGCTGTCGCTTCCCGATCTGGAAAAGGTCCTGGCCGCCACCCACACCGGGATGACGGTCGAGGCGTTCCAGAAGGACGTGCAGGACTGGATCACGACCGCGCAGCACCCGCGCTTCCACCACCTCTACACCGAGCTGGTCTACCAGCCGATGATCGAGGTGATGCAGTACCTGCGCGCCAATGGCTACAAGACCTACATCGTCACCGGCGGCGGCCAGGATTTCGTGCGCGTGTACTCCGAGCGCGTCTACGGGGTGCCCCGCGAGCAGGTGGTCGGCTCGACCAGCGACACGAGCTTCGGCTATGACGCAAACGGCAAGTCGCAGCTGACCAAGGTGCCGCAGGGGGTCCGTGTCGATGACAAGTCCGGCAAGCCGATCGGCATCCACCTGATGATCGGCCGCCGGCCGACCGCCGCGTTCGGCAACTCCAGTGGCGACCAGGAAATGCTCGAGTACGCACAGGATGGCGGCGGCGCACGCCTGATGATGCTGGTGCACCATGACGACGCCGCGCGCGAGTACGCCTATGGTCCTGAGTCAAAGGTCGGCACGTTCCCAGACACGCTGATGTCCGAGGCCAAGCAGCGCGGCTGGGTCGTCATCAGCATGAAGAACGACTGGAAGCACATATTTGCCTGGGACCACTAGCGGGCCTCAATAGCTGCTTCGCGGGGGGCCGGCGACTGCCAGCCAGCAAAATGCCGCACGGACCCGCGACTGTCACCTCGTGCGCCGGGCCGTTAGCCTTGGGTCCAATATCAGGCAGCCGGTCAGGCCGTATAATTTGACCCCGTCGCGACGCGGGGGCGTCCGGATTCGAGACGAGCCCCGCGCGCGCGTACCGCGTAATTTTAGTTAACCCGGAGATGATCATGGCCCCCAACAAGAACCCCAAAATCGTCGTGATGATTCTCGGCGCGGCTGCAACCCTGATTGTGGCAGGCTGCCAGGCGCCTTTGCTGCAAGCTGCCAAGCCACAGGCCATTGCTGCGGCGCAGCAGAAGGGTGCATTCGAAATGAATTGCCCGACCGCGACCGGTCAAGTGATTAATTCGGAGAACGTGCAGGAGCCCATGGGCACGGTGCGCTTCTCACCGACGCCGCGCGCGGCCTACACGGTCGGGGTTGCCGGCTGCGGCAAGCGGGTGGTCTATAACGTCATCTGCGCCGAGGGCGGCGGGTGCATTGCTGGCGACGGACAGTCTCAGTAGCAACGACCAACGAGTGCGGTAGGGTCAGCTCCCTGCGAGGGGACCCTACCGCTGGCTTAAGGCGGCGCGCATCTGCGCGCGCCGGACCTCAAATTCAATTGCGGCGTCGGCGGGAGCAGCCTTCGCACGCTAAAGAGCAGTCGTGGACTGCCCGCCGCGACGCTGCCTCCCCGGAGATAAGGCGCGCGGGCCAGGCGCGACTGGGCGTCCGGGGTCTCCGGCATATGGCCTCATCTTAGCGGTAGTGCCCGCCCCGGTTCCCGACTGCGGCTGCCGCGGGGGAAAACACGTCTCCCGGTCATATCGCAGCCCTCACCTTCGTCAAGTCACCTGATTGTCACCGGATCGCTACCGGGGCGTGACGCGCGGCCACCTAGAATCAGGACCGGTCGCATCAGCCACGCACGGCGCCGCCGGACGGTCAAATGTCGAAGCTACGTCATCTGGATCGCTCGCCCAGCGCTGCGTCAAGCCGCCTGCGCGCGGGCCGCGTTGCCTCCCTGTCAGGCCCATGACTACCCTGCCACGGACGATCGCGATCATCGGTGCCGGCTTCTGTGGCACGGCGCTGGCGGTCAACCTGCTGCGCCTGGGTGCGGTGCAGCCGCTGCGCATCCTGCTGATCGAGCGTGCGCAGTTCGCCCGCGGCCTGGCCTACAGCCGCCTGAAGTATCCCTACCTGCTCAATGTGCCGGCGAGCCGGATGTCCGCCAACCCGGAGGACGCCAACGAATTCCTGGATTTCGTGCGCCGCTCGCACCCACAGGTCAGCGGTGCGGACTTCCTGCCGCGCGAGCTGTTCGGGGAGTACCTCGAGTCGCTGCTGCGCGCCGCAGAAAGCGCACCTGCCCCGGGCACTTCGCTGCAGCGTGTGCTCGCAGTGGCCGTTGGCGTGCAGCGCGCCCACCGCAACCCGAACTTCCAGGTCTACCTGGCGGACGGTCGCAGCGTTCATGCAGACCAGGTGGTGCTGGCCACCGGCAACCCCGCGCCTGCCGCTGTGCCCAGCGCTGCCGCCCTGCACGGTTCGGCACGGTACGTCTCGGACCCCTGGCAGTCTCCGCCGCGTTTTCGCACCTCTGAGTCGGTGCTGGTCATCGGCACGGGGCTCACCATGGCCGACGTGGTCATGGCAGGTGTGGCAGGAGCGGGAAGCCGCGTTCAGATCCACGCAATCTCGCGACGCGGTCTGATGCCCTGCGCACAGGTCCCAGGTCCTGCCGACAGTGCGCGCGAGTTGTTGCCGCGGACCGCCGAGGCAGCCGCGTCGCTCGTGCGCCTGAGTCGCGAAGTGCGCCGCGCCGCACGTGAACTCGGCCAGCGCGGGGAGGACTGGCGTCGTGTCATCAACCGGGTCCGCGAGCTGGCCCCGGTCTTGTGGCAGCACCTGTCGCCGCGGGCACAGCAGCAGTTCGTCACGCACCTGCGCCCTTATTGGGACGTTCACAGGCACCGGATCCCGCAGAGCACCTCGGCGGCCCTGCGCGAGCTGCAGAGCGATGGCCGGCTGCACGTGCACGCCGGTCGCATACTCGGGCTCGTCCCGGCGGGCAAGGCGGTCGAAGTCACCTACCAGCCGCGCGGGCAGCGCGACCCGGCCACGCTGCGCGTGGACCGCGTCGTCAACTGCACCGGGCCTGACTATGACATCACCAGGACCCGGGAGCGGATCCTGCGCGGCCTGCTCTCGCAGGGACTGGCAACGCCCGACCGGCTGCGACTTGGCTTGTTGACGGATGACATCGGCAGGCTGGTCAGCGCCAACGGTGCAATCACCCGCAATCTTTACTACGTTGGTCCGTTGCTGCGGGCGCGTGACTGGGAAAGTACCGCCGTTGCCGAGCTTCGCAACCACGCACTGCGCCTGGCGCGGCACCTCGCGGCGATCCATCCTGCGACCCAGGACCAGGTCTCCACGCGCCAGCTCCCGGCCCCGTCCCGTGGCCTGTCCCGTACCGGCGGCAGTGAACACCTGAGCCACGCAATGGGAGACTCAAGCGCCTGATAGTTACCGTCACGCGCGGGCAGGGCCGCTCGTCGCCGCCCGGATGGCGCTGCCGCTGCCGGGCCGGTAGATTGCACCGCTAGCAACGCACCGGAGCGATCAGCGTGCAACGACGGCTCATCTCGTCCCTCCTCCTTTTCCTGTTCGTCGCGGCCCAGGCGTCGGCCATGCCGTTCTGGGGTGCCAAGACCTCAAGTCCGGCCGACACCGCACCCCTGACCCTGAAGCCGGGCCAGTTCGTCTGGGACCCGGGGCTTGCCCCGGATGGCCCCATCGTGGTGCTGGTCAGCCTCACCGAGCAGCGTGCCTACGTGTACCGTAACGGCATCGCCGTCGGCTTCACCACGGTCAGCACCGGCCGCCCTGGGCACCGCACGCCCACCGGTATCTTCACGATCACGCAGAAGGACAAGAACCACCATTCCTCCGTGTACAACGACGCGGCCATGCCCTACCAGGAACGACTGACCTGGGATGGCGTCGCGCTGCATGCCGGCGGGCTGCCCGGCTACCCTTCCTCGCACGGCTGCGTGCACCTGCCTTCGCAGTTTGCTGAAGATCTGTTTGGTGCCTCGCACATGGGCATGACGGTGGTTATCGTCGACCAGGTGACCGCACCGCAGGACATCGTGCACCCGCCGGTGCTTGCGCCCATCGACGCTGCCAGCGGCAAGGCGGACCTCGATGCGCAACTTTCCGCCGGTGAACCGTCGCGCTGGGAACCGCAGAAATCCCCCGACGGCCCGGTGTCGATCCTGGCCAGTGCCGCTGATCGGCGGGTCATCGTCATCCGCAATGGCATCGAGATCGGCCGTGCAGCCGTTGCCATTGACGACCCGGACAAGCCGCTGGGCACGCATGCATTCATCGTCAAGGCCGGACAGGTCGATGCAGAAAGCCTGCTGGTGCGCGGCGCGGCCGCGCGCAACTGGATGGCGATACCGATGCCCGGCTACGCCGATTCAGCCGGGCGCGACAGCGATCTTGCCGTGGCGCGCCGTGTGCACCTGCCGCAGGAATTCGCCCGCGCGCTATACCCACTGCTGTTGCCCGGGACCACGTTACTGGTGCTCGACGCGCCGGTACTGGAGGAGAACACCGGCACCAAGCTTACGGTCATGGGCTCCGGCAACCCGAACCCGCATTAGCGCGAGCCGTCCGCGGCATTCAATGTGCCGTAGCGGCAGGAGCGCCACTGTCAGGGTTCCAGGTGTCGGCGATGATCAGCCACTTGCCTGCGCTGCGCCGGAACAAGGTCAGCAACTGCCCTGAGCCGACGACCGCCCCGGTGCGATCGGAGATCCGGTAGGTTTTCCACTGGTAGCCCAGCTCCCCCGAGGCGACTGCCGCCCCCATCGGCGTGTCCGTCACTGTAAGTCCAGCCGCGGCAAACTCGGCAGCGGTCTTCCGGAAGTACTCACCGATGGCCGCCCTGCCCTTCACAGCGGGCTTGCCCGGTGCGCTGAGAATCGCATCCTCGGCGTAAAGCGCCGTGACAGCCGCGGGGCTACCGGCATTGAAGGTCTCCTTCCAGGCGATGCTGGCGGCCGCAACGCCTGCGGCATCGGCTGCGGAGTTCGCCGGCAGGTTCCTGCAGCAGCCTGACAATCCCGCCAGCAGCGCCACCGCTGCCGGCCATGCCAGCCGAAGGAAAGAGCCCAGCGGCCCCAGATCATTGTCCATCTGTCCTCCTGCCACGACGCGCAGCTTTTATGCCCCGTGAGGCGCCACGTTAAGGCCGCGGCGCCACGTGAGGCAACGCCTCGTGCACCGGCAGCGATCCCCTGGTGCACAATCTGACCCTGGCCCCTTTGCTTTACGGAGTGCGTCCTTGCCAGCCATCCAACTGAACCTCGTGTCCCGCCGCGAGCGGCCAATGCGTGCCCGCGCGCAGGGACTGCCCGCGTGGCTGGCGGTCCTCGCCATCGCGGCCACTCCTGCCATGGCGCGCGCCGCCGCCCACACAGCCCCCGACGCGCCCATGCCTGGCACCTTTGCGCAGCGGGTGGACCAGTACCTGGATCATTTCGCACGCCTGCACCCCTCGATCGCCGCGGGCAACGGCCTGCATGGCCATGACGGCGAGCTCGAAGATTTTTCGTCCGCCTCGATTGCCGCGGAAGTCACCTGGCTGCACGCGCAGCGCCGCAGCTTCGCCGCGCTGGACGCCGCTGCGCTCAGCCTTGATGAACGCGTTGATCGGGAGATCCTGCTCGGCGTCATCGACGGCTGGCTGCTCGACATTGGCACGGTGCACACCTGGCAGCGCAACCCCATGGTCTACGTCGCCGCGCTCGCGGACGGCTTGCACAACCTCGTCACGATGGAGTCAGCCCCCGCCTCCGAGCGCATGCGCAGCGCCGCAAGCAAGCTGCGGGGCGTTCCGGGCCTGTTGCAGGCGGCGCGCACCAACATCCGCAAGCCGCCGAGGGTGTTCGTCGAGCGCGCGATCGCGATGCTGGACGGGGTCTCGGACTTGCTGGAGCACGACCTGCCGCTCGCCTTCCCGCCCGGCGTCGACCCGCAGGCGCGCAAACAGCTGCTGGCGGTGGCCCAGGGGGCCAACCAGGCGCTCCTGGCTTATCGCGACGAGCTCAAGACACAGGTGCCACTCGCCGGCGGGTCCTTTGCCATCGGTGTCGCCAACGTGGAGGCGCGCTACCGCGCCGAGGAACTGATCGACCTGCCGGCAGCGAGCCTGCTGCGGATCGGTGAGCGCGAGCTCGCGCGCCAGCAGGCGCAGTTCAGCGAAACTGCCGCGCGCATCGACCCGCACCAGGACGCGAACCTCGTGTGGCAGTCAGTCCAGAACAACCACCCGGCCCCAGGGGAGCTGGTACCGGCCGCAGGTCAGGTCGTGGCCGAGCTGTTTGCATTCATCGACGCCCACCAGCTGATGAAGGTGTCCCCGCAGGACCAGCACGTCAGCGTCGCACCCGCGCCGGCCTACGATCTCGGCCTCGCCTCGATGCATTCCTCGCCCCCGCTGGAACCGCACCCGGTCAAGAGCTTCTACTACATCACCGATGTCGACCGCAGCTGGCCGGCGGCGCGCCAGGATGCTTGGCTGCGGCTGCTCAACTACGCGACGCTTGCCGACATCAGTGCCCACGAGGTGGCACCGGGCCACTACGTCCACAGCCTGTACATGCGCGCGACGCCGGGCAAGGTGCGGCGCATCTGGGTGGGCCTGAATCCATTCCCGCAGCCCTCATCGGGACAGGACGGCTGGGCCCACTATGCCGAGCAGATGGTCAGCGACGAGGGCTTCCATGCGCAGGACCCGCGTTACCGGCTGGCCATGCTCGCGGAAGCCCTGAACCGTATCTGCCGCCTGCTCGCCGGCATCCGCCTGCACAGCGGCGAGTGGACGATCGACCAGGCGTCCGCCTTCTTCGAGCGCGAAGCGCACCTGCCCGCCGCGGCCGCGCGCCGCGAGGCGGTGCGTGGCACTTACGACCCCACCTATGGGGGCTACATGCTGGGCAAGATGGCGGCGCTGAAGCTGCGCCACGACTACCAGGCCGCCAGGGGCGCCGCCTACACGCTTGAGGACTTCCACGAGCACGTGATGACCGACGGCATCGCACCATGGAAGGTGCACCGCGAGCTGCTCCTGCCGGGCGACCACGGCGCAGTGCTCGAGTAGCGCACAGCTTTGGTGCTCACCTGCTTGCGGCACGCCGGCCGCGCCGCCCTCACCGCCGCCGGCATGGCGTTGCTGGCTGGCTGCGGGGGCGCGGCTGACTCCACGGCGCAGGTGAACACCGAGAAGGAGGTGAACCTCTATAACTGGGGCGACTACATGGACCCTGCGGTGATCCGCGGGTTCGAACAGGAGTACGGGATCCGGGTCACCTATGACGTGTACGACTCCGACGAGATCCTGGAGACCAAGCTGCTCGCCGGGCACTCGCGCTACGACGTGGTCGTCCCGTCGGCGTACTTCCTGGAGCATGAGATCAAGGCCGGGGTCTACCGCAAGCTCGACAAGGCCCGCCTGCCCAACCTGAAGAACGTGGATGCGGAGGTCATGCAGGGCCTGGCAGCCTACGATCCAGGCAACCAGTACGCGGTCGGCTACATGTGGCTGAGCACCACCGGCATCGGCTACAACGTCCAGGAGATCCGTGCGCGCATGCCGGACGCCCCGGTCGACAGCTGGCGGATGTTCTTCGACCCCGCGGTGCTTGCCCGCTTCCAGGATTGTGGCGTGGCCATGCTGGACGCGCCGATCAATGTCGTGGGCGCAGCGCTGGCGTACCTGGGGAAGAGCCCCAACAGCGAATCCGCGCAGGACCTCGCCGCGGTGGAGCAGCTGCTGCATGCAGTGCGCCCCTTCGTGCGCAGCGTGAACTCCGCCCAGTACTACGGCGACCTGGCCAATGGTGACCTGTGCCTGGTGCTGGGCTGGTCAGGGGACATCGTGCTTTCCCGGGCGCGTGCAAGGGAAGCGGGCAAGAGCGTCCAGCTGGCCTTCTCGATTCCCCGCGAGGGCACGGTCAGCAACTTCGACGTGCTGGCGATTCCCGCCGGCGCGGCCCACCCGGACAACGCACTGCTGTTCATCAACTACCTGCTGCGCCCGGAAGTTGCCGCCCGGAACACCAACGCCCTGAGGTACGCCAACAGCGTGATGACCGCATCGCTGCCGATGCTTGAGGAATCCGTCAGGAACGATCCGGCGGTATACCCACCGCCACAGGTGCGCGCAACCCTCGTGCCCTCGCGGGCAAAGTCGCCGGCCTACACGCGCCTGCTCATGCACATGTGGACCCGGTTCAAGAGCCACAGCCCCGCCAGTTAACTCGCGGGTTCGCGGCGCCGATAGAGCCAGGCGACGATGAGCCCCAGGAGCACCATGAGGATGAGCGAGTAGGCGATCTGCCGTGCGACCGCCGCCCCCGGCAGCGGCTGGATGGCGTAGTAGATCAAGTAGGTCGGCACGACACCGAGCAACGCGGTCGCCACGCCGAAGCGCACGCCCTGGGGTACCCACGGCTTGGGCTCCACCCCGCGGGCATAGATCCACACGAAGGCGCCGGCCATGATCAGGTGCGCCAGGATCATGTAGGCAAAGTGCGCCTGCGAGTCGGCGGCGGTGCGGTACAGCGCCGGCTGCTGCATGTAGTCCGCGTTCAACAGCACGGCGTGCACGACAAAGTCCCCCAGGAACCAGGCCACGAACAGCACGATCCAGCCGACCAGGAATTTCTTGTTCATTACTGCCCCTTGCCACCTGTTGCCAACGATACGCCAACGGGTAACCTCCAGCCCCGCCGCTGCACACATAGCGCGTCAGGTTGGTCGCGTAGATTATTACGTTATAACGGGATTTTCCTGTTTAATGCAGCCTCGACCCACGCCGCGGACGCCCCCGCCCCTGGATTCTCGATGCACGCACCACTGATACGCCCGCGGGCCACTGATGTCTGAGCTGAACGCGGCCGCCGGGTGCGAAGTGCCCGACAGTGGGCTGCGCCGCACCCTCACGCGCCGGCAGATGCAGATGATCGCCCTGGGCGGGGTGATCGGTGCGGGCCTGTTCGTCGGCAGCGGTGTCGTGATCAAGGCGGCAGGTCCGGCGGCGGTGATCTCCTTCGCGCTCACCGGCGCGCTGGTGGTGCTGGTGATGCGCATGCTCGGGGAGATGGCCGCAGCCTACCCTGCGATCGGTGGCTTCTACGAGTACAACCGCCTGGCGCTGGGCAACCTCGCCGGCTTCATGACCGGTTGGATGTACTGGTACTTCTGGGTGATCGTCGTGGCGCTGGAGGCGGTGGCCGGGGCGCGCCTGATCGCTTACTGGTTCCCGCGGGCGACGCAGTGGATGCTCACCCTTGGACTCGTATTGAGCTTCAGCCTGATGAACTTGGCGTCAGTACGCTCCTGGGGAGAGTCCGAGTACTGGTTCGCCTCCATCAAGGTGGCAGCGATCGTGGTGTTCCTGTGCGTCGGGCTGGCGGCGATCGTGGGCCTGTGGCCCGGCGCTCTTGCCGGGTTTACCAACCTAACCGCCCACGGCGGCTTCATGCCCAATGGCATCGGACCGGTACTGACCGGCGCGGTAGCCGCGACCGGCTTCTACTTCGGGGCGGAGATCGTGACGGTGGCCGCGGCTGAGTCGGCGGCACCGGAGGAAGCCGTGGCCGCCGCCACCCAGTCTGTGATCTCGCGCGTACTGGTGTTCTACGTCGGCTCGATCTTTGTGGTCGTGGCACTGCTGCCGTGGAACGACCCGGGCATTGCCCAGCCCTACGTAAGTGCGCTGCGCGTGCTGCACGTGCCGGCGGCCGCTCACATCATGAACGCGGTGATCCTGACCGCGGTGCTCTCGGCGCTCAACAGTGGGCTGTTCGCCTCCTCGCGCATGCTTATGGCGCTGGCGCGCCGTGGCGATGCGCCACGGGCACTAGCGCAGCTCAACCGTCGCGGCGTGCCGGCCTACGCGATCCTCACCGGCACGCTGTTCGGCTACGCGGCCGTGGTCATGAACTACGTCTCCCCTGACCACGTGTTCGCCTTCCTGGTGAACTCCTACGGCACGGTGGCGATCTTCGTGTACGTACTGATCGCCGCCTCGGAGCTGCGCCTGCGTGCGCGCCTGCAGCACGAGGCGCCCGAGCGTCTGCGGGTACGCATGTGGGGGTACCCCTATGTCACATTGCTCGCGATCGTGGCCATGCTCGGCATCGTCGTGGCGATGGCATTCATCCCCGACCAGCGTCTGCCACTGGAGTTCGGCCTGGCAAGCGCTGCGACCATGCTTCTGGGCTACTGCGTGCAGCAGTGGCTCAAGCGCCGCTAGTAGGGCTTGTCACCGTTCACGGTCGCGCGGTGCATCGTGCGCCGCTCCGGCAGGTAGTCGGCAATCGCGTAGTGCTGCGTGACGCGGTTATCCCAGAAGGCGATATCCCCCACCCTCCAGTTCCAGCGCACGGTCAACTCCGGCCTGCCCGCCTGCGCGAAAAGGAAGCTCAGCAACGCCTGGCTCTCGTGAGGCGCGAGCTCGTTGATGTGGGTGGTGAACCCCTCATTGACGAACAGGCCCTTGCGCCCGCTGACCGGATGCGTGCGCACCACCGGATGGGTGACCGGCGGATGCTTGGCAACGGCGCGCTCGTAGCGCGCCTTGGTCGCAGGATCGTTGGCCCAGCGCTCGGCGGGGAATGACTTGGCGACCGAGTGCTGCGCGGTCAAGCCCCCGAGGAAGGCCTGCATCGGCCCCGACAAGGTCTCGTAGACCGCCGAGTTGCTCGACCACAGCGTGTCGCCGCCGGCTGAGGGTAACTGCTTGGCCGCCAGGATGCCCGCCATGGGCGGGGTCTGGCTGAAGGTGACGTCGGTGTGCCAGTTGTCGTTGTCCGGCAGGAAGCCCGGATGCGTGTCGATCAGCATGATCTCCGGCAGGGCCGGCAGCACCGGGTAAATCGGGTGCACGTGGAGCGTCCCGAAGCGTGCCGCGAAGCGGGCCTGCTGCTGCGGGGTGATCGGCTGGTCGCGGAAAAAGAGTATCTGGTGATCGACCAGCAGCTTGCCCAGGTGCTCGATCTGCCCCTGCTCGAGTTGCTGCGACAGATCGAAGCCGCTGACCACCGCGCCCAGCGCGCGCGCGACACGCGTAACCTGAATAGACATCTGTTTATCCCGCAATGAGCACCAGGGCGTAGTGTACCCGGCGCCGCAGGCGCACCACTAACCCACCAACGCAGCGGTGCTGGCATCGCCCCGGTAGAGCGCCCAGGCACACGAGAGATCCTGCACCACGTGACCCAAGGACTTGTAGAGGGTGATCTCGCCGGCGCTGCGCCGACCGGGCACCGCCCCGGCGAGGACCTGGCCGATTTCCCCTGCGATGTGAGCATCATCGATCGCCCCTGACTGCCGGGCCCGCAGGAACTCGGCACCCTGGCTCAGCACGCCCTCGCGGCTGTCGACGATGAAGCGCGAGCGCACCACCAGCGCGGTATCGACTTCGGCGGGACCTGCGACCCCCGAGCCCACCACGTTTACGTGGGTTCCCGGGCGCACCCACTCCCCCAGCAGCACAGGTTCCGCGGCCGCCGTGACTGTGCAGATGATGTCCGCATCGCGCACTGCATCGCGTGCGCTGCCGGCGGGCTCGAATGCGACGCCCAGTTCAGCGCCCAGGCGCGCGCAGAAATCACGTGTGCGCTGCGGCGAGCGGCCCCAGACGCGCACCGCCTCGATCCGGCGTACCTGGCCGATCGCCCGCGCGTGAGTGGCGGCCTGCTCGCCATAACCCAGGATGGCCAGACGGCTGGCATCGGCGCACGCGAGGGCATCGGTGGCCACCGCGCTGGCGGCGGCGGTGCGGATCGCGGTGACCTCACCCGCGTGTACCACGCACACCGGGGCGCCACTTTCCGGGTCGAACAGCACCACCAGGCCCTGGTGCGACTGTCGCCCCTTGGCGAAATTCTCCGGGTAGACGCTGATGAGCTTGGCGCCGAAGGCGGAGTCGGCACTGAGCGCCCCGGGCATGATGCCGAACAGGTTGCCGCGCGCGAGCGGAATGATCGAGCGCAGCAACTGGCGGGTTTGCCCCGTGGAGAAGGCGACCATCGCCTGCCTCACGATCGGGATGCACACCTCGTAAGTGAGGCGCCGTGCCACCTCCTCGCGGTCGATCACCCGCATCGACAGGCCCACCAGAATCCACAGCAGGCGGCCGGCTCAGCCGGAAATGTCCTGCTTGCACCAAGAACCTTACCTGCGACCATTTCTTACCCCAGTTCGGACGGATCAGCGTGTGCTTGCCAATGCTAGACTCGCCCGCTGGGGTCGACGCAAGGCCCGACCAACACCTCATAGCGCAGGCAGCGGCGCGTCCACGACCGGACCCACCGCGGTACGAAAGAATATCCGATGCAGGGAAAGACCGTAGTCATCACCGGCGCAACCTCGGGAATCGGGGCGGTGACCGCGACGACACTCGCCAGCCAGGGGGCAAAGATCGTCTTCATCGCCCGGGACCGGGCGCGCGGGGAACAGATGCTGCAGCAGCTGCGGGCAATCTCCCCCGGCGCAGGCCACCTGCTGCACTGCGCAGACCTGTCGCTGCTTGCCGAGATGAAGCGCGTCGCCGCGACGATTGCGGACAGCGAGAAGAAAATCGACGTCCTGGTCAACAATGCCGGCGCGGTGTTCAGCAAGCGCGAACTCACCAGCGAAGGGCTGGAAAGGACTTTTGCGACCAACCACATGAGCTACTTCGTCGTCACTGCACTGCTGCTGCGGCGTCTGACGGAGACCCCGGGCGCCCGCATCGTCAACACCGCCTCGGACGCCTACAAGGCGGCCCACCTGGACTTCAGCGACCTGCAGTCCGCCCGAGGTTACGGCGCCTTCGGCATGTACGGGCGCTCCAAGCTGATGAACGTGCTGTTCACGCGGCTGCTCGCGCGCCGGCTGGCCGGCACCGGCGTGACCGCCAACTGCCACCACCCCGGGTTCGTGGCCACGCGCTTCGGCGACTCCGGCAGCGGTTTCATGAACTTCGTGCTGCAGACTTCCAAGCGCTTTGCCCTCACCCCTGAGCAGGGCGCGCAAACCATGCTGTATCTTGCCACCTCCACTGAGGTCGCCGGCGTCACCGGCACTTACTTCTGCAAGCGCAAGCCCGCCAAGCTTTTTCGTCAGGCGCGCAATGATGCCGACGCGCAGCGTCTGTGGGACGTCTCCGCGCAGATCGCCGGCGTCGGCGCCTAGGCTGAACACAAGCCACCTGGGACACGACAGTGACCACCGCTGCGATCAGCGCTGACGCCGGCGAACGGCGCGCCAACTCGCCGCTGCGCTGGCTGGCGCTCGGCCTTGCCGCGGTGGCCATCTTCAGCAGCTACTACGAGTCCGATGCGATCGGGCCGATCGCCGACCTGCTGCTGCGCCAGCGCGGCTTCACGCAGTTGCAGATCGGTGACCTCACCGCGGTCATCAGCCTGCCCAATATCTTCCTGGCGCTGTTCAACGGCGTCCTCATTGATCGCTATGGCCCGGCGCGGGTGACACTGTGGGCCGCGGCGATCGGCTTTGTGGGGGCGGTGCTGACAGCAGTGGGTACCCCGTATTCGCTGATGTGGGCCGGGCGCTTCATCTTCGGCATCAGCGAAGGGGCGATCTTCATATCGCTGGTAGCCGGCATCGCCCAGTGGTTCTCGCGCAGCGGGATTGCACTGGCCGCCGCGCTGTTCCTGAGCCTGGCGCGCGTCGGCTCGTATTCGCTGGACAAGTCCCCGACCTGGGCACGCTCGCTCTACGAGGCCGGCTGGCAGCCGCCGCTGTGGCTGGGCGCGGCCATTACCGGGGCCGGCCTGCTCGCCGCGGTCGCCTTCTTCGTGCTCGATGCAAAGCTGCCACGGCGCGTGCACGCGCGGACTACGCGCGCTGAGCGCTTCAGCTGGGCGGCGCTGTGGAGCTTCGACCTGTCATTCTGGTACATCCTCGGACTGCACGTGCTGTACGCGGCGGTGTTCTTCCCGTTCCGGCAGACCTATGCGATCGAGTACCTGCAGCACGTGAAGGGCCTGACGCTGCAGCAGGCCGGTAGCGTCAACTCCGGCGTTTTTGCCACAGCGGTGTTTGCAACGCCGCTGTTCGGCCTGCTGGCCGACCGCTTCGGACATCGTGCGCTGATGCTCACCGTGGGCACCGTGCTGCTGCCCATCACGTTTGTTGTGCTCAGCCTGACGGACTTGCCCCCCTGGGTCTCCACCGCGCTCATGGGCGTGAGCTTCTCCCTGGTGCCGGCCATTATCTGGCCTGCGACCACCCTGATCGTGGACCCACGGCGCCTGGGCACCGCGCTCGGGGTGATCACGCTGCTACAGAACGTCGGCCTGTGGGGCTCCAACCGCATCGCCGGGTGGCTCGCTGACAAGGCCGGCGCGGGTCCTTCCAACCCGGCCGGCTACGGCGCGATGATCTGGTTCTTTGGCCTGTTGAGCCTGACCGCACTGACTACCGCGTTGCTGTTGTGGCAACGCGAGCGCAGCGCGCGTGGCCATGGGCTCGAGCAGGCGCGCTTTTCCGCCCCGGCGACCGAGGTATCCTGATGAAGATCGCCAGCCTTGAAACCTTTGCCAGCGAATTTGTGTGCTTTGTCAGAGCCACCACCGACTCAGGAGCCGTCGGCTGGGGACAGACATCGACGTATAACGCCGACATCACCGCAACGATCCTGCACCGCCAGGTCGCACCCTGGGTGCTCGGACGCGACGCCGACGACATCGATGCACTGGTGGAGCGCGTCGAGGAACGCGAACACAAGTTCCCGGGCAGCTATCGCTGCCGCGCACTCGCCGGGCTCGATACGGCGCTGTGGGACCTGCGTGGCAAGCTCGAGGGCAAGCCGGTGGTGGAACTGCTGGGCGGCCGCCCGCGCGCGCTGCGCGCCTACGCCTCGTCCATGCGACGCGACATCAGCCCCGAACAGGAGGCCGCGCGGCTGGTGCGGCTGCGCGACGAGAAAGGGTTCGACGCATTCAAGTGGCGCGTGGGCGCCGAGTGCGGCCACGACGTCGACGAGTGGCCTGGCCGCACCGAGGCGATCGTGCCGCACGTAGCGCGCGCGCTCGGGGCGGGCGCGGCCAAACTCGTCGATGCCAACAGCGGCTTCTCGCCGCGGCGGGCGATCGAGGTTGGCAAGCTGCTCGAAGCCGAGGGCATCAGCCACTTCGAGGAACCCTGCCCCTACTGGAAGCTAGAGCAGACCCGTGCGGTGACGGCGGCGCTCGACCTGGATGTCACCGGCGGTGAACAGGACTGGGACCTGGCGATATGGGAGCGCATGATCGATACGCGCGCGGTGGATATCGTCCAGCCCGACGTCATGTACATGGGCGGGATCGCGCGCACGCTTGCGGTGGCACGCATGGCCGCGGCGGCCGGCATGCCCTGCACCCCGCACAGTGCCAACCTGTCGCTGGTCACCATGTGCACCATGCACCTGCTGGGGGCGATTCCCAATCCCGGCAAGTACCTCGAACTGTCAATCGAGGGCCCGGACTATTACCCCTGGCAGGACGGACTGTTCCGCGGCGACCCCTTCGCCGTGCGTGACGGTTGCGTCATGATTCCCTCAGAGCCGGGCTGGGGCGTGGAGATCGAACCGAAGTGGCTCGAGTCAGCCACCTACCGGCGCAGCCCCGCCTAGTCGCGGGGCGCGACTGCGCCTACGTTCCTGCCGCGTCGCCGCGCGTCGTTGCGCGCAGGATGTGGCCACCGCGCTCCTGAACATGCGGCACCTGCTCGGGGGCGAATCGGGCTGCGATCTGCTTCGGACCAAGGTCTTCGATAACCGTGAAGCCCAGCGCCTGCATCTGGCCGTGCAGGGCCTCGGTATCCAGGAAATTCCGGAACGGCTCACCTGCGGCAGCGACGCGTGCAGCGAGACCTTCGTGCGCGGCCCGTGCCGCGCCGGTCAGTGACGCGGGCGCGTTGGCGTAATCAAACACGACCTGGGCCTGGTTTCGCCAGCCGGCGATGTAGCGCAACGTTGCTGCAAATGCCTCGGGGGTAAGGTACGGAACCACCCCCAACCAGGTGAAGAAGGTCGGCACGCTGCGATCGACACCCACCGCGGCCAGGCCGTCGGCGAGCGTCTGGTGCTCGAAGTCGACCGGCGCGAAGACCAGCATTTCAGGCAGAGCGATCCCGGCGGCCGCGAGCATGGCGCGCTTCCACTCCTGGGTGGCCGGGAAGTCTACCTCGAACACTTTCAGCCGCCGACCGTGCGGGCTGCGATAGGCACAGGTGTCCAGCCCTGCGCCGAGAATCACCAGTTGGCTGGTGCCGCCCTGCACGGCGACATCGAGTGCATCCTCGGCAATCCTCGCCCTCACCACCAGGTACTGTCGCAGCGCGCGGCTGAAGGGATCGTCCTTGGCCTCCTGCAGAAGTATTTCTGCGTCAGGCCCGAGGATGCGCATCGCCAGCGGGTCCGCGAAGATCACGCCGCCCTCGCGCACCTGATGTGCGGCACGGTGCACGGCGACCAGCAGGGCGGTGCGGCTGGGCTGTCCTGTCTGCATGGGAAGTCCTCGGTCTCGGTTCAAGCGGCAGTTCTTAGTCGCGCCGCGCCCGTGGCGTCGCGCGTGTTTGATATTATGGCCGTGATTCGTTTCACGCCAGCCAGCCGGGGATCGCCATGCAGCACTACACAGTGAACCGACCAAGCGCGAAGGCTTTGCCGCTTGTCATTGCCGCGCTCCTTGCGCTCCTGCTGGCCGGCTGTACCGCGTACAAGGCGCGGGCCAAGTGTGGCGAGAGCGGCTGCGCAGGCGATGCTGAGATCACCCAGCAGGTGCAGCAGATTTTCACGCAGCACACCGAATTCCAGAACCAGCTCCACGTGAAGACCATCGATCACGTCGTGTACCTGACCGGGGAGGCCGCGACCGGCTTTCAGAAGGACAGCGCCGAGAGCCTCGCTCGTGGCGTCCCGGGCGTGCAAAAGGTAGTCAACAACATCTACGTAAATAACCCGCGCTAGCAAGGGTTTTTCGCCCCTACCCAGGCGCGGCGCGCCTGCGAAGCTTGCGCTCGTATCATGCGTGCAGGCGCCTAGCGCCTACAGCCCGGTCAACCTTTCCGTTCATGTCCCGTTCAGTTCCAGGCATGCCGGCGATTCGACCGGCCGGGCTTCCCAAGTACTTAAGTCTCATATGTTTCAAGCAGCTAGGAACACCGGCGCAAAGCGGCCGCCCGCGAGTAAGTGTCAAAAAATTAATCCCGCAGCCCGGCACCCCGTGCACACTAGCTCCACTCTTACCGGACCCCGCCAATGAGGATTGCAGTTATGAATGGACGCCTTAACACCCGCCTTGCCGGCCTGCTGGCCTGCCTTGCGCTGCTCGGGACGAGCCTGCCGGCTGCTGCGGTTGAGCTGACCCCGCTGGTTGGCGTGCGCTTCGGCGGCAACTTCAATAACAATGACTGCTACTGTTACCAAAGCTACCCGTCGCTGAACCTCGCATCCAGTGCCAGCTACGGCGGTGAACTGGACGTGCCCTTTGCACACGGGCCCTACGCGCTTGAGGTGTACTTCAGCCATCAGAACACTGACCTCAACGGTGGCCAGTACCTACAGCCGCAGATCCACACCATGGACGTGAACGTGATCCACGTTGGCGTCGCCGCGGCCCTGCCGACCAATGACAAGAATCTGTCCTGGCTGCTCATCGCCAGTGGCGGCGCGACGGTGCTCGATGCGAACTCCTACAGCCAGACCTATCCGAGCCTGGGCCTCGGGGTTGGCTTGCGCTGGATGGCCAACGAGCACGTGGGCCTGCGCGCGGACGTTCGCGGCATCTTCACCTTCGTTAACGACGGCAACTCGATCGTCGTGTGTAATGGGGGCTGCTCGGGCTACTACTCCGGGTCGACGTTCGTACAGGGCGAGGCCTCGCTCGGTCTGGTGGTCAGGTTCTGACGCCCAGGCGCCGGGGCTGCTGCCTGGCACTTGCCCCGCGGCGTCGCGACCGGTGGTGAACCGGCTGACGACCTTCTATGATCCGCTTGGAAGGTTCAGGCCCCACAGCCGACCGCGGCCGGCCGCGTCCGGCAACGCGACGCAAGAATAATGAACACACGTCCCCCGCGCTTGCTCGCCACGCTGGGCCTGGTGTCGCTCGGACTCCTCCTGGCCGGGGTCACCGCCTGGGGCACGCTCGCCCTCGCCTACTTCGAGCCGTTGCCCGATACCGCGCGCGCAGTCCTCGCGTCACTGTTTGCTCTGGCCGGCGCGCTCACGCTGGTGGCGCTATGCCTGCCGCACTGGCGCTGGCAAGCGGCGGCCTGGTTCACGGCCCTGTTCCTGGTGCTGGTAGCCTGCTGGTTCCAGATTGCACCCACGAACGAGGGACAGTGGCGCACGGAGGTGGCGGTGCTGCCCTACGCGACAGTCGACGGCGACCTGGTCACGGTCCACAACATACGTAACTTCGACTACCGTACCGAGACCGATTTCACGCCGGCGTACTACGACCGCACCTTCGATGACCGCAAGCTTCAGTCCATCGACCTGTTCGCGATCTACTGGATGGGACCGGCGATTGCCCACGGCATCATCAGCTTCGGGTTCTCCGACGGGCAGCACCTCGCGGTGTCGATCGAGGCGCGCAGCCCGCATGGCGAGGGGTATTCGACGGTCAAGGGGTTCTTCCGCCAGTACGAGGTGCACTACGTGGTCGCCGACGAGCGCGACGTGATCCGCCTGCGCACCAACTATCGCCATGACCCGGTAGAGAACGCCTATCTATTCCAGCTTGTGGGCACGCCGCAGGACGCGCATCGCGTCTTCACCAACTACATCAACAAGATGAACTCCCTGAAGGAACACCCGGAGTTCTACAACAGCCTGACCGACAACTGCATCACCGGCATATGGCAGAACGCCAGGGGCAACCCGCAGCGGCCCGCGTTTTCATGGAAGATCCTGGTGAGCGGCTATGCACCGCAGTACCTGTACGACCAGGGCAAGCTCGACACCAGCATTCCCTTCGCGCAGTTGCGCGAGCGTGGGCACATCAACGAGCGCGCACACGCAGCCGACAAGGCCGCCGACTTTTCCCGGCAGATCCGCCAGCAGGTGCCATGATGTCCACCAGCATCCAGGCAACTTTGCTCATGCGGCAGCTGTTCGATGCCGCCTCGTCAACCTACACCTACCTGCTGGGTGATCGCGCCTCCGGCGAGGCACTGCTCATCGACCCGGTGCTCGAGCACTGGCAGCGTGACTCCGCACTGCTGGGCGAACTGGGGCTGCGGCCGGTGGCGGTCCTTGAGACCCACGTGCACGCGGATCACGTGACCGGGGCCTGGTGGCTGCGGCGCACCTTCGGCTGCCAGATCGCAGTGGCCGCGCGCGGCGGCGCGCAGGGCGCGGACCGCCTGCTTGAACACGGCGACCGCATTGCCTTCGGTGACCGGCACCTTGCGGTGCGTGCGACCCCCGGGCATACGCACGGCTGCCTGAGCTTTGTGCTCGATGACATGGGGACTGCCTTCACCGGGGACTGCCTGCTCATACGCGGCACTGGCCGGGCTGACTTCCAGCAGGGCGATGCGCACGCCCTGTACCGCTCCATCCACCAGCAGCTCTTCACGCTGCCGCGCCATTGCCTGCTGTACCCGGCGCATGACTATCGCGGCCTGAGCGTGACCAGCGTTGACGAGGAGCAGCGCCTGAACCCGCGCGTCGCGCAAGCCGTAGGCGAGGAAGACTTCGTCGGCTACATGCGCAACCTGAACCTGCCCCACCCGAAGCTGCTGGATATCGCCATCCCGGGGAACCTGCGGCTTGGTGCGCCGGCCGACGCCGGAGAGCTGCGCCCCGGCCCCAGCTGGGCGCCGCTGCGCTTCACGGTGGCCGGGGTCTGGGAGATCGAGCCCGCCGCCCTTGCGGAGATGCACACCCCCGTGCAGCTGATCGACGTGCGGTCAGCACAGGAATTCACCGGCCCGCTGGGACACATCCGCGGCGCGCAACTGGTCCCGCTCGATGTGCTGGCCGAGAAGGCCGCCGGCCTCAGCCGCGAGGTCCCGATAGTCACCGTGTGCCGCAGCGGCGCCCGCTCTGCTCAAGCGGTGGTACTGCTTGCCAAGGCGGGCCTCACCCAGGCCGCCAATCTTGCCGGTGGCATGCTGCGCTGGCGCGCCGAGCAACACCCGGTGGAGTAGGCGCTCGCTGCGGCTGCAAATACGGGGGTGATCGGCAATACTTGCCCACCACCCATCCGGTAGCGAGCGAAGCGATCCATGATTACCGTGCACCACCTCGGCGTCTCCCAGTCCGAGCGCATCGTCTGGCTGTGCGAGGAGCTCGCTGTTCCCTATACCTTGCAGCGTTACGATCGCGAGGCCAGCGGCCTGGCGCCGGCGCAGTACCGCAAGCTGCACCCGATGGGGATCGCCCCGGTCATCACCGACGGGGACCTGGTGCTGGCCGAGTCCGGTGCGATCATCGAGTACATCATCGCCAAGTACGGCCAGGGGCGCCTCGCGGTGGCCGCCGACAAGCCGAACTTTCCCCAGTACCTGTTCTGGTTCCACTTCGCCAACGGCACGCTGATGCCGGCAGAACTGGTGGGCGTCCTGTCCAACATGCTGGCGCTGCCGGCGGATAACCCGATCGTCAAGGTGCTCGGTGCCCGCGGCGAGCGGGCGTTCCGCCTGGTCGAGCAGCGGCTCGGGCAGGTCAGCTACTTTGCCGGCGACGAACTGACGGCCGCGGACATCATGATGCTGTTCCCAC
The DNA here is from genome assembly GCA_963703025.1 of uncultured Pseudomonadota bacterium. GTDB lineage: Bacteria > Pseudomonadota > Gammaproteobacteria > Steroidobacterales > Steroidobacteraceae > 13-2-20CM-66-19. The sequence goes on along the minus strand of OY969778.1, from coordinate 3,109,697 downwards.
TTACGACGATGCGCGCCTTCGCCAAGCGCGACATCGGTGCCCTGCCCAACACGCAGGCGTACCTGGCGCGCGTTGGGGGGCGGCCGGCCTACCAGCGCGCCATGGCCAAGGGTGACCCGCAGATGAAGCCACTGCTGGCCTGAGAACCAGTCCTTTGGGCGAGTAAGCCCACGCCGAGTGGGCGGGCATTTCGATGCAGCGCGCCCGCGTGTATTGTGTGCGCTGCGGCAGGCGGGTGACTGCAGCCTGCCATGCTGAGCAAACAAGAATAATCCGGACCACGGGGGATCGATCCATGACGTCGCTAATGATCCATGCAACGCTCGGGCTACTGACCGTCGCGCTCTTCTTCTACTACAACGGTTACCTGTATCGTGGCGGCTGGAAGGGCTCGGCAGTCTCGTGGGTAGAGGCGGTTTACTACGTCATCGCCCTGTGCGCGGTGACCGCCGGCTGGTACTACAATATCCACTACGTGCAGGAATATCCCGCGCAGGCCGGCTGGGTACACTTCACCAAGATGCTCTTCACCAACCCTGCCGCCGGCTCAATCGCGCAGGACCTGATCTTCGCCAACGTGCTGCTGCTGCCGTTGTGGACGATCATCGATGGGCCGCGCCGCGGCCTCAAGGGCTGCTGGCTGTACTTCGTGATGAGCCTGTTCACCAGCTTCGCCTTCGCCATGGGTCTTTACCTGGCAGCGCAGGAGCGCCAGGTGCGCTGGCTGAAGTCCAAGGGCTGAGCGCGGTCGCGCAATCGAGTCGCGGTGCCCGACGTCTTTTCGAAACTGAACCTCAGGGACCAGCGCGAGATCTTGGTCCTTAACGCTCCGGAGTCATTCGAGGCCGCCCTGCACACGCTCAAGGGCGTGCGCGTCGCACGCAAGATCCCGGGCAGCGGCCCGGTGGCATTTGCCCTGGCCTTCGTCACGCGGCAGGGGCAAGTCGACAAGCTGTCGCAGACGCTGAGCGTACGCGCCACGGGGGATGCGCTGTTGTGGTTTGCGTATCCCAAGGGGACCTCCAAGCGCTACACGTGCGATTTCAACCGCGACACCGGCTGGCAGGGCCTGCGCCGCGCAGGCTTCGATTCGGTGCGCCAGATCGCGATCGACCAGGACTGGACCGCGCTGCGCTTCCGTCGCGAGGAATTCATCAAGCGCTAGAGCGGCTCGGGAACGCGACAGGGCCGCAGCCGGCTTGACCTGCGCTCCTGCCCGCGTACGCTTTAACCGACAACACAGGACGGCATCGTGACCCTGACTCTGCGCCGCCTGCTGCTCATCGGGCTGCTCGCCCTCATCGCTGCCAGCGCCTCGCTGGTCTGGCAGTCGCGCATGCCGGACCTCAGGCGCCTGTATGCCAGCGGCATGGAACGGGTGCGGGTGCCGCCGGTCATCATCATCCCCGGCATCCTCGGGTCACGCCTGCGCGAGCGCGGCAGCGGCCGGGAACTGTGGCCCGGGTCGCTCACGAACGTGCTGTTCTCGGCCCGGTCGCTGGCGCTGAAGATCGACTCCACGACGCTCGAGCCACTGCCGGACGACGTCGAGGCCTACGATCTTTTCCGCGGGCTGCTGGGCACGGACTTCTACGGCGCGATCATCGAGACCCTGGAGAAGCACGGCGGCTACGTCCGCGGCCAGCCGGGCAAGCCGGCGGACGCCGGCACGCGACGCTACTACGTGTTCGCCTATGACTGGCGGCAGGACAATGTCCTCACGGCGCGCAAGCTGGACGCCCTGATCGAGCAGATCCGTCACGACTATGCGGACCCGCAGCTCAAGGTCGACGTCGTGGCGCACAGCATGGGCGGGCTGATCACCCGCTACTACATCCAGTATGGGGTGACCGACGTCCTGGACGGCAGTGACTTCCCAGCCAGCTTCCTGGGCGCTGGCAAGATCCGCACGGCGATACTTCTTGGCACCCCGAACCTCGGATCGGTGAGCGCATTGAACAGCCTGCTGGCCGGCCACAAGATCGGCTGGCAGGCGATCCCCACCGAGGTACTGGCGACGATGCCGAGTATCTACGAGCTCATGCCGCACCCGGTCACCAACTGGATCGTCGACCTTGCCGGCCGGCCGCTGGAGCGCGACCTGTTCTTTGTCGGCACGTGGATCGCCTATCAGTGGTCGGTATTCGACCCGCAGGTCGAGAAGCGCATCCGCAGCCGCTCACCAGGCCCCCGCGAGGGACAGGCGCAGCTGGAACTGCTGCAACGATACTTTGCCAAGCGCATGGAGCGCGCGCGCCGTTTCGTCTGGTCGCTCACTTACAACGAGTCGCAGCAAGCCCCAGTGCGGCTGGTCGTCTTCGGCGGCGACTGCACGCTCACCCCGGCGCGCGTAGTCGTCGAGCGCGAGCCCGGCGCCGTCGCCGCTGCCGGGCCGCTGGTGCGCCTGCTCCCCGGGCAGATCAGCCACCCACTGCCGTCGGTGGACTATTCGCGCCTCATGCTCGAGCCGGGTGATGGCGAAGTCACCAAGCCGTCGCTGCTGGCGCGCCAGTCGCTCGACCCGACCGTATCACGCTCCGATGACGTGTTCTTCCCGCTCGCCTACGCGTTCTTCCTGTGCGTCGACCACGAGCACCTGACTGGCAACATCAGCTTCCAGGACAACCTGCTGAACGTGCTGCTCGAGCGCCAGCGGCCCTGGGAGGTAAACGGGGTTGATTCGCCACCGGCCCACTGACTACCCGCGCCATGACGGGTTACCTCGGCGCGATGGGGGCCGGGACGGGGTTGGCAATCGGCTTGACCGTCATCAGGTAGGCGAACATGGCCTTGAGGTCGCCGTCGCTCATCGCGGCAAGCGAGGTCACCGGCATCGGCGGCAGCAGCGGCCGCCCGACGCCCAGGTGCTTGCCGGTGCGCGCGGTCTGCACGAACTGCTCAACCGTCCAGTTGCCCAGCCCCGTCACCTTGTCGGGCGTGAGGTTAGCGGAGAAGCTGATCCCCCACGGACCCGCCCACGCAGTCTGGTCCGCGTTGGTCATTGCGATCCACTGGGTCGGCGCCGGCCCGAGAAACCCGGCCGGAACGGCGGCCACCGGGTTGCCGGCACGCTGCCCCGACAACGCCAGCGACTCATCCGGTGCAGGGCCCGTTGGGGTCATCTTCTTGGGCGTGTGGCAGTCATGGCAGCCGCCGGTCTCGACCAGGTACTTGCCGCGTGCAAGCTGCGTCGCCGGCTACGTGGCCTGCGCCGGCGGCGCGAACGCCAACGCTACTGCCAGCAGCACGCACGGCCCCGGCATAACACTACGAATAGTCCGCATTCCGCACTCCCCTGCCTGGTGCCGCTCCGGGCGGCGATGGTTATTGGACCGGCGTTGACCGGGCGGGCATCATCCCGCCGCCGTGGCTCACGGGCAATGCCGTTCCGCGCGTGCACGCGGCACACAGGAAGCGGTAGCTGGCCATCTCGGGTAGCATCGCCGGCGGTTCACCTGAGTCACAATAATCCTTGCGCAGGAGCGCCATGCAATGCGGGCTGCAATCTACCAGGCCAGCGGCCGGCCGCTGGTGATCCAGCAAGTCCCCGATCCGCGCCCGGCAAGCGACCAGGTCGTGATCGAGGTTGCACACGCGGGCATCTGCGGTTCAGACCTGCACGTCACCGAGCATGGGGTAATCCCCGGCGGCATCATCCTCGGCCACGAGTTCGCAGGCACCGTGGTCGAGTTGGGCGCCGCTGTTTCCGCGGACTGGAAGGTGGGCGACCGGGTCACCGCGCTGCCCGTGCAGGCCTGCCGGGAGTGCGATGCCTGCGAGGCGGGGCTGCCGGCACTGTGTCGCACCGGGCGCTTCACAGGCATGACGCTCGAGTATCCCGGGGCGTATGCGCAGTACGTCGCCGCGCGCGCGAACATGCTGCAGCGGCTGCCATCAGGCGTCGCGTTCACCGACGGGGCGATGGTCGAGCCACTGGCCGTCGCCCATCACGCGGTGGAGCTTGCCGCAATCCGCAACGCCGAGTCGGTCCTGGTCATCGGGGCTGGACCCATCGGCGCGGGCGTCACACTCTTCGCGCGCCTGGCCGGCGCCGCGCACGTCATCGTGAGCGAGCCTGCCGCGCGGCGGCGCGCAATCGCGCTAAAGGTTGGCGCTACGGCGGCGATCGATCCACTGCAGGAGGACGTCGCGGCACGCTGCGTCGCCCTCACCGGGCGCCCACCGCAGGTGGTCATCGAGTGCGTCGGCAACCCGGGACTGCTGCAGAAGGCGCTGGAGTTCGCCGGCATCCGCGGCCGCGTCGTGGTGGCCGGAGTGTGTTTCTCGGAGGACCGCATCCTGCCCATCGTGCCGCTCATGAAGGAGGTGAGCGTGCAGTTCAGCCAGTGCTATACCGAGCGCAACTTCGAGGCGGTGATCACGGCAGTGGCGCGCGGCGAGGCGCGCCCGGCGCCGATGCACAGCCAGACCATCGCGCTCAGCGAGGTTCCGCAGCGTTTCGAGGCACTGCGCACCAACCCCGGTGACTGCAAGGTGCTGATCGACCCTGCGCTGCCATGAACCCCGTGCCGTTTCGCTTTCGCGCCGATCCGGCGCGCATCGCGCAGCTTGCCGCCCGGCTGGCCGCAAGTCACACCGTTACCACAACGCCGGACCCGCAGGGGCTCATGGGCATACCGCAGGCGGACCTCAGTCGCCTGGCAGCGGGCCTTGCACACTTTGACTGGAGCGGGTTCGAGGCACGCGTAAACCGTCATGCGGCCTTCGTCTTGCAGAACGACGGCAACCAGCTGCATTTCATCCATGAGCGCAGTGCCGATCCACAGGCAGTCCCGCTGCTGCTGCTGCACGGCTGGCCCGGCTCGTTCCTGGAGTTCGGTGCGCTGCTACCGGCTCTGACTGCTGCGAGCCCGGCATTCCACGTAGTGTGCCCCTCGCTGCCCGGCTACGGCTTCTCGACCCGCTCGCTGGAGAGCCCCTGCAACACCGCGGCGATTGCCGCCAGCATGGTCGGGTTGATGCGCAGCCTGGGTTACGAGCGCTTCCTGGTGCAGGGCGGGGACTGGGGCAGCATCATCGGTGCGCAGATCGCGCGCCAGCATGCGCAGCACTGCATCGGGCTGCATCTGAACCTCGCCGCGACCCAGCCCCCGCCGGAGGGCAATCCGGCACGCAGCGCCGTGCTCCCCGAGGAGGCCGAGTGGCTGGCTGCCAATGCGCGCACCTTTGCAGACTCGCTGGGCTACTACGCGCAGCACAACACCCGGCCGCAGACCCTCGCGGTCGCGCTGGCGGACTCGCCGCTGGGTCTGCTGGCCTGGCTTGCCGAGAAGCACCTCGCCTGGAGCGACCGCGACCCCCGCGGCAGCCTGGTCAGTGACCAGGCGATCCTCGACCATGTCGCGCTGTACTGGATCACCGACAGCATCGGCAGCTCGATACGCCTTTACTACGACGAGGCCCACGACCCTGCGGTGCAGACGCGCGTGGAGGTGCCGACCGGGGTTGCGGTATTCCCCAGGGAACTGATCCGCAACCCGCGCGCCTGGGTGCAGTTCCGCTTCAACCTCGTGCACTGGACGCTGCAGCCGCGCGGCGGACACTTCGCCGCGCTCGAGGTGCCCGAACTGCTGGCAGAGGATCTGCGCGCGTTCAGCCGCACCATCGGGGCGCACCCGCGGTGATCCCGCGCAATCCACGCATCAGCTTCGAGGATGCGCTGCCACACTGGGCGCGCAACCATGCGTTTGCGCAGATCACCAATGCGGGATCGACCAGCCTGCCGGCGGTGGAGACCTACCTGAACAAGGTCATGCGGCAGGCCGCCCAGCGCCTGGGTACGACGCCGCTTGCCACCGACATCACGCTGTTTGCGCCCAGGAGGGCAACCACTACCGCCAGCATCGCGTGTTCAACAAGCTGCTGTACGCGCCCTACCCGGGCCTTGAGGCGCTGGAGAACCAACTGCACGCGGACTACGCGCGCATGCTGGCAACGGACTCCCTCAAGAATAACGCCGCCTACTGCGAGGGCTTTGAGTCTCTGGGAATAATCCAGGCCGAGTTCTTCTTCGAGCGCATCGATGACCTGCTTGAGGGTGCCGATGAGCGCCTGGTGGGGCTATGGAAATGGCACCTGGCCGAGGAGTTCGAGCACCGCACGGTCTGCTTTGAGGTGCTGCGTGCGGTCGGCGGCGGCTACCTGAGCCGCATCGGCGGCTACCTGCGCGCCATGCGCCACCTGGGTCGCTACGGCAAGCGCGTCTCCGACCACTTTCTGGCGGTGGACCGTGCCGCGATGGACGCGCGGCCAGCGCGCCGCATCGATCCGGCAGGAGAAGCAGTACCGTGCGCGTTTCATGCGCTTTGCACTGCCGCGACTGCTGCGCGTGTTCTCCCCGTTCTACGACCCGCGGCGCCGGCGCGCGCCGCGCGGGGCGGTGGAACTGCTCAGCCAGATAGAGCGCACCTCAGGCACCGCCGCGAGCAGCGCGGCACGCTAGCACTCCCCCAGGTCGGTCAACGCGGACTTGTCGATCCGCCCGGCGCGCACCTTGACTCCCTCGGCGCGCAACCTGCGCGCCTGTTCGGCGGCCGGCCTCGAGGCCGGCGGAAACACGATGCGGCCGCCGGCCCCCACCACGCGGTGCCAGGGCACGTTGAGTCCATCCGGCGCGACCCGCAGCGCACGTCCGGCCTGGCGCGCGCGCCCCGGCAGTCCCGCCGCCCGCGCCACCGCACCGTAGGTTGACACCTGCCCGCGCGGGATCGCGCACACCACGTGCCAGATCGCCTCGAGCGCCGGGTTGTCACCCTCGAGGCGGCGTACCGGGCGCGAGCGCGCGGGCAGCAGCTGCGTGGGAAATTTTCCGCGACGTGCCATCGGCGTACGTTAGCGTGGAAATCCCCACGCGGCACCTGCCAGGGTGGGCTACCTACTTCTGGATCTTGAAATCGATCCGGAATCGGAAGCAGTTGCCCACCGCGACATCCCCCTGCATCGAGCGGGCGAAGCGGCCATGACGCACGAGATTCAGCGCAGCGCTGTCCAGCGGCCCATGGCCCGAGGTTTCCTCGATCGCCGGACTTCCCAGCAACCTGCCCTGGGGATCAACGCATGCGCGCACGTTGGTGGCGCCCTGCACGCCCTCCCGGATCATCCCCGGCGGATAGTATTCCTCGGTGTTGGGCAGCTGGTTGACGCCGAGCAGGCGCACCGGCGGCGCTGCGGACACTACTGCCGAACCACCGGTGGACCGCGGACCGGTGACACCCACCGCGGACAGCGCCGGGCGATCAGGAGGAGACGCGACCTCGGGAGTGGTTGGCACCTCGATCACGGGGTGCTGCTCGCTGGGAGGCAGGGCCAGAAGCGGCAGCCGCTGGCGTTCTACGTGCGTCTCAGGCGTGAATATGCCGACGGTGTGTGTGGTAGGCACTGGCGCTGCGGGCTGCACCAGCGCCGTGAGCAGCAGGTACGCGACGAGGACGTGGAAGGCGGCGACGCCTGAAAACGCCAGTGCACGCCGCGGCAGGAAATTAGCAGGCAGGAAGTGGTAAGTCATTGCGAGCCTCCCGGTCAGTGGTCGGTCATCAATGGCCGCGGGCAGGTTCGCACGCGGTCGCTCCTTACCTTAAACAGACTAGACCCGTATACGGGGTTGCGCCAGCGGATTTCCCGCGGCAGCCAGGCGCCGGCCATGTGACATAACCACGGCACGACCGCCGGCGGTCCAGTGCCAGCCGGCCGTGGGCGTCACGCCTGTGCGGGTGAGATTTCGGCGAACCGGCCCAGGTGGTAGTCCGTGTCCCCGAAGGTCCGGTCGATCATCGTCAGGCGCTTGAAGTAATGGCTTACGACCAGGTCATCCACCACTCCCATGCCGCCGTGCATCTGCACCGCTTCCTGGCCGATCAGGCGCGCAGCCTGGCCGATATAGGCCTTAGCGCCGCTAATGGCGCGCCGGCGTTCGGTCGGATCACCCAGTCCGGCGCTCACGGCAGCGATGATCGCCATCGAGCGGGACTGTTCCTCGGCGATGAACATCTCGGCCATGCGGTGCTGCAGCGCCTGGAAGGTGCCAATGGGCACCCCGAACTGCTTGCGGCTCTTGAGGTACGCAAGCGTCGCCTGGTTGAGCGCACTCATGACCCCGAGCGCCTCGGCGCACAGGGCCGCGATCGCGGCATCGACCGCCTTCTCCAGTGGCGCAAGTCCGTGCCCCGCAGTCCCGATCACCGTCTCGGCATCCACAATGACATTAGCCAGCTGCACGTCCCCTGCCCGCCCACCTGACTGTGTCGGGTAGGAGGACACGGTGAGCCCGGCCGCGCTACGCGGCACGAGGAAGAGCGTCACGCCGTCCGCAGCATCACTGGCGTCGCCCTCACGGGCCGAGACGATGAAGGCATCCGCGGAAGGTGCGTCCAGCACGACCGCCTTCAGTCCTGACAGTTGCCAGCCCGTAGCGCAGCGCTTCGCCCGGGTAGCGACATGGCTCAGGGCATAGCGACCCGCCGGTTCGTAGGCGGCCAGGGCGAGCTTGAGTTCGCCCGCGGCGATGCGCGGCAGCACGGAACTCTTGAGCGCCTGCGAGGCCGCGTCGCGCAGCAACCCGGCACACAGCACCACTGTGGTGAGGTAGGGCTCAAGCAGCAGGCCCTGGCCCACCTGCTCCATGATGACCATGACATCCACCGCACTGCCACCCAGCCCGCCGAAGTCCTCCGGCAGCGGCAGCGCCAGCAGGCCAAGCTCGGCGTACTGCGCCCAGGCCTGCGCGGAGTAGCCCGGTGTCCGAGCCGGCCAGCGCCCGGCGCTGCTCGAACCCGTAGTCACGGGCAATGAAGCGCTGCAGCGTTGACTGCATCGCCAGTTGTTCTTCGTTATAGCGAAAGTCCACGCGTTTCCTTACTTTAAAGACCGAGAATCATCTTGCTGATGATGTTCTTCTGGATCTCGGTCGAGCCGGCATAGATGGTGGTCTTGCGGAAGTTGAAGTAGCGACCCGACAGCGGTGGCGCGTAGTCCGGGAAGTGCTGCGCCAACATGGGCTCGGGCACCCAGCCGGCCTCCAGCCCCTCGCGCACCAGGGGCAGTGCATCGTGCCCCATCGCCTGCATCTGCAGCTCGATCAGGCGCTGCACGATCTCTGAGCCCTTGATCTTCAGCAGCGACACCTCGGGACCTGCTGGCTGCGCCTCGTTGTGCACCTTCGACAGCAGCCGCAGGTTGGTGATCTCCAGCGCCATCAGCTCAAGCTCGACCTGCGTGATGCGGTCGCGGAAGCGCGGGTCCTCCAGCAGCGGCCGGCCGCCTGCGACCTGCGCGGCGGCGATGTGCTTGAGGCGGGTGAGCTCGCGCTTGCAGTTGCCGATGCCGGCATTGTTGGTGCGCTCGTGCTCGAGCAGGAACTTCGCATAGGTCCAGCCGCGTGTTCTCCTCGCCCACCAGGTTGGTGACCGGCACCTGCACGTTCTCGAAGAAGATGTCGTTGATCTCGTGCCCGCCATCGAGCATGATGATCGGGCGCACGCTCACTCCCGGGGTCTTCATGTCGATCAGCAGGAACGAGATGCCCTGCTGCGCGCGGCCCTCGGTGCTGGTGCGCACCAGGCAGAAGATCCAGTCGGCATACTGGCCCAGCGTATTCCAGGTCTTCTGGCCGTTGACGACGTAATGGTCGCCCGCGCGCACGGCGCTGGTGCGCAGCGACGCCAGGTCAGATCCGGCTCCCGGCTCCGAATACCCCTGGCACCACCAGTGCTCTCCGGAGATGATCCGCGGCAGAAAGTACTCCTGCTGCGCGGGGCTGGCGAAGGTCATCAGCACCGGCGCCACCATGCGCAGCGAAAAGGCGAGCTGGATGGGGCGCCCCGGCGGCCGCGCACTCCTCATCGAAGATGTGCTGCTGGACCACGTTCCAGCCTGCCCCGCCGAAGCGCTTCGGCCACATGCCCGCGCCCCAGCCATGGCGATAGAGGATCCTCTGCCAGCTCGGTCAGGTCTTCCTTGCGCAGGCGCCGGCCGAGCAGCATGTTCTGGCGCATGTGCGCGGGCAGCTCGGTGGCCAGGAACGCCCGCACCTCGGCGCGGAAGGCGTTCTCCTCAGCGGTAAAACTTAAGTCCATGCACTCATTTCCTATGCGGAAGGCTGCGGGGATTTCTCGTAGTCGAGCGCATCATTGCGTCGCGGCAGCGGCCGCTTCGCGCTCCTGCAGCTCGCGCCACTGGATCTTGCCGCTGCCGGACTTCGGCAGCGAGTCGGCGAACACCACGATCCTGGGGGCCTTGTAGGCAGCCATCTGCTGGCGGCCCCACTCGAGGATCTCGGCGGCCGTGACCCGCCCGCGCCATTCGGGGCGCAGCACCAGCACGGCCTTCACCGTCTCGCCGCGATGCGCATCGCGGGCGCCGATCACGCAGGCCTCCAGCACCGCCGGATGCTGGTACATCAGCGCCTCGATCTCGGTCGGCCAGACCTTGAAGCCGGACGCGTTGATCATGCGCTTCAGGCGGTCGACCATGAAGAAATAGCCCTCCTCGTCCACGCGCCCGAGGTCACCGGTGCGGAAGAAGCGCTTGCCCTCGATCTGCACGAATGCCAGCGCGGTGTCCTGCGGCTTGTTCCAGTAGCCAAGGAACAGCTGCGGCCCGTGGGTGACGATCTCGCCCACCTGGCCGGCCGGCAACTCCTCCAGCGTGGCCGGATCTACCACCCGCGAGTCGACCCCATAGATCGGGATGCCCAGGCACTGCTTCTTGGCGTGCTGCTGCGGATTGATGTGTGTCGCGGCCATGGTCTCGGTGAGGCCGTAACCTTCACAGTAGACGACGCCGCGATCCAGCAGCCGCTGCGCGACCGCAGCAGGCATCGCCGCACCCCCGCCGCTTAGCTTGCGCACTGACGACAGGTCGTACTTGTCGATGTCCGGATTGGCGAAGAAATCCTGCAGCATGGTCGGCACGCCGGTCCAGCTGGCGATCTTGTAGCGCTGCACACACTCGGCAGCCACCACCCGGTCCCAGCGGGGCAGCACGACGATCGTGTTACCGAAATAGATCGGCCCGTTCATGCTGCCTTGCATGCCGGTCACGTGGAAGAACGGCGCCACCGCCAGCAGGGTCATCTCGGCGGTCACGCCGAACCAGCTGCAGCTGCGCCACCGCGGTGTACATCGTAGTGGCGTGCGTGTGCATGCAGCCCTTGGGCTGCCCCGTGGTGCCGGAGGTATAGGGCATCACACACAGGTCATCGCTGCCGGTGGTCACAGGCCCCGGCACCAGCCGTGCCGCCAGCGCCTCGCCCCACAGCGCAACGCCTGGCTGGCGGTGCTCGATGCGCGGCGCGCTGACGAAGTCCGGCACGGTCAAGTCCGTGGGGCGCTTCAGGTAATCCGCATAGGCGGCCACGATCACGTGGCGCAGCTGCCCAGCGCTCAGCAGCGGTGCGACGCGCTCGTACAGCTCCTGCGAGACGATAACGGTGGTGGCACCGGCATCCACGGCGGTGCGCAGGAACTCCTGGGTGAGGTACATGGTATTGACCGGCACCACGACCGCGTTGGCGCGCAGGATGCCGTAGTAACCGATGACGAACTGCGGGCTGTTCTGCATGAACAGCAGCACCCGGTCACCCCTGGCGACGCCGCAGCGCTGCTCGAGGTAGCCGGCAAGCGCCTGCGCCTCCTCGAACAGCTCGCCATAGGACACCAGCGTGTCGTAGTACACCAGCGCGGGCTTGTCCGGTTGGCGCCGCGCCGACACCTCCAGGTTGTAGAACAGGCTGGTGCGCGGCGCCTCCAGATGGCGTGCGGCATTGTCCGGCCAGAACCTGAAGTGCTGCGTGCCCATCTGCTTCGCTCCGCTTAAGCCCCCGGAGCCGCTCAGGCGACTTCGAACAGGCCCGCGGCCCCCTGGCCGCCGCCGATGCACATGGTCACCACGACCAGCCGCGCACCGCGGCGCTTGCCCTCGATGAGCGCATGGCCGGTCAGGCGTGCGCCACTGACCCCGTACGGGTGGCCGACCGCGATGGCACCGCCGTTGACGTTGAGTTTCTCGTCCGGGATGCCCAGCTTGTCGCGGCAGTAGAGCACCTGGCAGGCGAACGCCTCGTTCAGCTCCCACAGGTCGATGTCGCTGACCTTGTAGCCGCAGCGCTTGAGCAGGCGCGGCACGGCGTAGACCGGGCCGATGCCCATCTCGTCCGGCTCGCAGCCGGCAATGGCAAAGCCGCGGAAGGTCCCGAGCGGCTTGAGTCCGCGCTGCTCGGCGAGTCTCGCGTCCATGACCACGCAGGCGCTGCTGCCGTCGGAGAACTGGCTGGCGTTGCCCGCGGTGATGACCCCCCCGGGCAGCGCCGGGCGGATCTTCGCCACCGCCTCGAGCGTGGTGTCGGCGCGGATGCCCTCGTCGCGGTCGATGGTGACCTCGCGGCTGACGATGCTGCCGGTGGCCTTGTCGGCCACGCCCATGACGGTCGTCATGGGCACGATCTCGTCCTTGAACTTCCCGGCCGCCTGCGCGGCCGCGGCGCGCAGCTGGCTGCGCACGCCGTACTCATCCTGCGCCTGCTTGGGGATGTTGTAGCGCTTGGCGACGGTCTCGGCGGTCTGCAGCATCGACCAGTAGAGGGTCGGCTTGTGCTCGGTGATCCACGGATCGAACAGCATCTGGGTGTTCGACTCGTTCTGCACGCAGGAGATGCTTTCCAGGCCACCCGCGACGAGCACCGAGACGCCCTCCGTCATCACGCGCTGCGCGGCGAGCGCGATGGACTGCAGGCCCGAGCTGCAGAAGCGGTTGATGCTAAGGCCTGCGGTGGTCACCGGCAGGCCCGCGCGCAGGGCAATCGCGCGCGCGATGTTGCCGCCCGTGGTGCCCTCGCCGAAGGTCGAGCCCATGATGACGTCTTCGACCTCGGCCGGGTCGACGCCGGCACGCGCCACCGCATGCTGCACGGCGTGCGCGCCCAGCGTCGCCCCGTAGGTCATGTTGAATGCGCCCTTCCAGCTCTTGCCCAGGCCGGTGCGGGCGGTCGATACGATCACTGCGTCATTCACGATGAAGCTCCTGCCGACTCACTCAAAGTCCCGCCCTGCTCGGCCAGGCGCACCAGCAGCGCCGCTGGCACCCAGGCCGCCGGATCCCGCGCCGGTTCCTTGCCCAGGCGCCGCAGCGCGCGCACGACCTCGGCCAGCCCTACCTGGTCGGCGTAGAACATCGGGCCACCGCGGAACGCCGGGAAGCCGTAGCCGTTCAGGTAGACGATGTCGACATCGGAGCTGCGCTGCGCGATGCCTTCTTCCACGATGTGTGCGCCCTCGTTGACCAGCGCATAGACGCAACGCTCGATGATCTCGGTGTCGGTGACCTTGCGCGCCTTGAAGCCGCGCGCGGCGCGGAACCTCTCGATGATCGCGGCAACCTCGGGGTCGGAGATGGCATTGCGCGCCCCGGGCTCGTAGCGGTAGAAGCCGGCGCCATTCTTCTGTCCGTAGCGCTTCTGCTCCACCAGGACGTCCGCGACGTTGGCGAAGTCCTGGTCAGGGAACTCCCGGGCACGGCGCTTGCGCACGTCCATGCCGACGTCGAGGCCGGCGAGGTCGGCCATGCGGAACGGTCCCATCGCCAGGCCGAACTTCTGCAGCGCCGCATCCACCTGCTCCGGGGACGCGCCGTACAGCAATAGGTCGTGCGCGGCATCGAAGTAACGCGCGATCATGCGGTTGCCGATGAAGCCATCGCACACCCCTGCGACCACGGCGATCTTGCCGATCTTCTTAGCCAGTGCCATGGCCGTTGCCAGCACATCACCGGCTGTGGCCGCGCCACGCACGATTTCCAGCAGGCGCATGAGGTTGGCGGGGCTGAAGAAGTGCAGGCCGATGACATCCTGCGGACGCTGGGTGAAGCGCGGCGATCGCATCCAGGTCGAGCGCGGAAGTATTGGAAGCAAGGATCGCCCCGGGCTTGGCGATGGTGTCCAGCTTGCGGAACACCTTCTCCTTGACCTCCATGGTCTCGAACACCGCCTCGATGATGAGGTCCGCCTCGGACAGGGGCTGGTAGTCGAGCGTGGGGGTGATCAGGGCGAGGCGCTTCTTCAGCGCCTCCTGGGTGAGCTTGCCGCGCCTCAGCGCGCCCTCGTAGTTCTTGGCGATGGTGGCCAGGCCACGGTCGAGGGCTTCCTGCGTGCTCTCCAGCAGCACCACCGGCACCCCGGCATTGATCAGGGACATGGTGATACCGCCGCCCATAGTGCCGGCCCCGATGACCGCCACCTGGTTGACCGGCCGCACCGGGGTCGAGTCCGGCACCCCCTTGATGCGCCCGGCCGCGCGCTCGGCCTGGAAGATGTGCCGCAGCGCGGCCGACTCGGGGCTGGCCATGAGCCCTGCAAACAGTTCGCGCTCTCGCCTGAGACCCGCCTCGAACGGTCCCTTGACCGCGGCGGCCACGCCCTCGACGCACGCCAGCGGGGCAGGATATGGCCCGGCCACGGCCTTGACCGTGTTGCGCGCGAACTGCAGATAGGCCTCGGCATTGGCCATCTGGATCGCGATGTCGCGCACCTTCTTCGGTCCGCGCTTCTGGGCAATCAGCGATTTTGCGAACTCCACGGCGGCGGCCGGCAGATCCGCCGGGGCTATCAGGTCAAATAGCGCGGTGGCGCGCAGCGCCTCGGCGTTTACGGGGTTGCCCGAGACGATCATGTTGAGTGCAGTCTCGACGCCGACCAGTCGCGGCAGCCGCTGCGTGCCGCCAGCGCCGGGCAGCAGCCCGAGCTTCACCTCCGGCAGGGCCACGCGCGCGCCCGGGACCGCGACGCGGTAGTGGCATGCCAGCGCAAGTTCCAGGCCTCCGCCCATGCAGATGCCGTCGATCGCCGCCACGACCGGCTTGGCGCACTCCTCGACCGCGCGCAGCAGCGCCGGCAGGTTCGGCTGCGCCATGGCCTTCGCGCTACCGAACTCGCGGATGTCGGCGCCGCCGGAGAAGCCCTTGCCCGAACCGATGATGACGATCGCAGCGACGGTGGCGTCGGCTTCGGCGCGACTCAGGCCGGCAAGCAACTCGCGCCGCAGGTCCAAGCCCAGGCCGTTGACGGGCGGATTATCCATACGCAGGACGGCAACGCCGTCCGTGACTTGGGACTCAACGTAACTCATACGGCGCCTTTGTACCCCTCAAGATGAAGCGCCCCGGCAGCACGCGCTGACCGCGCGGCTGCTCCGGGGGGTCCAAATCTTACACGGAAGGCCGAGGCCGTAGGTCCGCCGCTGCGCACGAAGGACTTAATTCCCGTACGGTTGGACGGCGTCGCCGCGCGCCGCGGGCAATCGACGCCCCGGTTGCCTGCGGCTAAGCTGCAACTCACCCACAGCCACGAGGATGCCGGGAATGAACGCGAAATCCGCCGATACGGGCATGGTGCGAGCCGAGGCCAGCGAGGCGGAGTGGCAGCTGCGCGTGGACCTCGCCGCCGCCTATCGCCTCGTGGCGCTGCACGGCTGGGATGACCTGGTGTTCACGCATATCTCGGCACGCCTGCCCGGTCCCGACCACCATTTCCTGATCAACCCGTACGGCATGCTGTTCGAGGAGATCACCGCCTCCTCGCTGGTGAAGATCGGCCTCGACGGCCACAAGGTCATGGACAGCCCGTACGAGATCAACCCGGCCGGCTTCACCATCCACAGCTGCATTCACGCCGCGCGTGCGGATGCGACCTGTGTCATGCACGTGCATTCGCTCAACGGCATCGCGGTCTCAGCGCAGCGCCAGGGCCTGCTGCCGATCTCGCAACAGTCCCTCTTCGTGCTGTCCTCGCTTGCCTACCACGACTACGAGGGCGTTGCGCTGCGCGAGGAGGAGCAGCCGCGGCTGGTCCAGGATCTGGGCCCGAACACCTACCTCATGCTGCGCAACCACGGACTGCTGACCGCCGCCGCCTCGATGGCGGATGCGTTCCTGGCGATGTACGTGTTCGAGGCGGCCTGTACCATCCAGATACGCGCACAGGCCGGGGGTGGGGAACTCATCCCGATCGCAGCCCCGATATTGAGCGGCATCCGGGCCGCCGCCGCCCAGGTCACCCGCGGCCTGGGCGGCGCGCTCGCCTGGCCGGGCCTGCTGCGCAAGCTCGACCGGGTCAATCCCGGGTACGCGCAGTAACCGCGCAGCGCACGGGCGTCACTCCGCGCGCGCGGCGCTTTGTGCCTTGTGCCCCAGGGTGAGCGCACTGAACAGGATCGTGAGGACGCAGCACACGACCATGGTGCCGAACACCGCGCCCCAGCCCCAGCGATCCGCAATCCAGCCGACGCCGGCGCCGGAAATCGCGGTACCAAAAGCGTAGCCAAAGAACCCGGTGAAGCCGGCTGCCGTGCCCGCGGCCTTCTTCGGCACCAGGTCCAGCGATTGCAGGCCGATGATCATGATCGGGCCGTAGATCAGGAAGCCGATCGCGATGAGTGCCGCGTAGTCAATCCATACCGGCCCGTGGGCGTTGAACCAGTAGACCACGACCGCCACCAGTGTCAGCGCCATGAACAGGATGGTTGCCGGCGCACGCCTGCCCCGGAACCACTTGTCCGACATCCACCCGCAGGCGATCGTCCCCGGGATCGCGGCCCATTCATACAGCGACCAGGCCCGGCTGGACTGGGCGAAGGACAGTCCCTTGGCCGTCTGCAGGTACGTGGGAATCCAGTTCTCCACGCCGTAGCGCACGAAGTAACAGAACACGTTGGCCATCGCGATCGCCCACAGGTAGCGGTTGGGCAGCACGTACTTGAAGAAGATCTCGCGAAACCCGAGCGTGTGCTCGCTGGCCTGGTTGTAGCCGGCAGGATAGTCGTTGTTGTGTTCCTCGATCGGCGGCAGGCCCTTCGACTGGGGCGTGTCCTGCAGCAGCAGGTACGCCACCACCGCCACTACCGCGGCGATCAGGGCGTTGAAGTAGAACTTGGCGTGCCAGTCGTGCAGCAAGGTGACGCCCAGGCTGGCGAGCACCGCGACCAGCGCCCCGCCCACGTTGTGCGCCGTGTTCCACAGCGACACGGTCCGGCCGCGCTCGCGGGTGCTGAACCAGTGCACCATGGTCTTGCCGCACGGCGGCCAGCCCATGCCCTGCACCCAGCCGTTCAGCACCATCACCATGAAGATCACGAGCATCGAGCTGTAGGCCGCGTGGATCAGGCCGAACGCGGCCATGATGGCACTCGAGAGCAAGAGCCCCAGCGGCAGGAAGTACTTCGGGTTGCTGCGGTCGGACACCGAGCCCATGAGAAACTTCGAAAGCCCGTATGCGATCGCAAGCCCGGTGAGCGCGCTGCCCAGCTGCGCCTTGCTGTATTCCGGGTGCTCGCGCAGGATGTCCGGGATGGCCAGCGCCAGGTTGTTGCGCACCAGGTAATAGCCGGCGTAGCCGATGAAGATTCCGGCAAATACCTGGATACGCAGGCTGCGGTAGGCCGGCTCGACCTGCGCTGTCGGCAAGGGCGTGGCATCCGCAGCGGGCCTGAGAAGGCCCATCATGGAAATAAGTCGCCTGCTTCGCCGGACATCATCCCTCCCTCGATCCGCGATGTTAGCCGCATGCGCCTCAGGGTGTCCCTAACGATCGCGCGCGGGCAGCGCGCGCGGGGGTAGACTTGGCCCACGCCATGTACCAGCCGCAGACCCCGCTGATCCACACCAGTCCGCGCTTTCGCAGCCGCCGGCTGGCGGAGATTGAGCTCGGCCAGCTGATCCTGCTGGGGGATGGCGTGGATGGCCCAGCCGGTGCGTTGCTTGGCATCCGCGCCGATGCCCTGTCACGGCGCGGCGAGGTGATCGAAGGGGTGTTCCGGCTAGGCGCCCACAGCGTGGTATTCGAGCGCCATGCACTGGATGAGAATCTCACCGCACTTGAGATCGAGTACGAGCTGCAGGCAGACCTGGCAGGCGCCACGAGCCAGCTGCGCCAGCCCGGGGACCTCTTGGTCAGGGTACCCGGCGCGCACACGTCGCTGGTGGTCGCAGGTCCCTGGGACGGCAAGCACGGGCTGCTCGACCTGGCCTCCGCCATCGCGCGCGTCATGACGGAGGACCTGCCGCACACGCGCTCGATCGCCCTGTCGTGGCGGCTGGTGGATCGGCAGGACCGCAGCCGCGTGCTGTTCCAGCGCAGCGCCCCGGAGCGTCCCGAGCCGACCCCGTTCAAGCGGCCGCGCGGCGAGGACAGCGACTGACAGCCGCCTTAAGGGTACTTGTTCTCCACGACCGCGCGCACCGGGTGGGTGTCGTAGACCAGCACGATCGACTGGATATGGCCGCTGCTTGGATCAAAGTTGAACACGTCCGCACAGTCGAACGAGACCCGCGAGCCATCCTTCAGCCGCCAGTCGTACTGATAGTAGGCCACCGCCCGCAGGTGTCCTTCCGCGCTCACCAGCACGTCGTGCACGGTGAGCCGGGTCTCGCGCGAGGCCTCGGCGACCTTCTTCACGTAGTGCCGCACCGGCAGGCGACCCAGAAACGGTGACTCCACCCAGCCGTCGGGGATGAACAGTGCGCCGGCGCGGTCGGCATCGCCGGCCTCGAGCGCCTTCAGATAATTGTGGACGACTCTTTGCATGTGTTCCCCCTGTGACCTGCGCCGGCGTGCGCTGCCGGCACCCTGAAACGAATCAGCGCGGCGGTCAAGCCCGCCGTGTTCCGGCATCCGCCGGCTGCCTGAGGAACAGCCACAGGGCGAGCGCAGTCAGCGTGAGCTCCAGCGCGAGTCCCTGGCGAGTGTAGGTCGAGAACTCCCCGGCGAGGGCGGCGCTGAGCAGGCGCGTCACGCCAAGACCGGCACAGGCCAGCCCCATCGCGAGCAGGCCACTGCGCGCCATCCCGGGAACCCATGCCGCGGTGAAGGCAAAGAGGCCGACGGCCATCTCAAGCCCGCCGTACATGGCGCGCAGCTCGATGAGGCCCGTGAGGTTGATGGCGGCGACCCCTGCAGTGCCCGCGAGCGCCTGAGGTGCCAGCAGCATGTAGATTCCGTAGGCCATCCACATGCCTCCGGCGACGATGAGATAGGCGCGCGACATGATGTACTCCGGGAGGCAACGGCGGCGCACTGCCTGCTCAGATATTGTTCTTATCCCGCCATCGCCCCTGGGCCGGCCCAATAGCGACGATGCTCAGTGGGTTTTAATGTCTTCCCGGCGCCACCGCAAGCGTTTTCAGCACCGGCGCTGCACCGCCACCGGCGGCCCGGCTCGGGCCCGGTTCAGTTCAGCAGGCCGAAGATATCGACCCCGTTGGTCGTGCCCACGAACACCTTGCCGTCAGCCACGATCGGGGTGATGAACTTGTTACCGGCCCCCAGCTGATCACGGCCGATCTGCTGGTTGCTGTTGTAGAGCTCGTGCGCAAGGTTGCCGGCATCGTACGCGTGCAGCACTGCGGGATTTGAGTTCTCGTGCGCCCAGACGATGGCATCGGCGGTGCCATTCGCCGACACGGATGGTGCGGTCCCGGGGTAAGAGAAGCTGCCCGCGCTCTGTGAAGTGGGTGTAGCGGAAAACAACGCCTGCGACATCTTGAAAGCTCGCAGCGTATTGCCGACCGGTCCGTAGTAGAGCGTGCCGTTGAAGTACGCAGGCGTTGACCAGATGCCGCCGCTGAGGGCGCCGGCCAGGTGCTGATAATTGCTATTAGCGGACGGATTGAACTTGCCCATCGAGCTACGCTCGACCACGTACAGCGTGCCGTCCTTGCCCGCCCCTACGGCCAGCCGGCGCACCGTGCCGCCCGCATCGGTGACATCCGGCAGCAGCAATATCCCGCCGGAGCCCAGGTCCTGGTCCGCGGCCGACTCGCTGGTCACGTTGTACATGGCGAAGTAGTCCGCAACGGCCAGAACGCTGCCGGCGCTGGACAGCCTGAGGAAGCTATTGCCGTAGTCCTGCTGGTCCGGGAAGCCATTGGAATCCAGCGTCGTCTCGAAGGCGCCATTCGCGGTGAGCAGGTAGATGCTGCCGTCGGCATCGGCTGCAGGGCCGCCACCGCTCATCCAGATCGCAGGCCCGCCGCCACCGCTGTTGGGGGCGACGTTCAGCACCGTCGTGCGTGCCAGGGTCTGCTGGTCAAAGCCGATGACCCAGCCGGAGTACGGCGCCGAGTCGCAATGCGAGGTCCAGCTGGTATAGAGGACGCCCTGCGACAGCAGCAGCGCCGCGCGCTCCTCGTACTGGCCCGGGTCAAAGGTCGTGGTGCCGCCGCCGGACACCGGATACGTCGCGCTGATGTCTACCGGGCCGCCGGCAAGCTCGGCCCCGGTGGTCACGTCAAGTGCATGCAGGCGCTGGTGGACCTGCCCCGTGCTTGCCGTTTGTGACATGGCGACGAGGTAGATCGTGCCGTTGGGCCCGGCGCTGCGATCAATGACCGGAGTAGCAGTGATCCCGATCAGCGGCGCCACCTGGCTGCAGTAGGAAGGCGGCCGATCGCTCGGGGCTTCGCCCCCAGGCAGCACCGAGGTGTGCCACAAGGTCACGCCGGTGTTTGCATCGAAGGCATACATGGAGTCGTTCTCCGTGGCGACAAACACCACGTCATGCTCTGCGCCTTGCACCGTGAGCTTCGCAAGGTACAGTGGCTGTGCGTCCACCTTGCCATCAGCGGTGAGCGTGCGCTGCCGGCCAAAGCTGACTGAGTTGACGTTCGCAAGCGTAAGTACCGTCTCGGTGAGATTCGCGCCGGTGCGCGCGGCGTCGTACTTGTACGTCAGGATGTCGGTCGTAACGGCAGGCTGCGTGGGATTGGTGGGCGGGACCGTGCCGCCACCACCGGAGCCCCCCGTGGTGGGCGAACTGCCGCCCCCGCCGCAGGCGACAAAGCCGGCCGCACACGTCATCGCCAGCAGCGCCAGGGCAGGCGCGCGGGTGCGCCAGGAGTGTTTACTGTTCATCGGCGATAAAGTCGCATGGGCAGCACGTGGCGGCAACTCGTCCGCTGCCGGCGACACCTGACACTTTCCTTAAAGCGCCGCTTGCCGATCAAACAGCGCCATTCAGGGCTTGAGGCTTGCCGCGTAGGCTGAGACCGCAATCATGTCAGAAACACTCAGGGGGGCCACCACGGACAACATGGGCTGTGCCGCCGTCGAGTGCCGCGTTCCGTTCTTGAAGGCATACAGCTGCCGCAGGATATAAGTCGGCGAGCGGCCGGCGATGGGCGGAAACACGGCCATGCCGCGCAGGTCCGCGCCGTGGCAGGTGTTGCACGCGATGCTGCCTGTCGCCCCTGACGTGGCGATCGCCCTGCCGCGCTGAATGCTGCCCGGCGGCGCATACGCGCTGTACTGCATGTGGTCATCGCGACGTTCGTCGCGCACGGCATCGGGTGCAAATTCAAGCAAGCGCTCGCCAAGCGCCTCGCTCCGCGCACCGGGGGCCAGCAGGTAGGTCCAGGCGGACACCTCCAGGCGCGGGATCGCGGTGCTCTCGGTCACCTGTGCACGTTGCCGCAGCACCTGCTTTGCGAAGTATTCGGCCGCGGCTGCGGCATCGGCTGCGCTGAGGTTCATGGCTACCTGCAACATCGAGTCTGCGGGCGCGTACCTTCCGGGCCACGCACTGCGGCGCGCGCCGCTCTTGAAATCCTCCAGCTGCTGCAGGATGTATGCAACCGGCAGCCCCGCCAGCGAGGCGTTCTCGGGCCTGCCCTGCCCGTTGGCCAGGTGGCAGTAGCCGCACGCAAACACCTGCGGCCGCCGGCCACGGGCGACAACCTCGGGCATCGGTCCATGGGCTTCCGGGTGCCAGTCGGGCACTGCAAACTCATCCATCAGCTGCGCCTGCGTGTAGGTCACGCGGCTGTCAGTCAAGGTGAGCGCGACAGTGCCGTTGTATGGCTGTGCGGGCAGCGTGCCGGCCATCGGATACAGCCACGCCGGTACCGGCTCTGCGGCGGCGCGTGCCAGTGGTGACGTTGCACAAGCCAGCCACACAGCCAGCAACAGGATCAGTGTTGGGTGTCGCATGGGGCTAAGACTACCTGAGCGGCCCGACCAACAGTGCCGGGCATGCACGGTTGGCTAGCGCGAGGCTGCCTGCGGCCGGCATAGCTCGGCAAAAGCACCTTGGGCGGGTCCGCCGCTGTCGCGCAGGAAATGAAAGCGCAGCGCCTCAGGTTCGCGGCCGGCGAATGTCAGCGTCAGTGTGATGAAGCTGCCGGCGCCGACGGCTGCAAACAGGCGATTCGCATCGCCATTGGAGAGCTCCCCGCGCACCGTCCCCTGCGTGTCCGCGGTGGCCGCCATCTGCACGCGCACCGGCACCGGGTCCTGGTCGATCGCGAAGTTGAGCGCGGCCGGCGCGGCACGCGCGCTGCGCGCCTTGTGTGCCACGGTGAAGCTGGCGACCGAGGCACTCACCGCGATCTGGCTGCCATTGTTGACCTGGTCGACGCTCACGTCCCATTCCAGGTGCGGATCATCGCGGGTGCGGTGGTTGGCAAGGATCGAAAAGCCACAACCCCAGGCCCCCGAGGCGAGCCGCCCACCGCGCAGGTAGAGGTCCGCCGCATCCACATCGAGGTCCTGTGCAGCACCCACCACGGGCAACAGCCACAGCAACAACCCCAGCACGCCACGACATGCGGCCGCCACAGGCGGTAGCGCGGTGTCAGTCAGTCCAAAGGCAGACGCTTCGCCCTGCATGTGCACATTCTACGCAGCCACTAGAATGTCACGCCGAAATTCACTCCCAGCACCAGCACGTCGTGGTTGGCCTCGGTGCCGCCGGGCCGGATGATGTACTGCACCGCCGGCGACACCGAAAGCCAGGTGGTCAGCATGCAGTTGTAGAACACCTCCACGGGGTACTCGGCGTCCTGCACCGGCACCGGCGGCAGCGTCCCGGCGGCGTTCTGCAGCTGCTGCCCGTCGGCGACGCGCGGGTTGACACGCGTGCGCCCGACGGCCAATCCGAATACGTCCCGCGGGCGGGACGGCAGGCCGCCGACGTCGAAGACCCCGACGCTGAGCAGCTGACTGAGCGTCGCGGTGTTCTCATCGGCCCCGACGTAGTTGAAGAACACGCTCAGCCCGCGCGCGCTATCGCCATCGGTGGCCGTGACCTGCTGCTGGATGTTCACGTACGTGCCGCTCTCGTGGCCACGCACCAGTGCCGGCACACCAGGGTTCAGCACCAGGGGCTGGTAGTTCTGCGTGAAGTAGACGTCGGGCAGGTCCGAGCTGTCGTACCAGTAGCCGAAACGATAGGTGCCCGGCAGGCCGGCCACCCCCCACTTCGGCGTCCAGTGCAGTTCCACCGGCACCAGTTCACCGATCCTGCCCGCGGGGTTGAAGGCGGTGCCGTTGCGATTTTCAAGGTAGCTCGGGTTCACCTCGTAGACGCCGACCTCGACACTGAGGTCGGCGGCAACGCGCAGGCGCGTGCGCGCGCCCCACTGGCTGACCGGCCAGTTGTACCAGGTAGAAACGATGTTGCCGGGCAGCTCACCGCAGAAGCTCAAGTTCATGAACTGGCATGACCAGACGTAGAAGCTGCCGCCGACCCCAAGGCGCCCGAACTTCACATCCAGCGAGCCGTCGAAGAATTGCTGGTCGTAGGAAAACTCGGTCAGTCGCAGGATGTTGCCGCGACCGTAGACCTCCTGCACCTGCATGAGCGTAGCCAGCTGCGCGTCGCTGCTGAGGTTGTTGCCGTTGCGGTCCGTCAGGGTGATCTGCAGCTTCGCCTTCGGCACCCCCCACAGCTTGTCCAGATCCAGCGTGGCACCGGCGATGAACTGGTCGGCACTGCGCAGCAGGTGCCCCTGGCCGCCTGCGGCGTTGTAGGCAGGCTCGGCGAAGTAACTGAGCTGGAAGTCCAGGCCGCGCTCGTACCAGCGCGTGCGCGCGCCACCCCAGTCACCCGTGAGGCCCTGGTTGGGACTCGGCTCGGCGTGGGCGGCGGCGGCCACGAGCCACACGGCAGCGGCGGCACAGGCGGCTTGGCAAACGCGCATCCTGAACCGCTGGCTCATGCGGCTGGCCGCGGCGCTGCGCGCGGCCCGAAGCGCGGGTAGATCGCCGCGAGCGTGCCGGCCAGGGCGATGACGCAGCCCACGGTCACATCGTACAGTCGCATCTCGATCAGGTGCGGGTCGACCGTGGCACCACTGGCGACCACGACGATCCGCACCAGGAACAGCAGGAACAACGTGAACGCCAGATAGCCAAGGCCCGGGCTCACCGAGAAACCGACGCGCCCGAGCGCTGCCACGAGCGTCGCCAGCACCGCGAGCGCCACGGGATTATCAGTAAGACGCAGGATCAGTGCCCCCAAGGCCACCCCGACGATCGTCCCGAGCGCATAGTGGATCGTCAGGTCGAGGCTCGCGGTGCCCTCGCGCCGCATCACCATCAGTACGACCATCGTTGCCCAGAACGCATGGCGGACCCCGAGGTAGGAGGCCGCAAAGAGCGCCACCGCCGCCGCGGCGGCGTAGCACAAGGTGAAGCGCGCCCCCGCGTCAGCGCCGTGGAACGCCCGGCGTACGCCTGAGCGCCAGTCCATCACGTTGTCCTCCGGTGGCAGGCGGAACAGCGCCCACACCAACAGCGCCGCGGCGAAGGCGCTGACACCACCCACGGCGACACTGGCCAGCACGTCCGGATCAGCAAAGCGCATGCCCGTGGCCGCCGCCGCGGCCACCGCAAAGTAGCGCGTGACCGCGGCGATGCCCGGATGCGAGCCACTCGCCCAGCCGGCGAGCAACGCGCACGCGAGCACGACCGCCTCGCGGCTGTTGGCCGTCTCCCCGAGCATGTGGCCCAGTGTCCCGCCAAGCACGATCATCAGCCAGCCGGCGAACATCGTCGCCAGGCGCGCCTGCGCGGTGACCCCGATGTCGCTCATCGTCACGAACAGTGCCGTGGCACCACCTGCGACTCCTGCGGCCGGATGGCCCAGCAGCACGCTGCCCACCAGCGGTATGCCCACAGCCAGGGCGACGCGCAGCACGACGACCCTGACGCCGGTCACCGAGCCGATCCGGTAGAGCTCGCGGTACCAGGGCGCGGTCATGGTGCAGGCACGTGCGATGCGCTGCTGGGCGGGCGGGGCTCTGGCGACACGGCCTTCTACTCGCCGAAGATCACCACGGTGGTGCTGCCGGTCAGCGGGATCGAGCCCCCGCTGTGGCCCGAGGCGACCGCCACGTATTGCTTGCCCTTGACCTGGTAAGTGATGACCCCGCCTGCGAGCGGGCCACCGGTGTCGAAGCTGTACAGCGTCTTGCCATCGCGTGCGTCCAGCGCCAGGAAGTTGCCGCTGAGGTCGCCGGTGAACAGCACGTTGCCCGCCGTGGGCGTCAGCGCCGCATACATCGGTGTCGGCCACTTCACCCGCCAGGCCATCTTGCCGGTCACCGGGTCCACCGCATTGGTCCAGCCGCTCCACATGCTGGTCGGGTCGTTGCTGCCCCAGCCGTTGGCAAGCCCGGTATACGGCACGGTCGCGACCCACTTCGGATCCTTGCCGGCCTTGAACACGGTGCACCAGTCGATCGCGTTGACGTACAGCAGTCCGGTCTGCGGACTGTGCGCGGCCCCGTTCCACTGCACACCTGCGACCGGGCACACGCGCACGCCCTCGGGGGTGAACGGCACGTCGTGGTTGAGCAGCGTGGTCATGGGCAGCTTGAACACCAGCTTGCCGTCCTCGCGCCGGATGACGTGCAGGATGCCCTCCTTGCCCGCGGTGGCGACCAGCTTCTTGCCCCCGGCATCAAACAGCGACACGACGGTGGCGTCCCAGTCGTGATCATCGTTGGCGCGCAGCTGGTACCACCACTTGAGCTTGCCGGTGCGCGCGTCCAGGGCGACCGTGGAGATGGTGAACAGGTTCGCCCCGGGGCGCATGTCCTTGCGGTAGTCCGGGCCTCGGATTGCCCACCGGCACGAACAGCGTGCCGGTCTCGCGGTCAAGCGCATAGGTCACCCAGGCCGCCCCGCCGCCGTGCTCCAGCGCGGCGGGTTTCAGCCACGTGTTGGCCCCGGGCTCGCCGGCCTGGGGGATCAGGTCGAACGCCCACGCGAGCGTGCCGTCGCTGACGTTGAAGGCCATCATCCGTCCACGGATACCCCAGTCCCCGCCGGCCTTGGCGACGTACACGATGTCGTTCCAGACGATCGGCGCCGCGCCGATGCCCTCGCCGCGGCTCCAGTCGGCTACCTGCCGCACCCACAGCGGCGCGCCGGTCTTGGCATCCAGCGCATAGAGGAACCCGTCCTGGGTACCGCGGAATACGCGGCCACCGGCGATGGCGACGCCCTTGTTGGTCGCGTTCATCTCCGGGCCCTGGGCGACATGCTGGTGCGACCACAGCTTCCTGCAGCTGGTCGCATCGATCGCGTAGGTCCCCAGGTGCGTTGTGACGTAGAGGATGCCCTCATACATCACAGGCCCGGTGGAGAAGGTTCCCAGTTCCCCCAGCTGGTACATGCACACAGGCTTCAGGTTGCCCGCATTGCCTGCATCGATCTGCGCAAGCGTCGAGTAGCGCTCCCCGCGATACCCCTTGTTGTACATCAGCCAGCTGTCCGTGGCCGAGTCTGCCTGGTCCAGCTCCGCCTGAGTCGGGGTCGAGGTCGAGGGCTGCGCGAGCTTGCCGTACAGCGCGCCAATCTTTATCTCCCCCGGAGTCGCTGCGGCAACGGTGCCACCGGCAGCCTGCGCGGCGGACAGCTGCAGCACCCGGTCCATGGGCGACTTCGGTGTGTACATCTCGTTGCCCGCGGCAAGCCCGCTCTGCGCCAGGAGGTAGGCGACGATGTCGGCATATTCCTGGCTGGGAAGCGAGGCACCCAGGCCCAGCGGCATGTCCCCGTGCACGAACTCGTAGAGGTCGGAGAGCTTCTTGCCGTCCCAGCGCTCGATGAAGAACTTGCCCTTCAGTGCCGGGCCGCCGGCGCCCTGCAACTGCGCCCCGTGGCAGACCGCGCACTTCTGTGAATACTCCCAGCGTCCCTGGGACACCTGGGATGCGGAGAACCAGCCGGTGCCGTCGGCGCGGGCCGTACTCGCGGCGGCACCGGCTGCAAGGGCTGCCAGGGTGGCCACTGCAGGACCTCGGAAAAACTTCGACCTGACGCTGGCGATCATGGCGGCTCCTGATGCTGAGGTGTTGCTGCGGGAATCCCACAGGGACCGCGGGTGCACCGCTGCGTGCAGCCGGCCCGACCGTTCTTCGTGTCGTGAGCCAATAGTGGCCCGCGGCGGCGGCTCCGTCAAAGCCGGTGCCCGCAGGAGCGACAGAACCAACAGCCCCTAGCGCCGGTGCCCGCGGTAGTCGCTCGGTGTGCGGCTGGTCGCGCGCCGGAACACCGTGGCGAAGGCGGCCGCACCGGAAAATCCCAGTTGCTGCGCGATCTGCCCGATGGGCTGGTCGCCGGCGACCAGCAGGGCTTTGGCACGGCTGATCCTTGCCGCCTCCACGTACTTCGCCACGGTAAGCCCGGTGCTCAGCCGGAAGGCACGCATGAAGTGGTGGCGACTGAGGCCGCATAGCCGCGCGAGCGCAGCCACATCCGTGCGCGCGCTGCTGGCCGCGACGTGTTCCGCGACGCGCCGCACGTTGCGAGCCGACAGGCCGCCATGCCGCCGTCGGCCGACCTGCTGCACTTGCTGCAGGTAGCGGCCCAGCTCAACCAGGATCACGGTCGCAAGCGCACCGGCGAGCGTGGCGCTGCTCGAGCGCGGCGCCATGCACTCCTCGCACAGGCGCAGCAACGCGTCCTCGATGCGCGCATGCCGAACATCCAGGCAGGCATGCAGCTGCTCGTCGCTCCACCGGCCGCGCAGTCCGGTAACACGAGCGAAGTGCCGCACGCCGAAGCGCACGCGGATGCTGCTGAACGGGCCGCCGCCAAAGCGCACCTGCAGCGGCACCCCGGCGGGGCGGAAATGCAGCTGGCCGAAGCGGGCGAAGGCGCGGCCGGGAGCGGGGCGGTACCGCCCCTGCGAGCCCGGCAGCAGTGGAGTCAGTCCCAGGCTCACCACCGGCTGCGACTCGGTGCTGGTGAACTCCTCGGAGCGTATCTCAGGAAAATCGCACAACTCGACGGCGACCCCGGGGGCGGTGAGCGCGGCACGCACCACCAACGCATAGCCCAGTGCCTCGGTCAGGCTCGGCGCGGCCGCGTGGCGCGGGGTCTCGGCTGGCATGGATCGAGGTTACCAGATCGTGCTGCTTGTTTCCTTAAAGTGCGCAAAGGCGCGGCCATGGGCACCGGCGGTGCCGCGGCAGGCTTAGGCTTGCGTAGCGGAATGATGTACGAGGTACGCGTGAGCACGAATGGCAAGTTTGTAACGCCAGACGCCCCCGGGGCAGCCCCGGCGAACGCTGCAGACGCGCACTTGCGGGCAGCGCAGGAACGCTGGCAGCGTGACACGCGCGCACCCTACGTGGCAGACAACCCGGAACGCGAGGCGGCGCTGCGCACGCAGGCGCTGCGCTGGCCGGTGGAGGCGCTGTACACCCCTGCAGACCTTGACGCGGTGGGCTTCGACTACGAGCGGGACCTGGGATTTCCAGGTCAGTACCCATTCACTCGCGGCACCTGCCCGAACGGACATCGCTCCAAGCTGTGGACGATGACCCAGGTGACAGGCTTCGGCCGCGGCGAGGACTGGGCCAAGCGTGCGCGCTTCATGCTCGAGCAGGGCCTGCAGGGCCTGATCCTCGAGTACGACCTGCCCACCACCAATGGCTATGACTCCGACGACCCACTCGTCGAGGGTGAGGTCGGGCGCGCCGGACTTGCGATCGACTCGCTGCAGGACCTCAAGCGCGCGCTCGACCTGCCCTTCGAGCGCCTGCGCTACCTGATGAGCGTGTGCAACGCGCCACAGCCGGTGAACCTGGCGATGCTGATCGCCGCGCTCGAGGACAAGGGCGTGGACCTGAGCACCTTCGGGCTCACCATCGTCAATGGCATCCTGATCGAGTACACCTGCGTGGGGCGCTACATCTACCCGCCGGTGCACGGGCTGCGCGTGGCCACCGACTGCATGGAATACATCATCCGCAACCACCCCAACTGGGCACCGATCTCGATCATCAGTGCCCAGCTGCAGCCCGCCAAGGCCAACCCGGTGCAGGAACTGGCCTTCTCGCTCACCATCGCCATGGCCTACATCGACGCGCTGCTCGCCCGCGGCTTCACGATCGACGAGGTCGCCCCCTACTTCCACTTCGTCATCAACGTCGACATGGATTTCTTCGAAGGCATCTGCAAGTTGCGCGCCTTCCGCAAGATGTGGGCGCGGTTGATGAAGGAGCGCTACGGGGCGACGACCCCGGAGGCGATGAAGATCCGCACGCTCACCTCCCCGACCACCACGGCCCTCACCCTGCAGCAGCCACTCAACAACATCGGTCGCCTGGCGATCATGGCGACCGCGTGCGCACTGGGGGGCGCCGGGGAGACCATGAGCACCCCGCTACATGACGAGGCCCACTCGCTGCCCGCCGAGCAGGCGATCCGCATCGGGGCGGCGATCCAGCACCTGGTCGCGCACGAGACCGGGGTGGTGGACACCATCGACCCGCTCGCCGGCTCGTACTACGTCGAGTCGCTGACCCGCAGGATGGAGGACGCCGCTGACGCGGAGATCGCGCGCATCGTCAAGATGGGCGGCGCCCTGAAGGCCATCGAGACCGGCTACTTCCAGCGCGCCCTGGGACGCGAGCAGTACGAGCGCAACCGCGAGGTCGAGCAGGGACGACGCAAGTGGGTCGGGGTGAACCACCTGGTGCTCCCGGACGAGAAGCGCGAAATCAAGATCTTCCGCCTCGATGAGCGCATCGAGAGCGAGCAGGTGGCCCGGCTGCGCGAACTGCGCGCCACGCGCGACAACCCCCGGGTAGAGCGGCTGCTGGAGGCCGTGCGCGAGGCCGCGCGCAGCGGGACAAACCTGGTGACGCCGTGCCTGGCGGCGGTGCGCGCGAATGCCACGCACGGGGAGCTGTGCAACGCGATGCGCGACGTATTCGGTGCCCACAAGCCCGACTCGCAGCTCACCGGAATGTAGGCCCTTGAGCACCCGACCCGCACGACCGCTGCGCATCCTGCTGGCAAAGCTCGGACTGGATACCCACACCGTGGGCATCACCGTAGTGGCGCACGCGCTGCGCGAGGCGGGCATGGAGGTGATCTTTGCCGGCCTCAAGCAGACCCCGGAGATGGTGGTGAGCGCTGCGATCCAGGAGGACGTCGACGTCGTTGGCATCAGCTCGCTGTCGGCCGGCCACACGCGCAGCCTGCCACGGCTTGCGCGCCTGCTGCGCGAGCACGGCGGCGGCGACAAGCTGCTGATCGTCGGCGGCGTGATCCCGGAGGAGGACCGCCCGCTGCTCGAGGAGGCAGGCGTCGCGCGCATCTTCACGATGGGCACCGACACACGCGACATCGCCGGCTACCTCAACGACTGGTGGCTCGAGCGCCTGGCCCAATCCGCCGACACGCCACCCGGCACAGCCACCGCCCTGCCGCGACCATGAGTGACCTTGCGCGCGACCTGCTCGGCGGTGTAGTCGCCGCCGGTGCCCGCGCAATCCGCTGGCTGGACGATGGCGACCCGCGCGGCCGCGAGGTGCTGCGCGCAATCTTTCCGCACACCGGGCGCGCGCACCTGGTGGGTGTCACCGGGCCGCCCGGGGCGGGCAAGTCGACCCTGGTCGGCGAGCTGATCACACAAGCGCGCGCGCGCGGCAGGCGGGTCGGGGTCATCGCGGTCGATCCTTCCAGTCCCTTCACCGGCGGCGCGATCCTCGGGGACCGCGTGCGCATGCAGCGCCATGCCCTGGATGAGGGCGTGTTCATGCGCTCGATGGGCACCCGCGGCCAGGCCGGGGGCCTGTCGCGCGCGACCTATGATGCGTGCGTGGTGCTCGATGCCATGGGTTACGACCTGGTGCTGGTCGAGACCGTTGGCGTCGGCCAGGACGAGATCGACATCGTCTCGCTCGCACACACCACTCTCATCGTCATGGTGCCGGGGCTGGGGGACGAGGTGCAGGCCGTCAAGGCAGGCCTGCTCGAGGTCGGCGACGTGTTCGCGCTCAACAAGGCTGACCGCGAGGGTGCCGAGCAGATCGCCCGTGAGCTCGAGCTGATGCTGCACCTGCGCGCGCAGGGCACCGACGGCCACGGCTGGCAGGCGCCGCTGCTGCGCACGGTGGCCGCGCGCGGCGAGGGGACGAGCGCGGTGATGGATGCGCTGGAGGCGCACGCCGCGCACCTGCGGGCCAGCGGCAGGTTTGCGCGCCAGGCCGGCGTGCGCAGCTACCACCAGTTCACGCAGACCCTGCGCGAGGCGGCGACCCGGCGGCTGCTCGAGCAGGCACTGCGCCACGATGCGACCGCCGCCCTTATCGCCGACGTCCGCGACCTCAGGATCGATCCCTACAGCGCCGCTGATGCACTGCTCGCGCGGACCGTCTTCGGCGTCCCCAGCGGCTGATCGGGAGCATCACGCCCCGCCGCGCCAGCGGCGACGCGGCAGCGGGTTGGCATACAATCGCGCAAGCCCGCCAGCAGGCCGCGGCGTGCCACGAGACCCACCATGCCGCCAACCGCGATGCCGCCTGCGCCGGAGACCGAGATGCCCAGCGCACGCCTGGCGCGCTGGGCGCTGCTCGCCTTCGTGCTCACCTTCATCGTGGCGCGCACGATGGTGCTGCTGATCATGTCCGGAAGCATCCCGAACCTGTACCTGTTCCTGCAGGGAACCCATGTCCACCACCTCAACTACGGCATCTTCCTGCTGGCAGGGGTCGGGGCCTACTTGCTGCTGCGCTCCCCCACCGGCCGGGCTGCCTGTGTCGCCGCCGTGTTCTACGGGATCGCGATGGCACTGACCTTCGATGAGTTCGGCATGTGGCTGCACATGGGTGGCAGCTACTGGCAGCGCGCGAGCGTTGATGCCACGGTGGTGATTGCCGCAACCCTCGCCCTGCTCGCCTACGCAACTTCCATCCGCGCGTACGAGGCGCGGCACGTACGCGCCGGCATCGCCCTGGCCGTGGCACTGGCCGGGTTCGCCGTCGTGCTCTATGACGCCTCGCTGCACATCGGCCGCCTCGAGGGTCCTCGGCTGCGCGAGCTGGAGCAGCGCTCCTCGCCGTAGTGATTCGCGCGGCGCTATTGCCGTGCCGGGATCAACACGCCGCGCATCACCGCCGGGCGGGCCACGAACCGCTCGAGCGCGGCGCCCACGTGCGTGAACTCGCTGAAGCTGACGATCGGTGCGGCCTCGTAGTAACCGACCAGGTTGCGCACCCAGGGGAAGATCGCCATGTCGGCGATCGTGTAGGCGTCGCCCATCACCCAGGTGCGCTCGCTTAGGCGCGCGTCGAGCACGGCCAGCAGGCGCCGCGCCTCGGCGACGTAGCGATCGCGCGGCCGCTTGTCCTCGTAGTCCTTGCCGGCAAAGCGGTGGAAGAAGCCCAGCTGGCCGAACATCGGCCCGACGCCACCCATCTGGAACATGAGCCACTGCAGGGTCTCGTAGCGCCCGGCCGGATCCTGGGGCAGGAACTGGCCGGTCTTCTCGGCGAGGTAGACCAGGATGGCGCCGGACTCGAACAGCGGCAGCGCACGGCCGCCGGGCCCGTTCGGATCGAGGATGGCGGGAATCTTGCTGTAGGGATTGAGCGCGCGGAACTCCGGGGAGTTCTGGTCGTTGGTCTCGAAGCTCACCAGGTGCGGCTCGTAGGGCAAGCCGGTCTCCTCGAGCATGACAGAGACCTTCACCCCGTTGGGTGTCGGCAACGAGTACAGCTGCAGGCGCTCGGGAAAGCGTGGCGGCCACTTGCGCATGACAGGGAACCGGGTCAGATCGTTCATGGGCTTGCTCGCAGTACCTTGTGCACGCACGAAGGATACCCGCCAGGGGCGCTCAGGTCCGGTTTGGCGACCCGAAGCGCATTCGCAAGGGCATCGAGCCGGCCAGGCAGGCGAGCAGCAGCCAGTCGAGCGCGCCGCCGCCGCCATGACCGGTGCTGGCAGGCGCGGGCACCACGGTCACCGTCGACTGGGCCTCGACCGCTTGCGCCCCCACCTCGCAGGCGATCAGGTAGGTGAAGGTGCCGGGGACGGCGGCGGTCTGGGCAGCCGATCCTGCGGTTGGCAGCGTACCGGTCCAGGGCGTGCCGCTGGCACCACCGCCGCTGGCCGTGCAGCTGCTGACGTTCTGCGACTGCCAGTTGAGGGTGAAGGTCCCGCCCACTGGCACGCTCGTGGAATTGGCGCTCAGGCTCACCGCGACGACGGCGGGCGCGCGCACGGTGATGGCAGCCTCGGCGGTGGCCGCCGGCGCCTGGCCCCACAGGCCGCGACAGCTGATCGACAGGGTGAAAGCGCCCACCTGGGATGAGGCCAGGTCGCGCGACCCGGTCGCGGTCTGCGATCCCTGCCAGCCCGCGTCTGCCGGTCCACCGGATGCCTCGCAATCGCCTGAGTAGTCCGATGACCAGCTGACCGTGAAATGCTCACCGACATCGATGGTGCCCGGTGTCACCGCGAGCGCCGCGCTGGGGGGCGGCGGCGGCAGCACGGTCAGCACCAGCGGCGCCGAGGTGGCGCTCACGCCCGTACCATTGCCCTGGCAGAAGACCTCCACCGTGTAGGTGCCCGGTGTCGGTGCGATCTTCGCCGCGTCCTGCGGCGCGCTGCCGGAGTATTGGTTGGCGATCGCAGGGTCGGACGTGACAGAGCAGGTGGACAGGTTCGAGTTCCACGAGACATTGAAGAAGTCAGCGTCGGTGCCAGTGAAAGTCGCGGATGTGCGGTCAACGGTCGCGCTGACATACGGCGCGTTCTGCTCGAACATCACCACGACGCTGCGCGTGACCGACAGCGGCCCCGAGAAGCAGGTCAGCGTATAGGTATAGGTGCCCGGCACTGCTACCGAGGGATCAAAGCGCGCGGGCACGCTCGGGTCCGGGAACGCCGTGCCGTTCCAGCCGTCGTTCGGCGCACCCCCGGAAGGGGTGCACGAGTCCGCGTAGCTCTGCCAGCTGAGGAAGAACTGCTCTCCGAGCAGCCGGTCGGTGCCGTTGGCATGCAGATCGACATCCGGGGCGACGAACAGCACCTGTGTGACGGACGAAGCGGTGGCATCGGCGGACTGGCCACAGGTGACCTGGTACTGCACCGTGCCGGGGCCCGCCTGCGTCGCGGTCACCACGCCGCTGGCGGCAAGGCCCGACAGCGCGAGCGACCCGCCGCTGATCGAGCACGGTGCCTCGTTTGAACTCCAGGACAGCGCCGCCGGCCGCCCGGCCCACACCGTGGCCGGCGCGCTGAAACTTATGATCGGGTGCGCGGGTCCCCAGGCCACGGTGACCGAGGCCTTCACGGTGCGCCCGGCCGGCAGCGCGCAGGTCATCAGGTAGCGCGTACTGGCGGGAGTCGTATCGCTGACGGCAAGGTTGCCACTGGCCGGCTGCGTGCCACCCCAGCCATCGCCGCTGGCACCACCTGCGGCCACGCACTGGCTGGCCCCCGGTGCGTTCCAGGAAAGCATCACCGAGCTGCCGACCTCCGCGCTCGCAAAGCTGCTGCTCATGGACATCGAAGCCGCAGGTGCGCTGTCGGTCGTAAGCTGGCCCGTGCCGGCCGGGTCCAGGACCGAACGCAGCGTCGCCTGTGTGCCGCTGGTGTCGGCGCTGGAATCCCACACCGCGGCAAGGGCGGTGAAGTCGTTGGTACCGTTGCTGCCGTTGGGTGCTGCGCCATCTGCTGTCGGGCACGACTCGTAGCCGGAAGCATCCGCTGTGCTGCGCCCGAGTGACAGCGAGCCCACCAGGCGGTTGGCGGCATCGAACAGGGCACTGCCCGAGGCTCCCGGGCCGCTGTTGCCCGCAGCGTTCACCACGTCCCAGAAGTCCGAAGCATAGGTGACGCCCAGCACGCCCAGTCGGTGCTGCGGCAGCGCCGCACCGCGCCAGCTGACCAGCTGCTTGTCGAAGCCCAGGGCGTGGTGCACGGTGTAGCCGCCCTGGACAGCGCTGCCACTGGCGTCGAATCCTGCGAACTGCGCGCCAGTCACCACCGGGCTCGCATCCAGCTGTACCAGCCAGGCGTCCTGCTGCTCCACCACGCTCGCCGCTCCACTTTGCACCGGGTTGTTCGGGTCATACAGCGAGCCGAGGGGCTGACCGCAGGCGGTCATCGCGTTCCAGTACACCGTGATCGATGCGGCCGCGCCGGGATTGCCGCCGCCGAGCTTGCCGGTCTGGCAATGCCGCGCGGTGAGCAGGTAAGGGGTGTTGTCCCCGGGTACGTCGTTGATCAAGGTGCCGGTACATTGGTACAGGTTCCCGACGACGAGCCCCGCGGTCGCCTGCGCAGGAGCGCTGTTCGCGCCGCTGATCCCGCACGCATAGTTCTGCACGCAGGCGAAATTGTCCGTGCCACTGGCGGCGGCGGCTGCTGCCCGCTTCAGCTGGAGGAAGTAAGGGTGGTCGGGCACCCCGGCACCCAGGCTGCGGTAGCCGGCCTGGAATGTGGCGATCTCGAACATGACCGCGGCGCGCTCGCTCGGCAGCACGTCGAGTGTGATCTCGAGCATGTCGCCAGCGCTGATGCGGCTCCACAGCGAGCCTGCATGCAGGTCATGGGCGCGATAGTGAGTGACGGTGGTGCCACCGCGCACGCTCAGGGAGGCGCTGGGCGGCAGCCGCACGTGCGGGGCGAAGAACGACAGCGAGATCGCCGTGGGCACCTGCATGGTGTAGCGCCACCGCGCGTGCGTGCTGCTCACCGACCAGCCGCCGTCGCTGGCCGCTGACACCGGGTGCGCGACCGGGACCGCAAACTGGCTCGGCGCGGCGCTGGCGGCGCGAATGAGGCCCTTCAAGTCCGCGCGCAGCACATCAACCGGCGCGGCCGCAATGCTCGGCGACGCCGCGCACAGCAGCGTGAGGCACAGCCCGAGGCGGGCCGCGCGGGCGAGGCGTTCCAACCAGATCCCCTTGCCCCGTCGGCCTGGGCTTGTCGTTCGCCGGCGCACGCCACGCGGAGGTGTGGGGCCTAGCCCCCGGGTGCCTCTTCGTGCGGTGCGGACCGCGAGCGGCTGTTATTTTTCGTCGCCGCTAATATAGGCCGCGCACGCCTGCGCGCTGGTGCCGATTCGACTTATTGCGTGCATTGCTCCGCATGCGTGCGGAAGCTGCGTCCTCACCACGGATACAGCGGCTGCGACAGTGCCTTGTGAAACGAGGGAGGCGGCGTCTCGATGGAGAGCTCCAGGATCATGTCCGCCTGGTACCAGGTGTAGCCACGGCTTTGCGCGATGGCGAGGAAATGATCATCGAGGTACTGCTGCTTGGGCATCCGCGCAGGGACCGGACTTGGGATGGCCGTTTGCAGATAACGGAAGGTATCGAGCATGCGCGCCACGAACTGCCGGTCGTGCTCGCGCCAGAACGCCAGCGCGATGCGGTTCGCGCCATCCTCCGCACCATAGGTACGCGGCCTCGTTGTCTGACGGCAGCTCTGCCACCAGTGACCCAGCTCATGCACGAATACCCAGCCGTAGGTGCCGTCCTCGAACATCGCCTGCGCGCTGCCACCGGTGTGCTCTGCCAGGTTCTCGAAGCGCTGGCGCCGCTCCGGCGCCAGGCGCCCCCAGGTGGCCACCTGCACGGTGTTGCTGTCAGGCTCGAAGCCTGCGAACAAGGCCGGGTCGCCCAGCTTGATCTCAGGCGCCGGGCACACGCGGTAGCCCTCCTCGCTCGCGCGCCGCACGAATGCATCACGCGTGTGCATCAGGCGCGCCAGCGCTGCCGCGTCGTTGGGTTCCAGGCCGCCCACTGCGGCAGCGGCACCAGTCGCAGCGCCGCTGAGGCACGCCAGGACGAGGCTGGACAGGCATGCGACGAACTTGCGTACCGACACTGGACTCTCCTGGCTGCAGGCCCGTCTGCCATTCAAATTATGCGCCGCCGCAATCCACAGTGCGCCGGCGATCGTTACACTTGCGACATGACGCAGCACATCGGCATCGTCGGCTGTTCGGCTGAAGGAGCCGCTTTGTGCTATCGCACCGTGTGCCTGGAGGGCGCGCAGTGGCTCGGTGCGCACGACCACCCGCAGGTCTCGCTGCACACCCACCCGCTGGCGCGCTACATGCAGCGCATCGACGCCGGCGACTGGGCCGGTGTGGGTGAACTGATGCTCTCCTCCGCCCACAAGCTCGCCGGCGCCGGGGCGGACTTCCTGATCTGCCCGGACAACACGATCCACCAGGCCTTGCCCGGCATGATTGCCCGCTCACCCCTGCCGTGGCTGCACATCGCCGAGGTCGTGGCCGCGGCGGCGCAGGCGCGCGGTTTCCACAGGATCGGCATCACCGGCACCCGCTACCTGACCGACAGCGAGGTGTACCCGCAGAAACTTGCGGCCGCAGGCCTTGAGTACCTGCGTCCGCAGGCGGCCGAACGGGCAGAGATCAACCGCATCATCTTTGAGGAACTGGTCGTGGGAGTTGTGAGCGCGCATTCGCAGGCGTACTTCCAGCAGGTGTTCCGGCGCATGCACGGCGCCGGCTGCGACGCGGTGGTCCTTGGCTGCACCGAGATCCCCCTGCTGATGAATGACGCGAACTCACCCCTGCCGACGCTCGACTCCACGCGCCTGCTGGCGCGCGCGGCCTTGCGGCGGGCGGTGGGCGCCTAGCGGTGCGGCCCTGACTGGGGATTTGACCGCTTATTCAAGACGGCCTAAGATCCGCTTGAATGTCCAATCAAGGACCCGTATGAAGGCGCGCGACACCCGCACCCGGCTGTTGCTCGCCGCGATGCGCCTGTTCTGGGCCAAGGGCTACGGCTCGACCAGCGTGGCCGATGTCCTGCAGGCGGCCCGGGTCAACAGCGGCAGCCTCTACCACATCTTCCCCGGCAAGCAGGACCTGCTGCTGGCGGTACTGGACCTGTACCACGGCGGTATCCGCCAGATGCTGCTCGAGCCTGCCTGGCGCGGCGTGCATGACCCGATCGAGCGCGTGTTCGCGCTGCTGGGGCGCTACCGGCAGTCCCTGGTGGACACCGAGTGCACCTATGGCTGCCCGATCGGCAGCCTGGCGCTTGAGCTGCATGAGCCTGACCTGGCGGTACGCGAGCGGCTCGCGCAGAACTTCACCGCCTGGATCGACGCGATCGAGGAATGCCTGCACGGCGCCGGTGACCGGCTCCCCGCCTCGATTGATCGCCGCGAGCTGGCCGGCTTCGTGCTCACCAGCATGGAGGGCGGGGTGATGCAGGCGCGTACCTTCCGCAACATCGATAGCTTCGATGCCATGGTGCGACAGCTGCGGGCCTATTTTGACCAGCTGCTGGGAGCAGCGGCGGCGGCCGGGACCGCGTCCGTCGGCCACAAGTAAGGAGCAAAGATGAGCAGGACCGCAACGTGCCTCGCCCTGGGCGCAGCCCTGGTCGCCGCCGTCGCGGCGGCGGCTGCACCCACCCCCTACCAGCCCCTGGCATTCCTCGTCGGCCACTGCTGGCGAGGCACGTTCCCGGACGGCAAGGTGACGGACGAGCACTGCTTCAGCTGGGTGTACGGCGGCAAGTTCGTGCGTGACCAGCACGTCGTGCACCACGGCGAGGGCACGCCGGATGATCTCGGCGAGTCGATCTACCTGTGGGATGCCGCGACCAGGCAGCTGCAGTACCTGTACATCGAAAGCGATGGCGGCTTCAGCCGCGGCAGTGTCACGGCCGAGGCCGATGCGCTGGTGTTTCCGCCCACGCATTACATTGAAAACGGCGCGCAGCAGACCTATCGCAGTCGCTGGAAGCGCAGTGGCGAGGCCGCCTACGACGTCCTGACTGAGTTCCTGGTCAAGGACCAGTGGCAGCCCGGCTTCGCCGTGCACATGCAGCAGACCAACAGCGGCGCGCCGAGCCCCTAGAGCTCGCGCGTCGCGTCGCGCGCCTGGCGCGGTGCACGCTGGTTCTGAAGAGGACGCCGCCACACCGGCCTGCGCACCAGAGTGCTCTTGCCGAACAGCGACTCGATGAGATCCACCGCCAGCACTGCGGTGCGGTTGTG
Organism: uncultured Pseudomonadota bacterium; assembly: GCA_963703025.1. Classification (GTDB taxonomy): domain Bacteria; phylum Pseudomonadota; class Gammaproteobacteria; order Steroidobacterales; family Steroidobacteraceae; genus 13-2-20CM-66-19. Next base: position 3,070,624 of record OY969778.1, on the reverse strand, counting down.
GACATCGAACGCGGGGTTGAGCTCCACGACATCAAGCGACGCCAGGCGGCGCGTGTCGGCGATCATCTCCATGCACAGCTGCGCCTCGCGGTACGTCGGCCCGCCGGACACCTGCGTGCCGACCCCGGGGGCGATCTCAGGATCCAGGAAATCCACGTCGAAGCTCACATGCAGGTGCGTGTCGCTGTCCAGCCCCGCCAATGCCTGCTCGACGCTCTGGCGCATGCCCATCTCGTCGATGTGGCGCATGTCGAACACATCCAGTCCCTGTTCGTGGACGAAGCGCTTCTCGCCGGCGTCGACGCTGCGAATGCCGATCTGCCGCACCCACGAGGGCTCGATCGCAGGGGTGTGTCCACCCATTGAGGTCAGCGATTGCGGCCCGAAGCCGCACAGGCAGGCGACCGGCATGCCGTGGACGTTGCCACTTGGGGACAGCAGGCTGGTGTTGAAATCAGCGTGCGCATCCAGCCACAGGATGCGCAGTTTCTGGCCCTGCTCGCGGCAGTGGCGTGCCACCGCGCTGATCGAGCCGATGGCAAGCGAATGGTCGCCTCCCAGCAGCACAGGCAGCCGCCCGAGGCGCAGCTGGCCGTACACGCCCTCGTGTACCAGCTCGTTCCAGCGCACGACCTGCGGCAGGTGACGATAGCCGTCCTGCGGTGGCTGCCATGGGTTGGCCGGCCCGTTCAGGTTGCCCAGGTCATGCACCTCAAGGTCGCGCCCCTGCAGCGCGCCGGCGATACCGGCAACGCGCATGGCCTCCGGCCCCATCGAGGCGCCGCGGTCGGCCGCGCCGATGTCCGTCGGCGCACCGATGAGCGCCACTGAGCGTGGCGGCCTCATGCCGGCACCGCTGTGCGCGTGGCCGGCGCCGCACGCGTCGCGGCCAGTAGCGCGAACAGATTTTTCGGGTCATCCAGGTCCGGCACCAGATCCACCTGGCGCTTGAGCCCGCGCTCCTCCTGGTGGATGCGCAGCAGGTAGCGCAGGGAGGCGAAGTCCTCGAGCGCGAACCCCACCGAATCAAATATCGTCACCTCGTCGGGGCGCAGGCGCCCGGGGGCCGCACCACTTAACACCCGGGTGAGCTCAGTCACCGGGAACGACGGCGGCATCTGCTGGATCTCCCCCTCGATGCGTGACTGCGGCTCGAATTCGACCACCACGCGCGCGTCCGCACGCCCGAGGATCTCGCGGTGCAGCTCGGTCTTGCCCGGGCAGTCCCCGCCGACAGCATTCAGGTGCACGCCCGGGACGATCATCTGCGGGGTGAGGATGGTGGCGTTGCACTTGTCGGCCGTCACCGTGGTGATGATGTCCGCGCCCTGCGCCGCCTCGCTGATCGAGGCGCAGCGCACGACTTCCAGTCCGGCAAGTCGCATGAGGGCGAGGTTGCGCTCGAGCTTGTCCGTGGCGCGCGCGTCGGTGTCGTACAGGCGCACCTCGCGGATCCCCAGCATGTGGTGGAAGCCGATGATCTGGAACTCGCTCTGCGCGCCATTGCCGATCATGGCCAGCACGCGGCTGTCCGGCCGTGCCATGCGGCGGGCGGCCAGCGCCGAGGTGGCCGCGGTGCGCAGCGCGGTGGTGAGCGTCAGCTCCGACAGCAGCAGCGGGTAGCCGGTGGCCACGTCCGCGAGCACCCCGAAGGCGGTGACCGTGAGCAGGCCGACCGCGGTGTTCTTCGGGTGGCCGTTGACGTACTTGAACGCATAACTGCGACCGTCGGATGCGGGCATCAGCTCGATGACCCCCACCGGGGAGTGGCTGGCATGGCGGGCTGACTTGTCGAAGCAGTCCCAGCGCAGGAAGTCCGCCTCGATCTCCGCGGCCAGTTCCTCAATGAAGCGTGCAGCGCCGCGACGGGCGATGAGCTCCTGGATGCGCTCGATACCGATGAAATCGACCATGTGGATGACTCCGTGACGCCCTGCCGCAGCGGAACGCTCGACCGGGGACGCCATGGTGTCTGTGGGCCAGATCAAAATATAGCCAGATCTTTGTATATATCTTGTGCCTAATGAAGCATAAAGGTAGATAATTCTGGCATATTGACACGTCCGTCGCACCAAATCGGAGCAACCATGGATGACACCGACCGCCAGTTGATCGCCCTGCTGCGCAGCGACGCCCGCGCCTCGGTCGCCTCGCTCGCCAAGGCGCTGGCAGTTTCCCGCGGCACCGTGCAGAACCGCATGGAGCGGCTGTCGGACAACGGCACGATCGTGGGCTACACGGTCCGGCTGAAGCCTGACATCGAGGAGCAGCGCATGCGCGCCTTCATGACCGTGGCCGTGGAGGGTAACCAGGTGGACGGGGTCATCCGCGCCATGCGCGGGGAGCCAGCGGTGGCCGCGCTCTACAGTACCAACGGCCGCTGGGACATCGTCGCGGAGCTGCGTGCCGACAGCCTCGAGGGCTTTGACCGTGTGCTCGCGCGCATCCGACTCATCGAGGGCATCTCGCAGACCGAGACCAGCCTGCTGCTCTCGACCTTCAAGTTCTGAGCACGCACCGCGCGGCTTCTGTGCACCTCTGGATCGAAGCACTCGCCGCGCACCCCGGGTTCGTGCCCACGGTGGCCGCCTGGGTCTATGAGCAGTGGTGGACGCAGGTAGCCGGCATCACTTCTGCCTCACTGACCGCGACGCTGCGCGAGAACCTGGCAAGACCGCCACCGCCGCTGACACTCGTCGCCCACGACGGCACGCGACCTTTCGGTACCGTATCGCTTCTGGCGCACGACGTGGGCACGCACAGATGGGCAGCTCTGTCCCCCTGGCTCGCCGCGCTATATGTCGTGCCGTCGGCGCGACGCCTTGGCATCGGCGCCGCGCTGCTCGCGGCGGCACGCGCTGAATCCGCCGCGTTTGGCGCTCAGAGGCTCTATCTGCTCACCACTGACCAGGAGGCCTTCTACGCCAAGCGTGGATGGCAGCGCCTGGACGGACACGACGGCGCCGTCGTGATGGCCACTGATCTTGCGCGCAAGTGACCGACCACTAGGGAACCAGGAGGCGACTCTCGGTCCAGTCGAGCACGAGCGCGCGATGCGCGAAGCGCCACTGCCCCGCCTCGCGGCGCCAGCGATCCTGGTAGCGGATCGACCACGTGAGGATGGTGGTGCGCCCGTCCTTCTCACTCAGGTGCTCGGCAACGGAGTAGGTTTCCCCCCGGGCGCCGTCCCCTTCGATGCTCACCACCTGGTTGTGCACTCGATGCTGTGTGGTGGTGTACATCTGCGCCATGATGTCGAGCGCGGCGACGATCTGTGCGCGGCCCTTGAGCACGATTCCCGGGGCCTCGAGCAGGCAGTCCTCGGTCATGATGGATGCCCACAGCGCCTTGTCGCGCCGGTCCGCGCCTTGGGCATACAGTTCCGCCGTGTGCCGCAGGGCCGCTTCGTCAACGAGACGCTCGAGTCGTGGGTCAGTCATGGGTTGCTCGCAATGCTCGTGAAGGTGGATCCGGTTTATGCGCGCCGCCGCGCTAGCTGCGCATCCAGTGAACCTGGCCGGCCTCGGCCAGGCGCGTGAGTGCCCCGCGGACATGAAGGTAGCGCACGTGCGCCAGCGTCTCGCCGTAAGCGAGCAGGCTGTTCCAGCCCTCCAGGTTTCGCGCGCCGAACAATTCCGCGACCAGTGCAGCGATGCTGCGCGGTTCGCTGCAGAACTGCACGACCTGCTCCAGGCGGCGGTCGTGGCCGGCGCGCAGCTGCCGCGCCCGCACGGCAGCGCCGCGAAAGGGTTGGCCATGCGCCGGCAGCACGATCGTCTGTGACGGCACAGCTTCGAAGCGCTCCAGCGAGGTGAGGAAATCGGCAAGCGGGTCCGCGGAGCCTGCGCCTGGGTAGAGACTGATGTTGCTAGAGATGCTTGGCAGCAACTGGTCGCCGCTGATCATCAGCTGACCTTCCGGCCAGCTCAGGCACACATGACCTTCCGCATGCCCGAAGTGCAGCGAGGCGCGCCAGGGATCGCGCAGCTCGGCCATGCGCTCGCCCTCCACGATCGGCATGCCCGCCGCGGGCATCCCGCTCGTGAGCTTTGCGTACACCCCGGCCGCCTTGGCACGCGCGAGTAGCGCGGCAAAGTCGATGCCCCACGTGTCCTGGTATTCGGCCAACGCGCCGCCGCCGCCACCGGCAACATCTTCCAGCGAGCCCTGTGCGGCCAGGCGTGCCGGTGCGCTCATGCGCACCGGCACGGCGTAGCGGCCGGACAGGTGCGCCGCCATGCCGAAGTGGTCGGGGTGGTGATGTGTCACCAGGATCCCCTCGAGTTCCTGGCCGAGGCGCTCGCTGGCGTCCAGCTTCTGCCATGCGGCGTGGGTCTCCGGCTGGTCCATGCCGGTGTCTATCAGGACGCGGTGATGGCGGCCGGGCACCAGCCACACGTTGATGTGCCCCAGCGGCCCTGGCACCGGCAGGCGGATCCAGCGCACGTCGCCTGCGACCTCCACGGCGGTACCCGTGGACGGCGGCTCCCACGGCAGTGGCTCTATGCTCACCGCGCCGCTTGCCGTCTGCCCGCGCGCCGGGTCACCGAGATCAGCTCCGCTAGTGTGCTTGCTGCGGCGTCCAGCCGGCGGCGCAGCGGGTAGCGCGCACCGAGCCGCCAGGCGTGCAGGATGCCCGCGTAGGTGCCACCGACGATCTCGGCCAGCACCTCGGCGGGTATGTCGCCGCGTACGTTACCCTCGCGCCTGCCCTGTTCGAGTACCCGCCTGAAAGCCCGGTGGGTGCGCTCGGTACGCACGGCCGAGTCCGGCGCCGCCCCGAAGGTGGTCTCGGAGGCGCCGATCAGCACGCGCGACAATTGCGCCGTTTCCTCGACCTTCGCCGCCGTCCAGTTGAAAAGCGCGGCGATGCGCTGGGCGGCGGTGCCGGGCTCATCGAACTGCGCCTCGATCAGGCGCAGGAAGCGCGACTCCATCTCGTGCACGAGCGCGGCCAGCAGCAGGTTCTTCGAGGGAAAGTAGTTGAACACTGTCGGCCGCGACACCCCGGCCAGGCGCGCGATGTCATCCATCGTCGTATCGGCCACCCCCTGGCGCGCAAACAGCTGCCGGGCCGCGGCGAGCAGCCCGGCGCGCACGCGCGCCTTGCCATCCGCGCGCCGCGAGGACGGCATGCTAGTGGGCGATGGCAGCGACACGTGGCTGGCGGCGCGCATGGCCTAGGTGCCGCGTGGCTCTTTGGGCAGCCCCAGCGCGCGCTCGGCGATGATGTTGCGCTGGATCTGGTTGGTGCCCCCGTAGATCGTGTCCGCACGCGAGCCGAGAAATACCTGCAGCGGCAGCTCCCACTCGTAGGGCGCGCGCGCGATCTCCCCCCGCGGGCCGAGCACATCGACGGCCAGCTCACCGAGCTTGCGGCGCCAGCTCGCCCAGAAGATCTTGTAGGTATAGGCCTCGTTGGAAAGCCGTCCTGCCTGGGCGCTCGAGAGCATGCGCAGTGCGCTGTAGCGCATCAGCTTCAGGCCGATATGTGCGTGCGACAGGCGTTGGCGGATGAGCGGATCGTTGATCATGCCGTTGCCGCGCGCCGCATCGATGATCGCGTCCAGCTCGTTGCGGAAGTTCATCTGCTGGCCAAGTGTGGAGACGCCGCGCTCGAAGGCAAGCGTCCCCATCGCGATCTTCCAGCCCTCCCCCGGCGCGCCCACCACGTTCTCAGCGGCGGTGCGCGCATCGGCAAAGAAGGTCTCGTTGAAGTCGGCCTCGCCGGTCAACTGGCGGATCGGGCGGATGGTCACCCCGTGCTGGCGCATGGGCACGAGCAGGTAGGACAGGCCGCGATGGCCACGGGAGCCCTCCTCCGTGCGGCACACGACGAACGACCAGTCGGCAAACTGCGCCAGCGAGGTCCATACTTTCTGGCCATTCACCAGCCACTCAGGCCCCTGGGCGCCATTGCTCAGCACAGCGCGGGTGCGCACGTTGGCAAGGTCCGAGCCGGCGTTGGGCTCACTGTAGCCCTGGCACCAGAATTCCTCGCCACGGGCAATCGGCAGAGGAAGCGCTGCTTCTGCGCCTGGGTGCCGAAAGCCAAGATGGTAGGGCCGGCCAGTTCGATGCCCATGTGGCCGATTCTTGCAGGGGCGCGGGCCCGCGCGTACTCCTCGGCGAAGATGACCTGCTCGGCAAGCGTGCCGTCGCGTCCGCCATATTGCGTCGGCCAGCCGATGCAGCTCCAGCGCGCCGCCCCCAAGGCACGCTCCCACTCCATGCGGCGCTCGGGCATCGCCGTGAGGCTGCTGACCCCGCGCACGTCTTTGAATGGGCCCGCCAGCTGCGCTTCCAGCCAGCCGGCCGCCTCATTGCGGAAGCGCTCCTCGGCGCGGGTAAATCCAAGCTGCATCTTTGATCCCCTCAGAACACCGGCACGGCCGCCATGCCCATGCCCAGCACCCGCGCCAGTTGCTCGCGCTGCCATGCAGGAGTGCCCAGCAGGGTCGCCGTGGCGCGTGCGCGCTTGAAGTACAGGTGTGCGTCGTGGTCCCAGGTGAAGCCGATGCCGCCGTGCAGCTGTATGGAACTGGCTGCGCAATCATAGAACGCATCGCAGCAGTAGCTCTTGGCGATCGCCGCCGCCTCGGCGAGCTCGGCGTGTTGCTCGTCGGCGACGCAGGCGGCGTACCACGACGCCGAGCGCGCCGCCTCGACCTGCACCATCATGTCGGCGAGGCGGTGCTTGATCGCCTGGAAACTGCCGATCGGACGACCGAACTGCTCACGTAGCTTCACGTACTCCACCGTCATCTCCAGCACGCGCTCGGCACCGCCGAGCGCCTCGGCGGCCAGTGCGATCTGCGCGCGCTGCAGCGCCCTCTCGACCGCCGCCCCGGCAGCCCCAACCGCGCCCAACAGCGCCTCGTCGGCAACTGCCACCTGCGAGAACCGCACGGCGGACATGGGCCGGGTCAAATCGAGCATGACGTGCGGGGTGACGGTGACACCGGCGGCGCCGGCGGCTACCACCACGACCGAAAGTCCGCTGCTGCCGTGCGAGCCGGGGGTACGCGCCAGCACGAGCAACACATCGGCACTGTCGGCATGGATGACGAAATCGCTCGAGCCTTCGAGAACGAAACCGCCGCCGGTTGCCGCCCGCAGTTCCACCGTCACTCCGTCGACCCCTGCATGCCCTGAGGCACCGGTGAGCGCGCAGGCGATCTGCGTGTTACCCGCGGCGATCCGCCCGAGCAGGTCGTGGCACTGCGACTCGCCGCCGGCCTCCTGCACCAAAGATGCGGCCAGAGCCACCGTGCTGAAGAACGGTGAGGCGACCAGCCGCCGCCCCTGCTCCTCCTGCAGGATGCACAGCTCTACCCAGCCCAGTCCCGAGCCGCCGAAGCGCTCGGGAATGGCAAGCCCCGCCCACCCCAGCTCCCCGGCCATCTGCCGCCACAGCTGCCGGTCAAAGCCGTGCGGCTGCGCCAGCGCGGCGCGCACGCGTTCCGGGCCGGCGTGCTCGGCGAGGAACGAGCGCGCCGCGTCGCGGATGAGCAATTGCTCCTCGCTGTGGGCGAACTGCATGTCAGCCCCGGCAGGCTGGGCGGGCGGCCACGGGCACGATTCGGCTGGACTGCATTGAGGGCCGGCTACCTGATACTAAAGTAGACTCTAGTATAAATATCCCGTCCGGCTGCAGACAATAGTCCGAACTGACGCGGTGCCGCGCTGGCTTGCGGGCGCGGCTACTCGACGACCACCGTGCCTACCATGCGCGGGTGGATCGTGCACAGGAAGTGGTACGTCCCCGGCTTGTCGAAAGTGAAGCTGAACACCTCGCCAGTATCGATCGCCCCGGAACGGAACAGCCCGCTGTCGCTGAAGACCGTATGCGGCTCCTCGTCCTTGTTGGCCCAGGTCACCGTGGTGCCGGCTTTCACGGTGACGGTCGCCGGCATGAACATGAAATCCTTCATGACCACCTGCGCCGGCGGCGCCGCGCGCACCGGCTCCCCGCACATCAGGCTCGTGGCCAGGACCAGCGTCGCAATGAGGCTTGCCGTGATTTTCATGCCAGTGTCGCATCCGCCAGAGTGAGCGCGTGGTGCTTGAGCGCCGTGACGCTGGTGATGCCGAGCATCGCGGCCAGCTGCCCCGCGGGCACCTTGAGCGGCCCGGGACCTGCACCGACCCCCGCTGGCGGCTGCGGATACGCGGTGGAACGCGCGGTGTGGAAGGTGATGTGGCCTTCGACCTTCTGCACGATCTGGTGGATGTGGCCGTTCAGTACGGTGACCGACCCGAAGCGCCGCAACTGGGCCATGAGCTGCCCGGAGTCCCCGGTTCCCCATCCCCACGGCTCGTAGATCGTCCACAACGGCATGTGCGCGAACACCACCAGCGGCGTGCTCGAGGAACGGCCCTTGAGGTCGGATGCGACCCACGCCAGCTGCTCATCCCCCAGGGTCCCAAGTCCGCCGGGCTTGAACTGCAGCACGTTGACCAGCGCCACGAAGTGCACGCCACCGTGGTCGAAGCTGTAGTAGCCACGGTTCGCCGAAGGCTTGCCGAAGCGGTTGAAGTATTCGCTCACCGCGGCATCGCTGGTGTCATGCTCACCCGGCACGGTGTGCATCTCGGTGGTGCGCAGGCGCGAGAACAGCTGCTGGGCGGTGTCGAACTCGGCCGGGCGCGACAGGTGGGTGATGTCGCCGGTGTGGATGATGAGCGCGGGCTGCTCGCGCATGGCGTTCACAAGGTCGATGCTCTGGCCGAGCGTGCCATTGACGTCCGGGTTTGCCTCCTTGTTGAAGCCGATGTGCGTATCGCTGATCTGCACGAACAGCGGCTTGCCCGCCCGCGCAAGCTGTGCGCGGGTTGGCGGCCGCCACCGCGAGGTCGATCGGGGCTGAACACCCCGCCGGCGAGTGCGAACAGGGTTCCCGCCCCGCCATACGCCATGCACTTGCAGCGCGCCGCGCCGCGTATGCAGGGATTGTTTGTGCACCATCGTCCTCTCCTGTGTGGGTACAGGAGCAAGGACTCACCCGCCCCGCGCTTTATTCCGCGGTTGCAAAAAATCTCAGGGCCGCTGCTCGCGCTCGGCGGCCGTATGCAGAAGCTGCTCGAGTCCCTGCAGTTCGGACCAGCCGGTATCGGACACCGCGCAGTACACCAGATCGCCGGTCTTCCAGAATGCGAAGTGATAGCCACTGCGCGTAGTGTCAGCAGGAGGCGCGCCAGCAGGGCTGCTCCAGCTGAACACATTGATGAAATGGGCGCCGTGCTGGTAGACCACCACCGCCGCGCGCTGCCGGTCGATGGCATCGGTGCGCCCGCCGAGGAGCCGGTAACCCTGGTCGGCAAAGTCCACCACCACGGGGGAGACATCGCTACGGCCGGCGAACCAGGGCTTGACGGTATGCCGATCAGTCGAGACCACCGCGATCAGGTGACCGGGCACCAGCGAGCGCACGTGCGCGGCCACGAGTTGGTCAAGCAGACTCGCCCGCGGTGCGACCAGCAGCAGCAACGCAAGCGCTGCGGCGACTGCAGACCCGCCGATGCCGCCCAGCATGCCCAGCCAAAACGGGCGTCGCCACGAGGTGCCGGCGGCTCGCGGTGGGCGGGTGAGCGGTTGTTCCTGGGCGTCCAGCGCACGGGCGATGCTGGCGCGCAGCGCCTGCGGGGCACGCACGCCGGTAAACCGCTCGCGCAGTACACCGCGCGCCACCTCGAGCCGGCGCAGCTCCGCCTGGCAGTGAGGGCATGCGTGCACATGGCTGTCGAGCTGCGCTGCCTCGGCGGCATCGAGCTCGCCGTCGAAGTACCTCTGCAGGCGCTGCGGTTCAGGACACATCGTTCGCAACTCCCGCGCCGGCAGCGGCCCAGTGCGCCTTCAGGGCGGCCCTGGCGCGCGCCAGGCGTGACATCACGGTGCCAATCGGCACCTCAGTGACCGCCGCGATCTCGCGGTAGTCCAGCTCCTCGATCTCCCTGAGCACCAACACCTCGCGATGCGCTTGCGGCAGGCCCGCCAGCAGCCGCTCGAGGCCGCGTGCCTCGTCCTCGCCGATGGCGATGGCCTCAGGTCCGGGCGTTGTGGCGATCATCGCGTCACCCTCCGGTTCATGCTCTTGCGGCAGCGGCACGAAGCCGCGGCGGCGCTGCTGCCGTAGCGCACTCGCGTGGCAGTTCCTGACGATGGTCAGCAGCCACGGCTTCGCGTCCCCGCGCAGGCCATCAAAGCCGCGGTAGGCGCGCAGGATCGCCTCCTGTACGACATCGTCGGCATCCGCCGGGCCGCTGCACAGCCAGCGCGCATACCGATAGGCGGCGTCCAGGTGCGGCAGCACCTGCGCCTCGAATCTGCCCCGCCTGTCATCCATGGATACGACCGTGTCCCCGCCTCACGGCGCATCCGCGCCCAGGGCTGACCCTCTAGACTCCTCACACGCGCCGGTTATTCCCTCACGGCGCACCGCAGCGTGCAACCGCCTGCCGCGGCGCCTTTCCCATCCCATGGTAGGACCGCCGGCTGGCCCCTGTAGTATTAGCCCCCCGGCCCCATCCCGCGGAGACTTGCATGCGCTTTACCCTGCAGCTGGGCTTCGCCCGCTACCCGGACTTCCAGAAAATCGCCCAGGTCGCCGAGGAAGCCGGCTTCAGCTCGATCGGCATGCCCGACAGCTTCTTCTTCCCCCAGCACACCGAGTCGGAGTACCCGTACACGGACACCAAGGTGATCCGCGGCTACATCGAGGCGATGCCCTTCATCGAGCCGATCGTCTCGATGAGCTGGATGGCCGCGGTCACGCGCAAGATACGCCTCTACCCGAGCGTGATGAAGGTGCCCACGCGGCAGCCACTGGTGCTGGCCAAGGCGCTCTCGTCACTGGCCGTGCTCAGCGGCGAGCGCATCCTGCTCGGGGCGGGCCTGAGCCCGTGGAAGGAGGACTTCAGCTACAACGGGGTCGACTTCGACAAGCGCGGCCGGCTGATGGATGACTGCATCGCGATCCTGCGCGGTGCCATGACCGGGAAGTACTTCGAGTTCCACAGTGAGCACTACGACTTCGGTCCCATGAAGATGTTCCCGGTGCCCAGCCGGCCGGTCCCGATCCTGATCGGCGGGCATTCCAAGCCGGCGCTCAAGCGTGCGGCGACGCTGGGCGACGGCTGGATCGCCGCCAATACCGATTTCGAGACCCTGAAGTCGCTGCTGGCGCAGCTCGCCCAGCTGCGCCGCGCCAACGGCACCGACGGGCGCAAGGACTTCGAGATCCATGGCTTTGATGTTGCCGCGCAGGGGCCGGCCGACTTCAGGCGCCTGGGTGAGCTGGGCGTGACCGATGCCTGCGTGGCCCCGTGGGGCTTTGACCCGTCCACCGCGCTGGAGGCACAGCTGGACGGCCTGCGCCGCTTCGGCGACACCGTCATCACCCGGATGTAGCTCATGCCCCTGGCAGGCAAGGCGGCCCTGAGCACGAACGTAATCGCCCCAGGTGGCATCAACACCCCCTGGACGCTCGCGGAGCTTTATGTCCCCACGCCCTAGAAAGACCAAGCCCCGCACGGCGGGCAAGCCGCCGGCCGCGGCCGGGCAGCAAGCGACCACCGCGCGCCGCAAGTCGCCCGCGCGCGCGCCGGCGGCGCTGGCAGCGCGCATCGAGCGCCTCGAGTCCATCGAGGAGATCCGCATGCTGGCGGCGAAGTACTCGCTGTCGCTGGACATGCGCGATGTGGATGCGCACGTGAACCTGTTCGCCCCGGACATCCGCGTCGGTCGCGAGCGCATCGGTCGCGCGCACCTGAAGCGCTGGGTGGACGCGATGCTGCGCGAGCAGTTCACCGGCACCTCCCACCACATCGGAGGCCACGTCATCGAGTTCAGCGACGCGGACCACGCGCATGGGGTCGTCTACTCCAAGAACGAGCACGAGACCGGCGCGGACTGGGTGATCATGCAGATGCTCTACTGGGATGACTACGAGCGCATCGACGGTCGCTGGTATTTCCGCCGCCGCCTGCCGTGCTACTGGTACGCGACCGACCTTAACCGGCCGCCCACGGGGGAGCGCAAGATGCGCTGGCCGGGCATGGAACCCTACGAGGGCAGCTGGCATGACCTGTGGCCCTCGTGGAAGAGCTTCTGGGAAAATGCCCGCAGCGGGGAAGCCGAGGTCGCAGCGCCCGCCGCGCTGGGGGAGTTTCTCACCACCATGCGCCGCGGCGCGGCTGATCCTAAGATCCGTGTCCGCTGAGATGACCGACAGCAACCGGCCGCTGCTGACACCGGTCGCGCTCGGCGGCCTGCAGCTTCGCAACCGCATCGTCATGGCGCCGATGACGCGCAACCGCGCCGCCGCCGGGGATGTGCCCGGCGCCCTTGCCGCGGCGTACTACGCGGCACGCGCGAGCGCCGGCATGATCATCACGGAAGGCACGCAGCCGAGTAAGCACGGCAAGGGCTACGCGCGCACCCCCGGGCTGTACACGGCCGCGCAGGTGGATGGCTGGCGTGGGGTGACCGAGGCGGTTCACGCGGCTGGCGGGGCCATCGTGCTGCAGATAATGCATTGCGGGCGCATCTCCAGCCATCACAACAAGGATGCCGACGCCCACACCGTTGCCCCGTCAGCTATCAAGGCCAGCGGGCGCGTGTTTACCGACGCCGCGGGCCTGGTGGAGTTCGACGTCCCCGAGGAGCTGTCTCTGACGGGTATCCAGGCAACGATCGGCGAGTACGCGCAGTGCGCCCGCGCCGCGCAGCTGGCCGGCTTTGACGGCGTGGAACTGCACGCCGCCTCCGGCTACCTGCCGATGCAGTTCCTCTCCACCGGGACCAACCAGCGCGTTGATGCCTACGGCGGTACGCTTGCCAAGCGACTGCGCTTCAGCGTCGAGGTGCTGGAGGTGCTGGCGGAGGTCTGGGGAGCATCGTGCGTTGGGCTGCGCATCTGCCCCGGCAATCCCTTCAATGACCTGCACGACGAGAACCCGGTTGCCACCTACGAGGCGCTGCTGCGCACGGTGACACCTATGGAGCTTGCCTACCTGCACGTGGTGCGCTCGCCGGACGCCAGGATTGATGCCTTCGCACTGGCGCGCGGCTGCTTCCAGGGTCCGCGCATCCTCAACGACGGCTTCGATTTTGCCTCAGGCAACGCCGCCATCACCTCAGGGGCTGCCCAGGCGGTGTCGTACGCACGCGGCTTCATCGCCAATCCTGATCTGGTGGGGCGCTTTGCCGGAGGTTTACCGCTTGCGCATTTTGACCGCAAGACCCTGTACACGCACGGCGCGGAAGGCTACACCACCTACCCGCCGTACCCGGGCTAGCTGGCTAGAACCAGCCGTCGTTGGCGCCATCCCAGACGTCGATCTTCGGTGAACCGCGATCGGGACTGAAGTGACCGAAGTGCCCGGCGTGGAAGGCCAGCGGATGCCCCGACCCACGCGCCAGCCCCAGCACCTCGCCGATGATGACCTGGTGGTCCCCACCCGGATGCACCGCGTGGACGCGGCAGTCAAAGCGGCACAGTGCGCCATCCAGGTGCGGCGGGTGCGGGTTGGCGCGCCAGTGCAGGTCCACCTCGAACTTGTCCGCGGTACGCCTTGCGAAGTGCAGCGCGAGTTCGCGCTGCTCGCGCGAGAGCACGTGCACCGCAAACGGCGCACCGGGCGCAAACGCCGTGAGGCTGCTGCTGTTGTTTGCCAGGGACCACAGTAACAGCGGCGGCTCCAGGGAAACGGAGCTGAAGGAATTGGCAGTGACACCGACCGGCTCACCGTCGGGCCGCACCGCAGTCACGACCGTGACCCCGGTGGCAAACTCGCCGAAGGCATCGCGCAGCTGCCGCTGGGTGAACGAGTTGGTGGTCACCGCGGCACCTACATCACCTTGGCCGGGTGCGGCACGCGCGGCGAACCCAGCATCTCGCGGTACGAGGGCGGCGCGCGGCCGCCCGCCTCGGTGATGCCGTAGCGCTGCGCGAGCTCCGCGGAAATGAAGGTCTGGCCGCTCAAGGACATCAGCTGCGGATCGCGCGCCAGAGCTGCGATGATGCGACCATTGAACTGCGGGGTCTCGCCGGTGCGCAGGAACGCCTCGTACTGGTCCGGGCGACTGCGCCCCGCCGCGGCGGTGCGCTCGGTTAGCTGCGGCCCGAGCCACAGCGAGATGCAGGCGACGTTGTGCGGGGCCAGATCCACCGCCATGTCGGCGGCAAACTTGTCGACGCCGACCTTCTGCGCCCCGTAGGCCGGGCCGTGCATGTAGCAGCTGGCGCCGAAGGATGAAGTGAAGGCGATCAGGCCGGCACGCGCCTGCACCATCAGGGGCGCCGCGAAGTAGCTGGCAACATAGGCCGAGCGCAGCCCCACGTCGAGGATCTCCACCAGCCCCAGCGGCTTTTCCCAGAAACCGCCCGGGTCGATCAATGCATCGTGAATGCTCGCGGCATTGTTGACCAGGATGTCGAGCCGGCCGCTCTGCTCGCGCACCTGGCGCAACACGGCCTCGACCGCGGCATCATCACGGTGGTCGCAGGGCACGGCCACGCCCCTGCCGCCCAGCGCGCTGATCTCAGCGGCGGTCTCGATGACCGTGCCGGGCAGCTCGACATCGCGCAGTCGCCCCAGGCTTCGGTCACTGGAGCGGCCAGTCACGTAGACGGTCATGCCGGCGGCCCCGAGGGCGAGCGCGATGCCCTTGCCGGCACCGCGGCTGGCACCGGTGACGAGGGCAACCTTCGCGCCATCCGCATTCACAGCGCGGACTTTGCCAGGTGCAGGAACAGCGGCCATTCGCCCCCGCCATGCACCGCCAGCAGCGCACCGCTGACGTAGGCGGCCAGCGGCGAGGCAAGATAAAGGCAGGCATCGGCGATGTCAGCAGGGTCCGCCAGGCGCTTAAGCGGGAACATCTCGCTGATGCGCTGGATCCCAGCCTCTCCGCCGTAGTGCTCGATGGCGTTCTCGGTGGCGACGAAACCGGTGATGATGCCGTTGACGCGCACCTTCGGGCCCCACTCCATCGCCAGGCTCTGCGTGGCGTGCAGCAAACCGGCCTTGGCGGCCCCATAGGCCACCGTGCTCGGCGCCGGTCGGTCACCGGCGACGCTGCCGATGTTGATGATGCAGCCACCCTGGGACTGCGGCTGCATCAGGGCGTTGGCGCCCTGCGCGCATACCAGCGGCGCGATCAGGTTCAGCTGGATGACGCGCTCTATCAGGCGTGCTGGCACGCTCGCCAGGTCCCCAGGTGGGCTGCCGCCAGCATTGTTCACCAGCACGTCCAGGCGCGCGTGCCGGGCGGCAATGTGCGCATACATCGCACTGACCGCCTGCGCGTCGCGTACGTCGCAGGTGATGAATTCCGCGCGCCGGCCAGCGCCCTCGGGCAGCGACGCTGCCTCCGGGGCGGTGCGTCCGCAGACGATCACGTGCGCGCCGGCGGCGAGAAAACCGCTGGCAATGCCAGCACCGATGCCGCGCGCGCCGCCGGTCACCAGTACCACGGCCCCGGGAAGGCGGATCTCAGCCGTGGGTTTCATCATCCTCGCATCGTACGGGCTGGTTTGATATTTTCAAGCAATGCATGACGAGATACCGCCGACCATACCGCGCGTGTTGGCACGCGCCGCGCATCGCTTCGGCGATGCACCTGCCATCATCGATGGCGCCCAGCGACTGACTTTCCACGAACTGCAGGAGCAGGCACTCACCGCCACGGCCGCATTCATGGCCGCGGGGCTCGTCCCGGGTGACCGGGTAGCCATCTGGGCGCCCAACAGCGCGCAATGGGTGGTCGCCGCCCTGGGCATCCTCGGCTGCGGTGCGGTGCTGGTGCCCTTGAACACGCGACTGAAGGGCAAGGAAGCCGGCTACATCCTGCGCCGCAGCGGCGCGCGCGCGCTGGTGACGGTCGACGAGTTCCTGGGCACGCGCTACCCCGCACTGCTCAGCGAGGAGTCGCTGCCGCAGCTCGAACGCACCATCCTGATCGGCGACACGGCAGGTACGCCCGGCCCCACCACGCAGAGCTTCGGTGACTTCCTCGCCGCCAATGCCACGCGCACGCGCCTGCAGGCGGCTGCGGCCCACGGACGGGTGGCCGCGGGTGACATCGCCGACATCCTGTTCACCTCCGGCACGACCGGGCAGCCCAAGGGGGTGCTGAGTTCGCACGAGCAGGACGTGCGAGTGTTTCGCACCTGGAGCGAGTTCGTGGGCCTCACGCAGGGGGATCGCTACCTTGCAGTGAACCCGTTCTTTCACAGTTTCGGCTACAAGGCCGGCTGGCTCGCCTGCCTGCTGCAGGGAGCGACCATCTACCCGCTGGCGGTCTTTGATGCCGGCCGGGCGCTGGACTGCATCGAGCGCGAGCGTATCAGCGTGCTGCCCGGGCCACCGACGATCTACCAGAGCCTGCTCGCGCACGAGAGCCTGGCGCGCCGCGACCTGTCGTCGCTGCGCCTCGCGGTGACCGGGGCTGCGAGCGTGCCACCGGCGCTGATCACGCGCATGCGCACGGAGCTCAAATTCAAAAGCGTGCTCACCGCCTACGGCCTCACCGAGTCCACCGGGGTGGTCACCATATGTCCGCACGACGCGGACGACGAAACGGTGGCCACGCGCTGTGGCGTGCCGATCCCGGGCACCGAGGTGCGCTGCGCTGACGCCGGTGGCCACAGCGTGCCCAGCGGTGAGGCCGGCGAGGTACTGGTGCGCGGCTACAACGTCATGCTGGGCTATTTCGAGGACCCGGCGGCCACCGCCGAGGCAATCGATGCGGACCGCTGGCTGCACACCGGTGACGTTGGGGTGCTGGATGAGCGCGGGTACCTGCGCATCACCGATCGCATGAAGGACATCTTCATCGTCGGCGGCTTCAACTGCTACCCGGCCGAGATCGAACGCCTGCTGTCCGACCACCCGGCCATCGGCCAGGTTGCGGTCATCGGCATCCCTGACGAGCGGCTTGGGGAAGTTGGCAAGGCCTTCGTCGTGCTGCGCCCAGGCCACGCGGCAAGCGTCGAGGAGCTGCTCGCCTGGTCGCGCGCCAACATGGCCAACTACAAGGTGCCGCGCCAGTTTCAGGTCGTCACGCAACTGCCAGTCAATGCGGCCGGGAAGGTACAGAAGTTCGCGCTACGCGAAGGCGATGCTGGCTGAGCCGACGCCGTCGAGTTCCAGGCGGAAGTGATCCCCGGGCCGCGCCGGTTCCAGCGGCACCAGCGAGCCTGACAGGATGATGTCGCCCGCGGTGAGCTCCACCCCATGGGCACCCAGGGTATTGGCGAGCCACGCGACCGAGGCCAGCGGCGAGCCCTGCACCGCCGATCCCAGCCCTTCCGACAGCGGCTGCTCGTTCTTCCATACGCGCACCTTGAGCATCGCCAGGTCAAGCCCGCGCGGATCCACGCGCGCAGCCCCCAGCACGAACACACCGCACGAGGCATTGTCGGCGACCGTGTCGACGATACGGATATCCCAGTTGCTGATGCGCGAGTCGACGATCTCGAAGCACGGCGCGATCGCCGCTGTGGCCGCCAGCACCTGCGCAGGAGTGACGCCCGGGCCGCGCAGGTCGCTTTTCAGGATGAGCGCGATCTCAGCCTCGGCGCGCGGCTGGATCATGCTGTCGGCAATGCGCACCGTGCCGCCGTCGGGTATGTGCATGCGGTCGGTGAGGAAGCCGAAGTCCGGCTGGTGCACGCCCAGCATGTTCTGCACGGCAGCGCTGGTGACCCCGATCTTCTTGCCGATGACCCGCTCGCCCGCGCGCTGGCGGCGCGCGAGGATGCCCAGCGAGATCGCATAGGCATCATCGATCGTAAGCTCCAGGTTGCGCGCGCGCAGCGGCGCCACGGTATGGCGCTGTACCAGTGCCTGGTACAGCTCCTCGGCCAGCGACTCGTGCAGCGCGCCGCGCGCGCCCGCCTCAGCTTTTGAGGAACTCGATGACATAGCGGTTGAATTCCTCGGCGCGCTCGATCATGGCCCAGTGGCCGCAGCGCGAATACATGATGAAACGGCTCTCGGGGACTGCGCGCAGGATCTGCTGGTTGCCGGTGGACGGGCAGAACTGGTCCTCGACACCCCAGAACCCCAGCAAGGGGCAGCGGATCTTGCCCAGCTCCGGGGTCAGGTCCGGGATCATCATGCGCGACAGCACGTCCTTCGGCTGGGTTTGCAGGATGTTCCAGCGCTGCTGCACCAGCTCGTCAGTGACGAACTTCGGGTCATATGCCAGCAGTCCCAGCAGTCCACGCAGCCCTTCCTTGTCGAAGCCGCTGCCCACGAACTGCGACACCATCTTCTGGATGCCGGGCATCTTGAAGTAGGTCTCGCGCGACTCGATGCCGCCGGGGCCCATGACCACCAGGCGCTCGACGCGCTCGGGATTGTCGATCGCGTACTTCATCGAGATCGCCCCGCCCAGCGAGTTGCCCAGCAGCACGCAGCGCTTGATCCCCATCTGGTCTAGGAACTCCGCCAGGGTGGAGACGAACAGGTCGAGCGTGTAGTCGATGCCGGTGGGCTTGGAGGACCAGCCAAAGCCGATCATGTCCGGCATTACCGCCCGGTAGCCGGCGGCGGCGATCTCGCGGTAATTCGGGAAGAAGTTGCTGTAGGCATTCACCCCCGGCCCGCTGCCGTGCACGAACACCAGCGGCGGTCCGCTGCCGTGCTCGAGGTAGTGCATCTCGTACCCCTGCTTGAGCGTGACGGTACGGCCAAAAGGCGGGGTGGATGGACGATCCTGGGACATGGTCGCTCCTTGGGGGCTGTGGAGTGAGGAATACGCAGCTGGGATGGCCTACGTCACCGCAATCTCCGGTTTTGAACGATTTTACACTACGGGATGCGTAGTTCGGTAGCCTCAAAAGTACGAGTATGGTTGTACCGGCTGGGTGCGGCGGGTATATTTCGTTTTCGCCGGGAATCAGATCTGATTCTCCCACCTTTCATGTGCCGGAGGTCCCAAATGGCCAGCGTCGCCCCGATCATCTCTTCGATCCCGTCCAGAGAAACACTCGTCGAGCGCGCGCGGGCCATGATCCCGGCCCTCAAGGCGCGCTCCGAGGCGGCCACGGCTGCCCGGGCACTGCCGGCGGAAACCATCCGCGAGATGCAGGAGGCCGGCTTCTTCCGCGTGCTGCAGCCGAAGCGCTACGGCGGCTATGAGCATGACCCGCAGGTGTTTTACGACATCCAGACCACGCTTGCGGAAGGATGCATGTCCACCGCGTGGGTGTACGGGGTGATCGGCGTGCACCCGTTCCAGCTGGGCCTGTTCGATGCGAAGGCGCAGGCGGACGTGTGGAGCAAGGACGACGCCACCCTCATCTCCTCCTCCTACCAGCCGGTGGGCAAGGTCGAGCGCGTCGACGGGGGCTTCAAGCTGTCCGGTCGCTGGGGCTTCTCCAGCGGCTGCGATCACTGCCAGTGGGTCTTCCTGGGCTCCCTGATCCCGCCGGTCGAGGCCGGGGGACCGCCGGAGATGCGCACCTTCCTCTTGCCGCGCAGCGACTACCAGATCGTGCACGACTGGAACGTGTTCGGCCTGCAGGCCACCGGCAGCCACGGCATCATCGTCGAGAACGCCTTCGTGCCTGAGCACCGCACGCACAAGGCGGTCGATGGCTTCCTGTGCAAGAACCCCGGCCAGCTCGCCAACACCGCCGCGCTCTACCGCCTGCCCTGGGCGCAGGTGTTCGTGCGCGCGGTGTCCAGCGCTGCGATCGGTGCGCTGCAGGGTGCCCTCAACGCCTTCATCGGCATCGCCGCCAAGCGCGTCTCCACCAACACCGGCAAGTCGACCAAGCTCGACCCCTATGCGCTCAATGCCGCCGCGCGCACGCAGTCGGCGATCATCGAAATGAAGACGACGCTCTACAAAAGCTTCGACGACATGATGAAGCGCATCAACGCGGGCGAGGACATCCCCATGCCCGACCGCATCCGCTACCGCTTCGAGTCCTCGCAGGTCGTGCGCCGCTGCGCGGTGCTGTGCGATGAACTCATGCCGCTGCTGGGCGGCCGCGCCATCTACATGGATAGCCCGGTGGTGCGCTACTGGCTCGACATCAATGCCGCACGCGCGCATGTCGCCAACGATCCGGCGATCATCGGCACGTCACTGGGCGCGTTGTACGTCGGCGAGAACGTCCAGGAATTCTTCGTCTAGGCATCCTCACAGCACGGCAGACCGCAACAATGGCAAAGATCAAGGCCGCGCTCATCGGCTCCGGCAACATCGGCACCGACCTCATGTACAAGGCGCTGCGCAGCCGCTGGATCGAGCCCGACCTGGATGGTCGGCATCGACGAGGCCTCCGACGGGCTGGCCAAGGCACGCGAGAAGGGCCTGTCCACCACCGCCGCCGGGGTTGACGGACTGCTGCCGCACCTGAAGAAGGACGGCATCCGCATCGCCTTCGACGCCACCAGTGCCTACGTGCACCCGGAGAACGCCCGCAAGCTGCAGGCGCACGGCGTGGTGGTGATCGACCTCACGCCCGCGGCGATCGGCCCGTACTGCGTGCCCTCGGTGAACCTCGCCGAGCACGTCGGCAAGGGCGAGATGAACGTCAACATGGTCAGCTGCGGCGGCCAGGCGACCATCCCGATCGTGGCCGCGGTCTCGCGCGTGCAGCCGGTGGCGTACGCCGAGATCGTCGCCACTGTGTCCTCGCGCTCGGTCGGCCCCGGCACGCGCAAGAACATCGACGAGTTCACCCGCACCACGGCCGGCGGCGATCGAGAAGGTCGGCGGCGCCAAGCGCGGCAAGGCCATCATCATCATCAACCCGGCCGAGCCGCCGCTGATCATGCGCGACACGGTCCACTGCCTGACCGAGGGCGAGCCGGACCAGGAGGCCATCACGCGCCTCGATCCTCGCCATGATCGCCGAGGTGCAGAAGTACGTGCCGGGCTACCAGCTGAAGAACGGCCCGGTGTTCGACGGCAAGCGCGTTTCCATCTACCTCGAGGTCGCGGGGCTGGGCGACTACCTGCCCAAGTACGCCGGCAACCTCGACATCATGACCGCAGCGGCGCTGCGCACCGGCGAGCTGTTCGCCGAGGAAATGGCCGGCGGCCGCTTTGAAGCGGCAAGGAGAGCCTCATGAACCTGAACGGCAAGAAGATCACGCTGCACGACATGACCCTGCGCGACGGCATGCACCCCAAGCGGCACCAGATCTCGCTCGAGCAGATGGTCGCGGTCGCCACCGGGCTCGACGCCGCCGGCGTGCCGCTGATCGAGGTGACCCACGGCGACGGCCTGGGCGGCGCCTCGTCAACTACGGCTTCCCGGCGCACACCGACGAGGAGTACCTGCGCGCGGTGGTCCCGAAGATGAAGCGCGCCAAGGTGTCGGCGCTGCTGCTGCCGGGCATCGGCACCGTCGAGCACCTGCAGCTGGCGCACGACTGCGGCGTCGCCACCATCCGCGTCGCCACGCACTGCACCGAGGCGGACGTGTCCGAGCAGCACATCTCGCGTGCGCGCAAGCTCGGCCTGGACACGGTCGGCTTCCTGATGATGGCGCACATGATCGGGCCGGAGGAGCTGGCCGCCCAGGCGCAAGCTCATGGAGAGCTACGGCGCCAACTGCATCTACTGCACCGACTCGGCCGGCTACATGCTGCCCGACGACGTCAGCGCACGCATCGAGGCGCTGCGCGGCGATCCTGAAGCCGGAAACCGAAGTCGGATTCCACGGCCACCACAACATGGCCATGGGCATTGCCAACTCGCTCGCCGCCGTCGAGGCCGGCGCGATCCGCATCGATGGCTCCGCGGCGGGCCTGGGCGCCGGCGCCGGCAACACGCCGCTCGAGGTGTTCAACGCGGTGGCGACGCGCATGGGCATCAAGACCGGCGTGGATGTCTTCAAGTTGATGGACGTCGCCGAGGACCTCGTGGTGCCGATGATGGACCACCCGATCCGCATCGACCGTGATGCGCTCATCCTCGGCTATGCCGGGGTCTACTCCTCGTTCCTGCTGTTCGCCAAGCGCGCCGGCGCCAAGTACGGCGTGTCCTCGCGCGACATCCTCGTGGAGCTCGGCCGCCTGAAGACCGTCGGCGGCCAGGAGGACATGATCGAGGATCTCGCCATCAACATGGCCAGCGCCAAGAAGAAAAGCGCCTGAAAAAACTTAAGCGGAGTTCGCGATGGTAGTCGACCCGAGAGTCAAGGCCTTCCTGGATTCACCGCTCGCCACGCACCCGCCGCATGCGCAGCTGGGCGCCAAGGGACTGCGCGCGATGCTCGCCGCCTACCCGGCCCCGGTGCTCGCCCCGCCGGTGCACTCGGCCACCGAGTTCACGGTACCCGGCGCCGCCGGGCCGCTGCGCGTGCGCCTGTACCGCCCCTCGGCCGCGCGCGACCTGCCGCTGATCGTGTACTTCCATGGCGGCGGCTTCGTCATCTGCACCCTCGAGATGTACGACGACATGTGCCGCAACTTTGCCAACTTCTCCGGTTGCGCGGTGGCCTCGGTGGACTATCGCCTGGCACCCGAGACACCCTTTCCCGGCCCGCTCGAGGATTGCTACGCAGCGCTTGCGAACCTCACGGCCCGCGCGGCGGAACTGGGAATCGACGCCAGCCGCGTGGCCGTTGCCGGTGACAGCGCCGGCGCGAACCTCGCGGCGGCGACCGCGATCCTGGCGCGCGACCGCAAGGGTCCGCCACTGCGCTACCAGGGGCTCATCTATCCGTGCGTGGACCCCTCCTGCAGCAGCCCCTCGCACCAGGCATTCGCGGAAGGCTACATGCTCACGCGCACCGGCATGCTGTGGTACTGGGAACAGTATCTGCAGTCAGCCGGCTGATGCCTCGAACCCGCTGGCGGCACCGGGCAAGGGCGCGCTCGGCGGGCTGCCGCCGGCCACCGTGGTCACCGCCGAATTCGATCCGCTACGTGACGAGGGCGAGGACTTCGCCGACCGGCTGCGCGCGGCCGGCGTGGAGGTGACCGGGCGACGTTACCTCGGCATGACTCATGGTTTCGTCGAGCATGCCCTACCTCACCCCGATGGCCAACCGCGCATTGGCAGACATCGCCGCGGATATCCGCGGCGCGCTGACCGGCTAGCGTTTCACCAGCACGGACGAGCCGTGCCCGAACAGGCCCTGGTTGGCGGTGATACCCACGCGCGCATCCTTCACCTGCCGGGCGCCGGCCTGCGCCGCGCAACTGCCATACGAGCTCGCACACCTGCGCCAGCGCCTGCGCAGGCACCGCCTCGCCGAAGCAGGCGAGTCCGCCCGTGGCATTGACCGGGATGCGCCCGCCGAGGCCGGTGGCGCCGCTGCGCAGCAGGCCCTCGGCCTCGCCGGTCTTGCACAGTCCGAGGTATTCGTACCAGTCCAGCTCCATCGAGGCGGCCAGGTCGTACACTTCCGCGAGCGAGAGGTCCTCCGGACCAATGCCGGCCTCCTCGTAGGCCTTTGCGGCCAGTGAAGCACGGAACGAATGCCCGCCAACCGCGGCAGCGGAGTCGGTGGCGATGTCAGGCATCTCCACCTCGGTGCTGGCGAAGCGCGGCGTGACGGTGGAGATCGCGGCGATGCGTGGCGCCGCGGTGGCGCCGCGTCGCCGCGCGTACTCCAGGCTCGACAGCACGATCGCAGCACCACCGTCGGAGGTTGCGCACACGTGCAGCAGGCGCAGCGGGTCCGCCACCATCGCGGAGGTGTTGACCTCCTCGGCAGTGAAGCGCTTGCGGTAGCGCGCATTGGGATTCTCCGCGCCATGGGCAGCGTTCTTGAGTTTCACCGCGGTGAAGTCATTCGACCGTCGCACCGTACAGGTCCATGCGCCGCCTGGCGTACAGGGCGAAATAGGTTGGGTTGGTGATGCCGATATGAAAGCGCACCCAGTCCGGGTCATCCGGGCGGTAGCCGGCGGCTGGCGCCAGAAACCCCTTGGGGGTGGTATCGGCACCCACGACCAGGGCCACGTCGCACCCGCCCGAGAGGATCTGCGCGCGCGCGGCGGCGAGGGCCTGCGACCCCGAGGCGCAGGCCGCATAGGACGTATTGACCTGGGCGCCCTGCCAGCCCAGGGCCTGCGCGAAGGTCGCGCCGGCGACATAGCCCGGATAGCCGCAGCGCATGGTCGCGGCTCCCGAGATGAACTGCACATCCTGCCAGGGCACGTCCGCATCCTTCAGCGCGGCCCGCGCCGCGTGCACGCCGTACTCGACGAAGTTGCGGCCCCACTTGCCCCAGGGGTGCATGCCGACACCCAGTACTGCGACCTCGCCGCTCACTTGGCCACTCCTGCGGGCTTCCACTTCCAGATGAGCTTCTGCGTGCCGTCTGCCTCGTACAGCGGCTCGAGCACCAGCTCCATGTCCATGCCGACGCGCAGGTCCTTGACGTCTACCCCGGCGATGACTTGGCCGAGCACGATCATGCGCTCGACCGCCAGCTCCACCGCTGCGATGGCGAAGGGCACGTAGGGGACGGGCGCGACGTACGGCGGCGGCGGCTGGTAGCAGGCATTGGTGTAGGACCATACCTTGCCGGTGCGGCTGAGCTTCACGTCCTCGAAGGTCTCGCCCGCGCAGCCCGGATTGCGGCAGAACGAGCCCTGCCGCGGAAAGAAGTAGGTCCCGCAGGTGAGGCAGCGCGTGCCGATCAGGTGCGCGGGGGAGTCAAGGGTGTACCAGCCATCGATGGCGGCGGCGACCGTGGTGGCGCTCATGTGTTTAGCAGCACGGTGCGCACCTACTGCGGCGGCATCTTGACACCGGCGGTGAGGCCGCCGTCGACCACGAACTCGCTGCCGGTAGTGTACGAGGAGGCATCGGAAGCCAGAAACACCACAGTCGGCGCGATCTCGCTCGGGTCGCCCATGCGCCCCATCGGCGAATTGGCAAACGGCGCGGCGCTGAGCGCGCTGAGCGGTACGTTCAGCGATTCCACCAGCAGCGGCGTGAGCATCGCGCCGGGGCATACGACATTGACGCGCACCTTGGCAGGCCCGAACTCGAGCGCGGCAGCCTTGGTCATGCCCACCACGGCATGTTTGCTCGCGGTGTAAGCCAGCGCCATGGGCACGCCCTCGATTCCTGCGGTCGAGGCAATGTTCACGATGGAGCCACCGCCGGCGTCGCGCATCTGCGCAAAGCAGGTGCGCATTCCAAGGAATGTGCCCAGCTGGTTGATGCGGATGATCTGCAGGTATTCCTCAACGCTCTGCTCGACGGTGGCGCGCGTGCGGTAGATGCCGGCATTGTTCACCAGAATGGTCACCGCGCCGAAGCGCTTGCGCGCGGCGGCCAGGGCCGCGGTCCACTCAGACTCACTCGACACGTCGAGGTGGACATAATGGGCACGCTCTCCCAATGACTTGGCCAGCGCGTTCCCCTCCTCGTCACGCACGTCCGCGAGCACCACCAGCGCACCCTCGGCGTGCAACTGCTGGCCAATGCTCGCACCCAGTCCGCGCGAGGCCCCCGTAACGATCGCAACCTTGCCAGCCAGACGTGCCATGGAACTCCTTAGGCTATATCTAGAGCACTTAGCCGCTAAGCGTAACTGCTGACCCACCGTGGTCGGCATCACACATATAGAGTACTCTTAATTAATAGCTCACAGCCGCGCCCGAGCCCTGCATGCCCACGAGTCGTCCCGCCGCCAGTCGCTCCCCTGCCCGCACCGCCGGCTCTGCCTTTCATGGCATCGCGGATACCGCCGCATCGGGTGACCTGCGCGAGCGGCTCACGCTGCTGCTGCACGAGGGGGCCATTAATCCGAAGCGCTGGCGCGAGTTCCTCGAGGGCCTCGGGCGGCGCCTCAAGGGGGCCGCGACCCTCATCCTGCGCTCGCCGCATGTCGCCGAGGCAGGCCTGCTGTACTCCTGGGGCGGCAGCGATGAGGTACTCGGACAGTACAACCGCTACTTCCCGCTCGACCCGTTCGTGAACCTGCCGGAGAAGCAGGTCATCACGATGCACGAATTCGTGCCCGTCGAGCAGCTCGAGCGCAGCCGGTTCTTCACCGAGTACCTGGTTCCCTGGGATGCGATCTACAACCTGGGGGTTGACCTGCGCGATGGCGACCGGCTGTACGCGCGGCTGCGCGTCACCCGTGGCCGCCACGCAGGCAACTTCACCGTGGGCGAAAAGCGCTTCGTGGAATCGTTGGTACCGCACTTTGACATCGCGATGCGCACGCACGCGGCGCTGGATGCCACGAAGATGGAACGTGCCATCTACGCCGACGCCATGGACCACCTGACGCTTGCCACCGTCATCCTGGATGCCTCGGGCCATGTCATCCACACCAATGCGATGGCGCGCGACATCCTGCAGCGCCAGGACGGCATCAGCCTGGCCAACGACACGCTGGTGCTCACGCACCCGGCGGATGCGCAGCGGCTGCGCGATTCGATCGCCCGCGCGATCGCGGTCGGCCGGGCCGCCAAGCCCGGCATCGTCGAGGTGCTGCGGGCCCGCCGGCCCTCAGGCGCCGGCCACTACGGCATGATGATCCGCCCGACCGCAGGCTCGGTCGAGGCGGACGAATTCAACGTCTCCCCCGCGGTCGCGGTCTTCATCAGCGTCGAGGAGAACTCGCAGAGCCCGCCGCCGGTGGAGACCATCCGCAAGCTCTTCGAACTCACCCACAAGGAAGCGCAGCTGGCGCTGTGCCTGGCCAACGGCCGCAGCCTGCAGGAGGCCGCAAGCGACCTGGGCATTACCCTCAACACCGCGCGCGCACACCTGCGCTCGACGTTCTCCAAGACCGGGATCGACCGGCAGGCTCGCCTGGTGCGAGCCATCCTGCGCAGCGTCGCGCAGCTGGGTGGCTGAGGCGGTCCCTGCGGTTCAGGTCTTCTCGGGCCGCACCGCGAAGCGCTCGAAGTAGAAGCTGAACTGCTCACGCAGTGTGGCTGGCTCCACGTCGAAATCCCGCTTGATGTTATAGACCACCTGCCCCGCCTTGCCGCGCGGGTGAGCGGCAAGGAAGCGCTCGAGGGCCGCGCGTGCCCCGGGGGTGATGGGCATGCGCGCCTTGCCGTAGACCTCCTCGAGGATGCTCCACGGGTCGCGCATGAAAATGTGGAACACGCAGTCGACGCTGCGCGCGGCGGGCACCAGTGCGCGGTCACGCACGCAGGCGCGCAACAACCGCTCGATGCGCGGGATCCAGTAGTCACGCAACCATGCCATCTCGACCTTCGGGCGTTGGATCCTTTGGGTGTAGGCGTTCATGGTCAGCGTCGACTGGATGACTGCCACCGGGTCCCGGTGGGTGAATACCACGATCGCATCGGGGAAGACCTTAAGGAGCGCTGGCAGCTGCTCCAGGTGCTGTGGGCACTTGAGGACCCAGCGCTTGCCGCTCTGGCGACGCTGCCACTGCAACAGCTGCAGCACGCGCTTAAGATACTGGTAATGCGGTGTCTGGTCGGTTGAAGCGTGGTGCGCGCCCCAGCGCGGTGACATGCTCAGCCACTCGTAGTTGTAGGAGGCGAAGTCCGGGCCCATCAGCTCCAGCTCCTCGTGGATGTGATCCGGCTCCATCGGATGCATGGAGGCGAGCAGCGGGGTAACCTGCTTCATGCCCTCCCAGGCGGCCGCGCAGCGTGCATAGCGCGGATCGGTGCCGTCCGGCAGTGCCGGCTCGCCCGGCAGCGGCACCGGCTCGTAGGACTCCCACAGGGGCAGGGAGTGAAAGCGCGCATCCGCGGCCAGCAGGTTCACCAGGTGCGTGGTGCCCGAGCGCGGCAAGCCGGTGACGATCACCGGCCGGTCAATGACCTCGCTCAGGATCTCCGGGTGGCGCTTGAGGGTGTCATGGATCAGCAGCCGGTTGCTGGCGTGGCGCGCCAGGTAGCCAAACAGCACGCCGCGATGCAGTCCGGTGAGCGGCTTGTCCGCGTCCCATTCGCTGCACAGTAGCGCCAGGCGCTCGCGGAAGTCCTCCGCGCCGAAGTCACTCAGGCCGGTGCGCGTGCGCGCGGCAGCAAGCACCGCCTCCACCGTCAGCTCGACCGGCTGCGTCTCCCCCCATGCCAGCGCGCCGCGCTGCGCATCGTCAAGGCGCGGGTGCGCAAGGTCATCGACGTCGATGTCGTGTGCCATGGTCAACCCACGATCGAGTAGCCGCCATCGACCAGCAGCGTCTGACCGGTGATGTAACTGGCCGCGGCGCTGGTGAGGAACAGCACCGCCCCGGCGATGTCGGCCGGCTTGCCCGGGCGGCCCAGCGGCGTGCGCGCCAGCACCGGGGCCATCATGTCCGGCATGCTGAGCATCTGCGCGGTCATGCGGCTCTCGGTAATGCCGGCGGCCACCGCATTGACACGGATGTTCTGCTTGGCCCAGGCCATGCTCAGGGTCTTCATCAACTGCACCAGCCCGGCCTTGGCCGCGCCATAGGCCGGCACCACCTCGACCCCGAAGTACGAGGTGAGCGAGGCGATGCCGATGACACTCGCGCCGCCGGGCAGCACGCTGCGGGCAAGCGTTGGCTGCAGGGCGTGCGACATGCGGTAGGCGCTGGTGAGGTTCACGCGCACGCCCTTCTCGAAAATGTCCGGGTCGTACTCGTTCTGCATCATGAAATTCGCACCGGCGTTGTTCACCAGGATGTCGAGCTTGGGTATGGCAGCGGCCACCGCCTCGATCTGTGCATTGTCGGTGAGGCCCAGCTGCAGGTAGCGGAACCCCGACAGGTTCTCGGCATATTCGCTGGCGGTCTTGCGGGTACCGGTGATGATGACGTCGGCGCCGGCGGCGCGGTATGCAGCGGCAATGCCCGCACCGATCCCGGAAGTACCGCCGGTCACCAGCACCTGCGCGCCACGGTAGTTGTAAGTGATGTTCTGCCAGGTACTCATGGGTGTTCCTTAATGCTCAACCGCCAAGATCGATGACCCGCAGGGGATTCTCGCCCTGCCAGTTGCGCGAGGCCTCCAGGCGCGCGGCGAACCCTGCGCGCATCGCCTCGTTCATCTCGATGAACTCGTACAGCAGCTTAGGCTCGCGCGGATCGGCAAGGTAGGCCACGCGCGTCACCTCGTTGGCAGCCTCGAACCTCACCTGCATGCCACGCGCGGCGCCGCGGGCCACGTCCGCGCGCACGTCGTCGCTGAACCAGCCGACATGGTGCATGCCCACCAGCGCCTCGCCGGTGACGCTGCGATAGGGCGACGGCCCCGCTCCCAGGTCCTCGATCAGTTCAATTTCCATGTCGCCCTGGTAGCCCAGGGCGACGTGCATGCGCACCCTGACCGCGTCACCATCGAGCTTGCCGGCCATGGCCACGTTGCGGAATATCGTCCAGGGCCCGAGCCCGCTCACCCGCATCCAGTTGTCCACGCTTTCCTCGAGGTTGCGCACCACCCAGGCGATCTGGCGGATCGGACCGAAGGACTGTGGCTTCATGTGGCTTCCCCGGCTGGTGGAGCGCCACGCCGCACTGCGGGTGGCGATTTGTGGCTAAACTCTGCTCGCGGCAATTCATCGCTAGTGCGGACGTGACAATGGAAAAACTGTTGTATGCATTCTGGCGCGGCACCGAGGGCGCGGATACCCTGCGCCAACGGTTCCTGCGCGACGTGGCACCGCGCATTAGCGAGCTCGGCGCGGAGCGCGTGCAGTTGAACGTGGCGGACTTCGCCGACCTCAGTGGCGCCCTGGTGAACTTCACCCTGCACAACACCAAGCCGGTCCCTGATGGCCTGGTGTCCTTCTGGCTCACCAGCGCCTACCGTCGCGAACCGGTGGAAAAGCTCCTGGGGCACAGCTTCGAGCGCATCGCCGGATACGAGGTCGCCGAGTCCACCATCCTGCCGAACGTGCGCCATCGCGCCCGTGCCGGAGAGCGCACCTACGGGTTCAGCCAGGTGACGTTCCTGCAGATTCCACCGCGGCTGACCTACGAGGCATGGCGCAAGGTGTGGTTCCAGCAGCACACCCCGGTGGGTATCGCGACACAGGCGAACTTCCTGTACGTGCACAACGTCGTCGTCATGCCGCTGACCGACGGCGCCCCGCCGTTCCGCGGCATCGTCGAGGAGTGCTTCCCGCCCGAGGCCATGCGCGATTCGCAGGTATTCTACGACGCGGTCGGGGATGAGCCGCGTCACCAACGGCACCAGCAGCTGATGATGGCTAGCTGCGCCAAGTTCATCGACTTCGACCGGATCGATGTCATCGCCACCAGCGAGTACCGGCTCTACGACGGCAAGGATCCTGCGCTCTAGCACCGGCACAGGACCCCTGCACGCGGTTCAGCCGAAGTACGCCTGGCCGCCATCCAGCGGCAGTGTCGCCCCTGTGAGGTAGTCCATCTCCGGGCTTACCAGAGCGACCACCGCGCGGCCGATGTCGACCTCGCAGTCCCCCACCCGCTTCAGCGCCACGGTCTGGAAGAAGGTCTTGGACTCCGGGTCGTGCTTGATCCAGTTGGCCAACGCCGGTGATGCCGCCAGGGGCGCGATGTTATTGACGCGGATATTGTCCGGTCCCCACTCGCTCGCGGCTGCCCGCGTCAGAGCGCGCACACCCTGCTTGGCGACCGCATAGGCGCCGTAGTTGGACGAGTCCCAGCGCACGGCTGCGGAGGTGATGAGGTTGACAATGTTGCCACCACCGCGCGCCTTGAGGTGCGGATGGCAGGCGCGCATAAAGCGGAACGAGGCCAGTGGGCCCGCGTTGATGCCGCGCATGAAAGCATCATCATCCAGCGTCAGCAGCGGACCGAATGCGCCGTCATAGGCGTTGTTGACCAGGATGTCGATGCCCCCCAGGGCCTCCACCGTGCGCGCCACGGTGCGCGTGATGTCCTCCGCCTTGAACACATCGCACACGATCGCTAGGCCCTTGCCGCCGCGACCAGTGAGGATCTTCAGCGTGTCGGCGATCTTCGACTCGGTGCGTCCGGTGACCGCGATCGTGGCACCGGCAGCGGCCAGTGCCAGCGCGATGCCCTGGCCGACGCCCTGGCCGGCACCGGTGATGAGGGCTACCTTGCCTGCGAGATTGGCCATCACTTGGCTCCCACGGCCGCCGGGGGTGGTACCCGGGCGAGCCAGTGCGCGGAGAGGTTCGGTGCCTCGGTCAGCGTCTCGATCTGCTCGTAGACGCGCTCGTAGGTGGATTCAGCGATGCGCCACTGGCCGGCAATCTTCACGTACTTGTCGCGGTAGAGCGCGCTGCCGGTGGTCTTCACCTTCTCCTTGAGGTTGATGAAGATGTCCGTGAGGTACCAGATGCCGGTGGCGGTCGTGTCCGTGAGCACGTCAATCTCGGGGTGGTGGCCGGTGTGGCAACCCACGCCGTTGGAATTGAAGGAGGCGGCGATGGCGGCGAGGATCTGCTCGCGACCGGTCATCTGCCAGCGGTAGGTACCACCCTTGTAGTCGACCTTCATGTCCTCGGTGAGCAGGTCGCGCACGGAGGCGATGTCACCGGTGTCGATGCCGCGCCAGTACTTATACTTCACGCGCTTGATGAGTTCGATATCTTCCAGGCGTAGAGACATGAAAAACCCCCCTCGGCAAACCGGCCAAGCGCGAACTGCGCCCATGCTACAGGCTGCATCCGCCGCCGAATCTACCTTATCCTTGCGCAGATACATCGCCGAAACAGAGTAACCGCCGTGACCGAACCGCTCCGCTATTCGCAAAGTCGCCCGGCAGTGCTGGGACAGGTCCCGCGCTGGGACTACGAGGCCGACGTCATCGTACTGGGGTTCGGCGCCGCCGGGGCCTGCACGGCGCTCGAGGCTGCCCGCGGCGGGGCTCGGGTGCTACTGGTGGAAAGCGCTGCCGGCAGCGGCGGCACCTCCGCGCTCTCCGGCGGGGAGATCTACATGGGCGGCGGCGGCGGGACCCCTATGCAGCGCGCCGCTGGTTTCGAGGACGCCACGGAGGACCTCTACCGCTACTTGGTGATGGTGGGTGGCCCCAACGCTGACGAGGCCAAGGCACGGCTGTATGCGCACGGCTCACTGGGTCACTTCCAGTGGCTGCAGGCCCAGGGCGTCGAGTACAAGAATTCTTTCATCGCCGAGCGCTGCATTGAGCCCTCGACCGATGACTGCCTGATCTGGTCCGGCAGCGAGGAGGCATGGCCGTTTTGCGAGCGCGCCCGCCCTGCCCCTCGCGGCCACTGCCCGAAGTTCCTCGGCATGGGCGGCGGCCGTTATGTCATGGACGTGCTCACGCAGCGCGTGGTCGAAGCCGGCGTACAGGTCATCTACAACACGCGCGCCCTTGCGCTGATCGCCGATGGCGAGCGCGATGTGCACGGGCTGGTGCTGCGGATCGACGGCCAGGAGCGGTTCGCCCGTGCACGCCGCGCGGTGGTGCTGTGCGCCGGGGGGTTTGTGATGAACCGCGAGATGGTCAAGCAGCACGCCCCGTTCCTGCTGCGCTCACAGTTCCCGCTGGGGACTGTGGATGACGGCTCGGGAATCCTGCTGGGGGCAAGTGCCGGCGGCGCCATGATGAACATGAGCGAGGGCTTTGCGACCATCCCCTGGTACCCGCCCGGCTCACTGGTGAAGGGTATCTTCGTCAACGGGCAGGGCCAGCGTTTCATCAACGAGGACTGCTACCACGGGCGGGTCTCAAACTACATCATGCGCCAGGGCGGTGACCGGATCTGGCTGCTGCAGGACCAGGCAACCTACGCCATGGGGGAGATGCAACAGCTGGCCAGGATGGAGATCGGCGCCGCCGGGGATACCTGGGAAGAGATCGAGCGCGAACTGAAGCTCCCGGCCGACTCCCTGACCGCGACCGTACGCCTCTACAACCACTACGCGGCCGACGGCACCGACCCGCTCTTCCACAAGGCGCACAAGTGGCTGAAACCGCTGAACGAGCCGCCGTTCGTCGCCATCGATTGCCGCATCGACCACTGCTTCTACGCGTCCTTCACGCTCGGCGGCCTCGACAGCCTGCCCACCGGCGAAGTGGTGGATTCCGACCGCAAGCCCATCGGCGGACTCTTTGCAGCCGGGCGCACCACTTGCGGCCTGCCGCGCTGGGGCGAGGGCTATAGCTCAGGGCTGTCGCTGGCTGACGCGTCCTTCTTTGGTCGCGAGGCTGGCAGGCGCGTGGCGGCAACCTCACGCTAGGCGCGCGAGTGGTGCGTTCAGTTCACGCGCACCATGGCCGCCCGCTCGTTGTCGGCGACCTGAGCGACCAGGACGACGAGCACGCCCGTGCCGCTGCGAATGACTGCCGCCTGCTGGCTGGTGAGGGTCTGCTCGATTTTGTCCGGTGCCAGGTTGTACATCGCACCGGTCAGGGGATCCACGATGAGCATGCCAATCAGGCCGCCGAACGCCAGGTTTGCCCAGTACCAGCCGCTTACCGAGGAGTCGAGCTGCACTTCGGCACTTTGATAGGCCGGCATCTCGAAGACCAACCGGTAGGTCTGCGACTTGAAGTAGCCGAACTTGGTATCCAGCTTGGCCACGAACGGGGTCGTGTTCGTCATCACGAGGGTGTTGGCTCGATCGTAAATCGAGACCTTCGCTCCGGCCGGCGTCGATTCCACCGGGACTTCGCGCGGCCCGCTGTGCACGATGGTTGCGCAACCGCTCATTGCGAAGCACGCGCCGGCTACCAAGAATGCTTGTCTGAGCACGACCTTCTCCTCACGGATTTCAGGGGACGTCAGGACTGCCGATGCCCAACGCGCGGCGATGCGATGTCAGGTGTTGGTTTCAAGTTACCTGATGTTAGATACTGTTACTTAGACGCGTCACCCAACTTCAGGCGGCAATAAGCGCGCCAGCCCACACTCTCCGCGTAACAAACGTGAGACCGTGCACATCTTCGGCGCGCTTCGGCTACCCGCAGGGTGGTGTTGGCCGTTGACTCGCGCGCGGCCGCGAGATCCATCACGTTTTCAGGGCGACTGCCCAGCCTTGCTCGGTGACTGCAGGTTCGGCAGGTTCGAGCAGGCGCACGAGCTGCTGATCGTTGCGCCGGACCTGTGTTTCGTCGGCCGCCTTGGTCGGCGGCGCGCGGCGCTTGCGCCCCGGCTCAGACTTCAGGCAGAGACACGCGCATCGGGCACAAATGCCGCCGTGTCGGCACCCAACTGCCGCGCGCGTGCCAGACGCGGGCGCGCACGTGGGCTCGCCACTGCGGCGCCCGCAATTGCTTGCGTCCATTCCACGGTCCGCGCTCGGCACGCCTGCGCGTCAGCCAGACCGGCAAACTTCACGCCGTAAGCCACCACTTCGGCCAGGGCAATCGACAGCAGCCGGCCGCCGCCGCGCTGGTAGCTCGTCCATGCCGCGAGCGCAGCATGCAGTCCGGTCATGGGATCGCCAATGGCATCGCCGCAGAACATCGTGCGGGCGCTCGCCTCCCACATCACCTGCGACAGCCCGCCGGCAACCGCGCCGTCATCGCCGAAGGCAATCCAGTCTGCGCCCGGGCCGTCGCGCCCGTGCCCGGTGATGCTGATCCAGGTCACACCCGGGTTGTGATCGAGGATCAGCTCCGCATCGATGCCCAGCTGGCGCAGGGCGCGCGGCCGCGATGCCTCCACGACGATGTCGGCGGTCGCGAGCAGCCTGCGCAGCTGCTCGCGACCCTGCGGCTGCGAGAAGTCGAGCGCGACGCTCGCCTTGCCGGCGTTAATGAGGTCATAAAAACCGTCCCCCGCAAGGCGCATGCCGTCGGGCCGCGTGATGCTCTCGACCTTGATCACCTGCGCACCCATCAACTGCAGCAGGTGCGTGCACAACGGGCCCGCCCACAGCGCGGACAGGTCCACTACCACAGGCATGCGCTCAGGTGCCGGGTAGCCTCCGCCGGCTCCGCGATGACTCTCCCGGCACCACTGCGGCGGGTCAATACGGCACGGCCGCATTGCGGCTACCGCCAGGCCCAGGAGCCTGCCGCGGTCCATGCACTCGGCAACCGCGCACGCCCGCAAAGCGGTGGCCAAACCGCCCCAGTCTGTGAGGTCACTATTCTCAAGCCATGCCCCCAGCAGTTCCCAGTCACTGCTGCGGGGGAGGTTTACCGCCAGCCAGCCGTCCTTGCACTGCAGCAACCGGCAGCTGCCGCCCGCGGAGATGTCCCCCGCGCGCGTATAGCCGGCCAGCGCCGCGCGCTCGCCGAGCAGCGCGGCGCCGTCGACTCCCGAGATAGCTGATTGCGGTCGCAGCGCCCGCAGTGCCCTGACGATGCCATCCGCGTACGCGGCCAGAGGCACCGGACACATCTGCGCGCCTGCCTGCGCATAACCGGTGAGCGCCATCGCGCCGCTCTGCGCCCAGCGCAGCGCCGGATGAGTCTCAGGTAGCGTGTGGCGCTGGCATGGTTCACCCAGGTCTCCCAGCAGCCTGTTGGCGTAGTCGGTCGCGTAGGACTCGATCTGCGCCATTGCCTTATTCCGCCCGGATCGCCTCGCACCAGGTGGCTGCGCGCTCGAACAGGTGGTGGCGTGAATCGAACAGGAAGTGCGCGTGCCCGGTCGAGGCCAGCACGAGCAGCGTGATATCGCTGCTGCCGGGGTAGCTGGCGGGCACCTCGTGCGGCGGCCCAGCCATGTCGCGGTCGCCCAGTGCGAGCAGCAGCGGGACCTTGATCTGCGCACACTCCGGCAGCACGCTGCCGGGAATCATGGAGTAGAGGCCCGCGGTGAGCAGCAGCTCGGCGCGCACGCGGTTCAAGGCCTCGACACCGCGGCGGTCGGCGGTTGCGCCGGCAAACAGATCCCTGCCTTGCTGGGTGCGCGGCACGGCGGGATACGGGTCGGGACTGCGCAGGCGCGCCAGGCGCACGAGGTTGGCTCGGGTGCCCGCAGGATCCCCGGCAAAGCGCTTCTCCTCCTCCGACAGAGCGACCACCAGTCCCTTGGTGCCGAAGCCGAAGAGCATCAATCCCTCGTAGCTGGCGTGATGCGCCTGCTGGACGCCAGTGAGCATCGCACCCATCGAATGCCCGACACCGATCGCCCGCACCGGCCCGAGCGGGCGGCCCGCCAGCGTTCCGGACACAAGTTCCGCCTGGATGGCGGCCACCGCGGCCGCGTTGGCGCGCGCGAGCACTTGGGGCGTAAGTTCATAGCCGTCCTTGGGGCGGGAACTATCGCCGATGCCCAGCGGATCCAGCGTGACAACGATATGGCCGCGGGCGCACAACGCGGCTGCGAAGCTGAAGTTCCCTTCCGCCTGCAGGTCGAAATAACCGCGCGACATCGCGCCCCCGGGCAGGCAATAGAGCGCTGTCGGCCGGGCAGGAACCTGCACTGGCAGGAAGACGTCGCACGCAATAGTGAGCGCGCCCTCCCCGGGCATCAGCTCACCGACATCGATGCGGCGCTCCAGCCGCGCCCCTGCGCTCACCCGCTACCCTCCGCTCAAAGGCTTAACTGGGGGCGTCAGTATCCGCGTGCGCCCAGGCCGCGCAGCAGCACGGTCAGGTATTCGCGGATCGCCGGAATGCCCAGATCTCCGGGGATGAAATACATCCGCAGCACGGTGATGCCCATGATGGCATCGACCACCATCTCGACGTTGGTGGCACCGGGTAACTCGCCGCGCTCGATCGCCCGTTGCAGCACCACGCGCACCGGGTCACCGCGGCGGCGCATGAGTGGGTCGAAGACCGCTGCCAGGGCGGGGTTGTGTGCCCGCTCCGCCACCAGCGTCGGCATGATGGCGTTGGACGGGGGCTTGTGCAGGATGCGCAGGAACTGGCGGTAGAGGCCTAGCAGGTCCGACATAACGTCGCCCCGGTCATGCGCGGTGAGCGCCGGCCAGCGGTTGAAGGCCTCGATCACCAAGTGTTCCTTGGTGGGCCAGCGACGGTAGATGGTCGATTTGCTCGCCCGGGCACGCGCGGCGACCTTGCTGACGGTGATATCCGCGTAGCGCTCATCCGCTAGCAGGAACGTCGTGGCCCTGATGATGGCCTCTTCGGAACGCTTGCTGCGCGGACGGCCGGGCTTGCGCTTCCCCTGGGATGCGGTGACGGAAGTCTGGCTGGTCATTTCATCCCCAGAAAGGCGAGCTTTTGTCTGTGGAAACTATCGCATAACGGCGCCCGCGGGGTCCAATAGGTACCGGTGGTTCCGTATTCATCCCAATCCGTATACCATCGGAAAGTCTGACTTATCCACGCGTTTATCGAGGGGCTTTCCATGGCTACGGTCGCATCCGAAGCTCTCAAAGAACCGCTTAAAGAACCGCTGAAGGAGCCCCAGCTGGTCAAGGGCCTGCCCTTCCTGGGCAATGCCTTGGACATGGCGAAGGACCCGGGCAGGTTCTTCTACGAGTGTTACCGGAAGTACGGACCGGTGTTCAAGCTCAAGGTCATGAAGAACACCTACACCGTGATGGCAGGCGCCGAGGCCGCCAACTTCATGGGCACTCGCGAGGGACGTGACTCGCTGCGCTCGAAGGAATTCTGGCAGGGCCTGGTGGATGAGTGGGGTGCCTCGCGCACCCTCACCGGCGAGGATGGCGAGACGCACCAGAAGCTGCGCGCCGTCATGAAGCACGGCTACTCGAAGGAATCGCTCAAGGGCCGCTACGACGAACTCGTCGAGATCACCGACAAGGTGATCGCGCGCGACTGGCCGGTCGGGCAGATGGTCCCGGTGGTGCAGAACATGCAGTACATTGTCACCGAGCAGCTCGGTGCGATGCTCACCGGCACCTCGCCGCGCGAGTACGTCAAGGACATCCGCACCACCATCCTCTACATCCTGAACATCCTGGTCACCCGCCAGCGCCCGAAGTTCATGCTGAAGGACCCGCGCTACAAGTATGCCAAGGGCCGCGTTTCCGAACTCGGCCAGCGCATGATCGCGCAGTACGAGGCCGGCAAGGCCGACCGTGATCCGGCGCGCCGCAACCTCGTGGACGATGTGATGGAGGCGCATGCGCGTGATCCGAATCTGATCCCGCGCAGCGACCTGATCCTCTCCCTCACCGGGCCGTTCGTGGCCGGCCTGGATACCGTGGCGAACACAGTATCCGGGTTCATCTACGCGGTGCTGAAGAACCCCGACGTGCTCAAGCGCGTGCAGGCCGATGCGGATGCCCTGTTCGCCAAGGGCAGCATCGACGAAGCCGACGTTCGCAACGACCTGCCGAACATAGATGGCGCCATCATGGAAGCCATGCGGGTATACACGATCGCGGTCGCGCAGATGCGCACCGCCACGCGTGACTTCGCCTTCCTCGGACACCAGATCCGCGCAGGCGAACTGCTCTACGTAGCGACGGCCGTGCCGCACTACATGGAGGAGTTCTATCCGAACCCGGAGAAGTTCGACATCGACCGCTATGCCAAGCCCCGCGCCGAGCACCTGAAGCCTGGCGTGTACTCCCCTTATGGCCGTGGCACGCACACCTGCTTGGGCAAGACCCTCGCCGAGGTGCAGATGGCCCTTTCCATGGCGCGCCTGTTCTACAAGCTGGACATGGAGCTGGAATCCCCGGACTACATGCTGGAGACCAAGGTGCTGCCGACCCCGGGCCCGAGCATGAAGTTCAAGGTGCGCGTCAAGGGCATCCGCCACTGAGGCCGGTGGCGGCGCCCCTGGCGGCGCTTA
The DNA here is from genome assembly GCA_963703025.1 of uncultured Pseudomonadota bacterium. Classification (GTDB taxonomy): domain Bacteria; phylum Pseudomonadota; class Gammaproteobacteria; order Steroidobacterales; family Steroidobacteraceae; genus 13-2-20CM-66-19. The sequence continues at coordinate 3,032,082 of OY969778.1, read as the reverse complement.
TGCCTTGATGGCCTTCTCGATGAGCTTGCGGTAGGTCTTCGAGTACGGCGGCAGATTGAACGTCAGGTCGAGCAGGCCCAGCGGCTGCTCGACCACAGAGCGCGGATTGGACATCTCGAAGAACCCCGTTTCCCCGCCCACCCGGCCGATCCCGGAATGGTTCACCCCACCGAACGGCAGCCGTGGGTTGGTGCCCGACTGGATCAGGTTGTGGTTCACCACCGTGCTGCCGGCGCTGGTGTTGGCCAGGAAGTAGTCTATCGCTGCGCGTTCCCTGGCGTAGATGTACAGCGCCAGCGGCTTGGTGCGGCGCTCAATGATCTCGATCGCCTCAGCCTTGTCGCGGAACGGAATGACCGGCAGGACGGGGGCGAAGATCTCCTCCTGCATCACCAGCATCTCTTCCTTCACATCCGTGACCACCGTCGGCGCCACGAAGCGGTCTTCGGCGCGCGTCTGGCCGCCGATCGCGAACTTGGCACCCTTGGCAACGGCATCCTGCAGCAGTCGCGAGACGCGGGCGAAGTGCTGATCATTGATGATGCGCATCATCTCCGGTGACTTGTCGAAGCCTGCGCCGTCGGCGTTGTACATCGCTGCCATCGCGACCACCAGGGCCGCCACGAACTGCTGGTACACCGACTCGTGCACCAGCACGTAGTCAGGCGCCACGCACACCTGTCCGGCGTTGGCCACCCGCCCCCAGGCGATCTTCTTGGCCGCGTTGTCGATGGATGCGGAGGCATCGACGATCGCGGGATTCTTGCCACCCATCTCGAGCGTGACGCCGGCAAAATTCTCGGCTGCCGCCTTCATCACCAGGCGCCCGACCCGCTGTCCGCCGGTGTAATAGATGTGGTTGAACGGCTGCAAGAGCAGCTCCTGGGCGACCTCCGGACCGCCTTCGAACACGGCGAACTCATCCGCCGGCATGGCCGCGTCCAGGACTTCCTTGAGGACCTTCGCGCTATGCGGCGCAAGCTCCGAGGGCTTCAGAGCGAAGGAGTTGCCCGCCGAGATCGCGGCGATCGCCGGCACGAGCGCAATCGCGATCGGCGCGTTCCAGGTCGAGAGGTTCAGCACCACGCCCTTGGGCTCGTGCAGGATGTAGCACTTCTTGCCCATGGTGGCCGCGGAGTTGCGCACCTTGCGCGGCTTCATCCACGCGGCAACACGCTTGGCGACGAAGTCCGCCTCGCTCTTGACCATGACCAGCTGTGCCGCGACATCCAGGTCGCACGCTTTCATCTCGGTATGCGCCGCATCGTAGAAGCGCTGCTTGTTGGCAAGTACCGCCGCGAGCATCGCCTTGAGTCTGTCGGCGCGCTGCGCGCCGGTAGTTGCCGCAAGTGTGCGGCTGCCCTTGCGCAGCTGCGCAAACCGAGCTGATACGTCCTGCACCGATCGTCTCCTCGTCCGCTCAGTGCGGACCTAGATGTGAATTGTTGCGCAATGAATTGCCGGCAGGCGCTGTGTGGCTGCCCGCTTCACGCCCGTGCCACGCACGCGGCTGTCTCCACGACAGCATCCACCAGACCCCAGCTGTGCGCCGTATGGGCATCCACGCGCCGCGCCGACAGCGCGAAGTGGCCGGTGCGCAGGCGACCGATGCGGCGCGCGATGCTTACACAGCCCCCGGAGCCGGGGATCAGCCCGAAGTGGATCTCAGGCAGATGGAAAAAGGTGTCTGCGGTTGCCTCGACGCGGGCACCAAAGGCTGCCAACTCGACGCCGGCGCCGACCGCCGCCCCGTGCACCTGGAACTTAAGCCGTGGAGCGCAGCGCGCCAGCAGCTGCGGCACCGAGCGCGTGGAACGCACCGCGTGCGCGGTGGCCGGATCGGGGGAAGTGCCAAATTCGCCCAGGTCGCCCCCGGCACTGAAGCACTTGCCCTCGCCGCTGATCGTCACCTCGGCAATCGAGGAGTCGAGCATGACCAGCTCCAGCGCCTCGACCAGCGCGTCGCGCATCTCGATCGACAGTGCGTTGCGCCGCGCCGGACGGTTCAGGCGCAACCGCAGCTGCGCCCCGCGGCGCTCGACCAGCACCGCCGGCCCGGGTTCCGCTAGCGGGCGCGTTGCGGGCCCCCTCGTCTTGGCAAGCCATTGGCTGAATTCCGCCCCCGCCTGCAGGGTGGCGAATGCGAGGGATTCGAAGACCAGGGCGCGCGAGATCTCCAGCCCTTCGGTCGCGCGCAGCAGCTGCACCAGCACCATCGCTGCGACCGGCGCGCCCTCGATATTACCGGCCAGTTCCGCGGCATCCTCCGCGCTCGTGGCAACCGCGTCGCAGGCCACCGCCAAGGGATGTGCGTCGCCGGCGCTGGCGATGCCCAGAACCGGGCACGCCTGGGTGCGCAGCCACGCGCCCAGCAGCGCCTCGTCGGCGGCCGATGGGCGCTCCTGGCGATCAAGCTCAACCAGCACGTGTGTCGTGCCGCTCAAGGGTGACAGCGGCGCATGCACGCCGCCGGCACGTGCCACTTCCAGCAGCCCCCGCGCGTCAAGCCTCGATAATGTGTTCAGAAGACGTTCTCGCCGCCGGAGAATACCGCCGCTGCGGTGCTCAGCCGGCTCCCCAGGTCGGTCGTCGTGAGTCTGCTCGCGGTACCGCCGGTACCGTTTTGGTACGCTAGCGGTGGCCGATCGCTTCTGTCAACCCTGGGGGCCTGCCGATGAGCGATGCGATTTTGTTCGAAATGCGTGGTCCGGTGGCGCTGATCACTATTAACCGCCCGGAAGCCCGCAACGCGATCAACTCCGAGGTTCGCGCCGGCCTGCACGCGGCCTGGAAGCGCTTCGAGGAGGATGAATCGGCCCTCGTGGCAATCCTCACCGGCGCTGGCGACCGCGCCTTCTGCGCCGGGATGGACCTGAAGGAAGCCAGTGCGACTGGCCTCAAGGTGCCCGCGCGTGGCTTCATCCCGATCCTCGGGGACTCGGTCCAGGTATCCAAGCCCACCATCGCCGCGGTGAACGGCATGGCCATGGCAGGCGGCTGGCTGTTCGCGCAGATGTGCGACCTGTGCGTGGCCGCGGAACATGCCACCTTCGCCATCACCGAGGCCCGGGTGGGCCGTGGCACGCCCTGGGCGGCCCCACTGGTGCACATGCTGCCCCAGCGCATCGTGATGGAGTTGCTGCTCACCGGCGAACCGATGAGCGCCACGCGCATGCGCGAGCTGGGTTACGTTAATCATGTCGTGCCGCACGAGCAGCTGATCGCCCGCAGCCTTGAGCTTGCCCTGCGCATTGCCGCCAACGCCCCGCTCACCGTGAAGGCCGCCCGCGCGCTGGTATATGCGTCGACGGAAACCGGTCGCTCGGAAGCCCTGCGCGCTGGGGATCGACTCTTTGAGCCGGTCTACCTCAGCGAGGACGCCCAGGAGGGCCCGCGGGCCTTCGCGGAGAAGCGCCCGCCGGTATGGAAGGGCAAATAGCGGGCGGACAGCGGCGCCGCCGTCGCAGTGCGTCCTCAGGGCGCGCTCGCTGATCTGAAGGTTGCGGGCGGTACTTCTCTGTACTATGGCTACACGCATTGACCGCGCCCCGGCGCCGCGATCGCAGTTGCGCTTGCTTCCCGAGCACTTCCCTTCACAGCGGGTGAAGTGCCCACACCCGCCCCCAGTCGTGCCGCCCGGAGAATACTGATGGTCACGAGTTCCAAACTGACCCGAGCGGAGCAGGTGGAGGTGCGCGCGCAGCTGCGCATCCTGCGCACCAGCATCACGCAGGCGCGCGACCTGCTCGTGCACTTCAAGGACGACCGCATCGACCGCGACAAGCTGGAGCCTGCCGCGCGGCGGGTCGATGACCTCATGGACATGTTCGTGGGTGAGCGGGGCGACAGCACGCGCGGCTGCCTGTGGCTCGCGCAGATCCAAAACGGCATCGACGAGGCGACAAATCCGAAAGCGAGCGACGCACTGAATGAGGCCCGGGCCGCTGTGGCAGAGCTACTGAAGACAATCGGTCCGGCGAGCGCGCGCATCATGCCGGTGAACAGCCCGTACTGACCGGCGCGCCCGTGCCGCAAGCCGGCAGATCTTCAGAAGCGGAACACCCCGTTACCCGGGCTTCCCTGCGGGACGTTCATCGCCACTGACAGCGCGACGCCCAGCGCGTTGCGCGTGTCGACCGGATCTAGGATGCCGTCATCCCATAGCTCGGAGGTCGAATAGTAGGCGGAAGTCTGCTCCTCGTACGCCCTCAGGGTATCCTCGCGCAGCTGGCGCATGAGCGCCGGGTCTGCCGCCGCCCCGGTGCGCTGCAGCTGTCGCAGCTTCACCTCCGCCAGCGTGCCAGCAGCCTGTTCCCCGCCCATCACCGCGATCTGCGAGTTCGGCCAGCCGAACAGGAAGCGCCCGTCGAAGGCCCGGCCGCACATGCCGTAGTTGCCCGCGCCGAAGGAGCCATGACACATCACGGTGAGCTTGGGCACGTGGCTGCACGACTGCGCCATGATCATCTTGGCGCCGTCCTTGGTGATGCCGTTCTTCTCATACTCGCGCCCGACCATGTAGCCGGTGATGTTCTGCAGGAACAGCAGTGGCGTGTTGTTCTGGTTGCACAGCTCGATGAAGTGCGCACCCTTGATCGCGCTGTCGTTGAACAGGATGCCGTTGTTGCCGAGGATGCCGACCCGATACCCCCAAAGGTGGGCGTAGCCGCACACCAACGTCGTGCCGTAGTCGGGCTTGTACTCGTGGAAGCGGCTGCCGTCGACGAGGCGGCCGATGACCTCGCGCATGTCGAAGGTCTGCTTGATGTCATCCGGGATGATGCCGTAGAGATCATCCGCGTCCAGCAGTGGCGCCTCGATCGCCTGCTCCGGAGCGCGCCACTTGGGCTTGCGCTCCCACTGCGCGACGATCTCGCGCCCGATGGTGATCGCCTCGTCCTCATCGGCGGCCGGGTAATCGCAGGTACCACTGATGCGCGTATGCAGGTCCGCGCCGCCCAGGTCATCTGCCGAGACGATCTCACCGGTGGCCGCCTTCACCAGCGGCGGGCCGCCCAGGAACACCGCCCCGGTGCCGCGCACGATGACGTTATAGTCACTCAGGGCCGGCACGTAGGCGCCCCCGGCGGTGCAATGCCCGAACACCAAGGCGAGCTGCTTTACGCCCATCTTGCTGAGCATGCACTGGTTGCGGAAGATGCGGCCGGCCATGTAGCGGTCCGGAAACAAAGCCGACTGCATTTGCAACTGCCCGCCAGCGGAGTCGCACAAGTGCACCATCGGCAGCTGGTTCTCCACCGCGATGTCCAGCGCACGCACGATCTTCTTGATGGTGAGCGGGTACCACGCCCCACCCTTCACGGTCGGGTCGTCCGCGTGAATCATCACCTCGCGGCCCGAGACGATGCCGACCCCGGTAAGACAGCTGGCCCCGGGAGCCTCGCCGCCGTAGGCCATGTTGGCTGCCAGACTCGACAGCTCGAGGAACGGGGTGCCCGGGTCCAGCAGCCGCTCCAGGCGCTGCCGCGGCAGCAGCTTGCCCTGCTTGGCAAGCCGCTCCAGGTCGCGTGCGGGGCGCTCGTGGCGCGCGGCCTCCTGGCGCTGGCGCAGTTGGGCGGCCAGTGACTTGTTGTGGGCGTAGCGACGCCGGAACTCCGCGGAGCTGCTACGCACGGCAGACTCGATGCGCTTCATGACGCGGAGACCTCCTGGGGGGCAAACGACACGAGCAGCGCGCCGCGCTCGAATACGGCATCCGGCAGGACATGAACCTGCCTGACCACGCCCTCATGCGAGGCAACTACCGTCATCTGCAACTTCATGCTCTCCAGCGTCAAAAGCTTGTCACCGGTCTTGACCGCCTGGCCGGCCGCCGCATGCACCGCGACCACGACCCCGGGCATGCTGGACCTGATTTCCTCCTGGCCCTGCGCGCCCCCGGCGGCGTGCTGGCGCCTGACCAGGTGCACCGCGTAGGTGTGGCCGTTCAACCGCACCTGCAGGTCATCGCCCGCGCTGCAGCGCCAGCCGCGGTACATGATGCCATCGACCGTGATACTGAACTGCTGGCCTGTGGCATCCACAGCGCTGACCACGTGCCGGCTGGCGCCCACCTGCATCTGAAGATGCGGCCGGCGCGCGATGATCCGTACCTCGGTGTCCTCACCGTCGAGCTGTATGCGGTATGCCATGTTCAATTGCGCCAGTGGCCGATGGTGGCGTACGGCTCGGGCACCTCGTAGGCTGCCTGCCGGAATGCCGGCTCACTCAGCAGCGCCGCGATAGCGGCCGCTGCCGACTCCGCCGGCCGCGCGCCCGGCTTGAGTTGCTCGGCATGCTGGCTGAGGAAGCCGGTGTGCAGCCGGCCTGCCAGAAACTCTGGGTGCGTGACCACTCGCCTCAAGTAGTCGATGTTGGTTGGTACCCCCAGTAAGGTGAGATCGGCAAGAGCGGACTCGAGCAACGCCGCGGCCGCCGCGCGCGTGGCGCCATGCACGACCAGCTTGGCGAGCATCGAGTCGAAGGCCGGCGTGACCGCCTGGCCTACGCGGATGCCACCGTCGAAGCGTACGTTCGGCCCCTGCGGCACCTCGAGCACGGCCACGCGGCCGGTTGCCGGGCGGAAACCGTGTTCGGGTTCCTCGGCACAGATGCGGCACTCGATGGCGTGGCCGCGCGGCCGCAGCGCACCTTGCTGCACGGACAGCGGCTCCCCTGCAGCAATGCGCAGCTGCTCGGCCACCAGATCCAGGCCCAGAACGTATTCGGTGACCGGGTGCTCGACCTGCAGGCGCGTGTTCATCTCCAGGAAGTAGAACTCCCCTCCCGGGGCGAGCACGAACTCGACCGTGCCGGCGTTGCGGTAATGTGCCGCACGCGCCAGCCGCACGGCCGCATCGCACATCGCGCTGCGCACCGCCACGGGCAGATTCGGCGCCGGGGACTCCTCGATGATCTTCTGGTAGCGGCGCTGCACCGAGCACTCACGCTCGAACAGGTGGACGACGTTGCCGAGGCTGTCGCCCAGCACCTGTACCTCGATATGGCGCGGCTGCTCGATGTAGCGCTCCGCATAGATGCGCCCATCGCCAAAATAACGCTGGGCCTCGGCCGCCGCGGTCGCCAGGTTCTCCGTAAGCTCCGCGGCGCTGCGCACGATCCGCATGCCCTTGCCACCACCGCCGGCGGCCGCCTTGATCAGCAGCGGGAAGCCGACCTCATGCGCGCGCGCGGCGAAGCGTGCCGGGTCATCCTCGATGACGCTCGGGGCCACCGGAACACCGTGCTCTGCGGCAAAGGCGCGCGAGCGGATCTTGTCGCCCATCAGACGGATGGTCTTCGCCTCAGGACCGATGAAAGTCAGGCCCGCCTGGGTGACGCGCTCGGCGAAGCTGGCGTTCTCGGACAGGAAGCCGTAGCCGGGGTGGATGCCGTCGGCGCCGGTGCGCAGGGCGATCGCGAGCAGCTGGGCCTGGTCCAGGTAGGCCGCGGTGGGGACATCGGACTCCAGCAGCACCGCCTGGTCGGCCATCTGCACGTAAGGTGCGGCGCGGTCCTCGAGGTGGTAGACCGCGACGCTGCCGATGCCCAGCGCCTTGAGCGTGCGGATGATCCGGCAGGCGATCTCGCCGCGGTTGGCGATCAGTACGCGCTTGAGCATCAGGCAGTCCTGCGGTTGCGGCGCTTGGCGCCAGTGAGACCCTCGAGGCGCTGCACGGCACGCTCAAGTCGTGCCGACACATCGGTGGCGGAAGCCTTGCCCCCGCCGTGGCGTTGCAGCCCCTGGTACACCATGTTGGTTATGGCGTCCGCGGCCTCGTCAGGTGAGAACCGCCCTTCATCGCGCAGGTGCGCCCAGGTATGGTGTTCGGCGCCACCGAAGATCATGTCGCGCACGATCCGCAGCGGCACGTCGTCGCGGAACTCACCGCTGTCAATCCCCTCGCGGATCACCGCAAGCGTACTTTGCGTGTAGCGCTGGTTCAGGCTGAAGATGCTCGACTGCCGGTATTGTGGCCACGGCCGCAGCTCATGGACGATCAGCCGGCACATGTCCGGATCCGAGTGCATGACGCTCAGGTGCTTCCAAATCATGAAGCGCAGGCGGTTCCAGGTGCCTCGCACGCCCTTGAGCTGGACCTCGTAGTCGCTGAAAATATCCTCGTAGAACGACTCGACCACCTTTATAAGCAGGTCGCGCTTGGTCGGGAAGTAGCGATACAGCGTGCCCTCGACGACGCCGGCCTGCTCGGCGATCTCCGCGGTGGAGGCCGCCTCGTAGCCCTTGCTGCAGAACACCTTGCGCGCGGCGCGCATGATCTCCGCGACGCGTTCATCGCGTGGCAGGCGCTCGCGGCGCCGCGGGCGAGTGGCCGGAGTCTTCACGACGCCGCACCCAGCAGGCCCGGATCTGCGAGCCACGCCTGCGGGACGCGCACCGGCATGTCCATGAGAATCTGGGCGTAGCTCTTGCCCTGGGGGTCATAGCGCAGCGAGGCGATGCCCCCGCCGCCAAGCGCCCGCCGCAGCACGAAGTTCCAGCCGGACAGGCCCGGCCAGTCATAGCGCTCGACCTCACCGTCCACCAGGTGGGCCATGTACTTGCGCACCGCCCCTGCGGTGAGCTGCGCCGCCAGCAGCGGCACGAACTGCGCTCGGCGCGCCAGGACGCCGATGTTGGCAGTATCGCCCTTGTCGCCGCTGCGGCCGTGCGCAAGGCGCACCAGTGCGACCTCGACTTCAGGGCCACTCGCGCGCGGCGCTGCCGCGCCGGCAGCGCCGGCGGGTGCGGCTACCGGTGCAGCGGGGGGTGCGGGAGATGTACTGGCCAGCGAATCGGCAACCGTCGTCTTGCCGTTCATCTCGATGGTGATGCCCACGCTCGACTTGGGTACCAGGCAGGAGGCCAGGCGCACCACCGGCTGCACGGCAGGCCGGCCACCTGCAAAACCTGTGATGCCCTGCGCCATCGAGGTCGCCGCCGGGAAGATCTCGCGCGTGAACAACTCAAGTGGCGCCTCGCTCGCATGCGAGACGGCGATCTTCAGGATGACCTCGCGCGTGTCACGCGAACGCGCATGCGGGCCGTACAGCGCCTCGGCGCCCAGGGTCTCGATGCTGACGGCGCGATAATCGTCCCAGCCGCGTTCACGGAACATGCGGCGGGTGCGCTTGAGGATTGCGGCGGCCACCGCTTCGGCCCTAGGTACTGCCTCCGCCCCCACGATCATGAGCGTGGCAGTGCAGCGGTAGCCATCCGCGTACGTAAGGCTCGCCTTGTAAGTCGAGGTCGCCGGCAGTCCGCGGGCCCCGCGCACGCTAACCCGGCTATCGCCCAGGTCCGTCAGCTGCACGGCGCTGAAGTCGCAAACCACATCAGGCAGGATGTAGCGCGCCGGGTCGTGGACTTCATAGATGGTCTGCTCGCCGACGGTCGCGGCACTGACCAGACCGCCGGTGCCGCGCGCCTTGGTCACAATGAAACTACCATCTGCCGAGCACTCGACGATCGGGTAGCCGATGTCGTCCCAGTCGGCGGCGGTGGCGCGCCAGTCGGTGAAGATCCCACCGGTGGCCTGCGGACCGCACTCGATGATGTGCCCGGCGAGGCTGCCCATCGCCAGCTTGTCAAAATCACCCGCCCCCCAGCCGAAGGCGTGGACCAGTGGGGCGAGCGCCATGGAGCTGTCGGCGCAGCGGCCAGTAATGACGATGTCGGCGCCGGCCGCCAGCGCCTGCGCGATCGGAAAGGCTCCGAGGTAAGCGTTGGCGCTGGCCACCTGCGCCGGCAGCGCCGCACCGCTTTCCAGGTCCGTCACGCCCGCCGCGCGCAGGGCGTCCACCTGGGCGCTGATGTCATCCCCCAGCACTACCGCGACCGAGAGCCTCACGCCCAACTCGTCGAGTACCTTTTGCAATGCATCACGGCAGGCCTGCGGGTTCATGCCCCCGGCGTTGGCAACGACCTTGATGCCCTTGGCGGCGATCTGTGCCGCCAGCGGGCGCATGACCTCGCTGATGAAGTCCGGCGTGTAGCCCATCTCCGGGCGCCTGCGCCGCGCGCGCGCCAGCAGCGACAGCGTGATCTCCGACAGGTAGTCGAGCACCAGGAAATCGATGTTTCCGTGCGCCACCAGCTGCGCGGGGCCGGCAGCACTGTCGCCCCAGAAACCGCAGCCGCAACCGATGCGAAGTACCTTTGCCATCTAATGAGTCCACCTCACTTATCGTGCCTTGTCAATAATTTATGGCGCTTTGTAGACAGGGTGAGCATTACTCATTAGTCTGCGCCCAGTCGCCCATTCCCGGACAAATCCCGCCATGCCCGAATCCACGGCACCCGCCTTTGACCTCTCCGCCGAGCAGCAGGGCACGCTCGACGGCGCGGATGAGTACGCGCGCCTGGAGCTGTATCCGCTGGCCGCGCGCATGGACGCCGAGGAGTGGTGGCCGGCGGAGGCCTTCGCCAAGCTCGGCCGCAACGGCTACCTGGGCGCCACGGTACCGGAGGCCTATGGCGGCGCGGGCGCTGACCTGTTCACCAGCGGCCTGGTGCTGCAGGCGCTGTCACGCTGGAACCACGCCATGGGGCTTGCCTGGGTCGCGCACGACAACCTGTGCGTCAACAACATCTACCGCAACGCCAGCGAGGAGCAGCGGCAGCGCTATCTGCCAAAGCTGTGCTCCGGCGAGCACGTCGGCGCGCTCGGGCTGACGGAGCCTGGGGCGGGCTCGGATGCGTTGGGCTCGATGCGCACCACCGCCCGGCGCGAGGGGGAGCATTACCTGCTCAACGGCTCGAAGCTCTACATCACCAACGGCCCGGTGGCCGATGTGCTGCTGGTCTACGCGAAGACCGCGCCCGAGCGTGGCCCGCAGGGCATCTCGGCATTCATCGTGGAGAAGGACTTCGAGGGCTTCAAGGTTGCCCAGAAGCTGACCAAGATGGGCTTCCGCGGCAGCCAGACCGCCGAGCTGAGCTTCACCGATTGCAAGGTCCCAGCCGCCAACCTGGTCGGCGCCGAGAACGGTGGCGTCGCGGTGGTCATGAGCGGACTCGACCTCGAGCGCGCGATGATCTCGCCGCTGTGCCTGGGGATCGCCGAACGTGCGCTCGAGCTGTCCATCGAATACGCCAAGACGCGCGAGCAGTTCGGCAAAAAGATCGCGCAGTTCCAGATGGTGCAGGCCAAGCTGGCCGACATGTACGTGGCCGTCGAGACCATGCGTACCTTCACCTACCGCGTCCTCAGCGCCGCCAATTCACTTGAGGTCGGCGCCGGGGGGCGCGGCCGCATCCATGCACTCACGGCCGCCTCGGTCATGTACGCCGCGGAGGCGATGAACCAGGTGCTGTCCGATGCCGTGCAGATCCACGGCGGCAGTGGCTACATCTGGGAGACCGAGATCAACCGCCTGTACCGCTCGATCAAGCTGCTGGAGATCGGCGCCGGCACCACCGAGGTGCGCAAACTGATCATCGCCGGCGAGCTCATCGGCAGGCTTGGGTGAGGGGCGCATCATGAACGCGCCCGCCCCCGCTACCGGGACACTGAGCGATGCGGACCTGGCGAGCCAACCGTGCTCGCTTGCCCCGGGACTGTTCACGGACCGCACCGTGGTCATCTCCGGGGGCGGCAGCGGCATCGGCCGCGCCACGGCCTGGCTTGCCGCGCGCCTGGGTGCGCAGGTGGTGCTGTGCGGACGTACCCAGGAAAAGCTGGCGCGCGTCGCGGCGGCACTGACGCAGGCGGGCCTCAAGGCCCACAGCGCGGCAGTCGACATCCGCCAGCGCGGCGCGGTTGACCAGCTGTTCGCGGACCTTTTCGACAGGTTCGGGCGCATCGACCTGCTGGTGAACAGCGCCGGCGGCCAGTTCCCGCAGGCGGCGATGGACTTCAGCGAGAAGGGCTGGCGGGCAGTGGTCGACACCAACCTCAATGGCACCTTCAACATGATGCAGAGCGTGGCGCGGCAGTGGCGCACCGCGACACACCCCGGCAGCATCGTCAGCATCGTGGTCTCGCCGCGTGGGCTGCACCAGGTGGCGCACACCCTGGCGGCCCGCGCCGGCGTGGCGGCACTGTCCGAGGCGGTGGCCGTGGAGTGGGCGCCGCTGGGGATCCGCGTGAACTGCATCGCCCCGGGGGCGATCGTCTCGGAGGGCTGGGCGGCCTACCCTGAGGACATCCACCGCCGCTATGCACAGGCGAGTCCCATGCGCCGTGCCGGCAGTGCCTGGGAGGTCGCCGAAGCCGCGCTGTTCGTCGGCGGGCCCGGCGGCGCGTTCATCACCGGCCAGACGCTGCACGTCAATGGCGGCTCGAATCTGTGGGGCGAGACCTGGACCGCCGGCAAGCCTGCGTGGTTCGTCGAGGCCTCGCGGGCGTGGCAGGAACCGTAAAGGGGGCGCTGTGAGGGAACTGGTCTCCGGGTGGATGAATGACGAGCTGACGATGCACCGCGCGGCCGTGGCGCGCTTCGTCGACAGCGAGATGATGCCAAACGATGCCAGGTGGCGCGAGCAGCACAACGTCGGTCACGAGATCTGGCGCAAGGCCGGCAAGCTCGGCCTGCTGTGCATGGACATCCCGACGCAGTACGGCGGTGCCGGGGGTGACTTCCGCCACGAGGCGGTGTTGTACGAGGAACTCGCGCGGCGCGGCAGCACGGGCCTGGGCCAGGGCGTGCACAGCATCGCCGCGCACTACCTGCTCAACCACGGCAGCGAGGCGCAGAAGGCCAAGTACCTGCCCCTGATGGCCAGCGGCGAGCTGGTCGGGGCGATCGCCATGACCGAACCGGGTGCGGGCTCGGACCTGCAGGGCATCCGCACGCGCGCCGAGCGCTCGGGCGCGGAATACGTGATCAACGGCTCGAAGATCTTCATCACCAACGGCTACCTCGCCGGCCTGGTGATGCTGGTGGTGAAGACCGACACGACGCTCGGGGCCAAGGGCACCTCGATCCTCATCGTGGAGACCCGCGAGCTTGCCGGCTTCCGCGTCGGCAAGTTCCTCGACAAGCTCGGACAGCGCGCCCAGGACACCAATGAGCTGTTCTTCGACCAGGTGCGCGTGCCGGCGGACTGCCTGCTCGGTGGCGTGGAGGGCCGCGGCTTCGCCCAGCTGATGAGCGACCTGCCCTACGAGCGACTGATCGTGGCGCTGCAGGCGGTGGCCACGATGGAAGGGGCGCTCGAGGAGACCGTTCGTTACGTCAAGGGCCGCAAGGCCTTCGGCAAGACCCTGCTGGAGTTCCAGAATGCGCGCTTCCGCCTGGCCGAGGCTGCCACGGTGACGCGGGTCGCGCGGACCTTCATCGACCGGTGCATCGAGGAGCAGCTGAAGGGCGAGCTCGATGACGTCGGCGCCTCCATGGCCAAGTACTGGGCGACCGACATGCTGCAGAAGGTGGTCGACGAGTGCGTGCAGCTGCATGGGGGCTACGGGTACATGAATGAGTACCTGGTGGCGCGCATGTATGCCGATGTGCGCGTGATGCGCATCTACGGCGGCACGAACGAGATCATGAAGGAGCTGATTGCCCGCTCGTTCTAGGCAAGATCCGCGCGCACCACCCGCCGCAGCACCTTGCCCATCTCGTTGTAGGGCAGTTCACTCACGAAGCTGATGCGCTCGGGCACGCGCGAGGAGCGCAGTCGCTCGCGCACCCACTGCTGCAGCACGGCCGCCTCGGCCTGCGTGCCGGGCTTGAGGACCACCGCAGCGCCGACCGCCTCGCCCCACTGCTCGCTCGGGATGGCCACCACCACCGCATCCGCGACCGCCGGGTGTGCCAGCAGCGCCTCCTCGACCTCGCCGGGGGAGATGTTCTCCCCGCCGCGCACGATGACATCGTCCGCGCGTCCTTCGAGGAATACGTACCCTTGCGCATCCCGCCAGCCGCGATCCTGCGTCGGGAACCAGCCCTGCGCGTCCAGCAGGCTGCCCACGCCGCGGTACTCGCCCGAGACCTGCGGCCCGCGCACGAACACGAAGCCGGACTCATGCGGCCCGAGCACCGCGCCCGCGGCATCGCGAATTTCCAGCTCGACCGTGGGCAGTGCGCGACCCACCGAGGCCATGCGCCGGCGCACCAGCGGATCATCGCTGGCGGCCGCATTGCGGTGATCCTCGGGGGTGAGCAGGCACACCGTGGCGCTGGTCTCGGTGAGTCCGTAGGCGTTGGTGAAATCAACGCCAGGGAAGGCGGCGAGCGCGCGCTCGATGACGCTGAGCGGCATCTTGCCGCCGCCGTAGGCGATCGCGCGCAGCCCCGGGAATGGACCTGCCGGGTGCTGCGCCAGGTGCTCGATGACCCGCACCAGCATGGTGGGCACGAGGAACGCATGCGTGATCTTCTCTGCGGCAAGCAGGCGCAGCCACTCACCCGGCTCGAAGCTCGGCAGCATCACGATGCGTCGCGTCGCGTACGTGGAGCTCAGGACCGCCGAGATGCCGGCGATGTGGTACGGCGGCACCGAGACCAGTGCGGCCTCCTCCTCGCCCGCGGCGCCGAACTCCACCGTGCCCAGGATGTACGACATCACGTTGTCGTGGCGCAGCACCGCGGCCTTGGGCTTGGAGGTCGTGCCGCTGGTGAACAGCTGGATCGCGACCGCGCCGGGTTGATCGGGCGGCTCGCCCACCAGCGCCGCCACGGCGCCCGGCTGCAGCAACCCCTGCGCGTCGGCGCACTCGATGCCCGCAGGCAGCTGCAGGCGCGCCAGGTGCGCCGGCTGCGACACCAGCCAGGCGGGCGCCACGCGCGCGAGCAACTCCTCGAGCTCGCCCTGCGGTCAGCCGGTAGTTGAGCGGCACGTACGGCACGCCGGCATAGGCGGCCGTGAACAGCGCGACCGGGGCCGCCAGGCCGTTGGTGTCGAGGAAGGCGGCGTGGTCGAAGTTGCCGCCGGCCAGGTGTGGCGCCGCCGCGCGGGCGGCGTCGCGCAGCTGAGCGTAGCTCAGGCTCTGGCCACCGCAGGACACGGCGATGCGCTCGCCAAAGGCCTCCGCTGCCATGTCCAGCAGCATCGCGAAGTTCACGGCATCAATCCGATGAGGGCAGCTGCTTGGCCTGCTTGATCGAAAGCGGTGCGCCGTCGACGCTCATGCGAACCCTCGCCACCCTTGGTACACAGCAGCTCCAGCGCCTCGGCGGCATCGACGTAGCGCTTGCCGATCAGCGAGCCGGCCGCATGCGCAGCATCGAGCTTCGCCTGCGCGGGTGCCGCCTCGGTGACGGCGAGCATCTCGGCGCCACCGCAGGTGATGAGCGCCTCGGTGCCCGGCGAGCGGATCACCATGACCTCGGTGGAACACACGGCGCTCTTCAGGCGCAGGCCGGGCTTGAGGACTCTCATAGCAATGCGGTCTTCTAGGTATTGGACAGGATCGCGCCGGCCATGCCGCACGATACCAGCGCGTTGGTCATGTTGGCGACCTGGTTGGTTGCGGTGCCGCGCAGCTGGCGCACCGCCTCGGTGATGTTGTTCATCCCGTGGATGTACGCCTCGCCGATCAGGCCCCCGTTGGTGTTCACCGGCAGCGAACCGCCCACCTCGATGTTGCCGCCCTTGACGAAGTCCTTCGCCTCGCCGGGCTTGCAGAACCCGAAACCCTCCAGCTGCACCAGCACCTGCGGGGTGAAGGCGTCGTAGATCATCGCCAGCTGCATGTCCGCAGGGCGTCAGTCCCGAGCGCCCGTACAGGCGCTTGGCCACGCCCGACCGCCTCGGGCATCACGTCGAGGTCCGCGTGGTAGTAATTGGAGATCACCTCGACCTCCGCCGGGATCGACTGCGCGGAGGAGACGATGCGCACCGGCTTCTGCTTTGCCGTCGCGCGCGCGCTCAAGGCTGGTGATGACGATCGCGACGCCGCCGTCGCTCTCCTGGCAGCAGTCCAGCAGGCGCAGCACCGGCTCGACGATCCACTTGGAGGCCTGGTGGTCCTCCAGCGTGATCGGCTTGCCGTAGAACCAGGCCAGCGGGTTGGTGGCCGCATGCTTGCGCTGCGCCACCGAGACGTAGCCCAGGTCGCGGTTGGTGACCCCGTAGCGCTCCATGTAGTGCCCGGCCGAGAGCGCCGCCCAGCTGGCCGGCGTCTGCGCGCCAAAGGGCATGCACCACAGCAGCGAGCCGGTGCCGTTGCCGGCCACGTTCACGAGGCCGCCGGCGGCCGGGGCCATCGGCTGGCCGAAGCGATACTGCGAGCGCTCGTTCATGGCGCGCCACACCACCACGACCTCGCAGGCACCGGAGATGACCGCCTGGCGCGGCCTGGTAGATGGTAGCGACCGAGGCGGCGCCGCCGCCGGGGATGCGCGTGGCGTACGCCAGGTCCTTCACGCCAAGGCAGCGCGCAGAGCCCGATCTCGTCGCTGTTGTCGATAGTGAAGGTGATCATGCCGTCGACCTCGGACGGGTCGATCCCGGCATCATCGAGCGCCGCCTTGGAGGCTTCCGCTGCCAGCTGCAGCTCGCTGCGGCCGGAGTCCTTGGAGAATTCGGTCTGGCCGATGCCGGCGATGGCGGCGAACTTACCCACCCGTGCACCACCCTTGGCCGGCGCGAACACCGGCACGGCCTTGCCACCGCGGGTGGGCACGAAGCGCACCTCGACGGCAAGACCGCCGCGCACCGCGTCCAAGCTGGTCATCGACGACGTTGGACACCAGGCGGATGCCCTCCTCCAGCTCGATGAGCGCCACGATCGGCGCCTCGGGAAAGCCAATCGGCGCCGGGTGCCGCGGGATGACCCAGCTTGCGACCTTGCCGCGACCGCTCAGCTTCACCGTCTCGCGCTTGACGCTGTGGCAGGCCGGGCACATCGGCCGCGGCGGGTGCGTGATCTTCTTGCAATCGGCACAGCGCTGGCCCAGCAACTCGCCGCGCGCCGCGCCCTCCCAGAAGAAGATCGCATCGGGGGTAAACACCGGATCCGGCCGCGTCGGGGCCGGGGGGATCTGCGGATCATTCGACATTTACTTCTTCTCCGCCGCGGCCGGGGCCTGCGGCTGCCAGGGGCTGCGAACCTTGCGATGACCCTCGGTGAGGCTCCAGGACAGTACGCAGTCCTTGCACATGTCCTCGATCTGCTCAGGGGTGTAGCCGAGCTCGGCCAGGATCTCGCGGCTGTGCTGGCCGACGATCAGCGGCGGCCCCTGCACCCGTCCCGGAGTGTCCGAGAAGTCGAACAGCAGGCCGATCTGGTTGAGCTTGCCCACGAAGGGGTGCTGGTACTCGACCACCCAGCCGCGCTTCTTGAACTCCGCGTCCTCGTGCACGCCCAGGGAGAACTTCAGGATCGGACACCTCGCAGGGCACGCCAGCGTGGTCCAGCTGCGCGAACCAGTCCGCGGCGGTCTTCTCCTTGAACTTAGGCTCCAGCAACGCGGCCAGGGCCGCATCGTGGGTGGCGCGGGCCGCGGCGCTGGCAAAGCGTGCGTCAGCGGCGATGCCCATCGACTGGGCAAAGCGCTGCCACTCCGGCTCGCGCAGCACCGACAGGCACAGCCAGCCGTCGCGCGTCTGGTACAGGCGATTGAGCGCGTTGCGCCCCAGCTGCATGCCATCGATGCGCGGCCGCTCGAAGCCGGTGCCATCGGGGCGGGCCACCGCGTAGGAGCTATTGAGCAGCTGCGCGTTGACGATCGAGGTGTCGCAGAACTGCCCCTCGCCGGTGCGGTCGCGGTGATACAGCGCCTGCAGGATCGAGATCGCCGACAGGAAGCCGTTGCCGGTGTCGCCCAGGCTTGTAAACGACCACAGCGGCTTGCCGCCCTTGGACATGCCGCCGTCCTCGTACTGCACGCCGGCCAGGCATGCGCCGGTCTGGTCGTTGCCCGGCAGGCCTGCGCGCGGGCCGGTCTCGAAGCCGCGCGTATGGCAGTAGATCAGCTTCGGGTTGATCGCCTTGAGGCTCTCGTAATCGATCTTCAGGCGCTCGGCGGCGTCGTAGCGCATGTTGTGCTGCACCACGTCGGCCTTCTGCACCAGCTCGCGCAGCACCTTCATCGCCCGCGGGTCCTTCAGGTCCAGCGCAATGCTGCGCTTGCCGCGGTTGGCCATGTAGGCGATGTGGTTGGAGTGCCAGTAGGTGTCGTACAGGGCGTTGACCTTGATGACGGTCGCACCCAGGTCCGACAGCAGCTGCGTGCCGTAGGGGCCGGCGATCGCAAGCCCCAGGTCCAGCACCGTGATGCCCTCGAGCGGCGCCTTGAGCTTGCGGCCGGGCTTGGCGGCAAGTGGCGGCGCCTTGGCCGCGGCGGCCGCCTCGTCCTTCACCTGCGCGGTGTGCTCGCCGACGCGCGCGGCAGGCTTGCCCACCGCGTGGCCGTTGGCGCTCATGCGGTAGACCACGCCCACCTGGCGGATCGGACCCAGGTCCGGGTCGTCGATCTCGGTGACGCAACCGTCCTTGAGGAACAGCGGGTCGGCCAGCGCCTCCTCGGGCGTGCGCACGTCCTGGATGGTCATGCCGGCCACTGCCGCCGCGTCCACCCACTCCTTGGCGGGGAACTTCTTCACCGCCTCGGCCAGCAGCGGCTGGTAGTGCATCATCACCAGCAGCTCTTCGGGGCCGGTGCCGAAACGGTCCGGGTCGTTCTGCGCCTTCAGGTCCGGGCTCGCGTTGAGCGTGTCGCCGGCGGAGGCGGTCAAGAGGAAGCGCGGGTTGGGCACCCAGTTGTGGATCCAGCGCCCGTCTGCGCACTCGAAGTGCCCCTTGGGTGACTTCGATCCCAGGATCCAGCTGTTGAACATCGGCACGTCGATTTTCTCGGCGCGCTGCCACACGCCACTGCCGCAGGCCATCGCGCCCTGCAGGAGCGAGGTCTCCACCCACTGCCCGCGACCAGTGATCTCGCGTGCTCGCAAGGCTGCGCTGATCGCGGTGCTGGCGGTGAAGAAGGCACCCAGGCTCGGCCAGTACGATGCCGGGTACAACGGACCTGGACGCGGCGCGCCCTGCAGCCAGTCCATGGGCATGTCGATGTCGGCGAACGGGTCGGGGACCCCTGCCATGTGGTTGATGGCCCCTTCCGGCCAGCCGCGCTGCTCCCACTGCAGGCCTGCGCGAGCTGCGACCAGCGCGTCGTAGCCGGGGCGGTCGGAGTGCTTGTTGTCGCGCCCATAGGCGGTGATCGAGCAGTAGATCAGCCGCGGGTTCGCCTTGGACAGCGTCGCGTAGTCGATCCCCAGGCGCTGCGTGGTGCCCGGGGAGAAGCTCTCCACCAGGATGTCCGCCTGGGAGGCCAGCGCAAGGAAGCTTGCCTTGTCGGCCTCGTTCTTGAGGTCGAGCACGGCGCTGCGCTTGCCGCGCTGCCACACCTTGTAGCCCAGCTCGCTGCGGAACGGGTCCCCGCTGGGCGGCTCGATCTTGGTGACCTGCGCGCCCTGATCCGCCAGGAGCATCGTCGCCATCGGACCGGCGACACCCCAGGACAGATCAAGGACGCGTACCCCGTCCAGTACGCCCGGCACTGGCGCGCTCAGGACGGGAGGCCGAAGACGCGCAGCGCGTTACCGCTGAGGATCTTGGCGCGATCCTTCTCCGGGATGCCGGCCTTGCCGAACTGGTCGGCGATGACCTTGCGCGAGTTCGGCCAGCAGGTGGCCGGGTGCGGGAAGTCGGTCGACCAGTACAGGCAGTCGGGACCGAAGTAACGGTAGGCAGCTCCCAGGCCCTGGGGCTCGTACATGAACGTGGCGCCCATCTGGCGCTTGAAGTACTCGCTCGGCAGCATCTTCACGCCGGGGAACTCGTAGTGCTGTGTCATGCGCGGGTCGAGCACCGTCTCGAAGAAGAACGGCAGCCAGCCCAGGCCCGGCTCCACCAGGATCACGCGCAGCTTGGGGAAGCGCTCGAGCGTGCCGGAGAGGATCCAGAACATCATCGGCTCGGCGAGCGCGAACGCCGGCATGGCCGTGAAGATGCCCTTCTGCGGAGTCGGGTCGCGGCGGAAGACGTCCCACAGCGATGCCTTCACGTCCAGGTGGTTCAGGATCGTGATGCCGGTGTCACCCAGCTCCGCCCACAGCGGGTCATAGCGCTTGTCGAATACGTCCGGCAGGCCGAACTCGGTCGGGAACGGGGTGATCTGTACGCAGCGCGCGCCGCGCTTGGCCAGGCGGCGCACCTCCTGCACGGCGAAGTCGATGTCGTACAGCTGGATCTGGTAGGCGGACAGTAGGCGCAGCGGGTCGACCGCGGCAAAGTCGGCCATGCTGTCGTTGTAGCCGGACAGGACTTCCTTCCAGTCATCGCCCATCAGGCCCGGGGTGCAGTACTTGGCACCGCCCACCTCGGGGAAGATCACCTCGGCCTGCACGCCGTCACGATCCATGGCCTTGAGCTTGGCGTGGGGCTCGAAGTGGCCGGGGTCCTGCGAGGCCTCCGGATCCACGAAATCCTCGAGCGCAAGCTGCCTCTGGCCCTTGCGAAGTTCCGTCGCCTCGTACGCAGCCTGCTTCTTGGCGGCGTTGTCCCAGACCACGTGCAGGCGCTGCGGCAGGCGCGCCTTGACCCACTCGTCGGTGAAGTGGACGTGGGAATCGGCGGAGACGAGGCGTTCGTCGGGCGAAACAACGGCGTTCATTACATCAATCTCCTGCAGCGTGCATCGAGCCTTGTGGGGATGCCGCGCGGGACCCCCTCGCAGCGCGCATTATTCTGCGCGCGGCTGCCGCGAGCGTCAATTAATGTACTGCCGGTTTCGATTTATCCCGGGAGTCGCTTTTAGCTGCGCCCAGCGGGCCGGATTCGCGCCCCGGCGGGGGCTCATGGTAATTTGGGAACCCACGGTACCGTTGCTACAGGCGCAGGGGCACGATGAATCGACTCGCGAATAAGACAGCCATCGTCACCGGCGGTGCGCGCGGCATGGGGGCTGCCACCGCGCGCCTGTTCGTCGCCGAGGGAGCGCGCGTGGTGCTCACCGACGTGCAGGATGAGGAGGGCGCGGCCCTGGCGCGCGAGCTGGGCAGCGCTGCCCTCTTCCAGCACCACGATGTCGCCAGCGAAGCGGACTGGGACAAGGTCGTCGCTGCCGCCGTCAGCCAGTTCGGTGGCGTGGATATCCTCGTCAATAACGCCGGCATCCTCATGATGCGCGGCATCATGGAGACCACCAAGGCCGACTTCGAGCGCGTGCTGGGGATCAATCTGGTGGGATGCTTCCTCGGCATCAAGTCGGTCGCGCCGAAGATCATCGAGCGCGGCGGCGGCTCGATCATCAATGTCTCCTCCGTGGACGGCATGAAGGGCTCGAACGCGGTCAGCGCCTACTCCGCCAGCAAGTGGGGCATGCGCGGACTCACCAAGGTCGCAGCAATGGAACTCGGGCCGCGCGGAGTGCGCGTGAACTCGATCCACCCCGGGGGCATCCAGACGCCCATGACCACCCGCGTGGGGCAGAGCGCGGAGGCCGCCGAGGCGACGCGCAAGTTCTACAAGGGCATGCCGCTCGGGCGCGTCGGCCAGCCCGAAGAGGTCGCCCGCTTGTCGCTCTTCCTCGCCAGCGATGACGCCTCCTACATGTGCGGCGCTGAGATCACCGTGGACGGCGGGATGAGCATCGGTCCTTATTACATGAGCCAGGCGGGTGCGCCGGTGATCTGCTGATCCCGCGCATCCCAGACTAGAGAACTTCCCAAGGAGCCCAAGCGATGAGCAGTGTCATGAAAGAGGTCGCCGGTGATGCCGGTGACCAAACCCCGCTGTCCACCAGTGACGGCCTGGAGCGCAGCCCGCTGCCGGTGCCGTACGGGTGGTTCTGGGTCAGCTACAGCGAGGACCTGAAGGCCGGCGAGCACCGCAACATCGAGTGCTTCGGCCAGGAGTGGGTGCTGTTTCGCGCCGAGACCGGTGAGGCGGGGGTCGTGGACCCGTACTGCCCGCACCTGGGCGCGCACCTGGGGCACGGCGGCAAGGTGGTGGGCGACTCGATCCGCTGCCCGTTCCACCACTGGCAGTACAACGCCAAGGGCTTCTGCACCAAGA
Source organism: uncultured Pseudomonadota bacterium (assembly GCA_963703025.1). Taxonomy (GTDB): domain Bacteria; phylum Pseudomonadota; class Gammaproteobacteria; order Steroidobacterales; family Steroidobacteraceae; genus 13-2-20CM-66-19. The sequence continues at coordinate 3,010,117 of OY969778.1, read as the reverse complement.
TCCCCTACGCCAAGGTCATGCCCCCGATCACCAAGCGCCAGGCGATCCTCAAGGCGCTGCCGGTCATGGAGAACAACGGTATCGTCTGGGCCTGGTACCACCCCAAGGGCGTGGCCCCGATGTGGGAAGTGCCGCAGGTCCCCGAGCTGTACGATCCGGACTGCATCGCCCCGCAGCGCGGCGAGTGGCCGGTCAACACCTTCATCCAGGAGTTGGGCGAGAACGGCATCGACTTCGCGCATCTGCACTTCCTGCACCACGTGCCGGTCATCCCCACCGGCACCTGCCGCGCGGACGGGATCCGCTGGCACGTGAACATGGCCAACGGCTACATCGTCATCGAGTCGACCGGACCTGGCCTGCAGGTGGTGCGCTTCACCAAGGGCACGGTCGTGACCACGATGGTCAGCTACCCGCAGCCGATCAACAACTGCCGCACCATCATGCGCATGGGGCTCACCCACAAGAAGTACCCGCACGGCACTGCCGAGGCGACGCTGGCTGCGAACATGCTGCAGGAGCAGATCGGCCAGGGCGTGGACGCCCAGGCCGGCTTCGAGTCGGTCGACATGATCGTGTGGAACAACAAGCGCTATCGCGAGCAGCCGCTGCTGTGCGACGGGGATGGCGAGATCCTCAAGTGGCGCCGGTACTTCAGCCAGTTTTACGTCAAGTGACGGCCTGACCTGCGGCGCGCCTACCGGTCCGGGAAGGTGCGCCGCAGCAGCCCGACCAGCACTTGCGCGAGCGCTTCCCCGGCATCCTCCTGCAGGAAGTGCCCGGCCCCTGCAATCACCGGGTGCGGCTGGCCTGCCGCTCCTGGAACCCGCCGCCTGAACACGTCCGCCCACGGCGCGGTGGTCGGGTCACTGTCGCTGAAGGCGGTGACGAACGGCCGCCGAAAAGTTTCCAGGAATTCCCACACGCGGCGATTCTCGTCGATGCCGGGCATCTGCTCGCGGATCGGGATCAGCGGCGGGAAGGCCAGCGCCGCGGCCTTGTACGAGGCATCCGGAAACGGTGCGTCGTAGGCGCGCTGCGCCAGCTCGGACAACGGCCGGCGCGACACCCCGCCAATGATGGCGCTCACCGGCAGGTCGTCCGCGGAAGCGGCGTAGGCGGCCCAGTTCTCGATGGTTTCGCCCGGCCAGTCGGCGACCCCACGTGGTGGCGGCTCGCAGTTGGGCAGCAGCGTGTTGGCGGCCAGCACCGCCACGAAACGCTGCGGTAGTGCCGCCAGCACGGAAAGACCGATCGGCCCTCCCCAGTCCTGGCACACGAGCGTGATGCGGGTGAGGTCGAGCGTCTCCACGAACTCGCGCAGCCAGCCGACAAAGGCGTGGTAGCTGTAGTCAGCGCGCCGCGCGAGCTTGTCGGAACGGCCGAAGCCGATGAAGTCCGGCGCCACCGCGCGGAAACCCGCCGCGGCCACCCTGGGGATGATGTGCCGGTACAGGTAGCTCCAGGTCGGCTCGCCATGCAGCAGCAGTGCCACCGGCGCGTCGCGCGGCCCCTCGTCGATCGTCGCCATGCGCAGCGCCCCGAAGCGCCCGTCGCCCAGCTGCACGTAGTGCGGCTCGAACGGGAAATCCAGGCCCGCGAAGCGCGCCTCGTCGGTACGCAGGATCTGCGCCACGGCCATCCTCAGGCGGCCGCGGCCTTGTCGAGCTTGACCACGCTCACCTTGGGAATCGGGTGCGATTTCGCGCGCGTCCAGCGCAGCAGCATGCTCCCCGTCGTGTGTCCGTCGGTGTCCAGCCAGTTGGTGAAGCCGCGGTTCTCGCGCGCGATGGTGATGGTTGCCGAGCCGTCGGGGTTGTACCGGGCGGTGTGGCTGTTCACCCAGACAGGTGCATAGCGGTAGTCCAGCGACTCCATCCAGTAGTTGTCGAGCTGGAAATTCCAGTACTCGCACTCGGGGGGCTTCACCTCGATGACCAGCGCCTCGTCGGGCTTAAGAGTCCAGTAGCCGTGCAGGTAGAAGATGTTCGGGTCGCCACCGGCCTTGAAGAACATGGCCTGGTCGACGGTGGCGAGCGTGTTGGGGCTTGCCTGGAAGCCCTGCACCCAGTCGGCGAAGGTGTGCGCAGTCCCCTTCACGAAGGCCGCAGTCGACAGCAGCGCGCGCTCGATGCGCGCCGCGGTCAGTGCCGGGGGCTTCTTAGGTCCGCCGATGCGCTCTATCGTCAGGATCGCCGGGGTCTCGGTCTTGCGGTCGAGCAGCGTATTGCGCACCAGCAGCATCGTGGAGTCAGCGGACATCGGCAGCCAGTTGCCCGGCTGGCGCTTCGCGCTCACCAGCACCTCGAAGGTGCCATCGGGGTTCACCTTGAGGTCCGGGGAATCCAGCACCCCGGTCGAGGCGAGCGTGCCGTCGACCGCGTAGCGGTTGGCGTTGGTAGCGAACGACAGGTACTTCACGGTGCCGCGCGTGCCGCGCAGGCGGTACTCGCGGTCACCGGCAACGGTGGCGTTCCAGTAGACGTTGTCCGGGTTGTCGGCGCCGATCTTCAGCGTGGTGTTGGAAGCCTGGTAGAACACCGGGAAGTCCGGGTCGCCGTGCTCGAGCATCATCTCCAGCGCGACGCGTGTCAGGCGCGTGAGGTAGCGCCAACCCTCCGCGCGGTCGAGCTCGGTCGCGGGAGTCTCCGGACGCAGCACTTCCTTGCCCGCCGCCTTCAGCGCATCGCAGAACTGCTCCCAGGTGGCGCCGCTGATGACTCTGCCGACAACATCATTCTCTGCCATGTCCCCTCTCCTTAATGCCTGTGGGATGCCAGTCGCGACATTGAGGCGTCGGCTGCGCGCTCCGTTGGATCGAAGGTGGCTGCGCGTTTCCTGCGCGCCACCGGTTCACTCTACCGTGGATCCCCCGGGTGCTGAACGCGCGCCCGGTTACGCCGCGGTATCACTTCGGTTTCAGTCAGGTCTTCTCGACGCTCACCCAGCTTGTGCCCCTGGCCGACTGGCGCATGGCATCGATCACCGCCTGCCCGGCGACGCCGTCCTTGAAGGTCGCAAGCGGCGGCGAGTCGAGCCCGTCGCGCCCCTCGATGCGCGCCTTCATGCGCTCCACCAGGCGCGTGTAGGGTGCCAGGTCGGTACCGAAGGCATGGGCCTGTTCGTAGGCGGTCTGCATGAGCTCACCGTGCGGGAACGGCACCGGGGGCGGCAATACCAGCTCGGCGGGTACTTCGACACGCTTCTTGTTGCCCAGTCGGTCGGCAAGCCACAGCTCTTCCCCCGCGACGCCCTCGATCCACAGCGCGCCCTCGCTGCCGGAGATGCGCACGATGCCGTAGAAGTCACCCGGGGCTGCCATCGATTCCACGAACACGCCCTCGAGGCCATTGACCAGGCGAAACTGCGCGGAGAACGTGTCATCGGCGGTCATGCCCGGCTTGCCCGAGAGCGTCTGCAGGCGCGCGCTTACCTGCGCGAACTCGCCCAGCGTCACGCGCACCTGGTCGACCAGGTGCGAACCCCAGGCGCCCAGGAACCCGCCGCCGCGCGAGGCGTCCTCCCACCAGTCCGGGGTCTGTGCGTTCGGGTGCGACAGGAACGGCACGAGCCAGGCGAACAGCGCCTGGCGCGGCTCACCGATCGCCCCGGAGGCGATCGTGCGGCGCAGCAGCTCGTGTGCGGTCGCGAAGCGAAACTCAACCCCAAGGACATGCACGATCTTGGCGCGCTCGGCGGCTGCGAGCATGCCGCGCGCCTCGGCAAGATTCATCGCGAAGGGCTTCTCGCACAGCACGTGCTTGCCGGCGGCGACCGCCTCGAGCACCAGCGGCGAATGCGTGGCCGGTGGCGTGGCAATGGTGACGATGTGCACGCCCTGCTCCTCCAGCGCCTCCCCGAGCGAGGTGCAGGCGCGCGGCACGCCCAGCAGCTGCGCACGTGACTGCGTCTTGGCAGCATCGCGCCCCACCAGTGCACGCACTTCGATGCCGGCATTGCGCAGCGCGCGCAGGTGCGTGAACACACCGAAGCCGGTCCCTACGACGACGGCGCCCATGGCCGCTTTGTTGGCACTCATGCTTCATTCTGGACCCGACGAGCCGGCTGCCGGTATCCCCGGTTCGAGGTAGCATGAGCGCCCCTCGGGTAGCAGCCTCGCACGTCAAGGAAACCGCAAGTCATGAGCGACAAATCCGCAGTCCGGGAGCAAAGCGCGCAGCGGCTGCTATCCGGGCGTGCCTGGGAGGACTACTGCGACGTGCTGCGCCTGGCGGGACGGGCCATCGAGCGCTTCGGCGACGAGCCCACCGATCTTGACCGCGCCGAGTGGTACCGCTTTCTCACACGCCTCACACGCAACGGGCTCGAGCGCTTCGTCGAGAACTGCGAGCCCCAGCGCCCGCGGCTGCGCGATGCACCCTGGCACCAGTCGATCAACTTCCAGTCCCCCGACCAGGACCACCTGCTGTCGGAGTTCGTCGACGGCAGCCACGCCTATGTCATCCGCGGCACGCGCGGCACGGCGCCCTACTTCGTCATGGCCTCCTGGTCGGCGATGCAGCCGCAGGATGCCGGAGCTGCCAACTGGGCCCCGCGCGGCTTCGCGGGACTTAGCGAGTGCAACCCGGCGCTGCTGCGCACGACCGGCATGCTGCAAAGCCAGGCGATTGACTTCGATGCGCAGGGGAACTTCGAAGTGCTGGTGAGCCGCGAGGGCCCGGCGGACGGGCGCAACTGGCTGAAGATCGAGCCGGACTGTGTCGGCCTCTTGGTGCGCGTGGTCTTCCACGACCGCAGCAAGGAGACAGCGCCGGTGATGCACATCGAGCGCCTCGACCACCCGACGCCGCAGGTGCTCACGCCCGAGCACCTGAGCACGCAGCTGGCCAAGAGCGGCCAGCTGGTGCTCGCTTACCTCGAACTGGTGCGCTCGTGGTGGCAGGACAACCTGTCCAAGCGACCCAACAGCATCCGCTTCAGCCGCGCGCTGTACCTGAGCAACGGCGGCGTTCCGGACCGCCATCACGGTTTCGGCACCTGGAAGAAGGGCCACGACGAGGCGCTGGTGCTGCGCTTCACGCCGCCGCAGTGCGACTACTGGATCTTCCAGCTGTGCAACCTGTGGCAGGAGAACTTCGACAACTACGAGGATGGCCAGGGGCACATCACCAAGTACCGCTGCACCACTGAGCCGGACGGCTCGGTCTGGGTCGTGATCGCGGATGCGGACCCGGGCATCGGCGGCAACTGGATCGACCCGGGCGGCCACGTGCACGGCGGCATGAGCCTGCGCCTGATCCTGATCCAGGCGCCGCCACCGAAAGTCACCGCGTACCTGCTGCCGCTTGCAACCCTGCGCAGCCACGGACGCGACGCGCTTGATCAGGCACAGGTCATCGAGAGCGGCGAAGTGAGCGACTGAGCGCGACGGCCTGCGTGGGCGCTGCCTCGTCGTACCGGACTAGGAGCAACCGCCGATGGGCGCTGCGCGCCATTAGCGAGTATCGTGACGGCCCCCCGATGCCTCGCGGAAGAATGCCAGATGAGTGAGCACCTGCAGCCAGCCGAGAAGCCCGTCACCGAGAGCGACGCGTTCATCGCCCAGCAGCTCGAGGGCGCGAGCATCCCGACACTCATGATGTCGCTCGTGCACCTGACCGGCGACACCAGCGTGCTGCGCGGCGCCATCCGGCCGAAGGTAGTGATGGGCAGCGGCTTCCAGGGCGAGCTGAGTGAGGCCGACCAGGCCAGCGTGCGTGCCCTGGCGCTGCAAGCGCTCGGGACTACCGCGACCGCGGCTGTACGTTGCCGCCACAACCGGACGCCAAGACCGTCCAGGAGATGATGAACTTCATGGTCGGCGAGCGCGTCGGCGATGAGTACGTGCCGATGATGCTCGAGGAGCTGGCGCTGGATGGCAACGACTCACGCGCGCCGCAGTGGAAACGCGACGTGCCCGCGGCCACGCGCGAGAAGTTCCACGTGCTGGTGATCGGCGCGGGCATGTCCGGGCTGCTGCAGGCGCTGCGCCTGAAGGAAGCAGGCATCCCGTTCACGGTGGTGGAGAAGAACGACTCGGTCGGGGGCACCTGGTACGAGAACAACTACCCGGGCTGCCGCGTCGACATCGCCAACCACTTCTACTCCTACTCCTTCGAGCCGTACCCGTGGAGCGAGTACTTCTCGCAGCGCGACGAGTTGCTCGAGTACTTCCGCCACTTCGTCAAGCGCCACGGCCTCGAGGACTACATCCGCTACAACACCGAGGTCACCTCGGCAAAGTACGACGAGCAGCACGCCATCTGGGACGTGCAGCTGAAGAGCAACACCGGCGGCGCGCCGCGCAGCTTGCGCGCCAACGCCATCGTCAGTGCCGTCGGCCAGCTCAACCGTCCGCGCATCCCGGACATCGAGGGCCGCGAGAAGTTCAAGGGCGCACAGGTGCACTCGGCCGAGTGGGACCCGAAGATCGATCTTGCCGGCAAGCGCGTGGCGGTGGTCGGCTCGGGCGCGAGTGCGTTCCAGCTGGTGCCGGAGGTGGCAAAAATCGCCGCCAAGCTCTGCGTCTTCCAGCGCTCGGCGCCGTGGATGCTGCCGAACCCGCTGTACCACGAGGCGGTCAGCACGCAGTTCCGCTGGCTGGTACAGCACGTGCCCTACTACGCGCGCTGGTTCCGCTTCCTGATCTTCTACCCGGGCAGCGACGGCATCCTGCCGGCGCTGCGCATCGACAAGGACTATGCGCACCCGGAGCGCGCGGTCAACGCGCTGAACGACCAGTACCGCGCCAACCTGGTCGAGTACATGAAGTACCAGGTGAACGGCAACCTGGAGCTGCTGGAGAAGGTGACGCCGAAGTTCCCGTTCATGGGCAAGCGCATGCTGCAGGACAACGGCAGCTGGCTGCGCGCCCTGCAGCAGCCGAACGTGGAGCTGATCAACGAGGCCGTCACGCGCATCGACGAGCGCGGCATCATCGCCAGCGGCGGCCGCCACGATGTCGACGTCATCATCTATGCCACCGGCTTCCACGCGACCAAGTTCCTGTGGCCGATCGAGATCATCGGCCGTGGCGGCAAGAGCCTGGGCGAGGTGTGGGGTGATGAGCCGCGCGCCTACCTGGGCATCACGGTGCCGGATTTCCCGAACCTGTTCTGCCTGTACGGGCCGGCCACGAACCTCGCACACGCCGGCAGCATCATCTTCCACTCCGAGTGCCAGGTGCGCTATGCGACGGCCTGCATCCAGGCGCTGCTGGAGAATGGCGTGCGCGCCATGGACGTCAAGCCCGCCGTCTACGAGGACTACACGCGCCGACTCATCGCAGAGCTTGAGACCCTGGTGTGGTCACACCCGGCCGCCGACAGCTGGTACCGCAACCGCGCCGGGCGCGTGGTCACCACCTCGCCGTGGCGGCTGGCGGACTACTGGAAGTGGACCCGCCAGCCGGACCTGAGCGACTACACGCTCACAAGCTGAACGCGACCAGGTAGTCGCCAAGCTTGGTGCGCATGTAGGTGTGGCCGCCGGCGGCGATCACCACGAACTGCTTGCCCTGTGCACCCAGGCGGTAGGTCATCGGCGTGGCCTGCGGACCTGCGGGCAGGCGGCCCTTCCACAGCTCCTCGCCGGTGGCGTTGTCAAAGGCGCGCAGGAAGTCATCGGTGGTGGCCCCGATGAAGGTCAGCCCCGAGGCGGTCACCAGCGGGCCGCCAATATTGGGCGTGCCGATCTTCAGCCACAGCGGCCACGGCGCCAGGTCGCGTGTGGTGCCCAGCGGCACCTGCCACAGGCGCTTGCCATTCTTGAGGTCAATCGCCACCAGCTCGCCCCACGGTGGCTTGTTGCACGGGGCGCCCCACGGGGAGAGCATCGCGGTCCACTGCGCCGCATAGGGGGTGCCCTCCTGCGCCAGCAGCCACTCGCCCTTGGCGAAGCGCGCATCCGCCTGGGGGCGTGGCACCAGCTGGGCGACGGTTGCGACATGACTGGTGTTGATGACCAGCACGTTGCGCACCGGGTCGACCGCGGCGCTGCCCCAGTTCATCACCCCGAGGTTGTCCGGGTACGTGATGCTGCCCTTGAGCGAGGGGGCCGTGAAGACTCCCTCGTAGTTCTTGGAACGGAACAGGTCGCGGCACTTGCCCTTGTCCCAGGGCGTGAAGCCCCACATGTCGTCCTCCGTGAACTTCGGGCGCTGCAGCACGTAGGCCGCGTTCGTCGGCACCGGCTGCGTGGCAGCCAGCTGCTCGCCCTCGACCGCCCACTGCTGCGGGGCGGGGCGCTCCTCCACCGGCACCAGCGGCTCGCCGGTCTCGCGGTTGAGGATGAACAGATACCCCTGCTTGGTGGGCTGCGCGACCGCGGCCACCGGGCCGTTGGCGGTGGGGAAGTCGAACAGCACCGGCTGCGAGGGCACGTCGTAGTCCCACACGTCGTGGTGCACGGTCTGGAAGTGCCACACCACCTTGCCGCTGGTGGCATCCAGCGCCACGACCGAAGAGGCGTAGTAGTCGCGCCCATCGCTGGCGCGCGTGCTGCCGTACAGCCCGACTTGCGCGTTACCGGTCGGGATGAAGACCAGGTTGCGCTGCGTGTCGACCGAGAAGACCGACCAGGTGTTGGCGGTCGAGCGGGTATAGGTGCCGTCCGCGGCGACCCCCGCCTGCTGCGGCGGGAGCGAGTTCCAGGCCCACAGCAAGGCGCCGCTGCGCGCATCGAAGGCGCGCACCACCCCTGCGGGCATGTCGATGCGCATGTCCTCGGTCAGGCGCCCACCGACGATGACGCGGTCGCCGATGATCGCGGGGGGCACCGTCACCCCGTAGTCACCCGGTCGCATCGGCCCGAGCCGTTGCTTGAGGTCAACGGTGCCCGCGTTGCCGAAATCCGCGCACGGCTTGCCGTCACGGGCATCCAGTGCGATCAGCCGTGCGTCCTGCGTGCCGGTGAATATGCGGCTGGCGCAGGCGCTGCCGGGGGCGGCGCTGGGGTCGTGGTAGTAACTCACGCCGCGGCACAGGATCAGCACCGCGCCGGTCTGGTCCAGCTTCGGGTCATACGACCACACTTCGTGGCCGGTCTCCGGGTCCAGCGCCACCACCTTGTTGGTGCTCGAGCACAGGTACAGGCGGCCCTCGGCCAGGATCGGGGTCGCCTCGAGCGCGGGCATGCGCTTGAGCTCCGGCGTGATGCCCCTGGCCAGCAGCCCCGGGATCTCGGCCGGATTGGTCGGGTGGGCCGGCAGCAGGCTGGTCTCACCGATGCGGTAGACCCAGGCTACCTTCAGCTGGCTGACGTTCTGCGGGGTGATCTGGGTAGCCGGGGTGTAGCGCATGCCCCCCTCATTGCCGCCCCAGAAGGCCCAGCCGGCGGTCGGGCCGCTGTAGTCGACAGGTGTTGTGCGGGCGCAGCACGCCAGCAGGGGCAGCAGAATAGCAACAGCCCACCGGCGGCCCGCGAGGAGCGGTGTTTTTGGACCCATCGAATCTCCCCGTCGCGGCACGCTCTAAAAAAGTGCACTGATCATAGTCACATGCCGGTCCCGGCAATCCCTCGTTTGGACGAGGTACCCGAAGCGCGCCGAGGCGAGCGCCTTTTACGTTGCGTAACCGCAACGCCCTCTCGACAAGTATCGGGAGGCGGATCATTATCGGTACGCTGATTACTATTTTAGGGGGATCGTATGTTGAAGTCCGGTTCGCGCCGCAATGGCGCGATGATCGTCGTGACTGGCTTCCTGGCTCTTGAGGCGGGAACCGCAGTCGCCCAGGAACAGGCTTCTGACGGCATCCAGGAGGTGGTGGTCACCGCGGAGCGGCGCACCGAGAACCTCCAGACCACGCCCATCGCAATCACAGCCATCAGTGCCGAACAGCTGAACAACTCCGGCACGACCGACTTCGCCGGCGTCGCGAGGCAGTCGACCAGCATCAACTACACGCCGTATCCAAGTTCCTCCAACACGCTGATCCTCTACATGCGCGGCCAGGGCGTCGCGGATGCCAACCAGATAACGCAGGACGGCTCGGTCGGCCTGTATGAGGACGGCTTCTACATCGCCCGGCCGCAGGCTGAGACCTTCGACCTTGCCGATCCTGAGCGCGTGGAAATCCTGCGCGGCCCGCAGGGCACCTTGTACGGACGCAACACCACCGGCGGTGCCGTCAACATCGTCAGCCAGAAGCCCACCGGCGAACTGGACGCGAAGTTCAGCGTCGACGTCGGCCAGCGCAACTACGCGCGCGCTCTTGCCACGATCAACCTGCCCGCGGTGTTCGGCGGCCTGTCCAGCAAGGTGACCGTGCTTGCCAGCAACCTGGCCGGCAACGTCACCAACTACGGCTACACGGACTTCAATCGCGAGAACCAGCAGGGCCTGCGCGCCCAGCTGCGCTGGGACACCGGCGGACGCTTCACCGCCGATTACTTCTATGAAGTCGGCGAGATGCAGTCGACCCCGATCTACTACCAGGATCCGGCGCTCAACGGCGAGGTCCCGGGATACTCAGTGCCTGCCGGCGGCCTCGCGAACAGCACCTGGCAGCCGATCCCGCTTACGCCCAGCATCGCGAAGTTCAACTCCGATGGCCTGACGCTGGCCTTCAAGATCAGCGACGCGATGACGCTGCGTTCGCTCAGCTACTACCGCGGTCTGGATTCCCGGTTCAACCAGGACTACAACGGCGGCTTCACGAACCCGGATCCGGCCAATGTCGCGTACGGCGGCATCACCAACTTCACCAGCAACGACGTGGTGCAGAGCAACGAGATCACCCAGGAATTCCAGCTGGTCGGCAATATCGGCAGTTCGATCGAATACGTCGGCGGCCTGTATTACTTTCAGGAAAATGCCAACCACGCTGAGTTCGGGACGATCGACCAGCCCAAGACCTACCCGTCTGCCTTCGGCGGTCCGCCGATCCCGGTGCTGACACTCGACACCACGCGCTACGTGCAGGCGTACGCGAAATCGCGCGCAGCCTACTTCCAGGCCACGTGGCACATTACCGACCCTCTGTCCCTCACCCTCGGCGGTCGCTACACCAAGGATGACCGCAGCGCCTCGCGCTACCTGAACCAGACCGGGGCGGCTTACGTGCCAATTCCCCCGACCTACCAGAACGGCATTGCGTACCCCATCAGCTATCCGCAGCCGGACATCGGCTACAACAGCCTGAGCTTCAACAAGTTCAACCCGGCCGGCACGATCGCCTACGCGTTCACGCCTGACATCAACACCTACTTCCGCGTCGCGACCGGCTACAAGGCCGGCGGCTCGAGCGAGGCGGGCCCGGCGGGCGCCTTTGGCAACACGTTCCAGCCAGAGAACGTGACGACGTACGAGCTTGGACTTAAGTCCTACTGGCTCGACCACAAGGTGCGCGCCAACGTGGCGGTGTTCCACAGCAGGTTCAGCGACATGCAGCTGCAGTTCGAGGTCGACCCGACCAACGCTGCAGTCGTCACGGGCTACAATGCCGGTACCGCGACGGTAAATGGTGCGGAGTTCGAAATCCTGTACGCGCCGTTTTCGGATCTGACGATCGGCATCAACGACACCGTGTTGTCGACGACGATGAACAAAGTGACCGCGCTGCCCGGCACGATCTTCGACCCCGCAACAAACCCGGCTTCACCGTACGTGGTTGGCCAGGATGTCTCGAACCTGTTCCGCGTGCCGTATTCGCCGAACAACATCCTCAACCTTAACGCCGACTGGACGATCCTGCACGCCGATAAGGGCAGCCTGGAGCTGTTCGCCAACTACCGTTACCAGGGCCGTCAGTACGACACCGCCCCGACCGGGGTGGACGTCCCCGGAGCGGCGCAGTTCTACTCCATCCCCGCCAACGGCGTGCTGGACGGCAAGCTGACCTGGAACTTCGACACCAGTGCGAAGAAGTCCATGAAGCTGTCGCTGTGGTGCAAGAACTGCGGCAATACCAGCTACCTCGAGCACATCATCGGTGGCGGCGCGGCCCCGTACATCGCGGTCCCAACTGCCACTGGAGGCGTGCAGCCGCAGACCGGCTATACCTACGCGGCGTACGCGTACTCCCCGAAGGCTCAGGTTGGAGCTCAGTTCGAGTACGGCTTCTAGCCCACTCCTCCCGCAAGGGAAAAAGGAACGCGCGGACCGCAGGGTCCGCGCGTTTTCTTTTTGGGGCGTCGGAAACCGGTCGCGCAGTCGCCGCCCGGGCGTCGCGCTCAGGCCCGCGCCGACTCCAGCGGGATGTCGTAGCGCTGCACGTAGCGGCGGAAGCGCTCGGCGATGGCCGCGCCATCCAGCCCGAACTCTGCCAGATCGTAGCGGTGCTGGCCGAAGCGCCCCTTCGGGTGCGACTCGACGTGTGCGGTCATGGCCGCAAGCGCAGGACCCTCGAGCTCCTCGCCGAAGGCGGCATACACGCGCCGCATGGTGGCGATCGGCTCGCGTACCAGATCGGCGTAGTGCACATCGACGATGTTCGCCCGTGGATTGGCGGCACGGAATGCGTCCACCGCGAACACCGAGCGCGCCAGCATGTCGGTCCAGTGCTCGGCGATGTAGCGCTTGTGGTCCGCGTCGGAGAAGGTCCCGGTCAGGGTCGTGATGAGGCTGCACACCGAGGCACACAGCACCACCGGGTCACGGTGCATCAGCACCATGCGCGCATCCGGATAGGTCGCGGTGAGTGCGCCCAGGTGCAGCGCGTGGTGCGGGCTCTTCAGTGACCAGCGCCCGCGCACGCCCGCGCTTTGCAGCACCTGCAGCACGCGCTGGTGCCAGGCATAGGCGGAATGGTGGTCGGTGGCCTGCAGCCAGCGGCCGTAGCCGGGGACGTTGGCGAGGGCCTCCCACAGCAGGCTCTTGAAGTCCTGGCTGAGCACCGCAATGCACTCGGTCGGCCCGTCCGGCTCCTCGCTCTGCACCATGCGCACGCGCGGGTTGATCTGGTCGAGCATCGCCATCGCCATGCGCGAGGCCTCGATGCGCGGGTCGGTGGCCATGGTCTCGGGCCGCGGTGGTGGCACGCTGTCGCCTGCTTCCCAGCGCAGCAGCGGCCTGTGCCGCGGATCCTTCTCCAGCAGGTACGTGAGGAAGGTGGTCCCGGCCCTGAACATGCCCACCACCACCAGCGGCGCCTCGATCCTCTCGCGCGTCACCTCGGGGTGGCGCTTCAGCCAGTCCGTGACCTTCAGGCGATTGGTGAGTGCTCCCAGGACCATGCCCGGGGCGGCAAGCGCCCCCAGCGCATTCAGCTGTGCCTCGCCGGAAGCGGACTCGCAGAACACCCCGAGCCCTTCGCGGAAAGCGTCGCCCCCGAAATCCTCAAGCCCGGTCTGCGCGCAGGCGGCGGCGATGAGCGCGTTGCTGTCGATCTGCATGGATATCCCTCAGCCGGCCGCGACGTCGACGACGGTGCGCCCGCTGGTGCGCCGCGCCAGGTGGTCCTCGAGCACCGCTGCCACTTGCGCCATGCGGATGCGCCGCGCGACGCTCGGGCGGATCTTCCTTTGCGTGATCAGTTCGCGCAACGCGGCATGTACCTTGGCGCCAGTCTCCGGAGAGAAGAAATTCATGCCCATGCGGCGCATGGGCCCCACCGGGGTGCCGTAGGCGAGCATGACGCCCAGCACGGAGAAGTTGCCGATCGACACCTTGCGCAGCGGCCGACCGGTGAATCCGCCCTGCGCATCGTCATTGAAGCCTACCGGCAGGTAACGGCCCTCAAGCGCCATTGAGGTCCAGATCTTGTCGGTGAGTTCCCCACCTACCAGGTCAAAGGCCACATCAGCGCCACGGCCGCCGGTGTGCTCCATGACCTTGTCGAACAGGTCGTCCTTGAGGTAATCGATCGTGCTGGTGGCACCGTTGCCCGCGCAGTAGGCGGCTTTCTCCGCGCCACCGGCCACAGCGATGACCTTGGCACCGGCCGCTGCGGCCAACTGCACGGCCGCCGTGCCGACGCCGCTGGCCGCCCCTGTCACCAGTACCGACTCGCCGGGCTGCACTCGTGCGCGCACGTTAAGTCCCGAGGTAGCCGACGTGGTAGGGCAGCAGGAACCCTGCCGCCTCGGCATCGTCCAGTTCCGCAGGCGCATCGAACAGCCCGGTCACAGGGGCGATGGCCTGCTGCGCCATGCCGCCCAGGGCCATCTTCGTCATCGCCACCACGCGCCTGCCAATGAATGACTCGCCGCCGGCACCGGCTGCCTCGACGGTGCCGCACACGTCCATGCCGAGGGTAAATGGCGGCTTGAGCATCGCCATGGCGACCCCGCCCAGTGCCCGCGGCCCGTCGCCGAAGTTCAGCGAGGCGGCGGAGACGGCAATGCGCACTTCACCGGGCCCGGGCTCCGGCACGGCCACCTCACTGACGCTGATCACCTCTGCGGGACGGCCATGCGAGAGCACCTGGACTGCCTTCATCACCACTCCGTTTATTTCTGATACTGCCGGTACGCTAATTATCGCGCGAGCCGCAAGTGTAGGGGAATCCACGGGCATCCCGTCTGGGAAAATGTGTCGCATCGGCCGCGGGCGCAGGTGTGCGCGGCGGCGGCGAATTCCTGCACAAATCCCTCGTTTGGACGAGGCATCGCACGACTCGCTGCTGCCTCCGCGGCAGCACTTCACCGCGTGGCAAGGCGCGCTCGACATGCACACTCACGCGGGTATGATCGATGCGCTGAAGTTCATGCGCATGAGGGGGATCTCATTCTTGCACGTCGTTGAGCGCCTCACTGGCGCGCCGCCCGCAGCCTCTGGCCCACGGGATCCGTTGATATGCGTGCGACCCTCGTGTGCTGCCGCCAGGACGACACGTTTCCCCGCGGCCCCTTAACCCGCACATCCGCCGTTGCTCTCGCAGGCGCGCGGGTCGCAAGGCCCTCGCCGCCTCTCAAGGACATGACGAAATATGAAGATTGCCGTTCGCACCCTCGCCTGCCTGCTTGCCGTCGCGGCACTGTTCAGCCACGCCGTCCGCGCGGACGAAGTGCCGGTTGCCGCCCTCGACGAGACTTCGGAAGGGGCCGCGATCTACCGGCAGCGCTGTTCCGCCTGCCATGATCATGCCCAGGACCGCATACCGCCCAAGGTGCTCATCGCCACCACGCGCGCGCCAGAGGATGTCATCGACACCCTCACCCTCGGGGTGATGCGCCCGCAGGCCACCGGACTTACCGCTGACCAGATCCGTGCGGTCGCGGTCTACCTCACCAACAAGCAACCCGCGCCGCGCGCCGCGCCAGATGCCAATCCCTGCGCCGCGCCGGCCAACCCCGCTCTCACCCCGCACGACTGGCGCAGTTGGGGGGGCGATCTCACCAGTTCGCGCTACCAGGCCGACGGGGGCTTGAGCGCCGCCCAGGTGCCGCACCTGAAGCTGCGCTGGACCTTCGCCTTCCCCGGACGCGCCGCTTTCGGCCAGCCCGCGGTCATCGGCGACATGGTGATCGCCGGGGGAACCGGCGCGCGCGTGTTCGCGCTCAATGCGGACACCGGCTGCACCTACTGGAGCTACTATGCAGGCTCGCTGGTGCGCACCGGCATCGTGGTCGGCAAGCTCACCGCCGCGCAGTCCGCGGACCACAAGGAACACATCACCGCCTGGTTCGGTGACGACAAGGGCACGCTGCATGCGGTCGATGTGCGTGACGGCAAGCCGCTGTGGACGCAGCGACTGGACAACCATCCGATCGCACGCCTGGTGGGCACCCCGCAGCTGTACTCAGGCGTACTGTACGCACCGGTAAGCTCCTTCGAGGAGGTCGCCGCCGCCGACCCGAAGTACCACTGCTGCACGTTCCGCGGCAGCCTGGTCGCGGTGAGTGCCGGCTCGGGCAAGATCCTGTGGCAGTCGTTCACGATCAGGCGGCCGGCGAGCGCGGCTACCGCTGCCAGTGCGGCCAGCGGCAAGGCACTGACCGGCCCTGCCGGCGGCTCGATCTTCTCGGCGCCCACGATCGATGCGAAGCGCAACCTGATCTACGTGGGTACCGGCGACTCGTACACCAGCGTCGAGAGCGACTCGACCGATGCGATCCTTGCGCTGCGCCGCTCGGACGGCAAGCGCATGTGGACGCGCCAGGTTCGCAAGAACGACGCCTGGATCATGCTGTGCAAGGGCCAAGCGGTCGGCAACTGCCCGGCACCACTCGGGCCGGACTTTGATTTCTCCAGCTCGCCGATGCTCATGCACGTGAAGGACCGGGAGCTGCTGGTCGCGGGCGCCAAGTCCGGCATTGCCTACGGCTTCGACGCGCTCGCCCACGGCAACATCCTGTGGCAGCAGCCCCTGGCCAAGGGCACCAACAACGGGGCGATCCTGTGGGGCCCGGCGAATGATGGCGAGCGCACCTATTTTGCGACCTCCGAATACAGCCTGGAGGAGCAGAAGGGCCCGGGCGTGCTTTATTCCCTGGACCCGCTGAGCGGGGAAATCCTCTGGAAGACACCGACCCCTGAGTCCCCGTGCGCCTGGGGCCCGAAGAACTGCGCGCACTCGCTGCTGGCAGGGGTCGCGATGGTTCCGGGGGTGGTATTTGCCGGTGCGATGGACGGGCGCATCCGCGCCTACAACGCCCGCGACGGCAAGATCATCTGGGACTTCGATACCGGCGGGACATTCGACTCGGTCAACGGGGCCAAGGGCCACGGCGGCGCCATCGACTACGGCGGCCAGGTGATCGCGCACGGCATGCTGTTCGTGATCTCAGGGTCTATGCGCCAGCCGGGCAACCTGCTGCTCGCCTTCTCCCCGGAGTAACAGCCATGGATCCCAGCAATCCGCAGTGGGCGTCCCCGGTCGAGGCACCGCTGGTGATCGATGATGTCCAGGCGCAGCGCTGGGACGATACGGCGGACCTGGTGGTGGCCGGGTTCGGGGGCGCCGGCGTCGCCGCCGCGCTGCAGGCTGCCGAGGGTGGCGCGAGCGTGATTGCGCTGGACCGCTACGAGGGCGGCGGCTCCTCGGCCGCCAACGGCGGGGTGTACTACGCCGGCGGCGGCACCCGGGCGCAGCGCGCGGCCGGGGAGACCGACACCACCGAGGAGATGTACAAGTACCTGGCGATCGAGACCGACGGGGTGGTCGCCGATGCGACGCTGCGCAAGTTCTGCGAGGACTCGGTCCCCACCTTTGACTGGCTGCTGGCGCACGGCGCCATGTTGAATGGCGCGGGAGTCTTCAAGAAGAAGGTCTCCTACCCGCCGCTGCGCTTTCACCTGTACCACCCGGACAACTCGCTGGTGTCCTCCTATGCCGCGCGGGCCAAGCCTGCCGCGCGCGGCCACCGCACCGCGGTCTACAACAAGGGCAAGGCCTGGGGCCTGGGCTGGGGCATCTGGAAGCCGCTCGCCGCGGCGGCGGTCAAGGCCGGCGTGCGCTTCGACAAGTACACCGAGGTGCGGCAACTGGTGCTCGACCGCCACGGCGCGGTGGTGGGCGTCAAGGCGCTGTCGATCCCGGCCGGCAGCGAGGCGGCAAGCCGCTTCGCCCGTTATACCCGCCGCGCCAACTGGCTGCTGGAACTGCTGCCGCCGGTGATCCCGCTCGCCGCCGTCACCATCGGGATGGCGCGACGTTACCTTGCCGCCGCCGGCCGCATCGAGGCCGAGCAGCGCGTCACGCGCTTCATCCGCGCGCGGCGCGGTGTCGTGCTCAGTGCCGGGGGCTTCATCCTCAACTCCGCGATGGTCGAGCACTACGCCCCGCTGTACCGTCGCGGCCTGCCCAACGGCACGCTCGGGGACACCGGCAGCGGCATCCGCCTGGGGCAGACCGCCGGCGGCGCCGTGGGCATGATGGATCGGGTCACCGGCTGGTGCATGATCAACCCGCCGTCGGCCTGGCCGCGCGGCATGGTCGTCAACAAGCACGGGCAGCGCATCTGCCACGAGGGGGTGTACGGCTCGACCCTCGGGGATGCGGTCGCGCACAGCCCCGACGGGGCCGCGTACCTCATCATCGACGACCAGCTCTACCGCGAGAGCCTGAAGCAGATCGCCCGCGGCGCGGACGTGGTGAAGTACCAGCGCCAGGTGGCGCGGCTGAACCTGGTGATGAACCGCAAGACCGCGGCGACCCCCGAGGCGCTCGCGCAGGCGCTGGGCATCGATGCGCAGGGACTCAGGAGCACCGTCGAGGCCTACAACCGCGCCGCGCGCGGGGAGATTGCCGATGTGGTCGGCAAGGCCCCCGATGAGATGAGTGCGCTTACCACCGCCCCCTTCCACGCGATCGACATCTCGGTGCACAGCCGCTACTTCCCGATGCCGATGCTGACCCTGGGCGGGCTCAAGGTCGACGAGGCCACCGGGCTGGTGCGTCGCGAGGACGGCAGCACCATCGCCGGCCTGTACGCGGCCGGCCGCACCGCCGTGGGCATCTGCTCGAACGTATACGTCAGCGGTCTGGCCTACGCAGACTGCATCTTCTCCGGCCGGCGGGTCGGCCGCAGCGTGACGGTGGCCGGTGCCGCCGCATCCCTGGCGCGCAGCGCCTGAACACGAGGTTCCAATGAACAATGTCGCCTCCCTTGCCAGCCTGGGCCTGCCGCCGATCGCGCAGCTGGGCTTTGTCGTGCGCGACGTCGAGGAATCCAAGGCCAGGTACGCCAGCCTGTACGGGCCGTGGGAGATGATCGAAGGCTCGGTGCCTGCGGCCACCTACCGCGGGCGCACCGCCGATGCCACCCTGAAAGTGGCCATCGGGCACAGCGGGCCGCTGGAGATCGAGCTCATCCAGTGGGTGGCAGGTGACAGCCCACACCGTGAATTCATCGAACGCGGCCGCGAGGGCATGCACCACGTGCAGTATCGCGTGGAGGATGCGGACGGCTGGATCAGCCGCATCGCGCCGTTAGGCTATGTGCCCATCTGGTACAAGCGCTGGTGCGCGGATACCACCTTTGCGTACCTCGAGCGCCCCGGGGGATCCGCTCATCGTGGAATTCCTGGAAATGCCCCCCGGCGGCCCGGGCACGAGGCTGCCCGGATGAACCTGCAACAGCTTTCCGACCAGTTTGCGATCCGCGACATGATCGTGCGCTACGCCAATGCCCTCGACTCGCGCAGCTTCGAGTGGCTCGACGAGATCTTCACCCCCGACGCCTACATCGACTACCGCGCCCACCGGCGGAATCGACGGCAGCTACGCGAGGATCCGCGAATGGCTGCCGCCGGCCACCGGCGCGTTCCCGCACATGTGCCACTTGGTCGGCAACATCGCCGTGACGGTCGAGGGTGACCGCGCCCGGGCGCGCACCCTGTGCCTGAACCCGGTCGAGGTACCCCAACCCCGCAGGTGGCAGCCAGGTGATGTTCCTGGCCATGTGGTACGCGGACGATCTCATCCGCACCCCGGCAGGCTGGCGCATGACCCGCCGGGTCCAGGAGGGCAGCATCCAGGACAACGTGCCGGCGCACCTGACGCAGATGCCCGCCTCCCGCTAATTTTAGGTACGAACGCCCGAGGATCATCCATGCTCAGCCTCCAGCAACTCTCCGACCGCGTCGAACTCGAGCAGCTGTCATCGACCTACGCCAACGCCATTGACTCGGGCAACTGGGACGCGCTCGATGCGGTCTTCACCCCCGACGCCTACATCGACTACCGCAAGCTCGGCGGCATCGACGGGCGCTACCCGCAGATCAAGCAGTGGCTCGCCGAGGTGCTGCCGAAGTTCCCCGGCTACTGCCACCTGGTGGGCAACATCGCCGTCACCGTCACCGGTGACACCGCGACCGGGCGCACCCTGTGCATCAACCCGATGAACACTGCGCTGCCGGCCGGGGGCTCGCAGGTGATGTGGCTGGGGCTGTGGTACGCGGACAAGTACGCGCGCACCCCCAAGGGCTGGCGCTTCACCGAGCGGGTTGAGGAGCCGTGCTTCCAGCACAATGTCCCTGCCCACATGGCCATGCTGGCCAAATAGGCCCCCACAGGGCCTGCCGCGAGGCCCTGCAAGCCCCCTGAGGGTCCCGCAACCCTTGGGTGGGCAGTCCGAATGGACTAAGGGATTCAGTCGGTTGCGTCGATATCGCGATCTGGTAGCGTTAAAGCTGCAACTCGAGGAGTGACTACGATGGCGTTGACCAAGGAATACGGACTGGGCGAATACACCTTCCCGCGCGGCTGGTTCATGGTCGCCGAGGCCAGTGAAGTGAAGGACAAGGTCCTCCCGGTGCGCTTCTTCGGCCAGGAATTCGCCCTGTACCGCGGCAAGGCCAGCGGCAAGGTCGTCCTGCTGGATGCCTTCTGCCCGCACATGGGCACGAACATGGCGCGCAACGACTCCTCCTACGTGGTGCGCGACGGCCAGATCGAGGGCGACTCCATCCGCTGCCCCTACCACGCCTGGCGCTTCGGCCCCGACGGCAAGTGCAACGACATCCCCTACAGCAAGGCACCCATCCCCAAGGCCGCCGCCGTACGCAGCTGGCCGGTGGTGGAAAGCCTGGGCGCGGTCTTCGTGTGGTACGACCCGGAGGGCGGCGAGCCGGAGTGGGCGGCACCTTCCTTGAAGGAATGGGACGACCCGCAGTGGATCCGCTGGAAGTTCGACCACCTGGGGATGCTCTCCTGCCATGGCCAGGAGGTCATCGACAACATCGCCGACTGCTCGCACCTGAACCCGGTGCACGGCTCGGAGGTGCTCTACTACCGCAACGAATTCAACGGCCACCTGGCCACGCAGCTACAGGGCGGCGGGCACCGCACGCTGGTCACCCCGGATGGGGTCAGCCCGATCCTCACCACCGACACCACCTACCACGGCCCCGGCTTCCTGCTCTCGCACATGATGGGCATGGGTGAATCGATCATCTTCATCGGCCACACCATGGTCGATGACGGGGTGATCAAGGTCTGGCACGCGCTGCTGGTGAAGTCCCAGCACGAGCGGCCGACCGAGGAGGAGATCGTGGCCGCCGCGGCCTACCAGGAGTCCGCCCGCCTTGCCTTCGCACAGGACTTCGACGTGTGGGCCAACAAGCGCCCCGCCATCCAGATCCTGCAGGTGCCCGGTGACGGCCCGTTCCACAAGTCGCGCATCTGGTACCGGCAGTTCTACAACCAGCGCGCCAGGAAGCAGGAATTCCTAAAGCAGGTCGAGGGCGTGCAGCACCGCGTGGCTGGCATGCCCGGGCGCCTGGAAGAGTCCGAATCGGCCGCCTGAGGCGGCCGATTCGGCATGCCTGGTTACATCGTCAGGTATTCGCCGCCATTGGCGTCGAGCACCGCGCCGGTGACGCCCGAGGCGTAGTCCGACAGCAGGAACAGCGCCGCGCGTGCGCACTCGGTGTCGGTCACCAGGCGCCGCAGGGCGATGTTGGCCGCGATCGCATCGTAGTAGCTCTGCTCCGGCACGCCCTTCTGCTTGGCATCGTATGACACGAAGCCCTGCACCGGCACGCCCAGCATCCAGCCCATGCGCGCCACGTTCACGCGGATGTTGCTGGCACCGAGCTCAATGGCCAGGTACTTGGACGCGGTGTTGATCGCCCCCTTGGTAGCTGCATAGCCGGCTTCCCCGGTGTGCGGCTTGACGCTCGCCATCGAGCTGATGTTGACGATGGCCCCGCCGCCCTGCGCCTTCATGAAGGGCACCACCGCCTGCGTCATGGCCATCGTGCCGATGACGTTGGTCTCCAGCAGGTCGCGCCACTCGCTGAGCTTTGAGGCATCCGCAGTCCCCGCCGCACCCCAGGCGAAGGCGCTGTTGGCCAGGCCGTCTATGCGCCCGAACGCCTTGTGGGTTGCCTCCGCCAGGCGCTTGCACTGCGCCTCGTCCTTGATGTCGGTCACCACCTTGAGCACCTTGCAGGCCGCATTGGCCTCCTGCATGCGCTTCTCCGCATCATCGAGCTTCTCAGCGGTGCGTGCGCTGATGGCCACGGCGCGCGCGCCCTCGCGCGCCGCCTCGACGGCCAGCTTCACCCCGAGGCCCGGGCCGATGCCTGAAACGATGATCACCTTGTCTTTGAGTAGCATTGCGAAGCCCCTTAACGGTTCTGGGTGAATGGAAGGATGTGTTTCTCGCGATAGCGCTTGAAGCGCCGCTCGAGCTCGGCGCGCGTGAAGCCGAACTCCTCGAGCGTGTATTCGTGCTTGGGCCGTCCCTCGCGCGGATTGGTCGCCATGTAGGCGTTGATGCCGGCGCGGGTCTGCTCGGTCATTGGCAGGCCAATTTCCTTGTAGATGCGCTCGACCACCTTGACCGGGTCCCCGACCGTGTCGCGGAAGTCGACGTCGATGAAGCGGTTGGTCAGGCGCTCGCGCACGTCCATGCAGTGGTTCAGGTGTTCCTCGAGAGTCTGCGACCACTGGCGCGCGCCCTCCAGCGCGTCAACCTTGTCGCTGCCCATCGCCCACAGCATCTGCACGAAGCTTGCGAACGAGGGGATGGTCGCGATCGGATCGCGATGGGTCTGCACGAACACCGCGTTGGGCATCTGCTCGGCGATCACCTCGACGTAGCCCAGGTGCATCGGGGTCTTCAGCGACCAGTACTGCGCCTGCTGGCCGCGCTGCTTCTTCTGCCACTGCAGGAACTTCAGCAGGCGCAGCAGGTAGGCGTAGGCCGGGCGCAGGTCCTGGGAGTGGATCCAGTCGCGGTAGCTGGGGATGCAGGCGAGGGACTCGGCCGTGGTGGACAGCAGCGTCGCATCGATGAGCATGATGTCCTCATCCGCGCCCATGGCATCCCACGGATGGATCGAGGCAAGCTCTGGCACCGCGGCAAGGATGCCGGCGACCTCGGCCTTGGCCGCCGCGATGCGCTGGTCACCCCTGACGTCATCACTGGCCGGGACCGGGAAGCGCACCTCCCACCAGGCCGCCGCATAGATGCGCGGGTCAGCCTGCAGCAGGCGGTGCAGCAGCGTGGTGCCGGTGCGCGCCAGCCCCAGGATCACGATCGGCGGCGGCAGCTGCTCGTCCAGGATCTCAGGCTTCTTGTCGAACCAGTCGCGCGCGCGCAGCCGCGCAACGAGTGTGTTGTGGATGCGCGCCTTCCAGGTGTGCACCCCGACATCGTTCAGCTTCGCCTCGGTGCGCAGCGCGCGCGTGAGCCGCTCTAGTGGCTCCTGGATGTCCGGGTCGTCAAAGAGCACAAGCCCGGTCTCAGCGCGCGCATCGGCAATGAGCCGGGCGGGATCGAGCAGTTCGTCGGCGATCATGGCTGGCTCCCGGTGATGTGCTTGGCCGCCTGCCAGGCGAAGGTCATGGCCGGCCCGAGCGTGGAACCGGGACCCGGGTAGGTCGGCAGGATCGCCGCCGCGCAGTTGCCGACCGCGTACAGTCCGGGCACCGGCGAGCCGTCCGCGCGCAGCACCTGCGCGTCGGTGTTGGTGACCATGCCGCCGTGGGTGCCGAAGTCGCCCGGGTCGATGCGCATCGCATAGAACGGCGCCTCGACGATCGGGGCGAGGCACGGATTGGGCTTGATGCGCGGGTCGGCGTAGTAGCGGTCGTACTCGGAGTCGCCGCGGCCGAATTCCAGATCCTTGCCGGTGCGCGCGTATTCGTTCATCGACTTGATGGTCTGCTCCAGCCCGTCCGCGTCGATGCCCGCCTTGGCGGCCAGCTCGCGGACCGAGTCCGCGCGCGTCACGAAGCCGGAGGAGAAGTAGTCCTTGGGCAGGCGCTTGTCGGGCCGGAAGCGCGCCGGCCACAGCGGGCCGTTGAAGTAGTTCTGCCGCGAGCGCGCGTCGAAGATCATCCACGAGGGGAATTGCGGATCCGCGGGGGTATGGCGGCGGTAGAACTCCAGCTCGTAGGTGATGTAGTTCTGCGACTCGTTGGCGATGCGCCGGCCGCGCTGGGTCACCACGATGTTGCCCGGATAGGACTTGTCCATGATCGCAAGGCGCGGCACCGGGTCATCCGGAGCTGTGATCGTCGAGCACCACCAGCCGCCGTCCATCAGGCGCATGGCAGCGCCGATCTGCATGGCCGCGCGGTGCGCGTCGCCGTTGTTCGTGCCGGCCGCGGCGCTCCAGCGCGCATCGGTGGGCTGGGGCAGGTACTGCTCGCGCATCTGCTGGTTGTGCTCGAAACCCCCGGCGGCGAGCACCACCGCGCGCCGCGCGCGCACCACGGTGCTGGCGCCATCGCGCATGATCCTGGCCCCGGTCACCCGCCCGGCATCGTCGGTCAGTAGCTCCGTCATCGGCGACTCGAGCCACAGTGGCAGCTTGCGGTCGAGCATCGACCAGCGCAGCCGGGCAATACCGGCGCAGCCACAGGCGATGCGGCGCGAGCGCTTGTTGGACAGCGCCCAGCCGACATCGCTCACGTAGTCCCAGACGCGCCGTGCCGCCAGGCCCTTCCACCCCGGCAGCTGCGCCATCAGTACCTGCGCGTCGACCTGGGTCATGGCGATGCGGTCGAACATCCACATCATGTGGTGCGTGTCGCGCAGGCGCTTGGCCTCCGCGCCGAGCTCGCTGCGTGCCAGCGGAGCCGGTTCGAGCGAGCGGTGCCCGTGCTTGGCGCCGGGAAGGTTGGACCAGTAGTCCGGATAGTGGGCGAGCGACTCGTACTTCACGCGGGTGCGCGCCTGCAGGAAGTCCAGCATCTTCGGACCTTCCTTGAGGTAGGTCTCCTGCATCACCGGCGGCACCGCCCCGGGCGGGGTCGAGCCCTGCACGTACTGCAGTGCCTCCTCGTAGCTGTCCTTGGCGCCGGCCTGCTTGGCATTGGTGCTGCACGGGATCCAGATGCCGCCCCCGGAGGTGGCGCTGGTGCCGCCATACAAGGCGCTCTTCTCCACCACCAGGACATCAGTCGCGCCCATTTCGTAGGCGCACAGCGCCGCCGTCAGCGCCCCATTTCCCGATCCCACGACCAGGACATCGACGCTCAGATCGCGTGCGTCTGCCAAGTAACCCCCTCATGCGAATGTTGATCAAGGCCAGTGTGCACGCAGGCCACCCCTGCCACGTCGCCCAAATGAACGATCACGAACCGCGCCGCGGTGCGGGTATGCTGTGCGCGCCCCAAGAGACGGAGTTTCCCATGCCGAGCCAAGAGACCATGAAGGCCGCCATGCAGGCCTATATCGATGCCTTCAACAGCGCCAACGTGGCCGCCATCGTCGCCCTGTACGCCGCCGATGCCACGGTCGAGGACCCGGTGGGCTCCCCGGTCAAGCGCGGCGCTGCCGAGATCAGCGCCTTCTACACCCACTCGGTCGCCACAGGGGCCAAGCTTGCCCTGGATGCTCCGGTGCGCGGCTCGCACGGCAACTGTGCGGCGATGGCCTTCAGCGCCAAGATCGGCCCGGTCACCGTGCGCGTCATCGACATAATGACGTTCAACGAGGCCGGCAAGTTCACCAGCATGAAGGCGTACTTTGGCCCCGGGGACATCCTGCAGGGCTAGCATCACTTAGGCGGGCTCCAGTTGCCCGGACCAGCTCCCAGGACCGCGAAGGAGCCCAGGTGCGCGCGGTTGAGCTTCACCCGCTCCACCAGCCACCAGCGCCCGTCGCGGCACTCCCAGGCGTCCTGGTACTCCCCGAGCGTCTGGAAGCTCAGCTGCGCCTTGTCGCCGGTCCCCAGGTGCAGGTCGCTCACGTAGCAGCGGCTGCGCGCGGTGGTGCCCAGCACATCGACCGTGAGGTTGCCCAGCAGGTGCTGGGTGGGACCGCAGTCATCCAGGAACGAGCGCATCACGTGCACGATGGCAGCGCGCCCACTCACGGGCCCGGTACCGAAGTCCGCCGTGGCATCCGCGCCGATGATGGCATCAAGGGCTGCCCAGGCGCGCGTATCCATGGCACGCGCGAACAGCGCGAGCTGGCGGGCGATGTCGCGCTCGGCGAGCAGCATCTGCAGTGCATCGCTCATGAGGCCGCCGGTGTGGCATTGAGCACAGCGTCCCCCGGGATCCCAAGCACGCACGAGGTGCCCCCGGGGGTGTACATCATGGCAACGCAGCGGTTGCACGAGGTGCAGCCGGAGCTCGCGATGCGCCCGGTCGCGAAGGCATCCACCAGGTCCGCCTGGTGGATGAGCACCCGTCCCAGGGTGATGGCATCGAAGCCCTCCTCCATCAGCTGCCCGACATTGGCAAGACTCTTCACCCCGCCCAGGTAGGCAAGCGGCATCTGCGTGGCGCGGCGCACCTTGCGCGAGTTCTGCAGCTGGTAAAGCTCGTGGAACTGCACGTTCTTAGGTTCCGTGAACTGCTGGATCAGCATGGCAAGGGCCACCACCGGGTTTGCCACCTTGGTGCGGTTCTCCTTGGGAAACGAGGAGCCGAACATCGTCGTGATCGACTCGATGTTAAGTCCCGCGCTTAAGACCAGCAGGTGTGCACCGGCGGCCTCGAGGATCCTGGCGATCTGCGCGCCGTCGTCGGCGGTGTTGCCGCCGCGCGTGGCCTCGGTGACGCTGATCTTGGCGACCACCGCCATCTGTTTGCCGACCGCGTCGAGCACGCGCTCGAGCACCTGCACCGGGAAGCGCGCACGGCCGCGCACGTCACCGCCGAAGGCATCGCGGCGGTGGTTGTAAAGCGGCGAGAGGAACTGGCTGAGCAGGTAGCCGTGCCCCATGTGGATCTCGACCGCGTCGAAGCCGGCCTCGCGCGCCAGCAGTGCGCCGCGCACGAACTCGCCCGCGACGCGTTCCATGTCCGCCGGGCTCATCCCCTGGCGCAGCCACTGGCCGCTCATGATGCCCACCTTGTTGAACCCGCCGCTGGCGGACAGTGGCCGCGGCGTATCCACCGGCGGCACGAACGTGAAGCAGCCTCCGTGGGTAATCTGTGCGGACGCCGCGGCGCCGTGGCGGTGCACCGCCTCGGTCAGCACGCGCAGGTGCGGCACCTGCGCGGCGTCCAGGGTGACCTGGTCCACGAAGGTGCGTCCGTCCGGGGCGACCGCGCAGTAGGCCACCGTGGTCATGCCGACGCCGCCGGCGGCGATGGCCTCGTGGAATTGCACCAGGCGCTTGGAGGCGGTGCCGCCGCGGGCGCTGCCCTCGTTGGTGGCGGACTTGATGAAGCGGTTGCGCAGCGTCAGCGGGCCGATGCGCAACGGCGTGAACGCGCGTTTCTGGCTGGCAGTCATCTCGGTCATGGGAGCCCTCCTGCGGCGCCTTCAGGCAGGCCGCGGCTTCGCGGCGGTGCGACGCACCGGCGTGATCTTGGCGGCACGGTAGTCGTACTTGAGTGTCTTCACCGCGATGGAGGTCTCCACGTGGCGCACGCCAGGCAGCGACAGGATGCGGTTGTTGGCGACTTCGACAATGTCCTCGAGCGCTGCGAACAGGCCGACCGCCAGGATGTCGAACCTGCCGAGCATGAGGATGACGCAGCCGATCTCGGGCATCGCGGCGATCTTCTGGCTCACCGAGCGCAGTTCCCCGTGCTGCGCCAGGATGCCGATCAGCACCACCTTGGGCGAGCCGGCGAAGGCGACGTTGGTCACCGCGGTCAGGCGGATCGCGCCGCCGTCCTCGAGGCGGTTGATGCGCCCGCGGATCGTCCCCTCGGTGACCCCCAGTTGCGCGGCTATCTGGCGGTTGGAGACGCGCGCATCCACGGTGAGCAGGTCGACGATGCGACGGTCCAGGCCATCCAGGCTCGGCAGTGCGGTCTTCATGCGATCTGCGCCCGGTCAAAGTCGTACTTGATCACATCCGCGGCGATCCCCGTGGAGAGCGCACGGATGCCCTGGATGTTGCCGATGTCGCGCACCAGGAAGGTCTCCAGTTCCTCAAGATCGTGCAGCGCCACCAGGATCTCGATGTCGCGGGCACCGGTGACCAGGTGCACGGCGAACACCGCCTCGATGGCGGCCAGGTCCTGCGCCACCGACTCCGCCGGGCGCCCCTGCACCTCGATGCCGATGGCCATGAGCACCTTGTAGCCCAACGCCGAGAAGTCGGTGACCGCCACCACGCGCATGGCGTTGACGCTCTCCAGGCGGCGGATGCGCGCACCCACCGTCGCCGGCGAGATGCGCAACGAGCGCGCGATGCGCTGGTTGGTGGCGCGACCGTCGGCCTTGAGAGCGGCGATGATCTGCCGGTCGATGTCATCGAGCTCGTACGCCTGGCTGCCCATGTTCACCCCTGCCTCTTGAGATGGCCTGCGGTGCGCACCTTCAGTAGACCTCGAACAGGCCAGCGGCACCCATGCCGCCGGCGGTGCACATCGTGACGACCACCCAGCGCACGCCGCGGCGCCTGCCCTCGATGAGCGCATGCCCGACCAGGCGCGCACCGCTCATGCCGTAGGGATGGCCGATGGCGATGGCCCCGCCATCCACGTTGAACTTCTCGTTGTCGATGCCCAGACGGTCGCGGCAGTACAGCGCCTGCACGGCGAAGGCCTCGTTCAGTTCCCACAGCCCGATGTCATCGACCTTGAGCCCGTGCCGGGCGAGCAGTTTCGGCACCGCGAACACCGGGCCGATGCCCATCTCCTCCGGGGCGCAGCCGGCCACGGCCATGCCGCGGTAGGCGCCCAGGGGCTTCAGGTTGCGCCTGGAGGCGAGCGCGGCATCCATGACCACAACGGCGCTGGCGCCGTCGGACAGCTGCGAGGCGTTGCCGGCGGTGATGTTCTCGCCCTTCTTGATGATTTCCCCGTCGGCGAACACCGGCTCGAGCTTGGCAAGTCCTGCGAGCGTGGTGTCCGCGCGGTAGCCCTCGTCCTGCTTGAGCAGGGTGTCCTCCTGCCGGCTCTCGCCGGTGGCCTTGTCCACGATGAGCTTGCGGCTGGGCAGCGGCACGATCTCAGCGTCGAAGCGCCCGGCGGCATAGGCGGCCGCCACGCGCTGCTGGCTCTGCAAAGCGTAGCGGTCCTGCGCGTCGCGGCTGATGTTGTAGTGGCGCGCGACGACTTCGGCGGTCTCTATCATCGCCATGTACATGTGCGGGGCACCGGCGAGCACCGACTCGGAACGCCCGCGGTACAGGTTCATGTGCTTGTTCTGCGTGAGGCTGATCGACTCGACCCCGCCGGCCACCACGACGTCCATGCCGTCCATGACCACCTGCTTGGCGGCGGTGGCGATGGCCATCATGCCCGAGGCACACTTGCGATCGAGCGTCATGCCCGCGACACACTGCGGCAGGCCGCCGCTGATGACGCTCAGGCGGCCGATGTTGTAGCCCTGTGCGCCCTGCTGGGTGGCGCAGCCGAGTACGAGGTCCTCGACCTCGCCGCCCTCGATGCCCGCGCGCCGCACCGCCTCGCGCACCGCGTGGCCCGAAAGCACCGGGGCATCGGTATCGTTGAAGGCCCCACGGAAGGCCTTGCCGATCGGGGTACGGGCGGTAGAGACAATCACGGCTTCACGCACAGTCGGACTCCTTCAGAAATATAGGCGGCTGAGGGTGTCGGCAACGCACACCGGCTTGTCGACCCCCTCAGCCTCGATGGTCACGCGGATCTTCGCCTGCACCGCCCCGCCGCCCAAGTCATCGACGGCCACGATCTCGGCGCGGCCGCGCACGCGCGTGCCGACCTTGAGCGCCGCCGGGAAGCGCACGCGGTCACAGCCGTAGTTGACGCCGTGCTTCATGCCCTCCGGGCGCACCAGGTCGGGCAGGAAGTAGTTCACCAGTGCCAGGCTGAGGTAGCCGTGGGCGATCGTCGCCCCGAACGGCCCGGTGCGGGCACGCTCCGTATCGACGTGGATCCACTGGTGGTCACCGGTCGCCTCGGCGAACAGGTTGATGCGCTCCTGCTGCACCGTAAGCCACCCGGTCGGGCCGAACTGGCGCCCGACCGCCTCCTGGTATTCCTTGGCGGAGTGCAGCACTGCGGCGGCCATCGGTTGTCCTTGCTGGCTCATCAGGGGTGCTGGCTGGAGACCGAGACGATCTCCCCGGTCATGTAGCTGGAAAGCTCGCTGGCCAGGAACACGATGACGTTGGCGATCTCCCAGGTCTCGGCGGTGCGCCCGAAGGCCTCGCGCCCCTTGAGCTCGGTGAGCAGCTGGTCGCTGGTCACGCGGTTGAGGAAGGCATGCATGGCGATGCTCGGGGCCACCGCATTGATGCGCACGCCGTGCTCGGCGGCCTCGATGGCCGAGCAGCGCGTGAAGGCCATGACCCCGGCCTTGGCCGCGGCGTAGTGCGACTGCAGCGCCTGCGCGCGCCAGCCGAGCACCGAGGCGTTGTTGACGATCGCGCCGCCCTTGTTGGCGTACATGTGCGGCAGGATCGCGCGCGTCATGCGGAACACGCTGGTAAGCGAGACGTCAATGACCTTCAGCCACTGCTCGTCGGTCATCTCGGTCACGCTTGCCGAGCCGCCCAGGCCGGCATTGTTCACCAGCACGTCGACCCGGCCCATGGTCTGCGATCGCGGTGCGCACCAGCGCCTGCACGTCCGGCTCGCGCGTGACGTCGCACAGCTTGGCGTCCACCTGGTGCGGGTTGACCGCGCGCAGCCTTTCCACCGCCTCGGCCAGGCGGCGCTCGTGCATGTCGCTGACGAACACGCGCGCGCCCTCCTCCAGAGCCCGCTTGGCGGTGGCAAAGCCGATGCCGGTGCCGGCGGCGGCGGTGACGAGCACCGTGCGCCCGGCGAGCAGGTTGTGGCCGCTCGGGTAGGCAGGAAGAGTGCTGGATCGGGGTGCTCATGTTCCGTACACCTTCTTGGGGGCCGTGCGCGCGGCGAGCAGTTCGTGCCACCGCGGCGCCGACCTCCGCCGGCTGCCAGCGCGCACCCTTGTCGACCACCGGGCCGTCGTTCCAGCCGTTGTCGATCATGATCCTGCCGCCCTCGAGCTCGAACACGCAGCCGGTGACCGCGCGCGATTCGCTGCTGCCCAGCCACACCACCGCAGGGGCAATGTTGTCCGGGTCCTGCACATCGAACCCCGCGTCCGGGCGCTTCATCTTGTCGGCGAAGGCCTGCTCGGTCATGCGCGTGCGCGCCGCCGGCGCCAGCGCGTTGGCGGTGATGCCGTAGCGGCCCAGTTCCGCGGCCTGCACCAGGGTGAGGCTGGCGATGCCACCCTTGGCCGCCGAGTAGGCGCTCTGCGCGATGCTGCCGTTGCAGTCCGGCCCCCGAGGAGGTGTTGATGATGCGCGCATCGACGCTCTTGCCCGGCTTGGCACAGGCGCGCCAGTAGTCCACCGCGTGGCGCGCGACGCAGAAGTGCCCGCGCAGGTGCACCTTCATGGTTGCATCCCACTCATCGACGGTGGCGCTGACGAACATGCGGTCGCGCACGACCCCGGCGTTGTTGACCACCACGTCGAGGCCACCGAAGTGCTCGATCGCCGTGGCGATGATGCTGCCCGGCGCCGTCCCAGTCGGACACGTCATCGCCGTTGGCCACCGCCTCCCCGCCGGCGGCGCGGATCTCATCGACCACCGCCTGCGCGGTGGCCGCATCGCGGCCGACGCCCGCAAGCGTGGCGCCCAGGTCGTTGACCACCACCTTGGCGCCCTCGCGCGCGAAGGCCAGCGCGTAGGAGCGCCCCAGGCCGCGGCCCGCCCCGGTGATGATCACGACCCGGCCTGCGCAAAGACCGCCCATGTCTTAAAGCCTCTCGATGATGGTGACGTTGGCCTGGCCGCCGCCTTCGCACATGGTCTGCAGCCCGTAGCGACCGCCACGGCGCTCCAGCTCGTGCAGCAGGGTGGTCATGAGTTTCGCGCCCGTGGCCCCCAGCGGGTGGCCGAGCGCGATCGCCCCGCCGTTGACGTTCACGCTTCGACATGTCCGCATCCAGGCTCGTGCTGCCAGGCGAGCACCACCGAGGCGAACGCCTCGTTGATCTCGACCAGGTCGATGTCGGAGAGCTTCATGCCCGCCTTGGCCAGCGCGTACTGCGTGGCGGGGATCGGCGCGGTCAGCATCCATACCGGGTCGGCCCCGCGCACCGAGATGTGGTGGATGCGGGCGCGCGGCTTGAGCTTGTAGCGCTTCACCGCGTCGGCCGAGGCGATCAGCAGCGCCGCGGAGCCGTCGGCGATCTGGCTGGCGACGGCCGCGGTGATGCGGCCGTCCGCGGACAGCGGCTGCAAGCGTCGCCATCTTCTCGAGCGTCGTGCCCACGCGCGGGGTCTCGTCCTGGCTGAGCCCGTTGAGCGGGGCGATCTCGCGCGGTGTAGTAGCCCTTGCCGATCGCCTCGATCGCGCGGCGGTTGCTCTCCAGCGCGAACTCCTCCATGGCACGGCGGCTCATGTTCCACTTGTCGGCGATCATCTGGCCGCAGCGGAACTGCGACACTTCCTGTGTGCCGTAGCGCGCCCGCCAGCCAGGCGAGCTGCTGAAGGGGTCGGGCATGCCCAGCTCGCGGCCTGCAACCATGGCAGCGCCGATGGGGATCTGGTTCATGGTCTGCACGCCGCCGGCGACCACCAGGTCCTGCGTGCCGCTCATCACCGCCTGCGCGGCAAAATGCACCGCCTGCTGCGAGGAACCGCACTGGCGGTCGACCGTGGTGCCCGGCACGTGGTCCGGGTAGCCGGCGACGAGCCAGCAGGTGCGGGCGATGTCGCCGGCCTGGGGCCCAGCTGGTCGACGCAGCCGAAGATCACGTCATCGACCGTGCCCGGGTCGACCCCGGTGCGCTCGATGAGCGCCTTGATGGCGTGCGCGCCCAGGTCCGCGGCGTGCATGCCCGCGAGCGTGCCCTTCTTCTTGCCGGTCGGGGCTGCGCACGGCGCCGATGATGTAGGCCTCGTTACTCATCACTGGAATCCTTTAGGCAGTTCGTTCGAATGTCTGGTCCGGCCCGAGCGCGAAGGCTTCCGCGCCGACGAGCGTCTGTACACAGCCGCGCGTGGAAGCTGCGGTCGCCCCAGGCCGAGCCGAGCGCCCAGGCGCGCTTCATGTAGAAGTGCAGGTCGACTTCCCACGAGTAGCCCATCGCGCCGTGCACCTGGATGGCGGTGCGCGCGGCCAGCTCTGCGGCGTCCGCCGCGGCGAGCTTCGCGTGCGAGACGGCCGCCAGCGAGCGCGCACCCAGGTCTCCTGCGTGTGCGACGGCCGCATACACCACGGCGCGTGCAGAACTCGAGCTTCACGGCAACCGTTGCCAGGTGATGCTTGATCGCCTGGTAGGAGCCGATGGCCTTGCCGAACTGCTGGCGCTGCTTGGCATAGTCGACGCTGATGGACGAGCAGGCGCTCGGCAACCCCCAGGCACTGCGCGGCGCTGTAGAGCGCGCCGCGGTTGAGCAGCCGCTCGGCCAGCGCTGCCGCGGCGGCATCGCGCGCAATGGGTTCGGCGCCGCGGGGTAGCGCGACCGGGCGCGACAGGCGCCGCCCGGCATCGACGGAAGGTTGCGCGCAGGCTTTCCACCTGCGGACGCCTCGAGCAGGTAGACCGCATGGGTGTCGCAGGCCAGCCAGTGGGTGAGCCCCGGGGGCACGCAGGCGTAGGGATTGCTCGGATGGACCACCGCGATGCGTGCGGTACCTGCGGCCAGTCGCGGCAGCACTGCTGCGACCGCGGGCACCGCGGCCACCTCGCGCAGCCCCGGGACAGCAACCCCGGCCTGCTCGACCAGCGGCTCGGGCAGCGCGCAACGGCCGGCTTCCTCGGCCAGCAGCACGAAGTCCGCATCGCCCAGTCCCATGCCCCCGTCAGCCTCCGCGGCCAGCACCCCGAACAGCCCCATCTCCGCCAGGCGCACCCAGCGCGCGTCGGCCTGGGTGTCGCGGCCGTCGTAGAGTGCGCGCAGCTGCTCGGCAGCGCAGATATCGGCGGCCAGCTCGCGGAACGCGCCGGCCATCATCTGCTGCTCTTCGGTGAAGGTGAAGTCCATAGGATCAGCCGCGCGGCAGGCCGAGCAGGCGCTCGGCGATGAGGTTGCGCTGGATCTCGTTCGTGCCGGCATAGATGGGGCCGGCGAGGGAGAACATGAAGCCCTCGAGCCAGCCGGGATCGGCGCAGTCCGGCGCACTGGCCAGCAGCTCGGCACGCGCGCCCAGGAGGCTCATCGCCGTGCGGTGCAGGTCGAGGTCAAGTTCGGACCAGAAGATCTTGTTGAGGCTCGCCTCGACGCCGATGCTGCCGCCGGCCATCAGGCGGCGTCGCGGTGCGGTAGGTGTTCAGCGCATAGGCCTGGGCGTCCATCCAGGCCTGCGCGACCCGCGCCCCGAGCGCCGGGTCGGCATCGCTGCGCGTGCGTGCGCCACAGCTCCACCAGCTTCTGCGCGGCGACCTGGAAGCGCGCCGGGCTGCGCAGCATCAGGCCGCGCTCGAAGCCGGCGGTGGCCATCGCGATGTGCCAGCCCGCGCCCTCCTCGCCCAGGCGGTTGGCAACCGGCACGCGCGCATCCTCGAAGAAGATTTCCGCGAAGCCCGGCTCGCCGTGGATCTGGCGGATGCCGCGCACGCGCACGCCCGGGTGCTTCAGCGGCACCAGCACGAAGCTCAGGCCCTTGTGGCGCTGCGAGCCTGCCTCGGTGCGGAACATGCCGAAGCACCAGTCGGCGAAGGCGGCGCGCGAGGACCAGATCTTGTGGCCGCTGAGCACGTAGTGGTCGCCGTCGCGCACGGCCGTGGCGCGCAGTGCGGCAAGGTCCGAACCGGCCTGGGGCTCCGACCAGCCCTGCGCCCAGATCTCCTCGCCCGAGGCCATCCGGGGCAGGAAGCGCGCCTTCTGCTCGGGCGTGCCGAACTCCATCAGCGTCGGGCCGAGCAGGAAGATGCCGTTCTGGTTCACGCGCAGCGGCGCGCCGGCGCGGTAGTACTCCTCCTCGAAGATCAGCCAGTCGATCAGGTCGGCGCCGCGGCCGCCATACTCCTTCGGCCAGGTGATCATGCCCCAGTTGCCGCGAGCCAGCGTGCGCTCCCACTCGCGGTGCTGGGCGAAGCCGGCCTCGCTTTCGAGGGTCTGCAGCGGCGTTGCCGGCACGTGCGCCTGCATCCACGCGCGCACCTCGGCGCGGAAGCGCTGCTGCTCGGGCGTGAACTGCAATTCAAGTGCCATGGACGCGCTTTTAGAACTTCGCCGCGTTCTTGTCTTTGACGAAGGCGTCGCGCGCCTTCTGCGAGTCCTCGTGCAGGTACATCTCCAGCGTGAAGCCCTGCTCGAAGCGGTAGCCGTGGTCGACGTCGCGCGGCTCCAGTCCGTTCAGCGCCTCCTTGGCGAGCACCAGGGCGCGGCGGCTCTTGGCGGCGATGACCCCGGCAAAGGCGCGCGCCTCCTCCAGCAGGTCCGCCGCCGGCACCACCTTCTCCGCGGCGCCCGAGGCGATAGGCCTCCGCGGCGGGGATGCGGCCGCCGGTGAAGAACGCCGCGCGCACCTTGTGCAGCGGGAACATGCGCGAGAGGTGCGAGGCGCCGCCCATGGCGCCGCGGTCGACCTCCGGCAGTGAGAAGTAGGCATCCTCGGCGGCGATGACCACATCACTTGCACCGCAGATGCCGATGCCGCCGCCGATGACGAAGCCATGCACGGCCGTCACCACCGGCACCTCGCAGCTGCGCACCGCGCGGAAGGTGCGGAAATTGCCGCGGTTCAGCTCAACGATGCGCTCCGGGTACTGCTGCATCTCCTTGATGTCGACACCGGCGCAGAAGCCCTTGCCCTCGCCGCGCACCAGCACGCAGCGCACCTGGGGGTTGCTGCCGAGCGCTGTGATCAGCTCAGGCAGCTCGTTCCAGGCGCGGCTGTCGAGCGCATTGACCGGCGGGTGGTCGAGGATCAGCTCGCCGATGTGTCCGCGAACTTCAGTACGGGTGGCCATGGGTGCTCCTCGCGGTGCGGATCGTGCCTTGGGGACCTTAGGCGGCAGGCGCGTCGCCGCGCAGCACCGCCAGGCGTGCGTGCGCATCGCGCACGATCGACTGGATCAGCTCCTCGCAGCTGGGCAGGTCGCCCAGGCGCCCGGCCACCAGGCCCGTCGCCAGCAACCCGCGCTGCGGCTCGCCTGAGATCATCGAGCGCTGGAACATCACCGGGGCGATGGCCGCCATCAGCGACTGGCCCAGGCTCATGTCGCTGCCGTGGCCCATCTTGCGCGCCGCGGCGAGCATCTGCGTGACGCTCGCACCGGTGAGGCGCTTGAGCTGCCAGGCACTGGAGAGCGCCAGCCACAGCATGCGCGCGTGCCCGGCCTTCTCGATCCGGGCCAGGGTCTCGTTGCGGATCATGCGCTGCGGCATGCCGTCGATCTTGGTGGTGACCAGGATGTCATCCGTGCCGGCGCGGGTGTAGCGCTGCTTGGTGGCCTCGGGCACCGGGCAGTCACGGGTCATCAGGAAGCGCGTGCCCATGGCGATGCCCTGCGCGCCGTAGGCGAGCGCGGCGGCAAGTCCGCGACCATCGGCAAAGCCACCGGCGGCGATCACCGGCACCTTTACCGTATCCAGCACCTGCGGCAGGAGTACGGTGCTGGCGACCGACCCGGTGTGGCCGCCGCCCTCCCCGCCCTGCACGGTGATCATGTCGACGCCGAGCTCGACCATCTTCTTCGCATGCTTGACTGCGCCCACCGTGGGGATGCAGGCGATGCCGGCGTCGCGGAAACGCCCGATCATCTTCTTGTCCGGTCCGCGCCCGAAGCTCACCGCCGTCACCTTGCGGTCGATGATGATGTCGACGATGCGCTCGGCGCCGGGCTGGAACATATGGAAGTTAACGCCGAACGGCGCGGTGGTCATCGAGCGCACGCGGTCGATCGCAGGTCCGACTTCCTCCGCGCTCAGGACCGCCGCGGCCAGGAAGCCGAAGCCCCCGGCGTTGCAGGTGGCGGCCACCAGTTCCGGGCGTGCGACCCAGCCCATGGCGGTCTGGATGACCGGGTAGCGGCAGCCCAGCCGCTCACACAGCACCGTGTGCAGCGGATCGCTCACGAGGGCTTGGCGCTGGTGCGCGCGGCAAACGCGGACGGGTTACCCTTGATCACGCTGGCGCGCATGCCATGCGGATCGAGCCTAGCGATGATCGCCAGCTGCTCGGCGGTGGGGCCCTGCGTTACCGGCACCGATGCTGCCGCCTCCAGCGCGAAGCCGGTCGCGGCCTGCACCTGAGCCAGCGTCACGGTCGGGTGCAGCGAACGCACGCGGATCGCATGGTTCGCGCCGCCGAAGTCGAGCACGCACAGGTCAGTGACGATCAGCCGCAGGTCCACGTGCCGGTCGCTTACGCCCTTGGGCCAGCGCGCCGGGTTGTAGCCCACTCCGCCCACGACGTCGACCTCGCCGGGCACGAACACCCGCGGCCCGTGGTTGGGCACGAACATCGAGTTCAGGTGCGAGATGCTGTTGCCGGGCAGCCCGCGCATGCCAAGCATCTGCACCTTGGGCTTGAAGGGGTCGCCGATCCCGGAAAGGTTGGTCTGCCCGAAGCGGTCGATCTGGATCGGGCCGATCATGACGTGGCGCTTGCCGCCCCACACGCAGTCAAAGACGCGCGCAAAGGACATGTACCCTGAGAACTTAGGCACGTAGTCCCCGCGCGGGCCCAGCGGCACCGGCTCCTCCACCAGGTAGGCCTCAGCGTCGGTCATCATCAGCTCGGGCGAGTGGGTGAGCTTGGCAAGGCCGGCCCCCAGCCGCGGCACGATGCCGATCCCGGATGCCAGCACCTCGCCGTTGTCGCGCCAGGCCTCGGATGCGGCCACCACGAGCAATTCTGCCAGAGTGAAGTCTTCGCTCATGCTCAGAACACCGGCGGCGGCAGGGCGCCCAGGCGCGCCGCTCCGCCGACGCGCTCCAGGTACTCCCCCTCGGGCCGGGCGATGAAGTCGCTGACGTAGCGTTCCCAGCCGCCCGCCTCGGTGGCGAGCGCGGTATAGGTCTTCAGGTGTTCCATGTCCCAGCCGTAGGCAGGCGGATTGGAGGTGGGGTGCGCGCCGAAGCGTGCCGGCACCACGCCGGTGATGTAGCTGCGCTCGACGATGTTCAAGCGTGCGTCCGCGCTGTACTTCAGGTCCAGGCGCTCACTGAGCTGTTCGCAGCTGGCGTAGGTGCGCTGCGCGGCGCGCGCAAACTGCTCATCGAAGTACGGGTCGGGGCCGAGGGTCTGCACGTTGCCCAGCCGGTCGGCACGGTCGACGTGGATGAGCGCGACGTCGAGGTTCAGCGCCGGCATCGCCAGCAGCACCTCGCCATCGGCATAGGGGGACTGCACGGTGCGAAACTCGGGGTTCACCTTCAGCACGTCCGTGGCAAGGCCCACGCGCGTGGGCAGGAACGGCACGCGCATGGCCGCCGCACGCAGGCCCCACTGCAGCAGTCCCTCGTCCAGCTCGTGCGCCTCGATGCTGCCGGACTCG
The DNA here is from genome assembly GCA_963703025.1 of uncultured Pseudomonadota bacterium. GTDB lineage: Bacteria > Pseudomonadota > Gammaproteobacteria > Steroidobacterales > Steroidobacteraceae > 13-2-20CM-66-19. Next base: position 2,971,949 of record OY969778.1, on the reverse strand, counting down.
CGGGCGCGGCGGAACCACGGCTCCACCGGGATCGCATCAAGCGAGACGAAGCCGTAGTAGAGGCGGCGCACCTTGCCGGCCGCGCACAGCATGCCGACCTCGGGGCCGCCGTAGGCGACGATGGTGAGGTCCTTCAGGTCCGAGCGCAGCATCTGGCGCACCAGGGCCATGGGCTTGCGCCTGGGTCCCCAGCCGCCGATGCCGATGGTCATGCCGTCCTTGAGGGCGGCCACGACCGCAGCCGCGTCCATTGTCTTGTCGAGCATGGCGGTGCCGCTTAGGCGGGCGGCGGCGACCAGCGGTGGCCCCACAGGTCGCCGATGACGCTCTGCGTGGGTACCCAGGTCGCCCAGTCCGGCTGCATGCCGTGACAGCCGAACTCGAGGTCGAAGCCGCCCGGGGTCTGCACGTAGAAGGAGACCATGAAGTCGTTGGAGTGCTTGCCCAGGGACGAGGAGATGTGCGCACCGTTGGCGACGCAGCGGTCGAGCGCGTAGCCGACGTCATCGAGCGTGCGCACCTCCAGCATCATGTGCACGGCGCCCGAGGGCGCGGGCATGCCCACCAGGGCGAGGCTGTGGTGCCGCCGGCAGGCCGCATGCATGAAGTGGATGCCGAGCTTGGGGTCGGACGGATTGGGGCTCATCGCCAGCCACATCTCATCGGTGTCGGCAAACCCCAAGCGCTCATAGAAGGCACGCGTGGTGGCCAGCTGGGGGGCTGGCAGCACCGCATGTCCCATGCCCAGCTCCCCGGCCACGAAGCCGGACAGTCCACGCGGGGAAGCGAACGGGGTGTAGTCGTAGGTGCGCCCGTGGAACAGCTCTAGCTGGTTGCCATCAGGATCTGCGCAGAACGCGATCTGCCGCACGGCGCGGTTGGTGGCGTCTGCCTCGGTGCCGGCGCGCACCTCGACGCCTGCGTCACGCAGCGTGGCGATCGCGCCGGCAAGCTCGGCCGCATCCTTGAACTCCCAGCCACAGCTGATGAAGCGATCCTTCTTGCCCGGCACCACGGCGATGCGGAACGGGCGCTCGTCGATGCGCAGGCGCAGGCTGCCATCAGCCCCCGCCGGGCCCTCCATCAGGCCCAGGGTATCCAGGGCGAACTTGCGCCATTTAGCGACGTCGGTTGTTTCGACCACCACGTAGCCAAGGGATCTGACTGTCATAGGTATTTAAGATGTTGGATGAGTGGGAGTGAGCGCTCGACGGCGGCCCTTACGGGCGACAGTTACTTGGGTAAGTTATTTCGCCGCTGGAATTGCGAGATTAAGCTCAGCAGGCGCTCGATGCAAGCAGAATTCGCTATAATCCGGCCTTGGAATTACGCAAATCATCGTAAGTGGCGCTCAACAGCGCCAGCCAGTCGTGATCCTCGGGGCCGCTGACGAGGAAGAAGGGATTGAGGATCCCCTCGTGCATGTTGTAGCGCAACGGGGTGCCCTCGAGCGTGCGCACGCGGCCCCCGGCGGCTGCGACCACGGCGTGCGCGGCGGCCGTGTCCCACTCACTCGTGGGACCCAGGCGCGGGTAAACATCCGCCGTGCCCTCAGCGACCATGCAGAACTTGAGCGAACTGCCCATCGGCACCATCTCGTGCGGTCCCAGGCGGGCGAGGAAGGCATCCAGCGAATCCCCACGATGCGAGCGGCTCCCCACGACACGCACCGGGGCTGCGCTGGCAGCGCTCACGCGGATCGGTTCGGGTGCGGCGCCCGCGCGCTGGCACCAGGCGCCGCTGCCAACGATCCCCTGGTAGCTGGTCTCGGTGACCGGTACGTGCACCACCCCGAGCGCGGGGATGTGGTCCTCGATGAGCGCAATGTTCACCGTGAACTGGCCGTTGCGCGAAAGGAACTCCTTGGTCCCGTCCAGCGGATCGACCAGCCAGTAGCGCCGCCAGCTGGCGCGCTGGGCGTAGGGGATGTCGGCGGCCTCCTCCGACAGCATCGGGATGTCGGGCGTCAGGCTGGCAAGGGCGGCTGCGATCAGCCGGTGAGCCCGCAGGTCAGCCTGCGTCAGGGGCGAGTCATCGCCCTTGAGCGTGGTGCCAGCGTCCCCGGAGGCATACACCTCGAGGATCTCAGCCGCGGCCTGGCGGGCGATGTCCGCGACGTTCCCCAGCAGCTTCGGTGAGGCGGCACTCATACGGGTGGGAACGACCTTCAGGTCCAGCAGTCGCCGCACGATGTGCTCGGCGGCCTCGTCGGCACTCATCGAGGTGGTGTCGATGTGGATCTCCGGGCTCTTCGGGGGCCTCGTACGGGGAGTCGATGCCGGTGAAGTTCTTCAGCTCCCCGCTGCGCGCCTTCTTGTACAGCCCCTTCACGTCGCGCCGCTCCGCTTCCGCAAGCGGCGTGTCGATGAACACCTCGAGGAACTCCCCGGCGGCAAACAGTTCGCGCGCCATGCGCCGCTCGGAGCGGAACGGCGAGATGAACGACACCAGCACGATCAGCCCGGCATCGACCATCAGGCGCGAGACTTCCGCGACGCGGCGGATGTTCTCGACGCGATCCTGGGCGGTGAACCCTAAGTCCTTGTTGAGGCCGTGGCGCACGTTGTCGCCGTCGAGCAGGTAGGTGTGCCGGCCCTGCGCGGTCAGCAGCTTCTCGATGCGGTTGGCGATCGTGGACTTGCCGGCACCGGAAAGCCCGGTGAGCCACAGCACGCAGGCACGCTGGCCCTTCTGTCGGGCGCGCACCTGCTTGTCGACGTCCAGCGCCTGCCAGTGCACGTTCTGCGAGCGGCGCAGTGCAAAGTTGATGACGCCCGCACCGACGGTGCTGTTGCTCAGGCGGTCGATGAGGATGAAGCCGCCGAGGGTATGGTTGTCGGCATAGCTCTCGAACGGGATCGGCCGATCGAGCTCGAGCTCGCACACGCCGATGTCGTTGAGCTCCAGGCGCTCGGCGGGCAGCTGCTCGAGCGTGTTGACGTTGATCTTGTGCTTCACCGGCGTGATGGTCGCGGTCACGGTGCGTGTGCCGGCCTTCATCAGGTACGCGCGCCCCTGCAGCATCGGCTCATCGTGCATCCACACGATTGTGGCCTCGAACTGGCTGGCGACCTGCGGCGGCGCATCGCCCGCGGCAATCACGTCCCCGCGGCTGACATCGACCTCGCTGGTGAGCGTGAGGGTAACCGACTGCCCGGCCACCGCCTGCTCCAGGTCGCGGTCGGCCGTGACGATGCGCGCGACGGTGCTCTCGCGTCCCGAGGGCAGAACGCGGATGCGGTCACCGCGCCTGACGGTGCCGCCGGCGATCTGCCCGGCGAAGCCGCGGAAGTCCGAGTTCGGCCGGTTCACCCACTGCACCGGCAGCCGGAAAGGCTGCGCGGCGATGGCGTCCCCGACCGGCACCGTTTCCAGGTGCTCCATGAGCGTTGGCCCCTGGTACCAGGGCATGTTGGTGCCGCGATCGATGATGTTGTCGCCGTACACCGCCGACAGCGGGATGGCGGTGATGTCGGCAAGGCCGATGCGCTCGGCAAAGCTGCGGTAGTCGGCAACGATGGCGTCGAAGGCCTGCTGGGAATAGGCCACCAGGTCCATCTTGTTGACCGCGAGCACGATGCGCGAGATGCCAACCAGGCTCACCAGGAAGCTGTGGCGGCGCGTCTGCGTGAGCACGCCCTTGCGCGCATCGATCAGGATCACGGCCAGGTCCGCGGTCGAGGCGCCGGTGACCATGTTGCGCGTGTACTGCTCGTGGCCGGGGGTGTCGGCGACGATGAACTTGCGGCGATCAGTGGAGAAGAAGCGGTAGGCCACATCGATGGTGATGCCCTGCTCGCGCTCGGCGGCAAGGCCATCGACCAGCAGCGCGAAGTCCAGCTCGCCGGCGCGCGTGCCGACCTTTTTCGAGTCCGCCTCGAGCGCGGTCAGCTGGTCGTCGAAGATCATCTTCGACTCGTACAGCAGGCGGCCGATGAGGGTGGACTTGCCGTCATCCACCGAGCCGCAGGTGATGAAGCGCAGCAGGCTCTTGTGCTCGTGCGCGCGCAGGTAGGCGCCGATGTCACTGGCGATGAGGTCGGACTGGTGCGCCATCAGAAGTACCCTTCCTGCTTTTTCTTTTCCATCGAGGCGGCGGCGTCGTGGTCGATGACGCGCCCCTGGCGCTCGGAGGTGCGCGTCAGCAGCATCTCCTGGATGATCGCCGGCAGGGTATCCGCGTCACTCTCGACCGCCCCGGTCAGCGGATAGCAGCCGAGCGTGCGGAAGCGCACCTTCTTCATCATCGGCTTCTCGCCGGGCTTCATGGGCATGCGCTCGTCGTCGACCATGATGAGCGCGCCATCGCGCTCCACCACGGGCCGCTCAGCGGACAGGTACAGCGGCACGATCGGGATGTTCTCCAGCCAGATGTACTGCCAGATGTCGAGTTCGGTCCAGTTGGACAGCGGGAACACCCGCAGGCTCTCACCGGGGTGCTTGCGCGCGTTGTAGAGCGACCACAGCTCCGGGCGCTGCTGCTTGGGATCCCAGCGGTGCGCCGCGGAGCGGAACGAGAAGATGCGCTCCTTGGCACGGCTCTTCTCCTCGTCACGTCGTGCGCCACCGAAGGCGGCATCGAAGCCGTACTTGTCCAGGGCCTGCTTGAGCGCCCTGGGTCTTCATGACGTCCGTGTGCACCTGCGAGCCGTGGGTGAACGGGCCGATGCCCTGCGCCAGCCCCTCCTGGTTCACGTGCACCAGCAGCTGCATGCCGAGCTTCTTGGCCATCGCATCGCGGAACTCGTACATCGCCCGGAACTTCCAGGTCGTGTCCACGTGCAGCAGCGGGAATGGCGGCACGGCGGGGAAGAACGCCTTGGTGGCCAGGTGCAGCATCACCGCGCTGTCCTTGCCGATCGAGTAGAGCATCACCGGCCGCTCGCACTCGGCCACCACCTCGCGCATGATGTGGATGCTCTCGGCCTCCAGGCGCTGCAGGTGGGTCAGCGACGGCGTGCCCGGTGCGGCAGCGGCGCTCTTAGCGGGCATATTGAAGCTCATTCATGCAGGCGGTCTCCGCACATCGTTGACTTATCGAGTGATAAGTTCTAGTCTCGAACCGTGGCGGGCAAAAGTCAAGCAACACCCTCCAAGGGTAGGACCGAAGAGTCCGCACGCGGGGTCATCATGGATGCCGCGGAACGGCTGTTTGCCGAGCGTGGCATAGATGCAGTCTCGCTGCGCACCATCAATACCGAGGCCGGCTACAGCGTGGCCGCCTTGCACTACCATTTCGGCACGCGTGACGGGCTGGTCAGGGCGCTGCTGCAACGCGCGCAGCCAGCCATGTTCCAGCAGCGCGCCAGTATGGTGGCGAACCTGGAGAGCCAGGCGCACCCGCAGGTGGAGGCCATCGTCGAGGCACTCGTCTACCCCCTGACTGCGGGCATGCAGGAAAACTTCAGCGCGAGTGTCGCCCAGCTGCGCTTCCTGGTGCGCCTGTCGTTCGACCGCTCCCCGTACCTCGCCAAGACACTCGATGACAGCGTGGCGCTGTTCACGCCCCTGCTGCAGCGCGCACTGCCGCACCTGGACGCGCCGACCGTCAAGCGCCGCTGGCTGTTTGCGGCCGACCTTGCCCAGCATGCCCTCGCCAACGCGCTCGAGGTCCACCTGGAGTGTGCCAGCGGCGCGGTCCCCGGTCGCGCGCAGCTGGAGCACTTCCAGCGCGACCTCGTCGCCTTCATCAGCGGCGGACTGCGCACCTAGGCGGCCCGTCGCGCCCCGCGCGACGCGTCGTCGCATTCTCGCGCGCGCATGCTGCCGCCGTGCCGGCCGCGGCCCTAAGATAGGCGCCATGGACGCCACTCCCGCATGATCCTGCGACAGATGCCGCCGATCGCCGAGCCGGCTTTCCGGCGCTGGTTCTACCCGCGCTGGGGGCGTGAGAACTGCATCATCTGGGCGCGCGCCCGAGACATCGAGATGCCGCCATTCGAGCAGCGCCTGTCCATCAAGGCGGCCTGGCACGGCTGCGAGGAGTACCTCATCGACGGGCGGCGCGTGGCAGTCGACGACGGCACGTTCCTGGTGCTCAACGACGGACGCACCTACGGCAGCCGGCTGCGCAGCTGCGACCCGGTTACCTCGTTCGCGATCTTCTTCCGCCCCGGCATGGCTGCGGAAGTGGCGCGCTGTCACGCGCGTGCTGATGCGGCGCTGCTTGAAGATCACGATGCCGCGGCCGGCGCGGCCGGCTTCGGTGAGCAACTGCGCCCGCACGACGCGCGCGTCAGCCCGGTATTGCGCTTCATCCGCTGGCACGTGGAGGCAGGGCTCGACGATGAAGCCTGGTACGAGGAGCAACTGTATTTCCTGCTCGGCCGCATGCAGTGCCTGCATGAGCACGACCGACTTGGCAGCGCCCGCGTGCCGGCGGCGCGTAGGGCGACGCGCCAGGAGATCTTCCGTCGCCTTGGGCTGGGCGTCGATTTCATGCACACGCACTACGGCCGCGCCATTGGCCTCACCGAGATTGCCCGGGCCGCGCACCTGTCGGCATATCACTGCCTGCGCCTGTTCCAGGCGGTGCATGGCTGCACGCCGGTGGCCTATCTTCGGCGGCTGCGCCTGTGCATCGCCGCCCGGCTGCTCGCCAGCGGCCAAGGACCGGTTGCCGAGATCGCCGCGCGCGTTGGCATGCAGAGTCGCAGCACGCTGCATCGCCAGCTGCGCGCGACCTACGGGGCTGCGGCGGCAATTGTGCGTGCTAAGGCTGCGCCCGGCGCGGCGCAATCCCGCTCGCCAGCAGGAAGACGCGCCCGGAGTGGAAGCCGTGCACGGCGCTCCAGCCCGAGGTGATCAGCAAGGCGCTCGTGCCGTCGTGGCTCACCTCGCCCATTCCCACCGCGTCGAAGCCGAAGGTGTCCCCCGGGGTGCGGCAGGTGAAGGTCCTGATGAGCTGGCCGTCGCGCCCGGAATAAAGGTAGGCACGCCCGCCTGAGAGCGCCGCGCCGCCGTACTGCCATGCCCCGACGATCAGGTCCGCGCGGGCATCGCCGTCGATGTCACCGGCAACCGAGGCGCTGGTGCCGAATCCGTCGCCGCGATGTTCGCCGGTGAATGTGTACAGGGGCTGTCCGGTGCGCCCCGAATACACGTACACCCGCCCGCTCGACAGTCCATGCGCCTGATTGGACCAGTCGGATGCGAAGATCTCGCTCACGCCATCGCCATCCATGTCCCCCAGAACTGACACGAACATCAGCCCTAGCGCGTTGCCAGTCGCGTCCGCCTCGATGGTGAACTTCGGCGCCAGATCCGGGCCCGCGTATACGTAGACCTTGCCGTGGTGCGCAGCACCGGCGCGTGGCGCGCCCACCACGAGGTAGTGCTGGCGTGCATCGGCGTATCCGGCAACGGTGCTGCCGAACTGGTCGCCAGTGCGCTCCCCGCTCAGCGTCAGCAGTAACGCGCCGGTCCTGCCCGAGTAGACATAGGCGTGGCCGGGACTTTTCTGCTCACCGTCCAGGCCCGGACTGCCGACGATGATATCGGCATAGCCGTCGCCATCGAGGTCTCCTGCGCCGGACACGTGGTTGCCGAAAGACTCGTCCGCGCGGGGCGCGTGGAACTCGTGCAGGACACGCCCGTCGCGGCCTGAGTAGATCCGCGCTATACCGCCGGCTCCTGGGCCACTGGCGACTACATCGGCGATGCCGTCGCGGTCAGTGTCGCCGGCGGCCTCGACGCCGGTGCCCAGCTGCTCGCCGGGCAGCCCATCCGCACTCCACAGCAGCGCACCGCTGCCGCTCGAGTACACGTAGATCTTGCCAGCATTGCTGCCGCCGGTCCCATGGGTCGGGGCGGAAGTGACGAAATCGGCGACACCGTCGCCATCTACATCGCCGATGTTGCGCGCGATCCAGCCGAACTGGTCGTTGGCCGCCTCGCCACGCCACTCGTGCAGGATGGTCACCGGCTCGACGAACGGCTGCGCGAAATCCGCATCGGTGGGCAGCAGCGCGGCGAACCGCGGGTCGTCGCGCAGCCACTGCAGGTTGCGGTCCTGTGTTGCCTGCGTCATGTCGTAGCGCCGGCTGGCGCGCGCCTTTGCCAGCCACTCGAACGCGTGCGCCGCATCGTGTGCGGCCGCGTAGCTGGAACCCAGCGCATAGAAGACTTTCGGGGAATCCGGATCCAGCTGCAGCGCGCGGCGGTAGGCACTGATGGCCCGACGATCCTCGTGCAGCTGCTGCAGGGCGCTGCCCAGCGCAGCCCACGCCTGCGCCGAATCCGGATCCTGGCGCGTCAGCGCCTTGAGCATCGCGGCCGCGGCGACCGGGTTGCCGGCCTGCAGCGCCTGCATGCCCTGGTCCAGGGCTGGCAGCTCGGCCGCCGTGGCGGCGGCTGCCGCCAGGACCATGATTGGCATGAGCGTGCGCACCGGCGGATCCTAGCGCGCACACCCCTCGTGACCGGTCCCACGGCTTGCGCAATCGCGTGGCGTGCGCGCCACGCGGGCGCCACGCCCGCTCAGGCGGTGCCTGACTCCGGCGCTATGGCCTGCAGCAGGTGCTCGCTCAGGTTTCCCGTCAGGTCGATCTCGATGCGTCGCTCGCTGAAGCGCCAGCGACCATCCACGCGCGCAAAGCGGTCGAAATAACGCCCGCCGATGATCGGCTGCATCGGCAGCGCGTCGGTGGCCTGGTGCACCGTGAAGTAGGACTGTGCGCGCGCGGCATCTGCGCCCTCGGCCTCGATGATGAGGTTACTCGTCACGTGCGCGGTCTTGGGCGTGCCATCAGCGTAGCGACGCGTGAAGCGCGCGTACATGTCATGCACGGCCGCGGCGCCCTTCACCTGCTGGGCGGAAGCCGGCACGAGGATCACCGCGTGCGCGAACAGCTCGCCCAAGCCTGCGAAGTCGCCGCGATCGATGCGGTGGCAGTACACGTACACCAGGTTCTGGATCGAAAAGTAGTCGTCTGCGGTCATGGCTTACAACCCGTAGCCGCCGGCCACAGCGATGCGCTGGCCGGTGACGTACAGCGCCTTGTCCGAGGCCAGGAACACCACCGCGTGCCCGATCTCCTCGGGCTTGCCCCAGCGCTTGAGCGCAAGGTTCTTGTGCACTTCCTTCACCCAGGCCTCATCGAACACCCCCTGCTTGGTGAGTTCGAGGAACATGCCCGCCTCGATGACCCCGACGAGCACGGTGTTGGCGCGGATCTTGTACCGCCCCTCCTCGCGCGCGATGCCGGTGATCAGCGCCTCGATGGCCGCCTTGGGCGCCACGGAGATGCCGTCGCGCTCCGGCCAGCTCAGGTGTCCGGCCGAGCCCAGGTGCACGAATGAGCCCCCGCCCCACTGCTTCAGGCGCGGCAGTGCCGCCTTCATGACATTGAAGAAGCCGGTGACGTCCTGCTCCATGATGGTGCGCCAAACCTCCAACGGCATCTCCGACAGCAGGTACTGCGTGGAGAAGGTGCCGGCGCACACCACGATCGTGTGCAGGCGCTGGTGCTCGGCGGCAGCCTCCGCCATGACCGCCTCGCAGCGCTGCGCGTCGCCGATGGTCAGCTGGTGCACGCTCGCTCTTGCGCCCATGGCGCGCAGCTCCGTGGCGAGCTTCTCGGCCACGTCCTTCTTCTTGTTGTAGGTGATCGCGACCGCGGTGCCGGCGCGGGCGAACTCACGGCAGACCCCCTGCCCGAGCCCGCCGCTGCCGCCAATGACCAGTGCCGCGCCATCCGGGAAGATCTTCTCTGTCATGCCGCGGCTCCCTTGTTGAGCATGTCGATGAGGCGCTTCTTGGCCGGCGCCACCCATTCGGCCTTGAGTTTCGGGTTCAGCAGTCCCGCCGCGTCCAGCTCATCGCACAGGTGCATCTGGTGGGCGAGGTCGAACAGGTCGTATTGCGAGGAGAACTTGCCGTCACCCCCGTAGGTGATGAAGGAGACCCCGTGGGTCTCGTAGAAGCTGCCGTCCGGGCGCTTGCCCGGCCCGCGGTTCACCCAGTGGCTGATGATCTGGTCGCCGTCGATCGCCCAGCTGAGGATCGGGAAACTCCAGCCCTCCCACCCGGAGCCCACGTCCATGTCGCGCCCGTAGTGCGTGGCGCGGATCTCCTCGCGGCTGTTGGCAACCACCGGGAAGGCCCCGGCGTAGGGGCAGGTGTAGGTGCAAGCCTCGTGATAAAACTTGTCGGCGATCCAGGACCACTTGTTGGTGCGCTGCGCCTCCTTGAAGGCCTCCGCAAGACCGCGGATGGCGGCGTCGACTTCGGCGTGCGGATGGGGCATTGGCGATCGCTCCTATTTCTGGAAACTTACGGCGCCGGCGACGGATTTACCGACCAGCTGCGAACGCAGGGTACCGTCGCCGTAGGTGCAGTGCAGCGCGGTCTTGAACTCCGAGCGCGAGCGGGTGATTTTCCAGGCGCCGCCAATCTTGGCGTAGTCGTCGTGGTAGATGAGGCTGACGAAAGTCACCGTCTTCGCCTCGGTGTTGAAGTTGCGGTACTCCAGCGCCCATAGCGCCCGCGCGTGCGTATCGTCGGCGAACTCGATCTCGGAGTTGGTGCCGTGGTGCATGTCGAGGATGTTCGGCAGGCAGCCGAAGGTCTTATAGATTTCGTAGAACTGCTCGCGGGAATTGAGGACCCCGACGTGGCCCATGTCGATCACTATCGCCCCTTCGGCAAAGCAGTCGCGCGCACTCTCCGGCTGCTGCGAGTCACAGGCGTTGAGGTAGCGCGCCTTCAGGCGCCGGATCGCCTCGATGTCCTCGAGGCGCTGGACGCGGCGCGCGCAGATCGTCGATCTCAGCCATGCAATTCTCCTTGAGGTTATCCGCCGATGACCGCGCCGGAAACCTGCGCCGGCTCGCCGAGGAAGGCCGCGTCCGAGGGCGGCTGGCGGCCATCCACATCCAGCACTCCCAGCTCCTTGGCCAGCTCGGCGGCGTAGAAGGTCTTGCCGGCGCGCTCGGTGAGCTTCGCGTCCCTCAGGAGCGCATCGAGCACGCGGCCGAGGAACTCCGGGTGCACCGCGTTCGCCATCACCGCGTCGTACTCCCCGGGGTGCTCCCTGATGGCGATTTCCGAGCGCTCGGTGAGGGTGATGCCCGCCCACAACGACACGGTTGCCACGTTGTGCTTCTTCAGGTCCACCCACATGTCGGCGGACATCTTGTCGATGCCGGCCTTGCCCGCGCCGTAGGCCGGCCCGTGCAGGTAGCAGCGCGCGCCCGCGGAGGACACCATCGCGATCAGGCCCTCGCGCTGGGGCACCATCAGCTGCGCGGCGTGCCAGCTGGCGACGTAGTGCGAGCGGAAGCCGACGTCCAGGATCGCCTGCATCGCCAGCGGCTTCTCCCAGAAGCCCCCGGGCAGCACCAGCGCGTCCGGGATCGCGGTGGCATTGTTCACCAGCAGGTCGAGGCGCCCGCAATCGCGCTTGATCTGCGCGAACACGGCTGCGACCGCGGCGTCATCGGCGTGGTCGCAGGCCACCGCGATGCCCTTGCCGCCGCGGCGCGTGACCTCGGCCGCGGCATCGTGGATCGTGCCCGGCAGGGGTGCGGTGCCGGCCTGGGTGGTGCGCCCGGTGATGTAGACGGTCGTGCCCGGGGTGGCCAGCGCCAGCGCGACGCCGCGACCGATGCCGCGGCTGGCGCCGGTGACCAGCACCACGCGATTGGATTTCAGTCCCATAGCCGTCGATCCCCCGCAAGCCTCAGTGCAGTGCAGCGCGCAAGCGTACTCGCTCCGCGGTGGGGCCGGGCATCACGCATATGGGGTACCCAATCGGCGCAAGGCGCGCCCAGGGACTCCCCGGGCGCGTTCGGCGGTTTGCAGTTCGCGCCCGAAGTGCTGGCGGCGCCTAGTTGACGTGGTAGTGGAACGTGAGCCAGTAGCGGCGCGGCGGGTTGTACGTGCCTTCCGCGTAGCCGAAGAACGCCAGGCCGTTATATCCGGAATTGAGCACGCGGTCGTCGGTGAGGTTCTTGCCCTCAAGGCCGACGTCCCACTTGCCACTGGGCGGCAGGTAGAACAGGCCCGCGTCCACCAGCGTGCGCGACGGCGCGCGCAGCACCGGGCTGTTGGCGCCGTCCAGGTACATCCAGCTCTGGAAGCCCACGTTCACGGTGAAGCGCATGCCCGCGCCGCTGGCCACCCGCTGCTCGTAGGCGCTGGCGATGTTGGCGGTCCATTCGGGGGCGTTCTGCAGCTTGCGCCAGGTGTAGTCCCCGAGGCTGTCGTGCCAGTTGTTGTACTCGTTGTGGTTGTAGCCAAGGCTGCCCTGCAAGCTCCAGTGCTCGGTGAGCGAGGCCTGCAGATCCGACTCGAGGCCGTAGATGGTCGCCTCGGCCGCATTCTGGATGACGACGCTGGCGCCCTCGGTCAGCAGCACCTGGATGTCCTTGTACTTGTCGTAGAACACCGCGTTGTTCCAGCGCAGGCGCTTGTCCCACAGCATGGTCTTCACGCCCAGCTCCCAGCTGTCCAGGTACTCAGGCTTGTAGTCCTGGATCTGCTCCTTGGAGGTCGGACGGCCGTTGATGCCGCCAGCGAGGAAGCCGCGGCTCCACTGCAGGTACTCGAACACGTCGTCGGTCCACTGGAAATCCAGGCTGAACCGCGGCGTCCACTCGTTCGAGCTGGTCTGGCAGGTGAAATAGGTACCCTCGTTCATGAGGCTGCTGCACGCGGGGCTGGGCACCGAGGTGTTGCTGGTATCAGTCGCCCCGGTGAACGGATCGACGGGCAGGAAGATGCTCTTGCCCTGGTCGTTCATCACCGACTGGGAGAAGTCCTTGGTCTCGTTGGTGTAACGCACGCCCGCCTGCAGCGACAGGCGGTCGTTGAAGGCCCAGTTGAGGTTCAGGTAACCGGCGTAGTCCTTGGTGGTCTGCCGGTTGTCGTAGTCGAGGTTGAAGTCCAGCGCATAGCGCGCCGCGTACAGCGGGTTGGCCGGGCCCAGCGCGGTGAGCGCCTCGAACAGCCCCTGCGCGGTCACCAGGTTGGTCTGGTCGCGCGTGCGCTCGTTCAGGTAGTACGCCCCGAGCACCCAGTTCAGCTGCGTCCACTTGCCGCTGGCCTGCAGCTCCTGGGTGAAGGTGTTGTCGTGCTCGTTGTGGATGTCGCCGCTGTAGTTGACGTAGGAGTTGTCCCCGTCACGGCCGAAGTCCGAATCCGTGTAGCGAAACGCGGTGATGGACTTGAGGTCGACGCCGCCGGCGAGCTTGAAGTCGTTGATCCAGGTCGTGCCCATGCCGTGCAGGTCATCGCGCACCAGCGGGCCCTCGGCACCGCTCACGTCGATGTTGGTCGGCGGGGTACAGCAGGGCGCCACGAAGGCATTGAACAGTGACAAAAACGGCACCACCGCCGCGGCGGGGTTGTAGGCGATCATCACGTTGGGGCTGCTTGGCTGGGTCTGCGCGGAGAACTCCACACTCAGGCGCGAACTGAAGCTGCTCACGGGCGCCCAGTTGAGGATGGCGCGGCCGCCGTAGCGTTCCTCCTTGCCGCCGTTGTCTGCCAGCGGGCGGTCCTCCCAGCCGTCGGACTTGCGCGCCATGAGCGAGACGCCCAGCGACAGCGTGTCGGTCAGGGCCTGGTCACGGTAGGCGTCCAGCGCCCAGGAATCGTAGTTGCCGTAGCTGGCACGGAAATCGGTCTTGCCGCTGCCGGTCGGGGTGAGCGTGCTGATGTTGATCGCCCCACCGATGTTGTTCTTGCCGAACAGCGTGCCCTGCGGGCCGCGCAGCACCTCGACACGCTGGATGTCATCCAGCTCGAGGTTGGTGCTGAAGGTGCGCGCCAGGTAGACCCCATCCACGTACAGGCCCACGGCCGGGTCGGTGGTGAGCAGGAAGTCGAACTGGCCCACCCCGCGCATGAAGGCGCTGACCTGGCCGCTGCTGCCGCCGGTACCGGAGAAGAAGGTGAGGTTCGGGGTCACCATGTCGAGCGAAGTGACTCGCGGCAGGTCAAACTTCTGGATGAAGTCCCCGCTCAGGGCGGTCATGGAGATGGGAGTGGTCTGCAGGTCCGAGGACACCCGCTGGGCGGTGACCGTGACCTCCTGCAGCGCCAGCCCCGCATCGTCGGCGGCCTGGGCCGCCATAGTCACCATAAGACCTGCGGCAGCGCCGCACGCGATGAGTCGTAGCATAGATCCCCCTTGAGAGCCCTCGTTTACGAGGTTAAGTCTGGTTTGGGTGATGCGCAAGCGTAATTCGTGGCCATACCGCTGCAGGATTACGCAAATGCCAGTCACACCCGCCGGTGGAACGGCGCCGGTGGCCCGGCTCCTCTTTCCGGGAAGCGAGAGGAGTGCGCTGGAGCCTGAAGCGCGGCCGTGGTCTACTGCACCGGTGCTTCGTCATCACCACGCGCTGATGTGCGGCATCTTCCTGGGGGCAGCGGTGCTGGTCCCCCTGGGGGTGGGAGCGCTCGTGCCCACCGCCACCCCGCCTGCGATTGATCCTGCCGTGCAGGAAGAACTCACCGAAATCATCATCCAGACCACGGAGCCTAAGTACGCGGCCCCGACGCGCCGCGATCGCATCGGCCGCATCTGGGCCCCGGTCATGATCGACGGCAAGGGTCCCTATCGCATGGTGCTTGATACCGGCGCCAACCATTCCGCGATCACCGCGCGCACCGCGCAGCTGATGGACTCCGACCTCACCGCCAATGGTGACATCCGCGTCACCGGGTTCACCGGCTCGGCCATGGTGCACACCGTGCACGTGAACCACATGGAGGTGGGCGAACTGTACATCGGCTCGTCCGAGCTGCCGGTGCTCTCGGACGTATTCGGCGGTGCGCAGGGCGTGCTGGGCATCGAGGGGCTGGCCGACAAGCGCATCCTTGCCGACTTCGGCAACGACCGCCTGACCATCACCCGCTCGCACGGTGAGTCTGCCGCGCGCGGCTTCACGGCGGTGCCGCTGCGCATGTTGAATGGCCTGCTGGTCGCTGACGTGCGCGTGGGCAACGTGCGCGCCAAGGCCATCATCGACACCGGTGCGCAGGGCACGGTGGGCAACTTGAGCCTGCGCGAGGCGCTGATGCGGCGCGTGCCGGACAACAGCGCGCACCAGGACATCATTGGCGTCACGCTCGACATCCAGTCCGGCAACTACCTGCAGGCCCCGGAAATCCAGTTCTCCAGCAACCTGACGGTGCGTGGCATCAAGGTCACCTTCGGTGACATGTACCTGTTCCAGCACTGGGGCCTGACCGATGAGCCTGCCTTGACCATCGGCATGGACATGCTCGGCTCATTCGACGTGCTGATCATCGACTACGCGCGCCGCGAGCTGCAGATCCGCCCCAAGGACTAGTAGGCGCACCTGCCTGCGCAGCGCGCGCAGCCTTACATCGAGCTGGAGCGCTCCGGCTGCACCTTGAAGATCACGCGATCCTCGCCGGCCTTGCGGTACGGGTATTTATCCTTGTCCATGTAGCGCTTGGCCAGCGCATCGATGTGGTCCTCGGCCCCGCTCTTGGTGCGCTCGACCACGCGCCCGCGCACCTCGAGGTAGCGGTAGGGATTCTGCGGATCGGTGATCGACAAGGCCACGCGCGGGTCGCGCTGCATGTTCTTGTCCTTCAGGCGCCCTTCCGCGGTGTTGATGAGCACGTACTTGCCATCGTAGTCCACCCACACCGGGGTCGACTGCGGCTTGCCATCGGGCAACAGCGTCACCAGGTGCGCGAACGCCTTCTGTGTCAGAAGGTCCACGTGCGATTGCGGGATGCCGCTCTGGGTCATGACTTGATCTCCTTTATGAAGCCCCGCGCCCGGGGGTTTCCAGGCGCAGGAACCGCCGCCGCTCGTTCCACTGGTGGCGGGCATGAAGTCGCTCTGACTGGTTGGTGGTCTCAGCCGGCAGCACGAGCAAGGCGCGCAGCGCCGCCGCGTGCGCCATGGTGACGGCCGGGTCGCTCTGCAGCAGCGCACGGTAATGATCAAGGAAGGCCTGCTCGGCGGGCACCGCGCCGCCACTGAGCAGCTCGCGCGCGTGGGCGCCGATCGCCGCGGCCTCCTCCACCGGCAGCTCCTGCGCCGAGGCCAGCGCGTGGTCGATGTCGGCTATCAACCGGTACAGCGGCTGCAGCCAGGCCCATTCGGGGCTCGTGGTGATCTGTCGCAGGCGCTCCAGGGGCGAGGCGGGCGGGGCGAAGTGGCGCTCGGCCTCGAGCACCGCGCTTAAGACCCCCTGCAGCGCCTCGCTGCCGGCGCGCAGCTGCTCAAGCCATGGCCGCGGTGATGACATCGGTTGCACGTACCCTTCGCTTAGGCGCCTTAGGGTACCTTCTGCAGGGAGGGTGCGCCAGAAAACGGGCCGAGGCTGCAGCTGGCCAGTTCGCCGATGCTCCCGAGCGCCAGATCCGGCGGGCGGTGGCGGGCGACTTCCGCCGCGTCCAGGGCGTAGTGCCCCTGGCGCGGGAACACCGTGGTCACCTGTGCGTCCCAGGCCTGCTTCACCGCATCCAGGATGCGCACCTTGTCATCGACCAGGACGTAGTGCGCGGCCGGGTAGCGCCGCGCGACATCCGCGAGCATCTGCTCCTTGTGAACATAGATGAGCACGCGGCCGCCGACGGCCTGCCACAGGCCCGCACCGCGTATCTTCAGCGGCTGGAATACCGCATCCCCGTCGGAGAGGATGACCGTCGTGCCCAGCTGCGCACAGCGGGCAAGCGCGCTGAGCGTGCCGGGGTACAGCCGGCTGGCAAACGGGTAATCCAGCAGGAAGAACGCCGCCTGCAGCAGCGCGGGGTCACCCAGGCGCTCCAATCGCAGCCGCTCCAGCGTGCCCAGGTAGTCCGCGTAGCCCAGCTGTACGCGCAGCTGCTCGAACAGCTCCCAGTAGCGCGTGCCGGCGGCGGCCCCGAGGCTGCTCGTCAGGTAGCTGGCCAGCTGCCCCTGCAGCGCGTCGTTGTCGAGCAGCGTGTTGTCGACGTCGAACAGGAACACCACCGACTGTTGCGTGCTCACGCGGGCGCCCCGTGCTGATTACCCCCCGGGGAGTGTACCCTTAGCGTGCGTGAACGATGCTGTTCGACTGTCAACCGCGCGGTGCGCACTGCGTTGCTGCGCTTGAGTCGCAGTGGAAACTGGGCCGCACGTCATCTCAGGGAGTCAGCCGTGAAGAATCATCTGTCAGCAACAAGACTGTCGGGGCGCTGGCTGCCAGCGGCCGCAGCGCTCCTCGCCGCCGGCGTGCTCGCCAGCTGTGGCGGCGACGGCAACTGGTATTACGCCCCTGTCAATGTCCCCAACTCGGTCGCCATCGCGGACCTCACGGGCAACGGGGTGCAGGACCTGGTGGTGGCCACCACGGCCTACCAGGGGTACCCGGACAATCCGGGCTTTGCCAACGTCATCATGAACTCCTCCACCTCCCCGGGCACGTTCGCAACCGGGGTGCCCTACCCGACCACCAACCTCGACCCGTCAAGCATCGCGGTCGCGGACCTCACCAATGCCGGTGCGCTGGACATGGTGATCGCCAATGCCTACGGCAGCGTCTCGGTGTACTTGCACGGGACGACGCTGGGCACCTTCCTGCCGGCGGTCGACGTGCCCACCGGGGGCTCGCCCAACCAGGTGGTGATCGGCGACGTCAACGGCGACGGCCTGCCGGATCTTGTGCTCGCGGACCTCTTCGGCAGCGTGATCATCCTGCTGCAGGACCCCGCTCACCCGGGCCAGTTCCTCACCCCGCAGTCGCTGCCGACGGCCACCAGTGCAAGCTCGGTCGCCCTGGGCGATGTGAACGGCGA
This sequence comes from uncultured Pseudomonadota bacterium, assembly GCA_963703025.1. Lineage (GTDB taxonomy): Bacteria > Pseudomonadota > Gammaproteobacteria > Steroidobacterales > Steroidobacteraceae > 13-2-20CM-66-19. Next base: position 2,954,197 of record OY969778.1, on the reverse strand, counting down.
CGGCGCGCTCGACATCATCGCCGCCGGCTCGGACGCCTACGGCAATGGCGCCGCCTATGTCTTCTTCCAGGTGGCGACCACGCCTGGCACCTTCCTCACCCCGGTAAGCGTCCCGGCCGGTGCGGCGCCACAGTCGGTGAAGGTGGCCGACATGAACGGTGACGGCGCGCTCGACCTGGTGGTCGCGGACTTCGGCAACGGTGGCGGCGCGGGCGTATCGGTCGTGCTGCAGGATGCGGCGCATCCGGGCAGCTTCCTTGCCCCGGTCACCTATGCGACCCCGGGTGGCTCGATCGACGTCGCCGTGGGTTTCCTCACCAGCGCCGGGGCCAACGACGTGGTGGTCGCGAACCTCTCGCCCGGGGGCACCGGCAGCGTCTCGGTGCTGTTGCACGATCCGGCGCACCCCGGTGCGCTGCTGGCGGCGACCAACTACCCAGGCTTCGGGCAGCCGCTGGGCGTGGCGCTGGGTGACCTGAACGGCGACGGGCGCCTGGATATCGCGGTGGCCGATGGCACCACGGCCACGGTGCTCATCCAGAGCGCAACCCAGCCGGGTGCCTTCGCGCCGGCCACGCAGGTCGGCCAATAAAAAAGGCGCGGGGTGTTGCCACCCCGCGCCTTGCTCCTTCAGCTTCCTGCGGGCGCCTCAGCGCGCGCTGTAACCGCGCGCATCCAGGCACGCGGTCATCGCGCGGCGGTAATCACCCACCGCACCCGCACTGCCCTGCCGCGTCGGGTCGTAGCCGGTCTGGCTGACCGCCCAGCTGTGGCACTCGTACTTGTCCGTGCTCGTCTGCTGCTCGGACTGGCCCTTGCGCGGGTACACGAACACCTCGCCACCGCCGCTGGCTGCAGCTGCGGCAGGTCCGGGACCGGACTGCGGCGGCGGGGCCGCCGTCACTGCACCGTCCGGAACCGCCGAACCATCATCACCGCCCGGGTTCTCGAACGTCGCGTTGCTGCCAGCGGCGCTTCCACCGGCGGCCGGTGGCGGATCGGTCACGACGTAGCCGCCATAGCCTGAGTTATAGGTGTAGTACAGGTTGTTGTAGTAGTAGAACGGCGACCCGCCCCACCAGAACGTGGCGTAGCCCAAGGGCAGTACCGGCAGATACCAGGCGTAGCCGGGGGCGTAGTAGCAGTGCGGCCAGTAAGCGCCGTGCCAGTAGCCGCCACCCCAGTAGTGGCCGCCGTTGTAGTACGCGCTGCCGTGATAGTAGGCACCACCGCCGTGGTAGTAGCCCCCGCCGTGATAGTACGTCGTACCGCCGTGGTAATAGCCGTTGCCGTGGTAGGCAGAGGTACCGTGATAATAGGCGCCAGGGCCGACGTGGCCACCGCCGTAGTGCCCACCGCCCACAGATGCATGCGGCGCACCGCTGGAGTGGCCGCCACCCATGGAGGCACCGCCGCCCATGTGCCCGCCACCGCCCATCGATGCATGCTGGGCGTACGCTGGCGCAGTCGCTACCGCAACCCCGAGCGCCAAGGCTCCGACGGTACGAATAACAAATCGCGCACTTAAGCTTTTCACAGGCTCCTCACTTCGGTTCGTCCGGGTGTTTCGAGAAATTCCCGTACCTGAATTAGACGCCCGGGGGACATCCACGTTCAAGGTTACAGCCATTAAAACGCGGTAATAGGGTTTCGGCTGACATAAGGATGGGGGCGCCGGCAGCCATTTGCACCCGTGGGGCCCCTCTTTGAGGGGGCTATTCACCCCCCGTTCAGCTTCGCGGCCACCGCGGCGTTCCCGGCCGCGTCTGCGGCCCCTAGAACACCAGGTTCACCGCGACCGCCGGGGTGATGCTGGCGGAGGTATTACGGCCGATCTGGATGATGCGCACCCCCAGCAGCACACCGGCCCGCGCGCTCCAGTTGTACTCCAGCGCCGGTGCGAACCCCAGGGAATACGAGGAACCGGAGTCAGCGGCGAACAGCCCGTCCGGCACGCTGCCGTGCACGTGCGTGCTGTCATTGTGCTGGTACACGACATCAAGGGCTGCCACCCATTCGCGGGTGATGCTGTACTCGGCCGCAGCGTCGATGGTGGCCGAATCCCCAGGCGTTGCCTGCCCGTGGAACCCGGCCGGCGTTGCATAGGCGTTCTCACCGCTCAAGGAGGCTGAGGAGGACAGCGCGTAGGTCAGGTCCAGGCGCGCGCGCAGGATGCGTCCGTTGGGCATCCAGAAGTACTGCTGGGAATAGACGGACAAGCCTGTGGTGTATGCGCCTGCACCGAAGCCATCGCTCGCGCGGCGCAACTGCTCGTAGCGCCCCGTCGGCAGCGTCTCGTCGATGACCACCGAGATCGAGGGAATGCGGTGCCCGTCCTGGAACTGGGTCAGGCCGTAGCCGGCCTGCACGGTCAGGTCCCCGACCGCTATCCCGGAGCTGTCCGCACCGTGGGCGGGCACGTCGTAGAAGAACCGCGGGATCATCCCCACCGTCACCCGGTCGGTGAGGCCATAGAGCATGTAGGTGAGCGAGCCCAGCGTGTTGTCCGTGGGCACCGCGTGGCGGTTGCCGGCGGCGTCAAAGCGCGCGTTGGTCACGTCATTGAACAGGTAGGGCTCGATCAGCGCATGGCCCTGCGGCAGCGTCGCACCCGAGGCCGCCAGCATCGGCCCGGTCCACCAGGCGTCCTCGCGCGACTGCAGCTCGAGCGCTGCGGCCGGCGCACACCCCAGCAGCGCGAGTGCGAGCGCTGATGCCGCGGCTGCGGCGTGCGCGCCGGTGTACCGGGTATTTCTCATGACGGCAGAATGATCCATGCCGGCGGGACTGGCCTCATTCCGTTTCCTGCGCTTCTTGCTTCAGTTTCGGACTTTCGCCGCGCGCGCGACCCTGGACATACGCACGCGGTGCCGGTGGGAGCACCCGGCGGGCCTAACGCGGCGCCCGCTGCCGCCTGGCTCGTTCAGGCCTTCAGTGAGAAGGGCGTGAAGTCGGTGTCGCGGTCGTAGTAGTCCTCGTGCTCGGCACGCTTGAGGAAACCCACCACGCGGTAGGTCAGGGGAGTCGCCAGGACCTCCCAGCCGGACTTGAGCAGGTACTGCGTGAGCGTGGCTGCCACGAGCTTGTCGGTGGGCCACACCCCGGCGAAGGCGATGCCCATGAACAGCCCCGAATCGATCAGCTCCCCGCACAGCGTCGAGCCGATGATGCGGCTCCACAGCCAGCGCCCCTGCGTCCATATCTTCATCTTCGCCAGCACGTAGCTGTTGACGAATGAGCCGCACCAGAAGGCGATGATGGAGGCGCAGATGATGCGCGGGGTGCTGCCGAAGATCTCCTCGACCGCGGCCTGCTTGCCGCGCCAGAAGTCCGCCGGCGGCAGGTGCACCACCACCGCGGCCATGATGGCCGCGAACAGCAGCGCCGCAAACCCGCTCCACACCACGCGCCGGTCGCGCGCGTAGCCGTAGACCTCCGTGAGGATGTCGCCGAACAGGTAGGAGATCGGGAAGAACAGCACCCCGGCAAGGAAGGTTACCGGCCCGAGGAGCGGCACGGTGACGGTCGAGACCTTGGCCGGGCCGATGAGGTTCGCGCACAGCAGCACGCACACGTACGCGCCGAGGATCAGATCGTAGTACCGGTAGGTCTTCACGCTGGCGAGCGTATCAGGATGCGGCCGCTTCGGTCGCCGGCAGCACGGTGCCGCTGGCCTCGCCGAAGCCGATGCGCGCGCAGCCGGCCCGCTCGCACCAGCCGCGCAGGATCACCCGGTCGCCGTCCTCGAGGAAGCTGCGCTGCTCACCCCCCGGCAGTGCCAGCGGGCGCTTGCCCGCCGCGGTCAGCTCCAGCAGCGAGCCTGCCTGCTGCGGCTGCGGGCCGGACTGCGTGCCCGTACCGATGAGGTCCCCGGGCATGAGGTTGCAACCGTTGACCGCGTGGTGCGTGAGCATCTGGCCCAGGGTCCACCAGGCGTCGCGGAAGTTCGACTGCGACAGGCGCTGCGCTGGGACCGCCGCGCGGCGCATGGCCGCTGACTCGAGCCACGCCTCCAGCGTGATATCGATCGCCCCGTGGGCGCGCGTCGCCTCGCTGTCGAGGTACGCAAGTGGAGCCGGCTCCTGCGGCGGACGCACGAATGGCGCACGAAACGGTGCCAGCGCCTCGAGCGTCACGACCCAGGGGGATACGGTGGTGGCGAAGTTCTTGGCCAGGAACGGCCCGAGCGGCTGGTACTCCCACCCCTGGATGTCACGCGCCGACCAGTCATTGAGCAGGCACAGACCGAACACGTGGCTCTCGGCCTCGGCCAGCGGCACGGCGGTGCCAAGCTCGTTGCCGCGCCCGACGAACATGCCCAGTTCCAGCTCGTAGTCCAGGCGCCGCGACGGCCCGAGATACGGCTGCGTCGCCCCCTGCGGCATCAGCTGCCCGTGCGGACGGCGAAAGCCGGTCCCCGAGACGCGCACCGAGGAGGCGCGCCCGTGATAGGCAATCGGCAGCCACTTGTAGTTGGGCAGCAGCGGGTTGTCGGGACGGAACTGCCGCCCGACCGTGGTGGCATGGTGGATCGATGCATAGAAGTCGGTGAAGTCACCGACATCGGCCGGCACGCGATACTCGGCTGCGGCCTGCGGCAGCAGCAGGCCGCGCAGGCCGGACTCATCCGCGGAGTGCGCGCGCAGCGCCTGCGACAGCCCCGCGCGCAGCGCTGAGCAGGCGACGGCCCCCAGCCCCATCAGCTGGTTCAGGGCGGGGGCGGCGCAGGCGGCCAGCGCCGCGGCGGCCGCGCCGGTGAACGGCGCGCGCGCACTCAGTGCACCCAGGTCCAGTATCTGCGCCCCGATCGCCACGCCGGCGCGATACGCCTGGCCGCTGCCGGCACGCCGGAACACCGCGAACGGCAGGTTCTGGATCGGGAAGTCGGTGAGGCCATCGTTGGCTGAGGGGACCCAGCTGCGCAGCGCCGGGTCATGCGTGGCATTGACCGGCGCCGGCATGCTCATCGGCGGGTGCGCCGACCCGGCTGCCGCGAGCCGGGCGTGAAATGGCTGGGCAGCTGCTGCCAGGCCGCATCGTAGTCCCCCTGCAGCAGCGGACTGTTCAGCGCGTACGCGGTCGGGCGGATCAGCGCGCGCGTCTCGAACATGAAGGCCATGCTGCCCTCGATCTTCACCGGCCGCGAGGTATCAGCGGCACTGGCCCCGGCAAACGTGGCCGCATCCGGGCCATGCCCGCTCATGCAGTTGTGCAGCGAGGCGCCGCCGGGCTCGAACCCTTGCGCCTTGGCGTCGTACACCCCCTCGATCAGTCCCATGAATTCGCTGGCGATGTTGCGATGGAACCAGGGCGGGCGGAACGTGTCCTGCATGGCCAGCCAGCGCGGCGGGAAGATCACGAAGTCGAGGTTGTCCACCCCCGCCGTGTCGCTCACTGACTGCAGCACGAGGAAGATCGAGGGATCCGGGTGGTCGAAACTGACCGAGCCGATGGTGTTGAAGCGGCGCAGGTCGTACTTGTAGGGCACGTTGTTGCCGTGCCAGGCCACCACGTCCAGTGGCGAGTGCCCGAGCGCGGCCGACCACAGGCCACCGCCAAACTTCGCCACCAGCTCGAACGCCCCGGTGCGGTCCTCGTAGGCGGCCACCGGGGTGAGGAAATCGCGCGGGTTGGCCAGGCCGTTGGCGCCGATCGGACCCAGGTCCGGCAGCTTCAGCGGCGCGCCAAAGTTCTCGCAGACATAACCGCGTGCCGCGCGGTCGAGCAGCTCGACACGGAAGCGCAGCCCACGCGGGATGACCGCGATCTCCAGCGGCTCCAATTCGAGCACGCCCAGTTCGGTGGCCACGCGCAGCCGCCCGAGCTGCGGCACGATCAACAGCTCCCCGTCCGCGTCATAGAAGAAACGGTCACGCATGGAGCGGTTGACCGTGTACCAGTAGATGGCGCAGCCGCTGCTGAGGTCCGCGGAGCCGTTGCCGCCCAGGGTGGCCAGCCCGGCGATGAAGTCAGTCGCCGCCCGTGGCACCGCAGGGGCGCTCCAGCGCAGCCGGTTGGGCGAAGGCTCGATGGCCGCGAAGCTGTTGGTGATGCGCCGGGCACTGATCCTGCGGAACTTGCCGTGCACCGCGGCCGGGCGGATGCGGTACAGCCAGCTGCGACGGTTGGCATGCCGCGGCGCGCTGAAGGCGGTGCCGGAGAACTGCTCCGCGTACAGCCCGTAGGGGCAGCGCTGCGGGGAGTTGCGCCCCTGCGGCAGCGCCCCGGGCAGCGCCTCGCTCGCGAAGTGGTTGCCGAAGCCGCTGTGGTAGCGCGACGCGATGTCCGAGGGGCTGTGCATCAGGCCGGTCTCCGCCTCAGGTGGGCCGGCATTATAACGTCGTGGAGCACCACCCCGGCGCACCCCCACGCGGCTTGTGAATTTCCGCCGGCCCGCTAAAGTGCCCGCCATGAAGGCTACCCGCGGCTGGCTCGTCCCCTGCATGCTCGCCTGGACCGTCGTCCTGGGTGCGGGCGAGGCGGCAGCGCCGGTGGAGATTGCACGCTCCTCGCTGCTTACCCTCAGCGGCAGCACCGAGCCGGGCAGCCTCACGCTGTCGGTGCGGCGCAGCGCTGACCCTGCCGCGCTGGTGGTCAGCGAATTCGCCGCCACGGTGGACGGGCGCAGCGCGCCGGCCACGCGCGGCCCGGCAGGAACCTGGCTGGTACCCCTGGCAAGCCTTGGCAGCGGCGAGCACCAGCTGGCGGTGACCATCGGTCACGACGGTATCCGCGAGCTGCTGGAGGGCAAGTTCACCGCCGCTGGCCCCGCCCCGGCCGCCGGCGTCGCCGCCCTGGGCGGCAATCACAAGCAGATGCTGTGGTGGGCCCTGAACATCGGCATCGTGCTGGCCGCCGCCATCGCCATCTCGCGCCGCATGTCCTGAGGGAGCCGGCGGCCGCGCAGCGGCCGCCGGCTGGACTGCCCGGGCGCTACTGCGAGGTCAGCGCCTTCATGAAACGATAGAAAAACTCGTTGCCCTTGTAGAACGAGGCCACGCGGATGCGCTCGTCGCGCCCGTGCGCGCGCACGTCATCGAAGTCCACCGCGATACCGGTAATGCCGTAGCTGGGCATGCCGGCCGCGGAGGTGTAGATCGAGTCCGAAGCACCGGCGTCCATGTACGGCACCACCTTGATGCCCGGCCACACCTGCGCCACCACCGCCTCCAGGGGCTTGAGCACTTCCGGGTTCAGCGGCGGCGGGGCGATGCTCACGCGGTCGGGAGTCTTCTCTGCCACCTTGCCGTCATCGGCGACGTAGCGCACCGTCACCTCCGGATCGGCGACGACCTTGATCAGCTGCTGGCGGACTTCCTCCAGCGAGTGCCCGGGCAGGATGCGGCAGTTGACGTTCGCCTGGGCACGCTGCGGCAGCGCGTTGTTGGCGTGGCCACCGTCCAGGCGCGTCGCCACGCAGTTGGTGCGCATCACCGAGTTATCCGCCGGCAGCTTCGACAGGCGCTGCACGGCCTGCTCGTCGGGCGGGGTCTTGAGGATGCCGCGGATGTCCGCCTGGCGCTGGCCGGTGGCCTGCGCGGCCTCCTGCTCAAAGTACGGGCGCGAGACATTGTTCAGCTCGAACGGGAACTGGTACCTGGAGATGTTGATCAGGGCCTGCGAGAGCTGGTAGATCGCGTTGTCGGCGCGCGGCTCGGAGCTGTGGCCGCCCTTGTTGGTGACGGTGAGCTGGTAGTCGCCGTACATCTTCTCGGTGGCGCCGAGGCGGAACATCTTCGGCACGCCCTTGTCGGAGTTCACCGACCAGCCGTCGGTGTTGATCACGAACGCGGCATCGATCAGGTCCTTGTGGTTCTTGATCAGCCAGGCAGGTCCATTGCAGCAGCCGCCCTCCTCGTCGGCGGTGAGCGCGAGGATGATGTCGCGGTCGGGCTTGTAGCCTTCCTTCTTCATGCGCAGCAGCGTCGCCACCATGATCGCATCGTCGCTCTTCATGTCCGAGGTGCCACGCCCGTAGAAGTACCCGTCCTGCTCGGTGAGCTTGAAGGGGTCGAGGTTCCAGTCCTCGCGGTGCGCCTCGACCACATCGACGTGCCCGATCAGCAGCACCGGCCTGTGCTTGCCCGAGCCGCGCAGGCGCACGACCAGGTTCTTCTTCTTCGGGTTCTCCGGGCCCAGCACCACGACGTCCGCGGCCGGGAAGCCGGCGTCACGGAAGCGCCTGGCCATCGCCTCGACGCCGGTCGTGACGTTGCCCGCCGCCGAGTCGGTCGTGTTGATCTCGATCAGTTCCTTGAAGATCTCGTGCGCCAGCACGTTCGAGGCCTTGTCGGCCGCACCGTCGGCCCCCGTGTCGGCGCCGAGTGCTGCGCAGGTGATGCCGGCGGCCGCCAGCGCGGCGGCGAAGATCGCGGGTTTACGTGGACTCATGTGCCGTTTCCTTCGGAGTTATTGGTCTGCTTCTGAGCGTGCGGGGCGATCACCAGCAGCCGGAACGTGCCTGGCAGGATCATCGGTCGCGGATGCGGGTGCTCGGCGCTGGCCGCCGGGGTTGCGCCGTAGTCGGCGGTCACGAGGAAGACGCGATGGTGCTGCTCGTCGAGGGCCATGGTGCGCGCGCCGCGCTGGGTCGGCAGCGTCTGCACCAGCGCCAAGGTGCCGTCGCTGCCGGGTGCCACCACGCTCAGGATCCCCTCCCCGCAGGAAGCGAAGGCCAGGCGCGCGCTGGCATCGTAGCCGGCCCCGTCGGCGCTGCCGCCGATGGGCGCGCTGCCCAGCAGCCTGCCCGCAGCGACATCGACCCCCACCATGACGTGGTTGTCGCACACCGCGAAGGCCCGCCGCGCCGCCGCGTCCAGCGCGAGCCCCGAAGGGCTGTCGCAGCCGGTGAGCGCGATGACCGAGAGCACCTTGAGCGTGCGCGCGTCGATGACGGCGAGGGAGTTCTTGTCCTCGAGGTTAACGAACACCTTGCCGGCCGCGTCCGCGCGCGCCTCTTCGGGCTTGCCGTCCAGGGTGATCGTGCCGGCCACCTCGTTGCTGACTGCATCGATCACCGTGGCGCTGCGGCTGCGGCCGTTGAAGGCGAACACCCGCCGCGTGGCAGGGTCGTAGATGATCGAGTCGGGGTTCTCGCCGGTGCTCTTGATGTCCTTGATGCGCGCCAGGGTCTTGAGGTCAAAGACCACGATCGTGCTTGAGCCGCCGGCGCTGATGTAGCCGCGCCCGAGGTCCTGCGCGAGCGCAATGCCATGCACCCCGGGCGTATCGGGGATTTCCCCCACGTGGACGAGGTGACCGCTGTCGATCACCTCCACCCGCGTGCTGCGCGCGATGAACAGCCGCTGGCCGGCCGGATCGAAAGTGAGGTAGTCCCAGCCGCCGTCGCCGGCGAGCTTGACGCTCTGCTCGATGCGGTATTGAGGCAGCGCCTGGGCGCTTGCAGCAGCGCACAGCAGCCCAAGCGCTGCAAATAATGCTGGCAGGGTCCTGAAAATCGCCATGATCCGTCCGCCCCTCTTGCCGCCGGCGCGGCTGGTCAGTGCAGCAAGCGCGCGCACAGGTTCAGCAGCGGCCCGGGCAAGAGGCCCAGCGCCAGTGCCGCGGCGGCATTCACCCCGAGCGCCAGTCGCACGCCGGTGGCCGCGTGCGTGGCTGGCACCCCTGCCGCTGGGTCATCGAAGTACATGAGCTTGATCACGCGCAGGTAGTAGAACGCCCCGACCACCGACATGGCCGCGGCGATGATCACCAGCCACAGGTGCTGTGTCTGCCACAGCGCCTGGAAGATGCGCAGCTTCGCCCAGAAGCCCACCAGCGGCGGCACGCCGGCGGTGGAGAACATGAGCAGCATCATCGCCAGTGCCAGCAGCGGGTCGCGCCTGTACAGGCCCTTGTAGTCCTCGAGCTTGTCGGCCTCGAAGCCCTTGCGGCTGGAAAGCAGGATGACCCCGAAGGATCCCAAGGCTGCCAGCACGTACACCAGCGTGTAGTAGAGCGCTGCGGAGTAGCCATCGGGGGTGCCGGCGACGAAGCCGAGCATGATGAAGCCGACGTTGGCGATGGTGGAGTAAGCGAGCATGCGCTTGAGGTTGGTCTGCACCAGCGCGACGACGTTACCGACCACCAGCGTCAGCACTGCCAGCGGCGCCAGCATCTGCGTCCACTCCAGTGAGACCCCCGCCAGGCCCTGGGCGAGCAGGCGCAGTGCCAGGGCGAAGTAGGCGATCTTGGGCACCGTGCCGATGAACAGCGTCACGCTGGTCGGGGCGCCCTCGTACACATCTGGCAGCCACATGTGGAACGGCACGGCGCCAAGCTTGAACCCGACCGCAACCACGATGAAGGCAAGTCCCAGGATCACCCCAAGGGACATCGGGCCGCTCAGCCGCACCGCGATCTCGGCGAGGTCAAGCGTCCCGGTAAGCCCGTAGATCAGCGACATGCCATACAGCAGCGCCCCTGAGGCGATGGCGCCCAGCACGAAGTACTTCATGGCCGCTTCCGCGGCGACGCCGGAGTCGCGGTCGAAGGCCACCAGGGCGTACACCGACAGGGCCAGCAGTTCCACGCCCAGGTACACCGTCAGCAGGTTGCCCGCCGAGACCAGCACGAAGATCCCCAGCAGCGCGGTCAGGGCGAGCACGTAGTACTCCCCGCGCAGGATGCCGCGCTCCTCGAGGTAGGTGCGCGAGTACAGCAGCACCACCGCGACCACCAGGAAGCCGACGAGCTTGAGCACGAAGCCCAGCTCATCCGCCACGTACATGCCGTTGAACAGCACGGTGCGCTCGGTGACGTGCCCGAACTGGACGGTGAGCGCGGCACACACCGCGAGCGCCAGCAGGGTAAGGGTGGGAGTGATTACGCGACCGCGCGCACCGGCGAACACGTCCACCAGCAGCACGACGCAGATCGCCACCGCAAGGCAGATCTCCGCGGTTGCGGGCGCAACAGCTCGACCAGGTCATCAGGGTATCGGGCATGGAGGGCTTTGGTGACCTTACAGCTTGGTGGCGATCGCCTGGTCTACCAGGTGATGGATCGTGGGTTGCATGACCTTCAGCAGCGGCGCGGGCCAGATGCCCAGCCCGATGACCGCGAGCGCGAGCGCCGCCAGCACCAGGAACTCGCGGCCGTTGAGGTCCTTGAGTGCTGCGACCCGCGGGCTCGTCACCGGGCCGAACACCACGCGCTTGACCAGCCACAGGGTGTAGGCGGCGCCCAGCACCAGTGTCACCGCGGCGAGGAAGGCGTACCAGAAGCTGGCGCGGAAGCTGGCGATGATCACCAGGAACTCACCGACGAACCCGGAGGTGCCCGGCAGCCCGGTATTGGCGAGCGCGAACAGCACCATGAAGCCGGCGAACACCGGCATGGTGTTGATCACCCCGCCGTAGTCGGCGATCTGCCGGCTGTGCATGCGGTCGTACAGCACGCCGACGCACAGGAACAGCGCCCCGGAGATGAGCCCGTGCGAGATCATCTGCACCATGGCGCCATCAAGGCCCATGCCCGCGCCCTGCACCCCACCGGTGGTGCGCACGATCTCGTAGACGATGAAGGCCCCGAGGGTCACGAAGCCCATGTGGGCGATGGATGAATAGGCGATCAGCTTCTTCATGTCCTGCTGCACCAGGGCGACGAAGCCGATGTACACCACCGCGATCAGCGACAGCGAGATCACCAGCAGGTCCAGCTCCCGGCTGGCATCCGGGGTGATCGGCAGGCTGAAGCGCAGGAAGCCGTAGCCACCCATCTTCAGCATGATCGCCGCCAGGATCACCGAGCCCCCGGTGGGCGCCTCCACGTGCGCATCCGGCAGCCAGGTGTGCACCGGCCACATCGGCACCTTGACCGCGAATGCCAGCAGGAAGGCGAAGAAGATCCAGCGCTGCTCGATGAGGTTCAGCGGCAGGGCCTGCAGGTCCGCGATCGAGTAGCTGCCGCCCTTGACGTACATGTAGATGAGCGCGGCCAGCATGAACACCGAGCCCAGGAAGGTGTACAGGAAGAACTTGATGGTCGCGTAGACGCGCCGCGGCCCGCCCCAGATGCCGATGATCAGGAACATCGGGATCAGCATCGCTTCCCAGAAGAAGTAGAACAGCAGGCATCCGTGGCCGAGAACACCCCGATCATCAGCCCTTCCATGATCAGAAAGGCGGCGAAGTACTGCGACGGACGCTTCTCGATGACCGTCCAGGCCGGCGATGACCACCGGTACGGTCATGAAGGCGGTCAGCACGATCAGCGGCAGCGAAATGCCATCGATCCCCAGGCCGTAGTAGGCGTTGAAGCGCGGAATCCAGGGCACCTTCTCCAGGAACTGCAGCGCCGAGGTGCTGGCATTGAAGCCGCACCACAACGCTGCGGAGAAGCCGAGCGTCACGAGCGCGGCGGCGAGCGCGAGCCAGCGCACCGCGGCGATGTTGCGGTCGCCGAGCACGAGCACGAGCACCCCCGCGGCAATGGGCAGCCAGATCAGTATCGACAGCAGACCGTGCATTCTTGTGGCTTCGTTCTTGTGTTCAGTGTTGCGCCCGGAACAGGAACCAGCCGAGCATCACTGCCAGGCCGATCACCATCCAGAAGGCGTAGGAGTAGAGGTAACCGCTTTGCACGCGGCGCACCACGCTGCCGAACCAGCCCACCGTGGCGGCCGTGCCGTTGACCAGGGCGCCATCGATCAGCACCTGGTCCCCGCCCTTCCACAGCACCAGGCCGATGCCACGCGTCAGCGGCGCGATGACGTTCTCGTTGAACCAGTCGAAGTAGTACTTGTGGTCGAGCAGGCTCTTCAGCCAGCTGAAGTTGCGGGCCGTCGCATCCGCAAGCCCCGGCCGCCACAGGAAGAACACCCAGGCGGTGAGCACCCCTGCCAGCGCAAGCCCGAACGGCAGGGTCGCAAAGCCGTGCAGGCCCGAGGCGAGCCAGCCGGCGAACTCCTCGCCGATTCTTGCCACCACGTTGTTGTCGGGCAGCACGAAGATCGCATTGCCGAAGTAACTGCCGAACAGCACCGGCCCGACCGCAAGCGCCCCGATGATCACCGACGGGATCGCCAGCGCGATGAGCGGCACCGTGACGACCCAGGGGCTCTCGTGTGGCACACCGCCGTGGTGGTCGTGTGCGCCCTCCTCGTGGGCATCGTGGCCATGGTCATGGGCGTGGTCATTGCCATGCGCGAGCGCGGCGCGGAAGCGCTCCGGGCCATGGAAGGTCATGAAGATCATGCGGAAGGTGTACAGCGCGGTGACGAACACCCCCAGCAGCACGCACCAGTAGGCGTAGGTCGCGCCCCAGCGGTGCGACTCGCCGCACCGCCTCGATGATCGCGTCCTTGGAGTAGAAGCCGGCGAAGAACGGCGTGCCGATCAGCGCCAGCGCGCCGATCCAGCAGGTGACCGCGGTGATCGGCATGTAGCGGGCAAGGCCGCCCATCTTGCGCATGTCCTGCTCGTGGTGCATGCCGATGATCACGGAGCCGGCCGCCAGGAACAGCAGCGCCTTGAAGAACGCGTGCGTCATGAGGTGGAACATGGCCGCGCTGTAGGCCGACACGCCCAGCGCCACGGTCATGTAGCCCAGCTGCGAGAGCGTCGAGTAGGCGATCACGCGCTTGATGTCGTTGTTGACCACCCCGAGCAGGCCCATGAAGAAGGCCGTGGTGGCACCGATCACCAGCACGAACGACAGCGCCCCTTCGGAATACTCGAACAGCGGCGACATGCGCGCCACCATGAAGATGCCGGCGGTCACCATGGTCGCCGCGTGGATGAGCGCCGAGATCGGCGTCGGGCCTTCCATCGAGTCCGGCAGCCACACGTGCAGCGGCACCTGCGCGGACTTGCCCATGGCGCCCGACGAACAGGCAGATGCAGATGAGCGTCAGCGCGTTGACGCTGGTCGAACCCAGCGGTATCAGCGCCTGGGCGATGTGCGGGGCCGCGGCGAACGCGTCCTTGTAGTTGAGCGAATGGGTGAAGTAGGCCACCCCTGCGATCCCGAGCACGAAGCCGAAGTCGCCGATGCGGTTGACCAGGAAGGCCTTGAGGTTGGCGAAGATCGCGCTCGGGCGCGTGTACCAGAAGCCGATCAGCAGGTAGGAGACCACCCCCACCGCCTCCCAGCCGAAGAACAGCTGCATGAAGTTGTTCGACATCACCAGCATCAGCATGGCGAAGGTGAACAGCGAGATGTAGCTGAAGAAGCGCGTGTAGCCCGGGTCATCGCGCATGTAGCCGATGGTGTAGACGTGCACGCACAGCGAGACGAAGGTGACGACCACCATCATGAGCGCGGTCAGCCGGTCGATGAGGAAGCCGACCTGCATGCTCATGCCATCGCTCACCAGCCAGGTGTACACGGTGCCATCGAATGCCGGCACGGCGTCGAAGTAGATCCCCTTGAGCACCGCCACCGAGAGCACGCAGCTCGCCGCCACCGCGGCGATCGTGACCAGGTGCGCCCCGGTGCGCCCGATGAGTCGGCCGCCCAGGCCTGCCACCAGCGCGGCCAGCAGCGGCAACAGCGGGATCGCGATCAGCACGGTCGGGTTCATGCGCGCTGTGCCCTAGCCTTTCAGGGTGTTCAGGTCTTCGACACTGATGGTGCGCCGTTCGCGGAACAGCACCACCAGGATCGCAAGGCCGATGGCAGCCTCCGCCGCGGCGACGGTGAGCACGAAGAACACGAACACCTGGCCGTGCAGGTCCCCCAGGTAGCGCGAGAAGGCGATGAAGTTGAAGTTCGCCGCCAGCAGCAGCAGCTCCACGCACATCAGGAGCAGGATGACGTTCTTGCGGTTGAGGAAGATGCCGGCGACCGCCAGCGAGAACAGGATCGCCGAGAGCGTCAGCAGGTGTGCCAGGGTGATCATGGGCGCCTCTCCGCGTCCATCTTGATGATGCGTGAGCCGGTCGCCGCTCTTCACCGCGACCTGCGCATCGACGTCCTGCTTCTTCAGCCCCGGGCGCCGGCGCATGGTGAGGGCAATGGCGGCCACGATCGCCACCAGCAGCAGCATCGCCGCAAGCTCCAGCGGGTAGGCGTACTGGGTGTAGAGGATCTTGCCCAGCTCCAGGGTGTTGCTGTAGTCCGCCGCGTGCGCGGTCGGCCGTGCGGCTGACGTCGATCCCCATGGCGCCCTTGGCCCAGATGACCCCGACGATCTCCAGGATCACCGCGAGCGGCGGTGACCCAGCCCAGCCAGGCGAAGCGCGTGAAGCCCTGGCGCAGCTCCGCGAGGTTGATGTCGAGCATCATGACCACGAACAGGAACAGCACCATCACCGCGCCCACGTAGACCAGCACCAGCACGACCGCGAGGAACTCCGCCTCGATCAGCAGCCAGATCGCCGCGGAGGTGACGAAGCACATCACCAGCGCGAGCGCGGAGTACACCGGATTGCGCGAGGTGATCACCGCCGAGCGCGGAGACCACCAGGATCGTGCTGAAGATGTAGAAGAGTATCTGGACTAGCATCAGTCGTTCACTTCCCCAGGCGCGCTCATCGGTACGGCGCGTCCGCGGCCTTGTCGGTGGCGATCATTGCCTCGTAGCGCTCACCCACCGCGAGCAGCTTGTCCTTGCTCATGATGTTCTCGCCGCGCTTCTCCATGTGGTACTCGTGGATGCGCGTGAGCACGATCGCATCCACCGGGCAGGCCTCCTCGCAGAAGCCGCAGTAGATGCACTTGAACAGGTCGATGTCGTAGCGCGTGGTGCGCCGCGTGCCATCCGCCGCCACGTCCGAATCGATGGTGATGCACACCGCCGGGCACACCGCCTCGCACAGCTTGCAGGCGATGCAGCGCTCCTGGCCGTTGGCGTAGCGGCGCTGGGCGTGCAGGCCGCGGAAGCGCGGCGACTGCGGGGTCTTCTCCTCCGGATAGTTGAGCGTGTACTTGTCGCTGAAGAAGGTGCGCGCGGTGACCGTCATGCCCTTGAGCAGTTCGGGCAGCAGGAAGGTCTTGAAGAGATTCAGAGCCATGGGTGCATCCGTTCAGTGAAACCAGGCGCGCGCCCAGGGGCCGACGTGGTAGGCGGACATCACCATCTCCACGCGCGATCCACACGAGCGTCACCGGAATCAGCGCCTTCCAGCCCAGGCGCATGATCTGGTCGTAGCGGTAGCGCGGGAAGGTGGCGCGGAACCACAGGAACAGGAACATGCAGGCAGAACATCTTGAGCAACAGCCAGAAGAAGCTCGGGGCGCCGAGGAACGTGGCGCCGAGGCCCGGGTAGCCCTGGAACGGCCCCAGCCAGCCGCCGAAGAAGAACACCGCGGTCAGCGCCGAGATCAGGATCATGTTGGCGTATTCGGCCAGGAAGAACAGCGCGAACGCGATCCCCGAGTACTCGACGTGGAAGCCCGCGACGATCTCCGACTCGCCTTCCGCCACGTCAAAGGGCGCGCGGTTGGTCTCCGCGACACCGGAGATGAAGTACACCACGAACAGCGGGAACAGCCAGAACCAGTTCCATGCGCCGACCCCGCCGGCCTGGGTGGCGACGATCGTGCCCAGGTTCATGCTGCCGGTGGCCATGAGCACCCCCACCAGCGCGAAGCCCATGGCGATCTCGTAGGCGACCATCTGCGCCGCCGAGCGCATGGCGCCCAGGAAGGCGTACTTCGAGTTCGACGCCCAGCCGGCGATGATGACGCCGTACACGCCCATGGAGGTGAGCGACAGCAGGTACAGCAGGCCCGCATCGGCCTTCGACAGCACCAGCACCGGTGACAGCGGGATCACCGCCCAGGCGGCAAACGCCGGCACCAGGGTGATCACTGGGGCGAGGTGGAACAGGAACTTGTTCGACTTCGCCGGGATGATGACCTCCTTCATCAGCAGCTTGAACACGTCCGCGAACGGCTGGCCCCAGCCCGGGCAGCAGGCCGAAGATGCGCACGCGGTTGGGACCGCGGCGCAGCTGCATCCAGCCGATCACCTTGCGCTCCCACAGCGTGAGCATCGCCACGCAGATGATGAGCACCACGGTGATGACGAGGATCCACGCGGTCGAGCGCAGGTACTCCGGCAGGCGAAGCCCAGGTATTGTTGAATGTCTGCAGCACGCGTGAGTCGTCCTGGCTTGCCTAGTACGCCACGGCCGGCGTGCGGCCCTCGCGGGTACGCTGCAACGAGGGCGCGCGGCGCACCACCGCATCGCTCTGGTACATCGGCACGTCCACCAGCGCCGCGCCAGCATCGCTGGCAGCGGCACCGTTGACCTCATGCGTGCCCTGGTAACCCGCTGGCACCACGTGCGCGCAGCGCTCGCGCACCTCGGCGAGCACTTCTTCCGAGGACTGGTACTCGAAGCCTGGCAGGTTCAAGAGGTTGCCGAGCACGCGCAGGATCTTCCAGCCCGGGCGCGACTCGCCGACCGGGGCCGCAGCGCCGGCCTGGCTCTGCCAGGTGCCCGCGCAGTTCACGTAGGTGCCGGAGGTCTCCGCGAAGGTGCCCATCGGCAGCATCACGTGCGCGACCGCCTTCATCTCAGCGCTGGCAAACGGGGTGATCGCCACCACGAACTGCGCCTTGCCCAGCGTGCGCAGGCTTTCCGGGTCAAGTGCATCGATCGTACGGCTCGATGCCACCGACCAGCAGGTAGGCCCGCAGCGGCTTGGCAAGCATGTCGCGCGCGTCCAGCCCCGGCTGCGCCACCGCGACGCTGCCCCGGCCTCGCGATGCGGGATAGCCCCGGCGAGGTAGGCCGCCAGACGCGTTGCCGCCCTCGGTGATGCGCCCGAGCCGGGCGCCGGTGACCGCCGCGAGGGCGGCAGCCAGCGCGCGCAGGTCCGCGAAGCGCGCGTGGCGTCCGGCGAGCGCGCCCAGCCACACCGCCCGCTTCTGCCCGGCCTGCAGCGACTGCGCGACGGCGCGGTGCTCGTCGGTCACCTGCGCGGCGCCGACGATGCCGGCCAGGTGCGCAGGCACCGCCTTGCCGGCAGCCTCGGCGGCCGCACCCAGTACCGCGGCCAGCTCCCCGACCAGCTCGCCCGGCGCCTGCGACCAGGTACGACTTCACCGGGAACAAATAGGCATAGCGCGCCGGGTTCAGGAAATTCACCTGCGCGCCGCGGCGCGCGGCCTTGCGCACGCGGTGCGCGAGGATCGGCGCCTCGCGGCGCAGGTGCGCGCCGATGATGAACAGCGAATCGAGCGCGTCGACGTCCGCCATCGGCATGCCAAGTCCGGGGAACACCGGGTCGGCCCCCTGGTCGCGGAAGTCGCGCTGGCGCAGGCGATGGTCGATGTTGTTCGTGCCCAGGCCGCGCGCGATGCGCTGCGCGAGATACAGCTCCTCGAGCGTGCCGGTGCTGCTGGCCAGCACGCCCAGGTCTGCCGCGCGCGGCCTGCAGGCCCTCGGCGACGCTCATGCAGCGCGCTCTCCCAGTCCGCTCTCGACCCACTCGCGCGCCGCGGCGCACCATGGGCCGCTGCAGGCGGTCCTCGGCTGTAGATGCCCTCGTAGCTGAAGCGGTCGCGGTCGGCGATCCAGATCTCGTTGATCGCCTCGTTCTCGCGCGGCACCACGCGCATCAGCTTCCCGCGCAGCACGTGGCCGAACAGGTTCGTGCCGACCGCATCGTGCGGGGAGATCAGCGCCGTGGAACTCATCTCCCAGGCGCGCGCGCTGAAGCGGTAGGGCTTGGAGACCAGCGCGCCCACCGGGCACAGGTCGATGACGTTGCCCGACAGCTCGTGGTTCACCGTGCTCTCGATGTAGGTGCGCACCTTCATGTGCTCGCCGCGGCCGATCATGCCGAGCTCCTGGATGCCGGCGATCTCCTCGGTGAAGCGCACGCAGCGCGTGCACTGGATGCAGCGCGTCATGTCGGTGGCGATCAGCGGGCCGAGGTTCTCGTCCTGCACCACGCGCTTGCGCTCATGGTAGCGCGAGACGTCGCGGCCGAAGCCCACCGCGAGGTCCTGCAGCTCGCACTCCCCGCCCTGGTCGCAGATCGGGCAGTCGAGCGGGTGGTTGATGAGCAGGAATTCCATGGTGGCGCGCTGCGCGCCGATGGCGCGCGGGGACTTGGTGAACACCTTCATGCCCTCGGCCACCGGGGTCGCGCAGGCGGGCATGCGGCTTCGGCGCCTTCTCGATCTCGACCAGGCACATGCGGCAGTTGGCCGCGACCGAGAGCTTCTCGTGGTAGCAGAAGCGCGGCACGTAGGCGCCCGCGCGCATCGGTGGCGCGGATGATCATCTCGCCCTTGTGCGCCTTGACGGCTACGCCGTCGATCTCGATGTTGACGAGTTCATCGGCCATGTACGTTTTTTCCGTGGGCGGCCGTTCATGCCGCCCGCGCTCCGAGTGGCTCGGTCACCATGCTGCGGCCGCCGTGGTCGATCATGTATTCGAACTCATGCCGGTAGTGCTTGAGGAAGCTCTGCACCGGCCAGGCCGCCGCATCGCCGAACGCGCAGATGGTGTGGCCCTCGATGCGGTTGGCGACGTCCAGCAGCAAGGCCAGCTCCTCGCGGCGGCCTCGCCGGCGATGAAGCGCCTCAGCAGCCGGTTCATCCAGCCGGTGCCCTCGCGGCAGGGCGTGCACTGCCCGCAGGACTCCGACGTAGTAGAAGCGCGAGATGCGCTCGAGCACGCGCACCATGCAGGTGGTCTCGTCCATGACGATCGACGGCGCCGGTGCCGAGCGCCGAGCCTGCCGCCTTCACCGAGTCGTAGTCCATGTTGGTCTTCATCATGATGTCCCCGGGCACCACCGGCACCGAGACACCACCGGGGATCACCGCCTTGATCTTGCGGCCGCCCTTGCATCCCGCCGCACATCTCCAGCAGGTCCGCGAACGGCACGCCCAGGGGCAGCTCGATGTTGCGCGGCCGCTCGACGTGGCCGGAGATCGAGAAGATCATCGTGCCGCCGGAGTTGGCGGGCCCCAGAGCTGCGAACCAGGCCGGGCCCTTGCGCAGGATGGTCGGCACCGAGGCGAAGCTCTGGGTGTTGTTGATCGTGGTCGGCGCGCCGTAGAGGCCGAAGTTCGCCGGGAACGGCGGCTTGAAGCGCGGCTTGCCGGGCTTGCCCTCGAGCGACTCCAAGCAGCGCCGTCTCCTCGCCGCAGATGTAGGCGCCGGCGCCGACGAAGGTGTGGAGGTCGAAGTCGACGCCGCTGCCCTTGATGTTCTTGCCCAGCAGGCCCGCGGCATAGGCCTCGGCGAGCGCCGCCTCGAAGCGCGGCACCGGCTCGCCCAGGAACTCGCCGCGGATGTAGTTGTAGGCGACCGTGGAGTTGGTGCAGTAGCCGCCGATCGCCAGGCCCTCGATCAGCGAGTGCGGGTTGAAGCGCAGGATGTCGCGGTCGTGGCAGGTGCCCGGCTCGCTCTCGTCGGAGTTGCACACCAGGTACTTCTGCACCGGCGAGTTGCGCGGCATGAAGCTCCACTTCGTGCCGGTCGGGAAGCCCGCGCCACCGCGGCCGCGCAGGCCCGAGGCCTTCACCTTGTCGATGACCTCCTCGCGCGGGGGCTTGTCGTCGAGGATCTTCTCCCACACGCTGTAGCCGCCGATCTAGCGGTAGGTCTCGATGGTCCACGGGCGCTCGAGCTTCAGCGGCTCGAACACGGTCAGGTTCATCTTGTCCGTGTAGTCGCTCATTTCAGCTCGTCCAGGATCTCGTCGAGCTTCTCGGGCGTCAGGTACTCGTGGAATACGTGGTCCACCATCATCATCGGCGCGCCGGTGCAGGCGGCCAGGCACTCCTCCTCGCGCTTCAGGAAGATGCGGCCGTCGGCGGTGCTCTCGTTGATCTTGATGCCGAGCTTCCTCTCGGCGTGCGCCACCAGCGCCTCGCGCGCCGTTCAACATGCAGGAGATGTTGGTGCAGATGCTGACGTGATGCCGGCCGCACGGATGGGTCTCGAACATCGAGTAGAAGGCGGCGACCTCGTACACCTGGATGGGCGGCAGCTGCAGGTACTCGGCCACCGCATCCATCAGCTCAGGGGTCAGGTAGCCGTGGTTCTGCTCCTGCGCGGCGCGCAGCGCGGCGATGCAGGCCGAGCGCTGCCGGCCGGGCGGGAACTTCGCGACCCAGTGATCCATTTCCTGACGGGTGTGCTCGGACAGCAGCCCGACTTGTCCGCGCCGCCGCCTGTGCCGTGTGTGCTCAACGGTCGATTTCCCCGAAGACGATGTCCTGCGTGCCGATCACCGCCACGACGTCCGCCAGCATGTGCCCGCGGCTCATCTCCTCCAGCGCCGCCAGGTGCGGGAAGCCCGGTGCGCGGCACTTGAGGCGGTAGGGCTTGTTGGCCCCGTCCGACACCAGGTAGATGCCGAACTCGCCCTTGGGCGCCTCGACCGCCGCATAGGTCTCACCGGCCGGCACCTCGTACCCTTCCGTGAAGAACTTGAAGTGGTGGATGAGGGATTCCATGTCTTCCTTCATGTGCTCGCGGCTGGGCGGGCGCACCTTGCGGTCATCGATCATCACCGGGCCGGGGTGGGCGCGCAGCCAGTCCACGCACTGGCGCATGATGCGGTTGGACTGGCGCATCTCCTCCACGCGCACGAGGTAGCGGTCATAGCAGTCGCCGGTCTTGCCGACCGGGATGTCGAAGTCCATGCGGTCGTAGACCTCGTAGGGCTGCTTCTTGCGCAGGTCCCAGGCGATGCCTGAGCCGCGCAGCATCGGGCCTGAGAACCCCAGCTGCAGCGCACGCTCCGGGGTCACCACGCCGATGTTCACGGTGCGCTGCTTCCAGATGCGGTTGTCGGTGAGCAGCGTCTCGTAGTCATCCACCGCCGCCGGGAAGCGCTCAGTGAAGGCCTGGATGAAGTCGAGCATGCTGCCGGAGCGCGCCTCGTTCATGCGGTCCGCATCCTTCTGCGAGCGCCACTTGGAGGCCTGGTAGCTCGGCATCGAGTCCGGCAGGTCGCGGTACACCCCGCCCGGGCGGTAGTAGGTCGCGTGCATGCGCGTGCCGGAGACCGCCTCGTAGACATCCATCAGCTCCTCGCGCTGCTTGAAGCACAGCAGGAACACGGTCATCGCGCCGATGTCGATGCCATGCGCACCCAGCCACATCAGGTGGTTCAGGATGCGGGTGATCTCATCGAACATGACGCGGATGTACTGCGCGCGCTCGGGGGGCTTGATGCCCAGCAGCCGCTCGATGGCGAGCACGTAGGCGTGCTCGTTGCACATCATGGAAACGTAGTCGAGCCGGTCCATGTAGCCGATCGACTGGTTGAAGGGCTTGGACTCGGCGAGCTTCTCGGTGCCGCGGTGCAGCAGGCCGATGTGCGGGTCGGCCTTCTGGATGACCTCGCCGTCCATCTCCAGCACCAGGCGCAGCACCCCGTGCGCGGCCGGGTGCTGCGGGCCGAAGTTCATCGTGTAGTTGCGGATCTCCTGGCTCATCAGCGCGGCACCTGCGGGTCCTTGAGGGCGGCTCGTAGCGGTGATCGTGGCGGATCACCTTGGGCACCAGCACCCGCGCGGTGATGCTCACCGGCTGGTAGACGACGCGCTTCTTCTCGGCGTCGTACTGCACCTCGACGTTGCCGATGAGCGGGAAGTCCTTGCGGAACGGGTGGCCGATGAAGCCGTAGTCGGTGAGGATGCGGCGCAGGTCCGGGTGGCCGCGGAACAGGATGCCGAACAGGTCGAACGCCTCGCGCTCGAACCAGTTGGCGCACGCCCACACCGGCACCACCGAGTCCACCACCGGCTCCGCGGTGTCCGGGCAGCGCACGCTCAGGCGCAGGCGCTGGTTGTGCGTGATCGACAGCAGGTTGTAGACCACCGCGAAGCGCCCGGCGGCATTCAAGTCCGGGGCATCCGTGCGCACCACGCGCCCGCGGCTGAAGCCTGAGCGGGTGGCGCTGTCGGTCTGCCACTCGTCACGTCCGTACAGCAGGTAGTCCACGCCTGCCAGGTCCATCAGCATCTCGAACTTAAGCTCCGGCGCATCGCGCAGCGTGCGGCACACGCCCAGCAGTGCTGCGGCCTCGCAGGCATAGGCGAGCTCGCCTTCGAGCGCGGCCACGCGCTGCACCTGGCCTGGCAGCTGCGCATCGATCCTCTGGGCGAGAGCTTCGGTCCGCTCGCTCACGTGTTCTGGCACTCCATGGGTCTACCGGCTGATCGAGTTGGTGCGCGCAATCTTCTTCTGCAGCTGCAGGATGCCGTAGACCAGCGCCTCGGCGGTCGGCGGGCAGCCCGGGACATACACATCGACCGGCACGATGCGGTCGCAGCCACGCACCACCGCATACGAGTAGTGGTAGTAACCGCCGCCGTTGGCGCACGAGCCCATGGAGATGACCCAGCGCGGCTCGGCCATCTGGTCATAGACCTTGCGCAGCGCGGGGGCCATCTTGTTGACCAGCGTGCCGGCGACGATCATGACGTCCGACTGGCGCGGGCTCGGGCGGAACACCACCCCGAAGCGGTCGAGGTCGTAGCGCGAGGCCCCGGCATGCATCATCTCGACCGCGCAGCAGGCCAGGCCGAAGGTCATCGGCCACAGCGAGCCGGTGCGCGCCCAGTTGACCAGGTTGTCGACCTGCGTGGTCACGAAGCCGCGCTGGGCAAAGCCTTCCGGGT
Organism: uncultured Pseudomonadota bacterium; assembly: GCA_963703025.1. Classification (GTDB taxonomy): domain Bacteria; phylum Pseudomonadota; class Gammaproteobacteria; order Steroidobacterales; family Steroidobacteraceae; genus 13-2-20CM-66-19. The sequence goes on along the minus strand of OY969778.1, from coordinate 2,930,648 downwards.
TGTCCTCCTCTAGTCCCACTCGAGGGCTCCCTTCTTCCATTCGTAGATGAAGCCCACCACGAGGATGCCCAGGAAGATCGCCATCGACACCAGGCCAAACAGGCCGATCTTTCCCAGCGCCACCGCCCAGGGGAAGAGGAAGGCGATCTCGAGGTCAAAGACGATGAACAGGATCGCCACCAGGTAGTAGCGCACGTCGAACTTGGTGCGCGTGTCCTCGAAGGCGTCGAAACCGCACTCGTACGGGGAACGCTTGGCCGGGTCGTCGTGGTAGCGCGAGAAGAAGCGCCCGAGGCCCGTGCCAAGCACGAGCAGCACCATGGCCAAGCCTGCGGCCACGATCAGAAAGATCAGGATCGGCAGATAGTTAGACAACATGCGCTTGCGACCGTAAAAAAGGCAGATCGAACCTCGACCTGCCCATCACACTGGCGCGCATTGTAGCAGCGCACTCATTTGTTTTGGTGCCGACGGGGAGATTCGAACTCCCACACCTTGCGGCGCTAGCCCCTCAAGCTAGTGTGTCTACCAGTTTCACCACGTCGGCAATTCCCGGAAAAGAAACGCGGCGGACGTGCCGCTTACTGCCCTGGCTGCGGGGCAGGAACCGCAGGCGGCGGTGTCACCGCGGGGGCCGGCGCGGCCGGCACGGTCACCGCCGGCAGCGACTTCGCCTTCGCATCGAGCGCCTCGTCCAGCACCGTGCGCTGCGGGGCAGCCACCTGGTGCGCGCCGAGGTAGGCCAGCACGAGGCTGTTGATCATGAACACCGCGGCGAACACCGCTGTCGCGCGCGACAGCGCGGTCGTGGCGCCACGCGCGCCGAACACCGTCCCGGAGGCGCCCGAGCCGAAACCGGCGCCGGCATCAGCCCCCTTGCCCCGCTGCAGCAGCACCAGGCCGATGATGGCAAGGGCCGCGCCCAGCTGGACGATCGTCAAAGTCGTACGCAACCAATTCATTAGAAAATCTCACTCATCCCGGGCCGGCGGCGGCCAGGATCGTTAGGAATTCATCGGCCTTAAGCGAGGCGCCACCAATGAGCCCGCCGTCGACATCGGGCATGGCGAACAATTCGGCCGCATTGCCGGCCTTGACGCTGCCGCCATAAAGGATCCGCGTGGCAGCGGCAATTCTAGCATCCCGGGCCGCTATCCGGGCGCGGATGAAGGCGTGCACATCCTGCGCCTGCTCGGGGGTGGCGGTGCGCCCGGTGCCGATCGCCCAGACCGGTTCGTAGGCCACCACGGCCTGCTCCAGGGCGCCCGCGCCACACAGTTCCAGCACCACGTCCAGCTGGCGCGCCACCACATCCTGGGTGCGCCCGGCGTCACGGTCGGCCAGCTGCTCCCCCACGCACAGGATCGGCACCAGGCCGCGCGCATGGGCGGCCCCGAACTTGCGCGCGATGAGCTGGTCGCTCTCGCGGTACAGCAGGCGACGCTCGGAGTGGCCGACGATGACGTAAGTGCAGCCGACATCCTTGAGCATCGCAGCGGAGACTTCGCCGGTGAAGGCGCCCTGCGCATCCGCCGAGACGTCCTGGGCGCCCAGGGAGAGCGCGGAGTCGCGCAGCAGGCGCGCGGCCTCCTGCAGGTAGACGAACGGGGGGCAGATGACGCACTGCGCCGGGGGCTGCGCGGCGCACCCGGCCAGCAGCTCCTCGATGAGCCGCCCGTTCTCGGCGCGCGAGCCGTGCATCTTCCAGTTTCCGGCAACAATGGGGCGGCGCATGCAGCGGCCTTTTTGGGCGGTAGGCCGCCGTCAGGTTCCAAGGGCGCGCGATGATAGCCATGCGGGGGGGCCGAGGCAACGCCGCGCCGGGGGCTCTGGAACAGGTCTCGCCCGGGCGCCGCGGGCGCGCCGCGCCGGCCTCATTCGGCGGCCGTCCGGACGACCTCGGCCAGCTCGGCGGCGGCCGCGCGGGTGGCGGCCTCCTCGCGCCCCTCCACCATCACGCGGATGACCGGCTCGGTGCCGGAGGCGCGCAGCACCACCCGCCCCTCCGCGCCCATGCGCGCCTCGATGCGCCGCACCGCCGCCTGTACCTGCGCGACGGTGCCCGGGTCGAAGCGCTTGGCGACCTGCACGTTCAACAGCACCTGGGGGAACTTGCGCATCCGGGGCCGCCAGCTCCGCCAGCTCGCGCCCGGTCTGCTTCATCACCGCCAGCACCTGCAGCGCGCACACCAGGCCATCCCCGGTGGTCGTCTTGTCCAGGCACAGGATGTGGCCGGAGGACTCCCCGCCGAGCATGCCGTTGGTCTCGCGCAGCATCGCCAGCACGTAGCGGTCCCCGACCGCCGCGCGGCGGAACTCGATGCCCAGCGCACGCAGCGCCAGCTCCAGTCCGAGGTTGCTCATGACCGTGCCGACCACAGGACCCTGCAGGGTGCCGGCCTCGTGCGCGGCGCGCGCCAGCACGTACAGGATCTGGTCGCCATCGACGATGCGACCCAGGTGATCAACCATCACCAGGCGGTCACCGTCGCCATCCAGGGCCACCCCGACGTGGGCGCGCACGCCCGGCACGGTCAGCTGCAGCAGGTCAGGCGCGGTGGAGCCGCAGCCGTCGTTGATGTTGCGGCCGTTGGGGGAGCAGCCGATGGGCACGATCTCAGCGCCCAGGTCCGCCAGGATGCGCGGGCCCACCTTGTAGGCGGCCCCGTTGGCGCAGTCGATGACGATCTTGAGCCCGGCAAGGTCGATCCCAGGGGCCAGCGTCTTGGCGCAGAACTCCTGGTACTGCGTGCGCGAGCGGTCCGCGCGCGTGGCGCGCCCGAGGTTGCGCGAGGTGCGCGTGGTGGGTGGCTGTGCCAGCTCCGCCTCGATGCGCTCCTCGAGCTCATCGGAGAGCTTGCCGCCGGAGTTGTCGAAGAACTTGATGCCGTTGTCGTCGTACAGGTTGTGCGAGGCGCTGATGACCACGCCGAAGTCGCAGTTGAAGCGGCGCGTCATGAACGCGATTCCCGGGGTGGGCAGCGGGCCGATGAGCATCACATCGACGCCGGCGGCCACGAAGCCGGCCTCCAGCGCCGCCTCGAACATGTAGCCGGAAAGGCGCGTGTCCTTGCCAATCAGCACCGTGCCACCCTTGGGGGCGAGCACGCGCGCGGCGGCGCTCGCCAGCTGCAGCGCGAAGTCCACCGTCATCGGGTGTGCTCCCACCCGTCCACGCACGCCATCGGTTCCGAAGTATCGACGAGCCAAGGCTATCCTCCCCCCAAGACCGCGGCGGTCACCTTCAATGCATCAACGGTCGCTGCGACATCGTGGGCACGCACCACCCGTGCGCCGGCGGCCACCGCCAGCACCGCCAGCGCGACGCTGCCGTGCACGCGCTCACCTGCGCTCCTGCCGGTGAGTGTGCCGAGGAGTGACTTGCGGGACAACCCGACCAGCACCGGGGTGTCCGCGGCGGTGATCCTACGCAGGTGGTGCAGCAGGGCGAGGTTGTGCGCCATGGTCTTGCCGAAGCCGAACCCCGGGTCCACCAGCAGCTGGTCGGCGCCCACGCCTGCCGCCCGGGCCGCCGCCACGCGCGCGGCGAGGAAGGCGCTCACCTCGGCCACCACGTCGGTGTAGCTGGGCGCCTGCTGCATGGTGCGCGGCTGCCCCTGCATGTGCATGAGGCACACCGCGCACCCGGTGTCGCGCGCGGCCTCGAGCGCGCCAGGCTCGCGCAGTGCGCGCACGTCGTTGATGAGCCCGGCGCCGGCGGCGGCGGCCGCGCGCATGACCTCAGGCTTGCTGGTGTCCACCGAGACGATGGCGGCGGTCTCGCGGCGCAGGCGCTCGATCACCGGCAGCACGCGCGCGAGCTCCTCCTCGGTGCTCACCGCCAGCGCGCCGGGCCGGGTGGATTCCCCGCCCACATCGATGATCGCGGCGCCCTGTGCGGCCATGCGCACCCCGTGGGCCACGGCGGCATCGCGCGCCGCATGGAGCCCCCCGTCGGAAAACGAGTCAGGCGTGACGTTGAGCACGCCCATTACCTGCGGCAGCGTGAGGTCAAGGGACTGCCCGGGACAGCGCAGGAGCGAGTGTGCGGCCGACATCGCGTGGGGTCGGCTACGGGCGTGCGGCCGGGTGGCCGCCCGCCCGTGGAGCGATTGACCTAGTGCTGGCCTGCCGGGATCGGCGGGCCGCCGGCGGCCGGGCCTTCCGCCGGGGGCGCCTTGGGAGGCTTGGCCGAGAGGGTCTCGTCCCAGCCGGCCGGTGGCTTGGGCGCGCGTCCGGCCATGATGTCCTTCAGCTGCTCATCGTCGATGGTCTCGTACTTGATGAGCGCCTCGGCCATCGTGTGCAGCTTGTCGGCAGGTTGGTCTCCAGGATCTGCTTGGCGCGGGTGTAGTTCTCCTCGATGACGCGGCGCACCTCCTCGTCGATGGTGTGCGCGGTCACGTCCGAGACCTGCTTGTGCTGGGTGACGCTGCGGCCGAGGAACACCTCGCCGTTCTCCTCGGAGTAGGTGAGCGGCCCGAGCTTCTCCGACAGGCCCCACTTGGTGACCATGTTGCGTGCCAGCTCGGTGGCGCGCTCGATGTCGTTGGCGGCCCCGGTGGTCACCCCGTCGGCCCCGAAGATCAGCTCCTCCGCGCAGCGCCCGCCGAACAGCGAGGTGATGCGGCTCTCCAGCTCGCGGCGCGAGGTGCTGTAGCGGTCCCCTTCGGGCAGGTACCAGGTGAGCCCGAGCGCGCGGCCGCGCGGGATGATGGTGACCTTGTAGACCGGGTCGTGCTCGGGCACGCAGAAGCCGACGATGGCGTGTCCGGCCTCGTGGTAGGCGGTCATCTTCTTCTCGTGGTCCGACATCACCATCGAGCGCCGCTCGGCGCCCATGTAGATCTTGTCCTTGGCGCGCTCGAATTCCTCCATCGCCACGATGCGCTTGTTGGCGCGCGCGGCGAACAGGGCTGCCTCGTTGACCAGGTTGGCAAGGTCCGCGCCCGAGAAACCAGGCGTGCCGCGGGCGATCAGCGCCGGCTTCACGTCATCGCCCAGGGGGACGCGGCGCATGTGCACGCGCAGGATCTGCTCGCGGCCGCGCACGTCCGGCAGCGGCACGACCACCTGGCGGTCGAAGCGGCCCGGGCGCAGCAGCGCCGGGTCCAGCACGTCCGGGCGGTTGGTGGCGGCGATGACGATGATGCCCTCGTTGCCCTCGAAGCCGTCCATCTCCACCAGCAGCTGGTTCAAGGTCTGCTCGCGCTCGTCGTGGCCGCCGCCCAGGCCCGCGCCGCGGTGGCGCCCGACCGCATCGATCTCGTCGATGAAGATGATGCACGGGGCGTGCTTCTTCGCCTGCTCGAACATGTCGCGCACGCGCGAGGCGCCCACGCCGACGAACATCTCGACGAAGTCGGAGCCGGAGATGGTGAAGAAGGGAACCTTGGCCTCCCCTGCGATCGCGCGCGCCAGCAGCGTCTTGCCGGTGCCCGGGGAGCCGACCATCAGCACGCCCTTGGGGATCTTGCCGCCGAGCTTCTGGAACTTGCCCGGGTCCTTGAGGAAGTCGACGATCTCGCCGACTTCCTGCTTGGCCTCGTCGATGCCGGCGACGTCGGCGAAGGTGACGTTCACCTGGTCCTCGCCCAGCAGCCGCGCGCGGCTCTTGCCGAAGGACATCGCGCCGCGGCCACCCGAGGCACCCTGCATCTGCCGCAGCATGTAGAGGAACACCACGATCAGCAGCAGCGCCGGGGCCATGTTCATCAGCAGCTGGCCGAGGAAGTTCGGCTGCTTGGGCTCGCGCGCCTCGATCACCACGTTGGCGTTGTGCAGCGTGCCGATCAGGGCGGTGTAGTCGGTCTCCGGGTTGCGCGTCTTGAAGTCAGACTTGTCCTTGAGCTTCCCGTAGATCATCTCCGACTGCATGACTACGGACTCGACCTTGCTCGCCTTCACATCGTCGAGGAAGGTGGAGTAGGCGATCTCGGTCGGCTGGGCGATGGCCGGCATGTAGCGGCTGAACACCAGCAGCAGGACGAACACGATGACCACCCACAGCAGGATGTTCTTTGTCAGGTCGTTCAACGGCTTCCGTCCTTGTGCGGGCACTGCCCGGGGATATCCAAATGAACCTACACCAAGCGAAACTGCATGGCCAGCAAATACATCGCGGGGCCGCGCGCGCGCGAACCTTCCGGTTTCATGAGCTTGACCCTTGCCAAATCGCACCCGGGTGGCCGCCACGAATGCGCCGAATCCGGCCCCCCGCCGGACCTTGATCAGGGCGGGCCTGCCGCGCTTCAAGACGTGGCCGGCGATATCCGGTCCCCAGCCCGCCCCCCCCAGGGCCGAAGGCGCCCCCTGCCCGCCCCTGGGCGGCCGCCGCCGGCCCCGTCTTCCTCGAGGCTGGACAGGGCTTGGGAACGGTCGCCCTTTAGCGTTGCGGGGATGCGGTGCTGTGCACCGGCAGCCAGCGGTTCGATGCTGTCGATGCCCGCCACTGAATTAGTTCGCCCCGACCGCAGATAAGTTCCTCGGGCAGCTCTTACAATAAGGAGATGGCAAAAGAGACGCACCCGGGGCCGGCGCTGACGACCCCAGAGCTCAGCGAGCGCCAGCGCCGGCACCTGCGCGGCCTGGCTCACCCCTTAAAGCCGGTCATCCTCATGGGCAAGACCGGGTTGACCGCGTCGGTGGCCACCGAGACCGCCCGCGCCCTGCACGACCACGAGCTCATCAAGGTGAAGACCCCGGGCGGGGATCGCGACGCGCGGGATGCGCTCATCGTGAGCCTTGCCGCGCAGACCGGCAGCGCCCTGGTGCAGCGCATCGGCAATGTGGCGGTGCTGTACCGGCCGCGCCCGAAGATGCCGCGGATCCTCATTCCCGATACCTGAAGCCCACGCGCCTGCGGCCGTGAGCCGGCGGCTATTCCACGCGCACGGCGAGGATCTCGTAGGAGTGCGTGCCGGCCGGGGCCACCACGTCCACCACGTCGCCCTTGGCCTTGCCCACCAGCGCGCGCGCAATCGGCGAGGTGATGGAGATGCGCCCGGCGCGGATGTCCGCCTCGTCCTCGCCGACGATCTGGTAGGTCACCTTGTGGCCGTCGTCCTGGTCCTCCAGCTCCACCAGCACCCCGAAGATCACGCGTCCGGTGTTGGGCAGCTTGGCAGGCTCGATGACCTCCGCGGTGGACAGCTTCGCCTCGATCTCCTTGATCCTGCCCTCGATGAAGCCCTGCTGCTCGCGCGCGGCGTGGTACTCGGCGTTCTCGGACAGGTCGCCGTGGCCGCGCGCCTCGGCGATCGCCTTGATGACGTTCGGCCGCGCCTCGGACTTCAGGCGCCTCAACTCCGCGCGCAGCGCCTCGGAGCCGCGCAGGGTCATCGGCGTGCGCTTGATGGTCACTGCCGTGCCGCCAGTGCGTGCAGGTCCTGCAGGCGGTTGACCTCGACCTCGTCGATGTGGTCCAGCGCCTCGCAGGTGGCAAGCCCGGCCGCCAGGGTGGTGTAGTAGGTCACGCGGCGATGCACGGCCTCGCGGCGGATGGAGTTGGACTCGCGGATGGCCTGCTTCCCCTCGGTGGTATTCACAACCAAGTCGATCTCATCGTTCTTGATCATGTCGACGATGTGCGGCCGGCCCTCGCGCACCTTGTTGACGCGGCGGCACTCGACGCCCGCCTCGGCCAGGGTGCGCGCGGTGCCCTCGGTGGCCACCACCTGGAAGCCGCGCTCGATCAGCTTCTTCGCCAGCCCGACCGCGGGGGCCTTGTCGCGGTCGCGCACGCTGATGAAAGCCACGCCCTGGCGCGGCAGGGTGACGCCGGAGGCCGACTGCGCCTTGGCATAGGCCTCCCCGAACGTGCGACCGGTGCCCATCACCTCCCCGGTGGACTTCATCTCCGGCCCCAGGATCGGGTCGGCCTCCGGGAACTTCACGAACGGGAACACCGCCTCCTTGACCGAGAAGTAGCTGGGCACGCGCTCGACCGCCCCGACCAGCTGCTTTAACTTGCGCCCGGTCATGACGCGCGCTGCGATCTTCGCCAGCGGCTGCCCGGTGGCCTTGGAGACGAACGGCACGGTGCGCGAGGCGCGCGGGTTGACCTCCAGCACGTAGATCACCCCTGCCTGGATGGCGAACTGGATGTTCATCAGGCCGATGACGTTCAGCCCGCGCGCGAGCTTGCGCGTCTGCTCGCGCAGCTCCGCCTGGATCTCGCGCGACAGGCTGGTCGGGGGCAGCGAGCAGCTGGAGTCCCCCGAGTGCACGCCGGCCTGCTCGATGTGCTCCATGATGCCGCCGATCATGACGTCCTCGCCGTCGCACACCGCATCGACGTCGACCTCGATGGCGACATCAAGGAAGCGGTCCAGCAGCACCGGGCTGTCGTTGGACACCTTGACCGCGTGGCTCATGTAGGTGCGCAGGTCCTCCTCGGTGAACACCACTTCCATGGCCCGCCCGCCGAGCACGTAGGAGGGACGCACCACCAGCGGGAAACCCACCTCGCGCGCCAGCTGCACGGCCTGCTCCTCGGTGCGCGCGGTGGCATTGGCCGGCTGCTTGAGCCCCAGGGTCTTCACCAGCGCCTGGAAGCGCTCGCGGTCCTCGGCGACGTCGATCGAGTCCGGCGAGGTGCCGATGATCGGCACGCCGGCAGCCTCCAGCGCGCGCGACAGCTTGAGCGGGGTCTGGCCGCCGAACTGCACGATCACCCCTTCGGGGTTCTCCTTGGCGATGACCTCGAGCACGTCCTCGAGCGTGAGCGGCTCGAAGTACAGCCGGTCGGAGGTGTCGTAGTCGGTCGAGACGGTCTCGGGGTTGCAGTTGACCATGATGGTCTCGAAGCCATCCTCGCGCAGCTGCAACGCGGCATGCACGCAGCAGTAGTCGAACTCGATCCCCTGGCCGATGCGGTTCGGTCCGCCGCCCAGGATCATGATCTTGCGGTTGGCCGTGGGGGCCGCCTCGCACTCCTCCTCGTAGGTCGAGTACAGGTAGGCGGTGGCCGTGGCGAACTCCGCCGCGCAGGTGTCCACGCGCTTGTACACCGGGGCGACGTTCAGCGCGTGGCGCTTGTCGCGCACGGCCTTCTCGGGCATGTCGACGAGCTTGGCCAGGCGGCTGTCGGAGAAGCCCTTGCGCTTGAGCTCGCGCAGGCGCTCGGCGGTGAGCGCCCCCAGCCCCGAGTCGCGCGTGACCTGCTCCTCGGCGATGAGGTCCTCGATCTGGGCGAGGAACCAGGGGTCGATGTGCGACAGCTCGTTGATGCGCTCAGCGCTCCAGCCGGCGCGCAAGGCATCCGCCACGTACAGCAGCCGGTCGGGCCCGGGGGCCTGCAGCTCGTGGGCCACCTTGCTGGCGCCCTCCTCGGACAGCGGCAGCGTCATGAGCGGACTCAAGCCATCGAGCCCTGTCTCCAGCCCGCGCAGTGCCTTCTGCAGCGACTCCTGGAAAGTGCGCCCGATCGCCATCACCTCGCCCACCGACTTCATCTGCGTGGTGAGCCGGTCGTTGGCCATCGGGAACTTCTCGAAGGTGAAGCGCGGGATCTTTACCACCACGTAGTCGATCGAGGGCTCGAAGGAGGCAGGCGTCGCCCCGCCGGTGATGTCGTTCTTCAGCTCATCCAGGGTGTAGCCGACGGCAAGCTTGGCGGCGATCTTGGCGATCGGGAAGCCGGTCGCCTTGGAGGCGAGCGCGCTGGAGCGCGACACGCGCGGGTTCATCTCGATCACCAGCAGCCGCCCGTCGTGGGGGCTCACGGCGAACTGCACGTTCGAGCCGCCGGTGTCGACGCCGATCTTGCGCAGCACGGCGATCGAGGCGTCGCGCATGCGCTGGTATTCCTTGTCGGTCAGAGTGAGCGCCGGGGCCACCGTGATCGAGTCCCCGGTGTGCACGCCCATCGGGTCGAGGTTCTCGATCGAGCACACGATGATGCAGTTGTCCTTGTGGTCGCGCACCACCTCCATCTCGTACTCTTTCCAGCCGATGACCGACTCCTCCAGCAGCACCTCGCCGGTGGGGGATGCATCCAGGCCGCGCGCCACGATCGTCTCGAGCTCCTCGCGGTTGTAGGCGATGCCACCGCCGCTGCCACCCATGGTGAAGGAGGGGCGGATCACCACCGGGTAGCCCAGCTCGCCTGCGATCGCCAGCGCCTCGTCCATGCTGCGGGCGATCTGCGACAGCGCGGTCTCAAGACCGATCTCGCGCATCGCGTTGCGGAACAGCTCGCGGTCCTCGGCCATGTCGATCGCCTGGCGCGACGCTGCGATCATCTCCACGCCGTACTTCTCCAGCACCCCCTCGCGCACCAGGTCGAGCGCGCAGTTGAGCGCGGTCTGGCCGCCCATGGTCGGCAGCAGCGCATCCGGGCGCTCCTTCTCGATGATGCGCGCCACCGCCTTGGCGTTGACCGGCTCGATGTAGATGGCATCAGCCATCTCAGGATCGGTCATGATGGTGGCGGGGTTGGAGTTCACCAGGATCACCCGGTAACCCTCCTCGCGCAGCGCCTTGCACGCCTGCGCGCCGGAATAGTCGAACTCGCACGCCTGGCCGATGACGATCGGGCCGGCGCCGATGATGAGGATGCTGTGGATGTCGGTGCGCTTGGGCATGGGGGCTTACCGACCGCCCGCGCGGTGGCGCAGGTTCTCCTCGGCCAGCTTCAGCTGGCCTTGCAGGCGCCGCAGCATCAGCTGGTTGAAGCGCTCGAACAGCGGCTTGACGTCGCGCGGGCCCGGGCTTGCCTCCGGGTGGCCCTGGAAGCTGAACGCCGGGCGGTCGGTGAGGGCAAAGCCCTGCAGCGAGCCGTCGAACAGCGAGCGGTGCGTGGCCCGGGCGTTCTTCGGCAGCGTGCTCTCATCGACCGCGAAGCCGTGGTTCTGGCTGGTGATGAAGACGCGGCCGCTCTCCAGGTCCTGCACCGGGTGGTTCGCCCCGTGGTGCCCGAACTTCATTTTCAGCGTGCTCGCGCCCACCGCGAGCCCCAGGATCTGGTGGCCCAGGCAGATGCCGAAGATCGGCACGTCGGTGGTGAGCAGCTTCTGCGTGGCGGCGATGGCGTAGTCGCACGGCTGCGGGTCCCCGGGGCCGTTGGCCAGCAGCACCCCATCGGGCTGCAGTGCCAGCACTTCCTCCGCGGAGCTCTGCGCGGGCACCACGGTCATGCGGCAACCGCCATCGGCCAGCAGGCGCAGGATGTTGCGCTTCACGCCGAAATCAAACACCACCACGTGCAGGCGCTGGCTGGCACGGATCGGCACGCGGCCGCTGTCCGGCCACAGGCTGCCCTCGTTCCACTGGTAGGCCTTCTTGGTGGACACCACCTTGGCCAGGTCCATGCCCTTCAATCCGGGGAACTTGCGTGCCGCCTTGACCGCGGCGGCCTCGTCGAGCTGCTCGCCGGTCATGATGCAGCCGGACTGCGCGCCGGTCTCGCGCAGGATGCGCGTCAACTTGCGCGTGTCGATGCCGGCGATCGCCACCAGGCGGCCGCGCTCGAGGAACTGCGGCAGCGTCTCGTTGGCGCGCCAGCTGCTGGCGATCGGTGACAGGTCGCGGATGATCAGGCCGGCGGCGTAGATCTGCGCGGACTCGAGGTCCTCGGGCGTGGTGCCGGTGTTGCCCACGTGCGGGACGGTGAGCGTGACGAGCTGGCGGGCGTAGCTCGGGTCGGTGAGGATTTCCTGGTAACCGGTGAGGGCGGTGTTGAAGACGACTTCGCCGGTGGTATTGCCTTTGGCTCCGATCGACTGACCATGGAAGATTGTTCCATCAGCCAGCGCCAGCACCGCAGGAAGCCTCACGTGATCTCTTCTCCTCAAGCTCCAGATACACAAAACGGGAGGAGCTCTCGTCGAACTCCCCCCGCTTTGCTTGGACTAACCCGTACACGGATTAGGCAGAAATTTTACGGGCTTTACCGCTGGTGTGTCCATGGAAATTCCCGCCGCGCGCAGCGATTTTTCCAACCTCACGTGCAGTCGCGGATACGCTCCTAAGTGGCTGTTTTAATGGCAAGCACGTCGCGCATGGCGTAGCGACCCGGCGGGCGGGACGAAAGCCAGAGCGCAGCGGCGAGCGCCCCTTGCGCAAACAGCCCCCGATCACTTGCTTTATGCGCCAAAGTCAGTTCCTCCCGCGGGCTGGAAAAGCGCACGGTGTGCTCGCCCACGATAGTCCCTTCGCGTATCGATTCGATGTCAGCCGCGGCAGCGGCCGGGCGCACCGCGCGCGCGGCGGCCGCCAGCGCAAGCGCGGTCCCGGAGGGCGCATCGGCCTTGGCGGCGTGGTGGGACTCGCTGATGCTCAGTTCGAACTCACCGGGCAGCGCGCTTGCTGCGATGCGCACCAACTCTGCGAGCACGGTGACCGCGATGCTGGTGTTGGCCGCGACCAGCAGCGCGATCTGGCGCGCGGCGGCCTCGAACTCCGCCTCCAGCCCTGGGGCGAAGCCGGTCGTGCCGATAAGCAGCGGCGTGCCCGCCGCGCGGCAGGCGTGCAGGGTTGCAACCGTCGCCGCCGCGCTGGAGAAGTCGATGGCCACGTGCGCCTGCACCAGTGCTGCGGCCAGGTCACAGCGGTAGTGCAGCGCACCACCGGGCAGCGGCCGGTCCAGCAGCTCGCTGCCCGCCGGCACGATCGCGCCTGTGAAGACCAGCGCAGGGGAGCCGGCGGCGGCGGCCAGCAGCGCCTGCCCCATGCGCCCGGAGGCGCCGATGAGGACCGCGCGGACCGCGGTTGGCGCAGGCACGCGGGTCATCGGGACTGCTTGGTGCCCTCGTCGCTGCCGGCAAAGAAGCGCCGCACGCCCTCGAGGAAGCCCTTCTCGCGCGGGGCATGCCGGCCGGCGTGGCTCCTGAGGGATTCGTCGAGCTGCTTGATGAGCTCGCGCTGCTCGGCGGACAGGTGCACCGGGGTCTCGATCACCACGCGGCAGAACAGGTCCCCGCGCGCCCCGCCGCGCACCGGCTTCACCCCCTTGTCGCGCAGGCGGAAAACGCGCCCGGACTGGGTCTCCGCGGGGATCTTCAGTGATACGTCGCCCTCGAGCGTCGGCACCCCTACGTTGCCGCCCAGGGCGGCGGTGGCAAAGCTCACCGGCACCTCGCATGACAGGTGCTCGCCGTCGCGCTCGAAGATCGCGTGCTCCTTCACGCTCACCTCGACGTACAGGTCCCCCGGCGGGCCGCCGTTGCGCCCGGCCTCGCCCTCGCCCGGACAGGCGGATGCGGTCACCGGTATCCACCCCGGCGGGCACCTTCACCGACAGGACCTTGCTGCGGCGCACGCGGCCCTGGCCCAGGCAGGTATCGCAGGGGTTGCGCACGATCGTGCCGGTGCCGCGGCAGCGCGGGCAGGTCTGCTGCAGCTGGAAGAAGCCCTGGCTGACGCGCACCTGCCCCTGCGCCGCCGCAGGTCTCGCAGGTGGTGGGCGTCGAGCCCTTCGCGGAGCCTGTGCCGTGGCAGGTCTCGCACTCGGACAGGCGCGGCGACATCGATCTCCACCTGGTGGCCGAAGACCGCCTGCGGCAGCTCCAGCTCCAGCTCGTAGCGCAGGTCCGCGCCGCGGAACACCTGGCGAGCCGCCGCCACCGCGGCGCGCGCCGCCGAAGATGTCCCCGAACACATCCCCGAAGATGTCGCTGAAGGCATCCGCCCCGCGCCTGCCGCCGCCGCGCTGCTGCGCCTCAAGCCCGGCGTGCCCGTGCTGGTCGTAGACGGCGCGCTTGTGCGCGTCGCCCAGCACCTCGCCGGCCTCCTTGGCCTCCTTGAAGGACTCCTGCGACGCCTGGTCATCCGGATTGCGGTCCGGGTGATACTTCATCGCCAGGCGGCGGTAGGCCTTCTTGATCTCAGCTTCGGTCGCAGTCCTGGGTACGTCGAGTACCTTGTAGTAGTCGCGCTTCGACATGCAACGGACTTACGAGGCCTTGCGGTCCGGGTCCTTCACCTCTTCGAACTCCGCATCCACGACGTCTTCACCGCCAGGGGCCGCACCAGCCCCGGCACCGGCACCACCGGCGCCGGCCTCCGGGCCTGCGCCGGCGCGCCGCCTTGCCGCCTGCGCGGCACGCTGCGCGATGCCCGCGGAGGCCTGCGCCAGTGCCTCGGACTTCTTCTCGATCGCGCCCTTGTCCTCGCCCTTGAGCGCGGTGCGCAGGTCCGAGACCGCGCTCTCCACCTTCGCACGCTCGGCGCCGTCGACCTTGTCGCCCAGACCCTGCAGCGTCTTCTCCACGGTGTGGATCAGCGCCGTCGGCCTTGTTGCGCGTGTCGACCAGCTCGCGGAAGCGCTTGTCTTCCTCGGCATGCGCCTCGGCGTCGCGCACCATGCGCTTGATCTCATCCTCGTTCAGGCCGCTCGAGGCCTTGATGATGATCTTCTGCTCCTTGCCGGTGGCCTTGTCCTTCGCCGAGACGTTCAGGATGCCGTTGGCGTCGATGTCGAAGGACACCTCCACCTGCGGCATGCCGCGCGGCGCCGGCGGAATGTCGGTCAGGTCGAACTTGCCCAGCGACTTGTTGTCGCTGGCGCGATCGCGCTCGCCCTGCAGCACGTGGATGGTCACCGCGGTCTGGTTGTCGTCGGCGGTCGAGAAGGTGTTGCGACGCCTTGGTCGGGATGGTGGTGTTCTTCTCGATGAGCTTGGTCATGATGCCGCCCAGGGTCTCGATACCGAGCGACAGCGGGGTCACGTCGAGCAGCAGCACGTCCTTCACTTCGCCGGCGAGCACGCCGCCCTGGATGGCAGCGCCCACGGCCACCGCCTCGTCCGGGTTCACGTCCTTGCGCGGCTCCTTGCCGAAGAACTCCTTCACGACTTCTGCACCTTGGGCATGCGCGTCTGGCCGCCGACGAGGATGACCTCGGAGATCTCGGCCGCCGACAGGCCCGCATCCTTGAGCGCGGTGCGGCACGGGCCGATGGTCTTCTGCACCAGGTCATCCACCAGCGACTCGAGCTTGGCGCGCGTGAGCTTGATGTTCAGGTGCTTGGGGCCTGAGGCATCGGCGGTGATGTACGGCAGGTTGATGTCGGTCTGCTGCGTCGAGGACAGCTCGATCTTCGCCTTCTCCGCGGCCTCCTTCAGGCGCTGCATGGCGAGCGGGTCCTTGCGCACGTCGACGCCTGACTCCTTCTGGAACTGCTCGGCCAGGAAGTTGATGATGCGCAGGTCGAAGTCCTCGCCGCCGAGGAAGGTGTCGCCGTTGGTCGAGAGCACCTCGAACTGGCGCTCGCCGTCGACCTCGGCGATCTCGATGATCGAGACGTCGAAGGTGCCGCCACCCAGGTCGTAGACGGCGATCTTGCGGTCGCCGCCCTCCTTGTCCAGGCCATAGGCCAGCGCGGCCGCGGTGGGCTCGTTGATGATGCGCTTGACGTCGAGGCCGGCGATGCGGCCGGCGTCCTTGGTCGCCTGGCGCTGCGAGTCGTTGAAGTAGGCGGGCACGGTGATCACCGCCTCGGTGACCGGTCTCCCCGAGGTAGTCTTCGGCGGTCTTCTTCATCTTCATGAGGACGCGCGCGGAGACCTCCGGCGGGGCCATCTTCTTGCCCTGCACCTCGACCCAGGCGTCGCCGTTGTCGGCCTTGACGATCTTGTACGGCACCATCTTGATGTCGCGCTGCACCACCTCGTCCTCGAACTTGCGGCCGATGAGGCGCTTGATCGCGAACAGGGTGTTCTGCGGGTTCGTGACCGCCTGGCGCTTGGCCGGCTGGCCGACGAGCACCTCGTCGTCCTTGGTGAAGGCGACGATCGAGGGGGTCGTGCGATCGCCCTCGCTGTTCTCGATCACCCGGGGCTTGCCGCCCTCCATGATGGCCACGCACGAATTGGTCGTGCCGAGGTCGATGCCGATTACCTTTGCCATGAGTGCACTCCGCGCAATCTCTTTCTAAATGGGGACAGTCTAGGGCCACTTCTTAGGGGTGACGCCCGGGGGCGTTTCAAGACCGGGCCGGCTCCTTGGCAACGATCACCCGGGCCGGGCGCAGCAGGCGCCCGTTGAGCTCGTAGCCGGGCTGGATCACCTGCAGGACCGAATTCGGCTCGGCGGTGGCGGACTGCTGGGCCAGCATCGCCTCGTGCCGGGCCGGGTCGAAGGGCTCCCCGAGCGGGTCGATCTCGGTGACCCCGAACTTGTCCAGCGCCTTGGACAGGAGCTGCAGCGTGGCTTCCTGCCCGGCTTTGAGGCTGCGGTGTCGGCCCGGTCCGCGCATCGCCACGGCAAGCTCAGGCTGTCCTTGACCGGCAGCAGCTCCGCGGCAAGCTTCTCCAGGCCGTAGCGGTTGGCCGACTCGATGTCCTTCTGGGCGCGCTTGCGCACGTTATCGAGCTCTGCGACCGCCCGCAGGTACTGCTCCCAGTGGCTCTTGGCACGCTCCTCGGACTCCGCAAGAGCCTGCTGCAGCCGCTCCAGCTCGACCAGCTGGGCGGCCGTCTCGGGCAGCACCGCGGTCTGTTCGGCGCCCGCATCGTGCCGGTCGCGCTCGTTGGCAGTCATTGTCTATAGCCTCCGCAGTGCTTCGGAAATCCCGCCGGCCCCTCAACTGCCACCCTCAGCCGGGGCGGTCTCGTTCCAAGCGGCCCTCTGTAGCCCCTCGGGTGGGGGTCAGCGGCGCGAATTCAAGGCGGCGCCGAGTAGTTTAGCCGTCATGTCGACGATCGGGATGACCCGTTCGTAGGCCATGCGGGTGGGACCGATGACCCCCAGCACCCCGACGACCGAGTCCCCGTCCGCGTAAGGGGCGGTGACGACGCTGCAGTCATCGAGGATCTGGTAGCCGGACTCGTGGCCGATGAAGATCTGCACGCGCTCGGCCTTGAGGCTGTGGTCGAGCAGGTGCAGGAAGTCGCGCTTCTCGTTGAAGGCCTCGAACAGGCGGCGCAGCTTCTCGACGTTGGTGAGCTCGGCCACCCCCATGAGATTGGTCTCGCCCTTGATGACGTACTCGAGCTTGCCATCGGCGCTGCCGTCGAACACTGCTGCGCCACCGAGATCGCATCCAGCATGATCTGGTTCAGGTGCGCGTGCGCCTCGGACAGCTGGCGCAGGATCTCCTGGCGCGCCTCGCTGAGCGAGCGGCCGCGGAACTGCTCGTTGAGGAAGTTCGAGGCGCGCTTGAGCTCCTCGGCCGCGTAGCGCCGCTCGGTCTGGATGATGCGGTTCTGCACCTCGCGGTCGTTGAACACCAGCACCACCAGCACCCGGTTCTCCGACGAGCGCCACGAACTCGACCTGGCTGATCTGCGCGCCGCGCGTGCGCGGCAGCGTCACGACCCCTGCGAGCTGCGTGACGCTCGAGAGCAGCTGCGAGGCGCGTGGCGATGAGCTCGGTCGAGCTGTCGCGGCCGCTTTCGAACTGGCGGCGGATCTGGCCGGTCGCCGCCTCGTCCAGCGGGCTGCACCTGCAGCAGCGTGTCGACGAAGAAGCGGTAGCCCTTGTCGGTCGGGATGCGGCCGGCGGAGGTGTGCGGGGAGGCGACGAACCCGAGCTCCTCGAGGTCCGCCATGACGTTGCGCACGGTGGCCGAGGTCAGCTGCAGCCCTGACTCGCGCGACAGCGCGCGCGAGCCGACCGGCTGGCCGTCGCGGATGTAGCTTTCGATGAGGATCCGCAGCAGGTGCTGCGCCCGCTCGCCTAAGGGCTCGTCCCGAGCTTCTTGCGCCATAAATCCTTCACCTGCTCATGCGGAGGCTTTGATCGATGCATCAGTGGCGCCCAGCGTCAAGCAGCCCCCACCGGGCCTGCCGCGGCGATACGCCGACGAAGATGTGACTTAGGCCATTGGCCCCGACGCAAGTGCGCGTGTTACAAAGACGCGCCTCGCAAGCTGCGCGGGGTTAAGTCAAGGGCTCCGCATGGCTTTTCCGGTACGCACGTGCGCATTAGTGGGCAGATTCGCCGATCCGCGCGTCGCCGAGACCGTGGGCGCGCTGCTGCCGCACCTGCAAGGCCGCGGCATCACCGTGCTCGTGGACGAGGATGCCACGCTGCCCCCGGGGCTTGCCGCCACGCGCGTCCCCGAGTCGCAGTTCGGCGCCGCGCGCGGATCTTGCATCGCGATCGGCGGGGACGGCACGCTGCTGCACGCGGCGGGCCTGGTGGCGCGCCACGGGGTGCCGCTGCTGGGGGTGAACCGCGGCCGCGTGGGCTTCCTCACCGACGTCCTGCCCCAGGACATGCTGCCCTCGGTGGACGCCGCGCTCGCCGGGCGAGCTCATCGCCGACGAGCGGCCGCTGCTCGCGGCGCGCCTGCGCGAGTGCCAATGGCACCGTGGCCGAGGGTCTGGCGCTGAACGATGTCGTCATGCAGAAGCATGTACACCGGCCGCACGCTCGACTTCGAGACGCGCGTCGACGGGCGCTTCGTCAACTCCCACGGCGGCGACGGCATCATCGTCTCCAGCGCCACCGGCTCCACCGCCTACGCGCTGTCCTGCGGCGGCCCGATCATCGAGCCGCACCTGCCGGTGCTGGTGATGGCGCCGATCTGCCCGCACACGCTCTCGGACCGCCCGATCGTGGTCTCCTCGGCGCGCGGTCATCGAGGTGGCGCTGCTGGAGCGCCCCGACACCCAGGCGCACGTGACCTGCGACGGGGTGGTGCTGGGGGAGTTCAGCCCCGAGGATCGCCTGGAGGTGCGCACGGCCACCGAGCGCGTGACGCTGCTGCACCCGCCGGGTCATGATTACTACAGGCTGCTGCGCTCCAAGCTTCACTGGGGCCGCGGCGACCTCGGAGCGCTAGGACCACCATGCTCACGCACCTGCAAATCCGCGACTTCGCCATCATCGATGCGGTCGAGCTGGAGCTGCGCCCGGGACTGACGGTGCTCACCGGTGAGACCGGCGCCGGCAAGTCGATCCTGGTGGATGCGCTGCAGCTGCTGGCCGGCGGCCGCGCCGGGGCCGAAGTGGTGCGCCACGGCGCCGAGCGCGCCGAGGTCAGCGGCACATTCGACCTCGCGCGCGCACCGCGCGAGCTCAAGCACTGGCTCGAGGAGCAGTCGGTGAGCGCGGCCAGCGAGCTCGTCATCCGCCGCGTGGTCGGCGCCGATGGGCGCTCGCGCGCCTACCTGAACGGCCAGTCGGTGCCGGTGCAGCTGCTGCGCGAGGCCGGCAACATCCTCATCGACATCCACGGCCAGCACGAATTCCAGTCCCTCACGCGCGCCGCCGCGCAGCGCGAGCTGCTCGATGGCTACGCCAGCCCTCACCAACCTCACCGGCCAGGTCGGCATCGCCCACCGCGTGTGGCTCGAGCTGCTCAACCGCACGCTGGACCTTGAGGGCAAGGCGCGCGACCGCGACGCGAAGCTCGAACTGCTGCGCTACCAGGCCCAGGAGCTCACTCGCCCTGGGCGTCAGGCCCGGGGAGATCGAGGCGCTGGGGGATGAGCACGCGCGGCTGGCCAACCGCGGGCGCCTCGCCGCCGGCTGCCAGCTGGCGCTTGAGCGAGCTCTACGAGAACGAGGCCAGCAGTGCGCACGCGGGCGTCAGCCGCGCGCTCGCCGCGCTGCGCAGCCTGGCGAGCGCTGGACGCGAAGCTCGCCGCCGTGCTGCCGATGCTCGAGGAGGCCGCCATCCAGGTGCGCGAGGCGCGCGCGCGAGCTGGAGCACTACCGCGAGACCCTCGACATCGACGCCGCGCGACAGGACGAGGTCGAGCGGCGCCTGGCGGCCATCGAGGAGCTCGCGCGCAAGCACCGCGTCACCCCGTTCGAGCTGCCCGAGCGCACGCAGCGCAGCTCGCCACGGAACTTGAGTCGCTCGAGCGCGCGGACCTGGACCTGGCGGTGCTGCGCAAGGAACTCGCCGCCGCGCTGGCCGCCTACCGCGCGCAGGCGCTGGAGCTGTCCGGCAAGCGCATGGCGGCAGCGCGCGCGCTGGCGCGCGACATCAGCGCGCGCATGCAGACCCTGGGCATGACGGGCGGGCGCTTCGAGGCGGACGTCACCCAGGATGGCAACGCCGAGCCTGCCCAGCACGGCATCGACCAGATCGAGTTCCGCGTCACCGCCAACCCCGGCTCGCCGCCGCGCGCGCTCGCCAAGGTCGCCTCCGGCGGCGAGCTGTCGCGCCTGTCGCTCGCGGTGCAGGTGTCCTGCGCGCAGGACGAGGCGCGCTGCATGGTGTTCGACGAGGTCGACTCGGGCATCGGCGGGGCGGTGGCCGAGATCGTCGGCCGCGAGCTGCGCGCGCTCGGCGCGCGCGGCCAGGTGCTGTGCGTCACCCACCTGCCGCAGGTGGCATCCCATGCCCACCATCACCTGCGCGTCACCAAGCTCACCGACGGGCGCACCACGCGCACCACCTTGAGCGAGCTCACCGCCGCGGAACGCGTCGAGGAGCTCGCCCGCATGCTCGGCGGGATCGAGATCACCGCCAAAGCGCGGGCGCACGCGAAGGACATGCTCAGCGCGGCCGGCCAGGACGGCGGCAAGGGGGCCGAGGTCCAGGCGGACGCCTCCGACACCGTGCGCGTGCGGGTGCGCCCGAAGCGCTAGGGGTTGCGGCGGGCCCGGTGCGGGCAGTTCGGTGCGCTTGCAGTGCCCGTAGAGGATCAGCGAGTGGTCGCGGATGGTGAAGCCGAGCTTCTGGGCCACCGCGGTCTGGCGCTCCTCGATGCCCGAATCCATGAACTCTTCGACGCGGCCGCAGTCAAGACACACGATATGGTCGTGATGCGTACCCTCGTTGAGCTCGAACACCGCCATGCCATCCTCGAAGTGGTGGCGGGTGACCAGGCCTGCGGCCTCGAACTGCGTGAGCACGCGGTACACCGTGGCAAGGCCGATGTCCTCGTTGGACTCCAGCAGCGTGCGGTAGATGTCCTCGGCCGAGAGGTGGCGGGTCTTGCTGCCCTCGAGGATCTCGAGGATCTTCAGCCGCGGCAGGGTTACCTTCAACCCGGCCTTGCGCAGGTCCTTGCCTTCCAAAGGGTCCTCCGTACGGGTGCGCGGCATTTGCGTGGGCTGCGCCGCCCCGTGATCAGGTACGATTTAAAGTTCATTATCCCCCATCGGAACCGCATGCGCTCACTCTTCACCCGCCTCGGCGCGCTCGCGCTCCTGGCCCTCGCCTCACGGCTGCGTCTACCGCCCCGACGTCCAGCAGGGCAACTACCTGGAGAGCAAGACGGTCGACCAGCTGCAGGTGGGCATGACCCGCACGCAGGTGCGCTACCTGCTCGGCACGCCGATGGTGCCGAACGTGTTCGACAAGGACCGCTGGGACTACCTGTTCTACTTCCGCCACGGCCGCCTCCCTACACGCAGCGCCAGGTGGTCGTGTACTTCAAGGACGACAAGGTCGCCAAGTTCGACACCGTGAACATGGCGGATCGGTCCCCCGCAGGCCCCCGACCAGGGGCCTGACATCTCGAAGTTCCCGAGGATCTAGCGCCCGCCGCGGCGCTCGCGCGCCACCTGCTCGCGGCGGCGCTCGCGCGGGTCAGCCGCCAGCGGGCGGTACAGCTCGATGCGGTCGCCGTCGGCGAACAGCGTCGGTTCGCCGGCGCGCCTCGCCGAAGATCCCCGACCGGCGCGCTCTCCCAGGGGATCTCCAGCGCTGCCGCACCGGCGGCGCGCGCGTGCCGCACAAAGCGCATCGCCAATGCAGGCGTGTCGAGCGAGCTCGACGCTCCACAGTTGCTGCCGCCGCCCGTCGGCCCAGGCGACCGTGCAGCGTCTTGGTCGGCGCTCACGGCAGCGCCCGCGCGCGCTGCACGAAGGCCTCCACCAGCGAGCCGATGGTCTGGGCGAACAGCGGCTCCATCAGCATCGCGGTGAGGCGGTTCCTGAAGGCGAACTTCACGGTGAAGTCCACGCGGCAGCCGCTGGGGGCCGATCGGGGTCGAGCAGCCAGCGCCCGTCCAGCGTGCTGAACGGTCCCTTGACCAGGTGCATCGTGATGGCGCGCTGCGGCTCGAGGGTGTTGCGGGTGGTGAACTCCCCGGACAGCGCCCCCTGGCGCACCCCGATGGTGGCAAGGATGTGGTCCGCGCTGCGCTCGAGCACCTTGCGCATGGGTGCACCATGGCAGGAACTGCGGGTAGCCCTCGATGTCGTTGATCAGACCGAACAATACTCCCGGCGGTTGGCCCACCAGGGCTGTACGCTTAACCTCTCGCATGCAGCCATTGTCCCATCAGCCCCTCCCATGACCAAAGCCGAGCCCACACAACGCCTGATCGCCGAGAACCGCAAGGCGCGCTACGAGTATTTCATCGAGGAGCGCTACGAGGCGGGCATCGTGCTGCAGGGCTGGGAAGTGAAGTCCATGCGCGCCGGCCGCGCCCAGCTCACCGAGGCCTACGTGTACCTGCGCGACGGCGAGGCGTTCCTGTTCGGCGCGCACCTCACCCCGCTGCGCTCGGCCTCCACGCACGTGCTGCCCGTGCCTGACCGCACCCGCAAGCTGCTCTTGAACTACTCGGAGCTGCAGGGGCTGATCGGGGCCGTCGAGCGGCGCGGCTACACGCTGGTGCCGCTGGAGCTGTACTGGAAGGCCGGCCGCGCCAAGCTTGCCATAGGACTTGCCAAGGGCAAGAAGCAGCACGACAAGCGCGCGGTCGAGAAGGACCGCGACTGGAAGCGCGACAAGGCCCGCGCGCTCCGGCGCGGCTGAGGGCCGCGGAGCAGCGCGCTCAGCTCACTCCGGCGCGAGCTTCGGGTTCTTCATGTCGTAGACGATGCTCAGCGTGGTCAGCGAATCGTTCTTGCCCGAGCCTGCCGGCGGGCTGCTGTTGCTGGTGATCTGGTAGCCCGCCGCGAGCGCCAGGCGGTTGGACATCTTCACCTGCAGCGCAACGCTCGCCTTGGTCTGGGTGTTGTCGCTGCTGGAGAGCACCCCTGCCGCCGCGACGATCTTGGTGGACGCGTTGAAGTTGTGCTCGAAGTTGACCGCGCCGTTGAAGGCGACGCTGTGCTCCTGGTCGTACGGCAGGCCGGTGTCCGGATCGTAGTCCAGCCGCTCGGTCACCCCGCCCACCGCATCCTTCACCAGGAATTCCTTGCGCAGCCATACGTAGCCGACGCCGCCCTGCACGGTGAGCTTGGTGTCATCGCTGTTGTAGACCTGGTAACCCACACCGCTGGTAAGCGCGTCCTGATAGGCGAAGCCGGAGAAGCGGTCATCGCTGTAGCTCGCGCCCACGTAGCCGTAGAACCTGGGCGTGAAGTTGTAGTTCGCCTGGCCGTGGATGTTCCAGGCCTGCGCGGTGGTCTCCCCCTGGGTGGAGCCATAGAGCGCCTCGGTGCCGAACAGGAACTTCCAGTCGTTCCACAGGTGCGCGACGTGGAACAGCGCGTTGCCGGCGCTGTTGTCGGTATTGCCGCCGGTCTTGGAATAGCCCAGCAGCGCACGCATCGACCAGTTGGGGTCGCCGTCGTACGGCGGCGGGTCGTCCGCGTAGGCCGCGCCCGCAAATCCCATCGCCGCCAGCAAACCAATTACTGCACCCTGCCGCATCGCTAGACCCTGCCTAAGTTGTTGGGGGCGCGTACCTTACAGAAGCCGGCCGCGGGAGGGAAATCGTTGCGAAAGCGCGACAAAACAGCCTTGGGCGGGGCGGACTTGCAGCCGGGGAGGGGCGGCCCCAATAGGGTATGCTTGGGCGGTCGATGATGATTCTTCTGAAGGGGGCGACCGGTTTCGACGTGGGTTACGAACCTTCAGGGGCGTGCCGAGGTGTAGGGCCCTCGTTAATAACTCTGCAAAACTTAGTTGCCAACGACGACAACTACGCTCTAGCTGCTTAATCGCAGTTGACCTCTGACCAGCTCGTGCCTGTGCGACTGAATCAGGGGACATGTTCACAGGATCGCGCTCCGGTGTGCTACAGGCCGGTTGCGTTAAGAGTGACTGTCGCTGGCGGTGTGTTTTCCCTGCTGATCGGGTAGCACAACGTGAGAAACAAAGACCAGCTACGTACGTAGATCCTGAAGTCTAGGACTTGCGGACGGGGGTTCGATCAATGGGTCGCACCAGGCCGAGAGGCCTGGCAGACAACGGAGCTCACATCGGTGAAACCTTCGCCGCCACCAGGCGGCATGGCAACGCCGAGGGGTAGGAAGAGGGCCAACTTCAGGCCTGCCCTGTAGAGACTCATAGACTCGCCGAAAGGAGCGCCAAGCTTCCGGGGCGGGCACTAGGATCCGGCTCAGACCGCTGAGAGCCGGATAACACGCTCCGCATCCACGTGCCTTTGCGGGCATGCGGATGAAGGCATAGTCCAGCCCGCGGCGAAAGCCACGGATGTGCTGTCCCCCCGCCTCCACCAATTGCGGTTCCCGGCCCCCAAAGGGCCGGGAACCGCCCCTGGCTCCTCAAGCATCACCGCCGCTGTGGCGCTTACGCGCGGCTTACCCCATCCAGCGAGCCGATCGCCCCGTACAGCTCCGGCCGGCGATCGCGGAACACGAACCAGTTGTCACGCAGTTGTGCCGCCGCCTCGAGGTCGAAGGTGTGCACGAGCACCGCATCGCCCTCCTCCTTCGCCTCGGCCACCTTCGCGCCCATGCCATCGGCGATGAACGAGGAGCCATAGAAGCGGATATGGAGCTTTTCGGGGTCCTGCAGGGAACGCTCCAGGCCGTAGCGATTGGCTGCCACCAGCGGCGTCAGGTTCGCAGCGGCGTGTCCTTGCTGCGTGCGCTGCCAGTGTTCGCGCGAGTTCACCGGTGGCGCCGGCGGCGGCTCGCTGCCGATCGCGGTCGGGAACAGGAAAAGCTCCGCACCCATGAGCGCCATGACGCGCGCGGTCTCCGGGAACCACTGGTCCCAGCAGATACCGACCCCGATGCGCGCAAAGCGCGTGTTCCACACCTTGAACCCGGTGTCGCCGGGGGAGAAGTAGGTCTTCTCCTGGTAGCCCGGACCGTTGGGGATGTGGGACTTGCGGTAGATGCCGAGGTTGCTGCCGTCGGCATCCAGGATCGCGATCGTGTTGAAGTAGGCGCGCCCCGCGCGCTCGAAGAAGCTGATCGGCAGGACGACGCCCAGTTCCTTGGCGATCGGTGCAAAGTGGCGCACGGCGCGGTTGTCGGCCAGCTCGCTCGCCAGGTGCAGGTGGCGCGAGTCCTGCTCGATGCAGAAATACGGGGTCTCGAACAGCTCCGGCAGCAGGATGACCTGCGCGCCGCGCTGGGCCGCCTCGCGCACCAGCGCCTCGCCGCGGGCGATGTTGGCCGCCGCGTCCCAGCCGCACGACATCTGGACGGCCGCGACCGTCACCGGGCGTGCCGGGCGCTGCAGGTGTTCGGGTGGCTTGCTCATGGGCTCTTCCAGGCTATGTGGGTACGGCTGCAGCCGTGGGGCGTGCCGCGCTCGGAAGGTTGCGCTCGGCGAGGGCCTGCTCGACCTGCTCGGTGATGCGGGTCGCGGTCTCCAGGGCCATGAGGCCGGCCTCCCCGGTCACCACCGGGGCCTTGCCGGTGCGGATGCAGTCGAGGAAAGACTCGATCTCGGCCTTCAGGGCGTCCCCTGGCTCAAGACTCTGCTCCTCGATCGCCACCGGCAGCGGACCTGGGCCGTCAGCCTCGGTGCGCTTGCGGATGAGGGTCAGGATTTTCTGCTGCAGGTCGAGGGAGATGTAGGCGTCGTCCTCGAAGATGCGCAGCTTGCGCTCGGTCTTGAGACTCACGCGCGAGGCGGTGGCGTTGGCCACGCAGCCGTTGGCGAAGCGGATGCGCGCGTTGGCGATGTCGATCTCCGCTGAGAACACCGGCGTGCCCACCGCATCGATGCTCACGATCGGCGCGCCGACGATGGTCTGCACGATGTCGATGTCGTGGATCATGAGGTCCAGCACCACGTTCACATCCGTGCCGCGCTCGCGGTACGGGGCGAGCCGGTGGCACTCGATGAAGCGCGGCGCGTGCAGGTGCGGCTCGGCGGCGAGGATCGCGGAATTGAAGCGCTCCAGGTGGCCGACCTGCAGCACGAGCTTGCCGCGCGCGGCAAGCCCGATCAGCTCGCGCGCCTCCGCGGCGGTCTCGGTGATCGGTTTCTCGACCAGCACGTGCGCCCCTGAGCTCAGGAAGTCGCGCGCGATGGCAAAGTGACCCGGCGTCGGGGTGACGACGCTCACCGCGTCGACCTTGCCCAGCAGCTCGCGGTAGTGCGCGAGCGCGCGGGTGCCCAGCTCCTGCGCCACCGCGTCGCGGGCCTCGGCACGCGCATCCACCACGGCCACCAGCTCGCAGCCGGCCGCCTGCGCGTATTTCTGCGCGTGGAAGCGCCCCAGGTACCCGACCCCGATGACGGCAACTCTGATTTTTTGCATGAGGAGGCTATTATGCCCGCCCGGGGGCCACCCCGAAGTGTTGTGTGTCAGGGACGACTATGGCGACGGTGCCTCCCGAGGATAGCGAATACATGGTCCATGAACCGCGCGGCTGGCGCGGCCTGTCGCGCCTGCAGCGCGAGGTCATCATCTTCGCCGCCGAGCTGCTGCTGGGGCTGGTCGTGGTGCCGCTGCTGCTGTGGGTCGCCGGCAACCGCGTGCTGGGTGGCTACACGCACGGCAGCAACCCGCACGGGGGACCGTTCGACCTGCTCGGGGACTTCTACGCCGGACTCGGGCACGGGTCGCAGATGTTCTGGGTGGTGGCGCTGGGCCCGGCCATCATCGTCACCCTGGTGCGCGCCTTCGTGCACCTGCTGCGCTCAGGTTCAGCCGCGGACGAGACGCCCTACTCGGGCCAGTAGAGCCACACCGCCACCGCCAGCATGGCCAGCATCAGCCCGTGCGCGGCCAGGCGCCAGGAGCGCAGCCGCAGCTCCCCGTAGAAGGCCGCCGCGCAGGCCACGGCGAACAATGTAAATACGGCGATCGCCTTGAGCAGCGCCCCCTGTTCGGGCGCAAAGCGTGCCTCCTGGGCCGGCAGGAACAGGATCACCACCCAGGTCAGCACCAGCCCTATCGCCAGGGCCACAGCCGAACCTGCCACGATCGCCAGAAGTGCCGTCAGGGGTTGCATGATGTGAGGACTTTACTTGCTAAGAGCGAACTGCAGGCTCTAGCCTTACTCTATAGAGTCTACCGAAACAGCGAGCTTCCCAGATGACCTCAGTCCTGCGCCGTTCCCCGGGGTGGTTTATCGCCGTGATCCTGGCGACCCTTGCCTTAGTACTGGCAGGGTCGGCCCAGGTCCCGGCAAACACCGCCGTCGTGCTGCCTCCCGGGGCCATCGCCCCGAGCGACCAGCAGCGCGCCACCGCGCGCAAGGTCGGCCGCATCCTCGAGGAGCAGCACTACAGCCGCGCGACCCTGGACGACAAGATGTCCGAGGTCGTCTACAACCGCTACCTGGAGTTCCTCGACAGCCAGAAAAGCTACTTCCTGCAAAGCGACATCACCGAGTTCAACGCCTACAAGTTCCAGTTCGACGACATGATCCGCACCGGGATGGTCGACCCGGCGTACGTGATCTTCGCGCGCTTCCAGCAGCGCAACCGTGAGCGCATCACCCATGCGATCGCGCTGCTGGCCACCGAGCCGAACTGGACGCTCGACGAGAACTTCGAGTTCGACCGTGCCAAGGCCAGCTGGATCGCCGACGAGGCAGGCATGGACGAGCTGTGGAGGAAGCGCGTCAAGAACGACGCCCTGTCGCTCATGCTCACCGGCAAGAGCTGGCCGGAGGCCGCCGACATCCTCAAGAAGCGCTACCAGCGCGTGCTCAAGCGCGTCGACCAGGTCACCAACGAGGACGTCTTCGAGAACCTGATGAACGCCTACGCGCGTGCCTTCGACCCGCACTCGAGCTACTTCTCGCCGCGCTCCTCCGAGGAGTACCGCATCCAGATGAGCCTGAACTACGACGGCATCGGCGCCTCGCTGCAGCTGAACGATGACTACGTGACCATCATGAACGTCATCGAGGGCGGCCCGGCCGCCGTGGCCGGCACGCTGAACGTCAACGACCGCATCACAGGCGTCGGCCAGGGCAAGTCAGGGCCCTTCCAGGACGTCATCGGCTGGCGCCTGGACGATGTGGTGCAGCTGATCCGCGGCAAGGCCAACACCCAGGTGCGCCTGCAGATCCTGCCCGCCGGCGCGCTGCCCGGCTCCCAGGAGAAGGTGATCGAGCTCACGCGCAACAAGGTGACTCTGGAGGCCCAGGCCGCCCACAAGGAGGTCAAGACCGTGGTGCGCAACGGCCGCACGCTCAAGATCGGCGTGGTCACCGTGCCCGGGTTCTACCAGGACACCGCCGCTGAGAACCCGGACGACCCGAACACGCGCAGCACCTCGCACGACGTCGCGAAGCTGCTCAAGGAGCTCAAGGCGGAGAACGTCGATGGCATCGTGCTCGACCTGCGCAACGACGGTGGCGGCTACCTCCCCGAGGCGACCGCCCTCACCGGGCTGTTCATCGACCACGGCCCGGTCGTGCAGCTGCGCGACTCGGCCGGGCGCCTGGAAGTGCTGGATGACCCTGAGAAGGGCGCCGCCTACGATGGCCCGCTCACCGTGCTGGTCGACCGCCTGAGTGCCTCGGCCTCGGAGATCTTCGCCGGGGCGATCCAGGACTACCACCGCGGGCTGATCCTCGGGCAGACCACCTTCGGCAAGGGCACGGTGCAGAACCTGGTGCGCCTGGACCGCTGGTCACCGGACCCGGTCAACGGCCAGCTCACCGTGACCATCGGCAAGTTCTACCGCGTCACCGGCGAGAGCACCCAGCACCGTGGCGTCGTGCCGGACGTGGCGCTCGCCTCGCCGCTGGACACCAAGGAGGTCGGTGAGAGTGCGCTTGAGTCGGCGCTGCCATGGGACCGCATCGCCGGCGTGCCCTTCAAGACCAGCGCCGCGGCGGCCACCGCGCCGCCGCTTGCCAGCCTTGCCAGCGAGGAAGGCACGCGCGAGCAGCAGGACCCGGACTATCGCTGGCTGGTCTCAGACATTGCCGCCTTGGACGAGGTGCGCGAGCAGAAGAGCGTGTCGCTGAACCTCAAGACCCGCCGCGAGGAGCGCGCGCGCATCGACAAGGAGCGCCTGGAGCGCGAGAACGCGCGCCGCGTGGCGAAGAACCTGCCGCCGTTCAAGAACGTCGAGGAGCTGGACAAGTCCAAGGACACCTCCGATGCGGTGCTCGACCAGGCAGCGCAGGTGATGGCGGACGTGGTGACCGGGGCGCGCCCGGGCCCTGGCCAGAAGACCGCGCGCAGCGACCAGTAGCGTTGCTGCAAGGGCGCGGCCGTCCAGGCCGCGCGGCCTGCGCTGCTCAGCGCAGCAGGATCCGGAACAGGTCCCAGGTATCCTCGGCGAGCACGTTGGGCAGGCGCTGTGCATCGGCGCCCAGGGCTGCCACTTCCATCACGTCCGCCTCCGACAGCGAGATCGAGTTGGTGGTCGGTGAGCCGTCGTTGTTGCCGCGATAGCTTCGCCACGCGCTTGAGGCGCTCGGTGCGCACGCGGATCTCCTCGGCCAGCCGCGAGCGCTCGGCGATGAGGGTCTGCGCACGCGTGATCTGCCCCATCAGCAGCACGCACTCCTGCGGTGTGCCATAGGAGTCGGCCGGCTCGCGCTGGCCGGTCGCCTCGCGCGCCATATTCACCAGCGGGGTCTTCAGGCTTGCCACCCGCAGGCACAGCACCTCCGCGTAGGCGATGCCTGCCAGGTTGATCGCGCGGCGCGCCTCCAGCGAGACCCCGGGGAACTCCGGGGTGGGCTCGTTGGCGACCTCCGCCAGAGCGTCCCGGGCCTGGGCGAGGGCGGCACTGGCGCTGTCGACCGCCAGCTGCGCGGCGTCCACCTGCCGGGCGAGCGTGCGGCGCTTGAAGTAGTGCCAGAAGCGCGTTAGCGCGGCGCGCTGGGTCAGCAGGCGCGCCAACTGCGCACTCGCCTCGTCCTGCACGGACTGGGCGACGGCCAGCTGCTGCTCGGCGGCCTGCTTCTTGGCGAACAGGCGGCGGTTGTGCTGCGCCAGGTGTGCGCGGCGCTCGCGCTCCTCCTGCTGGCGGGCAAGGTCGCTGATGAACTGCGTGATCAGCTCGCGACCGGACTGCCACAGGCGCCGCAGCTGGTAGAACACCAAGGCGGCGTAGGCGGTCTCGGTGGCGCTCAGGCGCCCCTCGAGCGTGTTGAGCATCTCCTGCACACGCTGCGTGGCGCCTTCCTGCTGCTTGATCAGGTCCTTGAGGCGGAAGGTCTCGTCCTGCAGCCCGCCATAGGCCTTCTTCAGCTCCGCACGGTTGCGGAACAGCTCGAGTACCCGGTCGTCCTCATCGGGCGACGAGGCCTTTTCCGGGCGCAGGCTGAGTTTGAGAAATCCGAGTTGTCGCAAGGCCTTCATCAGAAGTGCGGCAGACGACCGCCCCCTCTCACGTGCCTGGACTGGACTCCGAGCCGGGTGAGAAGCGATGACCCCGCTCCACGCAGTATTCCAGCCACTTGTTTAACATCATGTTTCGCGCCCAGCGCTGATCCAGTTCACGCTCCGCACGAGTGCGCAGCGCCTGCAGCACCGGCTGGGCATGCGTGTCGGCCCACTGCTGGGCCTCCACGAGGTGGGCATCGTGGTAGATGCGCACGCGCATGTCCGGGTATTTAAGCGCCCCGTCCTCCTCGGGCAGCAGGTAGGTGAGGCTCAGGGTGCTGGTGTAGGGCGAGCGCTCGGTGACGGTGAGAACAAGGTCACAGTCTGCCGCGACGCACGAGCGCTGCTGGCCCTCGAGCGCGCCCGAGCTCGCCGGCGAGCCAGCCCAGGCGGATGAAGTTGCTCTCGTACAGGCCCATGAG
This sequence comes from uncultured Pseudomonadota bacterium, assembly GCA_963703025.1. Taxonomy (GTDB): domain Bacteria; phylum Pseudomonadota; class Gammaproteobacteria; order Steroidobacterales; family Steroidobacteraceae; genus 13-2-20CM-66-19. Next base: position 2,899,912 of record OY969778.1, on the reverse strand, counting down.
CGCGACGAAGCTGCGCGGGCGCGTGCGCCAGGAGACGACCGTCTGTGTATCTGTCTGCAGCACGCCCCGACTATAACGCACGAACATCTGCGTGCAAGCCGATCAGCGGCGTGAATTTCTGCGCTCAATCGCGGCGCGTCCGGCTTGCAATTTCCGTGCGACGCCCCACCCCACGCACGCGCTACGGCGTGCCACAATGGCGGTCCGCGCAGCTGCGCGCGCTACGGGCGCAGCCGCGCTCGATGCCCGTCGTGTTGAGGATGCGGCTGGCGATCTCCTCGATCGAGCACTCCGTGGTATCGAGCGAGCGGGATCGCGATAGCGCGCGAACATCGCCTCGGCGGCGCGCAGCTCGTACGTCACCTGCTGGCGCGAGGCATAGCGGCTGTCCGGGCGCCGCTCGTTGCGGATCTGCTGCAGCCGCTCCGGCTTGATCGTCAGCGCATACAGCTTGGCTGCGGAACGTTTCCAGGCGCGCCGGCAGCGTGCCGGCCTCCAGGTCATCCTCGGTGAGCGGATAGTTCGCCGCGAACACCCCGTACTGCAGCGCCATGTACAGGCAGGTCGGGGTCTTGCCCGAGCGCGACACGCCCACGAGGATCACATCGGCGTGCGCGTAGTCGCCGCCGGTGCCATCATCGTTGGCGAGCGAGAAGTTGGTGGCATTGATGCGCGTGGTGTAGGCGGCAAGATCGGCCATGCCGTGCGCGCGGCCGGCGCGGTGCGTCGAGCGCATGTTGAGTTCACGCTCGAGCGGGCCGACGAAGGCGCGAAAAAATTCCAGGAACAGCCCATTGGCACTGCACGACGATCTCGCGCAGCTCATCCTGCACCAGGGTGCTGAAAATGATCGGGCGCACGCCCTCCTCTTCGGCGGCGCGGTTGATGCGGCGCACCGCCTCGTGCGCCTTGTCAATGCTCGACACAAATGGCAAAGTCACGGCCCGAAATTCCAGCCCCTCGAACTGCGTCATGAGGCTGTGACCCAGTGTCTCGGCGGTCACGCCCGTCTGGTCCGAGACGAAAAATACGGTTCGACGGCTCACGGCTTGGGCATACTTTGTCGGCTGATGCGCGAGTAGCGCAGTGTTTCACCGCGCGCGCAGCGCTCGCAAGCGCTATGCGCCCACTAGAGTTTTGCAGGAGCAGCCTTGAACGCACTCGTCATCCCGTTCGAGCAGTTGGGAATGCACGATGTCGAGACGGTCGGCGGCAAGAACGCCTCGCTCGGTGAGATGATCGGCTCGCTGACCCGCCTGGGGGTGCAGGTGCCGGGCGGCTTTGCCACCACCGCGCACGCCTACCGCGAGTTCCTCAAGCAAGGCGGCCTGGATGAGCGCATCCGCGCCGAGCTGGCCAGCGCTTGACGTCGACGATGTCACCAAGCTTGCCGCCACCGGCGCGCGCATCCGCGAGCTGGATCCTCGCGACGCCCTTCCCGCCGCGACTTCGAGCAGGCGGTGCTCGACGCAGCTGCGCAAGATGAGCGGCGGCACCGAGATCGCCGTCGCCGTGCGCTCCTCGGCCACCGCCGAGGATCTGCCCGAGGCCTCCTTCGCCGGCCAGCAGGAAACCTTCCTGAACGTGCGCGGCGAGGCGGCCGTGCTGCGCGCGATGCACGAGGTGTTCGCCTCGCTGTTCAACGACCGCGCCATCTCCTATCGCGTGCACCAGAACTTCGATCACAGCGCGGTCGCGCTATCGGCCGGCGTGCAGCACATGGTGCGCAGCGACCTGGGCGCCGGCGGCGTCATGTTCACGCTCGACACCGACTCCGGCTTCCGCGACGTGGTGTTCATCACCGCCTCCTACGGGCTGGGCGAGACGGTCGTGCAGGGCGCGGTCAACCCGGACGAGTTCTACGTCTACAAGCCGGCGCTGCGCGCCGGCAAGCACGCGATCCTGCGCCGTAACCTCGGCGGCAAGGCCATCAAGATGGTGTACGCGCCGGAGGGCTCCGCCGAGCGCGTGCACACCGTCGAGGTGCCGCACGCCGAGCGCGCAGCGCTTCTGCCTGAGCGATGCGGACATCGTGGCGCTGGCGCGCCAGGCGCTGATCATCGAGGAGCACTACGGCCGCCCGATGGACATCGAGTGGGGCAAGGATGGCGCCACCGGTGCCATCTACATCCTGCAGGCACGCCCGGAGACGGTGCAGAGCCGCGCCGGGCGCACCATCCAGCGCTACGCGCTCAAGGGCGCCCTCGGCAAGGTCCTCGCCACCGGCCGCAGCATCGGCCAGCGCATCGGCTGCGGGCACCGCGCGCGTGATCAAGGACGCCTCGGAGATGGCGCGCGTGCAGGCGGGCGACGTGCTGGTGGCCGACATGACCGACCCTGACTGGGAGCCGGTCATGAAGCGCGCCGCGGCGATCGTCACCAACCGCGGCGGCCGCACCTGCCATGCCGCCATCATCGCGCGCGAGCTGGGCATCGCCGGCGGTCGTCGGCTGCGGGGATGCGACGCAGACGCATCCGCGAGGGCCAGGAAGTCACCGTGTCGTGCGCCGAAGGCGACACCGGGCTACGTCTACGAGGGGCTGCTCGAGTTCGAGCGCAAGCAGATCGAGCTCGACTCGCTGCCGAAGATCCCCGTCAAGATCATGATGAACGTCGGCAACCCCGACCGCGCCTTCGATTTCGCCGGCATCCCGCACCGGGGTGTCGGACTGGCGCGCCTGGAATTCATCATCAACCGCATGATCGGCGTGCACCCGCGCGCCCTGCTCGAATTCGACCAGCTCGACGGGGAGCTGCAGGACCAGATCCGCGCGCAGATGGCCGGCTACTCCGACCCGGTCAGCTTCTACGTGGACAAGCTCGCCGAAGGCATCGCGCAGATCGCCGCCGCGTTCGCGCCCGAGCCGGTGATCGTGCGCCTGTCGGACTTCAAGTCCAACGAATACGCGAACCTCATCGGCGGCGCGCGCTACGAGCCGGACGAAGAGAACCCGATGATCGGTTTCCGCGGCGCCTCGCGCTACGTGGACGAGACCTTCCGCCCCTGCTTCGAGCTCGAGTGCCGCGCGCTGCAAGAGCGTGCGCGAGACCATGGGGCTCACCAACGTGCAGATCATGGTGCCGTTCGTGCGCACCCTGAAGGAGGCGCGCCAGGTCATCGAGCTGCTGGCGCAGAACGGCCTGCAGCGCGGCGTCGACGGATCTGAAGATCATCATGATGTGCGAGCTGCCGACCAACGCGCTGCTGGCGGATGAGTACCTGGAGTACTTCGACGGCATGTCGATCGGCTCCAACGACATGACCCAGCTCACCCTGGGCCTGGACCGCGACTCCTCCATTGTCGCGAAGCTCTTCGACGAGCGCGATCCGGCGGTGAAGAAGCTGCTGGCGATGGCGATCAGCGCCTGCAAGAAGCACAAGGCAAGTACGTCGGCATCTGCGGCCAGGGGCCGTCCGATCATCCGGATCTGGCGCGCTGGCTGCTGGATCAGGGGATCGAGAGCATGTCGCTCAACCCGGATACGGTGGTGGAGACCTGGATGTTCCTGGCGCAGCCGACCGGGCCGTTAGCTGGGGCAGCGCCGGCCAGAAGGCCGCGGTACGCCGGCGCGAACAGCTTCGCGCGGTAGTGCTGCAGCTCGCGGATCGACTCCATGATGTCGGCCTGCGCGAGGTGCGTGCCCTGCTTCGTGAACCCTTCCGCGACACCCGGGCGCCCAGCGGCGCGCCAGCTCCTTGAGCGTGCTCACGTCCAGGTTGCGGTAATGGAAAAAGCGCTCGAGCTTCGGCATGTAGCGCGCCAGGAAGCGGCGGTCCTGGCAGATGCTGTTGCCACAGATCGGCGAGGCGCCCGGCGCTCACCAGCGGCGCGAGGAACTCCAGCGTGCGCGCCTCGGCCTCGGCCGGCTGACCTTACTCGCGCGCACCCGCGCGAGCAGACCCGGAGGAGCCATGTTGTTTCTGGTTCCAGTCGTCCATGCCCGCGAGCACCTCCTCGGACTGATGGATCGCGAGCACCGGCCCTTCGGCGACGACCGCCAGCTCCTTGTCGGTCACAACAGTGGCGATCTCGATGATCAGGTCGGAGTCGGGCTTGAGGCCCGTCATTTCCAGGTCGATCCAGATCAGGTTATGGTCGCTCGGCATGTCGATCCTAGGCGGTGGTAGCGTGGCTAAGCGCGCGGTCCAAGAAGTGTAACAGAGCCCCCCAAGCGCCCCATGCATGACACAGACTTTCACAGGCCAGGTGATCGCAGCCTTCGGGCGCCACATGCTGGTGCGCCGGACGGCGGCGAGGAGCGCCGCGCACGCCCCTTCGGACGCGGGCTGAAGGTGGTGTGCGGCGACAAGGTGCGCTGCCGCTTCGGCGAGCACCACGAGGAGCTGCACGTGCTGGAGGTCATCCACCGCCGCACTGCCCTGTACCGCTCAAACGTGCGCGGGGTGAGCGAACCGGTGGTCGCAAACCTCACGCGCCTGCTGGTGGTGCTCGCCCCGGTGCCGGTGCCGGACTTCTTCGTGATCGACCGCTATCTTGCCGCGGCGAGCTCCGCCGGCCTCGCCGCGACGCTGGTGGTGAACAAGGCGGACCTCGGGGTCGCAGCCGACGTCGCGGCGGAACTTGCCGTGTACGGCGCCTGCGGTTACGCCACCGTCAGCTGCTCGGCGGAAGCCGGCCAGGGCATGGGCGAGCTGCTCGGCGTGCTCACCCCCGGCACCGTGGCCGCCCTGGTCGGCCAGTCAGGCGTGGGCAAGTCCTCGCTGGTGCGCGTGCTCGTGCCGGGAGTGCAGATCGAGGTCGGGGACCTGGTGCGCGAGGAGGAGGGCCGGCACACGACCACCGCCGCACGGCTGTTCGAGCTGGCCCAAGGCGCAGCGCTGATCGACTCACCCGGGGTGCGCGACTTCGCCCCGGCGGTGGACTCGCTGGATGAGCGCTCGCTCGGGTTTGTCGAGGTCGAGCGCCTGGCCCCCGGGTGCCGCTTCGCCGACTGCCGCCACATGCGTGAGCCGGCGTGTGCGGTGCAGAAGGCTGCGGAAACCGGCCAGATGCATCCGCGGCGCTACGAAAGCTACCGCCGCCTGCGCCGGCTGCGCGAGGAACTGAGCGCGGCGCGCGGCCCGCGCAAGGGCCGCTAGGCCCTACAGCGACTGCCGCCCGGCGAGTGCGTGCGCGAGCGTGCCGCCGTCGACGTACTCCAGCTCCCCGCCCACCGGCACCCCATGCGCGATGCGACTGGCGCGGATGCCGCGCGCGCTCGCCAGCTCGCTCAGGAAGTGCGCGGTCGCCTCGCCCTCCACGGTCGAGTTGGTGGCGAGGATCAGCTCGCGCACGCCGCCCTCGGCGAGGATCGCCTCAAGCTCGCGCACGCCCAGCTGCTCAGGTCCGACGCCATCCAGCGGCGACAGGTGCCCCATCAGCACGAAATAGCGGCCGCGGTAGCTGCCGGAGGACTCGATCGCCACCACGTCGGCCGGCGACTCCACCGCGCACAGCAACGCCGCGTCGCGCGCGGTTGCCGCGCAGATCGAGCACAGCGGCTCCTCGGTGAGCATGCGGCAGCGCTGGCAGCGACGACTGCGTCCAGCGCCGCATCGAGCGACTCGGCCAGCGCGCGCGCCCCGGGGCGACCCTCCTGCAGCAGGTGGAAGGCCATGCGCTGGGCGCTCTTGGGGCCGACCCCCGGGAGCGCGCGCAGCGCATCGATCAGCCGCGCCAGGTGTGGGGAATGCTTCACCGATGCGCTCAGAACGGCAGCTTCATGCCCGGGGGCAGCTGCATGCCGGCGGTGACGCGCGCCATCTTCTCCTGCACGCGCGCCTCGACCTTGTGCACCGCGTCGTTGGCGGCGGCGGCGATCAGGTCCTCGAGCATGTCGCGGTCCTCGCCGCTGACCGCCGGCTCGATCTGCACGCGCTTGACCTCGTGCCGGCCGTTCATGGTGACCTTCACCATGCCGCCACCGGACTCGCCGATCACCTCGATGTTGGCGATCTCGGCCTGCGCCTTGGCCATGTTCTCCTGCATGGCCTGGGCCTGCTTCATCAGGTTGCTGATATTGCCTTTCATGGGGCCCTCAGCGGTTTTGCAGCGTGCTGCGTGTGCGTGTGTTGGATCACTTGACCGGCCGCACCGTCTCGGGCAGCACGGTGGCGCCGAAGCGCTCGCGCAGTCCCTGCACGCCCGGGTCGGTCTCGAAGGCGCGCCGCGCCTGGGCGAGTTCCTGCTCGGCCGCACGACGCTGCGCCTGGGCGGGGGTCTCGGCCGTGCCGGGGGCCGTCTGGAATTCAAGCCGCACGCTCTCGCCGAAGTGGCGCGACAGCGCCTGCGCCAGGCGCTCCTCCTGGGCCGGTGAGCGCACCACCTGGTACTGCGGGTCCAGCGCCAGGCGCACCACGTTGCCCTGGCGCCCGAGGTAGGCACAGTGGCTGGCCAGCTGGCGCGCCGCCCCGGTGAGCTCGACCTGGGCGAGGATCTGCGTCCAGGCGGCGGCATCCCCGGCCGCCGGGACCGCGGTTGCCTCGCGCCTGGCGGGCGTCGCGGCATCGCGCGCCGCCACCGGTGCGGCGGCCGGAGCCGCCGCCGGTGCGCGCGCGCCGGGCGCGGCCGCAGCGCGTGCGGCTGCCGCGCGCGGCTCCCCGCCACCGCTGCCGGGCGCGACCGGCAGCGCGGCGGGCCGGAAGGCGAGCATGCGCAGCAGCGTCATCTCGAAGCCGCTGCGCGGCTCGGGGGCGAGCGGCAGGTCGCGTCGGCCGATGATCGCGGTCTGGTAGTACAGCTGCACGTCCTCGGCGGTGAGCGCGCTTGCCAGGCGCTCGAGCAGCTGCGGCTCGTACAGCTCGTCGCCCTCGTAGTCCTTCACCGCCTGCTTGAACCCGACCCGCACCAAGAGCGCCGCGAGCTCATCGAGCACCTGCGCGTAGTCGGGCGCGAATTCCTCGAGCGACTGCGCACAGCGCAGCAAGCCGGAGGAGTCCGCCGCGGCCAGCAGGTCAAGGATGCGCACCACGTGGTCGCGCGAGATGGTGCCGAGCATGGCGCGCGCCTCGGCCTCGCCGGCCTTGCCATCGCCGAAGGCGATCAACTGGTCCAGCAGCGACAGCCCGTCGCGCATGCTGCCATCGGCCGCCTGCGCCACCAGCTTCACGCCGGCGGCCTCGTACGGCACCTGTTCAGCATCCAGGATCTGGCGCATGTGCCCGGCGATCTCGCTCACCGGCAGGCGCTTCAAGTTGAACTGCAGGCAGCGCGACAGCACGGTGACCGGCAGCTTCTGCGGGTCGGTGGTGGCCAGCAGGAACTTCACGTGCGGCGGGGGCTCCTCGAGGGTCTTCAGCAGCGCGTTGAACGAGTGGGTCGAGAGCATGTGCACCTCGTCGATGAGGTACACCTTGTAGCGCCCGCGGGTGGGGGCGTATTGCACGTTGTCCAGCAGCTCGCGCGTGTCGTCCACCTTGGTGCGCGAGGCCGCGTCCACCTCGATCAGGTCCGGGAAGCGCCCGGCATCGATCTCGCGGCACGCCGCACAGGTGCCGTCAGGCTCCGCGGTGACCCCTGACTCGCAGTTGAGGCACTTGGCGAAGATGCGCGCGATGGTCGTCTTGCCGACCCCGCGCGTGCCGGTGAACAGGAACGCGTGGTGCACGCGCCCGGACTGCAGCGCATTGACCAGCGCACGGCGCACGTGTTCCTGGCCGACCAGTTCGGAAAACTTCCTGGGGCGCCATTTGCGCGCCAGCGCGGTGTAACTCATGAACGGTCCTAGGCCCCGATAGTGGAGGCGGCCCGCACCAGCTTAGGCTCCGGCACCCGACATCGTCGCTGCCGCTGCTGCCTTCCGGCCCTGACGGGATTCACGACTGGTCGTCGCGGAGAAACCGATGCGGGCCACCATGGTCCTTCGCAAAAGCGTTAGGTGGCGGAGAGGGTGGGATTCGAACCCACGAACACCCGTTAAGATGTTACTGGAATTCCAGTCCAGCGCCTTCGACCGCTCGGCCACCTCTCCAATCAACAGGTTACAAACACTTTCCAGATCTGCCCGGCCCGCGCGGTCCTGGCGCGAAAAACGGCGGCGAATGATAAAGCATGCGGCCGCGAGCCGCACGGCGCAAACCCGCCCCCGGCCCCGGGCTTTCAGGCCTGCGGCGGGGGCAGCGGCTTTGCGACCTTGTAGGACGGCGGTGCGTCCAGGCAGGGGTCCTTGGTGGTGCGCGGCGGCGGGGCGGGCTCATTCAGCACCGGCAGCTTCAGGGCCGTGGCGGAATCCAGGCTGTTCAGGCCCGACGGGATCTTCAGCGGCGCTGGCTGGTGGCCAGCTGGTAGGGCTGGCGCTTGTTGCAGGCATTGCCGCCGCGCAGGCTCCTGCAGCCCCCGAGCAGCAACGCGACACCTGCCAGACACAGTACAGCGGCCCGGAAATTCATCATCAAAGACACCTCGGTAACGGTCGTGGAACGCGCAGGCCCTGCGGGTGCGCTAGGGGAGGATCCGGGCAGCCTGGGCCGCCCTCCCACATGCCCCTGGAACCCCTCGGCCAGCGGCGTCAGCGGCAACCTTACCCCAGAGCCGATGCGCCCCATCTGCACAGCAGCCACTTGGCCGGGATCGGGTTCGCCTCGAGGAACAGGTCCCGATGCAGCCCGGCCAGCGCGCCGTCCAGGGCGGCCGCCTCGTCGTGCTCACCGCCGAGCGCCGCGCCCACCATCTGCGACATCGCCAGCGGCGCAACGTTCGCCGTCACCGAGATGACGCCACGCGCCCCGGCGAGGATGCCTGGCGGGCCGTCGCGTCATCGCCGCTCAACACCACGAAGCCCGGCGCGCATACGCTCGAGCAGCTCGCGCACGCGCGCGGGCTGCGGCACCGCCTCTTTGACTGCGACGATCCCCGGCAGCTGCGACAGGCGCGCGACGGTCGCCGGCAGCATATCGACCGCGGTGCGCGCCGGCACGTTGTACAGCATCATCGGCTTGCGGGCCGCCGCCGCGCGGCCGCCAAAGTGCTGGATACAGCCCTTCCTGGGTGGGCCGGTTGTAGGCCGGCGTGACCAGCAGCAAGCCGTCCACCGGCAGCTCCGACAGCCAGCCGACGCGCGCCACCGTGCCGGCGGTGCTGCTCGTGCCCGCGCCGGCGATCACCTGCATGCGCGCGCCGCGCCTGCTCGCAGGCGCGCTCGGTGAGCTCGCACAGCTCGCATCGGTCAAGGTCGGCGACTCGCCGGTGGTGCCGCCGACGACGATGCCGCTCGTGCCGTTGTGCGCGTGAAAGTCCACCAGCCGCGGCCAGGCCTCGAAATCGACGCGGCCGTCAGGGCGCATGGGCGTGACGATGGCCACCAGGCTGCCTGAAAACATAGGAATTACAAGCGTCGCGGCGGGGAGCCGGGAATGGTACGAGCAGCGCTTGCGCTGAAGCAAGGCGAAATGCACGCGGGCGGCCGCGGGTGACACCCCGGCCGCGCGACGCGCTACACTGGACTCCGGGAAGACGCACAGCTGACTGAAGCCACCAACCCACAGATGAAGCAGCACCTGGCCGTTTCGGCGATCGGCAGCGACCGCACGGGGATGGTCCACGAGCTGACCCGCGTCATCAGCGAATGCGGCGGCAACATCAGCGAAAGCCGCATGGCCAGCCTCGGCACGGAGTTCGCGATGCTGCTGCTGGTCTCGGGTAACTGGCACGCGCTCGCGAAGCTCGAAACCGAGCTCAAGCGCCTCGCCGAAACGAACGGCCTGAGCGTGCACCTGAAGCGCACCGAGCCCCGCTCGGCGCGCACCGACATGCTGCCGTACTCGATCGACGTGGTGTGCCTCGACCAAAGCGGCATCGTCTCGGGACTGTCGGGCTTTTTCTCCAGCCGCGGCATCGACATTGCGGAAGTCTCCACGCGCAGCTATCCGGCCGCGCACACCGGCGCGCCGATGTTCTCCGTGCAGATGATCGTCAACGTGCCGAGCCGCATCCATGTCGCGCATCTGCGCGAGGAATTCATGGAGTTCTGCGACTCGCTGAACCTGGATGCGATTCTCGAACCGGTGAAGTCCTGAGCGAATCCCACTCAAAACGGGAGCCAAGGTCGCCCGACTTCTACCCTGCCCATGAGCGGCGGGGGCACGTGGCGCCTGAAGGACGCGGCGGGCAAGAACCTCGTGATCTACTTCTACCCGAAGGACATGACCTCCGGCTGCACGCGCGAGAGTCCCAGGACTTTCGCGACCTGGCCGCCGGCGTTCCGCAAGGCCGGCACGCAGATCGTCGGAGTCTCGCGCGATCAGCGTCGCCTCGCACGACAAGTTCGCGGCCAAGGAGTCCCTGCCCTTTCCGCTGCTTGCCGACACGGACGAGAAGGTCTGCAAGCTGTTTGATGTCATCAAAGAGAAAAGCCTTTACGGCAGAAAGTACCTGGGCAGTCGAGCGCAGCACGTTCCTCCTGGACGGCAACGGCGTGCCTGCGGCCAGGAGTGGCGCAAGGTGAAAGTGCCCGGTCACGCGGAGGAAGTCCTTGAAGCAGCGCAGTCGTCTCTGAACCTGGTCCCAGGCGCAGCCTCCGGCGAGACTCGCGAGACATGAAGGGACCGACCGCGCTGACGGCGCCGCGCTGTTCGTGCTCGACACGAACGTGCTCATGCACGACCCGACCTCGATCTTCCGCTTCGAGGAGCACGACGTCTACCTGCCGATGGTCGTGCTCGAGGAGCTCGATGCCCACAAGAAGGGCCTCTCGGAAGCCTCGCGCAACGTGCGCCAGGTGAGCCGCTTCCTCGACGACATGATGCGCGATGCCACCAAGGAGCAGATCGATCGCGGCCTGCCGCTGCCGAACGGCTACTCCGGCAACCACGGCAAGAAGCCCTCCACCGGGCGGCTGTTCTTCCAGACCCGCCAGCTGGCCAACGTGCTGCCTGACAGGCTGCCCGGCAGCGGCGGCGACAACGCGATCCTCGCGCAGACGCTCGCGCTGCAGAACGAGCAACACGATGTCGCGCGTGATCCTGGTGTCCAAGGACATCAACCTGCGCATCAAGGCCGCGGTCCTCGGCGTGCACGCCGAGGACTACTACAGCGACAAGACGCTCGAGGACTCCGACGTCCTGTACAGCGGCATGACCGCGCTGCCGGCGAACTTCTGGGAGAAGCACGGCAAGGACATGCGCTCCTGGAAGGAAGCCGACCGCACCTTCTACGAGCTCTCAGGTCCGGCGGTGCGCGAGTGGCAGCCGAACCAGGGCGCTCTTCGAGGACACCCCGCAGGGCATCGAGGGCATCGTGCGCACGATCTCGCGGCGACACCGCGACCATCGAGCTCACTGCGCGACTACCGCAACGAGCGCCACAACGTCTGGGGCATCACCGCGCGCAACCGCGAGCAGAACTTCGCGCTCAACCTGCTGATGGACCCGGAGATCGACTTCGTCAGCATCTTGGGACCGGCCGGCACCGGCAAGACCCTGCTGGCACTTGCCGCCGGGCTCATGCAGACCCTCGAGACCAACCGCTTCGTCGAGATCATCATGACGCGCGTGACGATCCCGCTCGGCGAGGACATCGGCTTCCTGCCCGGCACCGAGGAGGAGAAGATGGAGCCCTGGATGGGCGCGCTCATGGACAACCTCGAGGTGCTCACCGGCACGCCAGGAAGGCGGCAACTGGGGCCGCGCGGCCACCAACGACCTGCTTGCGCAACCGCATCAAGATCCGCTCGCTGAACTTCATGCGCGGGCGCACCTTCCTCAACCGCTTCCTGATCCTGGACGAGGCGCAGAACCTCACCCCGAAGCAGATGAAGGCGCTGATCACGCGCGCAGGTCCCGGCACCAAGCTCGCCTGCCTGGGCAACATCGCCCAGATCGACACCCCGTACCTGTCCGAGATGACCTCGGGCCTCACCTATGCGGTGAACCGCTTCCGCGGCTGGCCGCATTCAGGGCATATCACGCTGGTGCGCGGGGAGCGCTCGCGGCTGGCCGATTTCGCTTCGGACATTTTATAGGTGTACGCTTAAGGGTCCGGACCCCGGGCACGCTTGTAAGCGTCTGTAAACGTAGGGAAACTATAGGCCGCTGCGCGCGGTCCAAACACCATGCGCCGCCTTTGCCTGCCCTGCTCACCGCCGTGCTGCTCAGCACCGCGATCGCGTTCGCTGACGAGCCGGCGCCGGGCAAGCCGATCATGCTGGGCACCCCCGCGGCAGGCTCGGACCTGCCGGAGCTGGGTAACCCGTGCGGCCACCGCGCTGTCGCAGTCAGACGAGTACCGCCTCGGGGCGATGGTGGCGCAGGAGCTGCGCGAGCAGAACGCGCTGATGGAGGACCCGGAGGTCAGCGAGTACCTGAATGACCTCGGGCGACCGGCTCGCCGCGCAGAGCGCCACCGGCGGCGCGCGGCTTCCAGTTCTTCGTGATCAAGGACGACTCGATCAACGCCTTCGCCGTGCCCGGCGGCTTCGTCTTCATCCACCAGGGCCTGATCCTCGCGACCTCCAGCGAGTCAGAGCTGGCGAGCGTCATGGCGCACGAGATCGCGCACGTCACGCAGCACCACATCGCCCGGCAGATCCGCGCGCAGAGCCAGCAGGCCATGACCACCGCGGCCATGCTGCTGGCGGCGATCCTGCTCGGGCGCCGCCGGTGGCGGCCAGGCGGTCGAGGGCGGCATCGTCGCCGCCCAGGGCATCGCCGCGCAGCAGCAGATCAACTTCACGCGCGACAACGAGATCGGAGGCGGACCGCGTCGGCATCGGCTACCTCGCCGGCGCCGGCTTCGATGCCAACGGCCATGGGCGACTTCTTCGAGACCATGAGCCGCCACGAGGGGCTGGCCACCACCTACATCCCGGCGATGCTCATCGACCACCCGGTGACCACCGACCGCATCGCCGAGGCGCGCGCGCGCGCGGCGCAGTTTGCCGCCGCGCAAGGAGCACGACTCGGTGAGCTACGCGCTGATCCGCGAGCGCGTGCGGGTGCTCAGCACCACGGCCGACATCGACCTTGCGACGGTCTATCGCCGCAAGATCAGCCGCGGCGAGGCCACCCTCGCCGACCGCTACGCGCTCGGCGCTGTGGCTGATGGAGCACAACCACGCCGACGAGGCGGTGAAGATCCTCGAAGACCTGACCAAGACGCACGAGGGGGTGATCCTGCTGCACATCGCCCTGGGGCAGGCGCAGCTGAAGGCCGGCCAGATCAAGGAGGCGCTGGCGACCTTCGAGCAGGCCGAGAAGCTGTTCCCGCGCAACGTGCCGGTCACGGTGCGCTACGCGGAGGCGCTCATGGCAGCCGGCCACCCGATGCAGGCGCACAACGTGCTGCTCGACCTGTTCAACATCGTGCCGCCCACCCCGCAGCAGATCCGCCTGACGGCACTGGCCGCCAGTGCCGCGGGGGATGCCGGGGATGCCTACTACTACATGGGCGAGTACCAGATCGCCGGCGGGGACCTCAATCGCGCCGCCCAGCAACTCACCCTTGCCCTGTCCACCCCGCACATCACCCAGATCCAGCGCCAGCGCTACCAGGCGCGCCTGGACGAGGTGCGCGACTTCCTCATGAGCCTGCGCAAGCGGCAGATCGCCGAGAACGGCGACGGCCAGGGCCAGCAGGGCGGCCAGGGGCACGGCGGGCACTAAGCCCTCGGCGCGCCCGCGCGGCTGTTACAATGGCCGCCACCTTCCTCCGCGGACTTCCCATGCGCGCGACCCCGATACGCATCGCACTGCTGGTGGCATGTCTTGCGTGGCTTGCCGGCTGCGCCACGCTGCCGCCTGACACACAGCGCAGCCCGCGTGACCCGTGGGAGCGGGTGAACCGCACCACCTACAAGTTCAATGACGGCCTGGACCGTGCCATCGTGAAGCCGGTCGCCAAGGGCTACGTCAAGGTCACCCCGCAGCCGGTGCGCACCGGGGTCACCAACTTCTTCGACAACCTCGAGACCCCGATCACCATGGTCAACGACCTGCTGCAGGGGCAGGTCAAGGCGTTCTTCAACGACACCGCGCGCCTGGTGCTCAACAGCACCCTGGGCATCGGCGGCCTGTTTGATCCGGCCACGCGCGCAGGCCTGGACAAGAACGACCGCGACTTCGGCCAGACCCTGGGCGTGTGGGGCGTCAAGAGCGGGCCGTACGTGGTGCTGCCGGTGCTGGGGCCATCGGATGTGCGCGATGCCATCGGCCGCGGCGCGGATGACTTCGCCAACCCGCGCCACTACATCAAGAACAACTGGGTGGCCTGGAGCATGTGGGGCGTGCGCGGGGTCGATAACCGCAGCCGCCTGCTGTACGCGGACACGCTAGTGCAAAGCGCCTACGACCCTTACGCCTTCGTGCGCAACGCCTACCTGCAGCACCGTGACTTCAAGGTCAGCGGCGGCCAGTCCACCCAGAACCAGGACGACCAGGAACAGAAGCTGCTGGACGAGGCGGAGAAGGACAATGCGGCCCAGACCGCCCCGCTCGCAGCCCCTGCGCCGGCCCCGGCCACACCGCCGGGGCAGACCCCGCACTAGCGCCCTTGGGAGCGAGGGCGCTAGACCCCGCGCTCGAGCAGTGCCTCCACCTCGCTGATGCGCGCCAAAGCTGCAAATCCCTGCGGCAGCCCCACGTAGCGCAGGGCGTGGCCGGAGGCGCGCGCGGCGGCCAGCCAGTCGATCAGCACCGCAAGTCCGGCGCTGTCGGCCGCCTCGATCCGCGAGCAGTCCATCACCAGCCCCGGCTGCGCCGGGGCGGCCGCCAGGGCTGCGATGCCGGCCAGGCGCGCCACGCGCGCGGTGGCGAAGGTGAGCGGGCCGCGGGCGGCCAGCGCCCCCGGCGCGCCGGCCTCCAGCACGAACCCGCCGTGCGGCTGGCCGGCCTCGCTCACTTGGTCTGCTTGCCGATCGCCGCGGGCGCCTCGCCCGCGTCCAGGCGCTTGATCACCGCATCCAGCCCCTGGGACTCGATCTGCGGCTTGAAGTCCTCGCGGTAGCTGTTGACGTAGCTGATGCCGTCGATCACCACGTCCCAGGCCTTCCAGCCCTTCCGCGGTCTTCCGCATGTAGTAGTTCACCGAGACGCGGTCACCGCTGGCGCGCTTGACCTCGGTGCGCACCGTGGCGCGCCCGGCGGTGGCATCCGCGGTGCTCGGGAAGATCTTCAGGCGGTCGGCGGTGAAGTCCGCCAGCGCCGCGCCGTAGTTGTTCAGCAGCGACTTGTAGAAGGCGTCGATGAAGCGCTTGCGCTGGTCCGCGGTCGCGGTCTTCCAGTACTGGCCCAGCACCAGCTGCGCTGAGAACTCGCTGTCGAAGTGCGGCAGCAGGTACTTGCTCACCAGCGCGTTGATCTTCGAGGGGTCCTTCTGGTACCCGGCGCGGTCCTTGTCCAGCTCGCCGAGCATGCCCTGGGCGGCGGTCTGGATCACATCCGAGGGGCTCTCGCCGGCGGTCGCCGCGGCGGCCGGGGCTGCCGCGGGCGCGGGCGCCTGGGCGTTCAGGAGGGGGCTGCCGAGCAGCATCACCAGCACAATACTTGCGTATCTCATTTCTTCGGCTCCGCTTGGGTCTTGTCGTCCGTGGTCTTGTCACTGGCGCCCTTCGCACTGTCGCCCTTGCTGCTGGCGTAGTTGGCGAAGAACTTGTTGATCAGGCTCTCCAGCACCAGCGCCGACTGGGTCTGCTCGATCACGCTGCCGCTCTTGAGGAAGGTGTCCGAGCCCCCGGGGCTCAGGCCGATGTACTTGCCCCCCAGCAGGCCCTGGGTCTGGATCGCCGCGAAGCTGTCATCGGGGATCTGGTTGTACTGCTCGGAGATACGCATCGCAACCTCCGCCTTGTAGTCCTTGAGGTTGTAGCGAAATCTTGGTGACCACGCCCACGTTCACCCCCGACATGGCCACCGGCGAGCCCACCTTCAGGTCCCCGATGTTGTCGAATTCCGCGCTCACCAGGTAGCCGGTGCGCTTGCCCAGCTTGAAGCCGCTGAGCCGGCAGCTGCGTCGTCAGGAACAGCAGCGCGGCAAAGCCCAGCAGCACGAAAAGTCCGGTTCCGATCTCTAAGGTTCGATTGGGGCGCATAGGGATAAGTTTCCTCTTACAGGAAGGCCGCCGTGAGCACGTAGTCCAGCAGCAGCACGAGTACGGATGAGGCAACGACGGTGCGGGTGGTGGCAAGCCCGACACCGGCGGCGGTGGGCTCGGCGGTGTAACCCTCGTAGACGGCCACCAGGCTGCAGATGATGCCGAACACCAGGCTCTTCACCAGGCCCTCGGACACCTCGCGCAGCCCGACCGAGCCCTGCATCTGCGACCAGAACACGCCCCACGTCCACGTTCATCAGCTGCACGCCGATCAGCTGCGCGCCGAACAGGCCGATGACGCTGAAGATCGCCACCAGCAGCGGCATGGCGATCACCCCGCCCAGGAAGCGCGGCGCGGCCACGTAGCGCAGCGGGTCGACCGCCATCATCTCCATCGCGGTGAGCTGGTCGGTGGCGCGCATGAGGCCGATCTCGCAGGTGAGCGAGGTGCCGGCGCGGCCGGCGAACAACAGCGCCGTGACCACCGGGGCGAGCTCCTTCAGCAGGCCGAGCGCTGCGGCGCTGCCCAGGGCATCCTCGGAGCCGAAGCGGCTGCAGCAGCTGGAAGCCCTGCAGCCCGAGCACCATGCCGACGAACAGCCCGGCGAGCATGATGATGATGAGCGAGCGGGCCCCGGCGTTGTAGACCTGCGCCACGATCAGGCGCGGGCGGGCGAGCGCAGGCACGCACTGCGCCAGCAGGCGCACGAAGAACAGCGCCACCGCGCCCAGCTTGCGCACGCGCCTCGATGAGGTAGCCCTGGCCGCTCACGGCTCTCCGGCGACAGCAGCTGCGTGAGGTAGTCCGGCGCCGGGTAGTTAAATTGCACCGGCCCCTCGGCGCTGCCGGTCATGAACTGCCGCACCGCCGGGGCGCTGCTGTCGCGCAGCTGCGCCGGGGTGCCCTGGGCTGCCACCTTGCCCGCCGAGAGCAGGTAGCTGTCATCGGCGATGGCGGACAGCTCCAGCACGTCGTGGCTCGACCACGATGCTGGTGATCCCCAGCGCGCTGTTCATCTGCTTGATGAGCCGCTGGATCACCCCAAGGGAGATCGGGTCGAGGCCGACGAAGGGCTCGTCGTAGATCAGCACCTCCGGGTCCATGACGATCGCGCGCGCCAGCGCCACGCGCCGCGCCATGCCGCCGGACAGCTCCGTGGGCATCAGCTCGTGCGGCCCCGCGCAGGCCCACCGCCTGCAGCTTGGTGAGCACCAGCTTGCTCGATGAGCGGCTCGGGCAGGTCGGTGTGCTCGCGCACCGGGAAGGCGACGTTCTCGAATACGTCCAGGTCAGTCAGCAGCGCGCCGTTCTGGAACAGCATGCCCATGCGCTGGCGCAGCGCGTACACCTGCTCGCTGCCAAGGGTGTTCAGGTCGCGGCCAAAGGCGAGCACCTGCCCCCGGTCCGGGCTGATCTGCGCGGTGATCAGGCGCAGCAGCGTGGTCTTGCCGGTGCCGCTGGGCCCCATGATCGCGGTGATGCGCCCGCGCCGCGCGCTCAGGGACAGCCCGGCAAAGATCGGCCGGCCGCCCACGGCGTAGTGCACGTCGCGCACGTCGAAGACGGTATCAGCGGCGCTTGGCGGCGCCCCCGGGGCAAGGGTGGGATTTGTCACGCGCGCTCGGGGGGCCTTTGCGGTCAGGCGGCCTCGGACTCCATGTCGGGGGCATAGCCGCCGGTGCAGGCCAGTGCGTTCAGCCGCGCACGCTTGGCGAACTGCTTCTGCGCGGCCGCGAAGCCTGCCGCGGTTCCGCCCCAGGTCTTCAGCGCGATGTCCTGCAGGGCACGACCGTAGCTGAACGTGAGCCCCCAGGGCAGCGGCCCCATCTTGTGCATCAGCCCCAGGTGCAGCGTGGCCTCCTCGGAGGACTGGCCACCGGAGAGGAAGGCGATGCCCGGGACCGCCGGCGGCACGTGCCGGCGCAGCACCCGCAGCGTGGCCTCGGCGACGAGCTGGGGAGATGCACGGTTGGCGGCCTTCTTGCCCGAGATCACCATGTTGGGCTTGAGCACCATGCCCTCGAGCATGACGCGCGCGACGAACAGCTCGTGGAACACGGTCTCGAGCACCAGCGAGGTCACCTCCTCGCAGCGCTCGATCGAGTGCGCCCCGTCCATGAGCACCTCCGGCTCCACGATCGGGACGATGTCGTTTTCCTGGCAGAGCGCGGCATAGCGGGCGAGCGCCTGCGCGTTGGCGTTGATCGCCGACCAGCTGGGGATGCCCGCGCCGATGTCGATCACTGCGCGCCACTTGGCAAAGCGCGCCCCCAGGGCGTGATAGTCGACCAGGCGCTCACGCAGGCCATCCAGCCCCTCGGTGATGGTCTCCCCGGGACACCCGGCCAGCGGCTTTGCGCCCTCGTCCACCTTGATGCCCGGGATCATGCCGTTCTGGGCCAGGTACTGCGGGAACGGCGTGCCGTCCTTGGTCTTCTGGCGGATGGTCTCGTCGTAGAGGATGACCCCGCTGATCGCCTGGGTGGCGGGGGCTGCGGTGAACAGCAGCTCGCGGTAGGTGCGCCGGTTCTCCTCGGTCGACTCAAGCTTGATGCCGTCGAAGCGCTTCTTGATGGTGCCGCCGCTTTCGTCCGCGGCGAGGATGCCCTTTCCCCTGGCGACCATGGCGTTGGCAATGCGCTGAAGCTCGCTCGGGTTCATCGTCGTCATCCTCCGGCTGTGACGTGCGGGTGGCGGCTGCGCGCAACGGCTGCGCGTGGCCACCCGGGCGTCGTGGAACTAGGCCCCGTTTTTTGGGGCGCCAAGGATAGCAAATCGGCCTGCCGGGAGGCCCGGGGTACCCCTAATGACTTGGTTCCGGTCGCAAATAGCACTAAAATGGTCCTAGTTGTGAAGGGGACACCAGATGCTGCGCATCAGCCGGCTCACCGATTACGCGACCGTACTGCTCGCCGCCCTGGCGGCACAGCCGCACAGGCTGCAGACGGCCACCTTGCTGGCCGAGCACACCCACCTGGCGGCCCCCACGGTCAGCAAGATCATGAAGCAGCTGCAGCGGGCAGGCCTGGTGGTCTCCACCCGCGGCACCCACGGCGGCTACCAGCTCGCGCGTGCCCCGGCCCAGATCACCGCGGCGGCCATCCTTGACGCCCTGGAGGGGCCGGTTGCCCTTACCGACTGTGCCGCCGGGGAGGGCCACTGCGGGATCGAGCACACCTGTCAGGTCGGGCGCGTCTGGCAGCGGCTGAACCTTGCCATCCGCCGCTCGCTGCAGGAGGTCACGCTCGCGCAGCTGGCCGGCATCGATGCGGCCCCGGCGCGCTTCCCGGCCCTGGAGCGCGAGATGAAGCTGGCCGCCGGCCGCATCCCGGTGCGCCCATGAGCGAGCCTGTCAGCGAGAGCACCCGGCAGCTGGAGAGCCTGATGGCCGGTGGCTACCGCCACGGCTTCGTGACCCAGATCGACTCGGACACCGTGCCGCCGGGGCTGGACGAGGACGTGGTGCGCGTGATCTCGCGCAAGAAGCAGGAGCCGCAGTTCCTGCTGGACTGGCGCCTGCGCGCGCTTGCCCACTGGCGCTCGATGCCCGAGCCGCACTGGGCGCACCTGAATATCGCCCCGATCGACTACCAGTCCATCTCTTACTACTCGGCGCCGAAGTCGAAGAAGGACGGGCCGAAGAGCCTGGCGGATGTCGACCCTGCGCTGCTGGCGACCTACGAGAAGCTCGGCGTGCCGCTGCACGAGCGCGCACGCCTGGCAGGAGTCGCGGTCGATGCGGTGTTCGACAGCGTCTCGGTGGCAACCACCTTCAAGGACCGCCTGCACGCGGCCGGCGTGGTGTTCTGCCCGTTCTCCGAAGCGGTGCGCACGCACCCGCAGCTGATCGAGCAGTACCTGGGCAGCGTGGTTCCCTACACCGACAATTTCTTCGCGACGCTCAACTGCGCGGTGTTCACCGACGGCTCGTTCGTCTACATCCCCAAGGGCGTGCGCTGCCCGATGGAGCTGTCGACCTACTTCCGCATCAACGCCATCAACACCGGGCAGTTCGAGCGCACGCTCATCATCGCCGACGAGGGCAGCCACGTGAGCTACCTGGAGGGGTGCTCCGCGCCGCAGCGCGACGAGAACCAGCTGCACGCCGCGGTGGTCGAGCTGGTGGCGCTGGAGAACGCCTACATCAAGTACTCCACCGTGCAGAACTGGTACCCGGGGGATGCCCAGGGCAAGGGTGGCATCTACAACTTCGTCACCAAGCGCGGCGAGTGCCGCGGCGCGCGCTCGCACATCTCCTGGACGCAGGTGGAGACAGGCTCGGCGATCACCTGGAAGTACCCCAGCTGCGTGCTGCGCGGGGCAGGGTCGATCGGGGAGTTCTACTCGGTGGCCACGGTGAACAACTACCAGCAGGCCGACACCGGCACCAAGATGATCCACATCGGCGCGGACACGCGCAGCACGATCATCTCCAAGGGCATCTCCGCCGGCCACGGCCAGAACACCTACCGGGGACTTGTGAAGGTGCTGCCCAGCGCCCACGGCGCGCGCAACTTCACCCAGTGCGACTCGCTGCTGATGGGTGGCGAGTGTGGTGCCCACACCTTCCCGTACGTGGAGGTGAAGAACCCCAGCGCCATCGTCGAGCACGAGGCGAGCACCTCCAAGATCAGCGAGCAGCAGCTGTTCTACTGCCGCGCGCGCGGCATCGCCGCGGAGGATGCCGTCAACATGATCGTCAGTGGCTTCTGTAAGTCCGTATTCAAGGAACTGCCGATGGAATTCGCCGTTGAAGCACAGGCCCTGCTGGCGGTGAGCCTGGAAGGGGCGGTGGGCTAGATGAGCACCAGGAAAGTCCTGCTCGAGGTGACAGACCTCAGGGTGAGCGTCGAGGGCAAGCAGATCCTCAACGGACTGAACCTCACGGTGGGTGCCGGGGAGGTGCACGCCATCATGGGCCCGAACGGCTCGGGGAAAAGCACGCTTGCCAACGTGCTCGCCGGCCACGCCGGCTACGAGGTCACCGCCGGCAGCGTCACCTTCGAGGGCCGTGACCTGATGGAGCTTGCCCCCGAGGAGCGCTCGCGCGCGGGCCTGTTCCTGGGGTTCCAGTACCCGGTGGAGATCCCCGGGGTCAACAACGTCTACCTGCTCAAGGCGGCCGTGAACGCGGCGCGCAAGCAGCGCGGCCTGGACGAGGTCGACGCCTTCGACTTCCTCACCATGGTGCGCGAGAAGATGAAGGTGATGCGCATGGACGACAGCTTCCTGTCGCGCGGGGTGAACGAGGGCTTCTCCGGTGGCGAGAAGAAGCGCAACGAGATCCTGCAGATGCTGGTGCTGGAACCGAAGCTTGCCATCCTCGACGAGACCGACTCGGGGCTGGACATCGATGCCTTGAAGATCGTCGCCGCCGGGGTCAACACGCTGCGCTCCCCCGAGCGCGCCTGCGTGCTGGTCACCCACTACCAGCGCCTGCTTGACTACGTGGTGCCGGACTTCGTGCATGTGCTGGTGCGCGGGCAGATCGCGCGCAGCGGCGACAAGCAGCTTGCGCTGGAACTGGAGCGCCGCGGCTACGACTGGGTGAGCGGCGAGGCGGCCTGAGCGATGAGCGCCCTTGCCACCCGCATCGCCGAGGACTTCGCCGCCGCCACCAGCGGCACGGCCGACGGCCCGGCCCTGGCCCGGCGCCGCAGCGCGCTGAACCGACTCCAGACCACCGGCCTGCCTGGCACGCGTGACGAGAACTGGAAGTACGCAAGCCTGCGCGGGCTTGAGCGCCTGCGCTTCCTGCCCGCACCCGCGGGGGCAACCGCCACCCCCGACAGCGCCCTGCCCGCACCGGTGGCAGGCTTCACCCGCTACGTTTTCGTCGACGGGCGCTATGCGCCGGCTCTGTCAGCCCCGGCCGCGGCAGGCTTCGCGCCGCTGTCCGTGCACGGCGCGCCACCGGGCAGCGGCGCGCACGGCAGCGATGAGCGCTTTGCGCTGCTCAACGAGGCCTTCGCCACCGACGGGGCGCAGATCCGCATCGAGCGCGGCGACACCGCGGCCCGGCTCGAGCTGATCTTCCTGGCCAGCGCCGATGCGCACAGCGGCGGCTCCTACCCGCGCGTGGACGTGGCCGTGGGCGAGTCGGCATCCCTTGAGCTGATCGAGCGGCACGTCAGTGCCGCGGCGGTCGGCAGCTTCGTCAACAGTGCCGCGGTGGTACAGCTGTCCCGCGGCGCCGCGTGCCGTCACTACCGCCTGCAGGAGCTGTCCGCGCGCACCACCTGCTTTGACACCCTGAGCGCGCAGCTGGGCCCCGATGCCAGCTACCGCCTGCACGCCATCAGCCTGGGCGCGGCCGCCGCGCGCGCCACGACCCTGGTGCGCCTGGCCGGCGAGCGCGCCGCGGCTGGCGCTTGCCACGGTGGCCCTGGGCGACGCGCCAGCAGGTGCAGGACGCCTTCGCCCAGTTCGAGCATGTCGCCGCGCGCGCGCAAGAGCGCGCAGCTGTTCCGCGGCATCGCCGCGGCGCGCTCGCGCGTGGCCTTCAACGGCAAGGTCGTGGTGGCCCGCGGCGCCGCCGGGACCGACTCGCAGCAGTCGCTGCGCGGGCTGCTGGCAGGACCGGAGGCCGAGATCGACGTGCGCCCGCAGCTGGAGATCTACACCGACGAGGTGCGCTGCAGCCATGGCGCCACCGCCGGCAAGCTCGACGAGCAGATGCTGTTCTACCTGCTGTCGCGCGGCCTTGAGCGCGATGCCGCGCAGCGGCTGCTCAAGTGGGCGTTCCTCGAGGACGCGGTCGCCACCATCGAGGTGCCCGAGCTGCGCCGCCAGATCGAGCTCTCACTTGCCGGGGCGCTCGAGGACGAGGCCCTGAAGGAGCTGCTGTAATGTCCGCGAACCCCAAGCACACCGCCCCCGCCTACGACGTCGAGCGCGTGCGCGCGGACTTCCCGATCCTGGCCACCACCGTGCACGGGCACCCGCTGGTGTACCTGGACAGCGCCGCCTCCTCGCAGCGCCCGCGCGCGGTGCTCGATGCGGTGCGAGGACTACGAGACCCACTCGCACGCCAACGTGCACCGTGGCGTGCACGCCCTGAGCCAGGCCGCGACGGCCGCGTTCGAGGGTGCGCGCGAGCGCGTGCGCCGCTTCGTCAACGCGTCTTCCGTGCGCGAGGTCATCTTCGTGCGCGGCACCACCGAGGCGATCAACCTCGTGGCCCAGTCCTACGGGCGCGCCGCGCTTCGGCCCGGGGACGAGATCCTCATCACCGCCCTCGAGCACCACGCCGACATCGTGCCGTGGCAGATGGTGTGCCAGCAGACCGGGGCTAAGCTTGAAGGTGGCCCCGATCAACCGCCGCGGCGAGCTGGAGTTCGACGAGTACCTGAAGCTGTTGTCCGCGCGCACGCGCCTGGTCGGCATCGCGCACGTCTCCAACGCGCTGGGGACCGTGCTGCCGGTGAAGCGCATGGCGGAGGCCGCGCATGCCGCCGGAGCTGTGCTGCTGGTGGATGGCGCGCAGGCCGTGCCGCACATCCGGGTGGACGTGCGCGCCCTGGGGGCTGACTTCTACGCCTTCTCCGGGCACAAGCTCTACGGCCCCACCGGCATCGGGGTGCTGTACGGGCGCGAGGAGCTGCTGGCCGCCATGCCACCGTGGCAGGGCGGCGGTGACATGATCCTCACCGTGTCGTTCGAGAAGAGCACCTACAACGAGCTGCCCTACCGCCTGGAGGCCGGCACGCCGAACATCTCCGGGGCGATCGGGCTGGCCGCGGCGATGGACTACGTCGAGGGCTTAGGGATAGAGGCGATCGCCGCCCACGAGGACCACCTGCTCGAGGCGGCCACCGCGGAACTTAGCCGCATCCCGGGGATCACCCTCATCGGCACGGCCGCGCACAAGGCCTCGGTACTGTCCTTCACCATGGCCGGCGTGCACCCGCATGACCTCGGCACGATCCTGGACTCGCAGGGGGTCGCGGTGCGCACCGGCCACCACTGCGCGATGCCGGTCATGGGCTTCTTCGGGGTGCCGGCCACCGCGCGCGCCTCCTTCGGCTGCTACAACGACGAGTCGGACATCGCCGCCCTGGTGAAGGGGCTGCACAAGGCGCGCGAGGTGTTCGGCTGATGGAACTTGCCGAGCTCTACCGCGACCTGATCCTCGACCACAACAGGAAGCCGCGCAACTTCGGGCGCCTGGGGGAGCCGGCCCGGCACGCACAGGGACACAACCCGCTGTGTGGCGACCAGCTCACCGTGTTCGTGCGCCTGGACGGGCAGACCGTGTCGGACATCCGCTTCGAGGGCTCAGGCTGCGCGATCTCCACCGCCTCCGCCTCGCTGATGACCGAGGCGGTCAAGGGCAAGGACCGCGCCGCCATCGATGCGCTGTACACCCGCGTGCACGACCTGCTGACGCAGCAGCACACCCCCGCGGATGCCTCGCTCGGCAAGCTCGCCGCGCTGTCGGGCGTGCACGAATTCCCGGCGCGCGTGAAGTGCGCGAGCCTGTGCTGGCACACCCTCAACGCTGCGCTCACCGAGGGCGCGGCCACCGTCTCGACCGAATAACCAAGATGCGCAGAACCGAGAACGAACCCTTCGTCGTCAACCGCGAGGTCAAGGCGGTGATCGTGCCCGCCGGCCAGGAGGTGAACCTGAAGCCCGGCCAGGCCGGCTACATCACCCAGTCCCTGGGCGGCAGCTTCACCGTCTACATCGACGGCAACCTGTTCCGCATCTCCGGGGAGGATGCCGATGCCATCGGCCAGGAGAAGATGGCAGCCCCGGCACTGGCGCAGGGGGCGAGCGAGGAGGACGTGAAGAAGCTCGCCTGGGACCAGATGCGCACCTGCTACGACCCGGAGATCCCGATCAACATCGTCGACCTCGGGCTGGTGTACGAGTGCGAGGTGCAGCTGCGCGAGGACGGCACGCGCACGGTCGATGTCAAGATCACCCTGACCGCCCCGGGCTGCGGCATGGGGGACATCCTGGTGGATGACGTGCGCGACAAGATCGGCCGCATCCCCACGGTGAGCGAGGTGCGCGTCGAGCTCACTTTCGATCCGCCCTGGAACCAGAGCATGATGACCGAGGCGGCGCGTCTACAGACGGGCATGTTTTGAAAGGAAAGCAATGAGTTCGCATTGGGCAGATGTGGGTGGCGCGGACGAGGTGAGCGACTCGGCGCCGCTGGCGGTGTTCGTCGACGGCGTCGCGCTGATCGTGGTGCGCTGCGGGGACACGCTGTACGCGGTGGACAACATGTGCACCCACGACGGGGAGACCCTGGGGGAGGCCCAGGTCGAGGATTGCCAGGTCATCTGCCCGCGCCACGGGGCGCACTTCTGCCTGAAGACAGGAGCTGCCCTCACCCCACCGGCGTACGAGCCGCTGCGCACCTACCCGGCGCGGCTGGACAACGGCCGCGTGCTGGTGGAAATACCTGCGTGAAGAGGCGCGCATGAAGCGCCTGACGCTCATGCGCCATGCCGACGCCCGCTGGAAGGACTCCAGCGTCTCGGACCTGGAGCGCCCGCTCAACCGCCGCGGCGCTGCGGACGCGGAAGTCATCGCCCGGCGCCTGGGCGCGCGCGACCTGGTGCCGGATCTGATCCTGGCAAGCCCGGCGCGCCGCACGCTGCAGACCGCTGAGATCCTGGTGCGCGAGTTCGGCGCCTCGGCACCGCGGCTGCTGCGCGAGGAGTCGCTCTACCTGGCCGCCGCCGGGGAGCTGTTGAAGCTTGCGCAGGCGACCGGACCTAAGATCACGCACCTGATGATCGTGGCCCACAACCCGGGGGTCTCGGAACTGGTGGACATGCTGCTGCCGCATGAGCCGCCTACGGAGCTGGCCGCCGCCGGGCTGTGCTCGATCGGCTTCAGCTGCCAGTCGTGGGGCGAGATCGGCGCCGGGGAGGTCACCGAGGTCAAGCGCGAGGCCCCGGCGGCGGGCCTGTTCGGCCTGTTCGCCTGAAACCCCTTCAGCACTCCGGGACGTTCACGGCAAGCCCGCCCTGGGAGGTTTCCTTGTAGATGGTGGACATGTCGATGCCGGTCTGGCGCATCGTGTTGATCACCTGGTCCAGCGACACCTTGTGCGAGCCATCCCCGCGCATGGCAAGCCTTGCGGCATTGATCGCCTTGACCGAGCCCATCGCGTTGCGCTCGATGCACGGGATCTGCACAAGGCCCGCGACCGGGTCGCAGGTGAGGCCCAGGTTGTGTTCCATGCCGATCTCAGCGGCGTTCTCGATCTGCTCGGTGGTGCCCTGCAACGCCGCCACCAGCCCCGCGGCGGCCATCGAGCAGGCCACCCCCACCTCGCCCTGACAGCCCATCTCAGCCCCTGAGATCGAGGCGTTGCGCTTGTAGAGCATGCCCATGGCCGCTGCAACCAGCAGGAAGCGCAGGATGCCCTCCTCGTTCGCCCCGTCCTCGAAGCGGCGGTAGTAGTGCAGCACCGCCGGCACGATGCCCGCGGCGCCATTGGTGGGGGCGGTCACCACGCGCCCGCCGGCGGCGTTCTCCTCGTTCACCGCCAGTGCGTAGGCGTTCACCCAGTCCAGCACGTCCAGCGGCTTCACGGTGCCACTCTCGGTGAGCATGCGGTACAGGCGCGGGGCGCGGCGGCGCACCTTGAGCACCCCGGGCAGGACGCCTGTCTGGCGGAAGCCGCGCTCGACGCACGCCTGCATCACCGCCCAGATGTGCAGCAGCCGCTCGCGCACCTGGGCCGGGGTGCTCCAGGTGTACTCGTTGGCGAGCATCAGCTCGTACAGCTCCAGGCCGTGCTCGCGGCACAGCCGCAGCAGGTCCTCCCCGGAGGTGAACGGGTATGGCGGGGCCGCATGGGTGCGCACCTCGGGTGCCTCCTCCTCGTCCCCGCGCACCACGAAGCCACCGCCGACGGAGTAATAGTCGAGCTCGCGCAGCACGCCCTTGCCCGCATCCAGCGCCGTGAAGCGCATGCCGTTGGAGTGGCGCGGCAGGCGCTCGTGCATCATGAACAGCAGCTGCATCGGCTCGTCGAAGCCGATCTCGTGCTCCCCGAGCAGGTTGATGCGCCCGCTGGCGCGGATGCGCGCGACACACGGGTCGATGCTGTCCGGGTCCACGCTCTCCGGCAGCGCGCCCTCGAGGCCCGCCAGGATCGCCCGGTCGGTGCCATGCCCGCGCCCGGTCAGTGCCAGCGAGCCGTACAGGCGCACGGCGACCTGGGCGGTCTTGTGCAGCAGCCCGTCACGCTTCAAGCCCGCCACGAACTGGTGTGCGGCGCGCATGGGGCCCATGGTGTGGGAACTGGAAGGGCCTATCCCGACCTTGAAGATGTCAAAAACGCTCAGCGTCATGGACTTACAACCTTAGGGGTGGACCGGGTCGCGGGGCCGCTACGGCCCAGTCTGCGTCCTTGAGGGCACCCTCACATGCATTGTGGCGACGTCCGGGAACTCAAATGCGACCCTTGAGCTGCCGCAGCCGGGCCCGCTCGTGCTTGTCCGGGCGGTGGTCCGGGCGCACCGCCAGCGCCCCGGCCACCTTCATGTTGTGCGCGTGCTCGGCCCGGCGTGCGGCGCTCGCGGGACTTTCGGTGTAGCACAGCAGCGCCTCGCGCGCCGGGCCGCGCCGCGGCGGGATGGCCTGTACGGTGCACTCGAACTCCACCGCGCCGCGCTTGAAGGTGACAATGTCCCCGGGGCGCACCGGGCGGGCAGCCCTCACCCGCTCGCCGTTTATGTGAACCCGGCCCCCGCTGACCGCCTGCGAGGCCTGCGCCCGCGAGCCGGCCAGGCGCACGGCGAACAGCCAGCGGTCGATGCGTGCAGCACCTGCCTGCGTGCTTGAGGGTTCTGGCATGGCCCTCAAGTATAATTCCTTTATGAACGACACCCTCATCCGGCGCCTGCGCGAGGACCTCCAGGCCCTGCGAACCCAGGGGCTCTACAAGGGCGAGCGGGTGCTCGAGGGTCCCCAGGGCGGGCTGGTGCGCGCCGGCGGCCGCGAGGTCATCAACCTGTGCGCCAACAATTACCTCGGGCTTGCCAACCACCCGGCGGTGCGCGCCGCCGCGCAGCGCTCGCTGGATGAGTACGGCTACGGCATGGCCTCGGTGCGTTTCATCTGCGGCACCGATGAGCTGCACAAGCGCCTGGAGCAGCGCCTGGCGAGCTTCCTGGGAACCGAGGACGTCATCCTCTACTCCTCGTGCTTCGACGCCAACGGCGGGCTGTTCGAGACGCTGCTGGACGAGCGCGACGCGGTGATCTCCGATGCACTGAACCATGCGAGCATCATCGACGGCATCCGCCTGTGCAAGGCGCAGCGCCTGCGCTACGCCAACAGCGACATGGCGCAGCTGGAGCAGTGCCTGAAGGACAGCCAGGGCGCGCGCACCCGCCTGATCGCCACCGACGGGGTGTTCTCGATGGACGGCTTCATCGCGAAGCTCGGGGAGATCTGCGACCTCGCCGAGCGCTACGACGCACTGGTCATGGTGGATGACTCGCACGCCACCGGCTTCATGGGTGCCACCGGGCGCGGCACGCCCGAGCACACCGGCACGATGGCACGCATCGACATCCTCACCGGCACGCTCGGCAAGGCCCTAGGGGGCGGCAGCGGCGGCTACATCGCAGCACGACGCGAGGTGGTCGAGTGGCTGCGGCAGCGCTCGCGTCCCTACCTGTTCTCCAACAGCATTCCCCCCGTGGTGGCCGCCGCGAGCATCGCGGTGCTGGACCTCCTGCAGAGCACCCCCCAGCTGCGTACCCAGCTGTTCGACAACGCGCGCTTCTTCCGCGAGGGGCTCAGCCAGGCCGGCTTTGACCTCAAGCCCGGCGAGCACCCGATCATCCCGGTGATGCTCGGGGACGCCGCGCTCGCGCAAGCCATGGCCGAGCGGCTGCTCGCCCATGGGGTGTATGTCATCGGCTTCTCGTTCCCCGTGGTGCCCAAGGGCGCCGCTCGGATCCGCACGCAGATGTCCGCCGCGCTCACCCGCGCGCAGCTTGAGACCGCGCTCGCCGCCTTCA
Organism: uncultured Pseudomonadota bacterium; assembly: GCA_963703025.1. Classification (GTDB taxonomy): domain Bacteria; phylum Pseudomonadota; class Gammaproteobacteria; order Steroidobacterales; family Steroidobacteraceae; genus 13-2-20CM-66-19. The sequence goes on along the minus strand of OY969778.1, from coordinate 2,870,884 downwards.
GCCAGGTCGGGCGCGAGCTCGGCGTCATCAAGTAATCCGGCCAACTCAACCCCAGGCACACAGGCACCGACATGAAAGCACTCGTCAAGGAAAAGCCGACCCCGGGGATCTGGCTGATGGACATCCCCGAGCCGAAGGTCGGGCCCAACGACGTGCTGATCAAGATCGCCAAGACCGCGATCTGTGGCACCGACATGCACATCTACAAGTGGGACGCCTGGGCGCAGAAGACGATCCCGGTGCCCATGGCGGTCGGCCACGAGTACTACGGCCGCATCGTGCAGATGGGTTCGGAGGTCAAGGGACTCAAGCTCGGCGACCGCGTCTCGGGTGAGGGCCACATCACCTGCGGCTACTGCCGCAACTGCCGCGCCGGCCAGCGCCACCTGTGCCGCAACACCATCGGCGTCGGGGTCAACCGCCCCGGGGCGTTCGCCGAATACCTGGCGATCCCCGCGGACAACACCTTCAAGCTGCCCGATGCCATCGGCGATGACATCGCCTCGATCCTGGACCCGTTCGGCAACGCCACGCACACCGCGCTCGCGTTCAACATGGTCGGCGAGGACGTGCTGATCACCGGCGCCGGTCCCATCGGCATCATGGCGGTGGCGATCGCGCGCTTCGTGGGCGCCCGCCACGTGGTGATCACCGACGTCAACGACTACCGCCTGGGGCTGGCGCGCCAGATGGGTGCCACGCGCGCCATCAACGTCACGCGCGAGTCCCTGGATGACACCATGAAGGAACTGGGCATGCAGGAGGGCTTCGACGTGGGACTTGAGATGTCGGGCAACTCGCAGGCGTTCCGCGAGATGCTGCGCACCATGCGCCACGGCGGCTCGGTCGCGATCCTGGGCATCCCGCCGGATGAGACCGCGATCGACTGGAACCAGGTGATCTTCAAGGGGCTCACCCTCAAGGGCATCTACGGGCGCGAGATGTTCGAGACCTGGTACAAGATGTCGAGCCTGCTGCAAAGCGGGCTCAAGCTCGAGCCGATCATCACCCACCACTTCCCGGTGCAGGACTACATCGCAGGCTTCGAGACCATGGGCTCGGGCAAGTCCGGCAAGGTCATCCTCGACTGGTCGACGCTGTAACCGCAGCGCGCTAGCGCTAGCGGACCTCGCAGAAGCAGTAAGCGTACAGGCGGTTGGGCTGGCTGAAGCGCGCCAGCATCTGCGCCTGGCGCGTCACCGGGTCAAGCCTCTGGGCAAGCTCGGCGAGGGCTGCCTGGCCGGGGCTGGCGTGGAAGAACATGCGCACGAGCTTGGTCTTCACGTTCAGCGCCAGTGACTGCGCCCAGGTGAGCCTGGGCTCCATGAACTTGGTGGTGTAGTCGGTGAGCTTGGCGCGCCGCGCGGCCGACTTCACCGCATCGTTGAAGAGGCCCAGCTGGTCGACCAGCCCGACACGCTTGGCGTCCACGCCCGCCCACACCCGACCCTGCGCGATCTCGTTCACCTGCTCGGTGCTCTTGCCGCGACCGGCCGAGACACGCTCGAGGAACTCGTCGTAGCCGTGGGTGGTGACCGACTGGATGACCGCCTTGGTGCCCTCGCTTAAGGGGCGGTCCAGGCGCGCCTGGCCGGACAGTGCGGTGGTGCCCACCCCGTCGGTGCTCACGCCGATCTTGCCCAGGGTCTTGTCGAAGGTGGGGATGATGGCAAAGATGCCGATCGAGCCTGTGATGGTGGCCGGGTTGGCCCAGATCTCATCCGCGGGGGCCGAGATGTAGTAGCCGCCGGAGGCCGCGTAGCCTGACATCGAGACCACCAGCGGCTTGCCCGCGGCCTTCAAGGCCACCAGCTCCCGGTAGATCTCCTCGGAGGCGAACACGCTGCCCCCGGGGCTGTCGACACGCAGCACCACGGCCTTTACTTCCTTGTCCTCGCGGGCATCGCGGATCAGCCGCGCGGTCGAGTCCCCGCCGATGGTGCCCGGGGGCTGGTCGCCGTCCAGGATCTCCCCGGAGGCGACGATCACGCCGACCTTCTGCCTGCCGATGTTGAGCTTCTTCTCAGCCTTGGCCACGCGCAGGTAGTCCGCGCTTGCGATCTGGCTGAAGGAATCCGCGTCATCGTCCGCGCCCACCAGCTGCGTCAGGCGCTTCTCCACCTCGATGTTGGTCTTAAGTCCTGTGACCAGGTTCTGCGCGAGGGCCACCTTGGCCGCATCGCCCTTGGCTGCCGGCACGGTCTGCATGAACGTGTCGACGTACTGGGTCAGGGCATCCGGGGCGAGCTTGCGCGCGCGGGTGACCTCGTCCTGGTAGGTGCTCCACAGGGAGCTCAGGTAGACGCGGCTTTCCTCGCGGTCCTCGGGGGACATGCTGGTGCGCGTGTAGGTCTCGACCGCGCTCTTGAACTGGCCGACGCGGAACACGTTGATGTCGACGCCGAGCTTGTCGAGCGCATCCTTGAGATAGGTGCGGTAGCGGTCATAGCCCTGCACCAGCACGAAGCCCATCGGGTCCAGGTAGATCTCGTCGGCCTGGGCGGCGAGGTAGTAGCGCTCCTGGGTGAGCTCGGAGCCGTAGGCGATGACCTTCTTGCCGGTGGCGCGGAACTCGCGGATCGAGGCGGCAAGTTCGGCAAGGCTCGGCTGGCTGGCGTCCTCGAGCTTGTCCAGGTCCAGCGCCAGCACCTGGATGCGCTTGTCGCCGGCGGCCGCATGGATCGCATCCATGAGGTCCCACAGCAGCGCCTGCTCCTTCTGGTTGCCCAGCGCCTCGTCCAGGGCGCGCTGGCGCGGGTTGCCGGCGAGCTGTTCCACCAGCGGCCCCTCCGGGGCGATCACCAGGGCCGCCTTGCTCGGCACCAGCGGCACGCTGGCGCGCATGACCCCGATGATGATCCCGAAGATCACCAGCAGCACGATCAGGTGCAGCACCTTGCGCAGCCCGTCGAGCGCGCGCCACAGGCCGGAGAAGAACGAACGGGGTTTCATTGCGGAGCCTTCCTGTCTGGCCTGAGCGCCCGTTGATTCCCGGGCCGGTGAGTTACAGCTTCTCCTCGATGCGCGCTGCCTTGCCCGACAGGTCACGCAGGTAGTACAGCTTGGCGCGACGCACGCTGCCGCGGCGCTTCACCGCGACATCGCTGATCGAGGGGCTGTGCACCTGGAAGACGCGCTCGACGCCCTCGCCGTGGCTGATCTTGCGCACGGTGAAGGAGGAATTGAGGCCGCGGTTGCTGCGCGCGATCACGACGCCCTCGTAGGCCTGCACGCGCTCGCGGTCACCCTCGACCACCTTCACCTGCACTACCACGGTGTCACCGGGCTTGAAGTCCGGCAGCACGCGCGTCATACGGGTCTTGTCGATCTGTTCAATTATGTTCATGTTCATTCACCTCGATCTTGGTCCCCGGCCGCACGTGCGGCCAGAAACTCGTCCAATGCGCGCCGCGTTTCGGGCGCGAGTCTTGCCTTCGCCAGCAGCTCCCGCCGGCGCTGCACCGTGCGGGTGAAGGCCTGCTCGAGCCGCCAGCGGCGGATATCTGCGTGGTCGCCGGACAATAGCACCGGCGGCACGCTTAAGCCCTCGAACAGCTCTGGCCGCGTGTAGTGCGGCCAGTCGAGCAGCCCCTGAGTAAAAGAATCCTCAACGTTCGAGCGCTCGTCCCCGAGTGCCCCCGGCAGCAGCCGCGCCAGCGCATCGATCACCGTCAGCGCCGGCAGCTCGCCGCCGGAGAGCACGTAGTCCCCCACCGAGACCTCGCGGTCGATCCCCAGGGCCACCACCCGCTCGTCCACGCCCTCGTAGCGCCCGGCCACCAGCAGCAGCCCCGGCAGCTGCGCAAACTCCTGCGCCATCTGCTGGCTGAAGGGCTCGCCCTGTGCGGACATGAGCACCCGCGGTGCTGCGGCCGGCAGCCGCGCCTGCGCGGCGCGTATCGCGGCCAGCACCGGCTCGGGCTTCATCACCATCCCCGGACCGCCCCCGTAGGGCCGGTCATCCACCGTGCGGTGCACATCGTGGGTGTGCAGGCGCGGATCCTCGGTGCCCACGCTCAGCAGCCCGCGGCTCACCGCGCGCCCCAGGATCCCGAACTCCAAGGCTCCCGCGATCATGCGCGGGAACAGCGTCACCACCTCGACCTTCAGCGCGGTGCTCACTCCTGCGCCGGCCAGTCCACCACGATCGTGCGCGCCTCGACCTCGACCTTCTTCAGGTGCTGCGGCCGCGCCGGCACCCAGTACTCAGCCGCTCCCCCGGTGATCACCATCAGCGATCCTGCCGGGGAGTCGACGAAGTGGCTCACCGTGCCGAAGGCCACGCCCTGGAGGTTTGCAACCTTCATCCCCACCAGGTCGGCCTGGTAGTACTCGTTCTTCTTCGGCTTCGGCAGGCTCGTGCGCTGCACCTCGATGCGCGCCCCGGTCAGCGATGCCGCGGCATTGCGATCGTCGATGCCCGCGATGCGCGCCACCAGCCCCTCGCCATGAACCCGCCCTTCGGCCAGGCGCCGCGCTACGCGCTCGCCGCCGGCAAGCTTCAGCGTCCAGTCCGGATACTTCAGCAGCGCCTGCTTCGGGTCGGTGTGCGACTCGACGTGGTGCCAGCCCTTGATGCCGTACGGGGCGCCCAGGCGTCCAAGTTCGACCCACTCCACTGACAAAGCCTCCCAAGCCAGTCCGCGCGGGCCCGCTCGCGGGGCACCCCGGGGACCTACCGCAGGTACTTAGGCCGTGGCCTGCTTGCGGTAGTCAGCCACCAGGTGCGCGACGCGCTCGGAGGGCTGCGCGCCCTTGCCGACCCAGTAGTCGATGCGCGGCAGGTCCAGGCGCAGCTTCTGCTCGCTGGCACCGGCGACGGGATTGAAGAACCCCACGTGCTCCAGGCTCGGGCCACCCTGGCGCTTGCGGCTGTCGGTCACGACGACGTGATAGAAGGGCTGGTTGCGAGCCCCGCGCCGCGTCAGGCGAATAGTTACCATGATTCGTATCGCTCTCGTTCAATGACGGGGGCCTCGATTGGGCCGCCCAAAAAAGAGCGCGGATTCTACGCAAGCTTCGAATCCTGCGCCAGTTTTTCTCACCCCGGGAGCCCCGCGGCGACGGCTCCGGCCACCGCGGGCCAGGCGGGGGCTCAAACCGCCCCGGCAGGCCCCTCAGCGCCCCGGAAACCCCGGGGGCATGCCCCCGCCCTTGATGGCCCCGAGCATGCGGCGCAGCCCCCCGCCCTTCATGCTCTTCATGACCCGCTGCATCTCCATGAACTGCTTCAGCAGGCGGTTGACGTCCTGGACCTGCACGCCTGAGCCCCCGGCGATGCGCCGGCGGCGCGAGCCGTCGATGATCCCGGGGTTGCGCCGCTCCCTGGGGGTCATGGAATTGATCATGGCGATCTGGCGGCGCAGCTCCTTGTCGCCCTGGTCGGGGTTGACCGCGCCCTTCTTGATCATGTTCCCCGGGAGCTTGTCCATGACCGAGGCAAGCCCACCCATCTTCTGCAGCTGCTCGAGCTGGCCGCGCAGGTCGGTCATGTTGAAGTTCTTGCCGCTGGCGACCTTCTGGGCCAGGCGCTGGGCTTCCTCGGTGTCGACCTGGCGGTGCACCTGTTCCACCAGCGAGATCACATCGCCCATCCCCAGGATGCGCGAGGCCATGCGCGAGGGGTCGAAGGGCTCCAGCGCCTCGGTCTTCTCCCCCACGCCCAGGAACACGATCGGCTTGCCGGTGACATGGCGCACCGACAGCGCCGCCCCGCCGCGCGCATCGCCATCGGCCTTGGTGAGGATGATGCCGGTGAGCTCCAGCGCCGCCCCGAAGGCGCGCGCGGCGTTGATCGCATCCTGGCCCGCCATCGCATCGACCACGAACAGCCGCTCGGCCGGGTTCACCGCCTGGTCGATCTCGCGCACCTCCCCCATCAAGGCCTCATCGACGTGCAGGCGGCCGGCGGTGTCGACGATGAGTACGTCCGCCACCGAGGTGCGGGCGGCCGCAAGCGCCAGCTGCGCGATCCTGGCCGGCGCGTCGGCGGCATCGGCCGGGTAGTACTGGGCACCCACCTGGGCGGCCAGGCGCTCCAGCTGCAGCATCGCCGCCGGGCGGCGCACGTCGGTACTCACCAGCAGCACCTTCTTGCGCTGGTTCTCGATGAGCTGGCGGGCGAGCTTTGCCGCGGTGGTGGTCTTGCCGGCACCCTGCAGGCCTGCCAGCAGCACCACCACCGGCGGGGCGGCGCGCAGGGTCAAGGGCGCAGGCTTGCCGCCCATCAGCTCGATCAGCTCCTGGTGCAGGATGCCGATGAAGGCCTGGCCGGGGCTCAGGCTGCCGAGCACCTCGGTGCCCAGGGCCTTGGCCTTCACCGTCTCGATGAAGCTCTTGACCACCGGCAGCGCGACGTCCGCCTCCAGCAGCGCCATGCGCGCCTCGCGCAGGGTCTCCCCGATGTTCTCCTCGGTGATGCGGCCCTTGCCGCGCAGGCCCTCGATGGTGCGGGAGAGCCGGGCTGTCAGGTTATCGAACATGGGGTAACGGTAGACTTGGGGGCGTGAGGGGCAATTATAGGGCGGCGACGGGCTTTAGGTCCGCCGACCGCCAAAAGCCTGCGCGGCACCTGCCACGCACCGGATGGGGTACATGAGGGATAGCGCATTGGACTTGTTACCGACCTCCACGGTGCTGCTGGGGGCACTGCTGGTGCTGCTGATCATCGTCGCCTTCTCCTCGGGCACCGAGGTGGCGATGCTCTCGGTCAACCGCTACCGCATCCGCCACCGGGCGCAAAGCGGCAGTGGCCGCGCGCGCGCGCTCGAGCGGCTGCTGCTGAAGCCCGATGATTGGCTGGGCGCGAACCTGGTCATCCTTGCAGGGGCGAGCGTGTTCGCTTCCGCTATCGCCACCGTGCTCGCCCAGCGTACCGGCTACCCCTACGCCGTGCCGGTCGCCGGCGCTGCGCTCACCATCATCGTCATCGTGTTCTGCGAGCTGGCACCGAAGATCTATGCGGCCTCCAACCCCGAAGGGGTGGCGCTGCATGCGGCGGCCATCTACCGGGTGCTGGTGGCGATCACCCGCCCGGCGCTGTGGCTGACCAACTCGCTCGCCTACCTGTTCCTGCGCCTGTTCGGCGTGCGCCGCGCCACCGGCACCCTGCAGACCCTCGATGCCGAGGAACTGCGCACGGTGGTGACCGAGGCGGCCCCGCTGATCCCGGCGCGCCACCGGCAGATGCTGCTGTCGATCCTGGACCTGGGCACCGTCACGGTGAACGACATCATGGTGCCGCGCCAGGAGATCTCAGGCATCGATGTTGCTGAGGACTGGGAGGACATCCTCAACCAGCTGCGCCAGACCCCGCACACGCGCCTGCCGGTCTACGAAGGCGAGCTCGACAACCTGATCGGCCTCTTGCACATGAAGCGCGTGGCGCACGAGCTGGTGCGCGGCAACTTGACGCGCGAGCGGCTGATCGAGATCGCCCGTGGTCGCGAGGCCTACTTCGTGCCCGAGGGCACCGCACTTAACCTGCAGCTGACGCACTTCCAGCGCAACCGCCGCCGCTTCGCCTTCGTCGTCAACGAGTACGGGGACATCGAGGGGCTGGTGACGCTCGAGGACATCCTCGAGGAGATCGTCGGGGAGTTCACTACCGATCCTGCGACCATCACCCACAAGGACGTGCACACCGAGCGCCCCGGGGTCTTCATCGTCAACGCCAGCGCCACCATCCGCGCCCTCAACCGCGCGCTGGGCTGGACGCTGCCCACCGATGGGCCCAAGACCGTCAACGGCCTGCTGCTGGAGCACCTGGAGACGATCCCGAGCTCCGGCACGATGGTGCGCGTCGGGGACTACGAGTTCGAGGTGCTCCAGACCTCCGACAACGCGGTGCGCACGGTGCGCGTGCGCGCGCCGCAGGCGCAGGCTCAGGCCTAGGGGCTGCCGGTGCGCGCGCCCAGGGCCGCCTCGAGCGCCTCGCTGATGCGCCCGACCGCCACGACCTTCAGGCCCTCCGGCGCGCGCCGCGGCGCGTTCTCGCGCGGCACGATGGCAAGCTTGAACCCCTGAGCCACCGCCTCGCGCAGCCGCTCGTCCCCATAGGCCACGGGGCGCACTTCCCCGGTCAGCCCGACCTCACCGAAGGCCACCAGGGATGCGGGCACGACGCGGTCGGCCAGGCTCGAGGCGAGCGCGATGAGCACCGGCACGTCCCAGGCGGTCTCGCCGATCTCGATCCCGCCCACGACGTTCACGAACACGTCGTGCTCCTGCAGCGAGACCCCGGCGTGGCGGTTGGCGGCGGCGAGCAGCATCGCCAGGCGGTTGGCATCCAGCCCCTGGGCGATGCGCCGCGGCGCCCCGAAGCGCATGCGGTCCACCAGTGCCTGCAGCTCGATGAGCAGCGGGCGCCCGCCCTCGCGCGTCACGGTGACGATGCTGCCGGCGGCAGGCTCGGGCGCGCGCGAGAGGAAGATCGCGCCGGGGTTCTTCACTTCCTTCAAGCCCGTGCCGGTCATGGCGAAGAAGCCCAGCTCGTTCACCGCGCCGAAGCGGTTCTTGGTGGCGCGCACGATGCGGTAGCGGCTGCCCGCCTCGCTTTGGAAGTACAGCACGCGTGTCGACCAGGTGCTCGAGCAGGCGCGGGCCTGCGATCGCGCCCTCCTTGGTGACGTGGCCGACGATGACCACCGCGCAGCCGGTGGCCTTGGCAAAGCGCACCAGTTCCGCGGTGCACTCGCGCAGCTGCGTCACAGCGCCGGCACCGGCCCCGGCGACCCCTGACTGCGCAGTCTGGATCGAGTCAATGACCAGCAGCGCGGCGGATTTCTCGGTGGCCAGCGCCAGGATCGAGGGCAGGTCGGTCTCGCACACCACGCTCACGCCTCGGAGCCCAGCCCCAGGCGCTGCGCACGCAGCTGCACCTGCGCCACCGACTCCTCGCCGCTCGCGTAGACCACCGCGCGCGTGCCGCCGATGTGGGCGGCGACCTGCAGGAGCAGCGTCGACTTGCCGATGCCCGGCTCGCCACCCAGGAGGATCACCGAGCCGGGTACGATGCCGCCCCCGAGCACCCGGTCGAGCTCGCCGTAGCCTGACCCCAGGCGCTCGCCGGTGGCCGGCGCCTGCGAGGGGCCCTTCAGTCCCGCGCCCACGGCTGCGCTTGCCGCGGCACGCGTGCCGACACGGGGGGCGGCGCGCTGCTCGAGGGAATTCCAGTCGCCGCACAACGGGCACTGGCCCTGCCACTTGAGGGTTTCCCCCCCGCAGGAGCCGCAGACAAACACCGGATTCAGGCGGGCCATTCGTGCGCCTTTGGGTAACTTTCGGCTAGGATTCGCGCCGTGACGGTTCGGGAGGCTCCTTTTGTGACCAAAGCCGCCCGGACCCTCGGCAGGCGATGCTAGCTTATGCCGGCTCGATTCGGGGACGGGAAAGTGACGCGTATCACATTCTGCACAGCACGGGCGGGTCCGGACAGCGCATGAGCTTGAGAAACAAGCTGCGCTTCGTCGGCCTGTCCGATACCGGCAAGGTCCGCGAGCACAACGAGGACACCATCGCCGTCGATGCCGACATCGGTCTGCTGGTGCTGGCCGATGGCATGGGCGGCTACAACGCCGGCGAGGTCGCCAGCGGCATCGCCGTGAAGACCATCGTGAACCTCGTGCGTGAGCAGGTGGAGCGCGAGGACCTCACCATCCAGGACCGCGAGTCCGGCCTGTCGCGTCCGACCATCATCCTGCGCGATGCCATCAGTCGCGCCAACAAGATCATCTACCAGACGGCGCGCACCCAGCCGCAGTGCGAGGGCATGGGCACCACGGTGGTCGCCGCGCTGTTCTTCGACAACAAGATGACCATCGCCCACGTCGGCGACTCGCGCCTGTACCGCCAGCGCAGCGACAAGCTCGAGCAGGTCACCATGGACCACTCCCTGCTGCAGGAGCTGGTCGACCGCGGCTTCTACTCCGCCGAAGGAGGCGCAGCGCGCGGCCAACAAGAACTACGTCACACGTGCGCTCGGGGTCGAGCCCAATGTGGACGTGGAGATCCAGGAGGTGCCCGGTCAATAAGGGCGAGGTCTTCATTCTCTGCTCGGACGGCCTCTCGGACATGGTCGAGGACGAAGATATTCATTTAACCATAAACACCTTTAGTGCTAATCTGGATACGGTCGCCAAGCAGTTGATTCAACTGGCGAATGACAATGGAGGCCGGGACAACGTCTCGGTCGTCATGGCGCACGTCATGGATGCTTTCCCGGCTCGCACGAAGATTTTCGACAAGATCCTGGGCTGGTTCGGCTGACACGCGAGTAGAAGGCGAAGCACATGGCAAGGTTGGTCTTGAGCCTGGATGGCCAGGTGATGGCGGAATACAACATGAACAAGGAGCGCTACACCATCGGGCGCCTCCCTGACAATGACATCCGCATCGACAACGCAGCCGTCAGCGGTCACCACTCGCTGATCATCAACATCCTCAACGACTCGTTCCTTGAGGATCTGAACAGCACCAACGGCACCTACGTCAACGGCAAGCTCATCAAGAAGCATGCCCTGCAGCACGGGGACGTCATCACCGTGGGCCACCACCAGCTGCGCTTCGTCGAGGACGACGAGCAGCAGGACGAATTCGAGAAGACGATGGTCATCCAGCCCTCCGCCCGGCCGGTGGAGAAGCTGCGCGCCGCCGCGGAAGTGGCCAGCGCCCGGGACCGCGACCGGCAAGGTCGCGCGCCCTTGCCGATGGGGCCGCCGCGGTGAAGAAGGCCAAGCTGCAGGTGCTCTCGGGTGCCTTTGCCGGACGCGAGGTAGAGCTCACCAAGGCGCTGACCACGCTGGGCCGCCCGGGCATCCAGGTGGCCGCCATCACCCGGCGCTCGGACAGCCTACTACATCGTGCACGTCGACAGCGGCAAGCCGGATGACTTCCCGCTGCTCAACGGCACCCCGATCGGCGCCCAGGCCACCAAGCTGAACGACAACGACGTCATCCAGCTGGCCGGCGTGAAGATGGGTTTCTTCGTCAACTGATGTGAAGACGGGCGCAGCCTTTCGGCTGCGCCCGTTGCCTTCCCACCTCGCGATGAACCTCTAGCGCGGCTCGAGCGGCACGCGCTGGCTGATGCTGCACAAGAGCTCATACGGGATCGTGCCGGCGTAGCGTGCGACCTCCTCCACCGGCAGCCCCTCGCCCCACAGCGTCGCGGTCGTGCCAACCTCCACTCCGGCGATCCCGGTGACATCCACCGCGATCATGTCCATCGACACGCGACCGACCAGCGGCGCGCGCTGCTTCTTGATCAGCACCGGCGTGCCGGTGCGGAACGAGCGGTGCACGCCGTCGCCGTAGCCGGCGGCAATGATGGCAATGCGCGAGGCCCGCTGCGCGGTCCAGGCGCCCCCATAGCCGACCCGCTCGCCGGCTGAGATCTCGCGCACGGTAAGCACGGTGCTGACGAGGGTCATGACCGGGCGCAGGCCAAAGTCCGCCGCGGTCGAGTCCTCGAAGGGCGAGGCGCCATAGAGCGCAAGCCCCGGGCGCACCCAGTCACTGCCCGCCGCCGCCCCGCCGAGCAGGCCCGCGGAATTGACGATGCTGGTCTCGAACTTGAGCCCCTGGGTGGCCTCGGCGAAGCGCACCAGCTGCGCCTGCGTGGCCTCGCCATCGCGCTCATCCGCGCAGGCCAGGTGCGTCATCAGGCGGATCTCGCGCGGCGCGCTCTGGAGCATGCGGATGCGCTTGAACGCGGACAGGAAGTCCTTGGGCGCGAAGCCCAGGCGGTTCATGCCGGTGTCGATCTTGATCCACAACGCAAACCGACCCGCACCGCCGGTCTGCTCGAGCAGCTCGATCTGGCGCGCGTCGTGGACCACGAGGTCGAGCTGGTCGTGCGCGGCATCCTCCAGCTGCGAGCGGCTGAATACCCCTTCCAGCAGCAGCACCCGCGAGGTGATGCCCGCGGCGCGCAGCGTCATGCCCTCCTCGAGGCGCGCCACGGCGTAGGCGCCGGCATCCTGGATCGCAAGCGCGGAGCTTACGAGTCCGTGCCCGTAGGCGTTCGCCTTGACGACCGCGATCACCTTGGAGCGCCCGGCGCGGGCGCGGATGACATTGAGGTTGTGGCGGAGGGCTTGTGTGTCGATGACGGCCCGGATCAGCCGGCTCACCGCAAGACGCCTTCCGCATAACTGTCCGGGGCGTAGTTGGCGAAGCGGGTGTATTGCCCCTGGAATGTCAGATAAAACACTCCGGTCTCGCCGTTGCGGTGCTTGACGAGGTCGATCTCCGCAATGCCCTTTTTTGTAGTGTTTTTGTCGTAAACCTCTTCGCGGTAGATCAGCAGGATCATGTCAGCATCCTGCTCAATGCTCCCCGATTCACGAAGGTCAGACATCACCGGTTTCTTGTGCTCGCGCTGTTCGACAGCGCGATTCAGCTGCGACAGCGCGATCACCGGCACCTGCAGTTCTTTCGCCAGCGCCTTGAGCCCGCGCGAGATCTCGGCGATCTCCGTGGCACGGTTTTCGTTGGTGCCCGGCACCTGCATGAGCTGCAGGTAGTCCACCACCACCAGATCAAGCCCGTGCTCGCGCTTAACGCGACGCGCCCGGGCGCGAATCTCTGTGGGGTTCAGCGCGGGGGTCTCATCGATGTAGATTCTTCGCTTCCGACAACTGGCTTGTCGCCCCGGTAATGCGCACCCAGTCGTCGTCGGTGATGCGACCACTTCGCAAGTTATTCAGCGGCACCCCGCCGATGGAGGCGAGCATGCGGGTGATGACCTGCTCGGAGGGCATTTCCATGCTGAAGATCGCCACCGAGGCCTTGGAACCCGGGTTCACCGCGGCGTATTCGGCCATGTTGACCGCAAGCGTGGTCTTTCCCATCGACGGGCGGCCGGCGATGATCACCAAGTCCCCGGGGCGCAGCCCGCCGGTGAGCTTGTCGAACTCGGCGAAGCCTGTCGGCAGCCCGCGCAGCTTGTTCGGGTTGTTGTGTGCCTCGTCGATCTGGTCGATGACCGCAGGCAGCAGCGTGCGCACCGCGATCGCACCATCGCGCTTGCGGAACGTGCCCTCGGCAATCTCGAAGACCTTCTGCTCGGCGCGGTCGACTAGGTCGCGTGCGCTCTGCCCGTCGTTCACGTACACCGCGGAGGCGATGTCGGTGCCGGCGCGGATCAGCTGCCGCAGCAAAGACCGCTCGCGCACGATGTCCGCGTAGGAGCGCACGTTGGCGGCGGTCGGGGTATCGCGGGCGATGGAACCTAAGTAGGCAAGACCCCCGGCATGTTCGAGGTGGCCGGTGCGCTCGAGAAACTGCGAGACCGTCACCACGTCGCACGGCTTGGCATCCGCTGCGAGCGCTGCGATCGCGTTGAAGATCAGCTCGTGGTCGTGGCGGTAGAAGTCCTGCGCCACCACCGCGTCAGCGACGTTGTCCCAGGCGCCCGGGTCGATGAGCAGGCCGCCCAGCACGGCCTGCTCGGCCTCGATCGAGTGCGGGGGCACCGGGGCGTCCAAGAGCGCAACCGGACCTGAGCTCCCGCGCGTCTTGGAGGTTCCCGCCACCGGCTTGGGTGCCCTGGGGACGCTTATTCTTCGGCGATGATGTTCACGGTCAGCGGCACGTTGACGTCCGCGTGCAGGTGCACGCTGACCACGTGCTCACCCACCATGCGCAGCGGGCCATCGGGCAGGCGCACTTCGCTGCGCTCGATCTTCTGGCCATCGCGCGTGGCGGCCTCGGCGATGTCGCTGGTGCCGATGGAGCCGAACAGCTTGCCCTCGGAGCCGGCCTTGGCGTGGATCGTGAGCTTGAATTCCTTCAAGGCTGCCGCACGGGTCTCGGCGCTGGCGAAGTGCTCGTGCGCGGCGGCCTCCAGTTCGGAACGGCGGGCCTCGAAGCGCGCAACGTTGGTCGGGGTGGCGAGGGTGGCCTTGCCACCGGGCAGCAGGAAGTTGCGGCCGTAGCCGGACTTCACCTTGACGCGATCACCGATGTTGCCGAGGTTGGCAACCTTCTGCAGGAGAATGACATCCATCTGGATAACCCTTAATGCTGGTCGGTGTACGGCAGCAGCGCGAGGAAACGCGCACGCTTGATCGCCACCGCGAGCTGACGCTGGTAGAAGGACTTGGTGCCGGTGATGCGGCTGGGAACGATCTTCCCGGTCTCGGTCACGAAGCCCTTGAGCACTCCCAGATCCTTGTAGTCGATCTGCTTGACGCCCTCGGCGGTGAAGCGACAGAACTTCTTGCGGCGCGAGAAGCGGCTGCCGCCGCCACTGCTGCCACCGCTACCACCACCACCGCTGCCGCCGCGTGATTCTCTCATTGCCATGATCTTGCTTCCTTAAGGAGAGCGCCTCAGGCGCTCTCACCCGGTGAGTTGTCGTCGTCATCGGATGCCGCGGGGGCGTCATCGCGCGAACGCTCGCGCCGGCGCGGGGCATCCTCGCTGAACTCCTCCTCTGGCCGGGACATCGGCGAGGGGTCGGTGACGGCCGCGTCCATGTTGACCACCAGGTGCCGCAGCACCGCATCGCTGAAGCGGAACGCGCCGGTCAGCTCTGCGAGGGTCTTCTGGTCGGTCTCGATGTTCATCAGCACGTAGTGTGCCTTGTGAACCTTGGCCAGCGGGTAGGCCAGCTGGCGCCGGCCCCAGTCCTCCAGGCGATGGACGTTGCCGCCGCCTGCGCTGATCATGCCCTTGTAACGCTCGATCATGGCGGGCACCTGCTCGCTCTGATCCGGGTGTACCAGGAAAATAATCTCGTAATGCCTCATGAGTGCTCCCTTTGGGGTTACGCCACCCGGATTTAGGCTGTCCCGGTGTGGCAAGGAGTTAAGCGCGAACCGCGGTAGTGCGGGTCGTGCCCCCTTTGGTCAAAAAGGGGCGCGCAGCATACTGAAACGGCCCCGCTACTGCAACGTTGGCGTATCCGCCGCGGGCTTTACGATCAAGGGCTTGGCGCTGCCCCTGCCCGGTGCACCCGGGAAAGCACGCGCCGGGTCGTATCGGCCACCCGGCCGGCGGCATCCTCGGCGGCCAGCGCGTTCAGGTCGTCGCTGAAGACCTCCACCCCGACGGTCAGCCCCGGGTCGCGCCCGAGGATGACTTCCAGCCACTGCACCAGGGCCAATTCCCCTTCCCCGGGCAGCAGGCGCCCGCCCATCGGGGTGTAGGGGGTGCCGGGGGCTGGCGGGCGCCGGTCGCTGATCTGCAGGCCGGTGATCAGCCCCCTGGGCAGCGCGGCCAGCTGCGCAAGGGTGCCGCCGGACCGGGCGAAGTGCCACGTATCGAACATGAGCCCCAGGTTCGGCGCGCCGATGGCCGTCACGATGCGCTGGGCGGTGGCCAGGTCCGGGATCGAGCTTTCCGGCAGGAACTCAAGCGTGAGCCCCACGCCGTGGGCCTGCGCCCGGGCGGCCAGCGGACCTAAGCAGTCGATGAACTGCGCTTCCGTCACCGAGCCGCCGCCAAAATGGGCGATGTTGATGGTCTGCGCGGCAAGGTCGTCCGCGGCGCGGTAGCAGTCCTCCTCGGTGATCTCGAAGTACGCCCGGTTCTCAGGGGGCACCTCGGCGGGCTTCGGCGTCCCGGGCAGTGCGCCGATCAATGGGTCGATCGCGTGCACCGCGATGCCGCCGTCGGTGAGCCGCCGGCGCAGCTCCGCCAGGCTCAGCCCGCCGCTGCGGGCCGCCTCGTACATCGGCGAGGTGAGCGTGATGGCCCCGATCCCGTGACGCGCGGCCACCTCGATCAGGGTCTGCAGTGGTTTGCCGATCAGGGTGCCCCAGCACAAGGCTATGACGGGGGATTCGCGCGTGGCCATGGCAGCTCCGGGCAGGTTTCACTCATCATAAGGGAACATGAGTACTCCCACGCAGCGGCGCATCCAGAGCAACGGCATCACGCTCAACCTCACGGAGGCCGGCAGCGGCCCACCGGTGATCTTCTGCCACGGCTTCCCGGGCCTGGGTTACAGCTTCCGCCACCAGCTGCCCGCGGTGGCCGCTGCCGGCTGGCACGCGGTGGCACCGGACCAGCGCGGCTACGGTCACAGCGATCGCCCCACCGAGCCTGCGCTCTACGATGCCAACCCATGTGATGGACGACATGCTGGGCGTGCTGGATGCCCTGGGCCAAGAGCGCGCCGTGTTCGTCGGCCACGACTTCGGCGCGCAGCAGGTGTGCAACCTGGCCGTGCGGCACCCTGAGCGCGTGGCCGCCGTGGTCATCATGAGCTGCCCGTATGACTTTGACCTTGCCGGCCGCGGCGGGGCGGGCACGCGCGAGACACCGACCGAGCTTGAGCGCATGGGGGCCTTCGCGGTCCCCGGCTTGCGCCCATCGCAGGCCTTCGCCGCCCTGGCCCGCCGCCACTTCTTCCACATGCACTACTTTCAGAGCGTGGGACCGGCGGAGCGCGAGCTCGGCGCACGGCCGCGCGAGTTCCTGCAACGGCTGCTGTACGCACTGAGCGCGCAGGGCCAGCTGCTCGACTGGTCGAAGTTCCCCGCCGCCGGTACCGGCTACCTCGACGTGCTGGCGCCGGCGCCGCCGCTGCCGTGGAGCTGGCTGAGCCAGGGGGAGTTCGAGCACATGGTGCGCGAGTACACCTGCGATACCCCTGAGAGGACCTTCATCGGCGGCCTGAATTCCTACCGCTGCGCGGACCGCAACTGGCAGCTCGGCGCGCCCTACGCGCAGAGCCTGATCACGCAGCCGGCGCTGTTCATCGCCGGAGCGCAGGACGTGGTGCTGAAGATGATCCCGCCGCACGCCATCGACAGCATGCGCGCGCGCGTGCCGCAGCTGCGCGACGTGGTGCTCGTGCCCGGCGCGGGGCACTTCGTGCAGCAGGAACAGCCGCTCGCGGTGAACGCGGCGCTGCTGGCCTTCCTCAGAGGCCTTTGACCTTCAGCAGCTGCGCGCAGAAGGCGGGGAAGTCCTCAGGTCCGCGGCAGAAGACCGCCGGGAACAGCTCCACCATGTTGGCCCCCGCGGCCAGCAGCGCCGGCACGCCGGCAAGGGTGGCCTCGAGGTCCGGCGCGCCGTCGGTGAACTGGAACTTGGGCACCACGCGCACCTGGAACGCCGCCGGGTCGCGGCCGCGCGCGGCCACCGCGGCGCGAATCTTCTCGATCAGCGGCTTGAGCTTGTCCGGGTTCTGCTCCATCGGGATCCAGCCATCCCCGTGCTCGGCCATGCGCTCGATATTGCGGTCACTCGGGGACAGGCCCAGCCAGATCGGGATGCCCGCCTTCTGCACCGGGCGCGGGAAGGCATGGATCTTCTCGAAGTCCACGGTCGTGCCGTGGAAGGTGGCCGGGGCTTCGCTCCACAGCAGCTTGCACACCTGCAGCTGCTCGACGAAGCGCGCATAGCGTCCCTCCCAGGGCACCCCCGAGGCGATGTACTCCTCCTTCTGCCAGCCCACCCCTAAGCCCACCGTCACGCGCCCGCGCGACATGACATCAAGCGTCGCCAGCTGCTTGGCCAGCAGCACCGCCGGTCGCAGCGGGGCGATCACGACACTGGTGGACAGGCGTATCTGCTGGGTGACTCCCGCGAGCACCGCCAGCACCGTCAGCGGCTCGAACCAGGGGAAGTCCAGGGGTGCAGGGAACGGCCCGTAAGGGTACTCGTGCGTGTTCTCGCCCATCACCACGTGGTCGGTGATGCTGACCATGTCGATGCCGGCCTGGTCGGCCACGCGCACCACCTCGGCGACCGGGGCGAAGTCCCCGCCGAACCAGGCCTGCATGCCGTACAGCCCGATAGCCACTTGAGTCGTCATCGTTCGCACCTTGCTGCCCTTGGAGGTTGGCCTCAAGTGTGCCACGCCCGTCGCGTTCGCCTCGTCGTCCGTTCGGGGCGGCGGCCTTGCTAGACTCACCCACCCTTTATTAAGGACAGCGGCACGAGATGGCGGCACTTCCCCTTCGGACACCGGCGGGCACGCGCGCTGGACATCGCCGCTGCCGCTCATGAGCACCCCACCGGGCTGTTTGTCCGTGATCCCGCTACGCGGCATCCCCGAGGTACGCCCCGGGACCGACCTCGCACTGCTGCTGGAATCCACCCTCGCGGCGTGCGCGGTGGTGCTGCGTGCGGAGGATGTGCTCGTGGTCGCCCAGAAGATCGTCTCCAAGGCCGAGGGGCGCCTGGTGCGGCTGGACACCGTGATCCCCGGCGCGCGCGCGCAGGAACTGGCCGTGGTAACCGGCAAGGACGCGCGCCTGGTCGAGCTCATCCTCGGCGAGTCCTCCGAAGTGGTACGCGCCGGGCGCGACGTGCTCATCGTGCGTCACCGCTTGGGCTACGTGATGG
Source organism: uncultured Pseudomonadota bacterium (assembly GCA_963703025.1). Lineage (GTDB taxonomy): Bacteria > Pseudomonadota > Gammaproteobacteria > Steroidobacterales > Steroidobacteraceae > 13-2-20CM-66-19. Next base: position 2,852,581 of record OY969778.1, on the reverse strand, counting down.
CCAACGCCGGCATCGACCGCTCGAACCTGGCAGCGGATGCCGCAGGCGCCGAGGTGCTGCTGCTGCCGGTGGACCCGGATGCCTCGGCTTCCTCACTGCGCTTAGCACTGGGCGCGCGGCTGGGCGTCGCCTCCGGGGTCATCATCAGCGACAGCTTCGGCCGCCCGTGGCGCCGCGGCGTGGTCAACATTGCCCTGGGAGCTGCGGGCATCCCCGCCCTGCTCGACCGCCGCGGCGAGGCCGACCGCGCGGGCCGTCGCCTCGAGGTCACTGAAGTCGCTCTCGGGGATGCCTTGGCCGCGGCTGCGGGACTTGTCATGGGCGAGGCATCCGAGGGGATCCCCGCGGTCGTCATCCGCGGCTGCACCTTCAACGCGGCAGCGACGCCGGCGCAGTCGCTCATCCGCCCCCTGGCCCAGGACCTGTTCCGCTGATGCCCGGGGAGGTGATCGCGATCAGTGGCGGGATCGGCGGGGCGAAGCTCGCGCTGGGCCTGTATCGCGTGCTGCCGGAAAACCGGCTGCGCGTCATCGTCAACTGCGGTGATGACTTCGACCACCTGGGGCTGCGCATCTGCCCGGACATCGACACCACGCTGTACACGCTGGCAGGAATTGCCAACACGGAACTTGGCTGGGGGCGGCAGGATGAAACCTGGTCGTTCATGGACACGCTCAGCGCGCTGGGCGGGCCGAGCTGGTTCCGCCTGGGTGACCGCGACCTCGCGCTGCACGTGGAACGCACGCGCCGCCTCGCCGCCGGGGAAACCCTGAGCGCGTTCACGGCCGACATCGCGCAGCGCCTGGGGATCAGCGCCGGCATCCTCCCGATGAGCGATGACCCGGTGCGCACGCGCGTGCACACCGACGAGGGCGAGCTTGCCTTCCAGGACTACTTCGTGCGGCAGCGTTGCGCGCCGCCGGTCACCGCGCTCAGCTTCGCCGGCGCCGCCAGCGCGCTTGTGGCGCCGGCCGCCGCCGCCTGCCTGGGGGCGCAGCCGCGGGCGGTCATCCTGTGTCCCTCCAACCCATATCTCAGCATCGACCCGATCCTCGCGGTTCCCGGCATGCGCGCACTGCTGCGCGCCGCGGGCGCTGCGGTCATCGCGGTCTGCCCGCTGGTGGGCGGGGACGCGGTCAAGGGACCCACAGCCAAGATCATGCGCGAGCTGGGCGTGCCGCTGAACGCCGCGTCGATCGCGCGGCACTATGCCGGCCTCATCGACGGCTTCGTGCTCGACCGCCGCGACGCGGCGGTGGTGGGGGACATCGACTGCCACGTGAGGGTGACCGATACCCTGATGCATACCCTGGCTGACCGCGAGCGCCTGGCCACCGAGGTGCTCGAGTTCGCAGGCTTCCTGTCAGGCCTGCGGCGGTGAGCACCTGGGCACTGGTGCCGGTGAAGGCGCGCGACCAGGGCAAGCAGCGCCTGGCGGCAAGCCTTGGCGACCCGGCGCGGGCTCAGCTCGTGCGTCGCATGCTCGATGACGTCCTGGCGACTTTGGCAGCGTGCCCGCAGGTCGACCACACCCTGGTGATGAGCCCCGAGCGCGACGCGCTCCCTGGCGACACCCACCTGCTGCCCGACCCGGCCACCGGCATGAACGCCGCGCTCACCCTCGCCGTGTCGACACTGGCCGCGCGCGGGGCCACCTGCGTGGCACTGGTCGCCGCGGACCTGCCGCTGCTCTTGCCCGCGGACATCACGGCTCTCGTGGCCGCAGCAGGCGCCTCGGGCGTAGCTCTCGCCCCTGATGCGCGCGGCACCGGGACCAACGCGGTGTGCCTTGCGATCCCCACGCAGTTCCGGCTGCACTTCGGCCCGGGGAGCTTCGCGCTGCACCAGGCCGAAGCCCAGGTCCACGGCATCAGGGCAACTTCGGTGGTCCGGCGGGGGCTTGGGTTCGACGTCGACGAGCCCTCCGACCTTGCAGCGCTGAAGGCGCACGCGCTCGGGCGCTACGGCTTCCTCGCCTAGGGGGCCGGCAGCACCGCGTCGAAGGCGACCGGCAGCACGCGCACGCCGCGCAGCACCGCGGAACTGGCCGGCATGGGGCCGCGCGCCAGCCGCAGCCCCGGCAGGCGCGCCAGCAGCAGCTCAAGAGAGGTGGCAAGTTCGGCCCGCGCCAAGTGCACGCCCAGGCAGAAGTGGGGCATGCCGCCAAAGCTGACCAGGCGCTGTGCGTGGCGGCCGACGTCAAAGCTCGCAGGATCGGCGTACTGGGCCGCATCGCGGCCCGCAGGACGCACCCCGAACAGCACCCACGAGTCCTTGGGGATCGCAACGCCGCCGATCTCGGCGCCGGTCTCGGTGTAGCGCGGCAGGAAGCACACCGCGCCATACAGCCGCACGCTCTCCTCCACCGCGCCGGTAATCAGCGCAGGGTCCGCCATGAGGCGCGCCTTGAGCGACTGGTCGGCAAGCACCGCGTTCATCATGCTGCCGAGCGTGAGGTAAGTGGTGTCGGCGCCTGCCGGGAACAGCAGCTTCACGAAGCTCAGGATGTCCTCATCGCTCAGGGTGTGCCCCTCGACCTGCGCCACCGCCAGGCGCGAGATCAGGTCCTCGCGCGGGCGCGCGCGCCGCGCGTGGATCAGTGGCTGCAGGAACGCGTTCACCTCGTCGCGCGCCTTGAGCGCGGCGGCCGGGTTGAACGGGTAGTCGAACAGGCCGCGCACCCAGGCGAACAGCTGGTCCTCGTCCGCCGCCGGTATGCCCAGCAGGCGCGTGATCACCTGCAGCGGGTAGCGATGACAGTAGGCGGCCACCAGGTCGAGCTCGCGCCGCGCGCCGAAGGCATCGATGAGCTGGTTCGCCAGCGGCCGCAGCAGTGAGCCGACGTGCGCCTGCACCGCCTTGGGCTGGAACGCCTCTGCCACCAGGGCGCGGTGGATGCGGTGCTGCTCGCCGTCCATGCACAACAGCGTCCTGCCCTGCACCGGCAGCGAATAGCGCAGGTTGGCGGCGGAGGCCGGAAAGCGTGCGTTGTCGCGGAACGCGCGGCCCACGTCCTCGTGGCGCAGGATCAGCCAGGCGGTGCCGCCGAGGTAGCGCACCGGGACCACGCGCTCGCCGGCCTCCTGCAGCCCGGCGACCAGGGTATCCAGGTGCGGTACCTCGTCGCGGCCGAAGTCGATCTGCGGGAGCGCGTAGTCCACGGCCGCCAGGGCTACTGCTTCTCGTAGGCCTCGTCGATATTGGGGGCGAACATCTGCATCCCGGCAGGCACGGAGATCGAGGTCGGGTCCCAGTAGGCCTGCGCAAGCTTGATCTTGCCTTCATCGTTGAGCACGAAGCGATCGATGATCGCAAGATCCAGGCCCTGGTTGGACGCGGGCAGGCGCACCTGCATCGTGAACGTGAGGATGCCCTCGTTCGCGCACACCACGATGCGGTGCACGACCGGCTTCATGTGGCGCGTCGCGTCCTGGTGGGCGAAGTCCCAGAACTTGGAGACCCCGGCGTGACCCTTGAACGGCGGCGTGCCGACCGGGTCTGCCCACTCACAGTCCTCGGCGAACAGCGACAGCAGCAATGCCTTGTCGTTGCTCGCCCAAGCGCGGGCGTAGGACTCGAGTACCCCACGGACTATCTCTGGCTTCATCTTGTTCTCCATCCATTCGGACTACTGTATTCCCGCAGGCGGCCTATCGGCCGCCCGGCACGCGTATCATAGCCAGCAACGCCCCAGGAGACCCGATGGCGAAGACGCACGCAGCACCCGGCCTGGCCGATATCATCGATGCCGCTGCCGCAGGCCACGCTCCCGGTGAGGCGGCGGCCCTGCTGCTCGAGCAGGCGCCGGCTGAGCAACTGCTCGCCACGAGCGAGGCACTCACCGTGGCCGGCCACGGGCGCGTCGTCACCTATTCGCGCAAGGTCTTCATCCCCCTGACGCAGCTGTGCCGCGACGTGTGCCACTACTGCACCTTCGCCAAGGCGCCGCGCTCGCTGAAGTCCCCCTACATGAGCCTCGAGGAGGTGCTGGCCGTGGCGCGCGCCGGGGCCGCCGCCGGCTGCAAGGAAGCCCTCTTCACCCTCGGCGACAAGCCGGAGCTGCGCTACTCGGCCGCGCGCAAGGCGCTCTCGGGGCTGGGGTTCGCAAGCACCCTCGACTACCTGGAGCACGCCGCCGGCGAGGTCTTCAAGCACACCGGACTCCTGCCGCACCTGAACCCCGGGCTCATGGATGCCCAGGAGCTGGCGCGCCTGCGCAAGGTGTCCGTCTCGATGGGGATCATGCTCGAGAGCGCAAGCGCGCGGCTCGCCGAGCGCGGCGGCCCGCACTTCGGCTCCCCCGACAAGCTGCCCGCGGCGCGCCTGGCAACGCTCGCCGCGGCAGGCGAGGCTGCCGTGCCCTTCACCACCGGCCTGCTGATCGGCATCGGCGAGACGCGCCGCGAGCGCATCGAGGCGCTGCTGGCGCTGCGCGCGCTGCACGCCACGCACGGCCACCTGCAGGAAATCATCATCCAGAACTTCCGCGCCAAGCCCGGCACGCGCATGGCGGCAGCTCCCGAGCCCACCCTCGAGGAGCACCTGTGGACGGTGGCCGCCACGCGCCTGATCTTCGGGGCGCACATGTCGATCCAGGCGCCGCCGAACCTGCAGCCCGCGGCGCTGGCCGCGCTGATGCGCGCCGGGGTCAACGACTGGGGCGGCGTGTCGCCGGTGACGCCCGACCACGTGAATCCCGAAGCCCCGTGGCCGCACCTGGCGAGCCTTGCCGCCGAGACCGCCGCCGCCGGGCGCACGCTGATCGAACGCCTGGCCATTGCGCCGGCCTTTGCGCGCCACCCGGACAGGTGGCTGGACGCGGGCCTGCGTGCAACCGTGCGCCACCGCGTGGATGCACTCGGGCGTGCGCGCAGCGACGACTGGTACGCCGGCGCCGGCACGCCGGTGCCGGCGGCTGCCGCGGGCATGCTCAAGCCCGACCGCGGCAGGCCGGCGGCGGTATCAGCGCACCTGAAGGCCACCCTGGCCGCTGCGCGCCGCGGCGATGACCTGCGCGAGAGTGACGTCGCCGCGCTGTTCGCGGTGCACGGCGCTGAGCTGCAGGCGGTGCTTGGCGCTGCGGATGCGCTGCGTCGCGAGCACTGCGGCGACGAGGTCTCCTACGTCGTCAACCGCAACATCAACTACACCAACATCTGCCTGTACCACTGCGGCTTCTGCGCCTTCTCCAAGGGTCGCAGCGCACAGAGCCTGCGCGGGCCGGCCTACACGCTGGACCTCGCCGAGATCGCGCAGCGCGTGCGCGAGGCCTGGGCGGCAGGGGCCACCGAGGTGTGCCTGCAGGGCGGCATCCACCCGAGCTTCACCGGCCAGACCTACCTCGACATCGTCGCGGCGGTCAAGGCTGCAGCCCCGGACATGCACGTGCACGCGTTCTCCCCGCTTGAGATCACGCACGGCGCGCACACGCTCGGCCTCTCGCTGCAGCGTTTCCTGGGCGAGCTGCGTGCGGCGGGCCTTTCCACCCTGCCCGGCACCGCGGCGGAAATCCTCGACGACGAGGTGCGCGCGATCATCTGCCCGGACAAGCTCAACACCGCGGAGTGGCTGGGCGTGATGCGTGCCGCGCATGCGGTGGGCCTGCGCACCACCGCCACCATCATGTTCGGCCACGTCGACGAGCCCAAGCACTGGGCGCGCCACCTGCTCGCGGTGCGCGATCTGCAGAAGCAGACCGGCGGCTTCACCGAGTTCGTGCCGCTGCCGTTCGTGCACATGGAGGCGCCGCTGTGGCGCAAGGGCCTGGCGCGCAGCGGACCCACGCTGCGCGAGTCACTGCTGATGCACGCGGTCGCGCGCCTGGTGCTCAACCCGCACATCACCAACATCCAGACCTCGTGGGTGAAGATGGGGGCGGAAGGGGCGGCGCTCGCGCTGCGGGCCGGGGCGAACGATCTGGGCGGCACGCTCATGAACGAGTCGATCACGCGCGCCGCCGGCGGGGTGAACGGCCAGGAGTTCGATGCCGCGCGCATCGAGGCGCTGGCGCAGGGCATCGCCCGCCCCGCTTACCAGCGCACCACGCTGTACAAGCGCGCCGGCGCCGCCGGCGTGCCGCGCCGCCCGGTGTTTGCGCTCAACGCCGCCAAGCTCTAGGGCATCCAGGAGATCCACTTGCCAGAGGCCGCGCAATGGGACGTCCAGACGGACGTGCTCGTGGTGGGATCGGGAGCCGCCGCGCTGACCGCCGCGGTGGCCGCTGCCGCGCAGGGTGCGCACACGCTCATCGTTGAGAAGAGCGAGCTGTTCGGCGGCACGTCCGCCACCTCCGGCGGGGTCATCTGGATCCCGGCCACGCAGCAGGCGCTGAGCGCCGGCCATGCGGACTCCCCGGAGGAAGCGTTCCAGTACATCCGCGCGCTAAGTGACACCAACATTCCCGATGAGCGCATCTGGGCGTTCGTGCGCCAGGGGCGCGAGATGGTCGCCTGGCTCGAGGCCAACACGTTCGTCAAGATGCGCGCCCACCCTTACGCGGACTATCACCCGGAGATGCCCGGCGGCAAGCCTGGCTGGCGCTCGCTGGAGGCGCTCCCGCTGCACTCGAGCGAGCTGGGCGATGACTTCACGCGACTGCGCGCCCCGCACCCGGCGGTACAGTTCCTCGGCCGGGTGAGCTGGACGCTGGAGGAGACCGGCGCGCTGCTGTTCCGCATCCCCGGCTGGTGGCAGGTGGCGCTGCGGGTCTTTGGCAACTACTTCCTCGACTTCCCGCAGCGCCTGCACTCCTCGCGCGACCGCAGGCTCACCCTGGGCAACGCGCTGCTCGCGCGACTTAAGCTCTCGGCCAACAAGTACGGTGCGCAGCTGTGGCTGAACTCCGCGCTCATAGAACTCATCCGCACCGACGGCCGGGTGACCGGTGCGGTCATCGAGCGCGACGGGCGGCGCACGCGCGTCGGCGCGCGCCGCGGCGTGGTGCTGGCGGCCGGGGGCTTCGAGCGCAACGCGGAGATGCGCCGCCAGTACCTGCCACGCTCACACGAGCCGCGCTGGAGCGGCTCGCAGCCGAACAACACCGGGGACGCCATCCGGGCTGCGATGCAGGTGGGCGCGGGCACGCTCAACATGGACTCGGCCTGGTGGGGCACCTCGATGAGCCTGCCGGGTGAGGAACGTGCGCGCCTGATGGCCTTCGAGCGCGCCCTGCCCGGGGCGATCATCGTCAATGCCAATGGCGAGCGCTACATGAACGAGGCGGCCTCGTACCACATCGCCGGCCAGCAGATGCTCGCCTGCGACACCGATGACGCGCGCACCATCCCCTCGTGGATGGTGTTCGATGCCAAGTACCGTGCCAGCTACCCGGTGGGACCGGTGATCCCGGACTTCCCGGACTGGCTGCAGTCGGGGACCGTGCACGCGGTGCTCACGCGCGCGGACACGATCGCGGAACTGGCGCAGCGCACGCAGTTGCCGGCCGAGCGCCTGCAGGCGACCATCGCGCGCTTCAACGCCAACGCGCGCCAGGGGATCGACCCTGACTTCCGGCGCGGCGAGAGCGCCTACGACCGCTACTACGGGGACCCGAAGGTGGCGCCCAACCCGACGCTGCGCGCGCTCGAGACCGCGCCCTACTACGCCATCCGCATCTACCCCGGCGACATCGGCACCAACGGCGGTCTTGCCACCAACGAGCATGCGCAGGTACTGGATGCCGCTGGCGTGACGATCCCCGGGCTGTACGCGGCGGGCAACATGGCCGCGACCGTCATGGGCCACTCGTACCCTGCCGCCGGTGCCACCCTGGGCCCGGGCATGACCTTCGGCTACATCGCCGGCCGCCACGCGGCCGCGAGCATCGCGCAGCCCTAGACCGTCGCGAGCGGGGTGACCGGGGAGCCGACCGCCCCGGGCAGGTCCAGTGGCGGCGCGGTGAGCAGGAAGCGGCTGCGGCCGTGCGCGGCCAGCCACTGGCTAAGCTCGCGCAGGTACCACAGTTCCGCCAGGTGGATGCCGAGCTTGAACAGGCACAGCTCGTGCAGCGGCAGCAGCGCCTCGCGCTGCGCGCCGCTGTCGGCCATGGCGGTCGACTCGACCGCCGGGTTGTCCGCGCACAGCGCCACCAGCCCACTGTCATCGATCCAGCGCTGCAATCTCGCATCGGCACCATCCAGCCCCGCGCAGCAGTGACGCAGGACGCGCAGGTCAGGCTGCTTCTGCATCTCCAGGACCACGTCGGCGAAGCCTGTGTACAGGCACACGAAGTCTCCGGGCTCGACCGTGACCTGCTGCGCGTCAAGCAGCCACATGAGCTCGTCGTAGCCGACACTTGCCGGCTGGCGCCCATACTTCGCGTGCAGGTCGATGAGCACGCCTCGGCCCTGGACCCCGGCACGCGCGAGGTTCTCGATTCCCAGCGCGCGGGCGCCCGTGCCGCCAGGATCCGAAGGACCTGCGATGTCGGTGCCGGCGCGGTAGCCGTTGTAGAAGACCGCCTCGCGCACCCCATCACCGTCGGCATCGAACTCCGAGCCACAGTGCGCGAGCGCGTCCCACTGCGTGGAGTACTGCAGGCACAGCGTCACCTGGTCATCGCACACCACGTCAGTCGCACGCGGGGCGAACTGCGACATGTGGTACGGGTAGGCAGCATGCCCGTTGGCGAACTGCGTCGCCGAAAGCTTCGGCGGCGTGCGTGTTTCCCACAGTCCCGGGCCACCGGGATAGTCCAGCGGCAGGCTCAGGGAAAACACGATTCCTTCCTGCACCTCGCGCACCGCGGCCAGGCGGCGCGCCGGCGTTAGCAGATTCATGCGCCCGCGCTGGTCATCCGGTCCGAACTCGCCCCAGTTGGATCCCGCCGGTCGGTTCTGCCAACGCGCCATCATCGCCTCCGTTGATTGTCCTCCGCGGTGCACGCTACCTCATACGAAGGACGTGTGACCGCCTGCCGCAACGGCTGCATACTAGCGCCATGGCAGCACGCGGCACGATGATGGCATGGCGCCTGGTGAGCTTCGGCAAGGGGCCACAGCTTGAGGAAGTCCCGATCCCGGTGCCCGGCGCCGGGGAGGTCCTGATCAAGGTGGCCGGCAACGGGTTGTGCCACTCGGATGTCGGGCTCATGGACCCGCGCTTCGACGCACCGCCCTTCCCCGGCTGGCAGCTGCCATTCACGCTCGGCCATGAGGTGTCCGGCTGGGTCGAAGCCAAGGGACCGGGGGTCGCCGGCCACTCCCCCGGCGAGCCTGTGATCCTGGTGGCGACCGAGTCCGACGGCACGTGCTCGTTCTGCCAGGCGGGCATGGACAACAACTGCGAGGCGAGCGGCGCGGGTCGCGGCTACGGCCGCGACGGCGGCCTTGCGCCCTACATGCTCATACGCAATGCGCGGCCGCTGATCCCGCTGAAGTCCCTGGATCCAGTGACCGCAGGACCGCTGGCCGATGCCGGGGCGACCTCCATGCATGCCGTGCGCCGCGTGCTGCCGCGCCTGGGGCCGGGCAGCAGCGCGGTGATCATCGGTGCCGGCGGCCTGGGCAGCTTTGCCGTGCAGTTCGTGCGCGCCCTCACCCCGGCGCGCGTGATCGCGGTGGACATCAATCCCGCGCGCCTGGACTACGCGAAGTCCCTTGGCGCCCACGAGGCTGTCAGCGGCGTGCGACGCGGGCACCGCGGCGGACCTCAAGGCCCTGACGCGCGGCCGCGGCGCCGAGGTGGTGCTGGATTTCGTCGGCATCGATGCGACGATCCAGGCAGGCCTGGCTAGCGTGCGCCGCACGGGGGCGTATGGGCTCATCGGGGCGGGCATGGGCACGCTCGCGCACCCGTGGTTCCACCTGCTGCCGCGCGACGGCGAGGTGTTCTGCTTCACCGGCAGCAGCATCGCGGACCTGGAGGCGGTGGTGACGCTTGCCGAGCAGGGACTGCTGCGCAACGACACCGAGCGCTTCCGCTTCAGCCAGACCCTGGAGGCCTACGACCGGCTCGAGCACGGGCGCCTGACCGGCCGCGCGGTGGTCGTCCCGGATGCCTGACGCCGCCGATACCCTGGCGATCCACGAACTGCTCGGACTCTACGGGCACGTCATCGACGCGCGCGAATGGGCACGGGTCGGCGAGCTGTTCACGGCTGACTGCACCTATGACATGACCCAGTTCGGCCTGGGGGTCGTGCACGGCGCGCAGGCGGTGGGTGAGCTGTGGGCAGGCCCGGACGCCGCACATCCGCTGGCGCACCATGCCACCAACATCATCGTCAGCGAAGCCCCCGACGGCACCGTCAGGGTGCTGTCCAAGGGACTGGGCATCGGCCGCAACGGCCGCGTCGGCAGCGTCACGTACCGGGACGTCGTCGTGCGCACCGCCGCCGGCTGGCGCTTCGCGGCGCGCACCGGCGAGCTGCGCCGCTAGCTGGACAGACTTCAGCCGCGCGCTGCAGCATCGGCGAGGGTGCAGTGCATCAAGTACTGCGAGGCTCGACACCGCTCACCGCACTCGTACAATGCCTCAGGGCGACTCAACTCCTAACACAGCAACCCACCTGCGCATCGCGCAGGGCAAGGAGCCTTGGCCATGAAGAGCAAGAGCATGCTGACCACCGCTGGGATCGCAGTGGCACTGGCCGTCGTGTGCACCCACGCCGCCACTTCCGCCCAGGACAAGTACACCGTCAAGGTGTCCGGGGGACTCGCGTTCGCCGACTTCAAGGGCTACGAGGGCTGGCAGGTCATCTCGGCCAGCAATGGCGGACTGCTTGCCGTCATCGTCGGCAATCCCGCGATGATCGAGGCATTCAAGGCCGGTGCGCCGGGTAACGGCAAGGCGTTTCCCGACGGTGCCCGCATGGCAAAGATCCACTGGACCGCCAAGAAGGCCGACGCGGTGCCCGGCCAGCCGCTGATGCCGACCGCCCTGCATGACGTCGACTTCATGGTGAAGGACAGCAAGAAGTTTGCAGACAGTGGCGGTTGGGGCTACGCGCAGTTCGAGTACGACGCGGCCTCCGATACCTTCAGGCCGGGCACGACCTCGGACCAGCCACCACAGGGCAATGACGCGAAGTGCGGCTTCGCGTGCCATACCATCGTGAAGACACAGGACTACGTGTTCACGCAGTACCAGAAGCGCTGAAGACGCGGCGGCCGACTGCGCCGGCTGCACGCACGGCCTAGCCGCCCAGCTTCTCCTGGATCTGCTGCCAGGCCAGGTCCGCGCTCGCACGGGCCCGCTCGCCGGCCTCGCGCGCATGGCGGCTCGCGGCGGTGCCATCCACCACGCGCCGCAGGATCCCCTGACGGATGCAGGCGATGCGGAACAGGTTGTAGGCCATGCAGAACTCCCACACCCGCGGCTCGATCCCATCGCGCCCGGTGCGCCGGCAGTAGGTCTGCACGTACTCACGCCTCGGTGGGAATGCCCAGCGCGGGCAGGTCGAGGCCACGCAGCCCGCGGATCTCCCCTGCCTCCACGCGCCACAGCATCACGTGGTAGGAGAGATCCGCCAGCGGGTGCCCGAGGGTGGACAGTTCCCAGTCCACCACGGCGGCCACCTTCGGCTCATGGGCGTGGAAGATCATGTTGTCGATGCGGTAGTCCCCGTGCACCAGGGTGGTCTCGTCCCCGGGCGGGATGTTGGCCGGCAGCCAGGCAAGCAGCTTCTCCATCGACTCGATGCGCTCGGTCTCCGAGGCGCGGTACTGCTTGCTCCAGCGCCCGATCTGGCGGGCGAAGTAGTTGCCCGGCTTGCCGTAATCCCCCAGACCCGCGGCGGCGAAGTCCAGGGTGTGCAGGCGCACCAGCACCCTGTTCATCTCGTCGTAGATGGCCGCGCGCTGCAGCGGGCTCATGCCAGGCAGCGACGGGTCCCAGAAGTTGCGTCCCGGCACGTAGCTCATGATGTAGAACATCGTGCCGATGACCGCCGGGTCCTCGCACAGGCACAGTGGGCGCGCGACCGGGAAGCCGGTGCGATGCAGCGCGCCGATCACCCGGAACTCGCGGTCGACCGCGTGCGCGGAGGGCAGCAGCGGGCCGGCCGGCTTGCGCCGCAGCACGTACTGCGCCGACATCGCCCGCGGTCAGCAGGAAGGTGGGGTTGGACTGCCCGCCGCGGAACTGCTGCACCCGGGCAAGCGGCGCTGCGAATCCTGGCGCGTGCGCGATGAGGTAGCGCCCGAGCGCGGCCTCGTCGAAGCGCTGCGCCTCGGGCACGTCCATCGTGCCGGCGAACTCTTCCGCGCTCACTAGTCGTACTTCTCCAGCTCCAGGCGGCCGATCTGGTTGCGGTGCACCTCGTCCGGGCCGTCCGCCAGGCGCAGCGCCCGCGACTGCGCGTAGGCGTTGGCCAGCCCGAAGTCATCGCTCAGGCCGCCGGCGCCGTGGGCCTGGATGGCCCAGTCGAGCACCTGGCAGGCCATGTCGGCCGCGGCGATCTTGATCGCCGCGATCTGGGCGCGCGCGGCCTTGTTGCCGACGGTGTCCATGAGCCAGGCGCAGTGGTAGACCAGCAGGCGCGTCTGGTCGATGCGGATGCGCGACTCGGCGATGCGCTCCAGCGTCACGGTCTGCTCGGATACCTTGCGGCCGAAGGTGGTGCGCACCTTCACGCGCCGGCACATCTTCTCAAGCGCCGCGCTCGGCGACGCCGATCATGCGCATGGCGTGGTGGATGCGCCCGGGCCCCAGCCGGCCCTGCGCGATCTCGAAGCCGCGGCCCTCGCCCAGCAGGATGTTCGCCGCCGGCACGCGCACGTCCTTGAAGTCGATCTCCATGTGCCCGTGCGGGGCGTCGTCGAAGCCGAACACCGGCAGGTGCCGCAGCACCGTGATGCCTGGCGGTATCGCGCGGCACGAGGATCATCGACTGCTGCTGGTGGCGGGCTGCGGCAGGATCGGTCTTGCCCATGAAGATGAATACGCGGCAGCGCGGGCTGCCGGCACCTGAGGTCCACCACTTGCGCCCGTTGATGACGTATGAGTCGCCGTCGCGCACGATCGCGCTTTCGATGTTGGTGGCATCGCTGGAGGCGACCCGCGGCTCGGTCATGGCAAAGGCCGAGCGGATCTCGCCTGCCAGGAGCGGCTCCAGCCACGCCTTCTTCTGTGCCGCGGTGCCGTAGCGCTCCAGCACCTCCATGTTGCCGGTGTCCGGGGCGGAGCAGTTGAAGATCTCCGAGGCGAAGCGCACGCGCCCCATCATCTCGCTCAAGGGGGCGTACTCGAGGTTGTTCAGTCCCGCCCCGTGCGTGGAATCGGGCAGGAACAGGTTCCACAGGCCCGCCGCGCGCGCCCGGTCCTTCAGCTCCTCCAGCAGTGGCGGGTCGTCCCAGCGGCTGCCCTGCTTCAGCTGTGCGTAGAAGCGCTCCTCGTTCGGGTAGACGTACTGGTCCATGAACGCGCCCAGGCGCTCGAGGTAACCTTGCGTCTTCTGGCTGATCTGGAAATCCACGGTGAACTCCTGGTGGTGCGGGCCTCGCTCAGCCGGGCTCGTAAAATCCGCGGCCCGCGTGCGCCAGCCGCGCAAGCAGCGGCGCCGGGCGTGAAATACTCATCGCCCACCTGGGCGGCGTAGCGCAGCAGCCGCTCGTGCACGGTGGCAAGCCCGAGCTGGTCGGCGTAGTACATCGGCCCGCCGTGGTAGGCCGGGAAGCCGAAACCATGCAGCCAGATGACGTCGATCTCGTGCGGGCGCGCCACCACGCCTGCCTCGATGAGCCGGGCGCCCTCGTTGATCATCGCATACAGGCAGCGCTCGAGGATCTCCTCGTCCGCGACCGTGCGGCGCGTGATGCCACGCGCAGCGCAGTGGCGCGCGATGAGCTCGGTGACCGCCGCATCCGGTGCCGCGCGCCGCTCGGCATCGTAGCGGTACCAGCCCGCGCCGCTCTTCTGGCCCAGGCGTCCCTGCGCGGTCAACTGCTCGAGCAGGTCGGCGCGCGCGCTCGCGCATGGTCAGCTGCGCAAAGCGCGCGCGCCGGGTGGCGAGCACGACGTCCAGTCCGCCCAGGTCCTGCACGGCGAACGGCCCCAGCGGGAAGCCGAAGTCGGTCAGCACCCGGTCCACCTGCGCAGGCTCCGCGCCCTCCTCCAGCATGAACAGTGCCTCGCGCGAGCGCCGCGAAAGCATGCGGTTGGCCACGAAGCCCTCGCCCGCGCCGACCATGACGGCGACCTTGCCCAGGCGCTTGCCGAGCTTGAGCAGCGTTGCGGCAACTTCCGGCGCCGTCGTGCCGGTGCGCACCAGTTCCAGCAGGCGCATCGCCTGCGCCGGGTTGAAGAAGTGCATGCCCGCCACGTCCGCGGGCCGCCCGGAGGCCTGCGCGAGCGCGGCCAGGTCAAGGAACGAGGTGTTGCTGGCAAGGATGGCCCCGGCCTTGGCGACCGACCCGAGCGTTGCGAACACGGCCTGCTTCGCCGCGAGGTCCTCGGCGATTGCCTCCACGACCAGGTCCGCGAAGGCGAGCTCGGCGACCTCGAGCGTGCAGGCAATGAGGCTGAGCCTGTGGTCGGCTTGCGCCTGCGCCAGGCTGCCGCGGGTGACCATGCCTGCGTAGATCTTGGCGATGGCAGCACCGGCGGCGTCGGCGCTGGCGCGGCTGTGCGCCAGTAGCTGTCACGGGGATGCCGGCGTTCGCGAAGCACACGGCGATGCCGCGACCCATGACCCCCGAACCGACCACCGCGGCGCTGGCGATCTCGCGTACGGGCGTATCGGCGGCAAGTCCGGGCACGCGTGCGACCTCGCGCTCGATCGCGAACGCGTGGCGCTGCGCCTTCGACTGCGCCCCGTTCAGCAGCCCCATGCAGATCTCGTTCTCGCGCCGCACCCCTTCGGCAAAGGGCAGCTCGTAGGCCATGCGCACCGCGTCCACCGCGTCGATGGGCGCCAGGAAACCGCGCTGCTTCTTCGCCAGCGTCCTGGTGAATTCTTCGAACACGCCCGGCTCGTCCAGCACCGGCATGATTTCACCGGTGCGCCGCAGTGCCCGGCCCTCAGCAAGGATGCGCTCGGCAAAGGCGACTGCGCCTGCCTCGAGGTCGCCCTCGATGATCTCGTCGATGAGCCCGAGCTTGAGTGCCTCGGGGGCCCCGAGATCCTTGCCCTCGGCGATCACCGTGAGCGCTGCACGGGCACGGATCAGCCGCGGCAGGCGCTGCGTGCCGGCAGCCCCGGGGATGATGCCGAGCTTCACCTCCGGCAGGCCCAGGCGGGTGTCCGGCTGCGCGATGCGGAAGTGGCACGACGAGCGCAAGCTCGAGGCCGCCGCCCAATGCGGTGCCGTGCATCGCCGCGATCACAGGCTTCACGCTAGCCTCGGTGAGCGCCACCACCTCGCCCAGCTGTGGGTCCTTGAACGGCTTGCCGAACTCGCGCACGTCGGCGCCGGCGCAGAAGGTGCGCCCGCGGCACACGATCACCAGCGCTGCCAGCTGCGGATCGGCCGCGGTGCGCTCGAGAGCCTCGGTGAGCCCCGCGCGCACGCCATGCGACAGCGCGTTGACCGGGGGATTGTCGATCACGGCGACGGCGATGCGGCCACGAGGCAGGAACGAGACTGGCGACGTCACGGCGTTGGCTTTTCGCCATGGTGCGAAGATTTAGGGGACGAGCAGGACGACTTTACCCTTGGCCCGGCGGTTCATCACCACATCCAGCGCCTGCGCGTAGTCAGCAAGCGGGAAAGTCTGCGACACGTGCGGTTTCAGGCGCCCCTGCGCGTACCAGGAGAACAGCTCCGCGAAGTTGGCGGCGTTGTGCTGCGGCCGGGTGCGGGCGTAGGCACCCCAGAACACCCCCACCAGGGATGCGGTCTTCAGCAGCAGCAGGTTGAGCGGGATCTTCGGGATCTCGCCGCTGGCGAAGCCCATGACGAGGTAGCGGCCCATGAACGCCAGGCTGCGCACGCACGGCTCCGCCAGCGCCCCGCCGACCGGGTCATAGACCACATCCACGCCCTTGCCATGGGTGAGGTCCTTGATGCGCTCGCGCAGGTCGCCACTGGAGTAGTTGATGAGTTCATCCGCGCCGTAGGCCTTGCACAGCGCGAGCTTCTCGTCGCTTGAGGCGCAGGCGATGACCCGCGCGCCCATCACCTTGCCGATCTCCACCGCGGTGAGCCCCACCCCGCCGGCAGCTCCCAGCACCAGCAGCGTCTCCCCGGCGCGCAGCTGGGCGCGGTCCTTGAGTGCATGGTGCGAGGTGCCGTACACGATCGGGAAGCTGGCCGCGGCGGCGTAGTCCATGCCCTGCGGCAGCGCCATGACGCCCGCGGCGCGGCATCAGTACCTCTTCGGCAAATCCGCCATGGCCGGTGGCCGCCAGCACGCGCATGCCCGGGACGATCCCGGTCACCCCGGCGCCGACCTGCTTGATGGTGCCGGCAACTTCTGCGCCCGGGGAGAACGGCAGCGGCGGCCGGGTCTGGTACTTGCCCTGTGCGATCAGGCCGTCCATGAAGTTGACCCCCGCGGCGTGCACCGTGATCAGCACCTGGCCGGGACCTGCCACCGGGGAGGCGACCTCGGCCAGGGTGAGCTGGTCGAGCGGGGCAAATTCGCGCACCAGCACTGCCTTCATTTCACGTCCCTCTGGCGCAAGGTCTCATACAGGAGCATGCCGGCGGCGACCGAGACGTTCAGGCTCTCGACGCTGCCGCGCTGCGGCAGGCGCACCATGAGGTCGCAGTTCTGGCGTGTCAGGTGGCGCAGCCCGGAGCCTTCCGCCCCCAGCA
Organism: uncultured Pseudomonadota bacterium; assembly: GCA_963703025.1. Classification (GTDB taxonomy): domain Bacteria; phylum Pseudomonadota; class Gammaproteobacteria; order Steroidobacterales; family Steroidobacteraceae; genus 13-2-20CM-66-19. The sequence continues at coordinate 2,835,884 of OY969778.1, read as the reverse complement.
CCAGCACCACGCCGCCGGTAAGGTCGGCCGCACGCGCGTCCTGCTGCGCGTCCGCGTCCGCCCCCACCACCCACAATCCCGCATCCTTCAGGAGCTTCAGGGTACGCACCAGGTTGGTGACCGCCACCACCGGGGTGGTCTCGGCCGCCCCGGTGGCCACCTTGCGCACCGTGGGGTTCATCTGCGCCGCGCGGTCCTTGGGCACCACGACCGCAAGCGCGCCGCAGGCATCGGCGGTGCGCAGGCAGGCGCCGAGGTTGTGCGGGTCCTGCACGCCATCCAGGGCGAGGATGATCGGCGCCTGTACGCCGGCCAGTGCACCGAGCAGGTCGTCCTCGGTCCACGGCGCCAGCGCGGTGATTTCCGCGGCCACGCCCTGGTGGGTGACATCGCCGAGCAGGTGCTTGAGTGCCTCGGCGTTGACGCGCTTGAGCGGGCGGTGATGCCGCAGGGCGAGTTCCTCGATGGCCCGCGAGCGTGGATCCTCGCGGCGCTCGGCCAGCAGCACGGTGAGCACGCGCTGCGGGAAACGCTCAAGCAGCGCCCTGACCGCGTGCATGCCGTAGATCGCCTGGGGCTTCATTATCCGTTGCGTCAGCGGCGCGTGCGCTTCTTGGACGGCTGCGCCTGGTGCTGCGCAGGTCCGCGCCGGGAGTTGTCCGCCAACGCCCCTTCGTCTGCCAGGTTGAGATCGATCAGCCCCTCGATCGGGTTCACCGAGGTGACCACGACATTGATGTGCGAGCCTGTGCTCAGGCGTCGGCCGCTGCGCCGGCCGCGCCAGGCGTGGCCGCCATCCTCCATCTGGTACTCATCGTCGTTGAGGTTGTCCAGGTGCAGCAGGCCATCGACGCCCACGTCGATGATCTGTACGAAGCAGCCGAACTCGACGACGGTCGTGATCAGGCCGCGGAAGGTCTGGCCAATGCGCTCGCTGAGATAGGCGCACTTGAGGTAGTTGGAGACATAGCGGTCCGCCTCGTCCGCGCGCTTCTCCAGCCGCGAGGTGCTCTCGCCCAGCACGGCAAGCTCGGGGGTCTCGTAGCGCACGGCAGCGCCACCCTTGGCGCCGATGACCTCCTTGAGCGTGCGGTGCACGACCAGGTCCGGGTAACGCCGTATCGGCGAGGTGAAATGCGCGTAGTGCGTCAGGGCGAGGCCAAAGTGACCGATGTTGGCGGGCTGGTAGACCGCCTGCGGCATGGCACGTATCACCAGCGATTCCACAAAAGCGCGCTCGGGCGTGTCCCCGACGCGCTTGGCGATCGCCTGCAGGTCACGCGTGGTGACAGTCTCGGGGATCTGCGCCTCGATGCCCAGCGAGCGCAGTGTGCTTGCCAGGCGCTCGAGCTTCGTGTCGTCCGGCTGCCCGTGCACCCGGTACAGGCTGGGCATGTGCGCCTTGGTCAGTTCCTGGGCGACCGCCACGTTGGCGAGGATCATGCATTCCTCCACCAGCCGATGCGCGTCGTTGCGCGCTCGCAGCTCGATCGCGGTCACCTTCTCGGCGCTGTCGATCACGAACTGTGCCTCGGGGGCATCGAAGTCCAGTGCGCCGCGGCGCGCACGCGCCTTCTGCAGTGCGCGGTAGACGTCCACCAGCACCAACAACTTGTCCAGCAGCGGGCCGACGTGCAGCCGCGCCGCCGGGCGCGCCTCGAAGAGCGCCTCGTGGGCAATGGTAGTAGGTGAGCCGCGCCGCCGAGCGCATGACCGCCGGGTAGAAAGTGGCGTCCTTGAGCGTACCGTTCTTGCTCACCACCATGTCGGCGACGAAGCACAGCCGATCGACATGCGGGGCGAGCGAGCACAGGTGGTCGGAGAGCGCCGTCGGCAGCATTGGCACCACCCGGTTCGGGAAGTACACCGACGTGCCACGCAGCTTCGCCTCCGTGTCGATCGCAGTCCCGGGGCGCACGTAGTGGCTGACATCGGCAATCGCGACCAGGAGGCGGAACCCGTCGCGATGCGGTTCCGCGTACAGGGCATCGTCGAAGTCGCGTGCATCAGCGCCGTCGATCGTGACCAGGGGCAGCGCGCGAATGTCGACGCGTGCCTCGGCCTTGCTCGGGTCCACGCGCTCACCAAAGGCGTGTGCCTCGCGCAGCGCCTGGGCGGAGAATTCGGCCGGCAGCGAGTACTTTGCAAGCGCCGACTCAGTTGCCAGTTCCACCGGCCGGTTCGGGTCCAGGCGCTTCTCGACCACCGCCTCGGCGGGCGAGGCGGAGCCTGCGTGCCGGGTGATCCGCGCGATGACCCAGTCCCCGGCGCGTGCGCCGTGCAGGTCATTGACGGCGACCGCGCAGCGCAGCTGCAAGCGCCGGTCAGCCGCATTCACCCAGGCGCTGCGGCCCTGGAATTCCACCGTGCCCAGGAACGCAGTGACGCCTCGTTCCATCACCTGCACGAGCGTTCCGGACCAGCGGTCGGTCGCATCGCGCGACACCTTCACGCGCAGCCGGTCGCCATGCATGACGCCGCGCATCTCAGGTGGCGGCAGGAAGATGCTCTCTTTGAATCCGTCAACCTTGAGGAAGCCGTAGCCGGCGCGATTGGCGCTGATGATGCCTTCTACGGTTGCGCCGTGGCTGACCGCGGAGCCCGGGACGGAGGGCTCGCTGGCACGCCGTGCCGCGCCCTTGTCGGGGCTGCGGTGTCCGGAGCCTGACTGGGTTCCATGCTTCCTCGCGGTGCCCCCGGAGGATGGGTGCTTGGACTTGCCTCCCGAGCCGCCGCTGCGGCGGCCGAACTTGCCTCTACGAGCGTTCAATTGACAGCCTCAGGTTGCCTGCGTAGATTGCGCGGCCTTCATCACCTGCCCAGGTGGCGAAATTGGTAGACGCACTAGCTTCAGGTGCTAGCGGGTAACACCGTGGAGGTTCGAGTCCTCTCCTGGGCACCAGTTCACAATTCGCTTTACTTTTCAACGGCTTACAAGCCTCTCCAAGGACTCACAATTTGAGTCCCATCATAGATGATCCTGCTGTGAACGTGCAGGAAGTCGCAGGGAACACGATTACATCTACCCCCCTTCTCCCCCAGCGCTTCTGAGGAAGCTTAGCGAAGCACTCGTAGCGGGTAAAACCGGGGGTAATAAAAGGTTGGGTTCCTGAATCTTCGGTTCCCGTGTCGACCGCAATTTTTCTAATGCACGCTTCAGGCGCTGTCTTTCGTGGGGATTCGTCACACGGGACGCAAGTGATCGAGCAAGGTCGATCGACCCCGTAGCGGGTATTCAACGAAGGATTTGAGTCCCTAGGGCGAACCGAAGCTTCCGAGCAGTCTATCAACGTCCTTTACGCGCGGCCGCCAACGCGGACTCATAAGATGCACATTAGGTGTCGACGCCTCGCCATTGGGTGCTACACAATTCAATAGCAACAGGCGCAAAGGTCGCACGGTCCGTCCTTAACGATCTAGGACTGAACAATATGACTTCCGATATGGCGGCCTGGGGAGTCGAGATGGGCCCTGAACTGAACTAAACCCCTATTTAAGGGGAACAGGTTAAGGTCCGAACGGACTTGTAGACTGCCAGATCACCTTGCCACATTGGGCTCTCGGCGAGGCCCGCCGCATCGACACGGCAAACGGCGGGCGCGTGCGCAACGTATAACAAGCCTGAACACTACAGAACAGGAGTAACGGCCCCATGGAGACCATTGGCGGGGACTTGCGCCAAATGCAGCGAACCCCCCTGTCGGCGGCTCACGTTAAAGCACTGCGTGAGGTGGGCAAGATCGCGATCTATCCTGCGGGCACATTTCTCGCCAGGCCTGGCGAGCCCATCGATCGCTTTGTCTATGTGGAGACAGGCGAGATCGAGGTAGTCAATCCCTATACCGACCAACGACACGTGCCCTCGACCTTGGGTCCAGCGCAGTTCATGGGCGAGATTTCATTCCTGAATGGCGGCGCCTGGTCAATGCCGATGCGTACAGCCCAGGAAACCCAAGTGATCGAGGTACCGCGCGAAGCGACGCTTAAGCTCATGTCAGAAATCCCGGAGATGTCGGACATCATCATCACGGTGTTCTCTGCACGGCGGCGACGCCAATTGGACGACCGCGAAGGCGTTCTGCGGTTGATCGGAGAGGAGCAGGACCGCAACGTGCGGCGCATCGCTGAGTTCGCCAACCGTAACCGCATTCCTTACAGCTCCTTGCAGCTGGGCAGTGCTGAAGCGGAGGCGACCATGCAAAGCTGCTCCATCGCGCCGGGGCAGCCTGCGGTGATTTTCGGTCGAAACGTTGTGATAACCGACCCCACGCCGGACAAGGTTGCGCGGCTCTTTGGCCTTCATCTTGACTTCCGCAACGACGAAACGCTGGATGTGCTGATCGTGGGTGGCGGGCCTGCGGGAGTTGCTGCCGGAGTGTATGCAGGAGCCGAAGGCCTCTGTGCGCTGGTCGTTGAGGACATTGCACTGGGTGGCCAGGCTGGCACATCCAGCCGTATCGAAAACTACATGGGCTTTCCTACGGGCATCTCGGGTGCGGACTTGGTCTGGCGTGGCCAGGTACAAGCCATGAAATTTGGGACCCGCTTTGCGATGCCGCGCAGGGTGACGCTTCTTGAGAAGCTCCCGGATGAGAGCTTCTGTGCCACCTTCGACAACGGCGACCGCATTCGAGCCAGAGCGGTGGTGGTTGCGACCGGAGTCCAATATCGCCGACCGCCACTCGAGCGCTTGGCCGAATTTGAAGGTGCAGGCGTCTACTACGCAGCGACCGAAATGGAAGCGCGGTACTGCAAAGACACCGAGGCGGTCATCGTTGGCGGCGGCAACTCAGCCGGCCAGGCAGCGATGTTCCTCAGCCGCTCGGCCAGTTGCGTGCGCGTCCTGGTTCGTGGGTCTTCGCTGGCAGCATCGATGTCGAGCTACCTCGCCAGTAGGCTTGAAGCGGATGCGCGAATCACAATCGAGTACGGCGCAGAAGTCACGGCCTTGCACGGCGCGGAACGTCTCCAGGCGCTGACAATCTCCAATGTAAAGACAGGCGCGAGCCGCCAGGTCGATACGCGCGCGCTGTTCTTTATGGTCGGTGCCGCGCCGAACACGGAGTGGCTATCTGGCCTGGTTAAGCTCGATGCCAAGGGGTTCGTGATCACCGGTATCGGCGAAGGCGCCGCATCCTCGCCGTTTGCCACCTCGCTCCCCGGTGTCTACGCGGTAGGCGACGTGCGGTCGGGTTCCGTCAAGCGTGTCGCGTCCTCGGTCGGCGAGGGTTCGGTCGTGATCTCTAAAGTGTGGGAGTTCGTGAATAGCAAAGCTGAGCGCTGAATTGGGCGGATTCGTAGTGCGGTGAAGCACCGCATTCCAGATGACCGGCAAGGGCTACGACCGGGTCTGAGCCGGACCAGATCGATAGAGTCCGGCCCCAACGTGCGGTCGCGGCCGGCCTGCCTCACTTAGACCCGGTCAGCGAAATTCATCGTCGTGGGTAGTTGCTGACCGCTCTTTGACGGAACGCCATGCCCGGTGGCCCGTAGGCACAGCTGCGTCTCCCGAGTGCAGCCTCCACAATAGGCTTTCCCGTTGGAGCATTCTGTAGCAGTCTTGTCGACGGGGTAACCGGGGGGCGCAACGATGACTACCGCGAAATATCGCAGCAGGATGGCGCGTCGCGAGTTTCTAAGGGTCGCCGGAGCAGTGGGCGTCGGGTCGTTGCTGTGGCCTGGCATAGGCGACGCTGCGGCTGCAGACACGGTCACGCTACCGTTTGCGAACGGCGAGCGGGAGCTTGCTCGGTATCCCCAGAAGCGACCGCTGATCTTGCAGACCTCGCGGCCGCCGCAACTGGAGACCCCGTTCGGTGTCTTTGACGAGGGCGTACTTACACCCAACGACGCCTTTTTCGTGCGATATCACTTGGCGGGCATCCCCACTGCAGTTGATCCAGAGACCTTCAGGCTGACCGTCAAGGGGAAAGTCGGCACACCCCTATCGCTGAGCCTTGCTGATATCCGGCTACTGGATCCGCTGGAATATGTGGCCGTCAATCAATGTTCCGGAAACAGCCGTGGGTTTTCCAACCCGCGGGTTGCCGGCGGACAGCTCGGCAACGGCGCGATGGGCAATGCCAAGTGGAAAGGCGTGGCACTCAAGACCGTGCTCTCCATGGCGGGCCTGCAGGCTGACGCCAAGCAGGTGCGCTTTGACGGCATGGATTCGCCCGTGCTGCCCGCAACACCCGATTTCGCCAAGGCGCTCGATGTGGATCACGCAGCCGATGGCGAGGTCATGCTTGCCTATGCAATGAATGATGCAGATCTGCCTATGCTCAACGGGTACCCGCTGCGACTGGTGGTACCCGGGTACTTCGGTACGTACTGGGTAAAGCACGTGAATGAAATTACAGTCCTGGACGGCGTACTTGATAATTTTTGGATGACAACCGCTTACCGAATACCTGATAACCCATGCGCGTGCGTACCGCCCGGTACCGCAGCAAAAAGCACGGTTCCAATCTCGCGTTTTGCAGTGCGATCGTTCATTACCAATGTGCACGAGGGAAGCGCGCTTAAGGCACAGCGCCCACTCGTTCTGCGCGGTATCGCGTTTGACGGTGGCTCCGGTATCGCGAAAATCGACATATCTGTGGACGACGGCAAGACCTGGTCAGCAACGGAGCTGGGCAGAGACCTCGGCAGGTACTCGTTCCGCCAATGGCACGCAAAGATACACCTCGCCCGCGGGGCGCACGCGCTTAGGGTTCGGGCCATGAGCCGCGACGGGCAGTCTCAGCCGATGGAGCCTCAATGGAATCCTTCCGGGTACCTGCGCAACGTGATCGAGACAACCAACGTGATCGCGGTATAAAGGCCAGATCCATGCACATCGACCGGGTGATCATCGCATCATTGGCCTCGCTGGCTTTTGTAGCTGTCGGGCTCGCCGGGACCGTCAGGATCGAAATTCCTTCGGAGCACGCAACACTAAAGCCCGGCACTGGTTCTGACCTTGCCAATGGACAGTGCCTGATCTGCCACTCCGCTGAATACATCACGACACAACCACCCGGCAAGCCGCTGGCGTTCTGGAAGGCAGAGGTCGAGAAGATGAGGAAGGTCTACGGTGCGCCAATCCCGGACGATCAGATCAACCCCATCGCCGAATATCTGGCCCGCTCATATGGGAGCGAATCGCCATAGCAACGACGGTACCTGCCGAAAGATATCCGCACGCCACCCGGGCAGACATGGATTCCTGACCGGAAACTCTGGGACGCGAATTTCGCGCCTCGGACTTATCGCGCTATTCGCGGCCGTCTTGCGGCACTTCTCCCGGTGCATCAGCGATAGGCGAAAGCTCGGAAATCCACGCCCCATGCTACCCAAGCGTCTTGCTATAAGCGCCGCAAGCCATCCTGCGCTTCACTTCTCGTCTGGTAAGCCCTCACGGCATCCGGCAAGTCGACAAACATACGGTCAGTTCCCAATGCATCGACCAACGGTGAACGCCTAATGACCTTGAGAGCCTGAGGGTTTAAAGAACTCAGCCACAAAGAAATTCCGGCCTCTCGCAGCTTCTCCTCCGCCCTCGTCAAAGCGCTTAGCGCCGTGTACTCGAAATCAGGAATTGCGCTGCACTCCAGAATCACCACCTGCGGCTGCTCTGCGCGGATCAATGCCACAAGACGTTCGCGAACGTGCGGCGCGCTGGCGAAGGTCATACGACCCTCAGTGCGAACGATCACCAGACCTGGGATGCTTTCATCTTCGGGGTGTTCGGAAGTACTCGCCCGAAAAATGTCGGTACCGGGCTTGCGCTTCAGTATGTACACCGCAGGATGATTGGCTTGGTAGACCAGGGTGACTACCGATATAGCGATCGCGGCTAGGATTCCTTGGAGAGTGCCGAACATTACGACTCCCACGCACGCGGCCAGAGCCCAAAAGAATTCCGTGCGCCTGACGCGCAAGATCGACAGGAACCCGGCCACGCTGAGCAGTGGAAGCGTCGTCACAATGACAATCGCGGCCAGCGTAGCTTGGGGAAGCAAGCTTACGAACGGTGAAAGAAACAATAATGTCGCCACTACCATCGACACGGTGAAAAGTTCGGCTACCTGCGTACGCGCTCCGGCGCGCGAGTTCACGGCGGTCTGCGACGTTCCGCCCCCCGCTGGGAAGCTTTGGAAGAAGCTGCCGGCCAAGTTCGCCGCGCCGAGCGCGATCAGCTCTCTGTTTGGCGCCGGAGGGGGGTCATCGCCGCGCGCAAATGCGCGACCTGCCGCGATCGACTCGGTGAACGACATCAGTGCGATGCCGAGAGCGCCAGGCCAAAGGCTGCGCAGCAGCGCGAGGTCCGGGACCACAGGCACTGGGATGCGCGCGGGAATCGGCCCCGTGAGCGCCACGCCTGCCTCTCGCAACCCGAGAAATGCAGCCGCTGCCACACCCAGGACGACCGCCAGAAGCGGAGCGGGAATCCTTGCAAAGAAGCGCTCCGTCCCAACAAGGAGCCCAAGGGTAACCGCGGCCAGAACGAGCGTCGCGCCATTCGCCTCAGGAAGATGCAGCAGGAGTGAGCTCACCTGCTGGACGAAATTGCCTTTGTCGATGTGTACGCCCAACAGATTAGGTAGTTGAGTGACCACAATCACCAGGCCCAGACCTGCTTTGAACCCGGCGAGCACCGGATCCGAGATGAAGTTCGCAAGGAATCCCAGCCGCAGCAGTCCGGCCAGCATAAGGCAGCCGCCCACGAGCAGGGTCAAAGCGGAGGCGGCAGCTAGCAGCGCAGCAGGATCCTTGCTGGGCACGAGCGCCAATTCCGCAGCCGTCAGGATTGCGAGTGTGCTTGTACTGCTCACGCTCAGGGATCGCGAAGATCCTAGCAGCGCGTAAACAAGCATCGGTACGAGCGCGACGTACAACCCCGCCTGCAACGGCAGGCCTGCCATGCTGGCAAATGCCAGAGACTTCGGGATGACGACGGCCGCGGTCGTCACGCCGGCCACCGCATCGCAGCGAAACCAGCTCTTTTGGTACCCCCACAGCGGACTCATCATGGGCTTGTCGCCTATAGGCCTCGACTGGCGGATCTACAATGCCGCCAACAGTAACTGCGGCAACACAACCCTGCCAAATCGATCGCCACTCATGATTTCCAGTTTGCGAGACTCGAACTAAGAGGCGCAACTATAGAGCATTTCTAACCACAGCCTGCGCGGATTCCCATAGCCCCTCTTCAGCACCTGAGACGCTTAATCAGTTGACCGCGGCACGGCGCCCTTGTACGCAGCTACTTCGCGAAGAAGTGAAGCGCTGCGGACGTGGCTGCGGACAAGGTGGAGTTCATGGCGCACCCGCAGGTGCCGTGGGGGCTGGAGGCGCTGAATGGGGCGGTTACCAAGCCCGCGTGGCAGACCAAGCCGAGCTGGTATCTCGTGGCGACAGACGATCGCATGATTCCCCCCGCCCGCGCAGCGCGCTATGTCCACAGGTGCCGGCTCCAGCGTCGTTGGGATCACGGGCAGCCACGCGGTGTACGTGTCGCAGCCGGACGCCGTCGCCGAACTGATCAAGAAGGCGGCTACGGCTGTCGCGAGGAGGCAAGTGTGCGAGTGTATGCGCCGGCGGCAACGTGGGCGCTGCCGGCGCGTCACTCCCACCAGAAGGTCGAAGAAGGAACCGCTCGTATCCTCTGCTTGGGAATTCAACGAAGCGGACAGCAACCCGGGAGCCTGCTTGCTCCCTCTTGCGTTGCCCACAGTTTGGAAGTATCACGCCTAGCATTCAGCACCGCTGCCTGCAGGCTGGCGAGTTGGCCTGCTTAGGGTTTCCCGCCATCGTCACGGAGCTGCCCAGAGGGATGTGATTTGTGGGATCTTTGGATCCTTATTCATCGAGCCGGGCGAGTGTACTCAATGAAACTACTGCCCCCAGATCATCCTGAGCGCAGCGCCCTGGCCGCGGAGGTCCACGCACGGCCGCCGGAAGTCTTGGAAACCCCCTCACGGGTCAGCTATGTAGCAGTTCTCATCGATCAGGAGTTGCGTGGCCAGGAGGCGGAACATCTCGCCGCACTGTGCCGCTCCTTCAATGTCGCACCGCCTTTGTCTGAGCTGAATCATTTCTCAGCAGACTTAGGTGCCATGCGCTTGAAATGGGAGCGCCACGGCGAATTCTCGGGCTACACATTCATCACCGCCGGGCGAAGCCCCCAGCCCTTTAGCGAACCTCCTATTCTGAAGTTGGGTTCGGGTTGGCTGGCCGGCATACCCGGACGAACTATTTTCGCTGCCCATGCCAAGCTGGTTCCGGCCGGCGCCGAGGAGCCCGGCGCGGAGTTCCTTGCAGCACACTTCGATGGTGACCAGGTCGTCGGCGCGGAGATCGGCGGGGGCGCTGGCCTCGCCTTCACGGACTTTCAAGTACGCGCCGACGGCTTTGAGCGATTTCTCCTACTGAATCGCACCTTGACCGCTCGGCAAGCGGGACGCATGGTCCAACGGCTGTTTGAAATCGAAGTGTATCGGATGATGGCACTCCTCGCGTTTCCCCTGGTTCGCCCCCTTTCCGCACAGATCGCCGCCGGCGACGAGGCACTAGCCGCCTTGACGAGCCAACTTGCGGGCTCCGGGGCGGATGACGAGGCCTTGCTGCAGCGACTCACCAAGCTTGCCGCAGAGGTACAGTCCGCCGTCACGCGGACGCAATTCCGATTCAACGCGTGCCGCGCGTACGCAGCCCTCGTCAAGACACGAATCTCGGAGCTTCGCGAGCGGCGGTTGCCGGGTATCCAACCGATCGAGGAGTTCATGGCACGACGTTTCTCGCCGGCTGTAGCGACGTGCGCGGTCACCGCACAGCGCCTTCGCGACCTGTCGGACCGGGTAGGCCAGGCGTCGGCATTGCTCTCTACCCGGGTGGACATCGTCCGCGAGCAGCAGAATCAGCGGCTGCTAGAGGCGATGAACCTCAGGGCCGAACGGCAGTTCCAAGTGCAACAGGTCGTGGAAGGGCTGTCGGTCGTTGCAATCGTCTATTACGGAGCAGGCCTGGTCGGGTACTTCACTAAAGCAATCAAGAGCGCCGGCGTCCATATCAATCCTGAACTGACAATCGCGGCCGCGATTCCAGTTATTGCGGGACTGTGCATTCTTGCCATTCAGCGCGCACACCATCGATTGGCTCGATCGACTCCCGCAACCGTCGAGAACCCGCGAGCGGACGGGAGTTTCGCGGGCAAGTGATACTGAACTTCCCCATTTCCCACATCCGTGAGGGCGAGTGACGCCTCCACCCGGCAAGAACGCTCGAATGCGGCAATGACGCGAAATGAGAGATGGTGCGTCGGGCAGGGGCGCAAACTGCAAGTCACTGAATAACCTAAATAAACAAGCAAGCTTCAGCCCTCTCCAGTGGGCATTGTCTCGCCTGCACGCACGCCGCCGCTGCGGAGAATGCAGTTCAATGCCGACGGGTGTCTGCGGATCATGCGTGCCTGCGGGCCAACGCCATCGCTGACTCCGCGGCACCGACCCAGTTCCGGCCGCTGCCCGCGGCACGCTATTCTCACAGGACCTGATAGCCGCATCGCTCGATTCGTGGGGAAGCGCGTCGTGACAATGGATCGTCGCCACACCGGATGTGTCCCGTCGGGCCCGCCTGCACACCCGCGGACGACCCCATGAACTGGGTGCAGCTCACCTGGGTCGTCATGGCCGCCTCGAGCGTTACTCTGGGCTCGATCCACCTGCTGATCTGGTTCAAGCAGAGGACCGAGCTCTCGCACCTGCTGTTCTTCGTGCTCGCAACCTCTGCGGCAGCATTTGGTGCCTTCGAACTGGCCCTCATGCAGGAGCACACCGGCGCCGGCTACGTCGCAACCCTGCGCTGGGCACACGTGCCGCTGGCGGTGTTCATCCTCTCGAGCCTGGCCTTCGTGCGCACCTACTTCGGTGCCGGGCGGCTGTGGCTCGCCTGGACCGTAGCGGGTTTGCGGCTGCTGGCGCTGGCGCTGAACTTCCTGCTCACGGTGAACATCAACTTCCGCGCCCTGCCGGTCATCGAGCACGTCATGGTGTGGGGAGGCGTCGTCGTCTCCGGACCCGCCGGCATCCCCAATCCCTGGGTGATCATCCCGCAGATCAGCAACCTGCTGCTCATCGTGTTCGTTGTGGATGCCACCATTACCGTGTGGCGCCGCGGCGGCTCCGACGCACATCGGCGCGCGGCACTCGTCGGCGGGAGCCTGACCACGTGTTTTGTCACTGCCGGAGCGCTGGGTGCCCTGATCACGACTGGGCTGGTCCACTTGCCCACTACCGTGATGCCCGGGTCGTTCATCGTAGTCCTGGCAATGGGCTACGAGCTTGGCTGGGACGTGGTCGTGGCGGCACAACTTGCCGCACGCCTGCGCACCAGCGAGGCACGCTTCCGCGCGGTGGTCGAGTCGGTACCCAGCGCCATCCTGCTGGTTGACAGCAAGGGCACGATCACGCTGGCAAACGCCCACGCCACGGCAGTTTTCGGCTACGAGCGCACGGAGCTGGTCGGCAGCCCGGTCGACATGCTGATCCCGGAGCCGCTACGCGGCCCGCACGCCGGGTTGCGGCAGGCGTACATGGCTGACGCCCACCCGCGCGCCATGGGGATCGGGCGCGAACTGGTCGCGCGCCGCAAGGACGGCACCCGGATCCCGGTCGAGGCGGCCCTCAGCCCGATGCCAACGGATCGGGGAGACTTCGTACTGGTATCGGTTATTGACGTCACCGAGCGCCGCAACGTTGAAGCCGCCGTGGCTCGCCAGCGCAACGAACTGGCGCACCTGTCGCGGGTGGCGACCTTGGGCGAGCTGTCCGGGTCCCTGGCGCACGAACTTAACCAGCCGCTGACGGCCATCCTGAGCAACGCACAGGCAGCGCAGCGCTTCCTCACGCACCACCCACCACGGCTCGACAAGGTCGCGGAAATCCTCGTCGACATCGTAAGCAGCAACCGTCGCGCATCCGGGGTGATCCAGCGCCTGCGTGTACTACTGCGCAAGGAGGATGCCCAGCATGGCGCGCTGGACATTAATGAGGTCGTGGAGGAAGCACTGCGCGTAATGCGCAGCGACCTGCTCAGCCGGCAGGTCTCGGTCGAAACCCGTCTGGCGGCGGGGCTGCCTGCCGTGAACGGGGATCACAGCCAGTTGCAGCAGGTGCTACTGAACGTGGTGATCAACGGCTGCGATGCGATGGACGGCCCCGGGGATCGCCAGCTGGTAATCACCACCCAGACAACCGCCTACGGCACGGTGCGGGTAACAGTCGCTGACCGCGGGCATGGCATCCCCACGGTGGACCTGGGGCGGGTTTTCGAGCCGTTCATGACCACCAAGTCACATGGCATGGGCCTGGGGCTTGCGATCTGCCGCTCCATCGTCGAGGCCCATGGCGGCAAGCTCTGGGCGACCAACAACCCTGCCCGGGGGGCAACGCTGCACTGCGAACTGCCGGCGGCGCGAAATGCCCCGGATGACCGGCCGCAAGGGCACCTGCAGTAGAGGCAGTCCAGAAAACCCCTCCCCCCCAACGTTCTGTCACATCAACAGCTGCCTAACTGGCAGCGGACGCGCAGCGCGGCCACCGTCGTCCGCCAGGGCGGCCGCACATGGACTATGTACCAATCGTGCCGGGCGGTTGCGTTTGCTACGGTGGGTTCAGGTCATGAGCAACGAAGCACAGCTGGCGGTGGTGGATGACGATGCAGATGTGCGCATGGCCATGACCCGCCTGCTCGACTCGGCCGGCTTCACGGTCAATTCCTTTGCCTCCGGGGCGGAGTTCCTGCGCTCGCTCGGCGAGCAGTCACCGGGCTGCGTGGTGCTGGACCTGCACATGCCTGAGATGAGTGGCTTCGAGGTACAGCACGCGATCGCCAACGCCTACCCGGGCCTGCCGGTCATCGTCATCACCGGACACGACTCCCCGGACAACAGGGCGCGCGCCATGCGGCTCGGGGCCCGGATGTATTTATGCAAACCGGTCGACGACGAAGCGCTGCTCTCGGCGATCGGCGCTGCCACCGGTGACTCGCCGCAGCACTAGGCGCACGACTCTCCGGATTCACGCGCACTGCGGCGCCGGACAGGGCAAGACTCCGCGCCGTCCCGCTCGGTCGCGCAGAGCTGATTTCGCCCTTGCCGAGGACTAGGATGATGCGCGAGGGACTTGGCGCGGGGGACGCCCGGCGTTCAAGAGGGGCTCGGTGGCCCGGAACTTTCACGACGACATAACCATGGCGAGACTTCCCTTTGCCGCCCGGATGATGATGAAGCTCGACGTCTGGTCGGTGCGCTGGACCGGCGAGTCATTTTTCATGTGGGCGTTCGCCAAGCGTGCCGGCCTGGCGCAGGACCCGGACTTCAGCAAACAGAAAGCCCCGGCGCTGGTGCTCGTCACCCACGGCCGCAAGAGCGGGCGTCCGCGCCCGGTGGTCCTCCCCTACTTCACTTTCGACGGCAAGAGCTTCGTGGTCGGCTCCAAGGGCGGGGCGCCCGATGACCCGGAATGGGTGCGCAACCTGCGCGCAACCCCAGCCGCCCGTGTCTGGATCCAGCGCCGCTTGAAAACCGTCACGACCCGTTTTGCGGACAAGGATGAGCGCTCGCGGCTGTGGCCGCAGCTGGTCAAACTGGCGCCTACCTATGAAGGCTACCAGCGCGGCACGAGCCGCGAGATTCCCCTGGTCATCATCGATTGAGACAAGGGGCCTGCGATGGGCGCAGGCGCCAGAGAGGAGATCACCATGAGTTACAGCGGCAGCTGTCATTGCGGCCAGATCAGCTTCAGCGTCGAGGGCGACTTCGAGCAGGTGATGGAGTGCAACTGCTCGCACTGCAGCCGCAAGGGCTACCTGCTGTGGTTCGTGCCGCGCGACAAGCTTGCCCTCAGTTCCCCCGAAAGCGCGCTGGCCACGTACACCTTCAACAAGCACGCCATCCGCCACACGTTCTGCCCCAAGTGCGGCTGTGCGCCCTTCGGTTTTGGCACGGACCCCTCGGGAGTCGTCACGGCAGCGATCAACGTGCGTTGTCTCGAAGGCGTGGACCTGTCTGCCATCAAGAAAGTGCCCCTGGACGGACGCTCGTACTAGAGGTACGACCAGAGGCTGCGGCGCCTAGCGCTGCATGTTCATGATCTGGTCCATGGGCAGCATGCTGTGGTTCAGGTTGAACATGATCCACAGCGACCCGAACACCAGCAGCATCACCACCAGCAGGCCAAACGCGAGCGCCATGATGTTGTTGACGCTGTCGGGGCCGGCGGTGATGTGGAGGAAGAAGACCAGGTGCACGCCCATCTGCGCGATGGCCAGCACCGACAGCGCAATCGGGATGCTGGGCTCCCATACCAGCGTGCTGCGCGCCAGGTAAAAGGACACACCGGTGAGCAGCGTCGCCAGCGCGAATCCTATCAGGTAAGAACGGACCGCGGTTCCTATGGACCCCGCACCCTCGAATTCATCGCCAGGTGCGATATCGTCGTGCGCAAGCTCAGTTTGCCGGCTCATCGCGCCACTCCTACCAGGTAGACCAGGCTGAACAGCCCCACCCACACGATGTCCAGGGTGTGCCAGAACAGGCTGAAGCACAGCAGCCTGCGCAGGATGTCCGCGCGGTAGCCCTTCGCCCTCACCTGGGCCACCATCGTCAGCAGCCACAGCAATCCTGCGCTCACGTGCAGCCCGTGGCAGCCCACCAGGGCAAAGAATGCAGACAGGAACGCACTGCGGGTGGGACCGTTGCCCTGGGCCACCAGGTGGCTGAATTCGCGCACCTCCAGGGACAGGAAGGCGATTCCCAGGGCGAAGGTGGCCGCCATCGCGCCATAGAAGAGCCCGCCGCGGTGGAAACGTGCCCCGATCGAGGCCAGCCCGCAGGTGAGGCTCGAAGTCAGCAGGCACGCGGTCTCGATGGCAACATTGCGGGTGTCGAACAGATCACGTCCGGCCGGGCCCCCGGCGGTGCTGTCGGTGAGCACCGCGTAGGTCGCGAAGAACGCGGCAAACAGGATGATGTCGCTGATCAGGAAGATCCAGAAGCCGTAGCCGGCGATGATGCGCTTGGATTCATCATGGCTGTCAGCCGCGGCAAGCCTCGCAACATGTCCACCGGGCGAGCGTACGCCGGCCGACTTCGCGCCATCCAGTGCTGGTGAATAGCTCATGGAACCGCCAGGTCCGCGCCGCGCGTGGCGAGGTGTGCCTGGTCCAGGCGCCTGACCGTGGCAGCGGGCACCACGTCCTCGTGCTGGTCACGCCACGCCAGCGCCACGAAGGTGGCGTACGCACACGCAAACGCCGCGCCCACCATCCACCAGATGTGCCAGATCAAGGCAAAGCCCATGATCGTGGCGAAGAACGCACAGACGAAGCCCGTCGCACTGTTGCGCGGCATGTGGATGTCCTGGTAGTCGACTGCAGCGGCGGCGCCGGCCTGCTTCATCCGCCAGTAGGCATCCTGGCCCTCGATGGCCGGCAGCGCGGCAAAGTTGAAGCTCGGCGGTGGCGAGGCGGTCGCCCACTCCAGCGTGCGCGCATCCCACGGGTCGCCGGTGCGGTCCCGCAGCGCAGCTCGCTGGCGGATGCTCACCACCAGCTGCACGACCTGCAGCACGATGCCGATGAAGATGAGGCCCGTGCCTGCGGCGGCGACTTGGAGCCACGGCTGCCAGGCTGCGACGTCGTAGTGCTGCAGGCGCCGCGTCATGCCCATGAGCCCCAGAGCGTACAGCGGCATGAAGGCTACATAGAAGCCCACGATCCAGAACCAGAATGCGGCCTTGCCCAGCCGGGCGTGCAGGCGGAACCCGAACGCCTTGGGGAACCAGTATTCGTAGCCGGCGAAGGCACCGAACAGCATCCCGCCGATTAGCACGTTATGGAAATGCGCCACCAGGAAGAGGCTGTTGTGGAGCACGAAGTCCGCCGGCGGCACTGCCAGCAGCACCCCGGTCATGCCGCCGATCACGAAGGTCACCATGAACGCGAGCGACCACAGCACCGGGGTCGCGAACACGATGCGGCCGCCATACATCGTGAACAGCCAGTTGAAGATCTTCACCCCGGTCGGCACGGCGATCACCATGGTGGCGATGCCGAACACCGCGTTGACATTGGCGCCCGCGCCCATCGTGAAGAAGTGGTGCAGCCAGACCATGAACGACAGCAGGCAGATCGCCATGGTGGCCGCCACCATCGAGTGATAGCCGAACAGCCCCTTGCGCGAGAAGGTCGCAAACACCTCGGAGAACACCCCGAAAGCGGGCAGTACCAGGATGTAGACCTCCGGGTGACCCCAGGCCCAGATCAGGTTCATGAACATCATGACGTTGCCGCCGGCCTCGTTCGTGAAGAAATGGAACCCCAGGTAGCGGTCCAGCAGCAGCATGGCAAACGTCGCGGTCAGGATCGGGAAGGCGGCCACCATGAGCAGGCTGGAGGCAAGCGTGGTCCAGCAGAACATCGGCATGCGCAGGTAGTCCATCCCCGGGGCGCGCATCTTGAGGATGGTAGTCACGAGGTTGATGCCCGCCAGGAGCGTGCCGATCCCGGATATCTGCAACGCCCATAGGTAGTAGTCCACACCCACGCCCGGGGAGTACGCCAGCTCCGACAACGGCGGATACGGCAGCCAGCCGGTGCGCGCGAACTCCCCGACAATGAGTGAGATGTTCACCAGCAGCGCCCCGGTCGCGGTCAGCCAGAAGCCCACCGAGTTGAGCACCGGGAATGCCACATCGCGCGCCCCCAGCTGCAGCGGCACCACGAAGTTCATGAGACCGATCACGAATGGCATGGCCACGAAGAAGATCATCATCGTGCCGTGCGCGGAGAAGATCTGGTTGTAGTGCTCCGGCGGCAGGTAGCCGGCCGCGTTGTACGCCAGGGCCTGCTGCGAGCGCATCAGGACCGCGTCGCTGAAGCCGCGCAGCAGCATGACCAGCGCCAGCACCACGTACATGATGCCGATGCGCTTGTGGTCAACGCTGGTGAGCCATTGCTTCCACAGGTACGGCAGGTGGCCGCGCAGGACGACCCAGCCGAGCACGCTGGTGAGTGCGATCGCCACCACCGCGGAGGTGACCATGATGATCGGCTCGTGGATCGGGACCGCCGCCCAGGTCAGCTTGCCCCACATCAGCGTGTCCCCGCCGGGGCCTGGGAGGCACCGGCGTGCTCAGTCGAGGGCCCCGGGCCTGCGGCCAGTGCCCGTGTCGCGATACGGTCGAACAGGTGCGGTTCGACGCTGCGGAAACTCATAGGGGCGGCGGTACCCTGCTGGCTGAGGCCGGCATAGGCGGCCGCATCCAGGACCGGCCCTGAGGACCGCGCCGCCGCGATCCAGGCGGAGAACTCTGCCGCGGTGACCGCGTGCACCTGGAAATGCATGTCCGGGAAGCCCTCGCCACTGTAGTGCGAGGAGATGCCACGGAAAGTGCCCGGGGCGTCGGCCTTAAGGTTCAGCTGCGTCACCATGCCGTTCATCGTATAGATCATGCTGCCAAGTTCCGGCACGAAGAACGAGTTCATCACGCTCGCCGAGGTGAGCGCGAAATGCACCGGGATGCCGGCGGGCACGGTGAGCTCGTTGATGCTGGCAACCCCGTAGTCGGGGTAGATGAACAGCCACTTCCAGTCGAGCGAGACCACCTGGACCTCGAGCGCGCCCTGCCTTGCCAGCGGCCGGGCAGGGTCAAGCTGGTGCGAACCGATCCACGTGACTCCGGCCAGCAGGATCACCACCATCGCCGGGATGAACCACACCACCAGCTCGATGCGTCCGGAGGAATCCCAGTCCGGCAGGTAGCGGGCACGGCGGTTGGAGGCGCGGTACCACCACGCAAATGCTGCGGTGGCGAGGATCGTCGGGATGGCAATCGCCAGCATGATTGCCAGCGAGTCGATGAGGATCGTCTTCTCGGCCCGCCCGACCGGCCCCTGCGGTGCCAGCACGCCACTGCTGCATGCCGGCAGCACCATGAAAGTCACAAGCAGCCATCCCGCGCGGATGACAGATCGCAGGCGATGCGCAGCGAATCCCTGTCGAGCAGCGTAGCGTGCAGATCCCATGATCGGCCTGGAGGTTCGGGACGCACATTATGGCGCGTCCGGGGCTTCGGGGTCTGCGCCCCCAACCAGCGGCGGCCAGCGCAGGCCCGCGCTGACCCGCCAGCGCTCAAGCTGCGCGCGCGACGCCCGTTACTGCAGCGCGACGCTCAGGACCTGGATCGTGGTGTACTCGTGCAGGCCCTCGAGATTGTTCTCGACTCCAAGGCCCGAGCACTTGATGCCGCCGAAGGGGGCCAGCGGGTGCAAGGCGCTGTGCTGGTTCACCCACGCGGTGCCGCACTCCAGCTGCTGCGCGTATTTTGCGGCCTCCTTGGTGTCGTTACCCCACACGGAGCCGCCCAGCCCCACGTCCAGCGAGTTGGCGCGGCGGATTGCCTCCTCGACGGTGCGGTACTTGATGATGGGAATGACCGGCCCGAACTGTTCCTCACTGACCACACGCATCTCATCGCTCACGTCCGCAATCACGGTGAGCGGATAGAAGAATCCCGGACCCTCCGGGCGCACGCCACCGCAGACGATGCGGGCACCGCGCGCACGCGCGTCCTCGACGTAGCCTACGACCTTGTCGAGCTGCATCTTGTTGGACACCGGGCCGATGAGGCTCTTCGGGTCCATCCCCGGCCCCACCGGGATCTGTGCGACGAACTGCGTGAACTTTGCCACGATCTCCTCGTACTGGTCCTCGTGGACGTACAGGCGCTTGAGCGCCGCACAGGTCTGCCCGCCGTTGATGAAGCATCCCCAGAAGAGCTTCTCCAGCAGCGGGTCGATGTGGGTCCCGGGCAGCACGATGCCCGCATCATTGCCCCCCAGCTCAAGCGTCACGCGCTTCACCGCTGCCGGCGGCACTGGCCATGATCTTCTTGCCGGTCGCGACCGAGCCGGTGAAGACGATCTTGTCGATCCCCGGGTGGGCGGTCAGGTGCGCGCCCAGTTCCGGGCCGCCGGTGACCGAGTTGACGACCCCGGGCGGCAGTACCTCGTTCATCAGCTCGACCAGCCGCAGCGTCGATAGCGGGGTGAATGGCGAGGGCTTGATCACCACCGTACAGCCCACGCGCAGCGCCGGTGCGATGTGCCAGGTGGCGATCATCAGCGGCCAGTTCCAGGGCGTGATCGAGCCCACCACGCCCGACCGGCTTGCGATGCACGACGATCGTCCCGTTCAGATCGTCCTGGATGGTCTCGTCCTTGAGTGAAAGACCGGCGGTAACGCGACACCAGGCGGCAGCGCCGCCAACTTCCGCGTTCGCGCCGAGGCCGCTTTGGGTCTTGCCCTGCTCCAGGGTGACCAGCTCCGCCAGTTCCTTGTGGTTCTTCTCGATCAGGTCCGCGATCGCCATCAGGTAGCCGGCGCGTTGCGCATCGGTCGTGGCAGACCATTGCGGCAGCGCACGGCGCGCACTGGCGACCGCGGCGTCCACCAGCTGCGTCGTGCCCTCAGGGCACATCGCAACGACTGACTCATCAGCCGGATTGAGCACCGCGAAGGTGCGCTCGGTCTTGACCTCTTTGCCGTCAATCGTCAGGTGATAGGCACTCATGGGGTTCCTTCAATTCAGTAAGGCGGGCTCAGGCGTGGCAGCCCGCGCCGACGGTGATCAGTGGGTAGGATCGCACGCTCGAAGGCCTTGCAGGTTCGGCCCTTCTCAGAAGTTGAAGCCGTTGCCGGCGACGACCGGCAGATTGGTCCACATGCCTTTGGGATCCTGGTACCAGCCGCCCGCGGCAAGCGCGCCGCCGTCGAGGTTGATCGTAGTTCCCGTGATCCACGCTGCCAGCTCGGACGCAAGGAACAGCGCGGAGCCGGCGGCATCCTGCGGCGTGCCGAAGCGTCCAAGCGGGATCCAGCGCCGGATGTGGTCGCGATGCTCGGGGGCGATCATGGCGGCCACCGGCACCTGGGCGGTCTCGGTGGTTTCAGGTGCAATCGCATTGACGCGGATCCCGGCCGGGGCCAGTTCAAGGGCCAGGCTGCGCGTGAAGCCGGTGATGGCATGCTTCATGGCAGAGTAGACAGTCACCATCGGGATGCCACGGAACGCCTCGATCGATGACAGCGAAATGATGCTGCTGCCGGGTGCACGCTTTCTCAGCAACGGAATGGCGGCGCGCGTGGTGACAAAGATGGACCTGAGGTTCGTGCCGTAGACCGCCTCGATGTCCGCATCGCTGCACTGCTCGAAGGGCTTCACGATCCGCAGGAAATCCCCGACGTTGTTGACCAAGACATCCAGGCCGCCAAAGCGCTGCTCGATGTCGGCCATGAGAGCGGCGACCGCCTCGGTGGAGCGCACGTCGCTCTCGGCCACCAACGCGTCGACCTTTGCTGCCCGCAGCGCCTGGCGTACCTCGGTGGCACGCCCGGGATCGATCTCGGCGATCGCCACCCGCGCTCCGGCCTTGCCGAAGGCCTCTGCGATCGCGCGTCCGATGCCCGCGCCGCCACCGGTCACAAGCACCGTCCTGCCACTGAAGTCGATCACGTCGCCCCCTCGCCACACCGGTGTAAAGCTGCCACCGGCAGGCTACACCCCCGGGCCGCCGGCCCACATCCTGCGTTCCTGCTACCTAGTCGGGCGCGATCGACTTGCGCATCAGCGCAATATGCTCCGGGCCCACGCCGCAGCAACCGCCCACGATCTCCGCGCCGTCCGCCAGCCAGCGGTTCACGTGCGCAAGATATTGCGCCGGTCCCAGGTCCGCGCGCAGGAGGTTCAGGTCGGAATTCGCGCTCGCGGTCGCGCTCTGGGGCGGAAACGCATTGGCATAGGCCCCGACCCGGACCCGGGGGCTGCCAGTGGCAGCAGCCGCAACCAGTGCGCGCCGCGCGGCGACGACGGCCGCGCCGATGACCTCGGGCTGGGAGCAGTTGAACAGCACAGCTTCGGCGCCCAGGTGCGCCGCATCCAGCACAGCGGCTGCAACCTCTTCGCCTGAGCGCAGGCGCGGGGCGTGCGCGGAATCGTCATCGAGCGTGAATGAGACCCACCAGGGATGCCGGCTGCCGGTGAGCACTTCACTCACCAGGGCCATCTCGGCCTGCGAACTCACCGTCTCCGCCAGCCACAGGTCGACGAACGGGTCCAGGGCGCGCACCAGCACCTGCAGTACCGGGCGTGCGACGCCTGCATCAAAAAGGTCCGGTCGGTACGACCCGCAGACTGGCGGCAGTGAACCTGCAACCCGGACCACGCGCAGCGCCGCATCGGCAGTGTCGCGCGCAAGCTTGCCACTCAGGGCAGCGAGCGCGAAGCCATGTTCACTAAAGCGCGCCTCACCGATGTGGAAAGGTACGACGGCGTAGCTGTTGGTGGTGATGATGTCCGCGCCGGCGTCGATGTAACCCTGATGCACGCGGGTAACGAACTCCGGGGCCTCCATCAGAGCCAGCGCCGACCACTCCGGTTGCCGGAACGGCGCGCCCAGACGCAGCAGTTCACGTCCTGTCCCGCCATCTAGTAGTTTCGGCCGCTGTTGCATCTACTACCGAGCGGGCAGCCCGAGCTTGGCCTTCAGGACAGCGAAGCGCGGATCGCCGTTGAGCGGCGCAAGTATCGGGTCGTAATTGCAGGTCGATAGCCCTCCATCGTGCAGGTTCACGGCGCGAGTGAGCCACTCGAACGCCTTGTCCTGCTCGCCGCGCCACGCATAGATCTGGGCGATCTGGTAGGCGGAGTCCTGTGCATGCTTGGCGATGAGTCCGTCGAGGGCCTGCTGCGAGTCCTGGGGATGCCCGAGGGTGTACTGCGCCATTGCGATTCCCGCCGGCGAGAAGGCCTCATCCTTGTTGCGCCGCGCGGTCTCGAGCGCCTGCGCTGCCTCGCCCTGCAACAGCTGCACAGTCGCCAGCGTGTTCAGGGAGAGCTCACTTTCCGGCGCAATTTCAAGCGCACGATCGACCGCCGCGCGGGCACCGGCTAGATTCCCCTGGTACGCCAGCAGCATGGCGACGCTTTGCCATGCAGGGTCGGACAGCGGGTCGAGTTCGGTGGCCTTTCTGGCGGCGGCCACCGCCCCGGGCAAGTCACCCAGTAAACCCAGCAACTGACCGTAGCGCCGCTGGGCATTGCTATCGGTCGGATCCAGGGCGAGCGCCTTGGCCAGATCCGCGCGTGCGCCGGTCCAGTCCGAAGTAAGAGTAAAGCGCAGGTAACCACGGGCGGCATAGCCGTCCACCTGATCGGGCGCGAGAGCCACGGCCTTGTCGGCCGCCGCAACGGCGCGCTGACGGCCCGCGGCATCCCCGGCGAAATCAGCCGAGTATCCCTCTGCCACAGCCAGCGCGGCATACGCGGCGGCATAGTCAGGATCCAGTGCTATCGCACGATGAAAGTCATCGATGGCCCGACGCCAGCCGTCAACATTGCGACGATTGGCAAACTGCCGCCCCAGCAAGTAGGCGTTGTAGGCCTCGGTGCTGGTGGTGCGCTGCGAGCCCACGGGCTTGGCCGTGGCGAGTTGCAGCTTAAGTGCTGCGACCACCGCGCCTGCGATCTCGTCCTGTACCTTGAATACGTCCTTTAATTCCCGGTCATAGGTCTCGGACCACAGGTGGTAGCCATTGTCTGCACGGATCAGTTCCGCGGTGACGCGCAGGTGTGTGCCGGCCTTGCGGACACTGCCCTCAAGCAGGTTGGCGACGTGCAGTTTCTGGGCAATCGAGGCGGCGTCATCCGACTTGCCCTTGAAGTAGAACGAAGAGGTGCGCGCCGGCACCCGCAGGTCCGGGATCTTCGAAAGCTGGTCTATGAGTTCTTCGGTCAGGCCGTCCGAGAAGTACTCCTGGTCCTTGTCCGAGCTCAGGTTGACGAAGGGCAGCACGGCGATCGATTTCTCCGGAACCGCGCTAGCCGGTCCGGCCGCCGCCGGGACGGGCGGTGGCACGGGTGTCGCCTCAAGCGCAGGAGGCCGAACCAATGCGAAGTACCCGGCCACGCCCAGAATTGCGGCGCCGAGGGCGCCCCATACCAGTTTCGATCGACCGGCGGCCGCAGCAGTGGACCGCAGCGGTTCACGCCGCGGACCGCTCGCCACCGGCGACGGCGCGCCCGTTGTCGCCGCGTCCGGCGACAGCAGTCGCACGATGCGCTCGGTGAACGCCTGCGGCGTGACCCCGTCCGGCAGGCGGGTCCACTGCACCTCGCGGAAGCGATCGGGTACGTTATGGTCATTGTCGCGCGTGTCGTCGATGACGACTGGCACGATGAAGGCCTTGTGGGTGACCATCAGGTGCGAGCGGTCGACCGCTATCTTCCATTCCAGCCGGAAATAGCCCTCATCGCGGGCATGGGTGTTGCGGGGATATGACGGCGATGAACAGTGCGCACGTCTTGATCTGCTGGCGGATCGCCGCATCCCAGGAATCCCCGCCGCGCAGCTCACTCTGGTCGAACCAGACCTCGACCCCCGCGTCGCGCAGTGCAGTGCAGATCTTCAGAGCCGCGGCAGCGTCTTCGGAGGCGTAACTGAGGAATACGGCCCTGTTCAGGTCGGTCATGGATTCGCGGTCAAGGTTAAATCGGGGCTGCGGTGAGCCGGGGCGGGTGTCGTCACAACTTCATTTGGACCCGGTCATGGTGCCGCGCATCATGCGGGAAGCAGCCCTCGGCGCGCAATGCGGCCAAGCTCAGGTTAGGTCTCGCCGGCCTGCGCGTCGCGGGCCCGTCGCCTCGTGGTCAGCGGTCGGTCGAGTCCTCGGTCAGCCGCTCGCCTTCCAGTCCCAGCGTCTTGCGCATCGCGGCCGACTGGGCGGCCGTCACCGCCGGTGCGCGGTTGTCCCAACTGTTGCGCACGTATGTGGCAACGTCTGCAACCTGCTGGTCGGTCAGCTTCCACGCAAAAGCGGGCATCGACAGTGGGCTGGGACGTGTGGCGGTTGCCGCCGTGCGGTCGCCGGCCAGGATGATGTGGAGTACCCCGGTCGGGTCTGCCTGCTGTGCCACCGCGTCCCCGTGCAGCGGCGGGAAGAACCGCGGTTGTCCGAGGCCCTCCTCCATGTGACAGGAGGTGCACGCATCGGAGAACACCGCCGCTCCGCGCTTCATGCTGCCCGGATCCGCCGCCGCCACGCTGGACTCGGCGCTTGACGGCTGGTCCTTCAGGTACGTCGCAATCGCATGCAAGTCGGCATCGGTGAGGATGGAGGTGGAATAGGCGACCACCTCGGCCATCGAGCCGCCGGCATTGGCGTGCACGTTGCGCCCGGTCTTCAGGTACTCGATGACTTCATCGACACTCCAGGCGCCGATGCCCGTGCGGTTGTTCGCGGTCAGATCCGGGGCCACCCAGCCGTCCAGGGTACCGCCCTGGAGCGCCTTGGCAGTGTCGTCCCCGGCGAGGGAGTTCTTGGGCGTGTGGCAGGCCCCGCAATGCCCGAGGCCGGTTACAAGGTAGGCGCCACGGTTCCATTCCGCGGACTTGTCCGGCGCTGGCACGAACTCGCCCTTGTGGAAGTACAAGAGGTTCCAGCCATGCACCAGCGAGCGCATGGTGAACGGAAACGACAGGCTGTTGGGCGGCTGGTGCTCGTTCACGGCGGGCACCGTCTTCAGGAATGCGAGCATCGCATCGGAGTCCGCGCGCGTGGCGCGCGTCGTGTAGGGATATGGCATCGCCGGGTACAGCGGATGTCCACCCCCGGAGGTGCCATCGTGCAAGGCGGCATAGAACTGGTCGGCCGACCAGGAGCCGACCCCGGCGTTCACATCGGACGTGAGGTTGGTGCTGTAGATCGTACCGAACGGGGTGTTGAGGCCGAAGCCACCACCGAGGAAGCCACCGCCCTCGCGTGTATGGCAGGAAGCGCAGTCCCCGACACGCACCAGGTACTGCCCCTGTCGCACCTGCGCGGCATTGGGCACGCCGTCGGGAACCGGCTGCGTCAGCAGGCGCGTCGACAAGGTGGTTGCCGTCATCGGCGTATAGGCTGCCTGGGAGGGTCGGCCGAGCATCACTGCAACCGCCACGACCAGCGCGACGATCACCAACGCCACCACGCCCCGTGTCTTGCTGGCCATCGCTTCTGGCTCCTGTCTAGGCGCTCACCAGCGGACCGGCCTTCTTCAGGTACTGAGTCCTGATGCCCTCAGCCGCCAGATAACTCAGCGCGGCCACGGTGCCGGTGGGGTTGTAGCCGGCGTTCTGCGGGAACGCACCGGCACCGGTGACGAACAGGTTGGGCACATCCCAGCTCTGCGAGTACTTGTTCACCACGCTGTTGCCCGGGTTGTCGCCCATGATGGTGCCCCCTGTGTTGTGCGTGGTCTGGTACGGCACCACGCTCCAGGAACCGGTGCGGTAGTTCTTCTTGACGCTGCTGACCCCTTCCATCGAAAGGCCGATCTCGGCTGCCTTGTCGACGAGGAAGTGCGACATCTTGCGTTCGTTGTCGGTGAAGTCGAACGTCATGCGCAACATCGGGCGGCCGAAGCTGTCGCGGTAGGTCGGATCCAGGTCCAGGTAGTTGCCACGATGCGCCATGACCGAGCCGTGGCAGCTGATGTTCACCGCCCGCAGGTAGTTCCTGGCGGCCGCCTTCTTCCACTCCGCGCCCCACTTGGGCACACCTTCCGGGGCATAGATCATCTCGATCGGGCGGCCACCGGTGTGCATCTGGGCGATGTAGCCGCCGCCGATGAAGCCTAAGCCGCTGTGGTCGAAGTTGTCGCCGTTGAACTCGTCCACCACGGTCGCCAGCGCGCCGGCGCCGATGAACGGGTTCATGATCTTGTCCTCGAAGAAGACATTCACCGAGCCCATGGTCTGGTAGGCGTAGTTCTTGCCGACCACCCCGGTGCCGGACTTGGGGTCATAGGGCTTGCCGATCCCGGACAGCAGCAGCAGGCGCACGTTCTGCAGCACGTAGGCGGACAGCACCACGATCTCAGCGGGCTGGAAGAACTCCTCCCCGGCGCTGTTCACGTAGGTGACGCCGGTGGCACGCTTGCCATCGGCCGTGGTCTCGATCTTGAGAACCTCGGACTCGGTGCGCAGCGTGAAGTTGGACTTCATCAGCAGGTACGGAAGGATCGTGGTCTGCGCGGTCGCCTTGGAGTAGTTGCCACAGCCGAACTTCTCGCAGAACCCACAGTAAGTGCACTGGCCCAGCTGCGCGCCGAGCGGGTTTACGTACGGGCGCGAGACATTGCCGGTCGGGTGCGGGAAGGCCTTGTAGCCCTTCTCGATGGCCGCCTTGGCAAACAGCGTCGGCCCGTAGGGCATCGCCAGGGGCGGGTTCGGGTATTCCGCCGAGCGCGGCCCCTCGAAAGGGTTACCGCCGTCTACGATCTTGCCGTTGAGGTTGCCGGCCTTGCCCGAGGTGCCGCACAACTTGTCGAAGGCGTCGTAGTGGGGCTCGATCTCGCTCCAGCTGACCGGGTAATCCTGCACCGTCATGTCGTAGGCACTGACCGCAGCCTTGCCGTAGCGGTGCAGGTTGTGGCTGTAGGCCTTCAGGTCGCTTTCGAGGAAGCGCCAGATCTGCGCGTTCCAGTGCACCCCCGCGCCGCCGACGCCGGTGCCCAGCAGGAACGAACCCAGCCGGCGCATCGGCAGCGCCTCCTGGTTGGTGTTGTTGCGGATCGTGAGGGTGTCGTAGGCGAGGTTCTGGAACAGGTGGTGGCGCCACATGTAGCGCAGTTCGTCCTGCGCGAACGTGGGTGCGAAGTCCGTCGGTGTGTCGCGCCACACGCCGCGCTCCAGGGCCACGACGTTCAGCCCGGAATCGCACAGCTGCTGGGCAAGGATCGCGCCGGTCCAGCCGAAGCCGATCATGACCGCATCAACAGGGGGGAGTTGGGTTGCCATGCCTCTAGGTCTCCGACCAGCCAGGACGGCCCTTGATGCTCACCTGCGGGTACGGCACGCGCTCGCCGTGGCGCCCGACCCATTCGCGGTAGTCGTAGTGCGCACCGGGAAAGCCGATCATCTTCCACGCGGCCATGTCCTTGTTGCCGCCATAGATCGGGTCGGAGAGGTAACCCTCCAGCGTGTTCTGCAGCAGCATGGTGAAGAAGCCCTTGCCGTCGGCACCCTCCAGCTGTGCCGAACCGCTCTCCAGCGCCTTGAGCACTGCGTCCTGGTCCGCGGCGCCAAGCTCCTTGAATGACTTGCCGTCGTTCTTGCCCTTCACGTAGGCCTCGACGGCCGGGATCGCGGCACGGTAGAACTGCGCGGGCGAGAAGCGACTCTGGTAGCCCTGCTCGGCGGTCCCCTTGGGCCACGGACCGCCCAGGTAGTAGTGATCGCCACGCCCGTAGGGACCTGCCAGTTGCCGGTCCAAGAAGACGTGCACGTTGGACTGCATGGCAGAGGGCCCGACGTCATCGGCCGGGATCAGGCGCTCGATCGCCGGCTCGATGAAGGCCTGCTCGGCGGCGGTGAAGAACCGGTAGTCGGTGCCGCTGGCCATCGGCGGCACGTCGGCCGCGCCTTCGCGCCATGGCATCGCCCCCTTGATGGTCTGCGACGGCGCGCCCAGTTCACCATCGTGCACTGCCGCACCGGTGGCGTAGGCGGCTCCCACGAGCGCGCCGCCGAGCAGCAACTTGCGCCGACTGATCTCACCGTCGCTCATGAGTTTCCCCTGACAGACACGTAGGTGCGCTCGCGGACCCGGCACATCTTACCCGTGTTGCATCGATCCGCTGCAACCTCGATGCGCGAGCGCGCGCATTACAAATGTAACTAACATGCGCAAACACTGTCGCGCGCACCGGTGCGCACACGGTAGCGCTTACGCTGGCGTTGCAGCTGCAACCGGGTTGCTAGCGTGCCAGCCGCGCGCGGATCGCCTGCAGCTC
The DNA here is from genome assembly GCA_963703025.1 of uncultured Pseudomonadota bacterium. Classification (GTDB taxonomy): domain Bacteria; phylum Pseudomonadota; class Gammaproteobacteria; order Steroidobacterales; family Steroidobacteraceae; genus 13-2-20CM-66-19. The sequence goes on along the minus strand of OY969778.1, from coordinate 2,807,007 downwards.
CCCGGCACGCTCCTCGCTGGTCTTGGGGAAGTTCATCTTGAGCTCGGTCAGGGCCTGCACGAGGATCTGCGAGACGATCAGCCGCGTGTTCTCCTTGTCGTCGGCGGGCACGATGTACCAGGGCGACTCCTTGGTGCTGGTCGGCGGCCAGGCACTTCTCGTACGCCTTCATGTAGTCCTTCCAGAAGGCACGCTCCTCGATGTCCGCCTCGCTGAACTTCCAGTTCTTCTGCGGGTTGTCGATGCGATCGAGGAAGCGCCTGCCGCTGCTCCTCCTTGGACAGGTGCAGGAAGAACTTCATGATGCGCGTGCCGTTCAAGTGCAGGTGCCGCTCCAGGTCGGCGATGGAGCGGATAGCGGTCCGTCCAGATGGTCTGCGGATCCGCGTCCTGCGATGCCCTCGGCGACCAGGATCTCCGGGTGCACCCGCACGATCAGCACCTCCTCGTAATAGGAGCGGTTGAAGATGCCGATCCGGCCGCGCTCGGGAAGGTCGCGGGTCGTGCGCCAGAGGAAGTCGTGCTGCAGTTCCGTGGCGCTGGGGTGTTTGAAGCTGAACACCTGACAGCCCTGGGGGTTGATCCCGGACATGACGTGCTTGATCACCCCGTCCTTGCCCGCCGCATCCATCGCCTGGAAGATCAACAGCACCGCGTAGCGGTTGGATGCGTACAGCAGCTCCTGGCAGGCACTCAGCTGTTCTCTCTGGGCCCCCAGCATGTGCGCGTATTCGCGCTTGGAACGATAGACCCGCTTGACCCTGGTCGGCCATTTGCCCAGGTCCACCTTCTTGCCGGGGGGCACCCGGAAGTCACGCGGATGTATCTTCATGGTGCGAGCCTTTCGTGCCGGGGCTTTGCCACAGGGCCGGCGGACATTGTTCGCTACCTGATCCTGCCACCACAAGACCGGCTGCAGTGCGCCGGACCGGCCAACCCGAGTCCCGCCCTAAGCACGCCAAGAAACTGAAGCGCCTGGGTTTCCGCCGAGCCGGCCACCGCGGGCGCAAGCGCGTGGGCGCCAGGCGCCGGGGCGCTCCTCAAGCGCCTCGCACCCGAATGCATCGCCTCAGCGTGCGCTGCCTCGGCGCTGTGCAAACCAGCGCACCGGGAAGCGGCTTTTGCGCCGTAGCAACGCTCCGTTCAGGTGCAAAACGCCGGTTTCCCGCAATAACGGCGCGTATGCAACAGCGCAATACAGTTTTTAACAGTTGGCACGGTAACTGCATCCGCCCAAAAGGCCGGCGGCACGCAGTCGTCATTTATCCAAGGGACAAGAAATGCGCAGATTCCAACTAACAGGGGTATCGGCAAGCGCACTGCTGGTGGCGGCGGTGGTCTCCCCGTACGCCCTGGCCGATGAGGTAGCCACCCCAGCCAAGCCCACAGCCCCCTCGCTATCGCAGGTGCTGGACTCCTCCGGTATCGCGATCACCGGCTACATCGCAGCCGCCTACTACCACTCGACCGGCTACAACACCTTCCACGAGTTCGACGTGGAACATGACACCTTCCAACTGGACCAGGCCGGCCTGCAGATCGGCTACCAGCCCAAGGAAGGCTTCGGCGGCTACGTCGACATGGTGGCCGGCGAAGACGCCCGCATCATGAACTACGCCGAAAATGACACCAACAGCACCTTCAACATGCGCCAGGCCTACGTGCAGTACGCCTTCTCGACCCTGACGATCATCGGTGGCAAGTTCAGCACCATGGCCGGCTTCGAGTACAGCAATCCGACCCTGAATACCAATTTCTCGCGCTCCTTCCTCTATTACGCCGAACCACTGACGCACACCGGCGTGCGCGCAACCTGGGCGACGAGCGACACCCTCAGCCTCACCCTGGGCGCCAACAACGGCTGGAACACCACGTCCACCTCGTACGGCTCCAAGACGGTCGAGGCGAATGCCACTTTCATACCGATCAAGCCGCTCACGCTGAGCCTCACCGGCTACTTCGGTAAAGAGCAGTCCTACAACGCCGAGCGTAACTTCCTGGACTTCGTGGGCTCCTACAACATCACCGATGCCCTCACGGTCGGTGTCAGCTATGACTGGGGCCAGCAGCAGCAGGTCAACGGCCCGGACCTCGACTGGGAGGGTGTCGCCGCCTACGTCAACTACGCCATCAACGGCCTGTGGCGCGTTTCGGTACGTGGCGAGTACCTCAACGACAAGGACGGCTTCGTCACCGGCACCGCGCAGAAGCTGAAGGAAGGCACGCTTACCTTCGGCTACTCGCCGGTGAAGAACTTCGAACTGCGCCTGGAGGCACGGTACGACGATTCGAACGAGCCGACCTACGTAAAGTCGGTCAACTTCGATGAGGAAGGTAGCGTCGAGTACAGCTCGAACCAGACTGAGATCGCCATCCAGGGGGTATTCAAGTTCTGACCGCGGCTCGGCGTGGTGAGTCGCCGGCAAAGGCCGGCCTCGCCACCTCGAGAACATGGTTGAGGTGGCACCCGCGTACTGCACCAAGGCTCATCTGCGCTGCACTGCATTGGTGCAGGTTTTCTCTAGCCACCGGAGACGAGCGAGCGTAAGCCACTGTTAAACCAAGCGTCGCGCAATGGCACAGCCCTTGCTTGGCTGCAGTGGTGGTGGGGACTCTCGACACGATAAGAACCCTAACGGGAGGAGTGTGTATCGATGAAATTGGTTACGGCAATCATCAAGCCTTTCAAGCTCGATGACGTTCGCAAGGCCCTCAGCGAACTCGGCGCGACCGGCATGACGGTCACCGAAGTCAGAGGTTTCGGGCGTCAGCGCGGTCACACCGAGGTCTACCGCGGTGCCGAGTACACCGTGGAATTCGTCCCCAAGACACGCATCGAGGTCGCGATCGCAGATGCGCTCATGGACCAGGTGATCGACGCGATCATGCAGTCCGGGCATACGGGCAAGGTGGGTGACGGCAAGATATTCGTCACCGAACTCGTCACGGTGGTGCGCATCCGCACCGGCGAAAAAGACGCAGCCGCGATCTAAGAACAGCAGCACACGCACTGAGGAGACTGCCTTGACCATGAAACTCATTCCCCTGCTCGCTCTCTGCGCGCTCGGCGCCTGCGCGCAGACCGCCTGGGCCCAGGCTGACACGCCTGCGCCAGCCCCGGCGGCTGCCAGCACCCCGGCGCCTGCCGCGACGGCGGCTGCCGCGGACGACAAGGCTGCCGCAGCCGCCCCGGCGGACGCGGCTGCCGCGGCGCCGCCCGCCCCGACCGAGCCGCAACTGGTAGGCACCGACAAGATCAGCGCGGGTGATACCGCCTGGATGCTCACCTCCACCGCGCTGGTGCTGATGATGACCATCCCGGGCCTTGCGCTCTTCTACGCCGGCATGGTGCGCAAGAAGAACATCCTGGCAACCATGATGCAGAGCTTCGCCATCACCTGCCTGGTGACGCATCCTGTGGTGGGTGGTCGGCTACTCGTTGGCCTTCACCCCGGGCAGCAGTCCATACCTGGGCGGCATGTCGCGCTTCCTGATGCACGGCATGACGTTCATGAAGGACGACAACAAGCTCACGGTCTCGCACCTGGCGCTCACCATTCCCGAGACCGTCTATGCGATGTTCCAGCTGACCTTCGCGATCATTACCCCGGCGCTGATCGCCGGTGCCTTTGCCGATCGCATGAAGTTCTCGGCGATGCTGGTGTTCATGGCGCTCTGGTCACTGATCGTGTACGCACCGATCGCGCACTGGGTGTGGGAGCCGTCCGGGCTGGCTCGCGGCCAAGGGCGTGCTCGACTTCGCCGGTGGCACGGTCGTGCACATCAACGCCGGTATCGCAGGACTCGCCTGCTGTCTGGTGCTCGGCAAGCGCCTGGGCTACGGCAAGGACCCGATGCCGCCCGCACAACCTGACGCTGACCGTGATCGGCGCCTCGCTGCTGTGGGTTGGCTGGTTCGGGTTCAACGCCGGCTCCGCAGTGGCCGCCGATGGCCGTGCCGGCATGGCGATGGCCGCGACGCAGATCGCAACGGCCGCCGCCGCCATGGCATGGATGTTCGCCGAATGGCTCTCCAAGGGTAAGCCGAGCGTGCTGGGCATCGCCTCGGGCGCGGTCGCCGGTCTGGTGGCGATCACGCCGGCCTCGGGCTTCGTCGGTCCCGTCGGCCTCGGTCATCATCGGCATCGCCGCCGGGGTGATCTGCTTCTTCGCCGCCACCACGGTGAAGCGCGCCTTGGGCTACGACGACTCGCTCGATGCCTTCGGCGTGCACTGCGTCGGCGGCATCGTCGGCGCGCTCCTCACCGGCGTTTTCGCCAGCAAGGAGATCGGCGGTGTCGAGGGATCGGTCATGACCCAGCTGCTGGGTGTCGGCACGACGCTGATCTACGGCTTCGTCATGAGCTTCATCATCCTCAAACTCATCGACATGACGATTGGCCTGCGCGTCACCGAGGAGCAGGAGCGCGAGGGGCTGGACATCTCGCTGCACGGCGAGAGCATCGAGTAGCTACTTGGCTCTTACCCCCGGTGGCCGCAGCGCCACCGGGGGATTTCTTTTTCTTTTCCGCGCCCGGCTCCCGGGGCCTTCCAACCCACCAGCCTCCCTTTGCCCACCCGCTAGCGCGATCGCCAGTCGGCCGCCGCCGATCGCCCCTGAACCCGGCGCGGGATGTGGCGTCAGCGGTTGCAGTGGCACAATGGCCGGCGCATGACCCTGCACCTGGACAACCCTGACCTTGCCAACGACCCCGCTGCCCACCGGGCCGCCAAGGACGAGACCGTGCAGGTGGTATTCGCCGCCCAGGGCGGCAGCCTGGCCAGTGCCGTCGGCCTGAACCACTATTGCGAAGGCGATGCGCTCATCACCGGTTCGACGGGCGACCGCTGGTGTGTGTCGCGCGAGCGATTCGATGCCAAGTACCTGCCCGTCGCACCCGTCCTGCCCGGTGCGCCCGGCCCCTACCGCAACCGCCCCGTGACCGTGCTGGTGAAGCAGATGCACGAGCCCTTCAGCGTCTCGCGGGAGGCCGGCGGGGACGTGTTGCATGGCGCGGCCGGCGACTGGCTGCTGCAGTACGCCCCCGGGGACCATGGCATCGTCGACCGCGCGCGCTTTGCCCGCGTGTACCACCTCACGGAATAAAAGCCCGCCCCGCAAGATGCCCCCAGGCACGGAATAGTTATGATGTCGCGCGACCGCAGTTCAGCTCCGGGGGGAAGATCCGTGTCAGCCAGATTCGCAGCCGGCCTTGCGTGCCTCGCCTGTTGCCTTGCGCATGCCGCGCCTGCGGCGGCCCCTGCCGATGCGGCGGCCGCCGAGTGGCGCAGCACCGGCCAGGACGCCCAGGGCACCTATTATTCGCCCCTCGACCTGATCAACGATCACAACGTCGCGACCCTCGGGCACGCCTGGACCTTCAGCACCGGGACCTCGCGCGGACTTGAGGCGACGCCGCTGGTGGTCGATGGGGTCATGTACACCTCGGGCAACTGGGGAACGGTCTATGCCCTGGACGCCGCGACCGGCAAGTCGCTGTGGACCTTCACCCCCAAGATGGATCGCAGGGTCGGCCGCGATGTCTGCTGCGACGTCGTCAATCGCGGTGTCGTGGTCGTCGCAGGCAAGGTGTACGTTGCCTCCCTCGATGGACAGCTGTACGCACTGGATGCCAGCACCGGCGCCATTGCCTGGTCGGCTGACACGATCATCGACCACCGGCAACCCTACACCAGCACCGGCGCCCCGCAACTGGCAGGCAAGCTCGTGCTGATCGGGAACAGTGGCGCTGACATGGGCAACGGCGGCACGCGTGGTTACGTCAGCGCCTTCGACCTCGCCACGGGCAAGCTCGCGTGGCGGTTCTTCGTGGTGCCCACGCGCGATGACCCGCACCCCTCCCCCGCCATGCAGGCGGCGCTTAAGACCTGGGACCCCGCCAGCGACCCGCGCGGTGGCGCGGTGTGGGCCGGCACCGCGTATGACCCGCAGCTGAACCTTGTATATATAGGTACGGGCAACGCGGCTCCCTACCAGGAGCGGGTGCGCAACCCCGGTGGCCGGCGGCATGACGACCTGTACTGCTCCTCCATCGTCGCCCTCGATGCGCGCACCGGCGAGCCGGCGTGGCATTTCCAGACCACGCCGGGGGATGACTGGGACCAGGACGCGGACGCGACACTGGTGCAGGCCGACCTCGAGATCGGCGGCCAGCTGCGCCATGCGCTGCTGCAGGCCTCCAAGAACGGCTTCTTCTACGTCTTCGACCGCAAGACCGGCGAGTTGATCTCCGGCAAGCCATTCACGTTCATCAACTGGGCCTCGGGGCTGGACGCGAGCGGCCGCCCGATCGTCACCGCGCAGGCGAACTACGGCAAGAAGCCGCAGCTGATCTATCCGTCCAGCAGCGGCGGGCACTCGTGGGCGCCGATGTCCTTCAGCGCACAGACGCACCTGGTTTACATCCCGGTGACGGACATCCCCATGGTGTGGATCGACCTCGAGCACAGGCCGGTCACCCACATCGAAGGCTCGTTCGGGGTTGGCCTGCTCTACCCGGACGCCTCCTACGATCCGGCCGCGATGGAAGGCCTGTACGGGCCACTGCCGCACTACGATGCCGCCCACCCGCGGCGCGTCATTCGCGACGTGCTGCGCGCCTGGGACCCGGTGGCGCAGAAGGCGGTGTGGGAGCAGGAGATTTCCCACGGCGCCTTCGTCAACGACGGTGGCGTGATGTCCACGGGTGGGAACCTGGTGTTCCAGGGACGCGCGGATGGCAGCCTTTACGCCTACGCGGCCGATACCGGCAAGCTGCTGCACAAGCAGGAAATCGGTGTCGGCATCATGGCGGCCCCGATGACCTATGCGGTGGCAGGCGTGCAGTACGTGGCGGTCATGGCAGGCTACGGCGGCGGGGCGATCGCCACGACCTACCCGGATTTTGCCGCCGGTGCGAAATACCTCAACGAGGGCCGCATCGTCGCCCTGCGGCTCGGCGGCGGCGCGGTGCCCCTGCCGGGCATGCGTACCCAGCCCGCCCTGCCGGTACCCCCGGCCGCGGAAGGCTCAGCGGCTGAGATCGCGCGCGGCCTCAAGCTGTTCACCGCGCAGTGCGGGCGCTGCCATGCCCTGGGAGTCAGCGTGCTGCCGGACCTGCGCACCGCAGCGCCCGCGGACCTCAAGCAGTTCAAGGACATCGTGCTGCACGGGGCGCTCGCGCCGTTGGGGATGGGGCGCTTCGATGACGTGTTGAGTGAGGCTGACGCGGCCGCGCTGCACGCCTACCTGGTCAGCGAGGCGCGCGCCGCGTACGCGGCTGCGACTCCGGCGACGACAGCGCCGCAAAAACCCTAGCGCCGCGGCAGGCTAGTGCCCGGCAAGGGGCACGGCCACGATGCGGAACGGCAGCTTCGGCGTCATCACGTGCTTGTCGTCGTACAGCACGCTGATCTGCGTCTGCGCCACCCACACCTGCGCTCCGATGCGTGCCACCCCGGCAGGTTCCAAGAGCGTATCGCTCAGGGTGTCGATCTGCACCTTGTCACCGGTCACCGTGAGGCGGTCGAGCCTGCCGGCCCCCTCGACCATCAGGAAGGTGTTGCCCTTGAGGGTGCGCATGCCATCAGGGTGGAACAGCGCGCGCGGCGTCGACAGCTTCGTGACCTTCGCAGGCGCGGCCCCCTGCACCTCGACGCGGAAGAAGCCATTGCCCCCGTAGGTGTTGGCGTAGAGGTGACCGTCGGCGCCGAAGGCGAGGCCATCGATGTCCAGCAGCGCCTTGTCCTCGGCCCAGATGAGCAGACTCTTCGAGTCGCCGCTGAGCCTGAGAACCCGCCCATAGGTGCTTTCCGAGACATAGACGCTGCCCTCGGCCGAGAGCGCGATGTCATTGCAGAACGGATCGTCGCCGGGCAGCGCAACACTGACCTTGCCCGCCCCGCTCTTCAGGTCGAAGCCCTTGAGGCTGGTGGGGCCGGTCCCCGGCGAGAAGATCTTCGAGGACGTCAGGTCATCGGAACACACCCATAGGAGCCCGCGGTGCTCATCCACCAGCACCCCGAAGACCGAACGGCTGCCGAAGGCGGCCGGCGCAATCCAGGGCACCGCATGGGTGGTGCCGCGCGGCACGCGCACCACCCCGCCCGCCCCGGCACTGCCGACGTACAGCGTGCCATCGCGCGCGGCCGAAATGCTCTCCGGGTACGCCAGCTTGCCGGCAAGCTCGATGCTTGCCGCCCGCGAGGCGGCACTGCCGAGGCTGGCAACGAGGGCAACGCTCACCATGACGCCACGCAAATGGTTCATACGACTCCTTGCCGACCGTGCCCCTGCGCCCGCTGCAGTATGTCCGCGCGCCCGGCCGCCGTGAAGGAGCAACTTCAGCGATCAGCGGCCATCCGGCCGCCGATCTCCTTGACAAGTTTGGCAGCCACCATCGCGGTCATGTCGTTGAGGTCACGCCGCGGGTTCAGCTCCACGATGTCCGCCCCGACGATCGGGCCCTCCACGCGGCGCAGGACGTTGAGCACGTCGCGCACCGAAAGACCGCCGGGCTCGTGGTGCGAGACCCCGGGTGCGAAGGCCGGGTCCAGCGCATCCAGGTCGAAGCTGAGGTAGACCGGCCCACGCGGCAGGACGATCGCGCTCGCCTCGAAGTCGTCCATGCCGTGCATCACCACGCCGAAGCGTTGTGCCTGCGCGAGCTGGTGCGCATTCACAGTGCGGATGCCAACCTGGACCAGCTGGCGGATCCGACCGCGTTCCATGATCCGCGCGAACGGGCTGGCGTGCGAGGCGCGGTTGCCCTCGAACTGCTCGTACAGGTCCGGGTGCGCGTCGAAGTGCAGGATGCTCAGCTGCGGGAAGACCGCCTCGTGGGCTGCCACCAGCGCCGAGGTGATCGAGTGATCTCCGCCCAGGGACAGCAGCCTGCGGCCCGCGGCCAGCTCGGTCGCCGCCGCGGCGCGGATGGGCTCAAAGCAGTCGGCACCCTCGGTGATGGCGACATCGCCCGCATCGACCAAGAGCCCCGCCGTGGCAAAGTCGATACCGGACTCGGCGGCCAGGTTGGCAGCCCCGCAGTGCAGGGCGGCACGGATCGCAGCGGGGCCTGCCGCCGGGCCGCGCAAGAAGGAGCTGTTGTGGTCCAGCGGCACCCCCAGCAACGCCACGCAGTTCATGCTGCACAGGCCGCCGCGGTACCCACGCGCAGACGCCATAGCGAGGTCACCTCCGCGGCGCGTGCCTTGTACAGCGGGTCGTGCGCATCGGCGCTCTTCCTGTGGGCCGGCTTTGCGTCGCGCCTCTCGATGACCTCAAGACCGGCGCCTGCGATCAGCCCGAGCAGCTCGTCGCGCGAGCGCAGCCCGAGCAGCTCCGCAAGGTCCGAAAGCACCAGCCACGCCTCGCCGCCGGGGAGCAGGTGCGCGGCAAGCGCGCCCAGGAAGCCGCGCAGCATCTGGCTGTCAGGGTCATAGATGCCACGCTCGATCGGTGCGCTCGGCCGCGCCGGCAGCCACGGCGGGTTGCACACCACCAGCTGCGCGCGCCCGGGCGGAAACAACGGCGCACTCGACAGTTCGACCTGGCCCGCCACACCCAGCCGATCCAGGTTCTCGCGCGCACAGGCGAGTGCGCGCGCATCGGTATCCGTGGCGACCACCCGCCCGACCCCGCGCCGCACCAGCACCGCGGCCAGCACGCCGGTTCCGGTGCCGATGTCGAACGCGACCCCCCCGGGGACCAGCCCGGCCGGCAGCGGTGCGCCGGCCACCAGGTCAACGTATTCGGAGCGGATCGGCGCGAACACCCCGTAGTGCGGATGAATCCTGCCGCCTGCGGCGGGGATCTGGATTCCCTTCAGCCGCCACTGGTGGGCGCCGATGACCCCCAGCAGTGCCCGCAATGACAGCACGCACTGGCCGGTGCCAGCGCCGAAGGCCTCGACACAGGCCTGGCGGACATCCGGCGCACGCGGCAGCGCGATGGTGTAGTCCGCATCCAGCCGGATCACGAGCGAACCGAGCGTGCGCGCACGTTGCGCCTGTGCCTGGCGGTGGCGGTTAAAGGCCTCGCCCGCGGCCGGCGGCGCCGCCTGTGCACCACGCCCGGACCTGCGTGCGTGGCGGTCGAAGCGGCTGGCCATGGCCGTGAGCAGCTGGCGCGCATTGTGGAAGTCCCCGCGCCACAAGAGCGCGGTCCCCTGGCCCGCAAGTCCATAGGCGTCGTTGGCCGTGGTGCGGTCGTCCACCACCACGACCGCCCGCGGCGGCGGCGCGGCGCTTTCGCTGAGCCAGCGCGCGACGTAACTGGCCTCGCCCTCCGTCCAGCTGAGCGTTGCAGTCGCGTCCACGATCCTCAGTAACGCCAGCTCGTCAGGTCCGCCCCCGGCGGGGCGCTGTCGGCGATGCGCTTGAGGATCATCGGCAGGTACTGGAAGTTGTAGTGCAGGCGCGAGTAGGCGTTGGACAGTTTCGGATCGCCGTTCCAGCAGTGCTCGGCGCGGTCGCCGTAGGCGACGCTGCCGCCATACGGCGGCTGCAGTGTCTCGAGGCGCTCCTGGGCGAAGTACACCGAGTCGGTCAGGTAGTAGGTGTCGGCGCTGCCGACGTAGATGTGCATCTTGCCCTGCAGCTTCGGGGCGAGCGTCGCCCAGTCGCGCTCGATGATGTGCGACAGGTCGTAGTGCTCGCGCCAGTAGGCGGCCACCTTGGGGTCGATGTCGCCGCTGACCTTGTCGAAGAGCGGCGCGGGGTAACCGTCCTTGCCCACCGGCCCGAACACCGCCTGCCAGATGTCGTACTGGCCGCCGGAGCGGCCGCGGTCGCCCTGCGCGAGCTCCATGTAGTTCGCGTCGCGCTGCGTGGCGAACACCTCGCCCAGGTAGTTGCGGATCGCGGGGCGCTCGACGACATCGGCCTCGCCCTTGCAGCGTGTAGGCGTTCTTGTCCTCGTAGATGTTGATCACCGTATAGGCGCGGAAATCGATCGGGTCCGGGCAGGCGGCGAAGGCGCCGTTGTACATGTCCGGATAGAACACCTGGGTGGCCAGGGCCTCCCAGCCGCCGGTCGAGCCGCCGTAGGTGAAGCGCGCCCAGCCCTGCGCCGATGCCGCGGAAGCGCTTCTCGATCTCCGGGATCAGCTCCTTGTTGATGGCATCCCCGTAGGGGCCGAGGTTGGCCGAGTTCACCGCGTAGCTGTCGTCGTAGTAGGGATTGGCGTGCTCGATCTCGATCACCAGGAAGCGCGGGAAATCCGCCGAGATCCACTTCTGGTAGAACGCGTAGGCCTCCTGCTGCTGGATGCGGTTGTAGCCGGCCAGGTGGAAGCGCTGCGAATAGTCGGGCTTCAGGTCCGGGTCGGGCGGTGTGGTGCGGAACTCGGAGATGTCATCCGGGTAGTGGCCATGGAACACCATCAGCGGATAGTGCGCCTCCGGGTGCTTGTCGAAGTCCTTCGGCAGCAGCACGTGGGCGCCGAGGTACACGTCGCGGCCCCAGAACTTCGACAGCAGCTCGCTGCGGATGCGGATGTGGCGGATGAACTCCGAGTCGGTCTTCGGCCTCGATCGGCGCCGATCTCGTTGCTCGAGTTGCAGCGCCGTGCGCACCGGGTGCGCCGGGTCGATGTGCACGCGCAGCGGCGTGGAATACAGGTTGCCCGGCTTCAGCGCCCACTGCTGTCCCTCGCCCTTGTCCGGCGGCAGCTTGAGCACGCGGCCGTCGGCCAGGTGGAAGGTCTCGTAGCGATTCAGCACCGCCTGCACCAGGTAGTCCCCGGCCGGCAGCTGCGACAGCTTGCGCGCCGGCCAGCCGAAGGCTGAGTCATCCACGACCACGGCATGGCCGCCGGCCATGCCCGTCGACGTTCAGCCCGAAGATGTAGGGGCTCTCGAGCGGCTCGTCGGGGCTGACGTGCGTGCGCGGCTCGCGGGTCAGATCGCGGCTGAGCAGCAGGATGATGCGGCCATCCAGTGCCGCGGCACTGCGCTGCGTCGGGAAGGTGATGGTGAACGAGGTCCCATGCACCGCCCTGGCCGCCCTGGCCGCACTGGCGACAGCGCCAGGACCTGCCTGCGCGGCACCGGCCGCGGCGCCCACAAGCGCGGCGGCAAACAGGGCAACGGCGGCAGCTGACTTGATGATTCTCATGGGCAACCCTGGAAATTGGGGAGTGCGCAGACTACCGCAGGACGGGCCTTCCCCGCACGAGCGCGCGCGCGGCGGGCATCGTAGACTCGCCTGGGTTAGTGCCAACAATCCGAGGTTCCGTGGACGACTGGAAACTGCCCTGGGAAGCTCACTGTCGCTGCGGCCAGGTGCGGCTGCGGATCAGTGCCGCGCCGCTGCTGAGCATGGCCTGCCACTGCACCGGCTGCCAGCGCATGTCCGCCAGCGCCTACTCGCTGAGCCTGGCGATCCCCAGCTTAGGTTTCAGCGTGGTGCGCGGGGAGCCGGTGATCGGTGGGCTGCATGGCGCCACGCGTCATCATTTCTGCCCCCACTGCCTCACCTGGATGTTCACCCGTCCGCAGGGCGCGGACCGGTTCGTCAACGTGCGCGCCACGCTGCTTGAGGATGCGTCCTGGGTCGCGCCCTTCATCGAGACCTATACGAGCGAGCAACTGCCCTGGGCGGCGACCACGGCGCCACACAGCTATGCCCGCTTCCCACCGCCGGAGAGCTTTGCGGCACTCATGGAGGAACATGCACGCCTGGGTGCGCGACCAGGACACCGGTGCGCATGAACCCCGGGGCCCCTCACGCGCACGCCTTCAGCCCGAAGTTCCTCACCCTGTGGCGCACCGGGGAGATCCGCCGCAGCTGGCGCGGCGATGTCCTTGCAGGTCTAACCGTTGCGATCGTGGCGCTGCCGCTGGCCATGGCGCTCGGGATCGCCAGTGGCGCCTCGCCCAACCAGGGGCTGGTGACCGCGGTAGTGGCCGGATTGCTGATCTCGCTGCTCGGGGGCTCGCGTGTGCAGATCGGCGGACCCACGGGTGCCTTCGTGGTGATCGTCGCCGGGATCATCGCCGCGCACGGCTACGCGGGGCTGGTGCTGGCAACGCTCATGGCCGGCTTCATCCTCATCATTGCCGGGTACTGCGGGCTTGGCCGGATGATCCGCTTCGTACCGGCACCGGTGGTCACCGGCTTCACCGCCGGTATAGCGGTCATCATTGCCTCAAGCCAGGTGGGCGAGTTCCTTGGGCTCAGCACCGGCCCGGTACCCACGACCTTCGTGGCCAAGTGGGCGACCTACCTAGGTGCGCTGGGCACCACCAGCATGCCCACGCTCGCCATCGGTGTGTTCACGCTCGGCACGATCGTGCTGCTGCGCAGGTTTGCCCCGCAGGTTCCCGGCTTCCTGGTCGCGGTGCTGGGGGCCACGTTCCTCGTGGCAGCCCTGCACCTGCCGGTGGCAAGCGTCGGTGAACGCTTCCCGGGCATGCATCCGGGCATCCCGCCGCCGCACCTGCCGCAGTTCTCGCTCGCCCTGGTGCAGCAGATGCTGCCCTCAGCGTTCATCATCGCCTTCCTTGGCGGACTGGAGGCCCTGCTGTCGGCCGTCGTGGCGGACGGCATGACCGGGTTCAGCCATCGCTCCGGCCAGGAGCTGGTCGGCCAGGGCGCCGCCAACATCGCCTCGGCGCTGTTTGGTGGCCTGCCGGCCACCGGTGCCCTCGCCCGCACGGCCACCAACATCCGTGCCGGCGGGCGCACCCCGCTCGCCGGGGTCTGTCACGCCCTGTTCCTGCTGCTGTTCCTGCTGCTCGGGGGCAGCAGCATCGCGCACGTGCCCATGGCCGCGCTTGCGGGGATCCTGCTGGTGGTCGCCTGGGGCATGAGCGACGCCGACCGCTTCCGCAGCCTGCTGCAGATGGACGTCGGCGAGCGCGCGCTGCTGCTGCTGACCTTTGCCCTCACCATCCTGGTGGACCTGACCGTGGCGATCGGCGTCGGGGTGACGCTCGCCTCGCTGCTGTTCATGTCGCGCATGAGCCGCACCGCCGGGATGCTGGCGGAGCCACTGAGCGTAGACGACCCGCAGCAGCGCGCAGCGCTGCCCGAGGGGGTCGAGGTGTTCCGCTTCTCCGGGCCGATGTTCTTCGGGGTCGCCGCGGAAATGATGGCCGCCCTGCGCCGCTCCGGCCGCACGCCGCGTGCCGTCGTACTGCGCATGGACGCGGTGCCCTACATCGATGCCAGCGGCGTCACCGCCCTTGAGTCATTCGCGCAGCGTGCCCACGCCAGCGGTACGCGGGTGATCCTGTGCGAGCTGCGCGAGCAGCCGCGCGCCCTGCTCAGCAAACTGTGGAGCCAGCACCCGCACGTGACCTTGTTGACCAGCTTCGCCGCCGCCCTGGAGGCGCTGCCTACAGATAAGGCATGAGCAACCTCGCCAGCTGACCGCGCGTGCGCTCGGCCCAGGGGCGCTGCGCAAGTTCAGTCGCGGTCAGCAGCGTGGTCTGGTGAGCGGTGATCCTGTCACTGACCTGGGCCACCGTGTGCGCATGGTACGCCTCGAGATCCACCTCGAAGTTCAGGCGGAAACTGCGCGTATCCCAGTTGGCGCTGCCGATCAGGCACCACAGCCCGTCGACGGCCATCAGCTTGGAGTGATTGAACGGCGGCGCGTGGGCCCACACGCGACAGCCGGCGGCCAGCAGCGGGTCGATGTGCGCGCGCATCGCCCAGTCGATGCTCGGGTGGTTGGTGCGCGCCGGCAGGACGATGTCGACGCCCACCCCGCGCATGGCCGCCAGCGCGAGGGCTGTGATCAGGCGGTCGTCCGGCAGGAAGTAAGGCGTCATCACCTTGATCGAGGTGCGCGCGCACCCGATCGCCTCCAGCGCGAGCAGCTCGATCTTCTCCAGGTCCTGGTCGGGGCCTGAGGTGATGACGCGCGCACAGCAATCACCCGCGGCGGCAATCTCGGGGTACCACGCCGGGCCCTCCAGCACCTCGGAGGTCGCGAAATACCACTGCTCCGCGAAGGCATGACCCAGCTGCTCGACCACAGGCCCGGTGACGTGGAAGTGCGTGTCGAGCACCGGGTGGGCCGGCCGGGTCGCCAGCAGGTTCTCCGCGCCGATGTTCAGACCGCCCATGAACGCGATACTGCCGTCAGCGATCAGCAGCTTGCGGTGGGTGCGCAGGTTGAGGAAGGGCATGCGCCAGGGAAGCGCCGAGTGCATGAAGCGCGCGCACGGCACCCCCGCCCTGCGCAGCCGGCGGTAGGTACCGGAGCTGAGGTAGCCGCCACCGACCGCGTCGATCAGCACGCGCACCTGAAGGCCGCGGCCCTTGGCGCGCACCAGGGCAGCGATGAACTCAAGGCCTGCCTGGTCGGGGCGGAAGATGTAGCTGGAGAGCGCGACGCTGTGCCGGGCCGCCTCGATCACGGCAAGCATGCGCGGATAGGCCGCATCGCCGTTCTCGAGCATGTCGATGTGGTTGCCAGCCTGCACCTGCCTGCCGCTGAGGCGGAACGCGGCGGCCTCCAGAGCGTCCAGGTGATCGACCCGGCAGGGCGCCGGCTCGCAATGCGTACGCTGCATGACCACCGGCGCGACCCCTGCCGCGCGCGCCCGGCGCGCCACGCGGTTAACGCCGATGAGCGCATAAATCACGCTGCCGACCACCGGCGACAGCCATGCCAGCCCGATCCAGGCGACGGCGGAACCGGGGTTGCGCTTGGTGCGCAGCGCATGCGCGGTCACGGCCAGCGCGAGCGCGGTGTGCAGTAACGTGATGCCAAGGGTGATGATCGATGCAGACATGCGCGCTTCGGGGACTGTTGGTGCGTGTGGCGGGGGTCGCTATTCTTGGTGCGCGCAGTGTCCACGCGAGGAGATGGCCATGTCCATACGGATCGTCAGGCTCGGCAGCCCGCGGGTGCCCGGCGAGGGGGTGCGTATCGGCACCGTCAGGCGCCCGCCGCGGGGCGTTCCAAAGGCCGAGTTTGCCTCGCAGGACTGGTACGACGTCTGGCTGCCAACGCTTGCCCCGGAGCCTGCAACCTTGAGGCTGGCGCGCGCGGCAACCACCCCCGCGCAGTGGCGCGTGTTCGCGCGCAGCTACCGTGCGCAGATGTCCCAGCCTGCGGCCCGTCACGCCCTGGACCTGCTCGCAGCGCTGTCGCACGGCACGCACTTCTCGCTGGGCTGTTACTGCGCCGACGAGCGCAATTGCCACCGCGCGCTGCTGCGCGAGCTGCTGCAGGCGCGCGGCGCGCGGCTTGCGGCAGCAGCACGGCGGCCTTCATAACCGCGGGCATTTCGGGCTAGCATGCTCCCCGACTTTCCTTGGGGCCCGGACAACATGAAGATAGAGCGCCGCGACTTCCTGCTCGGTTCCGGTGCCATCGCGGCACTGGGTGCGATGCCCGCCGTGATCGTGGCCGCCGGCGCGGATACCGCAGCGGACGCCGCCGCGCAGGCACTCCTCGCCGAAACCGCGGAGGAATTGCTCATCCAGTACCCCGAGAGTGCCAGCACCCTCGGGCTCGACACCGGCCTGCGCGCCGGACTCAAGGCACGACTGACCGACCGCTCGCCCGAGGGTGTCAGTCACGCGGCCGCCGTCGCCAGCGCCCGCAAGCGCAAGCTCGACGCGCTGCCGCGCACGGGCCTGTCGGTGGCCACCGAGCTTGATCTGGCAGTGGCCCGCACGGCCTACCAGCTCGCCGCGGACGGCACGGCCTTTGCCTTCGGCGACGTCGCCATCCTCGACCACGAGGTGTCCTACCGCAACGGCCCCTACGTGGTCACGCAGAACATGGGCGCGTTCGTGGAGGTGCCGGAGTTCCTGGCAACCCAGCACCGCATTGCCGGCCCCGCGGATGCCCAGTCCTACCTCGAGCGGCTGCGCGCCTACGCGCGCGCGCTGGATGGGGAGACCGCGCGCCTGCGCCATGACTCCGCCGCCGGTGTCATCGCACCTGCCTTCATCCTCGACAAGACCATCCGCCAGCTGAGCACCGCCCGCGCACAGCCGGTCGCCCAGTGGGGCGTGGTCACCAGCCTCGCCCAGCGCACGGCCGGCTTCCCCGGGGACTTCGCCGCACAGGCACTGGGGGTTGCCAGTACCGAAGTCGCCCCGGCGCTGGAACGCCAGATCGATGAGCTCAAGCGCCAGCGGCCACTGGCCAGCGGCGAGGCGGGCGTGTGGCGACTGCCGGATGGGGACGCGTACTACGCCTGGGCGCTGCGCGCCGGCACGACGAGCAACCTTGATCCAGCACATGTCCACCAGATGGGCCTGGAGCAGCTGGCCGCCCTGCAGGGGCGCATGGAGCCGCTGCTGCGCGCGCAGGGCCTGACCCAGGGCACCCCGGGTGAGCGCATGACCGCACTGGGCAAGGACCCGCGCAACCTCTTCCCCGACACCGATGCCGGACGCAGCCAGATCCTCGCCTACATCGACGGGCGCCTGGCGGACATCCGCACCCGCCTGCCGCGTGCGTTCGCGACCCTCGTCGCCGGCAACCTGCAGGTCAAGCGCGTGGACCCGGCGATCGAGAACGGCGCACCGGATGGCTACGCGGGGCCGGGCACGATCGACGGCTCGCAGCCCGGGCTCTATTACATCAACCTGCGCGATACCTCGATCTGGCCGCGCTACGCCCTGCCAACACTTACCTACCACGAGGGCATCCCCGGGCATGTCTGGCAGGGGGAGTACACGTACAAGCTGCCCCTGATCCGCTCGCTGCTGGAGTTCAACGCATACTCGGAAGGGTGGGCGCTGTACGCGGAACAGCTGGCCGACGAGCTGGGCGTCTACGCGGGCAATCCGCTGGGGGAGCTCGGTTACCTGCAGTCGCTGGCCTTTCGCGCCTGCCGCCTGGTGGTCGACACCGGCATCCACTCCAAGCGCTGGACACGGGACAAGGCGATCGAGTGGTTCGCGACCACCAATGGCTCCACCGTCATGGAAGTGGCCGCGGAGGTCGACCGCTACTGCGTGTGGCCAGGGCAGGCCTGCGGCTACAAGGTCGGCCATACCGAGATCAACCGGCTGCGCGACCAGGCGCAGCACCAGCTCGGCCCGCGCTATGACCTGCGGTATTTCGATGACGCCATCGTCAAGGGCGGCAATGTGCCGCTGACGCTCCTGCCCCAGGTCATAGCGCAATACACCGCAACCGCCTCCAGGGAACCCCGCCCGCGGGCTTAGGTGCCGGTCCAGGCCCCCAGGCGGGACCGGGGCCTGGGCTGCCAGACACAGAATCCGCCGGGCTCGCGTGCTGGTAAAATACCGGCAGGTTTTTTTGGAGGCTCAAGGCGATGGCCACCGGCTGGGCAGGCGATGGGGCGGTACAGGACCAGATCGACGCGACGGTGCGCGACGCGGTCGACCGTGCGAAGAGCCGCATCCCGCAGGGCCCGGGCCTGAGCCACTGCGCCGACTGCGCGGCCGCGATCCCCGAGGCGCGCCGCGCCGCGGTTCCCGGGGTACGGCTTTGCCTGCCCTGCCAGGAGGGGCGCGACCGCGACGCCGCTCAGTTCTCCCTGTTCAACCGCCGCGGCAGCAAGGACAGCCAGCTGCGCTGACCGACCGCCGCGGCATCTATGCCTTGATGCGCACCATGGCCGGGTCATACAACGGCCGCAGGGAAACCTGTGCCGGGTGCAGCGCGCCGGCCACCTCCACCTCCCACTTGCCCGACTGCAGGTAGGCGGCATCGACCACGACCTTCGGCTCGATCATCGCCAGCCCGACCGCGCCGCCCAGGGTGTGGCCATAGGATGCAGCGCGCACGTAGCCCACCGGCACGCCGTCGCGGCGCACGACCTCCGCATGGAACATCAGTGGCGCGGGATCCTTCAGCAGCACCTGCACCAGGCGGCGCCTGAGCGGCCCCTTCGCCTTGCGCGCCAGCAGCGCCTCCTTGCCGATGAACCCGTCGGGCTTGTCCAGGTCGACCGCAAAGCCCAGGCCGACCTCGTAGGGCTCGTCGGTGTTGTCGATGTCATGGCCGTAGTCGCGGTAGCCCTTCTCCATGCGCAGGCTGCCCAGGGCCTTGAGCCCGGCGTGCACCAGGCCGAACTCGCGTCCGGCCGCGACGATGCGGTCATACACGTGCACCGCCTGCTCGGCCGGGATGTATAGCTCGTAGCCAAGCTCGCCCAGGTAGGTGATGCGCACGCACAGCATGCGCGCAAAGCCGATGTCGATCTCGCGCGCGGCGCGGAACGGGAAGGCCTCGCTGGAAAGGTCGACGCTGGTGAGCTTCTGCAGCAGCTCGCGCGAGCGCGGCCCCTGCACGTTCAGCTGGCCGTAGGCGGAGGTCACGTCCGTCACGAAGGCATGCGCGTCGTCGGGGATGTTGCGCTTCATCCAGGTCTCCGCGTGGCGGACCATGGTGTCGGTCACCACCACGAAGTACTTCTCCTCGGAGAGCTTGGTGACGGTGAGGTCCGCCTCGAGCAGCCCCTTCACGTTCAGCCACTGGGTATAGGTGATGACACCACTGTCCCCGTCCACCTGGTTGGCCGAGATCCGGTTCAGGCAGCGGCCGGCATCGCGGCCCTGGACCAGGAATTTCCCCATGAACGACATGTCCATGACGATGACGTTCTCGCGCGCGGCCTGGTGCTCGGCCTGCCAGGTCGGGAACCAGCTCTCGCGGCCCCACGACAGCGGGCCCGGATCAGCCGTGACGCCCGCACCGGCGTACCAGTCAGGGCTCTCCCAGCCGCTGACTTCCTTGAAGTAGGCACCCGCGGCGGCGAGGCGTTCGTGGAAGGGGGACTTGCGCACCCCGCGCGCGGTGGTGAGCGACTTGTTCGGGTAGTGGGTCTTGTAGACCATTCCCAGCGACTCGACCGTGCGCTCTCGGCGGTACTCGGGGTTTGACTGGTAGGTATGCGTGCGGTCGATGTTGAAGCCGGTGACATCGACGTCGGGCACCCCCTCGATGATCCAGTTTGCCAGCACCCGCCCGAGGCCACCGCCGGTGAGCACGCCGACCGAGTTGAGCCCCGCGGCCACGAAGTAGTTCTTCAGCTCCGGCGCCTCGCCGACGATCGGGCGCAGGTCCGGCGTGAAGCTCTCCGGGCCGCAGAAGAACTTCTTCATGCCGACCTCGGAAGTGATGGGCACGCGCGACATTGCCTTCTCCAGGAAGGGCGCCATGCGATCCCAGTCCGGCGGCAGCTCGAGGAACGAGACATCCGCCGGGATGCCCTCGATCTTCCACGGCGCGCAGGTCGGCTCGAACAGGCCGACCATGAGCCCGCCGCCCTCCTCGCGGTAATAGCCGTATGCGCCGGGGTCCTCGAGCACCGGCATGTTCGGCGGCAGGTCCTTGATCGGCTCGGTGATCAGGTAGTAGTGCTCGGCGGCCTGGTTGGGAATATTCACGCCGGCGAGTGCGCCGAACTGGCGCGCCCACATACCCGTACAGTTGACGACATAGTCGGCCTTGATGTCCCCGTGCGCGGTGCGCACGCCGGTCACCCGGCCGCGATTCTGCGTGATCCCGGTGGCAGCCACGCCCTCGAAGATCTGCACGCCGCGCATGCGCGCGCCCTTGCCCAGCGCCATCGTGACATCCACAGGGTTCACCCGGCCGTCCTCCTTCACGTAGAAGCCGGCCTCGATGTCATCGACGTGCGCGAGCGGGAACATCTGCTTGACCTCGCGCGGGGAGATCTCGTGCACGTCCACGCCGCAGTAGCGGTTGAATGCCGACACGCGCCGGTATTCCTCGAGGCGGTCGCGATCGGCGGCAACCTCGATGAAGCCGATCGGAGCGAAGCCTGTGGCCTGCCCGGTCTCCGCCTCCAGGCGGCTGTACAGGTCGCGGGTGTACTTGCGCATCTCGGTCGAGGTCTCGGAGGTCGAGCCGAAGGTGACCATGAGGCCGGCCGCATGCCAGGTCGTGCCGGAGGTGAGCCGGTCGCGCTCGAGCAGCACGATGTCCTTCCAGCCCAGCAAAGCGAGGTGATAGGCCACCGAGGTGCCGATGACCCCGCCTCCGCAGACGACGACGCGGGCATGAGAGGGAATCGCGGGGGTGCTCAAGGTCAGCTTCCTATCGTGGTCCGGGTGAACGGTCGCGGGGCGGCCGGCACAGCATCCCGGCGGGGCATTTTAGGTGAGCGCCGCCGGCGGCAACAGCCCAAGGTCCGCGCGGGCAGTCGCTTGAACTTCAGCTGCCGAGACTGCGCCGCAGGGCGAGGATGTCCTTGTGACGGCTGGGGATGTCGTCCCGGGGCGCCGCCATGCGCAGGTCGCGCAGCTTCTCCAGCGCGCCAAGCAGCACCGGCAGCGGCGGGCCGCTGGCGGTGATGTGGGTGAGGTGCTGCTCGGGCAGCAAGGCGGAGGGTGCCTCGATGAACTTGCGCACCAGCTGGTCGTGGTGCTGCGCTGCGGCCGCCGCGTGCGCCGCGCACACCTCGAGGAACAGGCGGGCGTTGCGCTGGAACCATGGCTGGGAGGCCGCAGGCAATTGCGCGAGCAGGGAATCCAGCAGGCTCTGGCGGCGCATGCAGTCGCGCAGGCGCGCCTGGTCCTCCGGCATCATGAACAGGAACTTGTCGACCAGCAGTTGCGAGTAGGCGATGTTGTTGGCATTGCACAGGCCCAGCAGCAGGTCGACCTCGTTGATCCCGGAGAAGTCCCCCGCGTTCGCCCCGCGGTATTCGTGCAGGCCGACCTTGTAGGGCTTGTAGTAGGGGCGCACGCAGAAGAAGAAGCGCTGCGTGTCCAGGGAATCGAACAGCATCTGGTTCCAGCGCGCGACATCCTCCAGCGCCGCGCGCGCGTCTCCCAGCAGGTCAAAGGCCACCGGGTGGGAAATTCCCAGCGGCAGGATGCGCGCCAGGGCATCCGCGGCGCGCTTGTAGGCGAATATGCCGCGGGTGTTGTAGTCGAGGAACACCCGCTCGTCCGGCAGGTCGGTGAAGCACTTGTAGCTGCCGTTGATGGCCGGGTTGTGGGTCGTCAGGTGACTGGTCGAGAAGCGTGGCGTCACGCCCATCGAGGCGCCCAGGTGCAGCGCCAGCGCGGAAGCCTCGCGCAGCGGCGAGGCGCCCTCCCCGCCTTGCGCCCCTGCAACCTCGTGGCGCCGGCAGGCGGCCATGTACAACCCGACGTTGGCCAGCACACCGAACGCGGACTCGAAGCCCTCGTCGGTGTTGCCCTCCGCCAGCAAGGCTGCGATGAACCCGCGGCCTTCCTCGACCAGCTGCCGCTTGATGGCGTCCCCCGTGCCCGCCACGGCCGCGCGATCAGGCTGGGCGAAGTACAGCTCCTCCAGCCGCGTATTCATCTGCACGAAGCCGGCGCGTACCCAGCGGTCGAAGCGCTCCGCGTTGTCCGTCACCGGCGGCGCGCCGAAGAGGCCGACGGACCCACCTCAGCCGGTTCGCTTGCCGGTCACCGGCCAGGTGCCGAACGCGCCGGCCTTCACGGTGCCCGCGAAGCTGTCATCGCCGTCCATGGTCACTTCCGCGTCCAGCGACAGCGGCATCGGCACGGTCATCTTGATGGTCCAGGTCGCGCTCTTGCCGCTCACCTTGCCGTTCTCCAGCTGCAGCGTGCCGATCATGCTCGAGGTCGTCGCCCCGGTGAGCGCACCGGCGCTCTCGGCCAGTTCCAGCGTTGAGCTCTGTGCCCCCATCGGCGACTTGGTGACCATGTCCCATTTGCCCGAGAAACCTGCCATGTGCGTGACTCCGTGTGAGAGAACAGCCGCTTTCGTTACGCCGCGGCCCGTGGCCGCGGCGTAACGTCATTCTCGGCCATCGTCTGCCGGTTGGCCAGCGCGCGCCGCCGTCGCCAGAGTCGCCTATGCCGCGGCCATGCTGGCCACGAGCGCACGCGTACCGCTTACCAGTTGCTCTGCCACGGCCTCGGCCTTCACGGCGACGTTGCCGCTGAGCCAGTGCGTGATCAGCGCGATCTGCATTTCCGCGACCACCAGGGCCGCCAGCGCACGCGGTATACGCGGCCTGCCCCCTGCGCGCCCCCGTGCCAGCCGCGACTCGATCAGCCCGGCAAGGCTCCTGACCCACACCTGACGGATCGGCGGCTCGAAGAACACGCGGTTCACTGTGCGCTGGTCGCGGAAGTGCTCCAGCAGCGGCAGCAGCTGCTGCGCGGTCACTTCGCCACCGACACAGGCCGCCAGCCCCGTCGCCGGGTGCTTCAGGCTCTCCTCGAGCAGCTGCTGCTTGCCCGAGTAATGCAGGTAGAAGGTGGAGCGCCCGATATTGGCCTTGCGACTGATCTCCGCAGCGGTGACGGACACGTAGCCGCGTGTGAGCACCAGTTGGATGAATGCCGCCATGAGGTCACGGCGTGTGCGCTGTGCACGCCGGTCGACGCCGGTACTTTTTGCTTGCCTGCCCACGCGACCTCGCTTTTTTCACAGACACCAAGCGCTGTGTGTCCACTATCAAACAGCCACGCGCACAGGTCCAGCAAGTGTCGCTGGATTTGCGCTAGAACGAGCGCACAGCCACGACAGGATCGCCATGACAAGCGCAGCACAACCCCTCTCGTCCCGGCCACTGGCCGTTGCCTTCGCCCTGTGCGGCCTGGCAACGGTGCTACTGCTGGCCAACCATCCTGCCAGTGCCGCGCACGACTTCGCCGGCGTGCTGCGCGAGGAAGCCGGCAACAAGGTGGCGGATGGCATCGTCCACGGCGGATTCATCTTCGTGCTGGCGACACTGATCGCATGCTTCGCGCTGCTGGCGCGGTGCCTCGGACCGGACCGGGCCCCCGTGGTCATCACCACGGTCGCCTTCAACATCGGTGGCGCTGCCCTCATGTTCTCGATGCTCATCGACGGGCTGGTGATTCCTTCGGTGGCGGCACGCTATCTGGATGTCACCGCGCCCGAACAGGTCGCCGCCGCGAAGGCCCTGTTCGTGTTCTGCGGCACCGCGATCACCTTTCTCATGCCCTTGGGGATCGCCTTCCAGGGCATCGCGATGGTGAGCCTTGGCGGCCTGCTGCTCGCAGGGCCGCCGCGACATCGCGCCACGGGCATCGCGGGGATCGCCTTGGGCGCGGTGATCCTGCTTCTGATCGCCGGCGCCCTCGCCGGCATGCCGCCACACGTGCTGCTTGTGAGCATCGCACTGACGGCCGCGTGGTATTTCCTGGTCGCGACCATACTGTGGCGTGGACTTGCCGACTGACGCGCCGGCAAGTGCGCTTTCATCTCAAGGGCTGACCGCCACTGCCGGCCAGCCCTTGAGATGTGGCTGGTTACTTGCCGGGCGAACCGCCGAAGCGGTAGCTGGCCTCGAAGAAGAACGCACGTCCTACCGGGCTGAACCAGGAGCTGTTGTAGTACGGGTAGGCCGTCCAGGTCGGGTCACGCTGCGGCTTCTCGTCGAACAGGTTATCTACGAAGAAGGTGAATGTGCCGCGCTCGGTAAAGCGATAGACGACCGAGGCGTTGTACACCTGTGTCGGACCTAGGCGCTGGGTCCCGTCGTAGTTGGGCAGGCCGCCGAGCCAGTTGCCGTGAATGGTCGTGGTGATCGGACCGAGCGTCCAGCCGGCGGAGTACGTCGCTTTGTCCTTCGGGATCACGTAGTAGTAGAGGTCGGTGAGTTCATCATCCACAGGCTGTTCAGCCGTCAGCTGGATGGTGTGCTTGATGACGTGAGTGTAGCCACCGCTCAAATCGAAGTTTCCGAAGCGGCCGGCCTCGATGCAGCCAGTGCCCGGCGAAGTCCAGTCCCGAGGTGCGCTCCGAGGCGGCATTGATCGGCAGCACCGACACCGAAGTGATGACGTCGGTGGTGTTGGGATTACCGGTTGCAGGATTCCTGACCACCTGACTGATTACCTGCTGGCAGAACGCTGAGTTGGGGTCCAGCACGGCATTGCGACAGTCCGCCTCCTCCCTGAGGATCGTGTCGCTGCTTTGGTACTCCACCTCATTGGTCAGGGCGATGTTGTAGTAGTCCGCCGTGAAGCTGATGTTCCTGGTAGGGGAGTACACCAGCCCGTAGGTGAAGGACACGCTGGTCTCGTCCTTGAGCGTGGTGCTGCCGTGACTGCGGCCGTTATAGCCCACGTCACTGCGGTCGCAGTCTGACTGCGGATCGAGGTTGGGCTGGTACTGTGAACACCACCAGTAGTCGGTCCCGTCGGAACTCGAACCGCTTTCACCGGCATAGAGGTATGACAGGTCGGGAGCCCGGAAGCCGGTGCCGATGGAGCCGCGCACTAGCAGGGTCTGCAGCGGACGCCACTCGAGACCGCCGTTGTAGGTGACCTTGCCGGCAGAGTTGCCGCTGTAAGTGTATTCGTCGAGGCGGGTGGCGGCGTTGAGCGTGACCGTCGGGACGATCGGGATCCTGAACTCCAGGCCCGCACCGTAGCGGTTACGCGAGCCGTTCGCGGCAGTGTTGTGATAGCCGAAGTAGCTGCCATCAAGCGAGCCCGGGTCGACATCCTGACTGTACGAATCATGACCGAACTCGGCAACGCCCGCGAAACCAACCGGTCCCGCCGGTAGCGTGAACAGGCGACTGTTGTTGGCGGTGAAGGACACGTTCTCGGTTCTTGCAGTGTCGGTATCGATCGAGTCGGTGGTGATCGAGCGGAACTGCGCGACGGTGAGCGGGGTGTACAGACGGCTGGGCGGCGCGTTGTAGATCTGGTAGCCACTGCCCGGGTCGGTGCCGAGAGAGGGCCCGAGGTACAGCGACTGCGCCGCCGCCGAGATCAGCACTGGCCACTTTTCCTTCAACTTGTTCTGTGAATAGCCCACTAGGCCCTCGTAGTCCCAGTCGGCGTTGAAGTTGCCCTTGATCCCGGTGTTGATGGAGAAAGTGATGTTGTCGTTGTGGATCTCGCCGGCATTGAAGCCGCCGTTCTCCTCGATCGTGAAGTACTTGCGCTGCCACTGCTCTACCTGCCCGGTGGCCTGGTTGTAGAACGGCACCGGCGAGGAGTCCCCATTCAGCGGCACGCTGTTTTCCCACTGCAGTGGGGTGTTGTAGCTGACCTGGTGCGAGTCGCTGGCCTGGATGTCCATGAACAGCTTGGCGTTGTCGTTGAGCCGGTAGGTGCCTGAACCGTAGAAGTTAAGCGCCTGGCGGCCGTTCTCGAGCGTGCCGTAGCCGACGTCGTAGTAGCTGCCGCAATAGTAGCCTGGGAAGTTACCGCTATTGTCGGGGCCATAGCCGGCGCGTGAGGCGCGGAAGACCGTGCCGTTGTCCAGGTGCGAGAGGGAATTGCAGGTCGCCTGGCCCGGGTCGATGTAGTTGCCGTTCTCATCGATGCGCGTGAAGACGGGGCTCGCATTGATGCTCGATGGGTCCGCCGGGCTATCCAGCCGCGAGTTGGTGAAGTTGCGGTCGAACGCCCACAGCGGCTGCTGGTTGAGGCCCTGTATGGAGAAGATCGAGTCGAAGCGGTCGTTGGACCAGCCACTGGTGATCGTCAGCTGCTGCGAAGAGCCGCCGCCGTGCTGGGTCTCCCCGTCGCGGAAATCGACGGTCGTGCCGTCGGCCTTGGTCTTCATGATGAAGTTAATGACGCCCGAGACCGCATCGGAGCCGTAGATCGCCGAGTCGCTGCCGCTGAGGATCTCCACGCGGTCCAGCATTGCCGCCGGGATGTTGGAGATGTCGGTGAAGTTGCTGTTGCCGTCGTATGCCTGCGGGTAATCCGCGATGCGCCGGCCGTTCACCAGCACCAAGGTGTGGTTCGGCCCCAGCCCACGCAGGTCCACCGCCTGGGCGCCGGGGGAGAAGCCGTCGGTGTTCTGGTTGTTGTCGAGCGCACCCAGGTTCTGGGTGAGCGAGCTCATGATGGCGGCCGTATTGGCGAAGCCGTTCCTGGCGATGTCCTCGGCGGTGATCGTCACCACCGGCGCCGGGCCCTCGGCCTGGATCCTGGGGATGCGCGAGCCGGTCACCACGACGGTCTGCAATTGATCGGCTGGCGTGCTGCTGGGTGGCCCGTCCGCGGTCGTATCGGCTAGGGCCAAGCCCGACAACGAAGCCGCAACTGCCGC
This sequence comes from uncultured Pseudomonadota bacterium, assembly GCA_963703025.1. GTDB lineage: Bacteria > Pseudomonadota > Gammaproteobacteria > Steroidobacterales > Steroidobacteraceae > 13-2-20CM-66-19. Next base: position 2,780,041 of record OY969778.1, on the reverse strand, counting down.
AGCGACAATGGATGCAATCTTCATGCGGATCCCCTCAATTTATTTTCATCGACCCACGAGCGCCGCGCGGCTGCGGTCTATGCAGCGATAGCGTTTACTTAGCGAGTGGCTTTGAAACAATGTGTAACATGCCGGGAACGCCGCGGCAACCAGTCGCCTCGGCATGGTACGTACAAGAAGTGAGGGGGAAGTTCGCGATGCGCACACTCGGTTGCCGCTGCACAATCAATGACCTGCAGAAAATCCTCATACTGGGCGTTCTCACCTGCCTGTTTGGCCAGGCGCAGGCGCAGCAGGCGGCGCCCATGAGCGTGGCGCAACAACCACATAATTACCGCGACAAGAACTTTGATTACTTCGTCACCGGAGACCCAGCCTTGCCGCGTGCCGCGCATACCCAGTTCATGCTCGCCCTGATGGGCGGGGGCGGCAGCGTGGATGCGGCCTACCAGGCCATCGCGGCACACGCCGGCGGCGGCCACATCGTGATCCTGCGCGCGGTGGCCGACGACAGTTTCGACCCGGAGGACGGTGATTACGGGGTCTCATTCGCAAACAAGTGGGGCCCGGTGAGTTCGGCCGAGACAATCACCTTCCACAACCGCAAGGCTGCGTACGACCCGCGCGTGCTGGCGGCCATCCGCGGGGCGGACGGGATCTTCGTGGCAGGCGGCGACCAGGGCAATTACATCCGTTACTGGAAGGGCACCCCGGTCCAGGAGGCGCTGAACGCACACGTGCATGCCGACCGTCCGATCGGTGGCAGCAGTGCGGGCCTTGCGATCCTGGGTCATTACAGCTACCCGTGCCTTGATGGGATCAGCCTCGAGTCCAAGGTGGCGCTGGCCGACCCGTTCAACTCCAGCGTGATGCTGGAGAGTGACTTCATGCACTTCCGCGGCCTCGAGCATGCCATCACCGACTCGCACTTCTCGGCGCGCAGCCGGCTCGGACGCTCGATCGTATTCCTGGCGCGGCTTAACCAGGGGCAGGCCCGGCCTGCGATTTTCGGGCTTGGCATCGATGAGAAGACGGCCCTGCTGGTCGATGGCGCAGGGATTGCGCGGCTGGCGGCCGGCTCCGCCGGCAGCGCATGGCTGACGGTGCTGACCGAACCTGCCAGTACGCTCACCCGCGGTCAGCCGCTGACGCTGAAGGGGATCCAGGTGGTGCGCCTCGGGCCTGCCAGTACGCTTGAGCTCAAGACCCACACGGTGCAGCAGCCGCTGGCGAGCACCGAACTGTCGATCAACCGCGGCGTGCCTGCCCCCGACAGCCTGACTGCAAAGATGATCCTGCGCGACAAGGTGCCTCCCGGCGAGGATTGAGAATCGCCCGTCCGCTGCTTGAAATCCCGGCGGGGCGCCCCGAAGGAACCAAGACGGGCGCAAAACGCGCAGCGACGAGTCGAGGGATCGATGACACGGGGCTACAAGGATCGTGCGCACGCCACTGACGCTTTCGCGAAAGCGACGCGATGAAGTCCCTTGGCAAGCAGGCGGCCGGGGCACGGCTGGAACGCATGCGCGCCTCGTCGCAGTGGTCCGGCGGGCGCTTCATAAACCGGCACCCCATCATTGCCGGCCTGCGCGACCCCAACGTGCCGATGCCCAGCCTGAAGGAGTTCGTCTGCGGCGGCGAGCGACGCGCACCGCAGCGCGCGCTTCCGGCGCTGAACCCGCTGCAGACCTGGGCGCGCCCCCCGGCCAGCGGTCTGCGGGTCACCTGGCTTGGCCACTCCACCATGCTGCTGGAGATCGGTGGCCGGCGCGTGCTCACCGACCCGGTGTGGGGCGCGCGCTGCTCACCCTCGCGCCTGATCGGTCCGAAGCGTTTCCAGCCGGTGCCGGTGGCGTTGTCGCGCTTGCCACCGCTTGACCTGGTGGTGATCTCGCACGACCACTACGATCATCTGGACTATCCGACCATCCGTGAACTGGCCCGCACCGCGGTGCCGTTTGTCACCTCACTCGGGGTCGGTGCGCATCTGGAGTCCTGGGGCGTGGCCCCGGAGCGCATCAGCGAGCTTGACTGGTGGGAAACCCATCGTCTGCCAGGCTCGGACCTCGAGGTCACCGCGGCGCCTTCGCAGCATTTCTCCGGTCGCACGCCCAAGAGCCGCAATACCACGCTGTGGTCATCGATGGTCGTGCGGGCCGCGCGGCACGCGGTCTTCTTCAGCGGCGACACGGGACTGACCACCGAGTACCAGCTGATCCGCGAGCGCCTCGGGCCCTTTGACCTGGTCATGCTCGAGGTCGGGGCATTTCACCCGTCATGGGGCGACATGCACCTCGGGCCGCAGAACGCATTGAAGGCCGGTGCACTGCTGGGCGGCGGGGCTTTCCTGCCCGTGCACTGGGGAACCTTCAGCCTCGCCCTGCACGCCTGGGACCAGCCCGCCGAGGCGCTGCTGAGTCTTGCCCCGAGCTTCGGCACGCAACTGCTGATGCCGCGTCTCGGGGAGCCCGCGGAGCCGGCGCAGGCCAGGGAAGTCATCCCCTGGTGGCGCCAGGTGGATAACCCCGATGCGCTCATCCGCGCTACTGCCATCACAAGCTTGCCCGCGACGATGCCCTGGCCGATCGACTAAGTCGATCGCGGCACGGGGTGCGCTTAATGGCGCATTACAGTTGACGGGCAATTCTTAAGCGGCTGGACATTGCCGCAGCGCGGCCGGCGCCGCAGGATGGATCCAACCAAGGAGCCAGCTCATGCGCCCGCTCACGATCGCGGTGATTTGCATCGCCCTGGGTGGGTGCGCGACCTATCGCCCCACCAGTAGTGGCTACAGCAGCCCGCCTGCCCACGCCAACTCAGCGCAATTCCCGGCAGGCGCGAGTACACCGTCGCCGAACCCGGCCGGCAGCGCGCCGCAGTTCGTCGTCCCGGTGAGCGGAGGGGTGATCGTCGCGATGCCGCTCGGCGGCAATCTGTTCCTGCCCCTTGAGGGCGGTCCCCCGGTGGTTGGAATCGCGACCGGGCCTTAGGCCCCGGGGCAACAACGTCCCATTCGCGCGGCGCCGGCGTGCCGGTGCGCCGCGCGAATGAGCTTGCTCAAGTCAAGGAATAGCTATGCGCGCTTGAGCAGGCGCAGCAGGAATATCAGCACCACGGCGCCAATGGTTGCCACCACGATCGCCCCCAGCAGGCCGCCGCCGGCGGAAACCCCCAGGGTGCCGAACAGGAAGCCACCCAGCAGCGCGCCGATGATGCCAACGATGATGTCGCCCACGACGCCGTAGCCGCCGCCCTTCATCAGCTGGCCGGCGAGCCAGCCTGCGATCAGTCCGACCAGAATGAACCATATGAAATTATTCATGAGATACCTCTCTTGGTGTGTTGCCAAATCGATCTACTGCGAAACTTAAGTTCATGCCGAAGACATGAGGAAGAAGGCCGAGGCGGCCGCCATCACCGCCGTTGCCGTCCAGCCGATGACGGTCCAGTTGCGCGAGATGCGCAGCGTGCCCATGACGTCCTCGCGTGCCGACATGAGCATCAGCAGCACCATGACCGGCACCGCCACGATGCCGTTGATCACCGCCGCCCAAACCAGTGCCTTGACGGGGTTCACGTGCAGCACATTCGCGATCGCGCCCAGCAGCGTCGCCAGCGCGATGGTCGAGTAGAACGCCTTGGCCTGTAGCGGGCGCCGCGCCAGCCCGACCGGCCACTGCCACGACTCCCCGACTGCGTAGGCCGCGGAGCCGGCCAGCACCGGCACGGCAAGCAAGCCGGTGCCGATGATGCCCAGCGCAAACAGTGCAAACGCCCCCTCGCCTGCGATTGGTCGCAGCGCCTGGGCCGCCTGCGCGGCGCTGTCGATGGTGCTGATGCCGCTTCGGTGCAGGGTTGCAGCCGCCGTCACCAGGATCGCGAGGGCCACAAGGTTGGAGATGCCCATCCCCACCAGGGTGTCGAGCCTGATGCGCGCCAGCTCGCGCGGCCCCTCACCCGGGGCCTCCAGCAGCGGCCGCTCCACCGGCTTCGCCTTGGTGTCCTCCACCTCCTGGGACGCCTGCCAGAAAAACAGGTACGGGCTGATGGTCGTACCGAGGATCGCCACCACCACCAGCCAAAAATCCCGATCGAGAGTCAGTCGCGGCCACAGCAGACCCTGCAGGAACTGCACCCACGGTACGTGCACCACGCACACGGCGGCGAAGTAGGTGAACAGCGAGAGGGTCAGCCACTTGAGCACCGCGACGTAGCGGGTGTGCTTGAGCAGGACCTGACCTGCGGTGCAGATGATCCCGAACCCGATCACGTACAGCCACGCCGCCGGAGCTGGGGCCAACAGCCGACTGGCTTCGGCCATCGCACCCAGGTCAGCACCGATGTTGAGTGTGTTGGCTACGAAGAGAAGCCCGACCACTGCGTGCAGAATCCACGCGGGGTAGTACTTGCGCAGGTTCCCGGCGATGCCCCTGCCGGTGGTGCGTCCGAGCCAGGCGCTGATCGCCTGGATCACCACCATCAGCGGGAAGGTCAGGACCAGCGTCCAGCCGAGGCGGAACCCGAACTGGGCACCGGCCTGGGCGTAGGTGGCGATGCCGCTCGGATCATCGTCGGCTGCACCGGCAATAAGCCCCGGGCCCAGAACCTGCCACAACCGCGGCTTGCTGCTGCCTACAACGCTGGCTACCTGTGCGCCATTGTCAGCAGTGCCGACCAGGCAACCGGAGTCCACTTCAGATAAGCGCCCGGCGGGAGCGCCCGCGCGCGTGCCCCTGGACCGCGCCGACGTGGACAAGTGCCATCTCCCCGGCGCCGACTGGCGCCCCGTAGCGCACAGTAGTCGCAGACGTTTGCGCCCAGCGTACTCCGCCGCAGCCAATGCGTGTAGGTGTTCTCCTACCGATTCCTACGCTGCAGCTTGGCGCTGAGGATTTTCAGCGTTTCGGCGGCAGGTGCGCATGCGAACGCCCCTGCTTATCAGCCTCAGCCATCTCGCGTGCTTCCTCCCCGGATTTGGGGGCCGCCGCGCGTGCGATCTCCTCGACGTCGGCGTCCTTGAGGAACTTATCGGTGCGCTCACGGTAGCGACGGTCTGCCGCGTAGTCACCCTCACCCTGGACCTGCGGCTGCGATTCGTTTTGCGCGGTCTTGGTCGGCGTCGCAACCTTGCCCGGCTTGTCCTGCTGGTTCATCTGAATACTCCACATGGATGATCGACGCACACATTAGGAGCGCTGGGCAGAGCGCGCAGTGGGTGCACGATGCGTTACGTCGTGGGAGCCCCCTGACAGCGCGCTGCGGTCGCGCGATCGCATGGGCAGGAACCATCGGCGCAGGCCTACAGCGTCTGGGTAAATGCGCGGCCTGAAACGCCGGGTCACCCGTAGCAAGCTGCCTTTCCCGACGGTCACAGAACGTGCAGCAGGCCCTGCGATGCGCCCACCTCACCATGGTTCATGCCGCACGCCGGCACGCACTGAGTCGTATGCCAATTCACGAGGCTGATCCATGGCGTGCGCAGTACTTCGCGGACATCGCGTGCCCGCAGCAGGTGCACATCCCCACTGACGACCCGCTGGCCTACGCGCTGCACCCGCGGCACCGCTGGGTTTACAACAAGCTCCTGGTGGCGCGCTCGCAGGGGCTGCCCTGCGGAACGCATGCGACCACGCCACTGCATTTCCCGGTGTTCAGCAAGCCGGTCACCAACCTGCGCGGCATGGGCGTGCGCTCGCGCGTGCTGCGCGACCTCGCTGACTTCCGCGCGCTCCCGGCCGATGACAAGTTGTTCTGGTCAGCGCAGCTGAGCGGCTTCCACGTGAGCAGCGACTGGGCGGTGGTCCAGGGCGAGCCGGTGTGGGTGCGCCACTCTCGCGGCATACCCGGCCCGGGCGGGACCTTCGACCACTGGATCATCGAGCCCGGGCGGCGCGAACCGATGGAATACTACTGCCGGCGCTGGATTCGCACCTACCTGCGCGACTACACCGGCATGGCCAATCTGGAGACCATCGGCAACCGCATCATCGAGGTGCACCTGCGTTTCGCCGACCAGTGGCCTGACCTGTATGGCGCCGGCTGGACCGAGGCGGTGGTCAACCTGTACGAGCGCGGCAGCTGGGCATTCGCGGAGCGCAACCGACAGGAGGGCTACAGCGTGGTGCTGTTCGGTCCGCATGGCAGGTGCTACGCGCATCCGCGCAGGGGACTGCTGGAGGCCTACCGCGCCACCGCGGAGATCAGCAGCGTCCAGGTCACCTTCTTTGAACACCTGCCGCCGGAATCACACGCGATGCCACCGGTGGGCTTCCGGCTCGCGGTCATCAACTGCACCCGCCTGAGCGCAGGTCTTGCGCTGCGTGCCCGCATGGCAGCGCACTTCGGACTGCGTGCCGGCGCAGCCGCCCACGCGGCAGTGCGCGCCCCGTGAGCGCCGCTGCGCTCCGCGTCCGCACTGGGCAGCGTATGGCAACTACCCCAGGCAAGACCGTGCAGTTGCTGCGCTGCACGGTGCGCAACTGGAGTGCCGACAACGCCTCGAACACCGGGGCCGCCCTGGCCTTTTACTGCGCATTTTCGCTGGCGCCGCTGCTGGTCATCCTGCTGAGCCTTGCAGCCAGCGCGCTGGGAACCAACAGGGCCTACACCCAGATCGGCGGTCAGCTCACCGCGCTGTTCGGCGCCGGGACGGCCAAGGTGCTGCTCGAGGCGGTCACCAGCGCCCAGCAGGCCCAGGGGCTGTCCGCAACGCTTATAAGCGCGGTGACCCTGTTCATAGGATCCACCACCGTGCTTGCCGCGCTGGAGGCGGCGCTGGAGCGCATCTGGCAGGGCGAGGCGCCCAAGCGCATCGGCTATCGCAACTGGCTCAAGACGCGCGTGCTGTCGCTCGCTTTCATCCTCGCGCTGGGGTTCCTGCTGCTGGTGTCGCTGACGGTCTCCACCGGCCTTGCCAGCATGCGCACGCACCTGGTGCGCCATTACGCCGCCTGGGCCGGGGCGCTCGGTGCCGTGGACTTCGCCGCCTCGCTGCTGACGGTGGCGCTGCTGTTCGCGCTGATCTATCGCTACGTGCCGGCGCGCCGCCTGCGCTGGCGCACGGTATTTCTCGGCGGCATCCTCACTGCGGTGCTCTTCGACGCCGGCCGCTGGGCGATCGCGGTCTACCTGGCACACACGACTGTGCCTTCCGCGTTCGGTGCGGCAGCGTCGTTTGCGGCGCTGCTGCTGTGGCTGTACTACTCCGCGCAGATCTTCCTGTTAGGCGCGGAGTTCACCGCCTGCCTGGGCGGCCTGCGGCTGCAGAAGTAAAGCGCAGGCCGGCGCGCGGGACTTGCTCCAGTGCATCCAAGGCCCGGCCGTGCGCTGCCGGGGCGTTGATCCGCATGATCTTTCCCCGACCCAGCGCACAGCGTTATTGCCGCGCTTGGCTGTAAGCAACTGCAAGCCTCGCGCAGGGGCTTCGGTACCTTTAAGATGACAAGGTCCCGCGCAGGATTGCGACCAACGGCGCCACAGTAGGAAGATACCTAGCGCCCACGGCCTTGACGCAGGCGGTCAGCGCACTCAAGCAGCGCCCACGGGGCCTGTGAAGCCCGACGAGGAGAGATTGATGTTCCATCCGAAGATTCGGGCGACCCTGGCGGCAGCGCTGCTGACCTGGGTTGCAGGCTTCACCTCGATGGCCTACGGGCAGTCGGTGCCGGTGCCGACCAACGAGCAGCTCACCACGCTGCTGGCGCCCATCGCCTTGTACCCGGACACGCTGCTCGCGCAGATATGCACCGCCGCGGGCGACCCGCAACAGGTGATCGACGTCAACAACTGGCTGAAGCAGAACAGTGGCCTCAAGGGCGCCGCGGCCAACGATGCTGCCCAGAAGGCCGGTTTCGACCCCGCGTTCATCGCGCTGGTGACCTTCCCGACCGTACTCGACCAGATGACTCAGAACATCGACGACTACGCCGCGATCGGCGCGGCGTTCAAGTCGAACCCGGCAGCGGTCACCAACGCGATCCAGACACTGCGCCAGCAGGCGTATGCCTCCGGCGCGCTCGACAGCAACGAGTACCAGAAGGTCTCGGTCGAACAGCAGAACGGCACGACCGTGGTCATCGTGCAGCCGGCCAATCCCCAGGTGGTTTACGTTCCCCAGTACCAGCCTGCTCAGGTCTACTCGAGCGGGCCGAGCACGGACGACGTGATCGCCGCCTCGCTGGTGAGCTTCACCGTCGGCATCGCGATCGGGGCAATCATCAGCAACAACCAGCCGTGGGGCTGGAGCTCCTGGGGCTGGGGCTGGCACGGCGGCGGGGTGTATTACGGCGGGCGTCCCTGGGGCTGGAACTACCACTATCACAGCCCCTACCCGCCCTATCGCCCGCGCCCGCCGTACTACGGACGCCCGGTCTATCCGCGTCCGCCACCGAACTGGAACAATCGGCCCGGCTATCGTCCGCCGCCGCCGGGTTACCGTCCACCGGGGCCGAACAGGCCGCCCGGATACCGCCCGCCTCCGGGTGAGAGGCCCCCTGGTGGCGGCAACGGCCGCCCTCCGGGCAACAACAATGGCGGCGGCAACGGCCGTCCGCCGGGCAACGGTGGCAATCCCCCGGGCAACAACAATGGTGGGGGCAACGGCCGCCCGCCGGGTAACGGGGGCAATCCCCCGGGCAACAACAATGGTGGGGGCAACGGCCGCCCGCCGGGTAACGGGGGCAATCCCCCGGGCAACAACAATGGTGGGGGCAACGGCCGCCCGCCGGGTAACGGCGCTGGCGGCACACCCGGCATGCCGTCCACGCGGCCGGCGCCGACCACGCGCCCGGCTCCGACAACGATGCCTGCGCCGCGACCGGCGCCGACGACCCGGCCTGCACCGGCCACACGCCCCGCCCCGAGTAACCCGTACGCGGGATTCCCGTCCGGCGGCAGTCGTCCTGCAACACGGCCTGCACCCACGCCCCAGACCACCGGGGCGCGGCCCGGAGGCTTCACGGGAAATAGCGGCGGCGGCAGAAATGAAAAGGCCGCGAGCAGTCGCGGGCGCGCCAGTTCCGGCGGCGGCAACCGAAGCGGAGGACCCCGTCGATGAGAATCCTGAAATCAAACTGGTTGAGTTCGCTGCTCATGGGGCTCGCGCTTGGGTCATGCAGCGCCGCAGCACTGGCCCAGCAGGCAACAGCACCGGCGGCAACGCCGGCGGCCGCGATAGCTACGTTCCCCACGTGCAAGGCGGCCGCAGAGGCGTTCATCACGGCGGTAAAGGCCAGTGACTCCGCAGAAATACAGAGGATCCTGGGCGACAAGGCCTCGGACCTGCTGTCCACCGGTGATCCGGCGCGCGATGAGCAGTCACGCCTGAACTTCATCAAGAACTACGACACCGCGCACAGGCTGGTCTACGCCACCAAGGACAAGGCGACGCTCACCGTCGGCACGAAGGCCTGGCCGCTGCCATTTCCGATCGTGCGCACCAACGGGACGTGGTCCTTTGATGCGGAAGAAGGCGCCCAGGAACTGGCCTACCGCCGCATCGGCCATAACGAGCTCGACGCGATGAAGGTCATGCAGGCCCTGGTGCAGGCACAGAAGACCTACGCGGCCAGCGGTCATGATGGGCAGCCCGCGGGGGCCTTCGCGCAGCGCATCAGCAGCAAGCCGGGCACGCAGAACGGGCTCTACTATGACGTGAAGGACGACGAGGCCCCGAGCCCAGCCGGCGACCTGCTTGCCGAGGCGACCAGCGAAGGCGCCGGTGAGGGCAGCACCCTGCCCAACGGCAAGCCGACCCCCTTCCATGGCTATTACTACCGGGTGCTGCGCTCACAGGGTGAACACGCCCCGGGGGGAGCCAAGGACTACGTGGTGGACGGGCGCATGACCGGGGGCTTTGCGATCCTCGCCTGGCCGGCCGAGTACGGCCGCAGCGGCGTCATGACCTTCATGGCAAGTCGGCGCGGCACCCTCTTCCAGAGCGACCTCGGCGAGGACACCGAGACCGCGGTGAAAAGTGTGCGCAGCTTTGATCCGGGCAGCAACTGGACGCGGGTGCCTGCTCAATAGGTGGCAGGCAGCCGGTGAACGCAAGAACGGCGCCCCTGGGCGCCGTTCTTATTTGTGTGTGGCGCTGGCCAGGGCCGCACCGGGCTCCATCACGCACCGGAAGCCCAGGTGGTTGGTCCCGGTATCCGGGGCGCCCTTGCCGCGTGTACCCAGTATGTAGCGCGAGCAGTACTGGTCGGTGCACAGGAACGAACCGCCGCGGTGGGCGCGCTTGGGCTGTTTGGGCTCCGAAGGGTCAAAGGAGGAATCCGGACCCTTGGGATTTCTGGCCACGCCCTGGGCCAGCTGCTGGTAGTAATCCGGGCGGTACCAGTCGCTGGTCCACTGCCACACGTTGCCGGCCATGTCGTACAGGCCGTAATGGTTGGCAGGATAGGAACCCACCGCTGCGATCCCGACGTGACCGTCCGCGCCGGAGTCCGCGTTGGGGAAGTGCCCCTGGTGGGTGTTGGCCATCCACTTGCCCGCGGGACGAAAGGTATCGCCCCAGACGAACGCCTTGCCGGCCATGCCGCCGCGGGCCGCGAACTCCCACTCCGCCTCGGTCGGCAGCCGCGCGCCGCGCCAGTGCGCGTACGCCAGCGCATCCTCGTACGACACCTGCACCACCGGGTAGCGGCCCTTGCCCTTGATGCTGCTGTAGGGCCCAAGTGGGTGGCGCCAGTCGGCACCAGGCACGTAGCTCCACCACTGGTACTCGTTGTCGAGCGCCACCGGCTGGGACGGGGGCGCGAACACGACCGAGCCGGCCACCAGGTTCTCCGGCGGCGCCCCGGGGTAGTCTTCCGCACGCGGCTTGCGCTCGGCGACCGTGACGTAGCCGGTGGCCTTGACGAACTGCGCGAACTGATCGTTCGTGACGTCCGTCTTGTCCATGAAGAACCCGTCGACGTAGACACGATGGATCGGGCGCGCATCGCGCGTCGCCTTCATTCCGACATCGTCCATGTCGGGCGGATCGTTGGCGCCCATCGAGAATTCCCCGCCGGGAATCCACGCCATGCCCGGCGGCGCCGGCGCCGGAGCCGCAGCGGCGTTGGCGATCGTGGGCCCGAAACCCGATTGTGCCGGGTGGGCAGGTGCGGCGGTCGCCGGACCGCTGGCCAGCGCCGTCGCGGCCCACGCGGCGGCAAGGGTTGCGAAGGTGGCCCGCAGGAGTGCATGCATGACTGGAACCTCGTTACGGACTCTAAGCGCGAAAGTGTACCCGAGCGGCCGAGCCGCCCGGACATGGTAGGCTTTTTCCATGGCCGATCCGACACACTACCGTGGTGGCTGCCTGTGCGGCGCGCTGCGCTACGAGGCCACCGCCGCGCCTCTGTATGCCGGGCATTGCTACTGCAGCGATTGCCGCAGGGCCTCCGGGTCCGGCTTCGTGCCCTTCCTGGGCTTTGCCGCCGGCGCCGTGACCATCACCGGCCCCTCGCAGGCGTTCTCCTCGCCGGCGGCCAACGGTGCGGATGCGACGCGCAACTTCTGCCCGACCTGCGGTGCCCTGGTCTTCGGCGGCGAGCGCGACGTCTCGGAATCATTCACCATCTACGCCGGCTCGCTGGATGCGCCCGCGGACTTCAAGCTCACGATCGCCATCTTCACCCAGGGGCGGCCGGCCTGGGCACCGGTCCCGGCGCACCTGCAGGACTGGCCGCGTGCGCCGCGCCGGTGAAGGGTAGCTAGGCCTGCGGGCCGCGCGAACTGACGCGCAGTGCGTCCCAGCTCGCATCAGCGGTCCAGCCGCCATCGACCGGCAGGCACACACCGTTCACGAAGCCACTCATCTTGGGGTCGGCGAGGTAGCTGATGGCCGAGGCCACGTCCTCGGCGCGCGCAAAGCGTGCCAGCGGCACCCGGTCGGTGATGTCGGTGTCCGAGTAGGCGCCGCTTTTCTGGTCTGCCTCGTCCATCTCGGTCTTGATCCAGCCCGGGCACACCGCATTGACGCGCACGCCGCGCCCACCCCACTCCCCCGCCAGCGTACGGGTAAGCCCCACGAGGCCGTGCTTGGAGGCGTTGTAGGCGCTGCGCTGGCTCACGCCGGCGAGCCCTGCGATCGAGGCCACGTTCACGATGCTGCCCGCGCGCCGTGCAAGCATCTGTGCGCCCAGCGCGCGGCACAGCAGGAACGGTCCGAGCAGGTTGATGTTCATCACGCGCTGCCACTGCGCAAGCGTGGTCTGCTCGGCCGGGCAGATCAGGCTCACCCCGGCGTTATTGACCAGCACGTCGAGCGCGCCGTGGCGCCGGCCCACCTCCGCGGCCAGCAGCGCTGCGAACTCCTCCGAGGCGACGTCCCCGGTGATCCCATGCGCGCGCACACCGTGCTGCCCGGCCAGTCGCTGCAGCGCAGTCTCCAGCGGCTGCACGTCGACCAGCGTCACCTCGTAGCCACAGCGCCCGAGCGCCACGGCGGTGGCAAATCCCAGGCCCTGGGCCGCCCCGGTCACCAAGGCACTCTTCATCGCAGAACTGCCGCGCAGTTCAAGTGGGCATCCCGCTGGGCTGCGCGCGGCGCTCGCGCACCGACCAGCGCAGCAGTCCCGCCGCGTAGGTCACGTAGTAACCGGCCGTCATGCCGATGAGCGCGAGCGTCAGCGGGGTCAGGTGCGCCGCCATGAAATTTGCGCCCGGGTCGCCCGCCACCCCGGCGGTGGCCAGCCGGTAGGCGAAACGGGCAACCAGCAGCGTCGACAGCGCGATACCCAAATGTGCGCTGGGGACGTAGAACAGGCCCTCGGCGGTGGCCTCGAAGCGTGTCAGGCGCAGGCCCAGGACACCGAGCGCCAGGCCCAGCACCAGCCCGCCGAACAGCGACAGCCCCATTAGCGGGGGCTGGAACCTCAGGCTGAAAGCCACCATCACGATCACCAGCGGAAAGAGCGTCACGCTCAGCCAGGGCCGCGCCGGGACGAAGTGCTGGCGGCCGATGTTGCGGCGGATCCGTGCGTACACCCGCCACGCGATCAGCGCGACGACGGCGACTGTCACAATCGAGAAAGGCGCGTGGTGCGGCATCAGGCGGGCCGCCCGCAGCACGAATTAGCCTCGGATCGAGTTTCCATGGTCTAGAATCGCCTCCCTTCGCATCCACCCGGGCCACCGCGCAGCACCCGTGCGCAGCCTGCGGGCCGCCCGGGGCGCCCGTGACCCTGGTTGGAGCGAACTGTAAACTAACGACCCTTGGATCGCTTCACCCCAATGAAATCGGAGTCTCGGATGAAAAACTGGAACATAACCAAGTGGGCGCTGCCGGCCCTCGCTGCCGTCCTCTTCTCCACCGGCGCGGCGGCCCTGGACCCGAACGCCCCGGTGGTCAGCAGCCACCTGCAGAAGGTCGACGCGACGATCAAGGCGATCGACATGCCCTCGCGCACCGTCACGCTGGATGGCCCGAACGGGCTGGTCACCGTGAAGATCGGCAAGCACGCCAAGCGCTTCAGCCAGCTGAAGGTCGGCGACAAGGTCACCGTGAGCTACTACCAGGGTCTGGCCGCGCAGATGGCCCCTGGCGATGCCGCCAAGGCCGCCGCCCCGGTCGGCGCTGAGTTTGCCAGCGCCAACAAGAGCGCCCCGGGAGGCATCGCCGGCGCCTCAGTGACGACGACCGTGCTCATCCAGGCGATTGATCTTGCGACCAACACGGTCTCGTTCAAGCGCGCCGACGGGTCGGTCCACGCCGTCGAGGTGAAGAACCCCAAGATGCGCGAGTTCATGAAGACCCTCAAGCCCGGCGATGCGGTCGAGGTCACCTACACCGAGTCGGTGGCCATCGACGTGAAGCCGGCTGCCTGAAGCCAGCGCTTCTAGGGAAAACACCGGAGGCACCCGCTCAGGGTGCCTCCGGGTTGCCGCTGCTGACTTTCTCCCGACTTCCCGTGTGATCCTTGTCCAGAAGGCGCCCCAGCAAAATGTCTCAAGACAACCTCCTTCCGCGCACGCGGCGCGCTGCGCTGCTGGGCGGCTGCACGCTTGCGCTGGTGGCATCGGTGGCCGGCGCCCAGGGAAACCTCGGCTTCCTCAAGGACACCCCGTTTGCCTACTTCAATGCCGACGACCAGAAGCTCATGCGTGCGGCGGCGGTGGAGGTACTGCAGGGCGGCCAGGACGGCACGCGCAAGGAATGGGGCAACCCGGCCACTGGCAACGGTGGGGCGATTACCCTCGTGAGGCAGTTCAGTGCACCGGACGGACGGCACTGCGAGCAGCTGCGCCTGGAGAGCCACGCCAGGACGATGGAAAACACCTCGATCATGTCGGTGTGCAAGGGCTCCGACGGGCGCTGGAAGCTTGATCCGGCAAAACCGCCGGCCAAGTAGCCGCGGCTGCGTTCACGCGAACAGCAGCACCAGCGAGAACAGCACCGCCCCCAGGCAGAATGGCCAGAACTGCCCGCGATCCTGGTCGGGAAGCTCACCGCGCAGGCTCGTGATCACTACCCCGCCGGCCAGCACGGCGAACAGCCGCGCGAAGTTGACCTCTGACAGCGTCTCGAACTCCCCCAGCAGCCATCCCACCGGCACGCTGGCGGCGAGCACCCAGCGACCCACGCGGCGGTAGCGATCCCCGTGCTCCTCGGTGAGGGCATGATCGACGATCAGAAAATGCAGTCCCATCGCAAAGGCGTAGAAGCCCAGCGCCCCGTGACTGGCGGCGCGCTCAACCAGCAGGTAGCCGATGAGTCCGCTGTAGAGCGTGAAGCCTGCCAGGTGCAGGCCAAACAGCGCCCCGTCGCGCCGGCCAGGCCCTGCCGCGCGTGAGGCCAGCACCAGGTACTGCAGGCCATACAGGACCACGAACGACAGCAGCGCGAGCACGTAGACGCGGCGCTCGGCGAACAATAGCTGCGTGGCGGAGGCGTGCACGATCGCGGCGTTTTGCGCCGCCAGCTCGGGCAGCAGGTCCACGAACACATAGGCTACCGAGACCCCTGCCGCCGCGGACATCCAGGGCCGCCGCGCGCGCACGCGCCGCGCCCCGGCATGCACGTCCATCCAAAAGCCGGCGAGGTAGGCTGCGGACAGGACCACCGCTGCCAGCAGTGCACGGTAGGACAGTTCCATCAGCGCAGCCGGCAAACACGGGACAAGGTTAGTCGCGCAGGATGCAACGCAAGCCCAGGTGCGAGGTCGAGGTTTCGATCTGCTGCGCCAAGCGCGCCGCGGGCTGATTTGGGGAAATGCTCCGCAATCTGCCTCAGGTCATGCGAAAGAGAATCGCACCGAATGCGAAGATACCGATGAGGCACAGCCCCAGCGCGACCGCCTGCAGCGGCGTCTTGCCGGCTACGCCAAGCTCGAGACCTGCGATCGACGAGAAGCTCTTGTCCAGGTAGGCATTGACCTTGCGGTACTGGACGACCGATATCAACAGACCAGCGATGCCAGAGCCGATGAGCATCAGTCCAAGATAGCGCGGCGCCTGCGGTCGCATGGCCTCCGTGACCCCCGGCGTGGTCGACAGGCGCTGGAAGAACTGCACGATCGTGAAGCCAAAGCCGATCAGTGCCGTGCAGGTGCGCACCCAGGCCATCAGCGTGCGCTCGACGGCAAGGCGGGTGCGGACCCACGCAAAATGGTTGGACGCGCTCGGCGTCGAATCGAAACGTTGGGTCGCGTCGGTCATGGCGGCGTACCTCGTACTCTGCGGTGTATCCAAGGCACTGCGATGACTTGCACGGACGTGCGCCGCATCGCAGCGACCGGCCAAGATTTGCGCGGCATGCCGAGCCTGAGCGTTCAGATGACGGTGAACATATCATCCGCCCTACCCCCTGTGAAGGTTGAGCACGCCCCGGAATGGGGACGCCGGCGGTAACGCAACCCTCTAAACTCGTGGCCCCAGCAAAGAAGAACCCATGCAATCAGCCCTCTCAGGGGCGCCCCACGGTGCGCCCGATTCGCCCGTCCTGACCGTCTCCGGCCTCAGCAAGACCTACAAGGGCGGCTTCACTGCGCTCAAACGCATCGACCTGAGCATCCGGCGCGGCGAGATCTTCGCCCTGCTGGGCCCCAACGGGGCCGGCAAGACCACCCTCATCAGCATCATCTGCGGCATCGTGCGCCCGAGCACCGGCACGGTGGTCGCCGACGGCCACGACATCGTGAGCGACTACCGCGGTGCCCGCGCCAAGATCGGGCTGGTGCCGCAGGAACTGCACACCGACGCGTTCGAAAGCGTCGCTGCCACGGTGAAATTCAGCCGCGGACTGTTCGGCAAGCAGCCTGACCCGGCGCGCGTCGAGAAGGTGCTGCGCGACCTGTCGCTGTGGGACAAGCGCGATGCCAAGATCATGACCCTGTCCGGAGGCATGAAGCGCCGCGTGATGATCGCCAAGGCGCTCGCGCACGAGCCGACCATCCTGTTCCTGGACGAGCCGACCGCAGGGGTGGACGTGGAACTGCGCCGTGACATGTGGAAGATGGTGCGCGGACTGCGCGAAAGCGGCGTGACCATCATCCTCACCACCCACTACATCGAGGAAGCCGAGGAGATGGCCGACCGCATCGGCGTCATCAGCAAGGGTGAGCTGATCGTGGTCGAGGAAAAGGCCGTGCTCATGAGAAAACTCGGCAAGAAGCAGTTGACCCTGCAGCTGCAGAACCGCCTCGCCAGCATCCCGGCAGAACTGAGCTCCTTCCCGCTGGAGCTCGGCGCCGACGGCCGCGCGCTGGTCTTCACCTTTGATGCACAGAACAATACCGGCATAGCGCCGCTGCTGAAGCGCCTGGGGGAGATCGGCATCGACTTCAAGGATCTGCATTCCAGCGAAAGCTCGCTCGAGGAGATCTTCGTCAACCTGGTGAGGGCAGCACCTTGAACGTACCTGCGATTCGGGCGATCTACCGCTTCGAGATGGCCCGCACCTTCCGCACCATCACACAAAGCATCGCCTCCCCGGTGTTGTCCACCTCGCTGTACTTCGTGGTCTTCGGCTCGGCCATCGGCAGCCGCATGGGCACGGTCGGCGGGGTCAGCTACGGGGCCTTCATCATCCCCGGGCTCGTCATGCTGGCATTGCTGAACGAGTCGATCTCCAACGCCTCCTTCGGCATCTACCTGCCGAAGTGGTCCGGGACGATCTTCGAGCTGCTGTCGGCGCCGGTGGGCTACGTCGAGGTGCTGCTGGGCTACGTGGGCGCGGCAACCACCAAGTCACTGATGCTCGGGATCCTGATCCTGGCCACGGCTCGTGTATTCGTTCCCTACGAGATCGCCCACCCGCTGTGGATGGTGGGCTTCCTGCTGCTGACCTCGGTCACCTTCAGCATGTTCGGCTTCATCATCGGGGTGTGGGCGGATGACTTCCAGAAGCTGCAGGTCATCCCGCTGATGGTGGTGACGCCACTGACCTTTCTCGGAGGCGCCTTCTACTCGATCAGCATGCTGCCGCCGATCTGGCAGAAGATCGCCCTCTTCAACCCGGTGGTGTACCTGATCAGCGGCTTCCGCTGGGCGTTTTACGGCGTGGCTGACGTAAATGTCGTGCTGAGCACGCTCGCCACGCTCGGCTTCCTCGCCGCTTGCATGGCGCTCGTGGCGTGGATCTTCCACACCGGGTACAAGCTCAAGACCTGATCCCGGCGGCACAGCCGGCAATTCGCGCGCGCAGGGACCGCACCAGGGCGGCCCGCGCATCGCCGGCACTTTCTAGCCCTTGACCTTCACGGCCGGGCGATCATTCCCGGCAGAGACTTCCTTGTGCCAGTGCCCGTCGGCGTCCTCGTATGAGATGAGCGCGGATTCCCCTGCCGCCATCTGCTCCCGGGCCACGCGCTCGGCGGCCTTGCGGGCCGCGTCGTGGCTCGGGAAGGCCTCCGAGTAAGTGCCATTGGCGCGGTACGCCCAGCCGCCGTCGTGCTTGACGATCTCGTAGGTGATCTTTGCCATGCTATTTAAGCGGGTCCGGGTTGATCTGCTGCGCGACCGACTCCAGCGCCGAGGCGGTGGCATCGCCCACCGAACGGCTCGTACTCTGCACGCTGTCCGCCACGGACAGGGTGCCGCGTGCAAGCACGCGGCGTCCGGCGTTGGCGGCCTGGTAGGCACCTGCCTTGGCGAGCGCGGCGGCGGTGCGTCCAGCACTGACAACCACGCGCTTGGCTGCCGCGCCGACAGTGCGCGCAGGCCTGCGCGCACCGCTGCGCCGGGCTGCCCGCTTGGCGGAACGGACCGCTGACTTGGCAGACCTGCGCACCTTCTGCACCGAGCGCACCGCCGACTTGGCCGTTCGGCGCACCCGCTTGGCGGTTTTCCTGACCTTGCGGACTTCCTTGCGGACCGCCTTCTTGGCCACCCGCTTTGCCGAGCGCACCGTGCTGCGCGTGGCCTTCTTAGCCGCTTTCTTTGCTGACTTTTTCCGTGTCGCCATAGTCCTCTCCTGTCTTAAGACGTTCGGCAGCGACGCCCCCAGGCGTCGCTGCCGGGCGCATTAGCCCTTCGGCGTGTACTTGAACTTCTGGCCGGCAACGGTCGCCTGGTACATGGCCCCACCCTTGACGATGGTGTACACGGCCACTCCCTTGTAGTACTGCCCGGCCGTGGCGGCATCCTTCTTGCCGCCGCTCGCGCTGGAGCTGGCTCCGCTGGTTCCGGCACTGGCTCCGGCTGCCGCGGTGATCGCGACCGCGCTGACGTCGGCGGAAAACTCGAAGTTGCCCGCGGTGAACTCATCCAGCGAACGCTTGTCCTGGAACAGGATGAGCTGGCTGTAGCCCTGGCCGCCGGCCTGGAAGCCGATGCTGACCTGCGTCATGCTGGTGTCGCCGATGTAGACGCCCTTCTCGTAAACACGGCCCTTGCCGTAGGCGCCGCCAACCACGAGGCCGCCCTTGCCGATGGTCGGGAAGATCGCGTAGCCGTACGCGTTCTTGAGCATCGGGCCGCTTTCACGTGCATTCTTGAAGAGGGTCAAGGTGTCGCTGTAGTCGTCCGCCTGCACGGCGGCCGCAAAAAGCATCAGTACGGCGGTAAAAGCGATTCCTAACGTGCGACTCATGACAATCTCCTGACCTGATGAAATAGAGGGAACACACCCTGTTGGCCGCAGTGTGCCACACCGGCCGAGCTTGTAGTGCCGCCTAAGGTACAGACCGGCTGTAGGAGAGCGCCTGCGTCATCAATCTGACATCTGCGGATCGATGCGGCATCGGCACCGATGACGCCGTGTCGCCCGGCGCGCGACCGCCCGAAGTCCCGCGGCGCGGACTGTGGGCTAAGCTCAGGATTTTGAGCCGGATTTGATCCTGGATTACAGTGGGGGGGCGTCCTCATCGCGATCATTTCCTGGAGAAACCGCAACCGTGACGACCAACCGCTTGGCCACGAGACGCGATCCTGGCTACCTGGGCCTGACCAGGACCGTCGCAACACTGCCCGCCAGCGCTTATTTTGATGCGGCGCACTACCAGCGGGAGCTCGCCCAGATCTGGTACCGCAACTGGCTGTACGTGTGCCGTTCGAGCGAGCTGGGCGAGGCACGCA
Source organism: uncultured Pseudomonadota bacterium (assembly GCA_963703025.1). Lineage (GTDB taxonomy): Bacteria > Pseudomonadota > Gammaproteobacteria > Steroidobacterales > Steroidobacteraceae > 13-2-20CM-66-19. The sequence continues at coordinate 2,760,538 of OY969778.1, read as the reverse complement.
GCTTCCGCACCTTCACCATCGGCGGGCAATCGGTCCTGCTGGTGCGCGGTGAGGACGGCCTCGCGCGCGGCTTCCACAACACCTGCCGCCACCGCGGCGCGGCGCTGTGCCAGGGCACACACGGTCGCTTTCCGCCGGCGGGCATCGTGTGCCCGTACCACGCCTGGCGCTACAGCCTGCGCGGGGAGCTTGTGCAGACCACCTCGCGGCAGAACGCGGACGACTTCGACCCTGCGAATTTCAGCCTCTACGGCCTGCCCTTGCGGGAGTGGAATGGCTGCATATTTGTGGCCCTTACGCAGACGCCACCGGCGTTCGAGAAGAGCTTCGACCTGCCGGTAACGAGGCTGGACAGCTGGCAGATGGATAAGCTCGTCGTGGGACACCGCTCACGCAAGACGATCGCATGCAACTGGAAGGTGTTCTGGGAGAACTACAACGAGTGCCTGCACTGCCCCGGGGTGCATCCGAAGCTTGCGCAGCTGGTGCCGCTGTTCAGCCGGGCGCTGCTGGAACCCAAGGATGATCCCAGGTGGCAGGACCATGCCGCGGACCAGGACCCGCGCTTCGCCGGCGGGCTGCGCGCGGGGGCAAGCTCATGGACCATGGACGGCAACCCGGTGGGCGTACCGTTCCCCGGCTTGACCGAGGAGGACCGCAAGAGCGGCCACATCTACCTGACCGGCCTGCCGTCGGTCTTCATCGTCGCGCATGTCGACTACATGCGCATCGTGCGCATCCTGCCACTGGGCCCGGAACTCACGGAGATGAGCATCGAGTTCCTGTTCCTGCCCGAGACACTTGGCGAGCCGAAACGCGATATCACCAGCGCAGTCGAGTTCACGCAGACCGTCATGGGAGAGGATGCCCAGATATGCGAGGTGAACCAGCGCGGCCTGCATGCGCTGGCGCACAGCCAGGGCGTGCTGATGCCCGAGGAATACGTCATCCAGCAGTTCCACGACTGGGTGCGCGCCGAACTCGCGCGACCCTGAGCGGCTGGGGAGACGAGGGCGGCGGCTCAGCCGCGCGCCGGTAACTGCGCGACCCGCCTGCAGAATTGCTCAAAAACGGCAAGGTAGCGCTCGACCTGCTGCGGGGTGGTCGCCGGGCACACCAGCAGCATGCTGTGGAACGGGGTTACCAGGATGCCCTGGTTGAGCATGTACAGATGGAGCAGGCTTTCCAGCGCAGTGTCGCGGCCGCGGGCGACCTGCGATGCGTTGCGCGGCGGCGTGGGTGCGAGCATGACCTCAACGCGCGCGCCGCTCTGGGCGACGAACCAGGGTAGTCCGTATTGCTTCACGAGTACGCGCGAGCGCTCCGCCAGGCGCCCAGCAAGCTCGATCATGCCCGCAAAGCTCTCCTCGGTGAGCACTTCGGCCAGTACCGAGCGCACCGCGGCGACCTGCAATGCGCTGCCGGCCAGCGTTCCGCCGAAGCCCATGTGCGAGCTCGAGCGCACTCCCGGCCGCGTGCCTTCGCGCGGTGCCAGCTCCCACAGACGCTCGGCGAGCGCGGCACTGAGGCCATAAAGTCCCACCGGCACACCGCCCCCGGCAGCCTTGCCGAGGACGAAGATGTCCGGGTCGAGACACTCGCGCGCCGTGTAGCCGCCAGGCCCCGCGGACCAGGTATGGGTTTCATCAATCACCAGCAGTGTCCCGGTGCGCGCGGTGAGCGCGCGCAGCGCCGCAAGGAATCCAGGTTGCGCCTCGATCATCCCGTAGTTAGTCATGCACGGCTCGGCCAGAACCGCCGCCACGTCACGCGGCGCAAGGGCAGCTTCCAGGGCGGCAATGTCGTTGAACTCGACGACGCGCGAGACCCGTGCGTGGTCAACCGCATTGGGGTGTACGCCCGAGCGCATCACCATCTTGCCGCCGGCGAGCGCCACGTGGGCTTCCTCCACCGAGCCGTGGTAACAGCCGTTGAATACCAGTACGACGTCCCGCCCGGTGACCATGCGGGCAATGCGGATAGCCGCACGGTTGGCATCCGTTGCCGAAGTGGTAAAGCCCCAGTAAGGCACGCGGAACCGTCGTGTGAGCTCAGCCCCGACCCAGGCCGCATCCTCAGTGGGCAGCATCAGGGTGGCGCCCCGGTCCATCTGCGCGGCTACCGCGGCGGTCACCGCCGGCGCTGCGTGCCCGCACATCCCCCCGGTGTCCCCTAGGCAGAAGTCGACGTACTCAAGGCCGTCCACACACCACACACTGGCCCCGCGCGCGCGCTGCGCATAGAGCGGGAAGCCGCCGGCCCAGCGGCGCATCCAATGCGAGGGCACTCCATAGAGGTAGTGCGCCTCACCGGCCTCGGCGAGCGCCCGGGAGCGGGGGTGCCTCGCCACAAACTCCTGCCGCTCGCGCGCCAGCCACTCCTCGGTCCCCGCCTGCACGGCACACTCCCGCAATGCACAAAGGAGGCGCAAGGATATCCGAAATGGCGGTAGGGTCCGTGCGTCACACCCACTGCCGGCACGCACCCATGTTGGCCACTAGTCCCGCAAAAAGAAGAAGCCGGCCCAAGCGGGCCGGCTTCTTCAGGCGATAACGGGCGCGGCAGCGTCAGACGCTGCGTCGGCCGCTCAGCAGCGCAATGACCGCTGCGATCAGGAACACGAAGAACAGGATCTTGGCGATGCCGGCGGCGCCAGCGGCAATGCCGCCAAAGCCAAGGACGGCCGCGATGATCGCGATGACGAAAAAGACCACTGCGTAATGAAGCATGAGACCCTCGCTTGGTTTCAACCGTTTTAGTACCAGAGGGCGCGTGCCATCCGTGGGGCAAAGTGTGAACCGCGCCTGCCGGCCGGAGCATTGGGCGACGCACCGAAGGCGATGTAGGATTTGGTCTACAGTCGGCAGTTGTGTGCCCTCCAAGCCCAAGAACCAGAGGTTTCCCATGACAAACAAGTTGGATTGCTGCTCAACCGGGGAGCCGGGCTCCCCCGCACGCCGCCAGGTCCTGAAGTCTGCCCTCGGACTTGCCGCCGCGGGTGCCCTCGGGGGGATCAGCTCGCTTGCCATTGCACCCTTGGCCGCCGCCGCGGCGCTGACCCAGGAGCAGCGTGACAAGCTCACTCCGCAGCAGATCCTGGGTCTGCTCGAGCAGGGCAATGAACGGTTCCGCAGCGGCAAGATGCACGCACACGACTTCCTGGCACAGAAGCGCGCCACGGTGGCAGGCCAGCACCCCGCGGTGGCCCTGCTCAGCTGCATTGACTCGCGCGCTCCGGCCGAGATCATCTTCGACGTCGGCCTCGGCGACACCTTCAACGCCCGCATTGCCGGGAATATCGCCAACGACGACCTGCTGGGCAGCCTCGAGTTCGCCTGCGCCGCCGCGGGCGCCAAGGTCATTCTGGTCATGGGACACACCAGCTGCGGGGCGATCAAGGGTGCGATCGACAACGTGCAACTGGGCCACCTCACCGGCTTGCTGGACAAGATCAAGCCCGCAGTCACCGCCACGGTCTACGACGGCGCGCGCACCAGCAAGAACGCGGACTTCGTGGACGCCGTGGCTGCAACCAATGTGCGCAGCACGGTGGCTGCGATCCGCGCCCACAGCGATGTTCTGGCCAAGCTCGAAAGCGACGGCAAGATCAAGATCGCCGGCTCTATGTACCACCTGAGCGGCGGCCGCGTGGAGTTCTACACCTGAGCGCCGCGCGCATCGGGGAACGCACATGCACACCGTGAGCGTCATTGGAATCGGCCTTATTGTCCTCGGGCTGTCGCTCTCGCTCGGACACACCCTCGGCGGCAGCGCCGGTGCGGCGAAGTTCTCACTGTACTTCCTGCCGGTGTGGCTGCTGGCAGCCGCGGCCAACCTGCTGATCGGCGTGAGAAGCGCAGGCTATAGCGTCGCCGATGAGCTTCCGGTACTGCTGATTGTGTTTGCGATACCGGCCGCGGCCGCGACCATTGCCTGGTGGCGGCTGCACTGAGGGGCCGCACCGCGGCGCGGTGATGACATCGCTGTTGAGTTAGCCGCCGCCGGCGCGGAAGATAGGCCGCACGCGCCGGACCCGGGGCGAAAAACCAAGGAGAACAACATGATCCTGGGCATGTCCACCGCGGCATTTACGACGCTGCACGTCATTATCAGCCTCATCGGCATTGCCACGGGGCTGCTGGTGCTTATTGCCATGAGCCGCGGCCAGTACCTGCAGGGCCTGACCACCACCTTCCTCGTCACGACGATCCTCACCAGCGTGACCGGGTTCTTCTTCCATTCGGCAGCCATCGGACCGCCGCACGCCATCGGCGCGATCTCGCTGATCATTCTCGCGATCGCCCTGTACGCTCTCTACAGCCAGCGCCTGACCGGCTCGTGGCGCGGCACCTATGTCGTCATGGCAGCGATTGCGCTGTACCTCAACTGCCTGGTCGGGGTCATCCAGGCATTCCAGAAGATTCCCGCGCTGCACGCACTCGCACCAACGCAGACCAAGGAGCCGCCCTTCGTCATCGCCCAGCTGCTCTTGCTGGTGCTGATCATCTACCTCACGCGTGCGGCGCTGCGCCTGTTTCCCGGTCGCTCGCGTCACGCGGTGGTGTAAGGCGGCGGCGGGCGATTGCGCACCGCGGCCCAGTTGACGAGCGCCAGTGCGATAGTGACCAGCAGCACGACGGATTTGCTGAAGTCCACGCGCGTGAGCAGCAGCGCGCACATCGCAACGCCCACGACAGGCAGGATCAACCCACCGGGTATACGGAAGCGTGCCGCACCTGGCTGCCGGCGGCGCAGCACCGGCACCGCGATACAGACCCCGCCGTAGTAGAAGAGTCGCGCCACCGCCGAAAGCGTGACGTTCCACGAAAAACTCGCAAACTGCGCGAAGCCCCACAGCAGCACGGCGAACACCGCAATCGCCAGGTGCGGCGTATGGAAGCGCGGGTGAACCGCGGCGAACAGGCGAGGCAGGTCGCCGTGCTCGGCCAGTGCAAACATGCCGCGCGGACCGGTAAGCAGGTTCGCGCCCAGGTAGCCGTAGATCGACACCAGCGCCGCCACCGCGACCAGGCCGCCGCCGACTGGGCCCATGACGATGCGTGCAGCATCGGACAGCGGCCGCACGCTGTGCGCGGGATCGGCAAGGATACCGACGACGATCATCTGCAGCAGCGAGTACACCGCGGTGATGATGATCAGCGCTACGAACAGCGCGAACGCCGCGTCGCCGCGCGGATTCCTCGCCTCCGCCATGGGATTCAGTGCCGCCTCGTAGCCACCATAGGCAAACAACAGCAGCAGCATCGCATTGAGCCAATCACCCGCGTCGGCGCGCGCCGGCTGTACCGGCGCGTGCGGATGCACCCCTAGGTAGACCACACCGGTGAGGCAGACGATGGCCAGCGCCGCAATTTTCGCGATTGCTGAGACGCTGCTGACGCGTGCACCGGCTGCCACGCCGCGGTAGTTGACCCACGCCAGCATGGCGATGAATCCACTGATGATCAGCACGCGCCCAAGCGGTTGCATCGCGCCCGGCCAGAATTCACCCAGGTACACCACCAGTAGGTTGACGCTCGCCGCGCAGGCGGTCAGCCGGCCCAGCAGCGTCAGCCAGCCCACCTGCACGCCCACCAGCCGGCCGAAGGCATGACGCAGGTACAGGTAGGTGCCACCGGTCTGCGTGAATTGCGAGGCGAGTTCGGCGTAGCACGCGATGATCACCGCCATCGCGCAGCCGGCGAGCAGCACGGCCACCGGGCTTGCCGGCCCAAGATAGCCGGCCACCGTCGAGGGCAGGCCGAAGATGCCGCTGCCAAGGATGCTGTTCACCGCCAGCGCCACCAGGCCCCAGCGGCCAATGGCGCGGACCAGATCGGGCGACTGCGTGCGCGGCGGGGTCATCGCTTCCTTGTAGCACAGGCCGTGCGGCCAGCACCGCGCAAGGCCCGGTCCGTCAAGTCCAGTCGCGGAACTTCATGCTCGCGTGGGAGCCGTCGCAGAACGGCTTGTTCTTGGAGGCCCCACAGCGGCACAAGGTCACCCGGTTGCGCACCTCGTAGGCGAATCCATCGGCGGCGACCACCGGGATGCCGCCGCGCAGCCACAGCGGCCCGCTCACGTCCTGCGCGGGATCCTGGACGACACCGATGGAGACCGGCAGCACTTCCTCGACGGCCTTGCCAGTTGCGCGATCAAAGGCCACCAACCGGCCGGAGGGACAGGCGTTTACCTGCCGGACGAAATTCCTGGCCACCTTCGGCTCGTCAGTGTGTTCCACCTGTTCCCAGACCTGCCCATTGGGATCGCAGAAGCGCGCGAAGGCGCACAGGGTTTCCGCATCCCCCAGGGAGTGCACCGGGCCCTGCATCACCTGCGCCTGCTCGGCGTAGGGCTTGCGGCTGGCCGTCTCGGTGCCGACGAAGCCCACCCTGGCGTGCGCGCCGTCGCAGTAGGGCTTGGTCTTGGATTGGCCGCAGCGACACAGGGCATAGTTGCTCTGCGGTGGGAAGGCCTTGCCCTGCCTCCAGGCCTCCGACTCACCGCTGCTGCCGGCATAGATGGTCTGCTCGCTAAGCGGCGCGCCGCCGCTCACGAGGTAGGGGCCGTTGGTCGTGACGACAACCTTTACTTCCGGCTTGCTCATGGTCGCTCCTTGCAAGGTGGCCGCCTGCTACGCCTGCCCAAGCGTGCACTGCTCCACTGATGCCTGCAATCCCCGGTGCTAGACTGCAGCGGTGCACACGGTCTCCTCGCCCACCAGTCTTGACCTTGACCACAAGCTCGCCCTGGCGGGAGGACCGGCGGCGAGCTTCGGCCGCCTCTCGGCAAGCGTGTGGACACAGCCGTACGTCAGCGCAGAGCTGTTGGAGCTGTGCCGCCTGACGCTTGCCAGGTTGCACCGCGATGAGATCGAGATCGCCGCGGTCAACCCGCGCGCACCGCCGGGGCCATCCGGTGCGCAGCGCCGCGCGGCGGTCCTTGCCGGCGCAACTCACAGCAACGCCGCCTTCTCGAGCGCGGAGCAGGCGGTACTGCTGTTTTGCGAATGCTACGCATTGGATGCGCAGAGCATCGCAGATGAGGTCGCGCAGGCGGCCAAGGACCATCTGGGCGAGCCTGGCCTGGTTTTCCTGATCGAGGCGCTGGGATTGCTCGATGCCCGCATACGCGCGGCGCGCTGCCTGCGCGGCATGGCTGCCCTGCCGGCCGCCGAGGGGGCGCAGCATGGCAACTAGAGCCCGTGCGAGCGCGCCGGCGACACACACCGGCAACGTGATTCGCGACAGTGCGCTCGGCCAGGTGCCCGAGACCGTCGACGAGATCATCGCGCTCAATGGCCAGGTCTGGCAGAACAGCCTCGTCTCCCCGACGCTGCTGGAGATGGTCCGGCTGCGCAACGCACGCTCCGTCAACTGCGTCTTCTGCAAGTCGGTGCGCTACGAGGTGGCACGCAACGACGGGCTCACCGAGGAGCGCGCGCAGCTTATCGACGCCCACTATGAGCAAAGCGCGCTCAGCAGGCGCGAAAAGACCGCCATCGCGCTCGCGGACTGCTACCTCGGTTTTCCTGCCGGCGTGAAACCGGAACTGGCAACGCAGATTGCGGCGCAGTTCTCGCCAGCGGAGGTGGCCTCTTTGCTGGTGGCGCTGATGACCTTCAATTTCACCTCGCGCACCGCGGTGAGCATCGGCGGCATGCCGGAGGATCCGCTGCCCATCACGCTGCTGCCCGTGAGCGTAACGACCGCCTAGCCTAGGCCGCGCCAGCACCAGGCGCTGCGTTCCAGAGCTGCGCGTAGTCCTCGATGTCGGTCTTGCGCTTAAGGCCCGCGGCATTCATGTAGCGCACGTTGCCGAAGACGGGCCGCTCCGGCCACGGCCGGTCGTGCAGGCCGAACACCCAGCCGACGTTGGCAAAAGAGCTGGCATCGCGCCCGTCCAGGAAGTAGGTATTGTTCAGGCGCAGCAACTGTGCGTAACCGGCCTGCGGTGACTCGGACCACTCGAGCACTTTCTTGCCCCAGTACATGCGCATGTGGTTCTGCATATAGCCGGTACTGAGCATCTCGCGCGTCGCCGCGTTCCAGTAGGGATCGTGGGTGCACGCCTGCACAAGCTCCTCGTAACCATACACCACGGCGCGCCTGTCACGGGCGTGCAGCGCGAGCGTTCGTTGCGCCCAGCCCGGCAGGGACGTGTAGCGGTCATACTCAAGGGTGTTGTCGACGAAATTCGCGGCAAGTTCACGCCGCACCACCAGTTCCTCGAGATAACTGTCGCGATCCGCGCGCGGTGCGTCGGCGTCGCGCACGGCCAGCGCTATCTCCACCGGGGAGATCTGCCCGAAGTGCAGGTAGGGCGACAGCATAGACACGTGCGGGTGCCGCAGCTGCGCGCGTGCCGCCGCATAGCCGCGCAGGCCGCCGCGCACGAAGCCGTCCAGCCGGCGACGGGCCTGCGAGTAGCCGCCGGTAAGAGCGCTCACCGGGGCGACCGAGCCGTCCACGTGCAGCTTCACCAGAAGGTGCGCCACGTCATCGAGGCTGACGTCGCTGGCCACCTGCAATGCCTCCGCAGATACCCGCGGCCGCTGGCGCCGCAATGCCGACAGGAATCGCTCCTGGTGCACGGCAAGCCTCGGGCGCAGCGTGCGCGCACCGATCTGTGCGCCGCTGGCGGCAAGGCCCACGGGAACCACGACGTCTCCCTCGACCCGCAGCACGCGCCTGCCGGCGGCCTGCGCGACGTGCGCGCGCCATTTCTTCTGTATTCGCAGGTAGCCGTGGTCGCAGACCACCAGCGCGGCGCGGCGCGCCAGGCCGATGGCTACCCGGTCCGGCGCACCGATGCGCACCACAAACGCAATTCCGCGCGCTCGCAGTCGCTCACCGACATCGCGCAGTCCTTCCAGCATGAAGGCGTAATGCCGCGCGTTCGCCTCCGGGAAGTCTTCCATGAGCCCGAAGCCCACGAGCAGCGGCAGCCCTAGGCGGTTTGCCGCAGTAATCGCGACCTCGAGTGCAGGATTGCACGCTTCGCGCTGCGACTGTTGCATCCAGTAGAGCACGTAGTCCCCGGCGCGCTCGGGCGCGTCGTTGAGTTCGAGAAGTCGCTGAGGTTCAACCACCCGTCGCTCCAGCACCAAGGCAATGGGCGACGGTATGCGCGACAGCGGTCGCCGGCAAGGCCAATGCTCGCGGCGCGGTGGCTTTATTTTGTACAATCGGCCCCACGACGAGTCAGACGCACGGGCGCACCCCTGCCGACTGGCCAAAAACATGGGGGCCCGATGGCATTCAGGGAGCAGGCACTGGTTTCACAGGCGTTGGCCGCAGGCGCGCGCCGCGCCACTGAGTCGCGCGCGTTAGCCATCCCGTGCCGTCCCATCGCGCGGGGACCTGGATGAGTGCCGCCGCCACCCCCGCGCGCCCGGACGCCATCGCTTGCCGCGCAGGTGACGATGTTCGTCGCCGTGGCTCTGGTGATCTTCGGCAACTACTACGTCTACGACGACATCGCCCCGATTGCCGAGCTGCTGTCGCGGCAGCTGCACTTTAGCGATACGCAGATCGGCACGCTCAACGCCATCTACAGCCTGCCGAATATCTTCCTGGTGGTGGTCGGCGGGGTGCTGGTGGACCGCTACTCCGCCCGCGTCATGGTGCTGATCACGACCGTAATCTGCTTGGCGGGGGCAATACTCACGGCTTTCGGGGACCAGTTTGCAGTCATGGCCGCCGGGCGCCTGTTGTTCGGCATCGGTGCCGAGACGCTCGTGGTAGCGGTGATGGTGGCCCTGGCGCAGTGGTTCAGCGGTGGGTATTTTGCGTTCCTGATCGCGCTTAACCTCAGCCTCGCGCGCCTGGGCTCCTACCTCGCTGACCGCTCGCCGAGCTTCGCCGCGGACCTGTACGCCAAGGGCTGGCAGCCGCCGATGTGGCTGGGCGTGGGCTTTGCCGCGCTGTCGCTTGCCGGCGCACTGATCTATTTCTTCGTGGACCGCCGGGAGGCCCCGCGCGGAACCCTCACCCTGGCACCGCCAGCGGACCGGATCGATTGGAGCCAGCTGACGCGCTTTCCGGGGGGCTACTGGTTGCTGGTCATCACCTGCGTCGCGTTCTACTCGGTGATATTTCCCTTCCGTAGCACTTTCGCCATCAAGTACCTGCAGGAGGCTCAGGGACTGTCGCTTGAGCAGGCCGGCAAGCTCAACAGCTACGTGTTCCTGGCCGCCGCATACGTGACACCGGTGTTCGGCCTGCTGCTGGATCGCACCGGCCGCAACAACCTGCTGCTGGTGATCGGGTCGCTGCTGCTGCCGGCAAGCTTCATCGTCCTGGGACTGGTCCCGGCCGGTGCCGGGATCTCCACGGCGCTGCTGGGCCTGAGCTTCTCGCTGCTGCCGGCAGTGCTGTGGCCCACGGTCCCGAAGTACACGACGCCTGCGAACCTGGGGAGCGCCTACGGGCTCATGACCACGCTGCAGAATGCGGGCCTGTTTGCCGCGAACCTTGCGGCCGGCTACATCAACGATGTGAACAAGGCGAGCGCCAGCAATCCGGGCGGCTATGCGCCCATGCTGTGGTTCTTCGGGGTACTGAGCTTTGTTGCCTTTGCCTGCATGCTCGCCCTGTGGGCCAGCGGCTGGCGCAAGGGCGCAGCCGTCGCTGGCACCTGAGCGCCGCCGCGGCCTTTACGGCGCGGCCTGGCGGTGGCGTCCGGAAACCCACCGCGCGCGGGGCTGGCGTAGAATCCCCCGCATGCAATGGCTCACCGCTGTCTTTATCGTCGCCCTGCTCGCCGCCACTGCGGTGGAGCTGTGGCTCTCGCAGCGCCAGATGGCCGAGGTCGAGCGCCACCGCGACCCAGGTGCCACGACCCTTCGCCGCGGCGATCTCCGCCGCAGGAGCACGCCAAGGCGGCCGACTACACCGTCGCCAAAGCTGCGCGTCGGCCGGCTGAGCACGATCATGGACACTGTGCTCACACTCGCCCTCACCGTGGGCGGCGGGATCGCCGCCATCGATGCCGCTGTGGCGCCACACCAGCCTCGTCGCAGCCGTGGCTCGGGCTTGCTGGTCATCGCGCAGCGTGTGCCCTGATCATGCAGCTCGTGAACCTGCCGCTGTCGCTGTGGCGCACGTTCCGGCTCGAGGCGCGCTTCGGCTTCAACCGCACGACACCGGCGCTGTACCTCGCCGACCTGCCAAGGGCCTCGCGCTTGCGGTATTGCTCGGCGGGCCGCTGCTGCTGGCGACCCTCGCTGCTCATGGAGCGCGCCGGGCGCTGGTGGTGGGTGTGGGCCTGGGGGCTGTGGCTGGCGGTGATGTTCTTCATGGCCTGGGCCTGGCCCGCCTTCATCGCGCCGCTGTTCAACAAGTTCTCGCCCCTGAAGGACCCGCCAGCTGAAGGAGCGGATCGAGGCGCTGCTCACGCCGCTGCGGCTTTGCTTCCAAGGGCGTCTTCGTCGTGGACAACTCGCGCCGCTCCAGCCACGGCAACGCCTACTTCACCGGCATCGGGCGCCACAAGCGCATCGTGTTCTTCGACACCCTGCTCGAGCGCCTCGCGCACCCGGAGGTCGAGGCGGTACTCGCCCACGAGCTCGGCCACTTCCGCCTGAAGCACGTGCGCAAGCGGCTGCTGCTGTCCATCGTGACCACACTTGCAGGACTTGCCCTGCTGGGCTGGCTCACGCGCCAGACGCTGTTCTATACCGCGCTGGGCGTGCCCACGCCCTCCACGCACGCCGCGCTGCTGCTGTTCATGCTGGTGATCCCCGCGTTCACCTTCTTCATCACCCCGCTGAGTTCCTTGTGGTCACGACGCCACGAGTTCGAGGCTGACGACTTCGCGACGCAGAACGCCAGCGCCAGTGAACTGGCGACCGCGCTGGTGAAATTGCACCGCGACAATGCCAGCACCCTGACCCCGGACCCGGTGTACGCGGCGTTCTACTACTCGCACCCGCCACCGATGGTGCGCATCGCGCGCCTGCGCGCCGGTGCGGCCGCGGCAGGCTGAGCCGCATCGCCCGCGTGACGGGTTTGCTGAGCGCTGATGCGATCGTGGTCGGCGCCGGCGCCGCCGGGCTCAGCGCGGCCGCCGAGCTGGCGCGCGCGGGCCGCTCGGTGCTGCTGCTGGAGGCGCGCGACCGGATCGGTGGGCGCCTGTGGACGCGCCACGAGCCACAGCTGGCCGTGCCCATCGAGCTCGGCGCGGAATTCATCCACGGCGAGGCACCGCTGACACATGCGCTGCTCGCCGCAGCCGGCTGCGCGACGGTGCGCTCGGGGGACTCCCACTTCAGTGCCATCGGCGGCACGCTCGAGCGCCGCGATGCGCTGTTCGCACAGGTGATCGCAGCCATGCGCAGGACGCACGTGCTCACGCAGAAGGACTTGTCGTTCGCGCGCTTCCTGGCAGCGCACGTCAGGCTGCCACGCGCGGCCAAGCAGTTCGCGCGCACCATGGCCGAGGGGTTCGATGCAGTCGACACCACCAAGGCGAGCGCGCGCGCCATCCTCGCGGAGTGGACCGGAGACATTGTCGGGGGTGCACCGCAGGCCCGCCCGGCATCCGGGTACAGTGCGCTGCTGAGCGCCCTCATGATGCAACTGCAGTCACCGCGCGTGGCGCTCAAGACCAGTGCGGTCGTGCGCAGCATCGCCTGGTCGCCCGGATCAGTCGAGGTCGCCGGGGCATTCAGCGGCCTGCCGTTCACGGCCCGCGCTGGCGGCGCCATCATCACCCTGCCGCTGGGAGTGCTGCAGCAGCAAGCCCATGGCGCCGGCGCGGTGAACTTCACACCCGCGCTGCGCGAGAAGGCCCCGGCGCTGCGCCTGCTCGCCTCCGGCTCGATCGTGAAGGTGATGCTGCGCTTCAGGTCCGCCTTCTGGGAGCACGTCAATGGCGCGCGCTACCGCGACGCTGACTTTTTCCACGCGCCCGGTGCGCCGATTCCAACGTTCTGGACCCTGGGGCCGGTCAGCGCGCCGCTGCTGGTGGGCTGGATCGGCGGCCCGCCCGCGCGCCGGCTCGCCCGCGGCTCGCTCAAGGGGATCGTCGGCGCGGCGCTCAAGAGCCTGCAGGGACTGTTCGGCGCACAGGTCGACGTGGCCGCGGAGCTGCAGGGCTGCTATTACCACGACTGGGAACACGATCCGTTCTCCCGTGGCGCCTACAGCTACGTGCGCGTTGGCGGCAGCCAGGCGCGTGCCGAGCTGGCTCAGCCGCTCGCAGAAACACTTTTCTTCGCCGGCGAGGCAACCGATACCGACAATGAGTCCGGAACCGTCACCGGCGCATTGCACAGTGGCGTGCGCGCCGCCGGCGAGCTGCTTCGCGCGGGCTAGCTGCCGCGTTGCCGGGACCCCAGGCGCCACAGCAGGCAGGCGCTGGCGGCGATGTTCACCGCGGCGACTGCCGTGATCATCTGCGGCCGGATCACCGCGGCGGCCTGCGACCGGCCGAAGGCCGCGGCGCGCATGAGTGCATGCTGCACGTCCGCACTGGCACAGCCGACGCACTGGATGTCCGGCGGTGTCACCTGCGCAAAGGTGACCAGGTCAGGGGCCAGCGCACAGTAGACCCCCAGGAGGTTCACAGCGACCAGGGCGGTGAATATCAGCCAGCGCATGAGTCATCCTCACGAAGTTGCAAGGCCTTGCCGATCGCCTCAGGAAGCGGGCTTCACGGTCACAGGGTTCATTTTCCAGTACACGAGCGTGCGCACCGGCTCGCCGTTGTTGCTGGCCGCAGCGCGCAGCTTGACCTCGCTCCACAGGCTCAGCGCCTGGTCATCCACCGACTTGCTGCCCGAGCCGACCAGCATCGTCGCGTGACTGACCGAACCGTCTACGTCGATGAGGAACGCCAGCAACAGCGTCGTTTTGAGGTCGCGCGGGTAATCGACGCCGTCGTAGAACTGAAGGAGGTTGTCCTTCTCGAATGAGGCGGGCACGAAGTGCGCCCCCAGGCCCGCGTCGGTGATATCGATGAGGCTGGCACCGTTCGCGCACAGCTGCTTGAACAGCGCATTGCGCGCCGCCAGCGCCGGACCCTGCAGTACCTGCTTGATCTTTGCATCGTCATTCCTGCAGTCGGCACGGCTCATTGCCGGCAACGACAGCGCCAGGAGCAACCAAAGAAGACGCGTCATGGGTACCTCGCGAAGGTGTAGGGGCTCGCCTGCCAAGTCCGCGCGCAGCGGAAGCGCAACATAGCACTGATGCCAGCCCTCCCCCGCACCGCTACGGTATGTAGTACAGGTCGATGGTCTTGCCGACGCGCTCGAGCGGCCGGTACGCATCCAGCCACGCATAGGCGGGCGGGTTGGTGACACGCGCCAGCGCGGAGATCGCCACCCAGCCGTGCACCGGGGTGAAGTACGGCAGCACCGTGTACGGCGGCAGCGACTCGCGTGCCAGGTCCACGGTGCCCAGGTAGGCAAGGTTCAGCTTCGCGATCTTAAGTTGCGCCGCGCGATCCTCCAGCCGGTCAAGGTCCTGCCCCCAGTCCAGGTCCGAATCGACCAGCACCCGCTCAGGATGACGGACCGTCTCGTTGAAATACGGCAGGTAGTCCGGATACGCCCGCAACAGCGTACTGAATTGCCACAGGAAGGCGGCAAACAGCAGCGTGGTCATTGCAAACATCCAGCGCCGGTCCTGCAGGCCCTGGATGGCGCGCCACGCGCGCCAGGCCCCGTAGGCGGCCCCGAGCGCGAGGAACGGATAGACGATCAGCACGTGGCGGATGCCGATGTTGATGCGGCTGAACGTACAGGCAAACAGCAGGATCGTGACCATCACTACCAGCGGTGCCTGCGCCCAGGTGTTGCGTGCGCGCCAGCCATCGCGCGCCAGCACGCACAGTCCCACCGGGCCGCCGAACAGCAGCGGTAGCGGCGTCTTCACCGCCAGAGCCACGAAGTAAAAGTACCACCAGCCGTCCAGGCTCATGCCGCCGAGCAGGTAGGAGCGGTGGCCGGCGTCGTTGTGCGCCTTGACGGCAATGATGCCGTTGATCAGGTCCTTGATCTCCCGTGGCAGCCACAGGTGCGCAAACCACACACCCACCGCGTGGTCGAGGCCCTGCCGCGAGAGCAGGTAGTTGATCGCCCAGTCCCAGCGGACCTCGATTCCCGAGACATCCGGGTCGCGCGGCGTATAGGCCAGCAGCACCACGGCCAGCGCGGCGAGCAAGGCCAGAGCGAACCCGCCCCAGCGGGTGCGCGCCGGTCGCAGCGGCGCTGCGCCGTACGCCAGGGCGCGGCGGCCATTCAGCCACTGCAGCAGCGCCAGCGCCGGCAGCGACAGGCCCAGGAACGGCACGGCGGAGAACTTGGTCGCCACCGCGAGCCCCTGCGGCAAGTCCCGCCAGCAGCGCGTCGCGGTCGCGGCCGCTGGTCAGCCACATCTGCATCGCGAACAGCGCCAGCAGCATCGTGGCGACCGCCGCGACGTCCAGCGTCGCCAGCGCCGCGTGGCCCAGGATCGGCGGCACGGTCGCGAGTATCGCGACCGCCAGCACCGGGTCGGTCTGCGCCGGCAGCAGCCGGCGCGCCCACAGCCAGGTGGAGTACAGCAGCAGCACCAGGAACGGCAGGGTGCCGGCGCGCGCGAGCATCAGGTACAGCTCGTAGTGATCGCCGCCGTACAGGATGTCCTTGCCCTCCTGGGTGCCATCCGGCGGCGGCGTGCCGAAGGAGCGCGCGCCGGCCAGGTACGGGCCCAGCGCCAGGAACACCCGGCCGAGCGGCGGATGCTCGGTGTCGTACTCGTACAGGCCCAGGTCCAGCAGCTGGATGCCGGCGGCCATGTGCTCCGGCTCGTCCCAGGTCGCCGAGTAGACACGCCAGCTGCCCGCGGCAGCCAGGCAGGCGAGGATGATGACGATGAGCAGCGCCAGCCGCGCCGCCGGCGCGGAGCGCGCGCCGGGCCCGCCGGCCAACGCTAGGTCTCCGAACGGGTGCCGCAGCACGATGGTCTGCTCGCGGTCAGGTCCCGTGGAGATCATGTCGATGGGCACGCTCACCAGCTGCGCCAGGCGCTCGAGGTAGCGTCGCGCGCGCCTCCGGCAGTGCGCCGTGCTCGGTGATCCCGACCGTCGACTCGCGCCAGCCGGGCAGCTCCTCGTACACCGGCTCGATCTCGGCATAGCCCTCGATGCTCATGGGCGGCTCGGGGGTGACCTTGCCGTTGATGCGGTAGCCGACGCAGATCCGGATGGTGTCGAGGCCATCGAGCACGTCGAGCTTGGTGATGCACAGGCTGGAGACGCTCGAGTTCACGATGGCGCGGCGCAGTGCCACTGAGTCGAACCAGCCGCAGCGCCGGCGCCTGCCGGTGACCGAGCCGAACTCGTGCCCGACGCGCGAAAGGTGCTCGCCGTACTCGTCGAACAGCTCGGTCGGGAACGGACCCGCACCGACGCGCGTGGTGTAGGCCTTGACGATGCCGAGCACCGCGTCGAAGGCGCGCGGCCCCAGCCCGGTGCCGGTGCCGGCGAAGCCGGCGGTGGTGTTGGACGAGGTGACGAACGGGTAGGTGCCGTGATCGACGTCGAGCATCGCCCCCTGCGCGCCCTCGAACAGCACGTTCGCATCCGTGGCACGCAGCTGGCTGAGCGCAAGGGTCACGTCGGTGACCAGCGGCGGCGATCTTCTCGCCCATGCGCCAGCTGCGCATCGAGGGTCTTCTGGAAGTCCACCGGCGGCAGGCGGTAGTAGTGCTGCAGCAGGAAGTTGTGGAAGTCGAGCACCTCGCCGAGCTTGGCGGCGAAGCGGTCGCGCAGGAACAGGTCCGCCACGCGCACGGCGCGGCGCGCGACCTTGTCCTCGTAGGCCGGGCCGATGCCGCGCCCGGTGGTGCCGATCGCGTTCAGCCCGCGCGCGCGCTCGCGCGCCTGGTCCAGCTGGATGTGCGAGGGCAGGATCAGCGGGCAGTTCGGGCGAGATGCGCAGCCGCTCGAACACCGGCACGCCCTGCGCCATCAGCATGGCGCTCTCGGTCAGCAGCGCCTCCAGCGAGAGCACCACGCCGTTGCCGATGAAGCAGCGCACCTGTTCGCGCAGGATGCCCGGAAGGGATCAGCGACAGGATGGTCTTCTTGCCGCCGATGACCAGCGTGTGGCCGGCATTGTGGCCGCCCTGGAAGCGCGCCACGGCGGCGGCGTGCTCGGTGAGCAGGTCGACGACCTTGCCCTTGCCTTCATCACCCCACTGGGTACCGATGATGACGACGAATTTACCCACAGTGCACGACCCCTAACGCGCCCAGAAAAGGATGACGATCCCCACCAGCATGGATCCCAGGCCGGCAATGCGCAACTCGCGCTCGCCGACCTCGCGCGAGCCTGGCCAGCGCGCGCTTGAGCCCCGCGGGGTTGAGGAATGGGGCGATGCCCTCCAACACCAGGAACAGGCCGAGCGCGGCGAGCAAGTCCGCAAGGTTGAGCGGCACGCGATGAGCCTTCGTGAAGCGTCAGCGGTGCGGCGCGGCCGACTTGCCAGAATCCTTCAGGTACTTGAAGAACTCGCCGTCGGGGGTGACGACCAGCAGGTCCCCGTCCTTGCCGAGCGAGCGCTCGTAGGCCTGCATGCTGCGCCAGAACGCATAGAACTCCGGGTCCTTGCCGTAGGCGTGCGCGTAGGTCTGCGAGGCGCTCGCATCACCCTCGCCGCGCACCTGCAGCGCGTCGCGCTCGGCGTTGGCGATGATCTCGGTGCGCTGGCGCTCGGCCGAGGAGCGGATGCTGGCGCTTGACTGCTGGCCTTCCGCGCGCAGGCGCATCGCGGTCTTGGCGTAGTTCTGCTTCATGCTCTCGAAGACGCGCGCGGCGACCTCGTCGGGCAGGTCGATGCGCTGCACGCGCACGTCCACCAGGTCGATGCCCAGTTCGGCCGGCCTTGGCACTGGCCTGCCCGAGCATCTCGCCGGTGACCGCGGCGCGCTCGGCCGAGACCACCTGCTGCAGCGAGCGCTGCGCGACCACGGTCTTGATGCCGTCCTTGACGGTCGAGGCCAGGCGCTGGCCGGCCTGCTCGATGGCCCCGTTGGGCGCCTGGGAGAACGCGGTATAGAACAGAATCGGCGCCTTCACGCGCCACTTCACGTAGAAGTCCACGATCAGGCCGCGGCCGTCGTTGGTAAGGAAGGTCTCCCCGGTGTAGGACTGCGACAGCAGGCGGTTGTCGAACGTGGTGACCTTGTCCCACGGCCGCTTGAAGTGCAGGCCCGGCTGGTAGCCTGAGCCGATGATCTTGCCGAACTCGCCGACGATGGCGTAGTCGGTGGCGTTGACCGTGAAGGTACAGCTTCCCACCAGCAGCACGGCGACGAGGGCGGCGATGATGCCGGCAATCCAGCGGGTGCCCATCAGCGCTCTCCCCGGCTGCGGGCCTCGACGGTGACCTGTTCCTGGGGCTCCTTCGGTGCGCCACTCACGGCAGGCTCGGTAGTCACTTGGGCCTCCCCTGCCTGCGCATTGCTCTTCTCCAGCAGCTTGTCGATCGGCAGGTAGATCATGTTGCCGCCGGACTTGCCGTCGATGAGCACCTTGTGCGCGCGCTGCAGGACGTTCTCGATGGTGTCCATGTACATGCGTCGCCGCGTGACCTCCGGGGCCTGCGCGTAGGCGCCCTCCAGCTGGCTGAAGCGCGCGGCCTGCCCCTGGGCGATGGCCTCCACCTGCGCCTTGTAGGCCTGGGCGTCCTGCTGCATGCGTGCCGCGGTTCCCTGGGCCACCGGCAGGATGCCGTTCGCGTACGCCTCGGACTCCAGGATGAAGCGCTCCTTGTCCGCCTGCGCCTTGTTCGCATCACTGCGCGAGGGAATGACCGCCTCGGGCACGGACACGTCCTCGAGGTTCACGGCGGTGACGGTGATGCCGGTGTTGTAGGAGTCGAGGGTCTTCTGGATCAGTTCCTTGGCGCGGCGCGTGATCTCCGGGCGGGTCTGGCCGACCTGCACGTCATCAAGCGTGCTGCGGCCGACGATCTCGCGGATGGCGCTCTCGCTCACGTCGCTTAAGGTCTGCTCGGGCTCGCGCACCTGGAACAGCTTCTTCACCGGGTCGCTGAACTGGTACTGCACCGCGAAGTGCAGGTCCACCAGGTTCACATCCGAGGTCAGCACCCGCGACTTGAAGTCGCTGGAGTTGGAGGCCCCCACGTTGACCTTGGTCACGGTCTCGATCGGCCAGGGCCAGTGCCAGTGCGGCCCGGGTCCTGTGACTGCGGTGAGCGCACCGAAGCGCTGCACGACGCCGCGCTCGGCCTGGCCGACGGTATAGACCCCGCTGCCCACCCATATCAGCAGTGCCACGCCGACCACGAACAGCGGCATGAGCGGGTTGGGAGCGCGGGCCTCGCCGCCGTCGGTGCCGCCGGTGCCGCCGCCGCCGGCGCGGAACAGCGACTCGAGCTTGCGCTGCCAGCTCTTCAGGCGCGCGTCGAGCTCAGAGCCTGCCTGGCCTGGGCGGCGGCCCCACGGGTTCTCGTTCTTGCCGCCATTGGGTTGGTTCCAGGCCATAAGGATTTTCTGCAGGCGCGGGGGTCCGCGCTACTTGGTCGCGCTCGAAAGGGGCCGACGATTGTAGGTAGAGGTCCGCGGGGGCACAAGGCGCGCCGCTGCCGGCGACCTCCAGGATCTGCACCCCCGCGGTGCGCGCCAGGGTGAGCAGCTCCAGGTCCGGAAGTTCCACCGACAGCTCCATCGAGCCGTCATCCCCTGCGCTCTCGCTGCGCACCGCGTGGGCCGCGTACAGCCGCGAGCGCAGCGCACCGGCACTGGCTGGCATGCGTACCCGTGCCTGGCGCGCGAAGCGCGCGAGGCGCTCGGCGACCGCGCCGCGAAGCTGATCCAGTCCAAGCCCCTGCTCGGCCGAGATCCATACCGCGGTGGCGCGCCCGCTGGCGTCGCGGTCGACGCGCGTGGGCTCCTGCAGGCGGTCGATCTTGTTGTAGACCAGCAGCTGCGGGATGTCCTGGGCGCCGATCTGCGCCAGCACCGTGTCGACGTGGGCCATCTGCTCGTCGCGGCGCGGGTTGCTGGCATCGACCACGTGCAGCAGCAGCGTCGCGGCGCGCGCCTCCGTCAGGGTCGACTGGAACGCGGCGACCAGCTCGTGCGGCAGCTCGCGGATGAATCCCACCGTGTCGGCGGCCACCACCCAGGTGCCCCCGGGCAGCATCACGCGGCGCACGGTCGGGTCGAGCGTGGCGAACAGCTGGTCGGCGATGTAGGCGTCGTTGCCGGTGAGCGCACGAAACAGCGTCGACTTGCCCGCGTTGGTGTAGCCGACCAGGGCGAACGAGGGCACGGGAATCTCCGCGCGCGTCTGGCGCCCGGTCTCGCGCTGCTGGCGCAGCTTCTCCAGGCGCTTGGTGAGCACGCGCACGCGCTGGCCGATGATGCGCCGGTCGCTCTCCAGCTGCGTCTCGCCCGGTCCGCGCAGGCCGATGCCGCCCTTCTGGCGCTCAAGGTGGGTCCAGCCGCGCACCAGGCGGCTGGAGATGTGCTTCAGCTGCGCCAGTTCGACCTCGAGCTTGCCTTCGGAGCTGCGGGCACGCTGGGCGAAGATGTCCAGGATCAGCCCGTTGCGGTCGAGCACGCGGCGCTCGATGAGCTTCTCGAGGTTGCGCTCCTGCGATGGGCGAGAGCGCGTGGTCGACCAGCACCACGTCCGCGGCGTTGGCGTGCACTGCCTGCTTGAGTTCCTCGGCCTTGCCGCTGCCCATGAAGTAGCGCGGGTCGGGCCGGTCACGGCGGCCGGTGACGGTGGCGACCGGGACCGCCCCGGCGGACACGGCCAGCTGCTTGAACTCCTGCAGGTCCTCCGGATCTACCGGTGCGCCAAATCCCAGGCGCACCAGGACTGCGCGCTCACCGCTCCTTGGGCGTTCGAACACTCAGGCCTTCCGCGCGCGGATGCATTTATTCTGCAGGCGTCGCCGGTTCAGTGGTCGCTTCCCCACCCTCCTCACCGGCCAGGCGCACGTTGCGCGCCGGCACGACGGTGGAAATGGCGTGCTTGTAAACCATCTGGCTGACGCTGTTCTTCAGCAGGACGACGAACTGGTCGAAGGAGTCAATCTGGCCCTGCAGCTTGATGCCGTTGACGAGGTAGATCGACACCGGCACCCGTTCCTTGCGAAGGGCATTGAGAAACGGGTCTTGCAGGGATTGGCCTTTGGCCATCGTGTTCTCCTTATTTTTCGCATCGAGTTGTGCGGCAGGACCAATGGAACGCAGCGGAACGATCCGTGTCCCCGCGCCCCACCCAGCTATCCGGCCTGACGAAAGATACCCAAGGCAGCGACACCAACGATCTTAACATGCGGCTTCCGTCAAAGCCCAAGCGAGCCCAGTTGCGCGCGTATGTCTTTGATCCACGACACCGGACCGAGCTGGGGGTCCAGCCAGATGCCAGCCGGCTCACCGCGCATCCATGTCAGTTGCCGCTTGGCCAGCTGGCGCGTGGCGCTGACCGCCTGAGCACAGGCCTGGGGGAGCGAGAGCTCCCCGGACAGGTGCGCCCACAACTGGCGGTAGCCTACCGCGCGCATGGACGGCAGGTCGGGCGTGAGGTCCCCGCGGTCGCGCAAACCCCTCACCTCATCGAGAAACCCGGCCGCCATCATCGCGGCGAACCGGCTCTCCAGCCGTTGATGCAGTGCAGGACGGTCGGCGGGACTGAGCATCCAGTAGCGCACCGTGCGCCCGGCGAGGGCGCTGACGCTTGACTGCTGCAGCTGGAAATCGGTCGCCCGCAGGTGTAGGACACCTCCAGCGCGCGCTGGATGCGCTGGCTGTCCGCCGTGGCGATGCGCGCCGCGGCCACCGGGTCAACGCGCGCCAGCTCCGCGTGCAGCGCCGGCCAGCCCTCCCGTGCCGCGCGCGCATCGATCTGCGCGCGCACCTGCGCGGATGCCTGTGGCAAGGGGGCAAGACCGTGCAGCAGCGCGCGCAGGTAGAGCATGGTGCCCCCCACCAGCAGCGGCACGCGCCCGCGCGCCAAGACCGCCTCGATCTGTGCCGCCGCATCGCTGACGAAGCGCCCCGCGGAGTAACGCTCGGCCGGGTCGCAGATGTCGACCAGGTGGTGCGGCAGGCGCTCGCGCACGCGCCGCTCGGGCTTGGCCGTCCCGATATCCAGGCCGCGGTACACCTGCGCGGAATCGACGCTGATGATCTCCACCGGGGCGGCCTCTGCCAGCGCCACCGCCCAGTCGGACTTACCGGCGCCTGTCGGTCCGGTGAGGATCAGGACCGGCCACGCGGCCGAGCCCGCGTTTGCGCTGGCCCGGGGCACTACCGTCCCCGCAGGAACAGCTGGTCCAGTTGGCCCAGCGACAGCCGCGTCCAGGTCGGGCGCCCGTGGTTGCACTGGTTGGCGCGCTCGGTTGCCTCCATCTGCCGCAGCAGCGCGTCCATCTCCGGGACCGTGAGGCGGCGGTTCGCGTGGATGGCGCTGCGGCAGGCGAGCGTGCCCAGGAAC
Source organism: uncultured Pseudomonadota bacterium (assembly GCA_963703025.1). Taxonomy (GTDB): domain Bacteria; phylum Pseudomonadota; class Gammaproteobacteria; order Steroidobacterales; family Steroidobacteraceae; genus 13-2-20CM-66-19. The sequence continues at coordinate 2,738,070 of OY969778.1, read as the reverse complement.
CTGTCCGCGGCACCCTCCAGGTGGTGGGCGTGGGCATCCAGGGCAAGATCACTGACCAGGGATGCCACCACGTCGCGGATCTCGCGCGGGTTCAGCACCGCGGGCACCCGCCGCAGCGCCAGCTTGCTCGAGCCGAGCGCGTCCACCTCGAACCCCGCCCCTTCCCACGCGCTCAGGTCCTCCATGATCGCCTCGAGCTCGTGCGCCTTGAGCTCGACCACGATCGGCTCGAGCAGGTGCTGCGAGGCGATACCGGCACCGGCGCGCTCGGCCTTGAACCTCTCGTACAGCACGCGCTCATGGCCGGCGTGCATGTCCACCAGCACCAGCCCGTCGGCGGTCTGGGACAGGATGTAGGCCCCGTGCAGCTGGGCAAGCGCGGTGCCCAGCGGCTGCGCGCCGGCCGGCGGCACTGCCGCCTCCGCTGACGAGGTGAAGGATGCCTCGTTGACCGCCGCCGCCATCGCCCACGGGTCGCGCGAGGGGCTGTAGAGCGGCAGGGCGCGGGAATGCTCAGGCGGCAGCCAGGACCTGCCGCCGCCGGCGGCCCCGGCACCGGTGCCCTCGAGCACCGCGAGCATTGCCGCCGCCGGGGCGCCGCCTTCCGGGCGGGTGTCCGCGAGCACGCGCTCGATGGCGCGGAACACGAACTCGTGGATCTGGCGGCTGTCGCGGAAGCGTACCTCGAGCTTCTGCGGGTGGGCATTGACGTCCACCAGCTTCGGCTCAAGGGTGAGGTAGAGCACGTAGGCGGCGTGCCGGCCGCCATAGAGCACGTCGCGGTAGGCGACGCGCACGGCGTTCATCAGCAGCCGGTCGCGCACGCTGCGGCCATTGACGTACCAGAACTGCTGGTCGGCGGTGGCGCGTGAGCGCGTCGGCAAGCCCACCCATCCGGAGAGCATCACCGGGCCTGCGGCGTGGCGCACGGGCAGCGCGTTGGGCGGGAAGTCGCTGCCGAGCACCTGGGCAAGGCGGCCGGTCTCCTCGCCCGCCGCGCCGATCGCGGGGGTGTCCAGCAGCACGCGGTTGCCATGGCGCAGCCGCAGGCGCACGTCAAAGCGCGACAGCGCGACGCGCTCGACCAGGCGGGCGATGTGGCGCAAGCTCGGTGGCCTCGCTGCGCACGAACTTGCGCCGCGCCGGGACGTTGTAGAAGAGGTCGCGCACCTCGACCGTGGTGCCCGCAGGATGCGCCGCAGGTCGCACCGCGCTCAGCGCGCCGCCATCGCAGCCGATCTCCGCGCCCTCGGCGGCGGCGTGCGTGCGCGAGACAATGCGCATGCGCGCCACCGAGCCGATCGAGGGCAGCGCCTCACCGCGGAACCCAAGCGTGGTCACCGACTCCAGGTCCTCCAGGGATGCGATCTTGCTGGTCGCGTGGCGCTGCAGCGCCACGGGCAGCTCGCCGGCGGCCATGCCGCAGCCGTCGTCGCGGACGCGGATCAGTCCCACCCCGCCGCGCTCGATGTCGATCTCGATGCGCGTGGCGCCGCAGTCCAGGGCGTTCTCGAGCAGTTCCTTCACGACCGAGGCGGGCCGCTCGATCACTTCACCGGCGGCAATCTGGTCGACGAGTTCGCCGGAGAGGACGCGGATAGTCATGCTGTGCGGCAGTTTACACAGCGCCGGCCTGCCCGGTGCGGCCCCGGGGGAGTCCTCAGCGCGTGCCGGGGGCTGCATCCTCGGCGGCGCTGGCCAGGGTGTTGCGGCGCTCCTGCTTGAAGCGGGTGCCATCGGGCGGGTTCTGCACGAAGAAGCTGCGCACGCCGCTGGCAATGGCATCGGCCAGGCGCGCCTGCTGGCTCGCGGTGCGCAGGCGCCGCTCCTCCACGGGGTTGGAGATGTAGGCGGTCTCGACCAGCATCGAGGGGATGTCAGGGGACTTCAGGACCACGAAGCCGGCGTGCTGCACCTGGGCCTTGCGCACCTCGCCCACGCTCTCCAGCGCCCCCACCACCCGCTCGGCAGCGCTGGCGCTGACGCCGATGATTTCCGACTGGGTGGCATCCAGCAGCACCGGGGCCAGCGCACCCTTGTCATCCAGGCGCACCCCGCCCATGAGGTCAGCCGCATTCTCGCGCTCGGCCAGCCAGCGGGCCGCCTCGTTCGAGGCGCCATGCACCGACAGCACGTACACCGAGGCACCGGAGATGTTGCGGTCGGCGATCGAATCGGCGTGCACCGAGACGAACATGTCGGCACGCGCCACGCGCGCGCGGTGGATGCGGTCGCGCAGCTCCAGGAACTCGTCCTTGTCGCGCGTGAGCACCGCCCGCATGCCCGGTTCCGCGTTGATGCGCTCCGCGAGCGCCTGCGCGATCGCGAGCGTCACGTCCTTCTCGCGCGTGCCGCTGGGGCCGATGGCACCGGGATCCTGGCCCCCGTGGCCTGCGTCCACCGCGATGATCACATCACGACCGCCCTCGCTCGGGGCGTGCGCCGCAGCGACGCTCTGCGGCGCGGTGTCCGCGCGCACCGGCGCCGCCTGCGCCAGCGCCGCGGCGGGGGCGGAGCCCAGGTTCACCAGCAACTGCCGGCCCGACCAGGTGCTCCTGGGGGACAGTGCTGTTTTGAGTTCGAGCACGATGCGCAGTGTGCCGCCGGGCTGGCTGCCGAAGCGCACGGTGCTGACCGCCCCGCTGCCTGGCGGGGCCTTGAGCCCGCTGGCGCGATGGGTATTGCGCAGGTCGATGACCACGCGCTCAGGATGCGAGAGCGTGAACAGCTTCTGGGGCGCCTTGTCGCTGAGGTCCAGCGCCAGCTGCGCCGCATCCGCGCTGGCGGAGAGGTGCAGGCCACGCAGTTCGGCGGCAAAGAGGGAGGGGCACAGCGCGCCTGCCAACAGCGCTGCCGCGAATCCGTGACGAAAAACCTTCCTAATCATCAAGTTCGCAGCACTTCCTTGGCTGCAATCTACGATCTTGCGGGATGTTTTTCAAGGCGGTGCTGCATCGCACCCGCCTTGCGGCCTCCTACGGGACCGCCAGGCGCGACAGCCAGGTCTCCCCGAGCTTCGAATGCGCCTGCAGCGCGATGACGTGGCCTGCGTCCCTGACCAGCAAGGACAGGCTGAGGTCGGCCGCCGGCAGCTGCCCGCCGGCGCGTTCGGGCCACTCGACCAGCCACACATGGCCCTCCTGCGCATAGTCGCGCAACCCCAGGTTCTCCAGCTCCTGCGGGTCCTTCAGCCGGTACAGGTCCGCGTGCACCACCGTGGATTCGGCCAGCGGATACACCTCCGTCAGGGTGTAGGTCGGGCTGCGCACGGGGGTCGTTACGCCGTGTGCGGCAAGGAACCCGCGCGCCAGCGTGGTCTTGCCGGCACCCAGGTCACCTGCGAGGTAAACCACGGCCAGCCCTGGGCCTTGCGGCTGTGCGCGCGCGAGCGCGGCGCCGAAATCCTCGGTGTCCTGTGCGGTGCGGGCGAAGTGGCGCATGCGGCAGCTAAAGGTTCACGCACACGTGCAGTTCGCGCGCGAGGTCGCTCGCCAGGACGCCTCGCTCCCCGGCGCGAGCGGCGGCATCCCCGGCCATCGCGTGCACCAGCACCCCGACCCGGGCGGCGGCCCACGGATCGCGGCATTGGGCGAGGATGCCGGCGATGGCACCGGTGAGCACATCCCCGGTGCCCGCGGTGGCCATGCCCGGATTGCCACGCTCGCACACCCCGGGGGTGTGGCCGCGCGCCCCGACCAGGGTACCGGCGCCCTTGAGCACGACGGTCCCGTGGAAGCGCTCGACCAGCTGGTCGAGCGCGGCGAGCCGGTCCTGCTGGATCTGCTGGGCGTTCATCCCGAGCAGGCGCCCGGCCTCCCCGGGATGTGGCGTCAGGATCCAGTCCTCGCGCGCCGGCACGGTGCCGTGCTCGGCCATGAGGTTCAGCGCATCGGCATCCACCACGATCGGCTTGCCACTGTCGAGCACCGCCGCGAGCGCCGCGCTTGCCCAGCTGCTGCGCCCGAGCCCGGGGCCCACGGCGATCACGTCCGCGCGCCCGAGCGCCTCGTGCAGGGCCGCGACATCGGTGAAGCCGACGCAGATGAGCTCGGGGCGGCCGCTGGCGATCGCCGCGACGTTGTCGGGGACACCGCGACCGTGGCAAGTCCGGCCCCGGCGCGCAGGCACGCCTCGCCAGCCAGGCGTGCAGCCCCCGGCATCCCCGGTCCGCCCCCCACGATGAGCACTCGCCCGAAGTCGCCCTTGTTGGATGAGCGCGGCCGCCGCGGCAGCGCCTCGCGGATCTCGGCATCGACGATGCGGGTAAGTTTCGGCACCGGCTGCGCGGAAGGCGCGGGCGAGATCTCCAGGTCGTCACAGAATACCGTGCCGGTGAACTCCGGCCCGTCGCCGACGAACAGCCCGGTCTTGAGCCCCACGAAGGTCACGGTCGCCTCCGCGCGCACCGCCTCCTCCCCCAGCACCGTGCCGGCATCGCTGTCGAGGCCCGAGGGGACATCCAGCGCGAACACCGGCCTGCCGCTGTGGTTGATGGCGCGGATGACCGAGACCAGCCCGGCGCGCACCGCGCCCTGCAGCCCGGTGCCCAGCAGCGCATCGACGATGACATCGCCGGCGTGTCAGGTGCGCGGCGGCGAAGGGATGCACCGTGGCACCGCTGGCGATGAAGTCGGCGTAGTGCGTGTGCGCGCGTCCCCGCGAGCTGCTCGGGCGCGCTGGCGCTCAGCACCGTGACTCCGAGGCCGGCTGCCTGCGCGAAGCGCGCCAGCACGTAGCCATCGCCGCCGTTGTTGCCGCCCCCGCACACGATGACGATGCGGTGCGACATCGGCCAGCGCGTGCGCAGGAAGCGCAAGGAGGCCTCCCCGGCGCGCTTCATCAGCGTGTAGCCGGTGACCCCCATGCAGGCAATTGCATGGCTCTCGAGCTCACGCACCTGGGCGGTGGAGTACAGGGCGACAGGCAGGGGCATGCCCGCAAGTATACTGCCCGGCGCGGCACCGCCATGACACAACCCTCCTCCATCGACTTGGCAACGCTCAAGCAGGAACTGCAGGAGCAGGCCCGCCAGCGCGGGTTTGGCGCCCTGGGGGTTGCCGAGGTGCGCATCCCGCAGGACGAGCAGCACCTGATCAGCTGGCTTGCGGCCGGCTACCACGGCCAGATGCACTACATGCAACGCCATGGCATGAAGCGCAGCCGCCCGGATGAGCTGGTGCCGGGCACCGTGCGCGTGATCAGCGTGCGCCTGGACTACTGGCCAGCGCAGGCGCGCGATGCGCACGCGGTGCTCGCTGATGGCGGCCTCGCCTACGTTTCGCGCTATGCGCTCGGGCGCGACTACCACAAGGTGCTGCGGCACGCCCTGGCTGACATGGCCGCGCAGCTGGCACAGCGGCTGGGTCCGTTCGGCTATCGGGTGTGCGTGGACTCAGCGCCGGTGCTGGAGCGGGCGCTGGCGCGCGATGCGGGCCTGGGCTGGATCGGCAAGCACACCAACCTCATCGCAAGCGATGCCGGTTCGTGGTTCTTCCTCGGGGAAATCCTCACCGACCTGCCCCTGCCCCCGGACCGGCCGGCCAGCGCGCACTGCGGCACCTGCAGCGCCTGCATCACCGCGTGCCCCACCGCGGCGATCGTGGCGCCCTACCGGCTCGATGCGCGCCGCTGCATCTCCTACCTCACGATCGAGCACCACAGCGCGATACCGCTCGAGCTGCGCACGGCCATGGGCAACCGCATCTACGGCTGTGACGATTGCCAGCTGGCGTGCCCGTGGAACAAGTTCGCGCAGGCGGCCAGCCACCCTGACTTCAAGGTCCGGCATGCCCTTGATGCCGCGTCGCTGCCATCGCTGTTCGCCTGGACCGAGGCGCAGTTCGAGGAGCGCATGCGCGGCTCTGCCATCTATCGGATCGGCTACGAGCGCTGGTCGCGCAACATCGCGGTTGCCCTGGGCAACGCGCCACGTTCGGACGCGGTGCTCGCGGCGCTACAGGCGCGCGCGCAGGATGGCTCGGCGCTCGTGCGCGAGCACGTGCGCTGGGCGCTGGGGCGGCACGGCGCACCGCCGCCTAGGGGCGCGCGATGCGGATGTTGTCGATGAGGCGCGCCTTGCCCAGGCGCACCGCGGCCAGCACGACCAGGTCCCCGGAGGCCACCGGGGCGCCGAGGTCAGCGGCCTGGCGCACCGAGAAGTAATCCACGCGGAATCCGCCGGCCTCCAGCGCCTTGAACCCGGCGCGCTCGATGCTGGCGTAGTCTGCGTCGGCGGCGCGGATGCGCTGTGCGGCCGCCTGCAAGGTGGCGTAGATCGCCGGCGCCAGCGCACGCTCGTCCTTGCTCAGGTACTGGTTGCGCGAGCTCTTGGCGAAGCCGTCGTCGTCGCGCACGGTCGGCGCGGCGATGATCCCGACCGGCATGCACAGGTCCGCCACCATGCGCCGGATGACGGTCAGCTGCTGGAAGTCCTTCTCGCCGAACACCGCGATGTCCGGCTCGACGATGTGGAACAGCTTGGCGACGATCGTGGCCACGCCCTCGAAATGCCCGGGGCGCACCTCCCCCTCCAGGATGCGCGACAGGCCCGGCACCTCCACGCGCGTGGCGCGCTCGGCGCCGTTCGGGTAGATCTCGGCCACCGCGGGCATGAACATCAGGTCGCAGCCGGCGGCGGCGAGCATGCGCTCGTCGTCGCTTGGGGTGCGCGGGTAGTGCGCGAAGTCCTCGTTGGGGCCGAACTGCATCGGGTTTACGAAGATGCTGGCCACGAAGCGCTCACCGTGGCGCCGCGCCGCCTCGATCAGGCTGACGTGACCGGCATGCAGGTTGCCCATCGTCGGCACGAAGGCGACACGATGCCCGTCGCGATGCCAGCCGCGCACCTGCGCGCGCACCGCGGCGATCGTCGTGACGGTTTCCATCCGGCGAACTAGAAGCAGTGCTCGGGGGCGGGGTAATCGCCCTGCTTGACGGCGCGCACGTAGCGCCTTGACGGCCTCGAGGTTGTTGCGCGCCGTGCCGTCCATGAAGTTGCGCACGAAGCGCGGCTTGCGGCCGGTGGTGATGTCCAGGATGTCGTACAGCACCAGGATCTGGCCGTCGGTGTCAGGACCGGCGCCGATGCCGATCACCGGCACGTGCAGCGCCTGCGGTGATCGCCTTGCCGAGCGCAGCCGGGATGCACTCGAGCAGCACGATGTCGGCGCCGGCGGCCTCCAGCTGCCTGGCCTCGCTCAGCAGCCGCTCGGCGGTGTCCTGCTCGCGGCCCTGCACGCGGAAGCCGCCGGTCTTGTGCACCGACTGGGGCTTCAGTCCCGACGTGTGCGCACACGGCGATGTCATGCCCGGAGAGGAACTCGACGATCTCGGTCTGCTTGCCGCCGCTTTCAAGCTTGACCATCTTGCGCGCCACCCTCCTGCATCAGGCGCACCGAGTGCGCCAGCGCCAGGTCCTTGGAGGGGTAGCTCATGAACGGCAGGTCGGCGATCTGGAACGGCCGGTGCAGGCCGCGGGCAACGGTCGCGCTGTGGTACACCATCTGGTCCATGGTGACCGGCACGGTCGTGTCGTGTCCCTGGATCACCATGCCCATGGAATCCCCCACGAGCACCACGTCCACGTCAGCCGCATCGAGCAGCACCGCGAAACTGGCGTCGTAGCAGGTGAGGCTGGCGATCTTCTCGCCCTCGGCCTTCATGCGCGCGAGGGTGGCGAGCGTGACCGGCGGCCGGCTCCCGTCGCGCTGCAGGTGCGTATACATAGGCTTGCGAGTGTAGCTAGATCGCGCGACTGCGCAACGGGTTGTAGTACAGGCGCCCGCGCGTCATGCGCTTGATCGCCGCCAGCAGCTCATCGTAGTCGCGCTGGTTGCTCAGCGGGTCGATCGAGGCGGCGTTGACGATCAGCAGCGGCGCGTCCTCGAACTCGTGGAAGAACTTCGCGTATGCCTCGTTCAGGCGCTCCAGGTATTGCCTGTCGATGTACTGCTCGTAGTCGACGCCGCGCTTGGCGATGCGCTCCAGCAGCACATCCACCGGGGCCTGCAGGTAGACCACCAGGTCAGGCTTGGGCGCCTGGATATCGAGCTTCGAGTACAGCTGCTCGTACAGCGCGTACTCGGCGTCATCGAGCGTCACGCGCGCGAACAACCGGTCCTTCTCCAGCAGGTAGTCGGCCACGCGCACCGGCGCGAACAGGTCCGCCTGGTTCAGCGCCGCCAGCTGCTGCGCGCGTTGCAGCAGGAAGTACAGCTGCGTGGGCAGCGCTCCGGCACGCGGGTTCTTGTAGAAGCGCTCGAGGAAGGGGTTCTCGGTGGCCTGCTCGAGCACCGGCTGTGCGGACAGGCTGGCACCCAGGCGCCGCGCCAGACTGGTCTTGCCAACGCCGATCGGGCCTTCCACCACGATGTACTTATGGACGGGTTCGCTGGCCATGTTCCTACAGGGCGGTGAGTCCGGCGCGGGTAAGGCGTGCCTTGAGCTCGGTCACGCGACCAAGTCCGGGCAGCTCCAGATCCGGGGCTATGTCAGCCAGAGGATACAGAACGAAGTTGCGCTCCACTATCCCAGGATGCGGCAGGGTGAGTGTCGGCTCGGCCGAGCGCTCGCGCCCGTATGACAAGGAGGTCCAGGTCCAGAATCCGCGGACCCCAGCGCTCGCGCTGCTCGGGGCGCCCGAAGGCGGCCTCCATGGCGCGCAACTCATCCAGCAGTTCGCGCGCCGACAACTGGGTAAGAAGCCCGGCGGCCGCATTGACGAAGTCAGGCTGGGCGACCGGTCCGAGCGGCCGCGACACGTAGACCGGCGAGACGCGCACGCAACAGGTGCGCGGCAGCTGCGCCAGGCGCCCGGCGGCAACGAGCACCTGGTGCTCCGGATCAGACAGGTTGCTGCCTAGGCCGATGTAGGCAGGCTGCCAGCGCTCCATGCGCCCTCAGGTCGAGCGCGGCGGACTGGAACGCCGCCGGCGGCGACGCCCCGCACGCCGTGGTGCGGCCGGTGAGCCGGAACTGCGCAGCGACTCGTTGCTCAAAGCGTCCGCCATGCGCCCGCGTTCCTCGACCGAGACCTCCTGCAGCCGCGTCCACCAGTCGGCGGTGTCCTGCGCGGCCATGCCCAGCTGCGCGCGCAGCAGCAGCAAGTCATACGCTGCGCGGAAGCGCGGATGCTCCAGAGTGCGCAGTGCGCGCCGTGCCGCGCGGGTGCTCCAGTCGCGGCTGCAGCGCGAACATCTCGCGCACGCCCAGCGAGAAGCGCTTGGGGATCGAGATGCGCGACTGCGCCTCGCGCACGGCATCGTCGCAGGCATCGAGGATGGTCTCCAGCTCGTGCCAGCGCTCCGGCGGCGTCGACTCGATGATGCCGGCGATCGGCCCGTACAGCAGCAGCGCGAACAGGAACGTCGGGGTGACAGGCTTGTCCGCCTGCACGCGCGCATCGGTGTTCTCCAGCCCCTGGCATCAGCAGCTGCTCGACCAGGCTGCCGGGGTGGCTGGCGAAGTAGGCATCCACGCGTCGGCAGGATCGCGCCGAGCAGGCCACGCGCGCGCAGCACCTCGAAGCTGCGGGCGCCGAAGCCGCCGAGGAACATCTTCAGGGTCTCGTCGAACAGGCGCGCCTGCGGCACGCCGGCCAGCGCCTCGCGCAGCTCGCCGATCGGGGCGGCAGTGGCCGGATCGATCGAGAAGCCCAGCTTCGCCTCGAAGCGCGCGGCGCGCAGCATGCGCACCGGGTCCTCGCGGAAGCGCGTCTCCGGGTCACCGATCATGCGCAGCGTGCGCGCGGCCACGTCCGCCACGCCGTTCACGTAGTCCCAGATCGAGAAGTCAGCGATGTTGTAGTAGAGCGAGTTGCACGTGAAGTCGCGCCGCCATACGTCGGCATCGATCGTGCCGTAAACGTTGTCGCGCAGGATCCGGCCCGATGGCATCGAAGGCGCGCTCGGCGGAGTCCTCCTCGAACGGCGTCCGCACATCCGCGACGCTGTCCTCGCTGTCCGACTCGGCTTCGTCCAGCGCGGGCAAGCCTTCGTCGTCCAGGTCGGCGACCGGCAGCGGATCCTCCCCGGGCGAAGGTGCGCTTGCGGCACGGAACGTGGCGACCTCGATGATCTCGCGACCGAAGAACACGTGCGCCAGGCGGAACCGCCGCCCCACCAGGCGGCAGTTGCGGAACAGGCGCTTGACCTGCTCGGGCAGCGCGTCGGTGGCGACGTCGAAGTCTTTCGGTTCAATCCCCAGCAGCAGGTCGCGCACACAGCCGCCGACCAGGAAGGCCTGGAAGCCGCCGTCGCGCAGGCGATAGAGCACCCGCAGCGCATTGGGGGAAATGTGGGCGCGGGAAACGTTGTGCTCGGATCGGGTGATGACCCGGGGAGCGGCGGAAGGCGTCGCAATGGACGCGGTGGGAGAATTCAATGAGTTGGCTTTCGGCTTGAGCAATCAGGATAGCTCTCTATAATACCGCGCTCTGCTCAAGGCCCCGAAGCCCGCTCCCTTCGTCTAGAGGCCCAGGACATAGCCCTCTCAAGGCTGTAACACGAGTTCGAATCTCGTAGGGAGCGCCATATAAAACAATGGCTTATCGCGCATACCATGCTGCGGCCCCCGCCCATCGGCCGGGTCTAGCCAAGCTCTGGCCTCCTGCAGGCGCCCAAAGAGACGTTAAATATGATGCTGGACCGGGTCTACGACACCGCAAGCGGCTGCTAGGCGCCCGGGCTCCGGGTGACGCCCGATGCGTTGCCCGCCGGCGGCGCATCGGCGGCAGGCCGTCGCACGATGCTAGTGGCCATCGATACCACCGCCGCCAGATCAGTCAGCTGGGCGGGCACGACCAGTGTCGTGCTCTCCTTGGCCATCTTGCCAAACTGCCGCACGTATTCCTCGCCGATGCGCAGCTGCATCGCCTCGATGCCGCCGCGCTCGCTCAGCGCGCCGCCGACGCTGCCGCAGTCCCTCCGCCGTCGCGGTCGCGACCGCCAGAATTGCCGCCGCCTGCCCGTCCGCTTCGTTGATCTGCTGCTGCTTGTTAGCCTCGGATGCCTTGATGACGCGCTGCTTGTCGCCCTCGGCCTCATTGATCTTGGCGTCGCGCTCGCCCTCGGAGGTGAGCACCACGGCGCGCTTCTCGCGCTCGGCGCGCATCTGCTTCTCCATCGCCGACAGCACGTCCTTGGGCGGGGAGATGTTCTTGATCTCGTAGCGCATGACCTTCACGCCCCAGGCGGCGGAGGCCTTGTCGAGCTCGGTGACGATATTGGCGTTGATGGTCGCGCGGGCCTCGAAGGTTCGATCGAGCTCGATCTTGCCGATCTCGCTGCGCAGGTTCGTCTGCGCCAGCTGCGCGATGGCAAAGCCATAGTTGGTGATGCCATAGGAGGCCAGATGGGGATCGAGGACCTGCAGGTAGAGAATGGCGTCGACGCCGACCTGCACGTTGTCCCGGGTGATGCAGATCTGCTCAGGCACATCGAGGGCCTGTTCCTTCAGTGTCTGCCTGTAGGCCACGCGTTCCACGAACGGAATCAGGATGTGAAAGCCCGCCTGCAGGGTGCGGCTGTACTTGCCGAGGTTCTCGACCACGTAGGCGCTCTGCTGCGGCACCACCGTGGCGGTGCGCCACAACAGGATGACGGCGATCAATGCGATGACTATGAAGACGTAGGAGGTGTGCATGGCGCGGTCCGTGGTGGGTGCTAGGGCTCTGGCCTTACCAGCAGGGTGAGGTTGCGGACGCTGATGACGCGCACGCGCGTGCCGGAGGGATCGGCACGCCGCTGTCATTCTGCACGGTCCAGAAACTGCCGGCGTATTCAGTCTGACAGGTCTCCCCGGCGGCCAGTGCAACGGCAAGCGTCAGCACCCCGCCGGCGGGCCCGGTCTTCACCACGGGCAGCTCACCGCGGAACCTGTGGTAGACCCGGCTGCGAAAACCAAGCATGGCGACTACCGCGAGGATGGCAAACAATGCCCATTGAAACCAGTTTGCCGGGGCCGCAAGCGCGGTAGCCAAGCCGGTGATGATCGCCGCGCCTCCGACAAACACCAGGTAGAACTGCGCGCTCACGAAGGTGAGTTCGGCCCCCAGCAGTATCGCCCCCGCAATGACCCAGCCCCACCACGTCATCTGAACACTCCGGTTTGCGGACTTGGCGGACCGGCGCCAATCGCACGATGTTAGTCTTCGACGTCAGCAAATGCACGGACGTGGGTTGCCTAACGCACCCCCAGGGACACAAGCGGATTTATCCCATGCACTTACCTGCGGGTCGCGCCCGGGCTGAATCACTCGCGCAGACGGATCGGGCCTGCATTTTGCGGAACGCGGCCGCGCTTGTGCGCGTAAAACTCGCGGATGCGGGCGAAATCCGCTTCCACGTCGCCGGTGAGCGTCAGGTAGGTATCGATGCCAACCGTGTGGGTTGCATAGTCAATGTAGCCCAGCGCCAAGGGCAATTTTCCCTGCAGCGCGATACGGTAGAACCCGGACTTCCAGTGCTCGGTGCGCGCGCGCGTGCCCTCTGGCGTCACCGCGAGCCACATGCGCTCATGCTTGTCGAACTCCGCGAGCATCGCCTCGACCGATCCGGAACGCTGGTCGCGCCTGACCGGTATCCCACCTAAGTACAACAGCAGCCGCTTGAGCGGCCAGCGGAACAGGGTGTGCTTGCCCACCCAGCGCGCGGGCAACCCGGTGCCGACCTTGTAGAACACTCCCACCATGAAGTCCCAGTTCGAGGTATGCGGGTACACGACGATGATCCCCTTGGGGGACGGCAACGGTGTCACGACGCTGCGCCAGCCGCAGATCCTGAGGCACGCGGAGATGAAATGTCGCCACAGCGACCGCGACTGAACGTAAGCCTCAGGCGGGTGCGGCGCCACGATCACCCCGTCCGCGAGGCCCGAAGGCCAGAGGCCCCGGACTTGGTCATTGCTGGCGAGAATCGTCCGCTTGCGTGTACCACCGCGAGAGTTTAACGCTTAGGCCACGAATAGGCTCGCCCGTTGCAAGCTGGTACTCTGCCTGCGAACCGCGAATGTTGGATCGCCGGAGATGGAGCGTGACCGCTAAGAAGTCGCAGGACGAGCTGGAACTTGCCGAAGAGCGCCTGGCGGCACTGCGCTCCGGCAAACGACCGCCCGGCACCTACGGCCCGCCGGTCTCCAGCGGCAGTGGCATGAAGATCGCCATCGACCTTCAGCGCAGGAAAATCGAGGAACTCAGGGCGCAGTTGAAAAAGGTCCCGAAGAAGGCTCCCTAGAGCCGGCTGCCCCGACCCACCGCAAGCGAGGCCATCCATGTCGCAGGAACCCAGCGCAGTCCACGCCCAGACGAGCGCGCCGCCCAAGCCGACACTGCCACTGGCGCTACTGGTCCTCGCGGCGGTGGCGATCGTCATTGCCGGCTACCTCGTATTGTGCAACGCCCTGGGGATGCGCGAAGCCTACATCGGGTTCATCTTCGTCTTTTACTGGCTAAGCCTGGAGCAAGGGAAGCTCAAGAGCCTGCCGGCCATCCTGCTCGGCTTTTGCTTCGGCATCGCAGCCGGATGGTTGTTGCAGTACGCGCTGCACTCGATGCACATGGCCGTGCTCATGCCTCTGTTCCTGGCAGCGGTCTCCCTGTCGATTGTCTGCCTGGTGCTCGGGCGTTTGCCCATCGTGTTCAACACGCCGGCCATGCTGGTGCTCACCGTGTTTACGATCCCACATATCCAGCGAGGTGCAGATTTTATGTCGGTGTACCTCGCGCTCGCATTGGCCGCGGTCTACTTCACCTTGGTCGTGGAGGGCCTGAAGAGGCTGGGCGGGCGATTGATGAAGCCCGCCCGAGCCGCCTGACCGGCGCCGGCCTCAGAGGATCTACGCAGCCATGGTTCCCGATCCAATCAGCGTCGCGAAAGCTTGCCTGCATGCCTACGTGGCCAAGGACCGGGCGGCCCTCGAGGCCCTGATCGGGGCTGATTTCGTGTTCACCAGCCCCCTGGACAATGCACTGGGCCGCGACCGCTACTTTGCGATTTGCTGGCCAAACAGCGCGCTGATGGCCGAGGTCCGCTTCATCTGCGAGGCGCAGAATGGCGAGCGCGCTTTCCTGGTCTACGAGGCGACGACTACGACCGGCAAGCGCTTCCGGAACTGCGAGGCCTACCTCGTTCGCGACGGCCAGCTCAGGGCCGTCGAGGTCTACTTCGGATGGAATGTGCCGCACGAAGTGCCCTGCGGCCAGCACGCCCCGGCTCCCAAGGGCTAGACGCTACCTTCCGACGTCGGGGAGGCAGCCGTGAGTGCACGCGATGCCGCCCCGACGCGGGTCCGCCTCGGGCTGCCGGCAGGTCGTGCGCGGCAGACCGGGCGACTCTGTTTACTTCGGCACTTCCTTCGCAGCGTCCTTGGCCGTCGAAGCATGCGCGTGTGCCTTGGCCTTGTGAGTCTGCGCCTTGGCCTTGTCCACGCTCTTCGTCGGCTGCGAGGACACCGAAGCCTTCGCCTCGTCGCCCAGCTGCTGCGCCTTCTCTCCGGTGGCCTTGCCGCTTTCCTTGACGGCCGTACCCACCTGGGCAAATGCCGATGCGCAGGCCATCGACGCCACCGCGATCACTAGAAGCTTTTTCATGCGAAACCTCAGTTTGGTTATGTCATCCACCTTCGTATCCGACTCGGATACCTTGGCGGCCCGAGCCAACACTGACACGGGCACGATGAACCTCACGTGAATGATGCGGATAGAGTTGGCGTAGGTCGCAGCTGACAACACTTCACGCGAGCGACCCATGTCGCAGCCGTGCCGCACAGCTTACAGTTCAGCTCGAACTGACCACCTGACAGCCTCTAGCGGGGGATTTCATGCTGCACTACGCCGTGGTTTTCTTCGTGATCGCGATCATCGCCGCGGTGCTGGGGTTCGGCGGCATCGCTGCCGGCGCCGCCGGCATCGCCAAGATCCTCTTCTTCGTATTTCTGGTGATCGCCATCATCACGTTCTTCATGGGGCGCGGCCCGCGCGCCTGAGGACGTCTCTGTTAATCGGCGGTCGCACAATGGCGGCCGCAGCAACTCACGCAAAAAAGGAATATCAATGAAAATTACCAAGCCGCATCTGGTTCTGGCGCTGGGACTGCTGTCGGGTCTTGCACTGGTGGGCTGCAACCAGGCGAAGAGCCCTGACCAGGTGGCGAAGGACACCGCGGCCGCACAGCAAAGCGCGACCGAGTCAACCGCGAAGGCCGAGCAGAAGGCCGATGACAAGATGTCCAGCGCCCAGTCCGACGTGAATGGCGAGAAGAAGGATGCTGCGCATGTCGATGCGGTCCAGAGCCTGAACGTTGCGGAAACCAAGGCTGAAGGGGACCACAAGGTCGCGCTGGCACAGTGCGAGAGCCTGAGTGGCGATGCGCAGAAGTCGTGCAAGGACCAGGCGGATGCGGCCTACAAGACCGCCAAGGCCCAGGCACAGCAGGCCAAGGCTGCTGCCGACCCGAAGCCTTAATTTCCCAGCATCGCTGGCATCGGCGCTGCCGGCGCAGTCGCGCGAGCCCAGGCACCCGCGCCACCGCTGCAGGTGGCGCGGGTGCTTCTTGTCAAGGCCGCGCACCCCGACGGGGACGGCCTGAGCTTTATTTTGGCTCTACTCCTCGAGGGTGCAGTCCTTGGACTCTCGCCCCCATGGCTCGTTGCAGCGCACTACGACGCCATGGATCGCCTGTGTCCCGAAGTGGCGGCTTGCAGGGGCCCCCAGGGCGATCGTGACATTCGAGAATTTCACATCGGCCCCACCGAGCACGCAGATCGTGATCGCGGAGGGATTTCCGAAAGGGGCCGGCCCGCCGTTTCCGGTAATCGTCGCCATCCCCGTGACCACGAAACCCTCGGTGACTGCCGGGCTGAACTTCGGGCACGCGGTCATCCAGTCCGAACTCACCACCCCGTCCGCTACGCTGATGTGATGGGTATGGGCACCGCGTGTCGTCGGGTCGTCCTTGTTGACCGTCCCCTGGGCGATCCCGTAGTCGGATGTTTCCATGTTGATTGCGGCCGAGAACTTGGCGGTCCCATGCAGCTCATCTACCTCGAGCGACCACTTGCCGCGCATTTCGTAGGGACCGCCTGAGGTCACCGCGGCAGAGGGCGTGTAGTCGTTGATCAGGCCGACGTAATGGACCGGCGGCGGCGAGAACCCGTGCCGCTCCTCGGCAAACGCAAGCCGTCCCACCGCGGTCGCGCAGACCATGACCGCACTGCTCACCCCGAGCCACTTAAGCGCTGTGTTTTTCATCGCAAGACCTCCCGTCGATGTTGCGGCCACCTGGACTGTCGCCCCTGAAGACGGCAGGCCGGGACAAAGCCGCGGTACTGGTTGTTGATCCTCCGGTGCGCCCCGATGCGCCAGGATCACCGGCACGGCGACGATCAGCGCTGCGTCACGCTGGTGCAAACGGCAAAGTGCGGCATCGGGCGCAGCGCCTTCGAATGCGGTGCTTCGCAGTGACTGACTGCACGACAGGACCTCCCTGCCTGCCGGCACACTGCCGCGCTTAAGGTTCAAGTGGTGCACCGGCGTCACCGCCTGGCCGGCTTCGCCCGGGAGGCGGCCGTGCGCGGCGGGCGCGTATCATCGGACGGCCCCAGTTTTCCCGATGGCAAGGCGCGTGGACGAGTCCGAGCACATCGCTAACGCAAACACCAACTCCCGCGACGACCGGCTCGATTCGTGGAAGAAGATCGCGTCGTACCTGAAGCGCGATGTCAGCACCGTGCAGCGCTGGGAGCGGCGCGAATGCCTGCCGGTGCATCGCCATCTGCACGACAAGCAAGGCTCGGTCTTTGCTTTCCGCTCCGAACTGGACGTCTGGTGGGAAAGCCGCCGCAGCGGCCTTGGCAACACCGAGGTGCCGCCGGATGCTCCGCCAACGGCCGCGCCAACCACGTCGTCGGCTGCGGCGCCCCGGACGCGCTGGCTGCTGGTGGGCCTTGCCGGGGCCGCCGTTGCCGGCCTGCTCGGCTGGATGATCGTGCTGCAGCGGCAGGAACCCTGGCGCAACCCCCTGGATGAAAGCCGCTTCACGCGCCTTGCCGACTACCCAGGGCACACACAGGCAGCAGCCATCTCGCGCGACGGCCAACGCATCGCCTTCCTCGGGGACAGCGACGGGCAGACGGACCTGTGGGCCGGCACACCCGGGGACAGTGTCTATCGCAATCTCACGCGCGGCCAGGCGCTCGAGCTGGTCAATCCGTCGATCCGCACCCTGGGGTTCACGCCCGACGGGGCGCTGGTCTCGATGTGGACGCGCGGCTCGGACGGCTCGCGACCGGGCGACATCAACATCGTTGCCATCCCGGCAAGCGGTGGCCAAGTCGCACCCTACCTGCCCGGCGTGGCCGAGTACCAGTGGTCCCACGATGGCCAACGTCTGGTCTTCCACACGACAGCCCCGGGGGACCCGTTGTACGTGCGCGCCGCCGGCGGCAAGGACACCAAGATCTACGCCGGCGAGGCGGGCGTGCACTGTCATTTCCCCGCCTGGTCCATGGACGATGACTACATCTACTTCGTGCGCGGGGTGCCGCCGGATGACTGGGACCTGTGGAGAATCCGCCCCAGCGGGGCGCAGCCACAACGTCTGACCCACCACGACTCGCGCCTCTCGTACCCGGTCGTGCTTGATCGGCGCAGCCTCGCGTACCTGGCGACTGACGCGGATGGCTCCGGGCCATGGATGTATGTGCTGGACCTGGCGAGCCTGCGCACGCACCGCATCAGCTCGGCTCTGCAAAGCTTCACGTCACTGGCCGGCAGCGCGGATGGCAGCAAGCTGGTGGCCACCGTCTCCAGCCCGCGCGACAGCCTCTGGCGTGTGCCGCTGGCGTCGCAGTCGGGCCCGGCAACACCGGCGAGCGCGCCGGTACAGCTGGTGGCCAATGCCGCCGCACCGCGGCTGTCAGCGGGCACGCTTGTCTACCTCTCCAGCGCCGGCGGGACGGAGGGCATCTGGGTGAGGCACGGCGCGGAGGCGCACGAGATCTGGCGCAGCGCGCGCGTCCATATCACCAGTGCACCGGCGATCTCAGATGACGGCCGCCGCATCGCCTTTGCCGCCAGCGAGCAGGGCCGCACGGTCCTGAATGTGGTGGACTTGGACGGCTCGCACCTGGCACGCATTACCGACTCACTCTTGCTGCGCGGGGGCATCACCTGGTTCCCGGACGGACAGTCGCTGCTCACCGCGGTCGTGCGCAGCGGCGAGCCCAAGCTCACGCGGATCTTCGTCAACGGGGATCCGCCGGCGGCCTTCGTTGCAGACTATTCCATCGACCCGGTGTGGTCTGAGGACCGCCGCTTCGTGGTGTATTCGGGGGCGGACATCGGCACCACCTTCCCGCTGCGCGCGGCCGCGCCGGACGGACGGCCCTACCCCATCGCCGGAATCATGCTCACGCGCGGCGCCCGGCGCGTGGCGTTCTACCCCGCCTCGACATCACTGGTAGTGCTGGATGGGGAGATTGGCCACAAGAACTTCTGGCTGCTGGATCCTGCCACCGGAGTCAAGCGGCTGCTGGCGCAGCTGCCCGCCGATACGCAGGTGCGCGATTTCGATGTCTCGGCTACCCGCGGCGAGATCGTGTTCGACCGGACTGAAGCGGCTTCCGAGATGGCCCTGATCGAGCGCACACCGGCCAAGGCGGGGCTTTAGCAAGCCAGCAAATCGCGCGCGGTTCACCCGCACCAGACATAAGACCGCTGCGTGGTCCCACCGCGTTCCCTCGAGTGCTGTAAAATCCTTCCGACGTACCCGAATCCGTTCGGGATGACTCTTCGTATAAGAAGAACAAATGGACTTGAGAATGCCCTCCCTTGCGCCCCTGGATCGTTAGTACCCCACGCCGCTACGCCCCGGAAGCACGATTGGGCCTGAAACGACTGGCCTGGATCTTGTGCCTGTGCACCGCGCTGGGCTCCCTTGCGCCTGCCGCCCGGGCGCAGTCGAGTGATCCTGCCGACCAGGTCTGCGCGCGCTTCCCGGCGGGCACCACCCTGCAGGACCCCCCCTCGCTCAGCAGCGTCAACGGGGTACTCGAGGTCACCTTGCGGTTCCAGACCGTGGTCGATGCCCAGGGGCTCACCCGGTACTGCTTCGTAAGCGATGCAGGGGAATCCCCGACGCTGCACGTCTCCCCGGGGGACCAGCTGATCATCCACCTGCAAAACACGCTGGCGGGCAACACCGCTGCCGCGCAGCAAGCGCTGCCGAAAATGCGCCGTGCCGCGCCACTTGCCGCCGCCAACAACGACTGTGCGGGCGGGGCGATGGGCCCGGAGGTCACGAACCTGCACTTCCACGGACTGAACGTGCCGCCGACCTGCCACCAGGACGAGGTCATCAATACCCTCGTCCAGCCTTCCGAGACGTTCGACTACAACGTCCAGATCCCCAGCGACGAGCCCACCGGGCTGTACTGGTACCACCCGCACCCGCACGGCTTCAGCAACCTGCAGGCGCTGGGCGGGGCGACCGGTGCCCTCGTCGTCGATGGCATCGAGAATGTCGTACCGGCGGTGGCCGGACTGCCGCAGCGCCTGCTCGTGTTCCGTGACCAGTTGTTCCCCGGTGCACACAGCCCGCAGGGGCCGGCGCTTGACCTGTCGGTGAACTACGTGCCGGTGACCGCGCCGGGCTATACCCCTGCAGTCGTGCAGACCCCGGCGAGCACGAGCGAGTTCTGGCGCACGCTGAATGCTTCGGCGAACACGCTGCTGCAGCTGCAGTACGTGGTTGAGGGGGTCGCTCAGCCGGTGCAGCTGGTGTCCCTCGATGGCGTGCCCATCGGCCAGGGGACCGGCGCGATCCAGTCGCAGACGCAGACCAGCATCGCGCTACCCCCCGGGGCGCGTGCAGAGTTCATCGTCGTGACTCCCAAGGCCGGGCAGTCGGCCCAGCTGATCACCCAGTCGGTCGACACCGGACCCGCAGGTGCGACGACCCCGACGCGTCCGCTGGCCAATGTCATCACCCAGGCAGGCACGCCGGTCGCCTCACGCCTGGGCCAGGTTCGCACCACGGTGCGGCTCACGCGTTTTGCGCAGCTTGCCGCGGCGCCCGCGGATGGGCGGCGCACCCTTTACTTCTCCGAGACCGACGGATCACACGCGGCCTACTTCATCACGGTGCAGGGACAGACCCCGGTCGCCTACCAGATGGGTGCCGCGCCGAGCGTCGTGCTGCATCAGGGCACGACCGAGGACTGGACCATCCAGAACCGCACGCTCGAGGACCACGTCTTCCACATCCACCAGACGCGCTTCCAGACCCTGGCGATCAACGGGACTGCGGTCACAGACCCGGCACTGCGCGACACCATCGACGTACCGCACTGGAGCGGCAGCGGGCCGTACCCGAGCGTCAAGCTGCGCATCGACTTCCGCCCGCCGAACATCGTCGGCACGTTTGTCTACCACTGCCACATCCTCGCGCACGAGGACCTCGGCATGATGGCGGCGATCCAGGTCCTGCCCAGCGGCGTGGCCACCACCACCCGCGTGGCTGCCTCGGCAACCGAGACCGCGGCCGCCACGCCGGTGACGCTCACCGCAAGCCTCGCCGCGGCGGACGCCAGCACCGGGCTTGGCGGGACGGTGCAGTTCTTCGATGGCGACGCGCCGCTGGGGGATCCGGCCCCGGTGACAAAGGGACAGGCCACCTTGACCACGCAGTTCGCTGACTACGGCAACCACGCGATCTCGGCGGCCTACTCAGGCGACAGCACCCGCAACCAGTCGCTTTCGGCCGCTGTCGCGGTGGCCGTCGAGGACTTCACGCTCTCCGCACAGAGCCTTGTCATCAAGCAGGGCCAGGCGGGCAGCGTGCCGGTCGCCATGACCACCTCGAGCGGCTTTTCGAGCGTCGTCAACTTCAGCTGCACGGTACCGGCGAGCCTCATCGGTACCACGTGCAAGGTCAGCCCGCAGTCACTCAGTGGTGCAGGCTCGGTGACCCTCCAGGTGGACACCGGCAGCACGATGGCGCTGAACTTCGGTGGACCTGTGCCGCTGACGTTCGCGGCAATCTCGTGCCTGATGATGCCGTGGCGGCGCAGGCGCCGTGCCGCGCTTGTCGGTGCACTGGGGCTGGTCCTGCTGGCCGCAGGCTGCGGCAGTTCGCACCAGGGCAGCAGCGGCCCCCCGCCGGGCAACTACACCGTGTCCGTCAGTGGCAATTGTGGCGGTGACGCCGCAACGCTGGTCCATACGATTGCGGTGCCGGTGCAGGTTCAGTAGAACGGCCCGCCTGCCGGCTGGCTCGGGCCGCGAGCGGGCGGACTGGCCGGTTCACCACATGCCGCCCAGGGCCACCGTGATGGCCTCGCCGTTGATCCCACCCGCCGCATCACTGCACAGGAAGGCGATCACGCTGGCGACCTCCTGCGGCTCGAGCACCCGGTTCTGCGGGTAGATCGCCGCCCGCTCGCGCCAGACCTCATCCGTGCCGATGCCGCGGCGCTGCGCTTCCGCCTGCGCAGAGCGCTCCGCCATCGCGGTGCGCACCCAGCCTGGCAGCACCGCGTTGGAGGTGACCCCGAAGGGTCCGGCATCCTGCGCCACGGCACGCGCCAGTCCGATGACCCCGTGCTTGGAGGCGGTATAGGCACTGCCGGAGCGTTCGGCCTTCTCCCCGGCCGTGGAACTGGTGAATACCACCCGCCCGAATCCGCGCCGGCACATCCCCCCGACCGTCAGCCGGGCAAGCTCGAACGGACCGTCCAGGTTCACGCGCATGGTCTCGCGCCACACCTTGGGATCCTGCTCCCAGACCAGCCGCTCGTGCGCTGAGCCGATGCCGTGGTTCACCACCAGCAGGTCTACCGGGCCCAGGCGCCGCTCGGTCTCGGCGACCGCCAGCGCACAGCCCTCAGGGGTCCCCAGGTCCGCCGCGACATGCTCAAGCCCGACTGCGGAGAGTTCTTCGGTGCTGCGCGCCGTGATCATCACGCGCACACCCGCGGCTGCGAGCAACAAAGCGCACTCGCGGCCGATTCCCCGCCCGCCCCCGGTCACCAGCGCCACACGTTCGCCCACCTGAGCTCCTTACAGCCTGCACGCCCGCATTGCCCGGGCGCGCAGCGGCGCCTCAGGATGCGGGGGCATTCTGCCACACGGCCGCGGTGCTACAGGTGGGCGCGAACCCAGCGTACAAGGTCAGGTTTGCTCATCGCCCCGGACTGCCGCGCAACCTCGCGGCCGCCTTTGAACAAGGCCAGGGTCGGGATGCTGCGGATCGCGAACTCGGCGGCCAGCGCCGGTTCGGCTTCCGTGTTGAGCTTGGCCAGCCGCACCTGCGGCTCCAGTTCCGCGGCCGCTGCCGCGTAGTGCGGCGCCATCATCAGGCACGGGCCGCACCACGGCGCCCAGAAATCCACGACCACGGGGATATCGTTGCGGCCGACATGCTCGCGGAACGTGGCTTGCGTGAGCTCTACAACGCTGCCGCTGAACAGCCCCTGGTGGCAATGCCCGCAGCGCGGGCCATCGCCCATGCGCGCGGCGGGGATGCGGTTGATGCGCCCGCACTGCGGGCACACCAGGTGGAGTGAGTCGGCCATTCCTGCACGGTGGGGAGCCGCGCCGGGCAATTCAAGGCCCGCGGGCAGGGCCCCAAGCCACGGGGGCCGCGGCCTCAGTCGATGACGACCCGGTTGTCCTGGCGCACCCCGAGGGAGGTGCGCATGATCAACTGCTCGCGCTCGGCCCGCCAGTACAGGAACTCAAGCAGCGGCCTGGCCTCGGCCATTGGCACGGTGCGCGCGAATGCACAGACCGCCTGGTTGGCCGCGGTGGCGGTGGCAAAGCTGCGCCCCACAAGGCGCGCGATGTAATCGGCCTCCTCGCGTTCGTACCGCTCCGGGCCGTAGTCGATGAAGTCATGCAGATACGCCTGCAGGTCGATGATGCCGCGCAGCTTGTAGGCCACCGCCGCCAGCTGCGCATCCTGCGCCAGGTCTGCCAGGCATGCCTGGCTGTACTGGAAGACCACGCCGCAGGGGTTGGCGCCGCGCAGCTGCGGTGGCTCATGCTGCGGCTGGACTTGCTGGCACCTGCACAGCGCCTCGACCAGAGAAAGCGCGTTGATCTGGCGGAACGCGAACAACATCGGCACGTTCTGCAGCGCCGAGGGCTTGGACAGTGCCATGTGCATCGCGATGAGCCAGCGGGTCAGCACCAGGGCAAGCGCATAGTCAAGCTTGCGCAGGTCCACCTGGGTGCCGCTGGCCGCCTCGTAGTTGGCGATGTGCTCGCGCGCCTCGCCAAAGGGCGCGCCGAGCGCGCGCGCGATGATGCAGGCCAGGTCCTCCAGCGGGTGGCCGAGACGGACCATTTCCCAGTCGATCAGGGCGCGGATCCTGCCACTCTCGATCATGAAGTTGCCCGGCCCCAGGTCCCCGTGGACGATGACGGAGGCCGACTGCGCATCCGGTACCGCCTGGCCGAGCCAGTTCAGCGCGAAGTCGATCAGCGGGTCGCGCAGCGTCGCGCGCTCGTCGTACAGCCGCCCCCAGGTGCGCATGTCCTCGGGAATGACCACCCCCAGCGGTGCCCCGGCCTGCGCCCCGAAGGCGCGCACCCGGCGCGGGTCGATTCCCTGGAGCATCACAACCGCGCCGACGAGCTCGCGGCGGATCGCCGCTTCCTCCTGTGCGCTGCCGGTCTTCTGGTAGCTGGTGTGCCCGGGCAGGAACTCCATCAGCATCGCGTTGTGCTCGACAGAGAAGTCGTACACGCGCGCGATCGGCAGCCCGCTGTCCTGCAGCTGGGCGAGCACGGAGTACTCGCGATTGAGGGTGAGGTCGGTGCCAGAGAGCGGGCCGCGACCTGCGTCCAGCCGCAGGAAGGCCTTGGAGCCGTCCCGCCCGGTCAGGATGAAGCTGTTGCGTGAGGCGCCACCGGTAAGCTCATGCGCCTGTTCCAGGGCGCTGCCCATCACGCCCTCGATCCACTTGACCAGTGACGGCTCTAGTGTAGCCATTGCAGTTCTGTTTCCCGCAGCCGGTCAGGCAATGATCGCAAGGCTGGTGAGCACCAGGCGGATCAGGTCCGCCTGGCGATGCGTGTCGGTCTTGGTGAACACCGAGCGCAGCTGCACGCGCGCGGTGTTCTCGGAGATCCCCAGCCGGGTTGCCGCCTCGCCGATCGACAGTCCCTCCAGCAGTTCCCCGACCAGGGCCACCTCGGCCCGCGACAGCTCGTAGAGCCGTGCGAACGTCTCGATCGAGACGATGCGCTGCAGCTTCTCGCCGGAGAGGAACAGCGCCACGCCGCCAGCGGCGCTGGCGCCGTTGGCGTCGGCCTCCGGGATCGGCCGCAGCAGCAGGTGCAGACTGTGCTCGGCGCCGCGCGTGGCGAGGGTGAGCGAGACGCTGGTGCCCTCGCCGCGGTTGCCCGCCGCGAGCGCCTGCTGGATGGCGCGCCCCAGCAGCACTTCATGATCGGCATCGCCGGCCTGCAGCAAGTTGCCCACCACGCGCAGCAGTTGCGTCTCCTTCATCAGGCGCGAGGCGGTCTCGTTGACGCGGATCACGTGGGCGCGCTCGTTGACGATGACGATGCCGAAGGCCAGCTGGTCGATCGCCTTGGTGTAGGCATTGATCTCCAGGCGGCGCCGGCGGCCGCGCTCGAACATCTCCAGTGCCACCTTCAGGTGCGGATACAGGCGGATCATCAGCGACTTCTCGGCCAGGCCGAAGATGGCCGACGGCTCGCGTCGCGACAGCTTGAGGCTGCCCATGTAGGTGCCGGCGAACAGCACATTCATCGCCAGGATGTCATTGTTGCGATCGAGCTTCAGCAGCTCGTTGTAGAAGCGCGAGCGCAGGAATTCCTCGGTCGTGACGCGGTCAAAGATGTTGCAGGCGACCCCCTCCTCCAGGTCCAGAAACGGGTCGTCATCGAAGCGCACGTCGCGGTAGACATCCGCGACCGCCCGGTTCGCGTGCACGTCGAACAGGTCCCCGCGATCGCCGATGGCGGGCTGCCGCACTACCAAGGTCGCGGTACATGCCTGGAACTGCGTGCGTAGCTCCTCGAGGAACTCGGTCCAGGGACTGGCGCAGTGGACGCTGCGGTAGAGCTTGAGGAGCAGCTGGTCGAAGCCGAAC
Source organism: uncultured Pseudomonadota bacterium (assembly GCA_963703025.1). Classification (GTDB taxonomy): domain Bacteria; phylum Pseudomonadota; class Gammaproteobacteria; order Steroidobacterales; family Steroidobacteraceae; genus 13-2-20CM-66-19. The sequence goes on along the minus strand of OY969778.1, from coordinate 2,712,954 downwards.
GGCTGCGCGCGCGCGGGCGCCTCGCGTGACTGACCGGTGCTATCCCCCATGGGCCCAAGTGTACTGTCATCGCCGCGCGGCGCGGGACAACTGTCCCCAGGGATGCGCATTGAGGTACGCGCCGGTTTCGCCGATGAAATGGACCTCGACGATCCTGCGCTGGATGTAGAAGACCCCCTCGCCCTCTCCAAAGGAGTCGCGGTAGCGCCCGCCGATGATGATCTGCGGGGGGCTAGCGCCATGCTGCTGGACGATGAGGAAGTGCGACTCGGCGCCGAGGCTGCCGTCCTCGCCGGCGAATATGTCGATGTTCGACACGAAATGCAGCGCGCGCCCGGTCGCATACAGCAGCTCCGGGTTGGCATGGTTGCCGTTGGCATCGTAGAAGAGGTGCCGGCGCATGAGTGCGCGCACGCCCTCCGTCCCGGCGAACACCTCGCCGACACCGGCAAACACGATCTCGCCGCGGCTGAACAGCTCGGCCAGGGCCTCCACGTTGCCGGCATCCTGCAGTCGCGTCGAGCGGTGGATGAGGCTGCGCAGCGCGTTCTCGGTGTGATAGTCGAGCATCCGTCACGCCCTAGATCCGCGCGCTGCGGTCGCGGCCGTGCCACAGGGGGACGCTCCACACGTCCTGCTCCTCGCCGTAGATGACCGCGCCATCGATCTCCCAGCGCATCAGGTGCAGCCAGGTGATCAGGTTCGGGTACGGCTCGTAGACCATGCGGTTCACCGGCACCCCGCTGCCACGGATGCGCCGGCCCTCGGTGTCGAAGATCTCCAGCTCCACGCGCTCCAGCACCTCGTTCGAATAGATGCTGCGGCGGCTGCCGCCAGCCAGGCTCAGGCGCTTGCCCCCGCGCGCGAGGTAGCCCTTGAATACTTCCTCGCCGCGCGCGCCAGGCTTGGAGTAGCACACGAAGGCCAGTTCCTCGGACTGTCCGTGGCAGTAGTTCATGCGGATGTCGTCAGTGATGATCCGCGCGCCCCACGAGCGGTCGCGGATGCCGAAGCAGTCGATCTCGTGGCGCCGGCCACCCAGGGTGAGCGACCCTGTGTACCTGCCCGCCTGGTCGATATGGCCTGCAAAGAACTCGCTCATGCCCTTGGCGCCGACGATGTCCGGTGCCGTGACCGCATCGAACTTAAGTTCCACCGCGACGTCGCGGCGCTCATATGACATCTGGTAGCTGTGCCCCTCCTTCAGGGTGCGCAGGCGCGTGCCGCAGTCGAGCTCCAGTTCCCGCAGGTCGACACGCGCGGGCAAGGGGCGGTTGACCTCGTAGTGGAACGCCGGGATGTCCCAGGGCAGGTACGCCTGGGCATCCCACACGATGCAGCCACCGCCATAGATCCCCAGCACCGGCCGGAACCAGTGGTACAGGTAGACGGTGGTCGCCAGCTCGGGGATCCATGCCCCATACCAGAATGTCTCCATCCAGTACGGCTGCGCCTTGTCCCAGTCATGGAAGGTGTCAACCGAGTTTTCAACGACAAGCATGGGCGTTCCGCAGGCGGTTAGGTCCGAAGTCTCGCAGCATAGGACGCCACGTAAAGCACGGTAATCACCGGAACCGACTACCGCGCGGGGTGCCAGTGCCGGTGCGCGCGCCGGTTCCAGCCGTGGCTGTCCTATTGGGTAATCCAATCAAATGATTGACCCTCCCGGGCGCGTGGGGTGACAGTGCTGCGCATGACATGCGATGACCGCGCCGCCATCGAAAGCCTGATTTTTCGCTATGCGCGCTACGTCGACACCGCGCAGTACGAACAGCTCGGGGCCCTGTTCGCAGCGGCGACCATCACGGCCAACAAGACCAGCCAGCGCTTCAATGGAGCGGCCGAGGTGCGTGACTACTGGCGCATGAGCAACAAGCGCTTCGCCGAGGGCACGCCGCGCACCCACCACGTCGTGACCAACCTTGAGTTCGAGGACGGCCCGCAGCAGGACAGCGTGCTGGTGCGCTCGTGCTTCACCGTGCTGCAGGCCACCGACAGCATCGCGCTGCAGCCGATCGCCTGCGGCCGCTACCAGGACGTGTTCGATCGCGGCCCGGATGGCTGGCGCTTCCGCACCAAGCACATCGAGGTGACCCTGCTGGGCAACATGAGCGATCACCTCAACGTTGCGATCTCCTGAAGGCACGTGCCTCAGTCGAGCGCGGCCCACTGGCGCTTCGGGTAAAGTCGCGCGGCCGGTGAGTACAGCCATTCCAGGCGGTAGCAGCGCCGGCCGAAAAAGCGGATCAGGCGCTCGTCATCGAGGCGCCGCTCGCGGATCGCTGCGTCCAGCGCCGCGTTGCCCTCGGCCAGGCTGCTGGCGCGCCGCCCGAGCAGCTGCCCGAGGTCATCCAGGTCCGCCTGCTCGATCTTCTGGCCGAGGCGCTGCACGCGCTCGATGCACTTGATGAGCACCGACACCTCGAGCGCTCGCGCACTGGCAAAGGCGCTGGTAAGTGCCGGGCGGACATCATGCTCGTTGGCGTACTCGGCCGCGGTTGCCAGCGGGTCGGTCGCCCCGGCATCGGCTGGCATCTCGACCTCGCCGATGTCGATACCCATGGATTCGGCCATCGAGTCCAGCGTCGAGCGATCCCCGATGTAGCGGTACGCCAGGTACCAGGCCAGCGGTTCACGGTGGTTGGCGATCACGGTGCGCTCGGCGATCGGGATCATGCCGCGGATGTTCTGCTGCACCCGGTAGTAGCGCACCGCGGCCAGGTCGACCTTGAGGCCCGAGCGCTCCTGGTAGCGACCCATGAGCCCGGTAAGCCCGCCCGAGGGATTCCAGAACTCGCGCACGCAGATGTTGCCCAGGTCCTCCATCGGATCGCCCAGGTGCGCCCATTCCCAGTCGATGACCGAGGTGATGCGCGTGCCGTCGAACAGGAAGTTGCCCGGACCGGTATCCCCCTGCACCATCGAGATGCGCTGCACCTGCGCCGGCACGAAGCGCTCGAGCCAGTCGATTCCGTAGGTGATCAGCGGGTCATGGTAACCGGCCAGGAACTGCGACCAGCGCTGCCGCACCAGATCCAGCTCGCGCAGCGCCAGGTCGCGCGTGGTGGCCGGGCGCGGGAATGCCGCGGCCGGGAAGCGCTCGATCTCGACACGGTGCAGCTCGGCGACGATGTCGATGAAGTTCTGCATGACCGGGTGCTGTTGCTCGGGCGGCATGTTCTGCAGATCGGAGCGACCGGGGACGCGCTCGAACAGTGTGCACGCCAACGGTGCGCTGCGTGCCAGCACGCGCGGGACCGGCACGCGGGTATCGCGCAACGCCTCGACGATCTGGGTCTCGCGGGCCAGTGACCACGGATCGCCGGGAATCTGTGTGCGCTCCAGCCGCAGGAAGCCCTCGACCACCGCTCCCTGCGGCTGGGTGATGTCAACCACCCAGGCTTCCCGGCGCGCTGCATGTCGCTCGAGGCGCGTCACCGCACCGCCGCCCACTTGCGCCAGCCATTCGAAGATCCCGCTGGGCAGATCGTGTTTGAGCATGAAAGGTCCCCTAGTGAACTTGCAGGAAGAATGTTGCGCGGCGCGGCGCAGCTAGCTGCCGATCGCGAACCGGTCCAGCAGCATCCGCGTCGTGGCTTCCGAGTGCAGGAACGATCCCTGTGTCCTGGCCGTCACCTGCGCCCCGGAACGTGCCAGCCGCACCAACTGCTGCGCCTGCATGAGGGCCACGTTGATGGGAATGACCACCGGCACCTGTGTATTGCCGACCTCGACCTGGCTGAACTTCTGCGCGCCGCAGACCAAGCTGAAGCCGCCGCAGCCAAATACCACACTGTCAGCGCCGTCCGCTGCCAGTGCGCGCGCCAGGGGTGCGAAGCGCTCCACGGCAGCAGCCGGGTTGCCCATCGCCTCCTGCCAGGCTTGCCCGAAGGGCAGCGCGTCGATGCGGATGCCACCGGGCAGCAGCGTCTGGGCAAGCCCGAGGTCCTGGATCTGGCGCGCCGCGAATTCCACCTGCCCTGGCAGGTTCGGCACGATCAAGCCGGTGCGCCGGCCAAGCTGCGCAGCAAAGGACAAGCTCGCAGCCCCGATGCCCACCACCGGGATGGACACGATGCTGCGCGCCGGCTCGACGCCGAAGTCATCGAAGCAGTTGACCACCACCGCATCAAAGCCGTCCTGCGCCGCGCGCAGGACGCTGCGCACGATCTCCACCGTGGCCAGCAACTGGAAGAAGCTGTCGCGATAGAACTCGACGCCCGCCTCCACGTGGCTCGGCGCGTGCGCAAGGCCGCGCACCTCCAGTTGCGTGGACTCATCCAGCAGGCCCTGCGCGCACTGCTGCAGCATCTGCTGCATGGCTAGACGCGAGGATTTCTCGTCGAGTACATTGTTGATGACGCAGATGCGCATGCGGCTTTCTTCAGCGGGACCTGAGCGAACGGGGGATTCTGTGATCAAGACCTTCACCTTTGTGCGAAAGAACCCGGCGCTGAGCGACGCGGAATTCTTCGAGCGCTGGACGGCCCATACCCAGGCCTGGGACCTGCGTGATCACCCGGAAATACTCCTCAACCGGCTGGCGCTGCTGAAGGACAACCCACTGTTCACCGGTGTCGCCGAGAACCACTGGCCGGACCGCGCCGCACTAGATGCCGCCGCCAGCTGGTATGCCACCCCGCCCGGGCAGCTGCACTGGGCCGACCTGTGCTCCTTCATGGACATCGACAACAGCCCTACCGTGATCATCGACAGTGAAGCGGTGGTGTCCTCAGCGCACGGCATCGTGCTAAGCGCCTGAGCCGGGCGCTGTCGGCGCCGCGCCGGGCTGCGGGTAGAACCGGCCCATCATCTGGTCCCAGGCACGGTCGGACAGCCGCCGGCGCAGGTTCATGAAGGTGTGCGCGGACCTCAGTACCCGGTAGCGCGCACGCGGCTGCGCATGTTGCATCACCCCGCACACGAAGGCTGCGACTTCCTCCGGGCTGCCCGCACCGCTGAGCGGATCTTCGTACGCTGCGACGTTCGACAGCGCCACGGCGCGGTTGAAGGCACCGTTCGGGCCATCGAACTGCGTGCCATGCACCCGATCGTGGGCCGCCCTGCCGAAGCCGGTGCGCACCAGGCCCGGCTGGATGACCACGACGTCGATCCCGAACCCCTTGAGCTCAAAGCGCAGCGCATCTGAGAAGGCCTCCAGCGCATGCTTGGATGCGTGGTAAGCGCCGCCGCCGGGAAAGGTGAGCGTGCCACCCATCGAGCTCATGTTGACGATCAGCCCGGCACCGGCGGCCCGCATGGCGGGAATCACCAGCTGCGTGAGACGGATCGCCCCGAAGACGTTCGTCTCGAACTGCGCGCGCACGTCGGCCATGCGCAGGTCCTCGACCGCACCGGGCAGGGCGTAACCGGCGTTGTTCACCAGCGCTGCGATGCCCCCGTGCCGGGCGAGGGCAGCCTGCACCACGCGTACCATCGAGGACTCGTCGGTGACATCCAGCGACAGCACGGTCGTGCGTGGAGCCGCTAGATCCGCGATCGCCTCGACCGCACGGGCCGTTGCATAGACCAGCAGGCCCTGCGCCGCGCAGGCGCGCGCCAGCGCGCGGCCAATCCCTGAGGAGCAGCCGGTGATCAGCACCGGGAAACGCGCATCAATCGCCATGGGAGCTGTCCGCGAACTGGCCGGGGGAACAGATTATGCTGCGCGCACCGTCTCCCGGAGCGATTCGATGCGAACCACCGCCAGCAACGATCCCCCGCCGCAGCTGCTTGCCCTGGAAGGCAGCCGCAACTTCCGCGACCTCGGCGGTTACCCGGCCGTCGAGGGCCGTCGCGTACGCACAGGCCGGGTGTTCCGTTCCGGCACGCTCGCCTACCTGACCCCCGCCGGCCAGCGGGACCTCGCGGCACTGGGCATCCGCACGGTGTGCGACCTGCGCACCACCCGTGAGCGTCATACCGAGCCCAGCGTGGCATTGCCGGCTGACGTGCAGGTGCTGTCCTGGGAATACGAACTGGACCACGGTGCCGTGCTGGGCGCGGTCATGCAAAGCGTGCCGCAAGCGGACCAGGTCCGTGCCGCCATCACCACGTTCTACCAGACCGCCGCGGAGGACTTCGCCGCGCGCTTCGCCCGGATCTTCCAGCTGCTGCTGGCCGGCGAAGCACCGCTGGTGCTGCACTGCGCCGCCGGCAAGGACCGCACCGGGGTGGCCGCGGCGCTGCTGCTCACGGCTCTGGGCGTCGCACCGGCGGACGTGGTCGCCGACTACGCGCTCTCCGACAAGGTCACCGACTTCGAGCGCCTGGTCGCCGACGGGGAGTCCTGGCGCTTCCTGCGCGAACTTGCCGTGGACGTGCGAGCACCGCTGTTCGCTTCCGAGCCCGCCTACATCGAGGCGATGCTGCAGGGCGTGCGCGAGCGCTACGGCAGCGTCGGCCAGTACCTGCAGGTGCGGCTGGGGCTCGATGCCGCGGCGATCACGCGGCTGCGCAACCTGTACCTGACCGACTAGCGCGTACGTGTGACCCCGCCGCGCGCTAGAAGGCAATCTTGAGATCGACGCCAAAGGTGCGCGGCGTCCCGTAGTTGCTCAGCTTGATGGCATGCAGGCCGGAGAAGCTACCGAACGGATCGAGCAGGTATTGCTGGTCCGTGAGGTTGCGCACCCAGGCACTGACGCGGCACTTGCTGCCGTGGAACAGCCAGTTCTCACCGTTGAGCGACAGGTTCGCGTTGGCGAGCCCATAGGAGGGCACGGTTGCCCCGTCACCGACCACGTCGCGCGAGGTGGTGAACGACTCACCGCGCCAGGAATAGTCGGCGCTGAAGTTGATGGTGCCGGCCGAGACATGGAACAAGTCCCAGCTGAAGTTGGCGTTGACCGAGTTCTTCGGCGCCGCAGCCAGGTGCCACAGCGCCGCGTTGTCGTTCTCGACCTCGGTGATGTCGTTGAACAGGTAGGCATAGCTCACGCCCACACGCAGCGCCTCGGTGACCGCGAAGTTCAGCTCCGTCTCGTCGCCTCCCACGTGCGCGCGGCCGGCGTTGGTGGTCTCGGTGAGCGTCGGGTCGGGCTGCCCCGGCACGATGATGTCCAGCTGGATGTCCTGGTAGTTTGAATAGAACAGCGCATTGTTCCAGCGCACGCGGTGCTCGAGCCACTCAGTCTTCCAGCCCAATTCGTAGGTGGTGATCTTCTCCGGGCCGAAGGGATTGTCGAAGTTGCCCTCGCGCCAGTTGAAGCCACCGGCCTTGTAGCCGTCCGTCGCCTTTGCATACAGGTTGATGGAGTTGGTCGGCTGGAAGGTCACGAGCGCCGAAGGCGAGAAGTTGGTGTACTCGGTGGAACCCGGGGCGGTCACGTAGTTGTTCGCGTCGCGCTTATCCTTGGTGTAGCGCCCGCCCACGGTATATGCCCAGCGCGAGTCCGCGGTGGGCCGCCAGGTGAGCTGCCCGTAGGCCGCATAGGTCTTGTTGTCAGCCGTCACGTTGTTGACTGAGTCGAAATTGGCGATGTCAATCTTGTCGGTATCGAACGAGGTTGCACTCTCGTCGAAGTAGTAGAGGCCGCCGATGTAGTCAAACAGCTTTCCGGGACTCGAGCCGACCAGCTGCAGCTCCTGGGAGAACTGGTGCTGGCGAACAGTAATCGGGTCGTTGCGGTAGATGGCGAGCGTCTCGTTGCCGGCGAAGTCCTGGTATGAGTCCGAGTGCAGGTCGCGATAGGCCGAGATCGACTTGAACTCGCCGATGCCGGTCACCATGGCCACCGTGAGGGTATTGCCCGAGACCTCGTCATTGCTGTCCTGGAACGGGTTGGGCAGCGTGGTCGCCCCCAGCCGGTGGTCCTGCACCGGCAGGAAGGAGAACGCCGGGGTGGTCTCCAGGAGATGGTAGTAGTCGGCGGAGTAGACGTTCTTGGCCTGGTCGTAGGAATAGTCGACCGTGATGGCGTCGGTCGGCTTCCAGCGCGCGTCAAAGCGCCCGGACAGCTGGTCGTAGGCGGAGAAGTCACTCCCCTCCCCGGTGTTGCGCAGCCAGCCATCGCGCCTGCTCCAGTCAAGCGAGGCGCGCACATACAGCTGGTCGTTGATCGGCACATTGACCATGCTCTGTGACAGGACGGCGTTGTAGTTGCCGTAGCTTAGAAACTGCGAGGCCCCCAGGGTCGCATCCGGCTTGGCCGTGATGATGTTGATGGCACCGCCGGTGGTGTTGCGACCGTACAGCGTGCCCTGCGGGCCGCGCAGCACCTCGATGCGCTCGAGATCCGCCTGGTTGGTGCTCAGCCCGACCGGCCGGGCGATGTACACCCCGTTCAGGTAGATGCCCACGGGTGGGTCCTCGGTCACCTGGCTGTCGACGGCGCCGACGCCGCGGATGAAGATATTCAGCGTCGTGGAGGCGCTGCCAAAGGGCATGATGTGCAGGTCAGGCACTTGGTTGGACAGGTCGGCGATATTGAGGATGCCGCGCTGCTCGAGCTGGTCGGCCGAGAAGGCCTCCAGCGAGATCGGGGTCTCCTGGTTGTTCTGCTCCTTTTTCTGCGCGGTCACGATGACCTCCTGGAGCGCGGGCTCCGCGGCCAGCACAGGCGTTGCGGTCATGCCAGCGCCAATAACACCCAGGCACACGAGTCCGTGGAGTCGGCTAATCGTCATTACATTCCCCCTCAAGCCAAGCACGTGATCTCTGCAGCGACCGCAGACAAATATCAGCAAAATCAATCTCATCAGTTTCGGTCGCGGCGTCAATCACCGGAATTGATTACCCAGTGGCGCGCGACCAACGCGCGCCACTGCCCGGGTCAGCTTGCGCACCGGGACCGTAATCTGTTCGGGTGAACGCCAAGGGCGTCTCACCGTGCGGGGCGCAAATGGACTGAGTAGACTCGCGGCCATGCCGTCCGCTCGCGCTCACTCAGTCGACTCGCTGCTGCACGGTGAATCAAGCAGCCTCGATCAGCTGCTGCTGACCTTGTACCAAAGCGTCCACGCGAGCAACCCTTGGACGGAATTCCTGTCGCTGCTGTGCAGCCAGTTCGACGCGTGCACGGCGAACCTGGTGTTGCGGCAGCCCTCGCGCGGGGACCGCGGGGTGCTCTTCGATGTGAACACGCGGCGCTCGGTGGTCGAGGTTTACCGCACGCAGGTCTTCTCGGACGACCCGTTTCTCGATCTGGATGAAGGGGTTGCCTGCAATATCTTCGACCGGGTGCCGCGCGAGGGCTTTCTGCGCTCCCGGTTCTACAACGAGCTGCTCAAGCTCGACGACATCTGCGACATCCTGGCCTTGAATGTCACCTTCGGGAATACCTACCTGGGGAGCCTCAAGCTTGCGCGCCGCGACCCGGACGAGTGCTTCCAGGCCCCGGAAAAGAAGCTGCTGACGCGCCTGTACCCGCACATCAAGGTGGCCATGGAGAGCTACGAGCGCAGCCACCGTGAGAACCTGGAGAGCAACGCCTATGTCAGGGCGCTCGACCAGCTCGCTTTCGGGGTCATCATCCTGAACGAACGCGAGCACGTAACCCGGGTCAACGAGACCGCCGCGCGCATGCTGCGCGAAAGCACGCTGCTGAGCGTGAAGGGCGACACCATCGAGGCCGGCAATCCCGCGCACCAGGAGCAGCTTACAAAGGCGCTGCGCTCGATGTACCTTGCGGCCCGCGCCGACGGGCGCGGCACGAGCTCGCTGAAACTGTCGACCCAGGGCACGCAGGATTCCCAGCCAATTTCCCTGCACCTGCTGCTCAAGCCGATTACCGCCACCGCAGGGGGTGCCGGTGATGGCGTTGCCATCTTTGTCTCGGCCGACAACCTGCACCGCAGCGTGGCCATCGAGCCGTTCGCCCGCCTCTACCGCATCTCGCGCGCCGAGATGGCGCTGGTCACCGAGTTGCTGGACGGCGCCTCGATCACCGAGGCGGCCGGCACTCTCGACATATCGGAGAACACCGCCCGCGCCCAGCTGCGCTCGGTGTTCGGCAAGACCGGCACACACCGCCAGCCCGAGCTCACGCGGCTGGTGCTCACCAGCCTGGCGATCATCGCCTAGCGGCGCCCGGCAGCCGCACCCCTGGCATCCGCACATGCATGAACTGCGCTTCGACGGCCGCGTCGCCATCGTCACCGGGGCCGGTCGCGGACTGGGGCGCGCCTACGCGAGCCTGCTGGCCGGCAGGGGCGCAAGCGTCATCGTCAACGATGCCGGGGTCGGCAGTGGCGGGGAAGACAGCGCGGACTTTCGCCACCCGGCCGATGAGTGCGTCGCTGCGATCTTGAGTGCCGGCGGACGGGCAGTCGCGAGCTACGACTCCGTCGCCGGTAGCGGCGGGGCGCACGCCATCGTGGCCCAGGCCATGCGCGAATTCGGGCGCCTGGACGTGTTGATCAACAATGCCGGCATTGGTATGGACAAGCCCCTCGAGGAGACCGGCGAGCAGGAGTTTCGCCGCGTGCTGGACGTGCACTTCATGGGCACCGCCCTGATGTGCCGGGCGGCATGGGACCCGATGCGCTCGGCCGGCTACGGTCGGATCGTCAACACCACCTCCGCGGGCATCTTCGGCTACGCCAACTGCAGCGCATATTCGGCCGCCAAGGGCGCCATATTCGCCTTCACCCGCAGCCTTGCCGCCGAGGCGGCCGCGACGGACATCCGCATCAACTGCATCTCCCCGGCGGCCGCCACGCGCATGACCGCAGGGGTTGGCATGGAGCCGGCGCAACGGTCCTGGATGGAACGTGCCCTGCCACCGGCCGCAGTGGCCCCGGCGGTCGCATTCCTGTCGCACCACAGCTGCACGCTGCAAGGCGAATCGCTCTCCGCAGCCGGGGGCGCGGTGCGGCGCTACCTGATCGGCGAGACAGCCGGGATCTCGGTGGCGCGGCTGACTCCAGAGGCGGTCGCGCAGAACCTTGCTGCGATCATGGAGCCGGGCTCGTTCCGCGCCTTCGCGACCACGAACGAAGCGGTGGCAAGGGCCGCAGAGCTCGAGCAGGAAGCCAGCCGCGAGGAGCCGTAGTGCCCGAGGTGCCCTATGCGACCCTCGTGAGCGAGACCGGAAGCGCCGTCATCTGCGGCTGGGTCGTCAAGGGATCCACCCCTGAGGTGGCCGAGGTGAGGTGAGACACATTCGCCTCGTGCCAGCCCTGTGACATCGAGACGACGCCGCGGCGCAGGCGGTCGTCAAGGTGCACCGCCGCACAGACCTGTCCGAAGCGACTTACGATACGGGCCCGATCACCCTCCAGCAGCCCGTGGGCAGCGGCATCCACAGGATTGATGCGCAGCTGCGGCAGGTCCCTGGATATGCTCGTGGAGACATACTTCGTGGAGTTGGTGCGACTGAGCTGGCGGCCATTCACCAGCAGCAGGGACGCCACCGGCGCATGCCTCCCGGGTGCCAGGGCTTGTGCCAGGTCCGTCAGACGCTCAACCATGCCCGGTGGTGTCAGCCGCCAGCGCCCGTCCGGCAATCCCTTGTCACGCACCCAGCCGTACAGGCGCGGGGGCGTCAGGCCCGCGCTGCCTGCACTGATGAGTGCCTCGGCACCGTCGCGACTGTACGCGGCGAGGTGGCGTACCACCTCATCATCGCTCGCCGCCGCCGGGTCCAGCCCGTCGAGGATGTCGACGCCCAGCCGCTGCCCGAGTTCACGCAACATCCACCACATCGGGCGCCGCTCTGCCACACGCGGCAGCACCGCGGCGGCATAACTGGTGCTGATCTCAGCGACCATGTCCGCGCGCTCCATCTGCCCGGCCGAAGGCAGCACGTGCGTCGCGATCGCCGTGAGCGGCGTCTGCACGACCTCTATGCACACCAGCACCTCAAGCGAGCGTAGCGCCGCCTCGGTCCGCGCCGGGTCGGGAAAGGCCGTGAGCGGGTTGGATCCACACACCAGCAGGGCCTTGAGGTTGCCGGCCTCGATTTCATCGACGATCGCAATCGCCGGTCTCTGCCCGAACACGCTGGGTAGCTCGGGGCGCGACTTGGGTCCCGGGCCGAGCAGGCCCTCGGGCGGCGAGTGAGCCCACTGCGCCTGCTTTTCCAGGGGGTACAGCCAGCCGGGGTTGAACCACATGCCACCGCGACGATCGAGCGAACCGGTGACGATCAGCAGCACCCAGCGCAGCCACTCGGTCAGCAGGGCGTGCTCACCGAAGGTGATCCCGGTGCCGGCAACCACGGCGCAGCGTCCGGCCGAGCGGATTGCCGCCAGCAGGTCCAGCAGCACCTGCCGGTCCAGCTCCGTGGCCGCGGTGGCAACTTCGAGCGTGAAGGGCTGCAGCGCTTGTGCCAGGCGCGCACGGTCATCTGCCGCGGTCATCCGCACGTAATCATCCAGGTCCGCACCGCCACCGGGCCCGAGCAGTTCCCGCGCGAGCCAGGCGAGCAGCACCGCGTCCGCGCCTGGGCGGATCGCCAGGTGGTGGTCCGCCAGCGCCGCCGTCTGGGTCCTGCGCGGATCGACGACCCACAGCTGTCCGCCGCGCTTGCGGAACGCGCGGATGCGCCGCTGTGGGTCCGGCAGCATGGTCAGGTAGCCATTGGAGACCGCCGGGTTGGAGCCCAGGTAGATCGCCAGCTGGCAGTCATCGTCCTCGGGTATCCACACCGGGTAGAGGTACCAGGTGCCACACACCATGTCACCGGCGCGCAGCGCTGGCGCCACGTCCACCGTGGCGGCCGTGTGGAATTGCTCCGAGCCGATCTTGCGGATGAAGCGCTCAATCATCGGCAGCCCGATCGTGTCGGACACCGCGCCGGTACCCTGGTAGACACCAACGCTGTCTGGCCCGTGTTCGGCAATCACCGCGCGCAGTCTGTTTGCCAGGTCATCCAGCGCCTGCGTCCATCCGCTGCGCTTTCCGTCCACCGACGGGAAATCCAGGCGGTCCGGCCGGTGATGAAAATACCCGAGCGAGTGCCCCTTCGGGCAGATGTAGCCGTGGGTACGCGGATTGTCCTTGTCGCCCTTGACATCGACAATGCGCTCGCCCGCGGTCGTGACGATGATCGCGCAGCCGGCGCTGCAGCAGCGGCAGACGGTCTGGACCTTCATGCAGCGCACCCTACACCCAGCCGCCCCGCGCCGCTATTTCGGCCCCAGTTGCGGCTTGAACTCAAGTGCGAGGTGCGAGCTCAGGTCACCCACCAGCTCGAAATTCTTGAAGTCCTCGCGCCGCTCTGCAAAGCGCCACAGCCCATCGACCCTCTCGAATATGTCCTCATAGGTGCCGGCTATGACTGGCTGGAGCGAGAATGTCGGCGTCGCCTGCACCACCAGGACGTAGCTGCGTGCCTTGGCACGGTCCGGCCCATCCGCCTCGAGGAACAGGTTGGTCGTGATGTGGCGCGTGCGCAGGGTTCCCGTGTCAGGGTAGACCCGGGTCCAGCGCCGCCACAGATCGGCCAGTCCCGCGGGATCCTTGCGGAAGGTGCCGGCCTCGCCGGGCATGTAAACGTCGGCGTGTGCAAACAGCTGCCCCACCGCCTCGAAATCGGCCTGATCCATCAAGTGGGCGTAGCGATGCAGCAGGTTCTGAATCTGCAGGTAGTCGGGAAATTCCATGGCCATCTCCAGCAATTGTGCGCACGAGGTGCAACCGGCGAAGCGCAGTCCAGCGGCAGCTAAGGTAAAGCAAGACGCACGCGGGCGCCCGCGCGATGTGGCCGAACCCAAGGCCTAGTCCCGCGTGCGCACAGGACCGCAGTAGCGCGCCAGCCCGCCGGCGACCTCGAGCTCATGCGTGGCGTAGCCGTGCCAATCGTGGAGGGAGTGCGCCGTGATGACAATCGTCACGCCCTGCCCTGCCAGCCTGCGCATCTCAGCGGCGAGCACTGCGCGCGTTGCGACATCCACGCTATCGAACGGCTCGTCAAGCAACAGCAGGCGCGGATTGCGCACCAGGGCACGCGCGAACAGCACCAGCCGCGTTTGCCCATAGGACAGTTCGGCCAGGGTACGCTCCCCCCACTTGGCCAAGCCCAGGCGCCGCAGCGTGCGAGCTGCCGCCGCGCGGTCGCCCCCGGTGAAGCCGCGCTGCAGACCGATGCTCGCATGGCGCCCGGAGAGCACCACTTCACTTACCGTGTAGTTGCGCGGGTAGGCCGCGTGCACGTAGGGGGCGGAGATTCCGGTGCGTGCACGGAAGTTCTCCAGCGGAACCCCGGCAGCAATGCCCGCGCGTTCGATGCTACCGCCGGCAGCGACGCCATGATCGCCATAAATCGTCCGCAGCAAGGTTGTCTTCCCGGAACCGTTGGCGCCGTGAATCACCCAGAACTCGCCCTTGTGCACGCTCATTGCGATGCCGCCGAGGGCACGGAATCCGTCCAGGTATACGCTGGCGCGCTGCAGGCGCACCAGCGGCGCCTGCCCGGGCCGGCGCGGCGCGGCGCGGCGCACGCCGCGCACCGCCGGCGCACGGGACGCGGCATTGCTGAAATGAGCCCGTGCGGTGTCGCGGATCGCTCCACGATGCACCACGCGGCCAGCGCGCAGCACCAGTGCGTGTGTCACCGTCGCGGGCATGTCGGCCGCCTCGTGGGTCGCCATGACCACCGGCAGGTCGCCACGCAGCCGCGCCAGCCAGTGCAGCAGGCGTCGGTGATTGTGCGCATCCAGTCCGGTGAACACCTCGTCGAGCACCAGCAGGGCCGGGCCGCTGATCAGCGCCCGGGCCAGCAGCACCATGCGGCGCTGTCCGTAGGAGAGGTCCAGGAATCGCTGCCGGGCAAGCAAGGCAATTCCCAGCCGCTCGAGCAGGTGCCGCACGCGCTGCAGGTCCGCCGGGGTCAGCGTATCCAGCGGGATATCCGTGCCATACAGGCCGGTGCCAACCAGCGACTCCACGGTGAGATTCCAGCCGTAGCGCTCGTACTTGTCCTGCCGCTCGGGGCCTAAGTAGGCAACGTGCGGTTTCACGCCGAGCGGCACGGCGTGCCACTCGCCGTGCAGCCGCCAGCGCACTCGCGGTGGCACCGCGGCGCTCGGGCGCACGATGCCGGCCACGAGCTTCAGCAGCTGCGTCTTGCCGCTGCCGTTGGGGCCCAGCACGAGCCAGCGTTGGCCCGGGCGTATCTGCCAGTGGATGTCCGACAATACGCGCCGGCCGGCGCGCTCGAGGGATGCACCCGAGAGGCGCACCTGCAGGTAATGTGTCTTAGTGGGCACCGGCACACGGCGGCGGCAGCCCGGCGACAGCGCCCGTCACGGCCGGCGTTGGCTGCTGTCCAGCACGGACTTCACCACCTGCCCGTCCTTCATGACAAACCCCACGTCCTTGAGCGCGCTCACGTCAGCCAGCGGGTCGCCGGCGACTGCGATGAGGTCCGCATGCGCGCCCGAGGCGAGCGTGCCGATCTGCCCGCGCTGCTCGAGCAACTCCGCCGC
This sequence comes from uncultured Pseudomonadota bacterium, assembly GCA_963703025.1. Classification (GTDB taxonomy): domain Bacteria; phylum Pseudomonadota; class Gammaproteobacteria; order Steroidobacterales; family Steroidobacteraceae; genus 13-2-20CM-66-19. Next base: position 2,697,582 of record OY969778.1, on the reverse strand, counting down.
GCGGCCGGTGGCGGACTGGATCGCCTGCATGGGCGTCATGCCGAACTCGACTTCGCGGGCGAACTCCTGGGCGATCGGGTCGGTCCAGGGGAAGCCCCCGACGTCGGTGCCGAAGGCGATCTTGACCCCGGCGCGCAGCGCCTTGCGGAACGACTGCCCGTGCACTGCCACGCGCTTGCGGTCGCGCTGCCCGCTGGGGGTGTTCTCAGGATCCGGGTCGTAGTAGTAAACCGCGAGCGTGGGCACGTACCAAGTTCCCTGCTTGAGCATCTGCGCGACCTGGGCATCGGTGAGCTCCAGCCCATGCTCGATCGAGTCACAGCCGCCATCAAGCGCACGCTGCAGGCCGATGCCGTTGTAAGCATGGCAGGCCACGCGGCGATGCCAGCCGTGCGCCTCGTCCACGATCGCACGCAGCTCCTCGACCGTGAGGGTGGGTTGCGAGACCAGCTCGCCCTTGTCATCGACCCAGGAACGGTGGGTCATGTACACCTTGATCCAGTCCGCGCCATGATCAAGCTGCTCGCGCGCAGCTTTGCGCGCCTCCACCGGGCCGTCGATGATCTGCACGCCCTTGGGCACGGTGACCTCCGGTGCGTAGTCCTCCAGCGGGTAGCCACCGGTGGATGAGATGGCACGGGTCGCGATGAACATGCGCGGGCCGGGGATGTAGCCTTCCTCGATGGCCCGCTTGATTCCCACGTCGCCGTAGCCGGCACCCTCGGTCTCGACGTCGCGGATGGTCGTGAATCCCTGCTCGAGCGCACGGCGCGCAGCCACCACGGCGCGCACCACGCGAAACGAGGCGGGGAATTTCAGCAGCTGCACGTCATAGCCGCCAGCGGCGGGATCCTCGCCCTGCAGGAAAATGTGGGTGTGGCAGTCGATGAGCCCCGGCAGCACCGTCGCGCTGCCAAGGTCGATCAGCCGCGCGCCCGCGGGCAGCGCATGCGAGCCAATGGGGTAGATGTCCGTGATGCGGTTGCCGCGCACCACGATCTCCTGGTCACGCCGTCGCGGAGCGCCGGTGCCATCGATCACGGCGGCCGCCCTGAGCACCACCACCTGCGCAGGCTGGGTTGCGTCCACGGGGGCTGCGGTGCTCTGTGCACTGGCGCTGCCCACCACGGCGCACGCTGCCAGAGCAAGGAAGTCGAAGAAGCGCATGCAGTACCTTCGCACGATGCCCTGAGCGGGCGACCGTGCCAATGATACAGCGGTTCGTCCCGCGCTCCGGGGCCGCGCGGCGCCGGAGGCTAGCCGGACACCCCCGTAGCCGGCCGGCCGGTCGCGCGCGAACGCACGGTGGCCTCGGCCAGGTAGTCATCGGCGGAGCCTGCCAGCGCCCGACGCTCCATGACGTGCGTCTCGACGTGCGGGTCGGCAGCCCCCGCGCGGCGCGCGGCGGCCAGCGCGAGCTCGCGCGAGACGCGCTTGGCATCCTCGATGGCTTCCTGAGCTTCCGCGTAGTCGCGGATACCGGCCGGGTCGTGGACGCGGAACACCTTGAATGTCGGCTGGTTCACCAGGATGTCGCAGACCTCGGAGACCACGCCGGCAACCGCGCCCACGGCATTGCAGACCGCCGCGTGCTCGGGCACGAACAGCTGCGCCCCGAGGCGCCGCGCAACCTCCGGGAAGTAGGCCCCGGCCGGCGCGCCGATCGCCACCAGTGGGGTTGCCAGGCGCAGCCGCCCATCCACGACGCTCGAGAACTTCGCGCCGGCGACTGTCTGCTCGAGCAAGGCACCCAGGGGACCCCAGCGGCCGTTGTTCGGCTCGATGCCCGGGTCCTGCGCAAGCGCGCACTCGAGCACCACGCGCGCCGCCTTGCGCAGCACGTATTCATAGGTACGCTCACAGATCTGCTCGGGGGTGTCCTTGTCCCGCCGGGCCCGGGCGTTGCGCTCCTCGGTCGCCAGTATGCCGGCGCCAAGGTAGGCGGCCTGGCGACTCCAACCCTGCTGCCGCCCGAGCACGTGCATCGCATCGCTTGGGGTGAAGCCTGCAATCGTGGCCAGTCCGCGATCGACCAGCCGGCGCAGCGCCTCGGCGGCAGGTCCGGAGCGCGCCAGCAGCGAGGCGCGCCGCGGCAGCGGCTCGAGCGATTCCCAGATACGCCGCTCCACCCGGTCGAGGGTCGTGCCCGGGTCGCGTCCCGGGTTGCGATACGCGAACTGCGTCGCGTGCGCGGGCGGGTATTCCTCTGCGGCCAGCACGGTCAGCTCCGCCAGCACCTGCGGGAACTGCGTGGCCAGCAGGCTGAGCGGCATGGTCTTGCGCGGGCCGACACTTAGGTTGCGCTCACGGTCCAACGAGACCTCGCTGTCGCCGCCCAGGCCACAGGTATGCACGTCGATGGCCTCGATCATGGTGCGCCAGCCACCGATGACCGCCCCTTCCGCGCGCACCACCGGCCGTCCGGCCTGTACGATCGCAACATCAGTGGTCGTGCCGCCCATGTCCGCGACCAGGAAGTCCTGCAGCCCCTGCAGGAAGCCCGCGCCCACGACGCTTGCCGCAGGCCCCGACAGCACGGTCTCGACGGGGTATTCGAGGGCGACCTCCGCGCGCATCAAGGTGCCGTCGCCCTTGACGATCATCACCGGCGCGGTGATCGACTCGCGCTCCAGCACGCGGCGCAGCGCCTCCAGCAGGTGCGCGATCTGTGGGGTCAGGCGCGCATTGAGCGCCGCGGTGAGCGCGCGCTTGGGCGCATCCAGCTGCGAACTGAGCTCGTGGCTGCACGTCACCGGCTTTGCGCAGATGGCGCGGATACGCTCGCGTGCGCGGCGCTCGTGCGCGGGGTTGCGCACGGAGAACATCGAGGCGACCGCGAAGGCCTCTACCTGGGCACCGTGCTCGCGCACGGCGGCATCGATCGCCGCCTCGTCCAGCGGCTGCGCCTCCTCCCCGGTGCCGTCGTGGCCCCCGCCGACCCGCACGATGACGCCACCGCCGCCGCGCCGCAGGTTGGAACGTTCCACCATCTTCTCGTCAAAGCCGATGAGGATGGTGCAGATCGAGCTGAAGCGATTCTCCACCACCGCATTGGTGGCAAGCGTGGTGGAGACCGACACCAGCGAGATGTTCTCGCGCCGCGCGCTCTGTGGCAGCTTGGCGAGCACCGCGCGTATGGCGCCGTCCAGGCCGATCGACAGGTCCCAGGGGGTGGTCAGGGACTTGGCGCTGGCGACCACGCGCCGCTGCCCGTCGAGGGCGACCGCATCGGTGTAGGTACCACCGGTGTCGACCCCGATGCTGAATTCCTGCGACCCCGGCGCCGACTGGGTGGGGTCCGTCACAGGCGCCGGGCGCATCTGGAAGAGAGTTTCCTACCGAGCATACCTTTGACCATCGCCTTTCCTGCGCCCCGTCAGTGCTAACCTCAGCAGCCATTTTATTCCGAACCGGGCGTTCATAGGTGACCACTGCTTCCCGGCAAGTTGGACGCGGCACACGGACCGCGGCTGCAGGAGAGCTGCCGTCCAGCAGACCGAGGGCCTGCTCCTCAGCCGCCGACAGTCCATGGGTGGCGTGCCCGAGGTGCTAAGCTCGCCACCGTGCTTTACATACCGCGAATCGGCCGCCGAAAGCCGCCCACTTCTGCGCGCCACACGGCCGCCGTGATCAAGGCCCGCTGCCTTCGCCGCGCATGGACGACCCTCGCCTGTGCCACGCTCATCGCAGCCTGCGCGGTGACCTCTTCGTGCAGCATCGTGGGCAAGATGCGCCCGCACAACGACGACGCCGACAAGCGCGCCGCGCAGCTGCAGGAGCTTCAGCTGAAGGTCATGCGCTTCGCGGACGAGTACGCCGGGCGCATCCTGGAGCCGATCCGCGCGTACCAGGACGGGGACGTTACCGCCCAGCAGCGCCTGAACGCCCAGAACTGGCTGGTGCAGCAGACCACCACCGCGTACACCATCGCCACCGGCCCGAACGCGGTCGCCAACGCCCTCGACATGGTGGTATTGACCGCCATGAGCCACATGGTGATCGATGACAGGACGCTCGCTGACCAGTTCGGCACGCAGGTGACCATCCTGCGAGAGGCCTACGCCACCCTGGACACGGAATCCTGGGACCTGCTCACCGGCTTCGTGACGCCGGAGCAGGCCACCGCGGTGCGCACCGCCTTGGCAGAGTGGCGGGCCAAGAACCCGCACCAGCACTCGGTGTCTTACGTCCACTTCCGTGACTTCGCCTCCTCGCCCGAGGCCATCAGATCGCAGCGGCTGCTGGGCGGCAGCTCGGTGCTGTCGCTGCTGGGACTTGACCCGCTGAGTACCCTCGATCCCACCGTGCAGGAATTCGCGCGCACCCGTCAGGCGGTTGAGCGCGCCATGTACTTCATGCAGCGCGCACCGATGCTCATGGACATGCAGGTGACCCGGGTGACGTACCAGTTCGCCGTGGCGCCCGAGTCGCGCGCACTGCTGACGGACCTGAACCGCACCAGCCTTGCGGCCGAGTCGGCCGGCAAGCTCGCCGACAAGCTGCCGCAGGTCCTGGCCCAGGAGCGCGAAGCGGCCATCCGCCAGATCATGGCATCAATCGAGTCGCAGCAGGCACAGATGCGCGAGCTGCTGACCGACATGCGCGCCACGCTGCAGGCCGGCACCGCCGCGTCGGACTCTGTGCACCAGACCACGCGTGCCCTGGATGCCTTCATCGCCGGGTTCCGCACCCCGCCCGACCCGAAGCAGCCGCCGGGCAAGCCCTTCGACATCACCCAGTACACCGCCACCGCACACGAGCTGGCGCTCGCCTCGACACAACTGCAGGCGCTGCTCGCCCAGCTCAACACGGCGGGACCTGGGGTCTCGCGGCTCACCGACACTGCCGCCACGCAGCTGAACGCAGTACTGGACCGCGCCTACCGGCGCGCGGTGGAGCTGATACTGATCCTGGTGGCGGCCAGCGTGCTCGGCGCGGTGCTGTACCGCATGGCCGCACGGCGCATCGCTGCGGCACCACGCAGCTAAAGCGGCGCGCCCAGCCACAGGCTACTCCAGTGCAATGGCCTCGGCATCGGCCACGGCCGACGGTGCATTCTTCTTGGGCGGCTTGAGCAGGATCAGTGCCGGGATGACCATGACCGTCAGCACCAGCAGCAGGCGGAAGTCGTCGAGGTAGGCGATCATCGCGGCCTGCCGCGTGATCTCCTCGTTCAGCGCCGCCACCCCCGGCAGCTTCTCAAGCCCCAGCGTGGCGCCCAACGGGCTGGAGAACAGGTCGCCATGCGCGCGGGTCATGTTCTCCACCAGGCCGGCGTGCACGATCTGCGTGTTGCGCACCAGCAGGGCCTGGGTGGCCGCGATGCCGATGGCGCTGCCGATATTGCGCATGAGGCTGAAGGTGGCGGTGCCGTCCGCGCGCAACTCCGGGGACAGCGTCGCAAATGCTGCCGCCGTGAGCGGCACGAACACGATCCCCAGCCCGAATCCCTGCAGCAGGCCCGGCCACACGATGGCGCTCTGCGTCATCGTCAGGTCGTAGTGGATCATCTGCCAGCACGACAGCGCGGTGAGCGCAAATCCCACCGTCAGCAGGATGCGGATGTCGACCTTGCCGGTGAGCCTGCCGACGATGAGCATCGCAATCATCGTGCCGACACCGCTCGGGGCCATCACCAGCCCGGCAAGGCTTGCCGGGTAGCCGAAAAGGTTCTGCAGCATGGTGGCCAGCAGCGCGCGGGTCGCAAACAGCACCATGCCGATGATGAAGATCATGATGACGCCCGAGACGTAGTTCGGGTTGCGCATCAGACGGCGGTCGAAGAATGACTTGCCGGCCGGGGTCATCAGCGTGTGCAGCAGGAAGTAGCTGAAGCTGACCACCAAGCGTTATCGCCTCGAGCCAGGTCTCCTTCGATGAGAACCAGTCGTTCTGCTCGCCGCGGTCGAGAAACAGCTGCATGGCAGCGATCGCAATGGCAAGCGTGGTGAACCCGAACACGTCGAAGGTCACCCGTCGCGCCCCGGGCCGCGCTCGGATGTAGCGGCCGATGCCGTAGAAGGCCAGCGCGCCGATCGGCACGTTGATGAAGAACACCCAGCGCCAGTCGAAGTTCTCGGTGAGATAGCCGCCCAGCGCCGGGCCCATGATCGGCCCGATCATGACCCCGACGCCCCACACCGCCATGGCCGAGCCGTGCTTGCCGGGTGGGTAGATGTCGAGCATCACCGCCTGCGACAGCGGCACGAGCGCGGCACCGAAGAAGCCCTGCAGCAGTCGCGCCACCACGATCTGCGCGAGCGACTCGGAGATGCCGCACAGGATCGAGGCGATCGTGAAGCCTGCGATCGAGACCAGCAGCACCTGCTTGAGCCCGAAGCGGTCAGTCAGCCAGCCGGCCAGCGGCGTGGCGATGCCGGCGGCGACGATGTACGAGGTCAGCACCCAGGTGATCTGGTCGAGCGATGCGGACAGGCTGCCCTGCATGTGCGGCAGGGCGACGTTGGCGATGGTGCCGTCGATCGCCTGGATGATGGTCGCGAGCATCACCGAGATGGTGATCATGCCGCGGTGCGCAGCCTCGCCGTGGATGGTGCTGCCGTCGTCGGCTGCCGCGGCACTCATGGTCGCTGGCGCCCGCTGCTAGCCGAAACGCGCGCGCAGCAGCGGCAAGACGCGCTCGCTGAACAGGCGGATAAAGCGCGCCTGGTCCGGGCCCGGGGCGTGGAACACCAGGTGGTTGAAGCCCAGCTCCACGTACTTGCCGATCCTCTCGACCATCTCGGCAGGGTCGGTGGCGACGATCCAGCGCGAGGCGGTGCGCTCGACGGGCAGCGCATCGGCCAGCCGCTCCATCTGCATCGGGTCCTCCACGTCGGTCTTCTCCTGCGGGGTGAGCGCCAGTGCGCCCCAGAACTTGGTGTCGGCGAGCGCGCGCGCAGCGTCGGTATCGAAGGACACCTTCATCTCGATCAGCCGCTCGTAGCTGGCGGAAGCGGCGCGCCCGGAGGCCGCAAGTCCCGCGGCAAGGTTCGGCAGCAGCGTCTCGGTGTACAACTCCCATTTCTTGCCGGAGGTGCAGATGAAGCCATCAGCCTCAAGCCCGGCGAGCTTCGCCATGAACGGGCCGGCGGCGGCGATGTAGAGCGGCACCGGGATGTCCGGGCGGTCGTACACGGTGGCCAGGCGGGTCTGGTAATACTGGCCCTGGAAACTCACCCGCTCGGATGTCCACAGCTCGCGGATGAGCTTGATGGCCTCGCGGAAGCGTGCGGTGCGCTCCTTCTGCTCCGGCCAGGCGATGGCCGAGGCGGGCACCTCGTTCAGTGATTCCCCGGTGCCAAGTCCCAGCACGACGCGCCCGGGGAACAGCATGCCAAGCGTCGCGAACGCCTGTGCGACGACCGAGGGGTGGTAGCGGAATGTCGGCGTGAGCACGCTTGTGCCCATGACGATGCGCTGCGTGTGTGCGCCCAGCGCGCCCAGCCAGGCCAGCGAGAAGGGCGCATGGCCGTGGGTATGGCGCCAGGGCTGGAAGTGATCGCTGATCCAGACCGAGTCGTAGCCGCACTCCTCAGCCAGGCGCGCGTAGTCGAGCAGTTCTGTCGGCCCGAACTGTTCCGAGGAAGCCTTGTAACCGAGCTTGAGCATCTTGGGGTTTCGTCCTCGAACTTTGCGCTTCAGGCCGCGGGGCGTTCCAGGACCTCGGTCGCGTGCCCGGAGTCCAGGTACTCACGCGCGGTCTGGATCTTGCCATCCTTCAGCAACACCAGCAGGTGGTAGACATTGTTGTACAGCTTGCCCGCGCGCGTGTGGCCGTACGATTCAGCCTCCACCGCCACCCGGTCCTCCTCGGCAGTCGTCCCCAGGATCGTGAAACGCAGGCCGTTCGGGAACGAGTCGGCTGAGCCCTCGACCAGGGCGCGATAGCTCGCCTTGGTGTAGTCGGATGGGTAGGGATAGTCCTTGGCGCGCGCCATGAGCTGCCAGGTCGCATCCTCCGCCACCCGGTCCCAGCACTTGGAGTTGCCGCTGAGCAGTTCCGCGAAGAAATCCAGTACGAACTGGCGTGCCTGTTCTGCCTTCATTGCCGCTCCTTCGGTAAGCCGCCGCCTGGGCGGGTGATGTCGCGTCCGGCCCGCATCCCGGATTTCCCTTGGTGGGTGGCGCGGCAACTGGCACCACACCGCAGGCTCGGCCCGGGCGCCGGTTTCGCGGCTAGTGCGAAGCTCGCCCACCCGGCTGGCGAATATACCGCACAGGCCGGCGCATCCGGCCGCGGGCGCGCCGTGCTACCCCGTCTGGAGGAGGCCGGGGGACTTATGACCCCGGCGTTGCCCCGGGCAACTGCCAGTGCAGCCACAGGCTGAGCAGGCGCACCGCCACACAGGCACTGCCACCCACAAGGGCCGCAACCGTCGGGGCCCACCCGAGCCTGCGTCCCAGCACCAGCAGCGTCGCGCCGAACATCGCGGCGGTCGCGTAGATATCCGCGCGCAGGATGCCCGGCACGTGGGCCAGCATGAGGTCGCGGATGGTGCCGCCGCCGACGGCCGTGATGGTCCCCAGCAGTACCGCGCTCAAGGGGTGGATGCGCGCATCAAGCGCCTTCTCGGTACCGGCCACGGCGAACAGCGCGAGCCCGCCGGCGTCCAGGGTCTGCAGCAGCGGCAGTGGCACTTGCATGTGCGGCGCGAGCACAAAGGCGATGGCGCCGGCGGTAAATGCCGTGCACGGATAGCTCCAGCCACGCAGCGCCGACGGCGGCAGCGCCCCCATCAGCACGTCGCGGATGACCCCACCCCCCAGCGCCGTCGCGAACGCCAGCACCAGCACGCCGAACAGGTCCAGGTGCGCAGCCAGCGCCAGCAGCGCGCCCTGGAAGCCGAATATAAAGGTGCCCGCGAGGTCCGCCACGCGCACCAGCGGGTGCACCGTCCAGGTGCGCCCGGTCTGCGGGCTCAACTCCACGCGGCATCCGCACAAGGTTCGGGCCAGTTCATGCGCGCGATTCTCCGTGGCGCCGGGGGCCCGCGTCCACCATGCTAGGCTAGGGGCGGTTTAGCGGTGGGATCGCATGGCGGCAGAATCAGCGACAGTTCAGGCCTCGGGCGCGCGGCGCATGTTCTCGACCGCCGCGGTGATCGCCGCGGCGACCATCTTCGGGCTCACCTACAGTCTCTCGGCGCCGCTGATCGCGGTCGACCTGGACAAGCAGGGCTTCTCGGGCACCTTCATCGGCATCAACGCTGCCATGCATGCGCTGGGGGTGCTGATGGTCGCGCCCTTCCTGCCGCGGCTGGCCGCCTGGATGGGGGCCCGGCAGCTGACCCTGGCGGCCCTGCTGCTCAGTGCGGTGGTGCTCGCGCTGTTCCCGCTGGTGCATGGCCATGTCTACTGGTGGTTCCCGCTGCGCATCCTGCTCGGGATCGGCGCCGAGGCGCTGTTCGTCATGTCCGAGACCTGGACCAACGAGCTCAGTTCCGAGGCGACGCGCGGGCGCACCATGGCGCTGTACACCGCGGCCCTGTCGCTGGGCATGGTCTGCGGCCCGAGCCTGCTGGCCGCGCTCGGGGTCGGGCCGAGCGCATACTTCGCCGGCGCTGCCATCGCCGCGGCGGCCATGGCGCTGGTGGTACTGCCCTGGGTGATCGCCCCGCCGCGCTTCGAGGCCACCGGCACCAACCCGCTGCGCTACATGCGCATGGCGCCGATCGCAATGGCCACGACGCTGCTGAACTCCGCCGTGGAGACCGCGGGCCTTACTTTCCTTGCGCTCTATGCCACCGGCCAGGGCTGGGGCGAGGACCGCGCCTTGAACCTGATCTCCGTGCTGATGCTCGGCGCGATCATCCTGCAGCTACCGATCGGCTGGATCGCCGACCGCATGAACCGCCGCAAGCTGGCGCTGACCCTGGCGGCGCTGTCGGCTGCCGGTGCACTGGTGTGGCCGTTCGTGCTCGGCCAGGCCTGGCTCACCTACACGGTGATCTTCATCTGGGGCGGGCTGTTCGTTGGCATCTACACCGTCATGCTCGCCATGGTTGGCGCGCGCTTCAAGGGCGGTGACCTGGTGGGCATCTATGGGGCGATGGGCTTCGCCTGGGGCGGCGGCGCACTGCTGGGTCCCTCGACAGCAGGGGTCGCCATGCACCTGAGCCCCCTGTACGGACTGCCGTGCCTGGTTGCGGTCATGTGCGCGCTGTTTGCACTGTTCATGCAAGTTTCCCGCCGCGAAACCTGAAGAGGCCGAAGATGATCCAGCTCGCACTGCTGTTACTTGGGGCCGACTTCATCCGCTCGCGCTGGGCGGTGCTGGCGAGCGTCGGCTTGGTGTGGGCAGCCCTTGGGGTGGGACTTTTCATCGATGCGCTGGACGGGGTGGTGTGGTTCCCGGTGCACGTCTTCGGGTACCTGCTGATTCTTGAGGCACTGGTCACGCTGGTGGCGACGACCTCGAACCTGGGCACGCGCACGGTGCTGCGCAAGACCCGAGGCGTGATCTTCCTGTTCGTTGGCATCCTGATCATCGATCCGCACCGCGTCGCGGAGTTCATCCTCGCGATCACCTTCGGCATCCTCTTCCTGGTCAACGGCGGGCTGCGCATCAGCGCCGCCTGGGTGGTGCGCTTCCCGGGCTGGCGCGCCTCGCTGGGCGTCGGGGTCCTCGAGCTCATCTTCGCCATCTTCCTGATCGAGCCCTACCCGACCTGGTACGCCGGCACCGTGCCTTACTGCGTGGCCACGGCGATGATCATCTCCGGCCTGGGCGTCATGCTGATCGCACTGCGCCTGCGCCGCCTGCCGCCGGACACCTCCCTCGCCCTGCTGTTCACGCGCAGCCCCTCCTCGGCCCTGCCGGTGGTGATGGTGGCCCCGCAGCCGCTGGACGCGCCGCCACCGGAGCCACTGATCGTGCACGTGTGGACCCCGACCGGCTCTGCCAAGGACGCCCTCCCGCAGCCACTGGTCGACCGCTACGTGGCGGCGGTCGATGGCAACGGCACGATCTCCACCGGCCACGCAGCGCTTGAGGTGCCGCCCGACCTGTACATCAGCCACTACCCTGCCGAGGAGATCGACCACTCCCCGGATGACTTCAGGGCACTGCTGCGCGCCACCCAGGACAACGACGTCAAGGGGCGCTTCCAGCCCTCGTACGCGATCGAGTCCGCCGGCTGGTGCGAGTCGACCGCGAAGGTGGTCTTCCAGCGCTACGACCAGGCACGGCTGCGCGCATTCTGGGCGGCCTACAGTCAGGACACGACCTACAACCTCACCCGGCGCAACTGCTCAAGCACGGTGGCCGCGGCGCTGGAGTCAGCCCTTGAGGGCACGCTTGGAGGCAATGGCCCCCGCTTCGGCGCCTTCCTGGGCGCCCTCGTCAATCCTGAGCTGTGGGTGGCCGCGCAGCTGCGCAAGCATTGTGAATCGATGGCGTGGACACCGGGCCTGGTGCTCGACTACGCCCGCTCGCTGCGCGTGGCCATCGACCAGCCGCCGCTGGGGCTTGTGACCCTGGTTACGCTGGGGGGTGACATGGTGCGCGCCGCGCGCAACCGCCGCGAACTGATCGCGGCCGCGCGGGCACGCGCGGCGCTGACCACCGAGCGGGTCATGTCGGCGGCCCAGGAAGTCAAAGGCTCCGCAAGCGTGGGCAATCCCAAGGCCGGGGAGCCCTGAGGGCGCTACCAGATCTTGTAGGTGATCGAGGCAAGCACCGAGATCTGCGAGCGCGTCTCGGTGAACGGGCTGTCAGCGGCATCCCCGTGCAGCCGCGCGGCGATGCCATCCACCGTCACGGCCCAGCGGCTGGAGATCTGGTAGCCGGCCACCGCCTCGATGTACATGTCGGAGATGCCCGAACCTGCATCAAACTGCGGCAGCCCGGAGATCACGCTCTGCTGCGGCGAGACGCCGTAGAAGGCGCGCATGTAGTGCTGGTCGGACCAGGTCAGCCCCGGCCCTATCGACAGGTAGCCGTCCTTGGTCAGGGGCAACAGCAGCGCAACGTGCGCCTGCGCGACCGTACCGAGGTTGTGGCCACCGATGTCGGTGGCCACCGTGCCGCCGATCGAGAACATCGCCAGGCGCTTCTCGGCAAACAGCTTGGCGCGCAGAGTCGTCGACACGTCGCCCAGCTGCGCGAACTTCGGCGAGTCCTTCTCGAGGCGCTCGGTGAAGTCGTACAGGACCGCCGCGCCGAGCTTGTCGCCGCCATGGTTGTAGGCGTAGACGCCCAGCAGGTCCGTGGCGCTGATGTAAAGCCAGTTGTGGTACTGGCCCTCGATGTCCGGCAGCAGGAAAGTGCGCGAATCCCTGGCGCCCGGGTACTCGGGCGTCACCTGCACGGCGGGCCCCACGGACAGGAAGGTCGCCGGCGGCTCGGGGAAGCCGGCGTCGTCGGCCCGCGCGCTCGGTGCGCCCAGCCACACGGCGGCCAGCATGAACGCTGCTATGCTTGGCACCCGAGCCCCGCCTAACGCGGCACCGGTGCTGCTTCGTTGATCACTCCATTCCATGTGGCCCTTCTGGTACGCGACATCGCCGAAGCGCGGCGATTCTATGGTCGCACGCTTGGCTGCCCCGAGGGGCGCAGTTCTGCGGACTGGGTGGACTTTGACCTGTACGGACACCAGCTGGTGTGCCATCTGAATCCTGCGCTCGGCCCGGCTGGGCGCATCGCCTCCCACTCCAATCCCGTCGACGGCCATGGCGTGCCGGTGCCGCACTGCGGAGTGATCCTCAAACCACCGCAGTGGGATGAGCTGGCCGCGAGGCTGCGGCAGGCCGAGGTCGAGTGGGTGATCGAGCCCTACACCCGCTTCAAGGGCCTGCCCGGGGAGCAGTCCACCCTCTTCATCCTCGACCCTTCCGGCAATGCGCTCGAGTTCAAGGCGTTCGCCGACTTCGGCCAGCTGTTCGCGACCTAGCGCCCGCAACCTGCCTTTCGCGCTGTTCGCGCCGCGGCCGGCACTACACCCTGGCTGTCAGCCTCGCGGGCCGGCGTCCGCCATGACCGCGGTAGCCCGCTTGAGCGTCTCGCAGTAACCATCCAGCACCTTTGCAGTGAACGCCGAGTACTCGTCTGCTTCGGCCCAGCGCCCGCCCTCGATCGCCTCGCGTACCGCCGGGAGGGTCTTGACCGCATAGCCGGTGAGCAGCCCCGGCGCGTATACAAAGTGCTTGAACCATTCGCGACCGGGCAGGCCGCGCTCATTGGTCAGCTTCTGCTCCAGGGAGCGCAGCAGCGAGTTCAGCTGCCTTTGCTGGGCGCCGCTGAGCTTCACGTCCCCGGCGTTGTAGCGCGCATAGGCGGCATCGTACGAAATTGCCGCCGCCTTCAGCTGCGTGACGGCAGCATCCAGCGGCGCGAGGTTCACCTGCGGAACCGGGGCTTCGCGCTTGGGCGGCCCCACCACGCGGGTCGGATCCGCGGCAAGGGCGAACGCCTTGGCATCGATCAGGCGTGCCACCTCGGCATTGCCGGCCCGCTTGTCATCCGTCAGCTTGCGCAGCTGCGCGACGTAGTCGTAGAGCGTGTCGGCGAAGCCGGTGAACTGCAGCGGCAGCACGGGCGCATCGGCCATGCGCAGCACGAGATGGCCAACCGTCTTGGCCTCAGCCACCCCGTAGACAAAGCCCGGATCGCCGAACCGCACATAGTGGTCGAAGGAGTCGAAGTTGGAGTGATAGACGCCGTCCTGGTCATCCTCGCCCTCGTACGAGATGTCCAAAGCGGCAAGCCCCAGGTGCTGCAGGTAGGCGGAGTAGTCAGAGCCTGACCCGAGCGCGCCGATGGGCAGGTCACCGCCAGCCGCGGCGAGGCGCGCATCGCGCTCCTTCTGCACGACCCGGTCCGGATCACCACCCTTGTCCAGCCCCTGCACCTGCATGCGCGCGCGCAGGCGCTCCTGCACGCTCACGCCGGTCTCGGGGTCCTGCACGCCAGAGGCGACATCGTTCACCAGTCGCTGCAGCGAATGGCTGCCTTCGGGGTGCAGGAAGCCACGCGTGTTGGTGTCGGAGTTCAGGTAGAGGACAGCCTTGCTCTTGAGCTCGGTGGCATGCTCCTCGGCCCACTCGGTGGAGCCGAGCAGGCCGGGTTCCTCGCCATCCCAGCTCGCGTAGATCAGCGTGCGGCGCGGCTTCCAGCCGCTCTTGAGCAGGGTGCCGATGGCCTTGGCTTCCGCGAGCATCGCGACGTGGCCCGAGAGCGGGTCCCACGCGCCGAACACCCAGCCATCTCGATGGTTGCCGCGCACCACCCACTCATCTGGCTCCGTGGCGCCGGGGATGCGCGCGATCACGTCGTACAGGGGCTTCAGGTCCCAGTCGGAGCTGATCATCAGGTGCACCCGCGCAGGTCCAGGCCCCATGTGATAGGTGATCGGCAGGCTGCCGCGCCAGCCTTCCGGGGCGACCGGTCCGGCCAGCGCCGCAAGGAAGGGCTGCGCGTCACCGTAGGAGATCGGCAGCACCGGGATCTTGAGGACTGTCTTGGCATCCTTCAGCGCCAGGCGCTTGGCGCCCTTGCTGGCCCCGACCCCCGGGGTGAGCGGGTCACCCGGGTACAGCGCCATGTCCATGACCGAGCCACGCTGCATGCTCGAGGCAGGACGGAAGCCACCCTTGGGGTAGACATCCCCTGCCCCATAACCGTCATCCTTCGGATCGGAGTAGATGATGCAGCCGATCGCGCCATGATCCTGCGCCAGCTTCGGCTTGAGTCCCCGCCAGCCGCCACCGTAGCGGGTGATGACGATCTTGCCCTTCACGTCGATCCCGCGGCGCGCGAGGTCCTCGTAGTCCTGCGGCATACCGTAGTTGAGGTACACCAGTTCCCCGGTGACGTCCCCGTCGGCACCGTAGACGTTGTACGGCGGCAGCCCATCGGTGCGCGCGGACGTCGCATCGCCCTCGATCGACTCTTCCTTCAGGCTCGCCACGAACTTGGTCGGGCCGATCAGCTCGAGCGTGTGCGACTTTAGCGTCGGATACAGCACATCGAACACCTCGATCTTCGCATTCCACCCCCACTGAGCGAACAGGTCGCGAACGCGCTCCGCGTTAGCCTTGTCATGGGGTGAACCCACGTGGTTCGCCTCCGCCGACAGCGTCTTCATCCAGTCCCTGAGGTCCGCCGGATCCAGCGAGGCGTCGAAGCGCCGCTCCAGGGCGAGCTGCTTCTCAGAGCCCTCCGGGGTGAACCCGAAAAGAACGGTCGACGCGGCGGGCTGCTGCGCGGTTGCGGCCACGGCCATGAGCAGCCACCCAACGGTACCAGCGAAATATGCAAGCCTGCGAACACTGGGCTGGGAGTGCGAAACGTGGATCATCGGTACGACCTGTCTGTGGGCTGCTGCAGCATCCTAGCCCAAAGAGGTCCGCATGCGTCAGGGCCTAGCTGCTGGGCACCTGGAACAGCGCCGCGGATCCTGCGCTCATCGCCTCGGTCAGCTGCGGTCGCGGCATGGCGCGCATCGCATCCGCGGCTGCCTGCCCGACCGCGTACCACACGGCCGTCTTTCCCAGATGCGCGAGTGCGCCGCTCGCCACCTCCGCTGCATCCATCGCCACGTAACCGGCTGCCGCCGCCGCGCTGAAGGACACCCCGGAGCGGCGCATCGCCGGTGTGTCGGTGAGTCCGGCGACGGCGCACAGCACATCGATCCCCTCACGCGCCAGCTCCCAGTGCAGCCCCTCGCACAGCGCAATCTCGAAGGCCTTGGCGGCCGCGTAGGTCGCCACCAGCCCGCTGCCGCATACCCCTGACATCGAGGACACCACGACGAGGCCGGCGCTTAGCTTGCGCACCCGGCGCGAGCTCAGGACCCGGTGGGCGAAGATCACCGGACCGGCGCAGTTGAGCCGCACCAGGCGCGTCGCACTTTCCAGCGGCGCATCCAGGAAATGGCCCACCCCATGGGTGGCACCGGCGTTGTATACCGTGAGCCCGACGTCATGCGCCGCCAGCAACTCGTCGATGAACGCCTCAACGCCCGGCGCGGTGAGGTCACGCATCAGCGTCGTCACCTTCACCGGGTGCGTGCGGCGCAGTTCGCCCGCAGCAGTCTCGAGTGCGTCGCCGCCGCGCGCCACGAGCACCAGATCCAATCCTGCGGCGGCGAGCACCTCAGCGAACTGCCGCCCGATCCCCTCCGAGCCGCCCAGAACTAGCGCCACCGGTCCGTACTTCTTGGCATCGATCATCGCAGTCTCCCCGCGCTTAGGATGGCATCCCCGCGCGTTTTAGCATGCATGCACCTGGTGCGCACCGCATCCGGGGTATAGCGGGCGGATGAATCGGTTAAGCGGCAGGTCCACTGCACTGTATATAAGGAGTGCGGAGCGCTGCGGCCGGTGTGCCCGAGTTGCCCGCAAATGGTGCGTGCCGACCTGAGGTGTGCGCTAGGTCGCATTGCCGCGCCGACGCTGCAATTGGCGCTCCTGAGTGCGCCGCGCCGTGCCCTGAAGCGTGACATATGTACGGATCAGCTGAATCCGGATCCGTAAGATCGCCTCACCCTATCGATCACCCTAGCCTCAGGAATTAATCATGCGGATCTCCAGCGTCATCAAGAGTCTTCTGGCCGTCAGCGCCGTGGCTGTGCCCTTGCTTGCTCATGCCGAGTCGAACTACGTGACCGGCGGGACCACCGCGGCCCCGGGCGCGCAGGCGCACGTCGACTTCCAGATCACGATCCCCAAGACCCTCTACCTGCGTGTCGGCACCGGCTCGGCCTATCCGACGACGCTTGCCAATGACACCACCGTGAACCTCGTGCAGTTCGCACCGGCGGTCGGTGCGGTCGGCAATAGCGTGGCGGTGGCCGGTACGGGCGGCGACCTCACCGGTGGCGTGGTAACCGCGGCCGTTGTCAGCAACAGCGGCAACGTGACCCTCGGCGCCACCGCGCTGGGCGCACTCAGCGACGGCGCGGGCGATTCGATTGCGTTCACCGAGATCAAGACCGCCGCGGCGACTCTGACCTCCACGACTGCTCTGCCCGCCCCGGTACTGGCCAATGGCGCCAGTGCCACGATCCTGCTGACGGCACCGGCCTCCAAGGTCATTGTCCAGGACGCGAAGTGGACGTACACGTACGCGAATACGACCAATCCGCCGGGCGGAACCTACGGCGGCGTGAATGTGAACAACGGTCGCGTGACCTACACGGCGACGATGCCGTAAGGCTCGTCACCCTCTAGGAATCAGTGCAATATGTCCCCCCGGTGGCGCGGCATGGCTAAGCGCCCCGGGGGGATTTTTATTTCCAGATATCCGGGCCGCATGGCCACACGCATCCTGTACTTCGCGCTCTGCGCCGCGGCCAGCTGCCCGGCGCCCGCCTTCACCGTCGCGATCAACGCCGCTTCGCCCAAGACCGTTTACCTGCAGATCGGCGTGGGCTCCTTCACCGGTCAGTACGACAACGGCGGTACGCCGTTGAACAATTCGACAGTTAACAAGGTGTCGGTGTCGATCGGCGCAAACGTGCTCGGTAACAGCACCGCACAGGCGATGACCACCGACAGCACCCAGGCAAACAGCTTTTACGACAACTTCGCCTTCTGCAACGTACCGCAGCAGCTGTACATCGGCGGCTTCTACCGCACCACAGGTACCGGCAACGGCACAGTCTCGGTGACCGCCACTGTACCGGCATCCTTGGTGGACAGCTTGGGTGACAAGCTGCCGTTCTCGCAGATCTCCTGGACGACCGATGGCAACGGCCCCCTCGGGGACAGCACCGGGCAACCCTTCACAGCCGGCACATTCACCGGCGGGGCGGTGCAGACGGTGGGCACGATCGCGCAGAACCATTGGGCCGAGAGTTGCTGGACCTTCTCTTTCCGCAACAACACCTTCCCGGCCGCCGGCACCTACACCGGACGCGTGCTGTACACGCTGACCGCCCCGTAGGGCGTGCCTGTGCATACCGCCATGGGTAAACGCTCGCTCCTGCTATTCATCATAATGTGGCTCGTCTCCCCGCCGCTGCTGGCCAAGACGACCGTCATAGATGATTCCGGCACGCTGCCGAACAACGCCGCGCTCAACATGCGCTGGCAGCAATTCTCCCCGCGCGGCACCAATGCCAACACCATGGTGGGCACGCTCAGCCTGCGCGTGAAGCTCAATGTCGCGCCGTGGCAGAAGCGCACCGGGAAGATCTATCTGGCGCTGCCGGCGCAGGCGCCCGGCGCCATGAGCGTCACCTGGACCACGCACGGACGGCTGCTGCCGGGCCGGGTGGTCAGCGGCGGCCGCACCCTTGTTTACGCAGGACCGATCTCCACGCCCTTCATCGAGGACATGGTGGAGCTGACGATCAGCGTGGACGGCCGCCGCATGCAGCAGCTGTACCACATCAACTTCAGATTCGAGATGGACGAGGACTGAACGTGCGAGCGATGCTGGTATTGATGAGTGTGATCGCAGCTGCCGCATATTCGCTGGCAGCGCAGGCCGATGCCGGCTTTGCCGCGCTGGTCTCCCCACCGCGCTTCGAGGTCAAGGGCAAGCCCGGCACCACGGTACGACAGGTTTTCGAACTGACCAACCGTTCGGCAGCGCCGGCGAAGTTCCACATACACACGGCCGATTTCACCCTCGGCGCGGACTACAGCGTCGCCTTTCACGAGGAACTCGTCCCGGGAAGCTGTCGGCCGTGGGTTGCGATCGAGCGTCCGCTGGTCTCCCTGCCCGGTGGTGGCACCATCCGCTATCGCTTCGAGGTCGCCGTCCCGGCGGACGCGCCACCGGGTGAATGCCGCTTCGGCATCCTCATCGAGGGCGACGAGCCCTCGGTCACCCAGGCGCAGTCGCTGCAACTGCCCGTGGTGGGACGCATCGGCATCATCGTCTACGTGAAGGTAGGTGACGGCACGCCGAAGATCGAGGTGTTCGGCCCCGAAGTCGCCTCGCTGAACGGCGTGCGCGTGCCTGCCCTGCGCGTGCACAACTCCGGTGAGGTCCACGCGCGCATGTCCGGATTCCTGACCGGCACCGACGCTGCGGGCAGGAAGTACGACGTCACCCCTTCGGACCTGCCCATCCTGCCTGGCGAGGAGCGCCTGGTGTACCTCACCCCCTCAACGCCCGAGCAGGAGCATCCGCAGGCAAGCTTCCCGATGACGGTGAAGGGCACGCTCGAGTGGGGTGACCAGAGCGTCGAACTGAACGAGCTCTTCAAATGAAGTCCGGCACATGGCGCGCACTGCACCACGCAGCGTGCCTGTGCGGGCTTCTGACTTCGGCCGTGCTGAGCAGCCCGCTCAGCGCGCAGCCGGATACCGCCACGCCCGCCGATGCCGGACCCGCCTATCAGGACCGCCTGATCGGCGGTGGCAACCTCACGCCGGATATCTCCACCGGCGAGAACAGCACTAACGACACCTCTGGACTTGCGCGCTCGATCCGCGTGGACGCGGTGGGGAGCGTGTTGCACCAGGACGGCGCGAACTCAACCCCCGACCAGCACGAATATGGCATCGTGACCGATGCCCAGTGGGACACCGCTTCCTACGGGGCATGGTCGGCGAACCTGGCCGCGCGCTTCGGTGGCGGCACGCAGCGCAGCAGCATCGAGGGCGTCCAGACGCAAGGCGAGAGCAATGTGGCCTTTGCAGTGCATGAACGGGCCATGCCCTTTGATGATGGCTGGCAAACTGACAATGCACTCGGGGACCTGAATGCGCCGCTGGTCAACCTGGCACGCACGCAACCGCGCTTCCTGCTGGCCCAGGGCCCCATGCAGGGAGCGGAGACCGAGTGGCGCGGCCCGTCCGGCCTGCAGATCGTCGCCGGGGCGGGTGAGCCGGGACTCTACGAAGGCATCAAGGTCCCCACGTTCCAGACCCTCGGCGGCACGACCGCAACCGTGGGCGCCCAGTGGTCACCGGCGCCGGCCTGGAGCGTCGGCGGAGAGTTTGCCGCCGCCCACGATGTCTCGCTGTACTACTTGCCGCTTGACCCGAACCTCTATCCGGTGACCGCGGGCAACTCCCCGCGCATCTCCACTGATACCACCTTCCTGACGGCCGCCTGGCAGGGCAGCGGCGGCCTGCGCGTGCAGGGAAACCTCATCGACGGCTCGGTCGATGGCAACGGTAACGCCTTCGGCGCCTGGGCGGACGCGGCGCTGACCCGCGGCGCCGTGACGCAGACCTTTGGCCTGTTTCGCATCGAGCCGAACCTTGCGTGGGGAAACCAGCTGATCACCAGCGACGTGCAGGGCGGCTACTACCGGGCGGACTACCAGTCACGGCGCTGGAACGCGGACTTTGGCGTCGACGAGGTGCAATCGGTCTCCGGCTACGGTTCCGACACGACTTTCATCAACACCGACGCGCGCTACCAGCTCACGCGCGACACCGGCGTCGGCGGTGTCGCCAACCTGCGCACCGGCTCGGGCAACACCGCCTGGTCCCTGGAAGGCTACCTTGACCAGGTGAATGCGCTGGGCACCGGCCGCGCGCAGCTTGACTACGCTACCGACTCGCAGACCAAGGACACGACGCTCACCCTGCAGCAAGGCTGGAACCTGCGTACCGGCCGGCGCCTGTCCACCACCGCCGCGGTGGATCGCATCGAGAACGATTCCATCGCAACCCAGACCCAGAATGCCACGGTGCTGCGTCTGGCTGTCTATGGAGGCGGCGACATCACCGCGCGGCTGTCACTGGATGGCAGCGTGCAGTGGGCACAGGCGGTGCAGGGTCGCGCGGCCCCCTCCACCTCTGCGGATGTCACGCTCAGCTGGGAGATGAACCGTGCCTGGTCGCTGCTGGCGAGCTACTACGAGAATCGCGTGGGCTCATGGGAGCCGCTCGTCATCACCTCGCCGCTGAACCCGGCAACACCGGTGCCAATGGCGTCGATGGGTGAAAGCGGGATATTCCTCACGGTGCGCTACCAGGACTCGCGCGGCTCGCACTTCATCCCCCTGGGGGGCAATCTCGGCTCAGGCTCCGGCCGCCTGAGCGGGGTCATCTACCTGGACGCGAACGAGAACGGGCGTCTTGATGCCGGGGAAACCGTCGCCGCCAACGTGACGGTGCTCCTCGACGGGCGCTTCTCGGTGCGCACCGACTCCAACGGCCGCTATGATTTCCCGGCCGTGGTCTCCGGCCACCACGTGATCACGGTGCAGAGCGACAACCTGCCACTGCCCTGGGCGCTGACCAACTCCGGCCGCACCGAGGTCGAGGTCAGCACCCGCAACCGCTCGGAAGTGGACATCGGCGCGCTGCGCCTGAAGTAACCCCATCTAGTCGACGATCGTCGAGCGGATGGCGATGCTCAGCACCATCGACACCGCGCTGGCGGCGGCGACCGCCAGCAGGTCGTTCTTCTGCGCGCCGCTGAGCGGCTTGGCGAACGAGAGCCGGCGCTCGATGTGCTCACGGCCCGATTCATCCCTGGACCAGCGCACCCCGACGGTGATCCTGCCGAGCGTCCAGTCGTGCAGGGCGGCATGGCGGCGCAGCGCCACCGCCGTGTCCGCTCCCAGGCTTGCCAGCAGCAGCTCGCGCGGAGCGAGGCCGGCGTCGCTGCCGCCACCGGCCACCGGCTCATCGGCGGTGAGGTGGTGGTGGCCGGAGACGATCTGCTGCAGGTGCTGGTGCTCGTTGATCACGGTGACGTAGGCCATCGCTATCCCCTCTATGCACTGGCGTGACCGCGCCGCCCGGCCAGGGCGCCGGCACGCGCCGGGCGGTCGAACATGCTGCGCAGGATGCTGGTGATGCTCTTGCCGGTGACATCGTCCAGGCGGTACTCGGCGCCCTTGAGGATCGCCTGCGCCGCGCGCAGGCCGCTGCGGATGGCAGGCCCGATGCCCTCGCCCAGGTCAGGGGTCGCAAGGCCGGCCGCATCGCCGGTGATGAAGGCGTTGTCGCGGCGCACCACCTTCACGTTGCCGCGCAGGTAGTAGCTGTAGCCAGTGGGATCGAACTGCGCGCCGGGTGCGAAGCTGCCGTGCAGCATGTTGGTCAGGTGGTTCCAGTGGCCACGGATGTCATGGCCACCGCCTTTCATGCGTGCCGCGATACCGCCGACCCCGACGTTGAGCCAGCCGCGTTCCTTGGGCACGTACCAGGAGTACCCCGGCAGGCCATTGGCGAAGAACCACAGGTGGCAGTCCTTCTCCTGCCAGTCGTACTCGAGCTCGTGTTCCAGGGTCACCAGCTGCAGCTCGCTGGCACGCGGGTTGAGCTCGCGGAACAGTTCCCGGTACACCGGGCAGCGCGTGCCGCCGGCACCGATCAGGTAGCGCGCGCGGTACCTGTCATCGATGAGGTAGCCGTCGGCATCGGCGACAATGTGGCGCACGTTGTGGCACTCGACAGGGGCGCCCGAGCGCTCGAGCATCCAGGCATCGAACTCGAAGCGGCGAATGGAGTGCTGTACGCACGGCACCGGCAGGTGGACGCGGCCGAAATGCATGCGCAGGCGCGGGTAGGTGAGCAGGCGGTGCGGGTACTCACGCACGTCCATCTCAAGCTCGCGCACCACCTCGGGCGTGATCCACCCGGCGCACAGCTTCAGGCGCGGGAACGGCTCGCGGTCAAGGACGAGTACCTCCCGGCCGGCGCGGCGCAACTGCCAGGCGGCAGCAGCACCTGCCGGGCCACCACCGACAATCAGTACCTCACATGAGCGCATGGCAGCCTTCGCAGACGCCTCAGCCGGCGTAGATGTCGGCGCGATTCCACGGGATGTCGTTGTTCTGTCCGGGGGCGAACACCACCTGGAACAGCTGCAGCTTGCCGGTGTTGAAGGCGGCGATCGAGCCGGCCAGATACAAGCGCCACATGCGCACGAAGCGGGCGTCGAACATCTCACGCACCTTGTCGCTGGCAGACTCGTACAGCGCCATCCAGTGGCGCAGCGTGAGTGAGTAGTGCAGGCGCAGGTTCTCGACATCGAGCACCGAGAAGTCCCACGGCTCGAAGATGCGCATCATCTCGCTCAAGGCCGGCGGGCAGGCCCCCGGGAAGATGCGCTTCTCGATCCACGGCTGCAGCAGCGCCGGGTAGTTGCGTCCGATGGTGTGGATGAGGCCGCGGCCACGACCCCCGAGCGCGCGGTGGGCGACGTTGCCCAGCTCCGCGTAGTTCTCGACACCGACGTGCTCGAGCATGCCGATGGAGACGAAGGCGTCGTACTGGCCACTGATGTTGCGGTAGTCGTCCTCGACGTACTCCACCTGTCCGGCAAGCCCAGCCCGCTGCGCATGCTCGCGCGCGTACATGATCTGCTCGCGCGAGATGTTGAAGGCGCGCACGCGCACCCCGTAGTGCCGCGCCATGTGCAGGGCGAGGGTGCCCCAGCCGCAGCCGGCCTCGACCACGGTCTCGCCCGCCTTAAGCCTCAGCTTGCGGCACACGTGGTCCATCTTGGCGACCTGGGCCTCGTCGAGGCTCGCCGCAGGGGTCGGGTAGTAGGCGCAGGTGTACGCCATCGTGCTACCCAGCCACAGAGAATAGAACTGGTTGCCGATGTCGTAGTGGCGGTGGATGTTGTCGCGTGAGCCGGAGAGCGAATTGGCGCGCGGTCGGCGCAACGCACGGCGCAGCAGGGAGTTGGGCTTCTCCGTGGTGACACCGGCGTGGTAGACAACCTCGAGCATCCTCACCAGATCCCCGTCGATCGTGACGGTGCCATCGGAATAGGCATCCCCGAAGCGCATCGCCGGGTCCGCGAGCACCGGCAGCAGCGTCGCGCGGTTGGCGAAGGTGACCCGCGCCACCGCATTGGAAGGCCCCACCCGGGCACCGTCCTTGATGGCGAACTCGAGCGCCGGATCACCCAGGAAGGTGCTCAGCTTTTGCAGCAGCCAGACATCCAGGGGTCGCCCGCCCGCCGGGGCCCCGGGTGGCAACGGTGCCGGTTCCTGCGAGGGGCTGCGCGAGGTGGATGACAGGCTCTTTTCAACGGCATTCACGGCTTGGGAACCTCCATCGGCGAGTCCCTAATTTAGCACGCACCCGGGCGTGCGCCACCCAGGCCGGGGCGGGAGTCGTGAATGACCTCGAACTAGTGCGCGGCAAGGGCCTGGTTGAGCAGGTTCGCAAGGCGACCCCCGGCCAGGAGCACCCGTTCGCGCACCAGGGCCTGTGCCCCATCAATGTAGGCGCGATCCAGCACAATGATGCCGTCGGGCCGGCTATTGCATGCAAAGCCTGCGTAGTGGTAGGCGACGTTGCGTGCCAGGTTGTTGGATTCGACGGCCCAGCTGTCAACCGTGCCCTGCCCCACCTGCAGCACCAGCCGCCGGGCTTCAGTCGCCAGCGCTGCGACGTCCGGTGGCGGTCGCTGGCGGTTGCTGGCATTAAAGGCCAGCTGCACAAGCTCGGTATCCCACGCCTTGTGCAGGCTGATGCGCCCGCGCGTGCGCACGCCCTCGAGCGCCACCTGCACCTCGTTGCCGCCGCGGTCCGCGTTGTTCGAGGCGTGCAGTGGTTGGTGCAGGTCCCCGACCAGGTGCACCACCCATTTCAGCGCCTCATTGCGCTCGCGAACCGGGGCCCGCGGGTCGCGCAGGACCGCGACCAGGCGCTTGAGCTGTTCGCTGTTGCATTGCCCATTCGCACAGTAGATTTCCTTGGGGAGCTGGCCGCAGAGCGGGCGGTCGTCGTAATGCCACGGGGGATGATCGCTCGGGGTACCGCGCACCTCATCCGCCCATTGCGAGACCTCTTCCAGCGTCGTGCGTCCCGAGGGGTTACCGAACCTGTCCAGGTCTGCGGCCAGCAGCTGCGCGACTGTTGCTTGCGCCTGCGGCGTCAGCAACCGGTCCGCCAGGGCCCCGACGGTGCGGTGACCCTGTGGCCCCCAGGCAAGGCAGGTCCCCGTACCGAGCAGCCCCGCTGCCAGCAACAGCAGCGGCCACAGCCCCGCGCTGGCGGCAGGCACACCGCGTCGGCTCCAAACCCGTTGGTGTAAACTTCGCGCCCTTCGTGGGCGCCGCGCGCCTGCCGCAGTGGATACCCCCAGCATGACCTGCACTCCTCCCCGCCCCTTGCCCGCTCGCCTGCCTTGGATCGCCGCCGCGGCGCTCGTAGCCTTCACCGCCGGCGCGGGCACGAGCACACCCCTACCGGATGCTGCCGGCATCGACCAGGCCGCGATCGACACTTCGGTCAAGCCCGGAGACGACTTCTTCGCCTTCGCCAACGGCACCTGGGTGAAAAACACCCAGATACCCGCTGACCGCTCAAGCTACGGCAACTTCGCGGTGCTGGACAACCTGGTGCAAAAGCGTACCGCGGATCTGATCAGCAACGCCGCCAGGAATGGCAAGGCCGGCTCACCCGCCAGCAAGATCGCGGCCTACTACTCCGCCTATCTCGACGAGGGCGCGATCGAAAAACTCGGTACTGCCCCGATTGCCGCGGGACTCACGCGCATCGATGCCATTGAGAATCGCACCCAGCTGGCCGCCGCCCTGGGGGCAACGCTGCGCGCCGACGTCGATGTTCTCAACAGCACCAACCTGCATACGGAGAATCTGCTCGGGCTGTGGGTCGCTCAGGATCTCAGCGATCCGGGCAAGTACTCCGCCTTCCTGCTGCAGGGCGGCCTCGTGATGCCCGATCGCGACTACTACCTCAATCCCTCGGCGCACATGGCCGAGATCCGTGCTCAGTACCAGACGCACATCGAGAAGGTCCTGCAGCTGGCAGGGATCCGCGATGCCCGCCAGCAGGCGGCCATGGTGTACGCGCTTGAGCAGCGCATCGCTGCCGCCCACGCCAGCCGCGCTGAGTCGGAGGACGTGCTCAAGGGCAATAATCACTGGAGCGTGCAGCAGTTCGCCACGCGCGCCCCGGGCCTGGATTGGCCGGCCTTCTTTGGCGCTGCACACCTGGGTGCGCAACGCGAGTTCGTGGTTTGGCAGCCCGCCGCACTGACCGGGATCTCAGCCCTGGTCGCCAGCGAGCCGTTGGCTGACTGGAAGGCGTTCCTGCGCTTCCATTTCATCGAGGGCAGGTCCGCCTACCTGCCAAAGGCCTTCGTCGAGGAGCACTTCAGTTTCCACGACCGCATCCTCTCGGGCACCCCGCAACAGCAGGCACGCTGGAAGCTGGCGGTCGCCGAGACCAACGAGGCACTCGGCGAGGCGGTCGGCAGGCTGTACGTCGAGAAGTACTTCCCCGCCAGCGAGAAGGCGCGCGCCGAGGCCATGGCGAAGAACCTCCTGGCTGCCTTCGCCGCGCGCATCGACAAGCTTGAGTGGATGGCGCCGCAGACCCGCGCCGAGGCGAAGGCGAAGCTCGCCGTGCTCAAGATCGGCGTGGGTTATCCGGACCACTGGCGCAGTTACGCCGGGCTGCGTGTCACACCCGCGGACGCGTTCGGCAACGCCGAGCGCGCCGAGCTGTTCGAGTACCAGCGCAACCTTGCCAAGTTCGGGCACCCGGTCGACCGCTCCGAGTGGGTGATGAACCCGCAGCTGGTGAACGCGGTGAACCTGCCGGCCATGAACGCACTCAACATCCCGGCCGCCATCCTGCAGCCGCCGTACTTCGACCCACGGCGCGATCCGGCGATGGACTACGGCGGCACTGGCGTCACACTCGGCCACGAGATCAGCCACAGCTTCGATGACCAGGGAGCGCTGTTTGATTCCCACGGACGCCTGCGCAACTGGTGGACCGACCAGGACTATGCGCACTTCAAGGCCGCCGGCGCCCAGCTGGCCGCGCAGTTCGACGCCTATCATCCCTTCGCGGACGCCTCGGTGAACGGCAAGCAGACGCTCAGCGAGAACATCGCCGACGTTGCCGGCCTCTCGGCCGCGTACGATTCGTGGCAGATGACCCGCAAGCCCGGGGTGGCGCCGGTCATCGGTGGTTATACCCTGGAACAGCTGTTCTTCATCAGCTACGCGCAGAGCTGGCAGAACAAGACGCGCGAGGCCGCCGCGCGCCGGCGACTGGTGACCGACGGCCATGCCCCGTCCGAGTACCGTGCAGACACGGTGCGCAACCTCGATCCCTGGTATCAGGCCTTCAACGTGCAGCCGGGTCAGAAGCTGTACCTCGCACCGACTGATCGCGCACGCATCTGGTAAGCACGCCGGGAGCTCCCCGGGCTCGCAACTAGGTCCGGTGCAGGTGCGCAGCGCCAGGGCCTGCGCGCCACGCGCTCATGCCCCGGTGAAATCCTCCAGCAGCACGGGGCCACCCCCCTGCGGCGCCAGGGCATCGCCGGGATTGCGCAGCTGGCACACCTTCAGCGACAGGCAGCCACAACCGATGCAGCCGTCAAGTTGGCCGCGCAGTCGCTGCAACAGGACGATGCGGCGATCCAGTTCCTTGCGCCACTCGGCCGCAAGGCGCTTCCAGTCCCTGGCGGTGGGCGTGCGACCGCCCGGCAACGAGTCTATCGCCTGCTTGATCATTGACAGCGGCAGACCCAGGCGCTGGGCTACCTTGATGATCGCGACGCGCCGCAGGACATCGCGGCTGTAACGACGCTGATTGCCGCTGCTGCGCCACCCCTTTACCAGGCCCTTGGCCTCGTAGAAGTGGATCGTCGAGACTGCGACGCCGCTACGCGCGGCGACTTGCCCGGCTGACAGCGGCCGCGCGACCTGCGGCCCGATAGCAATTGCCACACGGGACTCCTCTTGACCTCAAGCGAGGTTGAGGTTCTACGCTTGCCGCTGTCGGCAATCAAGGCATCGTTGCAGCCATGCTCAGTACCATAGCCCTCTTCTCCAGTGCCCGCCGCCTGGGCAACACCGGCCAGCTGGTCGATCGTGTCGCGGCGCAATTGGGAATAGAGGTCGTCGACCTGGCATGCCTGCGCATCGGCGCGTATGACTACGGCCACCTCAATCGCGACGACGACTTCGAGCCGCTCGTGCAGCGAGTGCTCGCGCATGACCAGGTCATCTTCGCATCGCCGGTTTACTGGTCAGCCGTCAGCCCGGGGATGAAGATCTTTCTTGACCGGCTCTCTGATCTTCTGGAACTGCCGGACTTGCTCGCCTCAGGCCGCCGCCTGAGAGGCAAGAATGCATACATCGTGTGCACCTCGATCACCGATGAACCCTCGGCCGCTTTCGTGGGCGCGTTCCGCGAGACGTTCGAGTACCTGGGCATGCAGCTGGGCGGTGTTGGGCACGCCAACTGCCAGGATGGCTACCTTCCGGCACGCCACGATCCGGCGGCGGTGGCTTTTGCAGCACTCATACTGGATGCGGCCCTACACCGCTGAGCGTACGGATGCGGCGCCTGCCGAGGGCAGGATGGACCGAGGCGGCACCTCAGAACACCGCGGTGCTGCAGCCCCGGGGTGTGGCGCGGCTCGTCACGCATTCAACCATGTGGCTTGAGTTGCGCGAAGTACACCAGCGTCACGTACGGAAAGATGATGTGCCCGCCGTGTTGGTGCGCTGCGAACACCCGGGCCAGGCCCTCCAGCAGTGGCTCGTGCTCACGGTGCCCGGGCTCGGGCGCGTATGAGGATGACATCACCCGCCCAAGCAGCCCCGGGTAATCGAAGCTTTGCTGGTTGGGGAACGAGGCGCACTCCATCGAGCCTCCCAGGTACTCGCACATCGACGGCTCGTCGACTCGGCTGCCAACGACGGCGTCATATTCGCTGGCGTGCCGACGCAGCAGGCGTTCGTAGTCAGCCAGGAACGGGCTGTCTTGCGCGCGGTGTTCGTTCCACAGCAGCGCGCCATGCGCGCCCGGGCGCGTGATGCGCAGCGCTTCCTCACGCGCTGGGGCAACCTTGAACCAGTGGAAGGCCTGCCCCGCCACCACCAGGTCAACGCTCGCATCGACAAGGGTGGTGGCCTCCGCCGTTCCTTTCACGCTTACGAAGCCCGCCTCACCCGCGAGCGCCGCCTCCGCGGCGGCTCGCATCGGGTCATTGGGCTCGACCGCCGCGACCTGGGCTGCGTGTGGCAGCAACAGTTGCGTGAGGATGCCGGTGCCCGAGCCCAGGTCGGCGACGACCGCGCCGGCATTGAGGCCGCAGCGCCGTTGCAGCAGGCCGATCGCCCCGGCCGGGTAACTCGGCCGATAGCGCACGTAGTTGCCAACCCGGGTTGAAAAGCGTTCCGTGGATCGGCTCATGGGCGCGTCCGGTGGCTGGCTGTACTGGCGGGCGGACGGCACAGTGCCGGCCCGCCCGGTTAGCCGCATCTCTCCATAAAGGCGTAAGGACACGGTAGCGTATACCCGCCAGAATCGCACCCGCGGAGCCGCCATGCCCCAACCCTTCAGGCAGATCGCAACCCAGCGCATGCACGCCGGGGACTGCAGTGAATGGCACCGCGGCGCAGGGCGCAAGCATCGGGTGTCGCCCAGGGTGCGCTGCTGCGACCCTGGGGCTTCGTGGCACTGACAAGGACGAGGACTTATGGCCAGTTCTGAATCAACCGCAGCCGGCAGCCTCAGTGCCGCCGCGGTCCCCGCACTCGCGCGCACACGCGTGGAGCTCCTGCTGCTCGGGGCAATCTGGGGTGGATCGTTCCTGTTCATGCGCGTTGCCGCCCCTGACTTCGGCGCCATCCCGCTGGTGGAGGCGCGGCTCGCCCTGGGCGCACTGGTGCTGCTGCCGTTCCTGTGGCAGTCGCGGGCGCGCTTCACCCCCACCCTGTGGCTGCGCATCGCCGGGATCGCCGCGGTGAACTCGGTCATCCCGTTCGCATTGTTCGCCTGGGGCGCTGAGCGGGCGCCGGCAGGCATCGGCGCGATCACCAACGCGATGACGGTGATGTTCACAAGCCTGGTGGCCTATCTGCTCTACCAGGAGAGGATCTCTTCGCGCCAGCTGACCGGCCTGGTGGTGGGATTCGCAGGGGTCGCCATCCTCGCCAGCGGCAAGACCGGCGGCCAGGCGGTATGGCCGGCAGCCCTTGCCGGTGCCGCCGCCTCGCTGTGCTACGGGTTCGGCATCAACTTCGTCCGGCGCTACCTCACGGCGCTGCCCGCCGGCGCGGTCGCCGCGGCTAACCTGCTGTGCGGCAGCGTGCTGCTGGCGCCACTGGCGCTGTGGAGCTGGCCGCAGCACCCGATCGCGGCGAAGTCGTGGGGCAGCGCGGTGCTGCTCGGAGTGTTGTGCACCGGGAGCGCATTCGTCCTCTACTACCGCCTGATCGCCCGTATCGGCGCTGCGCGCACCTCGACCGTCACGTATCTGATCCCGTTGTTCGCGGTGATCTGGGCGTGGCTCATACTGCGCGAGCCGGTCACCGTGACCATGGGGCTCGCGGGAGCACTGATCCTGGCCGGCGTCGCCCTAAGTCAGCAACGAGCCAAAAAGTGACCCCACCCTTACCCAGCTTCGACAACCTCCTTAACCTGCGCGACTTAGGCGGCCATCCCACCACCGACGGTGCGCGCACCCGCACCGGTTCGCTGCTGCGCTCGGACGACCTCTCGCAGCTGACCGCGGCGGGCCTGCGGGCGCTGCAGGACTATGGGGTGCAGACGGTGATCGACTTGCGCTGGCCCGAGGAAGCCGCACGCCACCCAAGTCCGGTGCCCCAAGGGCTGCCCCAGGTGCGGTTCCAGCGCATCTCACTGCTGCTGCACAGCGAGGACGAGTGGCAGCTGCGCAGCAAGCAGGTCTCCAAGGAGGCATGGAAGTCACATGTACTCGAGCAGCTGGGGCCTGAACTTGCCCGCGTGCTGCGGGCGGTCGCTGCCGCTCCCCCCGGTGCGCTGCTGTTCCACTGCGTGGCGGGCAAGGACCGCACCGGCCTGCTGGCCGCAGTGCTGCTCGCACTGGCGAACGTCACGCCCGCGGCGATCGCCGCTGACTATGCGGTCTCGGCGCACAACCTGCGCGCGGGTTACCTCAAGCGCTACTCCGATACCGCACCCGAGCGGATCCTGGAGATGCTGCGCTGCCCGGAGGAAGGCTCCCACCGCATGCTCGCCTTCCTCGAGCGCGCCGGTGGCGTCGAGGCATACCTCGCCGGGATCGGGCTCAGCGCCGGGGAAGTACGCGCGCTGCGCTCCCGGCTGCGCGACTGAACCAAGCGAGCGCGAGCGCCACCTGCGCGTTCACGCATCGTTCAGGCGCCGGGCCGGATACTGCAGCAGCACCGGTGAGAACGGGCTCCTGAACGGCCCACCTTTTTCAAACGCGGGCACCTTAGGCTCTCGTTCCGATTTGAGTCCGTCTCCCCGGTGCACTCTCTTACCGCGCTATGCTCGGCGCCTTTACCAGGGGAGCAGCTGCAATGCCGGTCACCGGAGGCTGCCTGTGCAAGGCGGTGCGCTACACCATTGACGCCCAGCCCATCGTCACGCGCGAATGCTGGTGCCGCGTATGCCAGTACCTGGGTGCCGGCAGCAGCACGGTCAACACCTGCTTCCCTGCCGCGGCACTGCGCGTCACAGGAGAGTTGCGCGAATACCAGTCGACCGCCGACAGCGGCAACATCATGCACCGCAGCTTCTGCCCGAGCTGCGGCACGCCGGTGTTCTCGGCCACGCAATCCAGGGCGCACTTGGTGTTCGTCAGGGTGGGGACTCTGGATGACCCGGCAGCGGTGCGCCCGGACATGACGATCTGGACCGCAAGCGCACCGCAGTGGGCGTGCCTCGACCCGGATCTTGCGCAGCTTACCGGGCAGCCGCCACCGGCGGCGTAAGCGCGCTACTGCAGGCCGAGCGCCTCGCGCAACTGCGCGGCGGTGAGCAGACGTGCGTAAGGCACCGTGCCCACGTCAAACTCGCGCGCCCGGTCAAGGCCACCGACCACCACCGGCGCAAACCCCGCATCGATGACCAGCTGCTGCGCGATGCGCAGTGCAGCGGCGTCGTCACCCGCGAGCGGGATCGCCACCGGCTCACCCTTGCGGTGCGCCTCGTGCGCCAGTTCACGCCAGCCGATCGCATTGAATGCGCGCACCAGGCGGGCCCCCGGCAGCAGCCGCGCGGAA
This sequence comes from uncultured Pseudomonadota bacterium, assembly GCA_963703025.1. Lineage (GTDB taxonomy): Bacteria > Pseudomonadota > Gammaproteobacteria > Steroidobacterales > Steroidobacteraceae > 13-2-20CM-66-19. The sequence goes on along the minus strand of OY969778.1, from coordinate 2,665,693 downwards.
GCGACCCCCGTGCCCTCCTTGCGCACCGCCTCAGCCATGGGCCCGTCGCGCTCAGGATACGGATTGCAGGTATCCAGCACGACCTTGCCGGCGAGCTGGTGGCGCAGGTCCTGCCCGATCTGCGGCAGTGCCTTGTAGGGCACCGACACCAGCACCACCTCGCCGAACACGGCAGCCTCGCGCGGCGTGCCGACCTGCGCCCTCGCACCCAGCGATGCGGCCAGCGCCTTGAGTTCCTGCGGATGGCGTGAGGACAGCATCACCTCGTGGCCGGAGTCGACCCACAGTTTAGCGAGCGTGCCCCCGATGTGCCCTGCGCCAATGATGCCGATCCTGGCCGGCGCCGCCGTGTCAGCGGCCCACGCGCAGGTTGTTAGGGCCAGCGCGAGTGCGCCCGCCAGCAGGCCGCGCGCAACATGCAGCCGTGCAGCACCTTCCAGTTCCCAAGCGCCATCCGTTGACACCCCCGTGTTCTGCCCGGGGGCGAACACTGCAACGGACACCGTTGCGAAGGACGGTTACTTCTTGCGCGCAGCCCCGGAGCGCTTCGCCGCGCGGAAGGAAATGCCGGAGCGCATCGCCTTCTGCTGGATCGCAGCCGCGGTACGGCCAAGCTTCTTGGCGACCTGGCTGGTCGGGGTTCCTGCCTTGGCGAGCGCCTTGAGCGTGTTCAGCTCACGCGCGCTCCAGCCGGCACCATCATTGGGTGGACGTTTCGCCATCTTCGGTCTCCAGAAAAATCATCGGTGAAAGTTCGCGAATGATACACGCGCAACACTGCACATGAGCACGGTTACTACAGTCGCTAACATGTTGCTTTGCCAATAACCTGAATAGATGAAGGTTGATGTTGCTTTGGGCCGACGTGCAGCGCGAGCGGCAATTCAAGGCTCTTTCGCACTGATTTCGTGCAGCGACGATGCAGGTTGTGTTGCAAATGAGTCGCCCCGGAACACACAGCGCAAACATAGCGTCCGGTTACAGTTTGTCGCACGGCAACGCTCAAGCCTGTTGGTTGCACGACGGCGCAACACGGCCACCGCGGCGTCGGTGATCGACGACAAAAGCTTCGGTGCTGGGAACGGCCTCACCAGCCGCGGTCGCCGCTAGAGCGTATCGCCTGCGCGCAGCATGGCCGCATCGACAGCGTTGGACAGCAGCATGGCAATGGTCATGGGCCCCAGGCCGCCGGGCACCGGGGTGATCCACGCAGCCCGCTCGGCGGCGCGGTCAAACTCCACATCCCCGACGAGCTTGCCGGAGGCGCTGCGGTTGATGCCGACGTCGAAAACAGCCGCGCCCGGGCGGATCCACTCACCCGGCACGAAGCCTTCCTTGCCCACCGCCGCTACGACCAGGTCCGCGCGCTCGACTTCGGCGCGCAGATCGCGCGTGCCGGTGTGGCATACCGTGACGGTGGCGCGTGCGAGCAGCAGTTCCAGTGCCATCGGGCGGCCGACGATGTTGGAGGCCCCCACCACGGTTGCGCGCAGGCCGGCCAGTTCGATGCCGTACTCCTGCGCAAGGCGGATGACCCCGAAGGGCGTGCACGGCCGCAGCCGGGGCCGCTTCTGCGCCAGCAGCCCGGTGTTGACGGGGTGGAAGCCATCCACGTCCTTGGCCGGATCCACCGCGTCCATGACGCGGTTGGCGTCCACGCCCTTGGGCAGGGGCAGCTGCACCAGGATGCCATCGACACGCGCATCGGCATTGAGCGCATGGACCAGCGCCAGGATCTGCGCCTCGCCGGTAGTGGCCGGCAGGTCATAGGCGAATGACTCGATGCCCGCCTCCTGCGAGGACTTGCGCTTGTTGCGCACGTACACGCTCGAGGCCGGGTCCTCACCCACCTGCACCACCGCAAGCCCCGGCGCGCGGCCGTGCCTGGCGGCAAAGGCGCGCGCACGCACGGCCACCTCGGCGCGCACCTTGGCGCCGACCGCCTTGCCATCAAGCAGTATTGCGCCGCCCGTGGTGCGGGTGGGGGCCGCCGTCGCGGCGGCCCCCTGCGTGCCGGTCGTGGAGCTCATCAGTAGCGGTAGGAGTCGGGCTTGTAGGGACCGGCCTTGTCGACCCCGATATAGTCCGCCTGCACATCGGTAAGGGTGCTCAGCTGCACGTTCAGCGTCTTCAGCTGCAGCCGCGCCACCTTCTCATCCAGGTGCTTCGGCAACACGTACACCCCGACCGGGTACTTGGCGGTGTGCGTGAACAGTTCCATCTGGGCGATCGTCTGGTTGGCAAAGCTCGAGCTCATGACGTAGCTCGGATGCCCGGTGCCGCAGCCGAGGTTCACCAGGCGCCCCTCGGCCAGCAGGATCAGTCGGCGCCCGTCGGGCAGGATGATGTGGTCGACCTGCGGCTTGATGTTCTCCCACTTGTACTGCTTGAGGCTCGCGACATCGATCTCGTTGTCGAAGTGACCGATGTTGCACACGATCGCGTTGTTCTTCATGCGCTTCATGTGCTCGTGGGTGATCACATGGTAGTTGCCGGTCGCGGACACGAAGATGTCGGCCTTGTCGGCGGCGTAGTCCAGGGTGACGACGCGATAGCCTTCCATCGCCGCCTGCAGCGCGCAGATCGGGTCGACCTCGGTGACCCACACCTGGGCGGACAGCGCGCGCAGTGCCTGCGCCGAGCCCTTGCCCACGTCGCCGTAGCCGCACACCACGGCCACCTTGCCGGCCACCATCACATCGGTGGCGCGCTTGATGGCATCCACCAGCGACTCGCGGCAGCCGTACAGGTTGTCGAACTTGCTCTTGGTGACCGAGTCGTTGACGTTGATGGCGGGGAAGGCGAGCTTGCCCTCCTTGGCCATCTGGTACAGGCGCTTCACGCCGGTGGTGGTCTCCTCGGTCACACCCTTCACCTGCCCCAGGCGCGTTGAATACCACTTCGGGTCGGTCTTGAGCTTGGCCCGGATCGAGGCGAACAGCGCGGTCTCCTCCTCGCTGCCAGGCTTGGCGATGACGCTCGGATCCTTCTCCGCGCGCGTGCCCAGGTGCAGCAGCAGCGTGGCATCGCCGCCATCGTCCAGGATCATGTTGGTGAAGCCGCCGTCGGGCCACTCGAAGATGCGGTGCGTGTAGTCCCAGTATTCCGCCAGCGACTCGCCCTTGACGGCGAACACCGGGGTACCGCGCACGGCAATGGCCGCGGCCGCGTGGTCCTGGGTCGAGAAGATGTTGCAGGAGGCCCAGCGCACTTCCGCCCCGATCGCCTGCAGTGTCTCGATGAGCACCGCGGTCTGGATGGTCATGTGCAGCGAGCCGGTGATGCGCGCGCCCTTCAGCGGCTGCGTGCGCGCATATTCCTCGCGGATTGCCATCAGACCGGGCATCTCGGTCTCGGCGATCGCGATCTCCTTGCGGCCCCAGTCGGCCAGGGCAAGGTCGGCGACCTTGCAGTCGGCGTGCTTGGGGGCAGTCTTCAGTGTGGCGTTCATACTCGATACTCCGTAGTTTCAGAGTGAGCGCCGTGGGGTTAACCACCCTGCTGAGCCTGGCAGGCCCTGGAGTGCCTTGACGCACTGGTGCCTGTCGCAACGCTCCTCAGCAAGCGTGGTTGCCGCTTATACCGCGGCAGGTGTGTGAGGATTCTACGCTACGCGCTTGCGCTTCGCCTCCGCGGCGAGCCGCGGGGCAAGGTCAGTGCGCTCCCAGGTGAATTCCGGCTCGGTACGGCCGAAGTGCCCGTAGGCCGCGGTGGCGCGGTAGATCGGGCGCACCAGGTCCAGCATCTCGCGCAGGCCGTAGGGGGTCAGGTCGAAGTGCCGGCGCACCAGGGCCGTGAGCTGCTCGCGCGATAGCGCGCTGGTGCCGAAGGTCTCGACCATGATCGAGGTGGGCTCGGCCACACCGATGGCATAGGAGACCTGCACCTCGCAGCGCTCGGCGAGGCCGGCGGCGACGATGTTCTTGGCGACGTAGCGCGCGGCGTAGGCCGCCGAGCGGTCGACCTTGGAGGGGTCCTTGCCGGAGAAGGCGCCGCCGCCGTGGCGCGCGTAGCCGCCATAGGTATCGACGATGATCTTGCGGCCGGTGAGACCGCAGTCACCCACCGGCCCGCCAACCACGAACCGCCCGGTCGGGTTGATGTGGTACTTGGTGCGCTTGTCGATCCATTTCTTCGGCAGCGACGGCTTGATGATCTCCTCCATCACCGCCTCGCGCAGCGCGCGGGTGGAGATGTCCGGGCTGTGCTGCGTCGAGAGCACCACCGCCTCGATACCCACCGGCTTGTCGTTCTCGTAGCGCAGCGTCACCTGGCTCTTGGCATCCGGGCGCAGCCACTTGAGCTTGCCGGCCTTGCGCACCTGGGCCTGGCGCTTCACCAGCCGGTGCGCAAGGGTGATCGGCGCGGGCATCAGCACGTCGGTCTCGTTCGTGGCGTAGCCGAACATCAGGCCCTGGTCGCCGGCGCCCTGCTTGCGCTCGTCCTTGCGGTCCACGCCCTGGGCGATGTCCGGGGACTGCTTGCCGATGATGTTCAGCACCCCGCAGCTGGCACCGTCAAACCCCATGTCGGAATGGTCGTAGCCGATGTCCAGCACGATCCCGCGCACCAGCGACTCCACGTCCACCCAGGCGCGCGTGGTGATCTCGCCGGCCACGATCACGACCCCGGTCTTCACCATCGTCTCGCACGCCACGCGCCCGCGCGGGTCCTGCTTGAGGATCGCATCCAGGACCCCGTCGGAGATCTGGTCGGCGACCTTGTCCGGGTGGCCTTCGGAGACTGACTCGGAGGTAAAGAGATAATCATTCGCCATGGGGTGTTCCGGTCATCCTGCAGGGGTGTGCCAAAGAGGCCAATTGTAACCCAGCCCGCCGGGGGCTTGCTGCCCGCTCAGCGGTAGGCGGCCAGCCGGGCCGCAAAATCACCGCGCGTGAAGCAATGGTTCTGCGTTCCCCGGGCCTCGATCTTGATGGCCCCCATGAGCGAGGCAATATGTCCGGTAGCCTTCCAGTCCAGGCCATGCAGCAACCCGTGGATGAGGCCTGCGCGGTAGGCGTCGCCGCACCCGGTGGGGTCGACGACCTGCTTCACCGGGGCGCTGGGGATGTGGATCTCGCTGCCATGGGTGTAGATGGTCGAGCCTTCCGCCCCGCGCGTGACGATGAGCGCGTCGACCTTGCCGGTGACATCGCGCTGCGACCAGCCGGTCTTCTGCTGCACCAACTGCCACTCGTAGTCGTTCACCGTCACCCACTTGGCCTGCGAGATGAAGTGCTCGAGGTCCTCGCCGGAGAACATCGGCAGCCCCTGGCCCGGATCGAAGATGAAGGGGATCTTGGCGTCAGCGAACTGCTTGGCGTGCTGGATCATGCCGTCGCGGCCGTCCGGGGCGACGATGCCCAGGGCGATCTCGCGCGCGTCGCTGATGCGGTTCTCGTGGCTGTGCTGCATCGCCCCGGGGTGGAAGGCGGTGATCTGGTTGTTGTCCACGTCGCTGGTGATGAAGGCCTGCGCGGTCAGTTCCGAGTCGATCACGCGGATGTGATCGGCCGCCACGCCGGTGCGCTCCATCCACTCGCGGTACGGACCGAAGTCGCTGCCGACCGTGGCCATCGGCAGGCCGCTATCCCCGAGCAACTTCAGGTTGTAGGCGATGTTGCCGGCACAGCCCCCGAACTCGCGGCGCATCTGCGGCACCAGGAACGAGACGTTCAGCATGTGGATCTTGTCGGGCAGTATGTGGTTGGCGAAGCGGTCGCCGAACACCATGATCGTGTCGTAGGCCATCGAGCCGCACACCAGCGCCCGTCCGGGCGCGGTGGCGCTCAAGACTTCACCGCCGCCGCGGCTGCCGCGCCGCCTGCGCCCGCCTGCTCGGCCCGCTGCTTGAGGATCTGCACCCCGCCGCGCGCGGTATCGGTAAGACCTGCGCCGTGGCGCTCATCGCAGTACGCGATGATCTGCTTGCGCATGCGCGGGTCCCAGTAACGCGTCAGGTGCGTCGCGACGTCCGTTGCCGCCTGCCCCGGATCGGTTGCGCCCTGGAAGAAATCGCTGATTTGATTGGCCATCTTGATGAGTAGGTCGATGTTCATGGTTGTCTTGGGTTACTTCAGCCGTTGCGGGTGCGCGTACACAACGTGCCGGTTCGCGCGCGCGAAGGCCACCAGTGTAAGCCCGCAGCGCTGCGCCAGGCGCACCGCAAAGGCGGTCGGGGCCGACAGGGCCACCAGCATCGGGATGCCCATGGTGGCGCACTTCTGCACCATCTCGTAGCTGGCGCGGCTGGTGATGAGCATGTAGCCGGCGGCGAAGTCCGCGCCACTGCGCGCCAGTGCGCCGATGGTCTTGTCGAGCGCGTTATGTCGCCCGACGTCCTCGCGCACCAGCTGGATCCCGCTGCCGGGCAGCACCCAGGCGGCCGCGTGCACGCTGCCGGTGCGCGCATTGATCGGCTGGCGCCCCTTCAAATCCTGGATCGCCTCGTGCAGGGCGCTGCTGCTGATGATCTGCCCGGGCGGCACGCTGGCGACCTCGCGGATCGCATCGTTGGCGCTCTCGGCCCCGCACAGCCCGCAGCCGGTGCGCCCGGCGAGGTTGCGGCGCCGCTGCAGCAGCGCGGTGAAGCGCTCCCAGGCGACGCTGATGTGCACGTCCGCTGCCGCCTCACCGTGGGTGACGCTGACGCCGCGGATCTCGCCCATGTTGGCGACCAGCCCTTCGGAGAGCGTGAAGCCGACCGCGTAGTCCTCGAGGTCCGCCGGGGTGGCCAGCATCACCACGTGCGGCACGTCGTGGTAGACGAGCGCGATGGGTATTTCCTCGGCGACCGCGTCCTCGGCATGCGAGAGGACCCCGGCCGACCAGCGCTCGATGGGCAGCTGCGCGCTCACCGCCGGCGGTGCGGCCGCCGGCACGGCGGTCACCAGTTCAGGTTTCATCCGCGTACGCAGGATCAGGCAGGCGTCGGGTCGTGGCGGCGCTTGCGCTGCGAGCTGCGCGGCAGCGCACGCTCGGCCTCGGCGCGCCTCTGCCAGGCTTCCTTCTGGTTCACCAGCACCACCTCGACGGCGGTGACCTTGTACTCCGGGCAGTTGGTCGCCCAGTCGGAGTTCTCGGTCGTGACCACGTTCGCGTTGGTCTCCGGGAAGTGGAACGTGGTGTACACCACCCCGGTGGCGATCTTCTCGCTCACCTGGGCGCGCAGCACCGTGTCGCCGGCGCGGCTGGTGAGCCCCACCCAGTCGCCATCGGCGATGCCGCGCACCTCCGCATCGTGCGGGTGGATCTCCAGCACGTCCTCGGCATGCCAGATGACGTTGTTGCGTGCGCCGCGTCTGCGCCCCGACGTTGTACTGCGACAAAACGCGCCCGGTGGTGAGGATCAGCGGGAAGCGGCTGGTGGAGCGCTCGTCCGTGGGCACGTACTCGGTGGTCCAGAACTTACCCTTGCCACGCACGAACTGGTGCACGTGCATGGTCGGGGTACCCTCGGGGGCCTCGGCCGTGCACGGCCACTGGATGCTGCCCAGCCGGTCCAGCTTCTCGTAGGTGAGCGCGGCGAAGGTCGGCGTCAGGTGCGAGATCTCCTCCATGATCTCGCGCGGGTGCGCGTAGTTCATGGGGTAACCGAGCGCGTTCGACAGCAGCTGTGTGATCTGCCAGTCCTCGTAGCCGGCCAGCGGCTCGATTACCTTGCGCACGCGCGAGATGCGCCGCTCGGCGTTGGTGAAGGTGCCGTCCTTCTCCAGGAACGAGGAACCGGGCAGGAACACGTGGGCGAACTTGGCGGTCTCGTTCAGGAACAGGTCCTGCACGATCACGCACTCCATCGCCTCCATCGCGGAACTGACGTGGTGCGTGTTCGGGTCGGACTGCACGAAGTCCTCGCCCTGCACGTACATGCCCTTGAAGGTGCCATCGAGCGCCGCCTCGAACATGTTCGGGATGCGCAGGCCCGGCTCCGACTGCAGTGGCACGCCCCAGGCGGCCTCGAACAGCGCGCGGGTGGCGGCATCCGAGACGTGCCGGTAGCCTGAGAACTCGTGCGGGAACGAACCCATGTCGCACGCGCCCTGCACGTTGTTCTGGCCGCGCAGCGGGTTCACGCCCACCCCCTCGCGCCCGAGGTTGCCGGTGGCCATCGCAAGGTTCGCGATCGCCATGACGGTGGTCGTGCCCTGGCTGTGCTCGGTGACGCCCAGGCCGTAGTAGATGGCGCTGTTGCGCCCGCTGCCGTAGATGCGCGCGGCCTCGCGCACCAGGTGCGCCGGCACGCCGGTGATCGCCTCGGAACTCTCCGGCGAATTGCGCTCCTCGGCGACGAAGGCCTTCCAGCGCGCAAACGGCGCCGGCTCGCAGCGCTCGGCGACGTAGGCTTCCTTCACCAGCCCCTCGGTGACCACCACGTGTGCGAGCGCGTTCATCAGCGCCACGTTGGTGCCCGGCTGCAGCTGCATGTGCACGTCCGCGCTGATGTGCGGGGTGCGCACCAGGGCGGTCTGGCGCGGGTCGGCGATCAACAGCTTCGCCCCCTCGCGCAGGCGGCGCTTGAGCTGCGAGCCGAACACCGGGTGGCCCTCGGTCGGGTTGGCGCCGATGATGAGCACGACATCCGCCTGCATGACCGAGTCGAAGGTCTGCGTGCCGGCGGACTCCCCGAGGGTGTTCTTGAGCCCGTAGCCGGTCGGGGAGTGGCACACGCGCGCGCAGGTGTCGACGTTGTTGGTGCCGAAGGCGGCGCGGATGAGCTTCTGCACGAGGAAGGTTTCCTCGTTGGTGCAGCGCGAGGAGGTGATCCCCCCGATCGAGTTGGCACCGTACTTCACCTGGATGCGGCGCATCTCGCTGGCCGCGTAGCCGATGGCCTCCTCCCAGGACACCGCGCGCCACTCCTCGCGGATGCTGTTGCGGATCAGCGGGGTCTTGATGCGGTCCTCGTGGGTCGCATAGCCCCAGGCAAAGCGTCCCTTCACGCAGGCGTGGCCCTGGTTGGCCTTGCCGTCGCGCTGCGGGACCATGCGCACGACCTCGGTGTCCGCGCCCGTGCCGCGCACCTCGGCCTTGAGCGCGCAGCCGACGCCGCAGTAGGCACAGGTGGTGCCGATGGCGCGCTCGCCGATGCCCAGGCCGATGATCGACTTCTCGGTGAGCGCCGCGGTCGGGCACGCCTCGACGCACGCTCCGCACGAGACGCACTCGGACTCCAGGAACGACTCGTCCTGGCTCGCGGACACCTTGGAATCGAAGCCGCGGCCCTGGATCGTCAGCGCCAGCGTCCCCTGCGTCTCGTCGCAGGCGCGCACGCAGCGCGAGCACACGATGCACAGTTCAGGATCGAAGGCGAAGTAGGGGTTGCTGACATCCTTCGGCTGCGGCCGGTGCTCGAGGCCGCGGGCGTAGGAGCTCTCGGTGATGCCCACTTGCGCGGCCATGTCCTCGAGCTCGCAGTGGCCGTGCGCGGGGCAGCCGGCACACTCCAGCGGATGATCCGAGACGTACAGGTCGATGACCCCGCGGCGCAGCGCGGTGAGCTTTTGCGATTGCGTGCGCACCTTCATGCCCGCGGCGACCTGCGTGGTGCACGAGGCCGGATAGCCCTTGCGGCCCTCGACCTCGACCAGGCACAGGCGGCAGGAACCGAATGCCTTGAGCGAGTCGGTCGCACACAGCTTCGGCACCTTCACGCCCGCCAGGGCGGCGGCACGCATGAGGCTCGTGCCCTCGGGCACCGTAATGGGCGTGCCGTCGACCTCGAGCGTCACGGCGGCAGCGACGCTTGCCGGTTTCGGGGTGCCCAGATCCTCGTAACCTACCGAATACATAAGTACCTGCCTTAGCTCGCCTGCTTGGGCGACGCGCGGAAATCTTCGCGGAAGTGCTTGAGCGCACTTTGCACCGGGAACGGCGCCATGCCGCCCAGGCCGCACAGCGATCCTTGCACCATGGTCTCGCACAGCTCCTCGAGCAGGCGCATGTTGCGCTCGCCCTCGACCCCGGCCAGGATCCGGTCGATGACCTCGACCCCGCGCGTGGAGCCGATGCGGCACGGGGTGCACTTGCCGCACGACTCGATCGCGCAGAACTCCATCGCGTAGCGCGCCATGCGCGCCATGTCGACGGTGTCATCGAAGGCGACGATGCCCCCGTGCCCGAGCAGCGCGCCGATCGCCGCCAGCGACTCGTAGTCCACCGCGACGTCGAACTGCGCCGCCGGCACGTAGGCCCCCAGCGGTCCGCCGATCTGCACCGTGCGGATCGGGCGGCCCGTGGCCGAGCCACCGCCGTAGTCGTACAGCAGTTCGCGCAGGCTCAGGCCGAATGCCCGTTCGACCAGGCCACCGTTCCTGATGTTCCCGGCCAGCTGGATCGGCAGCGTGCCGCGTGACTTGCCGGTGCCGAAATCAGCGTAGGCCTGCGCCCCGTGCGCGAGGATCCAAGGCACGCTGCCCAGGGTGATCACGTTGTTGACGATGGTCGGCCGGCCGAAGAGCCCCTTGATCGCCGGCAGCGGCGGGCGCACCCGCACCTCCCCGCGCCGCCCCTCGAGGCTCTCGAGCATCGAGGTTTCCTCGCCACAGATGTAGGCCCCGGCACCCAGGCGCACCTCCAGGTCGAAGCGCTTGCCCGAGCCTGCCACGTCATCCCCGAGGTAGCGCGCCTGGTAGGCAGCAGCGATCGCCGTGTTCAGCGCGCGATGCGCATGCGGGTACTCCGCGCGCAGGTAAACATAGCCCTGGGTGGCCCCGACGGCGATGCCGGCGATGGTCATGCCCTCGATGAGCGAGAGCGGGTCGCCCTCCATCAGCATGCGGTCGGCGAAGGTGCCCGAGTCACCCTCGTCGGCGTTGCAGGTGACGTACTTCTGCCCGGCCGGCTGGTCGTGCACCGTCTTCCACTTGATGCCGGTGGGGAAGGCGGCACCGCCGCGGCCGCGCAGCCCGGAGTCCAGGATGGTGGCGACCACGGTGGCGCTGTCCATGGCCAGTGCGCGCGCGAGCCCCTCGTAGCCCCCATGCCTGAGGTAGTCCGCGACGCTTGCCGGATCGACGATGCCCACGCGCGCGAAGGTCAGCCGCTGCTGGCCCTTGAACCAGGGCATCTGCTCGGTGAGCCCCTGACACAGCGCATGCGCGTGCCCCTCGAGGAAGCCGGCCGCGAACAGTCCCGGCACGTCGCTGACCGCCACCGGGCCATAGGCCACCCGGCCGGCGGCGGTCGTAACTTCGACCATCGGCTCCAGTGCGTAGGCGCCGCGCGAGCCGTTGCGCACCAGGGTGATGGCGGCGCCACGGCGACGTGCTTCGGCCTGGATGGCGCCTGCCACCTCATCGGCGCCCAGTGACTGGGCTCCCGCATCGCGTGGCACGAACACGGTGGTCATGGTGCCTTCACCGCGGCGGCGATCAGCTCATCAAAGCGCGCAGCGGTCAGGCGTCCGTGCAGCTTGCCGTCGATCATCGCCGCTGGCGAGCAGGCGCAGTTGCCCAGGCAGTAGATCGGCTCGAGGGTGAAGCGCCCGTCGGCGGTGGTCTCGTGGAAGCCGATCCCGAGGCGGCGCTGCGCATGCTCGGCCAGCCCGAGCGCGCCCATCGACTGGCACGCCTCCGCCTGGCACAGGCTCACCGTGTGGGCACCGGCGCGCTCGCGGCGGAAGTGGTGATAGAAAGTGATAACCCCATGCACCTCGGCCCGCGAGAGATTCAGGCCCTCGGCCACCGGGGCGACCGCCCCTTGCGGAACGTAGCCGAGGTCCGCCTGGATGGCATGCAGCACTTCGATGAGGGGGCCCGGGCGCCCCTTGAGCTCCGCGACGATGCGTCGCACAGCCGTTTCTTCGGCTGCCGCTAAGGTCTTCATAAGGCAGTAAGTATACGACCGTACCGGTCCTGCCGGCTTGCACGCCGGCGCCGGGGGAATGCTGGTTATCCCCGGGAACGGCCAAGTTGCGCCCCTGGAAACGGGGATCAATCTACACTGCCGGCGCAAGCTGCCTGGCGCCCCGAACGACCGTGGTCAATACACCTTTCCATAATGGCGACCTCGCGCGGGCACTGTTCGCGGCGCTGTTACTGCTGTCTACGGCCGCACGCGCCGGCGTGGCTGAATTTGCCGGCAGCCTCTCCCCGGGGGGCGAGATCGCCCTGACCAGTGACTACATCTACCGCGGAGTCTCGCAAAGTGACGGCCATGGGGCCCTCCAGGGTGACCTGCACGTGGCAAGTCCCGGGGGCACGTTCATTGGGATCTGGGCCTCCAGCCGTGACCATGACCTGGAGCCCGGCGCAAACGCGGTCCTGGAGCTGTACCTCGGCCACAGGTTCACCCTCAGCAGCAACTGGAGCGCCACGCTGGGCGCGCGCAGCCACTCGTTCCTGGGGGCCAGCTCCTACCAGCCCTCGGACGATTACCAGGAGGTCAGCGCAGGGGTGACCTACCTCGACAGCTGGTCGGTCTCGGTCACCTGCATTCCCAATGCCGTGCGGTACTGGTTCTACACCCGCCTGTCGCGTGAGCCGGCCTGGGTGGGGGACACCTCGGGCCAGTGGTCACTGGGCAGGCAGTTCTTCGCCACCGGCGGGGCCGGCTACTACCGCTCCCAGGGTCCCGGTGCCGGAATCGACCGGGCCACAGGTTACGCCTATGCGAATGCCGGCCTGGCCTGGGAACATGGGCCCTGGCGCGCGGATATCGGCTACTTCCTGACCCAGAAGGGCGCGGCGCGCTCCTATCCCTACCCCATCGCCGAGCACAAGTTTGCCGGAACCGTGTCCTGGAGCTTCTAGCGGGCCGCGGCGCGGGAGGAAAATGCACCCCGTGCGTTGAACCACCCGGGTGGCCGCAGACACTTACGCCTCAGAAGGCGTACACGAGTTACAGGCACAACGAAGGCACATGACGGAAGCATACCGAGGAGCCGCTGCGGTAGCGCATGAGGTGGAACTCATCGCGCGCATCGCCGAGGGCGACCGCAAGGCCTTCGAGGAACTCTACAGCCTCTACCACCGCCGCATGGCGCGCTTCCTGACGCGCCTCACCCGCCGCTACGACATCGCCGAGGAGGTCATCAACGACACCTTCTGGGTGGTGTGGCGCAAGGCGGGTGACTTTCGCGGGGATTCCCAGCCCTCGACCTGGATCCTCGGGATCGCCTACCGCAAGGCCCGCAGCGCATTTCGCACCTCGGCACGCCTTGCGGAACGCGACCTGGAGAGCGCCGGGGAGGCACTGACCAGCGAGGCGCCGGCCAACACCGAGGAACTGCGTGACTGGCTGGGGCAGGCGCTCGGGCAACTGCCCATCGAGCAGCGCATGGCCGTGGAGCTGTGCTACGAGCTTGGCTACTCCTGCGAGGAGATCGGCGTGATCATGCAATGCCCGGCCAACACCGTGAAGACCCGCCTGTTCCACGCGCGCGCGAAACTACAAAGGCTGCTGCCGCAGCTGGCGACCCCCTCGCCGGCTACCGCACCGACACGCGAGAAACGCAACTCATGATGACGCAAAGCCGCAAGGCGCACGATGAATGCTGGCTGTTGCTGCCGTGGCTGGCCACCGGCCGGCTGGCCGCCGACGAACGGGTCGTGGCGCAGGAGCACCTGCGCACCTGCAGCGCGTGTGCTGCGGAACTTGAGCGCCAGTACCTGCTGTGCGCCGCGCTCAGCGAGCCGGAGCGGGTCACGCACGCCCCCGGGCCCTCGTTGCGCAAGCTGATGCAACGCATCGACACGGTGGCGCCCGCGCGCGCCGCCGCGCCGCGGCGCTTGCCGCGCGCCGCGCGCCTGGGCCCGGGGCTTGCCGGCACCTGGCGCCCACCGGGACTTGCGTGGGCGGCGACCTTCGTATTCGCGCTCGCACTGGGCCTGGCGTCGCCCACTTTGTACCGCTGGTCGCAGCCGGCTTACTCGACCTACACCAGCGCGCCACAGGCGCACGGGGCCGTGCTGCACATCGCCCTGGCGCGCTCGGTCACCGTCGGTGAGGTCGCCGAGCTGCTGCGCTCCTCCGGTGCGCGCATCGTCGAGGGCCCGGACAGCACCGGCATCTTCGGCGTGGCACCTGTGGCCGCCGCAGGCAGCGCAGCAGCGGCGAACCCGCAGCTGCGTGCGATCGCCGCGCGGCTGCGCAGCGATTCACGCGTGCGCTGGATCCAACCGCTGCCGGGCGATCCTGCCGCCACGCCAGCCCCGGGGCCCAAGCCCGCGCAACCGTGATGCGCAACCTCGCGCACCTGCTGCTCGGGCTGTGGCTGACCGTCGCCGCGGGCGCCGCACTTGCCCAGGCGCCGGCGCCACGCATCATCGTCGGCTTCGCCAACCAGCCGCATGCCAGCCCCGGCCCGGCGGGCACCACCGGCAGCCACTACGCCGGCGGGGGCTACTCGGTAGCGCAGGTCGCGCAGGCCGAGGCGCACCGCGTAGCCCGCACCTACGCGCTGCATCCGCTGGCCAGCTGGCCCATCCAGGCGCTCGCGCTGCACTGCGTGGTCTACGAGATCACCGATGGGCGCGACGTGGCACAGGTGCTCGCGCGGCTGTCCACGGACGCCGGGATCGTGCTGGCGCAGCCCATGCAGGAATTCCGCACGCTCACCACGGCGACCGCCGCTGCAGGGGCCGCGTACAACGACCCGCTGTACGACCTGCAAACCAACCTCACCACGCTTGGGATCGCGCGCGCGCAGGTGCGCACCATGGGCCGGGGCCTGAAGGTCGCACTCATCGACACGGCCGTGGATACGGACCACCCGGACTTGCGCGGGCGCATCGTGCGCAGCCACTCCTACGTGCCTGAGGGCACCGCGAACGGCGGCTCACTGCGCCACGGTACCGCCATGGCCGGCATCATCGCGGCGGTGGCGAACAACCACGTCGGCATCGTCGGTATCGCCCCGCAGGCGCAGGTCGAGGTGTTCGCCGCCTGCTGGCAGCTGGCCCCGGATGCGGACGCGGCCGCCTGCAACACCTTCACGCTGGCGCAGGCGCTTGCGGCCGCGATCGCCTCGGGCGCGCCGGTGATCAACCTGAGCATCGCCGGCCCGCCCGACCCGCTGCTGGGCGCCCTGGTGCAGCACGGCCTGGACAGGGGCGTGACATTCGTCGGCGCCTACGCGGGCGGCACGCCCGGGTTTCCCACAGCCATCGCCGGGGTCATCGCCGCGGGCGATTCGGGCGGCGCGCTGCCTGCCGGGGTGCTGGGCGCGCCGGCCGAACACGTGATGACGCTGCGCCCGCAGGGCCAGTACGACTTTGCCTCCGGCACCTCGGTGTCGGCCGCCGAGGTCACCGGGGTCATCGCGCTGCTGATGTCCGCCTCGGCCTCGCGCCTGTCGCCGGCGCAGGTCGTGGCCCTGCTCAGCGGCACGGGAGCCGAGCCGGCCTCAGCACGCGCGGCGGCGGTCGATGTGAATGCCGCACTCGCCCGGCTCGACAGCGCGCAGCACCGCGGCATCACCGCCGCACGCATCGCGCCGTAGCGCGGCGCTTGACCGCCCGGCGGGGGCTTGGCCATGCTCGGTGCCATGAACGAGCCCTCCCGCCTCACCTGGCCGCTGATCCAGCAGGCGCAGTCGCGCATCGCCAGCCGCATCAACCTCACCCCGGTGCTCACCAGCGCGACGCTCGACCAACTAAGTGGCGCGAAGCTCTACTTCAAGTGCGAGACCTTCCAGAAATGCGGCGCCTTCAAGGCGCGCGGCGCCACCAACGCGGTGTTCGCGCTGAGCGATGCCCAGGCGCGCCACGGGGTGGCCACGCACTCCTCCGGTAACCACGCCGCAGCCCTGGCGCGCGCCGCGCGGCTGCGCGGCATCAAGGCGTACATCGTGATGCCCACCAATACCCCGCAGGCCAAGCGCGCGGCCGTGAGCCGCTACGGCGGGCAGATCACCTACTGCGAGCCCACGCTCGCCGCGCGTGAGGCAGCCGCGCGCGCGCTGGTCGCGCAGACTGGCGCGGCCTTCATCCACCCGTATGACAACCTCATGGTGATGGCCGGCCAGGGCACGGTGGCGGCGGAGTTTCTCGCGCAGGTGCCGCAGCTGGAGGTCATCGTGTGCCCGGTGGGCGGCGGCGGGCTGCTCAGCGGCACCGCGGTCGCGGCCAAGGCGCTCAAGCCTTCGATCCGCATCATCGGCGCGGAGCCTGCCGGGGCGGACGATGCGGCCCGCTCGTTCGAGAGCGGCCAGCTGCAGGCAGCTCCTGCCGCGCACACCATCGCCGACGGCCTGCGCGGCGCGCTTGCCGCGCGCACCTTCGCGGAGATCCAGGCGCACGTGGATGCCATCACGCGCGTGAGCGAGGAGTCGATCATCGAGGGCATGCGCCGCGTGTGGGAGGTGCTCAAGATCATCGTCGAGCCCTCAGCAGCTGTGCCCTATGCGGCGGTGCAGTCAGGCCACCCCGGCCTTGCCGGCCGGCACGTGGGCATCGTGCTCACCGGCGCAAACCTGGATCTCGACACGCTGCCGTGGCTGAAGGGCGCGGGCTAGAGGCGCTCAAGCACCACGGCGATCCCCTGCCCCACCCCGATGCACATCGTACACAGTGCATAGCGGCCCTTGATCGCCGCCAGCTGCCAGGTCGCCGTCGTTGCCAGGCGCGCACCTGACATCCCCAGCGGGTGGCCGAGCGCGATCGCCCCGCCATTGGGGTTCACGTGCGCGGCATCATCGGGCAACCCCAGCTCGCGCAGCACCGCGAGCGCCTGGGCCGCGAAGGCCTCGTTGAGCTCGATTACCTGCATCGCCGCCAGCTCCAGGCCGGCGATGGCGAGCACCTTGCGCACAGCCGGCACCGGGCCCATGCCCATGATGCGCGGCTCGACGCCGGCGCTGGCAGCCGCGACGATGCGCGCCCGCGGGGTGAGCCTGAGGCGCTGCGCGGCAGCCCCCGAGGCCACCAGCAATGCGCAGGCACCGTCATTCAGGCCCGAGGCATTGCCGGCGGTCACCGTGCCCCCGGGGCGAAACGGTGCCGGCAACGCGGCCAGCTGCTCAAGCGTGGTCGCCCGCGGGTGCTCGTCGCGCTCGACCGCAAGCGCCGGCCCCTTGCGCTGCGGGATCGAAACGGCGGTCAGCTCGCTGGCGAAGAAGCCGCGCGCGTAGGCCGCAGCGGTGCGCTCCTGGCTGCGCAGCGCGAACCGGTCCTGGTCGGCGCGGCTGACATTGAACTGTGCGGCGACGTTC
Source organism: uncultured Pseudomonadota bacterium (assembly GCA_963703025.1). Lineage (GTDB taxonomy): Bacteria > Pseudomonadota > Gammaproteobacteria > Steroidobacterales > Steroidobacteraceae > 13-2-20CM-66-19. The sequence continues at coordinate 2,648,544 of OY969778.1, read as the reverse complement.
TCGCCGGTCTCCGGCATCGACTCCACGCCGTAGAGTTGCTCCAGCCGCGGGTTCACGAAGCGCCAGCCCAGCGTGGTGTCGTAGACGGTCATGTTGCGGGCGAAGGCGGCGTCGGCCTTGGGCATGACGAAGGGTGCCCGCGACATCGACTCGACCCCGCCGGCGATGACCACCTGCGCCTCGCCGCAGCGGATCAGCCGCGCCGCGCCGGCCAGTGCATCCAGGCCCGAGCCGCACAGGCGGTTCACGGTCGACCCGGACACCGACACCGGCAGCCCGGCCAGCAGCGCCGCCATGCGCGCGACGTTGCGATTGTCCTCGCCTGCCTGGTTGGCGCAGCCGAGCACCACCTCCTCGACCGCGGCGGGCTCGAGCGTGGGGTTGCGCTTCAGCAGCGCGGTAATGGCGATGGCCGCCAGGTCGTCCGCGCGCACCGCGGCCAGGGCGCCGGCGTAGCGGCCGATCGGGGTTCGTACCGCATCGCAGATGTAAGCGTCCTTCATCTGGCGAATGATAATCGCAAGACCGTACTGGTGCGTGCGCCGGTACAGTGCCCGGTGCGCGCCGCGCCCGCGTACCTGTCGGGGCAGGTGAGGCACTGCGATGCTGCACCTGCCCGCTGTTATCCTGGAGTGCCTGCCGTGCCCAACCCACTGCCCTTCATCACCTACGCGTTCATCATGTCGATCACCCCGGGCCCGAACAACGTGATGCTGACTGCCTCGGGGGCGACCTTCGGGTTCCGGCGCACGCTGCCGCACATGCTCGGGGTGGTGTTCGGGTTCGTGGTGCAGCTGCTGGCGGTGTGCGCGGGGCTCTCGGCGCTGTTCATCCGCTGGCCGCAGCTGCAGACCGCGCTTAGCTGGGTCGGTGCGGCGTACCTGGTCTACCTGGGCGTCCGCATGCTGCGCAGCGGCGACGCCCAGGCCCAGCGCAAGAGCCGCCCGGTAAGGTTCCACGAGGCCGCCTTGTTCCAGTTCCTGAACCCAAAGGCGTGGGTCATGTCGGTCACCGCCGCCACGCTGTTCCTGCCGCTGGAACTGGGGGTGTTCATGCGCAGCGCCTACATGGCCGCCATCATGGAGGGCGTGGGCGTGCCGTGCATGGCGCTGTGGGCGCTGTTCGGCAGCTCGCTGAAGAACTTCCTCGCAAGCCCGCGCCCGCGCATGATATTCAATGCCGTGATGGCGGTGTCCCTGGCCGCCACCGCGTTCGTGATGGTGAAGTAGCCCCAAGAGCGGTGCCGCCTCGATGTTCGAGCTCAGTCGCGAATCCCCCGTCCCGCTGGTCGAGCAGATCTGCGAGCGCCTGAGTGCCCTGGTGCGCGACGGCCGCCTGTCCGCGGGCACGCGCCTGCCCTCGATCCGGCGGCTCGCCAAGCAGGTGGGCGCCAGTCCATTCACCGTGGTCGACGCCTATGAGCGCCTGGTCGCCCGCGGCCTGATCGAGTCACGCGCGGGCCGCGGCTTCTTCGTCACCTCGCGGCGCCTGTCCGCGCCGCTCACGGCGGTGGAGGCACTGCCGGACCCGGCCAGCGATGCGATGGGTCTGGCGCGCATGACGCTTGCGCAGTGTGCGGACCTGATCCCGGCGGGCTCCGGGTTCCTGCCGGAGAACTGGCTGCTCGAGGCCTCGCTGCAGACTGACCTCACGCGCCTGGCCAAGACACGCCGCGCGCAGCTGTGGCTGCCGTGCCCTCCGGAGGGCATGGGCGAGCTGCGCGAGCACATCGCCGCCCGGCTGGTGCACAGCGGCATCGCCGCCAGTGCCGCCAACATCGTCACCACCTATGGCGCCTCGCAGGCTTTTGACCTGCTGGCGCGCATCATGTTTGCCCCCGGGGATGCGGTGCTGGTGGAGGACCCGGGTTACTTCGTGCTCTTCGAGCAGCTGCGCGCCCACCACGTGCGCCTGATCCCGGTACCGCGCGGCCCCGGCGGGCCTGACCTTGAGGCGCTGGAGGCCGCCTGCCGCACCCACCGGCCGCGCGCGTTCTTCATGCAGACCCTGCTGCACAACCCGACCGGCACCAGTGCCGATCCGGCGCATTGCCACCGCATCCTCTCGCTCGCCGAGCAGTTCGGCTTCGCGATCGTGGAGGACGATGTCTATGGCGACCTGCACGAGGGCGCCGCCGTGCGCCTGGCGCAGATCGACGGCCTGCGGCACGTGATCTACGTCGGCAGCTTCACCAAGCTGATCGGACCGTCACTGCGGGTCGGCTACGTCGCGGCGGACCCGGCCCTGGTGGCCCAGCTGGTGGAGCGCAAGGTGCTCTCGGTGCTGTCAGGCTCGGCGGTGCTGGAGGGCTTTGTCTCCCTGGTGCTCGATGGCGGGCGCTACAAGCGCCATGTCGAGCGCCTGCGCGAGCGCCTGCAGCGGCTGCGCACCGAGGCACGCGCGGCGCTGGAGTCCGCCGGCATCGCCTTCGATGAGGCGCGCGGCGAGGGCCTGTTCCTGTGGGGCCGGGTGCCCGATGGCATACAGGTGGAGGAACTGGTGCGCCGCGCCCGCGAGCACTCGATCCTGCTCGCGCGCGGCTCGCTGTTTTCCCCGCTGCCGGGGGCGAGCGCGTGGCTGCGCTTCAATGTCTGCCACAGCAACCGGCCGCCGCTGATCCAGTTCCTGCGCACGCAGCTGCAGGCGGCCTGAATGCTCGACCACATGAGCAAGGCGCCCCCCATCCATGATGCCACCGAGGCGGACCTGCCGGGCCTGGTGGCGATCTACAACGAGGTGATCGCCACCTCCACGGCGGTCTATTCATCGCAGCCGGTGACCGTGGAGGACCGCCGCGCCTGGTGGCAGGCGCGCAGCGCGCAGGGCTACCCGGTGCTGGTCGCGCGCGATGCGCACGGGGTGTGCGGCTTTTCCACCTTCGCGGACTTCCGCCCCTGGCCAGGTTATCGCTTCACGGTCGAGCACACCGTCCACGTGCGCGCCGACGGCCGCAGCCACGGCACGGGCACCGCTTTGGTGCAGGCGCTGTTTCCGCGCGCCGCGGCCCTGGGCAAGCACGTCATGATCGCCGGCGTGGATGCCGACAACGCCGCCTCGATCCGCTTCCATGAACGGCTCGGGTTCACGCACAGCGGCCGGCTGCGCGAGGTCGGCCACAAGTTCGATCGCTGGCTCGACCTGGTTTTCCTGCAGCGCCGGATCTAGCGACGCGTAAGATGGCGCCATGTTCGGCTCCATCCCGCCCGTCACCCGGGCACTGATCCTCGCCAACGTCGCGGTCTTCCTGCTGCAGCAGACGCTGCAGCACATGGGCAACGATGTGCTGCTGGTCTGGTTTGCGCTGTGGCCGCTGGGTGACCCAAGGTTCCAGGTGTGGCAGCTGCTCAGCTATGCATTCCTGCATGGCAGCGTGGCGCACATCTTCCTGAACATGTTTGCCCTCTACATGTTCGGGCGCACGCTTGAGACCTATTGGGGCGGCCGCCGCTTCATTGCCTTCTACCTGATCTGCGTGCTGGCCGCGGGCCTCACGCAGCTGGCGGTGCAGGCCAGCGGCGCGGACGCCGAGCCGGTGCTCGGGGCCTCGGGTGGGGTGTTCGGGGTGCTGCTGGCCTTCGGCTGGTACTTCCCGAAGCAGCGCCTGATCCTGCTGCCGATCCCGATACCCATGCCCGCGTGGCTGTTCGTGACGCTGTACGCGTTGGTGGAGCTGTACCTGGGGTTCACCGGCCGCCAGCCGGACGTGGCCCACTTTGCCCACCTGGGCGGGATGCTCGGCGGCGCGCTGTGCATCCTCTACTGGCGTGCGCGCCGGCGCTTCAGTTCGCCAGCGCCGCCGAGGTAAGCCGCACCGGCCCGCGGCGCGTGCCGCAGGCGTCACACAGCAATACCGAGCCGTAGCGGCCGCGCCCGAAGGTGCGCCCGTCCGGCAGCACCACCCAGTTGCCGCCGCCGGCGACGCGCTCGTCCACCTGGCGCACGTGCAGCGCACAGTCCGGGTTGGCACAGAACGGCGCGCCACGGGAGACCTCCAGGTGGGCGCTCGACAAGCGTCCTCGCCGTGGTGCTGACGCCGGGGGAAGTGCAGCAGCTGCATGGGTGCGCCCTTGGGTTGCCCTGTCCACGGGCACTGTGCGGGGCGCAGTTGACGCGGCATGACGGCGCCGTGGCGGATCGATGACGCGCAGTTGCGCACCTTTCGGTACCACCTAAGGTATGCACGTTAATGCACCGATATTACAAAGGAATTTCGGCCGGGTTGAATTGTGTGCCACGGGGCGGTCACAATCGCGCGCCTCGAAAACATGGCGGGAACTTGCCCCAGGCTCGCCCGCCCTGCAGAGCAACGCATGATCAAGACCCAGCACCTGACCAAACGCTACGAGTCGCTCACGGCGGTCGATGACGTGAGCTTCGAGGTGAGCCCGGGGGAAGTCCTGGGCTTCCTTGGCCCCAACGGCGCCGGCAAGACCACCACCATGCGCATGCTGGCCGGGCTTCATCACCCCGACCTCGGGCACCGCCAGCATCTGCGGCCACGATGTCATCGAGGACCCGCTGGCCGCCAAGGCGGCGCTGGGCTACCTGCCCGAGGGCGCGCCGATCTACGGCGAGATGACCGTGGCGGGCTTCCTCGACTTCATCGCCGACCTGCGCCGCCTGGCCGGCGCGAGCGCCGCGAGCGCCTCGGGCACGTGATCGAGCGCCTGCAGCTGCGCGCGGTGCTCGGGCAGAGCATCGAGACACTGTCCAAGGGCTTTCGCCGCCGCGTCGGCCTGGCGCAGGCGATCGTGCACAACCCGCCGGTGCTGATCCTCGACGAGCCCACCGACGGGCTCGACCCGAACCAGAAGCACGAGGTGCGCGCGCTCATCAACGACATGGCGCGCGACAAGATCATCGTGATCTCCACGCACATCCTCGAGGAGGTCGAGGCGGTGTGCAGCCGCGCGATCATCATCGCCCGCGGCCGCATCGTCGCCGATGACACCCCGGCGCGGCTGGCTGCGCGCTCGCGCTACCACAATGCGGTCTCGATGAGGTTCGAGCAGGGCACGCAGCTGGACGCGGCGCGCGCGGCGCTTGCCGCCCTGCCGGCGGTGGCCGAGGTCGAGGTGAGCGAGCGTGATGCGCGCCTCACCGCCCTGCCGCGCGCCGGGGCACCCATCCTCGCAGCAGTGGCGGACCTGGCCAGCGCGCGCGGCTTCCAGCTGCAGGACCTGCGACTGGAATCCGGGCGCCTCGACGAGGTCTTCCGCAGCATCACCGCTTAAGGAGCGACCTGTGCGCAATGTAGGCATCATCATGCGCCGCGAGCTGGCGAGTTACTTCGCGACCCCGCTGGCGTACGTGTTCATCCTGATCTTCCTGGTGCTGGCGAGCCTGTTCACCTTTTACATGGGCGGCTTCTACGAGCGCGGCCAGGCGGACCTGGAACCGTTCTTCAGCTTCCAGCCATGGCTGTACCTGTTCCTGGTGCCGGCGCTGTCGATGCGGCTGTGGGCCGAGGAGCGCAAGTCCGGCAGCATCGAGCTGCTCATGACCCAGCCGGTGACGCTGTGGGACGCGGTGCTGGGCAAGTTCCTCGCCGCCTGGGTCTTCACCGTCGCTCGCCCTCGCCCTGACGTTCCCGCTGTGGCTGACGGTGAACTACCTGGGCAAGCCCGACAACGGGGCGATCCTTGCCGCCTACTTGGGCAGCGCGCTGCTCGCCGGCGGCTTCCTCGTCGATCGGCTCGTGCATGTCGGCGCTGACGCGCAACCAGGTCGTCGCCTTCATCCTGGGCGTGGTCGCCTGCTTCGCGTTCCTGCTGGCCGGATTTCCGATGGTGCTTGACCTGTTCCGCAGCTGGGCGCCGCTCGCGCTGGTCGATGCCATCGCCTCGCTGTCCTTCCTCACGCACTTCGAGTCCATCGCCAAGGGCGTCATCGACGTGCGCGACCTGCTGTACTTCGCGATGCTGATCGGCTTCTTCCTGCTCGCGACCACGATTGCGCTCGAGCTGCGCAAGGCCGACTAGAGACCCCGATGCCCATGACCAAACGCTCAACACTCGGTGGTGCGGCCCTCGTCGGGCTCGCACTGCTGTTCATCGGACTGACCGTGCTGTTCAACCACGCCCTGCGCGGCTGGCGGCTGGACCTCACCGAGAACCGCCTCTACACCACCGCCGCGGGCACGGACCGCATCCTGGCGAGCATCAAGGAGCCGATCAACCTCTACTTCTTCTACTCGGAGAAGACCGCGCAGCAGCTGCCGGGACTTAAGACCTACGGCACGCGCGTGCGCGAGTTCCTGGAGGAGCTTGCCGGGCGCTCCAACGGCAAGCTCATCCTGCACGTCATCGATCCGCAGCCGTTCTCGGAGGAAGAGGATCGTGCGGCGGAACTTGGCGTGCGTGCCGTGCCGGTCGGGGCGGCCAGCAGCCAGTTCTACTTCGGCCTCGCCGGCACCAACTCGACCGACGGCCACGCGGCCATCGAGTTCTTCGACCCGAACAAGGAGCAGTTCCTCGAGTACGACGTCATCAAGCTCGTCTACCAGCTCGCCAACCCGAAGAAGCCGGTGGTCGCCTGGCTGTCGACGCTGCCGATGGAGGGCAGCGCCGACCCGCAGACCGGCCGCACGCGCGACCCGTGGATGGTGTTCAACGAGGCACGCCAGCTGTTCGACGTACGCCCGCTGGCAGCCACCGCCGCGCGCATCGACCCGGACGTGAACGTGCTGGTGCTGGTGCACCCGAAGGGCCTTGCGCCCGCCACGCAGTTCGCGATCGACCAGTTCGCGCTGCGCGGCGGCCACATCCTGCTGTTCGTCGACCCGCTGGCGGAGAACGACGTGAGCGGCGCGGACCCGCAGAACCCGATGGCGGGCATGACCGCCGACAAGTCATCGCACCTGGAAGCCCTGCTGGAGGCCTGGGGCGTGGGCTTCGACCCGGGCAAGGTCGTGGCCGATCGCGGCCGCGCGCTCTCGGTGACCATGCACGAGGGCGAGGAGCCGGTGGTGCACCCCGGGGTGCTCGGGCTGGACCAGGGCAGCTTCTCGGATGACGTGGTCACCGCCGGGCTCTCCAACGTCAACATGGCCATGGCCGGCGCGCTGTGGCCGCTGAAGGGCTCGCAGGTGCGCTTCGAGCCGCTGCTGCAGTCGAGCAAGGACGCGATGCTGCTGCCGACCGCGCGCTTTCGCCTGCTGCAGGACCCCGGCAGCCTGCTCGACGGCTTCAAGCCCACCGGCATCCGCTACACCCTGGCCGCGCGCGTCAGCGGTCACGGTGCGCACCGCCTTCCCCGACGGCCCGCCCGCAGGGGTTACCCTGCCCGCCGGGCAGCTGGACCTGAAGGTCTCCCAGGCCAACCGCCCGCTCAATCTCATCGTGTTCGCAGACTCCGACATGCTCTCGGACTTCCTGTGGGTGCGGCTGCAGAACTTCTTCGGCCAACAGGTGGCCCAGGCGTGGGCGAGCAACGGCGACGTGGTGCAGAACGCACTGGGCAACCTGTCCGGCAGCGCCGACCTCATCAGCGTGCGCAGCCGCGCCACCTTCACGCGCCCCTTCGAGCGTGTCGAGAAACTGCGGCGCGCCGCCAATGAGCGCTTCCGCGCCAAGGAGCAGGAACTGGAGCAGCAGCTGCGCGACACCGAGGAGAAGCTCACCGCACTGCAGGCCAAGGGCGACGCGTCGGCCACCTCGCTGCTGGTCACCCCGGAGCAGGAGCGCGAGATCGAGCACTTCCGCCTGGAGAAGGTGCGCATCCGCAAGGAGCTGCGTGCCGTGCGCGCCGGGCTCGATGCGGACATCAAGAACCTCGGCACGCGGCTGAAGCTGGTCAACATCGTTGGCGTGCCGCTGCTGTTTGCCCTGGTAGCGCTCGGGATCGCCGCCTGGCGGCGCCGGCGCCGCCAGATCGCACCCATGAAGGAGAGCCTGTCATGAGCGCACGCCGTGTTGCCTGGCTGCTGGCCGCCGGCGCCGTGGTCATCATCTTTGCGATCTGGCTTTCCTCGCTGCGCCACCTCGAGCGCGCCACGCTCGCCGGTGACGCGGTGCTGCCCGGTCTCGAGCGCGGTGTGAACGCGGTCACGCAGGTGGCACTGCGCCGCGGTGACGAGACGCACACCACGCTCACCCGCCAGGGCCCCGACTGGATCGTCACCGAGCGCGCCTGGCCAGCGGACCGCGGCAAGGTGCGCAAGCTGCTGCTGGACCTGGGCGCGCTCAACGTGGTCGAGGAGAAGACGCGGTTGCCGGCCAACTACGCGCAGCTGGGCGTCGAGGACGTCAACTCCGCCAAGGCGACCGGCACGCGCATCGAGGTGCTGTCCCCTGCCAGCAAGTGGGCCCTGATCGTCGGCAAGGCCTCGGGTGCCAAGTCAGGCTACGTGCGCCGCGTCGACGACCCGCAGAGCCTGCTGGCCGCGCCGCTGCTTACGGTCGAGGCGGACCCCAGGGCCTGGCTCGCGCGGGCGCTGATCGACCTCGCACCCGAGCGGGTGCGCGAGATCGAGGAGCACCCGGGAACGGGGGCCGCCTTCACCGCCTCGCGAGCAAAGGCCGAGCAGAACGATTTTACGGTGAGCCCGCTGCCCAAGGGTCGCGAGCTTGCCAGCCCGCAGGCGGCCAATGCCATGGCCGCAGCATTGAGCTCGCTCACGCTCGAGGACGTGAGCAAGGCGGCGGCGCCGGCGGACGCCAGGCCTGACCGCGCCGTGTTCCGCACCTTTGACGGGCTCGAGGTCAGCGTCAGCGGCCGCAAGGACGGCGCGCGCGCCCTCATCAGCCTGAGCGCGCAATCGGGCGATGCCGCAGGGGCAGCCGATGCCCAGCGGCTCAGCGCACGGCTGGCCGGCTGGGAATTCCAGGTCCCTGACTACAAGTACGCAGCGATCTTCGCAAGCCTCGATGATCTGCTGAAGCCGCTGCCGGAACCTGCCAAGAAAGTGGGCAAGACCGCAAAGGCGCCGCGGCCCTAGAGCGGCCGATTGCCGCAGACAACAGCGGCACACCTGTCCACGGCGGCCGCACCGAGCGCGCAAGCCGCTCACAGCCGCGACGCGCGCGGCGGGTCCGCAGCCCGCGAGATCCGGCGGGCAACTGTGCTAACTTGCGCAAACTCCCGCCGGTGCTGACTGCCCCGATATGGCCGACATCTTCGTTTCCTACTCCCGCACCGACAAGACACGGGTCGCACCACTGGTCGCCGCACTGGAAGCGCAGGGCTGGTCGGTCTGGTGGGACCCCGAGATCACCCCCGGCGACGAGTTCGATGCGCTGATAGGCAAGGAGCTGGAGGCGGCGCGCGCGGTCGTCGTCGTCTGGAGTCCCACCTCGGTCGACTCGCGCTGGGTAAAGGGCGAGGCGCGGGATGCCGCGGACCGAGGTGTGCTGGTGCCGGTGCGTTTTGACAATGCGCGCCTGCCCATCGACGTACGGGCCATCCACACGATCGACCTGGATGACTGGGCCGCTAACCGCGGCAGCGCCGCCTTCAAAGCGCTGGCCACCGCACTGGGGGTGAAACTGCGGCGCGCCGCGCCGGCCCGGCCCCCGGTCGCGCGTGACAAGCGTCCGGCGGTGGTCATCTGCGTGCTGCCCTTCGCCAACATGAGCGGCGACCCCGAGCAGGCGTACTTCAGTGACGGCATCACGGAGGACATCATCACCGATCTGGGCAAAGTGTCCGCGCTGTCCATCGTCTCGCGCAACACCGCGTTCTCCTTCAAAGGCGGCGACGCGGATGTGGCGCAGATCGCGCGGCAGACCAAGGCGTCCTACGTGCTGGTCGGCAGCGTGCGCAAGGCCGGTGCGCGCGTGCGGATCACCGCACAGCTGGTCGGCGCCGCCAACGACTCGCAGGTCTGGGGCGAGCGCTACGATCGCGACCTGAACGACATCTTCGCTATGCAGGATGAGATCTCCAAGGCGATCGTCGCGGCGCTGAAGCTGACGCTGCTGCCGGAGGAGAAGCAGGCGCTCGAGCAGCGCTCCACGACCAATCCGGAAGCCTACAAGCTGTACCTGATGGCGCGCCAGTTCTGGCTGCTCGATAACGAGCGCAACAACGAAATCGTCGTGCGCATCTGCAACCGAGTGGTCGAGGTCGATCCGAACTACGCGCAGGCCTGGGCGACGATGGCGCTTGGCACAGTGGAACATGTTCTGGCGCGGGGACTCCGGCGATGACGGCGTGCGCGCGGCCGAAACGGCGCTGCGCCTCGATCCGCAGCTTGCCGATTCGCACGCCGCGATGGGTGCCGCCCAACGCAGCAAGGGACGACTTCGAGGAAGGCCTGCTCGCCTGCCAGAACGCGTTGCGGCTGGAGCCGCAGTCCTACGTGGGCAACCGCATTGCCGGGCTGTGCTGCCTGGGCCTGCGCCGCTACGACGACGCGATCGCGCACTTCGAACTCGCCGCGGCGCAATGGAGTCCGATTTCACCGCCGCGTCCTTCATCTCGCAGTGCTACAAAGCCAAAGGCGACACCGAGCGCATGCAGGCGCGCCGCGCGCCGGCGCTGGAACGCATCGAGAAGATCGTCGCGGCCGAACCCGGCCACAGCCGTGCGATCGGCATGGGGGTCGCCATGCTCGTGACGCTTGGGGAAAAGGAGCGCGCCAAGGAATGGGCCGCCCGCGCCCGCCTGGTCGACCCCGAGAACGTCAACCTTCACTACAACCTCGCCTGCGCAATGGCCTCCATGGGCGACCTCGACATGACGCTGTCGACGCTGCGCGGCATAGGCGAGCGCGTATCCCCAGGCATGCTCAGCTGGATGGACACCGATCCGGATTTCGACGCGATGCGCGGCGAACCGCGCTTCATCGCCCTCATGGGTGAGATCAAGGCACGACTGAGCTAACGCGGCTTCGCCGCCGCCGGTGCGCCCGGACCGGGGACACCCGGCTGGCTGGCGCCGCCCCGGGGACTGTCACGCATGTAATGTAGGCGTCAACTGACCGCGACTGGGGGTGCACTGCAAGACCCCAGCGCGTAGAATTTTTTCGTGACCGCCACCTGCGGCGCGGCGAACACGAAGGAGCCACGACGATGAGTGCGATCTTGCTAGCAGTGTTTACCGATTACGCCGACGCGGAGCGCGCGCGCACACGACTGGTCAGTGACGGCTTCCCGACCGACCGCGTGGAGCTGACGGCACGCGCCGAGAAGGGCCGCGCGGCCGAGGAACCCGGGGCCTCTGACCAGGCGCGGTTCTTTCAGTACTTCCGCACCTTGCTCAGTGATGACGCCGAGCGCGACCTCGCGCAGGAACTGGCGACACAGGTGGGAGCCGGCACGAGTTCGACCGTCGCGGTCCATCCGCGCGGAGAAATCGAGACGCGTCGGGCCGTGCAACTTCTGGAGCGCGCCGGCGCGCGCGAACTGCTCAGCCACGACCTGCAGGACCAGGCGTTCGAGCACGCCGCCTCGGAGGCCAAGGGTTCCTGGGTGCGCTACCTGGTGCCGGACAAGCCACCGGCCAGCTGAACCGGCGCGGCCACCATGTCGCGGCCCTAAGCCTTGGCCTGCGGCTTACTTGAGGCGCGCCTTCAGTACCTGCGACATGACGTCCGGCTTGCCACTGAGCGCGGTGAGGTGGGGCCAGCGCGGGCCGTCGTAGTACGGCACGCTCAGGGTGCGCAGGAACTCGTCACTCTGCACGATCAGCTCGATCGGCTTGTGCGTGACCTGCGCCTCCGCGATCGCCGCGTCCAGCACTTCGGCCCTGTACTTGCGGCCGTTGACCGCCAGCAGCTTCATGCCCGGACCCACCCCCGCGCGCGCGGCCGCACGGTCCTCCACCGCATCGACGATCGTGTCGTTCTTGTCGACCGTAAAGCCGATCGACCAGTCGCGTGCCGTGGTCTTGTTGCGCTTCTGCCGCAGCTCGAGGTAGGTGTTCTTCTCCGCGGTATAGGTCAGCTGCCAGCCGGTGCTCCTGAGCCCGTCAAGAAGAGCCTGCGGTCCGGTGGAATCCAGGTGCCTGCGGATGATCGCGCGCCAGTCCGCCGGCACGGTGGCCGACAAGGCGGCATACACGTCCTCCTCGACGAACGGCTTGAGCGCGGGCTCCCCGCTTTTGCCGGCGTAGAAGCGCTTCACGAAGTCATCGATCGAGGCCTTGCCGCCGGAGCGCGCGCGCAGCTCCGCGTCGACGTTCAGCCACAGGAATTCGGAGGCCTCGTAGAAGTCCGCGCCGCGGCGGCTGTTGCTCCAGGCATTGGGGGCGTCGTAGAGGATCTGCGCGGCGACCGCGGTGTCTGCCAGCGGCCGCCAGCGGTTGCCCACCTGGATGTCGAAGTCACCGGCCTTCGACGCGAGCACCTCGCGGTAGGTCTGCGCCGCGACCAGCCCCGAGCGCACCGGCAGCACCTCTCCCCAGAATTGCGTCATGCCCTCGTAGACCCACAGCAGCGAGCCGTCCATCTCCTTGTTGTAGTCGGGGCTGAGCAGTCCTGCGGGGCGGCGGTACTTGCCGTTCCAGCTGTGCACGTACTCGTGCGCGAGCAGTTCGGCGACGCGCTCGCGGTAGCCGGGCTCGGAGAGCGAGTTCTCGTCCACGCGGTCGTCGCTGGACTCATGGTGCTCGAGGCCAAAATGGGCCACATGGTCGGAAAGGCTCAGCAGCCAGGTGTAGTGCCGGTACATGCGCGAGCCGAACAGCAGGCCGGCCTGGGCGACCAGCCGGTCGTAGCCCTTGCCGAAGTCATCCGGCACGACCAGCGCCGCCTCGCTGTCGGCAGCGATCGCGATCGCGTGCTGCAGCTGCGGCAATGGCACCGAGCCATGCAACTGCACCCGCTTGACGTAGCGGCCGATCTGCAGCGGCGAGTCGATCAGCCGCGCCAGCGATGCGCCCTCCAGCTGCGTGCTGCCGTCAGGCTGCGGGCGCAGCGCGAGCGCGCACGCCAGCTGCCAGCCGGCTGGGGCCAGCACCGAGGCCTCGGTGCTGATGGTGTCGGCGTCGACGCCCTTGGGCAGCAGCACGAACTGGTTCCACGAGATCACCGCCAGCTGCGCGCTGCTGGTGGGCCCGGCGGTGAAGGAGCCGTCATCGACCGGCAGCCCGGACTCCAGCGCGATCTCCACGCGGCTGGCGCCGGCGGGCACCTCGAAGCTGATCGCGTTCATGTCCAGCGGATCGCGCTGCCAGGTGAGGATCTGGCCATTGGCGCGGATCACCATCCCCACCAGGGTGTCGATCGGCCCGGTCGGGCCATGCTCGCCAGGTATCCACGAGGGGAACACCAGTGTCAGCGGCCCGGGTCGGGCCGCGAGCGACAGGTCGGTATGCACGTGCTTGCGCGTCACCTCGCGCGCGTCCACGCGCACCGTCAGGTCCGCGGCCGCAGCGCTTGCCACCGCACCCACGAGCAGGCCCGCCAGCAGCACCGTCGATCTGAGCGTTCGCATGTCCAACCTCTCGCAGCCAGTGTCAGTGGCTGCGATTGTTGACCGGATGGCCGGGCACGGCAACGAGTGCTAACGTAATGTGATGCCGGATGCGCTCTACGAGGGTGGCTGCCTGTGTGGTGCGGTGCGCTACGAGGCGCGCGGGGTTGCCCGCTACCTGTGCTTCTGCCACTGCGCAAGCTGCCGGCGGGCGGCCGGGGCCGCGGTGGTGCCCTGGGTGACCTTCGCCCGCACGCAGCTGCGGGTCACGCGCGGCGCGCTGGCCGAATACCGCTCCTCGGCGGCGGTTTTGCGCGGCTTCTGTGCCGCCTGCGGCACCTCGCTGACCTTCATCAACGAGGCGCGCCCGCAGGACATCGACCTGACAGTGGCAAGCCTGGACGAACCGCAGCGGCTCGCCCCGACCATGCACGTTTGGGTGCAGGACAAGCTGCCTTGGCTATCCATCGATGACGGCCTGCCACAGTACCCGGCCGGCGCGCCGGCGGACTGAAGGTCAGCGCACGCGCGCCAGCAGCACGAACACCACGAGCGCCAGGAGCGCGGTGGGCATCCAGGCCAAGACCACCGGGTTCAGGTTGAACACCACGGTGCCGCTTTCGATCAGCCGCTGCAGCAGGAAGAAGCCGATGCCGAGCACCAGTCCCATGAGCATGCGCGTGCCGGCGCCGGCGGAGCGCAGTGAGCCCAGCACGAACGGGATTGCCAGCAGCACGGTGAAGGCGACGGCGACCGTGCGCGCGATGCGCGACCAGAACGCGAACACGTACTCGCGGTCGTTGAGCGAATTGGCACGGTAATAGCGGATGAGGCGGAACAGGGCACGGTTGGTCAGCTGCTCGGGGTTCTGCGAGGCCAGCCCCAGGAACCCCGCCGTCACGTTGGACTTGAGGATGCGCTGGCCCGGGTTGCTGCGGGTCACCGTGTCACCGCTGAAGCGCGACTCGGCGTAGTTGCTCAGCAGCCAGTTGCCCTTGGCGCCCGCGGTGCCGCGGCTCGCGGTGCCCAGCGCCAGCAACTCGTGCTGCGGAGACAGCTCGAAGATCTGCATCCCGCCGAACTGCGTCTCGCCGGACTGCCCGGAGACGTGCAGGATCAGGTCACCATCGCGCACCCAGGCCCCGCCGTGGCTGCCGAAGCCAACGTTGCTCATGCGACTGAAGGTCTTCTGCTCGCGTGCGGTCTGCTGCAGCGCCGGCCCGAGGAACTCCCCGAGCACCACTGCGAGGCCCACCAGTACCAGCCCGGCCAGCAGCGCCATGCCCGCCAGGTGCGCGATGGATATGCCGGTGGCGCGGATCACGGTGATCTCGCTGCCGCGCGCCAGCCCGCCCATGCCCAGCAGCGAGCCGATGAGGGCGGTGATCGGCAGCAGTTCGAAGGCCTGCTGCGGCAGGCTGAGCAGCGTGTACCACAGCGCCCCGAGCGCGGTGTAGTTGCCGGTGCCGATGTCCTCCTGCTGGTCGATGAACACGAACAGCGCGCCCAGCACCAGCAGCACGGCGGCGACCATGAAGACCGACCCCAGGATCGAGCGCATGACGTAGCGGTCAAGGATGTTCACAGGCCGGCGGCCCGGTAGCGCAGGCGCGTGGCAAGCGCCGGACCCTGGATCACCGCGAGCGCGATGATGATCACCACCGCATGCGTCCACCACAGGCCCAGGTAGTTAGGCGCGGTGCCGCGGGCAAGCCATACCTTGCCCACCGAGATCAGCTGCGAGTACAGCAGGAAGATCAGGATCGCGATCCAGACCCGCGCATAGCGCCCCTGCCGCGGCCGCAGGCGCGCCAGCGGCACCGCGAGCACGGCCAGCACCAGGCACATCAGCGGCATCGCCACGCGCCAGTGCCAGCTCCGCGCGCTGCTGGGGGTCGCTGGCATGCAGCAACGTCGCCGAGGGGCGCGCCTCCAGGTCACGCACCGCGTCGTCGCCGACCGGCACCTGCACCGGGATCACGTGCTCGGCGAAGCGTACGATGCGGAACTCGGCACTGCCGGGCACCCCCTCGAAGCGCTGGCCGTCGAACAGTGTAAGAATATGTGTCATGCCGTCCGGGGTGACCGCGTGGCTGGCGCGCTCGGCGAGCACCACCTGCACCAGCGTACCCTCGCTGCGCTCGACGAACACGTTATGCAGCGTGCCGTCCGGGTTCACGCTCTCCGCGTAGACCACCGCGTTGCCGCTGCCGAAAGTGCGGAATTTGCCCGGTGCGATGGGGGCGAACTGCCCGGCCCGCATCGCCTCGTGGCGCAGGCTCAGGGCCTGCTCGGTGGCATGTGGTGCCAGCCCGAGGGTGAGCCAGGCAAGACCTGTCGCGACCACCACCGCCAGCAGCGCCACGGGCAGGTACAAGTTCACAGGTCCTGCGCCGCACGCGAGCGCCGCGGCCATCTCGCTGTCCGCATACAGCCGGCCGAACGCCAGCACCACGCCCAGCAGCAGCCCCACCGGCAGCAGGATCGACAGGTTCTGCAGCGAACCGAGCCAGATCAGTTCGAGCACCACGCTTTGCGGAAATTGCGCGCTGGCGGCACGCCCGAGCACCCCCACGACCTGGTTGACCAACAGGATGACCAACAGGACGCCGGTCACGACCAACCACGTGGTCACGACCTCGCGCAATACGTAACGTTCGAGGATTTTCCCCAATTGCCGCCAGCCGTTCCTTCGCAAACCTGTCGAGATCTTGGGTTACACTTGCCACGCGTGCACGGCCGCTGCGATAAGCGCTGTCCGTGCGAGCAACCGGCTGCGGCGCCCAATAAGGTAAGTGAGAGTCTAACGCGCCTCGGCAAGACAGGGGATATCGCATGGAATTCGGCGTTTGGAGCAAGGGCCTGGCGACACTTAACGTGGACTGCCTCGTCCTGGGTGTATTCGAGGGTGGTGAGCTTAGCGGGGAGGCGCGCACGGTCGACTCCGCCTGTGGCGGGCGGCTGAAGAGGCTGCTCGACCGCGGCGATTTCGCCGGGCGCATCGGCGACACGCTGCTGGTCACCGACCTGCCCGGCATCAACGCCTCACGCGTGCTGCTGACCGGGGTTGGCACCAAGAAGCAATTCCAGCGCAAGACCTGGCGGCGCGCCTGCCAGGGTGCCCTCGCGGCGCTCACCCGCACGCGCATCGCCAGCTGCGCGGTGGCCATCGACCGTCCCGAGGTGCGCGAACTGGACGACTACTACCTCGGGCGCCAGGTCGCGGAGATCACCGGCGCTGCCCTCTACCGCACCAACGACCTCAAGAGCGGCAAGAAGCCCTCGGCACCGGCGCTGAAGAAGGTGCTGGCAGGCCCGGCACGCAAGGCCGGCGCCACCGAGCGCGGCCTGGCCGAAGGCGCGGCGATCGCCGCGGCGGCCACCATCCAGCGCGATCTGGCCAACCTGCCGGCCAACGTGTGCACGCCCAGCTACCTTGCCGAGCAGGCGCAGGCGTTTGGCAAGCGCGACGCGCTTCGCGGTGCGGTGCTGGACGAGCCGGCCATCCGGCGCGAGAAGATGGGCTGCCTGCTCGCGGTGGCGCAGCGGCAGCGCGGAGGCGCCGCGCTTCCTGGTGCTTGAGCACCGCGGCGGCAAGAAGAGCGAAGCCCCCGTGGTCCTGGTGGGCAAGGGCGTGACCTTCGACTCCGGCGGCATCTCGCTCAAGGACCCCCCGGGCATGGACGAGATGAAGTTCGACATGAGCGGCGCCGCGGCAGTAATCGCAGCGCTGAGTCTTGCCGCGAGCCTCGACCTGCCGATCAACGTCGTCGGCCTGGTCGCCGCGGTGGAGAACATGCCCGGCGGCCGGGCGGTCAAGCCCGGGGACATCGCCACCAGCGCGGCCGGACTGACGGTGGAGATCCTGAACACCGATGCCGAGGGGCGCCTGATCCTGTGCGACGCGCTGCACTACGCGCGCCGCTTCGAGCCGGCGGCGGTGGTGGATGTCGCGACCCTGACCGGGGCATGCGTGGTGGCGCTCGGGCACTTCCACTCCGGGGTGATGGGCAATGACGCCCGCCTGGTGCAGGAACTGCTGGAGGCCGGCGTGCGTGCGGATGACCGCTGCTGGGAACTGCCGCTGACGGAGGACTACGCCGAGTCACTGAAGAGCAACTTCGCCGACTTCGCCAATGTCGGCGGCCGCGACGGCGGCGCGATCACCGCCGCCGCCTTCCTGGCCAAATTCACCCAAGGACTCAAATGGGCGCACCTCGACGTCGCGGGCATCGCCTACCAGAGCGGTGCGCAGAAGGGCAGCACGGGCCGCCCGACACCCCTGCTCTCGGACTTCCTGCTGCACCGCGCGGCCCGCTGACGCGTCACGGCGCCAGCCACGATCGCCAGGTCCGGCACGTGCGCTTCTGCCGCCTGCGGCGCGCCGAGCGCCTGACCGCCCGCCTGCTGCGCGTGCGCTGACCCCCGCCCGGGCCGGTCGGGCAGCGCCGCCGCGCATTCGCGGCCACGGGGGCAGCGCGGCGAGCCGCTATAATCGCTGCCGCCCTCCCCTTTGAAAGTCATGGCTGTTAATGGACAAGGTGTACGCGCCGCAGGACATCGAGCGGCGCATCTACGAGCGTTGGGAAGCCAGCGGCTGGTTCGCCCCGAGCGGTCACGGTGCCCCCTACTGCATCATGATCCCGCCGCCGAACGTGACCGGGACGCTGCACATGGGGCATGCCTTCCAGCACACCCTCATGGATACCCTCACCCGCTACCAGCGCATGCGCGGGGCGGACGCACTGTGGCAGCCGGGCACGGACCACGCCGGCATCGCCACGCAGATGGTGGTCGAGCGGCAGCTGAACGCCCAGGGCATCAAGCGCAGTGAGCTGTCGCGCGAGGACTTCGTCGCGCGCGTGTGGCAGTGGAAGGCGCAGTCCGGTGGCACCATCGCCGGGCAGATGCGCCGGCTGGGCGACTCGGTGGACTGGAGCCGCGACCGCTTCACGCTCGACCCGGACCTGTCACTGGCGGTGACCGAGGTCTTCGTGCGCCTGCACGAGGAGGGCCTGATCTACCGCGGCAAGCGCCTGGTGAACTGGGACCCGGTGCTGCTGACCGCGCTGTCCGACCTCGAGGTGCAGTCGCAGGAGGAGGACGGCCACTTGTGGCACCTGCGCTACCCGCTCGCCGACGGCAGCGGCCACGTCGTCGTCGCCACCACCCGGCCTGAGACGATGCTCGGTGACAGCGCGGTGGCGGTGAACCCGAGGACGAGCGCTACACGCACCTGGTCGGCCGCATGCTGCGCCTGCCGCTGGCCGAGCGCGAGATCCCGGTGATCGCGGATGCCTACGTTGATCCTGCCTTCGGCTCCGGCTGCGTGAAGATCACCCCGGCGCACGACTTCAACGACTACGAGGTCGGCCAGCGCCACGGGCTGGCGCAGATCAACGTCTTCACCCCGCGCGCGGCCATGGCCGACAGCGTGCCGGAGCGCTTCCGCGGCCTGGACCGCTTCGAGGCGCGCAAGCGCATCGTGGCCGAGCTCGAGGCGGCAGGCCTGGTGGAGAAGATCGACAAGCACCGCCTGCACGTGCCGCGCGGTGACCGCAGCGGCGCGATACTCGAGCCCTACCTCACCGACCAGTGGTACGTGAAGATCGCGCCGCTGGCGGCCCCCGCGATCGCCGCGGTCGAGCAGGGGCAGACGCGCTTCGTGCCGGAGAACTGGTCGCGCACCTACTTCGAGTGGATGCGCAACATCAAGGACTGGTGCATCAGCCGGCAGCTGTGGTGGGGACACCGCATCCCGGCCTGGTACGACGCGCTGGGCAACATCTACGTCGGCCGCGACGAGGCCGAGGTGCGCGCGCGCCACCAGCTCGCCGCCGGCACCGTGCTGCGCCAGGACGAGGACGTGCTGGACACCTGGTTCTCATCGGCGCTGTGGCCGTTCTCCACGCTCGGCTGGCCCAGGTCCACCAGCGAGCTCAAGCGCTTCTACCCGGGGAACGTGCTGGTCACCGGCTTCGACATCATCTTCTTCTGGGTGGCGCGCATGATGATGATGGGGCTGAAGTTCATGGGCGAGGTGCCGTTCCGCGACGTCTACATCACCGGCCTCATCCGCGATGAGCACGGCGACAAGATGTCCAAGTCCAAGGGCAACGTCATCGACCCGCTGGATATCGTCGATGGCATCGAGCTCGAGGCGCTCATCGCCAAGCGCACCACCGGGCTCATGCAGCCGCAGCTGGCCCCGGCGATCGAGAAGGCCACGCGCAAGCAGTACCCGCAGGGCATCGCCGCACACGGCACCGATGCGCTGCGCTTCACCTTCGCGGCGCTCGCCTCGAGCAACCGCGACATCCGCTTCGACATGGCGCGGGTGGCCGGCTACCGCAACTTCTGCAACAAGCTGTGGAACGCGGCACGCTTCGTCACCATGGCGGTGGGCGATGCCGCCGTCGCCGGCGCCGTGCCGGCCGCGGACCTGAGTGTCGCGGACCGCTGGATCCGCTCGCGGCTCGGGCGCGCGCTGGGTGCGGTCGAGGCGGCGCTGCGCGACTACCGCTTCGACTTCGCCGCCACGGCCCTGTACGAGTTCGCCTGGTACGATTTCTGCGACTGGTACCTGGAGCTGACCAAGCCGGTGCTGCAGTCCCAGGACGCCGCGCCGCCGATGCGCCTTGCCACGCAGCGCACGCTGGTGGAGGTGCTCGAGGCGCTGCAGCGCGCGCTGCACCCGATCATGCCCTTCATCACCGAGGAGATCTGGCAGCGCATCGCCCCGCTGGCCGGGGTCAGCGGCACCACCGTCATGCTCGCCCCCTACCCGACGGCGGCCGAGTTCCCCACCGATGCGGCCGCCGAGGGCGAGGCGGAATGGCTGAAGGCGGTCATCCTGGGCGTGCGCCAGATCCGCGGCGAGATGAACATCTCGCCGGGCAAGCGCATCGAGCTGCTATTGAAGGATGCCAGCGCGCTGGATGAGTCCCTGGCGCAGCGCCACCGCGCCCTGCTTGAAAAGCTCGCAGGCCTGGCCCAGATCAGCGTGCTCGCCACAGGCGCGGCTGCACCGGAATCGGCCATGGCGCTGGTCGGCACCCTGACCCTGCTCGTGCCCATGGCAGGACTGATCGATGCGGGCGCCGAGGCCGAGCGCCTGGAGAAGCTGCTTGCCAAGGCGAACGGCGAGCTGAAGAAGACCCGCGGCAAGCTCGGCAACGAGAACTTCGTGGCGAACGCCCCGCCGGAGGTGGTCGCCACCGAGCGCGAGCGCGAGGCGGACTTCGAGCGCAGCGCGCGTGACCTGGGTGCGCAGCTGGCACGCATCCGCGGCATGCTGGCCAAGTGAACGACACCCCACCAGGGGCCAGCGGCGCGGATGCGGCCGCCCTGGCACGTGCGCTGGAGGTGCTGGAGACGGTGATCCTCGGCAAGCAGGCGCAGCTGCGCCTGTGCCTGGCGTGCCTGCTGGCGCGCGGCCACCTGCTGATCGAGGACGTGCCGGGGGTGGGCAAGACCACCCTTGCGCATGCACTGGCGCACGTGCTCGGGCTTGCCTGGCAGCGCGTGCAGTTCACCAGCGACCTGCTGCCCGCGGACATCATCGGCGTGTCGATCTTCGACCAGGCCCGGCAGCGCTTTGACTTCCGCCAGGGCCCGGTGTTCACGCAGCTGCTGCTCGCCGACGAGGTCAACCGCGCCAGTCCGCGCACGCAAAGCGCACTGCTGGAGGCGATGGAGGAGCGGCAGATCAGTGCCGATGGCACCACCTACCCGCTGCCCGAACCGTTCTTCGTGGTCGCCACGCAGAACCCGCACGAGCAGCTGGGCACCTTCGCGCTGCCGGAGTCGCAGCTGGACCGCTTCCTGATGCGCATCCGCTTAGGCTACCCGGACGCGGCGCACGAGCGCGCGCTGCTGCGCGGCGGGGAGCGCCGCGAGATCCTCTCCGGCATCGCGCCAATCCTCTCGGCCGCGGCCCTGCTGCGCATGCAGCGCAGCGTGCGCGGCCTGCACATCGCCGACACCCTGCTTGACTACACCCAGGTGCTGATCGCGCGCACGCGCGAGCGCCCGGACCTGAAGCTCGGCCTGTCCCCGCGCGCCGGCCAGGGCCTGCTGCGCGCCGCGCAGGCGTGGGCCTACATCGGCCAGCGCACCGCGGTGCTGCCAGAGGACGTGCAGGCAGTGCTGCCGGCGGTGATTGCGCACCGCCTGGAGGGGCGCGACGCATCGGCCCGCCCCGGGGAGGAGCTGGCACGCGAGATCATCGAGTCCGCAGCGGTGCCCGCTTAGCGCCGATGGCCGCCTGGGCCACAGCCGGCACGCGCCAGCGCTGGACGCCCCTCGCCTCCTTGCGCACTGCGGCCGCGCGGCGCATGGCCTTGTGGGTGCGCCGCCGCCAGGGCGTCGATGCCCTGCCCGTGGCACTGCAGCGGCGCCGGCTCTACATCGTGCCCTCGCGCGCCGGCGTCGCCCTCGGGGTGCTGCTGTTCCTGATGCTGCTCGCCGGGCTCAACTACAGCAACAGCCTCGCGTTGTTCCTCACCTTCCTGCTGATCGCGTTCTGCCTGGTGGTCATGCAGCAGTGCCACCGCAACCTGCAGGGCCTGCGGATCGAGGCCCTGCACGCGCCCGCGGTGTTCGCGCGGCGCCCAGGCGTCGCCTACCTGACGCTTGCCAATACGGCGGCGCTGCCGCGCCTTGGGATCAGCGCGCGCATCGACGGCCAGCCGGAGGCCGCGGCGGACCTCGCCCCCGGGGCCCAGCAGGTAGTCGCGCTGGCGCTAAGCGCGCCCAGCCGCGGCATCGTGCACATCGAGCGCATCCGCATCGCCACGACACACCCGTTCGGGATCTTCCGCGCCTGGACCTGGCTGCATGTAAGCGCGCAGATGCTGGTATACCCGGCCCCGGAGGGGCCGCTTACGATACCGGCGGGCCACTCACCGCAGCAGGGCCTGCATGCGCGCCGCGGCGCCGGTGTGGATGAATGGGCGGACCTGCGCCCGTTCCGCGATGGCGACTCGCCGCGCCAGGTGGACTGGAAGGCCTATGCGCGCGGCGCGCCACTGCTGGTGAAGCAATACCACGCCCTGGGCACCGAGCAGCACCGCCTGGAATACGCCGCCGTGCGACTGCCTGGCGTCGAGGCGCGCCTGGGCCAGCTGGCGCGCTGGATCGTGGACGCTGACGCCCGCGGCGAGCGCTACGCGCTCGAGCTGCCCGGCACGAGCATCGCCGCGGACGGCGGGCCGGCGCACCGCGACCGCTGCCTGAGCGCCTTGGCGCGCTTCCCCGCGGCCGCCAGCGAGGCGGGGCAATGATGGCCGCCGGCTGGCGCGTGCCGCGCACCCTGGGCTGGGTGTGCGCCGCATTCGCCGGCGGGGTAGTGCTGAACATCGACCGCATGCCTGCGTGGGCGGGCATCACAGCGCTTGCGCTGGTGGCGTGGCGGCTGTGGAACGCGCGCACGCGCACGTGGCTGCCGCCGACCTGGCTGCGCGCCGTGCTCGCGCTGGTGGTGACGGGACTGGTGCTGGCGCGCTTCCACACCCTCAACGGCCTGGTCGCCGGCACGACGCTGCTGATGCTGATGGCCGCGCTGAAGCTGCTGGAAATGCAGCGCGCGCGCGACCAGCTGGTGCTGGTGGGTGCGGGACTGTTCCTGTTGCTGGCCGCCTGCCTTGACCGGCAGTCGCTG
This sequence comes from uncultured Pseudomonadota bacterium, assembly GCA_963703025.1. GTDB lineage: Bacteria > Pseudomonadota > Gammaproteobacteria > Steroidobacterales > Steroidobacteraceae > 13-2-20CM-66-19. The sequence continues at coordinate 2,625,528 of OY969778.1, read as the reverse complement.
GCGCGCACGCCGCTGTATGCGCTTGAGACCTGGGCGTGCTGTGCGGCGCTCGCCGCGGTCACCTCCCCGGGACTGTCCGCGCGCGCCGCCGGGGGCATGGCGCTGCGCGCGCTGCTCATCGCCGCCCCGCTGGCGGCGGCGCTGTTCGTGTTCTTCCCGCGCCTGCCCGGCTCGTTCTGGGCCATCCCGCGCGGTGAGGAGGCCCTGAGCGGGCTGTCGGACTCGATGAGCCCCGGGGGCATCACCCGGCTGGTGGCCAACTACGACCCCGCGTTCCGCGTGAAGTTCGCCGGTCAGCCGCCGGTGCCGGCAGAGCGCTACTGGCGCGGCCCGGTGCTGCATGACTTCGACGGGCGCACCTGGCGCCGGCGCCAGTGGGCGGAGCATCCGCGCCAGGCCGTGCAGCTGCTGGGCGAGCCGGTGAGGTACCGCGTCTCGCTGCAGCCGACGCAGCAGCGCTTCTGGTTCGCGCTGGACCTGCCCGCGCACGCACCTTCCGCGCAGGTGACCCTCACCTACGACTACCAGCTGCTGGCCACCGAGCCGGTGCGCGACGCGGTCAGCTATGAGGCGCTCTCCTACACCCGCTCGCGTGCGCAAGGGCAGCTCAGTGGCACCGCGCGCCGCGAGGACACCGCGCTGCCCCCGGATGCCAACCCGCGCGCGCGCCAGCTGGCGCTCGCGCTGCGCGCGCAGGTCAGCTCCGATGCCGGCTTCGTGCAGGCGAGCCTGGACTACCTGGCCAAGGGCGGCTTCGTCTACTCACTGGAGCCGCAGCCGCTGGGGGAGAACATGGTCGACGAGCTGCTGTTCAACACGCGCGAGGGCTTCTGTGGCCACTACGCCTCGGCGTTCGTCGACCTCATGCGTGCCGCCGGGGTGCCCGCGCGCGTGGTCACCGGCTACCTGGGCGGGGAGTGGAACGTGGCGGGCAAGTACCTGCTGGTACGCCAGTCCGACGCGCACGCCTGGGCGGAAGTGTGGCTGGAGGGGCGCGGCTGGACGCGCGTCGACCCGACCGCGGTGGTGGCACCGGAGCGGCTGAACCGCGGAGTGCTCGACCTGATGCCGCAGGCCTTCGGCGCCGGTGAGCGGCTCGTACATGGCGCGCCGTGGCTGCAGGGGCTGCTGCAGCGCTGGGACGCGGCCAACTCCTGGTGGACCGACAACGTCGTGAAGTTCCAGTACTCCAGCCAGCTTGACCTGCTGGCGCGGCTGGGAATCCGCGCGCCCGATGCGCGCTACCTCGGCTGGGCATTCCTGTCGGCCCTGCTCGGCTGGCTGGCGATCATCGGCTGGCACATGGGGCGCACCGGCCGCGTGCCGGCCGCTGATGCGCTCGCGCATGCCTACCTGCGCCTGTGCCGCAAGCTCGCGCGCGCCGGGGCGGTGCGCCCCGCGCACCAGGGACCGCTCGACTTCGCGCACAGCATCCAGCGCTTGCACCCGCAGCTGCACACCCAGGTGCACGGGCTGCTCGAGCGCTACACGCAGCTGCGTTATGGCGCGCCGAGCACCAACCAGGCACGCGAGGTCGATGAATTCAGGCACGCGGTGGGGCAGCTGTCGCTGCCGCGCGCGCCGGCGAGGGCCTGAGGGCGCGGTGACCCGCGCGTGCGGCCGGATCAGGTCGCCGCGTACTCGCGCGTCTCGCGGAAGATGATGTCCGGCCAGCGCTCGAGCGTGAGCTGCAGGTTCACGCGCGAGGGCGCCAGGTACACCAGCGCGCCGGAGTGATCGATCGCCAGGTGCTCAAAGGCGCGGGTGCGGAACTCCTCGAGCTTGTGTGGGTCGGCGGCATCGACCCAGCGCGCGGTGTGCACCGTGATCGGGTCGAACACGCACTGCACGCTGTACTCGTCCTGCAGGCGAAAGGCCACCACCTCGAACTGCAGCTGGCCGACGGCCCCCAGGATCAGGTCGTTGTTGCGCAGCGGCTTGAACAGCTGCGTGGCGCCCTCCTCGCACAGCTGCGACAGCCCCTTCTGCAGCGCCTTCATCTTCAGCGGGTCCTTCAGCACCGCGCGCCGGAAGATCTCCGGGGCGAAGTTCGGCACGCCGGTGAAGGTCAGGTGCTCCCCCTGCGTGAAGGTATCCCCGATGTTGATCGTGCCGTGGTTGTGCAGCCCGATGATGTCCCCGGCGAAGGCCTCCTCGGCCTGGGCACGCTCGGCGGCCATGAAGGTCAGCGCATCCGCCACGCGCACTTCCTTGTCCAGGCGCGTGTGGAACAGGCGCATGCCGCGGCTGTACTTGCCCGCGCACACGCGCATGAAGGCGACGCGGTCGCGGTGCGAGGGGTCCATGTTGGCCTGGATCTTGAACACAAAGCCGGCGAGGGACTGCTCCTGCGGCTCGACCGTGCGCTCGCGCGCGACCCGCGCAAGCGGCCCCGGCGCGTAGGCACTGAAGGCGGCCAGCAGTTCCTCGACCCCGAAGTTGTTGACCGCGGAGCCAAAGAACACCGGGGTCTGCTTGCCGGCCAGGTAGGCCTGCAGATCGAACGGCTGGCTGGCGCCCTGCACCAGGGCGATCTCCTCGTCGAAGGCGGCCGCCTGGTCACCCAGGAACGCGCGCCCGGCCTCGCTGTGCAGGCCATCGATGGTCAGGTTCTCGCCGCGGCGGCCGCGCTCGGCGGCCGCGTAGGCGTAGATGCGGTCCTGGGGCAGGTGGTAGATGCCGCGCAGCTCGCGGCCCATGCCGATCGGCCAGGTCAGCGGGGTGGTGCTGATCTTCAGCACGCTCTCGATCTCATCGAGCAGCTCGATCGGCGAGCGCCCGTCGCGATCGAGCTTGTTGATGAAGGTCATGATGGGCGTATCGCGCAGGCGGCACACCTCCATCAGCTTGATGGTGCGCTCCTCGACCCCCTTGGCGCAGTCGATCACCATCAGCGCGGAGTCCACCGCGGTGAGCGTGCGGTAGGTGTCCTCGGAGAAGTCCTCGTGGCCGGGGGTGTCCAGCAGGTTGATGATGCAGTCGCGGTACGGGAACTGCATGACCGAGGAGGTCACCGAGATACCGCGCTGCTGCTCCAGGCGCATCCAGTCGGAGGTGGCGTGGCGGGCGGCCTTGCGGCCCTTGACGGTGCCGGCCAGCTGGATCGCGCCGCCGAACAGCAGCAGCTTCTCAGTGAGGGTGGTCTTGCCGGCGTCCGGGTGGGAAATGATGGCGAAGGTGCGCCTGCGCTGCACCTCCGTGGCTAATGCTGCCTCTGACACGCTTTACCGATCCTTCAAGGCCGCACACGCTCATCCTGCGCCACCCCAGCCAGTCACCGCGTGCGACTGGCAGTGCCCGGGGCTGCGCTGCAACTTGCTATGGGGCACGAACAGAAAATGGTTGAGTAGGGTCCCGCGCTGGGTATCGCGGCGACGGATTCTGCATGAGGAGGCAGCCTGCATTCCAGCAGGAAATGCCCGCAGCTATCCGCGGTCCAGATCGCGGCGCTGCGCCGCCCTCATGATACCCCCGCCGGGGCGGTCCCCGCGCCGAGGGCGAGCTTCAGTACCGCGGCGTCCTCGCGGCCGTTGACCGCCTGGTAGTAGCCGCGGCGCATTCCCACCTGCTCGAACCCCAGGGCCAGGTACAGGCGGATCGCGGTGATGTTGGAAGGGCGCACCTCGAGGAACGCTTCCGCCGCGCCGGCCGCGCCGGCACACTTGAGGAGGTTGCGCAGCAGCTGCCGTCCGGCGCCGCGGCAGCGCTGGCTTTCCGCGATGCACAGGTTCAGCACGTGGGCCTCCCCGGCACCGACACTCATGACCCCGTAGCCGACCACCTCACCACCGGCGACCAGCACACGGCAGACATAGCCCACCCGCAGGCAGTCACGGAAGATTCCCTCGCTCCAGGGAAACTGGTACGCGGCGCGCTCGATCGCGACCACCTGGGGGACATCCGCTGCCACCATGGCGCGGATGGCCGCCTCGGCGGGGTGCGCGAACAGCTCAGGCGCGCTGGCCATCGCCTGCACCATCGCCCAGCTGCAGGTAGACCCCGCGCGCGAACTTCAGGTCCTCCCATGCCTTGCGCTTCTCCCCGGGGGAGCGCAGCAGGTAGGCGGGATGGTAGGTGACCACCAGCGGGATCGAGCCGAACTTGTGGACCTGGGAACGCAGCCGGCCGAGCGGGGCCTCGGTGCGCAGCAGGCTCTGGGCCGCGATGCGCCCGACTGCGAGCATGATCTTCGGCTGCAGCAGCTCGACCTGGCGCTGCAGGTACGGCAGGCAGGCAGCGATCTCCTCGGGCTTCGGGTCACGGTTGCCCGGCGGGCGGCTCTTGAGCACGTTGGCGATGTAGACGTTGCTGCTGCGGTCGAGCCCGATCGCCTTGAGCATCGCGTCCAGCAACTGCCCGGCGGCGCCGACGAACGGCTCGCCGCGCCGATCCTCCTCCGCGCCCGGGGCCTCGCCCACCACCAGCCAGTCCGCACGCTCGGGCCCCACGCCGAACACCCCCTGGGTGCGCGTCAAGTGCAGCGGGCAGCGGGTGCAGCGCAGGACTTCCTCGCGCAGCGCCTGCCACAGCGGCGCATCTGCCCCGGCCGCCACCGTGGCCGGCGCGGCCTGCGCGCGCACCGGCGGCGCGACGACATTGGCTGCGGGCTCAGGGCGCGCCGCGTGCGCGGCAGGCGCCGTGACGGGGGCTGCGGGCACGGCCGGCGGCGCGCTGCGGCTCACCCACAGGTCAATGCCGAGCGCATCGAGGTACTGCTGGCGCTGCGGGGGCAGCATCTCAAGCGGTCCCCGGGCCGGGCGCTCCCCGAACCAGGCGCCGCAGACGGCGCCCAATCCAAAGCACCGGGGCCGACAGCGCGTAGGTGCCGAACAAGGCCAGCAGCATGGTCGGCGGATCAACTGCGATGAACGCGAACGTGACCGGCACGAGCAGGATGTAGACGAAGCGGATGCGCCGGTCGAAGTGGAATTTCTTGAAGCTCGGGTAACCGAGGCTTGAAACCATGAGCGCCCCGGCGCTGGCCGTGACGGCGAAGGCGGCGATCAGCCCGCCCAGGCGTGGCTCACGCCAGTCACTGCAGAACCAGACGAAGGCGGCCACGATGGCCGCAGCCGATGGACTCGGCAGCCCCTCGAAGTAGTTCTTGTCCGCACTGGCCGCGCGCGCGTTGAAGCGCGCCAGGCGCAGGGCGGCCGCGGCGGCATAGAAGAAGCAAGCGAGCCAGCCGAAGCGACCCCAGGAATGGCCGTACTCGGTGATGCGCACCACGCCCCACTGGTAGGCGACGATCGCCGGCGCCACGCCGAAGGCCACCATGTCCGCCAGGCTGTCGTACTCCTTGCCGAAGGCGCTCTCGGTGCCGGTCAGGCGCGCGGTACGTCCGTCCAAGGTATCGCACAGCATGGCGATAAAGATGGCGATACCGGCCTTCTCGAAGTGGTTGTCGATGGCGGCCACCACGGCAAAGAACCCGCCGAACAGGCAGCCGGTCGTGAACAGGTTGGGCAACAGGTAGATGCCCTTGCGGCGCGGGCGGATCTGGTCGGGGGTTTCGTCGGTCACGGCCGCAATCTTATCAGGGGCCTCCTGCTAAGATGCGATCTCCCTGCGTTTGCGCCACGAAAAGTGCCCCACGATGAGGCTTTCCCGGTACCCGATTAACACGATGAAGGAGACCCCGGCCGAGGCCGAGGTCATAAGCCACCAGCTGATGCTGCGCGCGGGCCTGATCCGCCGCCTGGCCGCGGGCCTGTACAGCTGGCTGCCGATGGGGCTGCGCGTGCTGCGCAAGGTCGAGACCATCGTGCGCGAGGAGATGAACCGCGCGGGCGCCCTGGAACTGGTGATGCCGGTGATCCAGCCGGCGGAGCTGTGGCAGGAGTCCGGGCGCTGGGGCGAGTACGGGCCTGAGCTGCTGCGCATCAAGGACCGCCACGAGCGTGACTACGTGGCAGGCCCCACGCACGAGGAAGTGATCACCGACATCGCGCGGCGCGAACTGCAAAGCTACCGCCAGCTGCCGGTGAATTTCTACCAGATCCAGACCAAGTTCCGCGACGAGATAAGGCCACGCTTCGGGGTGATGCGCGCGCGCGAGTTCATCATGAAGGATGCCTACTCGTTCCACATGAACGAGGAGTCGCTGCGCGAGGGCTACCGGGCGATGTTCGATGCCTACGTGCGCATCTTCACGCGCACCGGGCTCACCTTCCGCGCCGTGCGCGCCGACTCCGGCGCCATCGGCGGGGATGTCAGCCAGGAGTTCCACGTGCTCGCCGATTCTGGCGAGGATGCCATCGTGTTCTCCGACGGCGATGACTACGCGGCGAACCTGGAGGCCGCCGTCGCGCTGCCGCCGCCCGGCGCGCGCCCTGCCGCGCAGCAGCCGCTGACCAAGCGTGGCGACCCCCGGCGCGCGCACGATCGCAGACCTCGCCGCGTTCCTCAAGCTGCCGCCGCAGCGGCTGGTGAAGACCCTGATTGTCGACGGCAGCGAGCCGGGCAGCGTGGCCGCGCTGGTGATCCGCGGCGACCACGAACTCAATGCGGTCAAGGCGCAGAAGCTGCCCGGCGTGGCGAGCCCGCTGCGCATGGCATCCGCGGAGAGCGTGCTTGCGGCCACCGGCACGACGCCCGGGTACGTGGGGCTGGTAGGGCTCAAGTGCCGCATCTACGCCGACCACAGCGCGCTCGCGCTGGCGGACTTCGTCTGCGGCGCGAACGAGAAGGACGCGCACCTGACCGGTGTCAACTGGGAGCGCGACGTCACCGGCGCCATCGCCGCGGACCTGCGCAACGTCGTGGAGGGCGATGCCAGCCCCACCGGCAAGGGCACCCTCAGGATCACCCGCGGCATCGAGGTGGGGCACGTGTTCCAGCTTGGCTGCAAGTACAGCAAGCCGATGAAGGCGGTCGTGCTCGACGAGTCCGGCAAGGAGAGCGAGCTTCTGATGGGCTGCTACGGCATCGGTGTGACGCGCATCGTCGCCGCCGCCATCGAGCAGAACCACGATGAGCGCGGCATCATCTGGCCGGCGCCGATCGCCCCCTTCCAGGTGGTGCTGGTGCCGATCAACATGCACAAGTCCGCGCGGGTGCGCGAAGTCACCGACCGGCTGTATGAAGAACTCACCGCCGCGGGCATCGAGGTCCTGTATGACGACCGCGACGCCCGCCCCGGGGTCAAGTTCGCCGACGCGGAGCTCCTGGGCATCCCGCACCGCCTGGTGGTCGGGGAGCGCGGCATCGATGCCGGCAAGCTCGAGTACCGGCGGCCGCCGCGACACCGAGAGCACCGAGTTCCCGCTCGCCGACGCGCTGCCCTTCATGCGCGCGCGGGTCAGGGGCTAGGCTGCAGCGCCACCTCGTGGCACGCGTGCGCGCGCTGGGGCTGCTGGCCGCCACGGGCCTGCTGCTGCTCATGGCGGCCCCCGGCGCGCGCGCCGACCAACAGCGCGACCCGGAGCTGGAAGGCGTGCTGCGCAAGGCGATCGCGCAGGCGGAGTGCTTCACCGACCAGTACGACTCGGCGGTGTGGTACACGCTGATGGAGCCGCGGCTGCGCAACATCGTCAAGGACAAGGACGAGCGGCTGGAGATCCTGAAGCAGGTCTACTGCGAGACGCGCCGCCCCGGGGAGACGCGCCTGCAGCCGGGGCTCGTCATGGCGGTCATCGACATCGAGAGCCGCTTCAACCGCTGGGCGGTCTCCTCGGCCGGCGCGGTCGGCTTGATGCAGGTGATGCCGTTCTGGCCGGAGAAGCTCGGCCTGCATCGCTATGACCTGGTGCACGTCGCCCCCAACATCCGCATGGGCTGCGCGATCCTGCGGTTCTACATCCGCTACGAGCACAACGACGTGCGGCGCGCGCTCGCGCGCTACAACGGCAGCGTCGGCCGGCGCGACTACCCGGACCTGGTCATCAACGACTGGCTGAAGTGGAACGGCGCGGATGACCTGGGCTATGCCAAGCCCCCCGGGGCGCGCTGACGGCTGTGCTACTTGGCCGCGGGGCTGGGCGCGTAGGCGGTGATCACGATCTCGACCACCGTGCGCTCGCTGTAGTGCCGGTCGATGCAGAACGCATTCCAGGTGGAGTACGGCGGCGGCATGAACTCCGCCTTCACCGCGATCATCGCGTCCAGCTGCGCCTGGAAGTCACCCTGGAAGTTCTTCTTGTTGTGGCAGTTGTGGAAGCTTGTCATCTGCACCACCTGCGAGAAGTCCGCGCCCGAGGCGGCAAGACTTGCCTTGATGGCCACGAACGCGCGCCGCAGCTGCGCCTTGAACGCCTTGACGTCGGTACCGTCGCCCTTCTCCAGCGGTCCGGCCTCTACGCCGGACAGGTAGACGAAGTCCCCCGCGCGGCGCGCGGCCGCGTAGTGCAGCTGGTCATACATGACCTCGCGCTCGTCGGGGTTGGCAAACACCACCTCGCCGCCGGGGGCCGGGATGCGCGTGACGGGGAACGACTGCGCAGCGGCCGCACAGCTTAGGAAAGTCGCCGCCAGCGCCAGCGCCGGCGCCGCGAGGGCCTTCATGATTTTTCTCCGGGGGTGATCAGCGTGCACCCGCGGCGCGCTTGGGCACGGCCGCGGCTGGCTGCAGCATGCGCGCGACGCCTTCGCGGCGCGAATCCGCCGCGCCCTCGTAGGTGCCATCGGCGTGGCGCAGCAGCGCGTGCAGCCCGGAGTTCTCCGCGTGGCCAGCCTTGACGTCCACGCCGCGCTCGCGCAGCCCCGCCAGCAGTGCCGGCGAGAAGCGCCCCATCTCCCCGCTGTAGGTGTCGCCGCGGGCGATGAGGTTGGGCAACTCGATCGCCTGCGCGAGGCTGAGCTTCCAGGCGAGCAGGCCCACGAGGGTCTTGGCGTTGTACTCCAGGATGGCCGTGCCGCCAGGGGATCCCAGGGCGGCGACAAAGTTGCCGTCGTGGTCGAGCACGATGACCGGGGCCATCGAGGAGCGCGGCCGCTTGCCCGCGTGCACCGCATTGGCGGCCGGGCGCCCGCCCTCGGTGGGGGTGAAGGCGAAGTCGGTGAGCTGGTTGTTGAGCACGAAGCCCCCGACGGTGCGCCCGGAGCCGAACACCGACTCGACGGTGGTGGTCATCGAGACGACGTTGCCGTCGGCATCAACGACCACGAAGTGGCTGGTGCCGGCGGACTCGTTGGTCGTGTCACGCCCGCGCGGCAGCGGGATGTCACCCGGCTGTGGCGCGGGGCCGGCACGGGCGGCCGATCAGCGCCGCGCGCTGCTTGATGTAGGCCGGGTCCAGCATGCGCTCGACCGGCACGGCCACGAAGCGCGGGTCGGCCACGTAGCGGTCGCGGTCGGCGTACATCAGGCGGCTCGCCTGCGAGAACAGGTACCAGGCCTGCGGGTCGTTCGGGGTGCGCGTGGCAATGTCGGTGCGGTCCAGGATCGCCAGCATCTGCAGCAGCGCGACGCCGCTGGAGGGCGGCGGTGGCACGCACACCGTGTAGGCGCGATACGCGGCGCACAGCGGGGCGCTGAAGCTGGTGTGGTAGCCGGCGAGGTCCTTGACCGTCATGGTCCCGGGCAGCGGCTCGCGGTGAATCGCCTTGACGATGTCGGCGGCGATCGTGCCCTGGTACAAGGCACGCGGGCCCTCCGCGGCGATGCGCTGCAGGGTCTTCGCGTACTCCGGGTTCTGGAACTGGTCGCCCTCCTCGAGCGTGCCGCCGTCCGGGCGCGCGAACAGCATGCGCACCTCGTTGGTCGGCGGGAACGGCGAGCCTTCGCCCAGGAACATTGCCAGGCGCCCCGGGACGCGGAAGCCGTTGCTCGCCGCGCGGATGGCAGGGGTGAACAGCTCCTTCCACGGCAGGTGGCCGAGCTTGGCCTGCGCGACATACAGCATGCCCAGGGCGCCTGGCACCCCGGTCGAGCGCCCGCTGCGTACCGCCTCCACGAACGCCAGGGGCTTGCCGTGCTCGTCTAGGAACATGCCCGGCTTGGCCGCGGCAGGGGCGATCTCGCGCCCGTCGATGCTGCTGACCTTGCCGGACGCGGCGTCGTAGTACATGAGGAAGGCGCCGCCGCCGACCCCCGAGCTTTGCGGCTCGACCAGCCCCAGCATGGCCTGCACGGCGACCGCCGCGTCCAGTGCCTTGCCGCCCTTGCCGAGGATCTCGATGCCCGCATCCACCGCCATGGGGTTGGCCGCGGCGACCCAGGCCTGGCGCGAGCGCTTGACCGGCTTCCTGAAGATGGACACCGAGCCCGGCGGTGGTGCGGCGGTCCCCGGCGGGGCCTTCTCGGGCAATGCCGCCGGCCCTGTCTCCTGCGCAGGGGCAGCCTCGGGGGCGGCGGGTTCGGCGGATGCTGCCGGCGCCGGCAACGCATCGGCAGGTGCTACTGCCGCGGGCGGCGGCGCACTCTCGGCAGCCGGGGTGGCCTGGGGTGCGGCTGACTCGGCCGGAGCCGCCTGCCCCGCGGCAGACAGGGTCGCCGGCGCGCCGGACAGCAGCGCCGCGGCGAGGATCATCCACACAGTGTCGCGGTTCAGCATGCCATCCAGTTCACGCCGTGAAGAAACCCGTCTGCCCACCCAGGGCATCCACCGTAACCTCGGCCACTTCCACGGCGGTCACCCTGGAAGCAGAAGAGCCGGTCCACAACCAGCCGACGAAGGCCTCGACCGCTGCGGCGTCCCCGCAGGCCAGTACCTCGACCCGTCCGTCCGGCAGGTTGCGCGCGTAGCCGTGCAGGCCCAGCTCGCTGGCGTGCTGCTGGGCCGTCGCGCGGTAGAACACTCCTTGCACGCGCCCGCTCACCAGACACCTTGTACACAGCATGTTCGGTAGTGCGTTCGGCTGCGGGTACGGCAGGCAATGATACTGCAGATCCCGGGACGGTTCGCAGGCGGGCGCGATGATTGCACATTTGTAATGCGTCTATGCCGGCAGGCCCGGACGCGGAGCCGTAACGTGCGAAACTTGGCCTTCGCCGAACCGGAGATGACTGACATGGCGGAGATCCTGGTCCTGTACTACTCGCGCAACGGCGCCACCGCGGAACTTGCGCGCCAGGTGTGCCGCGGCGTCGAGTCCGTCCCTGGCGCGAGCGCCAGGCTGCGCACGGTGCCGCAGGTTTCCGCCGACAGCGAGGCCCCCGCGCGCCAGGTGCCGCACAGCGGCGCACCGTACGCGACCCTGGATGACCTGAAGGAAACGCACGGGTTGCTGCTGGGCAGCCCCACGCGCTTTGGCAACATGGCAGCGCCGCTGAAGTACTTTCTGGACGGCACCGCGACCCTGTGGCTCACCGGCGCACTGGCGGGCAAGCCCGCCGGGGTCTTCACCTCGACGCAGACCATGCATGGCGGACAGGAGACGACGCTGCTGTCGATGATGCTGCCGCTGCTGCATCACGGCATGTACCTGGTGGGCCTGCCCTACAGCGAGCGCGCGCTCAACGAGACCCAGCGCGGCGGCAGTCCGTACGGGGCATCGCACGTGGCCGGCACCGCGGCGGCGCCTGTGCTCAATGCCGAGGAGAAAGCGCTCGCGCAGGCCCTGGGCCGGCGCGTCGCGACATTGGCGGTGCAGCTCGCCTCACTCCCCGGCGCCGCCGGCCGCTGAGCGCAGCACCTCGCGGATGAAGGGAATCGTCAGGCGGCGCTGCGCGGCGAGCGCAGCCTCGTCCAGGGTGTCGAGCAACTCGTAGAGGCTGCGCATGTCGCGCGGGAAGCGCCGCTGCAACCAGCGCAGGGTGTCCTCGGGCAGCTCGAAGCCGCGCAGGCGTGCGCGCAGGGTGAGTGCCTGCTGCTGCTCCGCCTCATCCAGCACACGCAGCGGCAATACCGCCGCGGCGGTGCAGCGCGAACCTAAGTCCGGCAGCGCCCACGCCAGCAGCGCCGGCGGCGCCACCGCCGACAGCACCAGGCGCCCGCCGCTGTCCTCGATCTCGCGCAGCAGGGCGAAGATCGCGTGCTCCCACTCAAGCTCACCGGCCACCTGGTCGATATCGTCCAGGCACAGGCACGCCAGCTGCGGGAAACCCTCCAGTACCCCGACGCCAAAGGCGGCCATCTCACCCAGCGGCACGTAGCCTGAGCGCACCCGCTCACTGGCGGCCGCGCAGATCGCCTGCAGCAGGTGCGTCTTGCCAGCCCCGGCCGGCCCGCACAGCCAGGTGAGCGCGGGACCTGCGCCCTGCGCAACCTGCTGCGCGTGCGCGACGGCCTCGGCGTTGCGTGCCGGCAGGAAACCTGCGAACACCGCGCGGTCGGGCAGGCGCAGGCCCAGCGGGATCTGGCGCATCGGCGGACTCAGGCCGGCTTCGCCGGTGTCGCCCAGGCGCGCCCGACGTAGGTGCCAAGGTAGTGCCAGCCGGACAGCAGCGTGCTCAGCAGCACGACGATCGCAGACGCGGCAAGCACCTCGCGCGGCGGGAAGCCACTGCCCTGGTGCAGCAGCACCAGCATCACGAACACCAGCTGCGCGCCGGTGTTGAACTTGCTGATGCGCGCCGGGCGTCCGTGCAGCGGCCCGAACCACAACCGGTACATCAAGGCCCCCAGGCCGATCATGACATCGCGCGCGACCACCGCCGCGGTCAGCCACCACGGCACGATGCCAAGCCAGGCAGACTCGATGTACAGGCTGATCACCAGCAGCTTGTCTGCCAGCGGGTCGAGGAAGCGCCCCAGCGCGGAACTCCAGCCGAAGCGCTTGGCAAGGTAGCCATCCAGACTATCCGAGGCGGCAGCGACGATGCACAGCCCGAGTGCCAGCAGGTAGTGCCCGTCATGCAGCGCGCCGAGCACCGGGAAGATCAGCGCGATGCGCAGCAGGCAGATGATGTTGGGGATGTGGCGCATGAGTCCTGCCCGGCCGCTACGGAGCAGGTGCGGCCGGTGGCCCCTGGTAGCGGTACACCCCGCTTGCGGTGCGCACAAAGCGTGCCTGGCCGGCGAGCAGCGGCTCCAGGCCCGCAGCACCGCCGTGCACGCTCGCCGTGAAGCTGGCGCTGTCACCGTCGACGGCGCTCACCGCGACCCGGCGCAGGCCCGGCGTGGCCTGCAGCAGGCGCGTGACCGCGGCGTAGTCGGTGAGGGTGTGCACGCCTGCGATGCGCACGCGCGTGGTGCTCTCCGGTTCGGCAGCAAGGCCGGCGGGCTTGGGCACCAGCTCGTCCACCACATGGTCGATGCCGGCGGCAAGTGATCCCTGCCAGGCCTGGCTGGTGGCGTGCGTGTACAGCGTCCACTGCACGGTATTGCCATCGCCGCGGCCGACCAGCAGCTGGTCAGCCGCGTAGCGCTGCACGCTCTCCAGCAGCGCATCACGGTCCAGCGGCGCCCCGGCGCCATCGACCAGTGTCAGCGGGATCACGCTGACCGGCAGGCCACGTTCGGCGGCCACCTTCTCCACCTGCGCGCGGGCGGCATCGGCAGCGGCGCGCGGCCGCGGCGGATCCAGAACCACCAGCGTGAACGGGCGGGAGGTGTCCCACAGGGTGCGTCCGGCGGCGGTGACGGCGCGGTCAAGTGCCGCCGCGTCGAACACAACCTGGGACTGTCCGCGCGCGCCGGTGTCCCAGTCCTTGACGTACTTCGGGGCATCGTCAATGAGGGAGGCCAGCGCAGGATCGTCGGCGGACTCGCGACGCCCGGTGGCGCGCACCAGTGCCTGCCGCATTGCATCCTGCAGGGCGCTGCCGCCGCGCTCGGCGACATCCACGGTATAAACAGGCACCAAGCGCGTCGCCTGGGCGGCCAGGGGCAGCAGCACCCAGGCGGCCGCCAGCGTCAACGCAGCACTGTGCACGCGCCGGTTTGCGCTGGATGTTTTTGGTACCGGTCGCGGCATGGTTTGTGGCACGCGCCTGGGGCGCGGGTCGGCAGGTACGATATCATACGCGCCCCGGCCCCAAGGCCGGCCCACCCCGTGCGCAGCGAGTGACATGACACAAGGCCCCGGCATCACCTATCGCGATGCGGGCGTCGACATCGACGCCGGCGATGAACTCGTTGAGCGCATCAAGCCGCTCGTGCGCCGCGCCCAGCGCCCCGAGGTACTTGCCGGCATCGGCGGCTTCGGCGCCCTGGTGGAGATACCGCAAGGCTACCGCCGCCCGGTACTGGTGTCCGGCACGGATGGAGTTGGCACCAAGCTCAGGCTTGCGATCGATACCGCCCGCCACGACACCATCGGCATCGACCTGGTGGCGATGTGTGTCAACGACGTGGTGGTCCAGGGCGCAGAGCCACTGTTCTTCCTTGACTACTACGCGACCGGCAAGCTGCAGGTCGCGGTGGCCGAGTCGGTGGTGCGCGGCATCGTCGAGGGCTGCGTGCAGGCCGGTGCCGCGCTGGTCGGCGGCGAGACCGCCGAGATGCCCGGCATGTACCACGGCGATGACTACGATCTCGCCGGCTTCTGCGTGGGCGTGGTGGAGAAGGAGTCCATCATCGATGGCACGAAGGTCACCGCCGGCGATGCGATCATCGGGCTTGCCTCCTCGGGTGCACATTCCAATGGTTACTCGCTGATCCGCAAACTGGTCGCCACGGCTGATGCGAGCCCGGCGACCATGCTGGACGGCCGCAGCCTGTTTGACCGGCTGCTCGCCCCGACGCGCATCTACGTGAAGCCGCTGCTCGCGCTGATGCGCGCGATGCCGGTGCACGGCCTTGCCCACATCACCGGCGGCGGCCTCACCGACAACATCCCGCGCGTGCTCCCTGATGGCACAGAAGCGGTGCTGGAACGCGCGCAGCTGGGCGCGTGATCCGTTGTTCGACTGGCTGCAGCACACCGCGCGCACCGACTCCGCGCAGATGTACCGCACCTTCAACTGCGGCATCGGCATGGTGGTCATCGTCTCCGCGGAACGCGCCGAGGCGGCGGTGGATTTCCTGCGCTCGCACGGGGAAACCGCGCAGGTGATCGGCCAGGTGCGCGCCGGCTCGCGCGGAGTCGTCATCCAGGAATGAGCGTGCGTCCCCCGCTCAAGCTTGCGGTCCTGATCTCAGGGCGCGGCACCAACATGATCGCCATTGCGCGCGCCTGCCAGGCAGGGACGATCGCCGCCCGCGTGACCCTGGTTCTCTCCGACCGCGCCAGCGCCGGCGGCCTTGCCAGCGCGCGCGAGCTGGGACTTGAGACCGCCACCGTGGTGCGCGCCCCGGGTGGCGACGCTGCGGAGTTCGAGCAACGCCTGGCCGCCGCCCTGGATGCGCAGCGGGCGGATGTCATCGCGCTGGCCGGCTTCATGCGCATCCTCTCGGCGCCGTTCGTCGAGCGTTACCTGGGGCGCATGCTGAACATCCACCCCTCGATCCTGCCGGCCTACCGTGGCCTGCATACGCACCAGCGCGTGCTCGAGGCGGGCGATGCCTGGCATGGCGCGAGCGTTCACTTCGTGACGCCGGAGCTGGACGGCGGACCGGTGGTGCTGCAGTCGCGCGTACCGGTGCTGCCCGGTGACACGCAAAGCACCTTGTCAGCTCGCGTTCAGGCAACCGAGTACACCATCTATCCGCGCGTGCTGGGCTGGTTCGCGCAGGGCCGGCTGACGTGGCAGGATGATGCGGCATGGCTGGATGGCAAGCCGCTGCTTAACCCCCTGGTGGAGGACTTCGGTGCACGCACTAACTGAACTTTCACACCGTACCCGCGCGCTGGCGCTTGCGGCACTCGTGGGCGTCTGGGCGAGCTCGGTCGCCATCGCGGACGAACTGAAGCCTTTTGACGCATCCTACGAGTGGTCTTGGAAGGGCATGACGGTCGCGGTCTCGAGCGTGAAGCTGGAGAAGTCCGGCGACACCTGGACCTACACTTCCTCCAGCGAGCCACGTGGCCTGGGCAAGATGTTCTCCGAGCGCCCGCACATGGTGAGCGTACTCAAGGTGACCCCATCCGGCGTAAAGCCGCAGACATACAAGGCAACCGACGGCACCTCGGCCGACAAGCGCGCGGTCGACCTCAAGTATGACTGGAAGGCACTCAAGCTCACCGGCATCTACGAGGGCACCCAGATTGACCTGCCGCTAACCGCGGATGTACAGGACGATGCCTCGGTGCAGGTGGCGTTGATGGTCGAGTCGCTCGCAGGTCGCATCCCTGATCACTTCAGCCTGCTCAGCGACAACAAGCTGCGCGTGTACCACTACAAGCGCGAGGGGGAAGCCACCATCAAGACCCCCTTCGGCGACGTTGCGACCGTGATCTTCAGCAGCCAGGCGGACTATTCGCCGCGCATCACCCGCTTCTGGTGCGCGCCGGACCGCGGTTACGTGCCGATGCGCGTCCAGCAGAAGAAGGACAACGACGTGCAGTGGACGATGGAGATCAAGAGCTTCAGCCGCAACTGATCTGCCGCCCGGTCAGGTCTTCGGCAGCGTGACGCCCTGCTGGCCCTGGTACTTGCCGCCGCGGTCCTTGTAGGACGTCGCACACACCTCGTCCGACTCGAAGAACAGCATCTGCGCCACGCCCTCGTTGGCGTAGATCTTCGCCGGCAGCGTCGTGGTGTTGGAAAACTCCAGCGTCACGTGCCCTTCCCACTCCGGCTCCAAGGGCGTTACGTTTACGATAATCCCGCAGTTTTGCACGAACACGCCCGCCTGCAGCGCAAAGTTGCCCGCTTCCGGCGCAGTCAGACAGTACACATCGTGGTCACCTGGCAGTTCGCGCACCGCGGCAACGCGATGGTTTCGATATTGCGCCCGCCCGGCATCGATGTGCGTCCGCAGATCGACGTGCCGCGCAATCTCCGCCTGCTTGCGCCGACGCGCCCCGTCGTCTCCAGCCCACGCCTTCTCCATCAGCTTTGAGTGCTCCGCCCTGGCTTGGGGGGTGGAGAAACGCTCCAACGTCCCTTGGCGGCGTGCTTCGCGAGTAGCGTCCGTGGGATTTCTACGAGCCTCGATGATGCGCGCACGGATATCGGCGTATCGCTCTTCGCCCCAGAAATCTTGCGCGCGCTTTGATTGCACGCGTGAGAAGTTGGCGAGCCAACTCGGATCCAGCGCCCGGCGTTGAAGTGCCTCTTGAATGGCAGCGCCGCGAGCTTCAGCGTCGAGGTCATCGCCGTAGCTGTGTTCGTTGTGCATACCGATGTAATCGGACGCCGGCATACGCTCAATATTGGTAGGCCGGTTGTTTCGGCGATCGAAGTCGATATGGTGGCGATGGGTCGCCGGGATCTCCTGATAGATCCCGTGACGCAGATTCCACTCGTCAGCAAGTCGATGAGTAGCGTACATGTGGCCATTAAGGGGCTGATACACCTCTTCGTAGCCTCGCGCGAGATCGCGGTATAAGGGCATCAGGGCATCGTTGGATCGAAGCGCTTGCGCTTCGACCATCAGCCCATCGCGCTTGATGAACTGATGATCGGGGGTAGCGTGAATTTTCTCGCCGCTATCCAATTCGATCTCAATCAGCGAATCGCGGCCAATGAAGCGCGGAGCGTCAAGCAGGGAAGCGATGACGCGTCCATTTTCACCAATGCTGTAGCCCCAGAAGACTTCACCAGCATCGTGCCGTCGCGCCATATCTTCGAGTGTTGGCGTCGACCCATCAACTAGCGCTACACGCGTATCAGCGCTAAAACACCGTGCGTACGTGGATTTTCCGAGTGTAACCACGAGGACGTTACGTGGGACGCGAAAATACTCAACGGTTCGCGCCAAAGCGAACGAGTTGGGAGGAATGATACAAACGTCGCCACCAAAATCAACGAAGCTTTTCTCGTCAAAATTCTTGGGATCGACGATCGAGGAGTTGATGTTGGTGAAGATCTTGAACTCGTTGGCGCAGCGTACGTCGTAGCCGTAGCTGGAGGTACCGTACGAGACGATCTTCTGGCCGTCGACGTGCCGCACCTGTTCCGCGGAGAATGGCTCGATCATTTTGTGCTCGTGCGCCATGCGTCGGATCCAGTTGTCGGACTTGATGCTCATCCAGTTCTCCCTTTAGCGCTTGAGGCCAGGCCGCTGCGGGCGCGCCCGCAGCACGAATGTATCCCAGCGCAGCGCCACCAGGCGAGCCTGGCTGGCTGCGCAAACCTGCAGTAGTGACGCTAGGTTTCTTCGATCACGATCTTCGGGAACAGGCTGCTGCGATCGCGGCTGCGCACGGCAAGCGCAGCGCCAGCATTGCGCGCCATCTCGAAGTAGGCGCGCGCGCGTGCGGACCCGGGCTCGGCGACCACCGTCGGCCGCCCCGCATCGGTCTCCGCGCGGATCTGCGCATCCAGCGGCAGCTCCCCGAGCAGCCGCACGCCGTATTCGGCCGCCATGCGCGCGCCCCCGCCGGTGCCGAAGATGTGCTCGGTGTGCCCGCAGTTGGAGCAGATGTGGATGCTCATGTTCTCGACGATCCCGAGCACCGGGACTGCGACCTTCTCGAACATCTTCAGCCCCTTGCGGGCATCAGCAAGAGCTATGTCCTGGGGCGTGGTGACGATGAGCGCGCCGGCGACTGGCACGCGCTGGGCAAGGGTGAGCTGGATGTCGCCGGTCCCAGGCGGCATGTCGACCACCAGGTAGTCCAGCGCCCCCCAGTCGGTCTCGGACAGCAGCTGGGTCAGCGCCTGGGTCACCATCGGACCGCGCCACACCATCGGCTGCTGCTCATCGACCAGGAAGCCGATCGACATCGCGCTGATGCCGTGACTCACCAGCGGCTTGAGCTTCTTGCCGTCGGGGGATGTGGGGTGTTGCCCGGCAAGCCCGAGCATCAATGGCTGGCTGGGTCCGTAGATGTCGGCATCCAGGATCCCGACCCGGGCGCCCTGGGCCGCCCAGGCCAGCGCGAGGTTCACGGCAACGGTCGACTTGCCGACGCCACCCTTGCCGGAGGCCACGGCGACGACGTTGGCGATCTCCCCCAGCGGCTTCAGGTTGCGCTGTACGGCGTGCGCCCGGATGTTGGCGCGCAGGTCCAGCTTCAAGGGGCGGGTAATGCCGCTGGCGGCCAGGTGTTGGGCGAGCGCTGCGTGCAGCTGCTCCTGGTAACCGCCCACCGGGAAACCGAGGGCGACCCGGGCCTCGATCCGGTCACCGCTCAGGCGCAGGTCCTCCAGGGCCCCGGCCGCGCCCAGACTCTCCATGAGATAGGGGTCGATGTACGCCTCCAGGGCGGCGCGGATGGGTTCGATGGCGGTGTCAGCGGTCATTTTGTGGCGGTCAGCCTGCATTTTTCCGGGGGGTGCGATTGTAGTGGTTGCGCGCCGGGGGCGCATAAGGGGGTGCCATCGGGGGAAACTGGGTGGTGTGGCATACTCCGCCGCTGTCCTGGACGGCTAGAGTTGCCCTGTTTTGGGGCCTCCGCGAAGGCCGTACCGGCATCCGACGAACCGCGCCTGCTGACACCGCATGTCTTCCGTGGAGGGAGCCAAGCGATGGGCGGGAGTCGCCCTGACGTTAAAGGCTGAATGAGCTTTTTCACGAACCTGCGTGCCGACCGGCTCGTCACGGAGATCCGGACCGCGAACGACCCTGGCAGCCCGGCCCGGCAGAAGGCGATCGCCCGGCTGAAGGACGTGGGGCCGGGGGCGATCGAGCCGGTACTGGGCGCGCTGCCCGAGGCGGACAAGGCCGCGACCATGGCGTTCGTGGAGGTCCTGAGCCACCTGGTCAGCCAGAAGACTTTCCCGCAGTTCGTGCAGGGCCTGATCCAGGGCAGCCCGCGGGTGATCTCCGGCATCTCCTGGGCGCTCACCAACAGCCGCAACTACCCCCATCACCTGCTGCTCGAGGCGCTGGCCACCCCCGGGGTCTCCAAGCCCGCCGTGCTCGACGTGATCGCTGCACAGAAGTCGCGCTTCGGCGTGCGCGAGCTGCTGACCGCCGCCTACGCCCAGGAGCCGAACGAGAAGGCCGCCCTGTTCCGCATCATCGGCGAGATCGCCGACCGCGCCTCGATCGGCGAGCTCATCGGGCGCGTCAATGGCAAGGACCCGATCGCGCGCGTGCACATCATCAACATGCTGGCGCGCTTCAACACCCCGGAAGTGCAGACCGCCCTGCAGGGGCTGCTGAAGGACCCGAACAAGCTCATCCGCGGCGCCACGCTGTCGGCGCTGCAGCGCATGGACGGCCCGATCGACATCGAGCGGGTCTCCGCCTTGCTGCGCGACCCTGAGATCGACGTCCTCAACCGCGCCATCGACGTCGTCATCAAGGCGAACCACCCGGAGACGATGAAGTACCTGATCGAGGTCCTCAAGGACGAGAACGAGAACGCGCGCCGCGCGGCGGTCGAGGTGCTGAACGAGGTCGGCAACGCGAAGTCGGTGAAGTACCTGCTCGGCTCGCTCAAGGACAGCGACTGGTGGGTGCGCAGCCGCGCCGCCGATGCGCTCGGCAAGATCGGCGGACCGAAGGTCATCGATGCGGTGCTGCAGCTGGTGCGCGACAAGGACGAGGACATCCGCCGCGCGGCCATCGAGATCCTCAACCAGACCAAGGACGAGCGCGCGGTCGACTCGCTCATCCAGGCCACGCGCGACACTGACTGGTGGGTGAGCGAGCGCGCGGTCGATGCGCTGGCCGAGATCGGCAGCAAGCGCGCGCTGCCGCGGCTGATGGAAATGCTGCAGGCACCGGGCAACGGCAAGGCCACGCCGATCGTGGTGCGCGCGCTGGGCAAGCTCGGCGACGGCAAGCTGGTGGACACGCTGCTGCCGCTGGTCGCGCGCCCGGAGCGCGAGATCCGCATCGAGGCGATCCAGGCGCTGTCAAGCATCGCCGATGACAGCCGCGCGGACCAGGTGCGCCTGGAGCTGCAGGCGCAGATGGCCTCCCCCGACCAGACCATCGCGCGCATGGCGGCAGCCGCTGTCACCGAGCTCGACAACCGCATCGCAGGGGTCGCCGCCACGCCGATGAGCTCCGGCGCCAAGGCGATGCCCACGGCCGCGGCCGCCGCGCACGCCAGCGCGGTGCGCCCGAGCGCGCCCGCCGCCCCCGTGCCGACCGCCTCGGAGGCCGCCAAGACGCTGCTCATCTCCGACCAGGAGCTCGCCAAGGCGGTCAAGCAGGCGGAAGTCGCCGCGCGCCTGGACATCAACACGCTCAAGCCCGGCGACATCATCGAGGGACGCTACAAGTACATCGACCGCATCGGCCGCGGCGCCTTCGGCACCGTGCTGCTGATGGAGGACACGGTCGTCGATGAGCGGCTGATCCTGAAGTTCCTGAACCCGAACGTGTCCGGGGACGAAGAGGTGATGAAGCGCTTCGTCCACGAGCTGCGCTACTCGCGCAAGATCACGCACAAGAACGTCATCCGCATCTACGACTTCCTCTACATCCAGGGCAACTACGCCATCTCCATGGAGTACTTCCCCTCGCACACCCTCGGCGGCGAGATCGTCAACGAGAAGCCGCTCGAGCTCAAGCGCGCGATGCAGTTCGGCATCGACATCTGCACCGGCATGACCGTCGCCCACCAGGTCGGCATCGTGCATCGCGACCTGAAGCCCGCGAACGTGCTCATCAACCAGGAGGGCCTGCTGAAGATCGTGGACTTCGGGGTCGCCGCCGCCCATCGCGAGGGCGACACCCAGCTGACCAAGACCGGCTACGTCATCGGCTCGCCTAAGTACATGGCGCCCGAGCAGATCCTGGGCAAGAAGGTCGACGAGCGGGCTGACATCTATGCCCTGGGCGTCATGCTCTACGAGATGGTGACCGGCGTGCCGCCCTACTCGCGCGGCGACCACATGTCCGTGATGTACCAGCACGTCCAGGGCAAGGCGCGCATCGCCCAGGAAGTCAACCCCAACCTGCCGCCGGGCCTGTCCGACCTGGTCATGCGCGCCATGGCGGTGGACAAGACCAAGCGCTTCCAGAGCATGGAAGAGCTCGGCCGCCGCCCTTGCGCGTCTACCTGAAGTAGGCGCGCCGCGGCGGTGCCGCCCCCACCCCCCACCCCCCGCGAGCCATTGCGAAAGTTCGTGCGTTACGTCAAATTTCCGGCGCACAAGCTGTTGATCGCAAAGCCCCTTACGGGCTAAACATCGGACGGGTAGAAAGTCCTTAGGGGGCAGTGACTTGGCGCGTATCGACGCGCTTCTTGAAGCTTGGCACCCAGCAGGGCTGCTCGGATGTGCATCTGGCCGTCGGCGTACCGCCCATGCTGCGCATGCACGGCGACCTGCTGCCGATCAAATTCCGCGAGCTGCGCGCCTCGGAGCTGGAGGGCTACGTCGCGGAGATCCTCACGCGCTCGCAGGCGCGAGCACTTCGCGCAGCGGCAACGACCTCGACTTCTCCTACGTCTCCGCCGAGGGCGGGCGCTTCCGCGTCAACGTCTACCGCAAGGAGACCGGGCATCGGCGCCACCTTCCGGACCATTCCGGCCGCGGTGCCGACGCTGGAGAAGCTGGCGCTGCCGCCGATCGTGACCAAGCTGTGCGACTTCCACCAGGGCATGGTGCTGGTCACCGGCTCGACCGGCACCGGCAAGTCGACCACGCTCGCAGCCATGATCGACCACCTGAACCAGACCCGGCGCCTGAACATCATCAGCCTCGAGGACCCGATCGAGTTCGTGCACCCGAGCAAGAACAGCCAGGTGATCCAGCGCGAGCTGGGCACCCACATCCCCTCCTTCGCCGAAGGGGTGCGCGCGGCCATGCGCGAGGACCCGGACGTGATCCTGGTCGGTGAGCTGCGCGATGCCGAGACGATCTCCATGGCGATGACCGCCGCCGAGACCGGCCACCTGGTGCTCGGCACCCTGCACACCACCGGTGCGGTGAAGACCATCGACCGCATCATCGATGCCCTGCCGGTGGAGGAGCGCGAGCAGACCAAGAGCTTCCTGGCGCAGAGCCTGCTCGCGGTGGTCACCCAGGTGCTGGTGAAGACCGCCGACGGCCACGGCCGCAAGGCCATCTGCGAGGTCCTGATGATGACCAAGGCGATCGCCAAGCTCATCCAGACCGAGCAGACGCACCAGATCCCGACCCAGCTGCAGATGGGGCGGGACCTGGGCATGCAGCTGCTCGACCAGGCGCTGCTGGCGGCCATCACGGCGCGCGAGATCGACCCTGACGATGCCTACGCCTACGCCACCGAGAAGCGCGCCGTTCCAGCAGTTCGTGACCGACACCAGCATGCTGCCGAAGCTCGACATCACCGGCACCACCACCTCCCCCGCCATGACCACCGCTGCCAACAAGGCGGTCTCGGGCTGAACCCATGGCACAGATCGACGCCTACCTGAACGAGGTGATGGAGAAGCGCGGCTCGGACCTGCACTTCATCGCCGGCGACCCGCCGCGCATCCGCCTGTATGGCGACATCTCCGCGCTGCGCCAGGAGCGCCTGGCCGCCGGAGCTGGTCAAGCAGGCCCTGTACGAGATCATGCCCAAGCCGGCGCTGGACCGCTTCGAGGCCAAGGACGGTGCGGACTTCGCCTACACGCTGCCCGAGCGCGGCCGCTTCCGCGTCAACGTCATGCGCCAGGTGAACGGCATGGGCGCGGTGTTCCGCGCCATCCCGTCCAAGGCGCTCACCATGGACGAGCTGAAGCTGCCCGAGTCGGTGCGCCAGATGTCGCGCGCCAACAACGGGCTGATCCTGGTGACCGGCAAGACCGGCTCGGGCAAGTCCACCACGCTCGCGGCGATGATCGATGACATCAACCGCCGCGTGAAGGGCCACATCCTCACCATCGAGGACCCGATCGAGTTCGTGCACGAGCGCAAGAGCTGCCTCATCAGCCAGCGCGAGATCGGCGTGCACGCGCCCGAGTTTCGCCGCCGCGCTGCACTCGGCCCTGCGCGAGGATCCGGACGTGATCCTGGTGGGCGAGTTGCGCGACCTTGAGACCATGAGCATCGCGGTCACCGCCGCGGAGATGGGCATCCTGGTCATGGGCACGCTGCACACCAACGGCGCCGCCCCGACGGTCGACCGCATGGTGAACGTCTTCCCTTCGGACAAGCAGTCGCACGTGCGCACCATGCTCTCCACCTCGCTGCGCGGCGTGGTCTCGCAGCAGCTGCTGCAGCGTGCCGACAAGCAGCGGCCGCGTCGCTGCCCTTGAGATCCTGGTCAACACGCCCGGCGGCCTCCAACCTCATCCGCCAGGGCAAGCTCGACCAGCTCGAGAACACCATGCAGGCGGGCGGCGCCTTCGGCATGCGCACCATGGACACCGCCATCCAGCAGCTGCTGGACTCGCGGCCAGATCACCGGCAAGGAGGCCTACAAGAAGGCCATCAACAAGGCGAAGTTCGAGGACGTTCAAGGACGCCGGCTGAGCCCCGGCGCGCACCGCCGGAAGCCGTCCCGCCCGGTGCCGTGTAAACTAGGGCGGATGACCCGCAAGATCTTCGTCACCACCGCGCTGCCGTACGCCAACGGCCCGTTCCACATCGGCCACATCATGGAGTACATCCAGGCCGACATCTGGGTGCGCTTCCAGCGCATGCAGGGGCACGAGGTGCACTTCGTGGGCGCAGACGATGCGCATGGCGCGCCGATCATGCTCAAGGCCGAGGCCGAAGGGCGTCACCCCGCAGCAGCTGGTGGCGCAGATCGCGGCCGGTCGGCGCGCAATACCTCGAGGGCTTCCACATCAGCTTCGACCACTGGCACTCCACCGACTC
The DNA here is from genome assembly GCA_963703025.1 of uncultured Pseudomonadota bacterium. Lineage (GTDB taxonomy): Bacteria > Pseudomonadota > Gammaproteobacteria > Steroidobacterales > Steroidobacteraceae > 13-2-20CM-66-19. The sequence continues at coordinate 2,600,965 of OY969778.1, read as the reverse complement.
CCCGGAGAACACCGCAGCTGTCGCAGGACATCTACCAGCGCCTCAAGGCCGCGGGCCTGATCTACACGCAAGTCGGTCGAGCAGTTCTACGACCCGGTCAAGGGCATGTTCCTGCGCCGACCGCTACATCAAGGGCGAGTGCCCGAACTGCCACGCCAAGGACCAGTACGGCGACGCGTGCGAGGTGTGCGGCAGCGTCTATGCGCCCACCGACCTCATCAACCCCTACTCGACGCTCTCGGGCGCGAAGCCGGAGCTGCGCTCCTCCGAGCACTACTTCTTCCGCCTCTCGGACCCCCGGTGCATCGCGTTCCTGAAGCAGTGGCTCGATGCCCCGGGTCGCCTGCAGCCCCAGGTCGCCAACAAGGCGCGCGAGTGGCTCGCCGGCACCGGCGAGCACGCGCTGGCCGACTGGGACATCTCGCGCGATGCGCCCTACTTCGGCATCCCGATCCCGGATGCGCCCGGGCAAGTACTTCTACGTGTGGCTGGACGCCCCGATCGGCTACCTGGCCTCGCTGAAGAGCTACTTCGACAGTGGCAAGGCACGCGCGAAGGGCGAGCGGCGCAGCTTCGAGGAGTTCCTGGGGGCCCCGGACACCGAGCAGATCCACTTCATCGGCAAGGACATCATCTACTTCCACACCCTGTTCTGGCCGGCGATGCTCAAGTTCGCCGGTGCGCCGTTCAAGGTGCCCGACCACGTCTACGTGCATGGCTTCATCAACCTCTCCGGGGAGAAGATGTCCAAGTCGCGCGGCACGGGCTTAAGCCCGCTGCGCTACCTGGCAGTCGGCATGAACCCGGAGTGGCTGCGCTACTACATCGCCGCCAAGCTGAACGGCAGCGTCGAGGACCTCGACTTCAACCCGGCAGGACTTCATCGCGCGCGTGAACGCGGACCTGATCGGCAAGTACGTGAACATCGCCAGCCGCGCTGCGAACTTCATCACCAGGAGCTTCGCGGGCAGGCTCCAGTACTCAGCCGACACGGCCGTGCTTGAGAAAACCGCGGCCGACCTGGTGGTCTCGGTGCACGGTGCGTACGAGTCGCGCGAGTACGGTCGTGCGCTTCGCGAGTGCATGGCCTTTGCCGACTGGATCAATCACTACTTTGACGCCAACCAGCCGTGGGTACTTGCCAAGGACCCGTCCAAGGCCGCGCAATTGCAGGACGTGTGCTCGCGCGCGCTGTTTGGCTTCAAGGTGCTCTCGGTGCTGCTCGCCCCGGTGCTGCCGGAGCTCAGCAGGCGCGCCGCCCGGGAGCTGTTCGGTCTCGACGGGCCGTTCACCTGGGCCGATGCCGCGGTATTGCCGCAGCAAGTGGGCCCCTACCAGCACCTGATGCAGCGCGTGGACTTAAAGCAGCTGGATGCCCTGTTCGAGGCCGACACAGCCGAGGGCACGCCGCCCAAGGTGGCGGCCCCGAAGGGCACTGCGGGCAAGCCACCGGCGCCCGCTGCGGCGGCGGCGCCCACGGCCCTGTCGATCGACGAGTTCAAGCGCGTCGACCTGCGCGTGGCGCGCATCGTTGAGGCCGCAGCGGTCGAAGGCTCCGACAAGCTGCTGCGGCTCACCCTGGACTTAGGCACCGAGCAGCGCACCGTGTTCGCGGGCATCAAGGCCGCCTACGACCCCGCGCAGCTGACGGGCCGCCTGACCGTCATGGTCGCCAACCTCGCGCCGCGCAAGATGAAGTTCGGGGTTTCGCAAGGGATGGTGCTGGCGGCAAGCAACGAGGCGCCGGGCCTGTACCTGCTCGCGCCGGACTCCGGCGCCGCGCCGGGGATGCGCATCAGCTAGCACGCGCCGTCCATGGTCAGCGCCGATAAGATCGACGGACTCCTGCCCCAGACCCAGTGCACGCGCTGTGGCTACGACGGCTGCCGACCGTATGCACAGGCCATCGCCGACGGCGCGGCTGCGATCAACCAGTGCCCACCCGGTGGGGCCGCCACCATCGCAGCCCTGGCGCGGCTGACCGGCCGGCCGCTCCTGCCGCTGAACCCGGACAACGGCGCCGAGGGCCCACAACTGGTGGCCGTGATCGATGAACAGGTGTGCATCGGCTGCGCGAAGTGCCTGCCACCGTGCCCGGTGGATGCCATCCTCGGCGCGCAGAAGCACATGCACACCGTGCTGCTGGGGCTGTGCACCGGGTGCGAGCTGTGCATCGCACCGTGCCCGGTCGACTGCATCCGCATGGTGCCGCGCGCGCAGCTGGCCGATTCCCCGCCAGCGCCATCGGCCCAGGACAACCGCGCGCGCTTCGACGTGCACAACCATCGCGCGGCCGCGCGCGCCGAGCGGCGCGCCTTGCTGCTGCAGGCGCGCAAGGCCGGCGTCGCCCCGCAGGCCTAACTCTTCCAGGAACGCGCGCGCGGCCAGTGGTGCGGCGGCTGCGTCAGAATCAGTGCCGCGCGGGGAGCGCTGGGGCTCACCATCGGGCAAAATGCCGCCATCGCAAGGCAGCTCCCCAGAAGGATCCTCCAGATGTCGACCCCGCGCTGCGCACCAGTCTTCGCCGCCTGCCTGCTGCCCATACTGGCCATGGCAGCCCCAGTACCGCGGACGATGCAGGCGATGGCCATCGATCAGCCCGGCGGCGCGCAGGTCCTGACAATGCACACGCTGCCGGTGCCGGCACCTGCTGCCGATGAAGTGCTGATCGGCCTGCAGGCAGCAGGAGTGGCCAGCTGGGACGTGGCCCTGCGCGAGCGCCCGGGCATGATCAAGCACAACGCCTTCCCGCTGGTGTTGGGCACCGATGGCGCCGGCGTGATCGCCGCGGTCGGCCGCGACGTGCGCGGCTTCAAGGTGGGCGACAAGGTGTATGCCTACAGCTGGGACAATCCGCAGGGCGGCTTCTACGCCCAGTACGTGGCGGTACCGGCTGCGTTCGTGGGGCCGGCCCCTCCCGGCCTGACGCTCCAGCAGGCCGGCGCCATCGCCACCACCGCGCTGACCGCGATCCAGGGAGTCGATGATGCCCTGCACGTGAAGAAGGGCCAGACGCTCATCATCCACGGGGCCGCCGGGGGTGTCGGTACCCTCGCGTTGCAGTTCGCGAAGCTGCGTGGCGCGCGGGTGCTGGCCACAGTCTCCGGGGAGGATGAGGTCGCGTTCGTGAAGTCACTGGGGGCGGATGCGGTGGTGGACGGGCGCCACGGCGACATTGCCGCAGCCACGCACGAGTTCGCCCCGGCCGGGGCAGACGCCCTGCTGATACTCGCCCCCGGTGAGGCGGTGCTCAGTCAGCTGCAGGCGGCCGTGCGCAGCGGCGGCAGCGCGGCCTATCCGCACGGCGTACACCCTGATCCCAAGCCGCGCGAAGGCGTGACCCTCATCGCCTATGACGCCGTCGCCGGACCCAAGGAGTTCGCCCGCCTCAATGAGGCCATTGCCGCGTCCCACCTCCAGGTGCCGATCGCAGCGCAATTCCCACTGGCCGATGCCGCCAAGGCACAGCAACGCCTGGAGGCCGGCCACGTGCAGGGCAAGATCGTGCTGAACATCCACTGACCCGCCCCGGGGGCAGCGGCGGCGCTGCTCGACAGCGCCGAGCGCCCCGCGCATCCTTGGTGTTCCGCTCCCCAGATCCTTCAGGCAGTTCCCGCCCATGCATCCTGCGACGCGCACCGCGATCTACCGCCGGCTGAAGGCTGCAAACCCCAGCCCCACGACCGAGTTGCTGCACGAATCGCCATTCGAACTGCTGGTGGCGGTCATGCTCTCGGCTCACACCACCGACAAGAGCGTCAATGCCGCGACGCGCGTGCTGTTCCCGGTCGCCAACACCGCGCAGGCGATCGCCGCGCTCGGCGTCGAGGGCGTAAAGGCCTATATCCGCACCGTGGGCCTGTACAACACCAAGGCCAAGAACCTCATCGCACTGTGCCAGCAGCTGATCGCGCTGCACGGCGGCAAGGTCCCCGGCGACCGCGATGCACTTGAGGCATTGCCGGGAGTCGGCCGCAAGACCGCGAGCATCATCCTCAACATGGTGTTCGGCAAGTCCGAGATCGCGGTCGACACGCACATCTTCCGCGTCGCCAACCGCACCGGTCTGGCGCCGGGCAAGAACCCGCGCGCGGTCGAGGACGCGCTGGTGCGCAACACCCCGGCCGAGTACGCCAAGGATGCCCATCACTGGCTGCTGCTGCATGGCCGCTACGTGTGCACGGCGCGTCTGCCGAAGTGCCCGACATGCCTGATCCGCGACCTGTGCGAGTACAAGCACAAGACCAAGGCAAAGCCGGTCGAAAAGAAACGCGGCGTCGGCGCACTGGTGCGCAAGGCAGCCCGGCGCGCGGGATGAGTGCTGGATGAGCATCTTTGCCGGCGAGGGGCGCGAGCAGATGCGCCGCCGCTACCTGATTGCCTGGCGCAAGTTCAGCGCGCGCGAGCCGCTCGAGCCGCTGGAAGGCCAGCTCGCCGCGGTGATCGCCGAGCACCCCGAATACGTCGGCTGGCTTGAGTCAGGCGAGGCGGCGCTGGCCGCGGAGTTCACCCCCGAGGGCGGTCGCGAGAACCCCTTCCTGCACATGGGATTGCACCTGGCCGTGCGCGAGCAGGTCGGCACCGACCGCCCGGCCGGCATAGCCGCGATCCACAGTGACCTGGCCACGCGGGCCGGCAGCGCGCATGAGGCGGAGCACCGCATGATCGACGCGCTCGCGGAATCGCTGTGGGAGGCGCAACGCAACGCGCGTGCGCCAGACGAGCGCGCGTATCTGGAGAGGTTGCGCCACCTCTAGCCGGCGCCCGCCCCCCGCAGGTCTGCGCGAGACTGACTTGAGCGCAGACGTCACAAGAAAAAGCCTCCTTGCCAAGCCCGCGCCACAGCGCCCGGGGGCACTGCGAAGTTCTACGATTCTCAGGAACTATGTTGGGCGCCGCGGCCGGAAGCGGCGCGCTTTCCCGGAGGGGTCAATATGGCGTCGATCGCATATGGAACAGCCACGTTTCCCACGCGCCTGTGCGTGATCCTGACTGATACGGCCACCGGGGGACCGATCAGCGGCGTGCCGTTCTTCTGCCACGCCGCCGTCGCGGTAGGCGCTACCGCCGCACCCGGCGGGCAGTCACTGGCCACCATGGCACTGGATGTACCACTTGGTACCCTGGCCTCTGACCAGTCCGGATATCTCTCATTCGACCTGTCGAACCTCGAGCGCCGGCTCGACGACCTGCAGCAGCAGCAGACAGTCGCGGCAAACTCCGCCGCTGCCATCACGCTCAGCCACCTGTGGCTTCACCCTTACTCGCCGATAGCCCAGACGATCGACGCCCTGGCAGTCGAGAACGTCGTCGACGACGCCATCGTCGTGCGCCTGATGGTGGACTCCGGGAGCGTCTACGCCAGCGACGGGAAGGGCTTTGCGTCTATGCAGGCCCCAGGCCTGACCGACTGGTTCCTGTCCCCGGGTTCCTTTGCGCATCTCTCGGCGGAGATCGTCGGCCAGGATGGCTGCGAAACGCTGCTGCCTTCGAACATTGCCGTCCAGTCCTTCCAGTTCATCCAGATCCTGCCGCTGACCCAGACCTTCGCGCTGGAGGCAGCCGCTGCCAGGAATGCCTATGTGCCCAATAATCACAATGCCATTCTCGGCCAGCTGAAGGTTCCTAGCAGCCTGGCAGTGCAGGTATCAGGCGCGGTGTCCGCGGCGTCCCTGGAGCTGCAGGCCGGGATCCCGGCCGGCACCGCGAGCGTCGGACTTGGCATGTATGTGATGTACGACGCTTCCTGGCTGCCTGTCGGACATGGGCTGGGCCAGATCGTCTACAGCATGCCGCTGGCCCCTGCCGAGCAGGTGGACATTGCGATCATCGACTGGTCGCGAACCAGCACCGACAGCCGTGTCGAGAACACCGGGCTCACCGACACCCTGCAGCACGACACCAATCGCGACCGCACGGTCGGTGAGGTCGTGGATTCCACGGTAAAGGAGTGGCAACGCGGCGGCAGCATCATGGGCGGCGCCTCGGTGACCGGCGGCTACGGAGGCATGATCGGCGCGGCGGCCTCCCTGGGCGGGGCCTACCAGACCAGCAGCGGCGACCGCAGCGTGAGCGCAAACACCGTGCAGAACCTGTCCGACAAGTTCGCGCAGACCAGCACTTCCATCCGCGACCTGCGCAGCACCGTTGTCGTCCAGTCGTCCCAGCAGGAGACCCAGAACCTGCAGACGCGCACGGTGCGCAACTACAACCACTCGCACGCGATGACGGTGCTGTACTACGAGGTGCTGCGTCACTACCGCACGGTCGTCGAGCGCGGCGACGTCGGCCCGGCGCTGCTGATCCCGCAATCCATGCCGGACTTTGACGCCATGGCGGTATTCAACTACCGTCGGTTCCTGCAGCCGGCGCTGCTGATGCCCGAGCTCGCCGGCGGCTTCGACGCCGGGGAAACCCTGTACGCGCTGGAACAGGACCCGCCGCCGGTGGCGACCGCGGACCAGTCAACGCTCGCGTTCAACTTCTTTCGCATCATCTTCCACTGCGGCACGCGCACATCCCAGGCCAATGTGTCCGTGCAGATCAAGCCGAGCAACTACGACGATTCACCGACGACCGTGCTGGTGGGCACCGACGGCAGCTCGGCGGATCTGGGCGAAAACCTGCGCTTCGTCGACGCGGCAAACAACTCAGTGGAGATACAGGCGGTGCCACAGGGCGGCACGGTCACCTGGAGCAACATCGGGTTTTTCGCCATCAGCGTCAACCTGATCGCGGACTCGACGCACGACAACGAGACCCTGCGGCTCGATGTGAACCTGGTCGAGGTCAAGGGCGTCGACATCTACGGCAGCGAGCACCCGCTGGGCAGCTGGAGCGGCAACCAGGGCTACGCGGGGACCGGTGTCGAGATTTTCCCGGTGGTCCCGGCGACGCGGCCGCCGCCCCCGCCCGCACCATTGTCACCGCTGCAGCAGCTGCCCATCGACCAACGCCACCTGTACGTAAGGCTACTGGTGCACCTGAACTCCAACAAGAGCTACTACTACAAGCAGATCTGGATGGCAGAGGAACCCAACACCCGGGCCGCAAGATTCCAGGACCTCACTGTCACCATCGGCGCGGTGACGATGCCACTGCTTTCGGTGGTGGAGAACCGCGTTGTGGACGTGCTCGGCGCACAGCTGGTCATGCCGATGGACCCCTCATACTTTGCCTCCAGCGCGGTGTCCGACGGTGATCGCCAGCTGCTGTCGCTGCCGGTGGTGTCACACGCGCGCACCGAGCAGCTCATCAGCCTGCCAACGCGCGGGGTGTTTGCGGAGGCGAAGCTCGGTCACTGCAACGCCTCGGAGGTCATCGACAACACCCGCTTCTGGGACTGGCAGACCTCGCCCATCCCCGACTCGGCGCCGCAGATCACCGGCATCGCGCCTGTGACGCCCCAGGCCGCGCCCAATCTCACGCCGACGACTTTGCCGGCCTCCGTGCTGAGTATCCAGCAGCCTGCGCCTGCGCCAGACCCCATCGGCCTGCGCGCAGCGCTCGACGTACTGAAGACCCCGGGGATCTTCAACAACATGTCCGGCATCCAGCAACTGCAGGGATTGCTCACCACTCTGACCAATGCCGCGGTGCAGGCGCAGGGCCTCAGCAAGCAAACCGCCGCGCCAGCGGGGGGTCAGGGCGCCTCCGCAACGACCACCCCTGCTGTTCCCCCCACGAGTGCCCCGACGGCTTCAAGTGGAACAGGAACCGGCGGGACCGCATCCGGTACCGCGGCGTCCACCTCGCCGACCACGGACACCGGCGGCGCGGAGATTCCGGCCACGGTGACACCGCAGCCTGCGGCAACCCCGAGCCCCGCGCCGACTCCGACGCCGGCACCGGCGATCCCCGCTCCGGCGACACCGGCCAAGGCGGTCGGCACGCAGACGGCGCAGATCTACTTCAATTTCACGGACTCAGTGGCCTACAACAACATCACGATATGGGGCACCGAGGAAGGGCTCCCGCCCGTGGCCGCCTCTGCGGACCCCACCATTACCGCCGAGCCGGCGACCCTCGGCGTGGCCATTCTAAAAGCCGGGATGTTCCAGGGACCGAGGACCTTCCCGGCGACGTTGCCGACGGGTAACAGCTTTACGCAACTCTTCCTGCAGATCACTGGCTCTGCATTCACGGAGAACATGTCGGGTATCTTTTCGGTAAGCCAGTCCCAGAGCTTCCCGCGTCCCAGCAACGGGAACTGGGTCTTTGACGTGAGCGTCGTGAAGCTCAACAAATCGATCACGATCCCCGTTGATGCGGACGGCGCACCGGTGGACACGGTGACGGCCATCAGCGCGAGCGGTAGCATCTCCGTCGCGCAGATCATCTCCTTCACCCTCTCCGGCACGCGCAGCGACGCGCCGCGTACACAGACGTACTCGGTGGACTATCTGCCCGATACGGGAGGTATCGCGACACTCAAGATCGTGCCGGTCTAACCTCGTACGCGAATTGCAGACCACCGGTCTAGCGCGGCACCTTGATCTCCACCCTGATCAGGGGTGGCTCGCCGGGCGCGGTCGTGTTGTCCACCGCCTCGATGGCATGCATCGGCTCGGGCTTCATCCACTGCACGGTCCAGTGGCCAGGCACCACCGGGTCATCGACGCTCGGTGAGTCGCGCACGCTGCCGTCCGGGCGGTGGTAGCGGATATGCGGGGTCTTGCCGCCGGTGTCCCAGCCGAGGAAGAAGCTCGGCCAGCGGTGGTGGTGCATCGGCTCGGTGGTGCCGGTGGGCGGGATCGTCACCTCCAGCACGCGCACCAGCGCGTTCTCGAAGATCACCTTGTGACTTTGCGGGGCGACCTGCACCGCATCGAAGCCATCAGGGAACCCGGCGGTATCCTGGGTGGCCGCCTGGATCCGCCAGGCCCCCAGGCCCAGGAGCGCCACGCCTGCCAGCCACCAGTAGCTGCGCGCGCGTTGCCCTGCGATTGAGACACCTGGCACGTGCATCCCCTTGTATGTGCCCCGCCCGCCCTACTTCTTCGGGATATACAGATCCGTGAGCGTGCCTTCGAAGGCGTCGGCGGCGTTGGCCACCGTCTCGCTCAATGTCGGGTGCGGGTGGATGGTGAGCCCGATGTCACTCGCGTCGCAGCCGGTCTCGATGGCCAGCGCCACCTCGCTGATCAGTTCCCCGGCATTGGTGCCGACGATGCCGCCGCCGAGCACGCGATGGGTCTGCGGGTCGAACAACAGCTTGGTGAAGCCGTCTTCGCGCCCGAGGGCAAGCGCGCGGCCGCTGGCGACCCAGGGGAATGCGCCCTTCTTGAAGGGGATGTTCTTCGCGCGTGCCTCGGTCTCGGTGAGCCCGACCCAGGCGATCTCAGGATCGGTGTAGGCGACCGAGGGGATGACGCGCGCATCGAACGCGCTCTTGTGGCCGGCGGCGACCTGGGCGGCCACCTTGCCCTCGTGCATCGCCTTGTGCGCCAGCAGCGGCGCGCCGGCGATGTCGCCGATCGCGAAGATGTGCGGCACGTTGGTGCGCATCTGCTTGTCGACGGTAATGAAGCCGCGCTCGCAGACCGTCACGCCCGCGCGTTCAGCACCGATCGAGCGGCCGTTGGGCACGCGCCCCACCGCCACCAGCACGTGGTCGAAGGACTGCGCCGCCGGGGCCTTCTCGCCGTCGAAGCTCACCTTGAGACCCCCGGGCTGCGCCTCGATGCCGGTGACCCGGGTCCCGGTCAGGATCTGTTCATAGCGCGCGCGGATGCGCTTCTCCAGTGGGCGCACCAGGTCAGGATCGCAGCCGGGCATGAGTCCGGCGGTCAGCTCGACCACGCTCACGCGCGTACCGAGCCCATCGAACACGCAGGCCATCTCAAGGCCGATGATGCCGCCGCCGATCACCAAAAGGCCGCCCTTGATCTGCGGCAGCTCCAGCGCGCCGGTCGAGTCGATGATGCGCGGGTCATCCGGCATCCCGGGCAGGCGCACCGCCTCGGAGCCTGCGGCGATGATGCACTGCTCGAAGCGGATGCGCTCGGCGCCTGTGGCACCGGTCACCTCCATGAGGTTCGGCCCGACGAAGCGCCCGGTGCCGCGCACGATCTCAACCTTGCGCTGGCGCGCCAGCACCTTCAGTCCGCCGGTAAGCTTGGCAACCACCGCGCACTTCCAGGCCCGCAGCTTCGCCAGCTCGATCTTAGGCACGCCGAAGGAGATGCCGCGCTCGGCCATCTCCTGCGCATCCTCGATCACCTTGGCCGCGTGCAGCAAAGCCTTGGACGGGATGCAGCCCACGTTCAGGCAAACCCCGCCCAGCGATTCGTCGCGCTCGACGAGCACGACCTTGAGGCCCAGGTCCGCAGCCCTGAAGGCGGCCGTATAGCCGCCCGGACCTGAGCCGAGTACCAGTAGCTGCGTACTGCGGCTGACCCCCTCATTCGCGATGGCCTCGCGCACCGCGGCCGCGGGCATGCGCACCGTGTCCCCCGCGCCCGATGGCTGTGCGCGCGCCGCGGGTGCTGCAGCAGGGGGTGCCGGGGCTGCCGGCGGTGGTGCGGTCGCGGCCTGCACCGGCGCGGCCACCGCCGCCGCTGCAGGTGCCGCGGGCGCCGCCGCGCCTGCTTCCATGCGCGCAATCAGCGAACCCCTGGACACCTTGTCGCCGCGCTTGAGCAGCACTTCAGTGATCTTGCCGGGGCCCACGGCGGGCACGTCCAGCGAGGCCTTGTCGGTCTCCAGCGTCACCAGCGGCGTGTCAAGCTCGACCACGTCGCCGACTTTCACCAGGACGTCCACCACCTCGACGTTGCTGAAGTTACCAAGATCTGGCACCAGCAGGTCGACGCTCACGGCACCGCCTCGAGGAGCGCGCGCGGCGCGGCGAGGGTCTGGCCGAGGAAGCTGGTGAAGCGCGCGGCCATCGCACCATCGATCACCCGGTGATCGTAGGACAGCGACAGCGGCAGCATCAGGCGTGGCACGAAGCCGCCCTCGTGGTACACCGCGCGCATCGCCGAGCGCGAGACCCCGAGGATCGCCACCTCCGGCGCATTGATGATCGGGGTGAAGGCGGTGCCGCCGATGCCACCCAGGCTCGAGATGGTGAATCCGGCGCCCTGCATGTCGGTTCCCGGCAGCTTGCCGGCGCGTGCCTTCTCCGACAGCACGCCCAGCTGGCGGGCAAGCTCGTAGACGTCGCAGCGGTCCGCATTCTTCACCACCGGCACGATCAGCCCCTGCGGGGTGTCGGCCGCGAAGCCGATGTTCACGTACTTGCGCACGATGAGGTTCGCACCGGCCGGATCGAGGAGGCAGTTGAAACGCGGGAACTCCTGCAGGGCGCGCACGCAGGCGCGCATCACGAAGGCGAGCGGGGTGAGCTTGACCCCGGCGGCCTGCGCCTTGTCCTTCAGGCTCGTGCGCAGCTGCTCAAGCTCGGTGATGTCCGCCTCGTCGAACTGCGTGACGTGCGGGATGTTCACCCAGCTGGCATGCAGGCGCGGGCCGGAGATGCGCTGGATGCGCGACAGCGGCTGCGATTCCACCGGGCCGAACTGCGCGACATCGATCGCCGGGATGGCCGGCAGCGCCGCGGCAGCCTGCGCCGCCGCTGCGGGGCCCGCGGCCAGCGCGCCCTTCACGAAAGCCTTGATGTCATCGTGCGTGATGCGGCCCTTGAAGCCGTGGCCGGCCACGCGTGCCAGGTCCACGCCCAGTTCGCGCGCGAAACGCCGCACTGACGGGCCCGCGTGCGCGCGCGAAAAGCCCGGCTCGTCGATCGGGGCAAGGTCCGTGCGCGCGCCCGGTACCGCTGCAGGTGCAGGTGCAGGTGCAGGTGTAACTAGCGCCGGTACGGCCGCGGCAGGTGCAGGCGCCGCTGCGGGCACGGGCTTGGGAACTGCCGGCGCGGCTGCCGGGGCGCTCTTGGGCGTCGGTGCATCAGCCGCAGGCGGGGCCGTCGCAGCGGCCGCCGTGGTCACCGTCGCGACGAGGTCACCGACGTTGACCTTGCCGCCCTTCTCGATATGAACCTTGGCGACCACGCCGGCCACGGTCGAGGGGACATCCATCGCCGCCTTGTCAGACTCGAGCGTGACGAGCGGTGTCTCCACGGCGATGGTCTCGCCGGGCTTCACCAGCACCTCGATCACCGCGACGTCCTTGAAGCCGCCAAGATCCGGCACGCGCACTTCCGTGACTGCCACCTTCATGCCCCCGCGAGGTTCAGACTTTCCAGGGGACCGGCTTCTCAGGGTCGACGCCCAGGGCCTTGATGGCCTGGCCGACGGTGGCCTGGTCGACGCGGCCGTCGTCGGCGAGTGCCTTGAGCGCTGCGACCACGATGTAGTTGCGGTCGACCTCGAAGTGCCGGCGCAGTGCCGCACGCGAGTCCGAGCGGCCGAAGCCGTCCGTGCCCAGGCACACGTAGCGCGAGCCCACCCACTGGCGGATCTGGTCCGGCACGGCGCGCATGTAGTCGGTCGCGGCGATCATCGGCCCCTCGCGCTCCTTGAGCAGCCCCTGCACGTAGGGCACGCGCGGCGCCTCGCCGGGGTGCAGCCCGTTCCAGCGCTCGCACTCCATGGCCTCGCGGCGCAGCTCGCTGAAGCTGGTGATCGACACCACGTCCGCGGGGATCTTGTAGTCGCTCTCGAGGATCTTCGCCGCGGCGAGCGCCTCGCGCAGGATCGTGCCCGAGCCCAGCAGCGTCGCACGCACCTTGCCGCGGCCGCCCTTCTGCAGCAGGTAGCCGCCGCGCAGGATGCCCGCCTCGCTGCCCGGCGGCAGCGCCGGCTGCGCATAGTTCTCGTTCATCACGGTGATGTAATAGAAGATGCTTTCCTGCTCGGCGAACATGCGGCGCATGCCATCGTGGATGATCACCGCAAGCTCATACGCGTAGGCCGGGTCGTAGGCGACGCAGTTGGGCACGGTGCTCGCCACCAGCTGGCTGTGGCCGTCCTGGTGCTGCAGCCCCTCGCCTGCAAGGGTGGTGCGCCCGGCCGTGGCGCCCAGCAGGAAGCCGCGCGCCTGTATGTCCCCGGCGGCCCAGATGAAGTCACCGACGCGCTGGAAGCCGAACATTGAGTAGAAGATGTAGAACGGCACCATGTTGATGCCATGGTTGCTGTACGCGGTGCCCGCGGCGATCCACGAGCACAGGGCGCCCGCCTCGTTGATGCCCTCCTCGAGCATCTGGCCCTTCTTGTCCTCGCGGTAGGACATGAGGGTCTCCGCATCCTGCGGCGTGTACAGCTGCCCCACGGATGAGTAGATGCCGATCTGGCGGAACAGGCCCTCCATGCCGAAGGTGCGCGCCTCATCCGGCACGATCGGCACGATGTTCTTGCCGATGTTCTTGTCCTTCAGCAGTACCGTGAGCAGGCGCACGAAGGCCATCGTCGTGGAGATCTCGCGCTCACCGGTGCCCTCGAGCACCGAGGCGAACGCCTCCAGCGGCGGTATCTCAAGAGCGGTGGCCGTGCGGCGCCGGCTGGGCAGGTAGCCGCCCAGGGCTGCGCGCTTCTCCTTGCAGATAGCGCGTCTCCTCGGTCGTCTCATCGGGCCGGCGGAACGGCAGCCCGCCTAGGTCCTCGTCCGCCACCGGGATGTGGAAGCGGTCGCGGAACACCTTGAGGTCCTCCTGCGAGAGCTTCTTCTGCTGGTGGGCGATCATCTGCCCCTCGCCGCCCTTGCCAAGGCCGAAGCCCTTGACGGTCTTGGCGAGGATCACGGTCGGTTGTCCCTTGTGCGCCATGGCGGCGGCGTAGGCGGCGTAGACCTTGCGCGGGTCGTGGCCGCCGCGGTTCAGGCGCCAGATCTCCTCGTCGGACATGTTGGCGACCATGGCCTTGAGCTCGGGGTACTTGCCGAAGAAGTGCTCGCGCGTATACGCGCCGCCCTTGGCCTTGAAGTTCTGGTACTCGCCGTCGACGGATTCCTCCATCACGCGGCGCAGCAGCCCCTGGTTGTCGCGCGCCAGCAGCGGATCCCAGCGCGAGCCCCACAGCACCTTGATGACGTTCCAGCCGGCCCCGAGGAAGGCGGACTCCAGCTCCTGGATGATCTTGCCGTTGCCGCGCACCGGGCCGTCCAGGCGCTGCAGGTTGCAGTTGATGACGAAGATCAGATTGTCCAGGCCCTCGCGCACCGGCATGGTGAGCGCGCCCATCGACTCCGGCTCGTCCATCTCCCCGTCGCCGAGGAACGCCCACACCTTCTGGTCGGAGGGCTTGATCAGTCCGCGGTGCTCCAGGTAACGCGTGAAGCGCGCCTGGAAGATCGCCATCATCGGACCCAGACCCATGGAGACGGTCGGGAACTGCCAGAAGTCGGGCATCAGCCAGGGATGCGGGTAGGAGGACAAGCCCACCCCCGGGGCGGCGGCCTCCTGGCGAAACATCTGCAGCTGCTGCTCGGAGAGGCGCCCCTCGAGGTAGGCGCGCGCGTAGATGCCCGGCGAGGAATGCCCCTGCATGAACACCATGTCACCAGGGTGCGCCGCGGAGGGCGCGCGCCACACGTGGTTGAAGCCCACCTCGTAGAGCGTCGCCGAGGAGGCAAAGCTTGCCAGGTGCCCGCCGTACTCGGAACTGGCCTTGTTGGCCGCGAGCACCATGGCGAGCGCATTCCAGCGGATGTACGCCTCGATGCGCCGCTCGAGCGCGCGGTTGCCCGGATACTCCGGCTCACGCCCGGTGGGGATGCTGTTGAGGTAGGCCGTGTTGGGCTTGAACGGCAGGTAAGTGCCGCTGCGCCGCGTGTACTCGATCAGCCGCTCGAGCAGGTAATGCGCGCGCTCCGGGCCGTGCGCCTTGAGGACCGAATCGATCGATTCGAGCCACTCCCGCGTCTCTACGGGATCCAGGTCTTCCATCTTTGGCGGTTCGGTCATAGGCCCTGTGTGGACGCGATCCGTGCGACCTCAAGGATACATCGCGCGCCTGTGCGAGGCGTGCTCGCGCGCACACCTGCCGGGTCGCGTTAGAATGAGCAATGATGGCGAGCAGCGGCAGGTAAAGCAAGTGAGTCCCAGTCCCTCCGAAGCGCGCCGCCTGGCACTGCCGCCGGCGAATGCTCCCACCATCTCCAGCGGCACCGCGCAGAGCGCGGACAAGCTCGACGCGCTGCTGGCCATCATCAGCTTGCCGCTGGCCAGCGGGGCCCTCGCACGCCTACCGCACAGCACACGCTGGCAGGGGCTGCATGAGCGCACGCCCGCGCGCGCCGGCGCGGTGCGCACAGGCTCACTCGGCAATGCGCAGGACACGCTCATCGTGCTGGGGTACCTCAAGAGCGGGGCGAGCGCCTTCGAGCGGTTGACCCTTGCCGGGCGCATGCTCAAGGAGGCCGCCGCGCGCCAGCCGCAGGCAATCGGGCTGTGCACCACTGGCGATGGGGTGGGCGCCAATGCCGACCTCGAAGCGCTCATCGCCGCAAGCCTCGCGCACGCGTTCGAGCTGCCGAGCATGCGCGCGCCCGCACCTGCGCGCGCCGAGCGCCGGCTGCAGAAACTGGTGGTGCTGGGCAGGCACTCACTCGACACGCGGCGTGCGGCCGCGGTGGCCCGTGGCACCAACCTCACCCGCTGGCTCACCGCGCTGCCGCCGAACGTGCTGGACGCGCGTGGCTACCGCGACGCCATCGCGCGCCTGGCGCGCCAGCATGCACTGAAGCTCACCTGGCTGGACGAGCGCGCGCTCAAGCGTGCCGGCGCCGGCGCCTTCCTCGCGGTGTCGCAGGGCAACGCCGAGCCGCGATGCCGGCATCGCGCACCTGCAATACCGGCCGCCACGGCGCGCGCGCGGCGGCCGGCCGGACGTGGCGCTGGTCGGCAAGGGCATCCTCTTTGACACCGGCGGCGTCAACCTGAAGCCGCACCGCTCGATGCTCGACATGCACACCGACATGTCCGGCAGCGCGGTGGCGCTGGCAACTGCTGGTCGCACTGGCGCAGCTGCGTGCGCCGATCGCCGCGGATGCCTGGCTTGCCATCACCGAGAACAACATCGGCCCGCAGGCCTACCGGCCGCAGGAAGTGGTGCGCGCGGTCAACGGCGTCACCATCCAGGTGATCCACACCGACGCCGAGGGGCGCATGGTGCTGGCCGACACCCTGGCGCTGGCCGCGCGCACGCGGCCGCGCCTCATGATCGATTTCGCGACCCTCACCGGGGCATGCGTGTACTCACTCACCGAGCGCATGAGCGGCGTGTTCACCAACCGCGCAGCGCTCGCCCAGGCGCTCGTACGAGGCCGGGCGCGCCAGCGGCGAGCGGGTCTGGAACTTCCCGTTCGACGCGGACTACGACGCGGACCTTGAGAGCAAGGTGGCGGACCTCGATGCAGTGCACGGTGGATGGCAAGGGCGACCACATCCTGGCCGCGCGCTTCCTGTCGCGCTTCGTGCCGCCGCAGATTCCATGGGCGCACGTCGACCTGTCCTCCTCCACGCGCACCGGCGGACTGGCGCACGTGGCCACCGAGGTCACCGGCTTCGGCGTGCGCTTCGCGCTCGAGCTGCTGCAGCAGAAGAACCTGCTCAAGGGGCTTGAGGACAAGTGACGAGCCTGACGCTCACCACCCCGGATGACTGGCACCTGCACGTGCGCGATGCGGCAGCCCTGGGCGCCGTGCTGCCGTTCACCGCGGCGCGCTTCGCGCGCGCCATCATCATGCCGAACCTGCAGCCCCCGGTCACCAGCACCGCGCTGGCCGCCGCCTACCGCGCGCGCATCATGGCCGCGCTGCCGCCGGGGGCACGGTTCGAGCCGCTGATGAGCCTGTACCTGACCGATGCCACCGACCCGGCGGAGATCACGCGCGCCAAGGCGAGCGGCTTCGTGCACGGGGCCAAGATCTACCCGGCCGGGGCCACCACCCACTCGGATGCCGGCGTCACCGACATCCGCAAGATCGCAGCGGTGCTGGCGCGCATGGAGGAAGTTGACCTCGTGCTGCAGGTGCACGGGGAAGTCACCGATCCTGCGGTTGATGTGTTCGAGCGCGAGCCGCGCTACATCGACGAGGTGCTGGCACCGCTTGCCGCACGCCACCCGCGCCTGCGCATCGTGTTCGAGCACATCACCACCGCGGCGGCCCTCGAGTTCGTGCTCGGCGCGCGCCCCGGGATCGCCGCGACCGTGACCCCGCAGCACCTGCTGATGAACCGCAACGCGCTGTTCACCGGCGGGATCCGCGCGCACCACTACTGCCTGCCGGTGCTCAAGGCCGAGCGCCATCGCGCCGCGCTGGTGGCGGGGGTAGCCGGCGGCAGCCCGCGCCTGTTCCTGGGCACCGACAGTGCCCCGCACGGGCGGCAGGCCAAGGAGACCGCCTGCGGCTGCGCCGGCATCTTCTCCGCGCACGCGGGCATCGAGCTGTACGCGGAGGCCTTCGAGGCCGCCGGCGCGCTGGAGAAGCTGGAGGGCTTCGCGGCCTTCCACGGCGCGGACTTCTACGCCCTGCCGCGCAACACCGGGACCGTCACGCTCGTGAAGGAGCCCTGGGAGGTACCCGCCAGCGTGCCATTCGGTGATGACGTGCTGGTGCCGCTGCGTGCCGGCGAGCGCATCGGCTGGCGCCTGTTGGCCCGGAGCCCGCGGTGAGCGCGCCGCAGTCACCCGGGGAGGCACCGGCGCCCAGCGCCGCCGCGGCGGCCCTGATGTCGCGGCGCTTCCGCGGCTACCTTCCCGTGGCGATCGATGTGGAAACCGGCGGCTTCTACTGCGCCACCGATGCCCTGCTCGAGATCGCCGCCGTCCTCATCGACATGGACCCCGACGGCACGCTGCGCCGCGGCGCGACCCACACCTTCCACGTCCAGCCCTTTGAGGGCGGGCGGCTGGACCCGGTGGCGCTGCAGGTGACCGGCATCGACCCGCACCACCCGCTGCGGCCGGCGCTGCCGGAGCGCGATGCCCTGCAGCGCGTGTTCCGCGAGATCCGCCACGCGGTGCGCGACTACGGCTGCCGGCGCGCCATCCTGGTAGGCCACAACGCCGGCTTCGACCTGGGGTTCATCAACGCCGCGGTTGCCCGCGCGGAGGTGAAGCGCAATCCGTTCCACCCGTTCTCCTGCTTCGACACCGCCACCCTGGCGGGGGCAGCTCTGGGGCAGACGGTGCTTGCCAAGGCGGTGCGGGTGGCAGGACTTGAGTGGGACGCCGGCAGCGCGCACAACGCGCGCTACGATGCCGAGCGCAGCGCGGACATCTTCTGCATGGTGTGTAACCGCCTGCGCGAAAGCTACGCGCTCGCCGAGGAGCGCGCGCGTGCGCTGGGCTGGGTGGGCGGCGCGGCGGAGCCGGAGGAGCCGGCCGAACCGCCGACGGCTGCGCTTTAGCTTGCGGCCTTGTTGAGGGCCCCGACCTCGGTGAGCAGCTTCTTCAGCTCGCCGTTCTTGTACATCTGCAGGGCGATGTCGCAGCCGCCGACCAGCTCGCCCTTCACGTACAGCTGCGGATAGGTCGGCCAGTTCGAGTAGCGCTTGAGCGCCTCGCGCAGCTCCGGCTCCTCGAAGATGTTCACGTGCTTGAAGTCCGCGCCGATGGCGCGCAATGCCGCCACGGTCTGGGCCGAAAACCCGCACTGCGGAAAATCCGGCGTGCCCTTCATGAACAGCACCACCGGGGCGGCGTCCAGTTCCGACTTGATCTTCTGCACCACGTCCATCGCTTTACCTGCCTTGTAGGTTGCGGCGCCGACCGAGCTCATCGAGCAGCCGCCACTGTTCATCCGTGCTCATCGCACCCCAGCGCCCGATCTCCTCTCCGGAGCGCAGGCAGCCGATGCACCAGCCACGCCCGTCCAGGGCGCACACGTTGATGCAGGGGGACGGCGGGCGCTGCGTGCGCTCCGCGAGCTTCGGTTCAGCCGCGTTCACGATCCCTTGGTGCCGCATCAGCGTCGCTGGGGGTGCGCGTTGAATTATGGGGGTGCCTCGCCTATTCTTCAAACGCGCAAGATCCCCTAGCGCCCACAAAACAAGAACTTGGAGACTTAACGCCATGAACCCCCTCAATAACCACCGCCACTCCCTCATCCTGGGCATTGTGCTCGCCCTGCTCCTGGCGGTCGCTTTGGGGGGCACCCACCTCTACGGTCTGGGCTGGGCGCGCTGGTTCCACATCGTCTCGGGCGTGTTCTGGATCGGCCTGCTCTACTACTTCAATGTCGTCCAGACCCCGGGACTGGCTGCCGCGGCGGCTGACAAGGGCGGACCGGGCGGGGCTGCCATCACCAAGTACCTGGCACCCAACGCGCTGTTCTGGTTCCGCTGGGCAGCCCTTGCGACCTGGCTTGCCGGGTTCTGGCTGCTGGCCGAATCCGGGCGCATGAGCGCCTTCGCGCTCGCCCCCGGGCAGGTGGTCATCGGCATCGGCGCCTGGCTCGGCACGATCATGCTGCTGAACGTGTGGGGCATCATCTGGCCGAACCAGAAGAAGATCCTGGGCATGAAACCTGCCACCGACGAGGAGAAGGCCAAGGCCCGCAAGGCCGCCGGCATGGCCTCGCGCGTGAACTTCGTGCTGTCGATCCCGATGCTGATGTGCATGGGCATCGGCCAGCCACGGGCTGCCGTTCATCAAGTAACGTGCCCGCGCTCCCCAAGGACCTGGGTGACCAGGTCAGCGGCGGCGCTGGCGCGAGGACGTCGGCAGTGGCGATGTCACTGCCGCGCTGGTGCCGGCCGCACAGCAGGTGCGCGGCCGGCGTCATCACCCGCGAGGCCGCGGTCCTGTGCGGGCTGGCGCCTGGGCCGACGAGACCTTCCGGCAGCTGGATCCGGCAGTGCGCCTCAGCTGGCATGCCGTCGATGGCGCCACCATCGCCGCCGGCCAGGAGCTGTTCGAGATCGCAGGTCCCGCGCGCGCGGTGCTCACCGGGGAGCGCACCGCGCTGAACTTCATGCAGCTGCTCTCCGGCACCGCCACCGCTGCGCGCACCTTTGCCGATGCGGTGGCCGGCACGCACTGCCAGATGCTCGACACCCGCAAGACCATCCCGGGGCTGCGCACCGCGCAGAAGTACGCCGTGCGGTGCGGCGGGGCCAGCAATCACCGCATGGGCCTCTACGACCGGGTGCTCATCAAGGAAAACCACATCGTTGCCGCCGGCTCGATCACCGCGGCCATCGCCATGGCCCGCACGCCGTCAATCCCGGGGTCACCGTGGAAGTGGAGGTGGAGTCGCTGGCGGAACTGGCCGCCGCCCTGCCGGCAGCCCCTGACATCATCATGCTGGATGAGTTCACGCACGCTGACATGCGCACGGCCGTGGCCATGCGGAACGAGCGTGCGCGCGGCGGTGAAACTCGAGGCCTCCGGCAGCGTTTCCCTGGAACTGGTGCGCGGCGTGGCGAGCCACCGGCGTCGACTACATCTCCGTCGGCGCGCTCACCAAGCACATCCACGCGGTCGACCTGTCGATGCGCCTGGAGTTCGGAAGGCCGGCTGAGCTCGCGCGGCCAATCCCTCAGGCGACGGCTGACTTCAGCACGCGCTGCGGCTGGGCGACGCCGTAGCCCTGGGCGTAGTCGACGCCGAGGCTGGTGAGCATCTGGATGATCTCGGCGTTCTCGGCGAACTCCGCGATGGTCTGCTTGCCGGTGAGGTGCCCGATCTCGTTGATCGAGCGCACCATCTCGCGGTCGATCGGGTCGCGCAGGATCTCGCGCACGAAGCTGCCGTCGATCTTCAGGTAATCGACCGGGAAGTGCTTGAGGTAGCCGAACGAGGACAGGCCGGTGCCGAAGTCATCGAGCGCGAACTTGCAGCCCAGCTCCTTCAGCGCCTGGATGAAGCGGTTGGCCTGGCTGAAGCTCGCCACCGCGGCGGTCTCGGTGATCTCGAAGCAGATCTTCGAGGCATCAAGTCCGCTCCTGTGGAACTGGTCGATCACGAACGGCAGGAACTTGTCATCGCCCAGGCTCTGCCCGGAGAGGTTGATCGAGCAGCGCAGCAGGTTCTGCCGCTCGTCGGCCTCGGAGACCAGCCAGCGGAAGGCGTTCTCGATCACCCAGCGGTCGATCGCCGGGGTGATGCCGTAGCGCTCGGCTGCGGCGATGAAGTCATTCGGCGCGACGATGCGCCCGGTCTCGTCCTTCAGTCGCAGCAGCAGCTCGTAGTGCGCCCCGACCTCCACCTTCTGCAGCGGCTGGATCGCCATGCGGTACAGCTCGAAGCGGCCTTCCTCCAGGGCAGCGTTGATGCGCGCCGCCCACTGCATCTCGCGCCGGCGGCGCATGAGCTCGATGTCGTTCTCGGCGAAGCTGTGCACGCGGTTGCGGCCGCCTTCCTTGGCCGCCTGGCAGGCGGAATCGGCAGCCGACAGGATCGAGGCCACGTCCTCGTTGTCGGCGGTGATCGGCACCACGCCGATGCTCGCGCCCAGGCGGAACACGCGGTCCTCCCAGGTGAAGCGGAAGTTGCGCACGCCCTCGCGCAGGGTCTCGGCGGTGCGCATCGCCTCATCCAGCGAGCAGCTCTCCAGCAGGATGCCGAACTCGTCGCCGCCCAGGCGCGAGAGCGTGTCGCGCCAGCGCACCTTGGACTTCAGCAGCGCCCCGACCTGGCCCAGCAGCGCATCGCCGGCGCTGTGGCCGCAGGTGTCGTTGACGATCTTGAACTGGTCGATGTCGAGGTAGCACAGCGCGTAGGAGGCCTCGCGCGCCTTGGCGCTCTTGAGCGCCCGCTCCATGCGGCTTTCGAACTCGCGCCGGTTCACCAGACCGGTGAGCAGGTCGTGGCTGGCGTGGTAGGACAGGCGGCGGTTGAGCTCGCGCGACTCGGAGACGTCGTGGAACACCAGCACGCCGCCGGCGACGTGGCCGTGGCCGTCGCGGATCGGAGCGGCGGTGCTCTCCACGTACAGCTCGTTGCCGTCGCGGCGGATCGAGCAGCATCGGCCGCACGGACTTGATCGGGCGGATGCGGCGGATCGCCACCGACAGCGGGTTCTCCAGCGGCTCGCAGGTCTCCTCGTGGAAGGCGCGGAAGATCTCCTCCACCGGACGCCCCATGGCGTCCTCGAGGCGCCAGCCGGTGAGCTCCTCGGCGACCGGGTTGATGTAGTCGATGGTCGAGTTCGCATCCGTGGTGATGACCCCGTCGCCGATCGACTGCAGGGTGATCTGCGCGCTCTCCTTCTCGCGGAACAGCGCTTCCTCGTAGAGCTTGCGCTCGGTGATGTCGAGCTCGACCCCCACCAGGCGCAGCAGGCGCCCATGCGTGGTCCACGCGCGCGGTGGCGCGGCTGATCACCCAGCGCCACTCGCCGTTGCGGTGGCGCATGCGGTGGGTGCTTTCGAAGATCGTGCTCTTGCCGGCGACGTGGTCGCGGATGAGCGCCTGCACGCGCGCCAGGTCATCCGGGTGCACCAGGCTGCGCCAGTCCGGCGAACCGTGCATGTCCTCGTCGCCGTAGCCGAGCATCGCCTTCCAGCGCGGGGAGAAGTACACCTCGTTGGTCTCGACGTCGAAGTCCCACATGCCGTCGTTGGCGGCGGCCTGGAACAGGTTGGTGCGCTCCTCGAGCTTGTTCAGGCGCGCCTCGATGCGGATGCGCTCAAGTCCGGTGGCAAGGCTGGTGCCGATGAGCTTCATCAGCAGCTGCTGGTTCACGTCCCACGGGCCGCGCGGCATCGTGTGCGCAAGCCCGAGGAAGCCTGCCGGCTTACCCTGCACGACGCAGCGCCACCATCAAGGCAGACCCTATGTGCAGCTCGGCGAAGCGTGCGCCCTCGGCGGCCTGTTCCTTGCGCGGGCTCGCCGATATCGCGCAGCTCCGAGAGGCGCAGGTGCTCGATGCGCCCTTGCAGCCAGGGGAAGGAGTCAAGCGTCGCCCCGGCGAGCGCCTCCGGGCGGCACTGGGCGAAAGCGCCCTTGGCGCACGCGCACCTGGGTGAAGATCATCTCATCGGGGGTGAGCGGGGCGAGGAAGGCGCAGTCGGAGCCTGTGGCGGTGCGCAGCAACTCGAGGTTGCGCTTGATGGTCTCGTCCAGGTCCGGCTTGCGCATGTTCTGGAAGTCGACGGCGATCTTGCATGCACACCACGTCGATGCCAAGAACGGGCTTGGGCGCGCGGCCCGTCCAGGCATCCGCGGACAGGATGTCCGAAGCCGTGAAGTCCGCCGGCTTATCCGGCGGGACAGTCGTCATTGGCCGTAGCCTCCCGCAACACCATGGCGCAGCGTAACCACTTGATTCAAACCGGACGTGACACGCCGTCACGGTGTTGAAGGTCGACCGCTACTATTTATTAGGTGCTTGCGGAGGATTCTCGCACAACGAAACAGGAACACAAGCTAAGACCCTGTTTACGCTCAGCTTCACGCGTTTAACAAAATCCCCGCCGCGTAGCCCCGGCGGCGGCCTTTGCGGCGGCGCTACCGGCGTGCCGCCAGTGACGCCTGCGCGGTGGCATACAGCGCCTTCAGCCGCGCCTCCATCTGCCCCTGCAGGGCCTCGAACCCTGCCGCATCGATCACGCGCGGCACGTAGACCGGCTCGCCGATCGCGATCACCACCCGCGCGAAGGGCTTGGGGATGACGAACTTGTCCCATTTCACCAGCCAGGCGCGCGAGGCCGCGTAGGCCATCGGCAGGATGGGCCGCCCGGACATCTGCGCCAGCAGCAGCGCGCCGGGCTTGAACTTGAAGCGCGGGCCGCGCGGCCCATCCGGGGTGAGCACCGGGGACACCTGGTCCTTGACCAGCGCGGTGTAGTAGTCGCGCAGCGCGCGTGCCCCGGTGTGCGTGGAGGAGCCGCGGATGACCGCACCGCCCAGGCGCCGCACCAGCATCGCGCCCAGCTCGCCGTCGACCGAGGGACTGATCAGCCAGCCCACGGTGAGCCCGCGAGCGCGCTGCCCGAGCAGGTACTTGCCGCAGTACAGCTGGTGCTGGTGCCAGTAGCACGGCACCAGCGAGGGCGCGCGCGCGAGCGCTGCCTCCAGGTGCTCCGTGCCGAGCACGCGTACCACGCGCGCCATCAGCCACCACAGGCGAAAGGCCACCAGCATGACCGGCACGGCGACGCGATACAGCAGGCGTCGCGCCGGGGTCATGCGCCGGCCCGAGCGCGTCGTGGTCTTGTAGATGGTGTTGCGCAGAGCGCCCTGCTCCTCCTCGTTCACGCGAACAGCTCCGCAAGCGCCAGGCGGCGCACCTGCAGCGCGGCCAAGGGGGCGCTGCTCATGATGCACGCGGTGGCCCCCGGGAAGGCATCGAGCCTGCGGCCATACCAGCGCGCGCCGCGGCACAGTGCCACGGCACCCTCGAGCGTCACCTCGCTCACCGCGCGCATGCCCAGGCCGGCGGCCTTGACGGTCGCCTCGCGCGCCACCCAGTCATCCAGATGCTCATCAGTGCCCTGCTCCACGTCAAAACCCACCTGCGCGCCGCGCACCGCGGCACAGCCCACCAGCGCGGCGGAATGAGCGATGCTGAAGTCCGCCTGCGCGCCCGGGCTGCCCAGCCGCGGCTTGGCATCCTGTGCAAACACGATCTCCGAGGCCAGCACGGTGCGCCCCACCACGGCCGCCAGCGCGCGCAGCGCCAGCGCGATCCCGGCAAGGCTCGCGCGCGCCGCGGCGCTGCCTGAGGCCACGGACAGGCGCTTCAGGTAAGGCAGCCTTGCGGCGAGCGCGCGGGCTGCCTCTTCCGGCCAATGATCCGTGAGGTCCGTGTGATATAAGATTAAGGTTTGGCTTTCAACAGCTTGCATGACCGCCGCAGCCCCCGCGAAGAGCGATCCACCAGAGTCTGAACTGCAGTTCGACGTCGGTTCCACGGATGATTCCCTGGAGCGGATGATTGAGCTGTTCCGGACCCATGGGGACACCTACCGCGTGTTCGTGCCCGCACGCGGATCTTATACCTATGTCATCCACCACCCGGATGACGTCAAGCGCGTGCTGGTCGCGAACCACCGCAACTACACCAAGGGCTTGGGCCTGGACCGGGTGAAGATCCTGCTGGGCAAGGGGCTCATGACCAGCGAGGGGGAGCTGTGGAAGCGCCAGCGCTACATGATGCAGCCGTTCTTCCACCGCCGCGTGGTCAGCGAGTTTGCGCAGCTGATCGGCCAGGCCAACGACCGCTTCATCGCGCGCTGGGAGGCGACTCAGCCGCCGCGGGGAGCCGGTCAACCTCACCGACGAGATGAGCGAGCTCACGCTTGAGATCGTGCTGCGCTCGATCATCGGGCGCGACCTGGACCGCCTGGGCGGGGAGCTGGGCACGAACCCCTTCGCGGTGGTGACCCAGGAGCAGGGCCGCAACCTGCAGTTCGCCTTCAAGTTCCGCTCGCTCACCAAGCTGATCGCGGCGCTGATTGCGCGGCGGCGCGCCAGCGGCGAGGAGCACTTCGACTTCCTCGCCATGCTGCATGACCGCGCGCGACAAGGACAGCGGCGAGCCGATGCCCGACCGCGAGCTGATCGATGAGGTGCTGACCCTCATCGTCGCCGGGCACGAGACCACTGCGAGCGCGCTCAACTGGACCTGGTACCTGGTCTCCCAGCACCCGCGAGGTCGAGGCGCGGCTGCACGCGGAGATAGACGCCGCGCCCGCCGCTGGCGGCCCCCGGGCTTGCGCAGATGGAGGCCCTGCCCTACACCCAGCAGGTCATCAACGAGGCGCTGCGCCTGTATCCGCCCGGGCTGGCTGCTGTCGCGCCGCACGATCGAGGCGGATCGTGCTGGGCGGCTACGACAGTGCCCGCCGGGCACCAATGTGCTGCTGCCGCTGTACCTGCTGCATCGCCACCCGCAGTTCTGGAACGATCCTGAGGCTTCCGGCCCGAGCGCTTCGCGCCGGAGCACGAGGCCGAGCCGCCCGCGCTTTGCCTACATGCCCTTCGCGGCGGGCCCGCGCCACTGCATCGGCGAGACTTTGGCGCTGTACGAGATGCTGATGCATCTGTACAAGGTTGCCCGCCACTATCGGCTGACGCTACGTACCGGACAAGCCGCTGGAGCTCGAGGCGCAGATCAACCTGCGCACCCGTCATCCACTGCACATGAAGCTGGAACGCCGCTGATGTTGAAACGCTGACCACCCTCACCGAGATGCTCGAGGCCAACCGCACGCTGCCGCGCAGCATCACCTACCTGGACGGCGAGAACGACTCTGCGCGATGTCTCCTTCGCGGAGCTGTACGAGCGCGCGCTCGGCATCCTCTACCACCTGCAGCGCCTGGGCGCGCGGCGCGGCGACAAGCTGATCCTGTTCCTGGCCAACAACGAGCAGTTCATCGATGCCTTCTGGGCGGCGATGCTGGGCGGCATCGTGCCGGTGCCGGTGGCGCTGGGGATCAGCGACGAGCATCGCCACAAGGTGCTGCGCATCGCGCGCAAGCCTGGGCAAGCCCTTCATGTACACCGACAAGCGCTCGCTCGAGCGCATCGGCACCTTTGCCACCCAGGCGGGCGAGACAGGAGCTGTTCGACGCAGCTGCGCGCGCGCACCTTCCTGGTCGATGACCTCGACGACATCTCGCGCGCCGGCAGCGTCCAGAAGGTCAGCGCGGATGACACCGCCTTCATCCAGTTCTCCTCCGGCTCCACGAGCGAACCCAAGGGCGTGGTGCTCACGCACGGCAACATCCTCGCCAACGCGCGCGGCGTCGACCGAGGTGGCAGGCTTCACCGAGCGACGACGTCAGCCTGTCGTGGATGCCGCTCACCCACGACATGGGCCTCATCGGCTTCCACGTCGATCATGTTCGCCAACCGCGTGCACACGCACCTGATGCCGACGGAGCTGTTCGTGCGCCGCCCGCTGCTGTGGCTGACGCTGGCCAGCGCGCGTGCGCGCCACGATCCTGTGCTCGCCGAACTTCGGCTACCGCCACTACCTGAAGGTGCTCGGCGAACGCGCCGCCCGAGGGCCTCGACCTGTCCGCCGTGCGCCTGATCTTCAACGGCGCCGAGCCGATCTCGGTCGAGCTGTGCGAGGAGTTCCTCGACGCGCCTCGCCCCTGCGAGGCTCGACGCGCAACGCGATGTACCCGGTCTACGGCCTGGCGGAAGCCTCCCTGGCGGTGAGCTTCCCGCCGCCGGGGGCGCCACTGCGCACGCTTGCACTGAACCGCCACCAGATGAACGCCGGCAGCCCGGTGGCAGCCGCTGGCGCCGAATGCGAAGGATGCGGTGCTGCTGGTGTCCGAGGGCAACGCGATCCCCTACTGCGCGGTTGCGCATCACCGATGACCAGGACCGCGAGCTGCCCGCCGGGCACGTCGGGCACATCCACATCACCGGCGACAACGTCACGCGGGGTTACTTCGAGGATGCGGCCGCCAATGCGGCCGCCTTCAGCCGCCGATGGCTGGCTGCGCACCGGGGACCTGGGCCTCATGCACGAGGGGGCGCTGTACATCTCCGGCCGCGCCAAGGAGATCATCTTCGTCAACGGCCAGAACTACTACCCGCACGACCTGGAGGCGATCGCCCAGCAAGCGTGGCGGGCCTGGAGCTGGGCAAGGTGGTGGCCGCCGGCGTGCGCGCGCGCGCGGCGCAGACCGAGCAGCTGGTCGTGTTCGTGCTGCACCGCGGTGCATGTCGCCGAGTTCCTGCCGCTGGCCGCCCAGGCGGCACGCGTCGTCAACGAGCAGACCGGGCTCGAGGTCGCAGCGGTCGTGCCGGTCAAGCGCATCCCCAAGACCACCAGCGGCAAGATCCAGCGCCACCTCCTGGAGGAGGGCTTCCTGGACGGGCGAGTTCGACGCGGAGCTGGCCGAGCTTGCCAGCCTGCAGGCGGCGCAGCGCGCCCCGCACACCGGCTCGCGCAGCGTCGATCGAGGAGCGGCTCAAGAGCATCTGCGACGCCGCCCTGCCGGGCAAGCGCATCGACGTCAACGACAACCTGTTCGAGGTCGGCGCAAGCTCGCTCAAGCTGATCGAGATCCACGAGCAGATCGACCGAGAGTACCCGGGGAAGATCGACCTCACCGAGCTGTTTGACTTCCCGACCATCGCCGAGCTTGCCTCGCACCTGCAGGGCAAGCTCGCCGCGACATAACACCTGACACGGCAGCCAACACCTGCTGCCGTGGCTTTCGCCGCAGCGTAGGCTAGACTGTGGCGCAGGCTGTGTGGTGTTAGGGGTATCCCGATGCGCGTCTGCCATCCGCGAGTGCGCGCGGCAACTGCCACCTGTGCGCTCGCAGCGCTGCCAGTGATTGCGGCGGCAGCCGCGCCACTGATACCACTGGAACAGTTCGCGGCCGGGCCGGAAATGCTGGCGCCGAGCCTGTCGCCCGATGGCACCATGCTCACCTACCTCACCACGGTCAAAGGCGAGCGCTACGTGGTGGTCGCCTCGCTTGCCAAGGGCGCGCAGCCACGCCCGATCGTCAAGGCCACCACCGGCAGCTACGACGCATCCTCCTGCACCTTCAAGAGCAACACGCGCCTGGTGTGCCGCTTCCAGGGCATCGAGCACGACTTCGCGCCCTACCCCGCATCACGGCTGGTCGTGATGAACGCCGATGGCAGCCACCTGAAAGTCCTGTTCGAGAGCAGGATCGGCACCTCCACGCTGGTGGTGGGCACGCAGCACCAGGACCGCATCGTCCACTGGCTGCCGGATGACCCGGAGCATGTGCTCATACAGCTGGCGGACGCCGACTCGGTCTTCCCGGACGTGTACACCCTGAACGTGGACAGCGGCGCGCTGCGCTCGGTGGTCGGCCGCCATGAGCCGGTGATGTCCTGGATGGCGGACCGCGACGGGGTGGTGCGCTTCGGATCCGGCTACCGGCACGAGCAGGGCGTGCACATGGCGCGCAACAGCGCCAAGGACCCGTGGCGCACCGTGGAGAAGTACAAGCGCTTCGAGGGTGCAAGCTACTCCCCGCTGGCCTTCGGTCCGCTGCCCAACCAGCTGTTCGTGCTCGCCAAGGAACAGGGGCGCGATGCCATCTGGCAGATGGACCTGGACGAGAACAGCGACTTCCAGCTGATGTTCGCGCGCCCCGACGTCGACGTCGATGGCCTGGCCACCTGGCCCAACGATGGCCGCGTGATCGGCTTCCACTACGAGACCGACCGTCCGCACATCGAGTTCATCGACCCGCTGGCAGCCTCCATCGACAGGATGATGGACAAGAACGTCCCCAACACCTACCACGAGATCATCGGCGCCTCACGCGATGGCAACCTCATGATCATCGGCTCGTACTCGGATGTTGAGCCCGGCGTATTCCACCTGTTCAACATGACCACCCACGACCTGACAACCCTCGGTCGGGTGAACAGCGCGCTGTCCAAGGCCGCGCTCGCCCCGACCAAGTCCGTCGTGGTGCCCGGGCCGGGCGGGATCAGCATCCACGGCTACCTGACGCTGCCGGTCGGGACCGAGCCGGGCAAGGCGATTGCGGCGGTGGTGTTCCCGCACGGCGGCCCCAACGCGCGCGATGACTGGGGCTACGACGAGCTCGTGCAGCTGATGGCCAATCGCGGCTACGCGGTGCTGCAGCTGAACTACCGCGGCTCCTCGGGCTATGGCGATGCCTGGCGCGAGGCGGCGCACCAGGCCTGGGGCACGGTGATGCACGAGGACATCACCGCCGGGGCGCACTGGCTGGTCAGCCAGGGCATCGCCGATCCGGCGCGCATGTGCATCGTTGGCTGGAGTTATGGCGGCTATGCGGCGCTGACCGGCGCGGTGAAGGAATCACGCCTGTACCGCTGTGCCGTGAGCATCGCCGGGGTCTCGGACATCTCGGAACTGGCCCGGGATGACCAGCAGTTCTACGGCGGCTGGGAAGCGGCCCGCGAGGCCGTCGGCACCGACAAGGCGCAGCTGGCCGCACAGTCCCCGGTGCAGCATGCGGACCAGATCAAGATCCCCGTGCTGCTGGTGCACGGTGAGGACGACTGGACCGTGCGGCTTTCCCAGAGCGAGGCGATGGCCAAGGCGCTGAAGCAGCACGGCGTGCCCAGCGAGTTCGTCGTCATCAAGGGCGGCGACCACAGCCTGCGCCGATCACAGATGCGCCTGGCGCTCTACGCCAAGCTCGAGGCTTTCCTCGCCGCGAACCTCGGGGCGCCGTGAACCTCGCACACACAGTCACCAAGACTTCCATGCGGCGTGAGCCGTACATGGAACGGGTGGGTTTTTCGCGGCGAACCCCGGCTCGCTGGGCGGTGTTCGCCTATCGCACAAAACTGTGTCAGGGGAAACCCTGACACGGTGTTTTTTTCTGTACGACCGTTTTAATTTAGCTGTACGTCCGTATAATGCGCGCGCTATGCAACTCACCACCCTCCCGGCAACCGCCGAAAACCCCGGCTGCGAACAGCGCCTGACCGATTGCGGCATCCGCCCGACGGCCCAGCGGGTACGCATCGCCTCACTGCTGCTCAGCGGCCCCCAGCACCTCTCGGCCGAACAGATCCTGGCGAGCCTGCGCACCGCAGGTGCCCGCGTCTCCAAGGCCACGGTGTACAACACGCTCAACCTGTTCGCAGGTCACGGACTGATCCGCCAGTTGTCGGTGGATGGCACGCGCGCGTGGTTCGACTCCAATGTCGATGCGCACTACCACTTCCACGACCTCACCAGCGGTGCGCTCATCGACGTGCCCATTGCCTCGGTGGAGTTCAGCAACATGCCGCCGCCGCCTGCGGGCATGGAAGTCGCCGGCATCGACCTGGTCATCCGGCTGCGCCGCAAGAGCTAGCCTCCCGGCCGGCGCGGCGCGCTTGGCGCCGCCCAGTCCTGTGTCCCGCACGAACCTCTTGTGCTCGCCATCCCCGGCCATCCGGGACGGCCCGGGCATTGCGATGGGCTGCGCAAATGTATGTAGAATGCGCGGCCTTTGCGTGGCCCTGCCGCGCTGGCGGCGGCGCGCCAGGAGGCCGCAAACAGGCCAGATGTACCACGCCGGTGGACGGGGGCTTGCGGTGCCGGGGTAGCTCAGTTGGTAGAGCAACGCATTCGTAATGCGTGGGTCGGAGGTTCGATTCCTCTCCCCGGCATGTCTTCTTAAGTCTCGCGCGCCACGCGCGCCGGCGGCACCTCACGGATGCTGCGCGTGACTGCAGGGTGAGGCCACAGTGCCCTCCGCACCCACCGATGCCGCGCCGCGCCGCGCCTGGCTGCGCGCTCGCCTGGTTACCCAAGTCGCTGATTAACCTGGCCAGCCGGAGTTATGTCAGGCCGCACGGCCACATTAACGCGACGCCTCTCTCAGTGTCTTCTTTGAGCGACGTGACTTCCCTCACCCCGTAATTTTCGTGCGCGGAGTCTCATAACGACCCGCGTCCCTGAATGAACGGAACCGCAGTGCTCAGGCAAGTCATGCGTACTCACGGCACAGCCTTCGTGGCCGCCCTGGCAGTGGCTGCCGCAACCGTGGCGGTGCCCGGGTGCAGCAACCAGTCGCTGGCCGTGCCAGCTGCGCCGGTCGTGGCCACCGCGCCGGCCATCGTGACCCAGCCGAAGAGCAAGTCCGTCAACGCCGGGCAGAGCGCATCGTTCTCCGTGGCAGCCAGCGGCACCGCCCCGATGACCTACCAGTGGTCGCGCAACGGCACCGAGATCTCCGGGGCGACCTCTGCGACTTACACCGTCAATGTGGCCAGTGCGGCCGACAACGCCGCCAGCTTCACCGCGGCGGTGGCGAACACCGCCGGCAGCGCGGTCAGTTCCGCGGCGGTGCTCACCGTGCATTCGGGCAATTACAGCGCCGCCAGCGGGGTCGCGCAGAAAGGCCCGCTGGTCTCAGGCTCCACGGTCAACGCGCAGGAGATGGACGCGACGCTCACGCCGACCACGACCCACTACTCCTATAAGACCAACTCGAACCTGGGCACCTTCTCGCCCACGCAGCTGTTTGCCCAGCCGTACGTCGCGCTGACGGCCACCGGGTTCTACTTCGACGAGGTTGCCAACCAGACCTCCAGCGGCCCGGTCACGCTCAGTGGCTTCTGCGACCTGGGCGCCGCGGCGGTCCTGAACGTCAACGTGCTGACGACGCTTACGTACCAGAGGATCCAGAGCCTGGTCACCGTCTCGAAGATGTCCTTCACCGACGCCCAGACGCAGGCGCAGAACGAGGTGCTGGCGGCGCTCAGCATCCCCTTCGGCAGCAGCTACGGCGCGCCCGGGACGCTGGACATCAGCAAGCCCGGCGACGGCAACACGCTGCTTGCGACGGTATCGAGCCTGTTCACCTACGGGAACAATGCCGGTGCGGTCGGCACGCTGCTGACCAGCTTCCAGGGCGACATCGGCGCGAACGGTGTCATCACGGTGCCTGCGACCCAGAGTGCGCTGGCGGCGGCCTCCGCCGCGCTGAATCCCGGCGTGGTCGCGGCAAACCTGTCCGCGAAGTACCCCGGCGTGTCCTTCAAGCCTGCCGACATCAGCCAGTGGGTGGACGTGGACGGCGCCGGGGTGGTCGGCAAGTTCAAGTTCCAGGTCACGCACGCCGGTCCGTCCTCAAGCCTCGCGCTGCCCGCCTTCGTGAGCGCCCCGGTGCTGGGGCAGCCGGTGTCGCTGACCGCCGGCCAGCTCATGGTGAACGGCGCCGCCGCGCCCGATCCGGTGACGGTCAATGCCGGCGACATGCTCGCCGTCACCCCCGGCAACAGCGCGTTCGGCGGCAACGGTGTGCTCACCGCCTACCTCATGAGCGGCACCGCCAAGCTCGCGCGCGTGATGTTCATCGTGCCCAGCGCCGATGTGTGGCTGCCGGCAACACCGATGCTCTTTGCACGCACCCACCATGCAGCGGCGACGCTTACCGATGGCCGGGTGCTGGTCGCCGGGGGCATCGGCCCGAACCGCGTGTATGCCAGCGCCGAGGTGTTCGACCCGGACACTGCCAGCTGGTCCGCCGCCGGCAACCTCGCCGCGGCACGGTTCTACTTCAGTGCCGTGACGCTCAACAACGGCAAGGTCCTGGTGGTCGGGGGCTACGGCGCCGACAGCCACACCGTGCTGGGCAGTGCCGAGATCTACGATCCGGCCAGCAACAGCTGGTCGGCCGCCGGGACCCCTGCCACGGCGCGCATCGAGCACACGGCCACGGTGCTGCAGGGCGGCAAGGTGCTGGTCGTGGGTGGCCAGGGCGGCGCCGGCGCCTCCTTCGCCAGCGCCGAACTGTACGACCCGGCCACCAACTCCTGGTCGCCGGCCGGCAGCCTCGCCACGCCGCGCTCCAACCACACCGCCACGCTGCTGCCCGGCGGCAAGGTACTGGTCACCGGCGGCTCGAACCTGGGGGTCGCAGCACCGCTGGCGAGCGCAGAGATCTACGACCCGTCCACCAACGCGTGGACCGCGGCGGGCAGCCTTGCCGCCGCCCGCTCCGCCCACTCCGCCACGCTGCTGCAGAACGGGATGGTGCTGCTTACCGGGGCTTCGATGCCACGGCGAGCGCGAGCATCGCCAGCTCAGAGCTGTATAACCCCGCGACCGGGACCTCCACCGCCACAGGCGGGCTCACCAGCGCACGCTCTGCACACGCGGCAACGCTGCTGCCCACCGGCAAGGTGCTCGTTGCCGGCGGCCAGTCGCAGGCCGGCGGCGCAGCACCGGTGGCCTTGGCCAGCGCCGAGCTGTACGACCCGGCCAAGGGCACCTGGTCGATCGCCGCCAGCATGGCCATGCCGCGCGGCTACTTCACCGCGAGCCTGCTGCCCGATGGAGGCCTGCTGGCCGCCGGTGGGCAGCCCGGAAGCACCATCACCGACAGCGCCGAGATCTACTGGTAGTACCTGCGACGCCTGCGACCTTGCGATCCGGCACCGCGGCGGGCGCCTGCGGTTCGTTGCTCCCGTGCACCGCGGCGGGCGCCTGCGGTTCGTTGCTCCCGTGCACCGCGCGTGGCCGCCGTCGGCCCTCGCGCCGCACGGGCGTGTCCGCTGCGCGCCACCCGGGCTGTGCCGTGGCGAAAATTGAACTTCCACCGCCACGGTGAATCGATAATTGCGAGCGGCCTGCGCGCTTACCGGTAAAATCCGCGCCGGAAAGCGCACGGGGGGGTGCCGGAGCCGGCGCGAACGGCTCGCGCCGCGGTGGGCGGGCTGCCACAATAGCCCAGCCCAACGACTTAAAAAACAAGGGGTTGTGTTGGGATTGGCCGGGGGCGACCCGCAAGGAAAATCGCGGTAATGCACGGCTCGCGCAAGCGTGGTGCGCGGGGTGTATCTCGGCCCGTCGCCCCTCAGCATCGACTCGGCGATTCCCGCGAAAGATTACACATGGGCCGTTTAGACTCCTGCGCATTCGAACCTGACCGGTGCGCAGTGCCGGCCCAGTTAAAAGGAATTGCTCCGTGGGCACCAAACTCGAACCCGTACCCGAACCCCTCGAGCCGCACCCGGAACCTGTGGCATGGATCGGACGCGACCGTGGCATGCCCGAGCGCGCGGCCGTGAACACCCCCGACGTCGAGGTCACCCCGCTGAGCTCGGCATCCGGCAGCGGTCGTCGCTGGCTGGTCATCGGCGCGGTGGTGCTGGCGATCATTGCAGCCGTGGTGCTCGCCTGGAGGATATTCGGGCACTCCGCACCGCCGAAGGACACCCTGGCCGACCGCGCCGAGCTGCCCCTGATCACCGTCATCGTGCCGGCGCTGCAGTCGGTGACCTCGACGGTGACCTTCACCGGTGCGATCGCGGCGCGCTATGACATGCCGATCGCCAACGAGGGCGAGACCGGCAGGATCACCGCGGTCTACGTGGAGGCCGGCGACCGCGTCAAGCGCGGCCAGGCGCTCGCGCGCATCGACGACTCGGTGCTCGTGCAGCAGGTGAACCGCCTGGCGGCGTCGCTGGAGCAGGCGCGCGCGCAGGCGGCGCTCTCGGCGGCGGAGTTCAGGCGCGCCCAGGGCGTGGAGGCCGCCGGCGCCCTGTCCGCGGAGGACATCGAGAAGCGCCGGGCCACCTCCGTGACCGATGCGGCCAACGTCAAGGTGGTGGCCGCGCAGCTCGCCGAGGCCCAGGCACGCCTGGCGCGCACGCACCTGAGCGCCCCGGTGGATGGAGTCGTGCTCACGCGCCACGCCGAGGTCGGCCAGATCGCCAACCCCGGCGGTGACGCCGCTGTTCCGCATCGCCAGCGGCGGTGAGGTGGAGATGCGCGGCCAGATCGCCGAGCAGGACCTGGCAGTGGTCAAGAGCGGGCAGGCCGCGACCGTGTACCTCACCGGCATCAACCGTCCGTTCACCGGCACGGTGCGCCTGCTTGGGCGCGATCATCGACCCGATGACCCGCCTGGGTGACATCCGCATCCAGTTGAAGCCCGATCCTGCGCTGCGCCCCGGGGCCTTCGCGCGCGCGGAAGTCTCCGTCGACAAGGCGCAGCGCCCGGTGCTGCCGCAGACCGCGGTCATGGCCGACGGCAGCGGCAGCTACGTGCTCATCGTCAACTCGGCCAGCAAGGTCGAGCGCCACCCGGTGCAGGTCTCCGGGATCACCGATGCCGGCACGGTCATCAGCTCCGGCCTCACCGGCAACGAGCGCGTGGTGGCCACCGCGGGGGGCTTCCTGCGTGACGGTGAAGAGGTCCGCGTCGCGCCGGCTGCCGCCGGCGCCACCAAGTAAGGGCACGTCATGAAGAACATGTCTGCGTGGGCGATCCGCCACCCGGTCACACCGGTGGTGCTGTTCGTGGTGCTGCTGTTCATGGGAGTCGTCGCCTTCATCCGCCTGCCACGCACCCTCAACCCCGACATCTCCTTCCCCGGGGTGCAGGTACTGGTCTCCCAGCCGGGCGCCTCGCCGCAGGAGATCGAGACGCAGATCATGCAGAAGGTCGAGGCGGCGGTCGCCAGCATCGGCAACATCGACAACATCACCTCGCTGGCGATCGAGGGACAGTCGCGCGTGTTCATCGAGTTCGCCATCGGCACGCCGATCGACCGGGCGGTCTCGGACGTGCGCGACGCGGTCTCCAAGGTGCGCGTCGACCTGCCCGCGGGGATCCAGGAACCCACCGTGGTGCGCATGGATGCCGACGCCAACCAGGTCGCCTCCTACGCGGTCAGCACCAGCGCGATGTCCGACGAGGACCTGTCCTGGTTCGTGGACAACACCCTGAGCAAGCGCCTGCTGGGCATCGAGGGGGTGTCGCAGGTTTCCCGCGGCGGCGGCGTCAGCCGCGAGATCCGCGTCGAGCTCGACCCGCCACGGCTGCAGGCCCTGGGGGTCACCGCCGCCCAGGTCAACGCGCAGCTGCGGCAGCTGAACCTCGACTCCACCGGCGGCCGCGCACAGCTGGGCGGCGGCGAGCAGGCCATCCGCGTGCTCGGGGAGGCGCGCAGCGCCCACGGGCTGGGTGACACGCAGATCATGCTCTCCGGCGGGCGCTTCGCGCGCCTCTCGGACCTGGCCACCGTGCGCGACAGCGTCGGGGAGATCCGCTCGCTGGCGCGCCTGAACGGCCGGCCGGCAACCACCTTCAGCATCCTCAAGGCCAAGGGCACCTCCGACGTCACGGTGATGGACGATGTCGATGCGGAGATGGCCAAGATCAAGAAGGAGAACCCGAACGTCACGATCGAGCAGATCTTCACCACGGTCACCTACACCAAGCAGACCTACCACTCGGCGATGAGCGCGCTGTTCGAAGGCTCGATCCTCGCGGTGTTCGTGGTGTTCCTGTTCCTGCGCGACACCCGCGCCACGCTGATCTCGGCGCTTGCCATCCCGCTGTCGGCGATCCCGACCTTCGCGGTCATGCAGTGGCTGGGGTTCACGCTCAACTCGATCAGCCTGCTCGCGCTCTCGCTGGTGGCCGGCGTGCTGGTCGATGATGCGATCGTGGAGATCGAGAACATCGTGCGCCACATGCGCATGGGCAAGAGCGGCTTCCAGGCCGCGCTGGATGCGGCCGACGAGATCGGCCTGGCGGTGGTGGCCTGCTCGGCGACCATCATCGCGGTGTTCCTGCCGGTGAGCTTCATGGGCGGCCTCACCGGCCAGTTCTTCAAGCAGTTCGGCCTCACGGTGGCCACCGCGGTGTTCTTCTCGCTGCTGGTGGCGCGCCTGATCACCCCGGTGCTGGCCGCCTACCTGCTCAAGTCCGACAAGATCGCCGACCACCAGGATGGTCCGATCATGGCCTGGTACCAGCGCCTGCTGCGCTGGGTCACCGCCAACCGCTGGAAGACCCTGGGCGGCGGCCTCGCCTTCTTCCTGCTCTCGCTGTATGGCCTCACCCAGGTGCAGACCTCGTTCTTCGGCGACGACGATGACAGCTTCACCCAGGTGAACATCGAGCTGCCCGCCGGGGCGCGCCTGGAGGACACCTCGGCCGCCTCGGCTGCCGCCTACCGCATCCTCGCGCGCCAGCCGGAGGTGGTCTCAGTGCAGGAGAACGTCGGCGGCGAGGACTTCGGCGAGGTGCGCACCGGGGACATGCTGGTCAACCTGGTGCAACCCAAGCAGCGCAAGGTCACCAAGCGCCAGTTCGAGGACCGCGTCACCAAGGAGCTGGCGACCATTCCCGACGCGCGCATCCACTTCAACCGCGGCGGCAATGGCCGCGACATCAACATCTACATCACCGGGGACAACCCGCAGCTGGTGGAAAAGAGCGCCCGCGAGGTGGTCGCTGAGATGCGCGCGCTGCCGGAGCTGCGCGACGCGGGGATCGATGGCGACATGCCCAGGCCCGAGATCCTGGTGCGTCCGCACCTGGACCTGGCCTCCCAGCTGGGGGTGACCGTGGCCGCGCTGAGCGACACGATCCGCATCGCAACATTGGGGGACCTCGACCAGAACAGTGCCAAGTTCTCCCTGGCCGACCGCCAGGTGCCGATCCGGGTGGCCCTGACCGAGGACAGCCGCAAGGACCTGTCCACGCTCGAGAACCTGCCGGTGCCGACCGCCAATGGCGGCGCCGTACCGCTCAAGGCGGTGGCCGACATCACCTTCGGCGAGGGCCCGACCCGCGTGCGCCGCTACAACCAGGCGCGGCGCCTGTCGATCGTCGCGGACCTCAACGGGGTCGAGATCGGCACGGCCATGAAGAAGATCAAGGCAATGCCGGCACTGAAGAACCTGCCACAGGGGGTGCACCAGGTGGATGTTGGCCAGGCCAAGTACATGGTCGAGCTCATGACCAACTTCCTGCTTGCCATGGTCACCGGCATCCTGATGGTGTTCGCGGTGCTGGTGCTGTTGTTTGCCCGGGTATTCCAGCCGATCACGATCCTGTCCTCGCTGCTTCTCTCTTTTGGCGGAGCCGTGGGGGCGCTTCTGATAACCGGAAATCCGATGTCGCTCGGGGCTATGATTGGGCTACTCATGTTGATGGGCATCGTCGCCAAGAACGCTATCCTGCTGGTGGACTTCGCCATCGAGGAGATGCGCGCCGGCAAGGACCGGCTCACCGCGATCGTCGAGGCCACGCACAAGCGGGCACGCCCGATCATCATGACGACGGTGGCGATGATCGCCGGCATGCTGCCGGTCGCGGTGGGCTTGGGCGGAGACACCTCCTTCCGCAAGCCGATGGCGATCGCGGTGATCGGCGGGCTCATCACCTCGACCGCGCTCACGCTGGTGATCGTGCCGGCACTGTTCACGGTCATCGACGACATCGAGCAGTGGCTGGCGCCGAAGTTCGGCCGCATGCTCAGCTCGCGGGCCGCACCGGCGCGACCGCAGCCGCAACCGATCAACTGAACGCCAAGGGAAAATGCTGACCGAGGTACGGCCACCTCAAGCAGACGCCGCAGCGCCTGCCCGCGATGAAGATTCCGGCCCTGTCGTGTGGTGGGGTCGCGCACTCTCACGCCTGCCCCTGTGGGTGCTGTACGGCTTCTCGAGCCTCATCGGCTTCCTCGCCCACCGCGTCTTCCCCTACCGCCCGCAGGTCGTGCACGACAACCTGGCGCGCGCCTTCCCGCAGTTCACCGCGGCGCAGATGCGCGCCACGGTGCACGACTACTACTACGGCTTCGCGGACATGCTGCCGGAGATCGTCAAGTCCGTGACCATCTCGCCGGCGGAGCTGCGCCGGCGCGTGCACATCGCGAACCTTGCCCTGGCGCAGGACCTGCTGGCAGGCGGCGAGTCGGTCATGCTGGTGGCCGCGCACCAGTGCAACTGGGAATGGATGCTGCTCGCGCTGTCGCTGGAGCTCGGCTACCCGCTGGATGCCGCCTACAAGCCGTTCCGGGATGACTTTGCGGAGCGGGAGATGAAGAAGGTCCGCGGCCGCTTCGGCAGCCGCATGGTGCCGGCCAAGCAACTGCTGGCGGACATCATCAAGCGCCGCGGGGTGGTGCGCTGCATCGCCATGGTCGCCGACCAGGAGCCCACCACCAGTGAGTTCAAGCACTGGACGCGCTTCCTCAACCGCGACACCGCCTTCTTCATGGGCCCGGAGGAGATCGCGCGCGCGACGCACTTCCCGGTGTTCTTCATGGGCTTCCGGCGCCTGAAGCGCGGCCACTACGAGATGGAGCTCACGCCGCTGTGCGCGGCGGGCGAGGTGCTGCCCCCGGGGGTACTCACCGAGCGCTACGCACGCCTGGTCGAGGCGCAGATCCACGCCGCCCCTGCCGACTGGCCCTGGTCGCACAAGCGCTGGAAGCTGAAGAAGCCGCTGTACCAGCGCCTCGCGCGCGGCCGGCTGAGCGCGGACTCCCACTAGAAGCCAACACGGGCCCGGCGCGCACGCGCCGGGCCCGTCAGCCCGCAGTGCGTTGCGAATGCGGCGCGCAGCGCCACACGCGGATGCCGCTGCACACCATGCGCACGCGGGCGGGCAATGCCGCTCCTTGCATCCGTGAGGTGAGTGCGCGCCCCTGCGCTGCGGGTTTTACCGGCCAGCAAGAAAAAATTCCCGCGGGAACGGGAACCTGGGCACGGCGCAGGCGGCACCTACGCCCGTGCCAACACCAAACACGATCTCGACAAGGCCGGCGTGGCGTCTCGCCGTGGCGCTATGCGCAACACTGCTGGGCGCCTGCGCCGGCAACGGCCAGGGGCTCGATGCCAGTGGCAACCCGGTCGGCAGCGGCGACACGACCGAGTCCGCGCTCACCGCGGACTTCAAGTCCATACAGGACCACGTGTTCACGCCCATCTGCGTGCGCTGCCACAGCGGGGCCGCCGCGCCACAGGGCCTGCAGCTGGATGCAGCGCACAGCTATGCCCTGCTGGTGGGCGTTGCCAGCAGCGAGCAGCCGGGGCTCGAGCGCGTCAGCCCCGGGGACCCGGACCACAGTTACATCGTCATGAAGCTGGAGGGCGCCGCTGGCATCGTGGGCGTGCAGATGCCCTTCGGCGGTCCCTACCTGCCGCAGGCGACGATCGATGTGATCCGCCAGTGGATCGCCGACGGCGCGCAGCCGCCGGCCGCGGCCAGCAGCGCAGCCAGCGCCTTCACCGTGACCACACTGTCACCGGCGGATGGCGCGCACGTGCACGCCGGCTTGCGGCAACTGGTCGTGGGGTTCAGCCAGGCCCCGGATGCCTCGTTGCTGAACTCCCTGACGGTACACCTAGAGCGCATGACAGACGCGGGCCCGCAGGAGCTGCCGCCGGGAAACACACTGCAGCTTGCCCACGGCAACCCGGCAGCGGTGCTGCTCAGCCCGGCCAGCCCCCTGGCACCGGGACGCTACCGGCTGCGGGTGGGCGCGGTGCAGGCAAGCGGCCTTGCGGACGTGGATGCGCAGCCACTGGCCGAAGCGCGGCACAGCGAGTTCGTCGTCGAGGATGCCCCGTGAGGCGGCGATCGCGCCTGGGTGCCGCGCTGCTGGC
Source organism: uncultured Pseudomonadota bacterium (assembly GCA_963703025.1). GTDB lineage: Bacteria > Pseudomonadota > Gammaproteobacteria > Steroidobacterales > Steroidobacteraceae > 13-2-20CM-66-19. The sequence continues at coordinate 2,560,254 of OY969778.1, read as the reverse complement.
ATCCGTGGCCCTGTGGCTTGGCGCCGCCGCACACGCGGAGCCCTACCTGGCAGTGGCGAACGGCTTCAAGTGTGGGCAATGCCACGTCAATCCCACCGGTGGCGGCGAGCGCACCGCCTTCGGCGAGGTGTTCGCGCAGAGCGTGATGCCCGCGCAGCACCTGGACACCGGCACCGACACCTGGACCGGCCAGCTGAACCGCTTCATCGCCATCGGTGGCGACCTGCGCTTCGACGCCACGGTGCAACAGGTTCCCCATGCCGCGAGCACCGATGAGTTCGACCTGCAGCAAACGCGCATCTACCTGTCCGCGAACGTCATCCCCGAGCGGCTGCTGGTGTACGTCGATGAGCAGGTGGCCCCGGGAGGTGCGCTCAACCGCGAGGCCTGGGGCATGTTCTGGTCAGCCGATCACAGCTGGTACGTCAAGGGCGGCCAGCTGTACCTGCCGTTCGGGCTGCGCCTGCAGGACCAAAGCGCGCTCATCCTGAGCGCCAGCGGCATCAACATGACGACCCCGGACAAGGGCGTGGAGTTCGGCTGGCTCAAGGGGCACTGGGACGCGCAGCTCGCGCTGAGCAACGGCACCGCCGGCGGCGCGACCACCAGCAACGGCAAGCAGACCAGCGGGCAGCTCGCCTGGGTGCAGAGCAACTGGCGGCTGGGCGTGGCCGCCAACCTCAACGATTCATCCAGCAGTGGCAGCCGCACTGCATACGCGCTGTTCGCGGGACTCAAGACCGGGCCGATCGCCTGGCTCGGCCAGGCCGAGCTCATTGACGACCAGAGCGTGGCGCCGGGCGGGCCAGAAGCAGCTCGGGGGCCTGCTGGAGGCAAACTACGCCCCGGCGCGCGGCCACAACATCAAGGTGAGCGGGGAGTACCTGGACCCCAACCGCGACGTCCCCAACGACCAGCAGACGCGCTGGAGCCTGGTGTACGAGTACACCCCGATCCAGTTCGTGCAGCTGCGCGCCGGCTATCGCTACAACGACGGCATCCCGCAGATCCCCGCGGAACACCTGCAGCTGTACTTCCTGGAGCTACACGGGTTTTTCTGAAGGCCGCCGCAGCTCGCGCGGCAGCGTGAACACCACGTGCTCCTCGCGCCCGGCGACCTCGGCCGGGGGCTTCGCCGCCCCACTCGCGCAGCTGCTCGACCACCTGGCGCACCAGCAGTTCGGGGGCGGAGGCCCCGGCGGTCACCCCGACCGCCGCCTTGTCCTTGAACCACTCGGGCTTGAGGTCCGCCGGCCCGTCGACGAGGTAGCCGGGGATGTCCACCGCGGTCGGCCAGCTCGCGCAGGCGGTTGGAGTTGGAGCTGGTGCGCGAGCCGACCACCAGCAGCACGTCGCACTGCTCGAGCAGCTTCTTCACCGCATCCTGGCGGTTCTGCGTGGCGTAGCAGATGTCCTCGCGGCGCGGGGCGGCCAGGGACGGGAAGCGTGCGCGCAGCGGCTGCGACGATCTCGGCCGTGTCATCCACCGACAGCGTCGTCTGCGTCACGAAGGCCAGGCGCTGCCGGGTCACGCACGGCAAGGCCGGCGACGTCCGCCACGCCCTCGATCAGGTGCATGCGCCCGCCGGCGGACGGGCATCGAAGCGCCCCATCGTGCCCTCGACCTCCGGGTGGCCGGCATGGCCGATCAGCAGCACGTCGCGGCCCTCGCGCGCATAGCGCTGCACCTCCATGTGCACCTTGGTGACCAGCGGGCAGGTGGCGTTGAACACCGTGAGGCTGCGCGCCACGCGCCTCCTCCTCCACCGCGCTGCGACACCCCGTGCGCGGAGAAGATCACCGTGGCGCCGTCGGGCACCTCCGCCAGTTCATCCACGAACACCGCGCCCAGGGCGCGCAGCCGCTCGACCACGTGGCGGTTGTGCACCACCTCGTGGCGCACGTAGATCGGCGGCGCCGAAGAACTCGATCGCGCGCTCGACGATGTCGATGGCCCGGTCGACGCCGGCACAGAAGCCACGCGGGTTGGCGAGCAGGACCTTCATAGCGCCCGATCTCACGCGCGGCCGGCTCTCCAGCAGCGCATCCAGGATCACCAGCCCTGCACCCACGGTAATCGCCGAGTCCGCCACGTTGAAGGCCGGGAAAAGTGCTGCGCCCCAGTGCGCGAGGATGAAGTCCACGACCGTCCGTGCAGCAGCCGGTCGATCATGTTGCCCAGCGCACCGCCGACGATCAGCGCCAGGCCGCAGGCAAGCCACCCCTGGCGTGTGCGCCCGCAGCCGGCGCAGCCAGCCGATCAGCAGCGCGCTCACGCCCAGCGCCAGCACCACGAACACCCAGCGCTGCCAGCCGGCCGCATCGGAGAGGAAGCTGAAGGCCGCGCCTGTGTTGTAGGTGAGGATGATGTCGAGCACCGGCAGCACGCGCACGCGCTCGAACAGCGAGAAGTGCTGCACCATCCAGGCCTTGGACAGCTGGTCGAGCACGATCACAACCGCCGCGAGCGGCAGCCAGCGCCAGCCGCTGGGCGCGCCGGCGACTGGCCGGCACCGGCGCTGCTCATACGAACTGCCTCACTTCCCCGGGTCCTTCGATGTTGCCGACGCAGCGCGCGCACAAGAGCGGATGGCGCGCATCCAGCGCCCACATCGGCACGGCGGTGCCAGCAGCGCACGCACTTCTCGTCCGTGGTCGGGGCGACGCGCGATCCACACCCCGGCGCTGCCGGTGTTGGCCGCCGGCACCGCCCCCGGCGGGGCGCCTTCGACCTCGTGCACGTGCGCGTGCGAGGTGATGAGGAGGAAGCGCAGCTCCGGGCCCAGCGCAGCGAAGCGCGGGTACTCCTGCGGCGTGCAGTAGACGTCCACCTTGGCATCCAGCGGCGCGCCGATCGCCCCGGTGTCGCGCAGCTTCTCCAGCTCGCGCGTCACGTCGGTGCGCAGCTTCATGAGTGCGTCCCAGTCGATGGCAGGCGCGGCTCGCCGAGGGCAGCGCATGCCAGGTCGCGTGGAACACCGACTCACCATGAGCGCCGGGCAGGAACCGCCAGGCCTCCTCGGCGGTGAACGACAGGATCGGCGCCAGCCAGCGCACCATGCTCTCGGCGATGTGGATACATCGCCGTCTGCGCCGAGCGGCGTGCGCAGTCCGCGCGGCAGGGGTGGTGTACATGCGGTCCTTGACGACGTCCAGGTAGAACCCGCCCAGGTCGACGCTGCAGAAGTTGTGCACCTTCTGGTAGATGAGGTGGAAGGCGTAGCGGCGGTAGGCCTCGGTGATCTCCGCCTGCAGCGCGGCGCGTGCGCGCCAGCACCCACCGGTCCAGCGCCACCATCTCGCTCAGGCGGCACCGCATCGCGCACCGGGTCGAAGCCGTGCAGGTTGCCGAGCAGGAAGCGCAGCGTGTTGCGCATGCGGCGGTAGGAGTCGGCCATGCGCTTCAGGATCTCGTCCGAGACGCTGATCTCGTTGGCGTAGTCGGTGGCGGCGACCCACAGGCGCAGCACGTCGGCGCCGAGGCTGTTCACCACCTTCTGCGGGGCGATGACGTTGCCCAGGGACTTGGACATCTTGCGGCCCTTCTCATCGACCGTGAAGCCGTGCGTGAGCACCGCCTTGTAGGGCGCGCGCTCGTAGAGCGCCTCGGACATCAGGAGCGAACTGTGGAACCAGCCGCGGTGCTGGTCGGAGCCCTCCAGGTACAGGTCCACGGGCGCGGCGACTCTCCGGGCGCTCGGTGCCCACGCACTCGAACGACAGGCCCGAGTCCGCCCACACGTCCATGACGTCGGTGACCTTGTCGTAGTGCTCGCGCATCGGCGCCCAGCAGCTCCGTGGGCTCCAAGCGCGAACCAGGCGTCGATGCCGCCGGTCTCCACCCGCGCGGCGACCTCCAGCGATGAGCTCCTGGGTGCGCGGGTGCAGCTCGCCTGTGAGCTTGTGCACGAACAGCGGGATCGGCACGCCCCAGGTGCGCTGGCGCGAGATGCACCAGTCCGGGCGCGTCTCGATCATGCCGGCGATGCGCTGCTCGCCCCAGGCCGGCGTCCACTGCACGCCCTTGATGTCGCGCAGCGTGTGCTCGCGCAGCTGCTTCGTGCTCCATGCTGATGAACCACTGCGGCGTGGCGCGGAAGATGACCGGGGTCTTGTGCCGCCAGCAGTGCGGGTAGCTGTGGCGGAACGGCTCCTCGTGCAGCAGCTGCGCCGTTGGCCGCCAGCGCCTGCGATGATCACCGGGTTCGCCTCGTCGACCTTCAGTCCCGCCACCAGCGGCGTGCCGGGCAGGAAGCGGCCGTCGTTGCCGACCGGGTTCACCACCGGCAGCCCGTAGCGCTGCCCGACGGCGAAGTCCTCCAGGCCATGGCCCGGGGCGGTGTGCACCGCGCCCGGTGCCGGCATCGAGCGTCACGTGCTCGCCGAGGATCACCGGCACCTGGCGCTCCTCGCAGCGGGTGGCTGCAGCATCAGCCCCTCGAGCGCGCGGCCCTCGCGCCTGCCCCAGCACGCGCCTCACGCGGTCATGCCGAAGCGCCTGAGGCAGCTGTCCAGCAGTTCCGCGGCGACGATGAAGCGGCGCGCTGCACCGCCTCGCTGCGGCCTCGACCAGCACGTAGGAAAACTCAGCACGCAGCGCCACCGCCTGGTTCGCCGGCAGCGTCCACGGCGTGGTGGTCCAGATGACGACGTCAACCGGCGTGGCGCCCAGCAGCGCGGCATCCAGGTTCATGCGCCGCGGCAAGCTCGGCGTTGTCGTCGACGCGGAAGCCGACGTCGATCGCAGGCGAGGTGCTTCTCCTCGTACTCCACCTCCGCCTCGGCCAGCGCCGAGCGGCAGTCCAGGCACCAGTGCACCGGCTTCACGCCCTTGTACAGGTGCCCGTTCTTGATGATGCGGCCGAAGGCGCGCAGCTGCTGCGCCTCGTAGCGCGGGCGCCATGGTGAGGTAGGGCCGCTCCCAGTCCCCCAGCATCCCCAGGCGCTTGAAGTCGGTGCGCTGCAGGTCGACCTGCTCCTGCGCGTAGGCGCGGCAGGCGGCGCGGAAGGCCTGCGCGTCGAGCTTCTGGCCCGGGCGCCCGTGCTTCTTCTCCACCTGCAGCTCGATGGGCAGGCCGTGGCAGTCCCAGCCCGGGATGTACGGGCGAGTCGAAGCCGTCGAGCGTGCGCGACTTGACGACGATGTCCTTGAGGATCTTGTTGACCGCGTGGCCGATGTGGATCGCGCCGTTGGCGTACGGCGGACCGTCGTGCAGCACGAAGCGCGGGCGGCCGCGCGCGAGCTCGCGCAGCTTCGCGTAGGTACCGCGCTCGTCCCAGGCGCGCACCGCCGCCGGCTCGCGCTGTGCGAGGTCCGCCTTCATCGGGAAGTCGGTCTGCGGCAGGTTGATCGTATGTTTGTAGTCGGCCATTTCCATTCGTCTTAAGCGTTCAAGGATGCGCCGCGCGTCCTCGCGTCACGGTGCATCTGCTCGGTCAGCGCCTCGAGGGAGGCGAAGTTCTCCTCATCGCGCAGCTTCGCTACGAACTCCACTTCAATCTCCCGACCGTACAGGTCGCCGGAAAAATCGAACACGTGCGCCTCCAGCAGCGGCTGCGTGCCGGCCACCGTCGGGCGCGTGCCCAGGCTTGCCACACCGGCGCAGCGCGACCCCTGCGATGCCGTGCACGCGCACCGCGAATACCCCCTGCACCGGCGAGCGCGCGCGCTCGATGCGCAAGGTTCGCCGTCGGGAAGCCCAGCGTGCGGCCCAGCTGCGCGCCGCGCACGACCCGGCCGCGCATCGACCAGGGCCGCCCGAGCCAGGCCGCTGGCGCCGGCAAAGTCACCGCCGGCCAGCGCGGCGCGCACGCCGCTGCTGCTGACGCGCTCGCCGCCAGCCTGCACCGGGTCCACCACGTCCACCGCGAACCCCAGCCGCGCGCCGGCCTCGGCGAGCATCTGCGCGGTCGCCGCACCGTTGCGGCCGAAGCGGAAGTCGTGGCCCACCACGACCGTGCGCGCACCGAGCTCCTGCGCCAGCAGCCGCGCGAAGCTGTCAGCCGACAGATTACGCAATGCCTCACCGAAGCGCAGCAGGCACAGTGCCTCGAGCGAGCCGGCGCGAGGATCCGCCAGCGCTCGCGCAGCGAGGTCAGCCGCGCGGGCGGGTCCTTGGGCTGCAGGTATTCCCGCGGCAGCGGCTCGAAGGTCAGCAGCACCGTCGGCAGCCGCCTCGCGGGTCCCGTGCACCCCCAGACGCTCGATCAGCGCCTGATGGCCCAGGTGCAGGCCGTCGTACGAACCGATGGTCGCCACGCAGCTTGCCGACCCAGTGCGCGCATCCCGGCGAATCCGCGGATCAGACCCATTGGCAATAAACTATTGATAAATATGACTAAAATACTGCGGTCGCCGTCCGCAGCACGATCGGTATTCCGCTGAAGCCAGTGTGGGGGCGGCGACGGCGTCCGTAAAGCACTCGCGCGTTGACAAGCACCGGTCCGATACGGAAACTACCGGCCCCCGCGAACCGGGGCTTTTGGGAAATACCGGAGATTTCGTGGCCAATACCAAGTCCGCCGAGAAGGCTGCCCGCCAGGCTGAGAAGCATCGCACCCGCAATGTGGCGCTGCGCTCGCGCATGCGCACGGCCGTGCGCGACGTGACGGCGGCAATTGCCGGCGGCAACAAGGAAGCCGCGAAGAAGCAACTACCAGAAGGCAGTGCCGGTGATCGATTCGCTGGTGGGCAAGCAGATCATCCACCGCAACAAGGCCGCGCGGCACAAGAGCCGCCTGGCAGCGCGCATCCGCGCGATGCAGTGAGGCCGCGATCGCGAGCGGCGCAGGCGCGCCCTCGCACGCGGCTCTAGTATCCTTCCTCTGAGCTGAAGCGGCAGCGGCAGTTGCCGGCGGCTCCTGCAGGTGCTCGCGCGCGTTCGCGGTCGTGCTCCTCCAAGAAGCTCATCACCGCCTGAGCACAGCTCCGCGTCCCCTCGCCGGTGACCCCGGAGATGAGGAAGTGCGGCCCGCGATAGCGCAGTGAGCGCACGATCGCCGCGGCCTTCTTCTCCGCCTCCGCCCGGGCAGCAGGTCCGACTTGTTGATCACGAGCCAGCGCGGCTTCGCGGCCAGCTCTTTGCTGAACTTCTTCAGCTCCGCGACGATCGCGCGCGCGTCCTTCACGGGATCCGCATCCGGGTCCAGCGGCGCCATGTCCACCAGGTGCAGCAGCACGCGCGTGCGCTGCAGGTGCTTCAGGAAGCGGATGCCCAGGCCCGCCCCTTCCGCGGCGCCCTCGATCAGACCCGGGATGTCGGCCATGACGAAGCTGCGGTGCTCGCCCACGTCGACCACGCCCAGGTTCGGATACAGCGTCGTGAAGGGGTAATCGGCGACCTTGGGGCGCGCGGCGGAGACCGCGCGGATCAGCGTCGATTTGCCCGCATTGGGCAGGCCCAGGAGGCCCACGTCGGCGATCACCTTGAGCTCGAATTCCAGCGAGCGCTTCTCCCCGGGCAGGCCGGGGCCGAACTGGCGCGGCGAGCGGTTGGTGCTGGACTTGAAGCGCTGGTTGCCCCAGCCGCCCTTGCCGCCGCGCGCCACCAGCAGTTCCTCGCCCGTCGTGGGTCAGGTCGCCCAGCATCCTCCTGGGTCTCCGCGTCGCGCACCGACGGTGCCGATCGGGCACCGGCACGTAGAGGTCCGCGCCGCCGTGGCCGGTGCAGTCATTGGCGCCGCCGGATTCCCCGTGGCCGGCCTTATAGGTGCGCTCGATGCGGAAGTCGGCCAGGGTATTGATGCCGCTGGCGGCGCGCAGGTAGACGCTTCCCGCCATTGCCGCCATCGCCACCGTCCGGCCCGCCGAAGGGCACGAACTTCTCGCGCCGGAAGCTGGTGCTGCCGCGGCCGCCGTTGCCGGCCTGCACCTTCATTTGTGCCTCGTCGACGAATTTCATGACGGTTGACTACCTAGCGCCAAACAAAAACCCCGGCGCTGCGGCCGGGGTTCGCAGGACACCGTTCGACGGCGCCGCAGTGCGCGCTGACGGCCTCGCCTTCCGGCAGCACGCTCACGTACAGTACGCTGCTCCGCACCCTTCTTCTGGAACAGCACCTTGCCCGCGACCTTGGCGAACAGGGTGTGGTCGGTGCCCGTGCCGACGTTCGCACCCGCGCGCACCGGCGTGCCGCGCTGGCGAATGATGATGTTGCCGGCCAGCACGTCGCTCGCCGCCGTAGCGCTTGACGCCCAGGCGCTTGGAGTGCGAATCGCGGCCGTTCTTGGTACTGCCGCCTGCCTTTTTATGTGCCATGACTGCTGTTCCTACAAAAATCGGCTGCTAAAAATGCCGACTCAGCCCGCGCTGATGTCCGTGATCTTCACCTCGGTGAAGAGCTGGCGATGAGTCTTCTGGCGCAGGTAGTGCGCACGGCGCTTGAACTTCACGATCGAGACCTTGGCGCCCTTGCCATGGCGCACGACAGTGCCGATGACCTTGCCGCCCTTGAGCAGGGGCGCGCCGAGCTTGACGTCCGCGCCCTCGCCGACGAGCAGCACTTCGCCGAATTCGACCGTGGCGCCCGGCTCCGCGTCGAGCTTCTCCACGCGCAGCACGCCGTCCTTCGTCACACGATATTGTTTACCGCCGGTGGCGATGACTGCGTACATAGTCGTATATAAGGAGCTTGGGTTGCGGAAAGGCCGCGCATTCTACTGGCGCACCCTGCTGCGGTCAAACGCGCGTTTTCTTCAAGTGCGACAGGCACTTACGGCACGTTTTGGGCCTAGGCCTCCCCCGCGGGGCGGATTTCTCCAAATGCGCCCGCGTCGGCTAGGATGCGGGGCCCTTCCAGGACGCCCCTATTCCAGCCCCAAGCCCGACTGCCGCTCCCATGACCCTGCAAGAGATCCGCGCCCTGGTCCAGGCGGACCTGGAGTCCGTCAACGCCGTCATCCGCGCGCGCCTGAAAAGCGCCGTGCCGCTGGTCGACCAGATCGCCGAGCACATCATCTCAGGCGGCGGCAAGCGCCTGCGCCCGATGCTCGTGGTGCTGTGCCGCGCGCGCCTGCAACGTTCATGGCCAGGCCCATATCGACGCGGCCGCGTTCATCGAGTTCATGCACACCGCCACGCTACTGCACGATGACGTGGTCGACGGCTCCTCGCTGCGCCGCGGGCGTGACACCGCCAACGGCGTGTTCGGCAACCAGGCGAGCGTCCTGGTCGGGGACTTCGTCTACTCGCGCGCCTTCCAGATGATGGCGGCCATCGGCGCGCAGCCGGTCATGGAGATCATGGCCCTCGCCACCAACGTGATCGCCGAAGGCGAAGTGCTGCAGCTGATGAATGCGCGCGACCCGGACACCACCGAGCAGCGCTACCTCGAGGTCATCTATCGCAAGACCGCGAAGCTCTTCGAGGCCGGCGCCGAGGTCGCCGCGGTACTCGCGGAGACCTCACCGCAGGTACGCACGGGACTTGCCGCCTACGGCCGCCACCTGGGCACCGCCTACCAGCTGGTCGATGATGTACTGGACTACCGCTCCAACCCGGCCGAGCGCGGCAAGAACCTCGGCGATGACCTGGCCGAGGGCAAGCCGACGCTGCCGCTCATCCATGCGCTCAGGCACGGTAGCGAGCAGCAGCGCGAGGCCATCCGCGAGGCGATCCGCCGCGGCGGACTTGCGCAGCTGGAGCCGGTGATCGCCGCCATCGAGTCCACCGGTGGCCTCGACTACACCCTGGGGCTCGCACGCCAGCAGTGCGCGCAGGCGCTGGCGGCGCTTGAGCCGCTGCCGGACTCACCCTACAAGACCGGGCTTGCGGAACTGGCGCGCTTCGCGGTCGAGCACACGACCTAGGGCGGTCAGAGAACCAGTAGGTCGCCGTACCAGGGCTGTTTTGACTGGTAGCGGGACAGGCGCTCATTCAGAGGGGCCAAGTTCCACTTAAGACGTCTGGCCTGGTTGATCGCATCAAGCTCGGTGAATTTCGCCGCGGCAAAATCCCCGGCGGAGGCCTCTGCGGCAGCACGGATCTCAAGGATGCTGGGGTTGCCATCCCTGTCTCGCTTGAGCTCCCCGAGCAGTTTTTGCGCGCGTGCCGGGTCGCGGATCTGCTCATCCGGCGCGGCCGCCAACAAGGCGGCCAGGTAATACATTGCGTCAGAGTTGCCGACCGCCACCGCGCGCTCGAGCCAGATCTTCGCAATCCTCATGTCCGCGGCGCTCGGCTCACCGCGCAACGCGTACACGCCCAGCGTCACCTGTGCGTCCGGCTGCCCGGACTCGGCAGCGCGTTTCAGCCACACCTCGGCCTTGTTCGTTTCGCACTGGCAGCCATTGCCGAACAGCAGGCTTGAACCGACCTGGTACTGCGCCGCGACCTGCCCGTTCTGTGCAGCCTTCAGGAACCAGGGCAGCGCGTCCTTGTACGACTTGCCCAGTTGCGGCAGCCCGCCGAGCATCAACCCGTAGAGAAGCTGCGCATTCGGATCGCCGTCATTGGCGTTCTTCAGTGTCTTCTGGGCAAAGGACTGCAGCTCCGGATAGACGACGCTGCCGTCCATCTTGAAATGGAACATGAAGTTGCAGTGCACCGCATCTGCCCCGGCGGGGAATTGGGCGTGCAGCGTGGCGGTACGTGCCATCGCATCGAACAAGCCATTGGGTACGGCGTAGATCACGCGCGGATTGCGGGCGCTACCGTCCGGTGCCGCGGTGAACTCCATGTATACGTTTCCGGACTGCATCTTGCGCTTCGCCTCGTCCGGATATTCCAGGTGGCTCGGGTAGGCCAAAAGCTTGCAGCGTGCCGCGTTGTGCGGATCCTCCTGGATTTTTGGCATGATCTCCGCATCCAGCGCGGCGCGATCGTAGGGGGCGACCATGTCGAGCGCGATTTTCTCCGAGCCCGGCGCCAGGCGCGAACGCAGCTTCTCCGCCAGCGCCTTACCCTGCACATTGCCGTTGGTCGCCGCGAGTGAAGCCCAGCCGAAGGCGTTCAACTCGCTCATCGGCACGCCCTGCCCGCTTTGGTACAACACCGCAAGGTTGTACTGCGCGATCGGATTGCCAAGTTCCGCCATTGAGCGGTAGTCCTTGGCGGCGGCCCCATAGTCGCCCTTCTGGTAAGCCAGCTGCGCGGTGAACAGATCGGCACGGGCGAGCGGGCTGAGCAGCGCCGCCAACAGCAACGCGATGATGCGCACGGTGACCCCCTGTTGTTTCACTGCAGAATACTCTCGGCACCGCCGGCAGGCACGCAATTGCCTCGCCTCGCGCCGCGGCCCTAAACTTCGGCACTTCTTACCCAAGGAACGCGTTATGACGAACACCAACAGCGCACGGCTTCGGGTGCTGACAGCCGCCGCCCTGGGCGCGGCGCTGCTCGCGGCCAGCGCATGGCTGCCGGCCACCGCGGCCGAAGCCGATGCGCCCGCTGCCACCGAAACCATCGCCATCAAGGCCGCGCACGTGTTCGACTCCACCGGCAACGCGCTCAAGGACGGCGCGGTCGTGGTCGTCAGCGGCGGCCGCATCGTCTCGGTCGGCAACAGCGTGCCGGCCGGTGCGCGCGTCATCGACCTGGGGGATGCGACGCTGCTGCCGGGCTTCATCGATGCGCACACGCACCTCACCAGCGAGTTCGAGGCGAACTACTACCTGGGCGTGTACCACCACATGGCGCGCTTCCCGTCCGAGCAGGCCCTTTACGGGGCGCTGTACGCCAAGCGCACCTTGGAGGCCGGCTTCACCACCGTGCGCAACGTGGGCGCGGATGACTTCGTCGACATCGGGCTGCGCAACGCCATCAACGCGGGCGTCACCGAGGGCCCGCGCATGATCACCGCGGCGCATGGCATCGGCTCCCCCGGCGGGCACTTCGATGACTTCGCCTTCCCGCCCGAGCGCTTCAAGCCCGAGGGTCCCATCGAGGGCATCTGCACCGGCGCCGACGAGTGCCGCCAGGCGGTGCGCTACCAGATGAAGTGGGGCGCGGATGTCATCAAGATCTCCGCCAGCGGCGGGGTGCTGTCCGAGTCCGACCGCGTCGACGACCCGCAGCTGACCCCGGACGAGCTGTCCGCGATCATCACCGAGGCCCACAACCGCGGCCGCAAGGTCGCAGCCCACTGCCACGGCGACACCGCCGCGCGTCTGGCAATCGCCGCCGGCGTCGACTCGATCGAGCACGGCAGCTTCCTCACCGAGGACACGCTGAAGCTGATGAAGGCCAAGGGCGTGTACCTGGTGCCGACGAAGATGGCGATCTTCTGGGTCATGAAGCAGGTGGACACCTTCCCGCCGAACATCGCCGCCAAGGCACGTGCCGCTGCGGCAGCAGCGGACAACATGTTCAAGACCGCGGTGCGCCTGGGCGTGCCGATCGCGCTGGGCACCGACTCAGGCGTGTTCCCGCATGGCATGAATGGCATGGAGTTCAGCCTGATGACCAACGGGGGCATGAGCGCGGCCGCAGCACTGCGCGCCGGCACGCGCGAGTCGGCCAAGCTGCTGGGCGTGGACACCGAGGTGGGGACGCTTGAGGCCGGCAAGGTCGCGGACATCGTCGCGGTGCCAGGCAACGTGCTCAATGACATCCACGCCACGGAACACCCGGTGTTCGTGATGCATCTGGGCAAGGTAGTCCTGCAGAAACCCGCGGGCTGAAACCGGCGATAAACTGCGGATTTGAACGCGGCGGGCCAGTTCAGTACACTGCGCGGCCCGCCGCAGCCTCAGTTTCCCGGCGCCGGGGTCCGTCGATATCGGGATGTAGCTCAGCCTGGTAGAGCACTACGTTCGGGACGTAGGTGTCGCAGGTTCAAATCCTGTCATCCCGACCATCTGTTGCAGGTCCAGCGTCGCACCTGCCTGTACCGGCTGGGTACCCCAGGACAGACATGCTGCACTGCGCGAAGCCCGCACCGCGACTGACTGCCCCAGCGGCAGAGCGATCCGGCCGAATGCCGCGGGCGCTGTCGCTTGTGCACACGTCATGACACCCGCACCCGCGCTGCGGCATCGAACAGCCCCGAACAGCCGGCCGGCTGCGGCTAGAATTGGCCGTCGATCCTCCCTAGGCAACGCTGCACACAGGAACCAACGGACATGCTCAAGCGTTTTCATTACCTCGTCATGGCCCTCTCACTCACACTTGGCGCCTGCGCCACACCTGCCCCGCAGGCGGGGGCGCAGCCGGGCGCGGTGCAGATCCGCCAGGGCGTGATCGAGCAGATCAGCGCCGGCACTCTCTCAGACAGCCAGCATGCCGGGGTCGGCGCCGTGGTGGGTGGCCTGGCAGGGCTTGGCATCGGCAGCCTGATCGGCGGCGGCAGTGGCCGCGACGTGGCAATGGTGGCCGGGGCTCTCGGCGGCGCGCTGGCAGGCAACGAAGTCCAGAAGAAGTACGACACACCCATACCGGCGCAGCAGATCATCGTCCGCGTGACCTCAGGGGTGCTGGTCGCGGTCACGCAACCGACCGGCCCGAGCCTGTCTGTCGGGCAGCGGGTGTACATCGAGGGCAACGGCGAGGGCGCGCGCGTCGTGCCGCAGTAGCTCGGCGCAAAGCCCACCAACTTTCCAGGAGACTTCCATGACCATCGTTCGCCCTGTGTTGATCGTCGCCGCGTTGCTGCTCGGGGCATGCGGCGGTCAGCCCCAGACTTTCACGATGAATCCGGGGCAGACCGTGACGATGCCCAAGGGCACCATCACCGGCGGCGCCTCCGCGGGGGACGCTACCGCCCTTGCCCAGCTCATCGTCGCCGGCAACACCAATGCCATGACCCAGTTCGACAAGCTGGACGGGGACATGAGCAAGATGCAGGCGACCGAAAATCAGGAGCTGCAAAGCTCGCAGCAGGCGCTGCTCCAGCTTGAGCAGCTCTCCGCTGAGCAAGGCTCAGGCCAGGTCACGCTGTTCTTCGCCGAGGGCTCCGCGCAACTGGACCCCGAGCAGCAGCAGCGGCTGATCGGGTTCCTCGACTACCTGGCGCGCGGGAACCGCGGCCGCAAGGTGATCTTGGTGTCCGTGGGCAGCGCATCGGCGGTCGGGTCGGCCGCCGTCAACCGCAGGCTCAGCCTCGAACGCGCGCATTCACCACTGCCCACCATCGAACAATATCTCGTAAACACCCCGCACGAGTTCTACAAGGTCTCGGCGGTCGGGGACATGTATGCCCCGAAGAATGCGCCGATGCAGGTCGAACAGCGCTATCAGAACGTGCGCATCATCGCCGCCTATGCCACCGCGAATCTGGGCGGGCCCTGAGCGGCCGCTGGTCCGTTCCAGGCGGCAGACGGTCCTGCATACCCGCCGCGTACCGGGCAACCGCTGGGCGAGCCGCGCCGGCCCGGTGAGGCTGGTATGGCTTGTGCTGGCGGCGGCCGCCTCGCTGGCGCGCGGCGCCGGCGCCGGCGACTACGATTCGCTGCTCACCCTGGCGCACGACTGGCGCCATTTCGAGCAGCCGGCCATGCGCGACTGCACGCCCGACTACACCGCACCAGCGATGGCCGCAAAGGCGGCGGCACTGCCGGCGTACCGCGCGCGTGTGCAAAAGCTGGATACGCACGGATGGCCGGCAGCGCAGATCGTTGATCGCCGCCTGATCGAGGCGGAGATGAACGGCCTGGATTTCGACCTGCGGGTGCGGCGCCCGTGGGCGCGCGATCCATCCTTCTATGCCACAGTCTTCGGCGAGCGCAGCGACGTGCCGCAGCACGAGGGCGTGACGGCAGCTCCCGCCATCGACCTGTTTGCGTACCAGTACCCGTTGTCGCGGGCCGACCAGCGCCGCCTTGCCTGCCAGCTGGGCGGCATCCCTGCACTGCTGGAGCAGGCCAGGACCAACCTGCGCGACAGCGACGCCCGTGACCTGTGGGTGTACGGCACGAGCACGCTGCGCGAGCAGAGCGCGGTGCTGGCCAGCTTTCAGGCCGGGACGCTCGACATGCGCACCCTGGAAGGATCCCGGCACGCAAACGTTGCCGGCGCCGACCAGGCACTGCTGCAGGCGGTGGCGCGCGCCGGTAAGGCGACCGACACATTCATCGCCTGGCTGGATGCGCAGGCACCGACCAAGACCGGCCCCTCAGGCGTCGGCAAGGAAAACTACAGCTGGTACGAGCTCAACGTGCACCTGGTGCCCTACGACTGGGACCAGCAGGTCACGCTGCTGCGCCGCGAGCTGGAGCGCGCGCGCGCCTCCCTGGCGCTGGAGGAATCGCGCAACCGCGGCCTGCCACTGCTGGCGCCGGCCGACACGCCGCAGGCCTGGAAGGCACTGACCGAGGCGCGCATGCAAAAGCTCACCGAGTTCCTCATCCGCAGCGGGATCGTGCCCGAGCGTGCCTACTACCGCGACGCGCTGGCACAGCAGGTGCCCAAGTACGTGGCGCCCGAGAAGCGCAACTTCTTCGAGCAGGGCATCGCGCGCGAGCCGCTGGCGCTGTTCTCGCATGACTACCACTGGATCGAGCTCGCGCGCATGCAGCAGGAGCCCAACCACAGCGCCATCCGCCGCCTGCCGGCGCTGTCGAACATGTTCGACACACGCTCCGAGGGGCTGGCGACGGCCATGGAGGAGACGCTGATGCAGGCAGGGTTGTATGACGACAACCCGCGCGGCCGCGAGATCGTGTGGATCATGCTCGCCAACCGCGCGGCGCGCGGGCTCGCCTCGCTGTACGTGCAGTCCAACGAGCTGACCCTGCAGCAGGCCGGGCGCTTCCACGCGCAGTGGACACCGCGCGGCTGGTCTGACCCCACCAGCCAACTGGTCGGGTTCGAGCAGCTGCTCTACCTGCGCCAGCCCGGCTACGGCACCAGCTACATCACCGGCAAGATGCAGTTCGAGCGGCTGATCAGCGACTATTCGCGCCAGCAGCAGCTGGATGGCAAGCCGTTCAGCCTCGGCGAGTTCTTCGCCCGCATGAATGAGTCCGGGACGATCCCCTTCGCGCTCATCGAGGCGGAGATGCTGCCCGCTCCCGCGCCGCGCGGCACCCCCACCCCAGGGGCGCCGCCGCAGTGAACGCACGCGCTGGCGCTAGGGGCGCACCCCGGCGATGAGGATGTCGATCACCCGCCGCGCGATAGACTCCCAGTCCGGGCCGTTGTTGAGGTTGACGACCCCGACCAGTGCGTACAGCAGGTCCATGCGGTCGATGTCGGGGCGTATGTCGCCGCTGGCGATTGCCCGGTCCACCAGCAGCGACAGGGCTGCCCGGATCTGCGCACCGGAATGGGCAAACAGTTCCGAGGTCCCGCCGGTAAGAGAGCTCAAGGCCGGGGCGATGATCTTCTTGGTCGCCATGTAGTTCACGAACAGGCGCATCCACTCGCGCAGCGCCTCGACGGGGGCGTGCGTGGCGCCCAGGCGGGCAGCGGCATCTGCGATCTGCTGCACCTCGTGCCGGTACACCGCCTCCACCACCGCGTCGCGGGTCGGGAAGTGCCGGTACAGCGTGCCGATGCCAACGGCGGCGCTGCGGGCGATCTCATCGAGGCTGACGCTCGCGCCGTGCCGGGCAAACGCGGCCTTGGCGGCCTCGAGCAGCCGTTCGCGGTTGCGCTCGGCGTCGGCGCGCGGCTTGCGGGCCACTCGGGTCTTGGCGGCGAGTTTCATCGTGCCTCTTGATAAACGGAGGATACCTCCGTATATTAAACCGGAGACATCCTCCGATTTACAGGGTTCCGGCGCGTGCTGCAAGCGTGAGGCGCCCGCCCCCTCAAGAACACTCCAGGAACTACGCATATGGCTGCCAGGACGTTTGACCTGACTTCGACGACTGATGAGGTGCTGGCTGGGGTGGACCTCAGCGGCAAGCGCGTGCTCGTCACCGGGGTCTCAGCAGGCCTGGGGGTTGAAACGGCCCGCACGCTCGCGGCCCACGGTGCACAGGTGCTCGGCACCGCCCGCGACCTGGGCAAGGCCCGCAAGGCCACCACCCAGGTGCATGCCGATGCCACGGGGGGCGGCGGCCTTGAGCTGCTCGAGCTGGACCTGGCGTCGCTTGCGAGCGTGCGCGCCTGCGCGGACGCGCTGCTTGCGCAGGGCAAGCCCTTTGACCTGGTGATCGCCAATGCCGGGGTCATGGCCTGCCCGTTCGGTCACACCCAGGACGGCTTCGAGACCCAGTTCGGCACCAACCACCTGGGCCACTTCGTGCTGGTGAACCGCATCGTCGGGCTGCTCAAGCGCGGCTCGCGCCTGGTGAACCTGTCCTCCTCGGGCCACCGCCGCTCGGACGTGGACTTGGACGATCCGAACTTTGCGCATACCGCGTACGAGGAGTTCGTCGCCTACGGCCGCTCCAAGACGGCCAACATCCTGTTCGCAGTCGAGTTCGACCGCCGCCACAAGGATGCGGGCATCCGCGCCACCGCCGTGCACCCCGGCGGCATCGCCACCGAGCTCGGCCGCCACGCGTATGCCAATCCCGGTGACCTGCAGAAACGCGTCGATGAGATCAACGCAGCGCACACCGCGGCGGGCACCACGCCATTTCGGCTGAAGAGCGTGCCGCAGGGGGCTGCCACCTCGGTGTGGGCCGGCGTGGTTGCCGCCGCGGATGAGGTCGGTGGCCGCTACTGCGAGAACTGCCACGTGGCCGGGCTGCTCGCGGGCGACGACGTCAGCCTCGTCAGCGAGGGTGTGCGCGGCTACGCGCTGGATCCGCAGAACGCGAAGAACCTCTGGGCCAGGAGCGAGGCGATGGTCGGCGAGCGGTTCTAAAGCGGTCTTAATTTCCGGCGGCCGCGCGCATTGTCAGATCGGCGCGGCATTAAGTAACGCGCAACCGGCACGGCGGTGCGCACGCCGGGGAAAACTTTAGGCGCGCCGTCGCGGTTCGTGATCGGGTCGAAGGTTTGCCCGCGGCGCGGGCGGCAATATCGAGCGCATGGAACTCATGCGCATCGGTTCGGCTTTCGGCGCCGCGATGGAAACCTCCCGGCGCAACGCGCAGTTGCGGGCCGCGGAGAAGCGCATCTCGCGCATGCTTTCCACGTGGTATCGCGCGATGGGCGCAGAATGTTCACGCCCGTGCTGGAAGCAGCGCCTCGATGCCAGCATCGATCCGGTGATCGCCTGCGCCGCGTGCGTCATGCTCGGGTGGCTGATCAACAAGTGGCTGTGAGCGGCGCGCGCGGCGCGCAGGCCCGGCATCCTCCAGGTTCCTCCGGCAGTCCCTAGGCCCCGGCGCCCGCGGTCAGCACGCGCGGCGCCAAAGCGCGCCACGCCGCGAACACTTCCTCGACCTCGATCTGGTCGACGCGCACCGAGCGCGGCGGCCCACCGAGGCCTGCCACCGCGGCAGCGTTCGGCCCCCGCGGCAGCCAGTAGGCGGGGGATTCTGCCCCGTACATCACCACCAGCGGCACACCCAGGGCGGCGGCCGCGTGCGCAGGACCGGTATCCACCGAGATCATGCTGTGCGCGAGCTCGCACAGCGCGAACAGCTGGCGCAGCGGCGGGTCGGCGACCACCACGCACTCAAGACCCACCTGCGCCTGCAGGGTGTTCAGCATCGGCACCTCGCTGGTGGCGCCACACAGGACGATCAGCGCCTCAGGCAGGTGCGCGTGCACGCGGCCGAACAGTGCCTGCCAGCGCCCGGACGGCCAGGACTTGTCATCCGCCGCCATGCGCTCGGCGGTGGCATGGTTGCCGCTCATGCTGCGGAAGTTACCCGCCTGGATGAGCACCAGCTCGCGCCCATACCAGCCCTTCGCGCGCAGCCAGGCATCGCGGCTCACCCGCTCCTCGTCGAGCACGCGCAGGCGCGGCGCCCAGCGCTGGCCTGCCCAGGCGATCACCCCGCCACCGACCGAGGCGGGCGTGAGATCCGCGAAGCGCAGCAGGCGATCGATGCAGTGCTCGTTCTCGCGCGCGGGAAGCTCGGTAATGAAGAGGCAGCGCGCGGCGGCAATGCCGCCGGACTTCAGCAGCCGCCGGATGCGCACCAGCTGCCGGTCGTGGGGCTCGCACACATACACAGGCCCCGGGGAGGCGCGATGCAGTGCCGCGATCACCTGCGGCCAGGCGAGGCTCAGGGCAAACGGCGCGTGCCGCGGCAGCGTCCAGGCACGCTCCACGTCCGGGTGGGCGCGGAAGATGTCCCGGTTCCACGGACCGGCGCCTACCACCTGGCAGGGCATGCCGTAACGGTGATGCAGCGCTGCGGTGAGTGCGGTCAGCATGACCATGTCGCCGAAGCGGCCGAAGCGTATGACCGTGGGCCGCAACGGCGCGCCCATCAGTGGATCCCCGTGCGGTGCGTGGTCTGCGTGTTCACTGTGCGGGGGCCCACCTGGGAAAAGCCGCAGGGGAAGCCCGCGCGGCGGCCGCGCAAGGGTAGCGGAAAGCGCTCCCGCAGGGGTACCTCGAGGGCGCGTACCGCGCTGGCGGCCCGCGCCCTTGAGGTAGATGACAGCGCCGGCTGGCTAGAGCGAGTGGGACAGGTCGCTGAAGAACACGACCGACAAATAGCCGGCCAGCAGCACGAGGGTGGCACCGATATCGACGAGCAGGAATTCCATAAGTCACCGTTTCAGCAGGGTCTTCGGGCCGCGTAACTGTAGGGCGCCATGCCCCTGCGCGAAGCTCCCTGCCGAGGCAGTCAATCGCGCTATTCAGAGCTTGGCCGCGTCCTTATTAGGGTGGCGCCCGTCTATTGATAAGGGGGTATTGCAACGGCGAACATCGCGCCTATGAACGCACCCTGGCCGCAGCTTTCCTATCCCGACGGTCGCGAGACCTTCGCCACCTTGCAGCTTTGGACCCAGATTGCCGGCAAGATCCGCCTGGGCCTGACCCCCTGGCTCAACCACAGCTGGCACGTGCCGCTGTACGTCACAGCGCGTGGCCTGAGCACTTCATTGATCAACCAGGGCGAGCGCTTCTTCGAGCTTGAGTTCGACTTCCACCGCCAGGTGCTGGGCATCCAGGTGAGCGACGGCTCAAGTCGCGCGGTGCCCCTGCAACCGGGCACGGTTGCGCACTTCTACGCCGCCGTGATGCAGGCGCTCACCGAACTGGGCGTGGCCGTGACTGTGGACGAGCTGCCGTGCGAGATCGCAGGGGCCGTGCGCTTCAGCCAGGACCTCCTCCAGCGCAGGTACGATCCTGACTGCGCTCAGCGCCTGTGGCAGGTGCTATTGCGAGTGGATGCGCTCTTCAAGCACTTCCGCACCGGCTTCCTCGGTAAGTGCAGCCCGGTGCATTTTTTCTGGGGCAGCTTCGATCTTGCCGTCACGCGCTTCTCGGGGCGCCCTGCCCCGCTGTTCCCCGGCAAGGCGCCCGGGGTATCCGCGGCGGTGATGCGCGAGGCGTATTCCCACGAGGTCAGCAGCGCCGGCTTCTGGCCCGGGGGTGGTGGCATCGACTACCCGTGCTTCTACTCGTACGCCTATCCGACCACTGAGCCCTTCCGCAACGCCCGGGTCACGCAGGGCGAGGCGCTCTTCAATGCGACGCTCGGGGAATTCCTGCTGCCCTACGAGGTGGTGCGCAACTCGAAGGATCCGCAGGCGATGCTGATGAGCTTCCTGCAAGGTACCTATCGTGCGGCCGCCCAGGCCACCGGCTGGGATGCCGCGCTCGAGTGCGCGCCCGGTTCACCTGGTGTGCCGCGCCCGCTGGCGGGCTAGCTCCCCGGCTTGTGGTTGCCCCGGACGCGCAAGAACCGGATCAGCTAACCGGCTTTGGTAAGCGCGCAAGCGGAAGGTATAGTCCGCGGCACCCAGAACCCCTGCCCGTTAAGCTCACAGCGGCGCGCCGCCCCAGGCGCCCTGCAAGGGAAACATGAAGTCCGCGATTGAAGTCATTGGCTGGACCGGCGCCGCACTCATCCTGGGTGCCTACCTGCTGCTCTCAGCCGGGAAGCTGCGTTCCGACACGGTCACCTACCACATGATGAATATCGTGGGAGCCGCGGGCTTCGTCATCAACAGTGGCTGGAACCATGCGCTGCCGTCGGCAGTCATGAACGTGGTGTGGATCGGGATCGGGGTGTACGCACTGTCCAAGCGTTCCAAGTCCCGCGCGGCCGCCGCGCCTTGAAGGCGGGCGACGGCCCGCAGGTCCCGCGGACCACCACTCCTGCGGCCGGGGTGCCACTGGCAACCGTGCGCGCCGTCGG
Organism: uncultured Pseudomonadota bacterium; assembly: GCA_963703025.1. GTDB lineage: Bacteria > Pseudomonadota > Gammaproteobacteria > Steroidobacterales > Steroidobacteraceae > 13-2-20CM-66-19. The sequence continues at coordinate 2,539,154 of OY969778.1, read as the reverse complement.
GTTCGACCTGGACGGGACCCTGATCGATTCACTCCCGGATCTCGCCGCGGCGATCAACGCCATGCTGCTGAAGGTCGGCTACGCGGTGCTGACGCAGGCGAGGATCCGCACTCTGGTGGGTGACGGCGCCGAGCCGCTCGTGGAACGCGCGCTGGAAGCGGGCCACACCCCCGGCGCACGCTCGGTGCCCCTGGCCGAGGCACTGGCGATGTTCAAGGACATCTACTCGACACAGATGTTCCGCGACAGCCGCCTCTACCCGGGGGTCGTGCCGACGCTTGAGTCACTGCGCGCTGCGGGGCTCGCCCTCTTCTGCGTGACCAACAAGGACGCAGCGCTCGCAGTTCCGCTGATGCGCGAAGCCGGACTCGAGCCCTACATGGCATTCACCATCGGTACGCGCACCAAGCAGGAACGCAAGCCAAGCCCTGACATGCTACTGCGCGCCACCGCGCAGCTTCGGCTTGTCCCGCAGCAGGTGGTGTACGTCGGGGATTCGGTGATCGACATGGAGGCCGCACGCGCGGCAGGCTGCCGCGCGGTCGCGGTCAGTTACGGCTACGACGAGAGGATCCGCAGCGGTGGCGGCAGTGCGGATGTGCAGGTCAGCCGGTTCGCCGACCTGATCCAGCTTGACGGGCTACCCGTCGCGGAACGATGACCGCCGCACGTGCGCCGGGCCGGCCCTGCGCCGCAATTGTTATGAAACAGCAGGACGATCGTGATTCGCGAGCGAGCGCGCGGCCAATCCTTTAGAGTTCTGCCATAAACGCGAGCCCGGAAAAGCCGGGGGATCCTGATACTCGGTCTAACCGGATCGCGCATCCAGGGTGCGACATTAAGTAACGTCCCGGGGAACGCCCGGAGCGCACGAATTAGGGGAGTTGTGCACATGAACCGGATTAGCTTCACCCGCTTCGCCGTGGCCCTGGCTGTAATTGCAGGCATCGTCGGCACTTCGGCTGCGACCTCCGCAATACAGCGCCCCAAAGTCACCGCGTCCAGCGTTCATGAAACGGCGCGGGGCCACCTGATGGCCTACGGCGGCCGCAGCTCCGCACAGCAACGCAGCGGCGTGGGTGCCAAGTTCGATGCGCAGCTGGCCGAGCTGGCGCGCCACGTGAGCAGCGCGCGCCCGGGCCGTGAAGGACTAATGGACCTCCACTCGATGAACCCGGCAGCGCACTTCATCGTCTCGCGCAAGAGCGGGATCCAGTACGTGGCGGTGGACGCGGTAACCCGCGGCGACGCACAGCAACTGAAGACGGCACTGACGGGCTTAGGGCTTCAGCATCCCACGGTATTCCTGAACGATGTCGGCGGCTGGCTTCCGGTGACGGCGCTGAACGCGGCCGCCGGCCTGTCCCAACTGCACTCGATCCGCGCTTCCATGTCTCGTGCTCATACGGGCGCGGTGACCTCCCAGGGAGACTATGTGCAGGGCAGCGCCACTGCGCGCACCGCTTCGAACGTAGACGGCACGGGCGTGACCGTCGGCATCCTCTCGGACAGCTACAACTGTTACGCCCTGTATGCTCAGCCCGGCTCGGGCGTTCCGGCCACCGGCAACAACGGCTATGCCTCCAACGGTTTCTCGGCGACCGCTGCAGATGACATTGCGAGCGGCGACCTGCCCGCGGCCAGCAACATCAACATCCTCGAGGAGGCCAGCACGAGCACCGACTCGAGTGGCACGACCTGCGGCTTCTCGGAGTACTTCCTGCCCAATGGCGACGAGGGCCGCGCGATGATGCAGATCGTGCACGACGTGGCCCCGGGCGCGAAGCTCGCGTTCCACACCGCAGCCATCACCGAGGCTGACTTCGCCCAGGGCATTCAGGACCTAGCGACGGCTGGCGCAACGGTCATCGCCGACGACGTGAGCTACTTCGACGAGCCGTTCTTCCAGGACGGACTGGTGGCACAGTCGGTCGACATGGTCAATGCGGCCGGTGTTGCCTATTTCTCGGCGGCCGGCAACAGCGGCACCAATGGCTACGACAATACCGCACCGACGTTCCCGACCGTCTCGACCAGCCCTACCGGCGAACAGCTGCTGAACTTCGACACCACCGGTGCCACGACCACGAGCACGCTTGCGGTCAACGTCCCGCAGCTGGTGCCCGGCGAGTACATCGCCGTGATCCTGGAGTGGGACCAGCCGTACGTCACCGGCGCACCGGCCAGCGGCGGTGCCACCAGTCAGATGGACCTGTGCATCACCGGCTCCGCTTCCGGCCTGATCGGCGCGCCACAGAACCCGACCAACCCGGACCAGGGCAACCTCACCAACATCGACAACCAGACCCAGATCTGCACCGGCACGAACGCACTGGGCACCGACTCGTACCAGATCCTGTTCTTTGGCTTCCCGGCCAATGCGGCCGACACGGACGGCGTCGCATGCCCCGCCGGTGTCAATGCAACTGTCTGCAGCGCAGCGCAGGTGATCACGGTGCAGGTGGGGCTGGCCGCAGGCGGCACGCCCCCCCACCGCATCAAGGTCGCGATCGATGACAACGGCGCCGGCGTCACGTACACGGGTCCCATCACTCCCTCCGGCGGCACGCTGCAGGGCCACCCGTCGGCCGCCGGGGCGATGGCCGTGGGCGCGGCCTTCTGGGACAACACTACCGTTTGCGGAGACAGCATCAACGAGCTGGAGTCCTACTCTGCCAAGGGTGGCGACCCGATCCTGTTCACCAGTGCCGGTGTGGCCCAACCTCCCGTGACGCGCCAGAAGCCTGACATCGTCGGCCCCGACGGCGGCAGCGATACTTTCCTGGGCTTCCAGATCACCGCGGGCGGGACCGGGCAGTGCTCGGACACCGGCCTGTGGCCGGATTTCTTTGGCACCTCAGCTGCCACGCCACACGTGGCAGCCACCGCGGCCCTGATGCTGCAGAAGAACCCGATGCTCACGCCTACGCAGATCTACACCACGCTACGCAGCACGACCGCGCCGATGACCGGGACCTCGACAGTGCCTGACTACCTGTCCGGCTACGGACTCATCAGCGCTGACACTGCCGTTGCAGATACGACCGATTCGGGCGCGGTCAGGGTCGTGCTCGGGCTGAGCCCAATGACGATCAATGCAGGCCAGTCAGCTACGCTCACCTGGAGCAGCGCGAACGCCAGCGCTTGCACGACATCGGGCTCCTGGCCGAGCAATGGCGCCGTTAACACCAACGGCTCGCTTGTTGTAACTCCGGCGTCCGGCGGTACGTACACCTACACCATCACCTGCAGCGGCAGCGTAGGCGGCAGCGCGACGGAGTCGCAGACACTTAATGTTCTGGACGTCACCTTGGGCGTAAGCCCGACAAGCATCACTGTCGGGCAGTCGGCGACGCTCGCTTGGGGCAGCACGAGTGCCAGCAGCTGCGTCACCTCCGGCTCGTGGCCGGTCGACGGCGCCGTCGGACCGAGTGGCTCGTCGGTGGTCACCCCGGCCGCCGCCGGCACGTACACCTACACAATCAGTTGTACAAATTCGAGCAACACGACTGGCCCCGCAACAACACAGGCACTCACCGTAACAGCAGCGTCAGGTGGCGGCGGTGGCGGCGGTGGCGGTGGTGGCGCGCTCGACCTGGCAGCCCTGCTGCTGCTGTCGGGCACCGCGCTGGCGCGCACGCGCCGCACCCGCGTGCATAAAGCCTAGGCGAACGCAGCGTTGCCGCGGCGCTGGAAGCTACCTGGCTTTCAGCGCCGCGAGTCCTGACACCAGGGCTTCCCCGTTCGGGGATCCGAGCCCGGTGCACGGGTCCCAGCCAGGCCCTGCCGCATAGGCACCGTTGCTGCCCTTGGTGATGTCGTGGAACACCCGGCTGCCGAGCTGGTACAGCGCGGCATGCACGTCCCCGAGCGGTGCACCGAGCTTCTGGTTGCAGCGCGCCACCAGCGCTGCCCACAAGGGCGCGACCGCGCTCGTGCCACCGATCACCTGCGGCTGCCCGTCGACCAGCACCTGGTAGCCGGTCATGGGATCCGCATTGCCGGCCACGTCCGGCACGCCGCGCCCGGGGACCCCTGCAGGGTTCTTCGGCACCGTGCCGGCGTGCTGCCACGCGGGCAGCCCGAAGGCAGTGCTGACACCGCCACCGGTCGCACCCTCCCCTGATGCGTCCTCGTTCCACACGACCTCGGCGCTGATCACGCCGCTGGCGGCGGTCAGGCGCGTGCCCCCGCAGGCCAGTGCATACGGACTTGAGGCCGGAAAGTCCACGTGCGGCTTCGTGTCCGTAACCCCGTCGCCAGAGCCGTTGTCACCGCAGGCGACCGTCACGGTAACCCCCAGCGCCGCGGCATCCTCCAGCGCGCTGTTCATCGCGGCGCGACTGGCGGTACTCCAGCTGTCCTCCGGTCCTCCCCAGCTGATCGAGATGACCGATGGGTGGCGCGCGCTGTCGTGGGCTGCCTGCGAGATGGCCTCGTAGAAGCCACGGTCGGTGTTGGGCGCGAAGTACACCGGGATGGCAGCGGCCGGGGCGAGCGAGCCGATCACCTCGATGTCGAGCATGACTTCCCCGTCCGCATCCTCCCCGGGCTGGTTCTTGCCACCAGCGACGCTCACTGCGGTGACCGTCGGCGCTTGTTTGATCCCCAGGTTGCGGAAGTACTGCGCAAGGTCCGCCGCGCTGAACCCGCCCCCCAGCTCGATGATGGCGACGACCTGTCCCGTGCCGTCGGTGCCAGCCGGGAAGGCGTACAGCGTGCCCAGCTGCGGCGGCGTATAGGTGACCGCAGGTGTCGCGCGCGGGCGGCGGAAGTGCGGGCGGGCCACCGGGCGCGCGTCCAGCCCCAGCACCGCGATCGCCTCCGGCGGCAGTGTCGCTGGCCCCTCGCAACCGACCACGGCGGCGGCGCCGTCGCTGCCGCCGTAGGAACCGAGCGTCACGCCAAATGCCTTCTGCAGCGCCGCCGGGGTGCCGCGCAGGTGCAGGACGCGCCGGCCGGCGTCCACTCCGGTCTCGGTGAGGCCGCCGGCGCGCGCGAAGGCGCGCACGCGCTCAAGGTCCGCAGGATCCGCGCCGCACTGGCGCGCGAAGTCCTCGCGGTTGAGCGCCGCAGGCGCCGGCCACGCCACCGCCGGGGCCATGCGGTGCGCACGGCGCAGCACGATTGTCACGTCGATGTCAGCGGTGCCCGCGTGCGGCCCGAGGTAGCGCAGCTGCGCGCGCGGTGAGCCTGGATGTGTTGCCGTGACGGATGGGTTCATGGTGACTCCTTGTCGGTGCGCTTGCGCATGGCAGCCCTCGGCCCGCTCTGCAGAGGATGGCCGCCGCGGTGGGCGGCGCCGCATCTTTCCTACCTGCTAGAATTCCCGGGCCCAGTCCGGAAAACCAAGAATTGCGCCTATCCATCCTCGCAGGCCTGTGCGCCGCAGCGCTGCTGCGCAGCGCCGGCGGCCACGCTGCCACCAGCGACACTACCTACGCCAACTTCGCCTTTGCCAGCGAACTGGGTTCGGGCATCTACAGGAACGGCGGCGACACGCTGCAAGTTTACCAGCTGCTGCCGACCCACTGGCTGCGTGACACCCCGCGCCCGGGGGCCTCCCCGGGCATCAAGCTGATCTTCCCGGTGACCATCGGCTTCCAGAACTACACCACCAACGAGCTGATCGACCTGCGGCTGCCCAATACCATCGGGGCGGTGAGCTTCGAGCCGGGGGTGATGCTCGATTACTGGATCCACGAGGACTGGCACGTGTACCCGTACTTGAAGGCCGGCGGCACCTACAGCTCCACCACCGCGGCCAACGCGCTGATCTACGGGCTGGGCGTGCGCAGCGACGTGCGCTTCAGCATCCTCGATGGCGCGGACATGTGGCGCTCGGAGATAGTGCGCGCCGGGGTGCACTACACGCACGAAAGCGCCTTCGAGAATGGCGTCGTCGTGCCACTGCCCAACGATGCCTTCACCCGCTGGCGCAATGGCGTCGAACTGCGCCACAGCGTCGGCCCGCTCCTGCGCGAGCGTCGCGCCGAGATCGGGATCTATGGCATGGTCGACCTCTACTCCGATGCACCCTCCGGCCCGGTGACCGGGATCAGCACGCGCACCGTGCAATACGAGGAAGGCGTGATGTTCGGCACCAACCCGACCTGGCAGATCTTCGGCTGGCCGCTACCGCGGATCGGCTTCGGCTACCGCCAGGCCGGCGGGCTGACCGGCTGGCGCATCGTGTTCGGCGACCCGTTCTAACGAACGATGTTCCCCGCGCGCCGGTGCAGGTCAACGCGCGCCGGCAGCGCGCGTTAACATCCGCTACGGCGCAGTGCGCCACGGCTTCCCGGTGACTCCACGCTTTAAGGCGACTGCTATGAACAACACGCTCCTGCGCCCCCTGTGCACCGCGGTCATCGCCGCCGCCCTGGCATCGGCATGCGCCCTCTCGGTGAAGTCCGACGTCAACCACGCCCTGGTCGCAAGCGTGCACTGCGGCACGTACGCCTGGGCGGGCACCTTCGGCGGCTCGAGCCCGCTGCGCAACACCATCGCCAATCCCTTGAACGAGGAGCGCCTGCGCAGCGCGATCGCCACCCACCTCGCGCCTGCCACCGTGCAACCGGCCGGCAGTCCTGCTGACTGCCTGGTCGGGTATGGCATCGGCGCGAACTACGTCGTGGATGGCGCCTATCCGTACGGCTACGGCTGGGGTTACGGCTGGGGCTGGGGCGGCGGGCCCTACGTCTACCGCCAGGGCATCGTCGCGATCGACCTGTACGATGCCAAGACCCGCCAGCCGATGTGGCACGCCTCGGTCGACCAGAGCCTGGAGGGCGCCGACGGGGGCGAAGCGGCCAAGCGCATCAACGAGGCGGTCGCCGCCCTATTCACTAAGTATCCCGGCTGAGCCGCCCGGAAGGTTCCTTGTCCGCCCCCGCCCCGGCGGGGCAAGATCGCGGCGGTGGAAAACCCGATTGGCCTTGGCGTCATCTTCATCAACGTGCTGTGCGACCAGCTCGGGCTGCCGCTGCCGGCCGTGCCGACCCTGGTGGTGGCCGGGGCCATGGCGGCCGACGGGCGCCTGCCGGCCGGGGCGGTATTCGGCCTTGCCGTGTGCGCATGCCTGATCGGTGACACCACCTGGTATGCAGCCGGGCGGCTGTTCGGCGGGCGCGTGATGAAGCTGCTGTGCCGCATCTCGCTCACGCCCGACACCTGCGTGAACGACACCCAGTCGAGCTTCGAGCGCTGGGGCGCGAAGGTACTGATCGTCGCCAAGTTCATCCCGGGCCTGGCGCTGGTGGCGCCACCGCTGGCAGGGGCAACGCGCATGCCAGCCGCACGCTTCGTCCTCTACAGCACCCTGGGGGGAATGCTGTGGGTGGGCGCGGCGCTGCTGGGCGGGGTGGCGCTCAAGCCGCAGATCGAGCGGCTCTTGCCGCACGTGGCAGCCCTTGGCGGGGCCGCCGTGGCCGGCGGGCTGGCGCTGCTGGGCGGCTACATCGCCTACAAGTGGTGGCAGCGCTGGCGTTTCTACCACGCACTGAACATGGCGCGCATCAGCGTCGACGAGCTCTACCGGCACATGAAGAGCGGGGCCGCGCCGGTGGTGCTGGACGTGCGCTCCGCCACCGCCCAGGGGCTGGAATCACGGCGCATCCCCGGGGCACTGCACGTGCCGGTGGCCCAGGTGGGCGCACAGGTGGGCACGCTGCCGCGCGACCGCGACATCATCCTTTACTGCACCTGCCCCAACGAGGCCTCGGCCGCCCAGGCGGCACGCCTGCTGATGAGCCACGGGTTCCGCCGCGTGCGGCCGCTGCACGGGGGACTCGATGCCTGGATTGCCGCCGGCTACGCGGTCGAGCAGGTCCCCTCGTCCGCGGCGGTACCGGCGCCGCTGAACACGGGCACGCGCCTCCTAGCGCGTGCTAGTTGGGCTTGAGCCCGTACACATCCAGCTCGCCGTCCTTGCTGGTGGAACCGGTGCCGCCGCCGCGTGTTGTCGCCGCGCGTGCCCACGTAAACGCGTCCGTTGGCCACCGTGGGTACGGTGAACTTCACCGCGTTGCCGGCGGTATCGGCCGCCCAGCGCGGTGCTGTTCCACAGCGAGGTGCCCAGCGTGCTGGCGGAGTAGGCATACAGCTGCGCCGGTCCGCAGCCACCGGACTGCGGCGTGCAGTAGTTGTGGCTGTTGATGCCCCACAGCGAGGCCGTTGCTGCTGGCGCCGCTGGCTGAGATCGAGGCGGTCGCCCCCGGGAACTGGAACGGGTTGCTGGACTGCATGGCCACGGTGGTACTGAACTTGCGCGCAGCCGGATCGAACGTGTAGGCCATCATCGGCTGGCCCAGAGGGGCCAGGTACAGCGTGTTGTTCCAGAACGCGCCGCGTGGCGAAGATGCCGGCGTTCATGTGGATGACCTGGTAGGCATTCGCATCACCGGAGCCACCGAGGTTGTCGCCGTTGAGGATGTAGAGCGTGCCGTCCTTGCCGCCGCCGAGCACCAGGTGCGAGGGTGAGCCGCTGCCGAGGTTCAGCACCAGCGCGGCCCCGCCGGAACCGAAGTCCTGGTCGAGGTTGTCATCGTCTGACTGGTCCGTGGGGGTGAAGTACGAGCTGATCGCTGGGGCACCCGCGCCGGGCTTCAGCTGCAGGAACGAGTCACCGTAGTCGTTGTTCGGCGCGGTGGTGCTGGTGGCATCGAAGGCCCCGTTGCCGGTGATCAGGTACAGGTTGCCGCTGGAATCCACCGAGGGTGCGCCACCGCTCATCCAGATGCCCGCCTCGCTCGCGTTCGGCGCGACGTTGAGCACCGAGGACTGGGCGAAGGCACCGCCGCTGTAGGTGTAGCCGATCAGCCAGCCGTACCAGGGTGCGGAATCCTCATGCGAACCCCATGCGACCCAGACCGTGCCGCCCGACAGTGTGAGCGCGGTGCGCTGGTTCTCCTGGCGGGCGCTGAAGCTCACCGTGCCGCCGCCGTTGATCGGGTAGGTCGCCGCGATGTTCACCGGCGAGCCGGAGGACTTCTCCGACCCGGTGGCCAGATCGATCGCATGCAGTCGCTGGTGGAACACGGTCTTGCTGGCGTCCACGGACTTGGAGACCACGTACAGGGTGTTGCTCGCCGGGTCGATGACCGGGGAGCCGATCACCCCGACCTCCGGGGCAATGTCACCGTAGCCCAGGCCGACGAGGTTCCCGGTGGCCCCCGAGGGTACCGTGGTCTCCGTGGCGCTGCCGCCGTGCGTGGCGTCGATCAGGCTGACCTGCCACAGCGGCAGGCACGGGCTGGTGTCGGCATCGAAGGCGTACAGGCTGTCGTGCGCGGTCGCCACGAACACCACGTTGTGGCGCGCGCCGCCGACGGTGAGGTTGGCGACCCACAGCGGCTGGGCGTAGACCGCCCCGTCCACCGTGCACGAGAACAGCTTGCCGAAGGAATTGCTGTTGACCGTGGCCGTGGTGAGGGCGAACTCGCGGGCGTTCACGCCGGTGCGCGCCAGGTCGTTGTGGTAGGTGTAGACACCGGCCAGGTCCGTCACCCCGACCGTGATCGCAGCGCTGCGGGCGGTATCGCTGACGCTGGTCGCGGTGATCGTGTACACCCCTGCGGTCGCAGGGGCGGTGAAGGTGACTTTGGCGCCATTGAGGCTTGCTGCCGGGGAGAACGACCCGCCGGCCGGGCTTACGCTCCAGGTGACCCCGGCGGCATCATTGGTCGAGGCCGACACGCTCATCGTCTGCGTGACGGTGAGCGCGGCGCGGCGCGGCAGCACGTCGACCGTGGTGCCCGAGGGGTTGATGGTCACGGAGAAGGCCGCGCTTTGCACCTGCGCGGGCGTGCCGGAGTCGGTCGCGGTGAAGGTCAGCGGCGCATCAAACGCGGCAACCGTCGGGGTTCCGGAGATCACCCCCGTGGTGGCATTGAGTGCCAGGCCCACCGGCAACGGACCGGCGGTGAGCACCCAGGTGACAGCCCCGGTGCCCCCGGTGCTGCTGAGGGTCGCGCTGTAGGGCACGCCGGTCTGGCCGTCCGGGAGTGCGCTGGTGGTGATGACCAGCGGCACGGCCGCGATGGTCAGCGTCAGGCTGACCGTCGCGGAGCCTGCAGGATTGGAGGAATCAGTGACCGAGAAGGACAGCGGCGTCGCGCTGGTGCTTGCCGTGGGCGTGCCGCTGATCACCCCGGTAGCGCCCGCCAGTGAAAGTCCGGCCGGCAAGGTGCCACTGGTGAGCGCCCAGCTGTACGGCGGCGTGCCGCCGGCGGCGGTGAGCGTGCTGCTGTAGGGGGTGCTGATCTGGCCGTCAGGCAGGAAGCTGGTCGTGACCTTCAGGCCAAAGGCGTCCACGGTCAGCGCGAGGTTCACGCTGCTGGTGTGTGCGGCCGAGTCGGTGACCGAGAAGCTGAGCGCGGCGGCCGTGACACTGGTGGCAGGCGTGCCGCTGATCTGCCCGGTGGTGCTGTTCAGCGCAAGGCCGGCCGGCAGCGATCCACTGGTGAGTGCCCAGGTGTAGGGAACGCTGCCGCCAGTGGCGGTGAGCGTCGCGGCGTAGGGGGTGCCGACCTGCGCGTTGGGCAGCGCCTCGGTGGTCACCGCCAGCGGCGTGGTGCTGCCACTGGTGCCGACATTCGAGCAGCTGCCAGCCACAAGTGCCATGGCAAGCAGGATCAGGAAGCGTGGCAGCGCAGCTACGCGCAGAGCAATCGCAGTACCCGTCAACATTGGCTTAAAATGCTCCCCGCATCGTTCGGGGATCGCACGCGCCCTAGTGCGCACGGATGCTCCCTGCTTGTGTGGGTATCTTAGCGTGAGTTGATGCGCCTCTGCCGCCGTCGCCGATCACAGACGCGGGACAACATAACCTGCTGAGGCTGGAAATACGCAGCCGACGGCCCGCGGATGAGCGCGGCACACGGGAACGATTCCCGCACGCGCACTGCCCTTAAAGGGGTGCAATTGCTTACACGCCTGCACAAATCCACCACGATTACCGCCGCTGCGATGCCCGCGCCGCCGCGCGGCACCACCTCACCCGCGCGAGGATTCAGGGCTGCTGCGCGAGTTCTTCCGGCAGCGGCTGCGCGGCCGGGACCGCCTCGGGCGCGACCGCCTCGGCGACCAAGCTGCGCTGTGCCCGCTGCGTGATCTCGGCCCACAGCTGCGCGTACAGCGCCGCCGCCTCGCCACTGGCACCGCCGGCGACCAGGGGCGCGCGCCGCACCGCCATGCGCTCGATCTCGCTGCGGTACGGGATCTCGGTGCCCAGGATCGCGGGGAATTCCAGGCGCGCGCTTGCCAGCAGCTCCTGGTGCAGCGAGCGGCGCCGGTCGACCATCGAGAAGAACGGCAGCAGCACCAGGTCACTCCAGCCCTCGGCTGCCACGAAGGCGTACAGCTCGCGCAGCATGCGGATCGACAGCGGCGAGGGAATGAGCGGCACGATCACGACATCGGCCGCGCGCAGCACGCTCTCGGACAGCAGCGAGATGCCCGCCGGGCAGTCCAGGAACAGCGCCGCGTAGTGCTCGCGCAGCGGCCGGCTCATCTTCAGCAGCCGCTCGGTGGGGTGGCGGCGCTCGGCCAGCTGCACCGCGAAGTTACGGTAGGAGAAATCCGCCGGCAGCAGGTCGAGGCCTTGGTAACCGGTGGGCACCACCAGTTCGGGCAGCTCGCGCCGCCCCGTGACCAGCTTCTTGGCCGAGGCGTGCTGCCGGGGCTCCCCGCGCAGCAGCCAGGTCGCCCCGCCCTGCGAGTCCAGGTCCCACAGCAGCGTGCGCGCCCCGGACGCTGCGCACAGCCAGGCAAGGTTCACAGCGGTGGTGGTCTTGCCGACGCCACCTTTGATGTTGGTTACCGCGTAGATCTTCACCGGCCGCAGCATACGCTGCGGCACGGCGGCGGTGAATCGGCGGGAATTACCCCTAGTTCGGGGCGATCCCGTAGGCCGAGAGCAGGCGGTTGCGCACGAGGACGCTGAAGTGGCCGATGAGCAAAGCTGCGGCCATGACGAGCGAGCCGATGATCAGTTCCATGATCGCAAAATCCGTGTGGTTATCAGGGCCGCGCAGTCTACGCAGTTAGCATTGCCGCGGTGTGAAGCAATGCTCGCGCGCAGCAAAGAAACCGCGCTGGCGGGCGCCGGCGCTCACTTGGATGTCACGCGTCTGCCTCTTAAGGGAGACGCGCGTCACGGTTCCTAGGCGATCGAGCCGGGCTTGCGCAGCATCTTGCCCAGATCGGCCAGGTGCGAGTCCTCCGCGGCGATCTGCGTGCGCGCGTATTCCTCGAGCATGATGTTGCGGCCGGCCACCAGCTCAAGCAGCTTGTGGTACTCGGCAACGCCCTCCTGCTCGTGCGTCAGCGCCTCGCGCAGGATCTCGTCGACGTTGTGCTTGTGGGTTTCCAGCAGCGCTCCGATCTTCAGCGACGGATGGCCCCCCAGGGCGGTGATCAGCTCACCGGCGCGCACCGCATGGGCCTGGGACTCATCGGCCTGGGTGCGCAGCCAGGCGACGATCGGGATGCGGTTGTGGCCGAAAATCATGAAGCTGTAGTGCAGGTAGCGCACCAGCCCGGACAGCTCGAGCTCCAGGATGCGGTTGAGGATGTCGACGACCTTGGCGGTGTCCGTCTTGTTCAGTTGTGAGGCCATGAGGATCTCCCGCGGATGAAGCCTGGATGAGGATCGAAAGAGCGGCGCGGTGGTATCTTACCTGTTCACGGGGCCGGCACGAGGAGCAGTCACATGAGCGGTTTCTACGACATCGCGGTGAAGAGGATCGACGGCGGCACCGACCTGCTCGGTGGGTTGCGTGGCAAGGTGACGCTGGCGGTCAATGTTGCCAGCCGCTGCGGCCTGACGCCGCAGTACGAGGGGCTCGAGCAACTGCAGCGCGAGCTGGCCGAGCAGAACTTCACGGTGGTCGGCTTCCCCTGCAACCAGTTCGCAGGCCAGGAGCCCGGCAGCGCACAGGAGATCGTGAGCTTCTGCAGCACCACCTACGGGGTGAGCTTTCCCTTGAGCGAGAAGCTCGAGGTGAACGGCCCGGGACGCAGTGCGGTGTATGACTTCCTGACCTCCCCGGCCAACGGCTTCGCCGGCGACATCACCTGGAACTTCGAGAAGTTCCTGATCGGGCGCGATGGCCGGGTGCTGCACCGCTACCCGCCGGGCACCACGCCGCAGGATCGCGGCCTCATGCAGGACATCGCCGAGGCGTTGTGAACCTGCCCGACTGCAGCGTTTAGGCACCCATGCCCGAGTTCGAGTTCGCCGTGCTGGGCGCGGGGGCGATGGGCTCCATCATCGGCGCCCACCTGGCACGCGCGGGCCACTCGGTCGCCATGCTGGCCCGTGGCACCCGCGCGGCGCAGCTGGAAAGCTCAGGCATCACGATCCGCGGACTGGCGCAGTTCAACACCCCGGTGACCACGGTGCGCGACCTGGCCGGCTTCGCCGGCGCCGCGACGCTGATCGTCGCCACCAAGACCCCCGGCACCACGCAGTCCCTGCAGGGGCTGCGGCAGGCGCCATTCGCAGTGACGCTCTCGATCCAGAATGGCCCGCTCAAGAACGAGATCCTCGTGGAGGCCTTCGGCCGCCAGCGCGTGCTCGGCGCGCTGGCTGACACCAGTGGCGAGCTGTTGCCCGATGGCGCGGTGCTGTTTACGCGCAACGTGAACATCCTCGTCGGCGAGCTGGACGGTGGCGACAGCGCCCGCGCGACGCGGATCGCCGCCGCGCTGGACCGCTCCGGCGTACGCGCGGAAGCCACGCCGCAGATCCTGACGCTGGAGTGGTCGAAGTTCTGCTCGTGGGTCGGGCTCATGGCACTTGCGGTGACGACGCGGGCTGCCAGCTGGAAGTTCCTGGCCGATCCGGACTCCGCGCTGCTGCTGGTACGCCTGGTGCGCGAGATGGGCACCCTGGCGCAGGCGCTGCGCATCCCCTTGAGTGACCGCGCCATCCTGCCCACCGCCAGCATCTGCGCCGGCTCTGAGGCAGAGGCGGTGGCGATCGTCACCGCGACCGGGGCGAAGTACCGCATCAACGCCCCCGCGCACCGCATGTCCGCACTGCAGGACATCGAGGCCGGCCGCCCGCTGGAGGTGAACGAGACGCTCGGTTATGCCTGCGCGAAGGCGCGCGAGCTCGGGCTCGAACTGCCGCTGGTGGACACTTTCCGCCTGCTCATCGCTGCGACCGACCGCGCCCGCCGCGACGCGGTGGTGACGGCCTCTCTCTAGCCGCCCCCTGCGGCCAGCCCCCGGTACTGCAGCAGCGGCTCGATCTGCGGTTCGCCGCCGTAGAAATTGCGGAACTGCACCTGCGGGTCCTCGCTGCGACCGCGCGACAGCACCTTCATGCGCAGGGTGTCGCCGTTGGCGCGCGTGAGGCCACCATGGGCGTGGAACCACTGGCCGGTGTCACGGGCCAGCACTTCGCTCCACAGGTACGCGTAGTAGCCGGCGGAGTAGCCACTTTCGAAGATGTGCGAGAAGTAACCGGAGTGGTAGCGCGGGGGCACGGGTGCGTAATCCAGGCCGCTGCGCCGCAGCGCCGCCTGCTCGAACGCGGCCACCCCTTCAGCCTGCGGCGCCTGTTCGGCGCTGATCAGGTGCCACGACTGGTCCAGCTGCGCGGCGGCGATGTACTCGGTGGTCGCGTAGCCCTGGTTAAAGTGCTGCGCCTCGAGCACCTTGGACAGCAACGCGGCCGGCATGGCCGCGCCGCTCTGGTAGTGGTGCGCATAGTGGGCGACCACGGCAGGCTCGTGCGCCCACATCTCGTTGTACTGCGAGGGGTACTCAACGAAGTCCCGCGGCACCTGGGTGCCCGACAGCTTGGGGTAGTTCACCTGCGAGAGCATCCCGTGCAGAGCATGCCCGAACTCGTGGAACATCGTGGTCACCTCCTCGAAGGTGAGCAGCGCCGGCTGGCCTGGCGGGGGCTTGGGGATGTTCAGGTGGTTGGCAACCACCGGCTTGTGGCCGAGCAGGCGCGACTGCACCACGTATGAGGCCATCCATGCCCCACCTTGCTTGTTGTCGCGCGCGTAGTAGTCGGCCAGGAAGAGCGCCAGCGGCGCGCCGTTGGCATCGAAGACCTCGAACACGCGCACCTCCGGCTGGTACACCGGCAGGTCGAGGCGCTCCTTGAAGGTGAGCCCGTACAGCTGGTTCGCCGCGTAGAACACGCCATCCTTGAGCACGTGGTCGAGCTCGAAGTACGGCGCGACCGCCGCCTGGTCGAAGGCGTAGCGCTGCCGCCTGACCTGCTCGGCGTAGTAGAACCAGTCCCACGGCTGCAGCGCAAAGCTCGCGGTCCCGGCGGCCTCGGCCTGGGAGTCGATCAGCCCCTGGATGGCAGCGGCCTCCGCGCGCGCGCGCGCCAACGCCGCCGGGGCCACCTGGCTGATCATCGCCTGCACCGCCTGCGCGGTGCCGGCCGACTCGTCCGCGAGCTGGTAGGCCGCATGGTTCGGGTAACCCAGCAGCACCGCGCGCTCGGCCCGCAGCGTGACCAGCTGCACGATGAGGTCACGGTTGTCGGTACTGCCACCCATGCCGCGGGCGATGGACGCCTTGTAGATGCGCTCGCGCAGCGCGCGGTCGGACAGGTGGGCCAGCAGCGGCTGGTTGGTGGTGTTCTGAAGTGCGATGACCCACTTGCCATCGAGGCCGCGCGCCACGGCGGCCTGCCGCGCGGCGCCAATCTGGGTCACCGACAGGCCCTGCAGCTGCGCGACCTCATCGACCACCACCGCGCCGTCCGCGGTTGCCTTGAGGACGTTCTGCTTGAAGCGGGTGCGCAGTGTGGAGATCTCCGCGTTGATCACGCGCAGGCGCGCCTTCTGTGCGCCCGTCAGGCGCGCGCCGTCGCGCACCATCTCGGTGTGGTAGCGCGACAGCAGCTGCAGTTGCTCCGGGTCCAGGTTGAGGCTCGCGCGCTTCTGGTACAGCGCATCAACGCGCGCCCACAGCGCCGGGTCCAGCTGGATGGCGTCGGCATGCGCGGCGAGCTTGGGCGCCATCTGTGTGTCGATCGCCTGCATCTGCGGGTTGGTGTTGCATGCATTGAGCCTGCCGAAGGCATTGTCCACCCGCTGCAGCAGCGCCCCGGAGCGCTCGCGCGCCACGATGGTGTTGTCGAAGGTCGGCGGCTGCGGGTTGTGCGCGATGGCGCCGACCTGGCGCAGTTCCTCCGCCATGCCTGCCTCGTAGGCGGGCAGGAAGTCCGCGTCATGGATGCGGTCGAACGGCGGCAGCTCGAATGGCAGCGAGCTCGGCTGTGCGAACGGATTGTCGGCCATGGGAGTCCTTGCAGTGATGTTGCCCGGCGGCGCCGCGGCAGCCAGCGCCGTGCCCGCCAGCGCCACGGCGCAGGCAGACAGGGACGCGGTTCTCATAGGCATAGCTTGCGCTTCCAGTCCCGCGCGCTGGCGTGGCGTTGGGTCGCGGGCGCGGCAATGTTATCCTTCGCACCCGTTCCTTGCGCGCCCAAACAGGCGTGCGCGCGGGCGAACCGCCCCGCCTAACGGGCGTGTTCCTACACATTTAACAGGGCTTTACATGAGCATCCAGCAGGACCAGGTCGTCAGCATCCACTACACCTTGAAGAACGACGCGGGCGAGGTACTTGACAGCTCCGCTGCCGGGGAACCCCTGACCTACCTGCATGGGCACGGCAATCTCATTGCCGGACTTGAGCGCGAACTCACCGGCAAGAATCCCGGCGACAAACTGTCGGTGAAGATACTGCCGGCCGACGGCTATGGTGAATTCGACAAGGCGCTGATCCAGAAAGTGCCGCGCCGCGCGCTCAAGGGAATCCCCAAGATCACCGTTGGCCTGCGCTTGCAGGCGCAGACCGAGGAAGGCGTGCGCGCGGTCACCGTAAGCCACGTGGCCGGCGACATGATCACCCTGGATGGCAACCACCCGCTGGCCGGGCAGAACCTGAACTTCGACGTCGAGGTCGCAGCGGTGCGCCCGGCCTCGGAAGAGGAACTCTCGCACGGGCACGTGCACGGCCCGGACGGCCATCACCATCACTGAACCCCCGCCTGCTGCGCCGCAAGGCGCACGAATACCTCCCGCGCCGCATCGACCCGCGCCAGGTAATCGCGCGGGTCATGGTCACCACAGCGCTGCCCGGGCGTGAACTGGAAGCCACGGCGCGCGTAGCCCGCGGCCGCCCCCGCGCCACACAGGTGCACGACCGCGGCGAGGTGGCGCACCTGGGCGGGGGTCGCACTGCGACTGCCCGGGTGCTCCAGCAGCGCGGTGACCTTGAGGTCCAGGTATGCGGCGGTCAGTTCGACCGCATCGGAAGGCACGACGCGCAGGTAGAGCCGGTTGAACCAGCACGCGTGCCAGTCGTCCCAGGCACCGGCATGCACCAGCTTGTGGTCGTGGATGCAGTACGCGGCGGCTTCCGCGAACGTCGGGTTGGTGATCTGGAACATCCCCACGGCACTGGAGGCCGGCCGGTACATGTCGACCAGCGGCGCCGACCACGACCAGCGCCAGTAGGTGCGCACCAGCGGATTGCCCGAGGCCTCCACCTGGGCCAGGGCCGCCAGCAGTTCGGCGTCGATCAGGGTGGTCGAATACCTGCGGAACAGCGGCCCGTAGGCGTGCCAGCTCTCCGCCGGGGTCTTGTAGAGCGCCCCACTCACCGGGAAGAACAGCTCGGTCGGCTTGCGGATGATCTGGTAGAGGAAGTCCGCGGCGATCGCGGCGATCAGCCCGAGCAGCACATACAGCACGATGCGCGCCGCATCCACCTTTGGCGGACGTGCGCTGCGCGCACCCGCGCGCCTGGGCGCCGTGCGCCTCGGGCGTGGGGTCGCGCCACGGCGGCGGCGCGCCATCAGTGTGCGCCACCTGACGCACCCGGGCGACGTGCACTACCATGCATGGCAGCGCGGCAATAAAGGGAAGAGCCAGTGTCCAGTGAGGCGGTGGAGATCGAGACCGGGCGTGCGCCCACAGGATCGGTAATCTGGCTGCACGGCCTGGGGGCGGACGGGCACGACTTCGAGCCGGTCGTGCCGGAACTGGTGCGCCCGGGCGAGCGCGCATTGCGATTCGTGTTCCCGCATGCGCCGGTGCGGCCGGTAACGCTCAACGGCGGATACCCCATGCGCGCCTGGTACGACATCGTGGCACTTGACCGCAAGGCCGCCGAGGATGAAGCGGGGATCCGCGCTTCACAGCAGGCCATCGGCGCACTCATCCGTCGCGAGAACGAGCGTGGCATACCCACCAGCCAGATCGTGCTGGCCGGGTTCTCGCAGGGCGGCGCGATGGCACTGTACGCCGGGCCGCGCTACCCGCAGAAGCTCGCCGGGATCATGGGACTGTCGTGCTACCTGCTGCTGGGTGCGCGGCTGGAGGCCGAGCGCACCGCGGAAAACCAGACGACGCCGGTGTTTCTCGCGCACGGCACGCAGGACCCGGTGGTCGCGCCGATGCTCGGCGAAGAGGCCAGTCGCCGCCTGCAGGCGGCCGGATATGCAGTCGAGTGGCATACCTACAGCATGCCTCACTCGGTGAGCCAGCAAGAGATCTCCGACATCGCCGCGTGGCTGCGCCGCGTGCTCTAGCGCCCTTTCACACACCCACAAAAAAAGAGGCCGCCTGCATGGCGGCCTCGTACGTTGCACCTGCGCGGTGGCGCGTGAATATCAGCGCCCGTGGTTCTGGTGCGTGTTTCCCGGCTGGCCGCCCGCCTGCACCGACTGCATCTGCGGGCGCGGCTGCGCGGGGGCGGGAGCAGCCCGCGGTGCACTCGGCGCGCGGTACTGCCCCGGCTGCGGTGCCCGGTACTGCGGAGCCTGCGGCGCGCGGGCTACGCTGTACTGGGGTGCCCTCACTTCAGGCACCTGTGCCGGACGGTCGGTCGGGTACCGCGGCGCGTTCGGCTGGTTCGACTGCACAGGAGGACTGGTGGTGTAGCGCGGCGCACTCACTGCAGTCCCCTGCGCCGGACGGCTGGTGTAGAACTGCGGCGTGCTCACCGGGGTCTCCTGCACAGCTCGAGCGGCGTTGTAGCGCGGTGCGTTCACCGGGGAGGTCTGCACCAGGGGTGCGGCGTTGCCCTGGCCTGGCCAATGACTGATCTGTGCCGCACGGTAGGCGCCGTACTGGGGCGCACCCGAGCCCTGGGCCGCTCGATCCGCGCGGTATTGCGGCGGACTCGTCACCGCACGGGGCGTGGGCGCATCGTGGGCGGGCTCGATACCGCGCGCATTGAAGGCCGCAGGCCTGGGGGTGGCCGCAATCGGCGGGTGCCCACCGTTGAACGACGCGCGCAGGGTATTGTCCGAGCGGGCAATGCTCTCCTGCTCGCGCTGCAGGTTGCTGGGGCCGACATGACGCTCGCGTGCCGCGGACAGGTCAGCGGGCGAAGGACGCGCCATCACCCCACCCATGCCGCCGCTGAAGCTCGCGTGATTGAACGTCACGTTGTTGTAGACCGTGCGGTTGTAAACACTTGTGATGCTCACGTTGCGCACGTTGTTGACCGCGCGGTTGTAGCAGAACTCGTTGCCGCGCCAGTAGCCGCCCTCGTAGCCGGCACCGCCGTAACCGAAGCCGTAGTTGATGCCGCCGTAGAACCCGACGTGAGGGCCCCAGTAACCGGCGTGCCACAGGTAGGCGTTGTTGCCCCAGCCCCAGTAGCCAGGGGTCCACAGGTACCCGGTCACGGGCGCGAACGCCCAGGTGCCCGGCACCCAGTAGTAGTCGCCACCGTCCCAGCCCCAGTAGCCAGGAACCCACAGGTACCCGGGACCGGGTACCGGCGGCTGCTCGTACACAGGCAGTGGCGGCGGCGCAAAGTTTACCGACAGGCCGAACTCTATCCCGGCATTTGCCACGGTCGGCAGTGCAGGAATGGCCGCGAGGGCCAGTGCGGGAATCAGGCTGCGAATGATGGTGCGCATACGTGTGTTCTCCTCGACTCACACGTTGAGCTTGGGCGACTGAACGCCGCCTGAACTCGCGCCGGGAACCACAAGTGCCGCGGAATCCGCTACTTACGCGGGCGCTTATGACAAGCGCCTGCAGGAGTTGAAAGCGCCCGGCACCCGTCTAAAACCAGCTGTAATTGAAGCTGATGCTCACGCGCTCGGTGGCGGTGGGATTTGGTGCGACCTCATGGCGCAGCCAGCTTTCGAACAGCATGAACTTGCCCGCCTGCGCAGGCAGCGTCACCCAGGGGCGGTTGGCACGCGCCGCATTGCTGGCACGCGGTGGTGCGGCCATGAAGCGCTCGATGCGCGGGTCCTCGAACTTCAGTCCCGGCGCACCGCGCGGCGTGGCCACGTAATAGGTGCCGCTGATGCTCGACAGCGGATGCAGGTGCAGGCCGTGCGCTGCGCCCCTGCCCATGATGTTCACCCAGCAGTCGGTCATCACCAGCTCGCGCCCCGACAGGTCGAACTGCAGTGCGCGCGCAAACCTGGCCACGTGTGGGTTGAGCGCCCGCTGCAGAGCCGCGAAGGTCGGCGACAGCGTGTGCATGCGGTGCGCTGAACTGTAGGACGTGAAGCCGCCCGGATAGTTGCGTGCGGACCAGCGCCGCCCGCCCGCATCGTCCTGCTTGAGCTGACGGCACTCGCGCAACAGGCGCGCATTGAGCGCTCGCCAGCCGGCGTGCGCCAGGCGCGCCCCGTAAATGCGGGTGGGAAAGAGGAGTTGCGTGCCCATGGTTGTCGCGGCCGAGTATGCGGGCCGCGGCCGAAGTGGTCTATCATCCGCAGGCTTTTCCACCCCTCCCACGCACCGAGCGCGCTCCATGGCAGCCTCCAAACTCCCGCACGAAATCGCCCACGCCACCTCGCCCGCGACAGCCGCCGCGATCGTGCCGCACTGGATCGGCGGCCGTGCCGTTGCAGGTGGTGGCGCGCGCCTGCCGGTATTCGATCCCGCGACCGGTGTCAGCACGCGCGAGGTGGCGCTGGCCACAGCCGCGGACGTGCAGGCGGCGGTGGCCAGCGCCCGCGAAGCGCTGCCGGCCTGGTCGCAGACACCGCCGGTGCGCCGTGCGCGGGTACTCAATCGCTTCCTCGGCCTGCTCAACCAGGAGCGCGATGCCCTGGCCGCGCTCATCACCAGCGAGCACGGCAAGGTGTTCAGCGATGCGCAGGGCGAGGTGACCCGCGGCATCGAGATCGTCGAATTTGCCTGCGGCATCCCGCAGCTGCTCAAGGGCGACTTCACCGACCAGGTCTCCACCGGGCATCGACAACTGGACGCTGCGCCAGCCTCTGGGGGTGGTGGCCGGGATCACGCCCTTCAACTTCCCGTGCATGGTGCCGTGCTGGATGTTCCCGCTGGCGATCGCCTGCGGAAACACCTTCGTGCTCAAGCCCAGTGAACGCGACCCCTCCACGGCTGTCTACATGGCACGCCTGCTCGAGCAGGCGGGGTTACCGTCCGGGGTGTTCAACGTGCTGCAGGGAGACAAGCTCGCAGTGGATGGGCTGCTGGATCATCCGGACGTGCGCGCGCTGAGCTTCGTCGGCTCGACACCGATCGCGCATTACCTGTACCAGCGCGGTGCGCAGCACGGCAAGCGCGTGCAGGCCCTCGGTGGCGCCAAGAACCACATGGTGGTCATGCCCGACGCCGACATCGACCAGGCCGTCGATGCTCTCATCGGCGCGGCCTACGGCTCCGCCGGCGAGCGCTGCATGGCGATCTCCGTGGCCGTGCTGGTCGGGGACACCGCCGAGCGCATGCTGCCGCAGCTCGCCGAGCGCGCCCGCCAGCTACGAACCGGCAATGGCATGGAGCCGCGAACGAGATGGGGCCGGTCATCACCACACAGGCGCTGGAGCGCATCCGCGGCTACATCGAGGACGGCGTGGCCAGCGGCGCGCACCTGCTGGTGGACGGGCGCGTACAACCCGGAAGTGATGCGGCCTTCGCGGTTGCGGGGCACGAAAAAGGCTTCTTCATCGGCGCGAGCCTGTTTGATCATGTCACGCCGCAGATGCGCATCTACCGCGAGGAGATATTCGGCCCGGTGCTGAGCTGCGTGCGCGTGCCGGACTTCGCAGCCGCGGTGGAGCTGGTGAACGCGCACCCGATGGCCAACGGGGTGGCCTGCTACACCCGTGATGGCCACATCGCGCGCGAGTTCGGCCGGCGCATCGAGGTCGGCATGGTGGGCATCAACGTCCCCATCCCGGTGCCGATGGCCTGGCACGGATTTGGCGGCTGGAAAGGCAGCCTGTTCGGCGACATGCACGCCTATGGCGAGGAAGGCGTGCGCTTCTACACCCGGCAGAAATCCATCATGCAGCGCTGGCCCGAGAGCACCCCCAAGGGTGCCGAGTTCGCGATGCCTACTTCAAAGTGAACCCACCGTCACAAGGAAATCCTGACATGTCACGCCCGCTTCGCCTGCTGATTGTGTGCTGCGCCCTCAGCGCGTGCGTCCCCGCATTCGCCGACGACCTGCTGGGAATCTACGTCGGCGCCGGCGTGGGCCGCACGGCGCTCAATCAGGACTACTACCAGATCGATGCGCACGCCACGGGCTGGAAGCTGCTGGCCGGCTGGCGACCGATCAGCTTGCTGGGAATAGAGGCTGAATACGCCGACCTGGGCAACAAGGGCGTGACCACCTACGGTGGCACCGACCCACGTGTCGACCAGTGCCAACGCCACGGCGGCCTACGTGCTGGGCTACCTGCCGGTGCCGCTGCCCTGGATCGACGTGTACGGCAAGGTCGGTGCGGCACGCCTGAAGGCCAGCACCAGCGCCTACCCTTATCCGGGCGTGGGCACCTGTATCGCGCCCGCCCCCTGCGGCCCGGTCAACTACGACAGCAGCAAGAACAACATCGCCTGGGGTGGCGGCCTGCAGTTCAAGCTGGACCGCTGGGCGGCACGAGTCGACTACGAGCGCTTCGACGGCCCGCAGGGTAATCCGTCGCTGTTGTCGGTCGAAGGCATCTTCAACTTCTAAGCCGGCTCTGCGCTGCGGCTCAGGAGGGCGTCGGCGCCGCCAGGGCGGCCTCCGCATTCCCGGCGAGCACGCGCTTCATCTTCGCCTCGTCCAGTTCCCCGCACCACTTGGCGACCACAAGCGTCGCCACGCCGTTACCCACGAGGTTGGTGAGCGCGCGCGCCTCGGACATGAACCGGTCCACGCCCAGGATCAGCGCCACGCCGGCCACCGGCACGTGCCCCACCGCCGACAGCGATGCCGCCAGCACGATGAAGCCGCTGCCGGTGACCCCGGCGGCGCCCTTGGAAGTCAGCAGCAGCACCGCCAGCAGCGTCACCTGGTGGCCCAGGGTGAGCGGCGTGTTGGTGGCCTGGGCGATGTACACCGCCGCCATGGTGAGGTAGATCGCCGTGCCATCGAGGTTGAACGAGTAGCCCGCCGGGATCACCAGTCCCACGATCGACTTGCGCACGCCCAGGTTCTCCATCTTGCCGAGCATCCGCGGCAGCACAGACTCCGACGAGGACGTGCCGAGCACGATGAACAGTTCCTCGCGGATGTAGCGGATGAAGGCGAGGATCGAGAAGCCGTGCGTGCGTGCGATCAGCCCGAGCACGCCCAGCACGAACAGGATGCAGGTGACATAGAAGCAGCCCATCAGGCGCGCCAGCCCGAGCAGCGATTCCGCGCCATACTTGCCCACGGTGAAGGCCATGGCGCCCAGCGCGCCCAGCGGGGCAAGCCGCATGATGTAACCGACGATGATGAACAGCACCCGCCCGAACCTGTCCACCATGTCATAGATCGCGTTGTCGCGGCCGCCCACCGCGTGCAGCGCAAACCCGAACAGCACCGCCAGCAGCAGCGTCTGCAGCACATCCCCGCTGGCGAATGCCCCGAAGAAGGTTACCGGGATGATGTTGAGGATGAATTCGGTGACCCCGGGCATGGCGTTCGGGGCGACGTACTGGCTGACGGCGTGCAGGTCGAGCGAGGCCGGGTCGGCGTTGATGCCCGCCCCGGGCTTCACCAGGTTTACCACCACCAGGCCGATGACCAGCGCAATGGTGGTCAGCACCTCAAAGTAGAGCAGCGCCAGGCCCCCTGCCCGGCCGACGTCGCGCAGCTTGGCCATCCCGGCGATGCCGGTGACGACGGTACAGAAGATGATCGGGGATATCAGCAAGCGGATGAGCTTGATGAAGCCATCGCCCAGGGGCTTCAGCTGCTGCGCAAACTGCGGCCACAGCACCCCCAGCGCGACGCCGATGGCGATCGCCACCAGAACCTGGAAATAGAGCGAGCGCCACAGCGCGGTTCGGCGCATTGCGGTCCCCTGTCCTGCCGAGGCCGCCGGGTATGGCGGCGCCAGCTAGCGTACCGTGTTGCGGGCGCCGCTGCGCGCGCCCGCAACACCGCTGCGCTGCTAGGAGACCTTGTCGAACTGCTGTTCCTCGGTGCTGCCGGCGAGCGCGGTGATCGAGGACGTCCCGCCGGCCACGGTCTGCGTGACGGCGTCGAAGTAGCCCGCCCCGACCTCGCGCTGGTGCTTGGTGGCGGTGTAGCCGTTGGCCTCCGCGGCGAACTCGGCCTGCTGCAGCGTGACGTAGGCGCTCATCTGGTGAGTCTTGTAGCCACGCGCCAGCTCGAACATCGAATAGTTGAGCGCGTGGAAGCCTGCGAGGGTTATGAACTGGAAGCGGTAGCCCATGGCGCCCAGTTCGCGCTGGAACTTGGCGATCTGGCCGTCATCGAGCTTGCGCTTCCAGTTGAAGGACGGCGAGCAGTTATAGGCCAGCAGCTTGCCGGGGAAGCGCGCGTGGATGCCTTCGGCGAACTCGCGTGCCTCGGCAAGGTCCGGCTTCGCGGTCTCGCACCACACCAGGTCCGCAAACGGCGCGTACGCCAGCCCGCGGGCGATCGCCTGCTTAAGTCCCGCCTTCACGTAGAAGAACCCCTCAGAGGTGCGGCCCTTGGCAGCATCGATGAAGCTGCGGTCGCGCTCATCGACGTCCGAGGTCAGAAGGTTCGCCCCTTCCGCATCGGTACGCGCCACCAGCACGGTCGGCACGTTGCACACATCCGCCGCCAGGCGCGCGGCCACCAGCTTGGCGATGGCATCCTGGGTGCTCACCAGCACCTTGCCGCCCATGTGACCGCACTTCTTTGCCGAGGACAGCTGGTCCTCGAAGTGCACACCGGCCGCCCCTGCCTCGATCATCTGCTTCATGAGCTCGAACGCGTTCAGCACCCCGCCGAAGCCGGCCTCCGCGTCGGCCACGATCGGCTTGAGCCAGTCGATGCTGTCGTCCCCTTCCGCGTGGTGGATCTCGTCCGCGCGGCGCAGGGTGTTGTTGATGCGGCGCACGACCGCCGGCACCGAGTCGGCCGGGTACAGCGACTGGTCCGGGTACATCTGCCCGGAGAGATTGGCATCCCCTGCCACCTGCCAGCCGGACAGGTAGATCGCATCCAGCCCCGCCTTGACCTGCTGCATCGCCTGGTTGCCGGTGAGCGCCCCAAGTGCGTTCACGAACGGCTTCTCGTTCAGGTAGCGCCACAGCTTCTCGGCGGTGATGCGCGCGATCGAGTGCTCGATGGGCACGGTGCCGCGCAGGCGCACCACGTCGGCGGCCTCGTAGCCGCGCTGCACGCCGTGCCAGCGCGGGCTCTCGCTCCAGGCGCGCCGCAGTTCATCAGCGCTGGGCAGGGTCTTCACGGTCATGGAACTCGCCTCTTGCATAACGGTATGGGATGTCAGCTCAGTAACTCGTAGGCCGGCAGCGTCAGGAACTCATCGAAGGCATCGTTCTTGGTCATCTGCTCGAACAGGCGCGCGGCACTGGGGAACACGCCCTGCGTCAGGCGCGCGGCACCGACCTCGGCATGGATGCGGTCGAGCTCCGCCATCATCAGCCGGTCGAAGCGCTCGACCGTGATCTTCTGCCCGTCAGCGGTGCGGGCGCCGTGATGCAGCCACTGCCACAGCTGGGCGCGGCAGATCTCAGCGGTCGCCGCATCCTCCATCAGGTGGTACAGCGGCACGCAGCCATTGCCGCGCAGCCAGGCCTCCAGATACTGCACGCCGACGCGGATGCAGCTGCGCAGGCCGTCCTCGGTGATCTGCCCCGGGGGCAGCTGCACCAGGTCTGCGGCCGTGACATTGACGTCGGCTCGCGCAACATTGAGCTGGTTCGGCGCGCCCTTGAGCACCGAGTCGAAGGCCTCCATCGCGATCGGGGCAAGACCCGGGTGCGCCACCCAGGTGCCGTCGTGTCCGGCGTTGGCCTCGCGCAGCTTGTCGGCGCGCACGCGCGCCATGGCCGCCTCGTTCGCCGCCGGGTCGTCGCGGATGGGGATCTGTGCGGCCATGCCCCCCATGGCATGCGCGCCGCGGCGGTGGCAGGTCTTGATCAGCAGTTCGACATAGGACTTCAGGAAGTGCTTGTTCCATCGTCACCGAGGCAGCGGTCGGGGACGACGAAGTCCGCGCGGTTGCGGAACTTCTTGATGAAACTGAAGATGTAGTCCCAGCGCCCGCAGTTAAGTCCCGCCGAGTGCTCGCGCAGCTCGTACAGGATCTCGTCCATCTCGAACGCGGCGAGGATCGTCTCGATCAGCACCGTCGCCTTGATCGTCCCGCTGCGCCATCCCCAGGGCTTCCTGGGCGGCGACGAACACCTCGTTCCACAGGCGCGCCTCGAGGTGGCTTTCCATCTTCGGCAGGTAGAAGTACGGACCGGTGCCGGCCTTGCGCGAGCGCCTCGTGGTTGTTGGCGATGAACAGCGCGAAGTCGAACAGCGAGGCGGAGACCTGCTCGCCATTGATGCGCACGTGCTTCTCGGGCAGGTGCCAGCCGCGCGGGCGCACGATGAGCGTGGCGGTGCGCTCGGCCAGGCGGTACAGCTTGCCGGTCGCCGGGTCCTGGAAGCTGATCGTGCGCCGGATCGCGTCCGCGAGGTTCACCTGTCCCGCGATGATGTTCTCCCAGGTCGGGGAGCAGGAGTCCTCGAAGTCGGCCATGAACGCCTTGCACCGGCGCGTTCAGGGCGTTGATGACCATCTTGCGGTCGACAGGGCCGGTGATCTCGACGCGGCGGTCGAGCAGGTCCTTGGGCACCGGCGCGATGCGCCAGTCCGCGGCGCGCACCGCGGCCGTGCCGGGCAGGAAGTCCGGCAGCTCCCCGGCATCGCAGGCGCCGCTGGCGCTGCGCGCGCGCCTCCAGCAGCTCCAGGCGCCGCGGATTGAAGCGCCGGTGCAGGCTCGCCAGCAGTTGCAGCGCAAGCGGCGTCAGCACCTCGTCCGAGCGCTCGACGCGACCGCCGCAGATCTCAACCTTCGGTTCCGCCGGGTCGCGGGAGTGCACCCGGCCGTGTTCTGAGGCATTCATGGCGCGCAATACTAAGGCCGAATGCAATGAAATTTGACTATAGAAACTTCACACTGTTAATTTCACAACAACTTGGACGAGGTCCGCGGAGCCTTGCGACATATGCCGCGAACTGCTGCGCAAGGGCCATTTCCTCGGCGCCAAGCTGCGCGCGCTGCGCAAGCGCAACGGACTGACCCTCGAGGAGCTGTCGGCGCGCTGCATACAGCGCGACGCCGCAGCGGGCGCCGTCGGTCTCGTACCTGAGCATGATCGAGAGCGGCAAGCGCACGCCCTCGCCGGAGCTGCTGGAGCTGCTGGCCGGCGGTGTTCCAGCGCCCGGTCGCCTGGTTCCTCGACGAAAGTGCCGACCTCGAGCTCGCTCCCCGGCGCTGCCCGGCGGGGCCGCAGTCGCATTCCGCTCGAGCCGGCGTTCCTGTTCTCCAAGAACCTGCTGCAGGCGGCGATCCCGGAGCTGCTGGCGCAGACCGGCACCACCGGGCGGCAGTTCGCGCACCTGTTGATCCGCTCCCACCAGGAGATGTCGCGCAACGACTTCCCTGACCTGGAGCGCGCCGCCGACAGCGTCAGCGAGCGGCGCTTCCCGCTGGCGGTGGATGACCTGATGCGCCTGTGCAAGCGCCACGGGCTTGAGATCCGCTGGTTCGACCGCAAGCCGGTGCTGGCGCGGGACAAGGACCGCGAGGTGCGCAGCATGGTGCGCTCGTTCTTCGAGGCCCCCGGCATCATCTACGCCAACCGCGCCCTGCAGGCCGACCCGGCGCGACTGAAGTTCGACCTCGCCGCGCACATCGCGCACAAGGTTCTGCACGGCGGCGATGGCATGAAGTCCGCGCACGCCACCGGCGGGGAGATGGGCGGCAGCCCGGAAGGCGGTTCGAGCGCCATCGGCATGAACGCGCAGGACGTGCTGCACGCCTGGCGCGACTTCGAGTGCAGCTTCTTCGCCGGCGCACTGCTGGCGCCGCGCGTGCCCTTCCGCACGCTTCCTGGCGCGCGAGCGCCACCGCGTCGAGGCGGGCGCGAAGCTCGAGCTGACGCCCGCGGTGATCATGCGGCGCATGACCAAGGTGTCCCCGTACCCGTACTGGCACTTCTTCGACGCCTACCCGCCCGGCTATCTGCGCGCGGTCTATCGCGGCAACGGCATCCCGCTGCCCTGGGGCAACCTGGCCCAGGTGAGCGACCCGTGCCCGAACTGGGCGGTGTTCCGCATGATCGACGGCGCAGCGTCGAGTCGGCGGCTCGCAGATCTCGGTGCTGCGCGACGGCGAGCGCTCGCTGCTGTACTGCTGCCACTCGATCCGCGTGCACGACATGGCCGGCAACCCGCACGTGCTGTCGGTCGGGCGTGGACCTGGCGCCCGGCGCTCGATACCAACGGCGTGCCGCAGCGAGGCGGTCGTCGACTCGATCTTCCACGAGTGCCTGCACCGCCATGGCGAGGCGCGCATCCCCAAGGCGGCCGCCCAGGTGCTCGAGCGCGGTGGCCAACGTGCTCAACATCGCCTGGATCGAGGATGCCCTGGCGCAGCCGGCGCGCATCATCTGCCCGCGCAGCAACCGCTGCCCGCGCGCGGAGCGCTGCGAAGGCGCGCGCCCCTCGCGCGCGCGCGAGATCGCCGACGTGCGCGAGGAGATCCTCGGCCGCGAGGCCTGATCCCTTAGAATGTCGCTCCCGTTGCAAGCCGGAGCCGCCCAGGTGCATCCGAATCGACGACGCGTACTGCTGAGCACCGCATCGCTGGCAAGCGCCCTGCTGCGCTGGGCACTGCTGGCCGGGCCAGGCGGCTGCCGTGGCGCTCCAGCAGGCCGAGCAGGCGGAGGTTGTGCAGTGGCGCGCCGCAGCGCCTCGCCAGCACTGACCAGGGACACCGGCTGGCTCACTCTGGTCGGGCTGCTCTGGCTGAAGGACGGCGAGAACAGCTTCGGGCGCAGCCGCGGCAACGCGCTGGTCCTCGACAATGCCGCGCTCGCCGACAGGCCGGCACCTTCGTCGTGCAGGACCATGCGGTGCGCTTCGTCGCACGGCCCGGCGCGGGCATCACCCATCACGGCGCGCCGGTCACCCAGATCGCGACTCGCGACGCGATGCCGCGGGCGAACCGACCGTGGTCTCGAGCGGCTCGCTGCGCTTCTTCGTCATCGAGCGTGCCGGCAGGCTGGCCGTTCGCGTGCGCGACCTCGACAGCGCGCGGCTGCGCGAATTCCAGGGACTGGAGTACTTCCCGGTCAGCCCGCAGTGGAAGGTGGCGGCGCGCTTCGAGCCCTACACGCCCGCACGGCACGTGAAGATCATCAACATCCTGGGCATGGAGGACGAGGTACTGGTCCCGGGTGCGCTGGTATTCACCCGCAATGGTTTGGACCTGCGGCTGGATGCGGTGCTGGAGAACCCCGCGGACGATCACCTGTTCATCATGTTCGCAGGACGGCACCAGCGGGCATGAGACCTACGGCGGCGGCCGGTTCCTGCAGGCCCCGCTGCCGACTCAGGGCGCGACGGTTGTGGACTTCAACAAGGCCTACAACCCCCCGTGTGCGGTGAACGACTTCGCCACCTGTCCGTTGCCACCGCCGCAGAACCGGCTGCAGCTGCGCGTCGAGGCCGGCGAGCTTGCGTATCGCGGCGCCCACCCGAACTGATCGTGGAAATCGTAGAGGGCATCGGCGGCCTGTTCTTCCGCGCCCGCAACCCAGCGGCGCTGGCTGACTGGTACCGGGTGCACCTGGGCGTGGTCGCCGTGCCGGCAGGGAATCAGGACCGGGTGTGGCAGCAACAGGCGGGACCGACCGTGTTCGCTCCGATCGAGGAATCGACCGACTACTTCGGCGCGCCTGCGAATCGCTGGATGGTGAACTTCCGGGTGCGCAGCCTCGATGCCATGGTGGCGCAGCTGCGCGCGGCTGACATCGTGGTTGAAGTGGACCCGCAGGCCTATCCCAACGGGCGCTTCGCGCGCCTGTACGACCCGGAAGCCAACCCGATCGAGCTGTGGGAACCGCGCGACCCGGAAGCGGGTCGCGCGCACGCCTAACCCATGAAGATCGTCGCCGGGTGCTCCAGGGATTCCTTGAGCGCCTGGATCATCGCCGCGGCATCGTAACCGTCCACGAAGCGGTGGTCGAACGAGGAGGACAGGTTCATCGTCAGGCGGATGGCGATGGCGCCGTCGATCACCAGCGGGCGCTGCACCGCGCGGTTCACCCCGATGATCGCCACCTCCGGTGCATTGATGATCGGCGTGCTGGCGATCCCACCGAGCTTGCCCAGGCTGGTGATGGTGATGGTCGAGCCGCTGAGTTCCTCGCGCGTCGCCTTGTTGGTGCGCGCGGCCTCCGCGACGCGGCGCATCTGGTGCGGCGAGCTCCCACAGGTCCAGCTCCTGCGCGTCGTGCACCACCGGCACCTTCAGCCCTTCCGGGGTCTGCGTCGCCACGCCCAGGTGCACCGCCGCGTGGCGCACGATCACCCCGCGCTCGGGGTCGTAGTGGGCATTGCACTGCGGGAAATCGCGCAGCACGCGCACCAGCGCGAGCGCCATGAACGGCAGGTAGGTCAGCGTGCCCGCCCCGGCGGGCAGCCTGGCGTTGAGGTGTCGCCGCAGAGAATCGAGCTCGGTGATGTCGAGTTCCTCGACGTAGGCGAAGTGCGGGATGTTGCGCTTGGCCTCGCTCATGCGCTGCGCGATCAGGCGGCGCAGGCCGATGACCTTGATCTCCTCGGTGGCGCCGCGCACCGCGGCGCGCGCCGCGCGTGGCGCGCCCGCCCCGGCAGGCCGCGCTGCGGTGAATGCCTGGAGGTCCTTTGGCATGATGCGGCCGTTGGGGCCGGAGCCTGCCACCTGCTGCAGGTCGATGCCCGCCTCGTGCGCGCGCCGGCGTATCGCCGGCGAGGTCGCCACGCGTCCTGCGCGCGTCCCCGGCTGCACGGCCACCGCCTGCACCGCGGCGGCGCCGTTCAGTGAGGCCGCAGGCTTGGCTGCGACCGGCTGCGGTGCAGTCGCGGCGGGGGCTGCCGCGGCCGGCTGCGACGCCTCGGTCTCCAGCACGATCAGCTCCGCGCCGACCGGCACCATGTCACCGGGCTGCCCGGTGGTCGCAAGCACGCGGCCGCTGACCGGTGCGGGCACCTCGACGGCTGCCTTCTCGGTCATGACCTCGACGATGACCTCGTCCTCGGTCACCGTGTCGCCAGGCTTCACGCGCCAGCTGACGATCTCGGCCTGGACCGTGCCCTCGCCCAGGTCGGGCAGCTTGAAGACGTACCTGCTCACGCGGCCTCCATCACCTTCTTCAGTGCCGCGGCGACGCGGCGCCGGGCCGGGGAAGTATTCCCACTCGAATGCGTGCGGATAGGGGGTGTCCCAGCCGGCCACGCGCTGGATCGGCGCCTCGAGGTTCCAGAAGCAGTGCTCCTGGAGCGTGGCGACCAGCTCGGCTCCGTAGCCGCCGAACAGCGTGGCCTCGTGCACCACCACGCAGCGCCCGGTCTTGCACACCGAGGTGCACAGCGTATCGACGTCCAACGGCGCCATGGTGCGCACGTCGATGATCTCCGCATCGATGCCGGCCATGCGCACCGCAGCCTCGGCCACGTGCACCATGGTCCCGTAGGTGATGATGGTCGCGGCATCTGCCCGGGCGCACCACGGCGGCCTTGCCCAGCGGCACGGTGAAGTGGCCCTCGGGAACCTCCCCGCTGCGGGTGCGCGCTCCAGGGGACCGCCGGCTTGTGCGGGTCACCGTCGAAGGGACCGTTGTAGATGCGCTTGGGCTCGAAGAACACCACCGGGTCGTCACCCTCGATCGCAGCTGATCAGCAGCCCCTTGGCATCGTAGGGATTGGAGGGCATCACGACCTTGATGCCGCACACGTGCGTGAAGATCGCCTCCGGGCTCTGCGAATGTGTCTGGCCGCCGCGGATGCCGCCGCCGCAGGGCGTGCGGATCGTGACCGGCGAGGAGAACTCACCGGCGGTGCGGTAGCGCAGGCGGGCGAGCTCGCTCACCACCTGGTCGAAGCCCGGATAGATGTAGTCGGCGAACTGGATTTCCGCCACCGGCTTCAGGCCGTTCACGCCCATGCCGATCGCCGCGGCGATGATGCCGCCTTCGGAGATCGGCGTGTCCAGCACGCGGTGCTCGCCGTGCTTGCGCTGCAGCCCCTCGGTGGCGCGGAACACCCCGCCGAAGTAACCGACGTCCTCACCGAGGATGACCACGCGCGGGTCGCGCTCGAGCATCACGTCCATCGCCGAGTTCAGCGCCTGAACCATGTTCATGCGTGCCATGGTTCAGCCCTTCTGCGCCAGCGGCAGCTCGGCGCCGTCCATGCTCGCCGTCCCGGCGTCCTGCAGCGCGCGCAACTCCTCGCGCTGGCGCACCAGGTGCGGCGGCATCTCCTTGAACACGTCGTCGAACATGCGTCAGCGGGTCGAGCGAGGGACCTCCGGACAAGGTGCCGTAGCTCTCCGCCTCCTTCCAGCAGGCGGTGACGTGGGCCTCGAGCTCCTTTTCGAGCTTGCGCGTGGCGCTCCTCGGACCACTCACCGAGGGCGATGAGGTGCGCCTTCAGCCGCTCGACCGGGTCGCCCGAGCGGCCAGGCCTTCCATTCCTCCTTCGGGCGGTAGCGCGAGGGATCGTCGCTGGTGGAGTGCGCGGCGGCGCGGTAGGTCACGTGCTCGATGAGCGTGGCGCCGCCGCTCTGGCGGGCGCGTTGCGCGGCCCACTGCGTGACCGCGTAGACGGCCAGGAAGTCATTGCCGTCGACGCGGATGCCGGGCATGCCGTAGCCGGGTCCGCGCT
The DNA here is from genome assembly GCA_963703025.1 of uncultured Pseudomonadota bacterium. GTDB lineage: Bacteria > Pseudomonadota > Gammaproteobacteria > Steroidobacterales > Steroidobacteraceae > 13-2-20CM-66-19. Next base: position 2,506,017 of record OY969778.1, on the reverse strand, counting down.
GGGCGAAGGTCGTGCGCTCGCCGCCGGCAAAGCCCTGGAACGTGGAGATCGCCCACTGGTTGTTGACGAGGTTGAGGATCACCGGCGCCTGGTAGACCGCCGCGAAGGTCATCGCGTGGTGGAAGTCCGCCTCGGCGCTGGAGCCCTCGCCGATCCAGGTCGCGGCGATGCGGTCCTCGCCCTTGATCGCCGCGGCCATCGCCCAGCCCACCGCCTGGGGGAACTGGGTGGCGAGGTTGCCGGAGATCGAGAAGATGTTGCCGCTGCCCCAGTGGTACATGATCGGCATCTGCCGGCCCTTGCACATGTCGTGGGTGTTCGAGAGGCACTGGCACATGAGGTCGACGAGGTTGCGCCCGCGCACCACCTGCAGGCCCTGCTGCCGGTAGGACGGGAACAGCATGTCGCCGGGCTGCAGCGCCATGCCGGCGGCCACCGCCACCGCCTCCTCGCCGGTGGACTTGATGTAGAAGGAGATGCGCCCCTGGCGCTGGATCTTCTGCATGCGGTCATCGAAGAGGCGCGTGAGCAGCATGTGCCGCAGGCCGACCTGCAGCTCCGCGGGCTCCAGGTGCGGGTTCCAGGGCCCCACCGCGGCGTGGTCGTCGCCCAGCACGCGCACCATTCCTTCGACAGCTCCTCGATGTCGCCCAGCGCGCGCGGTGACGTCCGGGCGGCCGCACCGCGCCGGCCGGCGGAGATGCTGACGTAGCTGAAATCCGGCTCCTGGCCCGGGCGCGCCGGCGGCTACGGGAACGTGCAAGCGCGACCGTGGGGTCATGAGGCGGCCTCTTGGATTAGCTGCGGCAGTTCTTGGGGTTGCGGGCCGTGTGTCAGTCGGCAGGATTGTAGTCGCCTCACACCGGTAACTCTACGTGAAGCCCAAACACACCTTCCGCGGCGTCGTCATCGCCAAGCCGCCTGCGTCCGGGCGCCAGCTGGAGCACCGGACTTAATGCGCTGGCGCGCGCGCCCGCGGCCAGCAGGCGCGCGTGCGCGTCGGGCGCGAGGTCGCCGGCCGCGGCGGCAAGGCGGTCTCGGTCATCAGCGGGCTTGCCACTGGACACAGGCGCCTCGCCGAGCTTGCGACACGCCTGAAGAAGCTGTGCGGGGCCGGCGGGGCGATCCGGGACGGGAACATCGAGATCCAGGGCGACCATCGCGATCGCCTGGTGGCCGAACTGCTCAAGCTTGGCTACGAAGCGCGTCGCTCGGGGGGTTAGCCGATGGTACCGGCCGGCGAATGAAGTTGCTATAGAAATCGGCACACATTGGCAGCAGCTCGAGGTACATCGTGCCGGACCGCAACGCCCGCGACCAAGCCCAGCCGGGGCAGCGATGCCCTGCTGTTCGCACGCAATTTCTTCCGCCACCCGCGCATGCTCGGCTCGATCGTCCCCAGCTCGCGCTTCCTCATCCGGCAGCTGCTCGAGCCGATGCACTGGGGCCGCGCCCGCGTGCTCGTCGAGTACGGCCCGGGGGTGGGCGACATCACCGCAGAGCTGCTGCGCCACATGCGCCCCGATGCGAAGCTGGTGGCAATCGAGATGAACCCGGACTTCGTGCGCCACCTCAACGACCACGATCAGCGACCCGCGCCTGCAGGTGGTGCAGGTTCAGCCGCAGACGTGGACGTGATCCTGCGGCGGCTGGGGCTGGCGCGCGCCGACTACATCATCTCCGGCATCCCGTTCAGCACCATCGCCGCCCGCGGAGCGCGCCAAGATCCTGCGCAAGACCGCCGACGGTGCTGGCGCCCGGCGGCGCGTTCCTGCGTCTACCAGTTCTCCGAGCGCGTGCTGCAGGACCTGCAGCGCGTCTTCGGCTACGTCGGGCGGCAGGTTCCAGCCGCTGAACGTGCTGCCCGCGCACCTGTTCACCTGCCAGCTCAGCGCGGACTAGGCGTGGCGGCGCGCGCCTGTGCTCACTGCGGCGGCGCTGCGTGCAGCCCGCGCAGCAGCTCGTCGCCGAAATAGCCGGCCGGGATGGTGCCCTGCTTCATGAACTCCAGGTGGAAGCGCTTGCGCGGAAAACTTCGCGCCCTCGCTCAGCTGGGCGCGCTTGCGCAGTGCCAGGATCGCCTCCTTGCCCAGCCGGTAGGTGATTGCCTGCGTCGGCCAGCGCGCGTAGCGGGTGACCGCCCCGCGCGCTGACTTGCAGCTGGCGCTCTTGGCCTCGGACTTCAGCGCCTGCAGGTCCTGGCAGGAGCCAGGCAGGAAGTCGACCACCTGGGAGAACAGCGAGACTGCATCCTCGAAGGACAGCCTGCCGGTGTGTATGCCGGTGTCGATGCGCACGCGCAGGTCGCGGTACAGCTGGCCGCGCAGCTGGTAGAGATGCTCCTCAGGGCGTGTAGAAGCCCTGCGGCGCCTTCGCCTGTGGCTCAGCCGGCAGCGCCTCGGAATAAAGCCCCCAGCCCTCGGCGGCCATCGAGTCCTGCCACATCGAGGAGGAGTCCTCCACCGCCCCCGGGGTCAGCCAGCGCACCGGGGCGATCTGCTCGCGGTACTGCGTCATGACCTTGTAATGCCAGTCATGGCCCGGGAAGCCCTCGTGCGCGGCGAGGTCGGGCATCGCCGCGTAGTTGTGCTCCTGGCGCAGCTGCGCGACGTCATCACCGGTCGGGGTCACGTAGAAGCGCCCCACGCCGGTTTTCTTGAACGGCGGCGCCGGGTAGTAGGCGGCCCCCTCGATCGAGGAGCGCAGCGGCGGCGGGGTGATCACCACGTCCAGGCGGTAGTCCGCCGGCACCTCGAACAAGCCGGTGTCGCGCGCGTAGGCGACCAGGCGCTGCCCGGTCTTGCGATAGCCCTCCACCATCTCCGCATCGGTGCGCGGCGCGTTCTGGCTCAGCTGCTCGAACACGTCGTGGACCAGCTCATCGCCGCTGGCCGGCCAGCCGTGCGCGCTGGCGATCTGCCCGGCCAGCTTGATCATCTGCGTGCGCGTCGCCTCGACGACCGGCCATGAGGCGCTGAACAGCTGCGCGGCGGTGCTGCTCAGCCGCAGGTTGTTGTGCAGCGCCCAGTCGTACTCGGCCTCGCCGAAGGCGAAGCGGTCCGCCCGGTACTCAGACCTCACGGCCACCACGCCCTCGGCATGGACATCGGCAAAGAAGGTGGCTGCAACATAGTCGTACAGGTGGCGGTAGGCCGCGGCAGCCTCGTTGCCGGCAGCCTGCACGTCGCGCTGCAGCGCCTCGCGGTTCGCGGGCAGCATGTCGGTGGCGGCCAGCTGCGGCAGCGTCTTGCTGAAGTATTCCGCGTCGGCGCTGGCACTCTGCAGCCCGAAATCACGCAGCACCCGCCAGTCGGGCGTGTGGTGCGCGGCGACCCCGGCGGCCAGCTGCCGCTCGGCGTTGGCAAGGTAGGCAGGGATGGCGCGCACCCGTGAGACCACTTCCTGCCACTCCGCATCCGTGCCGTAGGTGCCAGCTGCGGTGGCGGTCATCCCCTGTATCTGCCAGTCGACGCCGCGGAACGGCTCGTCCACGTACGAGTCCACGCAAAGCTGCTGGTACTTGCGCGTTTCATGCTGGTGTAGCAGGAAGGCGATCTGCGCCAGCGCCGCCGAGCGGTCGATGCGCCGCCTGGCGGACAGCGTCGCCGGGGCGATCGCCGAGAACTGGGCACGGAAGTCCCCGAGGCGCGCGTCCTCCTTCTGCAGCGCAGCGGCGGAATAGTCGCGCAGGGTGCCGTCGACATCGGCCAGGCTCGCATCGAAGGCCGCCCCGCCCAGGTAGGTCGCAACCACCGGGAACTGGCCGAGCACGTAGGTGACGTACGCATGCTCGACGCTCGCAAAGCGCACATCCCCGCCATGGTGCATCGGCACCGGCTGCGCCACCGGTGGGCCGGCGAATGCCCCGGTGGCCACCGCCAGGGCGGTCAGTGCCACCGCGGGAAGCAGCAAACGCGAGTGACCGGCCATCTGGGGTCCTTACCGTGCAACGCAAGCGTGGGCGCGGAAGCATACGCCGCCGGCATCGCGGCGCGAAACTGCGAGGCGTTGACAGCCGCGCACACCGGCATGGATGCTGGCGGATCATGGAACGGGCAGGCGATCGCGAGCTCCGATGCACGCCGGCACGGCGGCCGGCCGCGTGCGCGGCCGGTGGGCCGTGTCCGTGACCCTGTCGGCCGCCGAGCGCGCCCGCTACCAGCGTCACCTGTCGCTGCAGCCGGTCGGCGCCGCCGGCCAGGAGAGGCTCAAGGCCGCGCGCGTGCTGGTGGTGGGGGCCGGCGGCCTGGGCTCCCCGGCCGCGCTCTACCTGGCCGCCGCCGGCTGCGGCACGCTCGGCCTCGTGGACTGCGACGCGGTCGAGCTGTCGAACCTGCAGCGCCAGGTGCTCTTCGACACCTCCGACCTCGGGCGGCCTAAGGCGAGCGCCGGGGCCGTGCGCCTGGCCGCGCTCAATCCGGAGATCCGCGTGGTCGCGCACGTGCTGGAGCTCACCGCCGCCAATGCCGCGGCACTGATCGCCCAGTACGACCTGGTGCTCGATGGCAGCGACCGCCTGGCGACACGCTACCTGGTGAATGATGCGTGCGTGCTGCTGCGCCGGGCGCTGGTGTCCGCGGCGATCCACCAGTTCGAGGGCCAGCTGCTGACTTACATCCCCGGCAAGAGCGCCTGCTACCGCTGTGCATTCCCGCATGGGCGCGAGGCGCTGGTCGGCAACTGCGCCACGGCCGGCGTACTGGGCGTGCTGCCCGGGGTGCTCGGCACGCTGCAGGCAACCGAGGCGCTCAAGCTGATCACACGGATCGGCACCCCGCTGGCCGGCCGGCTCCTCACCTACGATGCGCTTGAGATGCGCTTCAGTGAATTCCGCATTGCCCGGCGCCGCGACTGCGCGGTGTGCGGGGACACCCCCTCGATCACCGCACTCCAGGACGACCAACCCATGGCACATTCCACGACGCCCGGCGATGTCAGGCACATCTCACCCACTGAACTGCACAGCCAGTTGATGCGCCCGGGCGCCAAGGCGCCGCTGCTGATCGATGTGCGCGAGGACTACGAGTTCGAGGCCGGCCACCTTGAAGGTGCGCGGCATATCCCCTTGAGCCAGCTGCCGCAGCACCTGGGCCAGCTGGGCCCGGACTCGGACCCGGTCTTCATCTGCCGCAGCGGCATGCGCAGCCTGTCCGCATGCGCACTGGCGCTGCGCGCCAACGTGCGCGCCCCGACCAACCTGGAGGGCGGCATGATGCGCTGGGCCGCGGAGATCGACCCGAGCATCGAGGTCGCCTGAGGCGCGACCGTGCGCGCTAGCCGCCCAGCCGCGGCTTCACGTAGTCCTGCATCACCGCGGTCTCCAGCAGCTCCGGCGGCAGCAGCCCCTGGGCGAGGATGAAGTCGTGGAAGGACAGCGCGTCGAACTTCTTGCCGAGCGCGATTTCCGTGCGCGCACGCAGGCTCTGCAGCTTGCTGAAGCCATAGAAATAGGCGGTCGCCTGCCCCGGTGCATCGAAGGTGTAGCGGTCGATCTCCTCCTTGGCCAGAGGCTCCGACAGCACCAGGTCCTGCATGAGGATCTGCTTGGCGGCTTCCGGCTTGAGCATGCCCAGGTTGATCATCGGGTCGAGGAAGGCGCGCGCCTCGCGCACCAGCAGCCCCTCGAGCACACCCAGCTGCGCCTCGGGCGTGAGGTAGGGCTTGACCATCGACTCCGAGTACAGGCCCCAGCCCTCGACGTTGGCGCTGTTGAAGGCGAACACCGCCCGTGCGGTCGAGACGCCCGCTTCGAGCATCGCGGCAAACTGCAGCTCGTGGCCGGGGCGCGCCTCGTGGGCGGTCAGGTCCCAGCTGATGGCGTCGAAGTTGAAGTCATCCATCTGCGCCTTGGTGTCCGCGTTGGGGTTGGACGTGGGTATCACGAAGTCCGAGGGTTCCCCGGTGTTGCCCAGCAGGCGCGGGATGGACAGGTGCGGTGCGGGTATGGCGGCTGACTCGGCCGGGGTTGCCAGGCGGATGACCGCGGCGCGCTGGGGCAGCGTCACCAGCTTGTGCTCGCGGATGATCTGCTCAAGGGCGGCCAGGCGCGCGCGATAGACCTCCAGCAGCCTGGCGTCCGGGATGCGCTCCTTCTTCAACTCGTGCAGCACGTCGCGATAATCCCCGGAGCTCCAGCCGCGCGTGCGTGCGATCGAGGCGGACAGCGCCTGCATCTCCGCACGCGTCTGCGCGAAGGCAAACAGCGCCCGGTCGATCAGTTCCTTCGGATCCATCGCGACCCCGTACTGCTTGAGGTTGTCGGCGTAGATCTGCGGCGGCAGCAGGTTGGTGGCGCGCGCGCGTGGCAGCACGGTCGTGCGCACCCACTTGCCGTAGGCGTCGATCTGGGCGGAGAACGTCGCGAAGTCCTTCTCCCAGCCCTTGAGTCCACTTTCCTTGAACAGCTCACGGATGCCCGCGACGTACTGGTCCTGGTTCTTCAGCGCCTGCTCGAGCTCGACCGACCAGGGCGCGGTGAGCTGCGGATCCGCAAGGCGCTCGCTGATGCGCTCGCGCGCCAGCTTGGTGATCGGCTCGTAGCCGGGCTCGGCGCCCACGTAGCGTCGCAGGCGCTGCAATGCCGCCGGGTAGCGCGCGGCGCCGGTGCGCTTGTCGAGCAGCTGCTGGAACCCCTGGAAGATCGCCTGCGGCAGGTCGAAGTACGGCAGCATCAGCCGGTCATTCAGCTCCAGGGAGCTGCGCTGGTCACGCGTGGCCTTGAGCAGGATTGCAAGGTCCGCGCGCACGCGCGGGTCGGTCTCGGACTTCAGCGCCTGTTGGTATTGTTCCTCGGCACCGTGCAGGTCGGCGGACTCGCGCGCCACCACGCTGCGCGGCCTGAGGTCCAGGATATCGCGCGTCATAGCTCTCCACCCCCAGCGCCGAGCTGCCCTCGGGCACGTACTTGGCCTGCACCTGCAGCAGGACTGTCGGCGTCCTGGTTGCTGCGGGTTACCCAGGCCGGTGTCGCCGCGGGCGTGGCGGCCGCCGTGGCGCCGGCCGCCGCGCAGGCAAGCACAGCGGTGAGGATCTTCGTGGCGCGCTTCGATCGTGGCTCCAGATGCGACGGTTGTGCTGGCATTGTACGCAGCAGCCGCCCCTGCCCCGAGTGTCGTTCGCGATGGGCCGAGCCGCCGAGGCGGTGGGCGGATCCTCAGCGCGCCGGACCGCAGCGCGAGTGGGCGAAGGCCGGCTTTGCGGCGGGTGCGTCGTGCAGGTCGATGCGCTGCTTGAGCAGCTCGAGCGCCGCCTGCGGGTCATCCACGAACTCGAACAGCCGGAGGTCCTCCGCGGCGATGGTGCCGTGGCGCACCAGCGCCTCGAAGTTGATCACTTCGCTCCAGTAGTCCGACCCGTACAGGAACACCGGGATCGAGCGGTCGAGCTTGCGGGTCTGCGCCAGGGTCAGGATCTCGAACAGCTCGTCGAAGGTGCCGAAGCCGCCGGGGAACACCACGAGCGCGCGCGCCAGGTGCGCGAACCACAGCTTGCGCATGAAGAAGTAGTGGAACTCGAAGGACAGCGCCGGGGTGATGTAGGGATTCGGGCTGCTGCTCGTGCGGCAGGCCGATGTTCAGGCCGACGCTGCGACCCCCGCCCAGGCTGCCCCGTGGTTGGCGGCCTCCATGATCCCAGGTCCGCCGCCGGAGCAGATCACCAGCTGTCTGGCCAAGCTGCGCGCAGCTCCACTCCGTCACCAGGCGCGCAAGCTCGGTGGCCTCGTCGTAGTAGCGCCCGAGCACCCCACCGCCACGCAGGCGCGCGGAGCCGAAGAACACCACCGTCGCGGTGACCCCCTGCTCGCTGAAGGTCTTCATCGGCGCCAGGTATTCCGAGATGATGCGGATCGGGCGCCCCTCGTCCGAGTCCATGAAGGCCGGGTCCTGGTAGGCCAGCGGTGGACGTCACGCTCATGTGTGGATCTTTCGTGGTGGCGGCGATGATGGGGCGCGCGATGCGCACTCTAACGAAAACCGGCCGGGCCATGCGACACTCGCGGCGCATGGCGCTCCGCAGGCTCACCTTCCTCGCCCTGGCACTGACCGCCGCCTGCACAAGTGCCGCGGCGGCGGACCCGGCCGCCGCGCTCGCCATCGACCAGAACACCTCGCTGCTGGTGATCTCGCCGCACCCTGATGACGAGACGCTGTGCTGCGCCGGGGTGATCCAGCGCGTGCTGCGTGCCGGTGGTGAGGTGAGCGTCGTGTGGCTGACCAGCGGGGACGGTTCCGCGCTGGGCATGCTGCTGGTGGAAAAGACCCTGTTCGACACGCGCAAGATGCGCGCCTTCGGCGAGACGCGCATGCGCGAGGCGCGCGCTGCCACGGCGCTGCTGGGCGTGCCGCCGCACGGCCAGCTGTTCCTGGGCTACCCGGACGGCGGCGTGCTGGCACTGCTCGGCCACAACCGCAGTCAGGCCTACACCTCGCACTTCACCGGCGCGAGCGCGGTACCGTACCCGGATGCGCTGTTCCCGGGCCACCCCTACACCGGGGCGAGCCTGCAGCAGGACCTGGCCGCGGTGATCGCGCGCGTGCGCCCGACGCTGATCCTTGCCCCGAGTCCCCTGGACGCGCACGAGGACCACCGTGCGGCAGGACTTGCCACGATCGAGCTCACCGCGCGCGCGGCTGCAACCGCGCCCATCGTGCGTTACTGGGTGGTGCACGGTGGCGCGGACTGGCCCAGCCCGCGCGGGCTGGTGCTGGGCGTGCCGCTGACCCCCTCGCCGCGCGGCGCGGTGCTCGCACCACGGCCCTTCGCGCTGCAACCGGGCGAGGAGGACCAAAAGCTCGCCGCGGTACGTCGCTACCGCACGCAGCTTGCGGTGATGGAACCGTTCCTGCTGTCGTTCGTGCGCTCGACGGAACTGTTCTCGGCCCAGGCCACCGCGCCGTAGCCGCCGGTCAGGGCCGCCGCCAGCTGTCCAGTGCGCGGTCGAGCCTGCCGGCGATGTTCTCGCGCACGCGGTCGAGCCAGGCGCGCCGGCCCCAGTGACGCTGGCTGACCGCGCGCGATGCCAGAAAGTCCGACTCGAACAGCGCGCACGCGGCAGCGGCCACCGCGACGCTGTCGATCTCCTGGTTGGCCTCGAGGTTCCAGCGGAAGCTCCAGCGGTCAAGGTTTGCCGAACCCACCGACACCCAGTCGTCGCACAGGAGCATCTTGGCGTGCAGCATGCTCGGCTGGTACTCCCAGATCTTCACCCCGTGGCGCAGCAGCTTGGCGTAGAAGCGCCGTGCCGCCTGGCGCACCCAGGGATGATCGGTGCGCGGGCCCGGCAGCAGCAGGCGTACGTCGACCCCGCGGCGCGCCGCGCGGGCAAGCGCGGTGCGGAAGCGTCGTGAGGGCACAAAGTAGGCGCTCATGATCCACGCGCGGCGCGCCGCGCCGTCGATCCGCAGCAACACCTCGTGGGCAAGGTCGGAACGCCAGCGCGCCTCACTCAGGCACAGGCGCCCCAGCTGGCCGGGGCTTTGCGCCAGCGCCGGTGGCTCGGGCAAGTCCAGCGGCGCCCCCCAGCGCGCCCAGTTCGCGGCGAACGCCTGCTGCCAGTCGGCAACCACCGGACCGGTGATCTCGACCATCAATTCACGCCAGGTGTCCCCGCGCGCCCCGGGCGCGAACTCATCCGTGAGCCCGGCCCCGCCCACGAAGGCCACGCGGCCGTCGACCACCAGCAGCTTGCGGTGATCGCGCAGCAGGTTGCCGGCGATACGGTTCTTCAGGCGCAGCGGGTTGAAGAAGCGCAGTTCCACCCCGGCCCCGGTCAGGCGCCGCCGGTCGGCGCTGCTGAACCCGAGCGTGCCGAAGCCGTCGAACAGCACGCAGGCGCGCGCGCCGCCGGCGCGCGCGCGCAGCAGTGCATCGCAGAAGCGCGTGGCAAGCTGGCAGGAGTTGACCAGGTACATCTCCAGCAGCACGTAGTCGTGCGCCTGCTCGATCGAGGACAGCATGCGTGCGAAGAACTCGCCGTTCTCATGCAGCAGGCGAAAGCTGTTGCCGGGTCGCCAGGGCCAGCCGGTGGTTGTAGATTGCCGCGCATGCACTTCAGCAGTCCTCATCGGCGCACAATGACCGAGCGCCCACGCCGACGCCAGCTCTACGGCCCAGCTCTAGCAACTCTCGCGGCATTCGTGCTGGCCGCGGTGCCGGGGTACGCCGACGTGGCCGCCGCGGTCAACGCGGTGCGCAGCCAGGGCTGCCCCGGCGGCGCCCGCCCCGCGACCGCCCTGCGTGCAGAGGCGCGGCTCGACGAGGTCGCGCACCAGCTGTCCGCCGGGCTGTCGCTGCGCGCTGCACAACAGCGCACCGGCTACCACGCGGCCAGCTCCTTCTCGGTCACCATCTCCGCGGTGCCCGCCAGCGGCGATGTCAGCCAGATCATCGCCCGCCAGTTCTGCGCGCAGGTGGCCAACCCTGCCTTTTCGCAAATCGGGGTGTGGCGCCAGGGCACCCAGGTATGGATAGCCCTTGCCGAGCCGTTCGCACCCCCGCGCAGTGGCGAGCGCGCGCAGGTGGGCGCCCGCGTGCTGCTGCTGGTGAACCAGGCGCGGGCGCAGGCGCGCCGTTGCGGAACGCAGTCCTTCGCGGCAGCCGCGCCACTGCGCCACAGTGCAGCCCTTGAGCAGGCCGCACTCGCCTACGCACAGGACATGGCGCGCTACGCCTACATGGACCATACCGGCCACGATGGCAGCTCCCCCCAGCAGCGCATCAGCGCGGCAGGCTACGCCTGGGTGGAGGCTGGGGAGAACCTCGCCAGCGGAGTGATGGGCGCTGACGAAGTGGTCGACGGCTGGCTGCACAGCCCCGGGCACTGCGCGAACCTCATGCATCCTGCCTACACCCAGGTGGGGGTGGCCTTTGCGGTGAACCGGAAGGATGCCGCCGGCATCTACTGGGCGCTGGAACTCGGGCGGCCGCCCGGGCGTCAGTAGGCCCGCGCGCGAACCGCCATTTGCGTAATATCCGCCGCACCCTGGGAAGGCGCGAGCGGAGAGCATCGATGGCAGAGGTGGAGATCCATACCGGGCATGGTCACGAGATCGATGATTTCGGCCGCGGAGTCGGCATCATGGTCGGGATTATCGGCATCGTGCTGGCGCTGGCGACGATCAACGCGCACCGCGCGCACACCGCCGCGATCATCACCCGCACCGAGGCCAACGACGAGTGGGCCTTCTACGAGGCGAAGAAGGGCCGCGAGCACCTGAACGACGTGGCCGCCCAGCTGGCGGAAGGGCTCAACTCGGATCCGGCGCGCGTGAGCGCGATGGTCACCAAGTTCCGCGCCGATCGTGACCGCTACGTGCACGAGGCCGAGGAGATCTTCACCAAGGCCAAGGCCGCGGAAGCGGAGTGCTCCCACCAGGAGCATCGCGCGCTGCGCCTGGACATGAGCGAGGGCTTCCTCGAGCTCGGCCTGGTGCTCTCCTCGCTCTACTTCCTCTCCAAGCGGCGCTTCTTCCCGTACCTGGGCGTGATCGCCGGCGGCGCCGGCGCGGCACTGTTCGTCTGGGGCTTCCTCACCTAGGCGTCCTGCGGCGGCAGGCCGCGGCGCTCGAGCGTGACGATGATGCCGGCCACCAGGTAAAGCGCGGCGAACCAGGCAAGGCTGTGGGTGAGCAGGATGCTCAGCGTGCGGTAGACCGTGTGGTAGTGGCGGTAGTACTCCGCCGACTGCACCCCGCCGATGAGCAACGCGGCCGTGGCAATCAGCATCAGGATGGGTCCGACCGCCGAGCGCGGCGCCCCCGGGTCATGCGCTACCGCCGGCGGGGTGCGCAGCCGCCAGTACCACACCGCCATCACCGCCAGGCCGAACACTGAGCTTAGGTACTGCAGCAGCTCGCACACAGGCCCGGTGTGGCCGGCGATGGTGACCGGGGCGCTGAGCGCGGCCACGCGATGCACCACCCAGCCGTCCAGGTGCGTGAATGAGTCCCACAGCAGGTGCGACCACACGCCCACGACGATGGCGAAGGCGGCGAACAGCCACTCGCGGGCACCACGCCTGTACGGCGCGAGCGCGTGCAGGCACAGCCAGTGGGCGCGCGCCGACAGCAGCGCCGTCAACGGCCGGCGCAGCACGAATATCGACGCCAGCATCGCGTAGCCGATCAGCAGGCAGGTGGTGTAGGAGCCCTCGAAGTCATGCGTCTCGGGCATGAAGCGCCCGAGGTTCCAGGGCACGAAGTACGGCAGGTCGGGCGTGGCCGCACCGATGATCAGCGGTGCGGTGCGCAGGAAGCGCGCGCCGCGCAGCGGCAGGATCGCGGCCGGGTGCGCCAGTGTGAACGGCATCGCGTCTCAGCCCGGCCGTGCCGCAGGATCGCCGATGCGCACGTGGAAGTCGGTGCCGACCCACTGCGCACCGCTGCGGAAGGTGAAGTCCAGCACCTGGCCGGCGTGCAGCTGCGCGCCATCGATGGCCACGGTGTGCAGGCCCAGGGAGTTGGCGGTGGTGGGCAGCTCGTGCGTGCCGTGCCAGTTGTCGAAGCCCAGGCGCACCGCGCCTGCCTCGCGCAACGCGATGGTCAGCGCGCACCCTGCGGGCAGCCGGGTCACCGGCGCCTGCTCGGTCCACATGACCCGGGTAAGCGCCGGTCGGCGCCCCTGGTAGCGCCGCCACACCGACTCCGGGCGATCGAAGGGGCGCTTGAGCAGGCGTGAGGCGGCAAGCTTCAGGTATTCCGCGTGCGCCCATACCAGCGGCATCGCAGCCCCGGTGGGACGACCGGCGCTCAGCCCGCGCCTGGGTATGGGCGCGGCATCCCACACCTGCTCCGGCAGCATGCCGCCGCTGGAGGCCATGCGCGTCATCGTCTGCAGGTACTCCAGCGGGTCGCGCCCGGCGCACAGCTCGTAGTGCCCGCGCTCACCGGTGAGCAGCGGCCAGGCACGGCCGCGACCGGTGCCGTCGTAGGCGCTGCCGTCGTCATGCTCGCCGTAGCCGTCCTCGTTGTAGCGGTGCCAGCACGGTCCTGCAGGGGTATCCACCTTCAGCAGTGCGTCGGCGACCTTCACGGTCGCAACGATGAGCGGGTCGTCCGCACGGCGCAGGCCGAAGCGCACCAGCTGCAGGAAGTCCACCGCGACCTGGGCGCTCGCCGGCAGTCCCGGGTCGACCTCGAGGTTGCGGATCGGCAGCGCGCTGTCCGGCGGGCAGCGGTCATCGCTTAGCGCCGCCCCGGGGGCCTCGCGCACGTAGTAACCCGGCACGCCGTAGAGCCGCGCCAGCGGTGTGTCGCTCACGCACGTCCAGTCCTCCAGCTGCGCGTTCCAGTAGTCGGCAAAGCAGAGCGCCAGCTCGCGCGCATCGGCGGCCAGGAAGTCAGCGCCGGCCACCAGCGCGGATATGCAGGCGGCCAGCGTGAAGGTGTTGAGCCCCGCATCCTCTTCCCAGCGATCCTGGTCGCTCACCGGACCCTGCAGCGCGAGGAAACTGAGCGCGCGGCCCACCATGTCCTCGACCCGGCTGCCATTCAACGCCGCGCGCTCCTGCAAGGCCGCCGCCAGCAGCACGGGGAAGGCGGTCTCGTCCAGCTGCACGCCCTGCCAGTGGCCCTTGCCACTTAACCACTGGTTCTGGTTCCAGTGACCATCGGCGGTCTGCGTGGCCAGCAGGTAGACCAGTGTGTTGTGCGCCTCGCGCGTGGCACCCACGGCCAGCAGCGCGCCGGCGCTCTCGCACAGGTCGCGCGGCCATACCAGGTGGTAGCCCTCGCGCTCCTCGCGGGTGTTGCCCCACGGGACACTCAGGCTCGCCACCATGGCGCCGGGGTAGGTCTTGTCCTGGTGGACACGCAGCACCATCGTCGACAAGTGCACCTGCGCGGCGCATTCCTCGGGCAGCGCGGCGGCGAGGGTCGCCTCGGGGATCGCCAGGGCATGCCAGCGCGACCAGGCACCGACCTGGCGCTCCCAGGCCACCAGGAACGGCTCGCTGAGTGCGGTGCGTGCGAGCGTCGAGGCGGACTCGGTATCGGCGCCAAAGCCCAGGGCCAGCACAGCCTGGCGCGGCAGCTGCCCCACCAGTGCCACGTTGCCCGGACCTGCGGTGTCGTACGCCCAGGTGAGGCGGCCATTGCGCGCAAAGTCCTGCCAGCCGTCGCTGCTGCCGACATTGCCGGCGCTCACCTGGCCCCAGGCATCGCGCTGCTCGCCATCCACCGCCAGCAACGCGAGCGCGAAGCCGCCCTGCTCGGCGCACAGCCCGCAGCGGTCACGGTAATCGATGATGCGGGCGATGTTGTTGGCGCCGGTGCCCCCCAGGTGCGGTGCCAGCAGCGCATACGGGCGCAGCGCCGGGTCCCCGGTGAGGGTGACCTCGATCATCAGGACGTCACGGTGCTCACTGGGGGTTACCCGCAGGGCAAGCTCGAAGCGCTCGTGGCGGTGCACGATGTGCGCGGCCGGGCAGCCCGGGGCTGCCAGCTCGACGCTGTGCTGCCACAGGCGCTTGACCTCCACCCAGAAGCCCGCCCCGTCAGCGACGATGAAGCCCAGGTCGCGGATCTGCGGCAGGTCCACCCGCGGGTAATAGACCTCGTTGATGATGCCGCCGCCGACGGTGAACCACAGGCGCGAGGCCCCGAGCGAGCAGCCGACGATCTCCTTCGCGCTGCTGCACCAGGTCGGCGCAAGCCCGGGAGCCCCCGGTGCCGCACCCATCAGGCGTCACTGCCGCGACGGCGCGGTGACACCCTGAGCAGCCCATCCGCGGTCTGCCACAGGCGCACGCCGCCGATGAATGCATTTGTGTTGTTGCCGAGCCTGACTCCCGGCGGCAGGGTCTTCAGGCGCACGGCGTTGCCGCCGCCCAGGACCACGTAGTCAACGCCCAGGGCCGACTTCAGGTGTTCGATGATCTCGATCGCGCACTTGCGCCACTTCTTGTTGCCGCGAGCCTTGCGACCCCGCTCACCCACGAAGTCCTCGAAGCTCTTGCCGCGCTTGTACGGCAGGTGGCCGAGTTCGGTGGGTTCGACCATGCCGTCGATGATGAGTGTCACGCCCAGCCCGGTGCCCAGCCCCATGAACAGCATGCGGCCGCCCTCGTAGCTGCCGATGGCCTGCATCGCCGCATCGTTGATCAGCTTCACCGGCCGGCCGAGCGCCTTGCCGAAGTCGAAGCCGACCCAGCCCGGGCCCATGTTGTGGGGATCGGCGGCAATGCGACCGCCCACGACCACGCCGGGGTAGCCGATCGAGACGGCGTCGAACTTCATCGCCGCGGTGAGCTTGCCGACCTGCTCAAGCATGAGCGCCGGGGTCATCGCAGGTCCCGAGACGAACTTGCGGGTGGTGCCACGCGCGTCGAGCCGCAGCTTGACGTGCGTGCCGCCGACGTCGAGGACCAGGATGTGTTTTGGAGCGGGTTTTGTGGCAGCCATCCATGGCGATTCTGGCCCGAATCGGCAGCTTTGGCCATCCTGCGCCGCCGGCCGCCCGCCCGGGCGGGGAACACCTGCACGGCATCGCCGGCCGCGGCGCAACTGGCGCGCTGGAGTTCGTACGCCGCCGCGGGTGTTGCGCGCCTGCCGACGGCGTTGGTTACAATCAGGCGATGCTGTGGCTGAAGGCTTTTCACGTCGTGTTCGTGGTGACCTGGTTCGCGGGGCTCTTCTACCTGCCGCGCCTGTTCGTCTACCACGCGGATGTCACCGATGCGGCAGGCGTGGCGCGCTTCCGCATCATGGAACAGCGCCTGTTCGCCATCATGAGCATCGGGGCCCTCGTGGCCGTGCTGTTCGGGCTTGCGATGGTGGTGCAGGCACCGGCGTACCTGGGGCTGGGCTGGCTGCGGGCAAAGCTGCTGCTGGTGGCCGCGCTGGTCGGCTACCACGCCTGGTGCTACCAGCTGATGCTGGCGCTGCGCGCCGGCCGCGGCGCGCACTCCGCAGCGCTGGTACCGCCTCTTCAACGAGGCTGCCGACACTGCTGCTCGTGGCGATCGTGGTGCTCGCGATCGTCAAGCCCTCGATCTGAAAGGGCAGCCCCGCCGTGGCGCAGGCGCGCCACGGCGGGGCCAGTCGACTACCAGATCCTGACGCGGTCCGCGGGCGGGATGTACATCTTGTCGCCCGGGCTTCACGTCGAACGCCGCGTACCAGACGTCGATGTTCGGCAGCGGGCCGTTGACGCGGAAGCGCGACGGGCTGTGCACGTCCGACATCACGATCTCGCGCAGCGCACCGTCGCGGTACTTCTCGCGCCACACCTGTGCGTAGGAGAGGAAGAAGCGCTGGTCGCCGGTGAGCCCGTCGATGACCGGCGCGGGCTGGCCATTGAGCGAGATCATGTAGGCCTCGTAGGCCATGTTGAGGCCGCCCAGGTCGCCGATGTTCTCGCCGATGGTGTTGGCACCGTTGACGTGCAGGCCCGGCAGCGCCTCGAACGCCGAGAACTCCTTGATCGAGCCGCGTCGCTGCTGCGCGCTGAACACCTCCGCATCCTTCGGCGTCCACCAGTCGTTCATGGCCCCGGTCGGGCCGAACTTGCGGCCCTGGTCGTCGAAGCCATGGCCGATCTCGTGGCCGATCACGGCGCCGATGCCGCCGTAGTTGACCGCAGCGTCGGCGTTCGGGATCGAAGAACGGCGGCTGCAGGATCGCCGCCGGGAAGACGATCTCGTTGTTGAGCGGGTTGTAGTAGGCGTTGATCTCCTGCGGGGTCATGCCCCACTCGGCGCGATCGACCGGCTTGTCCAGGCGCGCCACCTGGTAATCCCACCACCACTGCGCGGCGCGCCGGTCGTTGCCGAGCGGGTCGTCGCGTCTTGATCACCAGCGCGGAGTAGTCCTTCCAGTTGTCCGGGTAGCCGATCTTCGGGGTGAAGGCGGCGAGCTTCTCGTGCGCGCGCGTCTTGGTCTCGCGGCGCTCATCCAGTCGAGCTCGTCGATGCGCTGGCTCAGCGCCGCCCGCAGGTTGGCCACCAGCTGCTGCATCTTGGCCTTGGACTCCGGCGGGAAGTACTGGGCCACGTACAGCCGGCCGACCGTCTCGCCGAGCGCGCCGTCGACCGCGTCAACGCCGCGCTTCCAGCGCTCGCGCTGCTGCGGCTGGCCGCGCATGGTCTGCCCGTAGAAGGCGAAGCGCGCCTGGTCAAAGCGCTGCGGCAGGTACGAGGCGTTGCTGCTGAGGTAGTGGAAGGTCAGGTACGCCTTCAGCGTCGGCACCGGCGTGCGCTCGAACAGCGCTGCCAGGTCCTTGATCGCGGCCAGCTCGCTCAGGACCAGGTCCTGGCGCGAACCGAGCTGCTGGGCGTCGAGGAACGTCTGCCACGGAAACCCGGGGGCGTAGGCAAGCAGCTGCGCCTTGGTGCGCGGGTTGTAGTTCGCCTCCACCTCGCGGCGCTTCTCGATCGGCCACTGCACCTTGGCCACCGCGGTCTCGAACGCCATGACGTCGCGTGCCTGGTCGTGCGGGTCCGCGCTGCCACCCAGGGTGAGCATCTGCGCGACGTAGGCCACGTACTTCTCGCGCAGCGCCTTCAGCTGCGGGTCATCCTTCAGGTAGTAGTCGCGGTCCGGCAGGCCCAGGCCCGACTGGGTGATCAACACCGAGTAGCGGTCCGGGTCCTTCAGGTCCGGCAGACAGGTTGACGTCGAACAGCGAGGCGAAGCCGAGCGTGCCGAACATGCGCGCGATGTCGGCGCGCGTCTTGGCCGCGGCGATGCGCTCAAGGCCCGGTTGCGCCGGGGCCAGCCCCTTGGCCTCGATGGCGGTCTGGTCCATGTAGGCGGCGTAGTAGTCGCCGATCTGCTGGTCGGGTGTGCCGTTGGCCGCATGCGCCGCGGCGGCCTTCTCGATGATCGCACGCACGCGCACCTTGGACAGTTCGTCGAGCCGGTCGAACGGTCCGAAGCTCGCCTTGTCCGGCGGGATAACAAAGGTCTTGTCCCAGGTGCCATTGGCGTAGGCAAAGAAGTCATCGCCGGGCTTTACGCTGCGGTCCATGGAGGTAAGGTCGATGCCGAAGTCACCCAGCTCGGCCTTGGGGGCCGGGGCTGCCGCCGGGGCGGCGCTGGCGGCGGCGGGAATCGCGGCGGGCATGGGTTTCTTCTCCGGGACTGCCTTGGACGCACAGGCGGCAAGCACGGCAGTCATCGCGATCGCTGACAGTAATCTCATGGGGTTGCCTTAAGGAATGCGAAGCGGCGAATCATAAGGCAGGCCGCGACGGCCTGCGCGGCCGGCGCGCCTGCGCCAGCGGCTTGCGGCACCGCCGCGCCCTCGGCCCGGCGCAGGAACCGCTCGCCCTGACGCGTCAGGCGGGCGGGCGCCAGCGGCGCACCAGGTCGCGCCATTCGCGTGGCGCGGGGGCCGGCGCATCGCTCGCCGGGCTGCCCAGGTACAGGAATCCGACGATGACGTCCTCCGCCGCAAGTCCCAAGGCGCTCTTCACGGTGTCGTCATACGCCGGGGCGCCGGTCTTCCACACGCCGTTGAAACCCAGCGCGACGGCGGCCATCAGCAGCGCAGCGGCGGCAGCTCCTGCCGACAGCAGCTGCTCCACGACCGGGATCTTCACACCCGTGGTGGTGTGCGCGGCCACCACCACGATCAGCGGCGCACGGAAGGCCTTCTGGCGCTCGCGCTGCAGCGTCTCGGCACCCGAACTGGGGTGCGCGCGCTGCAGGTGGGCGGCGAGCAGGTCGCCGAACGCCCCGCGCGCTGCCGAGTCGATCACCACAAAGCGCCACGGCCGCAGCTTGCCGTGGTCCGGGGCGCGCGCAGCGCTGGCGAACATCAGTTCGAGGGCCGCATCGTCGGGGGCGGGCTCGGTGAGCTTGCTGGCGGACTGGCGCTGCAGCAGCAGGTCTATGGCTTGCATGCACCCATTGTCGCAGACTCCCCGGATGCTCGCGCATTCCGAGGCCTGCGACCGCAACAAGGACCCGATCCTCACGGTGCTGCGCACCGCGTTCGCCGCCAGCCACAGCGCGCTCGAGATCGGCAGCGGCACCGGGCAGCACGCGGTGTACTTCGCCGGCCACCTGCCGCAGGTCACTTGGCAGCCGACCGAGATGCCGCCGGTACCGGATTCCCTCACGCAACGGGTCCTCGAGGCGGCACTGCCGAACCTGCGCCGGCCGCTGGCGCTCGATGTCCGCGATCCTGCCTGGGCGGGGGTCGGGATGGTCGATGCGGTGTTCAGCGCCAATACGCTGCACATCATGGCGTGGGAATCGGTCCAGTGCCTGTTCCGCGGCGTCGGCGCCGCGCTCGCCGGTGGCGGCGTACTGTGCATCTACGGGCCTTTTCGCTATGGCGGCCAGCACACCAGCGCCAGCAACCTCCAGTTCGATGGCTGGCTCAGGGGCCGCGACCCGGATAGTGCCGTGCGCGACTTCGAGGCGGTGGATGCCCTGGCGCAGGCCCAGCAGCTGCACCTGACCGGCGACCATGCAATGCCGGCCAACAACCGCGCCCTGGTGTGGCAGCGGCGCTGAGCTGCTGCCGTAAACTGTGCCCATGGATCCTGTGACCCTCGCCGAGATCAGCGCAGCCATCCGCGCCATCCCCGACTACCCGAAGCCGGGGATCATGTTCCGTGACATCACGACGCTGCTGGGCAATGCGCGCGTGTTCCGCGGCGCGATCGACCAGCTGGTGCAGCCGTGGGCACATGAACACATCGACCGCGTCGCCGGTATCGAGGCGCGCGGCTTCATCCTCGGCGGCGCGATCGCCCACCAGCTGTCGGCCGGCTTCGTCCCGGTGCGCAAGAAGGGCAAGCTGCCCCACGCGACGGTGAGCGTCGCCTACTCCCTGGAGTACGGCATCGACGCGATGGAGATGCACCGCGATGCGGTACAAGCCGGTGAGCGGATCCTGCTGGTCGATGACCTCATCGCCACCGGCGGCACGGCGGCAGCGGCCGTGCAGCTGCTGCGCCGGCAGGGCGCGCAGGTAGTGGCCGCCTGCTTTGTGATCGACCTGCCGCAGCTGGGGGGTTCGGCGCGCCTGGAGGGACTTGGCGTACCGGTGCGGCGGCTGGTGAGCTTCGCCGGTGACTGACCCGGATTTCCTGATTATTGTCTTTAGAATCAGGTAGATACGACTTCATACGCGGCCAACATTACTTTGCAGTCATACGCCGATTGCCGCTGATTTTTTCCCCATAATACGCGCGCCTCGGGACAGTGATTCCTGCCCGGCTGATGCGCGTTGATGTACGCGGACGCCCATGAGCCGGTCAGGTATCGGACCGATGCTTGCCACCCGTTGTCTTTAGTTTTCACTGGAGAGTACCTCGATGTTCAAGAAGCTCGTCCCTGTCATCGCCCTCGCCGTGATCGCAGCCCCGGCCTTCGCAGCTGACGAACCGGCCCCGGCCGCCACGCCTTCGACCCATAGCAGCAGCTCGCACAAGAGCTCGCACAAGACCCACAAGAGCAGCTCGCACAAGAGCAGCTCCCACAAGAGCAGCGGTGCGTCCAAGAGCAGCGGCGCTTCCAAGAGCGCCCCTGCCGCGGCCGACGATACCGCTCCGGCGAAGTAACCGCGCTTCGAGCGCCCTGAAAGCCCCGCCGCAAACGGCGGGGCTTTTTCATTGGCGGCCGCACTTGCCGCCACCGCAAAACCAGTTCAGATTTATGGACATGGACGCGACGCAGCAGGCGGCAATTCACCAGGCGCTCGTGAAGGTGCAACACGCGGTCACCGGCATGAGCTTCCCCGGCTGCGACCAGGGCGACCTTACCGAGGCCATCGACGCGGTCGAGGAGCAGCTGCAGGCCGGGCACCCCAACTCACCCCAGGTTTCGCACTTCCTGAACTCGAGAGCGCGCAGCCTGCGCGCACCGCCGCAGGCGCGCGACAGCTGCCTTGTCATCGGGGAGGCACTGGGCAAGGCGGGCCTGCCCAGCACCTGGCAGTCCGGCATTTGATCAAGCCCACCGACCGCACCCGGCTCGGGCAACGCCGCGACCGCGGCAGCTACGAGCGCGAAACCATCCACGCCATCCTCGACGAGGCCTTCATCTGCCACGTCGGTTTCGCGCTCGAGCAGCAGCCCTTCGTGGTGCCCACGGTGCATGCGCGCATCGGCGACCGGCTGTACATCCACGGCTCGGTCGCCAGCCGCATGCTCAGGAACCTCAGCCAGGGTGTGAACGTGTGCGTCACCGTCACCCTGCTTGACGGGCTGGTGCTGGCGCGTTCCGCGTTCCACCACTCCATGAACTACCGCTCAGTGCTCGTGCTCGGCACGGCCACCGCCGTCACCGACAAGGCCGAGAAGCGTGAGGTCCTCACCGCGATCGTCAACCGCGTGATGCCCGGGCGCGCGGCCGAGGTGCGCGCGCCGACCCCGAAGGAACTCAACGCCACGACGGTGCTCGTGCTGCCCATCGAGGAAGCCTCGGCCAAGATCCGCAGCGGGCCACCGCTGGATGACGAGCAGGACTATGACCTGCCGTGCTGGGCCGGGGTGCTGCCGCTGCAGCTGATGGCGCTGCCGCCGCAGCCTGACCCACGGCTGCCCCCGGACATCCGCGTACCGGCCGCGGTAGCGACCTGGACGCGCGGCGCCGGCGGCATCGCCAAGAAGAGCTGACCGCCCGCCGGGGCCTGTCGCGGGCGTGAGCGTGCAGACGTTGCACGCGCGCGTTCGCACGGTCTAACTTGGGGTCAATGCTCAGCCCCCTAGCCCAGTGCCTGATCCTGCTCGCAGGCTCGGTGTTCCTCGTGACACTGGCGCGCCGCATGGCGCTGCCCACCAGCGCCGCCTACCTGCTGGTGGGCCTTACGCTGGGTCCGCATGCCCTGGGCGTGGTGTCGGACTCCGGCGCCACGCGGCTGCTGGCGGACCTGGGGGTCGCGTTCCTGTTGTTTACGCTCGGGCTGGAGTTCTCGCTGCCGCGCATGATCGCGATGCGGCGCGAAGTGTTCGTGCTCGGCGGCGCGCAGGTGAGCATCACGGCCACCGTGTTTGCCCTGCTCGGCCACCTGCTGGGCGTGCCGTGGCTGGTGGCGATCGTGCTCGGCGGCGCGGTGGCGATGAGCTCCACGGCGATCCTGCTGCAGCAGCTCACCGAGCGTTCGGAAATCAACCGCACCCACGGTCGGCTCGCCTTCAGCATGCTGCTGTTCCAGGACCTGGCCTTCGTGCCCTTCCTCGCGCTGGCCTCGATGCTGGTGGGTGGCGCGGCGCAGCTGAGCGTGGGCGCAAGCCTCGGGGCGGTGCTGGGCGGGGTGCTGGCGATCATCGCGGTGCTGGCGGCCGGGCGCTGGATGCTGCGCCCGCTGTTCCAGGTGATCGCCCACAGCCGCCTGCGCGAGTTGTTCACCCTCACCGTGCTGCTGGTGGTCTTAAGCTCCGCCTGGGTCTCCTACAGCGCCGGGCTCTCGTTCGCCCTGGGCGCCTTTCTCTCCGGGATGATGCTCGCGGAGACCGAGTACCGTCACCAGATCGAGTCGGTGATCCGCCCGTTCCGCGACATCCTGCTCGGGCTCTTCTTCATCTCCGTGGGCATGCTGCTGGACCTGCACCTGCTGGGCCGGCCGGCGCCGCTGCTCGGCGTCCTGCTCATGCTCGTGACGCTCGTGCTGGTGAAGGCGCTGCTGGCCGCCCTGGTGACCTATCCGTTCACCCTCTCGCGCTTCAAGGCGCTGCGCACCGGCATCGTCATGTCGATCGGCGGGGAGTTCGGGGTCGCGCTGTGCACGATCCTGCTGCAGGCCGGGCTCCTGCCGGAGCGCGTGGGCAGCCCGCTGCTGGTGGCCATCGTGCTGTCGATGGTGCTAAGCCCGGTGATCCTCAACAACAACAAGCGCGTCGCGCGCTTCCTGCTCAACGAGCGTGGCCCTTTGCGCACCGCGCTCGAGCGCGAGGACGAGGCCACGCACGGCATCGCGCTGCGCGACCACGTCATCCTGTGCGGCTTCGGGCGCGTCGGGCAGAACGTCGGCCGCATCCTCGAGTCACAGGGGTTCGAGTACATCGCGCTGGACCTGGACCCGGCGCGCATCCGCGCTGCGCGCCAGCTGGGGGACCCGGTGATGTTCGGCGACTCGGCCGACGAGCAGATGCTCGCCAAGGCGGGGCTGGCCGCGGCGAGCGCGGTGGTGATCAGCTTCGCCGATCCGGGCACCTCGATCGGCATCCTGCGCAGCGTGCGCACGCTGCGGCCCGAGGTGCCCGTGCTGGTGCGCACCCAGGACGATGCGCGCCTGAAGGAGCTGCAGGATGCCGGCGCGACCGATGTGGTGCCGGAAACCTTCGAGGCGAGCCTGATGCTGGTCTCGCACGTGCTGATGCTGCTGCACGTGCCGGTGTCGCGCGTGGTGCGCACGGTGGGGGAGATCCGCAGCAACCGCTACACCGTGCTGCACAACGTGGTGCGCAGCGCTGACGCCCGCCCGGTGGATGAGACCAGCGAACACCGCGAGGAGATCCGCTCCGTGGTGGTGCCACCGGGGGCCTGGTCGATCGGGCGCACGCTGCGCGAGGTGCGTGGCCGTGGCCTGGCCGTCACCTTCACCGGCGTGCGCCGGCTGGGCATCCTCGGCCGCGAGCCGAGCCTGGAGACGGTGCTGCGCGACGGGGACATCGTGGTCATCTATGGCCAGCCGGAGGACCTCGAGCGCGCCGAGTCGGTGCTGCTGGCAGGCTGAAGCGCGCATCTGCGCCGCCGCGGGGCGCGCGCTTCGGTAAAATGCCCCCAGGAACTCTTATATATATGTCCGGCCGGGGCCACGCTGTGGCCGCGCTTCCCAACAAGGATGCCCCATGCACAAGAGCCGCCTTTCCGGGTTCATCATCGACTGCAACACCCAGGATATCGAGGGCGCCGCGGCGTTCTGGGGAGCAGCCCTGGGTCTTCGGGTCGAGGCCTCGGCGCAGGCCGGCGAGGCGCTGTACCGCAGGCTCGAGGGCTTACCGCTGGACATCGAGGTGCAGCAGGTTGGCCACGAGAGCCGCGTGCACCTGGACATCGAGTCGACCGACGTCGAGGCTGAGGTGCGCCGCCTGGAGAGCCTCGGCGCGCGCCGCGTCAGCGCGGTGCGTGACTGGCAGGTGATGGAAGCCCCCACCGGGCAGCGCTTCTGCGTGGTGCCCGCGCGCAGCGGCAGCAGCGCCGGCAACACCTGGAACGACTAGTGCTCAACCGCGGCGACATCCACTTCCCCCCGAAGCACGAGCCGCTGCGCGATGACGTGCATGCGCTGGGCGCCCTGGTCGGCGAGATGCTGCTCGAGCAAGGCGGCAAGGCGCTGTTCGAGCAGGTCGAGTCCGACCGCGTCGCCGCGATCCGCGCCCGCAACGGCGAGCCCGGTGCGCGCGCGCAGCTGGAGGCGCTGGTGCGCGGCCGCCCGCCCGCGCTCACGCGCGACCTGGTGCGCGCCTTCTCCACCTGGTTCCAGGCGGTCAATCTCGCCGAGAAGGTGCACCGCATCCGCAGCCGCCGCGACTACTTCCTCAAGGACAGCCAGCGCCCGCAGCCCGGTGGCGTCGAGGATGCGATCGCGCAGCTGAAGGCACAGGGCCTCAGCGCCAGCCAGGTCATCGACCTGATCGGCACGCCTGTCGATCGAGCCGGTGTTCGCGCCGCATTCCACCGAGTCGACGCCGCCGCACGCTGCTGCGCAAGCAGCAGCGCATCGCGCAGCGCCTGCTCGATCGGCTCGATCCGACGCTGACCCCGCACGAGGCGCACAGCATCTGGGACAACATGCGCATGGAGCTGACCACGGCCTGGCAGACCGAGGAGCTGCCGCGCGAGCGGCTCACGGTGGCGGACGAGCGCGAGCAGATCCTGTTCTACCTGCTGGAGATCCTGTACCGCGTGGTGCCGGCGTTCTACGAGGAGATCGCGCAGGCGCTGGAGAAGGTCTACGGCGCGCACGCCCGGCGCGGTGCGCGTGCCCTCGATCCTGCACTTCGGCTCCTGGGTCGGCGGCGACATGGACGGCAACCCCGACGTGCACGCCAAGACCATTCGCGAGACGCTGGCGCGGCAACAGCAGCGTCATCATCAACAACTACTTCGAGGAGTGTCCAGGACCTGGCGCAGCGGCTCTCGCAGAGCGCCAGCCGCATCACCGTCTCGCCCGAGCTCGCCGCAGCGCATCGAGCAGTACATGACGCTTGCTGCCCGGCGCGCGGCCATCACCCCGGCGCGGCACGACCGCATGCCCTACCGCGTGTTCCTGGCCCAGATGGGCGAGCGGCTGCGCAGCGCCTACGAGGGCCGGGCCCAGGGCTACGAGGGCGCGCGGCAGTTCCGCGACGACATCGCCCTGGTCGCCAGCAGCCTCAAGGGCAACAGCGGCGCCAACGCCGGCCTGTTCTACGTCGAGCGCCTGCTGCGGCGCATCGACACCTTCGGCTTCCACCTGGCAACCCTGGACGTGCGCCAGCACGCGACGTGCTGCACCAGGTGGTGGCGCAGGGGCTGGGCGATGCGCAGTGGGCGACGCGCAGCCGCGCCGAGCGGCGCGACGTGCTGGCCGAGTCGCTGGAGAAGGACCGCGGCCCGGTCACCGAGCTGGACGCGCTGGGCAAGCGCACGCTCGCGGTGTTCGAGGCCATCATGCAGGGCCGGCACCGCTACGGGGCCGCGGCAATCGGCTACTTCATCATCAGCGGGGCGAGCGGCGCGGATGACATGCTCGCCGCGCTGCTGCTGGCGCGCTGGGCGGCCGCCTACGACAAGCGTACCGGGGAAGTCGCGCTGGACATCGCCCCGCAGTTCGAGACCGAGCAGTCCCTGCGCAGCTGCGGGGCCACGATGCAGCAGCTGCTCGCCGACCCGCTGTACCGGCGCCACCTGGAGGCACGCGGGCGCCGCCAGTGCGTGCTGCTGGGCTACTCGGACAGCAACAAGGAAGCCGGCGCGTGCGCCTCGCGCTTCCTGATCCACCAGGCCCAGGGCGAGCTGGCCGCGGTGCTGGCCGCCGCCGGCGAGCAGCCGGTGCTGTTCCACGCGCGCGGCGGCAGTGTCGCGCGCGGCGGCGGGCGCATCGAGTCGATCGTCAAGGCGGCCCCGCCGGGGGCCGCCAACGGCGTGCTGCGCATCCGCGAGCAGGGCTCCACCGTCAAGCAGGGCTACGGACTGCAAGCCGATCGCCATGCGCACGCTGGAGCGCGCGTTCAACGCGCTCAGCCTCGCCACCGCGGCGAGCCGCCGCGACCCGGCCGCCGCCGAGCCACCCGCCCACCTCGAGGTCGCGGACCTGCTCGCGCGCGCGAGCCGCAACGCCTACCGCGAGCTGGTGTACGGCGCACCGCAGTTCTACGAGTTCTTCCAGGCGGTCACCCCGATCGATGTCATCGAGCGCATGCAGATCGGCTCGCGCTCGGCGCACCGCGACACGCATCCGGGACTTGACGCGCTGCTGCCGGTGCCGTGGGTGTTCGCATGGTCGCAGGCGCGCTTCATGCTGCCAGGCTGGTATGGCGCCGGCCACGGCCTGCAGGTCGCGGTGCAGCAGTTGGGCATGCAGCGGGTGCGCGCGGCGCACGACGGCTGGTTCTTCCTGCGCAACCTCATCGACGACATCGAGACGATGCTGGCGCGCGCTGACCTGGACATTGCCGCCTACTACGAGGCGCTGGGGGTGGACGTGCGCGCGCACTACCCGGCGCGCATCCGCGCGGAGTACCAGCTCGCCTGCGAGCAGGTGCTGGCGCTCAAGGGCAGCCAGGCTCTGCTGGACACCGATGCGACGTTGCAGCGCTCCATCCGCCTGCGCAACCCGTACGTCGACCCGATGAACCTCATGCAGGTGGACCTGCTGCGGCGCTGGCGTGCCGGCGGCCGCGAGGACAACGCGCTGTTTGCCGCACTGCTGGCAAGCGTGGGCGGCATCGCCGAGGGCCTGCAGAGCACAGGATGAGCCCGCGCGCCGAGGACATCACGATCCGCCCCGCCGGCGCCCACGAGATGGCGCTGGTGCTGGGCTTCATCCGTGAGCTGGCGGTGTACGAGCACCTGGAACACGAAGTCATCGCCACCGAGGCGGACCTGTCGGCGGCGCTGTTTGGACCTAAGCCCTATGCGGAGGTGGTTTTCGCCTGCGTGGCCGGGGCGCCGCTGGGGTTCGCCCTCTTCTTCCACAACTTCTCCACCTTCCTCGGCAAGCCGGGCATCTACCTGGAGGACCTGTTCGTGCGCCCGCAGGCGCGCGGCCGGGGCCTGGGCAAGCGCCTGCTCGCCTGGCTCGCCCGCACCGCGCTCGAGCGCGGCTGTGCACGCCTGGACTGGGCGGTGCTTGACTGGAACGAGCCGTCGATCGGCTTCTACCGCGGGCTGGGCGCGCAACCGCTGGACGAATGGACCGGCTTTCGCCTCACCGGCGCTGCCCTCGCGCAGCTCGCGCTCGAGGGCTGAACGCGCAAACAGGCCACCCCCCTCGGGGCTCACCGCCGCGGTGATGGGCAACCAGGGCGACCGCGCGCGCTTCGGCCACGGGAATGGCAGGGATGCGTGTGGTGCGCGCGGGCGCGCTACTGCGGCCGCCGGTAGATGTGGCCACCCTTCATGACGAACTGCACCTCGGCGGTCGCACTGATGTCGCGCGTCGGGTCGCCGCGCACCGCGATGATGTCCGCGAGCATGTCCTTGTGCAGGCCGCCCAGGTCTGCCGCGCGGCGCAGGATCTTCGCATCGGTCGCGGTGGCGGCCGTCAGCGCCTGCAGCGCCGTCATGCCGTCGGCCACCATCCACACCAGCTCACGGTAGTTGGTGCCGTGGGCAAACACCCCGACATCGCTGCCGCAGCCGATCGTGACGCCGCTGGCGAGCGCGGCGCGAAAGGCAGCAGCTGCCTGCTTCATCCCCGGCGTCGGCTCGCCGCCGGGCACGTAGTGGTCGAAGTACTCCGCATAGGCGGCCTCGGCCTCGAGCGTGGGCAGGTAGGCCACCCCGTGTGCTGCCATGAGCCTGAACAGCTCCGGCGTGCCCGCGTAGCCATGCTCGATGGTGTCGACGCCGGCAAGCACCGCGCGGCGCATGCCCTCCGCGGTCGCCGCGTGCGCGGCGACCGGCCGGCCGGAGGTGTGTGCGGTCTGCACCAGCGCCCTGAGTTCCTCCACCGAGAAGGTCGGCTGCTGGGAGCCATCCGGACCCCAGCGATAGTCCGCGTAGACCTTGATCCAGTCGGCGCCGCGTCCGGCCTGCTCGCGCGTGGCGGCGATCACCGCATCGACGCCGCTGGCCTCCTGCGCGCCCTGCGGCGTGCAGCACATGTCCGGGCGCAGGCCGCGCGGCGCCGGGCCGTAGCTGCCGGTGGCCACGATGGCGCGCGTGGCCACGAACAGGCGCGGACCGGCGATCAGGCCCTCCTCGATGGCGCGCTTGAGCGAAACGTCCGCGTAGTCGGCGCCCTCGGTCCCCAGGTCACGCAGCGTGGTGAAGCCGGCCATGAGCGTCGCGCGCGCCTGCACGCCGGCGCGCAAGGTGCGGTAGGGCACCGGTTCCTTGAGCACCTGGTCGTTCCACAGCACCTCGTTGTAGGGGTGCAGCAGCAGGTGCGAGTGCAGGTCCATCAGCCCGGGCAGCACTGTCGCCCCGGGCAGCTCGATGACCTCGGCCCCGGGGGGCACGGCCACCGCGCTCGCCGGCCCCACCGCGGCTATGCGCTCACCCTGCACAAGCACGACCCAGCCGGCATGCAGCGGCTCCCCCGCGGTCCACACCTGTGCCGGCCGCAGCAGCACCGCCGCGGTGGGTGCGGCCGCCTGGCCGGCGCCGGATACCAGCACGCATGCGGCCGCGAGGACACGCAAGTACTTGAACATTTTTTCGACACCGCCAGTGCGTGGCAACCCCGCAACCGTAGCACGGCGCCGCGACGCAGTAGAACGCCCTGGCGGGGCCTAGGAGCCCATCAACACGGTGGTGTCGTAGCTCTCGAAGCCCTGGATGGCACGCGCATAGGCGTTGAAGACCAGCCGCTCGGCCATCTTGTCGGCGCGCGGGGAGAGCAGCATGCGCAGCACCACATCGTCGGCCGGCCGCGTGGCCTCCTCCGCCAGCAGCTGCTCGATGACGCGGGTGAGGCGGTGGTACGATCTCGTTGACGAAGCGCAGGTGCGCGGTGTCGTGCACCTGCTCGACGCCGGGCCCGTAGGTGCCACGGGCCTCCTCCGCGAGCTCGCGGAGAAACAGGTTCAGCAGCCGCGCCTTATCCACGAGCCGCAACTCGGCGAAAAACTGGATTTCGGAGCTGAGGTTCATGTTCCGGCCCTGCTGTTATGCGGGGAAGAATTCAAGGGGCTTGGTGACCGTGATGGTATCGACGTCCTTGGCCTCGAACTTGAAGATGCGTACCAGGGCCACGATTTTGCGCTCAAGCTCCGCATCCTTCAGTTCGCTGGAGACCACGCGGCAGGCGGTGACCTCACCGGCCGGCGTAATGGTCAGCTCAAGCACAAGCTTGCCCTGCAGCTCGGCGTTGTCGCGCTGCGCACGCGCATAGATGCTGTCCAGGCGGCCCTTGTTGCGGTCGAAGATCAGCTCGATCTCCTCGCGCGAGCGGGCGGCCTTGCCACCACCGCCGCTGACCGCCGGGGGGCGTGAGTTGAGGCCGGACTTGGCGACCCCGGAGTTCACCGCGGTGGTCTCGTGGCCGGTGAGCGAGCCGGCACCGCCGCCGAAGCCGCGGCTGGTGTCAGCGGAGGTGATGCCACCGCTGCCGACCCCCACCTTGGAGGTGATCAGCGAGCGCTCGGCGTGCGCGTCGGCCCCCACCGCGCCGGTGAGATTCTTCACCTCCAGCGGCTTGGTGTCCATGATGTCGCGCAGGTCGGCGAGCTCGTCCTTCACCTGGTTCAGCTGCTTCTGCGCCTTCTCGTGCGCCTTCTGCTTCTGGTCCACGGGCGGGGCGACCGGGGTCACCACCTTGGGCTCGACCTTCGGCTTCTCCTGCACCTTCGGGGCAGGCGGGGGTGGCGGTGGCGGCTTCGGCCTGCTCCTCGAGCATCACGTGCGCCAGGCGCTGCGGGACGTCAGCGGCGGTGGGCGCCTTGGGGTGCGGCAGCAACAGGAACAGGATCGCTGAACATCACCAGCAGGATCAGCATGACGCGCAGGATCTTGCGGAAGCGCGCGCTGGCCTCTTCGTCGCCCTCCCAGGGCAGCTCGAACTCGCGGTAATAGGGTGCCAGCTGCATCGTGCTTAACCGGGCTTGAAGCCGGCGGCCACCGGCTTCTCCTTCTGGATGACCGCCAGGGAGATCCGGCCGTAGTCCGCATCGGTGCAGGTGGCCATCACGCGCTTCAACACGTCGTACGGCAGCGACCTTGTCGGCCATGATGGTGATCTCGCGGTTGGCAAGATCACGCTCGGTCATCTCCTTGCCCACCAGCAGCGGGCGCTTGAGCGCATCGCGCAGCGGCTCGACCAGGGCATCTTGGCGTTGCGGATGTCGGCGATCGATGGTGACGAGCTCCCCCTGCACGAACACGTCCCTCTTGGTGATCATCACCACGACGGACTCCTTCGGCGGCGGTCTGCGCGATCGACTGCGGAATCTCGATGCCCTTGGCTGTTCTGGATGACCTCGACCTCGGTCGAGTACACCAGCAGAAACGCCACCATCGTCGAGAGGATGTCGATCAGCGGGATCAGGTTCAGCTGCGCATCGGCACGGTTGCGCATGTGGTGCTGCGCCATGCGCCGGGCGCGCGTTGGAGGTACTCATGGGTGCGCTCCGGCGGCCGGCGCAGCAGCGGCGGCCGCCGTGTGCGCATCGGTCGCGGGCGCATCGCCCATGGAGATGTCGGGGAACAGCTCCGCCTGCACGATGTTCAGCCCCGGTGCCCTCTCGAACACGCGCACGCGGTCCATCACCTGCACGAGGCTGTCGTAGGGGGTGTCCGGCTCCAGCAGGATGGTCGCCTCCGTCTTCTCCGGGAACTTCGCCTTGATCCGCTTCAGGTAGTCGGTGAGGCCGTCGTAGTCGTAGCCCTTGGGCGTGTTGGGAATCGTCGCGAGCGGGCCGGTGTTGCGGTCGGCCACCTGCAGCAGATCCTTGCGCACCATGACCTCGAGCACCAGCCCCGGCGGCGGCTCCTTGAACTCCGTCTGCGCGGCCGGCATGTTGAGCTGCAGGATCACGGTGCGCGAGAACACTGCCGTCATGAGCAGGAACGTCACGAGCACCGTGAAGATGTCGATCATCGGCACGAGCAGCAGCTCCGCGGGCCGCGTGTGTGCCGCTCGAGCTTGCGGGATTGATAGGAACGACGCATGGGCGACCTTAGTCCTTGGCAGAACGCTCGAGTGACCTGATCAGGCCGCCGCGGTGGCGGGTGTCTGACGCTCGGTGATCGCGTTCAGGAACTTCACGGAGGCCATCTCCAGGCTGTCGATCAGCTCGGTGGTCTTCGTCTGCAGGAACGCGTGGATGAACAGCAGCGGCACCGCCGTCATGAGGCCGAACGCCGTGCAGTTCATGGCGACCGAGATCTCGCCGACAGCAGGTTGGCCTTCTCCGCCGGGTTGACCGTGGCCACCGCCGCGGAAGGCGCGGATCAGGCCCATGACCGTACCCAGCAGGCCGAGCAGTGTCGCGAGGTTGGCGAAGGTCGCCAGGTAGTGCGTGCGCTTCTCCAGGCTCGGCACGACCTCCATCAGGCTCTCCTCCATCGCCTTCTCGATGTCATCGCGGCGGCGTGCCGTTCTGGATGCGCGCCAGGCCGTAGTTGAGGATGTGGCCGATGGCCGAGTCCGACTTCGCGGTCGCCTGCTCCACCTGGCGGAAGTTGCCCTGCGCCAGCATGCGGCACGATCTCGTTCCACAGGCTGCGGTTGCGCGCCGCCGTACGGTGAGGTAAATGTAGCGCTCGATGGCGATCGCAAGCCCCGACCACGAACACAACGGCGATCGGGAACATGAATTCCCCGCCGCCCTGAAAAAATCGAACAATCATGTTCCAGAAGCCCATCTGACACTCCCGCTCAAAAAGACGGCCACACACAAGCGTAATTACTGCGAAAACTGAATGACATAAGCCCAAAAAGCTGCGACCCAGCTCTCATACCTGATGCTGCAGCCGCGGTTATTTCAGGGCTTAGCGTCTGAACCCTGCACCGCGTCCGGTTTTGCCCCGCCTGGTCCGGCTGCAGGGCCTCGTAATAGCGGTTCTCCCGCTTGAATACGTCCCGGTCCAGCGGCTGCAGCACCTCATCCAGGAGGCTGTTCGGCGGGCGGCCGACCAAGTCGCCCAGATCCGATCGCTTCCATGGAACGATATACATCACTTTCGGCAGCTCGTGGTTACCGCGCACGTCGGTCGTGTCCAGGTTCAGCCGGTCGGTGCCCTTTTTCGCGCCACCCTTGGCGGTGGCGGAAGCGCTGGATGGCGCTGGGGGCTTCGCAGCCGGTGCAGGCGGCACGGCGGCGGCTGCCGGGGCGGCCACCACCGGGGCACTCGCGGTGCCATCGACAGCCTTGCTGGTGTCCACTCCGGGCTCCAGCTGGTCCGGGCGCGGCGCCGCATGCGCGGCGGCAGCCGGTGCTGCCGGGGGTTCCTGCGCGCAGGCGATGCCTGCTGCCAGCAGCCACGGCACGAGGACAAGGGCACCTGCGATCCGTCGGTTCATGTGCGTGCGCATGCTCAACCTCCTGTCTTCGGCGCCGCCACTGGCGCTGCCGGTGGCGGCGCGGCCGGCGGCCGGGGCCGGGGCCGGGCCGGCGGCATTGTCAGGCGTTGCGGCAGCCGGCTCGGGCTTCTTCACCGCAGGCATCCCCAGTCGCTGGCGCAGCTCCGCGATCCAGCCATTCACCGGCTTCTCCTCGCCGGTAAGGCTCTTGTACTGCTCGAAAGCGGGCAGCGCCTTGCGGGGCTGCCCAGGTAGAGGTCCTCGAGGACGCCAAGGTTCCGCCATGCGGGTGCGTACAGCGGGTCCACCTCGGTGGCCTTCTGGTAGGAGGCCTCCGCGTCCTTGAACTCACCACGCATTCTCTGGGTCACGCCGAGCTCTGTCCACGCCACCGCGCTGCTGTCCTCGTGCGCGACCGCGGTCTTGAGCGTCTCCTCGGCCTTGTCGAGCTGCCCCTGCTTGCGCTGGATGAGGGCCAGGTTCACCAGCGGGGCGGCGAACTGCGGGTATTGCAGCGCCACCTGCTTGAAGTCGAGCTCCGCCTCCGTGGCGTTGCCGGCGCGCATGGCGCGCACGCCCGTTCGAACTCCGCCCGCGCAGCCGGTGGCACGTCCTGGTGCACCGCAGGCGCGGCCGCCACTGCCGCGACCGCGCCGGGCGGGGCCGCGGCGGCGCCGGCAGCCGGCGCGGGAACGCCGGCGGGGGAATTGGGCACCACGATCACCGGGTGAGCCGGCGCTGCGACCGGCTTGGTCGCATGGCTGCACGCGCCCAGCAGCAGCGCGCCGGCACACACCAGCACGCAGGCGGGCGTGCGCGGTGCGCGGCGCGCTGTCGCGCGGTTATTCAAGGTTGGCGACGACATCAACCGTCTGCTCCGTCTTGCCGTAGCGGGCGGGCTTGAGCTCCGCGAGCGCCTGGTAGCTCTTCCTCACCCACTCGTCGTACACCCCGTCCTTGGCATGGGCGACGTTCAGCTCGTGCACCTTGATCGCCTGCTCCTCGAACGGGAACACCTGCTCCTCGAGCAGCGAGTTGTACTCCTCGAGCTCATCGCCCTTGAGGTTCTTGGGGCGCTCGGAGGCGAGCACGTCCTTGGCCAGCATGCGGTACAGCTCCGCCATCTCGTAGGTCGCGGCGGTGGTCACCTCGGCGACCTGGTACTCCGCGGCCCGCTTGTAGCCGTCCATCGCGGTCTCCAGCGCGTTGCGCTTGACGACCAGGCTCTTCTTCAGCGGCGCGGTCAGCTGCACGCCGCGGAACGCATCGCGCGCCGGCTGCGCCAGGGCAAGCTGCGCCTTCGCGGCGAGGTAGTGCGAGCGCTCGGTGCGCGTGCTGCCGGCCTGGGTGTCGGCGTTGATGATCTCGTGGTACCAGTAGTCGCGCCGCGTGGTGTCGCCGGCCTTGGCGGCGTACTCGGCCAGGTGCTGGCGGGCCTCCTCGGCGTCCGCCAGCGGGCTCGGGTTGGTGGCGACGAACTTCTCGAGCATCGCGGAGGCCTTGGCCGGGTTACCGGCCTTGGCGTACAGGTCCGCCGACTGGATCAGGGCCTCGCGCTGCACGGCCGGGTCACCCCCGGGGGTGCTGGCGATGTGCTCGAACTCCGCGGCCGCCTCGCCCGGGCGGTTGGCCGCTGTGTAGGCCACCGCGAGCTTGCGCGTGACGTCCGGCTGCAGCGGGCTTTGCGGGAACTGGTGCCGGAAATCCTCGAGCACGGTGATCGCGCGCGGCCACTGCTGCAGGTTGATCAGCTGCGTGGCCGCATCGTACTGCGCGTTGGCGACGATCTTGGAGTCCGGGGCCGCCGTGGAGACGCGCAGGAAGTCATCGACCGCGCCGGCCGAGTCGCCGGCCTTCTGCTTCGCCTCACCCTGCTTGTACACGCTCGCCGCGACGCGCTCGTTGAGGTCGGTGCGCATCTTCTCGTCGGTGCCGGCCAGTGCGCGCGCCTGGATGAAGGCAGGCTCGGCCTTGGCAAAGTCGCCCTCGTCGAAATAGGACTGGCCGATGAGTGTCCAGGCGATGCGCTGCTTGGCCGGATCGACCGGCGGCTGGCGGGCGAGGATCGACTGGCTGACCGTGAGCGTGCGCAGCAGGTCGCCGCTGGCGAAGATGTCCTCGGCGGCGCGCGTGAGCACGCCGGCGCTGTCAGGATGCTCCGGGTAGGTCTGCGCGAACTTCACGCCCGCATCGGTGGCGCGCTTGTGCCAGGCCTCCTTCTCCGCCCCCGTGAGGCTCTCCTCGCCCTTCTGGTAGGAGACCAGTCCGGCGTAGGCGGCGGTCGCCGACTTGGCGTTCTTCGGGTAGTTGTAGGCGGTGTGCTCGTACTCGGTGGCAGCCTCGGCGTACTGGTGGCTCTCGAACAGCGCCTCGGCCAGCAGGTAGTTGGTCTCGGCCGAGTCCGCATCCCCGGGGAAGGACTTCAGGTAGTCGCGGTACCAGCGCGCGGCCTCCTGGTAGTCCGCCACGCGCTTGCTCTTCTGCGCGGTGGCGTGGAAGTAGGTGGCGACGTCCTTGAGGTTGACCTTCAGCTCCTGCACCACGCGCGGATAGTCCTCGCGCTTGCGGGTCTTCCAGTAGGGTGAGTCGAAGTTGTAGCGCTCGACGAACTCGTGCTTGCCCTGCAGCACCAGGTCGCTGAAGCCGCCCTTGCCATAGGCCTCGATCGCCGCCATCTGCAGGTCCGGGGCGTGATCGCTGTAGGGGTCGCGCTTGACGAAGGCGAGCATAGGTGGCCGCTGCGTCCTGGTAGCGCTGGTTCTCGACGTAGGTATCGCCCAGGCGCGAGTACAGCAGCCAGGCATAGGGGCGGTCCCCATGCTGGGTCATGTAGTCCTCGAGCGACTTCGGGCCCTCGTTGTACGAGAACGCGATGCTCATGACGCGCAGCGTGTCCTCGACCAGTTCGCGGTCGGCGCGCTTGAGGCTCTCCAGCGGCACGCTCTTGCCGCCCACGGTGGCACCGAGCTCGCGGTCGAGCACGCCGCCGAAGGACGGCAGGCTCTCGAGCGTCAGGGACTGCTTGAACAATGACCAGCCGTGCTTGTAGAGGCTCTGCTGGTAGAAGGCGGAGCTGCCGCCGCGGCCGATCACCGCGGCGTAGGCCTTCTCGGCCTGCGGGTAGCGCTTCGCGGAGAACAGCAGCTCGCCGCGGCGGAACTGCACCTCGTCGATGCGCGGGCTCTGCGGGTACTGGGCCACGATGCGATCGAGCGTCGCCAGCGCCTGGTCGTTCTGAGCCGGAGGTCTCGTAGGCGCGCGCCAGCTGGTAGAGCACCTGGTCGTTGCGCGCGTAGTCCGGGTAGGCCTTGAGCAGCGTGGTGTACAAGCGTGACCGCCTCGGCGCCCTGCAGGTCAGGGGCGGTCACCTCCTCGGCCATGCGGTTCATCTGCCCGGCGTCGAGGTTCAGGTCCCCGAGGCGGCGCATCGCCTCGGCGCGCAGTTTCGGGTCGGTGTTCTGCAGCTCGAGGAAGTGGCGGTAGTTCTCCATCGCCTTGGTGCTGCTGGCGGCGGCCGGGGTGTCCTTGTGCACCTCGATCTTGCGCTTGGACAGGTCGCCGATGCTTGGCGCCGGCGCGGAGCTCTGCGCCACCGCTGCCCACGGGGCGAGGACCGCAAGCAGCACGAGCAGCAGCGCCTGCCTCACTTGGGCGGCTCCGCATCCGGGGCCGGCTCATCGCCCGCATCCCCCTTCTGCACCGGCGCTGCAGGCTTTGCCGGGCGGGTGGATTCATCGTTCGCGGCGCGGTCGTACATGGTGGCCAGCGCAAAGCGCGCCTGCACCTGGTAGGCGGCCAGGCGTGCCTTCTGCTGCTCGAGCTCATCCACCGCCACCTTGGCCAGGTAGTCGCTCTGCCTGCGTTCAGTGGCGCCCAGGCGCTTCTGCAGCGCCTCGATGCGCTGCTCGAGGCCGGCCACGCGGGTGGCGAACTCCCCGGTGTTCGCCGGCATGTTCTTGCGCGCGCGCTCGACGCGGATCCAGCGGCTCTGCGCCTCGTTCAGCGCCAGGTCCAGGTCCTTGAGGCTGCGGTGCTCCTGCCACAGGCGCGCGCCGTAGGCATCGTTCAGGCGGAACTGCAGCACGCCCTTGACCAGCGCCAGGCGCGCGCGCAGCTCGGCGTTCTCGGGGGTGTCGGGAGCCCCGGCAAGGCCGGCCTCGACGCGCTGGATGCGCGCCCACTGCTCACGCTCGGTCGCCGTGCCCAGCGCTGCGACGTCGTGCTGGGCCTCGATGGTGCGCAGCCGGTTCGCCAGCGCGACGTCGCGCTGCTGCAGCGTGCCGACCGCATCGGAGGCCAGCAGCGCGTCGGCGCGCGGCAGGCGCTCGGCGAAGGCCGCCTCGCGCGTGCCGATCATGTCCTCGAAGGCGCCCATGTCGCCGTCCCACTTCTCGAGCGTGCCGGCGAGGTAGACCAGGTCGCGGTAGTTCTTAAGTCCCTCCTGGAAGTCGTGCCCGGCCAGCACCGCGTACAGGTAGCGTGACTCGGGCGCATCGGGCAGGTTCTTCAGCTGCCAGAACCAGCCGTAGTGCGCATCCTCGCCCTGCACCTGGTCCTTGCTGAGCACGCGGTTGAGCATGTCGCCCTTGCGGATGCTGGCGATCGCCGCATCCAGGCGGCCATCCTCGGCCGAGAATGAATTGACCGCACTCTCGTAGTACTCGGCGGACTGCGCGTTGGCGTTGAGCTTGCTGAAGGCATAGGGGACCGCGAGGTAGGCCTCCTGTACGGCAGAATCCAGCACGTTGCGGCCGCGCAGCTCCATCCAGGGGCTGAGCGCGGCCTGGTATTCACCCAAGGCGGAGTCCGCCCAGCCCAGGCCCAGCAGCGCCTTGTCGGAGTAGGGCCCGTTCAGGCGCACGCGCGTCAGCGGCGCGCGCGCGCGCGCCGGCTCATCCGCCTGCAGGTAGGCGTAGCCCAGGGCAAGGTTGGCGCGATCGCGCAGCGAGGCAAGCTCGTTGGTGGAGGGCAGCATCGTGCCGACGCCGCTTAAGAAGGGGTCGGCATCGGACAGGCGCTTGGCGCGCACCAGCGCTACCCCCAGGTTGAAGCGCGCGTAGGCGGACCAGGGCTGCTCGCCGCGCCACACCGACAGCAGCTGGATCGCCTCGTCGAAGCGGCCCTCGCGCATGAATACGTTGGCGAGCAGCAGCTCGCGCTGTGCCTCCAGGTCCGGTGACATGCGCCCGTTGATCTTGCGCAGCGCGCCTTCGGCCTTGTCGAGGTAGCCACGCGCGTACCAGACATTGGCCAGGTAGAACCAGGCGCGGTTGCGCACCCCGGTCGGCACGTCGTCGGTTCAGAACACTCTGGAAGATCTCGCCTGCCTCGTTGTGCATGCCCAGGTCCAGGTACATGCCCCCCGCCAGCAGGCGGGCCTCGTCCTCGTGGTGCGGCATGCGCGACCAGTGCTCGTAGGCAAGCAGGCGCGTGAGCGCCTCGAAGTCCTTCTCCTGGAAGTAATAGAAGAGCACGTCGCCGTAGTGCAGGTCACGGATGCGCGTGACCGGCAGCTTCTCCGGGTCATGGCGGCGCGCCGCCGCGGGCGCCACGACGAGCACCGCGAGCACACACACCGCAAGGCAGGCGCGCATGGAGGCCGAGCGGCTCAAGGATTATTCCCAGTCCTTGATTTCGAACTCCGGCTCGAGCTTTCGCTGCCGGTCGTTGATCTTCAGCTCCAGGTACTTGGCACCGACCCCCTTCTCGAAATGCAGCGAGGCGCCGCGCTTGTAGGGGCGGTCATTCGGGCCCTTGCCGCTGAAGAAGGCCACCAGCTCGTGCGGCCCCACCTTCAGGTTGCCCACGTACAGCCGCTGCACGCCGCCCTTGAGCAGCGCCTCGACCTCGCGCGGCGTGTACAGGTAGTTGATGACTTCCTTCTGGTCGATCTTCAGCTGCACCGAGTCGAGCGCGAAGAACTCGCCCACGTCCATCGACAGGAACACCGCCACCTGGGTATTGGCGGGAAACAGCAGCTCTTCCTCGAGGATGAACAGGTCCTTGTTGAGATCGACGACGTCCTTCTTCAGCCCCTGGATGTCCTGGTCGAGCGCGCGGGTGTCCGCATTGGCCTCCGCGGCCGCAGGTGCAGCGCTCGCCGCGGGTGCAGGCGCCGGTGTCGCCGCTGCCGGTGTTGCCGCTGCCGGTGTCGCCGCTGCCGGGGTCGCGGCGGCCGGGGCTGGCCCGTCAATCACCAGCGTAGCCGGCGGCGCCGCGGCGCCGAGCTGCGCCGCACCGAGCAGCA
Organism: uncultured Pseudomonadota bacterium; assembly: GCA_963703025.1. Lineage (GTDB taxonomy): Bacteria > Pseudomonadota > Gammaproteobacteria > Steroidobacterales > Steroidobacteraceae > 13-2-20CM-66-19. The sequence continues at coordinate 2,467,205 of OY969778.1, read as the reverse complement.
CGGCTGCGAGCAGGCCCACGCGCCAGCGCGGCGAGGTGCCGGCATTGCCGCGACGAGCAAGTTTGGTCTGTAACATGATGGTTCCGATCATTCGTTCAGCAGAGCACGCAGCTGCTGCAGATAGAGAGTCTCGTTCGCCGAGCTGTAGTCGCGCAGTACGTAGCGCACGATACCGCCACGATCGATCAGCAGCGTCATCGGCAGGTTGTCGACCTCGTAGCTGCGCGCGACGCCCTTCTCCGGGTCCAGCAGCAGCGGGAAGCCCACCGCCGCCGAGCGCGCAAAGCTCAGCGCCTGCTTCGGGTCATCATCGACACCGACCCCGAATACCATCGCAGGCCGGCGGACTGGTAGGTCGACGAAGCTGCGGTTCGAGGCTCGCCAGCTGCGTGCGGCACGGCGTACAGCGGCTGCTCCAGAAGCTCAGGACCACCACCTCGCCGCGGTGCTCCGAGACCCGCACGTTGCTGCCGGCGGCGGCACGCAGCGCGAAGTCCGGCGCCGCCTGTCCGATCAGCCGGTAAGGCGGGTCCGCTGCAGCCACGCCATCGCTGCGAAGGCAAGCACCGCGACGCACCAGCGCAGCGGCGCGCCGGCACGCGGGAACCTACGCCACATCGGGCCATCCGGCCGTTGCAAGCTCAATAACGATCCTTCGCCACGGGTGCGACTGTGCCCGCGCCAGCTGTGGAAAATTGCACAGCGCACTTAACACTGTCAACGAAGTGAGCCGCGAAATGAGGCCTGCTCCCTGGTCGGGAAGGCGGCGCGGCGTCGGCGGAACGCGACAGACCGCTGCGCGTGCCACCGTTGAGCGGTGGCACGCGCAGTACGTCACACGATGGGCGTGAAGGCGGTCAGGCCCGCGAGGGTGCTGCTGCCGCCGAGCCCCTGCATGGGGAACAGCGTCGAGAACTGGCTGTCAGTGCCCAGCAGGCCCATGTAATTGAGGATCACCGCCTGCACCAGGCTCGGTACCGAGTTGGCCACCGGGCTTGAGGTGCCCGACCACCGAGCCGTCGGAGGTGTAGTAGCCGATCTGCTGGCCGGCCACCCCATTGCGCAGCTGCGGCCGGCCGCTGGGGCTGTAGGCCAGGAAGAACGTCGAGGACACGGACGAGTTGTCGCCCTGCCAGCCGAGCTTGCCGCGCCCGGCGACGCTGTTGTCGGCCATGCCGGTGGAGCTGAGCGAGCCGTCGCTGAACACGTAGATCATGACCGGCTTGCCGACGCGCTGGGCGTACTCGAGCACCGCACCGATCATCTGGCCGGCCTTGAAGTTGCGCATCTCGCCGGTGGCACGGGTGCCGTCGTGGTAGTCGTAGCCGCCCATGGTGATGGTGCCGGCGCCGGCGTAGCCCTGCAGCACCAGCTTCATGACCGTCGCGGTCTTGCGGATGTCGCCGTCCTGGAAATCCGTGGCGGTGAAGATCGGCGTGCTGCCCCCGGTGATCAGCGGTGTCCTTGGTCGGATCCAGTGCCGAGGGGTCACCGAAGGTCGCGGTGGTGTTCGCCGACTTCACGTAGGCACAGCGCACCTGGTTCTTAAGGGTCGCATCATCTCCCGCCGCGGGCATGATGGTGACGCCGGGGTTGCCGCCGGAGGGTGCCGACAGCACCCCGGTGATCGAGCTGGGGTCCCCTGAGGTGTACTGGCCGCTGCCGCTGCTGATGCGAACCTGTGACTCGAGGACCGCGACCGCGACCGGGTCGGCGACGGCGCCACCGGTGTTCACCAGGGCCACCGCATCCGAGGGCTGGCTGATGGTGGTCGGCTGCAGCGCCGGGTTGATCAGTGACATGGGCGCCATGGAGTTGCCACCTGAGACCGAGGACTCCGTCCCGGCCAGGGTCAGCAGCAGGCCCTGCGCGCCCGCATCGGCAATGCCGTACATCGGGTTGTGCGGGTTGGTCTGGGTGTCGTTCTGGGACATGGCGCAGAACACCGCGCCATTGGTGCCGGAAGCCGTAGCGGCCGTCGTGGCCTTGGTCTTGATGCCGCGCATGATCGCCGAGTCGCCGTGGAACAGCAGGCCCAGGGATGCATCAACGTTGGCACTGGAACTGGGCACCATGTTGCCCGGCACGCCGAGCTTGCCGTAGCCGGCCGTGGACAGGAAGTTCGACTGGCCGCCCTGCACGCCCACCAGCACCTCGGAACCGACCAGGTTGGCACCCCCGGCAAGGTCGAAGCAGATGAACGGGATCTTGCTCGAGGCGCTGGCGACGTTGCACTGCGAGGCACCCAGCAAGTTCTTGATGTCCTGCGACAGGGGTAGGCCGGCGTTGGCATTGCTGGTTTTCAGCAGTGCCCCGAGCCAGGCCGGCGCCATGACCACCGCGGGACCTGACAGGAACCCGGCGGCGACAAAGTCGCGACGGGACACCGGCAGCGGGTGGTCGTTGAACAGCAGCGGCTCGCCGAGCGCGTGGGGCCGAGGAGGTTTCTTGCGAATCAGCATGGATATGTACTCCTGATCTCGGTCACTGCAGCGACACTGCGGCGCTGCCAAGCACGGCGGCGCAAGCCGCTTGGGTCGCCTGGGAAACGGTGATGGTGGTCGGGGTCGCGCCCAGGCTCGGCATGCGCGTCAAGAGCGCATCCACCTCGGCACTGACGGCACTGGCGGCCTGCGGTGACACCTTGACGACGCCCGGGTTGCCATAGACGGCGCTGTTGACCAGCGCGTTGATGACGATCGCCCGGTTGGCGCTGCCGCTTGAGCCGAAGAACGAGGATGCCGACATGCTCATGCTCGCATCCAGTCCGGGGCCGAAGAACGCGTCACGCAGCGTCTGGCTGCCCAGCATCTGGGCGCAGTAGGTGCTCGCCAGCCCCGCGAATGCGGTCTGGTGCGAGGGCAGGAACGAGGCGATCTGCGGCTGCGACGGCAGTGACTGCTGCTCGCTGTTGTACTGCAGCTGGACCGTGCTGTTGGTGATCGGCACACCTGTGACCCGCGACAGCGTGTTGTTGAAGCGCTCGAAGGTCGCGATGCCGATGTCCGGGCTTGCCACGGTGGTCGGCACCGGTGCACCCGGCACGATGACCGGCTCGATGAAGGCGTGCACGCTCGAGCCGAACTGGTCGAAGGCCAGGAAGAACAGGTCGTTGTCCGGGCCCAGGGTCAGCGGCACGATCGTCCCCAGGGTCGACAGCAGCTGGCCGTTCGCCGCGGTGTAGCTGGTGCTGCCCACCGTGGCGTTCAGCGTCGCGTAGGACTGCGCGGCGGTGTCGAGCGTGCCGTTCACGCCCAGGCGCATGCCGCTGATCTTGATGTTGGCCGGTACCGTAGCGGTCGGGTCCAGGCTTACGAACTTCGGCTGGTTGAAGAGGTAGCTGTAGCTGTCGTACTGGGCCACCTGGAAGAGCACGTAGGACTGCGGCATGCCAGACAGGGCGCTGACATCGAACAGCAGGTAGTACTTCTCGCCGACGCCGGCGGCGAAGTTCTGCTGGATCTGCGCCTGCGTCAGCGCACGGCTGTGGATGGCGACGAACTTGATCGTCCCCTGCCACTGGCGCTGGCCGGTGGTCTCGTTGCCGAGCACCAGCGCAAAGGTCTGTCCCAGTTGGCAAGCGAGCCACCCTTGGCAGGGTCCGCATCCCCGGTGAAGGCCCCGTTGACGTAGAGCTTCTGGCCGTTGACCGGGTCGTAGGTCAGCACGACGTGCTGCAGGGCCGCCTGGGCGGCGCCGCCATCGGTCGTGGTGATCAGCGGCGGGTTGCCGTTGGTGTCGGTCACGCTGCTGCGGGCGAAGCCCTCGTACTGCGTGACGTCCTGGCCGAGCGTGGCGTCGCGCGTCGTGTTGCTACCGGAGTAGCTGACGATGAAGGCGTTGGCCTGCGTGACGTTCGCCGGGGCGACCCAGGCCTCGATCGAGTATTCGCCCGAGGCCTGCAGCATGCTGGCGATCTTCTGGCTGGCACTGGTGGTGGCCTGCGCCTTGCCACCGGCACCGAAGGTGATGCCCCAGCCGCCGGCCCAGGTGACGTTGCCCGAGAGCGCAAGGTCGGCCGCCGGCGTCACGCCGCTGGTGTCGTAGGCGGTGCTGCCCTGCCCGGTCTCGAACATGTACTTCGCGACCAGATTCGCCTCGTAGCGGCTGCCACCCTCGGCGATCGTGCCCTGGGTGAGCGTGAGTGCCCGCGACACGACCAGGCGTCGGGTCGATCGGGGTCACCGGGATGCCGTTGGCGAAGGCGGTGATCGCCGCGAGCATCGCCGCGGAGCTCCCCGGGCAGTCCGGGTGCGCCCGCAGACGAGGCGGTGGGCCAGCAATGGTGGAACTCGGTGGCCAGGCGCTCGTAGAAGCGCGACTGGTCCGGCTGAGACAGATTGATCTTCGACTGCGCCGCCGCGTACGCCTCGGCCGGATTGGAGCTGGCGAAATACGGCTGCCTGCGCGGTCGACAGAGCTTGGGGTATGGCAGCCCGAGCAGAACTGCGTCAGCAGCGGGTAGCACGGTGTTCTCGAACGCCGTCGGGTCGGCCGGGAACGTCTTGCCGCCGCCAGCGGCCTGGTCGACCGGGGCCGGTGAGCTGGATGCTGGTGGTCGAGGCCGAGCCGGCACCGATCCAGGCCTGGATCCACGCCAGCAGCGTCGGAGGCGCAGGCGGACGGGTCCGCGACCCAGCAGTTGTGGCCGCCGCCGACCTTCAGGACCATCAGTCGACTGGTCGGGGTCGGTAGGTTCACGAGCGGCAGCACCGCCTGGTAGGCAAGGTTCACGTCGTCCGAGCGCGCGAACTGCGGCGACTGGCCACCCTCGTGGTGGCAGCCACCGCAGCGGTTGGCGGCACGGATGTTCTGCCACAGGTTGATCTTGAAACGCCTGGACGTCGGCATTCGCCGGCGCCGGGCCTGTGTAGGCGTCGGCCGTGTCGGTCGGCGGCGTTGCCTGCTGGTTGACGGTGGTCGCCGGGCCGGAACCGCTACAGGCGGCCAGCGTGGCAAGCAGCGCGACGGCCGCGGCGCGGGAGAGTGTCTGGGTAAGACGCATAAGGAAGCCCTGTTCAAAACTATTCATTACGGCGCTCCCTTAACTGCCCGCACAGGCGGCAGCGGACTGCTGGAACACCTGTTTGAGCTTGTAACCACCGGACTTGAAGTTGCCCTTGATAGTGCTCACGGTCGCCATGTCCGCCGCGCTGGTGGGCGCGCGGAAGCACACCGCGGTGAACACCTTGGTCACCTGGCACTGCGCGAAGGCATCACTCGAGGCGAGCTCCATGCCCAGCGACGAGGCGCCGTTGCCGGCACCCGGTAGCGAGGGGTCGAAGTTCAGCGCCAGGGCGTTGGAGCCCGCGCGCCAGCGGTTGGACCAGGAGTCATCCGGGGTGACGAAGCCGAACGGGAAGTTGGTGGCGTTGATGAAGTACTTCGGCTGCACGCTGCCTGCGGTGTAGACCATCTTCCCGGCGGTGGCGTCGTAGTTGTAGTACGCGAAGGCCTGCGCCATGGGGTCCATGCCGCTGTGGCAGCCGACGCACTGGTTCACGAAGATGCGGCTGTCGCCGCCGGGCGAGCGCGCCACGTCCTGGCGGATGCGATCCGAGGGACGCGTGGTGTCCATCACCGTCTGCATGTCATTGCACAGGTGATTCATCATCGTGAAGCGGAACATCGCGCGGTTGGTGCCGTTGATGAAGAACGCGGAAGCGGCACCAAGGGTGGTGAGCAGACCCGCGGTCGCCTGCACCGGGGTGCCGTAGGTCGCCGACTGCGTGGTCTGCTGCAGGTACTTCTGCAGGTCTACGCCCATTGGACTCGGCCGAGGCGTAGTGGTTGTTGTTCGCGTTGGAGACCGCCGGCACGCCTGAGGGCACGCCCGGTCCGGTCACCGTATAGAGAATGTCGGCCGACAGCGCGGTATGGAAGTCGGCCGTCGTCGCGCACCATGCCGATGACGGTCGCCGCGTAGTCATTGAGTGGTGCGAACACCGTCTGGTCCCGGTTGGTCCAGGGCATGACCATGTTCTTCAGCACGACGTTGTAGAAGCCCGGGGCGGCCGTTGCGGTTTGCGCCGCGGTCACCAGGCCTTGGCTGCCGGCAGTACATCCGCCGCTGCCGCAGGCAGTCGTGATGGCAGTGACCATCGTGGAGAGTTCCGCCTGCGTGGGCGGCTCGCCGGCGATGCGCTCATATATGCGCTTGGCCTGCTCATTGGGTCCGGCGTGTGCGGCTGTCGCCAGCTGCATCGCGAGCAGCACTGATGCTGCTACCAGCGCGCTGCGTGCGCGAACTGAACCGACCTGTGCCTGCTTGTTTCTAACATTCATGGGCCATCAACTCCCAAAACTCGCCCGGTATGCGGACCGGACTATAGGGTCAAAAAATTCCCGCCCCGAATGTCTCAATCAAGTGACGTCGCCATTGGCCGACAGTTTGATGAGTTGTTGTCCCGCGCTGCTCAATGCGCGGCAAACTGCGATTTCGGTCACGGCGTGGGCCCGGTCGAACGTCTACCTAGTAGGGCGATCGGCTGTGCACCAACGGCTGTAATGAGAACCGCGTGGCGCGCTGCCGCGCCGTGATGGAGTCGGCGGTATGGTGATAAGTCGGCGAAATGTTCCTGAATTACGTTACATTCACACGCGTGAAAGCATCCGCGTGATGACGGAGACGCAAATGCACGCGCAGTGCGATTGGCAGATTGTTAAGCGGTGGGCGCGCGAGGCCCGTTCATTCAGTGCAGCGGGCTTGCTCGCCGCGTGCGCGCTGGCGCTCGGGGCTTGCAGCAGCGGTGGCAGCGTCGACCTGGGCAACAGCCAGGTGAGCGACCCGGCGACGGTCGATTACCCGATCTTCTACGTGAAGCGCCCGGTGCCGCTGAACACCGATGGCACGCTCATGCAGGACGACCTGCGCATCCAGAACGACGCGGTGCCGACCGCGGACCTGTACATGCGCGCCACGGCGTCCCCGAGCGCGAAGGAAACCAACATCAGCGCGCGCATCACCACCGGTGCGACCTGGGACGTCAAGGACGTCGACACCTCACCGGACGGCAAGGCCGTGGTGTTCGCCATGCGCGGGCCGCTGGCTGCCAAGCAGGACGTGAAGAAGCCGCCGTCATGGCGCATCTACGAGTACATCATCGCCAGCGATGACCTGCACGCGGTCATCGATCCGGCGAACGACCCGGACCCGCTGACGGTCAATGATGTATCGCCGCACTTCCTGCCCGATGGCCGCATCGTGTTCACCTCGACGCGCCAGACCCAGTCGCAGGGCATTTTGCTGGACGAGGGCAAGCCGCAGTTCGCCGCGCAGGACGAGGCGCGCAAGGAACCGGCCTTCGTGCTGCACGTCATCAACGCCGACGGCACCGGCCTGCACCAGATCTCCTTCAACCAGAGCCACGACCGCGACGCCACGGTGCTCGCGAACGGGCGCGTGCTGTGGAGCCGCTGGGACAACGCGCTCGGCCAGGACGCGATGAGCCTGTACTCGGCCAACCCGGACGGCACCGACCTGCAGCTTTACTACGGCGCGAACAGCCACAACACCGGCACCAATGCCACCGCGGTGGAGTTCGTGCACCCCAAGCAGATGCAGGATGGCCGCATCCTCACCATCGCGCGCCAGTACACCGACGTGGATGACGGCGGCGCCCTCATCCTCATCGATGGCGCGCACTACGTGGAGAACACGCAGGCGCTGCTCAGCAGCGCCGGCAGCACCGGTCCCGCCCAGACCGCGGCGACCACCAACGATGTCACCACGATCCCCGGCCCCTCCCAGGGCGGGCGCTTCACCTCCGCCTATCCGCTGCAGGACGGCACGGGACGCATCCTGGTGAGCTGGACGCAGTGCCGCCTGCTGGACACGACCCAGACGCCCCCGGCAATCGTGCCGTGCAACTCGACGACCCTGGGGGTGGCCAACCCGACCGTCGCCCCGCCGCTGTACAGCGTGTGGATGTTCGACCCCAGCCAGAACACGCTGCTGCCGATCATGACGCCGGTCGAGGGCGTGCTGATCACCGACGTGGCCGTCGCGCAGCCCTACACCCTGCCGAACATCATCCTCGACAAGGTGCCGGGCGTGGACCTGGACCAGAACCTGGTCGATGCGGGCGTCGGTGTCATCGACGTGCGCAGCGTCTACGACATCGATGGCGTCGATACGGCCAGCCCGAATATCGCCACGCTTGCAGACCCCGCCAAGACTGCAGCAGGTGCGCGCCCGGCGCGCTTCCTGCGCCTGGAGAAGGCGGTGTCGATCCCTGACAAGAAAGTGGTCGACCTGTCGCCGGACGCCTTCGGGGCCTCCAACTACATGCTCGAGATCCTCGGCTACATACCCATCGAGCCGGACGGCTCGGTGCGCGTGGAGGTGCCAGCGAACGTCGCCTTTCGCATGAGCGTGCTGGACGCCAATGGCCGGCGCATCTCATCCGAGCAGCGCGCCTGGCTGCAGGTGAAGCCCGGCGAGATCATGACCTGCAACGGCTGCCACCGGCCGGCGACCGCGCAGAAGCCGGTGTCGCACGGGCGCCAGGGCCTGTTCACCGCGGCGTGGGCCGGAGCTGCCACCTCCGGTGCCCCGTTCCCGAACACCATAGCCTCCGGACCGGGCGCGTTCGTACCCGGCCAGGGGGAAACGATGGCGCAGGCACGCATGCGCGTGAGCTGCGACAGCGACTCACCGGCCTGCAAGCAGATGGTGCCGGCGGTGAACGTGGTCTACACCGACGTGTGGACCGACCCGGCACTTGCCACCCCGGGCACCCCGATCAACCTGCGCTACGACGACGCCACGCAGTTCATGACCGCTTTCCCGACCAGTGCCACCTGCGTGACGGCGTGGTCGGCGACCTGCCGCATCGTGATCAACTACCCGCAGCACCTGCAGCCGCTGTGGGACCTGTCGCGCCAGACCCTGGATCCTGTGACCGGCCTGGTGGTGACTGACCATACCTGTACGCAGGGCGGCTGCCACAGCCCGACCAATGCCGCCGGGGCGGCGCAGATGCCAGCGGGCAATCTGGACCTCACCAATACCGCGTCGCAGGATGTGCCGACGCAGCTGACCTCGTACCGGCAGCTGCTGTTCGCCCACAACATCGTTATCATGGACCCGACGCCGACCGACCCGACCAATACGCAAACCGTATCGGTCGGCCCCTATCTGAACGCAGGAAGCGCGAATGGCGGCCTCTCGGCACAGTTCATGAGCAGGTTTGCAGCAGGGTCAGCGACCACGCACGCCGGCTGGATGACCCCCGCCGAGCTGCGGCTGGTGTCCGAGTGGCTGGATATCGGCGCGCAGTACTTCAATAATCCCTTTGATCCGGCGGTACCGGTAAATTGAGCGAAGGACGGCATTGATAAGGAGCGCGCACCAGCTTGCGCTCGCGAGCCTACTGTTGCTGGCAGCACTGTTCACCCCGGGGGTGAGCGCCGCGCGCGAGTACCTGCAGCTGTTCGTGACCGAGCCGTACCTGGAGCTGCACACCGGGCCCGGGCGCGGCTACCCCGTCTTCCACGTGGTCGCGCGCGATGCCAGCGTGGACGTGCTGTTTCGCCGCACCGACTGGTTCAAGGTGCGCACCGAGCAGGGCGTCGAGGGCTGGGCCTCGCAGAAGGACATGCAGAAGGCGGTGCTGGCGGACGGCAGCCCCTTCGTGTTCCCGCTGGGCGACCGGGCCGGCTTCACCAGCCACAGCTTCGAGATGGGCATGTTCGCCGGCCAGTACGGCGGGGCCACCGAGGTCTCCGGCTACGGTGCGGCGTACTTCAACTCGCAGCTGGGTGTGGAGCTCGCGCTGGGCCAGTACCTGGGCACCTATTCCAATGGCGTGACCGCGGACCTTGGCCTGATTCACGTTTTCGCGCCGGAGTGGCGCTGGTCGCCGTTCGTGACGCTCGGAGTGGGACTGGTGCGCATCCAGCCCAAGGCCACACTGGTGCAGACTTCCGACCGGACCGAGGACACGGCCTACGCAGGCATCGGTGTACGCTACTACCTGACGCGCCGGTTCTTCCTGCGCGGGGAGTACAAGACGCACTGGGTATTCACGACGCGTAACCAGAACGAGGAAGAGGACGAATGGAAACTGGGCTTCGCGTTTTTCTTCTGATGGTGGCGCTGGCGGCGCTGCCCGGCTGCGCCACGGTGCGCGGCTGGTTCCACCATTCGCACGCCTCCGCCGCGCCCACCGAGGCCCAGGCGCTCGCCGAGGACAACGCCTCGCCACCGCGCGTGGTCGATCCTGAGGTGTCGCGCCGCACCATCAAGGTCCCCAAGGTGCGCAGCCGCAATTTCGAGGTCGGACTGGACTACGGGGTGATCTCGATCGAGGACTTCGGCACCAATCCCTCCTACGGCCTGGTCGGTGCTTACCACATCACCGAAGACTTCTTCTTCCAGGGCGAGTGGGGCCGCTCGACCGCGGGCAAGACCAGCTTCGAGACCCTGAACGGCGGGGTGCAGCTGCTTACCGAGTCTGAGAGACGTTTCACGTATTACGATCTGTCTCTCGGCTACAACTTCCTGCCTGGCGAGGCCTACATCGGTCGCGGTCACGCCATGACGAGCGCTTTCTACCTCCTGGGCGGAATCGGGGCTACCGAATTCGCCGGGGACACGAAGTTCACGGTGAACTTTGGCGCCGGCTATCGTGTCGTACCGACAGATTGGCTGGCGGTGCACATCAGCATGCAGGATCGGGTGTTCAACTCGGACCTGCTGGGCACCACCAAACTCACCAACAACCTCGAAGCGCGGATTACGACGACCGTCTTTTTCTGAAAAAAGGACGCACCATGAGGATTCGCATCATCGCCGCACTCGCAGCCCTCGCCTTTGCGGTGCCGGCACTGGCCGCCTCGGTGGGCGCCCCGGCGCCACCGTTCGACCTGGCCTCGCAGGCGGGCAAGAACATCAGCCTCGAGCAGTACAAGGGCCAGGTGGTCATGCTCAACTTCTGGGCCAGCTGGTGCGGTCCGTGCCGCCAGGAGATGCCGCTGCTCGAGGGCATATATAAGAAGTACAACAAGCTCGGCTTCACCATGCTCGGGGTGAACGTGGAGCCGGACTCCAATGCCGCCATCGACTGGCTCAAGCAGACCCCGGTCAGCTTCCCCATCCTGTTCGACAAGGACAGCAAGGTGAGCAAGCTCTACGACGTGACCGGCATGCCCAGTACCGTCATCATTGACCGCACCGGCAAGGTGCGCATGCTGCACCACGGCTACAAGCCCGGCGACGAGAACGAGTACTTGGACAGCATCCGCACGCTGGTGCGCGAGTAGGACACATGCCAATACCAGGGCACGGCACGGCAGGACGGGCGGTACGATGGCTGGGCGGCGCAGCGCTCGCCGTGCTGCTGCTCGGTGTGGGCGGCTGCTCCGCCCTGCCGACGCTTCCGCTGACTCCCTGGGTGAAGCCCTACGAGCGCGAGCACTTCGCCGACCCGATCATGGCGGCCAACCGCGACCCGGTATCGACGATCTACTTCGAACACGTATGGGAGAGCCGCGAGGGCGCCCGCGGGGCCAGTGGCTCGGTCGGCGGCGGCTGCGGATGCAACTGATGCGTGAGGCGCCCGGGGCGCGCGGGGCCAGCCTGTGCGCCTGAGTTCGCGCACGCGCACCCTGCTGGCGCTGTGCGTGATCACCCTGCCGGTGCTCGGCGGGGTGCTGCCCGAGGACCGCGCGGACGTCGAGTACCACAGCTACAACGGCGGTGACATCACCGTCGACGGCCCCTCGGTGCTGGTGCGCAAGAAGGTCGGGGACAACCTGTCCTTCTCGGCCAACTACTACGAGGACATGATCTCCAGCGCCTCGATCGACGTGAAGCTCTCGGCGAGCCCTTACCACGAGAAGCGCCAGCAGTGGAGCGGCGGGGTCGACTACCTGCACGGCAAGTCCACCTACAGCGCAGGGGTGATCACCAGCAACGAGCCGGACTACAAGGCCAATACCGCTTTCGCCTCGGTGAGCCAGGATATGTTCGGGGACCTGACGACCGTGAGCATGGGGTTCCGGCGCGGCTGGGACAGGATCTACCGCGACATAAAGGATTCCGACGGGCAGATCATCAACGACCCGACCTTCCATCAGACCGCCGACCACCGTGGCTACACGCTGGGGATCAGCCAGATCCTCACGCGTAACATGATCGCCAACTTCAACTACGAGCTGGGCACCGACCAGGGCTACCTTGCCAATCCCTACCGCAAGATCCGTTACTCCTCCCCGGGCCAGGGCGAGGGGTTCACGCTGGCCGACCAGGTGTACCCGAACACCCGCACCACCAATTCCGCCTCGCTCAGCATCAAGAACTACCTGTCGTGGCGGGCGGCGATCACCGGTGAATACCGCTATTTCAGCGACACCTGGGGCATCGTCGCCAATACCTTCGAGCTCGACTACACCCAGCCGTGGCACAACTACACCTTCGATGCGAGCGTGCGCTACTACAAGCAAAGCGCCGCTGACTTCTACAGCGACATGTTCCCGCGGGCGGACTACCAGAACTTCATGGGACGCGACCGCGAGCTGGCCGCCTTCACCGACTGGACCTTCGGCCTCGGGGCCGCCTACCAGTTCCCGCACTTCTCCTGGGCGCCGTGGATGAGCAAGAGCTCGCTCAACTTCCACTACGCGCTGCTGACGATCAACTACAGCGACTACCGCAACGCGCTGCTCGCCGGGGAGTACGGTGCGGGCAACGAGCCGCTCTACAAGCTCAACGCGAACGTCTTCACGCTGTTCCTGTCGGCCTGGTTCTGAGAGCGCGCGTGAGCGCGGTGCGCGCGCCGTAGCGCGACCGCAGGAACTGACTGCACAAAATTTAACCAGCAGCGTCCAGCTGAGTTAACATACTCGCCCAATCGTTGACTGCTCCCGTCGCAAGTGTCGGCGGGCAGCGACAGTTCACGAAAAGGGGACCCCCGACATGCGTATTACGACCTCAGTGTTCACCCTGATAGCCGGCGTCGTGCTCGGCCTGAGCGCCTCGATGGCGCACGCGCAGGCGCGCCTCGAAGGCCGACTCCTGGTCGCCAGCGAAGTGCTCGAGGAGCTGCGTGACAGCCGCGACCAGGCAATCCCGGACCGCCTGCTCGACCGCGCCTACGGCATCGCCGTCATCCCGGCACTGACCAAGGTGGCCTTCTTCGCCGGTGGCCGCTACGGCAAGGGCGTGCTCGTGGTGCGCAAGCCCGACGGCACCTTCAGTTCCCCGGTGTTCATCAGCATGGCCGGTGGCAGCTTCGGCTGGCAGTGGGGCGTGCAGCAGACCGACATCGTGCTGGTGTTCACCACCGCGCGCGGCGTCGAGGGTATCAACGGCGGCAAGCTCACCCTGGGGGCAGACGCCTCGGTGGCCGCGGGCCCGGTGGGCCGCAACGCCTCCGCGGCGACCGACCCGACCTTCAAGGCTGAGGTCTACTCCTACTCGCGCAGCAAGGGCCTGTTCGCGGGCATCGCCCTGGATGGCACGGTCATCAACATCAACGACGATGCCAATGCCGAGTTCTACAAGAAGCCCGGGATCAAGTCGCTGGAGATCATCAACGGCAGCGTCACCAGCACTGACAGCTCCGCCGAGCGCTTCATGGCAGCGGTGGCCACCAGCACCGGCGGCCAGCGCTCTGCCGCGGCCGGCAACGTCATCGTCGTGAACGGCCCGGCGCCGCCTGCCGCCCCTGCAGCCCCCGCGCCGGCCCCTGCCCCGCCGCCGGCGGCAGGCGTGCAGTCGTTCCCGCTGGCAGATCCGGCCCCCGGGGCGGAGCCGAAGACCAAGTAAGCCCCTAGCCGGCCCCGCCCGGGGCCGGCGGACTTGCCGCCGCAGCGCTTCCCACCGCAGCTTCGGCCGTCAGCGGCAGCCTGCGGCGGAACTCGCGCCGCAGCAGCAGCCAGCTGGTGAGCGCCTGCAGCGCCACCGTTGCCACCGACAGGTACCACACGTGCCTGATCTGGAAACCCGGCTGCCGCGACATCCACACCACCGGCAGCACGTAGGTGACCAGCCGCGAGGCCGAGCTCAGCAGCGACGGCACGGTGTTCCCCAGCGCCTGGAAGACCCCCGAGCAGCTGAAAATCAGCCCGGTGGCGACGAAGTTCCAGGAAATGATGCGCAGGTAGGTCGCACCCACGCTCACCACCTGCGGCTGGTCGGTGAACAGGCGTACGAACACCTCCGGGCGCCACTGGCACACCAGCGTCAGGGCGAACATGAGCACGCAGCTCAGGAGCGCCGCCTTGCCGAAGCTCTCGCGCACGCGTGCGAAGCTGCGCGCACCCATGTTCTGGCCCGCCACCGGCGCCACGGCGAAGGCGATCGCCATCACCGGCAGGAACAGCGCCTGCATCACGCGCGAACCGATGCCGAACCCGGCCTGCGCGGGCGGCCCGAAGCCGCGGATCGCCCACAACACCACCGCCATGATGATGAACATCATCAGGAATTCCCCGCCCGCGGGCAGGCCGACGTTCAGGATGCGGCGGATCACCGGGCCCACCGGCGCCCACAACCTGCGGTCCAGCCCCACGTAGTGCTCCAGGCGCACGAAGTACACCCACAGCAGCACGACGCCGAACCCGACCGCGATGCTGGTCGCAAGACCTGCCCCGGCGGTGCCCAGCGGATGGTGCGTCAGCCAGCCGGCAATCAGGATCGGGGCGAGGATCGCGTTCAGCACGACCGTGAGCATCTGCACCAGCATCGCCGGGCGCACGATCCCGGTGCCGCGCAGTGCCGAGGCCATCGCCACCACCGCGAACTGCAGGGCAAGCCCCGGGGTGTACCAGTAGAGGTAGGCGGTGCCGGCGGCAGCGGCTGCCGGATCCGCGGCGACCGCGCGCACGAACGGCCCGCCCAGCAGGAAGCCTGCGGCAAGGGTGACCAGTGCGCAGATCCCCGACAGCAACACCGACTGGTTGAAGGCCAGGTTCGCGCCCGGCTGGTCCTTGGCGCCGACCGCGCGGGCGACCACCGCCACGGTGCCGACCCCGAGCATCTGGGTAAGCGCCAGGATCACGAAGCTCACCGTGCCCGCGGTGCTCACGCCGGCGATCGCCGCATCCCCCAGGCGCGAGACGAAGTACAGGTCCACCAGGTAGTACAGGGTCTGGAACATCATGCCGATCGCGATCGGCACGGCCATCGCCACCAGGTGGCCGGTGATGGAGCCTTGGGTCAGGTCTTTCATGAGGCTGTTCCGCTTGGGGGTTACTCGTCGCGCGCGATCTTGCACCACTTGCGCCAGTCACGGGACACCGTCTCGCCCATGCGCGCGGCGGACTTCACCAGCCAGGCGTTCTTGCGCTTGCCGATGTCTGCCAGCACCGCGCGGCGCTGCCGGGGGCTTCCCAGGTGGATGTTGCCGGTCTCCCATCCCATCATCCACAGCAGGCGCTGCTCGTCGTGGCCGCGCGGCAGGCTCGCCAGCTGGATACGGCTGCAGTCCGGCGCGAGGCGCCGGATGAGCCACTGCCCGTGCACCGCCACGCACGGGTCCGGCACGCGCACCGCCCCGCGCACGATCTGTGCATAGCGCGGCCGCACCGTGCGGGCGCCGTGGGCCCAGTCCCATGCCGAGCCACACAGCGGCTTCGCCTCGCGCGCGACCATGCCGCCGTTCCAGTTCGCCAGCCCCACCAGGCGCAGGCGCCCCATGCTGCCAAGACCTGCCTGGCGCTGGACGAAGCGCACCTCCAGGCCACGCGCGGGCATGGCCGCCCTCAGCAGGCGCCGCACGCGCGGGTGCGCGCGGCCGGAGGCCTGTCGCAATGCGCGCATTGCCTCCCAGTAGGGGCGCTGGTCCTTCAGGCGCGCGATCGCCAGCTCGCGCAGCCAGCGGTAGCGCTCGGCCAGCACCGCCGCTCCGCCGCCGGTGCGCATTGACTCGGCGTAGCCTTCGAAGATCGCCTCGCAGGCCGTGCGTACCGAGAGCGTGAGGCGCGATTCCTGGATCGCCAGCTGCGCACTGCACGCCAGGCGCACCAGGTCCTGGGTGTAGGGCAGCACTGCCGCCTCGTCGAAGTCATTGACGCCCCAGATCAGGCGCCCTTCCGCATCGCGCCAGGTGCCGAAGTTCTCCACGTGCAGGTCACCGACGCACAGCAGCCGCGGGGCGGCGACCGACTCGGGGCAGGTGTCCGGCCACAGCTGCGCCCAGCGGTAGAAGGTGGCGCGGAAGAAGGAGAACAGGTTCGCCGCCATCAGGCGGTGCTTGAGGTCCAGGTCCCCGCGCAGCACCGGCAGCTGCTGCTTGAGCCAGCGTTCGTAGGTAGCCGATGCCTCGCGGATGTCCACGGGCGCACATTAGAGGAGCCCCGCGCGCGTTGCCACTTCACCGCGGCGCCGCACCCCCCGCCGACCCGGCCGCGAGCTGGCGGTAGGCGGCAATGAAGGCCGGCCACCACAGCTCGCGGTCGCGGTAGTTGTGGTCAACCGCGTCCACGGCCACGAAGTGCGCGCCCGGGACACCCCGTGCGAATGCCGCACCTGCGGCCGCCGGGCACACCCGGTCAAGGCTCCCGTGCACGGCCACCCACGGTGCGGGCAGCGCGCCGCCGGGCTGCAGCGCGACCCCGGAGGCGATGGTGCTGCCGCGCAGGCTCGCCGCCGGGCACAGCGGCCGGGAAAGGTCGAGCTCGGTGCAGAAGGACAGGGTCAGCAGCCCGGCGAAGGTGCCCTGCGGCTGCTGTGCCAGGGCGACATAGGCAAGGCTTGCCCCGGCGGAATGGCCGATGAGTATGGGCAGCGCGCCCGGTGGCAGCCGGTAGCCAATCGTGAGGTCGTGCCCCAGCTGCGCCAGTTCCTTGCCCGGTGAGGCGCAAGCGCCCGGACTGCGCGCCAGGCTGCGCAGGAATTGCGCGCCGTCGATGCCGGCCACGATCGTGTCCTGCCCCGCCAGGTCCTGGGCGATGCTGCCAATGCCTGCGCCCCAGCCGCCATCACCGGAAATCAGTACCGCGAGGTGGCGTGCCTCACCGTGTGGCCGGTACACGCGCACGGTGTCGAAAGGCGCATGCGCGAACCGTTCAGGTGCAGCATCGCCCGCGCCGGCACTGCACTGGAACATGGGTGCCGCACAGGCAACGGCCAGCAGTGCGCAATGCGCACGCGGCCGGCGGCGACGCTCCTGTTGCGGGTGACTGAGGTTCGGCAGCTTGCACACGTTCACGCGCGATACCTTTGCATTGAGGTCGTAAGAGTTCAACCCGCGACAGCGCGTCGCCCCGCTGTGGAAATGATCGTGGTAGATTTCTTACATGGTTGGCAATGTTGCTGCGGACCGCCTCGGATCCTTGGAAATGGCGGTCGCGCATGCGCGTCGCCTGCTCCAGGAGAATCCGCCGCTGGCAGCCGAGCAGGCAGGGGAGATCCTGCGCAGCGTTCCTGGCGAGCCGCGCGCCCGCCTGATCCTGGGGGCGGCGCGGCGCCTGACCGGGCAGCTTCCCCAGGCGCTCGAGTTGCTCGAGCCGCTGGCGAAGGAGCAGCCCAGCGCGGTACCGGTGTTCCTCGAGCTGGGCACCGCGCTTGCCGAGGCCGGCCGCACCGATGAGGGCATCGTGGCGCTGCGTCGTGCGGTGCAGCTGCAGCCGGATTCCGCGGAAGGCTGGCGCCTGCTGGCGGACCAGCTCGACGCGGTCGATGCGGCCGCCGCGGACCAGGCGCGCGCGCGCTACCTCAAGGCGGCCACGCACGAACCGCGACTGATGAGCGCCGCGGCAGCCCTGGTCGAGAACGACCTGCCGGTGGCCGATGCACGGCTGCGGGCGCACCTTGAGATCCACCCGAACGATGTGGCGGCGCTGCGCATGCTCGCGGAGGTAGCCGGCAGGCTGCGCCGCTACCAGGACGCGCAGCAGCTCCTGGAACGCTGCCTCGAGCTTGCCCCGAGCTTCGACGCCGCGCGCTACAACTATGCCTCGGTGCTCACCCGCCAGGGCAATGCGGTGGCCGCGCTCGCGCAGGTCGAGCAGCTGCTGGCGCGCGAGCCGCGCGCCCCTGCCTACCGCAACCTGCAGGCGGCGGTACTGGCGAACGTCGGCAACTACGCACAGTCCATCGCGGTCTATGAGCAGGTCGTCAAGGAATACCCCGGGCAGCCGAAGATCTGGATGAGCTACGGCCACTCGCTGCGCACCGCGGGCCGCAGCGCGGATGCGATCGCCGCCTATCGCCGCGCCATCGCGCTCGACCCCAAGCTCGGCGAGGCGTACTGGAGTCTTGCCAACCTCAAGACCTTCCGCTTCGAGCCGCAGGACCTCGCCGCGCTGCGCAGCGCGCTCGCGCGGCGCGACCTCACCACCGACGAGCGCCTGCATTTCGAGTTCGCCCTGGGCAAGGCACTGGAGGACGCCAGGGACTACCCGGCCTCGTTTGCGCACTACTCGCGCGGCACTGACCTGCGCCTGGGGCTGTTCCCGTACAACGCCGCCGCCACCACCGCGTACGTCAGGCACAGCATCCGCACCTTCACGCCCGAGTACTTCGCCGCGCGCGCCGGCGCCGGCGCCCCCGACGGCGACCCGATCTTCATCGTGGGCCTGCCGCGCTCCGGATCCACGCTCCTCGAGCAGGTGCTCGCCAGCCACTCGCAGGTCGAGGGCACGATGGAGCTGCCGCAGATGCCGCAGATCGCCCGTGACCTGGCGGTCGGCCAGGCGCACCAGGAGGATTTTGCGCAGACCGTGGGTGCGCTGAGCAGGACGCAGCTGCGCGAGCTGGGCGAGCGCTACCTGCGCGAGACGCGCCCGCTGCGCAAGACCACCGCCCCCTTCTTCATCGACAAGATGCCCAACAACTGCTTCTACGTCGGGCTCATCCACCTGATCCTGCCCAACGCGCGCATCATCGATGCGCGCCGCCATCCGCTGGGCTGCTGCGTGTCGTGCTTCAAGCAGCACTTCGCCCGGGGCCAGAACTTCACCTATGGACTTGAGAACCTCGGCCATTACTACCGTGACTACGTGCAGTTCATGGCGCACCTGGACGCGGTGCTGCCCGGGCGCGTGCTGCGGGTGTCCTACGAGGCGATGGTGGAGGACACCGAGGCCCAGGTGCGCCGAGTGCTTGAGTACTGTCGCGTGCCCTTTGAGCCCGGCTGCCTGAAGTTCTACGAGAACGAGCGCGCGGTGCGCACCGCCAGCTCCGAACAGGTGCGGCGCCCGATCTTCCGCGAGGGCCTTGACCAGTGGCGTCACTACGAGCCGTGGCTCGACCCGCTGAAAGCTGCGCTCGGTGCCACCCTGACGGCCTACCCGCAGGTGCCGGAGTCTTTCTGAGTTTGAAACTCGCCGCAAAAGCATTACAGTTCAATGCAATCGCATAAGTACTACAAGAGGGAGTCACTTCATGACGCGTAGCCGCCGCCGAAAACTGACAAGACTTCAAGCACTTACGCAGCATCCCCTCGTGCGTAAAGGACTCCCTGTTGCCTCAACGCTACTGGCATCCATGTCAGTCGCGGTAGCGCAGGAGCAGCAGCCGCCCACTTCCGGCCTCCAGGAAGTCATCGTGACGGCCACCAAGCGCGCGGAGAACCTGCAGGACGTCCCGGTCTCGGTCGAGGTGCTGGATAACGCCAAGCTTGAGCAGCTGAACGTCTCCGGGCTCGATGATTACGTGAAGTATTCCCCGAGCGTGTCCTACAACCGCGGCAACGGCCAGGGCAGCAATGGCCAGCCGGGTGCCTCGCACGTCTACATCCGCGGCGTGGTCAACGGCGGTGACGGCAACCACTCAGGTTCCCAGCCCTCGGTGGGTACCTACCTCGACGAGCAGCCGATCACCACCATCGACGGCACCCCCGACGTACACATCTATGACATCGCCCGCATCGAGGTCCTCGAGGGCCCGCAGGGCACCTTGTTCGGTGCCAGTTCCGAAGCCGGGACGGTGCGCATCATCACCAACAAGCCCGACCCGACCAAGTTCTCCGCCAACGTGACGCTGCAGGGCAACCAGGTGCAGCACGGCAGCCAGGGATGGGAAACCGAAGGCTTCGTCAATATCCCGATCACCAGCTGGGCCGCGGTCCGCCTGGTCGGTTTCGCCGAGCACGATGCCGGCTACATCAACAACGTCATGGGCACCAGTGCCGTCGGCTGTATCACCAATGGCGTGCGGACCTTCCCGACCTGGGCCGGAGCACCGTACGAGTCACCGGCCACGCCCTGCGTGTCGCCGCAGGCGCCGGTCGGTGCGGGCGCCATCACCGCGCAGCCATTCACCCGCGACAACCAGAACGGCGTCAACACCAGTGGCGGCCGCGCCGCGGTGCTGTTCAATGTCGGTGACAACTGGACCGTCACCCCGACCGCAATGGCACAGAAGCTCACCACCAACGGCTTCTTCGGCTACGACCCGTCCCAGGGCTACCTGAACGTCACGCGCTTCGGACCCGACAGCTCCAGTGACTCCTGGTACACCACCGCGCTCACCGTCGAGGGCAAGGTCAGCGATTTCGACATCGTGTACTCCGGTGGCTTCATGAAGCGCACCAATCACACGCTGTCCGAATACAGCGACTACTCGCTGTTC
The DNA here is from genome assembly GCA_963703025.1 of uncultured Pseudomonadota bacterium. GTDB lineage: Bacteria > Pseudomonadota > Gammaproteobacteria > Steroidobacterales > Steroidobacteraceae > 13-2-20CM-66-19. The sequence goes on along the minus strand of OY969778.1, from coordinate 2,446,684 downwards.
TACGACCGCGTGTTCGGCTCGGGCGCCTATTGGACTGACAACGCCGGCAAGCCGATCATGCCGCAGGAGTTCGTCATCGGCGGCGGCAACTACCAGAAGTGGAACAACGAGATCCGCGTCAGCACCCCGCTGCGTTACCCGGTGCATGCCACCGCCGGCCTGTTCATCGAGCGCCAGCTGCACAACATCGTGCAGCAGTACACGATGCCCGGCTACGGCTACACGCACGTCACCAGCGACCCGGGCGTGCCGGGAAATCCGGACGGCCTGTCGGACTACTACTCGCTGCCGAACCTGCCGAACACCATCTGGCTGACGGCCGAGCAGCGCGTCGACCGCGACAAGGCCGCGTTCACCGAGGTGACCTGGGACATCACGGACCAGTGGTCACTGCTCGGCGGCGTCCGCTTCTACTCGTACAAGAACTCGCTGGTCGGCTTCTTCGGCTACGGCGCGGGCTTCTCGAGCCACACCGGGCAGTCGCAGTGCTTCGCCGGCGCCGCCGGTGCCGCCTACGTCAAGAACTCCCCCTGCACCAACCTAAATACCGAGGTCAGCGACAGTGGCAGCGTGCCCAAGGGAACCCTGACGTACAAGATAAGCCCGGACAAGATGATGTACGCGACCTACTCCAAGGGCTTCCGCCCCGGTGGCGTGAACCGCATCGCAGGTCCCAACGGCGTCCCCTACCAGCCCGATTACCTGAAGAACTACGAAGTCGGCTGGAAGACCACCTGGTTCGACCACAGGCTGCGCTGGAATGGCGCGGCGTTCTGGGAGGACTGGGACAACTTCCAGTTCGGCTTCCTGGTGCCGCCAAGCATCACCGCGATCACCAACGCCGGCAACGCGCGCATCAAGGGCGTCGAGAACGACATCGAGTTCGTGCCCACCCAGCGGCTCACCCTGGGTGCGAACTTCACCTTCCTGTCGGCAAAAACAACGAGCGTGGTGTGCCAGGGAACCGCCGAGATCAGCGGCCCGAACTGCGTCAACGACGGGCCCCTGAACACGCCCTTCCTGCCCGGTGGATCCTTCTCCGGACCGCTGGCCTCCGTGGGCACCGACCTGCCGCAGGCGCCCAAGTTCAAGGGCAGCTTCCTGCTGCGCTACCAGTTCGTGGAGATCGGCCAATGGGAGCCGTTCGGCCAGGCTTCGTATGTTTACCAGTCACAGGTGAACCCGAACCTCAAGCAGAACGAGCAACTGGTCATCGGCACGCAGCCGGCGTACGGGCTTCTGGATCTTGCCGCGGGGGCGGCCTACAAGGGCCTGACGATCACCGGGTTCGTGTCGAACGCCACCGACAAGCACGCGCAGCTGACCCGCTTCAGCGAGATCTCGCCGAACAACGACAACCAGGTCTACATCATCCCCGCGCAGCCGCGCACGTTCGGACTGAAGTTCTCGCAGAACTTCTGATGACTGAGGCCACCGCCGGGGGCTGCCCCCGGCGCTGCGGCCGACGATGACTTCCCCCCTGGGGGCAGCGAGTTTGCTGCCCCCAGGAAGGGAGATGCGCCGCACCCACCTGATCGGGCACAGTGCCCACCTGCACAGCAGGTGGGGTCTGCCTTGAATCAATCCGCTCCGGCCATCGATGCCAGGCTTGCCGGCGGCACGCGTGTCGCCCTCGGTGTCCTCTTCGCCATCAGCTTCTGCCACCTGCTCAATGACCTGATGCAGTCGCTGTTGCCGGCGCTGTACCCGATGCTCAAGGACTCCTACCGCCTGAGCTTCACGCAGATCGGCCTGCTCACCTTCACCTTCCAGTTCACCGCCTCGCTGCTGCAGCCGGTGATCGGTGCCTACGCTGACCGCAAGCCGCGGCCCTACTCCCTGGCCGCGGGCATGGGCTTCACGCTGGTGGGCCTGCTGCTGCTGGCCTTCGCCGCCAACTACGCGCTGCTGCTGGTGGCCGCGGCCCTCATCGGCACCGGCTCGTCGGTGTTCCACCCGGAGTCCTCGCGCGTGGCACGCATGGCCTCCGGCGGCCGCCACGGCTATGCGCAGTCGATCTTCCAGGTGGGCGGCAACATCGGCTCCTCCACCGGGCCACTGCTGGCGGCCTTCATCGTGCTGCCGCACGGCCAGGCCAGCGTCGCGTGGTTTTCCGGCGTCGCGCTGCTGGGCATGTTCGTGCTGTTCAACGTCGGCCACTGGTACAAGGCGCACGGCATCCAGCGCCTCGCCCCGGCTGGCGCCGCCCACCTGGCGACCCCGCGCGCGCGCGTCATGCTGGCGATGGCGGTGCTGCTGGCGCTGCTGTTCTCCAAGTATTTCTACCTTGCGAGCCTCACCAGCTACTACACCTTCTACCTGATCGACCACTTCCACCTGTCAGTGCGCTCAGCGCAGCTGCACCTGTTCGTGTTCCTGGCCGCCGTCGCCGCGGGTGGCTTCCTCGGCGGCCCGCTCGGGGACCGGCTGGGGCCGAAGTACGTCATCTGGGGCTCGATCCTGGGGATCCTGCCCTTCACGCTGCTGCTGCCGCACGCGAACCTGTTCTGGACCGGCGTGCTGACGGTGCCCATCGGGTTCATCCTCGCCTCGGCGTTCCCGGCGATGGTGGTCTATGCACAGGAGCTGATGCCCGGGCGCACCGGGATGGTCTCGGGCCTGGTGTTCGGGCTGGCCTTCGGGATGGGCAGCATCGGGGCTGCCGCCCTCGGTGCGCTCGCCGACCACATCGGCATCGTCCCGGTCTACCAGCTGTGCGCGTTCCTGCCGCTGCTCGGCCTGCTGGCCGCATTGCTGCCCAACCTGCACCGACAACCGGTCGCTGCGGCCTGACTTGCTATCCTTGGGGACCATGAAACTGTTGTCCGAAGGCCTGCTCGATGAGCTTGCGGCGAAGGCTGCCGCCAGCCCGCGGCGCCGCGCGCACCACAGCATCCATTCAGGCCCGCAGGACCTGGTGCAGCGCTTCATCGTGGTGGCGCAACCTGACTCCTACTTCCGGCCGCACCGGCACAACGCACGCTCGGAACTGGCGCTGGTCGTGCGCGGCCGGGTGGACGTGCTCACGTTCGACGCGGGCGGGGTGGTCACGGCGCGCCAGAGCGTGGGCCCAGGATCGGGCACCTTCGCCTACGAGACCCCGCAGCGCACCTGGCACACCATCGTGCCCGGCCCGGATGGCAGTGCCTTCTTCGAGGTGAAGGAAGGGCCCTACGACCCGGCGACGGCGAGCGAGTTTGCGCCCTGGTCACCCGCCGAAGGCGACGCGCAGGCGAGCGCCTTCCTCAGCTGGGCGCGCAGCGCGCAGGCCGGAGACCGCGTGCCCGGCTGAGTGCAGCCGCCGGAGGGTCAGTCCTGCGGTTCGCCGCGCAGGTACTTGCCAAGTTCCGCGCCGCGCATGAGGGTGTCCATGTAACCGAAGGTGCCGGACTGCTTCACCTCGCGGCCTGCCGCGAGCAGCCCGGTCATCGCCGCGCGGTACAGGGTCGTCGAGAGGCTGATGCGCTTCACGCCGGCGGCGGTCAGTTCGGCCACGGAGAATGAGGCCCCCGGCACGCCGACCATGAAGTTCACCGGCTTCGTGAGAGCTGTGCACACGGTGCGCACGGCGGCAAGATCCGGCAGGCACGGTGCGAACAGCACGTCCGCGCCGGCCTTCTCGAACGCCTGCAGCCGCTGCACCGTGTCATCGAGGTCGCTGCGGCCGTGGATGAAGTTCTCCGCACGCGCGGTGAGCACGAACGGGTACGGCAGCGCGCGTGCGGCCTCGACGGCCGCGCTGATGCGCTCCACCGCGTGCGCGAAGTCATAGATCGGTGCGCGTTCGTCGCCGCTGGCATCCTCGATCGAGCCGCCGGCAAGCCCGGCCTCCCCTGCCAGGCGGATGGTCTGTGCCGCATCCCGCGGCGCGGCACCAAAGCCATTCTCGAGGTCCGCGGAGACCGGCAGTGCGGTGGCGGCGATCACCTGCCGCGCATGGGCGAGCGCCTCGTCGCGCGTGATCTGCCCGTCCAGTCGCCCGAGGGTTGCCGCACAGGCGGCGCTCGAGGTGGCCAGTGCCGGGAAGCCCAGGCCGGTCATGATGGCCGCCGAGCCGCCGTCCCAGACGTTGGGGATCACGAAACTGCCGGGGCCTGCGTGCAGGGCGCGGAAGGCGGTGGCGCTGGTGCGTTGGTCCTGCATGGTGCTGCCTTTGAACTTCAGGAGATGCCGGTGCGCCGGCACGGGGCGCGAACTGTGGCACACTCCGCGGCAGCGGAGCCAGCCCACCGATGCGACTTACTCTATTCCTGATGCTCGCTCTGGCATCGGCTGTCGGCAGCCGCGCGGACGCGCAGGCGCAGTGCGCGCGAAATGCCGCCGCGGCCCCCGCGCTCGCGCGACTGCAGGACGCACTCGCGCACGGCCGCTTCATCGCCTACTCACCCACTTCCCTCACCGTCGTCGACGGACACGTCACCGACGCGACCCCCGAGGGCATCCGCACGGACCTGCAGCTGCTGCGGCCGAAGTTCGACTCGCTCATTACCTACAACGCGGTCCACGGCCTGCAGCAGCTCGCCCCGATCGCAGCTTCACTGAAGTTCCGTGCGCTGATCATCGGCATCTGGAACCCGTCAGATCCTGAGGAGGTGCAGGCGGCGCTGCAGGCCGCGCGGCGCTTCCCGAAGCTCGTGGTCGGGGTCTCGCTCGGCAACGAGACGATCTTCAGCCATCGCCTGGACCTGGCCACGCTTGCAGCGGTGGTTGCACACGTGCGCAGCGCAGCGCCGAACCTGCCGCTGTCCACCAGCGAGCCCTTCCACATCTACCAGAGCCAGACGGCGGCACCATTGCTGGCCAGCGTCGACTTCCTGCTGGTGAACGTGCACCCGGTGTTCCAGCCCTGGTTCCGCAGCGCCACGGACGCCACCGCCGCGCAGTTCGTGGTCAACGTGACCGGCCAGCTGGCGGCGCGCTACTGCGGCCCGATCCTGGTGAAGGAGACCGGCGTGCCGACCGCCCCGGCCGAGCAAGGGTTCAGCAGCGCCCGCCAGGCCGGCTTCTACGCCCAGCTGCGACAGCTGCTACCGCCGCAGCGGCAGCACGCCTTTGCGTATTTCGCCGCCTTCGATGCGCCGTGGCGGGCGCAGGACGCCACCGGCGTTCCCGGTCCGCATCCAGCGGAAGCGTACTGGGGACTGTTTGATTCGCAGCGCCGGCCCAAGCCTGCGATGGACCAACTGCCACGCCTGGAGCAAGATCGGCACAACTGAGGGGGAGGCGACGCTATGTGGAACCAGGTCTACGCACCGGTTTCCGGAAGCCTGGCGCTTTCGGCGGTCTGCGCGGCGCTGCCGATCTTCGTCATGTTGGTCATGCTCGGGGTGCTGCGCACCGCGGCCTGGAAGGCCGCCCTGGCAGGGGTCGCGACCGCGATCATCGTCGCCGCCTTCGTCTACGAGATGCCCTGGCGCCTGGTACTGAGCTCCACCATCTACGGCGCCGCCTTCGGGCTCTTCCCGATCGCGTGGGTGGTGTTCTGGGCCATCGCCCTGTACCGGCTCACCGTTGACACCGGGCAGTTCGACATCATCCGCAAGTCCATCGGCGGACTGACCCAGGACCGGCGCCTGCAGGCGCTGCTGATCGCCTTCGCCTTCGGCGCCTTCATCGAGGGAGCCTCGGGCTTCGGTACCCCGGTAGCGGTGGCCAGTGCCATGCTGGCGGGGCTGGGGTTCTCGCCGTTCTACGCTGCGGCCATCTGCCTGATCGCCAACACCGCACCGGTAGCCTTTGGGGCGATCGCGACGCCGATCATCACGCTTGCAGGGGTGACCAACCTGCCGCTGGGGGTGCTGACCTCCGGGGTCGGGCGCATCTGTGCACCGATCGCGCTGTTCCTGCCGGCCTACCTGATGCTGGTGCTCGGTGGCCGCAAGGCGCTGAAGGCGGTGTGGCCGGCCGCGCTGGTGGCCGGGGTGTGCTTCGCGGCGACGCAGTTCTTCGTCTCGAACTTCATCGGCCCTTACCTCACCGACATCCTCGCCTCGATCGCCGCGATCGTCGGCCTGCTGGTGCTGCTGCGCCTGTGGCGCCCGGCGGACCAGCGCGCCGCGGACGCCGCCTTGCAGGAAACCGGGATCCCGGCCGGCACCATCCTGCGGGCCTGGTCGCCGTACATCCTGCTGGTCATCTTCGTGCTGCTGTGGGGCTACGCACCGTTCAAGGCGCTGCTGGACAAGGCCAGCGTCTCGTTCCTGTGGCACGGGCTGGATGGTCAGATCCAGCGCCTGCCGCCGGCGGTTGCCAAGGCCGGGCCCTATCCTGCGAAGTTCAACCTGAACCTGCTGTCGGCCTCAGGCACGGCCGTGTTCTTCGCGATGATCTGTGCGGCTATCGTGCTGCGCGTGCCGGCAGGCAAGCTGGTCGCGACCGTCGGGCGTACGGCGCGCGACCTGTCGATGTCGATGCTCACCATCGCCGCGGTGCTCGCGCTGGCCTACCTCATGAACTACTCCGGGGCGACCGCGACGCTGGGACTCGCGTTCGCCACCACCGGCATCGCCTTCCCGTTCTTCAGCGCCTATCTGGGCTGGCTCGGCACCTTCCTCACCGGCAGCGACACCTCCACCAACGCGCTGTTCGGCAACCTGCAGGTAGTGACGGCCAACAACCTCAACCTGTCCCCGGCGCTGATGGCCGCGTCCAACTCCAGCGGCGGGGTCATGGGCAAGATGATCAGCCTGCAGAGCATCTCGGTGGCCGCCGCGGCCACCGGCATGCCGGCCTCCGAGGAGGCGAAGCTGTTCCGCTTCACGCTGAAGCACAGCATCTTCCTCGCCGGCATCGTCGGGGTGATCGTGCTGTTCTACGCCTACGTAATGCCCGGCTGGGGCGTCTAGGCAGTAACGATGGCCCTCACTTGAGGGCCATCTCGACCTTCACCTTGTCGCCGCTGTCAGCCTTGGGCTGGCCGACGACGATGAACACGCGGCCCGGGTCGATCTGTCCGTCCGACAGCAGCGCGTCCTGGATCACCTTGGCGCGTTCCTTGCCCAGGGTGATGAGCGCATCCTCGGACACGTCGACCTTGTTGATGAGCGCGGTGTTGAGGTCGGCGATCGCAGGATCGTAGGCCGGGGTCTCCTTGCGCTTGGCCGCCAGCACCGCGGTGGCCGATTCGGGCAGTGGCGTGTCCTTGCCCAGGCTTTGCCTGTACTGCTCGACGAGCAGGTGGAAGTGCTTGTCCGGATCGGCCAGCACCGCCTGCGTCGCCGTATCCGGGTGCTTCTTGCCATCGCGCGTGGTGGCCACGCGCGCGGCCAGCTCCTGGTTCAGCTGCACTGCAGCCAGCTGCGGGCGGTCGAGTGTTGCCGAGTAGACGATCGGCACGTCGAGCTTCAGTCCCGGGCGCTCCTTGAGCCCCTTGGCGATGTTCGCCAGCTGGTCCTGGGCCGGTTTGTCCAGCACGCTGCTGCCGGCGGGGAACTCGATGACGTTGACGTGCTCGCCGCCGCCGAACAGGTGGCCGAGCAGCGCGAACGGTGCGGTCGCCGCCTTGACGATCAGGTTGACGATGACCTTCCAGATGATCGGGCCGAGGCGGAACTTCGGGTCATCGAGCGAGCCGGTCATCGGCAGGTCGAGGTCGATCACCCCGTCCTTGTCCTTCAACAGCGAGACCGCGAGCTTCATCGGCAGGTGCAGCGCATCGGGACTGTCGACCTTGTCGCCGAGCTCGAGCTGGTCGACCACCACGTGCTGCTTGGCATCCAGCTGGCGGTTCTGCACGACATAGGTCACGTCGAAGGACAGCTTGCCCTTGTCGATCCGGTAGCCGATGAAGCGCCCGGAATAGGGGTTGGCGATGGTCAGGTCGATGTCCTTGAAGGACATCGTGATGTTGGTATACAGGTCCGCCGACAGCAGGTTCGCCTCCCCGGAGATGTGCGCCGGGGAATAGCGCTCCACCTGCCCGTCGAGGCGGATCTTGGCGCGCGACTTGGGGTCCGAGGACAGATTGGTGATCGTGCCGTTCAGTGGCTTGATGCCGACGCTGAAGTTCGGCTTGATCCAAAGATCGGTGTAGTCGAGGGTCGTGTTCACCAGGCGGATGGTGGCGACCGACACCGGGAAGGGCGTCGCCGGCTTCGCCGGCACCGCTGCGGCCTGGGCCTGCGGCTGCTTGCCCTTCTTCTTCTTCGGCGCGGGGGCTGGTGCGGGATTGTCGGCGGCCGCCGTCGCGGCGGCCGTGCCCGCCTTCCCCGGCGGGGGCGGCGCGTCATGCTTCGCGGTCGTGCCCGCCGGGGTCAGCACGTCGGTGATGTTCATCACCCGGTCGGGGAAGACGATGAGACGCGCGTAGGCATCCACCGCGGTGACGTTGGCGATCTTCAGCGTCTGTGGCGTCGACCGGTAGTCGATGTCGCTGATCTTGAGGTCCTTCCAGCTGATGAAGTCGCGCTTCTGCACCGTATCGATGGTCTTAAGTCCCGACACCGTGGTGTTGCCCTTGACCGCCAGGTAGCCGTCGGCCCGGTGCGTAATGTCCAGCTGCGCGGCGAGCTCGCCCTTGAGCAGCGACATCGAGGTGTAGTGGTTCAGGTACGGCTGCAGGTTGGGCAGGTGCAGTGACTGCGCGTCCAGGTGCGCGGTGAGGTCACCACTGTCGGGGGTGACCTTGGCCTTCGCGTTCAGCTTGCCGCTGCCGTTGAGGGTGGTGTCCAGCGAGACATCGAGCACGGTGTGCGGTGCGGTGCTGAAGCCTGCGACATGGATGTTCAGCGGATCGAACTTGGCGACATACGCAGGCTTGACCTCACGGTCCTCGCCTTCGATCTTGAAGCCCTCGAGGGCGATGTCCGGGGCCTGCACGACCCACGGCGCGGCGTTGCCGCCGGCGGTCTTGGCGTGTGGGGCGGTGGCCGGCACGACGGCAATCTCGCCATCGGGCTGCGCGGCGGCAGGCGAAGTTGCAGCGGCAGTCTCCTGCCGCGCCGGTGCCGCGGGTGCTGGGGCTGGCGCGCCGCCGGCGGCAGGCGCGAGCTCCAGCAGGTTCAGCTTGCCCTGCTCGTCCATCCAGGCCTTGATGTCGCCGCCGGAGAGCGTCACCTTGTCGATGGCCACGCTGTGGTGGTCGATGTCGACGTGCGTACCTGCGACTTGCAGCTTCGCCAGCTCAACATAGTCCTGCGGCGCGCCCTTCGGGCGCAGCCCGAACTGCGTCATGGTGGTGTCAGCCACGTCGACCTTGATCGACAGCGGGCCCGCATCGGTGCTGAGCTCGTACGTACCCTTGACCGCGATGTCCCCCGAGGTGACCTCGAAGGGCACCGAGTCGCGCACGTAGGTCCACAGTGCCTGCGCCTTGACCTGGTCGAGCACGAATGACCCGCGCGAGGACAGTGGTGTCAGGTTGAGCGTGCCGTTCCACTTCAGGTGCGCCCCCTGGGGCGAGGCGGCGTCCAGCTCGTAGGCGTTGCCCTGGCCGCCGACGGTGCTGAAGTTGCGCAGCTCAAAGTCGATCGGGGTCAGCTGGGCGTGGAACGGTGTCGGGCGCGTGTTGTCATCGAAGTCAGTCGCACCATCGATCACCGCCAGGCGGCCGATGTACAGGCGCAGCGGCTTGGCGTTCGGGTCCTTGGGCTTCGGCGCCTCCTGCGGGAAGCCCTTGCCCAGGTCCGCCAGGTTCAGCGCACCGTCGCGCCGGATGACCGTGCGCACGTACGGCTTCTGCAGCAGGATCTCCCCGAAGCTCGGCCCCAGGCGCCAGAGGCTGCGCCACTGCAGCGCGACCTTCAGGTGCTCGAACGAGATCAGCGGCTTGCCGTCGGCATCGGGCAGGGAGAACTGGCTGACGTCCAGCTTCAGCGTGAAGGGGTTGAAGCGGATCTCGCCCACCGCCACGTCGCGTCCCCAGTGGCTCTTGACGAAGCTTACGAGGTTGTTACGCGCAAAGTGGGGCACGGCCCAGAACCCGGCCGCCGCGTAGGCTCCGATGAGCACCACGATGACGGCAAGTGCGATGAGATAACGTCGGTAACGGCCCATGATCCCGTGTCCGCTCTTGTTCTAAAAATACATCCTAGAGCATTGCCCGGCCGCTCACCATCCGTACCTTGGGACAGATGAGCCCGACCTTGCGCCTGGGGCGTCGCCGCTGCCACAGCAGCGCCCCGCAGGGCAGCTGTGCGGCAAATCCCGAAGCCGTTCCTGCTAGACCGGCGCGATCAGGCTCTCGTCGTCCGGGAGCTTGGGGCTGTTGACACGCCGGCTGACAGCGTGCGCCCGCATCAACTCGTCCGGGTAGGGCCGCAGCGTCGCACGCGCCTGCTGCGGGTCCGCGCCAAGCCAGGCCTCGTGGTCAGCCTCGGCGAGCACCGCCGGCATGCGCTGCTTGTCGTTGTGGACCTCGGCCAGCAGACGGTTGGCCGGCAGCGTGATGAGCGTCGCGGAGAACACGTGGCTGCCATCCGCGCGGCGCGAGCGCTCCCAAAGTCCGGCCACGCCGAAGACTTCCCTGTCGGTGAGGTGCAGGAAGTAAGGCTGGCGTGAACCGTCCGCATTGACGTGCGGCTCGTAGAAGCCGCCCATCACGAAGATGCAGCGCTGGCCGCGCCGCCAAGGGTCGCGGTAGCTCGGCGCGGTCTCGATGCGCTCGAGCGTGGCGTTGATCGTCGAGGCCTTCAGCGGCACGCCGGCCGCCCAGTGCGGGATCAGGCCCCAGCGCATCATCGCAGCCTCCCGCTCCCCGGACTCCACTGTCACGACCGGTACCTGCTGGCTGGGAAGCACGCGGTAGCTGACCGGGTACTCCCAGCGACCGCGCCGGATGCCCATCGCAAGTTCCGCCTTGGCAGCCTGCGCGAGGATGTACTTGCCACACATGGACTTAGCCTGCCGAACAGTATCGGCGCCACTCTAGCACTGTGTGGACGCCGGGAAATCCGCGCCCACACACTTGAGCTTCATGCTCCCGTGGAACTCCATCCAGCGCCTGCGCGATCACTTCGGTGACTACGTGATCGTGGTCACCTGCAAGGCATGCGGGCACTCGCGCGAGGTGAGTCCCGCGTTCCTTGCCAGGCACTGCCCGGCCGGGTGGGACGAGCCGATCGCAAACGTAGTGGACAGGTTCCGCTGCCGTTGCGGCAAGAAAAGCGTCGATGTGCAGCTGGGATTCAACCGCAAGCCGCGCGGCTGGGCGAAGAATCCCTCGTGACAGGCATACGAGCCTCAGTGGCTGGCGGCAGTTGCCACAGGTGACGGTGCGACCGAACCGTCGGCGTGCCAGAAGTTCTCCTCGACGATCCGGTAGAACACCGCCGTGAAGCGCTCGGCCTCCGCGCGCGTCATGTGTGACCATTCCGGCAGGTAGAAGCCCTGCATCTGCGGGTAGTCCTGGAAGTGGATGCCCGGGGCGTGGGTGGCGCTCAGCAGCGCATCCCAGGTCCGGCCGCGCGGAAACTCGCGGTCCTCGTAGGCAAGGTACTCACCGTCCGAGGGCAGCCTTGCGAACAGTACCTGCACCCGGTGGGCCCGCAGCAGCGCCATGGCCTTCACCATGCGCTCGATCTGCTCGGTGGCCGTCTTGCGCTGCTCCTGGGGGGTCGGGTCGCCCGGGTGAGTGACGAAGCCCTCCCGCCAGAAGTTGCGGGCAATCTCCCGGTACGCCGGGTCATCAGCCACCTTGGACCACAGGTAGGCGTTGCGCGTGGGCTCGTTGATCACCAGCCGGCGCACGTTCGAGAACCAGTGCTTGCCCGGCCGCGGCGGCCAGTCCTGGCGCTTGAGGACAGTGGCCAGGGCGAAATCCGGGTCATCGAAGGCGAAGTAGGGTTCCACGAAGTTCATCGAGAGCCACTGGCTGACCCGCTGCGCCGGGGATTCTTTATGGGTGTAGGCGGCCGCCCGGTCGCCGAATCCGCCACCGGTGAAGAACAGGTCCGGTGCGACGCCGATCAGCAGGCGGCCGGTGAACTTGGGGTCGGCCGCCAGATCCTCGATGGCAGTCAGCGGGGAGGTGCCCCCGTATGACAGCTGGATCGGCGCCTTGCCGGCCAGGCGCTCCCACACCGGCAGCTGCACGTCGAAGTGCACGCGCGAGGAGCCCAGCAGCACGGTCGCGTTGCCCTCCCCCGCATCGATGCGGCGGCGCTGGATCGCCCACAGCGCGAAGCTGTTGCGGATGCTCGGTGTCGCCCCGTCGGCGCGCCAGTACGCCTCCCAGCTGCCGATCAGGATCGCAGCCAACGCGACGGCCCCGAGGAGAATCGCGCCCCAGCGCTGCTGCGGCACCGGGCGCTGCGGTACCGGCTGGGCAACGCCGGGGCGGTCGGACGCGGTCTGCCGGGCGTAGGCGTCAGCGTGCATGTCAGAACTGGAAGTAGATGAAGGCATTGCCATCTCCCTGGGCGGCCACGATGGCCGACAGCATCACGGCCCACAGCAGCGCGATGAGCACAGGCGGCACGCGGGCCACAGCGGACTCCAGGGTGCGCGAGCGCATGTACCAGTGCGTAGCGAGGATGCCTGCGACGATCAGCGCGACGATTGCCAGGTTGAAGGTCGACAGGATCGGCTCGGCGCCCGGATTCGCGCCGGCCATCCCGCGCAGCACGCTCCACGCCTTGCCGAAGCTCTTGGCGCGGAAGAATACCCAGGTCACGTTCACCAGCACGTAGGTGAGGAAACCCAGGGCCACGAAGGCCAGCGGCCCGGGCCGGTAGTGCGCAAAGCGCGCGCGCAGCACGCGCTCCACCGACAGGTAGATTCCGTGCAGGCCGCCCCAGGCCACGAAGGTCCAGTTGGCCCCGTGCCACAGGCCGCCCAGCAGCATCGTCGTCATGAGCGCCGCATAGGTGCGCCGCGGGCCGTGGCGGTTGCCCCCTAACGGGATGTACAGGTAGTCACGCAACCAGGACGACAGCGTGATGTGCCAGCGCCGCCAGAAGTCCGAGAAACCCACGGCCGCGTACGGGAAGCGGAAGTTGTCGGGCATCGCAAAGCCCAGGCACAGCGCCGCGCCGATGGCGGTGGTGGAGTAACCGGCGAAGTCGCAGAAGATCTGCCCGCTGAAGGCGAGCGTGCCCATCCACGCATCCAGCGCCCCGGGTGGCTGGGGCGTGTCAAATACGCGCTCGGCCGCCTTCGACAGGAAGCTGTCCGCGAGCACCACCTTGTTGAAGAGGCCGAGCGTCATCAAAGCCAGCCCGAAGCGCAGCTGCTGCGCGCTGGCGCGCCTGGGCGCGGCGAACTGCGGCACGAGCTCGGTCGGGCGCATGATCGGTCCTGCCACCAGGTGCGGGAAGAAGGTCACGAACAGCGCGTAGTCGAGGAAGCTCTTGGCCGGTGCGGCGCGTCGCAGGTAGACGTCCAGGGTGTAGGACATGGTGGCGAAGGTGTAGAACGAAATGCCCACCGGCAGCACGATGTCGTAATGCGCCGGGTGGTAGGCGATCCCAACACTCGCCACCAGCGAGCTGAAGCTGTCCAGCAGGAACTGGCCGTACTTGAAGTACACCAGCATGCCCAGGTTCGCGACCACCGACAGCAGCATCCAGGCGTGCCGCGCGCTCTGGCGCTGCGACTTGACCAGTCCCTGCGCGGCATACCAGTCGACCACGGTCGAGACCCACAGCAGGATCACGAACGGCGGGTTCCACGCGGAGTAGAACAGGTAGCTGGCCAGCAGCAGGTTGATCTTGCGCGTCTTCCACGGCAGGGGCAGCGAATGTATGCCCAGCACGCAGGCGAAGAACACCAGGAAGGTGAGCGAGTTGAAGACCATGATCAGCGCGCCACCTGCGACAGGTCCGGCGGCCCATTCCCCTTAGCATCCCGTTGACGGGCTTTGGGCGATCATGCGGTGCGGGCGCCGCCATGGCAACGCCTGCGCCCACGTTCTCCCGTCACGCGCCGCCAGGCCAGCGGTGCAACAGCCGATGACGGCTCAGGCATGCGCTGCAGCCATGCGTCGCTTCATCTCCTCCGGCGAGGGATCCTCGATGTGCGTACCTATCGTCCAGACGTGACCGAAGGGATCCTGCAAAGTGCCCATGCGGTCGCCATAGAACTGGTCGGCAACCGGGCGCAGGCTCTTGGCGCCGGCCTCGATGGCGCGGTTGAACACCGCATCGACGTCCGGCACGTACAGCACCAGGCTCACCGTCGTGCCGCCAAGCGTCGCCGGTCCGCTGTTGCCCGTTTCGTGGTGCTCGTCGGCCATCATCACCATGGAATCCCCGATGCGGATCTCTGCGTGCATCAGCTGGCCCTTGTCATTGGGCATGCGCAACACCTCAGTCGCACCGAAGGCACGCCGGTAGAAATTGATTGCCGCCGCCGCGCCGTCGATGATCAGGTACGGCGTCACGCTTTGGTAGCCGTCCGGAATTGCTTTGACTGCCATGACTCAAGACCTCGTGCAGGGGTGGTCGGGCGAGCTTACACGCGCGGCGGCGGCGGATTCATCCCGACTGCGCGCGCATCCAGTGCAGCAGCAGTGCGGACACTGGATAGGCGGCGGTAGCGGTACGTGAGCGCCAGCACGGCCAGGAACGGCAGCCCGAACACCAGCGTCATGCGAAATGCGGCGGTGAAGGCCGTGGTCAGCAGGAGCGCGGCCATGAGCGCAGCCCCCAGCAGCGTCGTGAACGGGAAGCCGGCCATGCGCAGGCCGCCGGCCGGCTGCGCGCGCCGAGCGCGGCGGAAGCGGTAGTGCGTCACGAAGATCATCATCCAGGTGAACATGGCGCCGAACACCGAAACCGCCACCATCAGCGCGAACGCGGAAGCCGGCGCCAGCACACTCAGCGCCGCAGCCACGCCGATGCCGCTGCTGGACGCCAGCAGTGCGCGCACCGGCACGCCGCTGGCACTGAGCTGCCCGAGGGCGCGCGGCGCATCGCCGGCGCGCGACAGGCTGAACATCATGCGGCTGGTGATGTAGAGCTGGCTGTTCATCGCCGACAGTGCCGCGACCAGGATCACGCCGTTGAAGACTCCGGCCGCCCACGGGACCTCGAGGGTACGCAGCACCTTCACGAAGGGGCTTTCATCGGTACCGGCTGCCGTCCACGGGACCACCGCCAGCACCAGCGCGAGCGTCACGAGGTAAAAAAGAATCAGCCGTACCACGGTGGAACCGAATGCGCGCGTCACCGCTCGCTGTGGGTCCTGGGCCTCCCCCGCCGCCACGGCAATCATCTCGATACTGAGGTAGCTGAAGATGGCGACGATCACGGCGGTCCAGGCGCCCCAGGCCCCGTGCGGGAAGAACCCGCCGTGGTCGACGTAGTTATGGAAACCCGGCGTCGCGCTGCCCGCGACTGCCGGCGGCGCGCGCATGATCACGTAGCCGGCGAGCAGCACGAAGACGATGATCGCGGCAATCTTGATTGCCGACAGGCCGTACTCGACTGCGCCAAACACCGCCACGCTGCGCGCGTTCACGGCGATCAGCAGCGCCGAGAAGCCCAGGATCGCGATCCACGACGGCAGCCCCGGGAGCCAGAAGTGCATGTACTGGCCGATCGCCGTGACCTCGGTGCCGACAGCGAGCACCACACAGATCCAGTAGGCATAACGCACCAGGAACCCTGCCAGCGGGCCCAGGTAAAACTCAGCGTACGTACCGAAGGAGCCGGTGGTCGGGTGCGCTACTGTCATCTCCGCAAGGCACCCCACCAGCAAGAGCGAGACCAGCGCCCCGATGGCATAGCTGACGAGCACGGCAGGACCTGCCAGCCCGATCGCAAACCCGCTGCCGAGGAACAGTCCGGTGCCGATGGCACCGCCTATGGCGATCATCGCCATGCGCCCGCCACTTAAGCCGTGCCTGAGTCCGCGCTCGCGCGCGATGATCTGGTCGAAGCTGCGGGGGTCCTCGCTCATCCTGCGCACTCGTCGCCCCTGTGGAAATGGGCTTTGCCGTCGCGGCAGTCTACACTCGGCCTCTCACCCGACCGCACTGCCGAGGCCCCCATGACGCGAACGCTTGTGCGCATTGCGCTGCAGACTGGTGCGCTGCTGCTTGCCCTGGCGTGCGGCGCCGCTGCGGCTGACAACGCCGCGCTGGCCGCGCTGAGTTCCAAGGACGCCGCCGCCGGCCTGCACGCGGCACTGTCGCAGGGGATCGACGTGGCAGTCGCGCAGCTGGGGGCCCCGGGTGGCTTCCTGAAGGATCCCCGGGTCGCCATCCCCCTGCCCCCGCCGCTGGACAAGGGTGAGAAAACACTGCGCATGCTCGGCATGGGATCCCAGGCGGACCAGCTGAAGGACACCATGAACCACGCGGCCGAGTTGGCGGTGGCGCAGGCGAAACCTGTCTTCCAGCACGCGCTGCAGCACATGACGATCTCGGACGCCAAGGACATCCTCGCCGGTGGCGACGGTGCCGGCACGGCCTATTTCCGCAAGGCAACCAGCGCGGACCTCACGGCGAAATTCAAGCCGATCGTGGCCACCGAGACCGCCAAACTCGGGCTGGCAGCCCAGTACGACGAGTACGCCGGCAAGGCCTCGCAGCTCGGCCTCATCCCGGCGAAGGATGCAAGCCTGAACGACTACGTCACCGCCAAGGCGCTGGATGGGCTCTTCAGCCGCATCGCCGAGGAGGAGCACGAGATCCGCAAGGACCCGATGGGCCAGGCGAGTGCCATCATCAAGAAGGTGTTCGGGCCGCTGTGAGGCAACCGGTCACGCCGCAGCCTGCCTGAGGGCCCGCCGGGGCAGCTCGCTGTTGGTGGGGAACGGTTTGCGGCTCGCGCGGAATCTCTGGCACACTGCGGCGGCGGGCAGTCGGACGTTCCTGCGAACACTAACTCTATGAATCTACTGGTCCGAATCAACCTGGTACTGGCCGTGGCCTTCACGCTCGCCGCGGTGGCCGTGGGCCTGGCGTGTTCGGCCATGCTCCAGGAGAACGCCAAGCAGGAAACGCTGCGCGAGGCCGGGCTGATGATGGACAGCGCGCTGTCCATGCGCGCCTACACCTCGGTCGAGATCGTGCCGCTGTTGAACGACCAGATGCAGAAGGTGTTCCTGCCGCAGAGCGTGCCCTCGTACGCTGCCACCCAGAACTTCCTGCACCTGCACGAGAAGCACCCGGAGTATGCCTACAAGGAGGCGACGCTCAACCCGACCAACCTGCAGGACCGCGCCATGGACTGGGAGTCAGACCTGATACACCAGTTCCGCAACGACGAGCACCACGCCGAGATCGTCGGTGAGCGCGATACGCCCACCGGGCGGTCGCTGTACCTTGCACGCCCCATCCACGCGGAGCCCCAGTGCCTGGTGTGCCACAGCGTGCCGGCGGCCGCCCCGGTCACCCTGATCCAGCGTTACGGCAGCAACAACGGCTTCGGCTGGCAGCCGCACGAGATCATCGGCGCCCAGGTGGTCTCGGTGCCGCTGGCCACGGCGACCGCGAATGCGAACCGCATCTTCCGCAGTGTCATGGGTTCGATTGCCGCGATCCTCGTGGTGACGCTGCTGATCATCAACCTCGTGCTCTACTACCTGATCGTGCAACCCGTGCGGCGCATGGCGCGCATGGCCGACGAGGTCAGCCTCGGCAACATGGCGGCCGGGGAGTTCCCCGACCACGGCAGCACCGAACTGACCAACCTCGGGCGTTCCTTCAACCGCATGCGCACCAGCCTCGACAAGGCGCTGAAGATGCTGGAGAGCTGATGGCGCGCAGCGTATTCGTCAGCTACTCACTGCCGGACCGCGATTGCGCGTTCGAGCTGGTGTCACGGCTGGAGGCACGCGGCGTGAGCGTATGGATCGCGCCGCGCGACATATCACCGGCGGCTGACTGGGCCGAGGAGATCATCGAGGCGATCTCCGGGGCGCGGCTGATGGTGCTGGTGCTGTCCGCGCACAGCAACTCCTCCCCGCAGGTGCGCCGCGAGGTCGAGCGCGCCGTGCACAAGGAGCTGCCGGTGCTGCCCTTTCGCATCGAGGACATCAACCCGTCCAAGAGCCTGGAGTACTTCCTGAGTTCGCAGCACTGGCTGGATGCCTTCCCGCCGCCGCTCGAGCCGCACTATCACAAGGTGTGCGCGCACGTGGCAGCTCTGCTGGGCATCCCGCTGGAGGGCGCGGCCGTGCCCGCGCCGGCGCCGAGCGCTGCGACCACGGCAACCCTCGCCACCGTGCCCCATGCGTTCCGTCCCGAACTGCTGCAGTCGGTGGAAAGGCAGCTGGCACAGCACATCGGCCCGCTGGCCCAGCACCTGGTGCGGCACACGGCGATGAAATCCTCAGGCTGGGAGCAACTGATCACCAAGCTCGCGGACGAGATCGATTCGACACCGGCGCGCAGGCAGTTCCTGGATGTCTGCCACGCGCTGGGGCGCCAGCATCCTTGAGCCCTGAAATAGCGCCCGCCACGAGCGTTGAGTCCCTGGGGCTCGTGCCACTGGTCATTGGCGTGACCGGTCACCGCAACCTCGACCCCAAGGACTACCCGCTCTATCGCACGCGCATCGCCGAGCTGCTGGACTACCTGCGCACCCACTACCCCGCGACGCCCCTGCGCATGGTGTCGGCGCTGGCGGAGGGCGCGGACCGGCTGGCCGCCGAGGTGGGACTGGAGCATGGCTGCGAACTACTGGTGTGCCTGCCGATGGAGGCGGCCGAGTACGAGCGTGACTTCCCCGGCAGCGTCGATGAATTCCACGCCCTGCTGGGACGGGTTTCCGCCGCCAACGTCTTCGTGCTCAAGCCGAACGTGCCGCTGGATACCACCCCTGCGGACCTGCGCGAGCTGTGCTACCGCGAGGTCGGCCTGTACGTCTCGGGGCGCTGCCACATACTGCTGGCGCTGTGGGACGGCATCCGCAACGAGTCCTTTGCCGGCACCGCCGAGGTGGTGCGCTTCAAGCTCGAGGGCCGGGCGCACCCGGCCACCCGCGGCCTGGACGTCGACTACGACGGGCCGGTGTACTGGGTGCATGCCCGGCGCACCGGCAGCACCGGCACGCCCGAGGCACCGGGCAAGTGGGTTTACCCGCAGGAGGCGAACGCCGAGCTGCTGCGCACGGTGTGCCTGCGCATCGACCGGTTCAACTCCGAGGCCGTCAAGCTGCTGGATTCCGCGCTGGTGGCCGCGTCCGCCGAGTCCCTCATCCCCAGCCTTGCCAGCCGCCCGGCCGCGGACCGTGCGCTCGCGGCGACCTTTGCCTGCGCCGACGTTCTGGCGCGCCGCTACCAGAAGGTAACGCACACCATACTGCGCACGGTGATCAGCCTTGCCGTCGGCCTCGCCCTGACCTTCGAGGTCTACTCGGAGATCTGGCCGATACGCGAGATGCCCGAGCTGTACCTGGGGATCTTCAGCGCCATCGTGCTGCTGTACCTGTGGCAGAAGCGCCAGGACACGCAGGGGCGCTACCTGGACTACCGCGCGCTCGCCGAGGGCCTGCGCGTACAGTTCTACTGGCGCCTGGCGGGACTTCCCGACAGTGTCTCGGCCAGCTACCTGCGCAAGCAGCTGGACGAGCTGCGCTGGATCCGCGAGGCACTGCGCGGCAGCAATGTCCTGCCGCCACCTGAGGATCCGCGGGCGGACCTGGTGCTCGCCCACTGGGTGCGCGGCCAGGCGGACTACTTCCGCAGCCGCGCCAAGCTGCAGATGACGCGCATCCACCACGTGGAGATGTTGTCGGCAATCTCGCTGGCAACCGGTTTGCTTGCCACGGCAAGCCTCGTGATCTTCTGGCAGCGTCTGGAGAGCATGGGTGTCTGGCACCACTGGATCGTGCTGGTCATGGGCTTTGCGCCGATCGCCGCGGCGCTGTGGGAGACCTACGGCGAGCGCTTCGGACTGCGCTCGCAGGCACACCAGTACGCGCGGTTCGCCACCGTATTCGGGCGTGCTGAGAAGGTGATCACGCACCTGGAGACAGTCCCCAACGCGCCCCATCGCCAGCACAGCGAGCGCTCACTGATCCGCGAGCTGGGGCGCGAGGCACTCATGGAGAGCGGCGACTGGGTGCTGTTGCTGCGCGAACGCCCCATCGTCCTGCCCAAGGGCTGAGTGCAGGCCCCACCCCGAGAGCTTGCCGGAGCGCCGGCCGTGCGCGGGCCTGCCGCGCGGGCATCCCGCGGTGACCCATGGCGCTGAGCGCCACCATGTACGTGTTCGAGATCGAGCTGGCCAACTCGGACCGCAGCGTCTACGAGACGCTGGAACTGCGCGTGGCGCGGCACCCGTCCGAGAGCGGTGAATACCTGCTGACCCGGGTCCTCGCCTATTGCCTTGAATACACCGAGGGCATCGCGTTCTCCCGGGGACTGTCCGATCCTGACGAACCGGCGATCGCCGTACGCGACCTCACCGGCGCGCTCAAGGCCTGGATCGAGGTGGGCGCCCCGGATGCGGCACGATTGCACCGCGCCAGCAAGGCAGCCCCGCGCGTTGCGGTCTACGCGCATCGCAACGCCGCGCAGCTGGCGGCCCGCTATGCCGGCGAACGCATCCACCGCAGCGAGCACCTGGAGCTGTATGCACTGGACAGTGACTGGCTCTCGGCGCGCGCGGCGACGCTCACCCGGCGCATGAAGCTGGCCGTGACCGTGGCCGCCGAGCACCTCTATCTGACAATCGGCGATGAGACCACTGAGGCTGCCATCGAGCGCGTGCCGGTCACACCCGTCGCTACCTGAGTTGCTTCACGCCCCGGCTACGGGCGCTCGAGGAAGCCCAGGACCTCGCTCTGGAAACGCCGGTGATCCTTCTCCAGCATCAGCGCATGCCCGGCATGCGGCAGCAGTACGTAGCGCTTGTCATGGGTGTTCAGCCGCGCGAAGAACGGCAGCAGGTCCTCCTCCTTCGCCACGTAGTCGTATTCACCGAAGATCACCATGGTGGGCACGGTGATCTGCTGCGGATCGAGGAACGGGGCCTGTGGATATTCGACGAAGGCATTGGGGGACTTCGGATCGGTCGCCAGGGCTTCGCGCGCGTACAGGGCCACCACGTCCTCCTCGAACTGCGGCTGCCGGGCCAGTTCGCCCTCGACGAAATCACTGCGCGCGGCGGCCTCGGTGTTGATGCGGTACTGGGTGAGCGGCACGCCGCCGTTGTCGATCCGCTGGCGGGTGCGCTCGCGGAACTGCGCGGTTGCCTTCCAGAAGGGTGCGTACAGGATCAGCTTCCCCACCCGGCCCGGATGCTGCATGGCATACAGCCCCGCCCTCTGGGTGCCCGCAGACCAGCCCAGCAGGTCGACCTGGCTCACGCCGCGCAGCCTCACGATGTACTCGACCGCGGCATCAATGTCGGCGGCCGCGGAGCGCACGCCCGACCAGTCAGCGTCGGTCTTGTCGGAGTGCCCATAGCCGTGGATGTCGATCGCCCAGACATCAAAGCCGTGGCTCGCCAGGAAGTCCATCAGCGAGTAGTCACGTATCTGCAGGTCGAAATCCGGACGGCCCGACCAGGTGCCACCGTGCACCAGCACTATCACCTTGCCGCTGTCCGCGGACCCAGGCGCGCGGCCGGCTGCGCGCTTCTCCCACAGGTAGATGCGCAGCCCGTCGCGCATGACGTAGTGCGCCTTGCCGACGATCGGTGCGCCGGGGGACGGCCGCGCACCAGCGGTGGCGCAGGTGCACAGCAGCCCGAGCAGGGCAAACCCCAGCGCGAGCCGCCGCACGAGCCCCTGCACCGGTCTGCTCAGTCGCGGGTACTCACGGCATGCGAGGCCAGGGTGCCGATATGGTGGCGGCCCTTGATGCCATACCACAGCAGACCCGCGCCCAGGATCACGCGCGATGTAGACGAACGCGCCCCAGGTGTTGTACCAGGGTGCGCCGTACACCGCCTCGCGTGGCCACGCCAGGTTGATCGCCATCGCCGCGCCCCACACGACCGCGACGATATTGACCGGCAGACCCCAGCGCCCCATCGTGAAGTAGCCGCCCGCACGCCAGATCCGGCGGCGGCCACTGGCCCTTGAGGCGCTTCACCAGCATCGGCCCGGTGACCATCAGGTAGGCCAGGTAGATCATGATGATCGCGATCGACGGTCAGCACCGTGAAGATCTTCGGCTGCCCGATGTTGATGACCAGGATCAGCGCTGCGATCACCCCGATCACGATGGCGGGCACGATGGGCGTCTGGGTGTCCGGATTGACCCGCGCCAGCCTTCTCCCCGAACGGCAGCGCGTTGTCGCGGGCCATCGCGAAGGTCAACCGGATCGCCGCGGTATGCACGGCCAGTGAGCACACCGTCACCGCGACCACGATGCAGACCAGGAAGATCTTGCCGAGCGGGCCCCACATGACCTGCTCGACGATGTACTGCAGGCCGCCGCTGCTGCGGCCGATCTTCGGGTCCTTGAGGTTCGGGCGCCGACATGACGGCGAACACCAGGATGGCGCCGCCGATGACGAACGAGGCCAGGATGGCGCGCAGGATGGCCTTGGGGGCCGTGCGCCGCGGCTCGACCGTCTCCTCGCCCAGTGAACTTGCGGTGTCGAAGCCGTACATCACGTAGCCGGATGCCAACGACGCCACCAGGAACGCCCCGAGGAAGCCCCCGCTGGTGCCGGCCCCGTAGCCATTGGTGGAAAAGAACACCGCAGGCCCGCGCGTGGTCTTGCAGCGCCAGGATGATCGCGATGAGGCAGGCGGCGATCAGCTCGATGAACACCCCCGCGCTGTTGATCATCGCCATCAGCCGTACGCCGAGCGCGTTGATGACGGTGGTGAACACGATCAGCACCGTACCCAGGATCACCGCGTTGGTGGCGAAGTCGTACGGCCCGCTGCCGTCGCCGACGATCTGGAAGCCGCTCCACAGCCGCGGCAGGTTCAGTTGCAGCGCGAGCACCACGGCGGACAGCGTGACGATGGAGGCGGTCAGCATCAGCCAGCCCGACGACCAGCCGACGATCCGGCTGCCCAGCTGCTTTGACCAGTTGTAGACCGAGCCGGCAACGGGGTACTTGGCGGCGAGCTCCATGAAGCACAGCGCCACGGCCAGCTGGCCGATCGAAGCACCATGCGGCCAGGACCACAGGTACGCGGGACCCGCCGTGCCGAAACCGAAGTAGAACAGCTGGAAGGTGCCGGTGAGGATCGAGATGTAGCTGACGCCGGCGGCGAAGCTGCCGAACTTGCCGATGCTGCGGTCCAGGGATTCCTTGTAGCCGAAGTGCTCCATGCCGCTGTCGGCATGCGCGGCAACATCGTTCTTGGCCATGCGTTATGTCCTCTGTGAAACGGCTCTTAACCCGGCTGCCGTGGACTGCGCTCGAGCTTGGCCATTGGGGCCGACATTAGCAGGGCTACCCTCGTGTCCGGTAGTACGGCAGGAAGTCTCCGAGCCCTTCTGAGATCGTAGTCCGTATGATCGTGGCTCGGGCCGGAACAACGATGCGGCGGCCAGTCGCACGGGAAAGGGTCGGGACGACATTCGAACCGGCGTGATGGGGTTCTGTCTGCACGTCAAGCTGCTCGGGACTGAGAAGGGTTCGCCAGCCCTCCTCCTGATCTACGGCATGAAGCCATCGTGGCGCATCCCCACGAGATGCATCCCTGCGCGGCCAGGCAGTGACAAGCGAAGTCAGCCGACTCGAGGACTCGCGAAAATCTCGCAATCCAGCTGCTCGTGTTGCGAAAAGAGAGCCGTGATCTCTAGCCGAACGATGTCGAGCCGATGGCGCGGCTATCGATGCCGGACTTTCGCAACGCAAGGTCAGGCGCGCGCACTCGGTCCGACTGTCAGTTTCGCGCTTTACTTGCTTGTAACTGATTGTGCGGGTTGCTCGACACAGAGCGCCCTGCCGCTGGCGTTTGCGGCGGCTAGATCGACTCTATCGCTTGACCGATTCTTCCACCCACGTGCGCCTGGTATCGCCCGCGATCGCCGGTCATGACCTCGGCGCGGACACTGCGGGGCGGTGTTCTTTTGGACGCGCAGGGTCCTGGCGGCCGGTAGCAGCCTCTTCGTTTCCATCGGCCCGCACCCTCCGGCATACTAGATCATGATCTGCGGTGCCTGCGCGAACCGAACGAACCGCCCACAGCGGGCTAAGAGCTGCGTGGCTATCGCGAGCCTGTGATGGTTGAATGAACGATCGCGCGGCGCGGCATTCTTCGTGGCCAGAGTTCCTGTTCCGCCACGCCACCGCACACCATTCTCGAACGGCTCCGGCACCATCTCAGAGGCTCGTTTGCCGTGGCGCCGCAGTTGGGGTGACTTGGCCGCGCTGCAATTCATGCGTGATTTCATGAGCCCGACATATAAGCCAAACGCGCCGCTTCTGGTTACCTCACTCGCCCTGGCAGCTCTTGCCGGCTGTGCGGTGGGCCCGAATTTCAAGCCACCGGCGCCCCCCCCCGTGAGCAGCTATACGTCGGCGCCCCTCCCCGACACGTTGCCAAGTACGAATGCGCCCGGCGGGGAAGCCCAGCGCTTCGCTCAGGGTACTGATGTCGTAGGAGACTGGTGGACCCTCTTTCACTCCAAAGCCCTCGACGATCTGATCGAGCAGTCATTGGCGAACAACCCCGATCTCAAGGCAGCCCAAGCCGCGCTATCGGTAGCCAGGGAGAACGTGCTGGCCCAGCGTGGCGCCTACTACCCCAGCGTCGCGGCGGGCTTTTCCGCGAGTCGCCAGCGCCAATCCGGTGAAATCGCGCCGACGCCAAACTCGAACGTCTTCCTGTACAACCTTTTCACCCCCGAGGTGAGCGTTTCGTACGTTCCGGATGTGTTCGGCCTGAACCGCCGCACCGTGGAGTCGCTGAAGGCCCAGCAACAGGAGGCGCGCTTTCAGATGATCGCGACCTACGACACTTTGACTTCGAACGTGGTGGTCACGGCGATCCAGGAGGGTTCGCTGCAGTTGCAGGTTGAGGCGACGCACGAGCTGATCGACGCCAATGCGAATTTCCTGAAAATTCTGCAGTATCAACTCTCCAAGGGATACGCGAGTCGCCTTGACGTTGCCGCGCAGGAGTCGCAGCTTGCACAGGTCGCCGCGACGCTACCGCCACTTGTGAAGCAACTAGGCCAGCTGCATAACCTTCTGGCAGTGCTGGTCGGGAAGTTCCCCAGTCAGGCGCCCGACGGAGCGCTCGAGCTTGCAAGCCTGCAATTGCCCGCCGAGTTGCCGGTCAGCCTGCCCTCCGCACTTGTCGGCCAGCGCCCGGATGTGCGCCAGGCCGAAGAGAACATGCACGATGCCAGCGCGAAGATTGGTGTCGCCATTGCCAATCGGTTGCCCAATATCGAACTCACCGCAAATGCAGGTAGCAGTGCGCTGGCCATCAGCCAGCTGTTCACGACCGGCACCGGATTCTGGGCCGTGGGTGCGGCAGCCACCGCGCCTATTTTCGAGGGTGGCACCCTTTTGCACCAGGAACGAGCCGCCAAGGCCGCTTACCTGCAGGCCTCCGAGCAATATCGCAGCACGGTGCTGAGCGCCTTCGAGAACGTGGCCGATACGCTGGCAGCGCTTGAGCAGGATGCCGAGGGCCTGAGAGCGGCGGCGGCGGCGGCCGATGCAGCCAAGGTGACACTGGACTTGGCGCAACAGCAGTGGCAGCGCGGCTACGCAAGCTATCTATCGCTGCTGAGTGCGGAGCAAGCGTACCAGCAGGCGCGCATCAACCTGGTGCAGGCGCAGGCGGCTCGTTACGCCGATACGGCGGCGCTTTTTCAGGCCCTTGGCGGGGGCTGGTGGCACCGCGCGGACATAAGCAAAGAAAACTAATGAAACACAGATCGCTTTCCCAAACCGCGCCGGCGGCGCGAGAAGACAGGTTCGCGTGCGCGCACATCGTCACCCTCAGCTCCCTGGCAGTGATCCTCTGCTTCACCGGCTGCTCCTCCAAGAGCGATCACGGATCACCTGCAGCGACCGCGGTGGGTGGCGTGACCCTGTCCGCTGCGCAGCGCGAGCATCTGCGGATCTACACCGTCACCCCCTCCACGTTTCACCGCACCACTGAGGCGACCGGCGTGGTGGACTTCGACAACGATCAGGCCACGAGTGTCTTGGCGCCATTCTCCGGCCCAGTGACGCGATTGCTGGTTGCACAGGGGGATCATGTCAAGGCGGGAGAACCGCTGGCGGTTGTGGATTCACCGGACTTCGCCACCGCGATTGGCACCTACCAGAAGGCACTGTCAACAGCGCAGACCAACCGCCGGCTCGCAGACGTCGACAAAGACCTGCTGCAGCACAACGGCGTCTCGCAGCGCGAGGAGGCGCAGGCGCAAACCGATGCGCTGAGCGCGGAGGCTGATCGCGATGCGGCGCTGCAAGCGTTAACCGCGCTTCAGGTGAATCCACAGACCATCAAGGACATTCTGGCCGGCCGTCCTGTCTCGCACCCGGCAGCCATCATTCGCTCGCCGATTGCAGGCACGGTGGTCGAGAAACTGATCACGCCGGGGCAACTCTTGGAAGCCGGTACCACCGCCTGCTTTACGGTCGCGGACCTATCGCGTGTATGGGTCCTGGCGCATCTGTTCGGGCAGGACCTGCCCGGCATCGCCGTCGCGGACACGGTCGAGGTACTCACCGGCATCGGCGCTCAGAATTTCCCCGGCAAGGTCGACAAGATTTCCGACCTGGTGGACCCCGATACACGTGCAGTGACCGTACGCGTAGTGGTGGAGAATCCGGGGCGCCTTCTCAAGAAGCAGATGTACGTCCGCACGCTGATCCACGCGCGTCA
Source organism: uncultured Pseudomonadota bacterium (assembly GCA_963703025.1). Taxonomy (GTDB): domain Bacteria; phylum Pseudomonadota; class Gammaproteobacteria; order Steroidobacterales; family Steroidobacteraceae; genus 13-2-20CM-66-19. The sequence continues at coordinate 2,420,029 of OY969778.1, read as the reverse complement.
GGAAAGCACCGGGCTGCTGATCCCGGTCTCCGCGGTACTGCGTGACGACGAGAACCTGCCGTTCGTATACGTCGCGCAGGCCGACGGCAGCTTTGCGCGGCGCCACGTGAGCCTAGGCTATCGCGATGGGGATCGCTACGAGATTACCGCCGGTCTTCAGGCCGGTAGCCAACTCATCGCTGAGGGCGCCATCTTTGTTCAGTTCATGCAAACCCAATGAGCGCGGATCTGCCTCCGCAGGGACCTGCTTCGCGCACTGCCACGATCATGAACCGGATCGTGGCGTCTTCGCTGCGCCAGCGACTGCTCGTTGTCCTGATGACCGTGCTGCTCATCGGCGTGGGATGGCACTCGTTGCAGCGCCTGCCGGTGGACGCCTATCCGGACCTGGCGCCCCCCATGGTAGAGATCATTTCGCAGTGGCCTGGACATGCCGCCGAGGAGGTTGAACGGCTGATCACGGTGCCGACCGAACGAGCCATGAACGGTCTTCCGCGCCTCGTCACCAATCGCTCCATCTCGCTGTACGGTCTGTCAGATGTCATCCTCACGTTTGAGGCCGGCACCGACAACTACTTCGCCCGCCAGCAGGCCTTCAACCAGATATCCGAGATCACCTTACCAAGCGGGGTGAGTCCGAGCCTTTCGCCTCTGTCAGCCCCCTCGGGCCTTATCTATCGCTACGTGCTGCAAAGCGCGGACCGCTCGCCGATGGAGCTGAAGACCTTCGAGGAATGGACCATCGAGCCGCAATACCGGTCGGTTCCCGGGGTTGCCGACGATTCGGGCTTCGGTGGCGGCACGATGCAGTATCAGGTGCTGCTCGACCCGGCCAAGGTCGCCGGTGCCGGCCTGTCGGTCCAGCAGGTTGAAAGCTCCCTGGCCGCCAACAACAGCAATGGCGGTGGCGGCTTCATCGCACAGGGCGGCCAGTTTTACTACGTGCGTGGCATGGGTCGCATCGAGACCCTGGAAGACATCGGCAACGTCGTGGTGGCGATGCAAAACGGCACGCCGATACTGGTCAAGGACGTAGGTCGCGTGGTAATCGGCATCGCCCCGCGCCTCGGCGAGTTCGGCTACCTGGCGCAGGATGACGCCGTTGAGGGCGTCATATTGCTGCGCACGGGTGAAAAGACGCAGGACGTACTGAAGCGGGTGGAAGCCAAGACCCGCGAACTCAACGAGCAAATCCTGCCCAAGGACGTGAAGATCGTGCCGTTCTACGATCGCAGCGAGCTGGTAAGCCTGACCCGGGAGGTGGTGCAAAAGAACCTCCTGCGCGGCGTGCTGCTGGTCGTCGCCGTTCTCATATTCTTTCTCTACGATTTCCGCGCGGGCCTCATCGTGGCGGCGAGCATTCCGCTGGCGCTGCTGTTTGCGTTCATATTTCTGGACCTCAAGGGCGCCTCGGCCAACCTGCTGTCAATCGGAGCGGTAGACTTTGGCATCCTGGTGGACGGTGCCGTGGTGATGGTGGAGAACATCTACCGTCAGCTCGCCGCGCGTGCCGGCACGTCATTCAGCGTAGTGGAGGTCATCAAGGAGGCCGCCGCTGAGGTGGATCGTCCGCTGGTATACGCGGTGGCGGTGATCATCGCCGGCTTCCTGCCCATCTACGTGCTGTCGGGTCCTTCCGGCACCTTGTTCAAGCCGATGGCGGACACGATGGTGCTCGCCCTGGTGGGCTCGCTGCTGGTCACGCTCACGCTGCTGCCGGTGCTGTGCGCGTGGTTCATGCGCGGTGGCGTGCGCGCGCGACCCAACCGCGCCTTCGAGGCCATCCGCGCGCTGTACATCCGCGGACTGGACACCTGCCTCGCCCATCCGTGGCTGACGACCGCTTCTTCGGCGGGGGTACTTGCGCTCTCGCTGCTGCTCGTTCCAAGCATTGGCGCGGAGTTCATGCCTCACCTGGATGAGGGTGCGCTGTGGGTGCGCGCGACAATGCCCTACACGATCTCGTTCGAAGAAGCCGCCAAGATTGCCCCCCAGGTGCGAACGCTGTTGAGCTCGTTTCCAGAGGTGACAACGGTCGCCTCGGAACTTGGCCGTCCCGATGACGGCACAGACCCCACCGGCTTCTTTAACGTCGAGTTCTACGTGGGCCTCAAGCCGTATGCGCAGTGGGGCGGCTCTTATCGCAACAAGGCGGGGTTGATCGAAGCGGTCAACCGGAAGCTCGCGACCTTCCCCGGCATCACGTTTAACTACACCCAACCGGCCGAGGATGCCGTCGATGAGGCGGAAACGGGCCTGAAGAGCGCGCTGGCCGTAAAGGTTTTCGGCAACGACCTGGGCACCCTCGAGCAGAAGGGAAAAGCCATAAAGCAGATCCTGGAGCACGTGCGCGGCATCCGCGACGTTACCTTGGTGCAGGAGCTCGGCCAGCCGAGCCTCACGATCAAGATCAACCGGGCACGGATTGCCCGCTATGGCCTCAACGTCGATGACATCAATGGCCTGATCCAGACGGCCATCGGTGGGGACGTGGCCACCGAGGTGATACAGCAGGAAAAGGAATTCGATCTGGTGGTGCGCCTGGAGCGCCAGTATCGGAATGACCCTACGGAGATCGGCAATATTCTGGTCGCTACGCCGGGCGGTCAGCAAATTCCCCTCAAGGAATTCGCCGACATTCAGGTGGCGAACGGCGCCTCGTTCATTTACCGCCAGGACAATTCGCGTTACATCGGCGTGCAGTTCTCGGTCGAGGGGCGCGACCTGGCTGGCGCGGTGGAAGAAGCCATCGGCCAGGTCGGTCAAAAGGTCGAGTTGCCGGCGGGCTATCGGCTCGATTGGGGCGGCGAGTACAGCGAATACACCGCGTCGAGCCAGCAACTGCACCTCATCCTGCCGCTTACCCTGTTGCTGATTTTTCTGCTGCTGTTCGCGCTTTACAGCAATTTCAAATTCCCGTTCATCACGGTACTGGGCGTGGTGCTGTCGGCACCGGTCGGCGGCATCGTGGCTCTGTGGATCAGCGGCACGCCGTTTTCAGTCTCTTCTGGCATCGGGTTCCTCGCCTTGTTCGGCGTCTCGGTGCAGACCGCCGTGGTCTACATCTCCTACGTCAACGAGCTTCGTCGGGACGGCACCCCGCTTGATGCGGCGGTTCGGGAAGCCGCCATCGTGCGCCTGCGTCCCATCATGATGACCGCGTTGGTGGCGGCGCTGGGGCTGTTACCGGTGGCGCTCGCCACCGGTGTGGGCACGGACTCGCAACGACCGTTCGCGCTCGTGATTGTCAGCGGCCTGTTTACCCGGCTGCTGATCAGTGTCTACTTGATGCCCGCGCTTTATGCGCTCGTGGCCCGACCCGGGGACCGCCTCGAAGTGTGACCCTGCCCTAACGCGACGCCGCCACAGCCCGGCATGCGCGAGCCGCTGCACGGTCAGTCATACCACGACGGCGATTTTCGCACCGAGCGGAAGAACGCCATGCTGTGGCCGATCCACAGCTGCGCCCCGGTCTGCTGCAGCAGTGCCTCGACTTTCTGGCGCGACTGGACCGTGCCTGTGGCCTTCTCCTCCTCGGGCATGCGCTTGAGGGTACGCTCCTCGGCATAGTGATACAGGTCCCCGGAGAGCACGACCGGGCCGGTGTTCTTCAGCCGTACCAGCAATGAACAGTGCCCCTCAGTGTGCCCCGGCGTGGCCAGAACCACGACCGTCCCGTCGCCGAAGACGTCATGGTCGCCGCTGAGCAGGATCGTCTTGCTGTGCTCCAGGCCTGAATACTGGGCGAACCAGGCGTAGTCACGCGCCGCCTTGCTGAACATCTGGTCCCGATCGCCCTTGTAGACCAACCACGTCGCGCCGGCAAAGTCCCCGGCATTGCCCACGTGGTCCCAGTGATAGTGCGACAGCAGGAGATAGTTGATGTCCGCTGGCCTGACGCCGATGTCGGCCAGCTGCCCGAGCAGTGTCTGGAACTTGATCTGACCGTACCCATCGAGCACGTTCTCGTACAACGGCCTGCCGACCAGGCGGTCATTGAGTCCGGTGTCATACAGCAGCATGCCCTTGGGGTGGACCACGAGGTAGCAGGTCACGCCCATGTTGGTGTCCTTGACCTCCGCGCGCGTGAGGTTGTAGTCCTCCGGCTTGTTGTAGATCAGGGTCCCGCAGTCAAAGACGTACAGGCGCGGACTGGCCACTTTTGGTGCGGGTGGGAGTTCGGCGCCGCATGCCACGTGCGCAAGCGTCGTGGCGCCGAGTACGGCGGCGAGCAGCTGCGCGACCACTCGATACCTGAACTGCATGTGCGGATCTCCCCGTCGGTCGGCTCCAGGCATCGTACGGGGTTCAGCAAGCCGCGACCACAGCCTGGACCATCGGGCGACGATCGAGTGCCCTCATCCGCCGCGACCGTGAGGCGTCAGGACGAAGCGCTGTCCAAGTGACCTCAACAGGTGCCCAGTTCCCGCCCCCCAGGCGCATCCCGCTGATGGCATAGAATCCCCTGGAAATGTTTGCCTCAACAGATTCAAGGGACTCTGCCATGGGACAACGCGCCGCCACCGTGCGGCAGAGCCTCGTGCTCATGCTGCTGCTCTTGACTTGCCGTGCGCCGCCCAGCGCTGCCGCACCACCGCACGGAGCGACGCCAGGCGAACTAGCTCAGGTGAACGCCGTGGCCGATGGCCTCGTACAGCAGTGCAAGACCCAGGTGTTGCCAGCGCTAAAGGACCACGTGGCCAACTCAAGCAGTTCCGCGCCCCCGGGCTGGGTGGCGAAGTTGACCCCGGAAAGCTACTGCACGTGCTTGGGTACGCGTGTGCGGTCCGCACTCACCCCTGAGGCGCTACGAACTGGCACGCAGGCTGATGGCGAGGCATTAGTCAAGAAAGCCGCGAACGCGTGCGCGGTCGAGAACTTCAAGACCGCGTTTCCGCAGATCTGTCGCTCCTGGTCAGAGCAACCCGCGGCCGCGGCTCAATCCCAGGCGTGCGCATGCGTACAGACGCGCGTGGATCAAGTGACCGGTGATACGTTGGCCGAGACCGTCAAAGAGACGGTGGCCGACTATGTGCGCTGGCAGCGTGACCACAGCCTGCCTTTGCAGGCCGGGCCCTTCTCCTTGATGAGCACATACATTCAATGCTTCAAGGACGCCGGCGCCGCGCATCCTTAACATTCCTGATGCGCACCACCAGCATCAGTCGCCACACCGCACACTAGACCCTCGCCGCCACGGAAACCGGCGACTTGTAGGGAATCCCGCAGGAATGATTCGGGCAATAGCCATTCGGGTTCTTCGCCAGGTACTGCTGGTGGTAGTCCTCGGCGTAGTAGAACTGCGGCGCCTCGCGGATCTCGGTGGTGATCGTCCCGCGTCCGGCGGCAGCCAGCTGCCCCTGGAATGAGCGCTTCGACGCCTCGGCAGCCTCGGCCTGTTCCTTGTCGGTGGTGTAGATGGCCGAGCGGTACTGGGTGCCGATGTCATTGCCCTGGCGCATCCCCTCGGTCGAGTCGTGCGACTCCCAGAAGACCTTCAGCAGGTCCTCGTAGTCGATCTTCTGCGGGTCGTAGATGACGCGCACGATCTCGGTGTGGCCGGTGCCGCCGGTACACACTTCCTCGTAGGAGGGATTGGGCGTGAAGCCACCGGCGTAGCCCACCGCGGTCGAGTACACACCAGGGAGCCCCCAGAACACCTTCTCCGCACCCCAGAAGCATCCGAGCGCGAAGTAGGCGTCACGCATACCGGCCGGGAATGGGGGCGTGATGCGATGGCCGTTCACGAAGTGAGTCGCCGGCACCTGCATCGCGGTGCTGCGTCCGGGCAGTGCCTCATCCTTCTCAGGCATCGTCGGGCTCTTGCGAAACAGTGCCATGGTGCAACTCCTCAGGGTTCGTGACCCACAAGTGTGGGGATGGCCGGGGTCCGACTCAAGGGCGGTCGCAGCCGCGCGTAAGTCCTTGTCATTGCAGGGCTGCTTGCCGCACCGCCGCGCAGCACCTTAAGCTTTCCCCCATGAGCATCAGCCAGCCCCAGAACCTGCGCGCCCCGCCACTTGAGAAGCTGCGCCCCTACGGCATCCGCGTGAGCCTGCCGCCGGGGGACCCGTTCCGCAAGCTGCTGGGACCTGAGTGGCAGCGGCTGCACTGGTACCCAAGCCCCGAAGAGCGCGACGCGGCCATTGCCGAGATGAGCCGCCGCCACGAGTACTCGCGCGCCACCGACCGCCCGGCGCTGGTGTTCCAGAAGATCGAGAAGCTCGCCGAGAGCCGCGGGCTCTGAGAACCCATCGCTGCGCGGCGGCGTAACCCCCGGCACCCCTTCGCGGGAGACCTGAATGAGCGAGCCCAGCTATCCGTACGCGACGCACCTGGACGTTAAGTTCCCGGCGCTCGAGGTCGTCGACGTGCCCGGGCTGATCGCGGCCAACAGTCACCCCTGGTACAACCAGACGCTGTGCAGGGTGAACGACTCGGTGATCCGCCTGGGCGTGCTGCAGGGCGAGTACCACTGGCACAAGCACGACAACGACGACGAGTTCTTCTTCGTGCTCGAGGGCACGTTCTTCATCGACCTCGAGGACCGTTCGGTGGAACTTAAACCACAGGAAGGCTTCGTGGTCCCCAGGGGTGTCGTGCACCGCACGCGCGCGCCGCAGCGCACCGTCATCCTCATGTCCGAGACCGCCGCGATCATCCCCACCGGGGATGAGTGAAGCAGGCCCGCCGCGCCGCTAGAAACTGCGGCCGAGGAATAGGTAGAAGGCCTGGTCACCGTGCTGGTCGAACCCGCTGGCGAGGTACAACGGACCCAGCAGCGTATCCAGGCCGATGAAGACGCTCGCATCCTTGCGGGTGTTGCCAAAGCTTGCATCGCTGCGCGCCTGCCAGACGTTGCCCGCCTCAAGCGAGGCGCCCAGGTACGTCGGTACGTCCAGCCAGCCCGGTCCGCCGCGCCCGACCTGGCGGTAGTAGATCAGCCGCGTGATGCCGAAGTTCGGGCCCAGCAGCGAGTCGGCCCGCAGCCCCGACAGGTTGAGGAAGCCCCCGAGCGGGAACAGCTGGTTGATGTCGGTGACCTGCGCCTGCATGGTCTCCCCGCCCGATGCGGACAGCACCAGCGTATTGCGCCCCCAGGTGTGGGCCCCGGTGTAGTTCAGGGTCAGCTGGTCGGAGGACTGTGCCGGCCCGGAGTTGTTGCGCACGGCCGTCCATTGCAGCACTGCCTGCTGCCCGTGGTGCGGGAAATTGATGTTGTCGAGCCGGTCGTAGGTGAGGCGCACGAAGAAGTTGGTCGTATCGAACGGATCATCCGTGAGGTCAGGCACGTTCGGGTCGGTCGGATCGCCGATCTTCAGGTGGTAGTGTCCCTCCTCGCGCGACACGCCGGTGCGCACCTCGCCCCAATTGCCGAACTGGCGCCCGAAGTCCAGGCCGTAATCGAAGGTGTGGACGCGGTACTCGGCAATGATGTCCTGATTCTGCACCAGGTCGATGTCACGCGCCCGCTCGGCCAAGTGCGGCATCACGAACCAGCCGGAGAACTGCGCAAGTGGCAGGAACAGCTCGGTGGATATCTGCGCCGCACTGCCGATCTGCAGGTCAGTCACCCACTCCCCGGCATTGCGCGTGACGTCGGAGACCACGAAGCGCACGGCGGCGTTGTAGGTCGACCCGCCCTGCAGGTCATCCTGCAGGGAGAGGCCAAAGCGCATGTAGTCCGGCCCGTGCCAGGTCGGGCGCGCGTCCAGCGCCAGCCCATAGCGGTCGTCCGCGCCGATGACGCGGTAATCGAGCATGTCGAGGCTGCCGCGGCCATACAGTGCCGTGACCGCCGCCTGCGCCGCATCGGCATCCAGCGGCTTGCCCTCCAGGTCCTTGAAGAGCTTCTGCGCGGCCGGCGGGATGTAGGCCTCCGAATCCGGGCTGACCTTGACGAAGTCAATTACCGGCGGGGGCTCGCGCCGTGCCGCGCGCTGCTGAGCGTAGCGCTGCATCTGCGGCTCGCTCACCGCGAGGCTTGCGAGCTGCCCGGCACGCGCGCGCGCGGCGACCTCGCCGGTGGCGATGGCCTTGGACACCGCGCCGAAGTCGAACGAGGAGATGCTGCCCAGGGGTGGCTGGATGAGCACGTCGCGCGGGGTGAGCGTCGCCAGCTGCGCCTGGGAGCTGCGCTGGATCAGGATCGCCAGCATCTGGTTGGAGATCAGCGGCGCACTGGAGAGCTGCTTGAGCTGCAGCAGCGGGAACCCCACGTCCACCACGATCAGGATGTCGACGCCCATGGCGCGCGCGATGTCGACCGGCACGTTGTCGACCAGTCCCCCGTCCACCAGCGCACGGCCATCGCGCTCGAATGGCGCGAACACGCCGGGGGCGGAGACGCTTGCGCGCATGGCACTGGTGAGATCGCCCGAGCCCATGATCACCGCCGCGCCGTTCTCAAGGTCGGTGGCCACGGCGCGGAAGCGCGTCGGCAGGTCATCGAAGTTGTCGATGCGCGCCACCGGCAGTGTCAGGCGCCGCAGCGTCTCGGTCAGCTTCTGCCCCTGGATCAGGCCCTTGGGCAGGATCACGTGGCCGCCGCGCAGGCCAAGCGGGAACTTGACGAGGAAGGACTCGTCCTCCTGCTTGCGGCGCAGCGACAGGTCCTCGCGGGCCGGCCAGCCGCGGAAGGCCTCCTGCCAGTCCGTGGAGCGCATGAGCGTCTCGATCTGCTGCGCGCTCAGTCCGCTGGCATACAGCCCACCGACGACCGCGCCCATGCTGGTGCCGGCGATGGCATCGATGGGCACGTGCATCTCCTCGAGCACCTTGAGCACACCCACGTGTGCCGCCCCGCGCGCGCCGCCTCCGGAGAGGACCAGCCCGATACGCAGGCGCTGCCCGGGAGCTGCGGCGGCGGCAGGTGAAACGGCGGCAGGTTCCGGCGGCGATTGCGCGCAGATGGCCGCTGAGCACGCGAGCCAGGTTACCGCGAGGAAGAAAGCTAGTGCCCCGCGACGGGGCGTGGCCGCCCGTGAAGAACTCACTTGCGCAGGATAGCACGCGCAGGCAGCTGCACTTAGTCCGCGGGCGGGCTGCGCGATCACGGATAATGCGCACCATGGGGCCGTGTCCTTCCGTGTCGTTGCGCGCGCTCACCGGTGCCGCCTGCCTGCTGACGGCGCTGGTGCTGCTGTGCTGCCCGCCGCCCGCGCATGCGCAGCTGCGCTCGGCCAGTGACTGGGGCTACTACGGCGGGGATGCCTTCGGGCGCCGCTTCTCGAGCCTTGACCAGATCAACCGCGGCAACGTCGACAAGCTCACCGTGGCCTGGACCTACCGCACCGGGGAGCGCGGGCAGGGGTTTGCGCGCGCCGGCAAGCTCACCTTCGAGTCGACGCCGGTGCTGGCCTTCGGCCTGCTCTACCTTGAGACCGGCACCAACATCGTCATCGCGCTGGATCCGCAGACCGGTGCGCAGCGCTGGCGCTTCGATCCCCACGTCGAGCGCGCGCACGCCTACTCCGAGGCGAGTGCGCGCGGGGTGAGCCTGTGGGAGGAACCCAATCCGCACGGTGCCGGCCCGTGCCGGCGCCGGGTGTTCACCGGCACCCTGGACGCGCGCCTGCTGGCGCTGGATGCCGATACCGGCCTGCCGTGCGCGGATTTCGGCGAGGGCGGGCAGATCGACCTCACACACGGGGTGCGCATCCGCGACCCGGGCGCCTACCTCATGACTTCCCCGCCGACGGTGTACGGCAACATCGTCATCGTCGGCTCCGCCATCGGCGACAACCGCGCGACCAACGTGGAGCGCGGCATGATCCGCGCCTTCGAGGCGCATACCGGTTCCCTGGTGTGGTCGTTCGACCCGCTGCCGGATTCACCGTCCCACCCGGGGGCGACCGAGTGGAACCTCGCGCAGGCCGCCAACACCGGGGCGGCCAATGCCTGGGGGGTGATATCGGTGGACGAGGAGCACGGCCTGGTGTTCGTGCCGACCGGCTCGGCGAGCCCGGATTTCTACGGCGGCGAGCGCATCGGCCCGGACCGCTTTGCCAATACCCTGCTGGCGCTGGACGTGCGCACCGGCCAGCCGGTGTGGCACCAGCAGCTGGTGCACCACGACCTGTGGGACTACGACCTGGCGGCGCAACCGGTGCTCGGGGACATCGAGGTCCAGGGCGTGCCGGTGCCGGCGGTCATCCAGGCGACCAAGACCGGCATGCTGTACGTCTTCGAGCGCACCCACGGCCGGCCGCTGTTTCCGGTGCAGGAACGGCCAGTGCCCGCAAGCACCGTGCCGGGCGAGCAGGCCTGGCCGACGCAGCCGTTCTCGAGCCTGCCGGCGCTGGTGTCGCACGCGCCGGTACGGCCCGAGGATGCCTGGGGGGTCTCGTTCTGGGATCGCGGCAAGTGCCGCGACCTGATCGCGGGCCTGCGCAACGAGGGGATCTTCACCCCGCCCGACACCCACGGGACGCTGCTGTTTCCCGGCTACGCCGGTGGCGTCAACTGGGGGGGAATCGTGTTCGACGAGCCGCGCCAGCGCATCATCGCAGCGGTGAACCACATGCCCATGGTGGTGACCCTCATACCCCAGCAGGACTACGAGGCACAGATGCACTCGGACAAGTACCCGCACTCGGAATTCGCCCGCCAGGCCGGCACGCCCTACGGCGTGCGCCGCGAGCCGCTGCTGTCACCGCTCGGGCTGCCGTGCACGCCCCCGCCCTGGGGCACGCTGGTGAGCGTGGACCTGCGCCGCAATCGCATCGCCTGGCAGGTACCGCTCGGCTCGACCGAGGGGCGCACCCCGTGGTTCGTGCCGACGCGCGAGTTCGGCATGCCCAACATGGGCGGGCCGATCGCCACGGCCGGGGACCTGGTTTTCATCGGCGCGGCAATGGATGACTATATGCGCGCCTTCGACATCGAGACGGGGCGCGTGCTGTGGAAGTACAAGCTGCCCGCCGGCGGGCAGGCGACGCCGATGACCTACCGCGCCGGCCCGGACCAGCGCCAGTACGTGGTGATCAGCGCCGGCGGGCACGGCGCCCTGGGCACGACGCGTGGCGACTACGTGGTGGCGTTCGCGCTGCCGCGGCAGGCGCTCAAGCACTAATCAATCACGGGACTTCAGATGCCGCTCTTCATCATTTCGCTGATCATCCAGGCCGGGTTCATCGTCCATGTCATCAAGACCGGACGCAACACCATGTGGATCTGGATCCTGATCATCCCCTATCTGGCCATTCCCGGGATGATCGCCTACCTGATCGTGGAGGTCCTGCCGCAGCTGACCCGCACGCGCACCGCGCAGCGCACCGCCCGCGGCTTCAAGAAGGCGATCGACCCGGGCCGCGAGCTGCGCCGCCTCGAGAGCCAGGCGCAGGTGGGCACGAATGTCGCCAGCCGGCAGCGCTATGCCGAGGAGCTGGTGCGGCACGATCGCTTCGACGATGCCATCGTGCAGTACCGGCAGGCGCTCACCGGACTGTACGAGCATGACCCGAACCTGCTGCTCGGACTGGCGCAGGCACAGTTTGGCAAGGGTGATGCCACCGCCGCGCGCACCACCCTTGATGAACTCATCCGCCAGAACCCGCAGTTCCGCTCACCGGCCGGGCACCTGCTCTACGCACGCGCCCTTGAGGCCGAGGGCGACAAGGTCAGGGCGCTGGAGGAGTATCGGGCCGTTGCCGGCTCGTATCCGGGCGCGGAGGCCGCCGTGCGCTATGCGCGGCTGCTGCAGGCACAGGGGCAGCGCGAGGAATCTCAGAAGGTTGTGCGCGAACTGCTGCAGCAGGCGCGCATCGCGCCTGCGCATTACCGCCGTGCGCAGCGCGAGTGGCTGGATGCCGCGCAGAAGCTCGCGTAGCGCCGCGCGGCCACCAGTTGCAGCAGTCCCAGGCCGCCGAGCAGGCTGAGCCAGTCCAGCGATCCGCCACCGCCGCCGCCACCTGACTGCGGCGTGTCCGAGCCGCTGCCGGAGTCGGCCGTGGCCTTTACCGTGTAGTTCACAGGCGTGAGGCAGGCGCTGTCGCCCGCGCTCGCCGGCGCGGTGGAGCTGATGCGACTGGAGGTCACGATCACCGGCACAGTGTCGGTGCGGCCCGCGTCATCGGTCACGGTGAGGCTGAGCATGTACAGCCCGTTGCTCTTGGGCGCGACGATGCTGGCGTGCGCGGAGTCCGCGTTCTGGATCACAGGATAGGAGCCCTGCGCCTGGTCCACTTCCCAGTGGTAACTGACCACCGTCGCGCCGCAGGCGGCCGCGCTGCCGCTGGCATCGAGCGTCACGGTGCTGCTGGGATACACGGTCGCCGGGTAGTTCACCGCGGCGATCGGCCGCAAGGCCTGCAGCACCGCCCCGTGGGCGTTGGCCATGCCGGCCCCGCACACATCCGTGGTGCAGCTGCACTCGGTGCTCTGCAGGTCGCCGCTGCCGGTGGGTACGTGGCACATCGGCACGTTCGGGTTGACCGGGAATGGTGCCGTCGCACCCAGCTGCAGGCGCGCGATCAGCTGGCCCGCCGTGAGGTTGCCGTTGACCGAGAGCATCAGACCTGCGATGCCGCTGACGATGGGGGCGGAGAAGCTGGTGCCGATGTTGAAGTTGGTCTCATCGGTATACGTGCTTGCCGCGGGCACCGTGGTGCCTGTGTTGGACGTGGTCTCGATCGAGAACAGGCACGGCTGGCCCGCGCCGGTGTTTACGCAGTTGCCAGCCGGTGCGCTCAGGGCGATCTCCGGACCCAGGCTGCTGAAGCCGACCTTGGTACCGATCTGCCGCAACCCGGCGATCGCGGCCACACCGGCGCAGTTGGCCGGCGCGTCCACAGCACCGCCCTCGTTGCCGGCGGACACCACGATCAGGACGCCGAGGGTTACCAGCTGGTCGACCACCTGCTGGTAACTGGCCGGGCAGCAGCCGGTGGAACCCAGGCTCAGGTTCAGGATGCGCGCCGGGTAGGGATTGCTGGGCACGCCGTCGACCGCAAGGCCGGCCGCCCAGGCCATCGCGGCGATGATGTCCGAGTCGTAGCCACCGCACTTGCCCAGCACGCGCACCGGCAGCACCCAGCCGCTCTGGGTCATGCCGGCGATGCCCGCGCCGTTGTTGCTGATGGCGCCGAGGATGCCGGCCACGCGGGTGCCATGCCAGGAGCTGTTGGCCACCGTGCAGCTTTTGAACAGCGACGTCTGGGTGTCGGCGACAGACACCCAGTCCCCCGGATCGGAGGCATCCGCGTCGCGGCCGTCACCGTCGTTTGCCGTGAGGATGCCGCTGTCACCGGTGCCGCCGATCATGTCGTAGCCGGGCAGCAGGCGGTTGGCGGAAGCATTGCGCAGGTCCGGGTGGTCAAAGCGCACGCCGGTGTCGAGCGCGGCGATGACCACGCCCTGGTTGCCCGTGGTCAGATCCCAGGCATGCACGGCATCGACCGCGGCCGGCTGGGCGTCCTGCATGTACCACTGCCCGGGGAACAGCGGGTCATCCGGCGTCGCGAGCGCGTGGCGGCGCTGGTCCGGTTCCGCGTACTCGACCTGCGGGTCCGCACGCAGCCGTGCCAGGGTCTGCGCCGCTGACTCGGTGCCCGGGGCCACCTGCAGCACGTGCATGCCGGCGAAGATGTGGCGCGCGGCCAGCACGTGCAGGCCGGCGCGCGTGCCGACCGCCCGCACCTGCTCCGGTGAGCCGCTGGCAGGTGCCATGCGCAGCTTGACGATGAAGCGCTCCGCGGCGGCCTGCACTGGCGGGGCGCTGCCAGCGGTCGCCGGCGTGCACTGCAGTGCCAGCGCTGCCAGCAGCAGCGCAGCAAGCATCACAAGCCGTGGGCGGAACGGGCGCATAACTGCTGACAATAGCTCATGCCCCGCCGGTTGGCCCCGGCTCAGCGAGCAGAAGGTGATCCGGTTCGCGTTCCGCGTGGCACCTGCTGCGTGATGCAGTGGATATTGCCGCCGCCAAGCAGGATTTCGCGCGCGGCCACGCCGACTACGCGGCGGCGGGGAAACAGCCGCCTGAGGCGACGCGCCGCGGCCGCATCGGTGCGCGCATCCAGCAGCGGCATCACGATGCCGCCGTTGGCGATGTAGAAGTTCACGTAACTGCCGGCCAGGCGCTCGCCGGCGGCGCGCGGCTTGCGTGCCCTCGCGCGGCGCCAGCCCGGCGGCCTCGCGCGCGGTCATCGTGAGCGGCCCGGGCATGGGCAGCCGGGTCACCTTCAGGCGCCGCCCGCGGGCATCGCGCGCATCGTGCAGCCGCTGCCAGGCATCCTGCGAGATCGCGTACTGCGGATCGCGCCGCCGCTCCGTCCAGGTGAGACATACCTCGCCGGGACGCACGAAGCAGGCGAGGTTGTCGATGTGACCGTCGGTCTCGTCGTTGAAAACCCCGCGACCCAGCCAGATGACCTGGGTGATGCCCAGGTAGCCGCGCAGGTAGTCCTCGATCTGCGCCCGGGTGAGCTGCGGGTTGCGGTTGGGGTTGAGCAGGCATTCCTCGGTCACCAGCGCTGTGCCCTGCCCGTCGACGTGGATCGCGCCGCCCTCGTTGATGAGCGGTGCGCGATAGCGCCCGCAGCGCTCGACCTCGAGCACCTTGCGCGCCACCAGGTCGTCCTGGTCCCAGGGGAAGTACAGCCCGCCGTTGAGTCCACCCCAGGCGTTGAAGTGCCAGTCGACCCCGCGCACCGTGCCGCGCGCGTTGACGACGAACGTCGGCCCGACGTCGCGCATCCAGCTGTCGTCGTGGGCCATCTCGATGACGCGCACCGGCGCGGCAAGCATGGCGCGCGCGGCGGTGAACTGCGTGGCGGAGACCCCGACCGAGACCGGCTCGAACTGCGCGATGGCCGCGGCCACGGCCGCGAAGGCCTGCTGCGCTGGGCGCGCACCCTCGCGCCAGTTATCCGGGCGCTCGGGCCACAGCATCCAGCAGCCCGCGTGCGGCTCGAACTCCGCGGGCATGTGGAAGCCGTCCGCGGCCGGCGTGCGCACGAGCGTCCGCGTCATTTGCGCAGGCGGCTGTGCCGGTAGCCGTACAGGCCGTATATGGACATGCCGATGATCGTCCAGATCAGCAGGCGCAGCCAGGTCTCGTTCGAGAGGAAGTACGTCATCGCCACGCAAACCAGCGCACCGAGTATGCAGGTGAACGGCGCCCAGGGGACGCGGAACGGGCGGTATTCGTCCGGGCGCGTGCGCCGCAGCACCAGCACGCCGAGGCACACCACCGAGAAGGCCAGCAGGATGCCGATCGAGATCAGGTCCGCGAGCAGGTCGAGCGGGAAGATCGCGGCGATGATCGCCGCGAACACGCCGGTGATCACCGTCGCGATGTGCGGGGTCTTGTAGCGCGGATGACAACGGCTCATGTAACGCCGGCAGCAGCCCGTCATCGGCCATCGACATGAGGATGCGTGGCTGGCCGAGCAGCGAGGTCAGGATGACCGAGGTCATGCCGGCGATCACGCCGACCTTCAGGAACGGGGCGAGCCAGGCTAACTGCCGGTGCGCGTCGAGCGCCACGGCCACCGGCGCCTCGGCGTCGAGCTTGCCCAGCGGCAGCATGCCGGTCAGCACGGCCGCCATCGCCACGTACAGTACGGTGGCGATGACCAGCGTGCCGAGGATGCCGATCGGCAGGTCGCGCTGCGGGTTGCGCGCCTCGAGCGCGGTGGTCGAGGCGGTATCAAACCCCACGTAGGCGAAGAACATGATGGCGGCGCCCTTCATGACCCCGCTCCAGCCGAAGTGCCCGAAGGTGCCGGTGTTGGGCGGGATGTACGGGTGCCAGTTCGACGTATCGATGAACTTCAGCCCCGCCATGACCACGATCAGGATGATCGCGACCTTCAGCGCGACCATGAAGCTGTTGGCGCCCGAGGAGCCGCGCACGCCCACGTACAGCAGCCATGTCATGAGCGGCGATGATGAGCATCTGCCGGCAGGTTGATGAGCGCGCCGGTGCGCACGATGTGCTCATGGGCGTCCAGGCCCAGCGGCGCATTGACCAGTTGCGGCGGCAGGTGGATGTGCGCAGCTCTCCAAGCAGATTGACCACGTAGGCGGACCAGCTCACCGCCACCGCGGATGCCGAGATGCCGTACTCGAGCAGCAGGTTCCAGCCGATGAACCAGGCCAGCGCCTCCCCGAGCGTCGCGTAGGTGTAGCTGTACGCGCTGCCCGGGCACCGGCAGGAAGGCGGCGAACTCGGAGTAGCACAGTGCGGCAAGGCCGGCGCCGAAGGCTGAGATCAGCAGCGACAGGGTGATCGCAGGACCTGAATTGTTGGCCGCGACGGTGCCGGTGAGGACGAAGATGCCGGTGCCGATCGTGGCGCCCAGGCCGATGGCAGTCAGGGCGCGGGCGCCGAGCACCTGCTTCAGCCGGCCCCCGGCGGTATCCCGGTCGAAGTTCACCGGCCGCACCGCGCACATCTGCCGCCAGACCGAGGGTGTCCGCGGCGGCGGGATCGTTCTCGTTCTTGGTGTTCGACATGCGCTGTTCAGTCTCCTGGCCGCTCCGGGTAGGCGCAGGCCCCGCTCCAGTCTCTCACAGGGGGCCCCGGGTGGGTACGCGTCCGGCGGGGCGCCGCGACCCCTGTGCTAGCATTGCGCGCCCGGTGACGCCCCGTGCTCCCGGCAGATTCCTCAGGAGTAAATCCGCATGTCCACGGTCGCCAGTCCCAAGGCCATACCGCCCGCCCAGGGCGCCAAGATCACCATCAAGAACGGCACCCTGAGTGTGCCCGAGAACCCGATCGTTCCCTTCATCGAGGGTGACGGCACCGGGGCCGACATCTGGCGCGCCTCGGTGCGCGTCATGGACGCCGCGGTTGCCAAGGCCTACGGCGGCAAGCGCCAGATCCACTGGATGGAGGTCTATGCCGGCGAGAAGGCGAACAAGCTCTTCAACAGCTGGCTGCCGGATGAGACCGTCACCGCCTGCCGCGAATACCTCGTCTCCATCAAGGGACCCCTGACCACGCCGGTCGGCGGGGGTATCCGCTCGCTCAACGTCGCGCTGCGGCAGATGCTCGACCTGTACGTGTGCCTGCGCCCGGTGCGCTGGTTCAAGGGCGTGCCTTCCCCGGTCAAGCACCCGGAGAAGGTCGACATGGTGATTTTCCGCGAGAACACCGAGGACATCTACGCCGGCATCGAGTTCGAGCAGGGCACCCCGGACAACCAGAAGTTCCTGGAGCTGTTCAAGCAGGCCTTCCCCAAGGCGTACGCCAAGATCCGCTTCCCGGAGAGCTCCGGCATCGGCATCAAGCCGGTGTCCAAGGAAGGCTCAGAGCGGCTGATCCGCGCGGCGATCGAGTACGCGATCATCAACAAGCGCAAGAGCCTGACCATTGTCCACAAGGGCAACATCCA
Source organism: uncultured Pseudomonadota bacterium (assembly GCA_963703025.1). Lineage (GTDB taxonomy): Bacteria > Pseudomonadota > Gammaproteobacteria > Steroidobacterales > Steroidobacteraceae > 13-2-20CM-66-19. The sequence goes on along the minus strand of OY969778.1, from coordinate 2,402,690 downwards.
GAAGTTCACCGAGGGCGCCTTCCGCAACTGGGGCTACGCACTCGCCGAGCGCGAGTTCGCCGCCCAGGTCTACACCTGGGAACAGTGGGAGCGCACCAAGGCCGCCAAGGGCGAGAAGGATGCCAACGCCGAGATGGACGCGGCCAAGAAGGCCGGCCGCATCATCGTCAAGGACGCCATCGCCGACATCACGCTGCAGCAGGTGCTGACGCGCCCGGACGAGTTCGACGTGATCGCCACCCTCAACCTCAACGGCGACTACCTCTCGGATGCACTGGCCGCGCAGGTCGGCGGCATCGGCATCGCCCCGGGCGGCAACATCAACTACCTCACCGGCCACGCGGTGTTCGAGGCCACCCACGGCACGGCGCCGAAGTACGCCAACCTGGACAAGGTCAACCCCGGCTCGCTGATCCTTTCCGGCGAGATGATGCTGCGCTACATGGGCTGGCCGGAGGCCGCCGACGCGATCATCTCGGCGATGGACAAGACCATCGCGCAAAAGACGGTGACCTACGACTTCGCCCGGCAGATGGAGGGGGCGCACGAGGTCTCCACCAGCGCGTTCGGCGATGCGCTGATCAGCAACCTCTGAGGACGTCCGTGCGGCGCGCGACCTACAGCTCACGCCGCCGCCCACAGGAATCCGCGTGAGCGGCTACTCCGGTACGCCGCTCGCGCAAAAGCCGGGCATCAAGGTGGGCTGGCGGCTATTCGTCAAGTGCGCTCCGGCAAACTACCTGCAGCTACTGGCACCGGTCCCCGCGCAAGTGCGCACCGTGGCGCGCCTCAGCGCCACCACCGACGTCGCCCATGTATTTGTCACCGGGCGTGCGCCGCTCGCCCGCGCGCTCAAGAGTGCGCGCGCCGGTAAATGCGCGGGCGCGGCGCGCGGGCGATGAACACCGCGTCCCCTACAGCCGCGATCCTGGAGTGGGCGCGCAAGGTGCAGGCGATCGCGCAGAACGGGCTCACCTTCGCTCAGGATCCGTTCGATCGCGAGCGCTACCAGCAGTTGCAGGACCTGGTGACCCAGGTGCTGAACGCGCAGCTGGACGTGGCGCCGGCACGGGCCGCCGGCTTCTGGGAAGGCGAGCAGGGTTATGCCACGCCGAAGGTGGACGTGCGCGGCGCGGTGTTCACCGGTGACGGCGTGCTGCTGGTGCGCGAGCGCAGTGATGGCCGCTGGACACTTCCAGGCGGCTGGGTGGACGTCAACGACTCCCCGTCGGCGGCGGTGGCGCGTGAGATCCTGGAGGAGTCCGGCTATCGTGCCCGGCCCGTGAAGCTTGCCGCACTGGTGGACAAGAACCGCCATCCACACCCGCCGGGCATCCACCACATCTATAAGCTGATGTTCCTGTGCGAGCTCGAAGGCGGCGCGCCGGCGCTGAGCCAGGAGACCGATGGGGTGGACTTCTTCCCGCTTGCAGCGCTTCCACAGCTGTCGACGGGGCGTATCCTCGCCAGCCAGATCGAGCGCCTCTACCAGCACCACCTGGCACCGGCGCTGCCGACGGATTTCGACTAGGCGGCGCGCAGCCATGCAAACGGACACGAACAGCCCCACGCCCTCGGCCGAAGCCTGTGCCCGCGAGATCGTCGAGGCATTCGGGCGCTACAACGCGCAGTTTCGCGCGATCACGCGCCGCGCGCCGCTGCGCTTTGACACGCGCGACGCGCGCGGCGGCCACCTGGACGCGGTCGAGCGCATCGAGCTGTACGACCGCTTCGTGAACCAGGCTGTCGCGGAGCTGCGCGAGCGCCTGGGGCCTGCGGCGCTCGACCGTGACCTGTGGCGCAGCACCCACCAGCAGTTCGCCGCACAGATCGGCACCCTGCCGGACCCGGAATTCACCAAGACCTTCTTCAGCTCCATCAGCCGCAGGCTGTTCGGCACGGTCGGCGTGGCCCCGGATCTTGAGTTCGTGGCCACCGACCTTGACCCGCTGGCGAACATCCACTCCGCGCTGGGCACGCACACCTACCCCAACCACGGCTCGCTGTCGCTGCTGTTCGAGGACCTGCTGGGGGATGTGCGCTTCCGCTCGCCGTGGCGCGACCTGGACAGGAGCATCGCCTACATCGCCGGCGAGGTGCGCACCGCGCTCGCCGGACACGCCGAGCGGCGCGAGGTCGAACGCATCGAGGTGCTGTCGCCGGTCTTCTACCAGATATCCCGCGCCTACATCGTCGGGCGCCTTATCGGCCACGGCTTCGTCATGCCGCTGGTGATTGCGCTGAAGAACACCGACGGCGGGGTGCTGGTGGATGCGGTGATCCTCTCCGAGGACGACATCAGCATCGTCTTCAGCTTCACGCGCTCCTACTTCCATGTCGACCTTGAGCGGGTCGGCGAGGCGGTCCTGTTCCTCAAGTCGATCATGCCGCGCAAGCCGGTGAGCGAGCTGTTCACCGTGCTCGGCCGCGCCAAGCAGGGCAAGACCGAGCGCTACCGCGAGCTGATGCACCACCTCGACCATGCGGCGGACCTGTTCGACCATGCACCCGGGGAGCGCGGGCTGGTGATGGTGTGCTTCACGCTGCCCTCCTTCGACGTGGTCTTCAAGATCATACGCGACCGCTTCGCCTACCCCAAGACCGTGCTGCGCGAGGAGGTGCTGGCGAAGTACCAGATGGTGTTCATCCACGATCGTGCCGGGCGCCTGGTCGATGCCCAGGAGTTCCGCCGCCTGCGCTTCCCGCGCGCACGCTTCTCCGCGGCGCTCCTGGAGGAGCTGCGCCGCGAGACTGCGCGGCACCGTCCACGAGGACGGCGCGGACCTGGTGTTCGACCACATGTACATCGAGCGGCGCATGACGCCGCTCAACATCTACCTGCGCACCGCCGCGCCGGCGGCGGCCGAGCGCGCGGTGCTCGATTACGGGCAGTGCATCCGCGACCTGGCCTACACCAATATCTTTCCCGGCGACCTGCTGCTGAAGAACTTCGGCGTCACGCGCCACGGGCGCGTGATCTTCTACGACTATGACGAGCTGTGCCAGGTCACCGACTGCACGTTCCGCGACCTGCCGCAGGCAAGCAACCCGGAGGACGAGATGCGCGGGGAGGCGTGGTTCTACGTCGGGGAGAGCGATGTCTTCCCGGAGACCTTCATCAACTTCCTGTCCTTTGATGACGCGCAGCGCGCCGCATTGCTGCGCATGCACGGGGAGATCCTCACCGCGGGCTTCTGGCGCGGCATCCAGCAGCGACTGCGTGACGGGGAGCTGGTCGAGGTCCTGCCGTACCATCGCCACCGCGTCAGGGTGGCAGGCAGCCTGTAGGCCCTAGGGCGCCGCGTGGGCGGGCGTGGCGTCGCGCAGCGGCGCGAGCGCGCGGCGCGGCGCGCAGGATGCGCCCACCCTGGCCAGCACGCTGTTGGCGTAGTCCCAGTTCACCAGGTCCTCGAGGAACGAGTTCACGTAGGCCGCGCGCCTGTTCTGGTAGTCCAGGTAATAGGCGTGCTCCCACAGGTCAAGCCCGAGCAGCACCGCATCCGCCTTGCCCAGCGGGGTTGCGGCGTTACGCGTGGTGATGATCTGCACCGCGCCGCGCCGCAGCACAAGCCAGATCCAGCCGCTGCCGAAGTGTGCCCTGGCCGCCTCGCGGAAGTCGCGCGCGAAGCGCTCGAAGGAGCCGAACCTGCGCCGGATGCACTCCGCCACCTGCCCGCGGGCGCTGCCGCCGCCGCGTGGATGCAGTGACTGCCAGTACACCGTATGGTTCCAGACCTCGGCCGCGCAGCGATGCAGGGCGCGCCGCGCCGGGTCGCGCTCGGTGACCCGTACCAGCTCCTCGAGCGCCAGCGCCTCCAGCTGCGTGCCACGAACCAGCGGTTGCATGCGGTCAAAACACACGCGCTGGTGATGCAGGAAGTGAAACAGCAGCGCGTCGCGCGACAGCACCGGCTCGAGATCCGCGAAGTTGTAGGGAATCTCCGGTAAGGCGATGCTCATGCGGATCTCCTGGCGGCTGATGAACGTCCATGTCCTCAGGCAATCAGACCGCTGCCCCCAGGCACCGGTTCCGCATCCGAACCTTAAGAAAGGTGTGCGGCCGCGTAGGTATAGGCCGCGTTTGCTACCGGGTGATGACGCGCCGCGCTCAGGCCCCTATCGCCGCCAGCGCGGCGGCGATGTCCTGCTCAAGATCCTGCGCGTCCTCGAGCCCCACGGACAGGCGCACCGTACCCTCGGTGACACCGGAGACCTGCTGCTGCTCCGGGCTGAGCTCCCGCCCGCCCATCATCTGCGCGGTGATCACCAGCGACTCGGTCGAGCCCAGGCTGGCAGCCAGCGCGAACAGCTGCAGGGTGTCCACGAAGCGCCGCGCGGCATCCGCCCCTCCTGCGAAGTCGCAGCTGACGATCGTGCCGAAGTCCTGCATCTGCCGTGCGGCCAGGGCGTGCTGGGGATGGCAGGCAAGACCTGGGTAGTAAACACGTGCCACGGCCGGGTGCGCCGCCAGCTGCTGTGCCACCCGAGCGGCCGCGGCGCACTGTGCCTGGTAACGGATGAAGTAGGTCTTCAGCCCGCGCAGGATGAGGAAGGCCGCATGCGGATCAAGCGTGCCGCCGAGCAGCCCGAACTCGGTGCGCATGGCGCGGATCAGCTCATTGCGCGCGATCACCGCGCCGCCCATGACGTCCCCGGCGCCGGAGGCGTACTTGGTCAGGCTGTGTACGAATACATCGACCTCGAAGCCCCCATGCTGGTGGAAGCCTGCAAACGTGTTGTCGAGCACGGTGAGCGCCCCGGCCGCCCGCGCCAGGCGCGTGATGGCGGCGATGTCGGCGATCTTGGTCACCGGGTTGGTGGGACTTTCGAAGAACACCAGGCGGGTGGGCTGCGTGGTCAGCACGCGCTCGATGCCCGCGGCGTCCTCGATCGACAGCATGGTGTGGGTCACCCCGAACCTGCGCAGCAGGCGCCGGATCAGGTAGCGCGTCGGGTTGTAGGTCTCCACGAAGCACAGAACGTGGTCGCCCTGCTTGGTGAGAGTGAGCAGGGTCTGCGCGATGGCGCCCACGCCCGAGGCGGTCACCAGGCAGTCCTCGCGCCCCTGCAGTTCTGCCAGCAGCTTCTCCAGCTGGCGGGTCGTCGGGTTGGAGGCGCGCGAGTAGAAGAAGCCCGGCCGCTCGCCACGGAAGAACTTCTCGGTATCCTCGAGGGAATCGAACTCGAACTTCACCGACTGGTAGATGGGAGCGACCAGCGGCTGGTTGCCGGCCGGAACCTCCACGACCGGGGGATGGTTTACGCGCGTGGTCTTCTTCATAGGCGTGCGTCCAGGCTCACAGGTCCAGGCTGAAGCGATCGGCGTCCAGGTGCGCCGGGAATTTACCCCGGAACGCGTGCAGCGGGGCGGGCGGCAGCTCCACGGTCAGCACGCCGGGAAGCTCGTGAGCCTGAGCCAGCGAGCGCCCGCGGAAATCAATGGCCATGCTGTCTCCGGCATAGCGCGTCTGCACGCCATCGGTGCCGATGCGGTTGACCCCGACCACGTACGCCTGGTTCTCGATGGCGCGTGCCGGCAGCAGGGCGCGCCAGACATCGGCGCGTGGCGCGGGCCAGTTGGCCACGTACAGCAGCAGGTCGTAGTCGAGGTCCGCGCGCCTGCGGCTGTACACCGGGAAGCGCAGGTCGTAGCACACCAGGGGACATACCCGCAGCCCACGCCAGGGGATGCTCCACGCCTGCCGTCCCGGCGTGAAGTGCTCGTGCTCGCCAGCCATGCGGAACAGGTGGCGCTTGTCGTAGTGGCGCACGCCCTGGTCCGGGGTCACCCACGAGAGCCGGTTGTAGTAGCGCCCGTCCTCCCGGGTCACCACGCTGCCGGTGATGGCCGCGTCCAAGGCTGCGGCCTGGCGCCTGAGCCACTGCACGCTCTCCCCGCCAGCCGGCTCGCCGATCTTCTCGACCTCCATGCTGAAACCGGTCGTGAAGGTCTCCGGCAGCACGACCAGGTCTGTCTTGCCCGCCAGCGGCGCGAGCAGGCGCTCGAAGTGCGCGCGGTTGCCGGCCGGGTCCTGCCACAGCAGCGGCTGCTGCACGAGCGAGACGCGCAGGCCGCTCATGCCGCGCCCCCCTGCAGCCTGGCCGCGAAGCGGTTCAGGCGCAGCGCCGCCTCGTCCAGGGTGGCGTCCTGCTTGGCGATACACAAGCGCACGAACCTAAGTGGTTGCGGCGCCTGGTAGAAGGGCGCAAGCGGGATGGTGGCGACGCCTGCCTCGGTGAGCAGCTGCTCCGCGAATGCAAGGTCCCCTTCTGCGCACAGCGCCGCCGTACTCCAGCAGCTGGAAGTAGGTGCCCTGCGCCGGGGGCAGCTGGAAACCCGAGCCAGCCAGCGCCGCGCGCAGGCGATCGCGCTTGGCCTGGAAAAAGTCGGCCAGGCCACGCCCGCCCTCGGGCTTCTCGCCCAGGTAGCCGGCGATCGCCTGTTGCAGCGGGTGCGCAATGCTGAAGGTGTTGAACTGGTGCACCTTGCGCAGCTCCTGGGTGAGCACCGCGGGCGCCACGCAGTAGCCGATGCGCAGGCCCGTCGCGTGCAGGGTCTTGCCGAAGGAGAATACCGCGAAGCTGCGCAGCGCAAGCTCAGGATGGCTGAGGATCGAGTGGTGCCGAGCGCCGTCGAAGACCACGTGCTCGTAGACCTCGTCGGACAGCACGATGATGTCGCGGTCGCGGATGAGCGCCGCCAGGGCCTCCAGGTCGGCAGGGCTCGCCGTCACGCAGGCCGGGTTGTGCGGGCTGTTGAAGATGATCAGCCGCGTGCGCGCGCTCAAGGCTAAGCGCACGCGGTCCCAGTCGTAGCGGAAGCCGGGCTGATCGAGGGGCAGCCGGATGCAGCGCGCGCCGGCCAGCCGCACGGCAGGCTCGTAGGAATCGTAGGCGGGATCGAAGGTGATTACCTCGTCACCCAGGCCCACCGCCGCCTGGATCGCCGAGTAGATCGCCTCCGTGGCGCCCAGGGTCACGGTGATCTCGCTGTGCGGATCGCGCGCAAGGCCGTAGTACAGCCTGAGCTTCGTCGCGATCGCCTCGCGCAGGCTCACGGTGCCTTCCATCGGCGCGTACTGGTTGAAGCCGGCGCGCATGGCCTCGGCCACCAGTTCGCTCAGGCGCGGGTCGATCTCGTAGTCGGGGAAGCCCTGGCCGAGGTTGAGGGCACCCAGCTCGCGCGCACGGCGCGACATGACCGTGAAGATCGTGGTGCCGACGTCGGGGAGCTTGCTGATCATGCGAACAGTGTCGGCGCTGCGACCGCGGGACAAGCAGTCTACAGGTTGGCGGCGGCGGCCAGCTGCAGGTCGCGCTCGCGGCGCTTCTCGCGGTAACGGATCCACACGGTGGAAATCGCGATCCCGGTCGCCACGATGAGCACCATGATCGTCGCAAGCGCATTGATGTCGGGGGTCACCCCGAAGCGCACCTTGGAGAAGATCACCATCGGCAGCGTGCTCGAGCCCGGCCCGGCCACGAACTGGGTTATGACGAGGTCGTCCCACGACAGGGTGAAGGCCAGCAGCCAGCCGGAGGCGATGGCCGGCAGGATCAGCGGCAGGGTGATGCGGAAGAACACCTTCACCGGGCGCGCGCCCAGGTCCATGGCTGCCTCCTCCAGCGACTCATCGAAGCCGGTCAGGCGCGACTGCACGACCACCGTCACGTAGGCCATGCAGAAGGTGATGTGCGCCAGGGTGATGGTCACCGCGCCCACTCCGTGCGGCCAGCCGATGACCTGCTCCATCGCCACGAACAGCAGCAGCAGCGAAAGCCCGGTGATCACCTCGGGCATGACGATCGGCGCGGTCGTCATGCCCGCGAGCAGCATGCGGCCGCGGAACGCGCCGAAGCGTGCGAGCGCCATGCCGGCAAGCGTACCCAGGATGACCGCGCCGGTGGCCGAGACCAGCGCGATGCGGATCGACAGCCACGCCGCCGCCAGGATCTGGGTGTTGTGCATGAGCACGCCGTACCACTTGAGGGTCGGGGAATTGGCGGCATCCCACACCGTCACCAGGCGCGAGTTGTTGAAGGAGAACACCACCATCGAGATGATCGGCACGTACAGGAAGACCAGCCCGAGAACGAGCGCGCAGCGCGCGAACAGGCCCCGCGACCTCACTGGCCCGCCTCCAGCTCGCGCCGCTGCATGCGCTGGAACAGCATGATCGGGATCACCAGCAGCAGCAGGATCAGGATGGCCACGGCGCTGGCGACCGGCCAGTCGCGGTTCTCGAAGAACTCATCCGACAGTACCCGCCCGATCATCAGCTGGTCGGTGCGCCCGAGCAGCGTGGGGATGACGTATTCACCGACCGCCGGAATGAACACCAGCAGCGAGCCGGCGACGATCCCCGGCAGCGACAGCGGCAGCGTGATGCGCAGGAAGGCCCGGAACGGCCGCGCGCCCAGGTCCGCAGCCGCCTCCAGCAGCGCCGGGTCGTGCTTCTCGAGGTTCGCGTACAGCGGCAGGATCATGAACGGCAGGTAGGAGTAGACGATGCCGATGTAGACGGCGAAGTCTGTCTGCAGCATCACCAGCGGGTGGTGGATGATCCCGAGCGACATCAGCACGTTGTTGATGACGCCGTTGTTCTTCAGCAGGCCGATCCAGGCATAGACACGCAGCAGGAACGAGGTCCAGAACGGCAGCACGATCAGCATCAGCAGCACCGAGCGCGACGCGGGCGAGGAGTGCGCGATGGCGTAGGCCATCGGGTAGCCGATCAACAGGCACAGCAGCGTCGAGATCGCCGCGACCTTCACTGAATACAGGTAGGAACTCACGTACAGCGAGTCGGTGAACAGGAACGAGTACGCCGAGCCGTGCAGGTCGAAGGTGGGCCAGGTGGTGTTGTGCCAGCTGATGAGCGGGGTGTAGGGCGGGATCGCCAGGCGCACCTCAGAGAAGGAGATGCTGAACACGATCAGGAAGGGGATCAGGAACAGCATGAGCAGCCAGAACGTCGGGATCCCCGCGACCAGCCGCCTGCCCCCCAGCTGCGAGAGTTTCATCGCGCCTGGGCCCTACTCTGTCAGGACGACCGGGCTTGAGCCATGCCAGGAGAGCCAGACGCGCTCCTCGCGGGCGATCGGCCGCTCGCCGCCGCGCATGGTGTTTGGCAGCGTCACCCGCATCATCTTCCCGGACTCGATCTGCACCAGGTAGATCGACATGTCGCCCATGTAGGCGATCTCGCGCACCGTGCCACCCACCAGGTTCTCCCCGGCGGCACCTGCTGAGGGCTGCTGCCGGCTGATGGTGATCTTCTCCGGGCGGATCGCGGTCCACACCGTCGCCCCGTCCGCGCAGGCAACCGTGCGGTCCGCGCGCACGGTACCGCGCAGCTCGGCACAGTCGATGCGCACACCGTCCGCGCCACCGCGGCTGACCTGGCCCTCGAACATGTTGACCGAGCCGATGAAGTCGGCGACGAAGCGGTTGGCGGGCGACTCGTAGATATCCGACGGTGAGCCGACCTGCACGATGCGCCCCTGGTTCATGACCCCAAGGCGGGTACCGAGCGTCATCGCCTCCTCCTGGTCATGCGTGACCACGATGAAGGTGACCCCCAGGCGCTGCTGGATGCTGATCAGCTCGAACTGGGTGTGCTCGCGCAGCTTCTTGTCGAGGGCGGCCAGCGGCTCATCCAGCAGCAGCAGCTTCGGCCGCTTCACCAGAGCGCGCGCCAGCGCGACGCGCTGGCGCTGGCCACCGGACAGCTGGTGCGGCTTGCGCGCGCCAAAGCCGCCCATCTTCACGATGTCGAGGATCTCGGCCACCTGCCGCTTGGCGTCGGCGCCGCTCACCCCCTCCTGCTCCAGCCCGAACGAGACGTTCTTCTCCACGCTCATGTGCGGGAACAGCGCGTAAGACTGGAACATCATGTTCACAGGCCGCTCGTACGGTGGCGTGGTGCTCATGTCAGCGCCGTCGATCTGGATCCTGCCCGAGGTCGGGGTCTCGAACCCTGCCAGCATGCGCAGCAGGGTCGTCTTGCCGGAACCTGAGCCGCCGAGCAGGCAGAAGATCTCCCCGCGACGGATGTCCAGGGAGACATTGTCGACCGCGACGAAGTCGCCGAACTTCTTGGTAACGGCATCGATGCGTACGTAGGCCTGGGCGGGATCGATGGCTGCCATGGAGGGTGAATTCACCTTGGGACCTGCGCTCATATTAGCTTGGGATGGGGAGCTCATTTGCTGGTCTTGAAGCGCGTCCACATGCGCGTCAGCAGCCGCTGGTAGTCCGCCGGGCGCGCCCGCTCGGCGATCAGGCGCGCGCGCACCTGCGGCGGCGGGAACACGCCCGGGTCGTCCCGCACCGATGGATCCAGCGGCTGCAGCGACGGGGTCACGGCATTGGCGTACTTGATGAGGTTGGAGTTCTGCGCGGCAACCTCCGGGCGCAGCAGGAAGTCCAGGAACAGGTGAGCGTTCTTCACGTGGGGGGCGTCTGCGGGTATCGCCAGCACGTCGAAGTTGACGATGGCCCCCTCGCGCGGGATCGAGTAGACCACGTTGATCCCCTTGCCCGCCTCGGCTGCGCGGTCATGGGCCTGCTTGATGTCCCCCGACCAGCCCATCACCAGGCACACGTCGCCGTTGGCGAGGTTGTCGATGTAGCGCGAGGAGTCCACGAAGCGCACGTACGGGCGGATGGCCCTGAGCACCTGCTCGCCGGCCTTGAGGTCCTCGGCGGAGTTGCTGTTGGGGTTGCGGCCGATGTAGATCAGCGCCGTGGCGAGCACCTCCGAGGGCGCATCCAGGATCGAGACGCCGCAGTCGGCAAACTTGGACACCACGGCCGGGTCGAAGATCATGCGCCAGCTGTCCACGGGCGCCCCAGGCATGCGCGCCTTGATTTCCGTGGCGTTGTAGCCCACCCCCGAGGTGATCCACATGTAGTCGATTGCGTACTGGTTGCCCGGATCGTAGAGCGCGGTGCCGCGTGCGATGTCCGGGTCCACGTTCTTCAGGTTCGGCAGCAGTGACTTGTCGAGCTTCTGGTAGATGCCCGCCTTCAGCTGCCGTTCGAGGAACGCGCCCGAGGGGGCGACGATGTCGTAGTTGGTGTGCCCGGTGAGCAGCTTCGTCTCCAGGATCTCGTTGGAGTCGTACACGTCGTAGTTGACGTGGATGCCGGTCTGCTTCTCGAAGTCGGCGATCAACGAAGGCTGGATGTAGTCGGACCAGTTATAGACGTTGAGCACCTTGTCGGTATCGGAGCGGTCCGGGGTGTGCGCGGGCTGCCGCGCGCAGCCGGCGAGCAGGCTCGCGAGCATGACGAGGATGGCTGGGAGAGCTCTGGGGCGGGGGGCGCTGGTCACGTCCTCTTCTTATATAACAGCCCGGGCCGCCCTGAGAAGGCGGGCCCGGGCATCCGGCAGCGTGGGGCTATACGTTCAGCAGCAGATGCTCGCGCTCCCAGGAGCTGATCACCTGCAGGAACACCTCGTATTCGGCTTCCTTGACGATGGTGTACGCCTCGACGAAGGCCTCGCCGAGCAGCTTCACCAGCGGCTCGCTCGCCCGCAGCGTGCGCAGGGCGTCATCCAGCGAGCGTGGCAGGCCGAACGGCAGGTCATGTGCGCTGCCGACGATCGGGTCCGTGGGCACCGCGTCCTCGATCATGCCGAGGTAGCCGCAGGCCAGCGATGCTGCCAGCGCAATGTACGGATTGGCATCAGCCCCGGCGACGCGGTTCTCCACGCGGCGCGCCTGGGCGTCCGACATCGGCACGCGCAGACCGGCGGTACGGTTGTCATAGCCCCACTGGGCGTTGATGGGCGCGGACAGGTAGCGGGTCAGCCGGCGATACGAGTTCACGTTCGGGCTGAACAGGGCCATCGCCGCCGGCAGGTACTTCTGCAGGCCGCCGATGTGCGCGAAGAACAGCTTCGAGGGCGTGCCGTCGGGGTTGCTGAAGATGTTCTTGCGGGTCTTGATGTCCACCACGCTCTGGTGGATGTGCATGGCGCTGCCGGGCTCCTTGGCGTGCGGCTTGGCCATGAAGGTGACGTACATCTTGTGGCGCAGCGCCGCCTCGCGCGCGGTGCGCTTGAACAGGAAGGCCTGGTCGGCCAGGTCCAGCGCATTGCCGTGGATCAGGTTGATCTCCATCTGCGCCGGACCGTCCTCGTGGATGAGGGTGTCGATCTCGATGTCCTGGTCCTCGCAGAACTGGTAGATGTCGTCGAACAGCGGGTCGAACTCGTTGACCGCCGCGATGCTGTAGGACTGGCGCCCGGGCTCGGAGCGCCCGGAGCGCCCGACCGGGGGCTTGAGCGGATAGTCCGCGTCGCGGTTCTGCTCGATGAGGTAGAACTCGAGCTCCGGCGCCACGATCGGATCCCAGCCGCGGGCCGCGTACAGCTCCAGGATATTGCGCAGCACGTTGCGCGGGGCCATCGAGACGCGCCGGCCGTCGGCGTAGAAGCAGTCGTGGATCACCTGCGCGGTGGGCTCTGCCGCCCACGGCACGCGCCGTACTGTCTTGGTGTCGGCCTTGAGGATGATGTCGATCTCCGCCGGGCTCATGGCACTGCCGGTGTGTGTCGGGTAGTCCCCCGTCACCGTCTGCAGGAATACGCTCTCGGGCAGGCGCATGCCCTCGTCCTCGGCGAACTTCTCCGCGGGCATGATCTTGCCGCGGGCGATGCCCGCCATATCGGGGATGATCGCCTCGACCTCGGAGATCGCGTGATCACGGAAAAACTGCCGGATCTCACTGACCATACACTTCGCCTTTCACTTATCCAGCGCGCGCTCTCGGCTCGCCTTGCCGAAGGCGGCGAACAGCGCGCGCGAAAACGGGTTGCTCATGACTTTCCATTCGGGGTGCCACTGCACGGCCAGCGCAAAACGGCGCGCGTCGCGCACCCGGAACGCCTCGACCACGCCATCCGGCGCCCGCGCCTCGACCGCCAGCGCGCCCCCGAGCCGCTCGATCCCCTGGTTGTGCAGCGAGTTCACCTGCAGCCGTGCGCTCGCGGCCAGGCCGCGCAGCACGCCGCCCTCCTCGAGCGTCACCTCGTGCGCGGGCCCGTACTGGACCTCCAGCGGCTGCGTCGTGTCGTCACGATGGTCCAGGTGCCCGGGAACCTCGTGCAGCTTCTGGTGCAGCGTGCCACCGAAAGCCACGTTCATCTCCTGGAAGCCGCGGCAGATCCCCAGTACCGGCACGCCTGCCTGCACCGCCTTGCGGATCAGCGGCAGCGTCGTGGCATCGCGCGCCGGGTCGTGCAGGGTGCCCGGGTCGCTCGCCGGCCCCTGGTACAGGTGCGGCTCGACATTCGACGGGCTGCCGGTGAAGACCAGGCCGTCAAACCGCTCCAGCAGTTCGTCGAACCCGAGTTCCTCGGCCAGCGAGGGAATCAGCACCGGCACCGCGCCGGCGGCATCCAGGACCGCCCGGGCATACTTCTCCCCCACCATGTGGAATGGGTGTGCGCCGACCATGCGCCGGTCAGCGGGGATACCAATCAATGGACGGCGGGATGCCATGGCGGCGTGCTCGGCCCAGTGTCTAATATCCTAGACAAACTGCACCGATAGATCTCCGGATTACCGGTCTATTAGACCACAGGTCGGGGCCGGAAACCTCGGCACTTAAGCTTTGACATAACTGCATTGGGGCCTATACCAGGGCCTCCAGCGCTTAACTATCGGGCGGCAATGGGATTTGCGGGGCTCCCCGCCGGCTCGCTATCCTGCACACCTACGCGGGGCTTGACGCGTGAGAATATCCTAAACACCCCAGAGCCTCCGCAGGTCCTGATGGCATCCGGCTACGTCCCCTCCTACTACGCCGCCTCGGCGCACCCGTCCCCTGAGTACCCGGCCCTGGAGGGCTCGGTAGAGACCGACGTGTGCGTGGTGGGCGGTGGCATCGCCGGCTGCTCGACCGCGCTGCACCTGGCCGACCGCGGCATGCGGGTCGTGCTGCTCGAGGAGCATCGCATCGGCTGGGGCGCCTCCGGGCGCAGCGGCGCCCAGGCGATCCAGGGCATCGCCTCCGGCCAGGCGAAACTCGACCGGCTGATCGGGCCGCAGGACGCCCGCGCGGTGTGGGAGGTCTCGGTCGAGGGCCTGGCGCTGATGCGCACAGCTCATCCGCCGGTTCTCGATCGACTGTGACTGGGTGGACGGGCACCTGTCCGCCGCGGTCAAGCCGCGCCACGAGCGCGACCTCCAGGCCGAGGTCGCGGAGCTGCACGATGTCTACGGCTACCCGAGCGTGCGCTACGTGCCGCGGGACGAGCTGCGCACCATGCTGGCAAGCGAGCGCTATCTCGGCGCGCTGTACGACACCAACAGCGGCCACCTGCACCCGCTCAACTACACGCTGGGGCTTGCGAGGGCGGCCGGGTCGCTCGGCGTGCAGATCTACGGTGGCAGCCGCGCGCTGTCGTTCTCGCAGTCGGGAAACTCGCAGGTGCGCATCGCCACGGCCAACGGCGAGGTGCGCGCGCGCTACCTCGTGCTGTGCGGCAATGTCTTCCTGGGACCGACCGCCCCGACGCTCGCTGCCAAGATCATGGCCGTGGCCACCTATATCGTCGCCACCGAGCCGCTGGGCGCGGCGCGGGCGCGCGCGCTCATCACCAACAACGCCGCCGTCAGCGACATGAACTGGGTGCTCGACTACTACCGCCGCTCCGCGGACCACCGCCTGCTGTTCGGCGGTCGCGTCAACTACTCGGGACTTAAGTCCTTTGATGCCCCGAGCGCGACCCGCGCGCGCATGCTCGGGGTCTACCCGCAGCTGAAGGACGTGCGCATCGAGTACGCCTGGGGTGGCGATGTCGACATCACCATGAATCGCGCCCCGCACTTCGGGCGCCTGGCACCGAACGTGTTCTTCCTGCAGGGCTTTTCCGGCCACGGCATTGCGCTCACCGGCATCGCCGGCAAGCTCGTCGCCGAGGCGATCGGCGGCACCGCCGAGCGCTTCGACGTGTTCGCACGCATCCCGCATGCAGATTTCCCCGGCGGGGCGGCATTGCGCCGGCCGGCACTGGTGCTGGCCATGCTCTACTACCGCATCAAGGACCTGCTGTGACGGTGCCAGCGCACGGCACTGAGGACATTCAATGCATTTCGTCGTGAACTTCAGGCAGCTGATGCTGGGCATGTGGCTTGCGTGGGGACTCTACTGGCTGGTCTCCGGGTTCACCAACAAGGCCAACCAGCGCCGTGAGTCAGCCGCGTCACGTCTGTCGCACGTGCTGCCGCTGCTGGTCGGGGTGTACCTGATCGTGTGGCCACAGGTGGCCATCCCCGGGCTTTCCACCGCTTTGCTGCCGGATGTGCTCGCCAGATACTGGCTGGCGGTCGCGCTGGTGGCGCTGGGGCTGGGGTTCACGGTGTGGGCGCGGGTGCACCTGGGCAGGAACTGGAGCGGCACGGTGACGCAAAAGGAAGGGCACGAGCTGATCCGCTCAGGCCCCTATGCCTACGTGCGTCACCCGATCTATACCGGCTTGCTGGCAGCGCTGCTGGGCAGCGCCATTGCACTGGGCGAGCTGCGCGGCTTCCTGGGCGTCGCGATCGTGCTGGGCGCCTTCTGGCGCAAGCTGCGCATCGAGGAGGGGTTCATGCGCGAGCTGTTCCCCGGCCAGTACGAACGCTACATGGCCGAGGTGCCCGCCCTGGTGCCGTTCACAAAAGCTCGGCGATCTGCACCGCGTTGAGCGCTGCCCCCTTGAGCAGCTGGTCGCCGGCGACGAACAGCGAGATCGAGCGCCCGCTCGGGTCACTGATGTCATGGCGGATGCGCCCCACCAGGATCGGGTCGCCCCCGGTGGCGTCCTGGGGCATCGGGAAGTAGTTGCGCTGCGGGTCATCCACCAGCTTCACGCCCGGGGCCTGCTCAAGCAGACCGCGCACCTGAGCCGGGGTGATCGGCCGCTCACACTCGAAGGTGATCGCCATGGCATGCGCGCGCAGCACCGGCACGCGCACGCACGTGGCTGAGACGCGGATGTCCGGGTCGGCGAAGATCTTGCGCGTCTCCTGGATCACCTTGAGCTCCTCCTCATTGTAGCCGCTGTCCGGATCAACCCGCGTGTTGTGGCTGAAGAGGTTGAAGGCATAGGGGTGCGGCAGCACCGTGTGTGCATAGCTACGCCCCTCCAGGTAGGCGCGCGTGGACTCGCGCAGTTCCTCCATCGCCGCCGCTCCCGCGCCCGAGGCGGCCTGGTAGGTCACCAGCTGCAGCCGCGTGATGCGGTTCACCTGGTGGATCGGCCACAGCGGGGTGATCGAGATGATGGCGCAGCAGTTGGGATTGGCGATGATGCCGCCATGCCCGGTGATCGCGCCGGGGTTGATCTCAGGCACCACCAGCGGCACCTGCGGATCCATGCGAAACGCCGAGGAATTGTCGACCACCGTCGCCCCCGCACGCACCGCCAGCGGCGCGAAGCGCCTGGAGGTGCTGCCCCCGGCTGAGAACAGGGCGATGTCCACGCCGGCAAAACTCGCCTCGGTGAGCTCGCGCACCGGCAGCCGCGCGCCGCGAAAGGGCAGCGACTTGCCGGCGGAGCGTGCCGATGCAAACAGCCGCAGCTCCGCCAGCGGGAAGTGCCGCTGTTCGAGGCAGCGGATCAGCTCGATACCGACAGCGCCGGTGGCACCGACCACGGCGACGACCGGGGCGGCAGGGGCAGGGACAGCGGACATCAGCTCTACTCCGGGTTGCATAAACGAAGAGGCCCCATCGGTTTGAGCGACGGGGCCTCGGGAATTTCAGCGGCTGTGCGGTGGGCCTCAGCGCGCGGGATCCTCCCGAAGGCCCGTCCAGGCCTCAGGCGGCGTAATCGTATGGGGAGTCGTCACGGCGAACATGGGATTGACGCTACCGCAGGCGCCGGGCGCCTGTAAAGCCTCAGCGTGCCCGGGCTGCCAGGTTCGCGAACTGTGTCGCGCCCGGCGAAGCCTAGCCGCTGCGCACCCTCACCTCGTAGCACTTGTGGATGCGCGGGTTGCGCTCGAAATCCTTCGGCAGTGTCGCCTGTGAGACATCGCGGACCTCAAAGCGCTGCGCCACGTGCTCGTCGAGGCGGAACTTCTGGGCGTTGGTCGAGAATACGACCAGCCCGTCCGGCGCCAGGATCGCCGCGCAGTCGCTGATGAGCTCGGCGTGATCGCGCTCGATATCGAGTACGCCCTCCATGCGCTTGGAGTTGGAGAAGGTCGGCGGGTCCAGGAACACCAGGTCGTAGCGCTGGGTGGCCTCGCGCGCCTGCTTCAGCCACGCGCGGCAGTCCGCCAGCACGAAGCTGTGCGCCGCCCCGTGGTAGCCATTGATGGACAGGTTGCGCTGCGCCCAGTCGAGGTAGGTGCGCGACATGTCGAGCGTCGTGGTCGTCAGCGCACCGCCGGAGGCGGCATACACCGAGGCGGTACCGGTGTAGGCGAACAGGTTGAGGAAGCGCTTGCCGCGGGCCGCCGCGCGCAGCCGCGAGCGCGTCAGGCGGTGGTCGAGGAAGATGCCGGTGTCCAGGTAGTCCTCGAAGTTGACCCGGAACTTAAGTCCGCCCTCCATGACCACGTAGAACTCCTCCTGCTGGTCGAGCTTCTCGTACTGCTCGCCGCGCTTGGTGCGCCGTCGCGTGCGCACCTGGATGCGCTCGATGGGTACCCCGGTGGTGTGTGGCAGCGAGGCGAGCACCTCGCCGCGCCGCTTGCGCACGGCATCCAGCTCGATCTCAGCCGGGGCTGCGTACTCCTGCACGTACAGCCACTGCGCATCCGGCTCGAGCGTGCGGTAGGCATCGATCGCGAAGGCGTACTCGGGCATGTCAGCGTCGTACATGCGGTAGCAGCTGACCTCCTCGCGCTGCGTCCAGCTGCGCAGGTGCTTGATGTTCTTCGCCAAGCGGTTGGCGAACATCTGTGCGCCGGGGTTGTCCTTGAGGTGCGTGATGCCCTTGCCGAGCGTGCCGCCCTCGCGCGCACTGCCGGCCTCGACCTTGATGCGCAGCAGCCGGCACTCGATCCCGCCGTTCCAGACCGGATGCGTACGGTAGGCACGCAGCCCCAGTTCGCGCCCGAGCTCCGGCGCCCCGGTCAGCACCGCCGCGTTCCAGCCCTGGAAACGCTCGCGCAGCACCGTGCCCAGCTCGCGATGCACCAGGCGCGCGCCCTCGTCGCTTTCCAGCCGCACCCCGTACGGCGGGTTGGTGCACACAAGACCGGGGCGGTCGGCCGGTCGCTGCGGCAGCGGCGCGGCGTCCACCAGCTGGCCGGCCTGGAAGCTCACCCAGCGCTCGACCCCGGCGCGCGCCGCGTTCTCGCGTGCGCTGCGGATCGCGGACATGTCGCGGTCCTGGCCGCGGATGGTGACCTGCGTGGCCTCGCCTGCCCGCGCGCGCACCTGTGCCTCCTCGATCAGGCGGGCCCACAGCGGCGCGTCGTGTGCGCGCCAGCCGAGGAAGCCGAAGTAGTCGCGCGTGAGGCCCGGAGCGCGGTCGGCCGCCATCATGGCCGCCTCGATGCAGAACGTGCCCGAGCCACACAGCGGGTCGAGGAATTCCGCCTGGGCGGCGGCCAGCTGTGGCCACTGGGTCCGCATCAACACCCCGGCTGCGACGTTCTCCTTCAGCGGCGCCTCGCCGGCGGCGCCGCGGTAGCCACGCCGGTGCAGGCTCTCGCCCGACAGGTCGAGCGCGATGGTGACGTGGGTGCCGTGCGCGTGCGCGTGCACGCGCACGTCCGGCCGCTCGAGGGCGATATCCGGGCGCTCGCCACTGGCGGCGCGCAGTGCATCGACGATGCCGTCCTTGAGCTTGAGTGCCCCAAAGTGCGTGTGCGTGATGGCCGGATGCCGGCCGGTGAAGTCGCAGGCGAGCGTCGCGCCGGGCTTGAAGTGCGCGCTCCAGTCGATGCGCGTGACGGCGGCCAGAAACTCCTGCGGTCGTGGCCGCCTCGAAGCGCGCAACCTCAAGAAATACCCGGTTGGCGATGCGTGACCACAGGCAGGCGCGGTACGCGGTCTCGATGGACCCGCTGAAGGCGACATCGCCGGAGCGCTCGCGGCTGTCGGTCGCGCCGCAGGCGAGCATCTCCTGGGCCAGCAGGTCGCCGAAGCCGCGCGGTGCGCTGGCCAGGAACTTGAGGGCAGCGGCGCTCACGCCCCGGCGTGACCCGAACTCACGACAGGTCGAGCCAGGTGGTCTTGAGCTCGGTGTACTTCTCCAGCGCGTGCAGCGACTTGTCGCGCCCCATGCCGGACTGCTTGAAGCCGCCAAACGGCACCGTGATGTCATCGGCGTCGTAGCAGTTGATGTACACCGTGCCGGCGCGGATCGCGCGCGCCATGCGGTGCGCGGTGGTGATGTCACGCGTCCACACCGCCGAGGCCAGCCCGTAGACCACGTCGTTGGCGATCTCGATCGCCTCGTCCGCGGTCTTGAAGGTGATCGCCGAAAGCACCGGGCCGAAGATCTCCTCGCGCGCGATGGACATCTTCTGCGAGACGTTGTCGAACACGGTCGGTTCGACGAAATAGCCACCGCTGTCCTTGCGCACCTGCTTGCCGCCCAGGCGCACGCTCGCACCCTCCTTCTGGCCGGCATCGATGTAGCCCAGCACGCGCTTCATCTGCGTCTCATCGACGATCGCGCCCAGGCGCGTTGCAGGTTCCAGCGGATCCCCCGGCTGCAGGGTGCGACCGATCTCGGCCACCTTTTCCAGCACCACATCCTTGATGCTCTCCTGCACCAGCAGCCGCGAGCCGGCCGAGCACACCTCGCCCTGGTTGAAGAAGATGGCGAAGGCGGCCGCGGTGGCCGCCTTCGCCAGGTCCGGGTAGTCGGCCATGACGATGTTCGGTGACTTGCCGCCGCACTCGAGCGAGACGCGCTTGAGGTTCGACTGCCCGGCGTACTGCATGATCGTCTTGCCGGTGGCCGTGGAGCCGGTGAAGGTCACGCAGTCGACGTCCATGTGCAGCGCCAGCGCCTTGCCGGCGGTGTGCCCCAGGCCCGGCACGACGTTCATGACTCCCGGCGGCAGGCCCGCCTCGACGGCAAGCTCGGCCACGCGCAGCGCGGTCAGCGGGGACTTCTCGGAAGGCTTCAGTACCAGGGAGTTTCCCGCGGCCAGCACCGGGGCGATCTTCCAGGCGGCCATCACCAGCGGGAAGTTCCACGGCACGATCGCCCCCACGACCCCCAGCGGCTCGCGCGTAATCAGGGCGAGCGCGCCGGGACCTGTGGGTGCCACCTCGTCATAGACCTTGTCGACCGCCTCGGCATACCACTGGATGCAGCGCGCGGCACCGGGAATGTCGATGCTCAGGCTGTCTGAGATCGGCTTGCCCATGTCCAGGGTCTCAAGCAGTGCCAGCTCCTCGGCGTGCTCGAGGATCAGCTCGGCAAAGCGGGACAGGACCTTCTTGCGCCTGGCCGGGGGCAGGTTGCACCACACGCCCTTGCGGAAGGCGCCACGCGCGGAAGTCACCGCGCGGTTGATGTCCTCCAGGTCCCCAGCTGCAACCTGCGCCAGCACCTTGCCGGTGGCTGGATTGACCGAGCTGAAAGTGGCGCCCGAGGCGGCATCGACATAGCGGCCGTCGATGAAGGCCTGGGTGCGCAGCGCGAGCGAGCGGGCACGCTCGTGCCAGGAGATCGTATTGGGCTGGGCGTTCATGGGGGTTCCCGGTATCAGAAGGTCGGCGGGGTACAGGCGCTGATGATCTCACACGGCTCGCGGCCGGCGTTGCGGAAGCGGTGCGGCAGCTGGCTGGCGAAATAGTAGGCCTCGCCGGGACCGAGGACGCGCGTGGCGCCACTGACGGTGAGTTCTATGCGCCCGCGGATGACAACGCCGGCCTCCTCGCCGCGGTGCGCCAGCATCTCCTCGCCGGTTTCCGCTCCGGGGGCGTAGCGCTCATGCAGCACGCTCATCTGCCGTCCCTGCCGCTGCGCGGCCACCAGGCGCAGCGACACCTCTGCATTGCCAAGCTCCACCAGTTCCTCGCTACCGAAGAAGGCCTGCGGGGCGGCGGCGAGGTCGAGCGTGAAGAACTCCGCGAGCGACATCGGCACCCCGTCGAGGACCTTCTTGAGAGAACTCACCGAAGGACTCACCCGGTTCTGCTCGATGAGTGAGATCAGTCCGTTGGTCACCCCTGCGCGGCGGGCGAGCTCACGCTGGGAGATCCCGAACGAGGTGCGGATGCTGCGCAGTCTCGTCCCGACGTCGATGTTCATATCGTTTAATATACTAGACGATGGAGGCGAAAATATCCCTCCAGTGGTCGGATTTGTCCACTTTATTTATCATTCGACCCCTCCTCCACCCAGACGCATTCTTGAGCACGCCATGCCCAACACATCATCTCTTGCCCGCCCTGACCTGGAAGCCCTGTGGCTTCCGTTCACGCACAACCGGCAGTTCAAGGCCAACCCGCGGCTGCTCGCCAAGGCAAGCGGCATGCACTACTGGACACCGGACGGGCGGCAGGTGCTCGACGCAGTCGCAGGCCTTTGGTGCGTGAACGCCGGACATGGCCGGCGCGAGATCACCGAGGCGGTGGCAGCGCAGCTGGAGTCGATGGACTACGCCCCACCGTTCCAGATGGCGCACCCGCAGGCGTTCGCCCTTGCCAACGCGCTGGTCAAGATCGCCCCCAAGGGACTCGACCACGTGTTCTTCACCAACTCCGGCTCCGAGTCGGTGGATACCGCGCTTAAGATCGCACTGGCCTACCACCGCGGGCGCGGCCAGGGCACGCGCACGCGGTTCATCGGCCGCGAGCGCGGTTACCACGGCGTCGGCTTCGGCGGCATCTCGGTCGGCGGCATCGCCCCGAACCGCAAGACCTGGTCAGCGGCACTGCTACCCGGCGTCGATCACCTGCCCCACACCCACGACCTGGCGAAGAACGCCTTCTCCCGCGGCCTGCCCGAGCACGGCGCGGAGCTGGCGGACGAGCTGGAGACGCTGGTAACGCTGCACGACGCTTCCAACATCGCCGCGGTCATCGTCGAGCCGCTCGCAGGCTCCACCGGCGTGCTGCTGCCGCCGCGCGGCTACCTCAAGCGCCTGCGCGAGATCTGCGACCGGCACGGCATCCTGCTGATTTTCGACGAGGTCATCACCGGCTTCGGGCGCACCGGGCGCGGCGTTCGCCTCGGAGGAGTTCGGCGTCAAGCCCGACATGATCACCCTGGCAAAGGGCCTGACCAATGGCTGCATCCCGATGGGCGGGGTACTGGTCACGAAGGACGATCTACGACTCGTTCATGCAGGGGCCGGAAGGCATCGAGCTGTTCCATGGCTACACGTATTCCGCGCACCCGGTGGCCTGCGCGGCCGGGCTTGCAACGCTGGAGATCTACCAGCGCGATGGACTGCTGACGCGGGCCAAGACGCTTGCCAAGCAATGGGAAGATGCGGCGCACGCACTGCGCGGGCTGCCGCACGTGATCGACATCCGCACCTACGGGCTGATCCTGGGTCTGGAGCTCGAACCGCTCGCCGGCAGGCCCGGCGCCCGCGCGTACGAGGTCTTCACCAAGTGCTTCGCCGAGGGAGTTCTGGTGCGCCAGACCGCGGACATCATCGCGATGTCCCCGCCGCTGATCGTGGAGCCGCCCCAGATCGAGCAGATGTTCGGCACGCTGGCGCAAGTGCTGCGCGCACTGTAACGCGCGCCCACGGGTACGGGCCGGGCGCTGCACGCGCCCGGCCCGTAACACTTGAGGGGCTGGTTTCCTAGACCTGCGGCTCGTTGTGGTCGCGGCGTATTTTCGATAGCACCATCCACACGAGCACGCCGATGACGATGGCGCTGCCGACCAGCATCTCCATCTCGGACAGGCTTAACGCGCTGCTGCGCGCGGCAGTAATAGTAATGGTTTGCACAACACACCTCCCAGGGCACGACCAAGGCGCGCACTCTTGCATTGGCAGGCGGCGCGGTGAAGGAACCAGTCGCGGATCTGCGACCCCCGTCAACGCACTGAGGTGTTATGTAAGAGCGCGGGGCTGCGCGCTCAGCTTTTTGCCTCGAAAATCGCGTAGATCTTCGAGCAGTCTTCGATGACTTCCCAGGTGCCGACGAATCCTGCCGGCACCACGAAGGCATCGCCGGGCCCAAAGGCGCAACGCTCCCCGGTGACGCTCTCCAGCACCACCCGCCCGGCCGTCATCACGCACAGCTCGTTCTCCGTATAGCGGATGCGCCATTTACCCCGGGTCGCAGACCAGCGCCCGGCGAAGAACTGCCCGCTGCCATCGGCAAAGAAGTTCCTGACCTCCAGCCGCGGGCTACCGGCAAGCAGCCGGTCAGCCGCGGGCTCCGAGACCTCGGCAGCGGCGGTGCCGTCGAGGCGCACGATGGCAGTGCTCATGGCAGTGTCACAAATATGGTCATGCCAGCGAAGTCTAGCGCGAAGGCGCGTCGCGGGCTTGCCCCGCGACGCGCCCTGCTGCCAGCGGCTCTGCAGGCTATTCACGGCTGGCGACCTGAGCGCTGCCGGGCAGCTCCAGACGCACGCTCACCCGCCGCTCGAGGGCGTAGGCATCCAGGTCGCCCTCCTCGCTGGTCGATTCGTCATCGCCATGCGCCTCGATGATGATTCGCTCCGGCGCCACCCCGGCGTTGGCCAGCACCGCCGCCACCCCCTGCGCACGGCGCAGTGACAGGGCCTGGTTGTAGTCATCATCGCCGCGCGGGTCGGCAAAGCCTGCCACGTGCACCTTGGCCTGCGGCAGCGCGGCGGCCAGGGCCCCGAGCTTCATCAGCGGCGGCAGCGCCTGCACGCTGATCGCATCGTCATTGGTGCGGAAAGCCACATCGATGCCCAGGTCGTTGGCCTGCCGCAACGCCTCTTCCTGCTGTGCGTCGCGCCGCTGCGCCTTGCCCAGGGTCGTGTCCAGTTCGGCCACGTGCTGTGCCAGCTGCGCGCGCTCGTTCTGGCTCTGGCTAAGATCCGAAGCCAGCGCGGCCGAGGCGCTCTTCTGGCGGTGATAGTGATCCCCGAGGATGACCCCAGCGGTCAGTCCCACCACTGCGCCGATGGGGCCAGCGGCGGCAGCGCCCACCACCAGTCCCGTCAGGCCACCGGCGGTAGCCTGCTTAGATTGTCCCTGGGCCTGGACCGTCACCTCCTCGGCGCGCGCCGGCAGGGTGGCGACGTAGGCGATGAGTCCCAGCCCGAGTGCGCTGGCGCGAACGGTTGCGGTGAAGTTCTTCATGGCGTGACTCCTGTGTTGATGACGGTGGAACGACTTGCGTTCCTGCTACGGCATCAGTTCACCGCGCGCCGGCGGCCAGCCGGTGGCGCAATTGCGTCAGCGCGAAGATCCTTTGTGGCAAAAAATGGCGCGCCGGGCCATCGCATATACTGGCGACCTCAACGCACACCCCAGGTCCGTCATGCCGCAAGTCCCCCATGCCCGCCGCCTGCCGCGCGCGGCGCTTGTCCTACTTTGCGCCCTTGCGACACTGCTCACGGCCGTACCGCCGGCGCGAGCTGCGGATGAGGCACCCGAGCCGGGCGTCCTGCGGGCAACGCTCGCCAACGGGCTGCGGGTGGTCATCGTGCACAACTCGCTCGCGCCGGTGGTGGCAACCTCGGTGAACTACCTGGCCGGCTCGGATGAGGCGCCGGCAGGCTTCCCGGGCACCGCGCACGCGATGGAGCACATGATGTTCCGCGGCAGCCCGGGACTCACCGCGGACCAGCTTGCCGACATCGGCAGCATCGTCGGTGGCGACTTCAATGCCAACACGCGCGAGGACCTGACCCAGTACCTCTTCACGGTGCCGGCCGAGGACCTGGACATCGCCTTGAACATCGAGGCACTGCGCATGCGCGCGGTGCTTGCCACGCCGAAGGAGTGGGAACACGAGCGCGGCGCGATCGAGCAGGAGGTCGCCCAGGACCTGTCCGAGCCTGGCTACAAGCTGTTCGAGCGGCTGCGTGCGCGCATGTTTGCCGGCACGCCCTACGCGCACGACGCGCTGGGCACGCGGCCCTCCTTCGACAAGACCACCGCGCAGATGCTCAAGAGCTTCCACGACACCTGGTACGCACCGAACAACGCGATCCTGGTGATCGCTGGCAACGTCGACCCGGATGCAACGCTGAGCGAGGTCAAGCGGCTGTTCGGCGATATCCCGGCCAAGAAGCTGCCCGCAAGACCGCGCGTGCAGCTGCGCCCGGTGCAGCCGATCTCCTTCACGGTGGACACTGACCAGCCCTCCGGGACCCTGATGCTCGCAACGCGCACCCCCGGTCCGCGTGATGCGGACTTCCCCGCCCTCGAGCTGCTCGCGGACGTACTCTCCAGCAAGCGCTTCGCGCTCTACGCCCTGGTGCCGCAGGGCAAGGCCACCGCCGCGGAATTCGCCCTCGATCCGCTGCCCGAGGCGGGGCTTGCCTACGCCGCGCTGTCCTTCAATTCCGGCGACGATGCCAAGGCGCTCGAGGCGCAGGTGCGCAAGATCCTGGCGGACGTGGCCCGCGACGGGGTGCCCGAGGAACTGGTCGCCGCCGCCAAGCTGCAGGAACGCAGCGAGGCGCAGTTCCAGCGCAACTCCATCCCGGAGCTGGCCTCGATCTGGGCCGACGCGCTGTCGCTCTACGGGCTCAGCTCCCCTGACGAGGACCTCGCGCGCATCGAGAAGGTGACCGTCGCGGACGTCAATCGCGTGGCGCGCAAGTACCTGGACCTCGACCACGCGATCGTCGGGATCATGCAGCCGCGCGGCTCCGGCCAGCCCGTGGCCGCGCGCGGTGGCTTCGGCGGCCAGGAGCAGATCGCCCTGGGCGAGGCACACCCGACCCAGTTACCACCGTGGGCCGAGAAGGCGCTGCGGCGCCTGGAAGTCCCACCGTCAACGCTGCACCCGCTGGTGAGCACCCTGCCCAACGGGCTGACGCTGATCGTGCAGACCGAGGACGTAAGCGACACGGTCAGCGTGTACGGGCACATCCGCAACCGCGCGGAGATGCAGGAACCCCAGGGTGAGGAAGGCGTGGCTCCGGTGCTCGACCGGCTGCTCGGCTACGGCAGCCAGAAGCTCGACCGCCTGGCATTCCAGCAGCAGCTGGACGCCATCGGCGCGCGCGTCAAGGCGGGCACGGATTTCTCGGCCCAGTCACTGAGCGAGCACTTCGACCGCGCCGCGGAACTGCTTGCCGACAATGAACTGCACCCGGCGCTGCCCGACGCCGCGCTGCAGGTCATCCGCAACCAGCACGCGCTCGGGGTCGCCTCGCGCAATACGAGCCCCGGGTTCCTCACGCAACGTTCGCTGCGCGGGGCGCTGTACCCGGCTGCCGACCCGAGCCTGCGCATGTCGACGCCGCAGAGCGTGCGCTCACTCACCGCGCAGGCGGTGCGCGGCTACTACCAGCGCGTATTCCGTCCGGACATGGCCACGATCGTGGTGATCGGCAAGATCAGCCCGGAAGCTGCGCGCGCCACGATCGAGAAGTACTTCGGTGCCTGGCACGCGGACGGCCCGCTGCCGCAGATCGACCTGCCGGTGGCGCCGGCGAATGCGGTCAGCACCATCGCCGTGCCAGACGCCAGCCGCGTCCAGGACCAGGTGATCCTCGCCCAGACGCTCGGCCTCACCCGCCTGGACCCGGACTACTACCCGCTGGAGCTGGGCAATGCGGTGCTCGGTGGCAGCTTCTACGCCACGCGCCTGAGCATCGACCTGCGCAAGAACGCGGGCCTGGTGTACTCGGTGGGCTCGGTACTGCAGGCCGGCAGGACGCGCGGGGTGTACCTCGTGGAGTACGCGAGCGATCCGCAGAATGTCCTCAAGGCGGCGAGCATGGTCTCGCGCGAGCTGCTGTCGATGCAGTCGACACCCGTCGGTGACGACGAACTGACGCGCGCCAAGGCTTGCCTCGTGCGGCAGCTGCCGCTGAGCGAGGCGGGGATCACAGAGATCGCGCAGGGCATGTTGAGCCGCGTGGACGTGGGACTGCCACTGGATGAGCCGACCAACGCGGCGCGGCACTACATCGCGCTGGACGCCGCGGCGGTCCAGGACAGCTTCCGCAAGTGGATCAGGCCACAGGACATGGTGCGGGTCACCGAGGGACCGCCACCGCAGTAACCGCCGGTTACGCGTCCTTCCAGTCCGACTCGAGCATCTTCGGCGTCGGGGTGCTGGGACGCAGCTCGATGAACTCCAGGCAAGTGCCGGCCGGGAACTCGAAGCAACCGGCAATGGCCTCGCCCACGACCTGCGGCTGCAGCGCGCCATCGAACATCGGCCCCTTGGTCAGCCAGGCCTGCATCGCCTCCTGCAGGGCCTGCGGATCGAAGTTGGCGACGCTGCCCGTGGCGGCGGCCCCGGGACTGAACACCGTGACCGTGATGTTGTCGCCCTTGAGTTCGTGGCGCAGCTCGCGCGAGAAATGCTCCAGCGCCGCCTTGCTGGAGGAGTACATCCCCAGGTGCGAGAACTCGTTCTCGTGGCGCACGGTGGACGAGGAGACATTGACGATGCGCCCGCCGCCGGCGGCGCGCAGCAGCGGTATCGCGGCCTGGCAGGCGAACACGGCGCTCAGGAAGTTCGAGTCCACTAGCTCGCGCACCTCCTGCTTCCGGCATCAGCTCCAGGCGGCGCGCGAACTGGAACCCGACGTTGTTCACCAGCCCGTCAAGCCGACCGAAGCGCTGCACCACCTGGGTAAGTGCGCCTTGTATGGCGGCCTTGCTGCGCGCGTCGGCAACAACACCCATGGCGACCTGGCTGCCCGAGCGTACCGACGGCCGCCGCCAGCGGCGCGGCATTGCGCGCGATCAGGGCCACGCGCGCGCCGCGCGCCACGAGGCTGCTCGCCGCCGCAAGGCCAAGTCCCTTGGAGGCGCCGGTCACGGCGATCACCCGATCCTTGAGATAAGACTGCGGGCATGGAACCCCTCTCAGGCCGGCACGGCCACGGTCTTGATCTGCAGGTACTCCTCCAGGCCCGCCACGCCCATCTCCCGGCCGAGTCCGCTCTGCTTGTAGCCGCCAAAGGGCGAGTCCGGGGCGAAGAAGTTGGCGCCGTTGACGTTCATCGTACCGGTGCGGATCCGTCGCGCCATCTGCAACGCCCGCTCGGTGCCGCCGATGATCGCCCCGGACAGCCCGTAGATCGAGTCATTGGCGATGCGCACCGCGTCCTCATCGTCGTCGTAGGGAATGATGACGAGCACCGGGCCGAAAATCTCCTCCTGGGCAATGCGCATGTCGTTAGTGACATCGGCAAAGATGGTGGGCTCGACGTAGTAGCCACGCGGCAGGTGCGCCGGACGGCCGCCGCCGCACACCAGGCGCGCGCCCTCGCGGCGGCCGATCTCGATGTACTCGAGCACGCGCGCCTGCTGCCGGGCGCTGATCAGCGGGCCCATGATCTGGCCCGCGCCGCGTGGGTCACCGTACACGAACTGCCCGAAGGCGACCTTCAGGAACTCGACCCCTTCCGCGTAGCGCGATCGCGGCAAGAGCAGCCGCGTCGGGATCGCGCACCCCTGCCCGGCCTGGTAACACACCGCAAACCCTGCCAGCAGAGCAGTGCTGAAGTCCGCATCGTCCAGCACGATGGTCGCCGACTTGCCGCCCAGTTCAAGGAACACGCGCTTGATCGTCGCGCTCGCGCGCTCCATGACGCGCCGCCCGGTGGCGGTGGAGCCGGTGAAGGACACCACGTCCACGCGCGGATCCGTGGCCAGCAGCTCACCGACCGCGCTGCGGTCGCTCGAGGTGAGCACGTTCAAGACACCCGGGGGCATGTCGGTGTGCTCGGCGGCGATGCGCCCGATGTAGGTGGCAGACCATGGGGTTTCCGGGGCGGCCTTGAGGATCACGGTACAGCCGGCGGCGAGGGCCGGGATGACCTTGGCCATGTTGATATGGAAGGGGATGTTCCACGGGGTGATCGCCGCGGCAACCCCGGCGGCCTCGCGCCACAGCAGGCGCCGGCTCGGTACTCCCATGTGGCGCGTCACCGGCAGCTCCTGCTCCCAGTGGTAGCGTTGCATGAGCTCCAGGTAATAATCGAGGATCTCCAGCGGCCCGGTGCCCTGCGGGCCGCCGACCGTGATGGCCATCGGCGCGCCCACCTCCGCCATCACCTGCTCGCACAGGTCATCGATCCCGGCCCGAAGGCCGTCGCGCAACTGGGTGAGGCAACGGTGGCGCAGCGCCCGGTCGCTCGCCCACCCTGACTCGTCGAAGGCGCGGCGTGCGGCCGCGATGGCGGCGGCGGCGTCATCCGTGCCCGCGTCGGCCACCGTACCGAGCACCTCCTCGGTCACCGGGCTGACATTCGGGTAGCGCGCGCCAGAGCGCGCCTCGGTGAGCTGGCCGTCGATCAGCAGCCGCGACTCTCCGGCGACCGGCGCTGCTACCTTGGTCGCCGCGTTCATGGCTGCACCGCAAAGTGCGCGGGCACGTGCGTGAAACCGCGCACGTTCGGGTTGTGTGCGCGCTTCAGGCCACTCTCCTCGATCTGGTAGTCCGGGATCAGCCGCATGACCTCCTCGAAGACCACGCGGGTCTCGAGGCGCGCCAGCGCCGCCCCGAGGCAGGCGTGCACGCCGTAACCGAAGGCCATGTGGTCGCGCGAGCCGCGGGTGATGTCGAAGCTTTCCGCGTTCAGGAACTTGTCGGTGTCGCGGTTGGCCGAGATGACGCACAGGCCGACGCGATCCCCCTTCTTCAGGGTCTTGCCACGCAGCGTGATGTCCACAGCGACGCGGCGCACCAGGATCTGGGAGGAACCGTCGAAGCGCAGGGTTTCCTCCACCGCCTTGGGAATCATTGCAGCGTCGGCGGCCAGCAGCTGCCGCTGCGCGGGGTGCTGCCACAGCCGGTACGCCATGTTGCCGATCAGCTTGGTCGTGGTCTCGTTGCCGGCGATCGCCAGCAGGATCAGGTTGCCGACCACCTCGGCATGCGTCATGACGCCCTCGTCCTGCGCGCGCAGCATCGCCCCGAAGAGATCTTCCTCGCGCGGGCCGGTCGCGTGCCGCGCCGTGTGCTCCTCGAAGTACTGCGCGAGTCCCATGTAGCCGGCGACGTTGCGCTCGGAAAGGTCGGTCTGGCCGTCCTCGCGGGCAATCAGGTCGTCGGCGCAGCCGCGCACCTGGTCGCGATCAGCGCTCGGGATGTTGATCAACCGGGAAATCACGTCCATCGGCAGGTAACACGCCAGGTCAGACACGAAGTCCAGCCGCCCGGTCTTCAGGTGCGGGGCCATGAGCTCGAGCGTTCGCTCGCGCACGTAGCCCTCAAGCTTGCCCAGAGCTGCGGGCATCATCAGCGGCGCCAGGACCGCGCGTTGCCGGGTGTGCTCGGGAGGGTCGCTGGCGATGAACAGCGGGTACGGCAGCTTGTCGTTCGCGTCCTTCTCCAGTGCCTGGGCCCCGGTATTGATGAAGGTGCGGTAGTCCTTGAAGGCGCGGTTGACGTCCTCCCACTTGGTCAGCAGCCAGAAGCCGCCCGGCTCGTAGAAGTACACCGGGTCGCGCTCGCGCGCGGCGCGGTAGTAAGGATAGGGATCCCAGTGGAAGTTGTGGTCGTAGGGATCCAGGATGACCTTGTCCATGGGAAGTCCTCTTGCCCCTACAGGGTCGCGCCGCCGTCGGCCGCAATCAGGCATCCGGTGACGTACGAGGCCTGGTCCGAGGCGAGGAACGCGACGATGTTGGCCGCCTCCTCCCCGGTCCCCGGGCGGCCCATGCGGATCCAGGACATCACAGTGCCCATCAGCGCCCGTGTGGCGGGGGCCTCTGGCCCGGTCATCGAGTCAGTGTAGGCGCGCGCCTCCGCGAAGCTATTCGCGAAACCGCCGACCCAGCCGATCGGCACCGCATTGGCGCGGATCTTGTTGGCCGCCTCTTCAGCCGCGATCTGGCGCACCAGTGACTCGACGGCGGCCTTGGGGATCGTCGACAGGCCGTCGGTGTCGAGCGCGCGGTGGTTGGCCATGCTGACGCACGCGGTCAGCGAGCCCCCGCCACCGGCCTCCAGAAAGGGTATCGCGCTCTGGAACAGCCGGAAGCAGCCGAGCGTGTCGGCACGAAAGTGGTAGGCGAGGGTCTCCGCCGGCATCTCGCGGACCTTGAGGAACGGGATGTTGGGGCCTGAGCAGTACACCACCGTGTGCAGCCTGCCGTGACTGTCGGCCGCCTGCGCAACCGTGCGCTGCACTGCCGCCGCGTCCTCGAAATCAAGCTGCAGTGCCTGCGCGCTGCCACCGTGTGCGGTGATCTCCTGCTGCAGCGCCTGCGCGCGCTGCACGTTCTTCTGGTAGGTGAACACCACCGGCACCCCCGCCTGCGCCAGGCGCCGCGTGACGGCGGCGCCGATGTTGCCGCTGCCAGCCACCAGCGCCGCTCCCGGCGGGAAGGTGAGCGCCAGGCCGGGGCGCACTGCGGCGGCCGCGGTACTCACTCCTCGGCAGTGGGCGCCGGCCGCTGGCCGCCGCACAGGATGTCGGTCACGCGCTCGGAGTCCATGTACTCCTTGAGGACGGCAAGCTTGCCGTCGCGGAACTCGAACAGGAAGTGGTACTCATTGGTGTACAGCTTCCCGGAGACATGGCGGCCGCGCGAATGGGCCTCGACAGCCACGCGACCACCCTCGGCGGTCATCGCGTCCAGCGTGAACTTGATACCCTGGGGGAAGGCGGCGTAGATCTGCCCCGCCATCGCCTGGATCTGTGCCTTCGTGTACTTCCCGGAGATGAGCGTGCGGCCCATCGTGTGCAGGCAGCCGTCATCGGCGTAGGTGGCCATGATGGTCGCCACGTCGCCCGCGTTCATGGCCGTAAAGAAATCTTGCACGATCTGCTTGTTGCGTTGCTCATGGGTCATGGCAGCTCCGGGCATAAAACATTGCAAATGAAATGTTTTTGTTCGCCGGCAGTGTAGTCCTGATCGCCGGGCGTGTATATTTTTGCCTCCCATGACAGCGCAGCGCCACAAGGCCAAAGTTCCGGTAGCCGGCCGCCAGGCGCTCAAGACCCGGCGCACGCGCGCGCGCCTGCTCGACTCTACCCTGCGCCTGATCCGCGACGGCGGCTACTCGGCCGCGACGGCCACCGCCATCGCGCGCGGCGCAGGCATCACCTGGGGCGCCGCCCAGCACCAGTTCGGTTCCAAGCAGGATATCCTGGAGGAGATCCTGGGACTTGCGTATGCACGGTTCATCGCCGTGATGAGCGCCCCCGGGCTGCTTGGCGGCTCGCGCGGCCAGAGGACCCAGGAGTTCGTGCGGCGCATGTGGAAGCACTACCAGGGGGACTACTACCGGGTGTCACTGGAGATCCTGCGCGCAACCCACGGCGCGCGTGGACAGCGCGCGCGCGCCTGGGAACGGCGACAGGGACGCGCGCACCTGCGCGTGGTTCGGCAACTGTTCCCGGAGTCAGCGGTCAGCGACGTGCAGTTGCGCGAGGCGCTCACCTTTGCCCATTGCTGCCTCACGGGACTCGCGATCGAGCGGATCTTCAAGGCCAGGGCGAGCCACATCGAGCGCCACCTGGCACGCGTCGCGCGCGTCCTGCAGGCCATGCTCTAGGTCGCGCACCGGCGGTGGCCTGGGCCGCCGCGGTACCATGCAACCTGTGTGGCTGCGAACACGTGCCCGCGCACCCACGGCCACCTCGGGAGTGGATTGCGCTTTGCCAACCCCCAGCAACACCATTGACGAACTGCTGAACATCGCCGTTGACGCCGGGCACACGGTCTCCGCCCGCCTGCTGCTGCCGCATGAAGCGCGCGCCTGCTACGTGCTGGCGCACGGCGCCGGTGCTGGCATGGACCATCCCTTCATGAGCGCCGCGGCGCTGGGGCTCGGCGCGATGGGGATCGCGAGCCTGCGATTCCAGTTCCCTTACATGCAGCGAGGCTCGCGCCGGCCGGACCCTCCGGCACTGTGCCATGCGGCCGTGCGCGCGGCGGTCGCCACGGCGATCGCACGCCTGCCGGGTCTGCCTGTCTTCGCAGGTGGTCGCTCGTTCGGTGGGCGCATGAGTTCCCAGGCCCAGGCACTGGCCCCGCTGCCCGGCGTGCGCGGACTCGCCTTCCTCGGCTTCCCGCTGCACCCGGCCGGCAAGCCCGCGGACAGCCGCGCCGAACACCTCGCCGCGGTTCAGGTCCCCATGCTTTTTATACAAGGCACTGCTGATGCGCTTGCCGAGCGTGGCCTGATGCAGGCGGTGCTCGCGCGGCTGGCTCCACGCGCAACGGTGCAGTGGGTTGCCGATGCAGACCATTCCTTCCATGTGCCGGCCCGCACCGGGCGCAAGGATGCGCAGGTGCTCACCGAGCTTCTGCAGGGGCTGGCCGCCTGGATCACGCAGCGCGCGTGAAGCCGGGGATACGCGTTTCGGGGCCCCGCGCGCGCAAGGTGCCCGCGGCTGCCGGGCCTTCGGACTTTTAGAATCAAGGACGTACCGGCCCGATTGGCAAAGGCCGGGCACGGGTGGCATGATGTACTTGAGATAAAACAGAGCCTTACGAAGGC
This sequence comes from uncultured Pseudomonadota bacterium, assembly GCA_963703025.1. Taxonomy (GTDB): domain Bacteria; phylum Pseudomonadota; class Gammaproteobacteria; order Steroidobacterales; family Steroidobacteraceae; genus 13-2-20CM-66-19. The sequence goes on along the minus strand of OY969778.1, from coordinate 2,369,176 downwards.
TTTTGGTCTCACTCGTGAGAAGTAGCTAACCGCCACTGCAGGTGTACTCATGGCCGCACGCTCCATCGGCTCCCTGACCGTCTCATTCGGGCTGGTCGCCATCCCGGTGAAGCTGTACTCGGCAACGCAGTCGGCCAATGCCATCTCCTTCAACCTGCTGCACAAGACCTGCGGCTCGCGGCTGCGCCAGCAGTACATCTGCCAGAAGGAAGGCGTCGTCGTCGAGCGCGACGACATGGTGAAGGGCTACGAGTTCGCCAAGGACCAGTACGTGCTGTTCACCCCCGAGGAGATCAAGGCGCTGGAGGAGGTCGGCACGCACTCGGTCGACATCTCCGAGTTCGTACCGCTCGAGTCGATCGACCCGGTCTACTTCGACAAGACCTATTACCTCGCCCCCGACAAGGGCGCCGCGAAACCCTACGCGCTGCTGATCGAGGCGCTGCGCCAGACCAAGTGCTGCGGCGTGGGTCACTGGGCCGCGCGCGGCAAGGCGTACCTGGTCATCCTGCGCCCGATCGGTGACGTGCTCGCCATGCAGCAGCTGCACTTCGCCGCCGACGTGCACCGCTCGAGTGAGATCGAGGTGCCCAAGACCGAGGTGAAGCCCGCGGAGCTGAAACTCGCGCAGCAGCTCATCGACCAGCAGACGGCGCAGAAGTTCGATGCCCAGCGCGTACAAGGACGAGCTGCACGGGCGCATCGAGGCGGCCATCCAGAAGAAGGTCGAGGGCCAGGAGATCTCGGTGTCCGAGGTGGCCCCCCGCCGGCGAGGGCAAGGTCATCGACCTCATGGAAGCGCTGCGCGCCAGCCTCAAGCAGACCGAGAGCGCACGCGCGCAGGTAAGCCGCCTGGGCCCGCGCAAGGCTGCCAAGCGCGTCGAGGAAGCCCGCCAAGGCCCCGCGCAAGGCTGGCAAGCGCAATGCGTAGGGCGCGCTAGCGCGCCCACGGAAGCAAAGTGCGTGCCTACAGCGTGCGGGACGTCGAGCGGGTCCTGCAGCTCTCGCCGGCCACGACGCGCGGGCTGATCCGCGCAGGCTTCGTGAGCCCGGAGCGCGGCCCGCGGCGCGAGTACCGCTTCTCCTTCCAGGACCTGATCGTGCTGCGCACGGCGCGCGCGCTGATGCAGGCGAAGATCCCCGCGCGGCGCATCCGTCGCTCGCTTGAGAACCTGCGGCGCGAGCTGCCCGAGTCCGTGCCGCTGTCCGGCCTTGCGATCAGCGCGGTGGGTGACCACGTGGTGGTGCGCGACGGCGACGCGCGCTGGCAGGCCGAGAGTGGCCAGTACGTACTGGGACTGGACGTGACGCTCGAGAATGGCGTACTGCACGTGGTCGAACACAGGCCGAGCCGTGACCGCACGGGCGGCCGAAACGGTGGCCAGCTTCGCGAGGGCGCTGGCGCTTGAGGCCACCGATGCGCGCGCCGCGCTGGCTGAGTACGCAGCCCTCGTGGAGGCCGAACCGGACAACCTTGCCGCCTGGACCAACTGCGGCCGCCTGCTGCACGAGCAGGGCGAACTGCAGGCCGCGCTGGCGCTCTACGAGCGCGCCGTGGCGCAGGCCGGAGCGGACGCGCTGCTGCTGTTCAATCGCGGCGTGCTGCTCGAGGATCTTGGCGAGGCGGCCGCCGCGCTTGCCTCCTACCAGCAGGCGCTCGAGGATGACCCCGACTTCATCGACTGCCACTACAACCTCGCGCGGCTGTACGAGTCGATGGGCAAGCCCCAGCACGCGATCCGCCATCTTGGCCAGTATCGGCGCCTGCTCGGCAGCGAATCGCGCTAGGGGGCGCAGGTGCAGATTCTGGGTCGGGACCTCCGGATACAACTACCCTGAATGGAAGGGCAGCTTCTACCCGCAGAAGATGCCGTCCGCGAAGATGCTGCCGTACTACGCCGAGCGCTTCTCGACTGTCGAGATCAACTACACCTTCTACCGCACGCCGAACGAGAAGATCCTCGCCGGCTGGAACGCTGAGACCCCGCCCGGCTTCCGCCTGACCCTCAAGGCGCCCAAGCGCATCACCCACATCGCAAGGCTCGCCAACTGCGCGGAACTCGCTGGCGTACTTCCTCGGCGACCGCCGCGACTCTTGGACCGAAGCTCGGGGCCATCCTTTTCCAGCTGCCGCCCTACTTCCGAAGGACCTCGGCGTGCTGGATGACTTCCTGGGCCGCCTGCCGCAAGGCACCTGCGCCGCCTTCGAGTTCCGCCATGCCTCGTGGATGGATGCCGAGGTGTTCGCACGCCTGTGGGCACGCAACATCGCACTGTGCGTGGCGGACAGCGAGAAGTTCTCGACCCCGGTGGAGGTTACCGCCGACTACGGCTACTTCCGGCTGCGCGACGAGGGCTACACGCGCGCGGATATCACCCGCTGGGCCGGTGTCATCCGTAAACAGGCCGCGCACTGCACCGACGTCTTCGTCTACTTCAAGCACGAGGGCGAGGGCAAGGGCCCGGAATTCGCCAACATCCTGCTCGAGGCGCTGCGCAGCTAGCCACTATTTTCCGCCGCGGCTGCATCCAAACCGCCGCCGCAACCCCTCTATACGCAGACCCCAACAGCTCCCAAGGAGCAACACATGGAATTCGGACCCTTCGCCGTCGCCATCGCGTTCTGGACCTTCGTGGCCATCGCGACCGTGGCAGGCATTATTGGCGACTACAAGAAGCGCCAGCTGACCCTGGAACCGCTGCGCCGCGCGATCGACAAGGGCCAGCCGCTGGACCCGGCCGTGGTCGAACGCCTGATGGCCCCCACCAAGCCGGAAGGCATCAACGCGGTCGGGCTGCGCATCGGCGGCATCATCACCATCGCCGCCGGCGCAGGTACCGCGATCCTGGCCATCTTCCTGGCCCAGGTGGCCGCGGCGGCCTTCTATCCGGTCATGGGCGGGGGCGTGGTGGCGGTATGCATCGGCGTCGGCCTGGTGCTCGCCGCCAGGGCGGTCGACGAGGCCAAGAGCAAAGAGGCACGTGGACCTGCGGTGTGACTCGCACCCCCACCCTGACGAGCCTTGGCCAAGCGGCTGAGGCGACCGTGGTCGCGCTCGCCATGTCTGGCGACAGTCCTGCCTTCTGCGAACTCGTGCGGCGCCGGCAGGCCCACATGCGTAACCTGTTGCGGAGATTGTGTCGCGATGCGGCCCTCGCCGATGACCTCGCCCAGCAGGTGTTCATCAAGGCGTGGCGCTCATTGCCGAACCTGCGCTCGGTCGCAGCCTACGCAGGATGGCTGCGCCGGCTCGCCATCAACACCTGGCTCGAACACCTGCGCGCCGCCGGCCCCGCCACTGTCGAGCTTGATCCCGACGAGCTTCCCGGGGCCAGCTGCGAATCACGCACCAGCGACGAGCGCATGGACCTTGACCGCGCACTGGGTGCGCTCGCCCCCGATGAGCGCCTGTGCGTGGTACTCGCCTACAGCGAGGGCATGAGTCATGGCGAGATCAGCGCTGCGACCGCCCTGCCGCTGGGCACCGTGAAATCACACGTCAAGCGCGGCAGCGAACGACTGCGCGCACGCCTTGATGGCTACGAACCTGTCCAGGAGCCGGCCCATGCCCGATGAACTTGACCCGAAGTTGCTGCGCGCGTTTGCACAGGCGGACAGCGCGCTTGCCACGGAGCCCTTCCTGAGCACCGTCAGCGCCCGGGTGCAGCCGCTGCGCGCCTGGCGGATCGACGGTGCGGCAGGATTTTATTCACTGGCGAGCTCGGCGCTCAGGGCCCTGGCCGGCGGGGTGCTGGTGCCGCTGCGCATGCGGCAGACGCGCCTGATGACCCTGGGCGCGGCGGCGGTGACGATCTGGGCGGCGTTCTTCTGAAAGCTCGCCGCGGGCCGGGACTACAGCCCCCAGATCTCGGCGAACACCCGCGCGAAGTTCTCACCAAGTACCTTCTGCGTCGCGGCGTCAGAATAGCCGCGCTCGAGTAGCTGGGCGGCGATGACCTCCAGCCGGCGCGGGGTGTTGAGTCCCTCGACGTAGGTAGGCCGGTCCTCCTCGGGAGCCGCCAGTCCGGCGGCGTGCCGCTCGTCCTCTTCCTTCTTGAACTCCGCCATTCCCTTCGGTCCGGTATCGAATGGCTCCAGTCCCACGTCACTGCCGATGCCAACGTGGTCCTCGCCGACCACCTTGAGCACGTGCTCGAGGTGCTGCATGTAGTCATCGACCGTGGGCTGGCGCGGCGAGGCTGTCAGGTAGGGCAGATCGAAGATGCCGACCACGCCGCCCTGGGCGGCCAGGGCACGCAGCTGCTCGTCGCTCTTGTTGCGCGGGTGCGCGTGGACCACGGCGCTGCCCGCATGGGTCATGACCACAGGCTTCCTCGACAGCGCGAGCACGTCGGCGGTGGTTGCCGGGTTCGCGTGACTGATGTCTATGGCCACCCCGACCTTGTTCATGCGCGCCACCGCTTCGCGCCCCAGTGGCGTAAGGCCACCGCCGGCGGGCTCCATGACACCGGCGGCAAACGGCGACTTGCGGTTATAGGAAAGCTGCATGACGCGCACGCCCAGGTCGCGGAACACGTCGATGGCGTCGAGCTTGCCGGCGAACATCTCGGCGCTCTCGAAGGACAGGATCAACCCGAGCTTGCCCTCGCGCTTGGCGCGCTCGAGGTCCGCGGCCACCCGGACCTGCGTGAAGTAGTCCGGGTGCACCTCGACCAGGTGCTGGATCTGGGCAATCTCGGTGACGGTGTCCTCGAAGTTGCTGTTGATCCCGCCCAGGGACCACTTCAAGGCGGTCACGCCGCTGCCACGCACCAGCGCAAGATCCGCCGCCGATAGTGGCAGCGTGTCCTGCATCGGTGGCGCGGAGTTGCAGTCAAGCACCAGCGAGCGCTGGTAGAGCGAGCGGGCGCGATCACTGACGGCGCCGGCTTGCGCCGTGCGGCCGCCCATGGGAGCCAGTGCCGCAGCCAGCAGCACCGCTATCGAGAATTCGCGTCGGTCCATTAAGTCTCCAGTGCGCCCTTACAGCTGCATGCGCGGTGCCTTCACGGCCACGCCCAGCACCTCGAAGCGCGCGCCGCAGCGCAGGCTGTCCGCGCCCACGAACGTCTGCGCCGGGTAGTGCGCGTGGAAGTAGTTGCGGTAAACCGCGTTGAAGCTCTCGTCGAGGCTTGCATCGGTGGAAAATACCGTGACGGCCACCAGGTCGTCCATCGTAAGCCCCGCGGCAGCGATGGTATGGCTTAGGGTGTCCATCAGCAGCCGCGCCTCTGCAGCCAGCGCCACAGGGGCCCGGCAGGTCACCGGATCGATGCCCAGGTGGCCTGCGATATACAGAGTATTGCCCGTGCGCACCGCGTCACTTGAGGCCGCAGGTACGCCGTGCACCGCAGGATGCTCCACGTAGGCGCGGCCAGAGGGATGCTGTGCGGCGCCGTTGGCCATCGGTAACGCCATGGCCAGCGCCAGAGCGGCCAGCAGAAAAGGACCAGCGGATGTTTTCAAGGCAAGCACTCCGTCAATCGGTATCGCTATAGATGCCGCTGACAGGGGCTTTGGATGCACGGTTCCGAGGCCGCGCACAAGTATTCCCAGGCTGTGCGCCGCAGGGCGCCAACGCGCCGCGAACTAGCGACCCTGTGCCGGGCGGCGCGCATGCGCGGTACCCAGGGCGATGACGATCCCGAACAGGAAGATGTGCGAGCACAACTCCCCGACCACGTTGTGCAATGAGGGCACCCTGGAGGGTATTCGCGACAGCGGGATCACGATCAGGTGCATGAACAGATAGACCGCCACGCCGAACGCGGCCCCGCTCATCAGCGGCCGGCGCACCAGCAGCGGGAACCTGCGGCTAGCCAGGAAGAAGACAAACGACGCGCAGACCGCAATGAAGAAATGCAGGAACGCTCCGAACGCAACCGCACCCCCGCCGGCGGCGTGGGCCGCATCGCGCCCGAGCACCCCCGAGGCGATGCCTCGCAAGATCCCGGGCGGCGTGGCGCCCTGGAAGCTGTAGAAGACGAAGGCGAAGGTCAGATCGAGGGCCCCCGCCAGCAGACCTGCCGCGGCAACGATCCCCCAGCGCGGACCGGGGCTGCGCGCCAGCTCGGGTGACGTCGGCTTTGTGACTGTCATCCGCTGTCTGCTGTGGCGGCCTGCGGCCGCCCATCCGAACGAACTCGGTCGATGGTGCCCGCAGCATCAGTGGGGCTCATATTAAAGAGGTCCGCGACACAGTTGGCCCCTTCCAGACGCAGCAGCGCCTGCTTGATGTCCAATCCGCCACCGAAGCCGGTGAGCGAACCATCCGCGCCGATCACTCGGTGGCACGGGATGATGACCGGCAGGGGGTTGGAGCCGTTGGCAAGCCCGACGGCACGTGCGCCCCTGGGGTTGCCGAGTGCGCGTGCCAGCTGCCCGTACGAGGTGGTGCTGCCGTAGGGGATCGCGCATAACGCACGCCACACCGCCAGCTGGAACGTCGAACCGGCAGGTGCAAGCGGCAGGTCGAACACCTGGCGCTCACCGCGGAAGTACTCGTCCAGTTGCCGCCGCGCTTGCGCGAAGGGCTGGGCGCTTTGCAGCCAGCGTGCGGCCGGGGCTGCCGGGCGCGGCCCGGACTGGAAGTGCACGCCACTCAGTGCCTGCTGCGTACCGACCAGCAGCAGTGGACCGATCATGGTCTGCATTTCGTGCCAGTAGATGGCTCCCGGGGGCGCGAGCTCATTCATCGCGACAATCTCCTGCTGGCAGCTGGCGCGCGTACCGGCCTGGGTTGGGTACGCGAGAGTACTGCGGCCGTTGCCGCCGCATTCCACAGGTGCATGACGGCATAGCCACGCCACGGCTGCCATTGCCGGGCACGCGCTTCGAGTTCACGCCCGCTGAGCGGCACCGCGGCAGGCGCTGCCATGCGCCGCAGCACCAGGTCAGCGTTGGGCAGCGCGTCCGGTTCGCCGAGCGCGCGCAGCAGCACGTACTGGGCAGTCCACGGGCCGATGCCAGGCAGCGCTGCAAGCGCAGCGGCCACATCTGCAGGCCCCGCCGAGAAATCCACGTCGCCATCGCGGACCGCGCGCGCTAGTGAGCGCAACGCGCTGGCGCGCGCCTTGGTGATGCCGATGCCGTCCAGCGTGGCGTCCGCCAGGCGCGCGGCGGTCGGGAAAAGATGGGTCAGGCCATCGGCGCCGGCGCGGATCGGCGCGCCTTCGTGCACGACCAGCCGTGCCGCAAACGTGCGGCCAGCCGCCACACTCACCTGCTGGCCCAGAACCGCACGTACCGCGCACTCGAACGGCTCCCACATGCCCGGGATGCGCAGTCCCGGGCGCGTTTTCACGAGCGGCCCCACCACAGCGTCACCGCCGAGCTCCGCGCGGATGCGCGCCGGGTCCGCCGACAGGTCGAACACCCGGCGCGCGATGCTCACCATCTGCAGGAGGGCGGCGGCGGGCGCGCCGCAGACCCGCAACTGCAGTGCATCCTCGGCCGCGATCGAGTTGACGCAGATCATGGCGTGCCCGACGCCGCAGGACACCGTGCGCGCATAGCCGCGCGCATCGACCCGCTCGATCCCCGGCACCGCGCGCGTGGCAAGGAAACCCAGCGTGTGCTGCCAGTCATACGGCGGGCGGTACGCAAGGCGCAGCACGACCTCATCGCCGGCGGCGCCGCTGGCACCACCACGGGCGCTGCGCCGCAGTTCCCGCGGTGCGCGCCGGTAGGTCTTGACGAAGGCGTCGTTGAAGCGGCGCGTGCTGCCGAACCCCGCCGCGAGTGCCACCTGCGTGATCGGCAGTTCGGTCTGTTCCAGCAGGCACGCCGCGAAGTGCAGCCGGCGCGTGTGTGCGACCGCCAGCGGCGAGGCGCCCACGTGCTGCAGGAACAGGCGCAGCATGTGCCGGGGGCCGATGCCCAGCCGCAGCGCCAGTGCGGCGACCGAGCCGTCATCCAGGGCGCCGTCGTTGATCAGGCGCAGTGCGCGCCGCACCACCGCCGCGGTGCCGAGCCACGCGGGCGTGCCGGGAGCGGCCTCGGGACGACAGCGCCGGCAGGGACGGAACCCGGCCGTCTCGGCGGCAGCTGGCGTACCGAAGAAACGCACGTTGGCGCGCTTGGCATAGCGCGACGGGCAGATCGGGCGGCAGTAGATGCCCGTGGTCGCCACCGCGATGAAGAACTTGCCGTCGAAGCGCGGGTCGCGGCTGAGACGCGCCCGGTCCAGCGCCCGCGCGTCCAACCCTGCAATTGTCCCGGCGTCCATGGATTAAAGATACGCGTGGCCAGCCCCCGCCACTAGCCACTTTCGGACGCGGCGGTGACGGCCATCGCCGCGGCGCGCGCTAGGATGCGAAGCGGATGATGCGCTGCAGGGTCACGCCCTTGGACGCGCGCGGAAACAGCGGGCGGCGCCGAAGCTGGCACGGCAGCGCAGCGCGCTCCACGGACGCCGCTGCGCCGCGATTTTTCCTTGAGCACGCAGCGGCGCGGCGCAGGGCCATGCGGGCCCGGTGTCCCCTAACGTGGCGCATGCCGCGCGCACTGCGTCATCAGCCCTTGTCCTTCGCCATGGCGCGGGCAAAGGCAGGCCGCGCCACGATGCGCTGCGCGTAGGCATCAAGCACTGCTGACTTGGGCAGCATGTCGCTCTGGGCGAACTGCGCAAAGGTGGTGCCGAACAGCACGTCGAGGCCGCTGAAGTTCTCGCCCAGCCAGTACGGGCCGCGCGCGAGCCGGGCGAGAATCGCAGGCATGACCTCCTCGATCGCAACCCAACCGGCGGTGACGCGCGGCACCTCGACCTTCATGAACTTGGAGATGAGGGCGGGCTCGAACACGCCGGCGTAGTAGGCAAGCCAGGACAGGTACGCGCCGCGCTGCGGGTCGGCCAGTTGCGGCCCGATGCGGTTGTGCGGGAACTTGTCGGTCAGGTACAGCGTTATCGCCGCGGACTCAAACACGACCACCCCGTCGTCCGAGATCGCGGGCACCTTGCCGTGCGGATGCGGGTTGGCAGGATCCACCAGCCCTGTGCCATCTCGGGTGCGCGTGCTGACGAGCTGCACCTGGTACGGCGCGCCTACCTCCTCCAGCAGGAAGATGAACCGCGAGGAGCGGGTCTGGGGACGGTGATAAAGCGTGATCATGGCGAGGTCGACCGCGGTTTGAACTGCGTGCATCTTACGCAATAATCCGTCGATGGTCCCGGCCCACGACTCATACAGCTTGGTGCGCTGCATCGCACTGTACGTGCGTGCATGATCATCACGCAGACCCCACGGCTGGCGCTGCGGCTGCTCAAGCCGACTGATGACTGCTTCATCCTCGAGCTGCTCACCGATCCTGCGTTTCGCGCCAACGTCGGCGATCGTGGCGTGCGCGACCTACCAAGCGCGGCGCGCTACATCGACGAAGGCCCTGGTGCCAGCTACGCGCAGTTCGGCTTCTGCATGTACGCGGTGGAGCACAAGGACAGCGGACGCACGCTCGGACTGTGCGGGCTGCTGCGGCGCGACTCGCACCCGGATGTCGAGATTGGTTTTGCCATGCTGCCGGTCGGCCGCGGCCAGGGCTACGCGGCCGAGGCGGCCGCCGCGGCGCTGCGCCTGGGGATCGAGCGCTTCGGGCTCAAGCGCCTGGTTGCCATCACCGCGCCAGACAACCAACGCTCGATCAGGGTCCTGGAGCGACTGGGCTTCCGCTTCGAGCGCATGGTGAGTTTCACCAAGGACGGGGAGTCGCGACTGTTCGTGTTCACCACTGCGTCCCAGGCGCATTGCTCAGGATCGTTCCTGAACCGCAGCTGAAGCCTCCACCGCTGCCTGCAGCCCGCGAGAGCGTGTCAGCCGCCCGCTCCGCGCTGCGTTTCCACAGGTAGGAAGAAGCGAAAAGGACCGGACCCATGAAGACCCTATTTAATCTGCTGGCTGCTGTTGTCATCGGGGCAACCCTCTCCGGCTGCGTCGTGGCGCCGATCGGGCCCCCGCGCCGCGCCTACGTCGGGGTGGTGGTGCCAGCTCCGGTCGTAGTGGTGGGCGGGGGCTACTATCACCGCTGGTAACTGCAGGGGCGCGCCGCCACCGGCGGCGCGCCCGCGTGCCCAGCGCCCCGTCCCGCGGCCCGCTGCGTGATTCGCATCCCGGCCTCGGCTAGTATCGGCCCGCGTCTGCAGCGCCGCCTCCCCAACAACTGGCTCATGCCCCTGCACTGAGCCGCGGCGCCACGCAAGGGCTGGTACGCGATGTGTTTCAGGCTGAGTCTCCTCGCAGCGCTCGCGCTGCTGTCCCCGCTTGCCCGGGTCAGCGCCGACGTCCGCGTCATCCAGGGCGCAACCCCGATCAAGGACGGCAACGCGCGCGCCCCCGGGGACATCACGGTGGTCAACGAGAGGCTCGCCTTTGCGCTCGCCGTCGAGACGCCGGCGCCCTACGGGGTGCCGCGCGGGGCCATCATCGACATCGCCCCGGTCAGCGGCGGCACCATCGGTCGCGACCGCGTGGTCTTTGCCGACTTCATCCCGAACAACTGGGGTGCGTGGCCAAACACCTACCAGCACGTGGAGGTCCTCGAGCGCGGCCCGCACCAGGCACGTATCAGCGCCGTGCGCGACTGGGGCAAGGTGAAGATCACGACGGTGTACACGCTGCGCGAGGACTCAGACCGGGTGGAGATTACGACCACCATGACCAACGAGGGCGGCACCGAACTTACCGGGCTGCTCTCGGGACTGACTCTGTGGCCCAGCAGCGGCTACCTGTTCGCCGTGCCCGGGCTGGACGGGGTGACCGAGGGCAGCGCGCAGGCAGCCCTTGCCCCGCGCGTCAGTGCGTATGACGCGGACTGGACGGTGACGTTGCACGCGCCGTACCTCGACCACATCGGCTCCAGCTCGCGCGACATGTTCCTGCTGCACGCGCTCAAGCCGCAGCAGACCCGCACCTTCACCGGCTGGCTGCAGGTCGGGGCCAGCGGCGACCTCGCCCCGGTGGTGGGTGCGGAGATCGAGGCCGGCAAGTTGCCGGCGGGAACCGTGCACGGCAACGTGCGCACCACCACCGGCGAGGGGCTCGGCGAGCCGGTGGTCGTCATCGAGAAAAACGGCAAGCCCTACGCTTGGGTCCTTGGCCATGCCGGCAGGTACACCATCCGGCTGCCCGCCGGGGAATATTCGCTCTACGCGACCGGGCGCAATTACTCACGCAGCGCGCCGGCCCACGTGACCGTCGCACCCGGCGGCGATCAGGCGCGCGACTTTGCCGACCTGCAGGCCCCCGGCAGCGTCGAGTTCACCGTCGTCGATGCCAGTACCGGGGCCGCCCTGGATGCGCGCATCGCCATCGCCGCTGGCGACAAGCCCGTGGTCGAGTACCTGGGCCGCAAGACCTTCTTCACCGAACTTGAACCCAAGGGCCACGTGACGGTGCCCATCGCACCGGGCAGGTACACCTTCTCGGTTGCCGCCGGCGCAGGCTTCCTTTCCAACGCGGTGTTGACGCAGGTGGTGGTTGCACCGGGTGAGGCCGCGCAGGACCGTGTCCCGGTTGCGATGCTGTTCGACCCGCCGGCGCGTGGCTGGTACGCCGCCGACCTGCACCATCATGCCGATCAGGCCGAGGCGGTGACCCCGCCGGCGGACCTGGCGCGCTCGCAGCTGGCCGCGGGGCTGAACCTGCTGTTCGTCAGTGACCACGACTCGACCGTCAACCACGCGACGCTGTCACAAATCGCCAAGCAACGCGGCGTACCCTTCATTGCCGGGATCGAACTGTCCCCTTCGTGGGGCCACTTCAATGCCTATCCCCTCGACCCGGGAAGCAAGCTCGCCATCGACACCAGCACAGCCTCCGTCGCCCAGATCCTGCAGGAAGCGCGGCGCATGGGCGCCTCGGTCGTGCAGGTGAACCACCCGTTCATCCCATTCGGCTACTTCACCAGCGTCGCCGCCGGCGTGGCACCCGGTGGCTTCAACCCCGGCTTCGACCTGGTGGAATTCAACTCGACCGCAAGCGCCGACGACGACAAGGTATTTGCCAGGCTGCGCGAGTTCTGGGATGCCAACCAGCGTCATTACGTCACCGCGGGCAGCGATACTCATGACGTCTGGAACGCCCAGTCCGGGGCCATCCGCGCGTTCGCGCACGTGGACGGGCCGGTGACGACCGCACGGTTCGTGCAGGCGCTGAAGGCGGGCCATGCGTACGTGACCTACGGGCCTCTTGTCTATCCGTCGGTCATGTTCGGCACGACGCTCAACGTGAAGCCCGGCGCGCGCTTCATCCTGGGGTTTGACCTCGAGGCGGTGGCCGGCCTGCGCACGGTGGAGGTGTTCAGCGCCAAGGGAGCGGCCCGGACCATCACGCTCGCAGGTTCCCCGAGCGCTAAGCACGTGGACATTCCGCAGAGCACCGACCACTCGACCTGGTATGCACTGGTGGTGGAGGACGCTGCCGGTCACCGCGCATTCACCGACCCGATCTGGGTCCAGGTGGGCACGCCGCAGCCGTCCGCGGCGCAGCACCCATGATGGCAGCGGCCGGCGCGTCATTGCGGCTTGCCCAGTTCCGGACCATCGCGCTGCTGTTCACCGGGTACGCGGCCTGTTACTACTGCCGCGCGGACCTGTCGGTGGCGACGCCGCTCCTGGTCGAGGAACTGGGCCGGCGTGGCATTCCCCACGGCGAGGCGGTCGTGCACATCGGCTCGATCACCTCCCTGGGCGTATTTGCCTACGCGCTGGGCAAGCTGTTCCTCACCGGGCTGGGGGACTACTGGGGTGGCAAGCGCAACTTCATCATCGGGCTGGGCGGGGCGACGGTCTTCACGCTGCTGTTCGCCAGCGCCGGCGCGCTGCCGCTGTTTACCCTGGCGTGGGTCGGCAACCGGCTCACGCAGTCTGTCGGCTGGGCGGGGCTGATCAAGGTCTCCTCCAAGTGGTTCGACTTCTCCTCCTATGGCACGGTCATCGGCATCTGCAGCGTCAGCTACCTGGTCGGCGATGCACTGGCCCGCCAGCAGATGGGCATGCTGCTCGGGCACGGCTATGGCTGGCGCGCGCTGTTCGTGTTTGCAGCCGTGGTCGCAGGCGTGGCGCTGCTGGCAAACCTGCTGTTCCTGCGCGAGTCGCGCCTGGACGAGGGGCACCCGGAAGCCACGCCCAACCCGCTCAATCTCTTCGCCGCCACCGAGTCCGCCCCGGCGGGCATCCGCGCCCTGCTCGGCCCGTTGCTGCGCAGCCGCGCGTTCCTGCTCGTGTGCCTGCTGTCCTTCGCCTGCACGATCATTCGCGAGACCTTCAATACCTGGAATCCGGACTACCTGCATGACCTGGGATTCAGCGTGAGCCGCGCGGCCTCGCTCAGCGCGATCTTCCCGGCGGTCGGGGCAGTCTCGGTGCTGGTGGCCGGCTGGGTGAGCGACAAGCTCGGTCTGAGCGGGCGCTCCCTGCTGCTGTTCTGGGGACTCGCCGGCACCGCAGCCGCGCTTGCCGTGCTGTCGTTCGTCCATCCCGGCAGCACGGCACCGGCGGTGCCCGTGCTCACAATCGGCGTCGTGGCCTTCTGCCTGCTGGGACCGTATTCCTACCTGGGCGGGGCCTTCGCGCTGGACTTCGGCGGCAAGCAGGCAAGCGCGGCCTCATCTGGCATCATTGACGGGGTGGGTTACATGGGTGGGGTGCTCGCCGGGGACAGCGTGGCGCGCCTGGCCCGCGCGCTGGGCTGGGAGCGGGTGTTCCTGGCCCTGGCGATCGTCAGCGCAGCGGCCGCGCTCTGCGCTGCCGGCCTGCACATACTTAATGTCCGAGCGGCAAGGTTGGCTCATGAAAGCGCATGACATCGCCGGGGTCGCCTGCGCCCCCGACCGTCTGACAGTGGAGTGGGCGGACGGGGTCCGCAGTGAATTCGCCAGCCTGTGGCTGCGCGACAACCTGCCGCAGGACCGCGACCTGCACAGCGGCCAGCGCCTGACCGACATCACCGACCTGCCGCAGAACTCAAGCCTGCGCTGCGCACGGATCGAGAACGGTGCCGTGCGCGTCGAGTGGCAGGCCGAGGCACGGGCCGCGACCTTCAGCCCGCAGTGGCTGGCCATGCACGCACATGGCCGCCACTCGCCGCGCCCGGAGCTGCAGGTGCGACCCTGGCTCGAGGGTGGCGCGCTGGATGCGCGGCGCGACTTCGCCTGGGCAAGCGTGGGCGCGCTGAGCATCGACCATGCGCTGCGCCTCAACTGGCTGACCGCCCTGCTGCAGCAGGGCATGGCGTTCATGAGCGAGGTTCCCGCAGAGCAGACGGCGATCCTGGATGTAATGCCGCTGGTGGGGCGGGTGCTCGACACCAACTATGGACTCACCTTCGACGTGCGCTCGGTGGCCCAGCCTGACAACCTGGCGTACTCGGACCTCGGGCTCGGCCTGCACACGGACAACCCGTACCGCGACCCGGTGCCCGGTTTCCAGGCGCTGCACGCGCTGGTTCCCTCGCTCGACGGCGGCTCCAGCCTGTTTGCCGACGGCTTTGCGCTGGCCGAGCACCTGCGCGCGAGTGAGCCTGATCACTTCCGCAGGCTGACCCTGACACCGGTGCCTTTCCTGTATCGCTCCAGGGATGCAGAGCTGTACGCCGAGCGTCCGCTGATCCAGCTGTCCGTCAGCGGCCAGATCACCGCGGTGCACTACAACAGCCGCTCCATCGCGCCCCTGCAGCTGCCGGCCGCCGAGGCTGACGCCTTCTACGCGGCCTATCGCCACTTCGCGGGCCTGATGCGCGATGCGCGTTTCCAGCTGACGACCCGGCTAGGCAAGGGCACGCTCGTGGTGTTCGACAACCAGCGCATCCTGCACGGGCGCACCGCCTTCTCCTCTGCCAAGCACCCGCGCCACCTGCGCGGCTGCTACCTCACGCGCGACAGCGTCTACAGCGAGGCGGCGCTGCTGCGCCGAGAGCTCGCCGCTGCCAGGGAGCCTTTGTGACCGTGGTCGAGGAGATCCTCGCGGTGTACGCGGCGCGCGGTGCGGGCGCCTATTTCGGCGAGCGCGTCTCGATGAGCGAGCACGGGCTGCAGGCGGCGCATTTCGCGCAGGCCGAGCGGGCGCCTGAACCGTTGATCCTCGCCGCGCTGCTGCACGACGTCGGCCACCTGCTCGAGGACGTGCCCGACGCGATCGAGGACTGGCGCACGGATGCGCGCCACGAGGAGCTCGGCGCGCGCTGGCTGGCGCGACGCTTTGCGCCGCAGGTCTGCGAGGCCGTGCGCCTGCACGTGCCGGCCAAGCGCTACCTGTGCGCCACCGATGCGGCCTACTTCGGGATGCTCAGTCCCGCCTCGGTGCACACCCTCAAGCTGCAGGGTGGCCCGATGCAGCCTGCCGAGATCGCACGCTTCGAGCAGGAGCCGTTCCACCGCGAGGCCGTGCGCGTGCGCCGCTGGGACGACCAGGGCAAGGTCGCGGGACTCAAGACTGCGGCGCTGGGCGACTACGCCGGCATGATCGAGGCGCTGGCAACAGCGCGCGGCGCGTAGCCCGCGTCCGCCAGCGCGCACGGGGACTTCATGGACTTTGACATCAGCGCCATCGCCTACCCGCCATCGACCGGCGCGCGGCGGGTGCAGGACACCCCGCTGCGCGCGGCCAGCAACCAGACGCTCGCCGGCTACGGCTGCCTGGTCGATGACCCGAAGGGATTCGCCATCGAGATCGTGCCCTGGCCGGCGCAGGGACGGCGCCCGATCGATGCCAACACCGGCAACCAGGGCGGCATCGCCGAAGGCATCTTCGAGTTTTCCTGGCAGGGCGAGACGCTGTACGCGCGCAACAACGCGGTCGGCGACAGCTACCTGTTTGGCTGGAGCGACTGGCCGGAGCAGGCCAGTTCGCAAGGTGCGGGCAGGCCGCGCGAGCGCGCGCTCATCTGGCGCGCCAACTACCACCCCGACGGCGGCCAGCTGTTCTACCCGATCGATGGCAAGAGCTTCGTGGTGCCGCTGGCGCTGCCCGGTGACGAGGTCACCCCGGACCAGTTCGTGACCTTCTGGTGCGATGGCAGCTGCGGGCTCTACATACACCCCAACGTGTGGCACGGCGCGGTGGTGCCGCATGCTGACGAGGCACAACTGCTCGACCGCCAGGGCAAGGTGCACGCGCGCGTCTCGGTGGACTTCGTCAAGGAGTTCGGCTGCTACCTGGGCGCCTCGCTCGCCCGGCCCGCCGGCCGCTGAAGTCGCAGCCGGCGCGCGGCCCCTAAGGGGCTGCCAGGATGGCGCGCCAGTTGATGATCGCGTTCCACAGCAGCCGCTGGTCACCGCGGTTCAGGTCGCGGTGCAACGG
The DNA here is from genome assembly GCA_963703025.1 of uncultured Pseudomonadota bacterium. Lineage (GTDB taxonomy): Bacteria > Pseudomonadota > Gammaproteobacteria > Steroidobacterales > Steroidobacteraceae > 13-2-20CM-66-19. The sequence goes on along the minus strand of OY969778.1, from coordinate 2,352,887 downwards.
GTTGAAGTTGTAGGTGATGATGTGGCCGCGCCCGACATGGAAATCCATGATGGCGCCGCGGCCAACGAGGTTCGACTCACCCCACGCCTGGCCGCTCACCACGAACGGCGCACCGTCCCTGTCACCCCACTCGAGCACGATGCTGCTGCGATCTATCGGCCCATCCAGGCACACGGTGCAGTACGCCATCCGCAGCCAGCTGCGCGGGATCGAGTACAGGGCAAAGTTCTGCCGGAACACGTAGGTGCGCGGCGCGTAGCCGTAGGCGATGGGGTGGTCCGCGCGCGCGAACGACACGCGCACGTGCGAGCCGGGAGTCTTGGTCTCGGAGTTCTGCGCGGCCGCCATCGCCGCCGCCCCGCCGCCGGAGGTGCGCGGCACCCCGCCGGCCTCGCGACGCACGCCACGCACCAGCCCACCCTCGAGCGCCAGCATGCTGCCGTTGCCCAGGGTGATGAACAGGCCGCCGGAGTCGACGAACTTCTGCAGCTCGGCAAGCCCGCTGTAGCCGATGCCCCCGGTGATGTCATCCGAGGCGGCCGGCGTACCCAGGCTTGGCGTCGCGGCAGTCTTCTTGAACGGCATCGGTCCCCAGTGCTTGTAGAGGCCCTCGATCTGCTCGGCGAGCTCCAGGTCCACGTGGCCATAGAGCAGCACGTCGTACTTGTCCTTGAGCTTGCCGGAGCGGATGTCCTCATCGCGCACGTACACGTAGGGGATGTGGCGCTGGTCCAGTGAGTAGCGTGCCCAGCCGATCGTGTCGGTGTCTGCCCAGGGTACCCACAGGCCCAGGCGCGGCACCGGCGCCTCGTGCCGCGGCACCTCGGGCACCGCGGCGGTGCTGGCGAACTCAAGACCCAGCCGCGCGGCGACCTCCTTCACCGCCGCGGCAAGTCCGCCCTGTGCGGCGAGGATCCACGAGCCTGCCGGGTAGTCGGTGCCGTTGGCGCTGAAGGCGCGCTCGGCAATCTGCACCTTGTACCTGGCGAGCGCGAAGCGCGCCTCGAGCAGTCCCTCCTGCCCGGTGTCCCGCAGCAGGAACACCGGGCCTGCGCCGGCGACCGCGCCAGCGGCCTGCGGGCGCCTGCGGTGAGCAGCGTGAGGTTTGCGGCGCGCACCTGCGGGTCAGCGGTCGGCACCACCGTGAGGTGATAGTGGGCGGGCAGCTCCCAGGAGACATCGTCATAGGCGTCCGCCGCGTTGTCCTTCGGGATAATCCTGCGCGGTCAGCAGGTCGACGCGCGTAGTCACGGTAGGGCTGGTCGAGCCGCACCACGTAGGTGCCGGCCGGATAGGTGCCCTCCTTCAGCGTGAAAGCCGCCGCGGCGCGCTGCACCTCGATGCCCTGTGACATCAGGCGCGTCACCAGCTGCGCGACGCGCTGCGGGTCGCCCTGCCCGTCCGGAATCACGATGCCGTAGGGCGCCTGCTCCATGCCGCGGCGTGTAGGAATGCAGGCCCTTCAGGTAATAGTTGCGCAGGAACGTCTTGGACTGCTGCGCCGTGTCATCCAGCGCCGCCAGCAGCGCCGGTCTCGTTGTAGTTGACGTTGTCGCGGGCGGACCAGAGGAAGGATTTCTGCGTCGGCGGCGGCAGCGGCCGGTACCAGTCAACGCGTGGCATCGTCGCCCGGCTGCTCGGGGCGCAGTGTCTCGGCGGTGCCGTTGCCGAAGGTCTCGTAGCCGCGGCCGTCGGCAGTTGTGGTTGGTGCCGATCGAGTCCAGGTACAGGTGCGCCCAGTCATCGCCGAAGTTCCAGGTCCACACCCCGGGCATGCCCAAGCCCGGTCATGGCCTGCACCTCGTGGAAGCTCAGCTCGAGCCGCTCGGCATAGGTGAGCGGGTCGACGTGGTCGTTGATCGGCCCGGTGCCGTTCCAGGTGAGCAGCAGCGCCACGCTCTCGTGCAGGTCGTGCACCATCTGCGGGTGCCACTCGCAGAACATGCGGAACACCGCCTTGGTGGTCTCGTGGACCTGCTGGTGCGCGTCACGGTTGATGTCGACGAAGGCGTACTTGGACCAGTAGGGCGGCGCCTGGCGCGGCAGGGTTGCGAGGTCGGTCTTGCCCTTGAGGTAGCGGTAGAACCACTCGACCTGCTTGTCGCGGCCGTCCGGATTGGCGACCGGGTTGATCAGAACGACCACGTTCTCGCGGATGCGGCGGATCATCGGCTGCTCGGACACCGCCAGGCGGTAGGCCAATTCCAGCACCGACTCGGTCGAGCCGGTCTCATCCGAGTGCAGGCCGGCATTGAAGTAATAGATCGGGCGCGCGGTGGCGATCAGCCGCTCGGCCGCCGCCGCGTCGGTCTTGCGCGGATCCGAGAGCGCCGCGGTGGCCGCCTTCAGGCGCTCGAGCTCCTCGATGCCCTTCTCGTCCGCGATCGCCAGCAGCACGATGTCGCGCCCCTCCTCGGAGCGGCCGATCGTGAAAACCCGCACGCGCGGTGACGAGCCGGCGAGCGCGCGCGCATAGGCGTACGCGGTGCTCGAGTTGACCAGCTCCCCGGGGGCCCCGGGGATGCGGTGCAGGAAAGTGCGCGGCGACACCACGCTGGCCGAGGCGGGCAGGTAGGACACCCAGGGCGAGAGGAAGCGCGCCTCGGTGGTGTCGCGCGCGATCTCCTCCACCGAGCCCGGCTCGGGTGTATCGGCGGGCCCGGGCTGGGCGCGTACGTGCTGCGGCAGGATGGCCACGAGGGACAGCGCGACGAGTAGCTTGAGCGTTCGCAGCATCACCGGGCACCACTTTCTTGGATGTTCACGGGGGCGGGCAGCGCGAGAGTGTGCCCGAAACGGCGCCCCGTGCCCAAGCGCGCCCGCGCGCGGCGCGCGACCGGGTAACGCCAGGGTTGTTGAACATCCGCGCGGCCGCGGGCAGACTCGCCGGGCAAATAAACGCCGGCCCCAAGCGCCCGGCACCGCCCACTGGACGCACTATGGCTCGCAACCCGCGCTACGACATCCTCTTCGAGCCGGTGAAGATCGGTCCGGTCACCGCCCCCAACCGCTTCTATGCGGTGCCGCATGCGAGCGGCATGACCAATACCATGCCGCGCATGCGCGCAGCGTTCCGCGGGACCAAGGCCGAGGGTGGCTGGGGCGTGGTGTGCAGCGGCTATGTCTCGATCGACCCGACCTCCGACGATGCGCCGCTGCCCTATGCGACACTGTGGGACGAGGACGACATCCGCTCGCATGCGCTCATGACCGAGGCGGTGCACCGCCACGGCGCCCTGGCCGGCATCGAGCTGTGGCACGGCGGCGGCTCGGTCATGAACCGCACCAGCCGCGTGCCGCCGATGTCGCCCTCGGGCATCTCCTGGATGGCGACCCACGTGAACTTCATGGGCAACCAGCGCCCGCGGGCCATGGACGCGCACGACATCCGCCAGCTGCTGGGCTGGCAGGCGGAGGCGGCCCGCAAGGCGCGGCGCGCCGGGTTCGACATCGTTTATGTCTATGCCGGCATGGGCTATCTGCCCTACGAGTTCCTGCTGCCGGAGTGGAACCAGCGCACCGACGAATACGGCGGCAGCGTTGCCAACCGCGTGCGCATCGTGCGCGAGCTGCTCGAGGTGACCCACGAGGCGGTCGGCGGCCAGTGCGCGGTCGCGCTGCGCATCAGCCTCGAGGAGCTGCGCGCCCGGCCCAGCGAGGTCGCCGAGTCCGAGGCGCACGAGGTGGTCGCAGCTGCTGGCCGAGCTGCCGGACCTGTGGGACGTGAAGATGGACTCCTCGCCCGACCGACTGCGCGCCGTCGCGCTTCTCCGCCGAGGGCAGCCACGAGCCGATCATCGAGTTCGTCAAGAAGCTCACCACCAAGCCGGTGGTCGGCGTCGGGCGCTTCACCTCGCCTGACACCATGGTCGGGCAGATCAGGCGCGGCGTGCTCGATCTGATCGGCGGCGCGCGCCCGTCGATCGCCGACCCGTTCCTGCCGCGCAAGATCGACGAGGGACGCGAGCAGGACATCCGCGAGTGCATCGGCTGCAACATCTGCATCTCCAGCTGGCACGACAGCGTGCCGGTGCGCTGCACGCAGAACCCGACCATCGGCGAGGAGTGGCGCCGCGGCTGGCATCCGGAGCGCATCGCGCCGCGCCGGCAGCGATGCCTCGGTGCTCATTGTCGGCGGCGGACCGGCCGGACTCGAGTGCGCGCTCACGCTCGGCGCGCCGCGGCTACGAGGTGACGCTCGCCGAGGCCGCCGAGGACATCGGCGGCCGGCTGCGCTTCGAGACGCGCCTGCCGGGACTTGCGCCGTGGGGCCGCGTGCTCGACTGGCGCCGCGGGCAGCTGGAGCAGCTGCGGCAACGTCAACCTCTATCGCGGCAACCGCCTGTCCGCCGACGAAATCCTCGAGCTGGGCAACACGCACGTGGTGATCGCCACCGGCGCGCGCTGGGCGCGGCATGCTGTACTCGCCGCTGGAGATTCCCGCTGGGCACTGCTGGAGGGCCCGAATGTGTTCACCCCCGATGACGTCGCCGCGGGCGCCGCACTCGAAGGTCCGGTCGTGGTCTTCGACTTCGACAACTACTACATGGGCAGCGTGCTGGCCGAGCATCTGGCGCAAGCGCGGCCAGCACGCGGTGAGCTATGTGACTCCGGCCGGCCACGCCTCCGCCTGGACGATCATGAGCAACGAGCAGCCGCAGATCCACCGCACGCTCGCCGCGCACGGCATCACGCTGCACACCCTGACGCGGGTCACCGCCTTCACCGCCGGGGAGGTCACCCTTGCCAACCAGTTCACCAACGCCGAGGCGCGCCTGCCGTGCCGCTCGCTGGTGATCGTCGGCGCGCGCTTCGGCGAGGATGCGCTGTACGGGCACTGCAGGAGCGCGCCGCGGAGCTCGCCGACGCGGGGATCCGCTCGGTCACGCGCATCGGCGATGCGCTCGCCCCCGGGGCGATCGTGCATGCGGTCTACAGCGGCCATCGCTACGCGCAGGAACTCGACGCGCCGCCGCACAGCATCGCCTACCGGCGCGATGCGCCGCTCAACCGCCGCGCCCCCGCCGAGGCCCCCGCGGACGTGGAGGACCTCGCTTGAGCACCCCGCTGGCACCGCGACTGGGCGGACTGGAGCCCACCCTGCCCTCCAGCTGGTACAGCTCGCAGCGGATCTTCGCCGCCGAGAAGGAGCGCATCTTCTGCCGCGAGTGGATCTGCGTCGGGCGCGAGGAGGAACTCGCCGAGCCGGGCGCCCACCGCGTGCTGGATGTCCTGGGCGAAAGCATCCTGCTGGTGCGCAACCGCGAAGGTCACGCTGCGCGCGTTCTACAACGTCTGCCGCCACCGCGGCTCGCGCCTGTGCCGCGAGGCCGGCGACGGCACGCCGCCGCCGCTGTCCGGGCGGCGATCGCCGCTGGCCGCATCACCTGTCCCTACCACCAGTGGACCTACGACTTCGACGGCCGGCTGGTGGCAGCCCCCTACCTCACCGCGGAGCCCGGCTTCGACAAGTCACTGTTCAGCCTCTACCCGGTGGGGCTTCGAGACCTGGGGCGGGTTCGTCTTCCTGAACCTGACGCCCGCCGAGCGCCGGCAGCCCTGCAGCAGCAGATCACGCGGCATCCCCGCAGCGCATCGCGCGCTATCCGCTGGCGCGAGCTGCGCATCGGCCACACCATCCGCTACCAGGTCGCCGCCAACTGGAAGGTGATCTGCGAGAACTACAACGAGTGCTACCACTGCGCCGGCGTGCACCCGGAGCTGTGCGCGGTCGTGCCGGCCTTCCAGGAGCGCGGCGGCTCGCAACTCGACTGGCTGCGCGGCATCCCGCACCGCGACGGCGCCTATACCTTCACCAGCTCGGGCACCACGCGCCGCCGCGCCTTCCCGACCCTCGAACGAGGACGAGCAGGTGCGCCACAAGGGCGAGCTGGTGTATCCGAACCTGTTCCTGAGCCTCGCCTGCGACCACGCGGCGGTCTTCATCCTGCAGCCGCGCAGCCCGCAGCGCACCGACATCGTCTGCCACTTCCTGTTCGAGCCCTTCGAGCTCGCCAAGCCCGACTTCGATCCGACCGACACGGTGGAGTTCTGGGACCTGGTGAACCGCCAGGACTGGTCGATCTGCGAGTCGGTGCAGCAAGGCATTGGCTCGCGCGTCCACGAGCGCGGCTACTACGCGCCCATGGAGGACTTCAACCTCGACATCCGCCGCTACGTACTCGATCGGATCGGCGACGCGGTCGCGGAAACGTGACCGGCCGCAGACCAGCGCACGGCCAGGCCCGGCGCCGCGCTGTCCGCGCGTGCGCTGGAAGATCTACCTGTTCATGTTCGGCCTGAGCCTGCTGGCCTACGTGCAGCAGCGCGGCCTCGCGGTGGCCAGCTACAAGATGATGCCGGACCTGGGCCTCAGCCAGATGCAGATCGGGCTGGCTCGAGACCGCTTTCATCGTCGGCTACGCGGGATGCAGTTCCCCGGCGGCATCCTCGGCCAGCGCCTGGGCGCCCGGGTCATGTTCGTGCTCATCGGCACGGTCGCCTTCATCGGCGACGATGACGGTGCCGCTGGCGCCGCGGGTACTGACCGGCACCGCCTTGTTCGCCGTGCTGCTCGCCGCACAGTTCCTGTTCGGCGCCTCGCAGGGGCCCATACTTCCCGGTGTCCTCCGGCGTCTTCGAGGCCTGGTTCCGCCGCCGCCACTGGGCGCTGGTGCAGGGCCTGCAGAGCAGCGGCGCCAACCTCGGCGCGGCCTTGGTGCCGCCGCTGGTCGCGTGGCTCATGCAGCCTTCGACTGGCAGCGCGCGCTGGTCTGGACGACGCTGCCCGCCTTCCTGCTGGCGCTGTGGTGGGGCTGGTACGGGCGCAACTCCCCGGCCCAGCACCCGGCCATCACGGCGGCGGAGCTGGCCGAGCTCGAGGGCAGCGTCGTGCCGGTTGACCAGCGCATCACCCTGCAGCGCATCTGGACGATGCTGAAGAACCGCGACGTGCTGCTGCTGACGTTCTCCTACGTGTGCATGAACTACACGTTCTACCTGCTGGTGAACTGGTGCTTCCTGTACCTGGTGCAGGAGCGGCACTTCGCGCTGCTGGAAGGTGGCTTCATGGCCAGTGCGCCACCGATAGCGTGCCGCCGTGGGGGCAACCGTGGGCGGCCTGCTGGCCGCGCCGCTCATCGCGCGCTTCGGGCTGCGGGTCGGGCTGCGGATCGTGCCGCTGGTGGCGTTGCCCGCCTCCGGGCTGCTGCTGTTCCTGGCGGTCGATGCTGCCAGCCCCTACGTGGCCGTCGGCGCCCTCAGCCTGTGCTTTGCGGCGATCGAGATGACCGAGGGGCCCTTCTGGGCGGCGGTCATGGAGGTGGCGCGCGCCGATACGATGGCGGCAACCGGGGTGCTCAACACCGGCGGCAACATCGGCGGCATCGTCGCCACGCCCATCATCGCCTACCTGTCAGCGCACCACATGTGGTCCGCGGCCTTCCTGATCGGCAGCGCGTTTGCCTTTGCCGGGGCTGCCACCTGGCTGTGGGTGGACCCGACCCGGCGCCTGGCGCAGGACCGCGGGCGAGCGCCGCTCGCGCCCGCCTAGGGTGCTGGCGCGTCGGCCACGACGCTCTCCGCGCCCAGCTTGCCGGTGACCGTCGCGCGCGGCTGCGCGCCACCCTCGGTCCATTCGACCTCGAGCGCGCCACTGGCCCCCGGCGGACCCTTCACCCGCAACGTGCCGCGCACCGGGCCGCTGCGTCCGGAGCAGTCGATGACCCCGGACACCGCGACATCCTCGGTCCAGCGGATCTCCTCGAGGGTGATATGGAAGCACTCCCCGGCAGCCGCCGCGCTGAACGTGCCACCGCGCAGCCCCACCCCGGCGCCCGGCCCGTGGGCAATCGCGCGCGTGATGACGTCCTGGCTGGTCAGCAAGGCGGCGCTGGCCACCCGCAGTGCAGCCTCGCCGGCGGTGTTTTCGGCGCCGGCACGCACGGGGGCAAGTTCGGCGGCGCTGCGCGCGAAGCGCGGCACCAGTCGTACCGCGGGCACTTCCGCCGCGCAGCTGTCATCCCCGGTGGACAGGTTCTCGATGAAGCGCCGTGCCAGCTTCGCCCCGCACTCGCTGCGCGAGTGCGGCCAGGGCATTGACGTGGAACCCGTTGGCCAGCACGACATGGTGGGCGCGCGGGAAGCGCGCCGCAGCGGCAGCCCCGTCCGCCACGGGCGTCATGTTGTCCAGATCGCCGGAGATCACCAGCACCGGCACCTCCGGGTACGGCTCGTCGACCGGCACCGGGGCGACCGGCGGGGAGCGTGGCACGGGCCACTGCACGCACTGGTCTATGAAGGCGTAGTCCGGCGGCATGCGCACGAATTCCGCGATCGTGAACGGCGCGTAGGTCTCAGGCGCGGTGGCCTCGCGCCGCGCGAGCGCGGCATCGCGTGCCACCAGCCGCTCCTTGGGCGGCAAGGACATGTCGAATATCTGCGGCGGATCGCCACAGGAGACCGCCGCGGCAAGGCCGGCGCTGTACAGAAGCGGCGAGTGCGTGTCATCGCGCGATTCCACCCCGGACAGGGTCTCGGCCATCAGGCGCAGCAGCGGCTGGTGATCCCCTTCCACGTAGGCGCGGGCGGCGGCATCGACCTCGCGCACGCTGATGCCAGCGCCGGCGCGCTGCCGAACATGACGATCGCCAGCTGCGTCGCGTTGGCGGTGAAACTGGTCAGCCTCGCCCTCGCCGGTGCGCACGCGAGCTGCGAACGGCCGCTCGCGCAGCGCCTTGAGTGCCGGGGCGATGTGTTCCATCGAGGTGCCCGGGATGGCGTCGCACTCCGGCGAGCGCTCGCAGGCACGGTTGAACTTCTCGCGCATCGCCGGGGCGTAGTGCGGGTACCAGGGGTAGTCCGGGCCGTCCAGCGGATAGGCGCCGTCCAGCACCAGGGAGCGCAGCATCCCCGGGTGACGCAGTGCGAAGGTCTGCGCGAAGTAGGTGCCGTACGAGTCGCCGTACAGGTCGACCGGCCCCAGCCCCAGCGCCTCCAGGATGCCGCCAGGTCATCCCCGGCCAGCGCCGAGCCGTACAGCGAGGCGGCCGGCCCGAGCCCGCGGCCGCAGGCGCCGATGTTCGCGGTCGTGAGCACGGCTGCCTCCTGCAGCGGCTTGCACTCGATGGCCCCGGAGTGCCCCGTGCCGCGGTTGTCCATGATCACCACGTCACGCGTGGCGCGCAGCGGCTCGAACAAGCCGAGGTATTCCTCGCGGGACTCGGTGGCCGGGAAGCCCGGCCCGCCCTCTGTGGCCACCAGTGTCCCCAGCGCTGCGCCGCCCCCGCTGTGCGGGTAGTACTCGAAGTAGATGGAGATCCTGCCCGGGGTAACCCCGCTGGGGTCCAGCGCCCGCTCGAAGCTGCCGCACCAGGGGGCAGGCGTGGCACAGCGATGCAGCTTCAGCTGTCCGACCTGCAGCAACGCGGGGGCGGTTGCCAGCGGTTGTGCGGCCGGCACCACGCCGGTGACGCCCAGCAGCAAGATCGCTGCACTGAAGGCCCGCCGCAGTCGTACGCAACGCATGGGTGCCGCTCGCTTTGCCGGCGCCGCGCTCCCGGGCGCGCAGGCCGGCAATGGAAAAAGCCGTGGAATCACTCGCGTGACGGGCGATGTTATTGCAAGACGGGCATCGCTTGCCAGATGGCGCAGCTCGTTTCGCTCACGCTCGTCTTCCGGCCAACGATCGGGCACGATGGCGGCGTGCAGTTGCCCGCCACCGCGGGCTGACGCAGCGCACGACGGCCGGCCGGAACCCAGGAGCACCACATGTCACGTCGGGTCAGATACTACTTCGCGGCATGCCTGCTGCTCGCCGCGGGCCTCGCGGTCGGCGCCCCTGCCCAGACCACCCCGGTGCTCAAGACCCGCAACGTCGTACTCATCGTGAGCGATGGCCTGCGCTGGCAGGAGATCTTCACCGGCGCCGACCCGTTGCTGATGAACGAGAAGAACGGCGGCATCTGGGACAAGGAAAAGGACCTGAAGGCGCAGTTCTGGCGCGCCGACCCGACCGAGCGGCGCAAGGCGCTGTTCCCCTTCCTTTGGACTACGGTCGCCAGCAAGGGGCAGATCTTCGGCAACCAGGCCAAGGGCAGCATCGCCAAGGTCACCAACGGGCTCGCCTTCTCCTACCCGGGCTACAACGAGATGCTCACCGGCCACCCGGATGCGCGCATCAACAGCAACGAGTTCGGGCCAAACCCCAACACGTCGGTGTTCGAGTGGCTGAACAGCCTGCCCGAGCTGCACGGCCAGGTGACCGCCTTTGCCACCTGGGAGACTTTCAAGGACATCTTCAACGTCAAGCGCAGCCACCTGCCAATCCACGTGGGGTGGGACCTGCCCTACAGCGGCTCGCTGGACGCGCGCCAGCAGCTGATGAACACCCTCTACCAGACGACCACGCGCATGGACGCGGAGGATGTCTACGATGCGTTCATGCAGGTGCCGCTGATGGACATGTTCGCCACGCAGCAGCCGCGGGTGCTGTTCGTGGGTTACGGCGAAACCGACAACTGGGCGCATGCCGGGCGCTACGACCTGGTGCTGCACAGCGCTCACCAGTTCGACCGCTTCGTCGAGGACCTGTGGAACAAGATGCAGAGCATGCCGCAGTACCGCGACCAGACGACCTTCATCATCACCTGCGACCACGGCCGCGGCAGCGGCCCGGTGGAATGGAAGGAACACGGCGTCGAGGAGAAGGGCTCGGAGAACGTCTGGATCGCGGTCATCGGTCCGGACACCGCACCGCTGGGCGAACGGGTGCAGGTGGGCGAGGTACACCAGGCGCAGATCGCCGCCACGCTCGCCGCGCTGCTCGGCAAGGACTACCCCGGGGCCGAGCACGCCGCAGCGCCCCCGATCCTCGAGGTCATCGGCAAGCGTCCCTGAGCTGCCCTGCCCGCGCCAGGCCACCATGACCACCCGACGCGACCTATTGCAGCTGGCAGCCGCGCTGTCGATCAGCGCCGCCTTGCCAGCCGCTACCGCCGTGAAGCCCAGGACGCTGCTGATCCTGGGGGGCACCGGCTTCATCGGCCCGCACCTCACCCGCGAGGCCCAGCATGCAGGCTGGACGGTGACGCACTTCAACCGCGGCAAGAGCGCAGCCGACGGGGTGCCGGGGGTCGAGACCCTCATCGGCGACCGCAAGGGCGAGCTTGATGCCCTCAAGGGGCGCCGCTGGGATGCCATGGTCGATGACACCGGCTACATCCCCAAGTACGTCAGGCAGTCAAGCGCCCTGCTCGCCCCAGCGGTGGGCTATGGCCTGTTCATCTCCAGCATTTCCGCTTACGCAAGCTTCGCCAAGCCCAACGACGAGGACTCCCCCACCGGCAAGCTGGTGAACATCCAGGAGGAGCAAGTCACCGACACCAGCTACGGGCCCATGAAGGCGCTGTGCGAGCAGTATTCGATGGAGGCGTTCAAGGGACGCATGAGCGTGGTGCGACCCGGCTACATCGTAGGCCCCCTGGACCGCACCGACCGTTTCACCTACTGGCCGGTGCGCGCATCGCGCGGTGGCGAGATGCTCGCCCCCGGCACGCCTGAGGATCCGATCCAGATCATCGACGTGCGCGACCTTGCGGCATGGATGATGAGGCTGGTCGAGTCGCGCACCACCGGTTACTTCAATGCCGTCTCGCCGCCCCGGGCGTTCACGATGGGCGAGCTGATCGTGGCGAGCCAGCAGGCCTCACCGCAGGCCGGCACCACTGCCACCTGGGTGCCGGAGGAGTTCCTGGCGGCGCACTGGAAGGCCCAGGACCTCGACCTGCCTCCGTGGGGCCCGTTGCAGGGCGATGAAGCCGGTGCGTCGCTCACCTCGGTGACGCGCGCCACCAGGGCGGGACTGCGCTCACGCCCGCTCGCCGACACCGTGCGCGACACCCTGGCCTGGTTCCAGACACTGCCGGCGGAACGCCAGGGGAAGCTGCGCGCCGGTCTCGACCCGAAGACCGAAGCCGATACACTCGCGCTTTGGCACCGCAGTGGCGCCAAGAGCTAGCGCGTAGCTAGAGCGCGACGGTCCGCGGGCACAACAGCCATGACTTACCTGGTGCTATTCGCCGCGGCGCTGTGGGCCGGGGTGCAGAATGCGCTCGCCGGCGGCGGCTCCTTCATCACCCTCCCCGCACTGATGCTCACTGGCATGGATGCGCGCGCGGCCAACATCACCTCCACGGTCGCGCTGTTCCCCGCGCAGCTGGCCACCGGCTGGACCGGGCGCAAGAACGTCGCCGGCGCCGCCGGACTGTCCTTTGCCATGCTGGCGATCATCAGCCTGGTCGGCGGCGCGCTCGGGGCGATCCTGCTGCTGGTCACCCCGCCCACCTTCTTCGCGCGGCTGGTGCCGTGGCTGGTGCTGTTCGCCACCACCGTCTTTGCCTGGGGCAGCTTCGGACCCAGGCGCGCCGCGGCCGCGCGCCTCAACAAAGCGGGCGCCGCGCTGGCGCAACTGGGGATCTCGATTTACGGCGGCTACTTCGGCGGCGGCATCGGCTTCTTGATGCTCGCGGCGCTGACCGCCGCCGGACTCGTCATGCGCAATGCCGGTGCCACCAAGAACGTGCTGGCGGGGGTGATGAACGCCTCGGCGGTGGCCATCTTCGTGTTCTCCCCGCAGGTGCACTGGTTTGCCGCCGGCGTCGCCAGCGGTGGCGCGATCATCGGCGGAATCCTCGGCGGCCTGATGCTGCAGAAGGTGAACGAGCGCGCACTGCGCATGCTCGTCGTGCTGATTGGAATCGCTCTTACCATCGGGCTATTCCTGCGCTCGCCGTAGCGCTGCATGCGTGCCGCAGCCGCATGCGCTGCGTGCGTCTGCACTGGCATAAGCGGCGCAAAATATCACTGTCAATGTGCTGGCAGCGGGCGCAGACTCCGCTTCGTTGGCACACAGCCAGTCGGAGAAGCTGATGAACTCGATGTCCTGGCTGCTCGCAAACGACAGCTCCTCGTCACGTCCTGCCGCGACCGAGCTCATTCAGACGCACCGGGCGCGACTGGCACTGGAAGAGGACGAGCGCGCCCAGCAGCGCCGCGTCGAGATGGCCGAGCTGCGCTCGGACCGCAATCCTCCCGACGTGCGCATCCGCATCTGGGAGAAGCTGCATGGCCTGCGCCTGCCCAAGGACGCCGCGCACCCGATCTTGGACGTGATCGCCATCAGCACGCGGCTCACGCTCGAGGAGGTCCGCGAGGAACAGCGGGCCCGCCTGGCCCCGCGGGTGGTCCCGACGGCCATCATCGAGGCACCGCCGCCGGCCGCCGCCGCCCAGGAATAGGCCGGCAGCCCGGCGCGCCGCACTGCGGCGCACCTGTGCCGGGCAGCTGCCGGTACCGGTTGGGACCGCGAAAGTCCGGCAATACCGGCCGTTTTGGGATACAGTGCCCGCGGATCGTGAATTTCCGCCTTGTCTGCCCTTGGCCCTGCGCCGCTCCGGCGCGCCCTAACCGGCCAAAGACCGCCACCTCAGAAATCTCCGCGACCGGGAGGCAGGCTATGCCTGCCAGTTTCCATTTTCCTATCTGCGAGTATCTGAAGTGACCAAACTTTACGTCGGAAATCTGCCCTTTACCGCGACCGAAGACAGCGTGCGTGCCTTGTTTGCACCGCACGGCACCGTCGAGAAGGTTGCCCTCATCACCGATCGCGACACCGGCCGTCCGCGTGGCTTCGGTTTCATCGAAATGCCCAATGCCGATGCATCGCGTGCGATGCAGGCCCTCAACGGCCAGGACTTTGACGGCCGTGCCCTCAAGATCAACGAGGCGCATGACCGTGATCGCGCCGGTGGTGGCGGCGGCGGCGGCGGCGGTGGCGGTGGCAACCGCGGCCCCGGCGGCGGCGGCGGTGGCGGCCGGCGCTACTGAGGCGTTGCACCTTAAGTCCCGGCCGGCCGCCGGCCGGGACTTATCTCTCCCTTCCCTGCGTCAGCGCGAGCCGCGCATGAGTGACTACGAATTCACGATGTCGCTCCGCATACGTCACCCGAATGTGGACCCGGCGCAGGTCACGCGCACTCTTGGAATTCCTCCCCAGCACACCTGGCGGGCAGGCGACACGCGTCGTGATTCCGACGGCATCGCGCTCGAGGGTGAATACCGCGAGACCTTCTGGATGGGCCGACTGATGGCGCAGCCGAAGCTCGCCTCCGAGCGCACCGGCGTGGAGAGTGAGTTCACCAAGATACTGGCGCAACTGCGCAAGTCACAAGATTTTCTCGAGTCACTGAAGGAGCAAGGCGGAGTGGCTGAACTGCACGTGAGCATCTTCGCACGCGAGGAATTCCGCCTCGAATTCCTGCCCGAATCCCTGGCCCTGCTCGGCCGCCTCGGACTCACGGTGGCCGTCGAGGTCAAGCCGCACCCGGGCAGCACCCCACCGACCGCAGCCTCCTGATATGCGCCCAGCCCCCAAACAAAAAATCTCCTCCTTCCGCGAGCGCGAGGAACGGCTGCGCAAGGGCCGCGATGCAGCACAGACACTGCGCGCCGCCTTCCCCAATGCCGCCACGGTGAACGTGCAGCTGCGCTTCCTGCCGGCCACCGCGCCGTTGCATGCCGCACAGTCCTTCATGCTCTACCCCGCGGCGCGCGCCTACTTCTCGTACCCGTGTCCCTACGGGGACTGCGATGGGATCTATGACCTCGCCGTCCCTGCGCAGCAGGCTCTGACGCGCAAGACCGGCTCGGTCAGCGGCACGCTCGAGTGCGCCGGTGTGCGCTCGCGGGACGGCCTGCAGCGCCAGCCCTGCGGGCTGCGCGTCAGCTACACCATCTCCGCTCAGCACGACTAGCACAGCCGGCCCGCGCGGCCATGCACCGACGGCTCAGGCCCGCCGGCGCCGCGGCAGCGTGAATTTCAGAACCGTTCCCGTAGTGGCCGGGTCCGTGACTGCGCGCGGCGCACTGTCCGGGCGCAGCGCCGTCACCGGCGCGCGTGGCTTTCTTGGCCTTGGCCCGATCCGCACCTGGGCTGCGCCCTGCGCTTCACACAACTTGCGCAGCGCCTCGGCGTGCTGCAGCAGGCGTGCACGCGCCCACTCAAGCGACATCGGTGATCTGCCTGGCGACCTGGTCGTGCCCGGCGAGCAGGCGCGCGCAGTACCAGTCGATGAACTGGCTGACGCCACCCTCGTGCGGATGCGAGAACGGACCTGGCTCGTAGCCAGGTGCACTGACGCCGATCTGATTCTCCTGGACGATGCGTCGGTCCTGCTCGTTGGTGGCAAGCCAGACTCGCGTGAGGTCCACCAGGTCGTAGTCGACCCCCGCGACGGCATCGCGATGCACCAGCCACTTGGTGGTCAGCTGGGTGCGCGTCGGGCCCAGCGGCAGCACGCGGAACGAGATCGCGTGGTCGGCGAGCACGTGGTTCCAGGTCGAGGGATAGTGGAACAGCAGTAGCGCACCGATGTTGGCGCTCGCGGGGATCCCCCGGCTCAAGGGCCTGGCGACCGCTGCGGCACCGGAGCTCGTGTAGCTCACCGCGCGGCCCAGCAACGGCATGCGTGCAGTGCGCACCTGCCCGTCGGTGGAGAGCTGGAAGCTGCCGGCGAGCCCGGCTGCCGCGCACTGCACCCAGTGCGCGGCGACCTCCGGATCGTTCTTGGCACCGCTCACGTCGGTCACCGTCGGTGTGTCGGGGTAGACGCGGCCAAGCTCCGGATGGTTCACCGCGCAGTGGTAGCACTCGCGGTTGTTCTCCCAGACCAGCTTCCAGTTGCCCTCCTCCACGATCGTGGATTCGAAGGCAACCCGCGCCTCGGTAAGCTGATGCGGCGCGAGGTATGCCTCAAGCTGCGCGCGCACCGGCGCAAACTGCGGCGGCGACTCGCTGACGCTCACGAAGATGTAGCCACCCACGCTCTGGCAGTGCACCGCCTTTAGTCCCAGCCGCGAGCGGTCAAGGCCGGGCCCCATCTGGCGCGCGGCGAACAGCCGGCCGTCCAGCTCATACGTCCATTGGTGATATGGGCACACGAGCTTTACGGCGGTGCCCTGGCTGTTCGCACACAGCCTCGAGCCACGGTGGCGACAGGCGTTGACGAACGCGCGAATAATCCCGTCGGCGGCGCGTACCAGCACGAGCGGGTAGGCACCAAGCTGCAGCGTCAGGTAACTGCCGGTTACCGGCAGCTCGCAGGTGTGGGCGGCAAACACCCACTCGCGATAGAAAATGTGATTGAGATCAAGTTCGTAGAGCTGCGGATCGGTATAGAACTCCCGACCCAGTCCGGTCCCAGGCGCACGCGTGCGCAGCCGGTGTAGTGCGTTCGCAATCATGCTCACTCCCCGTGTCCATGGCTGAAAGGCAGCCGTGGAAAGCGGTGTGAGTGCAGCGGGGGTCGGGCGTACCGCTGACGCGGCCGTGCCGAACTCGCCCTGCGATCGCCCACCGCGACCCGACGGCCAAAACACTGCAGGCTGGTTTCCGGGCTCTGGAGTGATCCGACGTTGACGTCCGACCGACTCGGCACCTTCCCAGACCCCTCATCAGGGCCCAGTGGCTTCTTGCCGAGTTCAACACTCCACTACCGTTGCGGGGGCAGCGCCGGGATAAACCGGCTTCCCAAATTATCCGACCCCTGTACGCGGGCCGGCACCTTCAGCGCGGCCATCGTACCGTGACTTGGCTGCGCCGCACCAATCCAATTGCGGCAACGGATTGACGATTCGCTCACCGCGGGTAGACGCTGGCGCGATCGCGCGAGCCTGCGCGCCGTGCACGGTGAGCGGGAACTCGTATGCCCAGAATCGAGAACGCAGTCGTGCCTACGGGCGTGTTGAATCCACTGCCGCTGCCGGCTCGGACACCTGGCGCAGCTTGTGCAGCGACCAGACCGTGAGGCTGAGCAGCACGGTGGCGGCCAGCAGGAACAGCCAGGCGTTGCGCCGCTCGCGCTGTGCCAGCCGCGGGCCATCCATGGGTGCGATGAGGAAGGGCTGCCCGTGCGTGGGTTGTGCGACGACGTTGAGGCGCTCGATGCGGGCATTCGCGACCGCGCCTTGCGCCTCGGCGCGTGCGGCCGCACGCGCGGCCTCCCATTCCTGCGCGTCGATCCGGCCATCGTGATTGCTGTCGAAGCGTGCCAGTAGTGCGGCCTGATCGGACTTCCAGCCCGACAGCAGCGCGTGCGCGTCGCCATCGACCTCACGTTCCTCGGCGTGCGAGCGCAATTCACCCAGTACGCACAGCCGCGTCCCGGGCCCAAGCAGGCGCTCGGTGTAGCGATAGCTGTGGTCCATCGAGCCGAAGTACACCTGCTGCGGGATCCCGGGAGTCGGGCGCGGTGTATCGCCGTACCACGTGTCGCTGTCGGTGGGGGTGACCTCGGCCCCGACCGGGCCGACCAGGCATTGGCCATCAAGGTCAGCGACCGTGAATGGAGTGATGCTCGTGCCGCTCTCCAGCTGGCTCCAGCTGCTGTTGCCGCGCGAGTCTGTCTCCTTGATGGAGATCCGGTAGTCCCACCACACACACGCCCGGCCGCTGAGCGGCGCGGCCATGATGTCGGGGCCGGACCTTGCGGCGTGGCCCTCGATGCGGGCATAGCCCTGCGCGGCAGAACGGATCTTGACCAGCGGCGTGTCGGTGACGAAGTGATCGCGGCTGATGCTGGCGAACAGGCGGTAGATGACGTATCCGGCGGCGACCGCGGACCCGGCCGCCAGCGCCCAGTAAAGCTGGACGCTGTCTGGCATGACTAGTTGCCGAAGGCAGCCTTCACGTCAACGTTGGACTTCTCGTCGTCCGCGAACTTGAGCATGCGCACCGCCGGGAAGTCGAAGCAGCCGGCGACGAGGCTGTCGGGGAAGGTCTCTACCCGTACGTTCTGCGCATTGGCAGCCTCGTTGTAGACCTCGCGGCGGTCGGCGATCGCGGTCTCCAGGCCACTGACGCGCGACTGCAGGTTCTGGAAGAGTGCGTCGGCCTTGAGGTCCGGGTAACGCTCGGCCACCGCGTACAGGCCGCTCAGGCCGGTGCGCAGTGCACCCTCGGCGCGGCTGACGGAGGAGACATCCCCGGCACTGCGTGCCGTGTCGACCGCGGAGCGCGCCTGGGTGACGCGCTCGAGCGTCTGGCTCTCGTGCTGCATGTAGCGCCGGCAGACCTCGATCAGCTTCGGCAGCTCGTCGTGGCGCTGCGCCAGCAACACGTCGATGTTGGACCACGCCAGCTTGACCTCGTTGCGGCTGCGCACCAGGCCGTTGTAGAGGACGATGCCGTAACACACCAGCAGCACGAAAAGCATGCCAAGAACCGCAAAGCCGATCATGCAGTGACTCCGCAAGTGGACCAGTCGCCGGCAACTATTATGACTGTCCGGCGTTGCCGGTCCCGCGGCAGTTGGCCGAAACGTGCGCTCAATAACACTTGAGCGGCACGCCCCTGCAGGGCGCCCGGCCCGCCAGGATCGGCCCATGCCATGCAACTGGTAGAATCTGGGCAAGGGCAGGCAGCACCCTGACACCCGTGGCCCATACGGCGACTGTTGACGCAAGTACCTGATTAACAAGATGATCGTGGCCGGGGGTGGCCGTCCCGGGCCCGCTGCAGCGAGTGCAGGGCCGTCGGTGCCATTCTTACGCTTTGGAGTTATCGGATTTGCTGAACAAGACCGGTGGCGGGACGGGCCTGGATCTCAAGGTCGCAAGCTTCCTCGACAACGAGGCGGAGGAGCATCGGCTCGCGTTCGATGCCTTCATGAACGGGCTGGCCGGGCCGTTCGGGGCGACGCTTGAGATGTGGCACCGCGCGCTGCTGGCCGGCGGCAAGCTGCTGGTATTCGGCAATGGCGGCAGCGCTGGCAATGCGCAGCACATCGCCGCTGAGCTGGTCGTGCGCTACGAGAAGAACCGCGCCGCGATGGCGGCGATCTCGCTGACCGCGGATTCGCTGATCCTCAGTGCCGCGGCCAATGACTTTGGCTTCGAGAGCGTATTCAGCCGCCAGGTCGCAGCCCTGGGGCGGCCCGGGGACGTGGCAGTGGGCCTCTCGACATCCGGCCGCAGCCCGAACGTGCTGGCCGCGCTGCGCGAGGCGCGCCGGCTGGGCCTCAGGACCAGTGGCCTGATCGGTGGCGACGGTGGCCCGATGCGCGAGCTGTGCGACGCGGCCATCATCGTGCCCTCGCGCATCACCGGCCGCATCCAGGAAATGCATCTGCTGGTCACGCACATGCTGTGCAAGGCGCTCGAGGCGCGGCTGGACGTGGCCGGAGCCGCAGAATGAGTGACGAGGTCATGCTGGATGTGCTCGCCTCGTTCCCCGAGGCGCGCGTCATCGTGCTGGGCGATGTCATGCTCGACCGCTTCCTCTATGGCTCGGTGGAGCGCGTCTCACCCGAGGCGCCGGTACCTGTGATCGCCCTGCAGCGCACGGCCAACATGCCAGGCGGTGCGGCCAACGTCGCCCGCAACGTCGCAGCCCTCGGGGCCCGCGTGCTGCTGTTCGGCGTGGTCGGCGCCGACGAGGCGGCCACGGAACTGCGCAACCAGCTGGACGGCCCCTCCTCCTTCCAGAGCCACCTCACGGTGGATCCCTCGCGGCCGACGACCACCAAGACACGCTACATCGCCGACCAGCAGCAGATCCTGCGCACCGACCGGGAGGTATCGGCTCCCTTGAGCGAACCGGTCGCCGCGGCGATGCTCGGCCAGTACGCCGCCGCACTTGCCGATGCGGACATCGTGATCCTGTCGGACTACGGCAAGGGCGTGCTCAGCGATGACATCAGTGCGCGCGCGATTGCCGCGGCCGTGGCCGCCGGCAAGCGCGTGCTGGTCGATCCGAAGAGCCGCTCGTTCACCAAGTACACAGGCGCCACCGTGCTCACCCCCAACAAGCACGAGCTGCAGTTGGCCAGTGGCCACGAATGCTCAAGCGATGAGCAGGTGGTGGCGGCCGCCGGCGAGGTGATCGCGCGCGGGATCTGCCACACCATCATCGCGACGCGCGGCAAGGACGGCATGTCGATCATCCAGAAGGGCAGCCCGGCGGTGCACATCCGCACGGTCGCCAACGAGGTCTACGACGTCACCGGCGCCGGCGACACAGCCGTGGCCGCCATGGCAGTGGCGCTGGCCAGCGGCGCGGACATGCGCAACGCCGCCCGCCTGGCCAACGTCGCAGCCGGCATCGTGGTCGAAAAATACGGCACCGCCACCGCCACGCGCGACGAGATCCTCGCACGCCTGGGCGACGCGGAGGCCTCCGACCACTCGGCAACCAGCTTCACGCTCGAGCGGGTGCAGGTGCTGGTGAGCCGCTGGCGCCACCTGGGGCTGCGCGTCGCCTTCACCAATGGCTGCTTCGATATCCTGCATCCGGGGCACGTCTCGCTGCTGAACCAGGCCCGGCGTGCCGCGGACCGGCTCATCGTCGGGCTCAACTCAGACAAGTCGATCCGGCGGCTAAAGGGCCCGAGCAGGCCGATCCAGAATGCCGAGAGCCGTGCCATGGTGTTGAGTTCACTGCGGGCGGTGGATGCGGTGGTGGTCTTCGATGAGGACACCCCGCTTAGCCTGATCACCGCGCTCGAACCCGACGTGCTCGTCAAGGGGGCGGACTATACCGTCGAGACGGTCGTCGGGGCGGAGCTGGTGCTGGCACGCGGCGGCAAGGTAATCCTGGCCGACCTCGTGCCGGCGCACAGCACCACCGAGACCATTCGCCGCATCGCGGCGGTCAAGGAAGCGTGAGCGCGCCCCGCCCCGTCATCCTCGACCGCGACGGCACGATCGTGGTCGACCGCGGCTACCTCGATGACCCGCAGCAGCTGCAACTGCTGCCCGGGGCCGCGCAGGGTCTGCGGGCACTGCACCGCGCCGGCCACCCACTCGTGGTCGTGACCAACCAGTCCGGCGTCGGACGCGGCATGTTCACCCTGGAACGCCTGCATGCCGTCAACCGGCGCTTCTGCGCCCTGCTCGCCGAGCACGGCGCGCCGCTAGCCGGGCTCTACTTCTGTCCGCACCGTCCCGAGGAGGGCTGCGACTGCCGCAAGCCCAACACCGCCCTGCTCCTTGAGGCCGCTACCGCGCTGGGCTTCGAGCCTGCAGCGGCGATCGTGGTTGGCGACAAGAGCAGCGACATCGAGCTCGGCAGGCGCGTCGGGGCCACCACCATCCTGGTGTCTGGCGGGACTGTCGCGAGCGACGGCAAGCCGGCGCTGGCGGACTTCTGCGTGACTGACCTCATCGAGGCGGCCGAGGTCGTGGCGCGGCTCGGCAACGCCGCGGCGGCGCGTGTCGCAGGCCAGCGGGGCGCATAGACGATGTACGTGGTAACCGGCGGCGCCGGCTTCATCGGTTCGAACCTGGTCGCGGAACTTGCCGCGCGCGGCCGCGAAGTGGTGGTCGTGGACTGGCTGGGCCAGGACGAACGCTGGCGCAACCTAGCCAGGCACGAGCTGGCTGACATCGTCGTGCCCGAGGCCCTGCCGCTGTGGCTCGAGCGCCATGGCTCGCGCGTCGAGGCGGTGCTGCACATGGGGGCCAACAGCTCGACCACCGAAGCCGACGTCGACCTGATCGCGCGGCAGAACATCCGCCCGACGCTCGACCTGCTCGAGTGGTGCACGCTGCACGCCAGGCGCTTCATCTACGCATCCTCCGCGGCGACCTATGGCGACGGCAGCGGCGGCTTCGACGACGATGGCGCCCCGGCCGCCTTGGCGAAGCTGCTGCCGCTGAATGCCTATGGGTGGAGCAAGCACCTGGTCGACAGGCGCATCGCGCGCCTGCGCGAGCGCGCCGGGGCGCTGCCTCCCCAGTGCGTGGGGCTTAAGTTCTTCAACGTCTACGGCCCCAACGAGTACCACAAGGGGACCATGCAGAGCGTGGTCGCACGCAACTTCCCGGCGGTGCGCCGCGGCGAGCCACTGCGCCTGTTCCGCAGCCAGCGCCCCGACTACCCCGACGGCGGGCAGGTCCGCGACTTCATCTACGTGAAGGACTGCGTGGAGGTAATGCTATGGCTGCTGGATAACCCGCATGTCTCGGGCCTGTACAACGTAGGCACCGCGGTTGCGCGCAGCTGGCTGGACCTGGCGCGCGCGCTGTTCGCGGCGGCCGGGCGGCCCGAGGCGATCGAGTTCATCGACATGCCCGCCAGCCTCGCGGGCAAGTACCAGTACTTCACGCAGGCGCAGGTCGCGCGCCTGCGGCAGGCCGGCTTCTCCCGGCCGTTCACCACGCTCGAGGCGGGGATCGGCGACTACGTGCGCGGCTACCTCGGCCGCGACGACCGCTACCGCTGAGCAGCGTCGCTATGCGCGCGGCTCAAGCGCCTTGGTGGAACGTGTGGCCAAGGGTCGCGCCCCGGCGGCAACCGAGCGCCAGGCCAAGAACACCGTGTCGACCGATACTTGGTCGGCGCGAACGGAAACCGGTGGGCCGCCGACGCTTACGACCGGCGAGCCGTTCGGGCTGCGCGGCAGCCAGTATTGTGGAGATTCTGCGCCATACAGCACCACCAGGGGCAGGTTCAGGGCCGCCGCCGCGTGCGCCGGCCCGGTGTCAACCGAGATCATGCTGTGGGCCGCCTCGCACAGCGCGAACAGGCGTCGCAGGTCCGTGCACACGACTGCAACTCGTTCGCGCGCAGCGGCGGCGCGGATTTCCTCCAGCATCGGCACCTCCTCGACCGAGCCTCGCAGGATCAGCTGCACGTTGCTGTGGTGCGCGTGGATGCGCTGAAGCAGCTCCGCCCAGCGCTCCAGCGGCCACCATTTATCGTCCGTATTAAGCCGCCGCCAGCGGTCACGGCGCGGCCCCATACTGCGGTGGTTCCCGGGCTGAATCAAAATCAGGTCCCGCGCGCCCCATCCCTGCGCGTCCAGCCAGGCATCGCGCTCGAGGCGCTCCGCCGGCAGCACGTAGAGCTTCGGTCCAGCCACATTCGCGGGCGCGGGTACCGGGTAGTCCTCGACCCGCAGGGCCGCAGGGGTGCGTGTCCCCAGGCGCAGCAGCCGATCGATCAGGTGCTCCGGTGCCAGGAGCGCCTCGTCGCTAATGAAGACGCAGCGCCTGGGGTCGACCCCGGCCCACCTGAGCATGCGGCGGATTCTGGGAAGCTGACGGTAATGACGCTCGCAAACGTAAATGGGGCCGGGTGTCGTATCACGCAGGGCACGCCGCACCTGCGCCCATGAGCGCTCGAGGATAAACGGCAAATGACGGTGGAAGGACCAGACGCCGTCGACCTGCGGATTCCCGGCGTATATTCCGGAGGTCCACGAACCTGTGCCGATGACCTGCACCGGCCCACCGTAGCGTTTGTGGAGCAGCTCTATGAGCGCGGTCACCATCACCATATCGCCCAGCCGGCAGAAAAAGAATACCGTCGGCCGTAAGGCCGCTTGAGGCGTCACCAACGAGTTTCTAATCTGGCTACCTGCGAGGCGGGGGGAAGGGAGGCTGATTCTACCTCAAGGCTCGCGTCACAATCCTGCATCGCGCCCGGACATGAAGACCCAAGGGGTCTTGCGCCCGCAGACACCTTCGCACCGATGAACTGCCTGCTGCCGCTCGCGTACACCGTGAGCGTGGCGTCACGCACGCCTCCTCGATCTGATTTATCGGTGACCGGCCGATGTCACTGAGTCGTGAAACCGCGCCCTGCTCCCCAGCACGTCCGGACAATCCCGCCATCAGAATTAGCGACCAGTTAGACGCCGCGCACGAGGCGCGCACCTTCTTGCAGCGCGCTTGCTTACCTGGCCGTCCGCCCGGGGGGGCGCGCATTCGCACGTCGGTCTCCCCTATACTCGCCTTCATTGATGATCTGGTTGAGCCGGACTGAATACTGCACCAGCCCAACCGGCACTGGGCCCAAAGCCATAGGGCAAACAACAGTCACAGGCACGTCGCCGACTTCCAGGCCTTGCCGCGCATGTAACGATATGTAGCCCGAACATGACGAAACTCCGCAGTGTATGGCTCTTTGCGTTCTTACTCGGCTTGCAGTCCGCCTACGCCCGGGGCGTGACTCCCTACCTGCCGCTGAACCTGGACCCCGAGGTAGAGCGCGAGGTTGAGCGGGTTATGGTTCTGGGCGGCAAGCCTGTCATGAAGCGACCGATTCCGGCCGCGCTCGTCCTGGATGCCCTGCCGAAGGCGTGCGAGATCGATGCGGCGCTGTGCAATCGAGTCCGCAGGTATCTGCAGATCTATATGGGCGATAAGGGCTTTGAGTATCTCAGTGGCGAGGCGGCGGCCACGAGTGGCTCAAACCCGGTGCTACCCAATCAGCATGGCGAGAGGGCGCAGAGTTCCTACGACATCGCTGCAGCCTTGTATGTCCAGCCAAGCGATTACCTGCTGCTGAACGCAGGCGTGGTTGCCTACGACGGCCGCACGACGGCGACCGGTTCGTTCCTGAGTTTCGGCAATGAGCGGGCACAGGTCGATGTGGGCTACCGCGATCACTGGTGGTCGCCCATGACCGACAGCGCCGTGCTGATCAGCACCGAAGCACCTACGATGCCCTCGGTCACGATCTCAAACTACGTCCCGTTCACGCGGCTGGGAATCTCCTACGAGGTGTTTGCCGCGCGCATGTCCTACACGGACAAGATCCAGCTGACCAACGGGGAGCTGACCGCCGGTTACCCCAATTTCGTCGGCCTGCACATCGGCCTGGAACCGGAGAACTCCGGCTGGGCATTCGCGGGCAATCGCATCATGGTCTACGGCGGCGGGGCCGCCGGCGGCCAGTCGATCACCGACGTACTCAAGGCTTTCTTCAATCCCACCAAGGCCCAGACCACCGGCTTCGGCACGGACGCGGTCATCGGCAAGCAGGAGGCCTCGATCACCAGCCGCCTGATGTTCCCAGGCCCGATGCCCTTCTCGGTGTACACCGAATTCGGTGGCAACGATTCCGCCAGCGGTAACCACCTGCTGTTTACCAAGACATCCCTGTCCGAGGGCATTCAGTTTCCGCGCATCGGGCCGTTCGACCTGACCTTCGAGATCTCAGAATGGCAGCCCACCTGGTATGTGCACTACGCCTCCGCGACCCAGACCGGCTACGGCGATGGCATTACCAACTACCTGGAGAGCATCGGGCACTGGTTCGGCGACCAGCGGCAGTTCGGCGACGCCGTCGGGGGGTACAGCACCATGTTGCGCCTGGGGTGGGAGCCTCGTATCGGACGAGTGGAAGCGACGTTCCGCACCCTCACCAACGAGCCCCACTACACCGTCGTTGCCTACCAGCATGAGTACATGAGCTCGCTCAGCTACTCGTACCCGTGGCGCGACTACATCGTCGGCGCGGAAGTGGACTATGGCCGCGACGTCTTCGGGTCGACCTATAGCCGGCTCGCCGCGTATTTCCGCTACGGGGACGCCCTGCACGCGGATTCGGGTTACGCCGACGATAACGCTGAGGTTTCGCGGCCCAATGGCGCCGAGATCCACCTCGACGCAGGCGTGGTGGCCAGCAACGTCACGGCGAGCATCACATCGGACAGCCCCCGCCTCGTGTCGGGCAACGGGTACGGGCCCCACGTCGCCCTGGGCGCACGCCGGGCGGTTTCATTGCACCAGGACCTGGGTGCGGCGATCGAGGCGGACGACGTCCAGGGAAAGTCCTTGCTGAGCGTGCGCTTCCTCGACTACCGCTATCGTTTCAGGGGACCGCTGGCGCTGGGGCTGTTCGGTGGCGCCACCCGCTACGATGTGCAGTCCACTCCCGCATGGGGCTTTTACGTGGGCGGCGGAGCGCAATGGCGCAATGTCATCCCGCACTGGGATGTCGGCCTCGATTACCGCTACGCCAACAAGCTCGACCGACTGCGGCTTCCTGATGAACCGCAAGGCGGCTACCGGCCTGATGCCTACTACGACATCTCGATGATCACCTTGTATGTGTCGCGCAAGTTCTGACTGCGCGGGCTGCCCCCAAGCGCGTCACGGGCGCCCGTTATGCTGCCGTCGCAGCTACGCGCAATTCGCGATGATGTCTCGGGCGTAGCGCTCGATGCTTTCCTTCTGCTTTTCCAGGTCGGTCGTGCCCGGATAATAGATCTGCCAGGGCTGGGAGATGATGTGCGTGATGCCCTGGCTCTCGAGCTTCCGGAAGCCTGGCGGGTCGAACACGTCCGCCGGCGTCGCCATGACATCGAACGGCAGGTGGTCGCGGCCGTATTCGCGCCGGTAGCCGCGGATCTTCTCGACCGTCGCCAGGATCTCCGCGGAAGGCTGCCAGTCTGACAGCCAGCCATCGCCCAGGCGCGCCGCGCGGCGGTGCGCCGCATCTGACATCCCCGCCACCCACAGCGGTATCGGTGCACTGGGCCTCGGGTTCATTTCCAGGCGCTTGAAGTTGTAGTACGGGCCGTGGTGCTCGACGTATTCACCGCTCCACAGCTGGCGCATGACCTCGATCATCTCGTCGCAGCGCTTGCCGCGGTTGGCGAAGCTCTGCCCTAGGATGTCGAACTCGTCGCGCGACCAGCCTACGCCGATCGAGGGTGCGATGCGGTTGCCGGACATCACCGCCAGCGTGGACAGGGCCTTGGCGACCGTGAACGGGTCGCGCATCGTCAGCACAAACGCGTTCGTGGTGAAGCGCAGCCGCGTGGTCACCGCCGCCATCGCTGCGATCATAACGAACTGGTCGGGGAACTCGGTGAACTCGGGCCAGCGGCGCTTGCCATCTGGCGTATAGGGGTACGGGGTCGTCGGGTGCTCAACGTTCACGACGTGATCGGACATCGTGACCATCGACCATCCGGCACGCTCTGCAGCAACCGCCAGCTGCACGATGTGCGGCGTCGGCGTCATGAACAGCGACAGCACAAACTTCAAAGTAGCCTCACTGCAATCTGGTGGCGCACAGGGGCGCTGATCGTAGCGCAATTTGGCAGCCGCGAACTAGCAGTTCGGACTAGCTCTGGATGCGCTCACTGCACGGACAGCTGGGTTGGGGGAGTCAGCTTACTCTTGGGCAAGATCACAGTAAGTACTCCGTCCTGGTAAGAAACTTCCGCGCGCTTCGCATCGATGTTGTGAGGCAGGGGGACTGTTCGCTCAAAGCGGCCGAAGGCTCGCTCCATGAGGTGATAGAGACGCGGCTCATGCCCACCGGAGGATCGCTTATCCCCACGGATCTGAAGGCGCCCGTGGTGAATTGAAACATCGAAGTCCTCCTTACGCATCCCCGGCAATTCGATGCGTACGATGACCGCCTGGGCGGTTTCCCAACATTCCCCGGCCAACAGAGCCCACGCGGGAAAATTCTTGTTGTCACTGCCGGCTTTTCTCTGCCTGGCAGAGTTCACGTACTGAGTGAGGGCACCGTTACTTCGCGTCAGCATCTCGCGCCAGCCTTCGGTGAGGCCTTCCCATGCGCGGGAAATGCCGCCTTCCAACTCCGAGCGAAACTTTTTGATGGGATCCATGGAGATCTGCGCCTCGGGGATAACCAAATCCGCCGCCGTGCCCCTCCCGGCACGCAGTCAAGACCGGCTTTTTAGTCGGGACGCGGAAAAGTTTCAAGAGCTCGGAGCCGGCGGCTGCGATTGCTACGCTTACGCTTGGAAGTCGCATATTTAGCAGAATCCGCCCTTGAAACCTCCTGCTGGGATCCTATGTTCGAGCCGTCTATCCAAAGCCCAGCGGGAGGTGTTTGCCATGTTCGAGAGTGTCTTCACCGGTTTCGATACGGATGGCCTCTTTAGGGAATTCAGGCGGCTGGAGAACGAGATGGGTCAGATCTTGGGGCACTCGCCTTGGCCCGCCGGGATTCGCGCGGTGCAGCGAGGGACCTTTCCTCCGCTGAACGTCGCGGCGAGCCCGGAGCGGGTGGATGTCTATCTCTTTGCCGCGAACCTGGATCCGAAGAGCCTTGACCTGTCCATCCAGCAGAACCTGTTGACCGTTTACGGTACCCGGAAGGTCGAAGTGAACGAGGCGGCGGAATACTACCGACGCGAGCGCTTCGATGGCGACTTCAGGCGCGTCATCACGCTACCGGATGACGTGGATCCGGAGCGTGTTGAAGCAAAGTACCGCCATGGCGTGCTGCAGATCACGATTCAGCGACGTGAGTCTGCACGGCCTCGGCAGATTACCGTGAGTTAGGAAAGGAGGCGCAACCATGAGAACAGATCAAGACCTCGCGACGCGCGGCGCAACCGGCGTCGACGGGGGGAAATCCGAGGGATCCTCTGCTCCGAGTGAGAGTGAGGCGCGACAGCCAGAGATGGCGCTTGCGCCGGCCGTGGATATCCTCGAGGACACGCACCAGATAACGGTGCAGGCAGAAATGCCGGGGGTCTCGAGGGAGGGACTGAATGTGCGGGCCGACCGGAACAGTCTACTCATAGAGGGTGATATGGCGCTCGACCTGCCCTCGGGGATGTCCGCCCTTTATGCAGACTTGCAGACCACCAAGTACCGACGAAGCTTCGTCTTGAGTGGCGAGCTTGAGACTGAGCGGATTGCGGCTACCCTCAAGGACGGCTTGTTGACGGTACGCATCCCGAAACGGGCTGAGTTTCGTACGCGCAAGATCAAAGTGGATGTGGCTTGAACAGGCGATGGTACGGCCGGTCGCCCGGCGACCGGCCGTACCGATGACTGTCGATCTGGATGGGGGCGTGATCTGCAGGCGTATCGTCCATGAAGACGCGCGGTGCCGCAGCCACTACGGAAGTAGAAGAACGCACCACTGCGGCAATTCCCTTCGGTAACTCGCCCTGCCAATTCGGGCCCGCCACCATGTAGAAACCAGGCTTGGTGCCGTTTGCTTGCCGATCTGTGAGACTTGGTCGGTACGCGCGTCATACAGCGCATAGACCCAGAAACGCTGCTCATGTGGCAGCTGTCGGAGCAAACGCGCGCTTCTGCGGCAGGCGATGAGGATGGTCAGGGTGCCACAATCTTGCGAGCCATGATGAGCGAGATTGCGCGATCGGACCTGGGTCCCCAAGTTGCTGAATGGGTTGGTGGAAAGGGAGGGACTCGACCCCTCGACCCCGGCATTATGAGTGCGGTAGGCGAACGTCAAGACTGATTATTTTCAACAACTTACCGCGTGGCGTCCGGCAATCTGCGCCACAAAGCACAACTGGGCACGGCTGAGTCCGCAAAACCCCCGCAGGAACTAAAATCACAGGTGTACCCTCCACCTGATGTGGTGTAAGTTGTGTATCCAAATCCACATTGGAATCCACAGTCGTGAAGACGATCCAGATGACCATCGATGAACGTCTGCTGAAAGTCGTCGACAAAATAACCCGAGCCCGAAAGACCACTCGGTCTGCGTTCATTCGCGAGGCGCTCGAGGCGGAGATCCGGCGAGAGCGAACTCGCAACGACGAGAGCCGCCACACTGAGGGCTACACGCGCGAGCCAGTCTTGTCCGGCGAGTTCGACATCTGGCTCAGCGAACAGGACTGGGGTACATCGTGAATCGGGGTGACGTGTGCTGGTACACGTTCCAAACACCCGACAAGAAGCGGCCGGTGCTGATCCTCACACGCGATTCCGCGATCGCCGTGCTGCACTCGGTCACCGTTGCACCCATCACGTCTACGATCCGCAGCATCCCCACGGAGGTCGTCCTGACAGAAGCGGACGGGTTGCCACACACATGCGCGGCGAATTTCGACAGTCTCCAGACCGTGCCCAGGCGCAACATCGGCGATCGCATTGCCCGATTGACGACGCAAAAAATGACAGAAGCGGGCGCGGCTGTGTCATTCGCGCTTGGCTTCGATTGGGAGTAGGGCCGCCCTCCGAGCGCCATTTGCGTCGCGGACAACCTGTTTTACTATGAATAGCTTCGCAGCCGGCCGGTTTGCCGGTTGCGTAGATTTTGGGTGTTAGTTGTTAGCAACCACCGGCACATTGAAAGTATGCGGGACCGACGCAACCCGCTTCCGACCGCGTTGAACTTGAGAGTCGCCCGCCATTTGCGCCCCTCATTCCGTCAGGCTGTACCAGGCCAGCCCTGCCTCTGCGGCTAGCCAGCGAAACGGTTCATTGGGCACGTAATCCATACGGGCATTAACGAATGGGAGTCGGCGCCACTCTGCTTCGCGGCCGGCATCGAGATCGGCAATGATTCTGCCGAATAGGGACGACAGATTTACGCCGTGGCCGCTGTAGCCCAAGGCGTAGAAAATGTTTCGGTATCGCCCGGTGCAGCCTACTGAGGGCGACGCATCCAGCGACCAGTCGATCACGCCGTCCCATGTGGTTTCGAACTCAACGCCATCCAGCCTTGGGAACACGCGCAGCAATTCCTCACGCAACTGCAGCTCGTGCGCGCGCATAACGCCAGATCCACGGCTCGTATTGTTGTAATTGTAGCGAGGAGTGCCGCCGCCAATATGTATCCGGCGATCCGCCGTCATTCCGAAGTAATAGACCAGGGTCTTGCTGTCGTTGAAGGACACCCTCGAGCGCCAGCCAAGCCTAGCCATCTCCGCTTCGCTGAGCGGGCGCGTGATCGCGACATATTCACGTATGGGCAGAATCGAATCACGAAAATGACCTAGATTTGGAGTAAACGCATTGCTTGCCAGCACCAAAGCCTTAGCCGTGATGGTATGGCCGTCGCGTGTACGCAGCTGGTGCTCGCGGTCCGAGACTATGCTCTGCACGGGCGTACTCTCGTAAATCGACGCGCCTGCATTCTCGGCAGCCGCCTTAAATACACGCACTAACTTCATGGGATGGACCCGGGCGCCATTGGGATCGAAGTACCCGCCCTCATACACGGCGCTGCCGATCTCAGCCGCGGTTTGCTGCGCGCCCCAGAATTCGACCGGCATCCCTAGAGATCTTGCCTGCGCTACATACTCGCGGCCGGCCCTCGCCTGCTCTTTCGAGGAAAACACTTGCACAGCTCCATGAACTTCCAATTCGCAGTCGACGCCGGTTGAAGCACTGAGCTGTGCGATCGAGCGGATGTTAGCGGAGGTCAGATCATACAAATCCCTGTCCATCAGGGGAGAGGAACTGAAACTCATATAGCGATCCGCCGTCATGGTCAGAACCATGCCGCCATTTCTACCGGATGCCCCGTTTCCACATCCTTCCGCCTCCAATACCACAACATCTTTTTGCGGCGAGGCGCGGCGCATGTAGTAGGCCGTAGAAAGACCGGTAAATCCGCCACCAACGATCGCGACGTCAACCACCAGGTCTTTCTGTAGTTTCGGATTTCGCGGCGGTTGCGCTCGTGCCCAATAACTGCGATTGGCGTCGACCGGTAGGGATTCGTGCCAAATCCGTGGAGAAATCCCGTTCAGGCCCGCCGCACCCAGCAATACGCCCCCGCCGGCGTAGACCGAGCGCTTTAAGAACCGGCGACGGCTTACCACGGGCGTGGATCGGCGAAATGCTGACGGGAGCTCATTCGACCGTAAGGTCGTAGCTGATGGCTTGACTGAGACCACCAACGCGGCCCCCGAAGCGCAGCGTGTGCGGGCCCTTGGGTAAGGGTGAGAGCATCAAGTAATAGCCGTTCCCCGCCGAAGGAAAAATGGAAATGTGAATGTCCGCTTTCGCCGCCAGATCGAAGCAGCGGGAAGTTGCCTGTCGATGGCTCTCCAACGCCGGGATGGGTCTATCGTCAATCTCTGCGACGAGAATATCCGGGTTGTCAGTTTCAGCTTGCGCCTGTTGTTGAGCATCAGCGCAGGTGATGGTGCTGTTGCGGTTCGGGAAAACGACGGAATTCACCAGGGGAAAGAACAGGTAAGTGTCCTTCGGAACCGTGCAACGGCGCGCGACCGTCGCGGATCCAAACGCGCCGGCAAGGAACCATACGGGAGCGGTTTGCCCAGCGCCGCAACGCGCTCCGGTCGAGTCAGATACCGGGCTTGCATCGCGAGGGAAAGATGAAGCCCACTGCCACCACCTCTCTGACCAGATTTGCTGAGACTGTCCGGCCACCCATGTTTCTGGCGCCACCGCGCCGCCCGGTGTCACAGGTACAGAATCGTGAACGCGCCCTGTGGGCTGGCAACCAGCGCACGCGATCATTAGAAGCAGGAAAGCTTGCCGCATGAGGTCTCTAACCGTGCCCAAAACGCCGAGGGAGAAACGTAGATCACACCATTCAATTCATATAGCACCGCGGGCATTTGCGCGGGGGACAGCAGTCAGATCCGGCGCGACCCGGAACCGGAAGGCCGGTGAAGGAAACCGTCCTAGCAGATGCCGCTGTAGCCACCGGTCATCGAGGGAATGTGGGAAGAGCGGCAGGCGGCGCCGGTTGCCTCTTGGTACGTGTTGTAGCCGCTTTGCTCCCACCACGGTCGTGAGTCCACCGCAGGTGCCGCTGCGCCGCCGCCGGAATTTGGGTTGGCCCGGTCTGCCGCCACGGCGAGGGCCGCCAGTGCAGCAAAGAAGGCAATCGCTTTCTGTGAATCAGATGCGCTCATCCCCTGGGTGCCCGAATGCAATTCGCGATCCGGTTCCACGGTGCGCGCAACCCACTGTTCGGTGTCGGTGAGTGCCCTTAGCGCACCTTCCTGCGTCATGGGCTCGTTGCGCGGCGGCAGTTTTGCGTGGAACTTAACCGCCGCAGGCCGGAACGACTCCTGCAAAACGATGCCATTTCTCTGCAGCGTGACGTAGAGGACGTCCTCGACCTCCAGGTGCCTGGCGCGCGGATTGCTCGCGGCGCTCTGCAGATCGGCGACGCGCGCCCGCGCCAGATCCAGCTCGAACTGACCCATGCCGGAGATGGCCTGCCCGGGTTGCTTGTTTTTGAAGAACCGCTTGACCTGTGGCAGCTGCGCCGGCGAGCTGGCCGCCTCAACGCTTGCGACGAGCCCACTCACGTAGTCAATCTGGTCGTCGCCCGCGAGCTTGTCGAACTGCCGTATCTCAATCGCCTGAGCAAGGTTCGCCATCAGCAGGCCGGCCGAGGCGAGTGCTGTAAGTAGGCGTTTCACGGATGGTTACCTCCGGGTCACGGCGGGTCAGGTAGTGCGTCGCCATCATATGACCGTCCGGGCTGCGCGTGCACTCCGCGAGCCGCTGTAACCAGGCTCCCGGCGAGTGATCATCACTCGACACGACGGAACCGGATGATGCCTAGCGCTCTATGAAGGCTGGGCAATCGGCGGGCGGACCGACCAAGCGGAGCTCAAGTTCCGCAAGATGGTGCTCAATTACGCCCATCTGTCGTCCGACCATCTTGCCAAGGCGGCCGATAAAGTGGGCACGTTTCGGGCACAGCCAAAAATCGGCAGACTCACACGCGTTTGATTATTGGTGGAAAGGGAGGGACTCGAACCCTCGACCCCGGCATTATGAGTGCCGTGCTCTAACCAGCTGAGCTACCTTTCCATCGGCGGGCGCGCATTGTCCCCACGCCCCTTTGGGGTGTCAAACACCGGGCGCTTTTGTGCCCAAAGCGCCCTGAATTCAGGGCCACAGCCCCTAAACGTTGAAGCGGAAGTGCATGACGTCGCCCTCATGCACGACGTATTCCTTGCCCTCCAGGCGCAGCTTCCCGGCCTCCTTCGCGCCCGCCTCGCCCTTGCCGGCCAGGTAGTCGCTGAACGCGATGACCTCGGCGCGGATGAAGCCGCGCTCAAAATCGGTGTGGATGGCGCCGGCTGCCTGTGGGGCGGTCGCGCCCACGCGCACGGTCCAGGCACGGGTCTCCTTCGGCCCGACCGTGAAGTAGGTCTGCAGGCCAAGGAGCCTGTAGGCGCCGCGGATCACGCGGTTCAGGCCCGGTTCGCTCTGGCCGAGCTCGGTCAGGAACTCCGCCCGCTCTGCCTCGTCCAGCTGCGCGATCTCAGCCTCCATCGCCGCGCACACGGCAACCACCACCGCGCCGTCGGCCGCGGCGCGCTTCTCCAGCGCGCTCAGCAGCGGGTTGTTCGTGAAGCCGCCCTCGGCCACGTTGGCCACGTACATGACCGGCTTGGCTGTCAGCAGCTGCAGTTCGCGCACGTCGCGCTGCTCCTCGGGGGTAAGTCCCATCGCCCGCACCGGCTTCACCGCATCCAGCTGGACCTTCACTCGCTCGAACAGCGCCTTGCGGCGCACCGCATCCTTGTCACCGCCCTTGGCCGCCTTGGCAGCGCGGTCCAGGCCCTTCTCCAGCGTCGCCATGTCAGCCAGCGCCAGTTCCGTGTCGATGACATCGACATCCGACAGCGGGTCGATGCGCCCGGCGACGTGGATGACGTCGGTGTCCTCGAAGCAGCGCACCACGTGCGCGATCGCGTCCACCTCGCGGATGTGCGCCAGGAACTGGTTACCCAGCCCCTCGCCCTGCGAGGCGCCGGCGACCAGGCCCGCGATGTCCACGAACTCAACCGTGGTCGGGATGATCTTCTCGGAGTGCGCGATGGCCGCCAGCGGCGCCAGCCGCGGGTCCGGCACCGGCACCACCCCGACGTTCGGGTCGATGGTGCAGAACGGGTAGTTCTCGGCGGCGATCTGCGCGCGCGTCAGCGCATTGAACAAGGTCGACTTGCCAACGTTCGGCAGTCCCACGATTCCGCAGCGGATTGGCATTGAAGTTCCGTCTTTCTCTAGTTGGCAGGCGCCTGGGCGCCATCACGGGTGTGCAGCCGCATCATCGCCGGCTGCGCACCCTCGGTGAGCAGTACAGGGACGGCGTCTGCGGCAGCCGCCAGCGCATCCTCGATCAGTCGTGCCTCGGCTGCCGGTGGCCGGCCGAGCACGTAGTCGAGCACCAGCGCGCGGTCGCCCGGGTGCCCGATACCGATGCGCAGCCGCCAGAACGCATCCCCCATCTGCGCGATCACGTCGCGCATGCCGTTGTGCCCGCCAGCGCCGCCGCCTTGCTTCAGGCGCACGACGCCGGTGGCGAAATCCAGCTCGTCGTAGGCGACGAGGATCGACTGCGACGGGCATCTTGTAGAACGTGGCGATGCTTTGCACCGCATCACCGCTGTGGTTCATGTAGCTCATCGGCTTAAGCAGCCACAGACATCGGCACCCGCGATCTGCGCGCGCGCCAGTTCCGCGCGATGTCGCGCCTCGCTGCGAAACGTTCGCCCCATAGCGGCGCGCAAGCTCGTCCGCGAACCGGAAGCCCGCGTTGTGGCGCGTGCGCGCGTACTCGGTGCCCGGGTTGCCGAGCCCGACGATGAGCTTGAGCGCCTCGCCTGACATGTCTTTGACTCACACGGAAAAGCGCCCCCAGCCGCTGCGGATTCCCGCAGCGGCTGGTGGGCCCTTGGCCGAAGCCGAACCCGGGCGGCTACTTCTTGCCGCCCTCCTTCTTCGCAGGAGCGGCGTCCTTCTTCTCGTCGCCCTCCTTGGCATCGCCGGCGGCAGCCGGCGCACCAGCGGCAGGCAGCAGCGCCGGCAGCAGGGGCTGCACCCTCGGCGGGTGCGGCGGCGGCCTCGGCGGCAACCGCCTCGGGCTCCTCGGCACGCGGCGCGTGGATCGAGACCACCGCGGCGTTGCGGCGCGTGAGCTCGGGGATCGTGCACCCCTTCCGGCAGCGGCACGTCCGCCAGGAACTTCGTCTCGTTCAGGCTCATGCCCGACAGGTCGAGCTCGAGGAACTCCGGCAGGTCCTTCGGCAGGCAGGTGACTTCCACGTCCGAGCGCATGTGCGAGACCACGCCGCCCTGGGTCTTCACGCCCGGGGAAACGCTCTCGCCCTTGAAGTGGATCGGCAGGTGGATGCGGATCTTCTCGTTCTCGACCACGCGCTGCAGGTCGACGTGCACGACCAGGTTCTTCGCCGGGTGCATCTGCACGTCCTTGACGATGGCCTCCTGCGAGGCCCCGCCGACGTTCAGGCGCACGATGGAGGAGTAGAAGCGCTCGTCACCGATCATGGTGAGTAGCTTCTGCTGGTCAAGGATCAGGGCCTGGGCCTCCTTCTCACCGCCATACAGGACCGCGGGGACCTTGCCAGTGTGACGCAGGCGGCGGCTCGCACCTTTGCCTTGCATCGCACGGGCGTCCGCGCCGAATGTGAATGAAATACGCATTACTCAGTCTCCAGTAGTTACAAACAAGTGCCGGATCGCGACCAAAACCAGCACATCCTTCAGAAATCTTCCGCGCCGGCGCCCCCGCGGGCGCTCAGTCAACGTACAGCGAGCTCACCGACTCCTCGTCGCGGATGCGGCGGATCGTCTCGGCCAGCAGCGCCGCCACCGACAGCTGCCGGATGCGGCCGTTCGCCCTGGCCGCCGCGCTCAGCGGTATCGTGTCGGTCACGACCAGCTCATCGAGCGCCGACTTGCCGATGCGCTCCAGGGCCGCCCCCGACAGGATCGCGTGGGTGATGTAGGCGACCACCTTGACCGCCCCCTCGTCACGCAGCGCCTGCGCCGCCTGGCACAGCGTGCCGGCGGTATCGACCATGTCATCGACCAGCATGCAGGTCTTGCCTTCGACGTCGCCGATGATGTTCATCACCTTCGACTCGTTCGGGCGCGGCCGCCGCTTGTCGATGATCGCCAGTTCCGTGTCGTCCAGGCGCTTGGCGAAGGCGCGCGCCCGCGCGACCCCGCCCACGTCCGGCGACACCACGATCAGGTTGCTGTACGACTGCTTCCAAGCGTCCCCCAGCAGCACCGGGGAGGCGTACACGTTGTCCACCGGGATATCGAAGAAACCCTCGATCTGGTCCGAGTGCAGGTCGACCGTCAGCAACCGGTCGACCCCGGCGCCTGCCACCATGTTGGCCACCAGCTTCGAGGTGATCGCCGAGCGCGTCGCCCGCGGCCGCCGGTCCTGGCGCGAGTAGCCGAAGTACGGTACCACCGCGGTGATGCGCGCGGCCGAGGCGCGCCGGCAGGCATCGACCATCACCAGCAGCTCCATCAGGCTGTCGTTGGCCGGCGGGCAGGTCGGCTGCAGGATGAACACGTCGCGCCCGCGCACGTTCTCCATCAGCTCGACGTTGATCTCGCCGTCGCTGAAGCGCCCGACCGAGGCCCTGCCCAGCGGGGTCTGCAGGTTGCGCGCGATGTCATGCGCGAGCGCCGGGTTGGCGTTGCCTGCAAACAGGGCCAGTGTGTCGCTCGTACTCATAATCTATGCGTGCAACTTCCACCGACCCTCAAGGCCACCGTCGTCGCCACCCAGGCGCCGACCCCATCAATGGCTGGGGTGGAAGGATTCGAACCTCCGAATGGCGGGATCAAAACCCGCTGCCTTACCACTTGGCGACACCCCAGCATCCATCCGCACGCGCGGAAAGGCGCGCGGGCGCGCATCTTACAGCCGCATCAGCCGCGCTGCGCGGGTGCCAGAAGCTCGTGCAGCGGCGAGCGGTTCAGGCCGCGCGCCACGTAGCTGGTCCAGCACTCCGGGACCCGGGCGGCCAGGCGCTCGGCCTCGATGGCGGAGCCGCACGCCGCGAACACGCAGGCACCGGTGCCGGTCAGGCGCGCCGGGGCGAACCGCCCCAGCCATTCCAGTGCCTCGGCGACCGCGGGGGCGCGTGCACGCACCACCGGCTCGCAGTCGTTGCGACCCCCCGACTCAAAAAAGGCGCGTATTGTGATCAGGGGAGAATTTCGTGTCAATTCAGCGCTCTGGAAGATCTCACGGGTCGACACCCCGACCCCCGGATGGATGATCACGTACCAGGCGTCCGGGAGCTCGACCGCGCTCAGCTGCTCCCCCACCCCTTCCGCCCAGGCCGAAGAACCCTGAACAAAAACAGGCACATCCGCGCCCAGCGGCAGGCCGATAAGGCTCAACTGATCCAAGGAGAGCCGTGTATCCCACAGACTGTTAAGTGCCAGCAGCACGGTCGCGGCGTCGGAGCTACCACCGCCCAACCCACCCCCCAGGGGGATGCGCTTGGTGATGCGCAGGTTGGCCCCAAGGGCGGTCGCGGTGGCCGCCTGGAGTGACCGCGCCGCACGGACCGCCAGGTCATCCTCTGCCGCCACCGCATAGGAGGCCCCGGCGCGGGTGACCTGCCCATCATCGCGAACGGCAATGCTGACCGTGTCGGCGAGGTCGAGGATCTGGAAGAGGGTCTGCAGCCGGTGGTAGCCGTCCGGGCGGCGACCGACCACGTGCAGGAACAGGTTGAGCTTTGCAGGAGCCGGCCAGTGCGTCTCCACCGCCGGCGCGCCACCGGCGCGCACGCTCACAGCTGCCAGTCGTCCACGACCAGCCGCACCCGCACCGTCTCGCGCTCCAGAGTGATGCGCGCCGGGAGCGTCTGGCCATGGGCGTCCGCATAGGCGCCGTAGCTGACGTGCCAGCCGTCCTGGTTGAGGCTCTCCAGGCGCTGCTGCGCCTGGTCGAGTACTTCCTGCGCGGGTGAGACCGGCGCCGGGACCCCCAGGATCCAGTAACGCAGGCTCGCCAGCGGCACGTCGAATCCGAGCCTTGCGCGCAGCTCCGCGCGCGCCTGGTCGTTGCCGATGTGCTCGCCGTGCGAGTTGATGACCTCGAGCGTCGCGCCGGTGGAAATCACCTGCACGGCGCCGACCCCGAGCGGGCCCTCGAGGGTGAGGTGCGCGGTGTCCGCATCCTGCGTCCAGCGCAGGTTGGCGTTGAAGCCGGTACTGCCCGTGGCCACCGCCACGCGCCCCTTCACCGTGAAGTGTTGTAGTGCCTGCAGGCTCGGGCGGCGCACATCCCAGGGACCTGAGACCGCGGTCGCCGGCGGCAGCGTGCGGCAGCCGGCCAGGGCGAGCAGCACCAGCAGCGCCGCCGCGTGTCGCAGCCGGTTACTTCGCATCCGGCAGCAGGCGCTTGACGGTCGCCTTCAGCGGCTTGGAGTCCGGGTCGCGCGCCAGCGCTGCGGCCCACACCCGGCGCGCCTCGCCCTGGTTGCCACTGGCCCACAGCACCTCGCCCCAGTGGGCGGCGATTTCCGCGTCGTGGCCGAGGGAATAGGCGCGCGCGAGCGTGCCGGAGGCGTCCTTCAGCTCGCCGTTGCGGTACTGCACCCACCCCAGGCTGTCGAGTGCGGCCGGGCTGTCGGGCATGGTGGTGAGCGCGCGGCGGATCAGCACTTCCGCCTGCGGCAACTCCAGGGAGTGATCGGCCATCGTGTAGCCGAGCGCGTTGAGCAGCGCCGGGTCATCCGGGCGCTTCTCAAGGATGTGCTGCAGGGCCTGCACCGACTCATGCACATGCCCGGACTGCTCGAGAATCACGGCGCGGTCGTATTCGATCGAGGGATGCTGCGGGTGGCGCTCCAGCGCCGCGCTGAGCACCGCCAGGCCAGTGTCGCCGTCGCCGTTGTCGGCGAGCAGGTGTGCCTTGATGAGTGTCAGGTCCAGTTCATCCTCCGGGTGATCCGCGGCGTAGTCATCCAGCAGGGCGAGCGCCTCGGTGCGCGACTTGCGCTGCAGCAGCAGCGATGCGGCACGGGCGCGCGCGGAGACCGCGACGGTGGAGTCGTACAGGCGCCGGTAGCCGGCGAGCGCCTCGTCCGGCTGCCCGTCGCGCGCGTCGATGTCGGCAAGATAGAGCTCGACCCCGTCGTTGCCGTCACCACTGGAGAGCAGCTCCACAAAGCGCTGGCGCGCCTCCTTGTAGTCCCCTGAGTTGAACGCGAGCAGTGCGAGGCGCCGGTCGATCTCAGCCGCGGGCGCGCCGCTGCCACGCAGGCGCTCGAGTTCCTGGTGTGCCTCTTCACTGCGGTCGAGCGAGGCCAGGATCTCCGCGAGCGCAAAGCCGCCTTGGCGCGGGTCGTCGGACTTGGCCAGGCGCGCGGTGGTCAGGGCCTTGGAGCTGTCCCCCTGCATGACGTAGGCACGTGCCAGCACGCGCAGTGCCGGCAGGTCCTTGGGGTCGTACCCCAGCGCACGCTGCGCGTAGCGCTGCGCACGCGCACCGTCGTCGGCCGAGAGCGCGAGCTCCCCGAGCAGCGTGAAGGTCTCCGGGGAGTTGGCGCTGGGTTCGAGCGCACCGCTCATCGCGATCAGGACCGCGGAGGCCTCCGACTCCTCCAGCAGCAGCACGGAAAGCTCCGCCATGCTGCGGTCGGTGCGCTCCCCGGCCTTGGCAGTGGCCGCTGGGGCGTGGGCGGGGCCGGCCTTGCCGGCAGCCGCGTTCTTCTGTTCCTCGACGCGCCAGAAGTCAGCGATCGCCGGTCGCGCGTCGGCGGTGCGGTACAGCTTCAGGGCGACCGCGGCATACAGCGCGTTCGCCTCGAGGTCATCCGGGGCGAGCGTGCGCCAGCGGGTCGCGGATTGCCATGCCGCCGGCAGGTGCTCACAGGCGACGGCGACCTGCGTGGCGCGCCGGGCGGTCGCGACGTCGCCATGGGCGGCAGCGCGGGCGAGCATCTCCGAGGCACCGCGGCAGTCGCCACGCTTGAGCAGGGCATCGGCGGCCGCCACCGTCGGTGGCGACGACGCGGCTGCAGCCGCGTCCTTCCTGGACACGGCGGCGGCGGCGGCAGGTGCATCCTTGTGCGCGGGGGCCTGCGTGGCAGACTGCCCGGCCGCAGCCACCGGCGCGGCAGCGGCGGTCCCGGCGGCCGGCTCACTCTGCCTGGCTGGCTGAACGGCGCAGCCGGCCAGGCCGGCCACCAGCACGGCGGCGGCGAAGGGAAGCAATAAGTTACGCAAGCGATTGATATTATTCACGGCAGACACTATAGACCCTGCACAAAACGCGCGCATTGCGCAACTTGTCACAAACTGCAGACACCCGGAGAATGCGCGCCCGCCACCCATGAAGGACTCCATCCAACACCGCCTGCAGAAGATCTCCGAACGTTTCGAGGAGGTGGGCCACCTGCTCGGATCACCCGAGGTCGACGGAAGTTCGCAGCAGTTCCGCGAATTGTCCATGGAGTATTCGCGCCTGCAGCCGCTGGCGGACCGCTTTGCGCGCTACCAGGGGCTCGAGGAAGAACTGGCCGCCTCGCGCGACCTGCAAAATGACAGCGATGCGGGCATGCGCGCACTCGGGAACGAGGAGGTGGCACGCCTGCAGGGGGCGCTGACGTCCGAGGCGGACGAGCTGCGCAAGCTGCTGCTGCCCAAGGACGCGCGCGACGACAAGAACATCTTCCTGGAGGTGCGCGCCGGCACCGGCGGTGACGAGGCGGCGATCTTCGCCGGTGACCTGCAGCGCATGTACGCGCGCTATGCGGAGTCCAAGGGCTTCACGGTCGAGCTGGTCAGCGAGAGCCCCGGCGAGCACGGCGGCTTCAAGGAGATCATCAGCCGCATCGTGGGCAAGGGTGCCTTCTCGCTGCTGAAGTTCGAGTCCGGTACGCATCGCGTGCAGCGGGTACCTGCGACCGAGGCCCAGGGCCGCATCCACACGTCCGCGTGCACCGTGGCTATCCTGCCGGAGCAGGAGGAAGTGGAGATCGACATCAACCCGGCGGACCTGCGCACCGACACGTACCGCTCCTCGGGAGCCGGCGGACAGCACGTCAACAAGACCGACTCGGCCGTGCGCATCACCCACGTCCCCAGTGGCATCGTGGTCGAGTGCCAGGACGAGCGCTCACAGCACAAGAACCGCTCGCGTGCCATGTCGCTGCTGAAGGCGCGACTGCTGGCCTCGGAGCAGGAAAAGCAGCACGCGGCGCAGGCGCAGTCGCGCCGCCTGCAGGTGGGCACCGGCGACCGCTCCGAGCGCATCCGCACCTACAACTTCCCGCAGGGTCGCGTCACCGACCACCGCATCAACCTCACCCTCTACAAGCTCCAACAGGTGATGGATGGGCGCCTGGACGAACTGGTGCAGGCGCTGCAGCAGGAGCACCAGGCGGAGCTGCTCGCGGAGGAGGCGTGAGCGCCGAGCTGCCGGGCCTTCTCATTGGCAGCAACACCGGCATCGATGTCTCGCTGCCGGTGGCCGGACCCGGGGTGCGCGCGTACGCCTTCATCGTTGACTGGCACATACGGGTGCTCCTGGCGCTTGGCTGGTACGTGGCGGGCGCCACCTTCTATAACGGCAGCCTGTCGCTGCGCCCGCCGCCGAAGACCGATGCAGTGTGGTTTGGGGCGATTGCGCTGCCCGCGTTGGCGATCTACTTCCTCTATCACCCGGTGGTTGAGCTTGCCTTGCGGGGCAGCACTCCGGGCAAGCGCCTGGCCGGGGTGCGCATCGTCGGTCGCAGCGGCGCGGCCGCCAGCGTGGGGGCACTCTTGGTGCGCAACGCCTTCAGGCTTATCGACGCGCTGCCGGTCTTCTATGGGGTCGGGCTGGTGGTGGCGGCGCTGTCGCGCGATAGCCTGCGCTGCGGTGACATGGCTGCCGGTACTGTGCTCATCTACCAGCGCACCCAGGAGCTGCTGCCGCTGGGGTCTCCCGGGCAACGTTCCGGGAGGCTTGACACGCAAAGTGCGGAACTGGTTCTGGAGCTGCTGCAGCGCTGGGATACGCTTGGGCCACAGTCGCGGCTGAGCCTCGCGCGGCAACTGCTGGCGCGCCATGGCGCTGACCCCACGACGCTCAGCCAGGCGGGCGAGGACGACCTGCGATCCCGGCTCGAAACACTCGGCAACAGCAGCGCGTAGGCGCCCATGGAACACACCGCCCGCCGTGAGGCCCTGATCAGCGCGCTGCTGCAGCGTGCCGGGCTGTGGCGCGAGGCCCAGGCCCGCCTGGACCGTCTGGCCACCGCGCGTACCGACGATGTCACCGATGCTGCCCGGGTAGCTGACGATTACCGCATGCTGGCGCACGACCTGGCGCGGGTGCGCGAGCTGCTGCCGGCCACGCGCACACGCGAGTACCTGGAAGGGGTATACGCACGCGCGCACGGCGCACTGCACCACGGAGCGTGGCGCGCCGGTGGCGCTCTGCGGCAATTCGCGCGCGTGGAACTGCCCGCGGCGCTCATCTGGCTTGCACCCTACCTGTGGTGGACGACGCTCATCTTCCTGCTAGCCATCG
This sequence comes from uncultured Pseudomonadota bacterium, assembly GCA_963703025.1. Classification (GTDB taxonomy): domain Bacteria; phylum Pseudomonadota; class Gammaproteobacteria; order Steroidobacterales; family Steroidobacteraceae; genus 13-2-20CM-66-19. The sequence continues at coordinate 2,310,049 of OY969778.1, read as the reverse complement.
CGGCCGGCTACGCACTCGTGCACCGCTATCCGGACCTGATCGGTTTGTTTGCCTCCCCTGATCTGATCGCAAGCGTGGAGCGCGGCAAGCTGTGGACCGATGGCCTGCTGAACATCGTGCCCTCATCGGTCCTGTCGGTGCAGATCCTGGCCAACAACGTGGTCGTCAGCCTGTTCGCGTACTGCGCCGGTCTGTTCTTCGGGCTGGGTACGCTGTACATCTTAGGCTTGAACGGCCTCATGCTCGGCGCAGTGTTTGCCTTCGTGGGGGCGCACGGTCTGGCAGGTGAACTCGCGGGCTTCATAGTGGCCCACGGCTGCGTCGAGCTATCGGTCATGTGCCTGTCGGCAGCCGCTGGCGCAGCGGTCGGCGAGGCACTGATCCGCCCGGGTCGGGCCGGACGCATGCGCTCCTTCAATGAAGCGGCCCTGCGCTCCGGGCGCGTGCTCATCGCCTGTGCCGTGCTGCTGGTCGGGGCAGGACTCATCGAGGGCTTCATTTCGCCCAATCCGCGCGTGCCGGTCGGCCTGCGCGCTGCGATCGGCGTGGGCTACTGGTTGATCATGGTGGGCCTGCTGTCGGGGCGCCTGTTAAGCATCGGCGACGTGCTGCGCCGGCGCACTAGATCCGCCGCGAACGGCGCAGCTGCTCGTAGCGGCTGAATAGCGCCGCCTCGAGACACTCCGCCGCTGCCGCCACCACCGGCACTCCCCGCCGCTCCAGCGCGACACGCTGGCCAGCCGCGCGCTTCTGTTGCTCCTGGGCCGCGAGCGCGATCCACGGGTCTTCCCAGCCCTTGGCCTCGCTGTGACCGAGCGTGGCAACCTCCCCGCTGAGAACGCCGGCCACCATGACCAGGTGCGGCGGCGCGAGGAGCCTGATTGTGCGAGCCAACTGCGTGGCGATGCTGGCGTCGTCCAGGTCCGTCAGCAATATCACCAGTGAGCGGTGCTTGAGCAGCCGACGGATCTCCACCGCGGCGCTGGTCGGATCCGACTCGGCGCGGCGCGGCACGGCCTGCTCGAGCATCCTGCGCACGCGCACGACACCGCTCACGCCGCGCTCTGGCGCGCAGCTGCTCAGCACCCGGTCCGCGTACACAACGAGCCCGATGCGGTCATCATGATGCGTGGCCAGCTCAGCCAGGCGTGCGGTGAGGTTGCTGTAGAGGCCGAAGTGTTCGAGGGCACCACTGCGCACCCTGCTGAGCCTGCCGGCGTCGATGGCAACCAGCAGGTCAAGGTGCTGGTCCTCGGTGTACTCGCGGCAGACCAGTGCGCGTGTGCGTGCCGTTGCCTTCCAGTCGATGCGCGCCAGCGGGTCCCCGCGCACGTAGCCGCGCAGCTGGTGCAACTCCGCGCCGGCCCCGACGATGCGCCGCGCGCGTGCCGCGCCGGCCATGGCGCGCAGGCGTGCATTGCTGCGCAGCGCGTCCGGGGCCACCACGCCGCGGTACTGTGGCTGCAGCGCGGTCGACCACCATGCGAGCGCAAACGGGCCCCGCAGCCGCGCGGGCATCTGCGGCCAGCGCTGCGGTCCCAGACGCACCGGCAGCACGGTAATGGCATCGGCCGTGGGCCGCCCAGGCGCGATGTTCACGCGGCGGCTCGCCGTCAGGGGCTCAAACCCATCTGGCAGCGCCGGGGCATACTCGAGCGTGAGCGCTCGCGCCGCGGGGCTGGTGAACTGCAAGGCCGCCGGTTGCGGCCGCCCGAGGAACGCACGCGCCGCGGTGATCACCCGCACGGCAATCCGCTGTCGCCGCACCAGCGTGCCCTCCAGTGCCAGGCCCAGCAGGAGCAAACCGGCAGGAATGGTCCACAGGCGCGCCAGTGAGGCCTGGTCGGACCACACCCCGACGATGGCCAGCACCGCGCTGAGGACGACCAGGAGGTAACCGCGTGGCGCAAGGTGCATGGCGGGGCCTTCGGATCAGCGTGGAACCGGCGTGTCCGCAAGGATGTTCTGGACCATTTCAAGATCGGTGAGACCTTCCAGCGTCGCCTCCGGCGTCAGCACCAGCCGGTGCGGCATCACCCATACTGCCGCGCGCTTGACGTCATCAGGCGTCACGAACTCCCCGGCGCGCAGCGCTGCGAGGATGCGCGCCGCCTTGAGCAGCGCAAGCGCACCGCGCGTGGAGAGCCCAAGCGCAAGACGGGCGTGCCCGCGGGAGGTGCGCGCCAGGTCAAGCACGTAGGCGCTCAGCCCGTCGGAGACGTGCACCGCCTCGACGTCGGCGCGCGCGGAGCGAAGCAGCGCACGGTCAATCGCGGTGACCGATTCGAGCGCGGCCTGCGCAGCGGTCCCCATGCCCCCATAGCGGGCGAGAATCTCCGCCTCGGCAGCGCGCTCGGGATACTGCATATCGAGGCGGAGCATGAAGCGGTCCAGCTGCGACTCCGGTAGTGGGTAGGTCCCCTCGAATTCGCGCGGATTCTGCGTCGCAATAAGCAAGAAATCTGGCGGCAGTTCGAACGTGCTGCGATCCACGCTGACCTGCCGCTCTTCCATGGCCTCCAGCAGCGCCGATTGCGTCTTCGGCCCGGTGCGGTTGATCTCGTCCACCAAAACGACGTCCGCGAACAGTGGCCCGGCGCGAAAGTTGAAGCCCTTGGTGAGCTCATCAAACACGCTCACGCCGGTGATGTCACTTGGCATCAGATCCGCGGTTCCCTGGATGCGCTTGAATTCACCGCCCAGTGCCCGCGCCAGTGCCTTGGCCAGGAGGGTCTTGCCCAGCCCCGGGATGCCCTGCACCAGTACATGGCCGCGCGCCACCAGGGCGATCAGCAGGGCCTGCAGCGAGGCCTCCGTGCCAACGACCACGCGCGCTAGTTCCTGCGCCAGCAGGCTCTCGAGTTGCTCGATGGAGGTGCTCATGCGTTGAGTAGCCTTTCGGTTCGGACGATGAGATTGCGCAGGCGCACCAGAGGCACCTTCTGGTCAGCGTACGCCTGCACATACCAGGACTTCAGCTGTGCGACGTCGGCGCCCGCCAGGCGCGGATGTTGCTCCAGCCACCGCCACAGTGCAGCCTCCTCGATACTGCGGCCTTCATCCACAACGCCCCTGATATCGAGAAAGAAATTGTCAAACAAGCGCCTGGCCGCCGCCGCGGGGCGCAGCACGCGCGCCAGGAACAGCCCGGTATCGCGCACCAGCTGCGTCTCTTGCGGCGCAGAAGCGTGCACAGCAGGGGCCTGCAGTTGCGTCCCGCCCAGTACCCACACCAGCCAGACCGCCGCAACAATCGCCAGCGTCGCGTATAGCCTGCGGTCCTTGTAAAACTTCGCCGGGTCGTAGGCGGCCGTGAGACCCTGGTGTTCATCATCGAAGATCACCGTGCCGCCCGCGGCCGTGGTTGATGCCACGATGTTGGCAAGCAGGCGCGCGTTGTCCTCCAGGCCGAGCGCCCGGTTGGAGAGCAGCGAGGCAAAGCCGCTCACGAGTATGGTCCCGGCGCCCAGGGGACGGGCCCAGAGGACGCCCTCTGCGGTGCCCTCCTGGTGGGCCAGCGCCAGCATGAATCCATCGCGTGGCACCTTCATCGACCATGGTATCGGCGGAAAATCCGAGAACGCGGCAGCCTGATGCACGGCCTCAAGATACGGATGCGGCCGGTTGGGAATCAGGTTGCTGCGAATTGGTTCCAGCGCGATGAGCGAACCGCGCGCGGCACGCGCGAGCAACCGTGCGCCGCCACCCACGTCCTTTGCTGCTGCCCCGGGCTTCTGCGGCTGCTCTTGGGGCTGCACCTCCAGGCCGCTCAACAGCTGCAGGTCGCCAACCAGCCCGCGATCGGAGCGTGCCCACGCGGGTCGGTCCGAAAGTGCAGCCAGTATCAGTAGCGTGTTGCCGCGCCGGACCCAGCCATCCAGGGCCACCGCCTCGTCGGTGCGAAACGCAGTCGCGGCAGGTAGCGTCACGACCAGCAAATTCCCCACCGGCGACAGTCTTGGAGACTTTGCGAGCGCCGAGAAGCGCTCACGCAGCGACATCGCCGGGATACCTTCCTCCTGGAGCCAAGTCATCACCCCGAGCAGGCCGTCGGCGCGACGCTCCGCTGTGGTGGGCGCTGCGGCGTCGCGCTCGCCCGGCGGACCGGTGTGGACGAATAGCATGCCAAACACGAGCAGCGCACCCACAGCGCAGCCCAGGGTTATCAATCGTTCACGCACCATGTGTCGTGGTGTCCGGAGCGGTCGACGATGTCGCGAGTCGCGTGAGCAGGTCGCGCCCGGCGGCGACGGCCGATGCCAGGTTCGCGGCAGGCAAATCGCGGGTGGAGAAGCGCAGCTGTTCACTGGTCACGGCAAGTTCCGCAAGGGTGGCTCGCTCCGAATCGTCGGCGAGACGCACGCCGCGCAGTAGTTCACGGGCTGTCAGGGCGCGCGCCGGCGGCAAGCGTCCCTGGGCGGTGAGGCGCTCTGCAATCAGCTGCAACAGGAGCGCCGGTTGCTCGCGCAGTGCCTGGCGCCCCAGAGCACCGAGCGCCTGAGCGGACTGATCTGGGCCGTCGCGCAGCGGGCGGCCCCGCGCGGCGCGCCAGCGCGCCTTGAATATGCCAGCGATGCGCAGTTCGTTGAGCAGAATTGCCAGTGCTGACGCCATGACCAGCGCGAGTGCGAGCCACGCGATCAAATTCATCGCGCCTTGCGAGAAGTTGAAGTTGCCAAGCCAGGTCCAGAATCCGGATTCGCGCTCGCCTCCGGCGGAAATCCTGCGCAACCACGCCTTGAAGCGCCCCCACCAGCCCTGCGCGGAATCGTCCTTAGGCGAGATCCGCGCGATGACTGCGGCGGCGGTTTGCGCCCGAGGCGCACGCACCGGGATACTGGGCGCAAGGCTGCGCGACAGCAGTGTATTTAGCTCCTTGAGACCCTGCGCCGAGAGCTGGTTACCTGGCCTGTTCCAGTCCGCTGGCAGCCACGCGGCCCAGGCGCTCTGCGTCAGCGCCCCGGCCAGCCCCGGGCAGCGCGCGGCGATGCGTTCGTAGCCCACGTCGAGGTCCTGATCAAGCCGGGCCACACAAGCATCGACCCGCTCGAGTACTTCGTGCGCGTGCGCTGCGCTGAGGCCAGCCAGCAGGCACAGGGCGCTGGCCAGCCAGCGACGCACTGCTCAGGCCGCAGCCGAGATTCGTTGCTCGAGGTCTGTGCCTTCCCTGCGCGCAGTCAAGTCGCCAAGCACCGCCAGCTGCAGCGCCGTGCCGAAGGGCAGCAGGAAAGCCCCCAATGCCACGGCGATGACCGCATAGGCTGCCGTAAGCACGGCCAGCTCCCCGTGCGCGACCAGAGCTACGACGAATCCCGACGCGGCGCCAAACAGCAGGTAGAAGACCACCAGGATGATGAGCGCAACGGTGTAGACAGCGGTCAGCCGCCAGAAGCTGCCGCGCGTCAGGTTCCAGCTGCGCCGCAGGCTTGCTACGGGCCCGGCACCCTCCACGATCAGTACCGCGTACCCAATCGACAACGACACCAGCACGTAGCTGAAGAGCACCAAGCACAGCAGCGCCACCAGCCATTTCGCTAACCCCGCCAGGAGCAACGCGGCGGGCGCGAAGCACACAAGGATCGCAAGACCCACGAGCAGGCCAAGCCCGAGGAGTGCCAGAACACGGCGCGCCATGGCCATTGCCTCTCCGCCGGGCTGGCTGCCCGTGACCAGCCGGAACTGCCGCAGCAGGACCGCCGCATTCAGCGCCGTGGTCAGCAGCGCGCTCACGATGTACACCACCTGGTAGCCCGGTTCGTGCATGGTCACCATCAACGAGGTTTTCAGGTCGCGGCCGGTGGACAGCAGGTACAACGTGGGTAGCTGCGACGCCAGGACGCCGAACCCCGCCAGCAACAGGCACTTTACGATCGTTGCCCGGTAAATGCGGAAGGTCAGATCCAGAGTCTCCCCGACCGACAGGGGACGGTGCGGGGGATATAACTGTGTTGTCATTGGAATATATTAGCGCCGTGGCGAAGCTGCCGATATGACTATCCCATCCTGCGGCGCGTTGCTGGCTGAGGGGGTGCAGCAACTTCAGGCCGGCGCCGGTGCGAATGCCCACGACCCCAACCTTGACGCCCGGCTGGATGCCCAGTTGCTGCTGGCGCACGTCCTGGGCATCACGCGGGCTCGGATCCTGGCGCACCCGGAGGCACCCTGCAGCGCAGCGCAGGTTGCAAAGTACCGCGAGCTGCTTGCGCGGCGCGCCAGCGGCGAGCCCCTTGCCTACCTGGTCGGGCACCGTGAGTTCTGGTCACTGGACTTGGCGGTCGGGCCAATGGTGCTGGTACCGCGACCGGAGACTGAACTCCTCGTGGAACGCGCGCTGGCGCGCGGACCGGCAGGTCCTGCGCGGGTGGCGGACCTGGGCACCGGTTCAGGGGCCATTGCGCTGGCGCTGGCGAGCGAGCGCCCGCAGTGGCACGTGGTGGCCACAGACGTGTCGGCGGGCGCGCTGGAGCAGGCGCGCGGCAATGCCGCCACACTGGGTCTCGCGCGAGTCGAATTCCGCCTCGGCGACTGGTATGCGGCGCTTGCCGGGGAGATGTTCGACCTGCTGGTGAGCAACCCGCCCTACGTCGCCGCCGCCGACCCGGCGCTTGTGCTGCTGCAGCACGAGCCACGGCTGGCGCTGACTCCCGGTGACGATGCACTGCAAAGTCTGCGGACCCTCGCCGAAGGTGCCGCCATGCACCTGGCCCTCGGGGGCTGGCTGATGCTCGAGCATGGCGCGGACCAGGGGCCGGGGGTGCGCGCCGCGCTTGTCCTCGCGGGCTTCCGTCACGTACGCTCGCACCGCGATCTCGCCGGACACGAGCGCATGACGGAAGGACAACGATGATCAGATTCGAAACTTCACTCGGTGGCTTCACGGTGGAACTGTTTCCCAAGGAGGCGCCCGTGACCGTGGAAAACTTCGAGCGCTACGTCGACGACGGCTTCTTCGACGGCACGGTGTTCCACCGCGTCGTGCCGGGATTCGTCATCCAGGGCGGCGGCCTTACCGCGGACCTCGCCAACAAGAAGACCCGCGCGCCGATCAGCAACGAGGCCAAGAACGGGCTGAAGAACGGCCGCGGCTACCTGTCGATGGCGCGCACCAGCGACATCAACAGCGCGACCTCGCAATTCTTCGTCAACCTGGTCGACAACGCCTTCCTGGACCACGGGCCGCGTGACTTCGGCTACGCAGTGTTCGGCAAGGTCACTGACGGCATGGACGTCATCGACAAGATCGCCAAGGTCAGCACCGGCAACAAGAAGGGCCACCAGGGCGTGCCGCTGGAGGACGTGGTCATCGTCTCGGCACGGCGCATCGAACCGAAGTAAGCCGGTCCGTAGCTTGGCGCTGCCCACCGGTCCGCGCCGCAAGCCCATGGGCGCGGCGCCCCGCCAGCACGGCCGCATCGCCGGCAGGCTCCTCAAGTGGCTCGGCACGCTGCTGCTGGGCTGGGTGCTGCTCAGCATGCTCGCCGTGCTGCTGCTGCGCTGGAGCAACCCGGTCGGCAGCGCGATGATGGCGGAGGCGCGCGTGCAGGCGTGGCTCGAGCAGCGCCACGACTACCACACTGACTACCAGTGGGTGAGCCTGGAGCAGATCTCCCCGCACGCGGCCATCGCCGTGGTCGCCTCCGAGGACCAGCTGTTCCCCTTTCACGCCGGCTTTGACTTCAACTCGATCCGCGCCGCGGTGCGCGCCAGCGAGCAGGGCAAGCACCTGCGCGGCGCGAGCACCATCTCGCAGCAGGTGTCGAAGAACCTCTTCCTGTGGTCCGGCCACAGCTTCGTGCGCAAGGGGCTTGAGGCCTACTTCACGGTGCTGATCGAGGCGCTCTGGCCGAAGGAGCGCATCCTCGAGATGTACCTGAACGTCGCCCAGTTCGGCGACGGGATCTATGGCGTCCAGGCCGCCTCGCAGCGCTTCTGGCACAAGCCCGCGCGCAGCCTGAGTTCCTCCGAGGCCGCGCTGCTGGCCGCGGTGCTGCCCAACCCGGTGCTGATGCACGCGGACCGCCCGTCGCGCTACGTGGCGATGCGGCGCGACCAGATCCTCACGCAGATGCGTGCCCTGGGTGGGGCGGCCTACCTGCAGGCCCTGGAATCGGAGCGGCGCGCGGCGCACTGAGCCGCGCCGCGGCCTACGGGTCGTAGCCGAGGTTCGGCGCCAGCCATCGCTGGGTTTGCTCCAGCGTGTCGCCCTTGCGGCGCGCGTAGTCCTGCACCTGGTCGCGGTCGATCTTGCCCAGGGCGAAGTAGCGCGACTGCGGGTGGCCGATGTACCAGCCGCTGACCGCCGCGGTCGGGTACATGGCGAAGGACTCGGTCAGCTGGATACCGGTGGTGCGGTCCACGTCCAGCAGCTGCCACAGCTTGCGCTTCTCGGTGTGGTCCGGGCAGGCCGGGTAACCCGGCGCCGGCCGGATCCCCTGGTACTCCTCGCGCACCAGCTGCTCGTTGGTGAGCGCCTCGTTCGCCCCGTAGCCCCACAGTTCGCGCCGCACGCGCTCGTGGAAGTGCTCCGCCGCCGCCTCGGCCAGCCGGTCCGCGAGCGCCTTGAGGATGATGCTCGAGTAGTCGTCGTGGGCCTTCTCGAAGCGCGCGACGTGCGGCTCGATGCCGATCCCCGAGGTGACCGCGAAGGCGCCGAAGTAGTCGCGTACCCCGCTGGACTTGGGCGCCACGTAATCGGCCAGGCACTCATGCGGCTGCCCCTCCGGCTTGCCCTTTTGCTGCCTGAGGAAGTTGAGCGTGGCGAGCACCTGCGTGCGCGACTCGTCGGCGTACAGCTCCACGTCATCGCCCACCGCGTTGGCCGCGAACAGCCCGACCACCGCGCGCACGCGCAGCCAGCGCTCCGCGATCACGGTCTTGAGCATGCGCCGCGCGTCCGCATACAGATTGCTGGCCGCCTCGCCGACCACCGGGTCGGTGAGGATGTCCGGAAACTTGCCGGCGAACTCCCAGGCGTTGAAGAACGGCATCCAGTCGATGTAGCCGAGCAGTTCCTCGAGCGGGTAGTCCGCGAATGCCTGCACGCCGGGCACGCGTGGCGCCGGCGGCTGGTACGCCGCCCAGTCGATGCGGCGGTGGTTGGCGCGCGCGGCCGCCAGCGACAGCTCGGGAACCTTCACTGTCTTGGCCGCGTGCTGCTCGCGCCGGCGCTGGTGCTCCTCTGCGATCTTCGCCGACGAACGCGCCGCGCTGGTCCGGCTGGGTCAGCGTCTGGCACACCCCCACCGCGCGCGAGGCATCCTTCACGTAGATCGACCGCGCAGCCGTACTGCGGGGCGATCTTCACCGAGGTATGCGCCGGGGAGGTGGTGGCCCCGCCGATCAGCAGCGGCAGCTCGAAGCCCTGCCGCTGCATCTCGCGGGCGACGTGCACCATCTCATCCAGCGACGGGGTGATCAGGCCGGACAGGCCGATGAAGTCCACCTGCTCGCGGCGCGCGGTCTCCAGGATCTTCTCGCACGAGACCATCACCCCGAGGTCAATCACCTCGAAGTTGTTGCACTGCAGGACCACGCCGACGATGTTCTTGCCGATGTCGTGCACGTCGCCCTTGACGGTCGCCATCACGATGCGGCCCTTGGCGCGCCGCGCGCTCTGGTCCTTGTTCGCCTCGATGTACGGCACCAGGTGCGCGACCGCGCGCTTCATGACGCGCGCGCTCTTGACCACCTGCGGCAGGAACATCTTGCCGGCACCGAACAGGTCACCGACCGCGTTCATGCCATCCATCAGCGGGCCCTCGATGACCTGCAGCGGCTGCGCGAACTCCAGCCGCGCCGCCTCGGTGTCCTCGATGATGAAGTCGTCGATGCCCTTGATGAGCGCGTACTCGAGGCGCTTGGCGCACCGGCAGGGAGCGCCACTCCAGGTCCTCGATGCGGCGCACGCCGCCCTCGCCCTTGAAGCGCCCGGCGATCTGCAGCAGCCGCTCGGTGGCATCGGCGCGGCGGTTGAGGATGACGTCCTCGCACGCCTCGCGCAGCTCGCGGCTGGATCTGCTCGTAGATCGCCAGCTGGCCGGCGTTGACGATGCCCATGTCCATGCCCGCGCGCGATCGCGTGGTAGAGGAACACCGAGTGCATCGCCTCGCGCACCGGGTCATTGCCGCGGAACGAGAAGGACACGTTGCTCACCCCGCCGCTGACCAGGGCGTGCGGCAGCTCCTGCTTGATCCGGCGGGTCGCCTCGATGAAGGCGACGCCGTAGCCGTTGTGCTCCTCGATGCCGGTCGCGACCGCGAAGATGTTCGGGTCGAAGATGATGTCCTCGGCCGGCAGCCCGACCTGCTCGGTGAGGATGCGGTAGGCGCGCGTGCAGATCGCGATGCGCCGCTCGACGGTATCGGCCTGGCCCTGCTCGTCGAAGGCCATCACCACCGCGGCTGCCCCATAGCGGCGCAGCTTGCGGGCGTGCTCGATGAACACCGCCTCGCCCTCCTTCATGCTGATCGAGTTCACGATCGACTTGCCCTGCACGCACTTGAGCCCCGCCTCGATCACGCTCCACTTGGAGGAGTCGATCATGACCGGCACGCGCGCGATGTCCGGTTCTGCGGCCACCAGGTTCAGGAAGCGCACCATCGCCGCCTGCGAGTCGAGCATGCCCTCGTCCATGTTGATGTCGATCACCTGGGCGCCGCTGGCGACCTGCTGGCGCGCGACATCCAGCGCTGCGGTGTAGTCGCCGGCCTCGATCAGCTTGCGGAACTTGGCCGAGCCTGTGACGTTGGTGCGCTCGCCGACGTTCACGAACAGGCTGCTGTCGTCGATGTTCAGCGGCTCGAGTCCCGACAGGCGGCACTTGGCCTCCGTCGGCGGGCGCGGGCGCGGCTTGCGGCCGCGCACGCCGGCTGCGATCAGGCGGATGTGCTCGGGGGTCGTGCCGCAGCAGCCGCCGACGATGTTCACCAGGCCCGATTCGCCGAACTCGCGCAGGATCTCCGCGGTCTGCGCCGCACCCTCGTCGTACTCGCCGAACGCGTTGGGCAGGCCGGCATTGGGGTAGGCGCACATGTAGGTGTCCGCGACCGCCGAGAGTTCCTGCACGTACGGACGCAGCTGCGCGCCGCCCAGGGCGCAGTTGAGGCCGATGAACAGCGGCTGCGCGTGGCGGATGGAGTTCCAGAACGCCTCCGGAGTCTGCCCCGAGAGCACGCGGCCGGAGGCATCGGTGATCGTGCCGGAGATGGCGATCGGCACGGTGATGCCGGTCTCGTCGAACAGGGTCAGCGCCGCGTAGATCGCCGCCTTGGCGTTGAGCGTGTCGATCACGGTCTCGATCAGCAGGAAGTCCGCGCCGCCGAGCACCAGCCCGCGCGCGGCCTCCATGTAGGCGACCACCAGCTCATCGAAGGAGACGCTGCGGTAGCCCGGGTCGTTCACGTCCGGGGACAGCGAGGTCATGCGGTTGGTGGGTCCCAGCGCCCCGGCCACGAAGCGCTGCACGCCGGTGTGCGCGGCGCATTCGTCCGCCACGCGGCGCGCCAGCTGCGCAGCGCGGTAGTTGAGCTCCGGCACGAGCGCCTCCAGGCCGTAGTCGGCCTGCGACACCGAGTTGGAGTTGAAGGTGTTGGTCTCGATGATGTCCGCGCCGGCCTCGAGGTAGGCGCGGTGGATGTCGGCGACGATCTGCGGGCGGGTGAGCGTGAGCACGTCGTTGTTGCCGCGCAGGTCGCGGCCGTGCGCGCGCAAACGCTCGCCGCGGAAGCCGGCCTCATCGAGCCTGTGCTGCTGGATCATGGTGCCCATCGCGCCATCGAGCACGACGATGCGCTCGTCGAGGCTGCGTCGCAGGCGCTCGATGCGCGCGCGTCGCTGCGCCTCGTCCACCGGCGCGAGCACATAGGGCGCCGCGCTCGCACGCCCCTGCGGCGCGGCCATGTCGAGGTCCGCACGGCCCGCGCCCGCGTGCTGCAGGTGGTCGCAGTGGCTCATGCGTGCAGCTCCACCGCGGCGCGCTGCGCCGGCGCGCTTGGCCGCAGCCCGAGCGCATGGCAGATCGCGTAGGTCAGCTCCGCGCGGTTGAGCGTATAGAAGTGGAACTCAGTAACCCCGTGCGCGACCAGCGAGTGCACCTGCTCGATCGCGACGCTCGCGGCGATCATGCGCCGCGTCTCCGGGTCGTCGTCGAGCCCTGACAGGCGCTCGTGCAGCCATGCAGGGATCGCGGCGCCGCAGCGCGCGGCGAAGCGCAGGATCTGCGGGAAGCGGGTGATGGGCAGGATCCCCGGCACGATGGGAGCTGTGATCCCGGCCGCGGCGCAGCGCTCGCGGAAGCGCAGGAACGTCGCGGTGTCGTAGAAGAACTGCGTGATGGCGCGACTGGCGCCCGCGTCGATCTTGCGCTTGAGGTTATCGAGGTCTGCCTGCGCGGACTGTGCCTCCGGGTGGACCTCCGGGTACGCGGCCACCGAGATGTCGAACGGGGCGATCGTGGCAAGGCCCGCGACAAGCTCGGCGGCACAAGTGAACCCCTCGCCGCGCGGCGCGCGCGCGGCGTCGCCCTGCGGCAGGTCCCCGCGCAGCGCCACCAGGTGGCGGATGCCGCGGTCCCAGTAGCCGCGCGCGATATCCAGGATCTCCCCGCGCGAGGCACCGATGCAGGTCAGGTGCGGGGCCCCGGTGAGCGCGGTCTCGCGCTGGATGCGCGCCACTACCTCGTGGGTGCGCTCGCGCGTGGAGCCGTCGGCGCCGTAGGTCACCGAGACGAAGCGCGGCGCCAGCGGCGCCAGGCGCTCGACCGACTCCCACAACGTCGCTTCCATCGCCGCATCGGCGGGCGGGAAGAACTCGAAGGACACGTGGATCGCGGTCGTGCTCATGCGGCCCCCGTGGCGCCGTGGGCGCTCGCGTGGGACGACGCGGCCAGTGCGCTTGCGGCCAGGAAGTGCTCGCCGTCAGCCTCGACCGGGCTGATCTTCTCGCAGGTAAGTCCGGCATCGCTTAGCAGGCGCCGCAGGCGTGCCAGCGGATGCTCGACGATGCGATCACCGGCGCTGTCCAGCGCATCGTAGCGCTCGAAGAACCACAACCGCCCGCCGGTCACGAGCGCGGCGCGCGCGCGTCGCAGCAACAGCGGCAGTGCCGCCGCGCCGCCGGTGGGCTGGTCCAGAACGACACCGGCAAACGGGCCACCGCTGCGCGCGAGGTCCGCGTCGCTGAAGCCCACCGGCGAGGCCGACTCGATCACCTGGCAGGCCAGCGAGTTGCGTTCGGCGAAGGCGCGTGACCACTGCGCGGCACGTCGTGACTGTGCGATGGCGGTGCACCCGCCGGACACCCGCGCGACCGCTGCCAGCAGTTCCGGGTGCCGCACGCCCAGCAGCAGCAGCGGGCCGGCAGGCACGCGGAAGGCATCGGCAAGGACCAGGGACGAGAGCGTGCGTCCCAGGCGCGACTCGCTGCCCAGGGGGGCCACCGCCTGTGCCCGGGCGCCCGAGCGATCCTGGGTAAGGACCGGGTCGGCGCGGTCGAGCATGCCCAGCAGGCCGCGCACGAAGCTTGCAGCCGCCGCGCTGCCGCTGATGCGGTAGTGCACGCGCTGCCCCTGCCGCAGCCGCTCGATGAGGCCGGCATCGCACAGGATCTTCAGGTGCCGCGAGGTGCGCGGCTCGCTCTGCCGCAACGCCGCGGCCAGCTCGGACACACTCAGGGCACCTTCAGTGCACAGCACCAGCAGGCGCAAGCGGCTGGGGTCACCGGCGGCGCGCAGCCACTCGGTCAGGGTCGTAGGGGGTAAGAGCTTCATTCAATTATTGTACATTCCTTTAATAATCGAGCGGAGGCGTGTTAACAAAGCAGGGCCAGATTCTGGCCCTTAGGGTCACGAGCTTATTTACCCACCAACGCAGCGCACTGATTCACCAACGAGACAGTGCTCGCGACTCAATGGATGGCGGCGGGTCCCTCGGTGCTATCTGAGAAAATAGCCTCGATGTCGATGGAGTCGAAGGAGTAGGGACGCTGGCAGAACTCGCACGTCACCGTGACCGAGCCCTGCTCCCTGAGGATGTCACGCAGCTCCTCCGAGCCCAGCGCCCGCAGCACCCCTGAGACCCGTGCCGGGTTGCAACGGCACTCGAAGGAAACCCCGGCCCCGCCGAAGACGCGCACGTCACTGCCGGGGAAGACCGCGGCAAGATTGGTCTCCAGGGGGTTGCCCAGCAGCATCGGTAGGGTCAGCCGCTGCATGCCCCACTGTGCGTCCTGCCAGGTATCACCACCCGGGGCGCCCGGGCTGTAGCTGCCCCTCGGGCAGCTTCTGGACCAGCATGCCCGCGGCGCGCTGCCCATCAGCTGCCAGCAGCACGCGCGTGGGCAACTGTTCAGAGGAGGCGAAATAGGCCTCCAGCGACTCCGCCAGCGAGTCCCCGGTGAGCGGCACCACGCCCTGGTAGCGCGCACTCTTCTCCTCTGCTTCCACGGTCACCGTGATGTTGCCGCCGTTGCCGGTGAGCTGCCGGAAAAGCTCCGGGGAGGGAGCGTGCGTGGGGATCCGCGCCAGCGCCTGCTCATCGTAGCGGGCGACCGCACGCATGCGGTAGTCATCGGTGCACTGGGCGACCAGCAGCTTGACGATGCCGTCGCCCTGGAGCTGGAACGTCAGGGTGCCGCGGAACTTGAGCGTTGCCGCGAGCAGGGTGCAGGCGGCGACCGCCTGCCCGAGCAACTCATCCACCAGGGGCGGGTACTGGCGGTGCGTGCGCAGCTGCTGCCAGGCGGTGTCCAGGTGCGTCCAGTGGCCGCGCACCGGCTGCCCCTCGAACAGGAAGCGGCGGACGTGGTCACCAGCGAGCAGCGTTTCTGTTTTCATGCCGACCTCAATGGGGCCCGCAAAAAGACCTTCAACCCTTCGTCGCCGGGTGCAGACGCACTGGTCAGCTGGCCAGCTTCTTCCTGAGCAGGTCGTTCAGCTGGGCGGGATTGGCCTTGCCGCCGGTCGCCTTCATGACCTGGCCGACGAAGAAGCCGAACAGCTTGTCCTTGCCCGAGCGGTAGTCGGCCAGCTGCCCCGGATTGCCGGCCAGCACCTCGTCGATCACCTTCTCGATGGCACCGGTGTCGGTGATCTGCCGCAGGCCCTTGGCCTCGATCACCTGGTCCGCCGCCGAGCCGTCCGCCCACATGGACTCGAAGACTTCCTTGGCGATCTTCCCGGAGATCGTCGCATCGCTGATGCGCGCCACCAGCCCTGCAAGCCGCGCTGCGGGCATCCGGCCGCAGCTGAGTTCGAGGTTCTCCTTGTTGAGGGCCGCCGCAAGATCACCCATCACCCAGTTGGCGGCAAGCTTCGGCTCGCGCGGCACCTCGCGCACGAGGTCCTCGTAGTAGGCGGCCAGCTCGCGGCTCGCGGTGAGCACGCCGGCATCGTAGGCGGACAGCCCGTACTGGCTGGCGAAGCGCTGCGCCTTGTGGTCCGGCAGCTCAGGCAGGCTCTTGCGCACGTCCTCGATGAACGCCTGGTCGAGCTCGACCGGCAACAGGTCCGGGTCCGGGAAGTAGCGGTAGTCGTTGGCCTCTTCCTTGGAGCGCATGGAGCGGGTCTCGCCCTTGTCCGGGTCGTACAGGCGCGTCTCCTGCACCACCTTGCCGCCGGACTGCAGAAGGTCGATCTGGCGCTCGACCTCGTAGTTGATGGCGCGCTCGACGAAGCGAAACGAGTTCAGGTTCTTGATCTCAGCGCGCGTGCCGAACTTCTCGGCCCCCACCTTGCGCACCGAGACGTTCGCGTCGCAGCGGAACGAGCCTTCCTGCATGTTGCCGTCGCAGATCTCAAGGTAGCGCACCAGCGTGTGCACCTTCTTCATGTACGCGACCGCCTCCTTGGCCGAGCGCATGTCAGGCTCCGAGACGATCTCCAGCAACGGCGTGCCCGCGCGGTTGAGGTCGATGCCCGTCAGTCCCGGCAGGCCCTCATGCAAGGACTTGCCGGCATCCTCCTCCAGGTGCGCGCGCGTGACGCCGATGCGCTTGGCCGTGCCGTCCTCCAGCACGATGTCGAGCACGCCTGCGGCGACGATCGGCAGCTCGTACTGGCTGATCTGGTAGCCCTTGGGCAGGTCGGGATAGAAGTAGTTCTTGCGCGCGAACACCGAGTGGGTGGCGATGCGCGCACCCAGCGCCAGGCCGAGCTTCACGGCCATGCGCACCACCTCTGCGTTGAGCACCGGCAGCACGCCCGGGTAGCCCAGGTCCACCAGGTTCGCCTGGGTGTTCGGCGCGGCGCCGTAGTGGGTCGCGGAGCCGGAGAAGATCTTCGACTGCGTCGACAGCTGGGCGTGGATCTCCAGCCCGATGACGGTTTCCCAGCCGCTCATGCGTATCCTCTGGGGACGTGCGTATGCCAGTCGGTGGCGCGCTGGAAGGCGTGTGCCGCGGCCAGCACGCGCCCCTCGCTGAAGTGCGGCCCGACGATCTGCAGGCCGACGGGCAGCTCGTCGACGAAGCCGCACGGCACCGAGGCGGCCGGCAGGCCGGCCAGGTTCGCACCGATGGTGTAGATGTCGTTCAGGTACATGGTCACCGGATCAGCGGTCTTCGCGCCGATGGCGAACGCGGGGGTCGGCGTGGTCGGCCCGATCAGCACGTCGACACTCTTGAACGCGCGGATGAAGTCCGCGTTGATCAGCTGCCGCACGCGCTGCGCCTTGAGGTAGTAGGCATCGTAGTAGCCGGCCGAGAGCACGTAGGTGCCGGTCATGATGCGCCGCTTGACCTCCGCGCCGAAGCCCTCGCCGCGCGAGCGCCGGTACAGGTCCTGCAGGTCGCGCGGGTTCTCGCAGCGGTGCCCGAAGCGCACGCCGTCGAAGCGCGCCAGGTTCGAGGAGCACTCGGCCGGGGCCACCACGTAGTACACCGGCACCGACAGCGGCAGGTTCGGCAGGCTCACCTCGGTGAGCACCGCCCCCAGGCTCTCGTAGACGCGCAGTGCCTCGCGGATGCGCTGCTCGTTCTTCGGCTCCAGCCCCTTGTCGAAGAACTCCTTGAGCAGCCCGACCTTCAGTCCCGCCAGCGGCTGCTCCAGCTGCGCCACGTAGTCCGGCACCGCCACGTCGACGCTGGTGGAGTCGCGGGGGTCGAAGCCGGACATCTCGCGCAGCATCAGCGCGGCATCGGCCGCCGTGGTGGCAAGCACGCCGCCCTGGTCCAGGCTCGAGGCAAAGGCGACCATGCCGTAGCGCGAGACGCGGCCGTAGGTCGGCTTCATGCCGGTGATGCCGCACAGCGCCGCCGGCTGGCGGATCGAGCCGCCGGTGTCCGTCGCGGTAGCCGCCGGCACCAGGCGCGCCGCCACGGCGGCCGCGGAGCCGCCCGAGGAGCCGCCCGGGACCAGGCTTACGTTCCACGGGTTGCGCACCGGCCCGTAGTAACTGGTCTCATTCGAGGAGCCCATCGCGAACTCGTCCATGTTCGTCTTGCCGACCATGACCGCCCCGGCCGCCTTCAGCTTGGCGACCACGGTGGCATCGTACGGGGAGACGAAGTTGTCCAGCATCCGCGAGCCGCAGCTGGTGCGCACGCCCAGCGTGCAGAACAGGTCCTTGTGCGCGATCGGCACCCCGGTCAGGGGACCACAAGCACCGGCGGCGAGGGCTGCATCGGCCGCGGCAGCCTCGCGCAGGGCGCTGTCGGCGGTGATGGAAATGAACGAATTCAGCGCGCCCTGGCTTGCCGCTATGCGCTCAAGGCAGGCGCGCACCAGCTCGACGCTCGAGTAGCGCCGCGCCCGCAGCCCCGCGGCGAGCTCCGTCAGCGTGTTCCGGTGCAGATCGCTCACGAGTGCCTCATTCGATGACCTTGGGCACCAGATAGAGCCCGGCGGCCACCTGAGCGGCGTTGGCCTGGTACTGCTCGCGGTGATCGCTCTCGGTCACGACATCCGCGCGCAGGCGCTGCGCGAGCCCCGGCAGCGGGTGCGCCATGGGGGCGACATTCGCCGTGTCGAGCCGCATCGAGTGCCCCGATGAAGTCGAGGATGCTCGAGAGGCTGTTCTGGTAGACCGGGATCTCGGATGAGCTCAGATCGAGGCGCGCCAGGGCGGCGATGCTTGCGATCTGCTCGCGGGTGAGGGCCATAGGGGGTTCGCAGTGTGCGTGGTGGGCTGAGAAAACAAGCGCAAAATGATACCTGTTGCCTTGCTCAATGTCCTGTCGGTTGCTAGATTACGCGCCACTTTCCGGGTCTCCCGCCGCACACTTTTTTCGGTCCCTAAATGCTCAAACGCCTGCGCGGATATTTCTCCAGCGATCTGTCGATCGATCTGGGCACTGCCAATACGCTCATTTATGTGCGTGACCGGGGCATCGTGCTCAACGAGCCCTCGGTGGTCGCGGTGCAGACCGAGCCCACCCGCGGCGGCAAGGTGATCGTGGCCGTGGGCACGGAGGCCAAGAGCATGCTCGGCCGTACGCCCGGGCACATCACGGCGGTGCGGCCGATGAAGGACGGCGTGATCGCCGACTTCACCTACACCGAGAAGATGCTGCAGTACTTCATCAACAAGGTGCACGGCAACCGCATGCTCAAGCCCTCGCCGCGGGTGCTGGTGTGCGTGCCGTTCGGCTCGACCCAGGTGGAGCGGCGCGCCATCCGCGAGTCCGCCGAGGGCGCCGGGGCGCGCCACGTGGCGATCGTCAGCGAGCCGATGGCCGCCGCGGTCGGCGCCGGCCTGCCGGTGAACGAGGCGCGCGGCTCGATGGTGCTCGACATCGGTGGCGGCACCTCCGAGGTCGCGGTGCTGTCGCTGAATGGCGTCGTGTACGCCAACTCCGCGCGCATCGGCGGCGATCGCTTCGACGAGGCGATCATGAACTACGTGCGCCGCAACTACGGCATCCTCATCGGCGAGGCGACCGCGGAGCGCATCAAGATCGAGATCGGCTCGGCCTACCCGGGCCAGCAGGTGCGCGAGCTGTCGGTGAAGGGCCGCAACCTCTCCGAGGGCGTGCCGCGCAGCTTCACCCTCAACAGCAACGAGATCCTCGAGGCGCTGCAGGAGCCGCTGCAGAGCATCGTCAGCGCGGTCAAGCAGGCACTCGAACAGACCCCGCCGGAGCTCGGCGCGGACGTCGCCGAGCGCGGCATCGTGCTCACCGGCGGTGGCGCGCTGCTGCGTGACATCGACAAGCTGCTTACCGAGGAAACCGGCCTGCCGGTAGTCGTGGCGGACGATCCGCTGACCTGCGTGGCGCGCGGCGGCGGGCGCATCCTGGAGCTGATGGACGAACTGGGCCCGGGACACTTCGGCCTTGAATAGCGCAAGGAGCGCGCAGGACTGAGTGGCCGCTTTCGGGACAGGAGCCGGCAGACCGCTCTATGGGCGGGGCGGCTCGCCCGGCTTCAAATTCACCATCTATGCCGTGCTGTCCGTGGTCGCGATGTACCTCGACCAGCGCCAGCACTACCTCGAACGCGTGCGCTACGTGCTCCAGGCCGCCGCCTACCCGGTGCAGCTGCTGGTGAGCTCGCCGCCGGCCGCCTGGCGGTGGCTCAAGACCAGCTTCCAGGACCGCCAGGCGCTGCAGGCCGAGAACGCGCGGCTGACCGCGCAGCAGCGCGACCTGGAACTGCGCGCCATGCGCTACGAGGCGCTCGCGCGCGAGAACGGCGAGCTGCGCGGACTGCATGCCGCGCTGCCACCGGTGGCCGAGCGCTGGCTGCCCGCCGAGATCGTCAGCATCCAGCTCACCGGCCTGCGCCAGAGATGGTCCTGAACCGCGGCGCCGCCAACGGGGTCTTCAGGGGCCAGGCGGTCCTTGATGCCAAGGGCCTCATCGGCCAGACCATCCACGTGGGGCCCTGGAGCGCGGAGGTGATCCTCATCACCGACCCGGAGCACGCGGTGCCGGTGCGCGTCGGGCGCACGGGATTGCGCACCATCGCCGTCGGTGCCGGCGACAGTGCATCCCTGGCGCTGCCGTACCTGCCTGCCAACGCCGACATCAAGGTGGGCGACATCCTGGAAACTTCCGGACTCGGGGGCGTGTTCCCGGAAGGCTACCCGGTGGCGCACGTGACCGAGGTGCACCGCGACGCGGTGCAACCGCTCGCGCAGGTGCGCGCCGAGCCGCTGGCACGCGTCGAGTCCGACAGCGAGGTGATGCTGATCTGGTTCCGCGAGAACCATCCCGCCGCCGCCGCCGCGACCGCAACTAACGCCCCGGGCGAGGATCTAAAGAGTGGTGACCCCTCGATCCAGCCCCAGGCCGTGGTGCACCCGGCCCCCGCGGCGGCCCCTCCTGCAGCGGCCCCTCCTGCAGCGGCCCCGACCGCGCCGGCGGCCACGGCCCCCGGCGCCAGCACCCCCGCCGGCGTCATTCCTGCGGCCGCGAAGCCTGCCGCGGCGACCGCGCCGGCGCCCAAACCCCCTGCCACGGGCGCTAGCGCGCCCAAGCCCGTCGCGCACAAGCCATGAACGCGGAGTCACGGGTCCGGCTCTCCTCAGTGCGGTGGTGGCGCTGGCCCTGACCGCGTTCCCGCTGCCGCCGTGGCTGGACGTCGCGCGCCCGGCCTTCCTGGTGCTCACGGTGCTCTACTGGTCCATCAACGCCCCGCGCAGCGGCGGCGTCGCCTTCGGATTCTTCGCAGGCCTGATGCTCGATATCTTCCAGGGTCCCATCCTGGGCGAACACGCCCTCGCACTGTCCCTGATCGCCTACGTGGCCGTGCGCGAGCACCAGCGCATCCGCTCCAAGCCCGGCCTGCAGCAGGCACTGATCGTGTTCGCGTTCCTGGTGGTCTACGAGTTCGTGCTGTTCTGCGATCGATGGCTGGACCGGGCACCAGGTCACAAGCCCCATGCGCTGGATACACGCCCTGACCGGCGCGCTGATCTGGCCACTGGCCGCCGCGCTGCTCGGCTACGGCGCGGGCAGGCGCTCGTGAGCGCGCCGTGCCAGTGCGCGGGGCGCTAGCAGCCGATGCCCGCGGTACGCATCAAGGACCACTGGCGCGAGCAGCGCATGTTCGACCAGCGCGCGCTCGTCGCCGGTGCGCTCATGGCGCTGGCGACGGTGGGCCTGGTCGTGCGCCTGTATTCGCTGCAGATCACCAACCACGACAAGTACGCCGAGCTCAGCCAGGGTAACCGGGTACGCAACGAGCCGATCCCGGCCGCGCGCGGCCTGATCGTAGACCGCCATGGCGAGGTGATCGCCGGCAACCAGCCCGCCTACCAGCTGGAACTGGTGCCCGAGGAGGTCGCGGACGTCCCCAAGACCCTGGCAAGCCTGGTCGAGATCGGGCTGCTGCGCGCGGAGGACGTGGACGAGATCGAGCGCACCATCGAGTCCAGCCGCCGCTTCGACAGCGTGCCGATCCGCCTGCGCATGTCCGACGAGGACGTGGCGCGCTTTGCAGTGCGGCGCTTCGAGTTCCCCGGCCTGGACATCAAGACCCGCCAGACCCGCTGGTATCCCAACGGCGCCCTGGCGGTGCATGCACTGGGCTACGTGGGCGCCATCAGCGAGCAGGACCTCAAGCACATCGACCGGGCGACCTACGCGGGCAACTCGCTCATCGGCAAGCTGGGCGTCGAGAGCGCCTACGAGCACGAGCTGCACGGCACCAACGGCTTCCGCGAGGTGCTGGTGAACGCCCAGGGCCGCTCGGTGGAGCGCCAGGGCGCCTTCGTGCCGGACCTGCGCGTGAAGCCGCCGAACCCCGGCGATGACCTGGTGCTCGCCATCGACCTGAAGATCCAGCGCGTGGCGGAGGCCGCCCTCGCCGGCCATCGCGGCGCGGTGGTCGCACTGAACCCGAACAACGGCGACGTGCTCGCGCTGGTGAGCATGCCCGGATTCGACCCGACGCTGTTCGGGCGCGGCATCACCGCGCGCGAGTACGGCGCCCTGCAGGGCAACATCGACAAGCCGCTGCTCAACCGCGCGCTGCGTGGTACCTACCCACCCGGCTCCACCATCAAGCCGGCGATGGCCCTCGCCGGCCTCACCTACCACGTGGTGGACCCGGAGGCGCGCAAGTTCTGCGCCGGTTCCTTCCACCTGCCCGGCAGCTCGCACATGTTCCGCGAATACCACAACGAGAAGCACGGCTTCGTCAACCTCGACGATGCCATCGCGCGCTCCTGCGACGTCTACTTCTACGGGCTCGCCGACACCCTGGGGATCGACCGCATCGCCACGTTCCTGGCTCCCTTTGGCTTCGGCAAGCTCACCGGCATCGACATCAGCGGCGAGCGGCCCGGCATCCTGCCCTCGCGCGAGTGGAAGGCGAAGACCTTCGCAAAGCCCGCCGACCAGATCTGGTTCCCGGGCGAGACGGTGAACTTCGGCATCGGCCAGGGCTACCTGAACGTGACCCCGCTGCAGCTGGCCCACTACGCCGGCGTCATCGCCATGCGCGGCAAGATGTGGCGGCCGCGGCTGGTGGCCGCCTACCGCGACGCGGAAGGCAAGATGCATGAGGTGCCGCCGCAGTCCGACGGCGAGGTGCCGGGGGTCTCCGCGGAGGACTGGGCGCGCGTGGTGCACGGCATGATCGGGGTGACGCAGCACGGCACCGCCGCGGCGATCGGCGCCAAGGCCGCGTACGTGTTCGCCGGCAAGACCGGCACTGCGCAGGTGTTCACCGTGGCGCAGAACGAGCGCTACAACGCCAGCGCGATCAACGAGCGCCTGCGTGACCACTCCTGGTTCATCGCCTTCGCCCCGGCTGATGAGCCGCGCATCGCGGTCGCGGTGCTGCAGGAGAACGGCGGCGCCGGCGCCAGTGCCGCAGCCCCGATCGCCCGCAAGGTGCTCGACGCCTACCTCCTCGACGACGAGGGCAAGGTGAAGCCGGCAGCGGCGCCATGATCTACGAGGAAATCACCGCCGGATCGCGCACCCGCCGCACCCTCACCGGGGCGGCACGCGTGCTGTTCGCGCTGAAGATCGACGGCCCGCTGGTGATCGGGCTGGCGCTGATCGCCGCCTACGGGCTGATCGTGCTGTACAGCGCCTCCGGGCAGAGCATGCCGACGATCTACCGCACCGGCGCGCGCCTGCTGATCGGCACGGTGGCGATGCTGCTGCTGGCGCAGATCAACCCCAACTTCCTGCGGCGCGCGACGCCCTGGCTGTACGCGGTCGGGGTGTTCTTGCTGGTGGTGGTCGCGGCGTATCGGCCACATCGGCATGGGCGCGCAGCGCTGGCTGGACCTGGAGTTGTTCCGCTTCCAGCCCTCGGAGCTGATGAAGCTTGCCGTGCCGATGATGTGCGCCTGGTACCTGCACGAGCGGCCGCTGCCCCCCAGCTGGCCATCGCTTGGCGTCCTGGCAGCGCTGATCCTGGTGCCGGTGGGACTGACGGCCGTGCAGCCGGACCTGGGCACCGCGGCGCTGATCGCAGCCGCCGGCGCGCTGGTCATCGTGCTGGCAGGCCTGCGGCTGCGCGTGATGGCGGCCATGCTGGTGCTGGGCGCCCTGGGCGCCTGGTTCGGCTGGGGCTTCATGCACGACTACCAGCGCAAGCGCGTGCTCACCTTCCTTGACCCGCAGACCGACCCGCTGGGGGCCGGCTACCACATCATCCAGTCGCAGATCGCCATCGGCTCGGGGGGCATGTTCGGCAAGGGCTGGATGAACGGCAGCCAGGCGCAGCTGGAGTTCCTGCCCGAGCGCTCGACGGACTTCATCTTCGCGGTCATCGGCGAGGAGTTCGGCCTGCTCGGCCTGCTCATCCTGCTGCTGCTGTACGTATTCGTCGTCGGCCGCTCCATCTTCCTCGCCACGCAGACGCAGGAGACCTTCGCGCGCCTGCTTGCCGGTAGCCTCGCGCTCACCTTCTTCGTATACGTGTTCATCAACGCCGGCATGGTCACCGGCCTGCTGCCGGTGGTGGGCGTGCCGCTGCCGCTGGTCAGTTACGGCGGCAGTTCCGTCGTGACGCTGCTGGCCGGGTTCGGTATTCTCATGGCGCTGTATTCACGGCGCAAACTCATTGGATCCTAGTTGAAGCCCACCTGCCTGCTGCTCGCTGCCGTACTGAGCGCCCCGGTGCTCGCACAAAACGCCCCCGCACAAACCACGCCTGCACCAGCGATTCCCGCGCAAACCGCGCCCGCGCTGCCTGTGGCCGCACAGCCTGCAGCGGCCCCGCCCGCAGCGGCCGGGCCTGCCCCTGCGCAGGGCGTGCCCGCGCGCACGGCAGTCGCTGCTTCCTTCGACCTCAAGCGCCCGGAAATCGCCGCCTTCATCGACGAGGTAGCCGCTCGCGACGGCATCAGCAAGAAGCAGCTGCGCGCGCTGCTCAAGGCCGCGCAGCCGCAGCCGAAGATCATCGAGGCGATGGAACGACCGGCCGAGAAGGTCTCCCCGTGGTGGCAGTACCGCGAGAAGTTCATCACCCCCGAGCGCATCAACGACGGGGTGCAGTTCTGGGGCGAGCACAAGGACTCGCTCGAGCGCATCGCGGCGGAGTACCAGATGCCCCCTGAGTACATCGTCGCCATCCTCGGGGTCGAGACCAAGTACGGACGCATCACCGGCAAGTTCCGCGTGCTGGATGCGCTGGCGACGCTGGCCTTCGATTACCCGCCGCGTCATGCCTACTTCACCAAGGAGCTCGAGCAGTTCCTGCTGCTTGCCAAGGAGAACAAGCTCGACCCGCTCACGCTCACCGGCTCGTATGCCGGTGCCATGGGCGCGCCGCAGTTCATGCCCTCCAGCTACCGCCACTACGCGGTGGATGCCAACAACGACAGCCAGCGCGACCTGTGGGGCGACTGGGACGATGTCATCGCCAGCGTCGCCAACTACCTGCACCAGGCCGGCTGGCGGCTGGGCGCACCGGTGCTGGCCGAGGCGAGCGTCGCCCCCGGGGCCACCATCGAGCTCGAGCCGCGCAACCTCGAGCTCAAGGAGACGGTCGCCTCACTGGGCGCGCGCGGCATCAAGACCGAGCTGGACGTGCCGCCGGACACCCCGGCGCTGCTGATTGATGCCGAGCAGGAAACTGGCCCCGCGTACCGCGTCGGGTTCCACAATTTCTATGTGATCACGCGCTACAACACGAGCCCGCGCTACGCGATGGCCGTGTACGAGCTGGCCCAGGCCGTGGCGCAGCGCGAGCACGCCCAGCCCACCGCCGCAGCCCCCGCCCCGGCGCCGTGAGGGGCGCGCGCGCTGCTGCGGCTGCGTGCTGCGTGCTCACCGTGGCCGGCTGCTCGCTGGGCGGCCGCCGCACGAGCGAGCCGGCGCTGGTGATCAACGGCCCCCCACCAGCGGCCCCGGCGGCCCCGGCGGCCCCGGCGCCCGCGCCGCCGCTGAACATCGATGCCATCCCGGACGCGGTGCCAAAGGCCGAGCCGCGCAGTGCGCACGGCAACCCGGCCTTCTACGATGTCTACGGCCAGCGCTACTTCGTGCTGCCAAGCGCCTCCGGCTACCTCGAGCGCGGCGTGGCCTCCTGGTACGGGCCGACCTTCCACGGCGGCAATACCTCCAGCGGCGAGCAGTACGACATGTATGGCATGACCGCGGCCCACAAGACACTGCCGCTGCCCACCTATGCGCGCGTCACCAACCTGAAGAACGGCAAGAGCATCGTCATCCGCATCAATGACCGCGGGCCGTTCGTGGCCAACCGCCTGATCGACCTGTCCTACACCGCCGCTGCCAAGCTCGACATGCTGCGCGAGGGCACGACGCTGGTGGAGGTGCGCGCGCTCACCCCCGGGGTGCCCGATGACCTGTCGCGCAGCTCCGCGTCGCCGCCGCCGGCCCTGTACGTGCAGGCCGGCGCGTTCGCGGACGCCGCGAACGCGCAGCGCGCCGTCGACAAGCTGCACGCCGCGGGCCTTGCGAGCGCCTTCATAGCCCCGTTCCAGGGGCGCGTGCAACTGTACCGGGTGCGGCTCGGGCCGGTGGCAAGCGTCGCGGACTTCGACCAGCTCGCCGCGCGCTTGGCAGCCCTTGGCATGCCAGATGCGCGCCTGGCCACCGAGTGAGGCGCACCTGCGCGGCGCCCTTGCCGCTGTGCGCTTGGGTTAAAATCTCCTGTTCCGGTACGCAATCTTCAAGGAATCCCCACACCGTGCTGCTTCGTCCACTGCTCAGCCTGCTCCTCGCCGCGGCCTTCGCGGTCACCTCGGTCCCCGCAACTGCCGCGACCCACACCCACAAACCGGCCGCCAAGAAGCACGGCGCGGCCAGGCCCGCCAAGGCCGCCCCGGCCCCGGCTCCTGCCACGCCGCCGCCGGCGCCGGCACGTGCCGCAGACGGCTCGCTGATCCCGCAGCTGCCGCCAATAGATGCGCGCGCCTACCTGCTGATGGACTTCCAGAGCGGGCGCATCCTGGCCGAGTCGCACGCCGATGAGCGCGCGGAGCCTGCCAGCCTCACCAAGCTGATGACCGCCTACGTGGTGTTCACCGCGCTGCAGGAGAACCGGCTGAAGCTGTCGGACATGGTGACCATCAGCGAGCACGCCTGGCGTGCGGAAGGGTCGCGCACCTTCGTGCAGGTGGGCACGCAGATACCGGTGGACATCCTCATGAAGGGCATGATCGTGCAGTCGGGCAACGACGCCACCATCGCGCTCGCCGAGCGCGTCGGCGGCACCGAGGCCGCGTTCGCGCAGATGATGAACGAGTACGCCCGGCGGCTGGGGATGAAGGGCAGCAACTTCGAGGACAGCGACGGCCTGCCCTCGCCCAACCACTACACCACTGCACACGACATCGCGATCCTCGCCGCGGCCCTGATCCGAGACTTCCCGCAGTACTACTCGCTGTTCAGCCTGCGCGACTTCATCTGGAACAACATCCACCAGGAGAACCGCAACGGCCTGCTCGGCAAGGATCCCTCAGTCGATGGCCTGAAGACCGGCCACACCGACAGCGCCGGCTTCTGCCTGGCGACCTCCGCCAACCGCAACGGCATGCGCCTGATCTCGGTCGTCATGGGGTCCCCGAGCGTCAAGGCGCGCGAGGACGCGAGCGCCGCGCTGCTCAACTACGGCTACACCTTCTTCGAGACCATCAAAGTCAAGGCCGCCAAGGACACCGTCCTCAAGCCGCGCGTCTACAAGTCGGCGAGCGAGTTTGCAGCCATCGGGGTGCCCTACGACGTCTACGCCACCATCGCGCGCGGGCAGTCAGCGACCCTCAAGACCGCCGCCAGCCTCACCAAGGAGCCGCTGATCGCCCCGTTGCCTGCCAACAAGCCGGTCGGGGAGTTCACCGTGACCGACGCCGCCGGCACCGTCATCGCCCGCGCGCCGCTGGTGCCGTTCGAGGACGTGACGCTCGGGGGCTGGTGGACGCGCCTGATCGACACCATCCGCCTGTGGTTCCACCACTAGGAAGCCCGCGCGCATGGCCGAGCCCTTGCCCCTGTGCTACCTGAACGGCGAGTACCTGCCGCTGTCGCAGGCGCGCATCTCGCCGCTGGACCGCGGCTTCCTGTATGCCGACGGGGTGTACGAGGTCGTGCCGGTGTATGGCGGCCGCCCGTTCCGCTTCGCCGCGCACCTGGGGCGCCTGGCGCGCAGCCTCGCGGGCATCCGCATGGCCGACCCGCTCACCCCCCAGCAGTGGCGCGCGCTGGTGGGCACGCTCGTCGAGCGCAACGGCGGCGGCGACCAGTACGTGTACTGGCAGGTCACGCGCGGGGCCGAGAGCGGCCGCAACCACGCGCCGCTGCCGGACGTGCCGCGCACCGTGTTTGCCTTCTGCGCGCCGCTGCCGGTGGCCTCCGCGGCGTCGCTTGCCAAGGGGGTCGCCTGCGTCACCGCGCAGGACACCCGCTGGGCGCGCTGCGACATCAAGTCGACCTCGCTGCTGGCGAACGTGCTGCTGCGCCAGCTGGCGGTGGATGCGGATGCCGCCGAGACCATCCTGCTGCGCGACGGGGAGCTGATGGAGGCCTCCGCCTCCGCGGTGCACGTCGTGCTCGACGGCGAGGTGCTGATGCCGCCGCAGTCACGGCGCATCCTGCCTGGCACCACGCGCGGGGTCGTGGAGGAGCTGGCGGCGCGCTGCGGCATCAGCTACCGCGTCGCGCCGATCAGCGAGGCGCAGCTGCGCGCCGCCGATGAGGTTTGGATATCGGCGGCGACGCGCGAGCTGCAGGCGGTCACCGTGCTCGACGGCCAGCCTGTCGGGGACGGGCGCCCGGGCGCGCTGTGGGCACGGCTGTACGCGCAGCTGCAGCTGTATAAGAAGGAGCTCGCCGGCACGCCGTGGTGAACCCACCCTCACCGCTGCAGTTCCCCACCGACTACCCGGTCAAGGTGGTCGGCAAGCCCGAGGATGGCTTCCGCGCGCGCGTGCATGCGATCGTGCTGCGGCACGCACCGGCGCTGGATGCCGAGCGGGTCACCGAGCGGCCCAGCTCCAACGGCAAGTACGTCTCGATCTCCTACCTGCTGCGCGCCCAGAGCCGCGAGCAGGTCGAGGCGCTGATCGCGGAACTGAAGACCTGCGACGGCGTCATGATGCTGCTGTAGGGGCCGCGGGTTCGTGTTGTAACCGGTTTGTGACCGCCATCGCATCCAGACTGACGCGCTGCGCCCCACCCCGGTAGCATCGCCGCCATGTCCATCGTCCTCGACCAGATCACCAAGCTGTACGGCGGCGTGCCCGTCGTCAACGATGTCTCGCTCGACATCGGCGACGGGGAGTTCTTCGTGCTGCTGGGGCCCAGCGGCAGCGGCAAGAGCACGCTGCTGCGCTCGATCGCCGGGCTCTCCGGGATCGACCACGGGCGCATTGCCCTGCACGGGCGCGACGTCACCCACGTCGCCGCGCGCAAGCGCGGCGTCGGCCTGGTGTTCCAGAACTACGCGCTGTTCCAGCACATGAGCGTGGCGGACAACATCGAGTTCGCGCTGCGCGTGCGCCGCATGCGCGCGCGCGACCGCCGCCAGCGCCGCCAGGAGCTGCTGCGGCTGGTGGCGCTGGAGGGCATGGATGAGCGGCTGCCCGCGCAGCTGTCCGGCGGCCAGCAGCAGCGCGTCGCGGTGGCGCGCGCGCTCGCGCACAAGCCGGAGGTGCTGCTGCTGGATGAGCCCTTCGGGGCGCTCGACGCCAAGATCCGCGAGGAGCTGCGCCGCACGATCCGCCAGGTGCAGCGCGAGCTGGGAATCACGACGGTGCTGGTGACGCATGACCAGGAGGAGGCGTTCGCGATGGCCGACCGCATCGGCATCATGAACCTCGGGCGGCTGCTGGAGATGGGCGCGCCGCACGACCTGTACTCGCGCCCGCAGACCCGGTTCGTGGCGACCTTCCTGGGCGCGGCCAACCTGATCCTGGCGCGCCGCACCCCCGATGGCATCCAGATCGGCGCCACGACGGTGGCGTCCGCGGAGCGCGCCAGCGGCGAGCGCGAGAACGAGGTGGTGGCGGTGGTGCGCCCCGAGGAGGTCGAGGTTGCCGCCACGCGGGCCGCGCTGGCCTCCGGTTACCTTGCCAGTGGCGTGGTCGATGAGGTCGTCTTCACCGGTGCGCTGGAGCGGCTGCGGCTGCGGCTGGACGCTGCGCAGCAGCAGCCGCTGCTGGGCTCTGCCGACGGCGACGCGATCCCCACGCTGCAGGTGACGCGCACGCAGCACGAGCAGCGCGGCTTCGAGGTGCGCCCCGGGCAGAGCGTCGCGATCGGGGTGCGCCGCGTGCACGTGCTGCCCACGCCACTATCAAGCTTCACCGCCTGCGCCAGCAGCGCGGCGCGCGCGGAGGCGTTGAGCCGCCAGCCCCTGCTCAGCGAGCTTGCCGCGCGCATGAAGACCCGCATCGGCACGCGCGTCGAGCGGCAGCTGGGTCTGCCGCAGGCCCCGTGCGAGGGCCGCGACACCTTCGTCGGCACGATCGTGCTGGCCTCGGGCCCGGCGTGCGCGCAGGAGGCCGAGTGGCTGCTGCGCCGCGGCGCACGCGACCTGCTGGCGCTGCCGGCCGATGCCCGCGCACCGCAGCGCGTGCTCATCCATTGGAGCGGCGAGGCGGCCCGCAGCGCCACGCTTGCCATCTCCGCGAGCGTGCTGCGCCACGTGCCCGCCGAGGCGGTCTACCTGGGCATCGTCGGCGGCGACGCGGCCAGTCCCGCGCACCCGCACGGCATGCGCGAGCTGCTGGACGCGCGCTCCGAGGCGCAGGTGGCGCACGGGCTGGAGATGCGCACTGAACTGCACTACGGCGCCGGCGAGGAGCAACTGGTGCGCCGCCTGGCCGAGACCCCCGGGCAGATGCTGATCCTCGGGGTCACCGAGCTTGCCGACTTCACGCAGCGTTTCCGCGCGCTCCTGCAGGGCGCCTGGCCGGTGCTCATCGTGCACCGCGGCCAACCGTGAGCTTCCGCCAGCCGAGCATCCTGCCGGGGTTCGGGCTTACCTTCGGCTTCACCACGGCGTTCCTGAGCACCATCGTGCTGCTGCCCCTGGCGGCACTGGTGCTGACCGCAGCCTCGATGCACTGGCCGGACTTCGTGCACACCGTGTTCAGTGCGCGCGCCCTGGGCTCCTACCGGCTGTCCTTCGGCGCCTCGCTGCTGGCGGCCTCCATCAACCTCGTGTTCGGCTTCATCATTGCCTGGACGCTGGTGCGCTACGAGTTCCCTGGCAGGAAGATCATCGATGCGCTCATCGACATGCCGTTCGCGCTGCCGACCGCGGTCTCGGGAATCGCCCTCACCACCGTGTTTGCGCAGAACGGCTGGATCGGCCAGTACCTGGAGCCGCTGGGCATCAAGGTGGCGTACACGTGGATCGGCGTGACACTCGCCCTCACCCTGATCAGCATGCCCTTCACGGTGCGCTCGGTGCAGCCGGCGCTGCTGGAGGTGCAGCGTGACCTCGAGGAGGCGGCCGAGACCCTGGGCGCCGGGCGCTTCTACGCGTTCCGCCGCATCATCCTGCCCACGGTGCTGCCGGCGACTCCTCACCGGCTTCACGCTCTCCTTCGCCCGCGCGGTCGGGCGAGTACGGCTCGGTGATCTTCATCGCCGGCAACCTGCCGATGAAGACCGAGATCACCCCGCTGCTGATCGTCATCCACCTCGAGCAGTTCGACTACCAGGGCGCCGCGGCGCTCGGCCTGGTCATGCTGGTGATCTCGTTCGTGATGCTGCTGACGATCAACCTGCTCCAGGCCTGGGGCCGGCGGCGTCACGTGGGGATGGGCCGCTGATGGCAGGGGCCGCCTCGGCCGGCAGCCTTGCCGAGGACAGCAGCCGGCCGGGCCAGCGCACCTGGGCGCACGCCATCGTGCGCTGGTGCTTCATCACCACCTCGCTGCTGTTCATCGCCGCGGTGCTGCTGGCGCCGCTGGCAACGGTGTTCGTGATGGCGCTGTCCAAGGGCATCCACGCCTACCTGCACAGCTTCGCGGACCCGGACACGCTCGCGGCCATCCGCCTGACGCTCATCACCGCAGCGGTGGTGGTGCCGATCAACACCGTGTTCGGCCTGGCAGCCGCCTGGGCGATCGCCAAGTTCGAGTTCCGCGGCAAGAGCGTGCTCATCACCCTGATCGACCTGCCGCTGGCGATCTCCCCTGTGATCTCCGGCATGGTGTTCGTGCTGGTCTTCGGCCTGAACGGCTGGTTCGGCGTATGGCTGCAGGAGCACAACCTGAGCGTCATGTTCGCCCTGCCGGGGATCATGCTCGCAACCATGTTCGTCACCTTCCCGTACGTCGCGCGCGAGCTCATACCGCTCATGCAGCAGCTGGGCAACGACGAGGAGGAAGCCGCCATCACCCTGGGGGCCGGCGGCTGGATGACATTCTTCCGCGTCACCCTGCCCAAGGTGCGCTGGGGCCTGGTGTACGGCATGGTGCTGTGCAACGCGCGCGCGATGGGTGAGTTCGGCGCGGTGTCGGTGGTCTCCGGGCATATCCGTGGCCTCACCAACACGATGCCGCTGCACATCGAGATCCTCTACAACGAGTACAACTTCGTGGGCGCCTTCGCCGTCGCCTCCCTGCTCACCCTGCTTGCCGCCCTCACCCTGGTGGTGAAGACGCTGGTCGAGCGCACCGGCTACCGTCGCCGCTGACGTGGTCACGCGCCTCAAACGCCAGCTGCAGTCGTTGCTGCCGGACCCGGCACGCACCGGCCTGGGGTGGTGGCTGATCGCGATCCAGACGGCGATCGTGCTGCTGGTCGGCGGGGGCATCGCCTGGTATGCCAGCGGCATGCTGCACCAGCTGGCCGACGAGCAGGGCAAGGCGCGCGTGCAGCTGGCAGTCACGACCGCGCGCGAGGACCTGCGGCGCATCGGCGAGGATGCGCACGCCACCGCGCGCGCGCTGGCCGACCGCCCCACCCTGCAGCGCCTGCTCGCCGAGGGGCAAAGCGATGCCCTGCCCCCGTTCCTGCACCACTGGTGCGACGTGGGCAATGTGGATGCCTGCGCGGTGATGTCAGGCAAGAGCGTCGTGGTGGTGTCCGGGCCGGCGCTCGACTGGCAGCAGATCGCCACCGCCGGCGCGGAGCAGGGCGGCACGTTCATGACCCTGTCGGGGCCGGAGAACGTGCCACTGCTGGGCGCACGGGCGACCATGACCGACGGCGCACTTACGGTGTACGTCGTGCGGCGACTGGATGCCAAGCTTGCCCGCTCGCTCAGCGAGCAGGTCGGCGCGCAGATCAACCTCATCGACTACCGCGCCTACACCGGCGGCGCGGTCAATGCCTTCACGCCGCTGTATGCGGCAGCGCTCGCCGACGGGCACTCGGCGGTCATGCGCATCGACTCCCAGGAGCTGTACGCGGCCAGCGCGCCGGTGTTCGCCGCCAGCGGCGAGGCCATCGCGCTGATCGAGGCACGG
The DNA here is from genome assembly GCA_963703025.1 of uncultured Pseudomonadota bacterium. Classification (GTDB taxonomy): domain Bacteria; phylum Pseudomonadota; class Gammaproteobacteria; order Steroidobacterales; family Steroidobacteraceae; genus 13-2-20CM-66-19. The sequence continues at coordinate 2,277,262 of OY969778.1, read as the reverse complement.
CTGCCGGCCAGTGCCGTGGACGCCCCGACGCGCCACCTGGTGCGCAAGCTGCTGGTCGCCGCCCTGGTGCTCGGCGCGCTCGCGGTGCTTGCCGGCATCGTGCTCGGGGAACTCGTGGCCGGACCGGTGCGCGCACTGACCGCGGCCGCCCGGCGCCTGAGCGCCGGGGACTTCTCCGCCTCGATCCCCCCGGGCGGGGCGGCCGAGGTCGGCGTGCTCGCCAACACCATGGAGGACATGCGCCGCAACCTGATCGAGCTCACCAGCACCCTGCGTCGCAGCGAGGCGGAGGCCCAGGCGGTGCTCGCCGGCATCGTCGAGGGGGTCTACGCGGTCGACAGGAACCGCATCATCCGCTACCTGAACCCGCAGGCCGCAAGGTTGCTCGGCGTCGCCTCAGTCGATGCGGTCGGGCGTTTCTGCGGCGACGTGCTGCGGCCCCAGGACGAGGACGGCCGCCGCCCCTGCGAGGTGCACTGCCCGATCCTGCAGGCACGCGCCCAGGGCAGCGCCAAGTCCATCGAGTACCTGCGCGCGGCTGGCGGCGAGGCGCGCGTGACCGTCATCACCAGTGCTGCGCAGGTCGACGGCCTGCAGGTGCAGGTCATGCGCGACGAGACCGAGCTGGAGGGCGTGCGGCGCGCGCGCGATTCGGTGCTCGCAAACATCTCGCACGAGTTCCGCACGCCTCTGGCCGCGCAGCTGGCCTCGATAGAGTTGCTGGTTGCGGGCCTGGACACGATGACCCCGGCGCAGCTGCGTACCCTGGTCTCCTCACTCGAGCGCGGCACCGTGCGCCTCACGCAGCTGATCGACAACCTGCTGGAAAGCGTGCGCATCGAGTCCGGCCAGCTTGCCATCCGCAGCCAGAGTGTCAGCCTCGCCGAGGTGGTGGAGGATGCCCAGGTCCTGGTGGGTTCTTTGCTCGCGCAGCGCGCCCAGCGGCTGGTCGTTGAGCTGCCGCAGGACCTGCCACAGGTGAGCGGCGACAAGACCCGCCTCACCCAGGTGTTCGTCAACCTGCTCGCCAATGCGAACAAGTTCGCCCCCGAGGGCAGCAGCGTGCGCATCGGCGCCGCCGTGGAGGGCGCGCAGGTGCGCGCCTGGGTGGAGGACGAGGGCGCCGGCCCGGCGGCGGCCGAGGGCGAGGCGCTGTTCGCACGTTTCCGCCGCGGCGCGCAGGAGCCCGCGCCGGCCGGGCTGGGCCTCGGGCTGTGGCTGGTGCGGTCCATCATCGAACGACATGGCGGCCAGGTGAGCTTCGCGCGCACCCCCGCGCAGCGCACGCGCTTCACGTTCACGCTGCCACTGGGGAGCCCTTAATTGAAAGTACTCGTAGCCGATGACGATGCGGACCTGCGCGAGCTGGTGGCCTTCACCCTCGCGCAGGCCGGCTACCTCGTGATCAAGGCTGCCGACGGACCCACCGCCGTGCAGCAGTTCACGCAGGAGTCCCCCGACCTGGTCCTGCTCGACATCAACATGCCGGGCCTCAGCGGCTTCCAGGTGTGCGAGGCGATCCGCCGGCACTCGCGCGTGCCGGTGATGATGCTGACCGTGCGCGGCGAGGAGGAAGACCTGGTGCGCGCGCTGGGACTGGGCGCCGATGACTACCTGAACAAGCCCTTCAGCCCACGCACGCTGCTGGCGCGCATCAAGGCGCTGCTGCGCCGCGCCGGCATGGAGAGCAGCACGCCGCTGGCGGTGGGCAGGATCAGCCTGGACCTTGAGGAATTCACCGTGAGCATCGATGCGGGCGAACCGGTGCGCCTGACCAAGCTCGAGCTGCGCCTCCTGCAGATGCTGCTGGCCAATTCCGGCCACAGCGTCAACTCCGAGCGGCTGCTGGTGCAGGTGTGGGGCCACCGCAGCGGCGGCGACCGGCAGCTGCTCAAGCAGCTGGTGCACCGGCTGCGGCAGAAGATCGAGGTGGACCCGGCGGCCCCGGTGCTGCTGCGCACCGCGGCGGCCGGCTACAAGCTGGTCGTCGACTAACGCGCCGGGGCTGGCGCGGAGGCGGTCTCCCCGCCGGTGATCTGGTCGAACACCGCGCCATCCTTGAAGTGCATGTCCTGCGCCTTGCCCCAGCCACCGAAGTCGGCAATGGTAACCAGCTTCAGCTGCGGGAACTGCGCGGCGTACTTCGCGGCAACCTCCGCGTCGCGCGGGCGGTAGAAGTTCCTGGCGATGATCTCCTGCGCCTCCTTGCTGTACAGGTAGCTCAGGTAGGCCGCCGCCACGTCACGCGTGCCACGACGCAGCGCGACCTTGTCGACCACCGCCACCGGCGGCTCGGCGAGGATGCTGATCGAGGGCATGACGATCTCGAACTTGTCCGCACCCAGCTCGCGCAGCGCCAGCTGCGCCTCGTTCTCCCAGGCAATGAGCACGTCCCCCAGGCCACGCTGCACGAAGGTCGTGGTCGAGCCGCGCGCGCCGGTGTCCAGCACCGGCACGTTCTTGTAGAGCCTGGCCACGAAGTCGCGCGCGCTGGCCTCGTTGCCGCCGGGCTGGGCGAGGGCCCAGGCCCACGCCGCCAGGTAGTTCCAGCGTGCCCCGCCGGAGGTCTTCGGGTTCGGCGTGATCACCGCGACGCCGGGCCGCACCAGGTCGCCAAAGTCGCGGATGCCCTTGGGGTTGCCCTTGCGCACCAGCAGCACGATCGTCGAGGTGTAGGGCGAGCTGTTCTGCGGCAGCAGTGTCTGCCAGTTCAGGGGCAGCAACTTGCCCTTGGCGGCGATGGCATCGATGTCGGCGGCGAGGGCAAGCGTCACGACGTCCGCCTGCAGGCCGTCAATGACCGAGCGTGCCTGCTTGCCCGAGCCGCCATGGGACTGGTCGACGCGCACGTCCTGCCCGGTCTTGCCCTTCCAGTAGCGCGCGAAGGCCGCGTTGTAGTCGCTGTACAGCTCGCGGGTCGGGTCGTACGAGACATTCAGCAAGGTCACGCGCCCCGCGGAAGTCGCGCTCTCGCGCTGGCAGGCGCACAGCAGCACGCTGGTGGCTGCGATGAGGACGGCCATGGCGCGCATGGCGGAGTTGGATGTTGTCATGCGCCGATGCTAGCGGGGCCGCGCGTGAAATGCAGTCGAGCCGCGGTTACAGCGCGGTTACGCCCGCCAGGCCGAGCGCGCGCAGCAGGTGCGGCTCGAGCGCCGCGGCGGCGGCGGGCACCGTGCGCGGCCCGCCCAGAACTGCCAGCTGCGTCATCGCCAGCCCCGCGTAGCCGCAGGGGTTGATGCGGGCGAAGGGCTCCAGGTCCAGGGCCACGTTGAGCGCGAGCCCGTGGTAGGCGCCCATGCGGCGCACCCGCACCCCGACGCTGGCCAGTTTGGCGCCGGCGACGTAGACCCCCGGGGCCTCGCGCCGACACTGCGCCACGATGCCCCAGGCGGCGGCCAGCTCGATGACGGCACGCTCCAGCGCGGTCACGAAGTCACGGATCCCCAGGTGCGCGCGCTTCAGGTCCACCAGCGGATACACCACCAGCTGTCCGGGACCGTGGTAGGTCACCTGTCCGCCGCGGTCGACCTGCACTACCGGGATGTCCCCCGGGGCGAGCAGGTGCGTGCGGCTCGCGTTCATGCCGAGGGTGAATACCGGGTTGTGCTCGAGGAACCAGATCTCATCGGGGGTGTCCGGCGTGCGTTCGGCGGTGAACTGCTGCATCTGCTGGAGCGTGTGCGCGTAGTGCGTGAGGCCCAGGTGGCGGATGAGCGCCGGCGGGGCCGCCACCGCGGCGGCGGCCGGTGCGCATGATGCGGTGGCGGCGCTCATCCTTGCGTGTTGTCGAGTCCGGCGTTGTTGCGGTTCAAGGCCTGCTCGGCGCGATAGCTCGAGCGCACCAGCGGACCCGAGACGCACTCGAGGAACCCCAGGCCCAGCGCCTGTGCACGGTAGGCGTCGAACTGCGCGGGGGTCACGAAGCGCTCCACCGGCAGGTGGTGCGTGGTGGGCTGCAGGTACTGGCCGAGCGTCACGATGTCGACGCCGGCCGCGCGCAGGTCATGCAGCGTCTGCGCGATCTCCTCATCGCTCTCGCCCAGCCCGAGCATCAGGCTGCTCTTGGTGAGCACCCCCGGGCGGTGCGCCTTGGCGGCGCGCAGTACCGCGAGGGTCTGCTCGTAGCCGGCACGCGGGTCGCGCACCGGGTGCGTCAGGCGGCGCACCGTCTCGATGTTCTGCGCGAACACCGCGATGCCTGAGTCCACCACGGTGGCCACATCGTGCACGCGGCCCTGGAAGTCCGGCGTGAGCGCCTCGACAGCGGTGTCCGGGCAGGCCTCGCGGATCGCCGCGACGCAGGCGGCGTAGTGCCCCGCCCCGCCGTCGGGCAGGTCATCGCGGTCGACCGAGGTCAGCACCACGTACTTAAGCTTCATCAGCTCGACGGTGCGCGCGGCGTTGGCAGGTTCTTCCCGGTCCAGCCACCCATGGGGGTTGCCGGTGTCCACCGAGCAGAAGCGGCAGGCGCGAGTGCACACCGCGCCCAGCAGCATGATGGTGGCGGTGCCGGCATTCCAGCACTCCCCGATGTTCGGGCACTTGGCCTCCTCGCACACGGTCGCGAGGCGGTGTTCCTTGACCAGTGCCCGCACGCCCTGGAAGCCCTCGCCCATGGGGGCCTTTGCCCTGAGCCACGGGGGCTTGCGCAATGCAGGATGCCCGGGGCTGGCGTCGCGTGCCTTGATGCCGTCGCGGACCGCCGTAAACCCCTGAGCCGTAACGTATTTATCGCCGCTACGTGCGGTCGCCACCTCGGCGACCACCGGGATGCCCTTCAGCTGTGACATAGGCGCTCATTGTACCCCACGCAGCTGCAGGTCCAGTTCCGCCAGCCGTTGCGGCGTGCCCACATCGCACCACTGGCCGCGGTGCAGCTCCCCGCGCACCGAGCCTTGGGCAATGGCACGGTTCAGGGGCTGGATCAGCGGGAAGCGGCCATCGGTGCAGCCGGCGAAGAAATCCGCCGTGTAGATGCCGACGTTTGCGTACGTCAGGCGCTCGCTGTCGCGGCTGACCACGTAGCCGCAATCCAGGCCGAAGTCCCCGCGCGGGTGGTGCGGCGGGTTCTTAACCAGCACCAGATGCGCGAGCGCACCCGGTTCAAGCTGCACGCGCGCGAAGTCGATGTCGGTCCATACGTCCCCGCTGACCACCAGGAACGGGGCGGGCCCCAGCAGCGGCAGTGCCCGCAGGATGCCGCCGCCGGTCTCAAGCGCTACGGGTCCCTCGTCGCTGTAGCGGATCGAGACGCCGAAGCGGCTGCCGTCACCGAGCGCGGCTCGCAGCTGCTCGCCCAGCCAGGACAGGTTGATCACCACCTCGCGGAACCCGGCGCGCGCCAGGGCCTCGAGGTGCCAGCTGATCAGCGGCCGGCCGCCGATCCGAAGCAGCGGCTTGGGGACCGTGTCGGTGAGGGGGCGCATGCGCTCGCCGCGCCCGGCGGCCAGCACCATCGCCTTCATGAGGCGACGGGCGTCACGTGGCCAGCGGCGGGCGCGGTGGCGCGTGCGGTGGCTGCCGGCAACCCCGGCACCACGCGGCGCTCGAGGAACTGCGCACACGCTTGAAGCTCCGGGTAGCGCGCGCAGGTGTCGCGCACGTAATCAAGCGTGCGCGGCAGGTCAGCCAGGTAGCCTGCCTTACCGTCGCGGTACCACAGGCGGCAGAAGATGCCGAGTACCTTGATGTGCCGCTGCACGCCGATGAGGTCGAACCAGCGCAGGAACTGCGCATCGCTGGCGCCGCCGTCGCCACCGCGCGCGCGCAGACTGCGGCGGTAGCCGTGCACCCAGCCCACGACACGCTCGCGCGGCCAGGCGATGTAGCAGTCCTTCAGCAACGAGACCAGGTCGTACCCCACCGGCCCGCGCAGTGCGTCCTGGAAGTCGATGACGCCCGGGTTGCGCAGCGGCATCACCATGAGGTTGCGCGAGTGGTAGTCGCGGTGCACGAACACCTGCGGCTGGGACAGCGCCTCGATGATCAGGAACTCCTCGGTAGCCGCGAGCAGCTGCTGCTCGGCAGGCTCCAGCGCAAGCCCCAGGTGGCGGCCGAGGAACCACTGCGGCATCAGCGCCAGCTCGCGCGCCAGCTCGCCGCGGCCGTAGGGAGCAAGCTCGGCCGCGGCCGCGGCGCCGCGCACCTGCATCAACGCCAGCGCCTCCAGGGCATCCGCGTACAGCCGGTCCGGGTCGTCGCCGGCGGTGAGCCGCGCAAGATACGGCGTGGCACCCAGGTCCTCCAGCAGCAGCAGGCCGCGGGGCACGTCGGTGTGATACACGTGGGGCACGTGCACGCTGAGGGACTCAAGCAGGGCCGATACCTTCAGGTACGGGCGCACGTCTTCCTTGTCCGCCGGCGCATCCATGACGATGTAGCTCATGGTCCCGCAGAAGGCGCGGAAATAGCGGCGGAAGCTCGCATCGCTGGAGGCCGGCTCGATGCGCTCGAGCGGCAGGCCCAGCTCGCGCGACACCCAATCCTGAATCAGCGCAAGGCGCGCGTCGGTTTCGAACATGTACTCGTGGAGGTTTTCGGCCCGCGATGCAGCGGCGCACCATTATAATGCCGCCCTTCATGCCGCGCCCGAGCACATTGTGGATCATTGCTGTCGTGCTCGGCGCCGCGGGCGGCGTGGCATCGGCCGAGGACCAGCCATGCCCGGCCTCGCTGCTGATGACAGGCCCCGCCATGGTGAGTCCGGCCGGGCTGCTCGCCAGGCCCGCAGCACCGGCCGCCAAGACCGCCGCAGACGAGCCGATCGACCTGTCCAGCGATGATGCCAGCGTCGGGGCCGATGGCCGCGCCACCCTCTCCGGCAACGTCGACGTACGCCAGGGCAACCGGCACATCAAGGCCAACCAACTGCAGGTCGACCGCAACCGCGAGGCGATCCAGACCAACGACCACATCGACTACCAGGACCCGCTGGTGCACGTCACCGGCAGCTCCGGCAAGTACTCCGCCGCTGGCGGTGGCGAGTTCACCTCCGCGCAGTTCTGGCTCAGCCAGCGCGGCGCGCGCGGCACCGCGCAGGAAATGCGCCTCACCCCCAAGGGCGTGCTCGACCTCACCAAGGTGACCTTCACCAACTGCCCGGTGGGGGATCGCGGCTGGGAACTGCGCGCCAACGAGATCACGCTCGACACGCAGAGCAAGATCGGCACCGGGCGCGGCGCGACCATCGAGTTCATGGGCGTGCCGCTGATGTACCTGCCGTGGATCTCGTTTCCGCTGAGCAACGACCGCAAGAGCGGCTTCCTGTTCCCGAGCATCGGCAACACCTCCAGCGGCGGCTTCCAGCTGTCGGCGCCCTACTATTTCAACATCGCCCCGAACGTGGACTTCACCTTCGAGCCGACCGAGTACACGCGCCGCGGCATCGACCTGGGCGGCGACCTGCGCTTCCTCACCTCCAGCCAGCGCGGCGAACTGGACTGGAACTTCCTGCCGCGCGACAGCAACTTCTGCACCCAGAACGCCGACGGCAGCGAGACCTGCGGCGACAGCCGCAACCGCGTGCGGCTGCTGGACGTGGCCGAGCTGCCGGACAACTGGCGCCTGACGATCAACGCGGAGAACGTCAGCGACACGCAGTACTTCGAGGACTTCTCCAAGGGACCGGAAGGGGCGAGCACGGCCTTCCTCGAGCGCTCCGCCCTGTTCTCCTACCGCGACGAGCACTGGCGCATCGATGCCCAGGCCGAGCAGCACCAGACGATCGACATCCAGAACGTGCAGCTGTACGAGCGCCCCTATGCGCGCGTGCCGCGCATCGTGGTCGACTCGGACTGGAGCTACGGGGAGAACATCGTCACCCGCTACGGCTTCGACTCGGAAGTCGTCAACTTCCGTCGCTCCATCGACGTCCAGGACAGCGACGGCTGGCGCATGGACCTCATGCCGCGCGCCATGCTCGACCTCACCGGGCCTGGCTACTTCGTGCGCCCGGGACTGGCGTGGCGCGTGACCCAGTACGAACTGGATGACCTGGGGCCGGGCTTCACCGATAAATCGCCCTCGCGCAGCCTGCCGATCGCAAGCTTCGACACCGGGCTGATCTTCGAGAAGGACACCGGCTCGCGCGACCAGCGCAAGCTCACCCTCGAGCCGCGCATCCTTTACCTGTACGTCCCGTACCGCAACCAGGATGCCCTGCCGGTGTTCGACACCGCGCTGCCGGACCTGAATCCCATCCAGCTGTTCCGCCTGAACCGCTACGTTGGCGCCGACCGCGTCAGCGATGCCAACCAGGTGAGCATCGGGGTCACCAGCCGCCTGCTGGATGCGAACAACGGCCGCCAGTTCCTCTCGGTCACCCTGGGTCAGACCTACTACTTCCAGACCCCGCGCGTCACCCTGCCCACCGAGGCTCCCGCCACCGGGGACAGCTCGGACATCGTGGCGCAGGTCTCGCTCACCGCCTATGACGACTGGAGTGCCGAGGTCGCCGAGCAGTGGGATCCACAGCAGACCACCGCCGAGCGCACCACCTTGAACCTGCAGTACAAGCCCGCCCCGGACAAGGTGCTCAACCTTGGCTACCGCTACGAGCGCTTCCAGTTCGTCCCGGGCCAGTTCGGGCAGCCCGGCTACGAGCAGGGCTTCGACCAGGTCGAGTTCTCCGGCACCTGGCCCATCAAGAACCACATCAACCTGTTCGCCCGGGAGGTCGTCTCCCTGCGCGACAGCACGGAACTGGAGCGTTTCGCCGGGTTCGAGTACCGTGCGTGCTGCTGGCGGGTGCGCCTGGGGGCCCGGCGGTTCGTCAGCAGTCACGATGGCAGCCAGGACACCGGGATCTGGCTACAGCTGGAACTCGCAGGCCTTGCGGGTGTCGGATCGGCATCGGACGACTTCCTCACCGAGGAAATCCGCGGCTATATGCCCGCGGGTGCGCCAAACTCCCGGATTCAGGCACCCCTGAAGAACGTCTGGTAAGGAATTAGCGAGCAATGCGGCGGATTTGGACGAATTCTAGTTTCACCGGGATGGCCCTCGCGGGCCTCATCCTGCTCATGGCAAGCACAGGCTTGCAGGCCCAGACCCGCGAGCTGGCCACCCAGGGGGACCTGCTGGACCGGGTCGTGGCGATCGTCAACGACGGGGTCGTGCTCAACAGCGACCTGGACGCCCAGGTCGCGGCGGTCAGCGAGCGGCTGCACCAGCAGAAGCTGGAGCTGCCCCCGCAGAACGTGCTGCGCCAGCAGGTGCTCGAGCGGCTGGTGCTGCAGGAGATCCAGGTGCAGCGCGCCACGCACGCCGGCGTGAAGATCTCCGACGAACAGGTGAACGCGGCCCTGAGCGATGTCGCCAAGCGCAACGGCATGACGCTGTCGCAGCTGCCCGAGGCACTGAGCAAGCAGGGGGTCGACTACGCGACCTATCGCGAGGAGATCCGCCGCGAGATCACCTTGAACCTGCTGCGCCAGCGCGAGGTGCTGCAGCACATCAGCGTCACCCCGCGCGAGATCGACCAGTTCCTGGAGAAGCAGGCCAAGACCCCCAACGAGCGCAACGAGTACAACGTCTCGCACATCCTGATCGCGGTCGGCCAGGAGGCCAGCACCTCCCAGGTGGATGCGGCACAGCGCCGTGCCACCGACGTCTACGACCGCGCCAAGGCCGGCGAGGACTTCGCCAAGCTCGCGGTTGCGTACTCCAACAGCCAGACCGCCTTCGACGGCGGCGCGCTGGGCTGGCGCAAGGGCAGCGAGCTGCCGACCTTCCTTGGCGATGTGGTCGTCAAGCTCAAGCCCGGCGAGGTGAGCGAGCCGCTGCGCACCCCGACCGGCTTCCACATCATCAAGCTCAACGAGGTGCGCGGGGGCTCCGCGCAGGCGGTCGAGGACCAGATCCACGCGCGCCACATCCTGATGAAGACCAACGAGCTGGCCGACGATGCGCTGGTGCAGCAGAAGTTGAACGCGCTGCGCGACCGCATCCTCAAGGGCGAGGACTTCGGCGGCATCGCGCAGACCAACTCCGAGGATCCAGGCTCGGCTTCCGAGGGTGGCGACCTGGGCTGGGCGGGACCGGGCAGCTTCGTCCCGGAGTTCGATGCGATGCTCGCGAGCCTGAAGGACAACGAGATCAGCATGCCGTTCCATACGCAGTACGGCTGGCACATCGTGCAGGTGCTCGGGCACCGCCGCTTCGATAACTCCGACGAGCTCAAGCGCCGCCAGGCCATGGAGGCCATCCGCGCCAGCAAGGCCGACGAGGAAACCGAGCTGTGGCTGCGCCGCATGCGGGACGAAGCCTACGTCGAGTTCAAGTCCTAACCTCCCACGCATCGCGCTGACCTCGGGCGAGCCGGCGGGCATCGGCCCGGAACTGTGCCTGCAGCTCGCGCGCCACGAGCTGCCGTGCGAGCTGGTCTGCGTGGCCGACCAGCACATGCTCGCCGAGCGCGCACGCCAGATAGGCATCGCGGTCACGCTCGAGCCTTACCGCCGCGCTGCGGAGCCGGTGCGCAGCGCGCCGGGCACCCTGCGCGTCGCCCACGAGGCCCTCGCGGTGGCAAGCACCCCCGGCAGGCTCGACCCGCGCAATTCCGCCTACGTGCTCAGGCTGATCGACCGGGCGATCGATGCCACCGTGGCGGGGGAGTTCGCCGCCATGGTCACCGCTCCGGTGCAGAAGAGCGTGATCAACGAGGCGGGCATCGCCTTCACCGGGCACACCGAGTACCTGGCCGAGCGCACCGGTGCCGCAGCGGTGATGCTGCTGGCCACCGGTGAGCTGCGCGTCGCGCTCGCCACCACGCACCTGCCGCTCAAGGCGGTCAGCGACGCCATCACCATCGAGTCGCTGTGCGCCACGGCCACGACGCTGGCGGCCGAGCTCAGGCGCGGCTGGGGGATCCCGGCCCCGCGCATCGCCGTGTGCGGGCTGAACCCGCACGCCGGCGAGGGCGGCTACCTGGGGGATGAGGAGATCCGCGTGATCGCCCCTGCGATCGCACGCCTCAGGGCCCTGGGCATCGACGTCAGCGGGCCGCTGCCGGCGGACACCGCGTTCGTGCCACAGGTGCTGGCGCGCTTCGACGCGGTACTGGCGATGTACCACGACCAGGGACTGCCGGTGATCAAGCACGCCGGCTTCGAGCACGCGGTGAACGTCACGCTCGGCCTGCCCCTGGTGCGTACCTCACCGGACCACGGCACCGCGCTCGACCTGGCGGGCACCGGCCGGGCGGACGTGCGCAGCCTGCTGGCGGCGGTGCGCCTGGCCAGCCGCCTGGGCGCGCAGCGGCACTGATGGGCCGGGCCGGCAGCCCCGGGCCACCGCGCCGCAAGCGCTTCGGGCAGCATTTCCTGCACGATCCATCGGTGCTCGAGCGCACCGTGCACGTGCTCGCGCCGCGCGCCGGGGATCACCTGGTGGAGATCGGCCCGGGCCGCGGCGCGCTCACCAGGCACCTGGTCGAGTGCCAGGACACCACCCTGGATGCCATCGAGATCGACCGCGACCTGGCGCAGCTGCTGGCGCCGCTGTTCGCCGACTACCCGCGCTGCCAGCTGCACCAGGCGGACGTGCTCGAGTTCGACTTCAGCGCGCTGGCGCGCGCGCGCGGCGCTCGCCTGCGCGTCGTGGGCAACCTGCCGTACAACATCTCGACGCCGCTGCTGTTCCACCTGCTCAAGCACGCCGGCGCGATCGCAGACCTGCACGTCATGCTGCAGCGTGAGGTGGTGGAGCGCATGGCCGCGCAGCCCGGCGGCCGCGACTACGGCCGGTTGACGATCATGCTCGCCCCATACCTCGAGGTCGAGTCACTGTTCGATGTCGGACCGGGCGCGTTCCACCCGCCGCCCAGGGTGTGGTCCGCCGTGGCGCGCCTGACCATGCGCGCACAGCCGCTGTTTGCCGTCAGCCCGCACTACGCCGCGGTGGTCGCCGCGGCTTTCATGCAGCGGCGCAAGACGCTGCGCAACGCACTGAGCAAGTTCCTCAGCCGCGAGCAGATCAGCGCGTGCGGCATCGATCCCGGGGCCCGTCCGGAGACGCTCGCGCCGGCGGACTACAACGCCCTTGCCCAGACCCTCGACCGCGCGGGCGCGTAACGCTAGGCTGGTGCCAACGGCTTGCAAACGCCCGGGGTCTTGCCATGGCTTACCGCCATATTCTGCTGGTTGTGGACCTGAGCGATGCAAGTGTGGCGATCGGCCGCCGCGCGCAGGAGCTCGCCGCACGCCTGGGCGCACGCATGCAGCTGCTGCACGTCGTCGAGTTCATCTCCGTCGACCCGCTGGGGGAGACGCTCCTGCCCGCGGTGCAGATGGAGAACGACCTGCTCGAGCACGCCGGGCGCCGGCTGCACGCCCTGGCCGCGCAGCTGGGCCTCACCGAGGATGCCTGCCGAGTCGAGAGTGGCAGCGTCAAGGCTGAGATCGTACGCGTCGCGCGCGAGAGCCAGGCGGACCTGATCATCCTGGGCAGCCGGGAGCGCCACGGCCTGTCGATCCTGGTGAACCTGACCGAGGACACCGTGCTGCATGCGGCGCCCTGCGACGTGCTGGCGATGCGTGCCGGGCGGCCCTGACGGGGCGCTCAGCTAGAATCCGCGCATGCAAGCCAGTGACCACAAGATCCGCGTCGACGTCGAGACCAACTACCTCGATGAACAGTCGGACCCGAACGAGGGCCGCTACGTCTTCTCCTACACGATCACCATCCGCAACGAGGGCCAGGTGCCCGCGCGGCTGCTGACGCGGCACTGGCTCATCACCGATGCCAACGGCAAGGTCGAGGAGGTGCGCGGCGAGGGTGTCATGGGCGAGCAGCCCTACCTCAAGCCCGGCCAGGGCTTCCGCTACTCCAGCGGCGCGGTGATCGAGACGCCGGTCGGGGCGATGCACGGCAGTTACCAGATGCTCGCCGACGACGGCGCGCACTTCGACGCACCCATCCGCCCGTTCCGCCTGGCCATGCCCGGCATCCTGCAGTGACCCGCTACGCGATCGGCGACGTGCAGGGTTGTGAGCGCGAGCTGCGCGCGCTGCTGAAGCTCGCCGGCTTCTCGGCGGACCGCGACCAGCTGTGGCTGGTGGGGGATCTTGTGAACCGCGGTCCGCGATCCCTCGCGGTGCTGCGCTTCGTCAAGTCCCTCGGCGACAATGCCGTGGTGGTCCTGGGCAACCACGACCTGCACCTGCTGGCGCTCGCGCACAAGGCCGCGCGCTACCGCAAGTCCGACACGCTCGCCGAGGTCCTCGAGGCACCCGACCGCGAGGCGCTGGTGGAGTGGCTGCTGACGCGTCCGCTGGCGTACGCACAGGGGAACGACCTCATGGTGCACGCGGGGCTGGTGCCGCAGTGGGACGCGGCGCAGGCCCTGGCACTGGCCGCCGAGGTGAGCCGGGCCCTGCAGCGCGACCCGCGCGCGCTGTTCGAGAACATGTACGCGGATGAGCCGGACCAGTGGGACGAGAAGCTGCGCGGCGCGGAGCGGCTGCGCTTCACGATCAACGTGCTCACCCGCATCCGCGTGTGCACCGCCGACGGCCGGGTCGACCTGGACGCCAAGGGGCCGCCACCGGCGCCCTCCTCGCCCATGCAGCCCTGGTTCGACCACCCCAGGCGCCGCAGCCGCGGCACGCGCGTGATCTTCGGGCACTGGTCAGCACTCGGGTTCGTGCGCCGTGCGGGGGTCATCGGGCTGGACAGCGGCTGCGCCTGGGGCGGCACGCTGACCGCGTACGACCTTGACCAGGAGCGCGACCCGCTCGAGGCCCCGTGCGCGCAGTACCAGCGCCTTACTGTGTGAGCGCCGGCACCGCAACCGGCGGGTTCGCCGCCGCTGCATTGGTGGCGGCGGCGCCCCAGGAAACCACGATCTGCGCGGTCTTGGGGCCGTAGACCGAGGGGTCCAGTTCCAGGTCGATCGGCGCCGAGCCGCTGCCGGTGATCGGCAGGCTGAGGCGCTGGTCGCCACGCACATCGAGGATGGGAAACTCCCCCGGGCGCACGCGCACGGCGATGCGCACCGGCCAGCTGGTACCGGCCACAGGCTTCAGCACCACGCTGCCGGAACTGGCCGCCGCGGTTAAGTCCAGCAGCAGGGTATTGCGCTTCCAGTACTGCGGATAGCTGCCGGCCCCAGTGACCTCGAGCTCGTGCACCGGGGTGGGCGGCGGTGGCGGCGCGTGGTGCCACGGCATGTGCATGCCCGCACAGCCGCTGGCACCCAGTGCAAGGGCCAAGGCCACTGCACACGATAAGCCGCGTCGTCCCGCCGGTAACCGCATCAGCCCACTCCTCGCACTTCAGGCGCAGCGCGTAACATACGCCAAAGGCATGGAGTAGACATGGAATCCCCGCACGCTTTCAACTTCCGGGAATGGATCGAGGCCAACCGCGCGCAGCTGAAGCCGCCGGTGGGCAACAAGCGCGTGTTCCGTGACGGCGACTTCATCATCATGGTGGTCGGCGGCCCCAACGCGCGCAAGGACTACCACGTCGACCCCGGCCAGGAATTCTTCTACCAGCTCGAGGGGGAGATGGTGCTGAAGACCATGCAGGACGGACGCGCCGTGGACCTGCCGATCCGTGCCGGGGAGATCCTGCTGCTGCCGGGGCTGGTGCCGCACTCCCCGCAACGCGCCGCAGGTTCGGTCGGCCTGGTCATCGAGCGTGCGCGCCGTGCGGGCGAGCAGGACGGCTTCCAGTGGTACTGCGAGCGTTGCGGCGCGCGCCTGTACGAGGAGTTCTTCGAGCTTACCGACATCGAGAAGCAGTTCCCGCCGGTGTTCGAGCGCTTCTACGCCAGCAAGGACAGGCGCACCTGCAGCCACTGCGGGACGGTGATGGAGCGTGCCTAGCCTGATCACGCGCGTCCTCATCGAGGGACGCGAGCACTGCATCGACCTTGCCGCAGGCGTCGAGCTGGCCATCCGGCTTGACCTGCACGGTGCGCAGCCGCGCCACTTCGGCGCGCCGCCGGCCACGGGCAGGCCGCTTGAGGTGGCAGGCTTCATAGGCTCGGTGGCGCACGGGGCCAGCTGCAACTGCGAGGTGGTGCAATTCATTCCCCACTGCAATGGCACGCACACCGAGTGCGCCGGGCACCTGACCCAGGAGCCGCTGGACGCCTATCCGCTGGCGCCCGCGGGCCTGGTCCCTGCCATGCTGCTGTCCGTCACCCCGCAATCCTGCGCCGCGGCGGGCGAGGACAGCGATCCTGCCGCGGGGGATGGGGACCTGCTGGTCACCCGCCGCGCGCTGGAGCGCGCCTGGCCCGCGCTGGCCCCGTTTGGCGTGCGGGCACTGGTGGTGCGCACGCTGCCGAACCCGCCGGCCAAGGCGCAGCGCGACTACACCGCGGGCAACGCGGCCTACCTGTCGCGGCCGGCCGCACAACTGCTGGTCGAGCGCGGCATCGAGCACCTGGTCGTCGACCTGCCCTCCCTTGACCGCGAGCACGATGCCGGCCGGCTCACCGCGCACCGCATCTTCTTCGGCCTGCCGCCGGGCTCGACGCGGCTGGCGGCCGCGACGCGCGCGCACGCGACGGTCACCGAGCTTGCCTACGTGCCCGATAGCCTGCGCGACGGCCCCTACCTGCTGGAGCTGCAGGTGCCGGCGTTCAGCGGCGATGCGGTCCCCTGCCGCCCGCTGCTGTATGGGCTCAGGCAGGTTGGCCGATGAATGCGAGCCTGCCAGCCGCGCGTGCGCTCGATGAGGCCGACCCGCTGCGCGCCTACCGCGCGCGCTTTGCGCACCCGAGCGATGCGCGCGGTGTCGCCAAGGTCTACCTGTGCGGGCATTCGCTGGGCCTCATGCCGCTGGCGGCCCGCGAGCTGGTCATGCAGGAGCTGGATGACTGGGCGCACCTGGGCGTCGAGGGGCACGAGCACGCGCGCCGGCCGTGGATCCCGTACCACGAGAACCTCACCGCCGGCCTTGCGGCACTCACCGGCGCCGGACCCGCAGAGGTCATCGCCATGAACTCGCTCACCGTGAACCTGCACCTGATGCTCGCGAGCTTCTACCGCCCGCAGGGCGCGCGGCGCCGCATCCTCATCGAGGCCGGCGCCTTCTCATCGGACCGGCACGCCGTCACCTCGCACATGGCATGGCATGGGATCGACCCGGCGCAGGCACTGGTTGAACTTGCCCCGGCCGCGGGGGAGGACACGGTGCCGCACAGCGCGATCGAGGCCTACCTCGAGGAGCACGGCGCGCAGGTGGCGCTGGTGCTTTGGCCGGTGGTGCAGTTTCGCACCGGGCAGGCGTTCGACGTGCAGCGCATCGCCCGGGCCGCACACCGGCATGGCTGCATCGCAGGCTTTGACCTGGCGCACTCGATCGGCAACCTGCCGATGGACCTGCACGCCGCGGCGGCGGACTTCGCGGTGTGGTGCAGCTACAAGTACCTGAACGCAGGCCCGGGGGCGATCGGCGGCTGCTTCGTGCACCAGCGCCACGGCGAGGCGCTGGCGCATACCGCGCATAGCGGTGCGATTCCCGGGGCGCGCCTGGCGGGCTGGTGGGGGCACGAGCAACGTACGCGCTTTCTCATGGAACCGCAGTTTCGCGCCGCCGCGGGCGCGGCGGCCTGGCAGCTGAGCAATCCTTCGGTGCTGGCCGCCGCGCCGCTGCTCGCCTCGCTCGGGCTGTTCATGGAGGCAGGCATCGAGCCGCTGCGGCACAAGTCGCTTGCGCTGACCGGCTTCCTCGCGCAGCTGCTGCGCGGGCTGGAGCCGCATGCGCGCGTGATCACCCCGGGTGAGCCCGGGCAGCGTGGCTGCCAGCTCTCGGTGCGGATCGCAGGCGGCGCACAGCGTGCGCGGGCGGTGCTGGCCGCCCTGGCAGAGCGCGGCATCGTGGTGCGACTTCCGTGCCCCGGATGTGATCCGCGTGGCCCCCGTGCCGCTGTACAACGGCTACGAGGACGCGTGGCACTTCGCCCATGCGCTGCGCGGATTGCTGGCCGCATGACCGCCGCGGCCGCGCGCAGCATCAACATCGTCGGCGCGGGACTTGCCGGGGCGCTGCTGGCGCTGCTGTGCGCGCGCCGCGGCCTGAACGTCACCCTCTACGAGCGCCGGCCGGACCCGCGCCAGCAGGCTGCGGAGCAGGGCCGCTCCATCAACCTGGCACTCGCGGCACGCGGCATGCGCGCCCTGGAGCACGCCGGGGTCATGCAGGCGGTGCGGCCGCTGCTGATCCCGATGCGCGGCCGCATGGTGCACGACCCGCATGCCGGGGCGGCCCTGCAACCCTATGGCCAGCGCGCGCAGGAGATCATCTGGTCGGTCGGGCGCGCCGAGCTGAACCGCGTGCTGATCGATGCCGCCGCGCGCCACGCGGGGGTGGCCGTGCACTTCAGCCACGCCTGCCTCGGGGTCGAGCCGGCCGCTGACCGGCTGCGCCTGCGCAACCTCGAAAGCGGGCTGGAGATGGCCGTGCCCCTCGCCCCCACGGTGGCCACGGATGGGGCAGGCTCGGTGGTGCGCGGCGCGCTCGCCGCCGCCTCGCTGTTGAGTGCGCGCGAGGACTGGCTCGACCACGACTACAAGGAGCTTTCGATACCGGCGCGCGCCGGGCAGCCGGCGCTCGAGCGCCACGCCCTGCACATATGGCCGCGCGGTGGCTTCATGCTGATCGCGCTGCCCAACACCGATGCGAGCTTCACCGCGACGCTGTTCCTGGCGCGCCACGGGCCCAACAGCTTCGAGGCGCTGGCGGATGCAGCGGCGGTGAGCGCATTCTTCGCCCGCGAGTTCCCCGACGTCGTGCCGCTCATGCCACAGCTCACCGGCGAGTTTGCCGCCCACCCCCAGGGGAGGCTCGTCAGCGTGCACGCCGCGCCCTGGCACGTCGCGGGCCAGGTCCTGCTGCTCGGGGATGCCGCCCACGCCATCGTGCCCTTCCACGGCCAGGGCATGAACGCGGCCTTCGAGGACTGCCTGGTGCTGGACGCGCTGCTGGAGGGCGGTGCTGACTTCGCCGCGGTGTTCGCCCAGTTCGAGGCCGCGCGCCGCGCCAACAGCCAGGCCATCGCGCAGATGGCGCTGGAGAACTACCTGGAGATGCGCGAGGCGGTGCGCGACGCGGGCTTCCTGCGGCGGCGGGCGATCGCGCTGAGCCTCGAGCGCCGCTACCCCGGCCGCTTCATCCCGCGCTACTCGATGGTGATGTTCCACCCGGAGATCCCCTATGCGCAGGCGCTGCACCGCGGGCAGATCCAGGCGCGCATCCTCGGCGAGCTCGACGGCGGCGCCGGGGAGGCTTTCGACGAGGCGCGGGCGCGGGCGCTGATCCAGGCGCAGCTGCCGCCGCTGCCCTGAAGAGCCCTTCAGTGCTGGCGCGGAACCTGCGGGTTCCGTGCGCCGCTCCATGGTGACGAAGGTCACGGCGTAGTCGTTGTTCTCATCCGCCGGGTGCGTGTCGCAGTCGACGTCGGCCCACTGGGTGGGGTCGAACTCGGGGAAGTAGGTATCGCCCCGGCACGTCCGCATGCACGTTGGTGAGGTACATGCGCCGCGCGAACGGCATGACCAGGCGGTAGACCTCGCGCCCCGCCGATCACCACCAGCTCGGGGTTGCCGCTGGCCGCGCGTGAGCGCTTCATCGACCGTGCGCACGGCGATGACCCCCGGCGCACTCCAGTGTCGGGTCGCGCGTGAGCACGATGTTGGTGCGCCCGGGCAGCGGCCGGCCGATCGACTCGAAGGTCTTGCGCCCCATGAGGATCGGCTTGCCGAGGGTGCTGGCCTTGAAGCGCTTGAGGTCCTGGCGCAGGTGCCACGGCAGCGCGTTGTCGCGGCCGATGACCCCGTTCTGCGCCATCGCCACGATCAGCGAGACCACCGGCGCCGGGGTGCTCACGGCCCTCAGATCTCCACGGCGGTATTGAGGATCACCACGTCGCGGAACGGCATGCGGAAGAACTCCGCAGCCTGGGTGCTGTACTGCTGCATGCGCGCGAACAGCCGGCGCTGCACGCCGCGCAGGCCCGGCAGCGGCCGCGCGCGCACCACGTGGCGGCCGACGAAGAAGGAACTGTCCTCGGTGAACACCCGCAGGCCGCGCGCGCGGCAGGCCTTGAGCGCCTCGGCGACGTCCGGGGTCTCCATGAAGCCGAAGCGCGCGGTGATGTAATGCACGCTGGGCACCGGCTCCTCGATGCGCAGGCGCCTGACCGGGTCCTGGCGCGGCGTGTCGGCGATCTCGACGTTCAGGATGATGACGCGCTGGTGCACGACGCCGTTGTGCTCGATGTTGCGGATCAGCGCCGAGGGCACAAGGCTTGGCGTTGCTTGCCAGGAATACCCCGGTACCGGGCACGCGGTGCACGCCGGCAACCAGCTTGGCCAGCTCCGAGCGCGGCACGGCCATCTTCGACAGCGCCGCGCGCAGCTCCAGCCGCCCGTTGCGCCAGGTGAAGAAGATGACACACAGCGCCGCGCCGAGGGTGAGCGGGATCCAGCCGCCGTTGGGAACCTTGGTGAGGTTGCCGGCCACGAAGGCGCTGTCGGTCACCAGCAGCAGGCCAAACAGCCCGACCACGCGCCACAGCGGCCAGTTCCACTGCGTCGCCGCCACGAAGGCGCCCAGCACGGTGGTGACCACCATGGTGCCCACGACCGCGGCGCCGTAGGCGCCGCCGAGTGCATCCGAGGAGCCAAAGCCCACCACGAACAGGATCACCGCCGGGAACACCAGCCAGTTGACGATGGGCACGTAGATCTGGCCCTGCTCCTGTGCCGAGGTCTGCAGCACGCGCAGGCGTGGCAGCAGATCAAGGTGCACCGCCTGGCGCGCCATCGAGAAGGCGCCCGAGATCACCGCCTGCGAGGCGATGACGGCGGCCGTGGTCGCCAGCACCACCAGCCAGGGCAACAGCGGCGCGGGGACCAGGTGGAAGAACGGGTGCTCGACCGGGTGGCCGACTTCCAGCAGCAGCGCGCCTTGCCCGAAGTAGTTCACCACCAGCGCCGGGGCCACCATCGCGAACCAGGCGATGCGCACCGGGCGCTTGCCGAAGTGGCCCATGTCCGCGTACAGCGCCTCGCCGCCGGTGATCGCCAGGAACACCGCACCGATGATCGCCAGCGCCACCGCCGGCCGGTGGAACAGCAGCGTCAGCCCCGCCAGCGGATTGAGCGCCTCGAGTATCTGCGGATGGCGCAGTATCGGCAGCAGGCCGATCGCCAATATGACGGCGAACCACAGCACCATGATCGGCCCGAACAGCTTGGCGACGCTCGCGGTGCCGCGCCGCTGGTAGGCAAACAGCACCGTGATCACCCCGATCGTCACCGGGATCACCTTGTTCTTGAAGGTGGGGTCCAGCACCTCGAGTCCCTCGACCGCACCGAGCACCGAGATCGCAGGGGTGATGAGCGCGTCGCAGAAGAAGAACGCGGTGCCGGCCAGGGCAAGAGCGACGGCGATCCGCGCCCAGCGGCTGCCGGTGATCAGGCGTCGCTGCGCCAGCGCGAACAGCGCGAGGATGCCGCCCTCGCCCTCGTTGTCAGCCTGCATGATGATGACGATGTACTTGATGGTCACCGAGATCGTCAGGCTCCAGAAGATCAGCGACAGCACCCCCATTACCGCCTCGCGGTTGAACGTGCCCGCCGCGCCGAGCGCGGTCTCCAGCGTGTACAGCGGGCTCGTGCCGATGTCGCCGTAGACGATCCCGGTGGCCGCCACCACGGCGGAGACGCTGAGGCGTCGCGTTTGGTTCATCGGCGGGCTGCGGCTCGTGCTGCCTGAACGCTCAGCGGCGCGCGGCGCGCCGTGGCGAGGACTTCTTCTTCGACTTTCCCTGCTTGCCTTTCTTCTTGGCGACCTTCTTTTTCGCCTTCTTCCTGGCGCCCTTCTTCGGGCGATCCTCCGGACCCGGCCACAGCATGGTGCCGCGGCACTTGGGGGCGCCGCAGTGGCAGGCAAAGATCTTGTCGATGTTGGGCGGATCGGTCTCGTCCCACTCGATCTGGTAGTCGTAGGCGAGTTCCTCGCCCGGCTCGATCGTGCGGATCGCCTCGATGAAGACGCGTCGGTTCTGGGTGCACGACTCGCAGTTGGGCGCGCAGGTATGGTTGATGAAGCGCGCCGCGTTGCCTTGCACGCCGGCATCGATCACCGTGCGCGAGTCGACGATGAACAGGAAGGTGTGGTTGTCGTTCGCCTTCTTCGTCTCGTAGCGCCGGTCGGCCTCCTTGTGCGAGATGCGCTCGCCGAGGTACTCGATGACGCGCGTGCCCTTGCGGATGCGGCGCAGGGCGAACACGCCCAGGCCGTGCACGCGCGAGTTGCGCACCTCGATCAGCGGCGACCCACCGCGTCGCTCAACTGGACCCTTCATACTGCCACCGGTGCCGAAATCGCCGCATGATGCTGGTAGTTCACGAACTCGAAATCCTCGTACTTGTAGTCAAAGATCGTCGCCGGGCGGCGCAGGATGCGCAGTTGCGGCAACGGGTATGGCGTGCGCGCCAGCTGCTCATCGGCCTGCGCAAAATGGTTCACGTAGAGATGGGTGTCGCCGCCGGTCCAGACGAACTCACCGGGCTCAAGGTCGCACTGCTGGGCAAACATGTGCGTGAGCAGCGCGTAGCTGGCGATGTTGAAGGGCACACCCAGGAAGATGTCGGCACTGCGCTGGTACAGCTGGCAGGACAGCCGGCCGGCGGCCACGTACAGCTGGAAGAACGCGTGGCAGGGCATGAGGCTCATGCTGTGCAGCTGCGCCACGTTCCAGGCGCTGACCATGATGCGGCGCGAGTCCGGGGTCTTCTTCACAAGCTCGACCGCCTGCGCGATCTGGTCGATGGTGGTGCCATCGCCCTTGGGCCAGTAACGCCACTGCTTGCCGTACACCGGGCCGAGCTCGCCGCTCGCATCCGCCCACTCGTCCCAGATGGTGACGCCGTGCTCGTGCAGCCAGGCGACGTTGGTCTCCCCGCGCAGCATCCACAGCAGTTCGTACAGCACCGAGCGCAGGTGGATCTTCTTGGTGGTCACCAGGGGGAACCCGCGCGCCAGGTCAAAGCGCAGCTGCGGGGCGAACAGCGAGACCGTGCCGGTGCCGGTGCGGTCGCTCTTGCGCACCCCCTCGGTGCGCACCATGCGCAGCAGGTCCAGGTACTGCTTCATGCGGCGCTGCTGTAGTTGCCCGAGGGCACGCGGGTGCGGTACGCGTAGATGAGCGCGCCGATGCCGAACAGGATCATCGGCACGGACAGCAGCTGGCCCTCGGTCAGCCAGCCCCCGGCAAGGTAGCCGATGTGCTCGTCGGGCACGCGCACGAACTCGACCAGGAAGCGTGACAGGCCGTAGATGAGCATGAACACCCCCGAGGGCGCCCAGCGCGGCCGCGGCCGCATGGTGAACCACCACAGCACGCAGAACAGCAGCAGCCCCTCGAGGCCGGCCTCGTACAGCTGCGAGGCGTGGCGCACCTCGCCGTTGCCCAACCTGAAGCCCCACGGCACCGTGGTCACCTTGCCCCACAGTTCGCCGTTGATGAAGTTGCCGATGCGCCCGAAGAACAGCCCCAGCGCCGGCAGCGGCGCGGTGAAGTCGTAGACGTCGACCATGTTGCGGCGGCGGCGATAGGCGAACAGCGACATCGCGACGATGACCCCGAGCATGCCGCCGTGGAAGGACATGCCGCCCTCCCAGATCTTCAGCGGGTACAGCGGGTCACCTGCCCAGAACTTCAGGCCATAGAACAGCACGTAGCCGATGCGCCCGCCCAGGATCACCCCGAGCATGTCGAAGAAGATCAGGTCATCGACATCGTTCGGCGTCCAGGTCGAGCCGGGCTTGGCGGCGCGACGCCGCGCCAGCCACCAGGCGCCGGCGAAGCCGAGCAGGTACATGATGCCGTACCAGTGGACCTTGACGGGTCCGAGCTCGAAGGCAATAGGATTGAAGCCGGGGTAGGTAAGCATGAGGCGCGAAGTTTAGCCGACCTCGCGTGTCACGCGGCAGAAGAAGGCCTTCAGGTACCTTGTTTCGGGGATGGCCGGATGCACCGGATGGTCCGGCGACTGCCCGCCCGCCTCCAGGATCTGCACGAATCGCCCGCTATGGCGCGCGGCGCCCTGGATCGCAGCCTCCAGCTCCCCGGCCGCGAGGTGGTAGGAGCACGAACACGACACCAGCAGCCCCTCGTCGCCCAACAGGCCCAGCGCCAGCTGGTTGAGCTTGCGGTAGGCGGCCTGTCCCTGCGGGATGTCCTTCTTGCGCTTGATGAATGCCGGCGGGTCCAGGATCACGATGTCATAGCGCTCGCCCTGCGCGGCGAGCGCGCGCATGGCATCGAAGGCATCGTCGCGCGTGGCCTCGAGCTGCACGCCATTGGCCTGCGCGTTGGCCTGCGCGCACTCGAGCGCGGCCTGCGATGAATCCACGCAGCGCACGTGGCCGGCGCCCTGGCGCAGCGCCGTCACCGCCCAGCCGCCCGCGTAGGAACAGACATCCAGCACCCGCGCCCCTGGTGTCACATAACGCGCAAGGCGCGCACGGTTGGCGGTCTGGTCGTAGAACCAGCCGGTCTTCTGGCCCGCCAGCAGCGGCACCTTGAAGGCGAGGGATCCTTCGCGCACCTCGAGCGCCTCGGGGACCTCGCCGAAGCCTGCCGCGGCGCTCTTGGGCAGGCCCTCGAGGTCGCGCGCGCCGGAGTCGTTCTTCCAGAACAGCGTGGCGGGGTTTGCCACGCGGCGCACCGCCGCGGTGATCTCATCCTTCAGAGCCTCCATGCCGGCGGTGGCGATCTGGCCCACGACCACCTCGCCATAGCGGTCCAGCACCAATCCTGGCAGCTGGTCGGACTCCCCGAACACCCAGCGGTAGTACGGCGCCGCGTACAGCCGCTCGCGCAGCGCCAGCGCCCCTGCCAGGCGCTCCTCGAGCAATGCGGCAGTCACCGGCTGGGCGGCCGAGCGCGACATGATGCGAGCGCAGATCAGCGCGTGCGGGTTGACGTACAGGTAGGCCATGAAGGCGTCGCGGTGCGAGCGCAGCTGCGCGAGCGCGCCAGACTTGAAGCCGCTGAGCGGGGTGGCCTGCGTGTCGATCTCGTTGCTGAACACCCACATGTGGCCGTCGGCAAGCCGGCGCTCCTCGCCGCGCTTCAGGCGCAGCACCGGCAAATCGGCGGCATTTGTTTCAGGGGAGGCGCTGGGGTTCAAGCGTGGCGATCCGCGGCGGGTGTGCGCGCGAAGTATACAATTCGCGCATGCAGATCACGCACCGCAATGAGGATGGCTCGCCGCGGTACACCAATCACCTGGCGACCCAGACCAGCCCCTACCTGCTCAAGCACGCCCATAACCCGGTCCAGTGGTACCCGTGGGGCGAGGAGGCCTTCGCGCGGGCGCGGCGCGAGAACAAGCCCATCCACCTGAGCATAGGCTACTACGCCTGTCACTGGTGCTCGGTCCTTGAGCAAGAAAGCTTCGAGGACGAGGCTACCGCCAAGATCCTCAACGACCTGTTCGTCAACATCAAGGTCGATCGCGAGGAGCGGCCGGACATAGACCGCATCTACCAGATTGCCCAGCAGATGCTCACCCAGCGCGGCGGCGGCTGGCCGCTGACCATGATGCTCTCGCCGCAGGACCAACGGCCATTCTTCGGCGGCACCTACTTCCCGAAGGAGGCCCGCCACGGCCTGCCGGCGTTCAAGGACCTGCTGCTGCGGGTGGCCGAATACTACCAAGACCACGCCACCGAGCTTGCAGCACAGAACGCGGCCCTGATGCAGGCCTTCGCCGAGCTGGACGCAGCTGCGGCGGCCGCCGTGGACTTCACGCCAGCACCGCTCACGCTGATGCGGCAGCAGGTCGAGCGCGTGTTCGACCCGCGCGACGGTGGCTTCGGCGGTGCCCCGAAGTTCCCGCAGCCGCAGGTGATCGTGCGCCTGCTGCGCGACTGGCACGCCAGCGCCGGCACAGCGCAGCCGGACCTGCATGCCCTGTACATGGCGACGCTTACGCTGCGGCGCATGGCCGAGGGCGGCATCAACGACCAGCTGGACGGGGGCTTCTGCCGCTACTCGGTGGATGCGTCCTGGACCATCCCGCACTTCGAGAAGATGCTCTACGACAACGCCGCGCTGCTGGGGCTCTACGCGCAGGCGGCGCTGGCCACCGGCGACGCCGAGTTCGCGCGCATCGCGCTGGCCACCGCCGACTGGGTGCTGCGCGAGATGCAGTCGGCGCAGGGCGGCTACTACTCAAGCCTCGACGCGGATTCGGAAGGGCACGAAGGCACGTACTACGTGTTCGACCGCGAGCAAGTGCGCGCTGCGCTCACCGCGCAGGAGCTGGCGGCCTTCGCCGCCTACTACGGGATGGACGAGCCAGCGAACTTCGAGGGCCGCTGGCACCTGTACACCGCGCGCGACCCGGCAGCCCTCGCCGCGCAGCTGGGTGCCAGCGCGCAACAGCTCGAGGGCTGGCTTGCCGCGGCGCGCGCGAAGCTGCGTGCACTGCGTGCCATGCGGGTGCGCCCGGGGCGTGACGAGAAGATCGTGACCTCGTGGAATGCGCTGATGATCCGCGGCATGGCCATCGCCGCGCGGGCGCTGGGGCGCCAGGACCTCGCCGACTCGGCGAGCCGCGCACTGGAGTTCATCCGCGGCACGCTGTGGCGCGACGGGCGGCTGCTTGCGACCTACATGTCCGGCAAGGCGCACCTGAACGCCTACCTCGATGACTACGTGTACCTGGTCGATGCGCTGCTGGAGCTGCAGCAGGTGCGCGTGCGGACTGACGAGATCGCCTTCGCGCAACAGCTCGCCGAAGTCGTCATGGCACACTTCGAGGACAAGACCGGCGGCGGCTTCTACTTCACCTCGGACGACCACGAGGCTCTGATCCATCGCCTCAAGCCCTTCAGCGACGAGGCGATCCCGGCGGGCAATGGCGTTGCCGCCTGCGTCCTGCTGCGCCTCGGGCACCTGCTCGCCGAGCCGCGCTACCTGGCCGCGGCCGAGCGCGTGCTGGCCGCCGCGTGGCCTGCGCTGTCACAGCATCCCCAGGGACACGCGACCCTGCTCACCGCGCTCGAGGAGTTGCTGCACCCGCCGCAGATCGTGCTGATCCGCGGTGAGCAGGAGGCCGCGCAACTGTGGGCCCGCGAGCTCGCGCGACTGTATGCGCCAAGGCGCATGGTGCTGGCGCTCGGCGCGGATTGCGGCATCCTGCCCCCGGCACTGGACAAGCCCGCGCGCGCGGGCAGCACGCTTGGCTACGTGTGCCGCGGCAGCACCTGCTCCGCGCCGCTTGCCTCACTGGGCGCCCTCATCAGCCAGCTGCGCGCCTCCTGAGGGGCAGGCGCGCGGGCGCCGCCTAGGACAGCAGCTCGATATTGCCGCCGATCGCGGCGGTGTTGATGCTCAGCGAGCGCTCGGTCGCGAAGCGCAGCAGGTAGTGCGGCCCGCCGGCCTTGGGCCCGGTGCCCGAGAGACCCTGGCCCCCGAAGGGCTGCACGCCCACCACCGCACCGATCATGTTGCGGTTGACGTAGGTGTTGCCCACGGGCAAGTTCGCGGAACACGTGCTGCGCCACGCTCTCCAGGCGGCTATGCACCCCCAGGGTGAGCCCGAAGCCGGTGCGGCGGATCGCGTCCAGCACCTTGCGGCAGCTCCCCGCTGCGGTAGCGCGCCACGTGCAGGATCGGCCCGAACTCCTCGGTCTTGAGCTGGTCGAGGCTCTGCAGCTCGAACAGCTGCGGCGCAAAGAAGTAGCCCGTGCTCAAGCCCCGCCGGCACCTCGCACGCGTACAGCAGCCTGGCCTCGCGGCGCATGCGCTCCGCGTGCGCACGCAGGCGCTCCTGTGCGGCGGCGCCGATCACCGGGCCCACATCGGTTGCCAGCTGCGCCGGGTCGCCGATGACGATGCAGCGCATCGCGCCGATGAGCATCTCGATGATCGCGGTCGGCGATCTCCTCCTGCAGGTAGAGCACCCGCAGCGCCGAGCAGCGCTGCCCGGCGCTGGTGAAGGCGGAGGTGACCGCATCATCGACCACCTGCTCGGGCAACGCCGTCGCATCCACCACCATCGCATTCACGCCGCCGGTCTCGGCGATCAGCGGCACGATGGCCCCGTCGCGCGCTGGCCAGGGCGCGGTTGATGGTCGCCGCGGTGGCCGTCGAGCCGGTGAAGGCAACCCCGGCCAGCGCCGGATGCGTGAATGCCACCGCCGCGAACGCCGGCCCGTCGGCGGGCGTGAGCTGCAGCACCTCGGCGGGGATGCCGGCGTCGTGCAGCAAGCTTCGTGGCGGCGTGCGCCACCAGCGGCGGTTGCCGGGGCGGGCTTGGCCACCACCGAGTTGCCGGCGACCAATGCCGCGGTGATCTGGCCCGTGAAGATCGCCAGCGGGAAATTCCAGGGACTGATGCACACGAACACGCCGCGGCCGTGCAGGGACAGGGTGTTGCGCTCACCGGTCGGGCCTTCGAGCTCGCTGCGGGCTCCGCAAACAGCTCGCGGGCGCGCGCGCCGTAGTAGCGGCAGAAGTCCACCGCCTCGCGCAATTCCGCGACCGCATCGGGCAGGGTCTTGCCCGCCTCGCGCACCAGCAGGCCCAGGAACTGCCCGCGGCGCGCCTCCAGCGCATCTGCCGCACGGTCCAGGCACGCGGCGCGCGCGGCCGCAGGCGTTGCATCCCAGGCCGGCTGCGCCGCCGCAGCGGAAGCCAGCGCCTGGCGGATCTCCGCGGCGCGTCGCATCGCGGGTGAGTCCCACCACGATGCGCGTGTCGGCCGGGGAATCGACCGGCACGCTCAGCATCGCGTGGCGTCTGCCCCGTCGATGATCGGGCCGCCGACGTACTTGTCGGCGCCGCAGGCGCGCACCTGCGCCTCCAGGGCTGCCAGCGCCGCCGGGTCGCCGAAGTCCTCGCCCAGCCGAGTTGGCACGCTCGGCGCCGTACAGAGCACGCGGCTCGCGGATGTGCACCGCCGGCGGCAGGCCGTCGGCCTGGGCCACGGCCTCGTCCTTCAAGGAAGCGATGGGATCACGCACGACCTGCTCCACTGGTAAATCGGGGTTGAGGAACTGATGAACGAAGGAACTGTTGGCGCCATTCTCCAGCAGGCGGCGCACCAGGTACGGCAGCAGGTCCTCGTGCGTGCCCACCGGTGCGTACACGCGCACCGGCGGCAGCTCCGGCACCTCCGCGCGCGCGGCGGCATAGAGTGCCTCGCCCATGCCGTGCAGGCGCTGGAACTCGTAGCGCGCATGCGGCGGCGCCAGCGCCAGCACGGCGGCGACCGTGAAAGCGTTGTGGGTGGCGAACTGCGGGTAGATGCACGTCGCGCGCTGCGAACAGGATGCTGCAGCGCACTGCAGGTAGCTGGCATCGGTGGCCGCCTTGGAGGTGTAGACCGGGAAGCTCGCCAGGCCGCGCTCCTGGGCACGCTTGATCTCGCTGTCCCAGTAGGCCCCCTTCACCAGGCGCACGCTCATGTGCCGTCCGCTGTCGCGGGCCAGGCCTGCCACCCACTCCAGCAGCCGCGGCGCGCGGCGCCCATAGGCCTGCACGGCAAGCCCAAGCCCGTCCCACTCGCGCGTCGTCGCATCGCGCGCCAGTGCCTCCAAGATCTCCAGCGACAGGTCCAGGCGGTCGGCTTCCTCGGCATCGATGGTGAAGCCGATGCCGGCGCGCGCTGCGCGCGCGCGCCAGGGTGCAGCATGCGTGGAATCGAGCTGCTGCGCCACGCGCGCGCCCTGCAGCAGCGAGTAGCGCGGCTCCAGCGCCGAGAGCTTCACCGAGATGCCCGAGCGCGCATGCGTGTCCCCGCGCGGCTGGCTGCGCGAGCACCTCGATCGCGTGCGCGTAGGAGTCGAGGTAGCGCTGGGCATCACTGGCGGTGCGCGCGCCCTCGCCCAGCACGTCGAAGGAACACAGCGCAAGGTTCGGTTCGGTGCGCCCGCGCGCCAGCGCGGTGCTCGATCGACTCCCCGACGATGAATGCGTGCGCCATGACCTGCATCGACTGGCGCAGTGCGGCGCGCACGATCGGCGCCACCAGCGGGGCGGTGAGGTTCGCCGCGGTGAACTCGCCGGAGAGCTCCGCGGTCACGTTGGGCAGCAGCCGCCCGGCGGCCCCCAGCAGCACGAAGCCGGTGCGCAGCAGCACCGCCATGTCCTGCGGGCAGCGCGCTCTGGCGCATGGTCGCCAGGCGCTCGGCGATCAGCTGGTCCGCGCGCTTGGGATCCGGGGTGCGCAGCAGCGCCTCGGCCAGACCCATGAGCGCCTTGCCCTGGGCGCTGTCGAGCGGGAACTGCTCGAGCATCTGCTCCACCAGCGGCCGCGCACGCTTATCCGCACGCGCCGATCTCGACCCAGCGCGCGGCCTGGACACTGGCGGCACCAAGCGCGGGCATCACGGCAGACAGGTCGGCCACGATCTGGGCGCGCGCCGCGGCTTCCGGGCGCAGGGTTGCCGCGCGCACGGCCTCGCGCAGCCCTGCCAGGGCAGCCCCGCCAGCTGCACTTAACTCCGATTCCGCTGCTGCCATCGTCTCGCCCGACGTTTCTAGTTGATTACGCTCATGCTAATCTTGAATCCAGAGATTAATTTTACGTTTTAGGGTCATTAATAGTCGATTCGACTGCCATGAGCCCGAAAACCCCGGCACCCGCAGCCTCGAGCACGTCACCGGCTCGCCCGCTCGACCGCATCGACCGCGGACTGCTGGCCCGCCTGCAGCAGGACGGGCGCACGCCGGTCTCGCAGCTCGCCCGCGAAGTGCACCTGACGGTGACCCCCACGCTCGAGCGCGTGCGGCGCCTGGAGGCGGCCGGCTACATCGAGGGTTACTTTCGCGCGCCTGAACCCCGGGCGGCTGGGCCTGGGCCTGCTCGCATACGTCGAGGTCTCGCTCGACCGCACCACACCGGATGCCTTCGAGCGCTTCAAGCAGGTGATGCTCGCGCACGACGAAGTCATGGAGTGCCACATGGTCGCCGGCGGCTTTGACTACCTGCTTGAAGGTGCGCGTGACGGACATGGAGAGCTACCGCCGCTTCCTCGGCGACCGCATCGCCTCGGTGCGCGGCGTGCAGACAGACCCACACCTATTTCGTCATGGAAGAGGTGAAGTCCACCCACCGCATCGTGGTGCCCGAGGGCGGCTAGCGGCGGCTCGCCCCATGCCGCGGCGGCCACTGCAGGGAGGTCCGCCCGCCGAAAGACCCGAGCCACAGTCTCAGGAAGGCACAGAAAACCTCAGGCGGCGAGCCGCGCGCACCGCTGGCCACCGGGACGGCTCGGGACGGCTCACGGTCCACTCGCATCTGCCTGCCACCGGCCCCGGGGAGGGAACCATTACCGGATGATCACCCGTGGCTCAGCACCTGCGCGGTCGAGCGCGCCACGTACTCGAGGTTCTCAGCGCGCAGGCCTGCGATGTTGATGCGGCTGTCGTCGGTCATGTAGATGTGGTGCTCGGCGCGCATCCGGCGCACCTGCTCGGTACTGATGCCGAAGAACGAGAACATGCCGCGCTGGCTGGCGATGAAGCTGAAGTCGCGCTGCGGGCAGTGGGCGCGCAGCTGGCGCACCAGCTCATGGCGCAACGCGGTGATGCGCTGGCGCATGCCCTCGAGCTGCGCCGCCCACGGCTCGCGCAGCGCAGCGGTGGACAGGATGCGCCGCACGATCTCCGCGCCGTGGTCCGGGGGCATCGACCACATGCCGCGCGCCAGGCGCACCAGCTGGCTCAAGGATGCGTCCCCGGCCTGCTTGCCCGCGTTGATGACGTGCAGCGAGCCGGTACGCTCGCGGTACAGGCCGAAGTTCTTCGAGCACGACACCGCACACACCAGTTCCGGCAGCTCGGCGGCGAACAGCCGGATCGCGAACGCATCTGCCGCTGCGCCCTCACCCAGCCCCTGGTAGGCCATGTCGATGAACGGCAGCAGCGAGCGGCGCTTCACCAGCTCGAGCACAGCGCGCCACTCATCCTGCGACAGGTCGGCGCCGGTGGGGTTGTGACACGAGGCGTGCAGCAGTACCACCGCGCGCGGCGGCAGGCGCTCGAGGGTCGCCATCATCGCTCCGAACTGCACACCGCCGGTCGCAGGATCGAAGTACGGATAGCGCTCGAGCTTAAGACCGCTGCCGGCCAGCAGCGGCACGTGGTTGGCCCACGTGGGCGTGCTTACGTGCACCACCGCATCCGCGGCGGCCGCGCGGATCAGCTCCGCTCCCAGGCGCAGCGCGCCGCAGCCACCTGGGGCCTGCACGGTGCGCACCCGGCCGTCCTTGAGCGCGGCGTGGCCGGCGCCGAACACCAGCTGCTCCATCTCCTGGTTGAAGCCCGCGTTGCCGGTGGGACCGACGTAGGTCTTGGTCGTCTGCTCGGCGATGAGCGCGCGCTCCGCCTCGCGCACGCAGGCGAGCACCGGGGTGTTGCCCTGGTCGTCGCGGAATACCCCGACGCCGAGGTCTACCTTGCGCGGGTCCGCATCCGCGCGGAAGGCCGCCATGAGGCCCAGGATGGCATCGGCGCTGATGAGCTCGAGGTTTTCAAACACGCAAGGACTCCATGGAGGTGCTAGTGAGTGCTCGGCAGGGCGGCGATGGCGCGCGCACGCGCGGCCTCGAACTCATCGCCGGGCTTCCAGGTCGGCATGGCATCGGCCTGGGCGATGACCCACGCCGAGAGCATGTCCAGCTGTGCGTCCTCGACCATGCCGTCGAAGTTCCAGCTGGCCTCGAGCTTGTCCCCGGGCTGGTGGTACTTCTTCAGCTCCCATTCCTCGATCTGCTTGCGGCCCCAGCCGGCGGGCTGGCCAATGAAGTCCGTGCCGTCGGAGAAAAACAGCGCCGGCACGCCGATCTTGGCGAACGAGAACTGGTCCGAGCGGTAGTACGAGCCGCGGTCAGGGAACTGGTCGCCCTGCAGCGTGCGGCCCTGGGACCTGGTGATGGTCTCGGCCACCTGGTCCAGCGAGGACTTGCCCATGCTGATGAGCGTCGCGTCCCGGGTGCGCCCGAAGATGTTGCCGCCGTCGATGTTGATGTCGGCGGCGATCAGGCCTGCGGGCACCGAGGGGTGCTGCGCGTAGTACTTCGAGCCGAGCAGGCCGCGCTCCTCGCCGGCAACGAACAGTGCAATCACCGAGCGGCGCGGCCGCTCGTGCAGCCGCGAGAACGCGCGCGCGATCGCCAGCACCTGGGCACAGCCGGAGGCATTGTCCTGCGCCCCGTGGTAGATGCGGTCGCCGCTGGCATCGGGCGCGCCGATGCCGAAGTGGTCGTGGTGCGCGCTCAGGATCACCACCTGCGCGGCAAGCTTCGGGTCGTTGCCCGGCAGGATGCCGCCGACGTTGGCCGTCTGCACGCGCGAGATCGTGTTCGTGTAGCTCAGCGAGGTGTGCAGTGCGAGCGCAACCGGCTTGAACGCACGCGAGTGCGCCGCGGCCACCAGCTTGTCGAGGTCCTGCCCGCCGGCCTTCAGCAACCGCCGCACCGCATCCTCGGTCGCCCAGGCCCTGACCTTCAGGCGCGGCTCGCCGGCGGCGGGCAGCTCGAACTGCTCCCCGCCCCAGGAACTCTGCACGACCTGCCAGGGATAACCGGCGGAGGCGGTGGTGTGGATGATGATGACCCCCGCTGCCCCCAGGTGCGCAGCGGTCTCGTACTTATAGTCCCAGCGGCCGTAATAGAGGCGGCGCTTGCCGGCGAACAGGTTCGGGTCCCAGTCCGGGTCGTTGTTCATGACCACGAGGATCTTGCCCTTGACGTCCACGCCCTTGAAGTCGTCCCACTGGAACTCGGGCGCCTGGATGCCATAGCCGACGAACACCAGCTCGGCGTTCTCGAACGCGACGGCCGGCTCCTGCTGGCCGCTCGCGGCGATGTAGTCCTGGCTCCAGGCGAGGTCCATGCCGCCGCTCTTGCCCTGGAAGCTCCAGGCGGCGGGGAACTGCGACTTCAGGCCCACGATGTCGAGGGGCTGCTGCCAGGCGCCGCCTGCAAATGCCGGCTGGTAGCCCATGCCCTCCAGCTGGGTCTGCAGGTACAGCCGCGCCAGCTGGTCCGCGCGCGTGGCAGGTCCGCGGCCCTCGAGCAGGTCCGAGGACAGGAAGCGGATCGGTGCCTCGAGCGCGGCTCGGGTGATGTAGTTGCGCGCGACCTTGTTGACCTCATCGGGGATGACCGGCACCTGGGCGACTGCGACGCCCGCCAGGGCAACGCTGAGCAACAGGACAAACTTCGATAGGCGAACTTCGATCACTTAAGCGGCCTCCGGGGAAGAAAAATTGGCGGCAACGGTAGCACGCGGCGTGGCGCACGCATGGACCTACGGCCCGGCGACCACGCCCCACGGGCCCTTGCCCACGCTCACCTTGCCCACGACGGCCAGCGTGTCGGTGTCCACCACGCTGACATCCCCCGAGGAGCCGTTGGCGGTGACCAGGCGGCGTCCGTCCGGCGTGAGCGCCACGCCCCAGGGACGTGCGCCCACCGGGACCTCCTTGATCAACTTGTTGTCCGTGACGGCGATGGCGGCCAGGGTACCGCCGCGTCCGGTGCTCACGTAGAAGCGCTCGCGCGGCACGTCCATGACGATGCCCATGGGACGGGCGTCCTTGCGCATCTGCACGACCTGGGTCGCCGGGGCGCCATCGGGCAGGGCGATGCGGTACACCGAGGCATCGGCCTCGCCGGTCACGTACGCGGTTGAACTGTCGGCGGAAAAGGCAATGTCACGCGGGCGGTTGCCGACCAGCACCGTGTGCAGCACCTTGTGGCTCGCCGCGTCGATGATGGCGACGTTGTTTTCCGACTCGCTCGTGACCAGGAGCCACTGCCCGTTGGGGGACAGACGTACCCCCTCAGGCTCGTGCCCGACCGGGATGTTGGCCACGACTTTCCCGCGCGCGACGTCGATCACGCTCAGGCGCGCGGCGTCCTCATCGGTCACGTACAAGGTGCGCTCGTCGCGGCTGAGCTCCACGCGCTCCGGGTCGGTCACACCCTTGAGCACGCGCGAGACCCGCTGGCCGGCGGTGTCCACGATGACGATGCCGTCGGCCTTGGGGTCGCGCGGCAGCTTGGCGCACTGTTCGTCGGAGAAGGCCGGGGGGCACTTGGTCAGCCCGCTGACCACCACGTACAGCCGCTTGCCGTCGCGGCTGAGGACCATGCCGCGGGGGCGCTTGCCCACGGGAATCGTGGCCACCACCTCCAGGCGCTGCGTGTCCACCACGCTCACCGAGCCGTCGTCCTCGTTGGACACGTAGGCACGCGCGGCATGGGCGGGCGCCCAGGCCAGGGCGCAGGCCAGGCCGGCGAGCAGGACGGGTGCCCCGCCAGCCAAAGTTGGGACGCGGATCATAGGCTTACGACTCCCTGGAGCAGACTTCAAAGCCAAGCATACTCAAAAAAGACGCAAGTCCCACTCGCGCTGCTCCGGCATGATAAGTTACGGCGCCCTCTCCACTATCCCGTGGTAGTACATGCCCGCAAACGCGCATTCAGAGCCCCTGCCGCCCCTGAACGTCACGAACGCCCTGATGTTCGCGATCACCTTGGGCCTGGCCGTGACCGTGGTTCCCTGGTACGGCCTGACGTACGGGTTCACCACCGCCGACTGGGTGGTGGCGGTGATCTTCACCTTCCTGAACGGCCTGGGGATCACCGCCGGCTACCATCGCCTGTGGGCGCACAAGACCTACGAGGCGCACTGGAGCGTGCGACTGTTCCTGCTGGTGTTCGGCACCATGGCACTGCAGAACAGCGCCTTCGCCTGGTGCAGCGGCCACCGTACGCACCACCTGCACGTGGACGACGAGCACGATGATCCGTACTCCGCGCGCCGTGGCTTCTGGTTCTCGCACATCGGCTGGATGCTGCGCGAATACCCCAGCGGCCGCAGCGACTTCAGCAACATCCCGGACCTCAAGCGCGACCCGATGCTGGCCTTCCAGCACAAGCACTACCTGGCACTGCTGCTGCTGGCCAACTTCGGCCTGCCGCTGCTGCTGGGGCTGATCTTCCACGACCTGCTGGGCATGATGCTGCTGGCCGGTGTCGCACGGCTGGTGTGGAG
Organism: uncultured Pseudomonadota bacterium; assembly: GCA_963703025.1. GTDB lineage: Bacteria > Pseudomonadota > Gammaproteobacteria > Steroidobacterales > Steroidobacteraceae > 13-2-20CM-66-19. The sequence goes on along the minus strand of OY969778.1, from coordinate 2,242,212 downwards.
CCACCACGTCACCTTCTTCATCAACTCACTGGCGCACATGTGGGGCAGCCGCCCCTACACCGAGGAGAACTCGGCGCGCGACAACCCGGTGCTGGCCGTGCTCACCTACGGCGAGGGTTACCACAACTTCCACCACATCTTCGCCCACGACTACCGCAACGGCGTGCGCTGGTGGCAGTGGGATCCGACCAAGTGGTTCATTGGCGCGCTGTCCTACGTCGGCCTTACGCGCCGCCTGAAGCGCACCCCGAGCTTCCAGATCCAGCGCGCGCTGCTGGCGATGCAGTTCACGCGCGCGCAGGCGCGCCTGGCGGCGGCCCCCGAAGTGGCGGAGCCGCTGCGTGCACGCCTGGCCCACGAATACGAAAGCTTCCTCGCCGCGGTTGCCGACTGGGCGAAGGTGAAGGAACAGTGGCTCGGCGACAAGAAGCGCGCCGTGCTCGAGCAGTGGGACAGCGTCGACCTGCAAAGCAAGCTGCGCGACATCGAGCGCGGGCTGTCGCTGCAGCGCCGCCGCCTGCGCATCCTGCACGCACAGATCGCCTGACCGGCACGCGGCGCGCGTCCCGCGCGCGCCGCGTGCCTGCCCTCCCCCGCCGCCTGCACGCCGCTGGCACCGCCTGTGGCCTTCGGGCACCATGCGCGCCATGGGTCGCATCTTCGAAGTCCGCAAGCACACGATGTTCGCGCGGTGGAACCGCATGGCGAAGCAGTTCGCCCGCATCTCCAAGGACATCGCCATCGCCATCAAGTCCGGCGGCGGCACGGACCCTGCCTCCAACCCGATGCTGCGGCGCACGATCCAGAACGCGCGCGCCATCAACATGCCTATGGACAAGGTGGACGCGGCCATCAAGCGCGCCAGCGGGCGCGATGCGGCCAACTACCATGAGGTGATCTACGAAGGCTACGCGCCGCACGGCGTGGCGCTGCTGGTGGAGACCGCCACCGACAACCCCACGCGCACCGTGGCCGGGGTGCGCAACATCCTCACCAAGGGCGGCGGCAACCTCGCCACCCACGGCAGCGTGAGCTTCCTGTTCCGCAAGATGGGCGTATTTCGCCTAAGCCCCGAGGGCATCAACCAGGACGACCTCGAGCTGTACCTGATGGACCACGGCCTGGACGAGATGGGTGAGAGCACCGGGGAAAAGGGCGAGCCGCAGCTGGTCATCCGCGGCGCGTTCGCCGACTTCGGGCACCTGCAGGAGGCGCTGGAGGCCCGCGGCATCACCCCGATCTCGGCCGAGCACGAGTACATCTGCACGGTGCCGAGCGAGCTGCCCGAGGCCCAGGCCACCGAGGTGCTCACCGTCATCGACAAGCTTGAGCAGGACGAGGACGTGCAGAAGGTGTTCCACACCCTCGCCTGAACCGCTGCAGCGCCGCATCCGCCGCGCTATCCTTGCTTGCGTGGAAGAGTACCGACTCGAGCCCGCCCGTTCTGCCGATGCGCCACGGCTGGCCGCCATGTCGCAGCAATTCGTCGAGGCCGGGCTGAAGCCCGCCTGGGGCGAGGTGCGCATCGGCTGGCACATGCGCGACGCGGACAGCGTGGTGCTCACCGCACGCGGCATCCGCCAGGTGGCAGGCTTTGCGATCATGCGCTACGCCGACGAGAGCGCCCACCTGAACCTGCTCGCCGTCGCCCCCGAGTACCGCCGCCAGGGGATCGCGCGTGCGCTGGTGACCTGGCTGGAGGGCACCGCGCTCACCGCCGGCACCTTCAAGATCGGGCTCGAGCTGCGCGCCGGCAATGCCGCGGCGCGCGCGTTCTATGCAAGCCTTGGATACCAGGAGTGCGGCGAGGTCCCCGGCTACTACCAGGGCGTGGAGACTGCGATCCGCCTCACGCGTGACGTGCGCGCAAGCCGCGAGACACCGGGGACGCGCGAGCGCTCCCCCTAACCACGGCCGCGCCGCTAGCGGCGCGGCTCGAGCTTGAACTCGAACTCGTAGTTGTGGGCCCCGTCCTCGGCGACGGTGATGACCATGCGCCCGGAAAGTCCCGCGAGCTCGCCGGTGGCCGAGTCGGGCACCACGGTGATCTTCGAGTCCGCCTCGCCCTTGTGCATCGTGGCACTGTGCTGCAGCACGAAGCTGCCCTGCTTGCCGGCCAGCTTGCCGGTGACGCGCTCGAGCGCCACGTAGCCGGCCGAGCCCTTCACCTCGGTCTGCAGGGCAAGCATCTCACCCTTGCTGGTTCCCTCGAAGTCACCATGGAAGCGCTTGTCGATGGTCAGCCGCGACAGGCTGGCCGCGCGCGCAATCTGCGTGTCCGGCTTCTGCGGCACGACCTTGACGTCGAATGATCCGGTGGCGCGCTGGTTCATGCGGTTTCTCCTCAGTCGGGCATCGGTGTCAGTTGTGCGGCGAGCGCGTCCTCGAAGCCGAAGTTGCGCAGGTCCTGCACGCGTTGCGGGAAGAGTATCCCATCCAGGTGGTCGACCTCGTGCTGAACCACGCGTGCGTGGAAGCCCTCGACGCTGCGGTCGATGGGCGTGCCGTGTGCATCGAAGCCCTGGTAGCGCAGGCGCCGGAAGCGCGGCACCAGCCCGCGCATGCCCGGCACCGACAGGCACCCCTCCCAGCCCTCGTCCTGCTCGTGCGCGAGCACCGTGAGCCGCGGGTTGACCAGCACCGTGTACGGCACGGGGGCGATGTGCGGGTAGCGCGGGTTCTCCTTGAGCTCGAAGATCACCACGCGCGCATCCACGCCGATCTGCGGGGCGGCGATGCCCGCGCCATGCAGGGCACGCATCGTCTCGTCCATGTCGGCGATCAGATCGCGCAGCACAGCATCAAAGTGCAGCACCGGGGATGCCACCTGGCGCAGCAGCGGCGCGCCCATCTTCAGTACCTCGCGCACCGCCATCCTCAGCGCCCCTGCTGGCCGCCGGCCGGCGCGGTGACCACCGGGATGGAGATGCGGTGGTCGCGGAACTTGAGCCCGTGCGCTGCGCCTGCGGCCGCAGCCACCGCCTGCTCCGCGCGCGCGACCGCCTGTGTCACCAGGTGGTGGTGCGGGGACTTGTCGCACACCGGGTCGGCGTTGGCGGCATCCCCGGTGAGCAGGAATGCCTGGCAGCGGCAGCCACCGAAGTCCTTGTCGCGCTCCGGGCAGCTCACGCACGGCTCCTTCATCCAGCCCTGGCCGCGGAAGCGGTTGAAGGCCTGCGAGTCGTACCAGATCTCGCGCACCGAGGAGCTGCGCACGCTCGGCAGCTCAAGGCCCGGCAGCATGCGCGCGGCATGGCAGGGCATGGCGATGCCATCCGGTGCCACCGCCAGGAACAACGATCCCAAGCCGTTCATGCAGGCCTTGGGGCGCACCTCGAAGTAGTCAGGCACCACGAAGTAGACCTGCATGCGGTTGCCGACGCGCTCGCGAAACTCGCGCGTCACGCTTTCCGCGCGCTGCAGCTGCGCGCGGCTGGGCAGCAGCTCGTCGCGGTTCAGCCACGCCCAGCCGTAGTACTGCGTGTTGGCAAGCTCCACGTACTGCGCCCCCATGCGCTCGGCCATCGCCAGGATCTCCCCGACGTGGTCGATGTTGTGCCGGTGCAGCACCACGTTCAGCACCATGGGGTAGTCGTGCTTGCGGATCAGCTGCGCCACCTTCGCCTTGAGCTCGAAGGTGCGCGTGCTGGAGAGGAAGTCGTTCATCTCGCGGCGTGCTGTCCTGGAAGGACAGCTGGATGTGGTCGAGGCCGGCCTGCTTGAGCGCGCCGATGCGCGCCTCGGTGAGGCCGATCCCGGAGGTGATCAGGTTGATGTAGAAGCCCGAGCTGGTGCGCCTCGGCGACGATGCACCTCCAGGTCATCGCGCGCCAGCGGCTCCCCGCCCGACAGCCCCAGCTGCACCGCGCCCAGCGCGCGCGCCTCGCGCAGCACCCGCAGCCAGTCCGCGGTCGCAAGCTCAGCTCCGGTGCTGGCGAAGTCGGTGGGGTTGTAGCAGAACACGCAGTGCAGCGGGCAGCGGTAGGTCAGCTCCAGCAGCAGCCACAGCGGTGGCCCGGGAGTCGGCGCCGGTAGCGGCAGCGCGCTCACTCGCGCCACTCCAGCCAGCGCTTCTGCACGCGCCAGCGCCATGAAGGCCTCGACATCGGGCGCCAGGCCGCTGGCGCCGTAGGTGCGCCTCGAGGTCCGCCACGATCTGCGCCACGCTGCGCTTGCCATCGCAGCGGATCATGATCTGGCCCGGCGCTGCCGTTGAGCTTGACCTGCCCTTCCGGGAACAGCAGCACGTGCGCATCCTGGGCCGGTTCCCACTGCAGCCGCAGCCCGTGGCCCAGCGCGGGGACCGCACTGGCGGGCACGGCGCTCATGGGCTCACCCCGTAGGCCTGCGCCAGCGCATCGTTCATCTGCCACAGCACGTCGAGCTTGAACTGCAGGATCGCAAGCGCGCGCTCCTGCTCGGCACGGCTGCGAAAGCGCGCCAGGGTGGCGGCGAGCCCGAACTCGACGTCACGGCGCGCCAGACTGACGCGGCTTTGGAAGTACTTAAGTCCCGCCGGGTCGATCCACGGGTAGTGCTCGGGCCAGCTCGCCAGGCGCTGCTTGTGGATCTCCGGGGCGAACAGCTCTGTGAGCGAGGCGCACACGCTTTCCGGCCAGGGCGCGCGCCGCGCGAAGTTGACGTAGGCGTCCACCGCGAAGCGTACCCCTGGGCGCACCTGCGACAGGCTCTCCACGGCCGCGCGCGTCAGTCCCACCGCCTCACCCAGGCGCAGCCAGGAATCGATGCCGCCCGGGTCCTCGCCGTAGCCGTCGTGGTCGAGGATGCGCTGCACCCAGTTGCGCCGCACCTCGCGGTCGTCGCAGTTGGCCAGGATCGCCGCATCCTTCACCGGGATGTTGATCTGGTAGTAGAAGCGGTTCGCCACCCAGCCGCGGATCTGCTCAGCGCTCGCCTTACCGGTGTTGAGCATCACGTTGAAGGGGTGGTGGATGTGGTAGGCGCGGCCGCGCTCGCGCAGCTGCGCCTCGAACTCCTGCGCGCTCCAGGGCGCGCCGCTCATGGCTCGATCTCCATGCCGTCGTGCGCGACCTCGATCCCCAGCCGCTGCACGGTGGCGCGCTCGGGTGAGTCCTCATCGAGGATGGGGTTGGTGTTGTTCACGTGGATGAGGATCTTGCGCGTGGCTGCGGGAAGCCTTGCCAGCCACTCGAGCATGCCGCCCGCGCCGACTGGGGCAGGTGGCCCATGTCACGGGCGCGCTTGGCGGACAGTCCCATGCCGATCATCTCCTCGTCGCTCCAGAAGGTCCCATCCACCAACACGCAGTCGGCGCGCTGCATCTCGTGCCACACCGCCGGCTCCATCGAGCCTAAGCCCGGTGCGTACACGAGGCTGCGCCCATTTGACTCGTCGCGCAGCACCAGGGCGATATTGTCACCCGGCTGCGGCTGCGAGCGGTGCGGGGAAAAAGGCGCAGGCTTGCTGGCCACCGCCACCGCGCGCCACTGGATGCCCTCCACGCCTGCGACCGCGAAGCTGCTGCCATCGATGCGCAGCGCATGGTGCTCGATGCCACAGAAGTGACCCAGCACCGAGAAGATCGGATTGCCGCGGGTGAGGTCCGCGTGCACATTGTCCGTGCACCACACCTTCAGGGCACGCTGGGATTCGCGCAGCATGAACAGGCCGGTGGTGTGATCGATCTGGCCATCCACCAACACGACCGCGGCGATGGCGGTATCGCGTGGCGCACGCGCCGGCTGCAGCACGGGACTAGCCTTCAACTGCGCGAGGATGTCGGGGGAGGCGTTGACCAGCGCCCAGGCAGTTGAGGATGCGCCGCTGACGGCGATCGATGACTGGGTGCGAGGCAGCGCGCGCAGCGTATTGCTGCGCAGACCTGAGCAATTACGGCAGTTGCAGTTCCACTGCGGGAAGCCGCCGCCGGCCGCTGAGCCCAGAACCCTGATTTTCACGAGACATCGGGGCTGGAGCCCGCACGGCGCCCGGGCCATGAGGGCCCGGACGCCCGGGAAGGGGTTCTAGCGTCGGGCAATGTACATCGTGATTTCCATGCCGAAACGCATCTCGATCGCCTGCGGAATTTCCCAACGCATTGTCAGTCTCCTAAAGTGGTGCAGGGCCAAGATACAAGATCCCCGCGGTGCCGCAAAGTCCTCATTCGGGTTAACTGGTCAGCAATTGTGGCGGGAATACTTCAGGCAGATAACTGCTTTAGAACCAATGCCTTACCTGCTTGCCGCCAAGCTCAGGCGAGGGTTGCAGGGGCGGCGGGGGCCCCTAGCGATCGGGGTTGCGGGTGACCGCCACGCGCCGTGTCAGGCGCTCGAGCGAGCGCCGGGCGGCAGCCTTGGCAATGTGCTTGCACCACAATGGCTCGCGCTGGTCAGACTGACGGCGGAACTTCTCGCAGTCGCAGGTCCACAGGATGTGGTCGTCGTCGGTGCGCAGCACCCGCACCGTGCGGCTGGTGAAGCTGTAAGTCCCCAGTACCTCGTTGGCGTAGGGGACGCGGCGGCGAAAGCGGATGGCCATGTCAGGGGAGCCTAGCGCAGCTTCGGGTGTGGATGTCCTGTGGATTAGTTGTGTATTACCTAGCCCGCCGGCAGCCGCAGCGCAGCATCCCCAGGGCCAGCGGGAAACCGCACCGGGGGGAGGTCACCGCCCGCCCTCACCGCTTCTTGACGATCTCGGCGCGGAACTCGCGCAGCTTCGCCTTGAGCGTGCGCTCGTTGGCAGGTCCCATGCGGATCAGCAGCTTCTGCCCCGCCGGTCGCCCCTCCAGGTCCTGGTCGGCGAACTCGTAGAAGACCTTCGGCTGCACCAGCGTCACCGGTGTCGTGATCTCCGGGGTCTGCAGTAGGTTGTCGATCACTTCCACGAGGCGGTCGTTGAAGTACTTGCCCGGGTAGCCCAGGTCCTCGTACGACTGCTGGAACAGCGGGTAGAGGTGCTCGTACACCACCGCGAGCGCCTTGGGGTCCGCGCCTGCGACCACGTGCATCAGCGGCGCGTAGCGCTCGTAGTTCTCCGGACTTAGCGTGATGGTCTCGCCCTGTGTCGCCACCGCGGTCGTGCCAGGGGTGGGCTTCACCGGGCGCAGATCGACCGCAACCTTCTTGCGCGTGAGGTTGTCGACCGTCACCACCACGTGTCGGATGATGCTCTGCGGGATGATGAACTGCTCGACCGGGTCGCGGCCGAGCACACCGGCGAGCGAGTCATGGGCCAGCTGGTCGCTGTCGTTCAACGCCGGCAATGCGGTGGCCTCGGCGGCGTCTCCGGGAATCGGGTGCGAGATCTGCGGCTCGCCCTGGGCAGCGGGCGCCGCCGCTACCGCGGGCGCAGGCTCGGCGGCAGGAGCTGCGCGGTGCGAGTACCAGTACCAGGCGGCCAGCAGCACGCCCGCGCTGCCGAGGCCGCCGGCGAGCCAGGCAAATCTGCGCCGCGACGCGGCCTCGACCTCTTCCTCGTCCCACATCCTGTGCCACCCTTGAAGTTGCCACCCCTGGGACGGCCAACTTTACGCTCTTTACGCGGAACGGGCGCCCGCGGCGGTGGGCAGCACGCGCACGCGCACGGCGATGGCGCTCTGCCGGCAGGCACCGGTGATCGGATCGTAGTCGGACTCGTCGTCCACCAGGCGGTTGGTGGAGGCGCCATGTGCGCGCACCGCCGCGGCATCCTCGCCGCGGGCGCCGAAGGCGTGTGCCATCGAGATCACCCCGGGCTTCAGGTCCGCGGCCGCCTTGGCGACGCCGACAATGTGCGCATGCGCGGTGGAGATCTCCAGCAGGTCATCCTCGCGCGCGCCCAGGCGCTGGAGGTCCGCCGGGTTCAGGTGCGCATGGTTGGTGATGCCCTTGGCGCGCAGCGGCCCCAGGTCCTGCCCGGTGGAGTTGAAGAACTGCCGGGTGCGCCGGCAGATCAGGAGGTGCGTCGCCGGCCACTGCGGGTCCACCGCGCGGCCGCAGACATCGAGCGCCTCGGCGCGCAACTGCTGCAGCTGCCCGGGCACCGGTGCGGGGGCAAGCTGCAGGCGCGCGTCCGCGCCGGCATCGGCCGGCTGCACGTGCAGGCGTGCCTCCGCGAAGATGCGCCCGCCCTCGCGGGTCTGCTCGCGCACGCGCTCCAGCGGCACGCGGCAGCCGTGCGTGATCTTCTGCAGCACTTCGAACTTGGTCGGCTTCACGTCCATGGGCAGCAGCCCGCCGGCGGTTGGGATGGTGGTGCCCAGGCGCCGCGCCAGCCCCCAGAAGAATTCCCACTCGTCGATGACATCGCCGGCGGGCTTGAGCACCGCCTCGGTGTAGCGCGCGTACGGCTCCTCGTAGAACACCTCCGGCGCGGTGGCGATGTCGTCACGCTCCAGGCTCACGCACGGGGCGATGACATAGTCCGCCAGCTGCGCGGTCTGCGACTGCTTGATGTCGATGCACACCAGCAGGTCCAGGCTGGTGAGCGCACGCTCCACCTTCTGCTGGTTCGGCCAGGCGACGATCGGGTTGCCGCCCACGCAGATGAGCGCGCGCACCTGGCCCTCCCCGGGTGTCAGGATCTCGTCGGCCGCGGTGGCCACCGGCATCTCGAAGCCGGCCATCTGCGTGAGCCCGCGGATGCGCGAGGGCGTGCAGCCCTCGCCCCACAAGGGCTTGGGCGCCATCACCTGCGCCTTGCGTGGCGTGGCCGCGCTCAGGACCCGCGGGAACGGGGCGACCTCGCCCTCGCGGCACACGCGGCCGCACACGAAGTTCAGCGCCATCACCAGGTGCTCGGTGAGTGCGCCGTTACGCGACATCTCAGCTCCGGTGCCAGTGGTGGCCACCCCGCGCGGGCCGCGCGCGAATAGGCGCGCGGCGGCGACCAGGTCCGCCTCGGGTACGTCGGCGCGGTGCGCCGCGTAGGCGCTGGTGAATCCCTCGAGGCCGGCGCGCAGCGCCTCCAGGCCCTCGACGTGCGCGGCGCAGAATTCGCGGTCGTGCAGGCCCTCGTCGAGGATCACCTTCAGCATGGCGGCGACCAGCGTCGCGTCCTCGCCGGGGCGCACCTGCAGGTGGATGTCGGCGAGCTGCGCGACCATCGTGCGCCGCGGGTCGAGGCAGATCAGCTTAAGGCCGCGCGCCTTGGCATCGCGCAGCCGCCGCGACGGGCTGAACGGTGGCACGCTGCCCTGCCAGGCGTAGTGCGAAGTGAGCGGGTTGTTGCCGATCAACATCGACACGTCCGATTGCGAGAACGCCTGCGTGCCGCCCAGCCAGGCGCCCACGCGTGACCACAGGTACACCTTGGCCGGCTGGTCGATGGTGATGCTGGTGTAGAGGTTCGGGCTGCCGATGCCGGCGTGGAAGCCGGCCGCGACCGGCAGTGCCGCGGAGTTCATGAAGCCGTAGGTGCCGCAGTAGGTGGCGATCGCGCGCGCGCCGTGCGCGTCGCGGATCGCGCGCAGGCGCGCGGCGATCTCATCCAGCGCCTGCTCGCTTGAGATGGGCACGTAGGCCCCCGTCACATCGCGCTTGAGGCTGGTGAGCAGCCGCTGCGGGTGGTAGGTCTGCGCGGGCAGTTCGCGGCCCTTCATGCAGGTGTAGCCACCATAGAGCGGGTCGGCGGCATCGCCACGCACCGCGACCGCGCGACCGTCGATGATCTCGACCTCGATCGCGCAGTTGGCATGGCAGAAACGACAGAAGCTCTTGGCGACCACCACGGAAATTCACCCCCTTGAGCGCATCTTCAGCGCCGCCCGCGCCCTGCAGCAATCGTTCATACAGGGGAGCGCCGGCACGGCTACTGTACGCCCGCCGGCGAGCTTATGGCTGCGCTCCTGCCCGCGTCAGCGGTGTGCTTCAATGCACGCATGCCCAGTGACTTTCACCCGGCGGTCGCCAACTGGTTCGGCCGCACGTTCGCGACGCCCGACGCCGGCGCAGGCGGCGGCGTGGCCGGCGATCGCCGCGAAGCGGCACGTGCTGATCGCCGCGCCGACCGGCTCGGGCAAGACGCTGGCCGCATTCCTCGCCGCCATCGACGAGCTGGTGCGCGAAGGAGTCGCGGCCAGCGGCGCTGCCGGATGAGACCACCATCGTCTACGTCTCGCCGCTCAAGGCCCTCTCCAACGACATCCGCCGCAACCTCGAGGCACCGCTCGCCGGCATCCGCGCGGAGCTCGGCGCGCTCGGGCTGCCCGACGTCGATATCCGCACCTTCGTGCGCACCGGCGACACGCCGCAGGCGCGAACGCGCGCGCATGCGCCGCCAGCCCCCGCACATCGTGGTGACGACGCCCGAGTCGCTCTACATCCTGCTGGGCTCCGAGTCCGGCCGCGAGATGCTGTCGACCACGCGCACGGTGATCGTCGACGAGATCCACGCGATGGCCGGCAGCAAGCGCGGCGTGCACCTGGCCTTGAGCGCTCGAGCGCCTGGAGGCGCTCGCCGGGCGCAAGCTCACGCGCGTCGGCCTGTCGGCCACGCAGAAGCCGATCGAGGATGTCGCGCGCTTCCTGGTCGGCACCGCGCAACCTGAACCCCGACGGCGCAGGCCGACTGCACCATCGTCGACGCCGGCCACGTGCGCGCGCGCGACCTGCAGCTCGAAGTCCCCGCCTCGCCGCTGGAGGCGGTGATGTCCGGGCGAGGTGTGGACGCAGGTCTACGACCGGCTCGCCGCGCTGGTCGCCGAGCACCGCACGACGCTGGTGTTCGTCAACACGCGCCGCCAGGCCGAGCGCATCGCGCGCCACCTGTCCGAGCGCCTCGGCGAGGAGCACGTCACCGCGCACCACGGCAGCATGGCGAAGGAGCCGCGGCTGGATGCCGAGCAGCGCCTGAAGGCGGGCAGCTGCAAGCGCTCGGTGGCGACCGCCTCGCTCGAGCTGGGCATCGACATCGGCGACGTCGACCTCGTGTGCCAGATCGGCTCGCCCCGCTCGATCGCCGCGTTCCTGCAGCGCGTCGGGCGCTCCGGGCACTCGGTCGGCGGCACGCCCAAGGGCCGGCTGTTCCCGCTGTCGCGCGACGACCTGGTCGAGTGCGCCGCGCTGTTCGACCGCGGTGCGCCGCGGCGAGCTCGACCGCCTGAGGATGCCCGCAGAAGCCACTCGACGTGCTCGCCCAGCAGATCGTCGCCGAGGTGGCCACGCGCGACTGGGACGAGGACGGGCTGTTCGCGCTGCTGCGCGGCGCGCTTACGCCTACCGCGCGCTCGCGCGCGCGGAGTTCGAGGAAGTGGTGCGCATGCTCGCGGAGGGCTTCACGACCCGGCGCGGCCGCCACGGCGCGCTCATCTACCACGACGCCGTCAACCACGAGGTGCGAGCCGCGGCCGGCAGCGCGCCTCACCGCGCTCACCTCCGGCGGCACGATCCCCGACAACGGCCGACTACCAGGTCATCCTCGAGCCGCAGGCGCAGTTCGTCGGCACGGTCAACGAGGACTTCGCGGTCGAGAGCCTGCAGGGCGACGTGTTCCAGCTCGGCAACGTCTCCTACCGCATCCTGCGCGTCGAGCAGGGCCGCGTCCGCGTGGAGGACGCGCAGGCGCAGCCGCCCACGATCCCGTTCTGGCTCGGCGAGGCCCCCGGGCGCAGCGACGAGCTGTCCGCCAGCGTGTCGCGGCTGCGCGCGGAGATCGAGCAGCGCACCTGGACGCACGGGCATCGAGGCGACCACGGCCTGGCTGATCGGCGATGCGGGCCTGTATCGGGCCGGCCGCGGTGCAGCTCGTCGAGCTACCTGGCCGCGCGCGCGCGCCGCGCTCGGCGCGCTGCCGACGCAGCACACGATCATCTTCGAGCGCTTCTTCGACGAAGCCGGCGGCATGCAGCTGGTCATCCACTCGCCCTTCGGCAGCCGCATCAACCGCGCCTGGGGGCTGGCGCTGCGCAAGCGCTTCTGCCGCTCCTTCAACTTCGAGCTGCAGGCGGCGGCGACCGAAGACACGCATCATCCTCTCGCTCACCACCGTGCACAGCTTCGAGCTCGCCGAGGTCGCGCGCTACCTGCATTCCAACACCGTGCGGCCGCTGCTGGTGCAGGCGCTGTGCGCTGCGCCGATGTTCCCGGTGCGCTGGCGCTGGAGCGCCACCATCGCGCTGGCGCTGCCGCGCTTCCGCGGCGGCAAGAAGGTGCCCGCGCCGCTGCGCGCGCATGGCCGCGGAGGACCTGCTGACCGCGGTATTCCCCGACCAGGTCGCCTGCGCCGAGAACCTGCCCGGCGAGCTGGAGATCCCCGACCACCCGCTGGTGCGCCAGACCATCCGCGACTGCCTCGAGGAGGCGATGGACGTCGACGGCTTCGAGCGCGCTGCTGCGCGCGCTTGAGTCCGGCGCCATCGAGGTCATCGCGCGCGACACTCACCGAGCCCTCGCCGCTGGCGCTGGAGGTGCTGTCGGCGCGCCCCTATGCCTTCCTCGACGACGCGCCGCTCGAGGAGCGCCGCACCCAGGCGGTGATCAGCCGCCGCTGGCTCGACCCGCACAGCGCGAGCGACCTCGGCCAGCTCGACCCCGAGGCGATCCGCCGCGTGCGCGAGGAGGCCTGGCCGGATGCGGACACGGCCGACGAGCTTGCACGATGCGCTGCTGTGGCTCACCTACCTCACCCACCCCGAGGCTGCGCAGGTTCCCGGCTGGCTTGCCCTGCTGGAGCAACTGCGCGCGCAGCGCCGCGTCACCCCGTTCGTGCACGGCGCGATCCGCCTGTGGATCACCGCCGAGCGGCTGCCGATGTTCACCGCCCTGTTCCCGCAGGCAAGCCATGCGCCGGAGGTGGTGGCCCCCGGCACCGTGCAGGCGATGGAACCGGACAGCGCCCTGGTCGAGGTGGTGCGCGGGCGGCTCGAGGGCCTGGGTCCGGTCACACCGGGTGCGCTCGCCGACTCGCTCGGCCTTGATGTCGCGCGCATCGATGCGGCGCTCGCGGTGCTGCAGGCGGAAGGCTTTGCGATGCGCGGCGCGTTCAGCGCCGATGCGGCGCCGGCGAGCGAGTGGTGCGAGCGGCGCCTGCTGGCGCGCATCCACCGCTATACCGTCAAACGCCTGCGCGCCGAGATCGAGCCGATCGAGGCGCGCGACTTCCTGCGCTTCCTGTTCGACTGGCAGCGCGTGGTGCCGGCGCTGCGCATGGAGGGGCCGGATGCGGTCGGGGCGATCCTTGCGCAGCTGGAAGGCTACGAGGCCCCCGCGAGCGCCTGGGAGACCGAGATCCTGCCCCACCGCATCACCGAGTACGAGCCGGCCTGGCTCGACGAGCAGTGCCTGGCGGGCCGCTACGTGTGGACGCGGCTGGCGCCGCGCCGCGCCGACCCCGAGCGTGGCGCCGCCCCGGTGCGCACCACGCCGATCGTGCTGCTCGCGCGGCGCAACGTGCGCGCTGTGGTCGAGCCTCACCAGCACGCTTGATCCTGTGAACCTCTCCGCAGCTGCGCAGCGCGCCGCGCAGTACCTGGGCACCCACGGCGCCTCGTTCTTCGACGAGATCAGTGCCGGCAGCGGCCTGCTGCCCACGCAGGCGGAGGATGCGCTGGCCGAACTGGTCGCCCTTGGGTTCATCAACTCCGACAGCTTCGCGGGACTGCGCGCCCTGCTGGTGCCCTCCGAGCGCCGCAAGCCGGCCATGGCGGGGCGCCGCCGGCGCCGCATCGCGCTGTTCGGCATGGACGCGGCGGGGCGCTGGGCGCGCATCGCCAGGCCGGCACCGGGGGCCGAGACCGAGCGGGCGCTGTCAGAGGAGACCATCGAGCACGTGGTGCGCACGCTGCTGCGCCGCTGGGGCGTGATCTTCTGGCGCCTGCTGGCGCGCGAGGCGCAGTGGCTGCCCCCGTGGCGCGATCTTCTGATGTGCTGCCGTCGACTTGAGGCGCGCGGGGAGATCCGCGGCGGGCGCTTCATCGCCGGTTTCAGCGGCGAGCAGTACGCAGCCCCCGAGGCGATCGCGCTGTTGCGCGAGGCGCGTCGCAAGCCGATGGAGGGCCATCACGTGGCGGTCTCGGGCGCCGACCCGCTGAACCTGGTCGGCATCCTCACCCCCGGGGCACGGCTGCCCTCGCTGATCGGCAACCGCGTGCTTTACCGCGACGGCGTGCCGATCGCGACGCTTGCCGCAGCTGAGGTGAGCTTCCTCACCGAGCTGCCGCCGGCGGAGCAGTGGGAGGCGCGCAACCTGCTGCTGCGCCGGGACATCCCCGCAGCCCTGGCTGACCTTGCCTGAACGACGGCGGCCGCGGCGCGCTGCCCCCCGGCCTGCCGCCGGTCAGCCCTTGGCGTGCTCGTCGTGCCACTTCTGCACGGCGGCCATGGTGTTCGCGACGTGCTTGTCCGGATCCATGGCCGTGTAGGAGTAGATGATCTGCCCGGTCGGGGCGATGACGTAGGAGGTGCGGTCCGCATAGCTGGTGTGGCCCAGCAGCACCGAGTCGTACTTCTTCATGATGCTGCCGTCGGCATCCGAGCCGACCGCGAACTTGTCGCGGCATTCCTTGGTCGAGAACTCGGTGACCTTGTCGATCGGGTCGTGCGAGAAGCCGATGACCGTGGCACCCAGGGCCTTGAACTTGTCGGTGGCCTCGGCAAAGTCATGCGCCTCGGCGGTGCAGCCGGAGGTGAACACCTTCGGGAAGAAATACAGCACCACCGGTCCTTGCTTGAGGGCCTCGGACAGGGTGAACGTGAAGTCCTTGCCCGCCAGGGCTGCCTGCGCGGTGAAGTCCGGCGCCTTGGTGCCATTGGGCAGGGCTGCGAATACGGGCAGTGCAATCAGGGCCGTGGTGACAGCCGCAACGAGGGAGCGCCGCATGATCCTCTCCATTCTGTGTAGGTGAAAAAAGGTCCGAGCCCCAGGGCCGGTGGTCATCATCGCCGCAACGCCGCCATGGGCGCCAGTATCACCGCCGTACCGGCGTTCCTGCGTAGCCGACCAGTTCCACGTAGCCGCGCCCGGTGGCCGCCGCACCGGCGCGCGTGCCCTTGACCTGCACTGCGCCCTCCCAGTAGCGCGGGCTGGTGCGCAGCTCCTGGTCGGCGAGCACCGGCTCGGCGTTGAGCTCCAGCGCCAGCGCCGGCACGCGGATGTGCCAGCCGGAGGGGTAGCGCACCCCATCGCCCGCGACCCACGCGCCGGTGGGCGTCACCTCCACCTCCTCGCTGGTGAGTGCACGGCTCACGCCTGCGCTGTCGGTGAAGGTGCCTGCGCTGTGTGCGTCGCGAGTGCCGGCGCGGTCGCGCAGGGCATAGAACATGAGCGTGCTGCCGTCATCCAGCTGCAGCGCATACCAGTCCCAGCCGCACTGCTGCGTGCCCAGGGCACCACTGCCCCATTCGTGGTCGAACCAGGCAAGCCCCGCAACCTGCTGCGCGGTGCCAGCGCGCGTGAGCGTGCCGTGCACCTTGATCCTGGGCTGCGAGTAGTAGTAGCTCGCGTTGCCCGCTTCCCCTGACTTCACGGACAGGCCGGCGTTGCCATTGGCCACCGGCGCCCCCTCAGGCTCAAGCGCAAGCTGCAGTGCGTAGCCGGGTTGTGCCGCGCTCAGGTGCCACAGCGGCGCGCCCCCGGGTGCCGGGCGCTCCTCGAGCAGCCAGTCATCGATCCACACTTTCAGCGGCGCCGCCTGCGCACCGGCCAGGCCGAGCGCGGCGCGCGACAGCTTCTGCGAGAACTCGAAGCGGTGACCTGCGATGTCGGTCACGGCAAAGTGGGCCATGTAGATCTCGCGGGCACGCCAGGCGGACTGCCCCGGCGTGCGCGGCGCGGGCGGCGGCGCAAGCGCGAAGCGGAAGAAGGTCAGCTCGAAGCCGAAACGCTCTGCGCCCGGGCCGGCCAGGTGCCCGGTGAAGTACCACCACTCCTGGCGGAACTGCCCGTGTGGCCCGTGGTCCTGCGGGAACAAGAACCGCTGCGGCGCCAGTGCCTGCGCAAAACCCTCCCCGCCCGGAACACCCAGTGCACCACCGGGGTCCGCAGGCGGGGCGGCCACCGCACGGCACGCGAGCATGCAGCCACACAGCAAGAAGGCGCGCCAGGTCCGCATGACTATTCCTCGCGCAGCCCGCGTGCCAGCGGCGCCCGCGCGCTGCGCCAGGCGGGGTAGGCGCCCGCGGCGAGCGCGGCGGCAAGCGCCAGCACGAGCGCGTTGGTGAACTGCGGCACGGCCAGGTGCAGGTCGATCTGCCAGCCGAAGGCGCGGCGGTTGATCACCTGGGTCAGCACCAGCGCGGTCAGCAGTCCCGCCGGCACCGCCGCGAGGAAGGCCACCGCGCCCATGAACAGCGTCTGCGCGGTGACCAGCAGCGCAATACCCCAGGGCGTGACGCCGAGCGTGCGCAGCAGCGCCAGCGCCCGCGAGCGCTCGAGTTCCCAGGCCAGCAGCGCACTGACCAGCCCGATCGCAGCGACGCCTGCGGCCAGCCAGTACAGCACCCGCGTGATGACGAAGGTGCGCTCGAAGATGCTCATCGACAGTGCGCGGATGTCGGCGTTGGAGCGGATGAACAGCGACTGGCGGCCGGCGACGGAGCGGCGCAGCGCCGGCACCGCGGCGGCCGCGGTCACCGCCTTGTCGAGGTAGATGCCCAGGCCGCCGATCTCGTTGTCATGCCAGTGGCCGCGGTAGGTATCCAGGTCCATGAGGATCTCGCCGCGGTCGTTGCCGTACTCGCGGAACACCCCGGCCACGCGAAACCCGCGCGGGCCGTCGGCCGTGGTCAGCGCCAGCGTGTCACCCGGGTGCAGCCCCAGGCGCCAGCTCAAGGGCTCCGAGACCAGGATCGCCCCGGCATGGAACCCCTGCCAGGCCACGCCGGCATCGCCCTCGGTGAGCCGGAATGCGCCATCGCTGCCGGGCACCAGGCGCAGCGCGTTCAGCTCGATCGGCCCGCGCGGCGAGCCGACCACCGCGTGGCGCGCCTCGCTGTGCGCACGTACCCCGGGCACCCCCAGCAGCGCCTGCACCACCGCCGGATCCAGCCGCCGCGCGATGTTGCCCGAGGGTCCCGGGGCACTGATGTACACATCCGCGTGCATGCTCTGCACCAGCCACTCACGCAGCGACTCGCGGAAGCTCTCCACCATGACGGCCACGCCGATCATCGCCGTCAGCGCCATCCCCAAGGCTGCCACCGCAACACCGGTGCGGCTCAAGGAACCTGCCACATCCAGCAGAGCCAGCCGTGCCACCGCGCTGCGGTGGGCGAACAGCCGCGCGCCGGCGAGCCCCAGCACGCGCAGCACCGCCGGTGTCACCGCCGCGACGCCCAGCAGCAGCAGGAACAAGGCGGCAAAGCCTGCCAGCAGGCTGTGCCCGGACAGCGCGATGAGCAGCGCGGCCAGCAGCGCGAACAGCACCCCGCCCACCACGAAGCGCCGGGCGATGGCACGCGCCCTGCGCTCGATGACCGAGCGCTGCAGCCCCAGCTGCGGCACCGCGCCGGCCACCTCGAGCGCGGGGATCAGTGCCGCCGCCAGCGCGGTGACGATGCCGACCGCGACCGCCTTTACAAGCGTCGCCGCAGGCACCGCGATGCTCGTCACCGCGACCACGAAGTACAGGTCGTTGATGGTCTGCGAGACAAGTCGCAGCAGCAGGTGGCCGATGGCGACCCCGAGCAGGCAGCCGCAGGCGGCCCCCACCACGCCCAGCAGCAGTGCCTCGCCCAGGATCAGCCGCAGCACCTGCGCGCGGGTCACCCCGAGGGCGCGCAGCACGCCGATCAGTGTGCGCCGCTGCAGCACCGCGAAACTCACCGCGCCGTAGATGAGGAACGTGCCCACCAGCAGTGCGAGCAGGCTCATCGCCTTGAGATTGGTGATGAACGCATCGGTCATGGCGAAGGTCTCGCGCGCCTCGGCGCGGCTCTCGTGCACCTCGACGTCCGCGGGCAGCAGCGTGCGCAGGCGCGCGAGAGCTGCGCTCCCGGGTGCCCCCGGCGGCAGGCGCGCGTCGATGCGCGTCAGGCGCCCGAGAGTCCCGAGCCACTCCTGCGCCTGGGCGATGTCGGTGAGCGCGATGCCGTCCAGGCCCGCCGCGCCCTGCCCGAGCGTGCCGGCCAGGAACGCGCGCTGGCGCACGCCACCCACCTCCAGCTCGAAGGACGCCCCGGGCGCGAGCTTCAGTTGCGCGGCGGTGGCGGCGCTGAGCACGACCGCGCCGTCACGCGTGAACCAGTCGCGCGGATCGGTCCCCGCGCCAAGTCCCGTGGCGCGGCCGGCGGTCCCCGCGCCAAGTCCCGTGGCGCGGCCGGCGGTCCCGGCGCCAAGTTCCGCACTGGCGGGCGGGTCGATGCCGATGAGCTCGAGCGTGCGATCGGCCAGCAGCGCATAGCCTGTGGCCAGTGGCGCAAGATGCGCGCCCTGCGGGGCCGCGCGGCGCAACTGCACGTACAGTGACTCGTCGATGCCCGCCGGGCCAGCGGTGAACTGGTGGGTGGCCGCGCCGTTGACCGCCTGCAGCGACAGCTCGAAGGCGCGCTGCGCACTGGCCGTGGCGATGTCGACCGCGACGATGGTGCCCACACCCAGGGTAAGCCCAATGAGCGCCAGCGCCAGCTGCGCGGGGTGGCGCAGCAGGTGACGCACGGTGGCCGCGCGCAGCGTGCCGGTCACCGCGCCGCGGCCACGGTCGCCACCAGCTCGTGCAGCCGCCCGTCGCGCAGTTCCAGCACGCGGTCCGCCAGCGCGGACACCTGCGGGTCGTGCGTAACGATCACAAGCGTCGCCCCGCGCGTGCGCGCACCACGCAGCAGCGCCGGCAGCACCTCGCGCGCAGTGGTCTCATCGAGGTTGCCGGTGGGCTCATCGGCCAGCAGCAGCGCCGGGCGGTGCACCAGTGCACGCGCGATCGCCACGCGCTGCTGCTCGCCGCCGGAGAGCTGGTCGACAGCGCTGTGCTCGCGACCGGCGAGCCCCAGTTCCGCAAGCGCAGCGCGGCTGCGTTCGTCGGCGGCCGCGCCGCGCACCCCGTTCAACTCCAGCACCAGGCGCACGTTCTCCAGCACGTCCAGTGTCGGGATCAGGTTGAAGAACTGGTAGACGAAGCCGATGTGCGCGCGCCGGAACAGCGTGCGCGCCGGTTCCGCGAGCGCTGTGACCTCGGTGCCATCGACCGACACGCAGCCTGACTCGGCAGCATCGATGCCGCTGATCAGGTTCAGCAGCGTCGACTTGCCCGAGCCGCTGCGCCCGGTGACCGCCACGACCTGGCCGTCCAGGATGGTCGCATCGGCATCCTCGAGCACGCGGTGCACGCGTGCGCCCTCGCGGAAGCTGCGGGAAAGGGCACGGATGCTGAGCAAGCACGACTCCTGTGGCCGGGCGACCTATGCCTCATTGTAGAAACATCCGGGCTCGGGCACTGTACTGGCGATGTCCGACCCGACCTGGCGCCTGCTCACCACGCTGCCCGACCTGCCCAGCGCACAGTCACTGGCTGAGGTGCTGGGCGCGAGCGGCATCGGCGCGCGCGTCTCCTCCGATGCGGGCGTGCTCGGGCAGGCAGCCCCGTCGCGCATCTACGTGGAGGCGGAGCAACTGAAGCGCGCGCAGGAATTCATCGCCGCCGCCACCTTCGAGGAGCCCCCTTGATCACGCTGCACCACCTGGAGAAATCCCGTTCGCAGGCGACCCTGTGGCTGCTCGAGGAGCTCGGCTGCCAGTACCGCATCGTCAACTACGCGCGCGACCCCAGGACCCAGCTCGCCCCGCCGCAGCTGCTGGCGGTGCACCCGCTGGGCAAGTCACCGGTCATCACCGATGCCGGCTACACCATTGCCGAGTCCGGGGCGATCGTGGAGTACCTGGTGGGCAGCTACGACCAGGGCCACCTGTGCCCGCCCACCGGCACCCAGGCGCGGCTGAACTACACCTACTGGCTGCACTACGCGGAAGGCTCGGCGATGCCGCCGCTGGTGATGAAGCTGGTGTTCGGGCTGATGTCGACCGCGCAGATGCCCTTCTTCATGCGCCCGCTGGTGAAGGCGATCACCCGCCCGGTCCAGGCGACCTACCTTGACCCGCAGCTGAAGCGCCATTTCGACTTCTGGGAGAGCACGCTCGCCGCCCAACCCTGGTTTGCCGGCAACGACTTCAGCGCGGCGGACATCCAGATGAGTACCCCGGTGCAGATGGCGGCCCTGCGCACCGGGATCCCGCTGGGACCTGCCGTGCGCGGCTTTCTGGACCGGATCAAGGCCCGTGCGGCCTTCCAGCGCGCCCAGAAGGCCGGCGGCGAGCTGCAGTTGCCCTCCTGAAGGGCTCTTAACCCAAAAAGTGCAGCACCGCGGCGCCTGATCAGCGAAACTGCCGCCCGCTGCGGTTCCCCAGCCGTGCCGTACACGGCCCGCAAGCCCTTGAAGGGTCAGTCAATGTCATTGCCCGCGTCACGCCGCCGGACGGCATTCCTCGTGAACACCGCGGTGGCCGCGGTCCTTGCCGCAAGCACGCTCGCCCTCGCGCAGCAGCCCGATACCACCGCAGCGCCGGCCGCCGCGCCTGCCAAGAAGGCCCACGCCGCAAGCACCGCCAAGGCGGATGCGGGCGCGCGCTCACCCAGCTACAGCCTGGGTGTCTCGATGGGCGACCAGCTCAAGGCCAGCGGTGTCGGCGCCGAGACGGTCAACAGCACGCAGCTGGCCGCGGGCGTGCGCGATGCGCTCTCCGGCAAGGCCGCCATCACCGATGCCGACCGCATCAACATCCAGACGCTGCTGCAGGGCGCGATGGCAGCCAAGGCGGAGCCTAACCACCAGGCGGCCGCCAAGTTCCTCGCCGAGAACGCCAAGAAGCCCGGCGTTGTCACCACCGCCAGCGGCCTGCAGTACCGCATCATCACCGCTGGAACCGGCCCGAGCCCCAAGCCCACCGATGAAGTGACCGTCAACTACGTCGGCAAGCTTCTGGATGGCACCGAGTTCGACAGCAGCTACAAGCGTGGCGAGCCGGCGAAGTTCCCGCTCAACCGGGTGATCCCCGGCTGGTCCGAGGGCGTGGGCCTGATGAAGGCCGGGGGCAAGTACGAGCTGTTCGTGCCGCCGAGCCTCGCCTATGACCTGCACAGCCCGACCCCGCAGATCCCCCCCGGCTCGATGCTGATCTTCACGGTGGAGCTGATGAGCTTCAAGTCGCCCCCGGCGGCCCCGGCCGCCGCCGCACCGGCTCCCGCACCGAAGCAGTAAGCGCTTCGCGGGACGATCCTAAGAACCAGCGGGCGCGCGCGGCCCGCTGGTTTTTTTATTCCGCGTTCTCGCCCGGGCTGTAGCGCATCGGCTTGGTCACCCCCAGGCGGGTGAGTTCCTTGAGCACCGCGTCGGCGAAGTCCTGGCAGCGCGTGCGCTCGAAGACCTCCGCCGCATTCCAGTTGTACGCCCACGGGTGCTGCGTGCGGTACGGCTCCGGCTCATCCAGGTAGCGCGGGATGACGTGCGCGTGCAGCGCCGGGTCCTGGTTGCCGAAGATCGCATAGTTGATCCGTGCCGCGCCGGTCACCTTCAGCAGCGCGTCCCCGAGGCGCGACATGTCCGACAGGAAGGCGATGCGCTCGCGCGCGCCCAGCGCGTTCAGGTTCGGCACCACCGGGTCAGGCAGCAGCAGCGCGTAGCCACGCACGAACTGGCGCTCGCCGAACACCGCCCAGCCGGTGAACAGGCGGGCAATGACGCGCGGCTCGCGGCCCTCGCGCGCAGCGTTCACCTGCTGGTGGATGACTGTCAGGGGCTCCGCGGATTCGTCGTTCTTCATTGTGTTCCCGGTGACCTGAACACAAAGAATACCGCACCCATCAGGCACAAACCGGCCCATAGGTAATCGAGCTTCAGCGGCTTGCCCATGTAGAAGACCGCGAACGGCACGAACACGCTCAGGGTGATGACTTCCTGCAGGATCTTCAGCTGTGGCAGCGACAGCTGCGTGTAGCCGATGCGGTTGGCCGGCACCTGCAGCAGGTACTCGAACAGCGCGATCCCCCAGCTCACCAGCGCCGCCAGGTACCAGGGGCGGTCCAGCAGGTTCTTCAGGTGCGCATACCAGGCGAACGTCATGAACACGTTCGAGGCCACCAGCAGGAGGGTTGCCGAGAGGATGGGGTTCATCGGGGCGCTCCGTGGGGTAGTGGTGCTAGCAGGTGACTCCCAGCGCGCGCAGTGCCGCCCGGGTGCTTGCGAAGTCCTTGTGCACGATGCCTTGCCAGCCACGCGCGCGGGCGGCCTCGATGTTGTCGGCGCGGTCATCGATGAACACCGTCGCGGCCGGGTTGAGCGCGAAGCGCCGCTCCGCCTCGACATAGATGTCCGCGTGCGGCTTCATCGCCCCTGCCAGGTAGGACGGCAGCGCCCCGTGGCCGAGTGCGTGGAAGCGGTACTCGCGCGAGAGGTGCGCCCAGTGCAGATCGCCGATATTGGACAGCAGGTACACCTTGTGGTGCTCGCTCAGGCGGTGCGCGAGGTCGAGCATCGGCGGGTCCAGCTCGAACATGCCGACCCACCGCGCGTGCAGTTCCTCGTGCGTCACCGGCTCGCTGGCCAGGGCTGCCAGGCGCTCGAGCAGGCCGTGGCCGTGCAGCCGCCCGGACTCGTGGTCGGTGAGCGCGGCGCGCTCGAGCACCGCGTGCAGGTCATCCACCGTGCAGCCACGCGCGCGCAGCAGGTCGATGATCGGCTGGTAGTTGAAGCGCACCAGCACCCAGCCGATGTCGAACACGATCGTGTCTATCACGGTGGCTGCCATGGGCTAGGTGAGCACGCTGCCTGAGTCCCCGGGGGCGAGGTTGACCGCCACCACCGTGGCGCGCGGGAAGAAGTTGAAGTCGGTGGCGCTCGCCCAGGTGTAGGCGCCCATGGAGCGCCCGACCAGCAGGTCACCGTTCTTCAGCAGCGGCAGCATGATGTTCTCGGCGATCACGTCGATGCTGTCGCAGGTGGGGCCGGCCAGCACCGCGGAGAAGCGCTCCGGGGAGTCGCGCAGCGCCTCGACCGGGTAGCGCGCGTGGTCGAACAGCTGCCCGCTGTAGGAGCCGTACAGGCCATCGTCCAGGTAGTACCACCAGTGGCCCTCGCGCCGGGCGCGCCCCATGACGCTCGCCACCCCGATCATGGCAGGGCCTGCGATGTAGCGGCCCGGCTCGGCGATGATGCGGATGCGGCGCGGCAGCTTCGCCAGCGCGGCGCGCAGCGGGGCGCAGAAGCGGCCGATGTCCTGCACCGCGTGCGTGTAGTGGATCGGGAAGCCGCCGCCGATGTCCAGGGTGTCGAACACCCCGAGCTTCTCGCGCCGTGCCGCAGCCATCAGCTTCGCGCACTCCTGCACCGCCTGCACGTGCATGGCCGCATCCGGGGCCTGCGAGCCGACGTGGAAGGACAGGCCGCGCACGGTGAGCCCGGCGTCCGCCGCGCGGCGCGCGAGCGCCAGCAGGTCCTCCGGGTCGCAGCCGAACTTGCGCGACAGGTCCACCACCGCGCCGGCGGCGCGGAACGAGACGCGCAGCAGCAGTTCGACCTTGTCGGTGAGGCGCGAGAACTTCAGCAGCTCATCGGGGTTGTCGGCCACGAAGGTACGCACGCCGTACTTAAGCGCGTTGGCGATGTCCTCCGGGCGCTTGATCGGGTGCGTGTGGATGCAGCGTGCGGGGTCGACCCCCAGGCGCTGCGCCAGCTGCACCTCCCCGGTGGTGGCCAGGTCCAGGTTGCCGCCCTCGCCCATGATGGTGTGCACCATCGCCGGGTGCGGCAGAGGCTTCAAGGCGTAGTGAGATCGACCCCGGGCAGCGCGCGCCTGAGCTTGCGGTACTGCACGCGCACGCGCTCGCAGTCCAGGATCAGCAGCGGCGAGCCGAACTCGCGCACCAGGCGGCGCACTTCAGCCGGCTGGAACGGGTCGATGAATCGCGGGCGACGCACCTTGAGCCGGCGACTACGGCAGGACGGCGAGGCTCGCCGTGCCGTCGTCGCTCTGGGCGATGCTGCTGGCTGCGTGCAGCAGGCGGTCGCGCACCGCGTCCCAGCGCTCCCCGTCGGGGATGCTCTGCACCAGGATGCGCTGGCAGCCGGCCTTGTCGAGCGTGCGCAGGTTGTTGTACAGGTCGCGCGCGTAGCTCTCCGGACGCTTGCCGGCATTGACCCAGGTGACGGTCTGGTGCGAGCGCAGCGGCAGGCGCTGCGCCAGCACCGCCACGCGCCGGCCCCCGGAGGAGGCGGCATCGGCCTGCGCATCGATCTCCCCGGCGGGCACGATGGTCAGCGGCGTCGCCGGTGCGTAGTGGGTCGGGGTGCCGCCGGGCACGCGCGGTGACTCGAGGCCGGCGCCGATCAGCAGGTCCCCGACCACCGCGCGGATCTGCGCGGCGGTGACGCTGCCGGGGCGCAGCAGGCGCACCTGGTCGCCCTCGAAGCAGACGATGGTCGACTCAAGCCCGATCTGGCACTCCCCGCCGTCGAGGATCACGCGCACGGAGTCACCGAACTCCTCGCGCACGTGCTCGGCCCGCGTGGGCGACAGGCGCCCGTAGCGATTGGCGGACGGGGCGGCGATGCCACCGCCGAAGGCGGTGAGCAGCTGCTGCGCCATCGGGTGCGCGGGCACGCGGATCGCAATGGTGTCCTGGCCGCCGGTGATCACCTCGTGCACCTGCGGGGCACGCGGCAGCACCAGGGTGAGCGGACCGGGCCAGAAGCTCTCGGCCAGGCGGTTGGCCGCTTCCGGGACCTCGCGCACCCAGCGGTGCAGGTAGCGCGGGCTGTCCAGGTGGACGATGACCGGGTGGTTGGCCGGGCGACCCTTGGCCTCGAAGATCTTGCGCACGGCGGCCGGGTTCTGCGCATTGGCGCCCAGGCCGTAGACGGTCTCGGTGGGGAAGGCCACGAGTTCACCGTCGCGCAGCGCCTCGACGGCAGCCTCGATCTCTATCTGGGTCGCTCTGACATTACGTGCCATGGTTAGTAGGAATTCTACCAAGCCGGCAGCGCCGGCTCCTGCGTGTTGTGTGAAAGCATCAGCCGCGCGGGGTCGCGGGCATAACCTGTCTCGGCCGGCGCGGGTCCGGATGCTGCCGGCCGAGCGCGCCGGCAGCATCAAAACAGTGCGCAGCGGGGTCTTACTCGAGCGAGCGCTTCACCCAGGCGCCGTCGGCGGAGCGGTCCAGTTCGTAAGTGGGCCAGTAGTGCCTGTCGAGCTTGAGCGTGATGACCTCTGGCGCGTTGTTCCAGGTGATGGTCTTCAGGCGCACCGACGAACGGTCCGGCCGGCCGATCACCACCTTCAGGAAGCTGTCCAGGTCAGGCGTGGGTATGCCATCGACTTCCACGATGCGCCTTCCGGGGTACAGCCCGTAGCGCGTCGCCGGTGAGCCGTAGGCGAAGTAGCCCACGTACACGCCCTCCGGCACCGCGCCGCGCTGCGCGGCTCATCGCCCGGTGCGGTGCCTGCAGCGTGGCTCCGGCCCAGATGATCAGGCGGTCGACATCCGTGCCGGGCAGCTCGGCGGTACTCACCTCCAGGGTCACCTCGCCCTGGCCGCGCCACAGCGTCACCTGCACGCGTGGCTTGTCGGCCGCAGCCTTCTCGACCTCGCGGAACGCGCGTGACGACCGAGCCGTCGATGGCCAGCACGAGGTCCCCGGGCAGCAGCACCCCGGCCGCCGGGGAGCCCCCGACCAGGCGCACGATGGACAGCACCTGGCGGCGCGAGGGATCGTGCTGCGACAGGCGCTGCGTCCAGCTCTCCGGAAGGCCGAGCTCGCGCGCCGCGGACAGCGGGATCTCGCTGAGCTCGGCCTCGAGCGAATGCAGCGGCCGGCCGGTGCGCACCCGGTCGAGCATGTCGGCGATGACACCGATGGGCACGCCGCGGTTGTCCTGCGCGATCTCGCGTCCGTTCTCGTAGGCGAAGCTCGACCAGGTGCCCAGCACCTCGCCGGAGGCATCGCTCAACACGCCGTCGAAGTCCAGCGGCGGGTTCACCAGCTGCGCCGCCTCGATGTTGCTGTCGCGGAAGCGCATGGTGCGCGACAGCGGCAGCTCGAGCGGGTCGATGCTGGCGATCTCGGTGCTGCGCGAAAGCAGCTGGCCGTCACCGGACATGCCCACCACCCAGACGCGCTCGCCGGCGACCAGCTCGCGCCTGGACAGGCGCGCGGACTTCACCGGCGTGGTGCCCAAGAGCTTCGGGTCATAGGCGACCACCGCGAAGTTGTGCAGCGGGTGCACGTACACCACGCGTCCCGGGACCTGCACGGTGCCGGCGAAGGTGACGGTGACATCCCCGGCGGCGACCGGCACGGTGTTGCGGTCCACCACCACCAGGCCGCGCTGCGCATCCACCACCAGCCCGGTGCCGTGGTAGTTGCGCTCGGTGATGCCCGAGACCGAGTACGGCATGTCGAAGGTGACCGTGACCAGGGACGGCGCGAGTGCACTCATGCGCGGGTCCTTGTAGTTCGGGAACCGCGTCGAGCTCACCGCGGTGGGCTTGCTGGCAGGGCCTGGCGCCAGGTCCTTGCAATCCCACACCCCGGTGGCGTCGTTGCGGTCGCAGTGGCGCGCCGGGAACCACAGCCGGTCCATGCGGATGCTGCGCAGCTGGCTGCCGTTGGGGTCGTCGATGGTGATGAAGCGCACGCTGGCGCGGTCGCCGTCGCCCAGCTGGGCGATGCCCGCCTCGAACTCGCGCGAGCGTGTCGGTCGTCTTGCCGTTCAGGGTGAGTGATGACCGCCCCGCGCGGGATGCCCGCAGAGCCGAACACGTAGCCGGGGTTGGCGACGTACACCCCGCGCGCGGGCACGTTGAAGTGGCGCGCCTGCTGGTAGGAAAGCGTGTTCACCACCGCCTCGCCGAACTCCGCGTACGAGCTGGGCGTGATGGCATGCAGATCACCGACCGGCAGCTTGCGCGCGCACACCGGCTTGCCGCCGCGCTCGAGCTCGACCTCGACGTTGCCGCCCGACACTGTTGTCGAGCACCTCCTCGAGCGGCTCGAACTGGGTGACGTAGTGGCCGTTGAACTTCACGCAGGATGTCCCCCGGCTGCAGCACGTCCTGCACTCGGCGGTGCCGGGCAGCACCTCGGTCACCACCAGCATGCCGGTGAACTTCGGCAATGCTCGCGGCGCACGGCCGCCTCGGTGGCGGCATCAAGCCCCAGGCGCTCGAGCTCATCGTACGGCGTGTAGTTGAAGACGGTGTAGATCGTGCCGCGCGGCACCGGCTTGCCCTGCTGGATCAGCTCCAGCGCGCGCTGCACGCGGCCCAGCGGCAGGTAGAAGCTCGAGGCGTTGCCGCTTCGGCGCCGCCGGCATTCAGCGCCACCACGCGGCCGCGGATGTCGATGACCGGGGAGCCCGAGGAGCCGCCGGAGGTGCCGGAGGCCGCCTGCAGGTAGAAGGTGTTGAAGTCGTTGTACTTGGCGATGCCGTACTCGGGCGCATCGCGGTCGAGGCGCGCCAGCGTGCCGGCCAGGATCGACAGCTGCTCGCCGGCGTTGTTGCCGACCACGCGGATCTCGCGCCCGACCTGCGCGCCTTCCGGATACAGCGGCAGCGCCTTGGGCCTGATGAAGTGCAGCTTCTTCGGATCGTAGCGATAGATGCCGAAGTCGTGCACCGGGTCGCGGTACACCGGGTACAGCTGCACCTCCTCGCGGTTGAGGAAGGTGGCCTCGGCGGTCACAGGCCCCGGGGTGACGACGTGGCGGTTGGTGAGGATCAGGCCGCGCTCGGCATCGACCACGAAGCCGGTCGCCTGCGCGGTGGTGTTCCACTCGGTGTCGAAGGCGCGCGTGGCGTCGACGTCGATCGACACCACGCTGCTGGCGATGCGCTCGAGCGTCACGGCCCAGTCGGGGTTGCCCTCGACGGCCGGCGGCCTGCTGCGGCACTGCGCCGACTGCTGCCCTGCGGCGGCGGCGGGGCCACGCGCCTCGTTGGGCGGCAGGGGCTGCGGCAGCGCCGCTGCCGGATTCGACCGCCGGCGCGGCGGTGGTCGCAGGACCTGCCAGCGCTGTCTGGGCGGCAGCGCACAGGACGCAGACTCAACCACAGTCTGACGTGAGAATCGCATCAGTTGAGGACTTCCTAGTAGCGGCCGAGCAGCACGAGCAGCCACACCACGCCCAGCAGCACGAAAGACATGAGTACCGCCGCGGAGCCGATGTCCTTGGCAAGACCGGCGAGCACGTGCCGCTCCGAGCCCGATGCGGTCGACCGTCGCCTCGATGGCGCTGTTGAGAGTTCGACGATGAGGATCAGCAGCACCGGGGCCGACCAGCAGCGCCCGCTCGACGCCCGCTGTGCCCGAGCCACAGCCCCAGGGTATGACGATGCACCGCGAGCGCGAGTTCCTGGCGGAAGGCGGCCTCGTCGCGGAAGGCGCCGCGCCAGGCCGCGCATGCTCGAGCCGAAGGCGCGCACGATGCGGGTGACACCCGCGGGGTTTGTAACGGTCTACGGCTGCGCCGTCGGCTTCCATGTGAGATCCAGTTGCTTGGCCGCCCGGACGTCGTCGAGGCGGCGCACCGGCATGGTATGCGGTGCGCTCGTCACGCGCTCGGGTTCTTGCTCGGCCTCCTGCTGGATCTGTGCCATGGCCGTCGACGAAGGCGTCCAGTGTGTCCTTGCCTCTCGGTCTCGGTCGGCTCGATCAGCAGGCATTCGGGCACCAGCAGCGGGAAATAGGTCGTCGGGGCATGGAAGCCGTGGTCGAGCAGGCGCTTGGCGAAGTCCATGGCCGTCACCTCGAGCTCCCGCGCCTGCGCTTTGAGCGTAATGATGAACTCGTGGCTGGCGCGGCGGGTGGGGTAGGCGGCCTCGAAGCCGGCCGCGCTGCAGCGCGCCAGCAGGTAGTTGGCGTTGAGGGTGGCGTACTCGCCCACCTGGCTCATGCCCTCACGGCCCAGCATGCGCATGTAGATGTAGGCGCGCAGCAGCACCCCGGCGTTGCCCATGAACGCCGACAGCCGGCCGATCGACTGCGGCAGGTCCTTCTCGGTCAGCCAGCGGTAGCCGTTCGCCATCGCTGGCCCACCATCGGAATCGGCAGAAACGGCAGCAGCCGCGCGCCCACCCCGACCGCCCCGGCGCCCGGCCCGCCGCCGCCGTGCGGCGTGGAGAAGGTCTTGTGCAGGTTCATGTGGATGACGTCGAAGCCCATGTCGCCGGGGCGCACCTTGCCCAGAATCGCGTTGAGGTTGGCGCCGTCGTAGTACAGCAGGCCGCCGGCCTGCGTGGACGATGCGCGCGACCTCCTCGATGCGCCGCTCGAACACCCCGAGCGTCGAGGGGTTGGTGAGCATGATGCCGGCGGTGTTGGGGCCCACCGCCGCCTTGAGCGCCTCGAGGTCGACGTCCCCCTGCGGCATCCACCGGGATCTCCCGCACGACGCAGCCGCACATGGTGGCGGTGGCCGGGTTGGTGCCGTGCGCGGCCTCCGGCACGATGATCTCGTTGCGGGCGAGATCGCCGCGCGCGCGGTGATAGGCACGGATCATCGCGACGCCGGCGAACTCCCCGTGCGCGCCCGGCCATCGGGCTCAGCGCCACCGCCTGCATGCCGGTGACCTCCTTCAGCATCTCCTGCAGCTCGTACATGCAGGCGAGGAAGCCCTGGCCGTGGCGACTCGGGCGCCAGCGGATGGCGCGCCAGGAACTCGCGGCAGCATCGCGTACTGGTTGCAGGCCTTCGGGTTGTACTTCATCGTGCACGACCCGAGCGGGTAGAAGTGCGTGTCGATGGAGAAGTTCAGCTGCGACAGGCGCGTGAAGTGGCGCACCGCCTCCAGCTCGCCCACCTCGGGCAGCAGCGGCGCCTGGGTGCGCCGCAGCGCCTGCGGCAGGTCCGCGAGCGCCGCCTCGCCGGGATCCTGCGGCCACTGGTCGCTCGCGCCGCGCCCGGGGATGCGAGTACTCGAAGATCACTTTTTCATGGGTACGCATCGTACATCCTCAGGCGTCGCCTTCAGGCGGCGCGCGGCCGGCTGCATGCACCTCGCCTAAGCGCGCGCGACATAACGCTCGATGTCCGCGCGCGTCTTGGTCTCCGTCGCGCACACCAGCAGCGCCGGCCCCAGTTCCGGGTAATAGCTCCGCGAGGTCCAGCCCGCCCAGGATGCCGCGGCTCGCCAGCGCCTTCAGCACCGGCGCCACCGGGCGGTCGAGCAACAGCACCGACTCATGGAATACGCGGCCCGCTGAATGCCGCAGCGCACGCCCTGCACGCGCGTCAGCGCGGCCACCAGCTCCCGCGGTGCGCGCGTGCGAGGCCGCGGCGGTGCGCGCCAGACCCTGCGGCCCCATCAGCGACATGTAGATCGTCGCCGCGGTCATCAGCAGCCCCTGGTTGGTGCAGATGTTGGAAGTCGCCTTGGCGCGGCGGATGTGCTGCTCGCGCGCCTGCAGGGTCAGCGTAAAGCCCGGCTTGCCGGTGACATCGAGCGTGCGCCCGACGATGCGCCCGGGCATCTGCCGCACGATACTCCATGCGCGTCGTCATGAACCCGAAGTACGGGCCGCCGGAGGACAGCGGCACCCCCAGCGGCTGGCCGTCGCCCACGGCGATGTCCGCCCCCCTGGTGCCCCACTGCCCGGGGGGCTTCAGCAGCGCGAGCGAGGTCGGATTGACGACCGCGATCACGAGAATACCGCGCGCATGCGCCCAGTCGGTGAGCGCATCGACATCCTCGAGCGCGCCGAAGAAATTCGGCTGCTGGATGACCAGTGCGGTGATGTCCTCGCCCTCGTACCTCGCAGCGCATCCACCGCCGTGACACCCGTCGCCGGCGGTGTACGGCACTTCCTCGAAGCGCAGCCCCTGGTTGCCCGCCGTTGCGACGCGCCACGCTTGCGGTAGTGCGGATGCACGGTCGTCGGGCACGAGAATGCGCGCGGATTTGGACTTGCGGTTGGCGCGCACCGCCATGAGGCTCGCCTCCGCGCACGCCGAGGCGCCGTCGTACAGCGAGGCGTTCGGCGACCTGCATGCCGGTGAGGCTGCGCGATCATCGTCTGGTATTCGTAGATCAGCTGCAGCGTGCCCTGGCTCGCCTCGGCCTGGTAGGGCGTGTAGGCGCTGTAGAACTCCCCGCGCGTCGTGATCGCCCAGACCGCCGCGGGGATGTGGTGCTCGTAGGCGCCGGCGCCGATGAAGCACAGCGGCGCGCCATCGGCGCGCGCGCGCTCGCTCATGAGCCGCCCGACCTGCATCTCGTTCAGCGCCTCGGGAACGCCCTCGAGCGACTTGCACGCGCAGCTGCGGCGGGATCTCGTCGAACAGATCCTCGATGCTCGCCACGCCGATCGCCGCGAGCATGGCCGCGACGTCGGCCGCGGTGTGCGGAATGAATGCCATCAGTCACCCTCCTCTGCCAGCATCTTCTGGTATTCGGCCGGCGACGAGCAGCTGCGCGGCGTCCAGCGCCGCCTGCGGCAGGCCGCAGGCGCCACAGCCAGCCGGCCGCCGTAGGGTCGGTGTTGACCATCTCCGGCTCGCTCGGCGAGCTTCGCGATTGCCCGCGAGCGACCTCCCCGGACACCGGCGAGTAGACATCCGAAGCTGCCTTCACCGACTCGACCACCGCGCACGGCTCGCCCGCCTTCAAGGCGCGCCCGGCCTCGGGCACCTCAACGAATACCAGGTCGCCGAGGGCGTGCTGGGCGTGGTCGGTGATGCCGATTTCCATGCTGCCATCGGGCAGCGTGCGCACCCATTCGTGGAGTCTTGGTGTACTTGAGATCGGCGGGAACTTTGCTCATGGTGCGTCTTTCACGGTTGCGGTTATACAAGCGAGCTCGGCCGAAGCGCACGAACGGCGGCTTCACCACGCGCGCGTTGAGGAGCTTGCCGCGGATTCCACCTGCACGCGCCGCGGGCGCCGCTGCCGGCACGCGCGCCAGCGCGATGGAGCGCTCGAGCGTGGGGGAGAAGGTGCCACTGGTGATCTCACCGGCCGGTGCACCGGCGCTGAAGACGCTTCTGGTGGCCGCGCAGCACGCCGCGCTCCTCGAGCACCAGGCCGACGAGCTTGCGCGCGACGCCGGCGGCGCGGATGGCTAGCAGCGCCGCGCGGCCCGACGAAGTCGCGCGTCGTCAGGCTGCCAGTGCCACCGTCCAGCCCAGTGCCGGACTCGAACGGATGAGTGCTCTCGTCCATGTCCTGGCCGTAGAGGTTCATGCCGGCCTCCAGGCGCAGCGTGTCGCGCGCACCCAGGCCGCAGGATGCGACCCCCAGCGAGTTCAGGCTCGCGCCATGCCGGCACGGCATCGGCAGCCGGCATCATCACCTCGAAGCCATCCTCGCCGGTGTAGCCGGTGCGCGCGACGAACCAGTCCGCGCATCTCGCGGCCGATGAACGGATCCGAGCGCCAGGGCCGCAGGCGCGCGCCGCGGTGGGCAGCAGCTGGGCGAGTCTTGGCGCGCGCCTGCGGGCCCTGCACCGCGAGCATCGCAAGGTCGGTGCGCTCGCTGCACCCTGACACGCGAACTCTGCGGCCGTGGCGCCGGATCCAGGCGAGATCCTTGTCGCGGGTGCCGGCATTCACGACCAGGCGGAACCAGGACTCGCCGAGGTAGTAGACGATGAGATCATCCAGCACGCCCGCCGGCCTCGTTGAGCATGCAGCTGTACAGCGCCTTGCCGGGCACGCTGAGCGTCCCGACGTCGTTGGCGAGCAGGTGCGCGAGGAAGCCGCGCACGCGCGCGCCCGTTCAGATCGACGACGCACATGTGCGAGACGTCGAACACGCCGGCCGCGCGGCGCACCGCGTGGTGCTCGGCCGATCTGCGAGCTGTACTGCACGGGCATGTCCCAGCCGCCGAAGTCGACGATGCGGGCGCCGAGCTCCTGGTGGAGCTGGAATAAGGGTGTCTGTCGTCCCACTGGTCCTCCCGGATAGTCGCGCAAAAAAAGGCGGCAGGTGCGCCTCGAGGCAAGACCTGCCGCCCCTCTGTCCTGTGACCTGAGAGATCAGGCGCCCTGGACGCCGCTCCCCTTCGGTGGGTGGACCTACAGTCAAGGACATCACCGCTCTCCAGAGCCCGCGCGGAAATATCGATTCATCCGCCGTCTGCCGTTCGTGGGCCTGAGCGTTTCCGGGCGGAACTTGCGCCTTCGGCGTTCCGGCACGGGCCGGACTCTCTCCGAACAGACTGTTTCGGGCTCGGGCATCATAGCAGCACCCGCCGGCGCCTCCCAAGCTCGGCAGCGCGCTAGAATTGCCCACATGCCGCAGGCACCCTATCGACTCATGAGCATCGACCGCCGTCCCTCGCGTGCAGGTCTGCATCGGCCCGGTCCGCGTCGGCGGCGGCGCGCCCGATCGTCGTGCAGTCGATGACCAATACCGACACCGCGGACATCGACGGCACCACCCAACAGGTGAAGGCGCTCGCGCGCGCCGGCTCGGAGCTGGTGCGCCTGACGGTGAACACGCGGAGGCGGCCGCTGCCGTCGCCCCGCATCCAGGCGCGCCTCGCCACGCTCGGCGTGCACGTTCCGCTGATCGGCGACTTCCATTTCAACGGCCACAAGCTGCTGCGCGAGCACCCCGCGTGCGCGCGAGGCGCTCGCCAAGTACCGCATCAACCCGGGCAACGTCGGGCGCGGCAGCAAGCGCGACCCGCAGTTCGCCGAGATGATCGAGATCGCCTGCCGCTACGACAAGCCGGTGCGCATCGGCGTGAACTGGGGGAGCCTGGACCCGGAGCTGCTCACGCGCCTGATGGACGAGAACTCAGCGCAGCGCGCAGCCGCAGGATGCACAGGAAGTGATGCGCGAGGCGGTGGTGCAGTCAGCCCTCGAGCAGCGCGGTGCGCGCCGAGGAACTGGGCCTGCCCCGCAACCGCATCATCCTCTCGGCCAAGGTGAGCGGGGTGCAGGACCTCATCGCCATCTACCGCGACCTGGGCGCGCGCTGCGACTACCCGCTGCACCTGGGGCTCACCGAGGCGGGCATGGGATCCAAGGGCATCGTCGCCTCGACCGCCGGCATGTCCGTGCTGCTGCAGCAGGGCATCGGCGACACGATCCGCGTCTCGCTCACCCCCGAGCCCGAGGGCGACCGCACCCAGGAGGTGATCGTCGCCCAGGAGATCCTGCAGACGATGGGGCTGCGTGCGTTCACCCCGCAGGTCGCCGCCTGTCCGGGTTGCGGGCGCACCACCAGCACCCTCTTCCAGGAACTCGCCCAGCGCATCCAGAGCCACCTGCGCCAGAGCATGCCCAAGTGGCGCGCCGAGTACGCAGGCGTCGAGGAGATGCGCGTGGCGGTGATGGGTTGCGTCGTCAACGGCCCGGGCGAGAGCAAGCATGCCAACATCGGCATCAGCCTGCCGGGTACCGGCGAGCGCGCCGTCGCCCCGGTATACGAGGACGGCGCGAAGACGGTGACCTTGAAGGGCGAGCGCATCGCCGAGGAATTCCAGGACCTCGTCGAACAATACGTGGCGCGTCGCTATGCGCGCCGGGTGAGCCCATGACCGAACTGTCCGCCAAGAAGTGCCAGCCCTGTGATGGCAACACCCCCGCGCTCAGCAAGGAGCAGGCCGCGCAGATGCTGAAGGAGGTGTCCACCGCCTGGGTGCTCACCGAGAGCGCGCATGCGATCCGCCGCGAGTTCGGCTTTCGCGACTTCTACCGAACCATGAGCTTCGTGAACGCACTGGCGCACGTGGCCAACATCGAGGACCACCACCCGGACCTGGAGGTGGGCTACAACTACTGCCGCGTCACCTTCACCACCCATGCCATCCGCGGCCTGTCGGAGAACGACTTCGTGTGCGCGGCCAAGGTGGACCTGATCCCCTTGAGCTAGGGGCGGCGTGCCGCGCGCGGCAAGTCCCCGCTCATCCCCAGCGCCCGGCCGATGAACAGGCGCCGCAGCTCCTGGCTGCGGCCCACCCAGCCCATCGCCTGCCGGGCGCCGCGCGACAGTGCACCGGTGCCGTGGGACAGGTGGCGGTCGAAGGCGTCGATCGCGGCGCTCATCGGCGCCACCTCGCTCCTGCGCCAGCGCTCGTAGCCGCGCAGCACCCCCAGGGCGCCGGGGTCCTCGCGTGCGGCGACCGCCGCCAGCACCGCCTCGCTCAGGGCCGCCGCATCCAGCAGGCCGAGGTTCACCCCCTGGCCGGCCAGCGGGTGCACCACGTGCGCGGCGTCCCCCAGCAGGGCCACGCGCTCAGTGACGTAACGCTGTGCCGCGAGCCGGCGCAGCGCGAAGGACTGGCGTTCGCTGCGCAGTTGCATCGAGCCCAGGGCGCCATCGGCCGCCTGCTCAAGCGCGGCCTGGAAACCTGCGACCTCCTGCCCCAGCAGCTCGGCGGCCACCTGCTCATCCGCCGACCACACGATCGAGCTGGTCCCGTCTGCCAGCGGCAGGAAGGCGAGCGTGCCATCGTGCATGAACCGCTGCCAGGCGGTATGCCGGTGCGGCTGCCCGGTCGCCACCGTGGCGACGATCGCGCGCTGGTGGTAGTCACTGGTGCTGGCACGCAGGCCCGCAAGCCTCCGCACCGCCGACTGCGCCCCGTCGGCGCCGAGCACCAGGCGCGCGGCCAGCGCGCCGCCTTCGAACTGGACCTGGACCGCATCAGCTCCCAGGGTGAGCGCGGTGAGCGCCGCGGCCTGCAGGTGCCCGCCGGCTGCGGTGAAGGCGCCGACCAGCGCGCCCTGCAGCAGGCGGTTCTCCAGGATGTAGCCCAGGTTCGGCTCCCCGGCATCGGCTGCATCGAACACCAGGGCGTCGGGGCTGAAGGGCGCGATGCCCTCATGCCACACGCGCATGCACTGGTACGGCTCGATGCGCGCACCTGCGATCGCCTCCCAGGCCCCGGCGTGCCGCAGGATGTGTTCGCTGGCGCGCGACACGGCCACCACGCGCGCATCCAGCGCAGCACCGGCTTCCGGGAGCGCCGCGCCCTGCGGCTCCAGCAGCAGGACCTTCAGCCGTCCGCCGCGCGCCAGCAGTGCCGCGGCGCACGCCCCAACAGGGCCGCCGCCGACGACCGCTACGTCATACATGGCGCACCGGCAACCCACGGGCAAGGCGCGGTACCGGCCCGGCGAACCCGGCGCTGACGCGCGCCAGGGCCGCCTTGGCCGGCGGGGCGAGGTCAAACATCAGCAGCCCCGTGCGGCGCAGCAGCCCGATCCCGGGGCGCGTATCGGCAAACAGCTTCACCAGGGAGT
The DNA here is from genome assembly GCA_963703025.1 of uncultured Pseudomonadota bacterium. Classification (GTDB taxonomy): domain Bacteria; phylum Pseudomonadota; class Gammaproteobacteria; order Steroidobacterales; family Steroidobacteraceae; genus 13-2-20CM-66-19. Next base: position 2,206,080 of record OY969778.1, on the reverse strand, counting down.
CGGTGAAGCGCGTGACGCCGGCGCGATCCGCGGCGCGCCACTGGGCAAAGCGCGCCAGCAGTGCGGCATCCCCGGCATCCGCGGGGGCGGCGGCGATAAGCTCCGCCAGCATCGCCGCATCACGCAACCCCAGGTTGAATCCCTGGCCGGCCACCGGGTGCAGCGCCTGGGCGGCATTGCCGATCAGCACGGTGCGCTGCGCCACTGCGGCTGCGGCGCGGGTGAGCTTGAGCGGGTAGGAGCCGCGCTGGCCAACGCGCACCAGGCGCCCGGCGCGCCAGCCGAAGGCGGACTGCAGGCGCGCGAGGTAGCCAGCATCATCAAGGCCGAGGATCTCCCGGGCATCCTGTGGCGTGCGCGCCCAGATCACCGCGAGGTTGCCGTCGTGCAGCGGCAGCACGGCCAGCGGCCCGGAGCGCGTGAAGCGCTCATAGGCGCGGCCCGCGTGCGGCTGGTCTGCACCGACGATGGCCACGACCGCCACCTGTTCGTAGTCCTGCACGCCGGCCCCGATGCCCGCGGCGCTGCGCACCTGGGAGTTGGCGCCATCGGCGGCGACGATCAGCCGGGTGGTCACCCGCTGCGCCGTCGCGCCGGCCGCGTGTACCTGCAGCCGCACCACATCCGCGCCCACCTCGATCGCCTCCACGCGCGCCGGAACCCGCACGCTTAGCTGCGGGTCGCCCTCGAGGCTGCGCCACAGCGCCCCTCCCAGGGCGCGGTTGGCGACCACGTAGCCGAACGCGTCGATCCCCTGTTCGGTGGCATCCAGGCGCGCGAAGCCGAAGCGCCCGGCCTCGGAGACGTGGATCGAGTGGATCGGCTGGGCCAGCGCTGCAACTTCCTCCCAGATGCCCAGCGCGCTGAAGATGCGCTGGCTGGCGTTGCCGAGCGCGGTGGTGCGCGCATCGAAACTTTGCTGGTTGCCGGCATCGAAGGGCACCGATTCCACCAGCAGCACGCGCACGCCGGTGCCGCGCAGGGCCACCGCCAGGCTCGCCCCGACCATGCCGCCGCCGACGATGGTGACGTCGACCTCGAGGGGGGTGTCAGCGGCCACGGGCAGCGTTCAGCCGCGCGCCATCAGGGCTTCGATCTGGTCCGCGTCCTTCGGCGCACGCGCGGTCAGCACCTCCGCGCCACGCTTGGTGACCACCACGTCGTCCTCGATGCGGATGCCGATGTTGTGGAAGCGCTTGGGCACCCCGCGCGAGCCGGCCGGTATGTAGATGCCCGGCTCCACGGTCATGACCATGCCCGGCTCGAACACACGCCATTCGTCGCCGATCTTGTAGTCGCCCACGTCGTGCACGTCCAGGCCCAGCCAGTGGCCGGTGCGATGCATGAAGTAGCGCCGGTAGGCGCCGCTCTTGATCAGCGCCGGCACCCGTCCCTTGAGCAGGCCGAGCTTCACCAGGCCCTGGGTGATCACGCGCACGGCCGCCTCATGCGGCTCGTTCCAGTGATTGCCGGGCCGCACGCGCGCGATCGCCTCCAGGTTGGCCTCGAGCACCACCTCGTAGACGGCGCGCTGCTCGGGGGTGAAGCGCCCGTTCACCGGGAACGTGCGCGTGATGTCAGAGGCGTAGCACTGGTACTCGCACCCGGCATCGATGAGCAGCAGGTCACCGCCCTTGAGCGGCTGGTCGTTCTCGCGGTAGTGCAGGATGCAGCTGTTCGCCCCGCCGCCGACGATCGGGTGGTAGGAGGTGTCGGCGTTGTGGCTGCGGAACTCGTGGACGAGCTCCGCCATCACCTGGTACTCGGTGGCCCCGGGGCGGCAGAAGCGCATCGCGCGCTGGTGGGCACGGGCTGCGATGTGCGCGGAGGTGCGCATGAGGTCCAGCTCGGCGCGCGACTTGAACAGGCGCATGTCGTGCAGCGCGTGGTCGAGCGCCACGAACTCCGCCGGCGGATGCCGGCCATTGCGGGCCTGGGTGCGCAGGCCGTTCACCCAGCCGACCACGCGCTGGTCGAACTCCGGGTAGACCCCCATGGTGTAGTACACGCGCGCACGGTTCTCGAGCAGGCCGGGCAGGATCTCGTCCATGTCCGAGATCGGGAAGGCATCGTCTGCGCCGTAGTCGCGCCGTGCGCCGGCCGGCCCCGCGCGCCGCCCGTCCCAGGTCTCGCGCAGCGGGTCGCGCTCGCGCACGAACAGGATGTACTCGGCCTTGTCCCGGCCCGGCACCAGCACCGCCACCGCCTCCGGCTCGGCGAAGCCTGTCAGGTAATGGAAATCGCTGTCCTGGCGGTAGGCGTACTCGACGTCGTTGTTGCGCAGGCGCACCGGGGCGGCGGGCAGCACGGCGATTGAGTCACGCCCCATCAGCTTCATCAGCGCTCGGCGGCGGCGCGCAAACTCGTCTCGTGCCAAGGGATCTCCTTACCCGCGCTTCAATGCAACGGTTCGCCGGCCGGGGCGGCCGGGGCGCGCGCCACGGCCAGCTCCTCGAACAGCAGCTGCACGCCCACGCGCACGAACTCGACCAGTTCCGCGTAGGCGCCCTCGTTGGCCTCGCTGTCCTCGCCCGCCTCGGTGTCCGCGCGGGTGATCTCGATGAAGTCGCGTACCACCTCACCCACCTCCCCGGGCAACTCGCTGGCATCGGGGATGTTCCCGGCGCCCAGCCCGTAGAGGAAACCCTGGCACCACTCCGACAGGGCCTGGGTGCGCTGCGCCAGCGACTCGCTGTCATCCGGCAGCAGCAGGTCAAATTCCATGTCCGGCTGCACCAATGCGGAGGCGGTGGAGCCGAACAGTTCCTGCAGGCCCTCGCGGGCAGTGCGCCCGGCGCGCCCCTCCGGCAGGATCTCGCGCAGCCAGTCCTCGAAACGGTAGCCGCTCGCCCCGCACAGGCAGCCGGCGAGGGTGCCGTGGGCCTCCGCGGCGTCGGCCATCGAGTGCTCCCGGGAGAGCAGCTGCTGGATGTGGCTGTAGTCAGGCTGGATCATGTAAACAGCCCTATTATAATTGACCGTAAGAAGAGCGCGGCCCTATAGTCATTCTCATGAGCGACACCAAGAAAACCGAGCTCGACCTCGAGCTCACGCGCCTCACCAAGCGCATCGATGAACTGCTGGCAACGCTGGCGCACCTGAAGGACGAGAACCGCGCGCTCAAGGCGCGCCACGAGTCCCTCGCCGGCGAGCGCGCCGCCCTCATGCACAAGAACGAGCAGGTGCGCACCCGCGTCGAGGCCATGATCGGGCGCCTGAAGACCCTGGAGCACGGCGCTTGAGCCAGGATACCGCCCGGGTGAGCGTGCGGATCATGGAGAAGGAATACGTCGTGGCCTGTCCCTACGAGGAACGCGCCGCGCTGCTGGATGCCGCCGAGTTCCTCAATGGCCGCATGCGCGAGATCCGTGACAGCGGCAAGGTGGTCGGCCACGACCGCGTCGCGGTCATGGCCGCGCTCAACCTTGCCCACGAGTTCCTCAAGGGCCGTGATCGCGAGACCAAGGTAGAGAGCGGCGCGGGCGGGCGTGTACGCGCATTGCGCGAGCGTGTCGAGGGCGCACTCGAGAAAAGCCAGCAGCTCGAGCTCTGATTCCTGCTGATAGCGCAACCTCCGCTTCCCCTACAAGCACACCGCGAAGCCTTGGTGTAGAGTGATCCCGGCGTCGCCTGCGGTGTTCGACAAGCGGATCGGGTTACCTCGGACCCTAATTGAAACACCCCGGGACTTTCGGCTTGCGCGCAGCGTGTGCATGTCCGCCTCCGAGCGGAAAGCCTTTACTGCAGCAGCTCGTCCCACCTGTTGCTCTGGTTCGAGAGCAACGGTCCGCACCGGCACAGGCGGGTGACGTTTTCTAATTCCACGGCCGATGCCGCCCGCAGGAAACTGCGGGACGGCCTCGTCGCCCGGCGCCGCGCAGTCACCCCCGGGGAGCGCGCCCATGCCGCCCGCCTCGTCGCCGAACACGCCGATCGCTACCTGCACCTGAAGAGCCACTGGCGCATCGCCGCCTACTCAGCCCTGCCCTGGGAACTGGATGCGGCTCCCCTGATCGAGCGCGCCCGGGGGCGTGGCTGCCGCATCTACCTGCCGCGCATGCAGCGGCCGCGCGCCTCGCGTGCCATGCGCTTCCTCGAGCTTACCGGCGCGCTGCAGCGCAACCGCCTGGGGATCGATGAGCCGGCCGGCAGCGCGGCGATCGGGGCGCGCTGGCTCGACATCGTCTTCCTGCCACTGGTGGGGTTCGACCGCTTCGGCATGCGCCTGGGGAGCGGCGGGGGCTTCTATGACCGTGCCTTCGCGTTCCGCCACGCGCGCCACCACTGGCACGGTCCGCGGCTGGTCGGGCTGGCCTACGCCTTCCAGGAAGTGGAGCGCATCACGCCTGCCGCCCATGATGTCCGGCTGGATGCTGTGATTACCGAGAAGGGGATCCTGCGATGCGCCACTGGCTGATGAAGACTGAACCGTCCACCTTCGGGCTCCAGACCCTGGCCGCCAGGCCGCGGCGTACCACCGGCTGGGACGGGGTGCGCAACTACCAGGTGCGCAACATGATGCGCGACGAGATGAAGAAGGGGGACCTCGCCTTCCTCTACCACTCCAGCTGCGCGGTCCCGGGCATCGTCGCCACCATGACGATCGTGAAGGAGGCTTACCCCGACCCCACCGCCTTCGATCGCAAGGACGATCACTATGACCCGGACAGCGATGCGAAGAACCCGCGCTGGTACATGGTCGATGTGCAGCTGAAGAAGGCGCTCGCGCGCCCTATTTCTCTCGAGGAGTTACGCGCGCATGCCAACAAGGAACTGAAGGGCATGGCGCTGTTGCGTCCGGGCAATCGTCTGTCGATCACGCCGGTGGAAGCGGCTCACTGGAAGTTCATCCTCGCGCTCGAGTGATGGCTGCGATGACGCAGCGTCCACTCATGAGGTGCATGCGCACGTACCACACTCACGTCGCATGCGCTTGTAATTTGGATTCGCGTGTATATACTCGGTCCCCGGACTAACCCGTTAATTAATGGAGAGCCAACATGGCGAAGGCAAAGAAGAAGGCCAAGAAGAAAGCGGCCAAGAAGAAATAGGGCCTATAGCTCGGCGATCGCGTAAGTGATCGCCGAACTTCTAGGACGACTGTGCCCGCGTACACGCGGGCACAGTCACATCTGGGGTCTGGAAAATCACGGTGAATCAAGCACCAAATGGCCACCGACAACGACTCCAAGAAGCGACACGCCGCCGTTGCGGCGCTGGCACTGGTGCCTGAGGGCGCCACCATCGGGGTGGGCACAGGCAGCACCGTCAACCTGTTCATCGAGGCGCTCGCCCAGCACAGAGGGCGGGTGCGTGCGGCGGTCTCAAGCTCCGAGGCCAGCAGTGCAAGGTTGCAGGCGGCGGGGGTCAAGGTGCTCGAGCTCAATGATCTCGGTGGACTCGATCTGTATATAGATGGAGCTGATGAAGCCAACCCGGCACGCCAGCTGATCAAGGGCGGCGGTGGTGCCCTCACCCGGGAGAAGATCGTGGCGGCCGCATCCCGGCGCTTCGTATGCATCGTCGATGAGACCAAGCTGGTCGCGACCCTGGGCAAGTTCCCGCTCCCGGTCGAGGTGATCCCCATGGCACGCGAGCTGGTCGCCCGCGAACTCAGCCGCCGCGGCGGCCGCCCGGTATGGCGCAAGGGCTGCGTCACCGACAACGGCAACGACATCCTGGACGTGCACGACCTTGTGATCAGCGACCCGGTGGGCCTGGAGGCGGCCCTCAACCAGATCACCGGCGTGGTCACGGTGGGCCTGTTCGCCGCCCGCCCGGCTGATGTGCTGCTGGTCGGCACGGCCACGGGCGTCGCAACCCGCTAGCTCCCGGGGGCCGCAGCCCCTGACCTGCCCCCGCCGGCCGCAGCCACCCCATCTATAGGGGGCACCGGGCAGCTTCACGCAATCATCACCCGCGGTGGTGCATTCATCACGCAAGGTTCACGACCCTTCAGGGGGTCTTCATGCGGCCGCGCGCCCCGGCGCATACCTTGCCTGCGGTCCTTGAATCACCAACCTGTTCTGGAGAACCGCAATGAACATCATCAAGTCGATTGCCTCCCTGCGCCTGGCTGCCCTGGCTTCGCTGGTCTGTGCCTTCGGGGCAAGCCCGGCCTGGTCGGATCCGCTGCCCAGCGTCACCGTGCGTTACGCCGACCTCGACCTGTCCACCAACGCCGGCGCGACCACCTTGTTTCACCGCATCAGGGGCGCCGCCAAGGGTGTCTGTGGAACCCCGGGCACCTCGATCGTGGAGCAGATGGACTGGCGGGGCTGCGTGGACAGTGCCGTTAGCAACGCCGTCGCCGCGGTGAACAGCCCGATGTTGACGGCCGTGTTCACCGGCAAGCCGCCGGCCACGGTCACGGCGATGCTCAGCAAGTGAGCCGCGGCGCGCACGCATCCGGGCTGCCACCCGGGTGCGTGCGGGCAGCCGGTGGGAGGGCGAAGTTGGCATGTTCCGGGGTAACATCGCCGGCAAATGCCTCAGCACTGAACCTGTCCTTGCAAGGTTGGCGCCGGGCATGGAGCCCAGCATGCCCGGCGCAGCGGATCCCGATTACGCCAGCTATCAGGTCGGCGACCTCGTCGTCGATGTTGGTCAACAGCGCGTGACCCGCGCGGGCGCGCAGATCCCCCTGCCGCGGCTGTCCTTCGAGCTGCTGCTGGCCCTCACCCGCGCTGCCCCCAACCTCGTGACCTTCGACCAGCTCACCGAGCGTGTGTGGCCGGGCCTGGTGATCACCCCCGAGACCATCAGCCAGCGGATCAAGCTGGTGCGCGCCGCACTGGGGGATGACACGCACTCCCCGCGGTACATCGGCGGGGTGCGCGGCCGTGGTTACCGCATGGTCGCGGAGGTACAGCCGCTTACCGAGCGCCGGCGCCCCACGCTCCCGGTCACTCCCTACTGGGAGCCCGACACCACCGCACCCGCAACGGATCCGCGCGCGGATGCAGCGCCGGTCGCCGCGCCCGCGGCGGCACCGCTCGTGGCGCCCGCCCCGGGCGCGCCGGGCACCCTCGCCTGGGTAGGAGCCGCATTTGCGGTGCTGCTGCTGATCGCGGTGCCGTGGACGTTGACCCACTACCTGCGCGCGCCGAACCCCGACGTTCCGAACACTGCCAACTCGGTGGTCGTGGTGCCGCCGGCGCGTACGATCGCGGTGCTGCCGCTGGCCGACATGAGCCCGGGGGGCGGCAACGGCTACCTGGGCGACGGGCTGGCGCAGGCACTGTCCGCCCGCCTCGGCCGCATTCACGGGCTGCGGGTCGCCTCGCGTACCTCGGTATCGTCGCTGAATGACCGCGGTGCCGACGTCCATACGATCGCCCAGCGCCTCGGGGTCCGCCACATCCTCGAGGGCAGCGTGCAGCGCGAGGGCGACCAGCTGCGCGTGACCGCCACGCTGATCGATGCCTCCACCGGCTACAACCTCTGGTCGCACACCTACAACCGCACCTGGCAGGACCTGCTGACGATCGAGGATGACCTCGCCCGCTCGATCATGGACACCCTCAAGGTGGTGCTCACCAGTGACCTTGCGCAGCGCTCCCCGCAGGTGTCCGCCGCGCAGCTGGCCGCCTTCGACCCATACCTGCGCGGATTGGCGATGCTCTACGTGCCCGGCACGCACCTGGATGAGGCCGGCGAGGACTTCAAGCAGGCGCTGGCGCTGGACCCGAACTTTGCCCTGGCCTACGCGGGCCTGTGCGAGCGCTACGTGCGTGGCTATGAAAAAAGCCGCGATGCCTCACTCGTGCCACAGGCCGAGGCGGCCTGCGCCCGGGCGCTCCAGCTGGACGGCTCGCTCAGCGAAGTCACGGCAGCCCTTGCCCACCTCTACCAGGTCATGGGTCGCAACACGCAGGCGGAGGGGCTGTACCGCGACGCGCTGCGCCGCGACCCGGACAACGCCGACAACCACATCGGCCTGGGTGAGGCGCTCGACGGTGAGCACCGCACGGCCGATGCGGAGCGTTCATTCCGCCAGGCCATAGAGGTCGAGCCCTCGTGGTGGTACGCGCATACCGCGCTTGGCAACTTCCTGTTCCGTCACGGACGCCCGACGCAGGCCGCGGCAAGCTACCGCCGCGTCGCGCAGCTGATCCCGGGCAGCTACCTCGCCTTCAACAACCTGGGCGCCGCGCTGGAGATGGAGGGCGACTTCCAGGGGGCAGCACAGGCGTACGAGCGCTCGCTGGCGCTCGAGCCTACCCGCAGCGGTTACTCGAACCTTGGCACCGACTACTACTTCCTCGGCCGCCAGGCCGATGCCGTGCGCGCATATACCCGTGCCACCGAGCTTGCGCCCGAGGACCATCGGGTGTGGGGCAACCTCGCTGACGCGCTGTGGCAGACCGAGGGCGGGCAGGCACAGGCCCAGAAGGATTACCTGCACGCCGCCGAGCTGGCCCAGCGCGGCCTGGAGGTCGAACCCCAGGACGCGGTCTCGTGGATGCAGCTGGCCTATTACCGCGCCCGTGCCGGAGACGCGGGACACATCGAGCGCTACACCGAGCGCGCCCTCGCGCAGGGGTCCGACGACCCCAACGTCCAGTACTACGCCGCGCTCATCGCGCTGCAGCGCAGCGATGTCACGGGCGCGCTCGAGGCCCTCACCCGGGCGATCTCACTGGGCTACCCGGTCCAGCTGGTGGGGGCTGCGCCGGATTTCGTGAGCCTGCGCAGCGATGCGCGCTTCCGCAAGCTCCTGACCCCGCCTGCCAAGGCTTCCCAAGTCTGATAACGACGCCATAAGGAGAACAACCATGTCCGAGTCATTCCCCGTCACCACCGTCACCCTGAAAGTCGACGACGGCACGCTCTATGCCACCCCCAATGCCGGCCAGGTGCGCGTCGACAACAACACCAACGTGGTGCTGAACGCCGCCTTCCCGTTCTCGGTTGTGGTCAGCCGGCTGACGGGCAGTCATCCGCTGCCCCAGAGCGGGCCGGCGCTGCCGGTATCGAACGGGTACTCGTTCGTCGTCGCGCTGCGCAACGTGCTGGACACGCCCACCGCCCCAGCCGCCCCGTCCTTCAAGTACACGGTCACCGGCGAGAACGGGGCAGCGGCGGGCCTGGTGCTCGACCCGATCATCATTGTCGACAAGCGGTGAAGCTGCGGCGTTGAGCCGAGGCCGCCGCCTTGATCCTTTTCCCCGGTCGGTGCGTCCAACCAGCACAGGACCTCAAAGGGAGCTTGTGCCGGCTTGAGCGGTGCGACGAGTTCTCCACGGTCCGTACGCAGTCACCGGGAGAATCGTCATGGATCGCAGCAAGTCTCGTGTTTGGACATCGCTGAAATGCACCGTTATCGCGCTGGCATGCGTGGGTGGCCTGGCGCCGGTGCTCAGCTTCGCCGCCGCCGCCCCGAAGGTCACCGTGAAGTACGACGACCTGAACCTGAACACCCCCCAGGGCGCCGGCACTCTGCTGGCGCGCATCCGCGGCGCGGCGCGCCAGGTGTGCGGGGAGCCCAGTGCGCGCCTGGACCTGCAGCACGCGTGGCAGGTGTGCTACCAGGGCAGCATCGCCGGGGCGGTCGCCGCGGTCGACAGTCCGCTGCTGAGCGCACTGGCCAGCGGCAACCGCGCGGTCATCGCGCTCAATCGCTGAGGGTTGCGCACCTGCCAGGCGCGCGCCCGGGGCGCGCCGGCGGGCCGGCCGGCGCGCGCGTTCGAGTGAGGTCGGCTGCCGAGCACAAGGGGTATGCTTCGGGACCGCTGCCGCGCCCGGAGGCGCCGTGGCGTCCCCAAGGCAGCGCGAGCATCCGCGCGACAGCCGGAGACCGGGACTGGAGCAGGCTAAATACCGGGCCTTCCTGAGCTACAGCCATCGCGACGGCATGTGGGCCGGCTGGCTGCACCGCAGGCTCGAGATCTACTACCCGCCACGTGCGCTGGTGGGCACCACGACTGCCATGGGCGTGGTCCCCCGGCGCCTGCACCCGGTATTCCGCGACCGCGAGGAACTGGCCAGTGCCACCGACCTGGGCACGGTCATCAGCCAGGCGCTGCGCGACTCGGCCTGCGTGATCGTGGTGTGCTCGCCGCAGTCGGCAAAGTCGCGCTGGGTCAACGAGGAGATCCTCGCCTTCAAGCGCCTGGGCCGCGAGGACCGCATCTTCGCCCTCATCGTCGCCGGCGAGCCCAACGCCACGGACATGCCGGGGCGCGAGGCAGAGGAGTGCTTCCCGCCGGCGCTGCGCTACCGCCTCGGGGCCGACGGGCAGCTGGGCGACGTGCGCACCGAGCCGATCGCCGCCGATGCCCGCCCCGGCAAGGACGGCAAGACCAACGCCAAGCTCAAACTGATCGCCGCGGTGCTCGGGGTCGGCTTCGACCTGCTGCGGCGCCGCGACCAGCAGCGCCGCAACCGGCGCATCTTCTACATCGCCTGCGCGGCCACGGTGGGCATGGTGGCCGCCAGCGCCCTGGCCGCGTTTGCACTGGTGCAGGAGGCGCGCGCCAAGCGCGCGGCGGACGCGGCCATGCAGGCCACCAACTTCCTGATCGGCATGTTCAAGATCATCGACCCGAGCGAGGCCCGCGGCAACACGGTCACCGCGCGCGAAGTGCTCGACAAGGGCGCCGCGCGCATCGAGGGGGAGCTGTCGCGGCAACCGGCGATCCAGGCAAGCCTCATGGATACCATCGGCCGGGTCTACTGGGGGCTGGGCCTATATAAGGAAGCCGCCCCCCTGCTGGAGCGTGCCGTGGCCACACGCCGCTCCCTCAGCGACCCGACGGGGCTGTCCGAGTCCCTGAACCACTTCGCGGAACTGCAGGGCGACCAGGCCCAGTTCGCGGAAGCCGAGAAGGCCTATCGCGAGGCGGCAACCCAGGCCGCCTCACAACCCAGGGACCGGCGCAGCCAGATTTCACTCGCCGCCGCGCTCTACGGGCTGGGCGTGGTGCTGGAGTCCCAGGGCAACTACCCCGAGGCAGAGCGCACGCTGCGCCGCGCGCTTGCCCTGCAGCGCAAGCTGTACGCGGACAAGAATGGCCAGATCGCGCTGACCACGAAGACCCTGGCGAACACGCTTGACGACAACGGCGACCTGAAGGCCGCGATCCCCCTGATGCGCAACGCGGTGAGCATGCAGCGACAGCTGCACGGTGCCGAGCCACACCCGGACCTGGCACAGACCATCAATGACCTCGGCAGGCTGCTGGACGAGAACGGCGACTACGACGAGTCCGAGCGCCTGTTCCGCGAGGCCCTGGCCCTCAAGCAGCGCCTGTACGGCGAAAAGCATCCGGAGATCTCGCAGGGCCTGAATAACCTTGCCGGCACGATGTTCGACAAGGGCGACCTGGCGGATGCGGAGACCACCTACCGCCAGGCGCTGGCGATGCAGCGCGAGCTGCTGGGCGAGGTGCACCCGGACGTCGCCAACACGCTGAACAACCTGGCATTCGTCCAGGATGCCCGCGGGGACACGCGCGGGGCGCTCGCCACCGAGCGCGAGGCGCTGCGTATCTACCGGCAACTGTTCCCGAACGACCACCCGAGCGTGGCCGCCGTCGCCAACCGCATCGGCTTCTGGCTCACCCTGCAGGGGGACTACCCGGAAGCGCAGCGTTACCTCACGCAGGGCCTGCAGATGCGCCAGCGCCTGTTCGATGACAAGCATCCCGATGTCGCCTCGAGTCTTGAGAACCTGGCGGTCCTGCAGGTCGCCACCCACCAGTACGCGCAGGCGCTGGTCTCCGCGCGCACCGCCGCCAGCATCCTGACCGCGGCGTTCTCCGCCACGCACTGGAAGACCGCCATTGCCGAGAGCGCGGAAGGTGCCGCGCAGACCGGGCTGGGCAACTACGCGCAGGCGGACATGCTGCTGACGCGCAGCTACGCCATCCTGCGCAAGGATCCCGCGACGCCTGCGGCATTCCGTACCCTCACCGAGCACTACCTGCAGGTGCTGCACGAACAGGAACGCCTGGGCAGGCGGCCGGCACACGTCGCGCAGGCGCCCCGGGCTTCAGCGGCGCCGCAGCGCTGAAGGTGCGCGCCACGCAGGTGACATAAGCCGCGCGCCTCCCCCTCCTGCGCGCTGGCGAGGGCCGCAAGCGGTGTGCTAGCGTCCGGGCGCCCAAGAACAAAAACTCCGGCCCGGGGAATACCACATGTCGATCGCACTGCCTGCAACGCGCCACCTCGTGCGCGCCGCACTCCTTCTTGTATGCGCGCTGTTTGCAGCGCAGCTGCCGGCCCAGTCGCTGCGCGTAACGGTCGCCAACGGCGCCCCACCGAGCGCGGTCTACGACACGCTGTTCAGCCCGCCCAGTACCACACTGCTGAACGCCGACGGCGCCGCCTACCAGTCGCTGCAGTCGCTGGTGTTCGTGCCCGGCTCGAACGCCGGCGTGGACCTGATCGCAGCCGACACCATCGGTGGCAAGCTGGTGCACTACTACGCACCCACCGGCACGCCGCTCACCTCCGCTACTGTGATCTGGAGCGCCGCCTCGCAGGTCCCCGGCCCGCAGCAGCCCGACGGGCTGTCGGTGGATGCCGCGGGCAACCTGTACGTGACCACCAACTATCCGTGCCCGCAGCTGTGGGTGCTGCAGCCCTCGCCCGCAGCCCCCGGCGGCTACGGCGCGCCGCTGCTGCTGGATGACCACTTCGGCGGCAAGGAGGTGGACTGGCTCATCGACTCGGTCGTGGTGCCCAGCACTCTTTCCGCACCGGTACAGGCCACGCTCGCCGCCAACGGCGTGCACGCCGGGGACGTGCTGGTGCTGGTGGCGGACACCGACCATGACCCCGCCGACTCGAGGGAGGGGGTCACGGTGTTCGACTACTCCGCGGCAAGTATCGCCGCGCGCCTGGCCAGCGCGGGCACCGCGATCGCCGCGCCCGCGGTCGCCTTGTGGCAGAGCCAGTTCCAGCAGCACCACTTCGGCTCGGCGCTGCCCACGGGCCTGGACATCTGGCCGATCGACGGCAGCCTGATCGTCTCCGCGAGCAACGGGCAGATCCTGCAGTACACGCTGCCGGCGGCAAGCACCGCCAGCGCCAGTTACCCCTCCACCGCGGCGCTATGGACGCAGGCCACGCGCACGACCTTCGCCAGCATCCCCTGCGGGGACCAGGGTCGCTTCTTCAAGATGCGCACCGGCATCCAGTCCGGTACCGCCTACGTGTTCATCACGCAGACCACCGGGCTTGCCACGGGCAACATCCTGCAGTTCGCGGTGCCCGCGGACATGGCAACGCCGGATGGCGGCTTCGGCTTCGTGAATGCCACGCTCACCGTGCCGAGCTCTGCCTCCGGAAGCGGGCCCGCCACCGCCGGTCCCCCGGTGGGGATCGCGGTCGCCCCGCCCGCGGTCGTCACGCCGGCGGCTGACTGCGCCACCGCGGGCGGCTGCAACCCGACCGGTGGCCTGTCGCACACGATCCTGCCAGGCGCCGCCGGCGTCGGACCCCAGGGCGTGCGCGGCAACATCGTCGAGCAGACCTGCATCATCACCGACACGCGCGTGAAGAGCGACGGCACCTGCCCGGGCACGCTCAACATCGCCACCCTGTGCCCGGGCTTCCCGGCCAACACCGTGCCGGCGACGATGTGCGGGGCCTCCGGCCCGAACAAGAACCAGCTGGCGATCGTGCAGAGCATCGCCAACGGCGTCGATGACGTGCCGGGCATCGTGGTGCAGTCCGAGTCGACACCCGCGCAGCTGATCCCCGGGACCGTGGACCCCGGTTGCAGCAACCCCGCCCAGGTCGTCGGCTGGACCCCGCGCCTGGGCTCCGACGAGGGCACCACCCCCGAGGGCGCCGGGGTGATCGACATGACCAGCTACTGCGACCGCAGCGGTGGCACGACCCGCGGCAACTCGATCTGGGTGCTCGGCGGGCAGCTGAGCACGAGCCTCGCCGGCAGCGCGGCGCTGACGAACTACACCAACCAGAAGCTCGCCACCCTGGGCAGCGTGATCCAGTCGGGCAACATCGCCCGGCCGGTCAAGACCGGGCTCGACGTGTGCCTGATCGCCACCGCGGTGCTGCTCAATACCCGGCACTACCAGTGCGCGGCCAAGGCGGTCTATGACTGCGACCAGTATGTGGCGAAGAATGCCAAGAGCTTCGGCAGCTCGCCGGACAACCCGAACCCCTACGGCGACGTGCGCGGCCGGCTCGGTAGCGTGTTCTACACGATCAACAGCCGCATCCAGAGGAACCCTGCCAACCCGATCTGGCCGCTGACCAGCGCGCCGCCGGCGTGCAGGTAGGCGCACCGCCGGGCCCAGTGCCCACAAAAAAGCCCCGCTCTGCGGGGCTTTTTCTTTCAGGCACGGCTCTCGCGCGCGGGCCTCAGTCGTCCTCGTCCTCCTCGTCGTCGCGGGGCTTGAACGGGCGGGCCTTGCGCAGCGCCGCCAGGAGGCTCGGCAGGTTCGAGTGGTTGCCGGCGCGTGCCTTCTGGTCGATGAGGGATTCCTCGGCGTGCTCCTCGCGCAGTGCATCCAGCTGGTTGATCCAGTCGGAGGCGATGTCGGCGAGCTGCATGTGATCGACCTCGCCCATCGCCGAGGTCAGGATCACGTCGCCCTCGACGCGCTCGAGGTCCCCGGACAGCAGTGCGTACGCATGGTCTGACCTGAACAGCAGCTCGCCGGGATCCTCCACCCCGGCCAGCTCCTCGTCGCTCTCGCTGGTGACCGCCTCGATGATCAGCGGCTGCTCGCGGTCATCGCCCAGGTCGCTCCACTCCTCGGCCTTCAGCGCATGGGCGCGCTCGAGCGCCAGTTCGCACGCCTGCTCGGCCGAGCTTGCCTGCACCTGCACGAGCGCGCGCAGGAACACCGGGCGCATGACCCGCACGTAGTGGGTCTTCATTGCCTCGCCCTGTTCTGCGTCATCTTCCATCGTGTTCCTCCCGCGTGCAGCGCGTGGGTGAGCTTAGCGGATTGCCACAGCGGCCCGGCAGTGCGGCTGCCGCTGTGTTCGTAGGTTTACGCCGCCGCCCGCGGCGACGCTGTGAAAAGCAAAGCCCCGCGCGGGCGGGGCTTTGTGGTTGGCTGGGGGACTAGGATTCGAACCTAGGTAAACGGAGTCAGAGTCCGTTGTCCTACCACTAGACGATCCCCCAAGTGCTGGCCGGACAGCGCATCGCACCCAGGACCGCGGCACCGTGCCGCGGTCCTGTGCCGATTAGCGCTTGGAGTACTGAGGTCCGCGGCGTGCCTTGCGGCGGCCGACCTTCTTGCGCTCGACCTCGCGGGCATCGCGGGTCACGAAGCCGGCGACGCGCAGGGTCTTGCGCAGCGTCTCGTCGTGCTTGATCAGCGCGCGCGTGATGCCGTGGCGGATGGCGCCGGCCTGGCCGGTGATGCCGCCGCCGTCGACCTTGCACGGTGATGTCGAAGGTCCCCATGAGGTTCACCGCCTCGAGGGGCTGGCGCACGATCATGCGCCCGGTCTCGCGGCCGAAGAACTCATCGAGCGTACGGTCGTTCACCGTGATGTCGCCCTTGCCGGGCTTGAGGTAGACGCGCGCGGTGGCGGTCTTGCGACGGCCCGTGCCGTAGTGATTCTGCTGGGTCGCTGGCATTTAAATACGGTCCTATTGAACTTCGAGCGGCTTGGGCTGCTGTGCCTGGTGCGGGTGCTCGGCACCCCGCGAACACGTGCAGCTTCTTGAACATGCGGCGTCCGAGCGGGCCCTTGGGCAGCATGCCCTTGACCGCGATCTCCAGCGCCCGCTCCGGGTGCTCGGCCAGCAGCTTGTCGAGGGCGATCTGCTTGATGCCACCGATGTAGCCGGTGTGGTGGTAGTAGATCTTGTCGGTGAGCTTGCGCCCCGTGACGCGGATCTTCTGCGCGTTCAGCACGACCAGATGGTCACCCATGTCCACGTGCGGGCTGTAGTCAACCTTGTGCTTGCCCTTGAGGCGATGGGCAAGCTGGGTGGCCAGCCGGCCGAGGGTTTTATCGGTCGCGTCGACGACGAACCAATCGCCACGCACGGTGGCGGAGTTGGCAAATACGGTCTTCATAAATCACTCGTTGGCAGTGGCCCGCCGTGCGAAGGAACCCCTCGCATCCGGGGCCAAAAAAAGGCGGGAAAGTGTACTCAAGCAGGTCCCCCAATGCAAAGCCCAGCACCCAGGGGGTCCCCCCGGGGCCCGCCGGGCGTCCGGATGGGGGTTCGGGGGCCCGTTATACCCCTATAATGGCCCCCTTAGATATGGAGTCCGGCAGCCCTCTAGACTCTGCCATCGCCGCCGCCGATCGCGCCCTGCGCTCGGTGTTCGCGCCGGCCCGCTCAACCCGCCCCGCGCCGGGGACGGGCAGCAACACCCCCGAGATGGCCGACCCCGAGCGGCGCACCTCCGCTGCCTTGATGCGGGTCAACCATACCGGGGAGCTGGCCGCCCAGGCGCTTTACCACGGCCAGGCGCATGCTGGCGCGCTCGCAACAAACACGTGCACTGCTGCTCGACGCGGCCCGCGGCGAGTCGGACCACCTGGCATGGTGCGAGACGCGCCTCACCGAGTTGAGTGCACGCCCGAGCCTGCTCAACCCGCTGTGGTATGCGGGCTCCTTCGCCATCGGTGCACTCGCGGCAGCGCTGGGGGATGCGGCGAGCCTGGGCTTCGTTGCCGAGACCGAGCGCCAGGTCGAGGGGCACCTGGATGATCACCTCGGCGACTGCCGGCGAGTGATGCCCGCAGCCGTGCCATACTTGAAACCATGAGAGCGGAGGAGATCGCCCACGGGGCGAGCGCCACCCAAGCCGGTGGTGTTACCTTGCCCGCGCCGGTGCGTGCGCTGATGCGCCACACCGCCCGGGTCATGACGGGGACCGCGTACTGGATCTGATAACGCCCGCCACAGACGCGGGCGCGTGTACACTTATAAGTCTTTCTGGGGAGCCGGTATGGAAGAGAACGTCAAGCCGTTGAGCGAGATACCCGCGATCAACCGCTTCCTGAGCTATTGCCGCATCCGCGCGGTGCCATCCAAGACGGTGGTGATCCACGCCGGCGACCTGCCTGATGTCCTCTACTACATCATCAGTGGCTCGGTGGAGGTGATGATCGAGGACGAGGAAGGCAACGAGATGGTCCTCGCCTACCTCAACCGCGGGCAGTTCTTCGGCGAGATGGGGTTGTTCTACGAGCAGCCGACCCGCAGCGCCTGGGTGCGCACGCGCAACCAGTGCGAGCTGGCCGAGATGACCTACCCGCGCTTCCGGCAGATCGCAGCGGAGAGCCCGGGGCTGGTGTTCGAGCTGGCCACCCAGCTGGCCACGCGCCTGGACCGCACCAACCGCAAGCTCGGCGACCTCGCCTTCGTGGACGTCACCGGCCGCGTCGCCCACGCCATCATGGACCTGTGCGGCGAGCCGGATGCGATGACCCACCCGGAGGGCATGCAGATCAAGGTGAGCCGCCAGGAGCTGTCGCGCCTGGTGGGCTGCTCGCGCGAGATGGCCGGCCGGGTGCTCAAGGTGCTCGAGGAACAGGGCCTGCTGCGCGCCACCGGCAAGACCATCGTGGTGTTCAACGCGCGCCCGAAGATGAAGACGCGCCCGGTCATCGTGCCGGCCAAGCCCGGCAGCACCGCCGCCAAGGCCGTCCCGGCCAGCCGCGACGACGATGACGAGGATGATGATGACGACGAGGACGACGACGAATAGGCACTGAAGCGGCGCGCCACGGGCGCGCCGCCTCGTTTCAGCCCCGGGCGATCTCCTGGCGCATCTCGCGGATGGTGCGTGCGTAGTCCGCGCTGCCGAAGATCGCCGAGCCTGCCACGAAGGTATCGGCGCCGGCCTGCGCGGCGGCGCGGATGTTGTCGGTCTTGATCCCGCCATCGACCTCCAGGCGCACGCTCCTGCCGCTGGCATCGATGCGCCGGCGCGCATCGGCGAGCTTGCGCAGGGTCGTCGGGATGAACTGCTGGCCGCCGAAGCCGGGGTTGACCGACATGACCAGCACCAGGTCGAGGTACTCGAGCGTGTAGTCGAGGTAATCCAGCGGGGTTGCCGGGTTGAACACCAGCCCGGGCTTGCAGCCGTGCTCGCGGATCAGCGCGATGGTGCGGTCGATGTGCAGCGTGGCCTCGGGGTGGAAGCTGATGTAGGTCGCCCCCGCGGCGGCGAAGTCCGGCACGATGCGGTCCACCGGGCTCACCATCAGGTGCACGTCGATGGGCGCCTTCACCCCGTGCTTGCGCAGCGCCGCGCATACCATCGGCCCGATGGTGAGGTTGGGCACGTAATGGTTGTCCATGACATCGAAGTGCACGATGTCAGCGCCTGCCTCGAGCACCGCATCGACCTCCGCGCCCAGGCGGGCAAAGTCGGCGGACAGGATCGAGGGGGCAATCCAGGCACTTTCCATACGAACAGTCTAGCGCATCAGCCCGCGGCACCCGTGAGCCGCGCCAGCGCCTCGCGGTACTTCTCGCTGGTGCGGGTGAGCACTTCCTGCGGCAGCTTCGGCCCCGGGGCCTTCTTGTCCCAGTCGAGCGTCTCCAGGTAGTCGCGCACGTACTGCTTGTCGAAGCTCGGCGGGCTGGTGCCGACCTGGTAGGTGGCGGCCGGCCAGAAACGCGAGGAGTCCGGGGTCACGACCTCGTCCATGAGGGTCAGCGTGCCGGCCGCGTCCACGCCGAACTCGAACTTGGTGTCCGCGACGATGATGCCGCGCTGGCGCGCGTGCTCGGCGGCAAAGCCATACAGCGCCAGCGCCGTGTCGCGCACGCGCGCCGCCAGGTCCGCGCCGACCAGCTGGGTCACGGCGGCGAAGTCGATGTTCTCGTCGTGCGCTCCGGCCTCGGCCTTGTAGGCGGGCGTGAAGATCGGCTGCGGCAGCTGCTGTGCCTGCTTGAGGCCCTTGGGCAGGGTGATGCCGCACACGCGCGCCGCTGGCCTGGTAGTCCTTCCAGCCCGAGCCGATCAGGTAGCCGCGCACCACCGCCTCGATCGGCAGCGCCTTCAGGCGCCGCACCACGACCGAGCGCCCGGTGAGCAGCGCGCGCTCGGCATCATCGCGGGCCAGTTCCAGCGGGTCGCGCCCGGTGAGGTGGTTGGGCACCAGCCCCCCGGTGCGCTCGAACCAGAAGTTCGAGATGCTGTTGAGCACGAAGCCCTTCTGCGGTATCGGGTCCGGCAGCACGACGTCGAAGGCGGACAGCCGGTCGCTGGTGACGATCAGCATGGTCGCGGCATCGATGGCATAGATGTCGCGCACCTTGCCCTCGTGGATGCGCTCGAGACCGGAAAGCTGGGTACGGAAGACAGTAGGTGTTGGCATGCGCTTGGTACTATAGCGGCCCCCCGCGCCTGGCTGCACCCCCAAGGAAACCCGCGCCGCAATGGCCTTCAAGTGGATCGGCAAGCTCGCTGGCGGCCTGCTCGGCGGCATGGTCATGGGACCCATCGGGGCGGCCCTGGGGGTCCTCATCGGCCACCAGATCGACGAAAGCGGCGTCGCGCAGCCGGCACTCTCCAGCGACGACCTGACCGCGATCGGCGAGCGCTTCTTCCGCGCCACGTTCCGGGTCATGGGCCACATTGCCAAGTCCGACGGGCGCGTCTCCGAGCAGGAGATCGCCGCGGCGCGCACGGTCATGGCCGACCTGCGCCTGGGACCGGCGCAGGTGCAGGAAGCCATCGCCTGCTTTCGTACCGGCAAGGGCAATGACTTTGATTTCGCAGGGGAGATGGCAGCGCTTGCCCGCGCCTGCCAGGGCCGGCCGGACCTCGCACGGGTATTCCTTGAGATCCAGGTGCGCGCCGCGCTTGCCGGCAACAACCTCGAGGGGCCGGTGCGTGCGCTGGTGGCGCGCGTGGGGTCGGCCCTGGATGTCTCGCAGCTGGAGTTCGCGCACATCGAGGCGGTGCTGCGCATCCAAGGCGGCGCGCGCGGCAGCGGCGCCTTCAGCCAGGCCCCGGGCCCGCACTCGGCCGATACCGCGCTCGAGGAGGCCTACCGCGTGCTCGGGGTCACCGCCGCGGCGAGCAACGAGGAAGTCTCCAAGGCCTACCGGCGCGCCCTGCAGCGCCACCATCCGGACAAGCTCAAGGCCAACGGCCTGCCCGACTCCATGATGGCCCACGCCAAGCAGCGCACCCAGCAGATCATCGAGGCCTGGGACCTGCTGCGCGCGCGGCGCGGCATCCGCTAGGCGCGCGCGACCCACTCGGCGATCACCTGCTGGATCGCGCGCACACCGTCGGTGAGCGCGGCGGGCCCGGGCTGCAGGATGATCGAGGACTTGATCTCGCGCAGGTAGCCGTCGCGCACCGCCGCCATCCCCTCCCAGCCGGGTCGGGCAGCCAGCGACGCAGGGCGGAACTTCTTGCCGCACCAGGACGCCAGCACGATGTCCGGGGCGCGCCGCGGCACCTCCAGGCGGTCGGCGATGATGCGGTTCTTGCCCAGTGACTGGCCGGCCAGCTCCGGGAAGCACTCCTCGCCGCCGGCGAGCGTCACCAGCTCCGACACCCAGCCGATGCCGCTGATCAGCGGGTCATCCCATTCCTCGAAGTACACCCGCGGCCGGCGCGCAAATCCAAGGGCGCGCTCGCGCACCTGCGCAAGACCTGCCTCCAGGTCCGCAACCAGGGCTGCCGCCTTGGCCTCGCAGCCGATCATGCCCCCCAGCGTGCGCACCATGCGCAGGATCTGCGCGATGCTGCGGTGATTGAAGACGTGCACCTCGATGCCCGCACGGATGAGCTCGGCGGCGATGTCCGCCTGCAGGTCGGAGAAGCCGAGCACCAGGTCCGGCTGCAGCGCGATGATCTTGTCGGTGCGCGCGCTGGTGAAGGCGGAGACCTTGCGGCTTCTCGCGCCGCGCCCGCGGCGGGCGCACGGTGAAGCCGGAGATGCCCACGATGCGCCAGTCCTCGCCCAGGAGGTACAGCGTCTCGGTCGTCTCCTCGGTCAGGCAGACGATCCGCTCGGGAAACCCCTTGGACCTCATGAAGCACCGCAGTACATGTGCGGCCAATGTATCCTGAAGGCATGTGGATGCGCATCTGGGCCTTCTTCGACTGGTGCTTCTTCGGCCCGGCCTCGACGCGCCCGGGGGGCCTGGGGACGTTGCTGCGCATCCTGCGCTACCCGTACGCGGTGCTGCGCGACCTGTCGCGCGGGGAGATCAACCTGCGCGCGATGAGCCTGGTGTACACCACGCTGCTGTCGCTCATCCCCCTGCTCGCCTTCAGCTTCGCGGTGCTCAAGATCTTCGGCGGCCACCGCGACCTGGAGCCGATCGTGTTCGAGTTCTTCCGCCACTGGGACCTGTGGCATCGCAGGAGCTGACCACGCGCGTGCTGCAGTTCGCCAGCCGCGTCAGCAGCGGGGTGGTGGGCTCCCTGGGCCTCGCGCTGCTGGCCTGGACGCTGGTCGGCACGATCAAGAAGGTCGAGGACAGCTTCAACTTCCTGTGGCACGTCGAGCAGCCGCGCAGCTTCGCGCGCCGCGTGGCCGAGTACACCGGGCTGCTCATCATCGCCCCGGTGGTGCTGGTCGGGCTTCGTGGGCCTGCTGCACGCGACCTTCAGCAGCACCCCGGTTCAGGAGGTCGTGCACCTGCCGCTGATCTCAGCGCCTGCGCGGGGCGGCACTGGTACTCGCCCCCTACGCGATGGTGACGGCGTTCTTCACGGCCCTGTACATGATGATCCCCAACACGCGCGTGCACTGGCGCGCAGCCCTCACCGGCGCGGTGGTCGGCGGGGTGCTGTGGGCTGCCGTCGGCAAGGTGTTCACCGCCTTGGTGGTGTACTCCACGCGACTGACGATCGTGTATGCGGGCTTCGCGTTCGTTGTCGCCGCACTGCTGTGGACCTACTTCGGCTGGCTGATCATGCTCGCCGGCGCGCAGCTGTCGTTCTACGTGCAGAACCCGGCGTACCTGCGCCTGGGGCTGCAGCAGCTGCGCCTGTCGAGCGGTGGACTCCGAGCAGCTGTCGCTGCGCTTGATGTACCTGCGTCGGGCGCACGCACGTGGCCGGCGGGCGCCGCTGGACGGTGAATCGCATCGCCAACGAGCTCGGGCTGCCGGGGATCGCGGTGGCGCAGATGGCCAATGCGCTCGAGCGTGCCGGCATGCTGATCGTCACCGAGTACGACGAGCTGGTGCCCTCGCGCGACATCGGCCGCATCAGCGTGTTCGAGATCCTGGATGTCGCCCGGCGCCAGGGCAGCGGCCATGCGGCACCGCGTCACGTGCCGATGCCCCCCGTGGACCGGCTGCTGGCGAGCATCGAGGAAGCGCGCCGCAACCGCTGCGGGGAACTCGACGCTGCGCGACCTGGTGGACGAGGCGCCGCGGGTTGCGCTCGTCCAGGCGCGCGGCTGACGGGCGCCAGGCCGGGCCTACTCCCCGGCGATCGTCATCTCCCCGATCAGCACCGAGCCGGTACGGATGCCGCCGCGCGCGTCGACGTCACTGCCGAGAGCTACGATGTCCTGGTACATCGGCCGCAGGTTGCCGGCGATGGTGATCTCCTGCACCGGGAAGGCGATGGCGCCGTCCTCGACCCAGAAGCCGCTCGCGCCGCGCGAGTAGTCCCCGGTCACCCCGTTGACGCCCTGCCCCATCAGCTCCGTGACCAGCAGGCCGGTGCCCAGGCGCCGCAGGAACGCCTCGGGTGCCAGTGTCGGGATGGCGCTGGTGACGATGAGGTTGTGGATGCCGCCGGCGTTGCCGGTGCTCTTCAGCCCCAGGCGGCGCGCGGAGTAGCTGCCGAGCACGTAGCCATCGAGCACCCCGTCGCGCACCAGCTCGCGATCGTGCGTCGCGGCGCCCTCCTCGTCGAAGGGGCTGCTCGCCAGCCCCTTGAGGATGTGCGGGCGCTCCTGCATCGACAGGAACTTCGGGAACACCTGCTCGCCGGCAGCATCGAGCAGGAACGAGGACTTGCGGTACTGGCTCGCGCCGCGGATCGCCCCGACGAAGTGACGGAACAGCCCGCGCGCCAGATCGGGGGTGAAGGCCACCGGCGCCTTGCGCGTGGTGAGGCGCTGCGCGCCCAGCCGCGCCAGCGCGCGCTGCGCCGGCCGTGCGGCCGATGCCCGTCGGGTCCTCGAGGTCCTGCGGGTCGCGCGCCACGGTGTACCAGTAGTCGCGCTGCATGTCCTCGCCGTGCCTGCGCGATCAGCGAGCAGCTGACGGAGTGGCTGGTGGCGGAGTAGCCGGCCGAGGAAACCCGAGCGAGTTGCCGTACACCGCCGTGCTGCGCTGCGTGTTGACCGAGCCGCCCTCGGAGTTGCTGACGCGCGCATCCACCGCAAGACCTGCGGCCTCGCACTCGCGCGCCAGCTCGATGGCCCGCTCCGGCGTCAGGTCCCAGGGATGATCGAGGTCGAGGTCGGGGATGTCGCGCGCCAGCATGTCCGGATCGATCAGCCCGGCGTAGGGGTCCTCGGCCGTATAGCGGGCGATGGCGCAGGCCTTCTCCACCGTCTGGCGCACCGCGGCGGCCGAGAGGTCCGCGGTGCTGGCCGAGCCCTTGCGCTTGCCGAAGTACACCGTCACCGCAAGTCCCCGGTCGCGCTGGTACTCGATGGTGTCGACCTCGCCCAGGCGCACGTTCACCGACAGCCCCTGGCTGACGGAGACGTCCGCCTCGCACTGCGAGGCGCCCTGGCGCCGGGCCTCCTCCAGCGCAAGGCTGGCGACGTCCTGTAGCGGCCCGGTGGCAGGTATCGGTATCGCTGGTTGTTGCATCGTGCGTGATTCGTGGCGCTGCGTTGGGCTAGTAAATTGATACCAGTCAGCGGCGATTTCAACGGCCGCCGAGCGTCCGCAAGAGAACCTAAGTGAGCGACGCACCAGACGACGAAGACTCGAGCAGGACGAGGGCCCGCGAGCGCCCCAGCAAGAGCTCGCGCAAGCGCGCCGCGCACGCCGCCCAGGACCTGGGCGAGGAGCTGGTCGGACCTGCGCGATGCGCAGCTCGAGGCGCTGGACCTGCCCGAGATGCTCAAGGACGCGATCCGTGCCCGGCGCGCCGCATCACCAGCCGCGCCGCCGGGGCGCGCCAGCGCCAGTACATCGGCAAGCTCATGCGCGACGTCGACCCGGAGCCGATCCGCGCCGCGCTCGATGCGCGCAGCCAGGTGGACGCGCAGGCGACCGAGCGCTTCAAGCGCGTCGAGTCGCTGGCGCGACCGGTTGATTGCCGAGGGCGCCGCGGCGCTGGAGGACCTCAGGCGCTGGCGCCCGCAGATCGACCCGGCGCGAGTGGGCGCGACGCGTCAGCGCCGCGCAGACCGAGCGGGCGCGCAGCGGGGCCTCCGGCCCTGCCTCGCGGGAGCTGTTTCGCGCTTTGCGGGCATTGTTCGATACAATGCCGTGATGAAAGCGCTCGTCGGCATCATCATGGGCTCATCCTCCGACTGGGAGACGATGCAGGCCGCGGCCGAGATGCTGGACAAGCTGGCGGTACCCTACGAGGTGCGCGTGGTGTCCGCGCACCGCACCCCTGACCTGTTGTTCGAATACGCCTCCGGCGCGCGCGAGCGCGGCCTCGAGGTGATCATCGCCGGCGCCGGTGGCGCGGCCCACCTGCCTGGCATGACCGCGGCCAAGACGCGCCTGCCGGTGCTCGGCGTGCCGGTGCAGTCGAAGGCCCTGCAGCGGCCTCGACTCGCTGCTGTCGATCGTGCAGATGCCCGCCGGGGTTCCTGTCGCGACCTTCGCGATCGGCAGCGCCGGGGCGGCCAATGCCGCGCTGTTCGCCGCCGCGATCCTCGCCAACAAGCACCCCGCCATAGCCACCGCGCTCGACGGTTTCCGCGAGCGCCAGACCGCCAGCGTTCTCGGCAACCCGGATCCGCGCGCGACACTCACGCACATGACCGTCGGCATCGTGGGCGCCGGCCAGCTTGGCCGCATGCTCGCGTTGGCGGGCTATCCGCTGGGCCTGGACTTCCTGTGCCTGGACCCGGCCGCGGACGCCCCGGCCGGCCAGGTCGCGCCGCTGCTGCACGGCGCCTTCACCGACCATGCGCTGCTCACGCGCCTGGCGCAGCGCTGCGAAGTCGCTCACCTTCGACTGGGAGAACGTCCCGGTCGCAGAGCCTGCAGCGCGGTGACGCGCGCGCATGGCGCGCGCATCTGCCCGCCCGTGGCGGCGTTGACGGCCGCGCAGGACCGCGTCAGCGAGAAGCGCCTGTTCGAGCAGCTGAAGATCCCGACCACCCGCTGGCAGGCGGTCAGGCTCGCAGCGCACAGCTGCAGCGCGCGATCGCGCGCCATCGGCCTGCCCGGGGTGCTCAAGACGCGCCGCCTCGGCTACGACGGCAAGGGCCAGGCGGTCGTGCGCAGCGCCGCGGATGCCGAGCGCGCCTGGCAGCAGCTGGGCGGTGCGCCACTCATCTACGAGGAACTGGTGCCGTTTGACTGCGAGGTGTCGATCATCGGCGCGCGCAGCGTGAGCGGCGAGATCGCGATCTACCCCCTGTGCGGCAACGTGCACGCCCAGGGGATCCTGCGCGTGACCCGCGCGCCCTACGGGCCGCCGCAGTGGCAGCGCACGGCGGCCACGCTACCTGCGCCGCGTGCTGCGGCACTTCCGTTACACCGGCATCCTGACGATCGAGTTCTTCGTGCGCCGCGGCCGGCTGATCGCCAACGAGATGGCCCCGCGCGTGCACAATTCCGGCCACTGGACGATCGAGGGTGCCGTCACGAGCCAGTTCGAGAACCACCTGCGGGCCATCCTGGGCCTGCCCCTGGGCAGCACCCGCGCGCTCGGGCACAGCGGCATGGTCAACCTGATCGGCAGCATCCCGGCGCGCGCGGCGTTACTTGAGCTCGACGGGTTGCACCTGCATGACTATGGCAAGAAGCCCCGGCCGGGGCGCAAAGTCGGCCATTGCACCCTGGTAGAGGGCACCGCGGCCCGGCGCGACGCCCGGACGCTGCGGTTGCTGAAGGATTTGGCCGGCGGACGCGGCTTCCCGTAACATCGCTCGCGAGCCAGCTCATGTACCTGGAACCCTTCAAACTCAAGGAATTGCCGTTCCGGCTCAGCCCGGACCCGCAGTTCCTGTACCTGTCGAAGCAGCATGCACGCGCCAAGGCGTACATGGAATCGACCATCTGGTTCACCGACGGCTTCGTGGTGATCACCGGTGAGATCGGCTCCGGCAAGACCACCCTGATCGAGTCCTTCCTCAAGGAAGTCCCGGCGGATGTCGTGGTCGCGCAGATCAACCAGACACAGGTCTCGGCCATCGACTTCCTGCAGGCGGTGCTGGTGCAGTTCGGCTTCTCGCCCTTCAAGATGCGCAAGGCCGAGCTGATCAGCACGCTCAACAACTTCCTCATCGAGCAGTACGCCGCCGGGCGCCGCGTGCTGCTCATCGTCGACGAGGCGCAGAACCTCACCATGCGCGTGCTGGAGGAGATCCGCATGCTCTCCGGCGTCGAGACGACCAAGGAGAAGGTGCTGCGCATCATCCTCGCCGGGCCAGCCGGAGCTCAACGAGAAGCTCGACGACCCGCAGCTCGAGCAGCTCACGCAGCGCGTGCGCCTGCGCTTTCACCTGCAGACCCTGAGCGAGCCGGAGACGCAGGGCTACATCCAGCACCGTCTCGAGGTCGCCGGCGCCGGCGACCGCGCGCTGTTCGCGGCCGACACCTTTCCCGAGATCTTCCGCTACTGCGGCGGCGTGCCGCGCCTGATCAACACGCTGTGCGACACGGCGATGATGGCGGCCTTCACCGCCGACCGCGACACCGTGACGCGCGACGACATCCACGAGCGCCGTGGAGGAGCTGCGCTGGGTCGACTACGCGCAGCGACCGCGCCACCACACGACCCGAGGTCATCGACCGGCTGGCCCCCGCCGGGCAGCTGCACGCACCCGCCGACGGCCGCCCGGCCCTGGCGCGACTGCTGGTGGCCACCGACGGCCGCACCGTGCAGGAGATCCCGCTGAGATCGGGCGCGTCATCGTCGGCCGCACGCCGGACAACGACGTGCACATCGACAGCCGCTTCGTCAGCCGCCACCACTGCCAGGTCATCACCACGCGCGCACTCCTGCGTGGTCGAGGACCTCAACAGCACCAACGGCATCTTCGTGAAATCCAACCGCGTGCGCCGCCACCACCTGAACGACGGCGACGTGGTACTGCTCGGCAAGCACGAGCTGATCTACGTCGATGAGCGCACGGCACGCGCGCGCAACACGCTGACCGACACCATGCCGGGGCTGCAGGCGCTGCGCGAGTCGGAGATGCGTCACGAGTCGCAGGAAGCGGCGGACGAGGACGAGGCCGAGGCCGCCGAGAGCCAGTAGGCTGAGGGATTCAGGGCTCGTCGTTGCGCGCTGCGAGGTTGTCCGGGTACTGCGAGCGCAGCTCGCGGAAATCGCGGCGCCGCAGCAAGAGCACCACGCCGCCGAGCACGCACAACAGGCCGGTGATGCCGGCCAGCAGGCTGAGCACCCCGTGTGCCGAGAGCAGGTAGCTGCCCGCAAGGATCAGCAGCCCACAGATTATGTATAACCAGGGCAGGCCTTCGTAGACAGGGCGCGAGAACTGCGGCATCCGGGCATCCTAGCGCGCCCGCCCGGAGTTGGATACGAGCGCGCGGGCGCCCGCGCGCAACCTAACTCAGGCCGAAGATCTTCAGCACCCGCTCCATGAAGGACGGCTTCCAGCCATCCACGCGGTAGTCGGTCGGCGCGTCCCTTGTTGCGGCGGCTGACTTCAGCCAGCAGGTCCGCGGGCAACTTCAGCTGGGGGGCCTCAATCGTGTCTTCGAAGTGCATCTGGAACCCTTCGTCCGTTATTCGTTGTCCCCGATGCACGTTACGGCACACCGCAGCAGCGGTTGCGTGTGGGGAATCACAGCTTGGAAATCGACCCGGATTATGTCGCGGCGCGCCACGCGCGCGCGCCGATCTGCGCTAGCAGCAGTGCGCGGCCGCCAGCGCCTAGGCCGTGCCGCCCACCGTCAGGCCGTCGATCTTCAGCGTCGGCTGCCCGACGCCGACCGGCACGCTCTGCCCTTCCTTGCCGCACGTGCCGATGCCGTCATCGAGCTTCAGGTCGTTGCCGACCATCGAGACGCGCGTGAGCACGTCCGGGCCGTTGCCGATGAGCGTTGCGCCCTTGAGCGGCGCGCCGACGCGGCCGTTCTTGATCTCGTAGGCCTCGCTCGCCGAGAACACGAACTTGCCGGAAGTGATGTCGACCTGGCCACCGCCGAAGTTCACCGCATAGATGCCGTTGTCCACCGAGCGGATGATGTCCTCGGGTGCGTGCGGGCCCGGACGCATGTAGGTGTTGGTCATGCGCGGCAGCGTCAGGTGCGCGAAGGATTCGCGGCGGCCGTTGCCGGTGGGTGCCACGCCCATGAGGCGCGCGTTCAGGCGGTCCTGCATGTAGCCGCGCAGCACGCCGTTCTCGATCAGCATCGTGCACTGGGTCGGCGTGCCCTCGTCGTCGATGTTGAGCGAGCCACGCCGGCGCGACAGCGTGCCGTCATCGACGACGGTGCATTCCGGGGCCGCCACCCGCTCGCCGATGCGGTTGGCGAAGGCCGAGGTGCCCTTGCGGTTGAAGTCGCCCTCGAGCCCGTGGCCGATGGCCTCGTGCAGCAGGATGCCCGGCCAGCCAGGTCCCAGCACCACGGTCATCGTGCCCGCCGGGCGCAGGCTTCGCCTCGAGATTCACCAGGCCCTGGCGGACCGCCTCGCGCGCCAGCTCCAGCGGGCGGTCGCCTTCGACCAGCTCGGCGAGCGAGAAGCGCCCGCCGCAGCCGGCATAGCCCTGCTCGCGCCGGCCGTTCTGCTCGACCAGCACCGAGACGTTGAAGCGCACCAGCGGGCGCACGTCGGCGGCAAGCTCGCCGTCGCTGGTGGCGATCAGCACCAGTTCCTGTACCGCGACCAGGCTCGCCGTGACATGCACGACGCGCGGATCGGCCTTGCGCGCCTCGCGGTCCACGCGCTCAAGCCACGCAACCTTGTCCTGCGTGGCAAGGTCGGTGGCCGGATCGGCCGGCAGGTACAGCTGGTGACCGGCCTTGGCGCGCCAGGCGCTGACCTGCCGGTCAGCGCCCTGCACGGCGATGGCGCGCGCGGCGCGCGAGGCCTCCTCGAGCGCCGGCAGCACGATCTCGTCGGAGTACGCAAAGCCGGTCTTCTCGCCGGCGAGCGCGCGCACGCCCACGCCCTGCTCGATGCTGGCGCTGCCGTCCTTGACGATGCCGTCCTCGAGCGACCACGACTCCTGGTGCGAGAGCTGGAAGTACAGGTCCGCGAAGTCCACCGAGTGCGACAGCACCTCGCCGAACACCTTGTCGAGGCGGCGGTCATCGAGGCCGCTGGGGCGCAGGATCAGTTCGCGCGCAAGGTTCAACGGGTCGAGCGTGGCCACTTCATTCATGAGCGGAGGTTCCTTCGGAAAAAGCCCGGTGCACCAGTGCCGGGAATGACTCTACGCACGTCCGCCTGGGCGCCGAGGTCGACGCTCGGCCACGGCCGCGCCGCGGCCGCGCGGCACGCGCTGAGGACGCGGCCCCAGAAGTCGACGATCATGCTGTCGCCGTAAGTCTCGCGGCCGCTCGGGTGAAAGCCCGACTGCGCCGGCGCAATAACATAGCAGAGATTCTCGATGGCCCGGGCGCGCAGCAGCGTCTCCCAGTGCGCCCGCCCCGTTGGGGCGGTGAACGCGGATGGGATCGCCAGCAGCTGCGCACCCTGCGCACTCAGGTGCCGGTACAGCTCGGGGAAGCGCACGTCGTAGCACACTGAAAGGCCAAGCCGCCCTGCCGGGGTATCGATGACGACCGCCTGCGCGCCCGGGGACGACGTGCGCGGATTCGCGGTAGCTCTCGGCGCGCTCGGGCAGGTCCACGTCGAACAGGTGGATCTTGTCGTAGCGCGCGGCCCTGCGGCCAGCGGCGTCGTAGACCAGGGACGCGGCGGCGACGCGCCCGTCGGTGCCGGCGCGCAGCGGCATAGTGCCGGCGATGATCCACAGCCCCAGCCGGCGCGCAGTGCTGCCCAGGAAGTCCTGCACCGGGCCGCTGCCGTCGGCCTCGGCGACCGCGCGCTTGTCCGCATCCTTAAGTCCCATGAACGAGAAGTTCTCCGGCAGCGCCGCCAGGCGTGCGCCCTGCGCCGCCGCATCCTCGAGCAGGCCGCGTGCCTGCTCCAGGTTTGCTGTCACCTCTGGTCCGGAGGTCATCTGCAGGGCGGCAACCTTCATGCGCTCAATGTTCCTCGTGTCACTGCACGGCCACTATGGGGTCGTCCCACGTGCCCCGCAATCGCAGCTCGATCCGGCCGCGGTCCGCGCCCCCACCGGTGAGCCAGTCACGCACCGCAAGCCACGCGGCGGCGATTTTCGGCGCCCCGCCCAGCTCGCGCAACGCGGCCGGCAGGCGTGCCTCGCCATGCAGCACGAACGCGGTGCCCTCGTAGTTGCGTGCCAGGAGCCCCAGGCGGGCGCGCACCAGGATTTCGGCGTCACCGTCGAGGTGCAGGTCCGTGGTGCTCGCCACCGCCTCGCGCAGCTCGTAGCTGGCGGCAAGTCGCGTGAACCGTACCGCAGGCTGAGCCGCTGCGCGGCCCTGCGGGACGATGCCCGCCAGCAGGGCCGGCACCACCAGCAGCGGGAACGGCGCCCCCTGCGCCTCCTGCGACGGCAGGTGGGTTGCGCCCTCACTCAGGAACATATGGAGGTCACCGCGCAGCGATGCAAGGGGTGACACCGCGTCCGCCTGCCAGTGCAGCTGCCCTGCAAGGTTTGCCCGCCGCGCCTCGACATCCGGGCGCAGCCCGTAGGCGACGAGCGTCGCTGCGGCATCGCCGCTGTCCAGGCTGAAGCTCAGCGTGCAGTCGCTGGCGTGGCACCCGCCGCTGCCGCGGCTGTCCTCGTTGGCGCCGGTCAGGCGCGCATCGGTGAACGACACGTCCCCCGCAACGTGGCTGACGAGCGCACTGAAGCGCCCGAGCGGGTGCCCCTGCCAGCGCAGGTCCTCGACGGACAGCCGCGTCGCAGGAGCCAGCACGCCGCGCCTGCAGCAGCTCGGCCGCATCCGCGGCGTCGAACCGGGCCAGCTCCAGCCGCGCGGGTTGCTGCGCGTCGTCCGGCCAGCGCACCGCGGCGCTCAGCTGTGCGGACTGCAGTTCAAGCTCACCACCGCGGCGTGTCGCATGCGCCAGCACGCGCACCTCCGGGTAGCTGCGGCCACCGAGCAGCAGCTCGCTCGCGGTCACGTCGCCCTTGAGCGGCGGCAATGCCGCATCACCTGCGGTGGCGCGCCACAGCGCAAGGTACCGGGGCGTGTCCAGCCGGCTGATGCGTCCGTCGACCATGAACACCGGGTCGGCCGGCAGCGCGGGTGCGCTTGCGGCCAGGCGCAACGCGCCGCGCTCGATGCGCCACGCATCCGCGCGACGCTCGAGGGCGACCAGTGCGCGCAGCCGCTCCCCCAGCGCCACGCGCAACTGGGCGTCACTGTCCCCGCCCTGCATCTCCACGTGCAACGGCAGGGATGCTTCAGCAGCCTTGGTCAGCGGCTCGGGCAAGTGGCTGGTGACCCCCACCAGACTGGTGTCCGCGCGCAGGATCCAGCGCGCCGCGGACGCCTGCGCCGGGATGTTGACCTGGGCAGTCCACTCGGTGCTGCCGGTGAAGCCTGCATCCGGGTCAGCGTCGCCAGCTGCCAGCAGCCCCTGATGCACATCCATCAGGCCGCGCGCGGCGATCGCGATGCTCGTGGTGCCATGCTCGCGGTGCTCACCGATGCCGAGGGTCACCGGACCGCCCAGCCATTGGCCGGTGAGGCTGGTGTGTTGCAGGTGACCGTCGGCAAATCCCAGTGCGCCGTGCTGTACCTGCACCGCTGGCACGCCCGCAAGGGCCTGCAGGCGCGTGCCGTCCAGCACCGCTGTCACACGCACCCGCGGCGGCGCTGCACGCTGCGCCGGGAGCTTCACGTCCACATCCAGGAGCGTCTCCCCGCGCAGGTCGATGCCGGCGAGACCCGGCGCGTAGCGGCCGACGTCCGGCCGGTCGCGCAGCCACTGCAGCGCCTCCTGCGCCTGCCCGGCAAGCCGGCCGGAAAAGTGCGCGCCGCGCTGCGCGCGCGGGTCCCACTCAAGCCGCGCGCTGCTTAGCTGGAAGCTGCCACTGCGCGCGTGGCTGATCGCAGCCTTGACCAGGTCGCCGCGCCAGTCCAGGTGCGCGGCAAGCTCCTGCACCGCGGGCCACGACTCGTCGCCGGCAATGCTGAGGTCGCGCAGCTCGAGTGAACCGCGGAACTCACCCGGCGGTCGCACCTCGTCGGAGTCGACGTACAGCGGCCCGCGCAGTTCCAGCGTACCGTTGGCGATGCGGCCAGCGCTGATCCTGCCTGCGTCGATGCCGAAGGCACTGCCGGTGCGCGCGCCGAGCAGGCTGGCCAGCATCACCGCGTCAGCCTCCTTGAGGTCGATGTGCGCATCGACCCGCCCGGCATCCGCCGCGGTACCCGCGCCCACCATGCCGCGCAGCAAGACCAGCATGCCCTCGCGGCGGATCTCGAGGTTGGAGGTGCGCACGTGCCAGCGCGCGCCGTCGGTGCCGACCAGCAGGCGTGCACCCACGTTAAGTCCATCGATCTGCACCGGCTGCGCCCGGCTGCTGGCAATCTGCGCCGCATCCGCGCTGAGATCCACCAGCAGCTGGGTGTCGTTGCCGCTCACCCGGGCGCTGAGCCCGCGCAGTGCCAGCTCGTGCGTGTCGTCTGCAACCTCAAGTCCCGCGACCTCGCTGAAGGTGCGCAGGCGCGCGCCGGCCGGGCGCCGCGCATCCCAGGCGAAGTCCAGCTCGCGCACCGTGCCGCCCAGGGCAAGCTGTGCCAGGGGCAGCCGCGGGTCGTGCCAGCGGGCGATGTCGGCCGCCAGGCCCAGAGGGATCGCGCGCACCACCCCTTGTGCGGTGCCTTCATCGGCCAGCCAGACCTGGGAACTGACCGCCGAACCTGCGCCAGCATCGACGTTGCGCGCGCTGAAGACCCAGCCGCCCGGGCGCTGCACAAGCTGCCAGTCGGCGCGCAGCCGCGGCAGGCGCAGTGCCGCCGCGCCGGTGGCACGCGGCAGCCACTCCAGTGACTCGGCACGCAGCGCAGCGGCGATGGATGTGACGGCACCGCGTGCCAGCTGTGCGTTCAGCTCCAGGTTGCCACTGCCCGCGCCGGGCAGGTAGGCCGCGAGGGCCTGCTCGCCAAGCACGCCGTGCCAGCCGCCAAACACCAGCCGCTCGCCGAGCAGGCGTACCGAGCCGTACAGGCTGTGCGGCTGCGCCATGTCGCCATGCACGCGGGCGGTCAGCTGCAGATCATCGCCCAGGCTGTCCGGCAGCAGCGCCTGTGCATCCAGGCTCCAGTCCGCGGCGCGCCGCCGCAGCTGCGCGTGCCGCAGGCTCACGATGAGCGGCGGCGCCGCGGTGCCGGAGGGAAGACGGATCGTGCCGCCTTCCAGGTCGAGCCGGTCGCCGCGCCAGCGCGCGAGCAGCCGCGCTGCGGACTCCAGCGCACTTGCGCGTGTCGCGCCCGGCGCGGCCGGTGGCGCAGCGCCCGTGCGCGGCGCGCTCAGGTCGATGTCCGGGTTCACGAAGGTGATGCGGCCGGCCTCGAAGCGGCCGCTGCGCGCCATGCGCCAGGCGTCGAGCGAGACGATGAGCTGGGGGGCGCGCAGCGCAGGCCCGGGCGGTAGCTCCCCGACGGAGATGTCCTGGAAGACAGCCTGCGGTCCGTACCAGCCCCAGTGCACGCTCAGCCTGCTGAAGCTGATATCGAGGCCGGTCTCGTGGCGGACCAGTTCCTCGAGCGCCGCGCGATGTTGCGGCACCCGCGCGGCGATGAGTGCGTACCCCAGCAGTACCGTGGTCAGCAGCAGCGCGATGCCACCGAGCCCGAGGGCAAGCAGGCGCAGGTGGGACCGATTGGCGTGTGCGCTGGCTGCTGCAGCAGATGCAGCGGGCGGCCCGGCACCAGGCTCTGCTCGCATCTCACCTACCCTCAGTTGCCTAAACGAGAACGACGTCGAACTGGTCGATGCCGTACAGCGACTCGACCTGCAGGCGGATCGGCCGGCCGACCTGCCCCTCCAGTTCCCCAAGGGTCGCGGACTCCTCTTCGAGCAGGCGGTCCACCACGTCCTGGTGAGCCAGTATCAGCAGCTCGCGGCTGGCAAACTGCCTGCTCTGTCGCACAATTTCCCGAAAGATCTCGTTGCACACCGTCTCGACGGTGCGCACGAAACCACGGCCCTCGCAGCTCGGGCAGGCCTCGCACAGCAGGTGCTCGAGGCTCTCGCGCGTGCGCTTGCGCGTCATCTCCACCAGCCCAAGCGGCGAGAGGCTCACGATGTGGGTCTGGGCGCGGTCCCCGGCCAGCGCCCGCTCCAGGGCCGCCAGCACTGCGCGGCGGTGCGGCTCGTCGCGCATGTCGATGAAGTCGATGATGATGATGCCGCCGAGGTTGCGCAGGCGCAGCTGCCGGGCGATGCTCACCGCAGCCTCGAGGTTGGTGCGGAAGATCGTCTCCTCCAGCGTGCGGTGGCCGACGTAGGCGCCGGTGTTCACATCGATGGTAGTCATCGCCTCGGTCTGATCGATCACCAGGTGGCCGCCGGACTTGAGCGGGACCTTGCGGTCGAGGGCCTTGACGATCTCCTCCTCGACGCCGTTCAGGTCGAAGATCGGGCGTGGACCTGCGTACAGCTCCACCACCTGGGCTGCCTCGGGCATGAACGCGGCTGCGAACTCGCGCATGCGCGCGTGCTCGGCCGCGGAATCCACCAGCACGCGGCTGACGCCGCGCGCCAGCTCGTCGCGCAGCACGCGCAGCGACAGCGGCAGGTCCTCGTGTACGACACTGCCCGGGGAGGCCTGCTGGGCGCTGATGCGCACGTGCTCCCAGAGCTTTGCCAGGTACTGCATGTCCTCCTGCAGGCTGGCGGCGGAGACCCCCTGCGCTGCGGTGCGGATGATGTAGCCACCGTCGGCGCTGCTGCCGGCTAGCTGCGCCAGCAGCGACTTCAGGCGCGCCCGCTCGCCCTCGTCCTCGATGCGCGCGGACACCCCGATGGCCTGGCCGCGCGGCATGTACACCAGGTAGCGCGACGGCAGCGCCACGAAGGTCGTCAGCCGCGCCCCCTTGGTGCCGATGGGATCCTTGATCACCTGCACCAGAATGTCATCGCCGGCGTTCACCAGGCGGCGGATGTCCTCGACCGCCGGCATGCCCGAGGCGCCCACCAGCGTGTCGGCGGCGGACTTGCCGGCGATGTCGGCCGCATGCAGGAACGCGGTGCGCTCGAGGCCGATCTCGACGAACGCGGCCTGCATGCCCGGCAGCACGCGCGAGACGCGCCCCTTGTAGAGGTTGCTCACCAGGCCGCGGCGGCTGGCGCGCTCGACGTAGACCTCCTGCACCACCCCGTTCTCCAGGATGGCCGCGCGCATCTCGCGCGGGGCAACGTTCACCAGTATCTCGATGCTCATGAGCGCACCGCGACGGGCGCGGGCAGGCACGGCAGGCCTGCCGCCTGCAGTAGCTGCGCCGTCTCGAACAGTGGCAGTCCCATGACCCCAGAATAACTGCCGCTGAGGCGCTCGATGAAGACCGCCGCGCGGCCCTGCACCGCGTAGCCGCCAGCCTTGTCGCGCGGCTCGCCGGACTCCCAGTACGCCAGGCATTCCTCCGGCGTCAGCGTGCGGAAGGTCACCTCGCTCTCGCTCAGCAGCGACAGCGGCGCGGCATCACCGATCGCCAGCGCCACGGCAGTCAGTACGGTATGGGTGCGGCCGGACAGGCGGCGCAGCATGCCAAGGCCATCCGCCGCGCTCGCCGGCTTGCCGCAGATCAGTCCATCCAGCACCACGATGGTGTCGGCCCCCAGCACCGGTAGCGCGCCGGCATGGCCGCGCACCGCCAGCGCCTTGGCGCGCGCGATGCGCAGCACGTAGTCGATGGCGGCCTCCCCGGCCAGCACCGACTCGTCGATGTTGGGAACCGCCGTGGTGTGCGCCACGCCAATCTGCGCCAGCAGCTCACGGCGCCGCGGCGATGCGGAGGCCAGGCACAACAGCGGTGCGGCCGCGGTGCTCATCAATCGCGATGGTACGGATGGTTGTCGAGGATGCTCTGGGCGCGGTAGAGCTGCTCGGCCAGCACCACGCGCACCAGCGCATGCGGCAGCGTCAGCTTCGACAGCGACCAGCGTGCGTGGCTGCGCGCCAGCACCTCCGGCGCGAAGCCGTCCGGGCCGCCGACCAGCAGCGCGACATCCTCGCCGGACTGCTTGCGTGCACCCAGCCAGGCGGCCAGCTCGCGCGTCGAGAACTGCGCGCCGCGCTCGTCAAGCGCCACGATGTGCTCGCCGGGGCGCAGGGCGGCCAGCAGGCGCTTGGCCTCGGTGGCGACTGCCTTTTCGGGCGTGCCGCCGGCGGTGCGCTGGCCCGGCTCTATCTCGATGACTGATATGTTCAGGTGCACACCCAGGCGCGCCGAGGTAGTCCTGGCAGGCGGTGCGTACCCAGGCGGGCATGCGCGTGCCTACGGCGATCACGCGCACGCGCATGGGCGGGAACTAGCGCGAGACGCGCCGCCGTCGCGCCGCCGTCGCGCGCGCAGCGGCCGGCTTCGCGGCAGCCGCCTTCACGGGCTTTACAGGCTTGACCGGCGCGGCCGGCGCCTCCCAGAGGCTCTCCAGTCCATAGAACTCGCGCACCCGCGGCAGCATCACGTGGACGAGGATGTCGGTGAGATCGACCAGCACCCACTCGCCATCGCGTGCACCCTCGGTGCCCAGCGGGCGGAAACCGGCCTGCTTGGCCTTCTGCGAGACGTTATCGGCGATGGAGCGCACGTGGCGGTCGGAAGTCCCGGAGGCAACGACCATCGTGTCGGCGATGTCCGTGAGACCCCGCACATCCAGCACCCTGACATTTACGGCTTTCATGTCCTCAAGCGCGCTTGAGACGATCTGTTGCAGGGGCGGGACGCTCCTCGAGCGCGGGGCGCAGGCGTTTGCGGGTTGTCATGTGCTTAAGCGAATTCTCCTGAAGGCAGGCCGCTAGCGGGTACTCGGAGCCTGCGGCGAAGCATAGCACCTCGTCTCCAGGATGATCTGCCGCACCTCATCGGGCACCAGGTAGCGCGGGTCCCGGCCAGCCACCAGCAGTGCCCGCAGCTCGGTCGAGGAGATCTCCAGCTGCGTGCCGGCGTGCACGTAGATGCGCCCGGCCGGCCGGCTGTGCAGCTCGCGGATGCTGCCGGTACCGTGGTCCACCATGACCTCCCCCAGCGGGCCGGTGGTCGGAGCGCGCCAGCCGGGCCGGTGCGCGACGACGATGTGGGCAAGGTCCGAGCAGCTCGCGCCAGCGGTGCCAGTGGGGCAGCCCGAGGAAGGCGTCCATGCCCAGCAGCAGGCACAGCGAGCGCTGCGGGTACTCGCGCGCGCAGCTCCGTCAGCGTATCCACCGAATATGACACCCCGGTGCGGCGCACCTCGCGGTCATCGACGATGAAGGAAGGCTGGTCCGCCACCGCGGCGCGCACCATCTGCAGCCGCAGCTCGGCGCTGGCATACAGCTGGTCGCGGTGCGGCGGGGTGCCCGCGGGCAACAGCCGCACCTCCGCCAGGCGCAGTTCCTGCCACAGCTCGAACGCGGTGCGCAGGTGCCCGCAGTGGATCGGGTCGAACGTGCCGCCGAAGATGCCGATGGGCTGCACTAGCGCATCACCTTGAGCCGGGGCATGGCCGGTTGCGCGCACAGGTCGCCGGCCAGCAGCGCCAGTTCATCCCAGGCGTCCCCGGGCAGCCGGCCCTTGATCATGCGATCGGCGCGGCTGGCGCGGCGCGCGAGGTCGCGGAACGACAGCCGCGGCGCGCGGCGCTGCGCCTGCGCCAGTGCCGCGGCGGCTCCCGGGCGCTGCCAGCCCTGTGGCCGGCCGCTGCCCGGCTGCGCGTTCCAGACGTCGCGCATCGCCTTGGCGAGCGCCCACAGCACCAGGGTCGGCTCGGTGCCCTCGGCGCGCAGCCCGGCAAGCATGCGCAGTGCGCGCGGGGCCTCGCCCGCCAGCACCGACTCCCCGAGCTGGAAGACATCGTAGCGCGCGCTGTCGGCGACGCTCTCCAGCACCGCCTCGACCGTGACGCGCTTGCCCTGCGCGAGCAGGGTGAGCTTGGTGAGTTCCTGGTGGGCGGCAAGCAGGTTGCCCTCGGTGCGCGCCGCCAGGAGCTCGAGCGCATCATCGGCGGCATCCAACCCCAGCTTGCGGCAGCGCCCCTTGAGCCAGCCCACCAGGCGCTGCGCATCGATCGGCCACGCCTGCACCCAGGCGCCGACCGATTCCAGCGTGCGCATCCACTCCGAACCCTGGGCATCGCGGTCCAGCCGTGGCGTCAGGACCAGGTAGAGCGTATCCGGATCCTTTGCCTTGAGCAGCGCCACCAAGGCCGCGCCGCCGGCAACACCGGGCTTGCCCGTGTGCATGCGGATCTCGACCACGCGGCGCGCACCAAACAGCGACATGTTGGCGCCAGAGGCGCGCACGTCATCCCAGTCAGCCGCGCGCTCGATGAAGTGCACTTCGCGCTCGGTGAACCCGGCCGCGCGCGCGGCCGCGCGGATCGCATCGGCCGCCTCGCCGGTGAGCAGCGGCTCGTCGCCGGAAACGAGGTAGGCGGGCAGCAGCTGCCCGGTGAGGTGTGTCGCGAGTGCGTCAGGAGTGATCTTCACAATGGCTCACATTATTAACCAATTTGGCGCCGGAGTTGCCGCTACCCTGCCGATTGAGCCAGAGGATCATGCATCTGCTGAGCAAGACTGTCCGTCGCAACCGCCTGGTGGCCTTCGTGGCCACCTTCGCGCTCATCGTCTGCAGTGCCGTGTACTCCTCGCACGCGCTGGGCGATCGCGGCCATGAGCATGTGCACTGCGACCTGTGCGTGCACTTCTCCGGCAGCGCCGGCTCGCCGGCGCAGGCCAAGGTGGTCGGCAAGGCGGTGCTCGTTGTGCGTGCCGCCGTCAGCGCACCACCGCTCCTGCTGCTCGCCCGCGCGCCACTGGGCGCCCACCTTCCCCGGGGTCCGCCCGCCTAAGCCCGTGCACTGACTTAGGGCCAGGCCTCGTGCGCTTTGCGCGGCGTGGCCCGGCTTGGGCTTTCGCCTGTACCGATTTTCGCGACCCCGCCGGCCGTGCATTGCACGCCTGCGGGCCGCCGGTACGCATTGATCCTCCAGGAGCGTCCTACGATGTCCAGTCCTTCGCGGTCCTGCGTGCGCGCCTGCGCCGCGGCGACCTTGCTATGCACCGCCAGTGCCACCTACGCGCAGGTCGCCGACGAGGCCGGCGCCGCCATGCCAACCATCACCGTCACCGCGCAGCACCTGAACGAGGAGCGCTCGCGCATCGACACCCAGACCGGGGCTTCGACCTACAGCTTCAGCGCCGACGCCATCCAGTCCGC
Source organism: uncultured Pseudomonadota bacterium (assembly GCA_963703025.1). Lineage (GTDB taxonomy): Bacteria > Pseudomonadota > Gammaproteobacteria > Steroidobacterales > Steroidobacteraceae > 13-2-20CM-66-19. The sequence continues at coordinate 2,166,602 of OY969778.1, read as the reverse complement.
CCCCGGTGGCGACAACGTGCAGCTGAACCAGGTCATGCTGCAGATACCCGACGCGGCCCAGGACTCCTTCGGCCAGCTGCACATCCGCGGCGACCACAACGGCCTGCAGTTCCGCCTGAATGGGGTGATCCTGCCCGATGGCATCAGCGTCTTCGGCCAGACCCTGCCGCCGCGCATGATCTCGTCCCTGCAGCTGATCACCGGCAGCCTGCCGGCGGAGTACGGCCTGCGCAGCGCCGGCATCATCAACCTCACCACCAAGGGCGGCGCCCTGGAGCCCGGCGGCGAGGTCTCCGTCTACGGCGGCAGCCACAACAGCATCCAGCCGAGTTTCAACTACGCCGGCAGTTCAGGTGCCAACACCTACTTCATAACCGGTGACTACCTGCAGAACGACCTGGGCATCGAGTCCCCCGACGGCACCTCCAACCCGCTGCACGACCACACCAGCCAGTTCCACGGCTTCGGTTACTTCGAGCACATCCTCGACGAGCACGACCGCGTGACGGTGATACTGGGCACCGCGGATGCAAGCTTCGAGATACCCAACCTGCGCGGGGTCAACGCCGCGGACGTGGGCCCTGGGCTCACCGTCTACGGCCAGACCAACTTCCTGAGCGACAACCTCGACGAGGACCAGCAGGAGATCACCCACTTCGCCGCGGTGAGCCTGCAGCACTCGGCAGGTGCGCTCACCATGCAGACCTCGCTGATCTACCGCTACTCGAGCCTGGACTTCTCGCCCACCCCGGATTACGGCGACCTGCTGTTCAACGGCATCTCGCAGCAGGCCTACAAGCGCGACGTCGCCTATGGGCTGCAGAGCGATGCCGCCTACCAGCTGAGCGAGGCGCACACGATCCGCGGCGGCGTGTACTTCCAGCGCGACCAGCTCACCAGCAACACCTTCTCGCAGGTGCTGCCTACCATGGACGGCGTGCAGACCACCGACGTGCCCGAGGACATTCCCGACGACTCCAAGAACACGCAGTGGATCGAAAGCATCTACCTGCAGGACGAGTGGCGCCTGGCGCCGGTATTCACCGTCAACTACGGCGTGCGCTTCGATCACTACTCGGCTTTTTCCAGCGGCAGCCAGCTGAGCCCGCGCGTGAACTTCGTCTGGCAGGCGGCGACCAACACGACCGTGCACGCCGGCTACTCGCGCTTCTTCTCGCCGCCGCCCTTTGAGCTGGTCGGATCGAACACTATCCAGAAGTTCGTGAACACGACCGCCGCACCGCAGGTTCTGCTCGATGACCCGGTGAAGCCGGAGCGCTCGAACTACTACGACCTGGGGCTGCAGCAGGTGCTGAGCAAGGCGCTGACGGTGGGTATCGACTCCTACTACAAGCAGGCCACCGACCTCATCGACGAGGGCCAGTTCGGCGCCCCGATCATCCTCACGCCCTTCAACTACCGCTATGGGCAGGTGTATGGCGTGGAGCTCACCGGCAGCTACAACGTCGGCCACTTCCAGGCTTACGCCAACCTCGCGACGCAGCGCGCCATCGGCAAGGGCATCGAGTCCAGCCAGTTCAACTTCTCGCAGGACGACCTGAACTACATCGCCGGCAACTACGTGCATCTGGACCACGAGCAGCAGATCACCGCCTCCGGCGGCGCCTCCTACACCTGGCACGGCACGCGCGTGAGTGGCGACCTGCTGGTCGGCTCCGGGCTGCGGCGCGACCTGAGCCTTCCGGACGGCAGCAGCATCCCCAACGGCGCCCACCTGCCCTACTACCACCAGGTGAATCTCGGGGCGAGCCACGACTTCGACCGGCAGGGCATCCGCGGCCTGACCGTGCGGCTGGATGTGATCAACGTGTTCGACGAGAAGTACGAGATCCGCGACGGCACCGGCATCGGGGTCGGTGCGCCGCAGTACGGGCCGCGGCTGGGCGTGTTCGGCGGGGCGTCCTACAGCTTCTGAGGAAGCGGCGCGGCGCTCAGCCGCGCGGCATGCCGGTCGGGCGCCCGGCGACATCGATGATGCCGCAGCGCTCGAGCCACTCGCGCGCATCCTCGGCATCGGACTCGAACCAGGCGCGGGTGCTGCCGAGCCTGAAGCTGTAGCCCCAGGTGTCCATGTCCGCGATGAGCCGCGCGCGGCCGACACCGCGCAGCTCCCCGGCCAGCAGCACCTGCAGGTAGCACACCGCCGACTCCTCGTCGTCGTTGCCGCCGGCGTCGCGGTCCAGCCGCTCGCGCCGCTCGCGGCTCATGCAGATGAAGTGGCTGGCCTCGTGCAGCACCGAGTGCACCGGGGTATCCGGGCGCGCGTACAGGTACGCGCCCTTCAGGCCCGCCTCGCTGTCGCCCCAGTAGGAGCCGGGAATCAGCTCGCCGGGGGCGACCAGCACCAGTTCCAGGCCGAAGCCGTGCAGCAGCTGCGCCAGCGCCAGTGAATCGGTGCCGGCAAGGGTGAGCACCTCGCGCGCGGGCAGTGGCGGGGTTACCGCGCGAACAACCGACACCGCGGTGGCCTGCTACAGGCGCGACAGCAGCCGCATCACGCGGTCGGCCAGATCGTTCGCCATGTCCAGGCGCAGGCTCGCCTCCTCGTGGTCCTTGGCCAGCAGCAGCGGCTCGCTGAAGCTGTAGCTGCGCGTGGCGGTGATCTCCTGGGCGGGCAGCAATTCCTTGTCGCCGTCGCTGACCGACAGGCGCACCAGGTAGGTCAGTTCGTATTCGTTGGGCTGGTTGTTGGCCGACACCGAGAGCACGCGCTTGGTGAACTTGTCCTCCAGGATGCTCACCACCGCGGACGAACCTGCCTTGTTCGGCTGCAGCTTCGCGCCGTTGGACAGCAGCGAGCGGCGCAGGCTCTGCACGAACTCGGACTGGCGGTCCGCCGCCTCCAGGTACGGGCGCTTGACCATCGCAGGCAACGGCGCACTGCCCTCGAGGTGGAAGCCGCAGCCGCCCAGGGCCAGCAGCGCCGCCAGCCACGCCATGCGCAACGGCGCCATCAGATCACCACGTTCACAAGCTTGCCGGGCACCACGATCACGCGGCGCGGCGGCTTGCCGTCCATGAACTTGCGCACGCGCTCATCGGCCAGGGCCGCCTCGCGCACGGTGGCCTCGTCGCAGTTGGCAGGCACGCTCACGTGGCCGCGCAGCTTGCCGTTCACCTGCACGACGATCTCGTAGGTGTCCTGGGCCAGGGCCGAAGGGTCGACCGTGGGCCACGGCTCATCGATCAGCGCGAGCTTGCCGCCCAGGCCCTGCCACAGGGCATGGCACACGTGCGGGATGATCGGCGCGAGCACCAGTACGGCGATCTCCAGGGCTTCCTGGCGCACCGCACGCCCCTGCGCGCTGGTATCGGCGAAGCGGCCCACCGCGTTGAGCAGTTCCATCACCGCGGCGATCGCGGTGTTGAAGTTGCGGCGCCGGCCGATGTCATCGGTGGCCTTGGCCAGTGCCTGGTGGGCGCTGCGTCGCAGAGCTGCCTGCTCGGGGCCGAGCGTGGCAGGATCCGGGCGCGCGGCCGCACCGGCGGCGACGTGCTCGTAGACAGCATTCCACAGGCGGCGGATGAAGCGCGAGGCTCCCACGACCCCCTCGTCCGACCACTCAAGGGTCTGCTCCGGCGGAGATGCGAACATCATGAACAGCCGCGCGGTGTCGGCCCCGAAGCGCGCGACCAGCCCTTCCGGGTCCACCCCGTTGCCCTCGGACTTGGACATCTTGCCCAGGCCCTCGTGCTCGACAACCAGCGTGCCGCCGGCGGTGGCCACCTCGGACACCTCCCGGCCGTCCGCGCCGCGGCGCACGTAGACGTCCGCGGGGTTGAAGTAGCGCTTGCGCGCGCCTGGCTCCTGGTGGGAATAGATGTGGTTGAGCACCATGCCCTGGGTGAGCAGGTTGGTGAACGGCTCGCCGAACTTCAGCGCGCCGAAGTCGCGCATGACCTTGGTCCAGAAGCGCGAGTACAGCAGGTGCAGGATGGCGTGCTCGATGCCGCCGATGTACTGGTCCACCGGCAGCCAGTAGTCAACGCGCGCATCCACCATGGCGGTGGCATCGTCCGGGCAGGCGAAGCGCAGGAAGTACCAGGACGAGTCCACGAAGGTGTCCATGGTGTCGGTCTCGCGGCGCGCCGCGCCACCGCATTGCGGACACACGCACTCGTAGAACGCCGCGGACTTGGCGAGCGGGTTGCCACTGCCATCGGGAACCAGGTCCTCGGGCAGCACGACCGGCAGGTCCTTGTCCGGGACCGGCACCTGGCCACACTTGCCACAGTGGATGAGCGGGATCGGGCAGCCCCAGTAGCGCTGCCGCGAGATGCCCCAGTCGCGCAGGCGGTAATGCACGCGCTTGGCGCCCAGGCCCTTGAGCGCCAGCGCCGCGGCAATGGCATCGACGGCAGGCTGGAAGGCAAGTCCGGAGAACTCCCCCGAGTGGGTCAGCTCGCCATGCTCGCCGTAGGCGTCCGCCCACGGTGCCACGGCCTCTTGGTAGGCGCCGGTGACCGAGCGCACCACCGTCACCACCGGCAGCGCGTTCTTGTGCGCGAACTCGAAGTCGCGCTCATCGTGCGCCGGCACGCCCATGACGGCACCCTCGCCGTAGCCCATGAGCACGTAGTTGGCGACCCACACCGGCAGCGGCTTGCCGGTGAACGGGTGCAGCACGTGCATGCCCGTGGGCATGCCCTTCTTCTCCTGGGTGGCGACGTCGGCTTCCATGACGCTGCCGCGGCGGCACTCCTCGACGAACGCGGCGAGCGTCGCGTCGCCGCGGGCGGCGGCCACGGCGACCGGGTGCTCGGCGGCCACCGCCATGAAGGTGACCCCGAAGAGGGTGTCCACGCGCGTGGTGAACACCTTCAGCGCCCCGTCCGCGCCCAGCGCGGCGCGCGTGTCGGGCGCGTACGGGAAGCTGACCTCGCAGCCCTCACTGCGGCCGATCCAGTTCGCCTGCATCACGCGCACGCGCTCCGGCCAGCCGCCCAGGCCATCCAGCCCCTCCAGCAGCTCGTCCGCGTAGCGGGTGATGTTCAAGTAGTACATCGGGATCTCGCGCTTCTCGACCGGCGCGCCGGTGCGCCAGCCGCGCCCGTCGATGACCTGCTCGTTGGCAAGCACCGTCTGGTCGACCGGATCCCAGTTGACGACCCCGGTCTTGCGGTAGGCGATGCCCTTCTCGAGCATGCGCAGGAACAGCCACTGGTTCCAGTGGTAGTAGGCGGCATCGCAGGTGGCGAACTCGCGGTCCCAGTCGATGGCGAAGCCCAGGGACTTCATCTGCCCGCGCATGTAGGCGATGTTCTGGCGCGTCCACTTCGCCGGCGGCACGTTGTTGGCTGATGGCGGCGTTCTCGGCGGGCAGCCCGAAGGCGTCCCAGCCCATCGGCTGCAGGACGTTGTGCCCCTGCATGCGCATGTAGCGCGCCAGCACGTCGCCGATGGTGTAGTTGCGCACGTGCCCCATGTGCAGGCGGCCGGAAGGGTACGGGAACATCGCCAGGCAGTAGAACTTCGGCCGCGTCGCATCCTCGCGCACGACGAACGCGCGCTGCGCCTCCCAATACTGCTGCGCGGCGCGCTCGACGGCCGCAGGATCGTAGCTGTCTTGCATCGTGGTTACGGCAGGCGCAGCGGGAAGAAGATCTGTGCGTCCTGGCGCTGGATCAGCAGCGCCACGTTCTTCCCGGAGGCCTTGGCGGCGTCCTGCAGTTCCTTGACCGTGCTGACGCGCCTGCCGTTGACACCCAGGATGATGTCGCCCGGCTCGACCTGCGCATCCTGCGCAGGACCTGTGACTTCCTCGACCAGCAGGTTGCCCTGGGTATCCACCCGCGCCTTCTCCTGCGGCTCGAGCGGCCGCACGGTAAGTCCCAGGGCGCTGGCCTGCTCGGCCGGGTTCTTCTCCCTGGCGGGAATTCTTCTGCGCGACCTGCGTCGGCTTCTCCTTGAGCTCCTCGATCTTCACGGCGAAGCTTTGCTGCTTGCCGCCGCGCCACACCACCAGCGCTGCGTCCTGGCCCGGCTTCATGGTGGCCACCACGCCCGACAGCTCGCCATAGCGCTCGATCGGGTGCCCGGCGACGCTCAGGATGACGTCCCCGGGCAGCACGCCGGCGCGCGCGGCCGGCCCGTCCTTGTCGACCGAGGACACCAGCGCCCCGTGCGGGCGGTCGAGGCCGAAGGACTCCGCCAGCTGGGCGTTGACGTCCTGGATGGTGACGCCGATGCGGCCGCGCACCACCCGCCCGGTCTTGACCAGCTGCTCCTCGACATTGCGCGCCACGTCGATGGGGATCGCGAACGACACGCCCATGAAGCCGCCGGTGCGGCTGAAGATCTGCGAGTTGATGCCGATGACTTCGCCTGCCATGTTGAACAGCGGGCCGCCGGAGTTGCCCGGGTTGACCGCGACGTCGGTCTGGATGAACGGCACGTAGTTCTCCCCGGGCACCGTGCGCGAGGTCGCGCTGATGATCCCGGCGGTGACGCGTGTTCTCGAAGCCGAACGGCGAGCCGATGGCCAGCACCCACTGGCCGGGCTTGATGCGCGAGGGGTCCCCGAGCTTCACGGTCGGCAGGTTGGTGGCGTTGATCTTGATGACCGCGACATCGGTGCGCTCGTCGGCGCCGATCACCTTGGCGGCGAACTCGCGGCGGTCGGTGAGGCGCACGGTCACCTCATCGGCGTTGGCCACCACGTGGGTGTTGGTGAGGATGTAGCCGTCGGAGCTGACCACGAAGCCGGAGCCCGCGCCGCGCATGGCCGGCTGGCCGCCGTGCGGGGACTGCCCGGGGGCGGGGATGCCGAAGCGCTTGAAGAAGTCATACATCGGGTCATCGGGGGACAGTCCCTGCGGGCCTGAGGCCGGGCGCGCCTTCTCGACCACCTCGACGTTGACCACCGCCGGCCCGCAGCGCTCCACCAGCTGCGTGAAGTCAGGCAGCGCGCGCACGACCGGGTCGGCCGCGCTCGCCGCACCGGCGGCGGCCGGTGCGCTCGCCACGGCCGCAGCGGCAAGCGTGGCCGCCGGCGCGGGCGTGCCGGTGGCCTGCGCGGAAAGATCACGCGAGCAGGCGGCAAGGGCAACCGCAACCGCGAGCGCCGCGGCGAGGCGCTGCAGGGACGGGCCAACACTTAAGTCAAACTTGCGATCCATGGCACACACACTTTCCATTTCGAATCACGACCCCGGGGCGCCGGCACTGCGGCGCCGGCCCCTATCATTCCGCACCCATAGGCCATACGCCAGACCCAGCACGGCAAGAGTGACCACCAGCCAGTTGCCCATGCGCGCATAGGGGGTAAGCCCTGTCATGGGGATGATCCTTGAGACCAGCAATGCCGGCACGAATTCCGGGGCGCGGGCAATGACCCCCCCGTGCGGCCCCACCACCCCGGAGATGCCGTCGTTGGCGGCGCGCACCAGGTAGCGCCCGGCCTCCATCGCGCGCATGCGCACGATCTGGAAGTGCTGGTGGCGTGCGGTGGAATGGCCGAACCAGGCATCGTTGGTGACGTTGACCAGCGCATCGGCCAGCGGCAGCACCTCGATCATGCTGCTGCCGTAGGCGTCCTCGTAGCAGATGGTGGCGCCAAGCTGCAGGTGCGCGGCCGGCAGCGGCGGCTGGTAGTCCGCCCCGCGCGTGAAGTCCGAGTACGGCAGGCTCATCAGCCGCAGCCACACGCGCACGAAGTGCGGCACCGGGAAGAACTCGGCGAACGGCACCAGGTGGTGCTTGTCGTACCAGCTCACCTGGTCCCCCAGCGCCATGACCGAGTTGTAGTAGCGCGTGTCCGGTTCCTTGCCGTCCGCGCGCAGCACGCCCATGACCAGCGCCGAGCCGTGCTCGTGCGCCTGGCGGTACATCTTGTTGATGTACGGCACGAGGTTGTTGGCCAGGTCCGCGGTGGCGGACTCCGGCCACACGATCAGCTGCGTGCCGAGCACCTTCTGCGTCATCGACTCGTACAGCGCAAGCGTCGCCTGGCGATTGGCCTCGATCCACTTCTCGTCCTGCGGGATCGCCCCCTGCACGACGGCCACCGAGGTGGCCGGACCTGCGACCTGGGTCCACGAGTGCCAGTAGAGCGCCGCGCCCACGATCCAGGGAGTGGCGAAGGCGGCAAGCCCGACCAGCCCCTGGCGGCGCGTGCCCAGCAGCATGGCCACCAGCGCGCCAGCGCACACCAGCAGCAGCGCACTGATGCCGTACACGCCTGCGATGGGTGCAAAGCTTGCAAGCCAGGTATCGCTCTGCGAGTAACCCAGCGACAGCCAGGAGAAGCCGGAGAGGAACCAGCCGCGCCACCACTCCATCAACAGCCACGCGGCAGGGGTTGCCACCAGCCAGCAGGCAAGCCCGCGGCGCGGCAGCCAGCGCGCGCAGCTGTAGCCCAGCGCTGCGTGGTAGAGCCCCATGATGGCCGCGAGCCCGAACATGAGCAGCACGGCAAGCCACACCGGCGAGTGGCCGACGATGTAGATGCTGAAGTACAGCCAGTAGGTGCCGGCGGCAAAGGTGCCGAAGCTGAACCAGAACCCCAGGCGCGCGGCCTCGCGCGCGGGCGCGTCCTGCCACAGCCACATGAGCAGCGCGGGGGCCAGCACCGCCAGCGGCCACAGGTTCACAGGGGCGAAGGACCCGGCCAGCGCCACCCCTGCCAGCAGCGCCATGGCCGCACGCAGGCGCGCGGACTGCGGCGGGCGGATACGTGGCAGTGCCCCCGGCGCCGCGTGCGCGGCAGCCGGCCCCTGCGCCGTGCTCAACCTGGGCCGCCGGCCGGGCGTTCGTCAGGCGGCAGCACGTCGCGCGGGGATGCCACGCGCAGGGCATCGATGCGCCTGCGGTCCGCGCGCAGCACGCGGAACTCGAAGCCGTCGATGTGCGCGCTCTCGCCGCGGCGCGGCATGCGCCCGAGCTGCGTCATGACCAGGCCTGCGACCGTGTCGACGCCCTTCTCCTCGGACAGCTGGGCGCCGAAATACTCGTTGAACTCGTCGATGCGCGTGACGCCGCGCACCGTGAACTGGCGCTCGGCATCGCGGCGGATGTTCAGGTCGTCCTCGACGTCGAACTCGTCGTCGATGTCACCGACGATCTGCTCGATCACGTCCTCGATCGTGCACAGCCCGGCCACGCCACCGTACTCGTCGACGACGATGGCCATGTGGTTGCGGCCGCGGCGGAACTCCTTGAGCAGCACGTCCAGGCGCTTGGACTCCGGCACGAACACCGCCGGGCGCATGAACTCGCGGATGTCGAAGCGCTCGCGCGAGCTGGTGGTCGACAGGCGCAGCAGGTCCTTGGCCAGCAGGATGCCGACGATGTCGTCGCGGTCCTCGTCCATCACCGGCACGCGCGAGTGGCCCGACTCCACCACCACCGGCAGGATGCGCGCGGCCGGGTCGCTGCGCCGCACGAACACCATCTGCGTGCGCGGCACCATGATGTCGCGCACCTTGAGGTCGCCCACCTCGAGCACTCCCTCGAGCATGGTGAGCGCATCGGCATCGACCAGCCCGCGCTCGGCAGCCTCGCGCAGCACCCCCAGCAGTTCCTCGCGGTCCTGCGGCTCGTTGGCAAGACCCTGGGTGAGGCGCTTGAGCCAGCGCCCGGTGGTATTGAGATCCTTGGCCATCGCTCTTAGAGGCTCCGGTAGGGGTTGGCGAAGCCGAGGCCGCGCAGGACCGCGATCTCGCGGCGCTCCATGCGGCGCGCGTCCGCATCCGCCTCGTGGTCATAGCCGAGCAGGTGCAGCGTACCGTGCACCACCAGGTGCGCCCAATGCGCGCGCAGCGGCTTTGCCTGCGCGGCGGCCTCCGCGCGCAGCACCCGCGGGCAGATCACCAGGTCACCGAGCGCGCGCACCCCGGTCACCCCCGGCTGCGCGGGCGCCGGGAAGGACAGCACGTTGGTGGGGCGGTCGCGGCCGCGGAAGCGCGCGTTCAGGCGCCGGCTCTCTGGTGCCCCGACGACCGCCACGGCAAGCTCCCGGCCGCGGCCGCGACGCCCGACCGCCGCCGCCGCCCACCTGGCAAGCTCCCCGCGAGCGGGCACCCAGGCGCGCACGCGGCGCGTCAGCTCAAGCCTCACCGCGGTGGGAGCCGCGCGTGCCGCACGCCTCACTTGGCCGCCTCGCGCGCTTCGTAGGCCTGCACGATGCGCTGCACCAGCGGGTGGCGCACCACGTCCTTGGCATCGAAGAAGGTAAAGGCCACACCCTCGACCTCACGCAGGATGCCCACCACCTGGGACAGCCCCGAGGGGCGCCCGGCCGGCAGGTCGGTCTGCGTGATGTCACCGGTCACCACGGCCTTGGAGCCAAAGCCGATGCGCGTCAGGAACATCTTCATCTGCTCGACGGTGGTGTTCTGCGCCTCGTCGAGGATGATGAACGAGTCGTTCAGCGAGCGCCCGCGCATGAACGCCAGCGGTGCCACCTCGATCACGTTGCGCTCGATGAAGCGCATGACGCGGTCGATGCCCATCATCTCGTAGAGCGCGTCGTACATCGGGCGCAGGTACGGGTCGACCTTCTGCGTGAGGTCCCCGGGCAGGAACCCCAGCCGCTCGCCGGCCTCCACCGCCGGGCGCACCAGGATCAGCCGCTGCACGCGCTCGGCCTGCAGCGCCTCGACCGCGCACGCCACCGCAAGATAGGTCTTGCCGGTGCCCGCCGGCCCGATGCCGAAGGTGAGGTCGCTCCTGTGGATCTGCTGCAGGTACTCGCGCTGGTGGTTGCCGCGCGCGCGCAGACCCAGGCGTGGCAGGCGCAGCGCCTGCTCCTCTTGCCCGGCCGGGGCGGCCCCTGACTCACGCTCGCGCAGCGTCAGGTGCACGCGCGCGGGCGTGAGCTCCTCGGTGCGCGCCAGCTCGAACAGCTCGCGCACCATGGCCTCGGCACCTGCGGCAGCCGCGCCGGCGACGCGGAACGTGTCGCCGCGACGGTTGATGCGCACGTCGAGGCGCGACTCGAGCATGCGCAGGTTTTCATCCAGCGGCCCGCACAGGTTGGCCAGGCGGGCGTTGTCGGCGGGGACGAGCTGGAACTCGCGCTGCGGCTCGGGCGGGGCGGCGGGCACTGGCATCAGGCACTGGCCGCCGCGAGCGGCGCGTCGGCGCTGGCATTGCCTGCTGTGGTAAGTCGCCCGCGCAGGCTGTGCGCGCGCGCCTCGGTGATCAGCACGGCCGCGAAGCGCCCGATCAGCTGCGCCGGACCTGCGAAGTTCACCACGCGGTTGTTGGCGGTGCGGCCGGCGAGCTCGCGCGCGTCGCGGCGCGCCGGCGACTCGATCAGCACGCGCTGCACGCTGCCGACCATGGCCTGGCTTACCACCTGCGCCTGTGCCTCCAGCTGCGCCTGCAGGCGCGCCAGGCGTTCCTGCTTGAGCTGTGGGTCCACCTCATCCGGCAGTGATGCCGCCGGGGTACCCGGGCGGCGGCTGTAGAGGAAGGAGAAGGCCTGGTCGATGTGCGCATCGCGGGCCAGGGCAAGCGTTGCCTCGAAGTCGCGCTCGGTCTCCCCGGGGAAGCCGACGATGAAGTCCGTGGAGATGGAGATGTCCGGGCGCACCGCGCGCAGCCGGCGCACCTTGTCCTTGAACTCAAGTGCCGTGTAACCGCGCTTCATGAGCGCGAGCACCCGGTCCGAGCCTGACTGCACCGGCAGGTGCAGGTGATCGGCCAGCGCCGGCACGTGTGCGTAGGCCTCGATCAGGCTGTCGTCGAACTCCAGCGGGTGCGAGGTGGTGAAGCGGATGCGCCCGATGCCCGGCACGCGTGCCACGTGGTGGATCAGGGTGGCAAGGTCCGCCAGTTCCCCGTCGGCCATCGGCCCGCGGTAGGCGTTGACGTTCTGGCCGAGCAGCGTCACCTCGATGACCCCCTGGGCGGCCAGCTGGCGCACCTCGGTGAGCACCGAGTCGAAGCCACGGCTGACTTCCTCGCCGCGCGTGTACGGCACGATGCAGAAACTGCAGTACTTGCTGCAGCCCTCCATGACCGAGACGAAGGCGCGCACCCCGTCCGCGCGCGGCGCGGGCAGGTGGTCGAACTTCTCGATCTCCGGGAAGCTCACGTCCACCACCGAGCGGCCCGTGCTGCGCAGTTGCGCGATCAGGGCCGGCAGTCGGTGCAGGGTCTGCGGACCGAACACCAGGTCGACGAACGGGGCGCGCTGGGTGATCGCCTCGCCCTCCTGGCTGGCAACGCACCCGCCCACCCCGATGATCACCTGCGGGCGCTGAGCCTTGAGCAGGCGCCACTCCCCCAGCAGGGAGAAGACCTTCTCCTGCGCCTTCTCGCGCACCGAGCAGGTGTTCATCAGCAGCACGTCCGCCTGTGCCGGGTCATCGGTGGCGGTGAGGCCGGCGCCAGCGGCCAGCACGTCCGCCATGCGCGCGGAGTCGTACTCGTTCATCTGGCAGCCGAAGGTCTTGATGAAATAATGGCGGGGCATGGGGACCGGGAATTTTACGGGGTCGGCACCGGTGCCGCACGGCCGCTGGCGGAATAAGAAAATATCAAGCAAGTTCAATAGCTTGCAGGCCCTCTCCCGCATGAGGCTCGCGCGATGCAGGCCCGCCGTGTCCCAATCAGGGTCCGTGCCCGGGTTTTGGGTGTGTCGCGCCCGTTGTGGCTGACAAGCGTAGCGAATGAGAATTCTTCCCCTGCTGCCGTGCCTGGCGATGCTCGGTGCCTGTGCCACTCAGCACGCGGCTGCGCCGCGCGGCGAGCGCGGCGCCGGCGGTTGCTGCCGCCCCCGCCGCCCCCGGGGTGCATGCGCAGCTGGAGCGGGCACTGGCGCTTGCGCGCGAACACTCCTTCGACAAGGCCGATGCCGCGGTATCAGCCGTGGTCGGCTCGGCGGACTTCCCGACCCTGGGCGCCGTCGAGCGCCACCAGGCCCTGTCACTGGGGGCCATGCTGGCGCTGCAGGCGCACGACCCGAAGCGCGCGCAGGGGCTGGCCAGGCGCGCCTGCGAAATGCACGAGGAACAGTCCTATGACTGGCTGCTGCGGGTGGAGGCGGGCATCGCCGCCGCCGATGCCCCCGACACCGTGCTTGCCTCCAAGGTCGTGGCCGAGCGCTGGCCTGAGCTGTTGCCACAGTCGCTGCAGGGCCTGGAGAACGCCTCGGAACCGATGCGCTACCAGGTGTTCAGCGGGCTGTTCAACTTCAGCATGCCGCACGAGCCCATCGGGGCGAGTGCCTGGTGGCGCGACCTTGCGCTGCTGCAGCTGGAGCGCGGCGAGCGCGGCGCGGCGTTGACGACGCTCAAGCGGGTGAACAATGCCTACGTCGCGGTGAGCATCGAGGCGGACCGGCGCTTCGACCCGGTCCGCAGCGAGGCGCACATCAACGTCGAGGATGTCGCGCAGGCGGCGGTGGATGCGGCGGCCAAGCGTGCCCAGAACAACCCCGACAAGCTGCAGCCACTGAACGAGCTTGCGGAACTGCTGGGCGAGTCGCTGCTGCTGCCGCAGGTGCTGCAGGTGGCCGACGGCGCCATCGAGCAGGTCAGCAAGTGGGGCGAGGTTGCCTACAGTGACTACGATCCTGAGTACAGCCAGCTGCTGGACCAGCGTGCGCAGGTGCTGGCGGCGCTCGGGCGCTGGGACGCGGCACTGATCCAGATGAAGGCCGCCAGTGCGTTGCCGGAGAACGGCACCGGCAACGTGAGCCAGGTCATCGACCTTGCCGCGCTGTACAACGACCTCGGGCAGCCGCAGGACGCGCGCGCTACGCTCGCGAAGCTCAAGCCGGACAACACCAGTGCCGTGGGCATCATGCAGTACCAGAAGGAGACGCTGCGCGCCGCGCTCGCCCTGGGGGACAAGCCCGCCGCGCAGGCGGCGCTGGAGTTCATGGAGACGCACCGCGAGGATGCGCTGGATGTCTACCAGGAGGGGCTGCTGGCCGCGGACCGCCAGGACGCCGGCGCGAAGCTGCTGCAGCAGCGACTGGCGAACGTGCGCACGCGCAGCGCCGCCTTGCTCGCAGTCCAGGAATACGAGGATGTCTCGCTCACCGAGGTCCAGCAGCAAAGCCAGGCCCGCTGGAAGCAGCTGCTGGCGCGCGCGGACGTGAAGGACGCCATCAGCCGCGTCGGCCGGGTCGGCAGCTACCACCTGGCCGGCGACAACTACTACTGAGGCGACCGCCTCAGTGCGCGTGGCAGCGCGCGGCGAGCCTCCTGCAGCTCGGCTATCCCCGGGTCACCCCGTGCGCACACCTGCAGCAGCTCCCGGAAGTACTTGCGGCTTAGGCTGGAGCGGCCGGCCAGCTGCGCCGCGTGCGCCGCCCCGTAGAGCGAGCGCATGCGCCGTGGCTCCTTGGTGAGCGTCGCCTCGAACTGTTCGAGCGCCTGCGCCGGCTCATTGGCCTGCAGCAGCATTTCGCCCAGCAGCTCGCGCGCCGGTGCCAGCGGCCCGGGCGTCAGCGCGCTCTTCTCAGTGCCGTCCTCCAGCTGCGCCGCCGCGCGCATCTGTGCGAGGGCGCCGCTTTGGTCACCCCTGCCCAGGGTGATCCAGGCCTGGAGGCCCAGCCGCTGGATCTCGACCTGCCGCGCCCAATACGGCTCGCCTGCCTGCGCAAGATCGTCACGGATTCGGGCGAGGGCCGCGCCTGCCTCGCGCGCTGCCGGCGCGTGCCCCAGCCGTGCCGCGCCCATTCCCCTGGCGAACCAGCTCACCGCGTCGGCAAAGGGGAATGCAGATCCGCGGGCGGTGAGCTGCTCAGCCTGCCGCCAGTCATGGCGCTCCAGCGCGTATCGCGCCGGGATCGCCGCCAGCGCGAAATACCCGGCCGCCGGCGGCCCGGCCCCGACCAGGGCTGCCTGCGGATCGAAGCGGGCGGCCATTTGTGGCAGCAAGCTTACGATGCGCGCCGCCGCCTGGTCCTGCGCGGTCTGCAGGTACGCGTAAGTCTCGTAGTCGCTCGCGTGCAGTTCCTCGGCGGTCTGGCCATCGCGGCGGGCGGCCGCCGCGGCCGCCACGTTGCTGTCGATCGAGTCCTGCCAGTACCCCAGGCGCGTGAAGGTGTGCGATGGCATGTGCAGCGCGTGGGGCGCGTCGGGGGCGATCTGCGCGTAGCGGCGTGCCGCAGTCAGCGCCCGTTCCGCCAGCGCCGGCACGTCATAGGCGTGGATGAGATAGTGCACAAGCCCCGGATGGTCCGGCTCCTGCTCAAGGAGCCTTTCCAGGATCGCACCGGCCTGCAGCAGGTCCGCGTAGCTTTTGTCCTGGGGATCCGCGGCGGCGGCCAGCGCCAGCGCGTAAAAGACCTGCGCCTCGTGATCCTGGGGATATGCCGCGGCCAGATCGCGCATGGCGTCCCGATACGCGATGAGTCGTACCTGCTGCGGCGTGCGCAGGAATTGCGCGTACAGCTGCCCGACCGCGGCCAGGTAGGCGCGCTCGCGCGGGGTCTGCGCGCCCGCCGTCGCGCCCTGGTCGGCGCTTCCTTGCCCCTGCTGCAGCAGGCCAGGATCCTTGCGCCCCGGCGCGAACGGGTTGCCCCAGTCGCTCAGTGCGATCCCCCAGTAGGCGATGCCGCACGAGGGGTCCGCCTGCAGCACCGCATTGAAGCCATCGATCGCCACGCTGAACTGGAACGAGTGCAGTAAGGCTACCGCGCGGTCGATGCGCTGCTGGGCCGTTGCGCTGCACGAGGTCTCGAAGTGCACCGTTCCCAACTCCGCCGCGGGGTGGTGTTCCTGCGCCTGGGCCCCCTTCGCGCCCAGTATGAGCAAACAGCACCCGAGCGTGATCCGCATCGCGACACAGCGCGTGACAGCACCGGTCAGCTGAGCAAGACACCTGCGAGAAAAGAAAAAGGCCTGTGCGACTTCGCACAGGCCCGTCTTTCGGCACTGCATCGCGGCGATCTTTAGAACGGGATGTCGTCGTCGAAATCCTCGCTGCCGCGCGCGCCGCCGCCGCCACCTGACTCCTCGGCATAGGCCGGCGGCGCACCGCCACCGCCACCGCCACCACCCTGCGAGGCGCCCGCCCCGGCCGCGCCACCCGCGCCGGCTCCGCCACCGGCACCGCCGCCACGACCGCCGAGCATCTGCAGCTCGTTGCCGATGATCTCGGTCGAGTAGCGCTCCTGGCCCTGCTTGTCGGTCCACTTGCGCGTGCGCAGGCTGCCCTCGATGTACACCTGCGAGCCCTTCTTCAGGTACTCGCCGGCCACTTCCGCCAGGCGGCCGAAGAGCGCGACGCGGTGCCACTCGGTGCGCTCCTGCTGCTCGCCGGTCTGCTTGTCGCGCCAGCTCTCGCTGGTGGCGATGCGCAGGTTGGCGACCGTGGAGCCGGAGGGCATGGCACGGGTCTCCGGATCTGCCCCGAGATTGCCGACCAGGATGACCTTGTTGATGCCGCGCGCCATGGTGAAGTCCTCGGAAAAGAAAATTCAGGCCTTGGAAGTATCAGGGCGCCTGAACAGGCGCCCTGATGTTGTTGCCCGACATTCTAGTGGAGGCGCGCCGGGGGCGCGAACCTCATAACGGGCCCGAACGTGCGGCTTTGCGCGGCCGCCTAGCTGCGGTTGCGGATCTTCGCGGCAGCCTCCTTCAGGATCTGGGCGATGCGGCTGGCTTCCTCGGCCGATGCCCCGCGGGAAGCGCGCAGCGCCTCCTTGAGTTCGTGCCGCGCGGTCCATACATCCTTCGGTCCCGCGGCATCGTCCTCGAAGCCGGCGACCGCCTCGCGCATGTGCCCGAGGCGCTTGGCGATCTGCTCAAGCTGGCTGAGGATTGCCTCGGCGGCGGCCTTGTGCTCGGCAAGGTATGCCTGCCCCTGGGCGGTGATGCTGTAGAGCTTCTTCGCCCCCTCAGCGGTGACGCTGGCGTAGCCGACTTCCTCGAGCCAGGTGAGCGCGGGGTACACCATGCCCGGACTTGGGCTGTAGAACCCGCCCGAGCGGTCCTCCAGCGCCTTGATCAGTTCGTAGCCGTGGCTGGGGCGCTGCTCGAGCAGCGTGAGCAGGACCAGGCGCAGGTCGACCGAGCCCATCTTGCGGCCGCGGAAGGATTCCGGGCCCATGCCCAACCCGCCGCCGAAGCCGAAGCGGCCGAAGCCACCGCCGCCGCGGTGATGGCGCCCGATGGCGTGCATCGCTGCATGGATATGTTCGTGAAAGTGACCCTGACCGTGGCTGCGGTCATGGCTGTGGAAATGGCCGTGACGGCCTGAATGACGGTGCATATGCACCTCTCTGTAGTAACGACAGATATATCTTACGATACATTCTACGATAGTCAAGTGGTTCTGGTTTCCACCGCTCTGCCGGCCTGTCTCGGGCCGGACCGCTGTCGCTCTGGGGCCGGCGTGCTGCGGCGCGTACCATTGAGGGTTCAATGCAGTACATCAAAGTGCGCGGCGCGCGCACCCACAACCTGAAGAACCTGGACCTCGACCTGCCGCGCGAGCGGCTGATCGTGGTCACCGGCCTGTCAGGTTCCGGCAAGTCCTCGCTGTCCTTCGACACGCTGTACGCGGAAGGCCAGCGCCGCTACGTCGAGTCGCTGTCCGCCTATGCGCGCCAGTTCCTCTCCACGATGGACAAGCCGGACGTCGACACGATCGAGGGACTCTCCCCTGCGATCGCGATCGAGCAGAAGGCGACCTCGCACAACCCGCGCTCGACCGTCGGCACGGTCACCGAGATCTACGACTACCTGCGCCTGCTGTATGCGCGCGCGGGCATCCCGCGCTGCCCGGACCATGGCATCGACCTCACCGCGCAGACGGTGAGCCAGATGGTCGACCAGGTGCTGCGCCTGCCCGAGGGCACCGCGATCGCCCTCCTCGCCCCGGTGATCAGTGACCGCAAGGGCGAGCATGCGGAGGTGCTGGAGGACCTGGCCGCCCAGGGCTTCGTGCGCGCGCGCATCGACGGGCGCATCCACGAGATGGAGGCGCTGCCGGAGCTGGATCCCAAGAAGCGCCACACGGTCGAGGCCGTGGTGGACCGCACGCGGGTGCGCCCCGACGGCGCGCAGCGCCTGGCCGAATCCTTCGAGACCGCACTGCGCCTGTCGGGGGGACTTGCGCGCCTGGTGTTCCTGGACGACCCGGCGCGCGAGCAGCTCGTGTTCTCCAGCCGCCATGCCTGTCCGGTGTGCGGCTACAGCGTGCCGACGCTTGAGCCGAAGCTGTTCTCGTTCAACAACCCGGTCGGGGCCTGCCCGGGATGCGACGGCCTGGGCGTGCAGGAGTTCTTCGATCCGGCACGCGTGGTCACCCATCCGCACCTGTCGCTCGCAGGAGGCGCGGTGCGCGGCTGGGACCGCCGCAACGAGCACTACTTCCAGCTCATCCAGTCGCTCGCGCGTCACTACGGCTTCGACATCGAGACCCCCTGGACCGAGCTGCCGGAGAAAGTGCAGCAGGTGCTGCTGCACGGCAGCGGCACCGAGGTGCTCGACTTCTCCTACCGCCACGAGGCGGGCAGGAAGTCACGCAAGCGCCACGCGTTCGAGGGCATCGTGCCGAACCTGACGCGGCGCTACCGCGAGACCGAGTCCGCGGTGGTGCGCGAGGAGCTGAGCAAGTTCTTAGGCATGCGACCGTGCCCGGACTGCGCGGGCACGCGCCTGAACCGCGCGGCGCGCTTCGTGTTCGTCGCCGAGCGCACCCTGCCTGAGATCGCGCACCTGACCGTCGGGCGCGCGCTTGAGTTCTTCGAGTCCCTGGACCTGCCCGGCTGGCGCGCCGAGGTTGCCGGCAAGATCGTCAAGGGCGTGGGCGAGCGCCTGCGCTTCCTGCGCGACGTGGGGCTGGACTACCTCACGCTTGATCGCAGCGCCGAGACCCTCTCCGGGGGCGAGTCGCAGCGCATCCGCCTGGCAAGCCAGGTCGGCTCCGGCCTCACCGGGGTCATGTACATCCTCGACGAGCCCTCGATCGGGCTGCACCAGCGCGACAACCGCCGCCTGCTGGGCACGCTCAAGCACCTGCGCGACCTGGGCAACACCGTGATCGTCGTCGAGCACGACGAGGAGGCCATCGAGGAAGCCGACCACGTGGTCGACTTAGGCCCCGGCGCGGGCGTGCACGGCGGGTACCTGGTCGCCCAGGGGACCCCGGCTGAGATCCGCGCCAACCCCGACTCGATCACCGGCGCCTACCTGTCCGGCCGCCGGCGCATCGCAGTACCGACCCTGCGCAACCGCCCGGACCCACTGCGGCAGATCTCGATCATCGGAGCGCGTGGCAACAACCTGCACAACGTGGACGCCAGCATCCCGCTCGGACTGCTCACCTGCGTGACCGGCGTGTCAGGCTCGGGCAAGTCGACGCTGATCCTCGATACGCTGTTTGCCCACACCACCGCGAAGCTCAACGGCTCGCGCGTGGATGCCGCCCCGGTCGACCGGATCGAGGGCCTGGAGCAGATCGACCGCGTCATCGACATCGACCAGAGCCCGATCGGGCGCACCCCGCGCTCCAATCCTGCCACCTACACCGGCCTGTTCGGCCCGCTGCGCGAGCTGTTCGCCGCGGTGCCCGAGGCGCGCGCGCGCGGCTACGATGCCGGCCGCTTCAGCTTCAACGTCAAGGGCGGGCGCTGCGAGGCCTGCCAGGGCGATGGCGTCATCCGCGTGGAGATGCACTTCCTGCCCGATGTCTACGTGCCGTGCGACGTGTGCAAGGGCCAGCGCTACAACCGCGAGACGCTGGAGATCCGCTACCGCGGCAAGAACATCCACGAGGTGCTGGAGATGACGGTGGAGGATGCAGCACGCTTCTTCCAGAACGTGCCCACCGCCGCCTCCAAGCTGCAGACCCTGCTGGACGTCGGGCTTTCCTACGTGCGCATCGGCCAGAACGCCACCACGCTCTCCGGCGGGGAGGCGCAGCGCGTGAAGCTGTCGCGTGAGCTTGCCAAGCGTGCCACCGGACGCACGCTCTACATCCTCGACGAGCCCACCACCGGGCTGCACTTCCACGACGTCGAGCAGCTCTTGCACGTGCTGCACCGCCTGCGCGACGAGGGCAACACGCTGGTGGTGATCGAGCACAACCTCGATGTCATCAAGACCGCCGACTGGGTGATCGACTTAGGTCCCGAGGGTGGCGAAGGCGGCGGGCAGGTCATTGCGGTGGGCACGCCTGAGCAGATCGCCGCGACCGAGTCATCCTGGACCGGAAAGTTCTTAAGTCCCCTGCTGGCGCGCGACAAGCTGCCGCCCACCGCGGCACGCCTCGAGGCTGACGCCCGCCCGGCCGCCCGCACCGGCACCTAGCAGCGCCCGCAGGTGCACGCGGCACAGGCGCCCCGGGGTCAGAACGGTGGCTTCGCCACCGGCTTGAAGTCAGCGGAGATATCTCCCGACAGCGCGACGTTGTCCGGGTCCAGCAGCATGACCGGCGAGCCCGCCTCCAGCTTGAAGTGCGACAGCTCCACCCAGGTCACGTTCGGGATCGTCGTGAGCTCGAAGAAGTAGCGCTTGTTGGTCAGGTCCACCACCGTGCGGTACTCGGTGTTGTAGATCCCGAAACCCTTGTAGGGCGCCCCGAAGGGCACCGAGACATTGCGCGCGATCGCCATCACCGCGGCCACCGCCTCACGCTCGCTGGTCGGCTCGGGCAGCATCGCCAGGTAGTAGGTGGCGCGCGCGAACCGGTCGCGCGGGTTGACGTTGCCCGGCAGCGGCATCTCGCTGCTGGGCTTGGAGAAGTCCAGCTGCTTCAGCAGCGCGAGCTGCTCGTCATACGGCGGATCGTTGGTCATGACGCGGAACTCGCGCCCGTGATGCACGACCTCCTTGCCGTGCAAATGCTCGATGATCGCCGAGTCGCCACTGGCATCCTCGATCGCAAGATGCACGGTTGCCTCGTGGCCATGCGCCCCTGCCGGCCTGATCTGCACGCCCTTGAGCAGTTCCAGCGCCTCAGGCACGGACGCTGCGTTGTCGAGCACGTACTGCAGCCACAGGCCGGCATTGACGGCAGGCTTCGCGGCATCGCGCGCCCCGAAATCCGTCGCGGGCAAGTACAGCATGTGCCCGGCGAGCCCCTTCTCGTTGAAGCCGTCCGCGGCACCGATGTGGTAGACGCTGGTAATGATGCTGCCGTAGCGGCTGCTCCAGTGCTTCGGGTTTTCCTTCACGATCGCCTGCCCGCCGAGCATGCCGCCATCGCGGGGGATGCCGCGCGGAAACACCACCAGCCGCGACTCGGTGGACTCCGGCCAGTCCATGGTGCGGCTGGTGAACACCCCCAGCTTGCTGGTGTTCCACAGCACGCGCGTGCACGCCTGGGTGTGGGCGTTGGCGAGCAGGACTGCGGTGGCGGCGACGAGCGGGACGAGCGGGCGCATGGAGACCCCCTTGTGTACTTGGCCGGCAAGCCTACAGCACCGGCTTTCCGCCTCGCCCGCGCGCGCCCCGTTGCCTCATCGTTCTCTTGCATAAGCGCCTGACTTTGCAGGGGTTATTACATAACGGGGTGGGTTGCGGTGGCTGCGGTCATGCACCGTTGGTAATACGATTGCAAATGCGAACCGTTCGCATCCATAATCGCATTCATGGACGCCACCGCCACTCCTGCTGGCCTGTCACTGGACCCGCGCTTCGTGAGCCTCGCGGCCCTGTCGCCGGGCACCAGGTGCAATGTGGTGGGCGTGGGCACGGCCAACGAGCAGCTGTCGGCGCTCGAGCGGCGCCTGCTGGAGTTCGGCTTCGTCAGTGGTGAGGACGTCGAGATCCTCGCCGAGGCACGCCCAGGACGGGACCCGTTCGTGGTGCGCGTGGGTCATACGACGCTCGCCCTGCGGCGTCGCGAGGCGCAGAGCGTCTGGGTGCAGATCTCCCGCCCGCACAACCCATGAACGCCTCCGCGGTGGCGGCCCTGGCCGCACCGCAATTGAGCCTCTCGCTCATCGGCGTCCCCAACTGCGGCAAGACCGCGCTCTTCAATCGCCTCACCGGCAGCCGCCAGAAGGTCGCCAACTACCCCGGCGTCACCGTCGAGCGCAAGGAAGGCCGCCTGGTCGGCCCGCACAGCGGGCGCACCTACCGCGTGGTCGACCTGCCCGGCGCCTACAGCCTCGAGCCTGCAACGCCTGGACGAGGCCATTGCGCGCGACGTCGTGCTCGGCCGGCATGCCAGCGAGCCGGCGCCGGATCTGCTGGTGTGCGTGGTCGATGCCACCAACCTGCGCCTGAACCTGCGGCTGGTGCTGGAGCTCAAGCGCCTGGGCCGGCCGATGCTGGTCGCGCTGAACATGAGCGACGTCGCCGAGGAGCGCGGCTACACGCTCAACCGCGCCGCGCTCGAGCAGGCGCTGGGCATCCCGGTGATCCGGACCGTGGCGGTGCGCTCGGGCGGGGAGCGCGAGCTCATCGAGGCCATCGACAATTTCTCCTTCGACGCCCAGACGCTGGCGCGCGCGCGCGCGCGCCTGGAGCCCCCGGCCGTCGCGACCGTGGCGAGCATCGAGGCCACGCAGCGCGAGGTGCGCCGCGTGCTGGAGGCGGCCGGCTACCGCGTGCCCGCGCGCGTGGAGGCGCTGGCCAAGCTCGACCGCGTCGTGCTGCACCCGGTGGCAGGCCCGCTGCTGCTGGGCGCGGTGCTGTTCCTGATGTTCCAGGCGGTGTTCAGCTGGGCGAAGGCGCCGCAGGCCTGGATCAACTCGGGCATCGCTTACTTGAGCGCCTGGCTGTCCGGGGTGCTGCCGGCAGGCCCGCTGCGCGGCCTGCTGCTGGACGGCGTGGTCGCCGGCACCGGCAGCGTGCTGGTGTTCCTGCCGCAGATCCTGCTGCTGTTCGCGTTCATCCTGGCGCTGGAGGACTCCGGCTACCTGCCGCGCGCCGCATTCATGCTCGACCGGCTGATGGGCCGCGTCGGGCTTTCCGGGCGCGCCTTCATCCCGCTGCTGTCCTCGCTTTGCCTGCGCGATCCCGGGGGTCATGGCGGCGCGCACCATCCCTTCCGCGCGCGACCGCCTGGCGACCATCATGATCGCCCCGCTCATGACCTGCTCGGCACGCCTGCCGGTGTATGCGCTCTTGATCGGCGCCTTCATCCCGCAGCGCACGGTGGCCTACATGAACCTGCGCGGGCTGGTGCTGTTCGCGCTGTACCTGGCAGGGGTGGTGAGCGCGCTGGGCGTCGCGCTGTTCCTCAAGCGCCGCATGGGCACGCAACGAGCCGCGCGCACTGCTTGCTGGAGCTGCCCGAGTACCGCCTGCCGCACCTGTCGAACCTGGCGCTGGGCCTGTGGGAGCGCACCAAGATCTTCGTCGGCCGCGTCGGCACGATCATCCTGACGCTCATGGTGGTGCTGTGGTTCCTGGCGAGCTTCCCCGCGCCGCCGGCCGGTGCGACCGGTCCTGCGATCCAGTACAGCATCGCCGGCATGCTCGGGCGCGCGCTCGAGCACGTGTTCGCCCCGATCGGCTTCAACTGGCAGATCTCCCTTGCCCTGGTGCCCGGGCTCGCCGCGCGCGAGGTGGCGGTGAGCAGCCTCGGCACCGTGTACGCGATGTCAGGCGGCGCGGACGTCCAGAGCGCGCTGACCCCTGTGATCGCGCACAGCTGGAGCATCGCCACCGGGCTGTCGCTGCTGGCCTGGTACGTGTTCGCGCCGCAGTGCCTGTCGACGCTCGCTGTGGTCAAGCGCGAGACCAACTCCTGGCGCTACCCGCTGTACATGGCCGGCTACCTGTTCGCGCTGGCCTACATCGCCGCCTTCATCACCTACCGCGTGGCGCTGGCCTGCGGTGGCGGAGTGCGTTGCATGAGCCTCGCTGGTGCAGGTGATCGTGGTGGCGCTGATCGTCAGCGCCTGCACCGCGCTACAGCACCTGGCGGCTGCTGTCGGTGAGCGGCGCGGCATGCGCGTGCTGAAGGGTCTCGCCGCGCGCTGCCGGGGGTCGCCGGCAGCGCATGGTTCGCAAGACTGCACGCGCGCAGCGCAGGTGGCCTGCGGCTGTGGCAGCTGCGGCTCTAGCGCGGCTGCCCCGAAACAAACACCTGGTGCACTTCGCCGTTCGTGATGCGCTCCTGGTAGCGCCCCTGCGTATAGGCTGAGACCACGCGCCGCCAGAAGCTCACCGCATCCGCGTTGCGCAGGAACTCGGTGATCTCCCAGCGCCCGGCAAAGCGCGACTGAGGATCAGCTGCACCGCGGTCTGGCCGATCCCCAGGCGCCGGCGCTTGCGGGCGATGAAGAACTCCGCCATGCGGTAGTCGATGCGCGGCTTGGCCGCGGTGGCCGGCACCGCGCAGCACGCGCGCAAACCCCACCGGCTCCGCGTTGCGCACGATCACCAGCGGGTAGGTATTGGCATCGGCGAACCAGTGGGCGATCAGGTCCGGCTCGCGGTGCCCGATCTCACCCAGCCGCGGGAACAGTCCGGTGCCCGGGTTCAGGTCATCCAGGTAGTCGCGGTACACGCCCTGGATCCACAGCCGGTCCGCAGGTGCTGCGCGCGCATCACGCACGCTCACGGCGACCGCATTCATCGCTCAGGCTCCCGCTACGCCCTTAGACCGGGGATCGGAAAAAAAACGGCCCGGGCAGCTCGCGTTAAGCGAACCGTCCAGGCCGTATTTCAGCCGTAAGCCTAAGAAGCTTACTGCTTCGGCGGCGCGGAGCTGTCGGAAGCGGCCTTGGCGGCATCAGCAGCACTCGAGGCAGCCTGGCCAGCGGCCTGGGCGGCGTTGGTGGCAGCATCAGCAGCCGTACCGGCAGCGTTGGTCGCGGCAGCGCCCGCAGACTGCGCGGCAGAACCGGCAGCATCAGCAGCGCTGGTGGCAGCCTGGCCGGCAGCGGTCGCGGCATCGCCAGCGGCGGAAGCAGCGGCAGCAGCAGGAGCGGCAGCGTCGGTGCCAGCGGATTCCTGCTTCGCGCAGGCCGTCAGCATCAGCGCAGCAATGGCAGCGGCGCTAAGAGCAAGTTTGGTGTTCATCGATCGGTACCCCGAGGGAAGCAAGAGTTGTATGGATGATACGCGAGTCCTTTGCAGGGTCGCCCCGCAGCCCCGTTCCGGTAGCGGCGGAGCGCAAATTCTATAGAAGTCCCGGTACGATTGGAAACTCAACGCACCGCGCCACCGTGTCTGTCGCAGACGACAATGGCGCCAGCCACGCCAACTCGAGGTCCAGGTTTATGTCCCAGCCCCCGTCCGACCGCAGCCAAGAGCTCCTGAGCACCTTCGCGGCGCACCTCGCGGTGATCCAGAAGCGCAGCGCCGGGGCCCTCGAGAAAAGCGGGTTTTCCGGCCTCCTGGTGCACTCCGGGTCGCTGCTGGAGGTGTTCCAGGACGACCGCACCTATCCCTTCCAGGCCAATGCGCCCTTCAAGGTGTGGGCGCCGGTGGATGACGCCCCGGACAGCTTCGTGTGGTTCGAGCCCGGCGCACGCCCGCGCCTGCTGCTGAACCAGCCGCGCGACTACTGGTACAAGTGCCCCGCCAACCCCACCGGCTACTGGGTGGAGCACTTCGACATCCGCGCCGTCGCGGACCGCAGCGCCGCGCGCGCCCAGCTGCCCAAGGACCTCTCCGGCTGCTGCCTACATCGGCGAGCCGTTCGCCGAGCTGGCCGCCTGGGGCGTGAAGGCGGTGAACCCGCCGGGACTGATGCGGCGGCTGGATTATGCCCGCGCGGTGAAGACCCCCTACGAGCTGGCCTGCCTGCGCGAGGCCAGCCGGCTGGGGGCCACCGGGCACCGCGCCGCGTGCCACGCCTTCAGGGCCGGGGCCTCGGAGTTCGAGATCGAGCTGGCCTTCCTGGAGGCCTGCGGGCTGCGCGAGCAGGAACTGCCGTACAACCCGATCATCGCGCTCAACGAGGGCGGCGCGGTGCTGCACTACCAGGTGCTGGGCAAGCGCCCGCCGCCGGAGGTCTACTCGCTGCTGATCGACGCGGGCGCCGAGCTTCGGCGGCTACGCGAGCGACATCACCCGCACCTACTCGCTGGAGGACGCAGACTTTGCCGCCCTCATCGAGCGCATGGACCGCATGCAGCTGGCCCTGTGCGCCGGCATCCGCGCCGGGGTCGACTGGCGCGAGGTGCAGCTGCGCGCCCATGCCCTGACCGCCGCGGTGCTGCGCGAGGCGGACATCATCCTGTGCGGGCCCGAGGAGGCCGTGGCCAGCGGGGTCACCCGCGTGTTCCTGCCCCACGGCATCGGCCACCTGCTGGGACTCGAGGTCCACGATGTGGGTGGCTTCATGCGCTCCGCCGAGGGCGGGGACATCGCGCGCCCGGACGGCCATCCCTACCTGCGGCTCACCCGGGTGCTGGAGGAAGGCTTCGTGGTGACCATGGAGCCGGGGATCTACTTCATCGACCAGCTGCTGGATGAGGCGCGCGCGGATGCCAGCGTCCGGCCACATCAACTGGAGCCGGGTCGCGGCGCTGTCCCGGTTCGGCGGCATCCGTGTCGAGGACGACCTGGCCGTCACGCGCACCGGGTGCGAGAACCTCACCCGCGACGCCTTCGCCGCCCTTCCCTGACCCTCCTGACCCCTTAAACGCAATCAGGGGCCGCGAAGGCCCCCGATTGATTCAATAGTGATACAGATCAGGGCTTACGGGCCAGCAGATCCCTGATTTCCTGCAACAGTTCGTCCGTCTTGCTCGGCGGCGGCGGGGGGGCGTCCGGGTGCGGGCGCTTCATGCGGTTGATGGCCTTGATGACCATGAAGATCACGAGCGCGATGATCAGGAACTCGAAGCAGGTCTGCAGGAACGCGCCGTACTTGACCAGCACCGGCTTGCCGTCAGCCCCGGTGGCGATGGTGAAGGCGAGGTCCGAGAAGTTGATGCTGCCCAAGACCGGTGCCAGCAGCGGCATCACCACGTCCCCGACCATGGAGCTGACGATCTTGCCGAAGGCGGCACCGATCACCACACCGACCGCAAGGTCGATGACGTTGCCCTTGACGGCAAATTCCTTGAATTCAGAAACCAGGCTCATGGGGCGTCCTCCGTTGATCCAAACCGGCCGGTGCTCCCGGCTCTTCGCGCCACCTTAGCGAACAAGGCGGCGGCGGCGCAAACAACAAGGGCCGCACCAGGCGGCCCATGTCCGAAGTCCCCGAGGCGCCAGCCTCCTTAGGCTGCGGCCTTCTTCTTCTTCGGAGCCTTCTTGGCCGGCGCATCGACCTCTGCAGCCGCAGCCTTGGCCTTCGCCTTCGGCTTCGCGGGGGTCTTGGCCTTGGCCTTCTTGCCCTTCTTGTCGGTCGGCTCCCCGGCGGCCACCACGGCAGGGCCGTCCACCAGCTGCATCAGCGCCATCGGCGCGGAGTCGCCCGGGCGCGGGCCCATGCGCAGGATGCGGGTGTAACCACCCGGGCGCGCCTTGAAGCGCGGACCTAAGTCGGTGAACAGCTTCTCCACGATCGCCGTGTCGCGCAGGCGCGAGAACGCCAGGCGGCGGTTGGCATCGCTGTCGTCCTTGGCCAAGGTGATGAACGGCTCCACGACCCGGCGCAGCTCCTTCGCCTTGGGCAGCGTGGTGCGGATCGTCTCGTGCAGCAGCAGCGAGACCGACATGTTGCGCAGCATTGAATGACGGTGCGTGCTGTTGCGCGACAGTTGGCGGCCAGAATGACGGTGACGCATAAATAACCCTTCGAAATTTCACTCACTGCAGCCGGCGGACTCGCCGCGCGGCGCAGGTCGTGGCCGCACCCGATGATGGGTGCGGCCACTTCGCTATCAGACTACGTCGCGCTCTTCGTCGTGCTTCAGGCCCGCGGGCGGCCAGCCATCCAAGCGCATCCCGAGCATCAGGCCGTGGCTCTGCAGCACTTCCTTGATCTCGGTGAGGGACTTCTTGCCCAGGTTCGGCGTGCGCAGCAGCTCCACTTCGGTGCGCTGCACGAGGTCGCCGATGTAGTGGATGTTCTCGGCCTTGAGGCAGTTGGCACTGCGCACGGTCAGCTCGAGCTCGTCCACGGGGCGCAGCAGGATCGGGTCGAACTGCATCTCGGAGACCTTGGCCGAGGTCTCTTCCTCGCCCTGCAGGTCCACGAACACCGACAGCTGGTCCTTGAGGATGCTGCCAGCGCGGCGGATCGCCTCTTCGGCATCGATCGTGCCGTTGGTCTCGATGTCGATGACCAGCTTGTCCAGGTCAGTGCGCTGCTCGACGCGGGCGGCATCGACCGAGTAGGTCACGCGGCGCACGGGGGAGAACGAGGCGTCCAGCTGCAGGCGGCCGATCGGGCGCGTCTGCTCCTCGAAGGCCACGCGCGAGGCTGCCGGGCGGTAGCCGCGGCCACGCTCGACGCGCAGCGTCATGGACAGCTCGCCGGCCTTGGTCAGGTTGGCGATCACCAGTTCCGGGTTCACCACCTCGACGTCGTGGTCGGTCTGGATGTCACCGGCGGTGACAGGGCCCGGGCCCTTCTTGTGCAGGCGCAGCTCGGCGGAGTCGCGCGTGTGCATGCGCAGCGCCACCAGCTTCAGGTTCAGCAGGATGTCGACCACGTCCTCCTGCACACCCTCGATGCTGGTGTACTCGTGCAGGACGCCGTCGATCTCCACCTCGGTGATCGCAGCCCCCGGCATGGAGGACAGCAGCACGCGCCGCAGCGCGTTGCCCAGGGTGTGGCCGAAGCCGCGCTCGAACGGCTCGATCACCACGCGCGCCTGGCGCGGGGCTACGGGCTGCACTTTCACTACGCGCGGCCTCAGGAACTCGTTTACAGATCCCTGCATTGCAGTCTCACCTTGCCGGCTAGGGGCCGGCGCAAAAGGAACACGGATGGACCCGCTGAAGTGGGGGCCCAGGGCCCCAAAATCAAGCGGATACGCTTACTTCGAATACAGCTCGACGACCAGGTTCTCGTTGATGTCGGGCAGGATGTCGTCCCGGGCGGGAGCGGACTTGAACACGCCGCGGAACTCCTTGTCGTTCACCTCGACCCAGTCGGGGAAGCCGACCTGGCCGGCAACCCCGAGCGCTGCCTGGATGCGCAGCTGCTTACGCGACTTCTCGCGCACCTGCACGATGTCACCGGCCTTGACCTGGTAGGAACCGATCGTCACCGGCTTCTCGTTGACGTTGATCGACTTGTGGCTCACCAGCTGGCGCGCCTCGGAGCGCGTCACGGCGAAGCCCATGCGGTAGACCACGTTGTCCAGGCGGCACTCCAGCAGCTTCAGCAGGTTCTCGCCCGTGGCGCCCTGCTTGCGCGCGGCGGCCTCGTAGTAGTTGGCGAACTGGCGCTCGAGCACCCCGTACATGCGGCGCAGCTTCTGCTTCTCGCGCAGCTGCAGTCCGTAGTCGGACAGGCGCTTGGGGCGCTCGCTCTTCACCCCGCCCGGCGGCACGGTGAACTTGCACTTGTTCTCGATCGGCTTGATGCCGCTCTTCAGGAACAGATCTGTGCCCTCGCGGCGAGCGAGCTTGCACTTCGGACCTACGTAACGTGCCATAACAGTCCTTAAACCT
Organism: uncultured Pseudomonadota bacterium; assembly: GCA_963703025.1. Taxonomy (GTDB): domain Bacteria; phylum Pseudomonadota; class Gammaproteobacteria; order Steroidobacterales; family Steroidobacteraceae; genus 13-2-20CM-66-19. Next base: position 2,137,190 of record OY969778.1, on the reverse strand, counting down.
TTAGACGCGACGCTTCTTCGGCGGACGGCACCCGTTGTGCGGGATCGGCGTCACGTCCGAGATGCTGGTGATCTTCAGTCCACAGTTGTTCAGTGCGCGCACGGCCGACTCGCGACCCGGGCCGGGGCCGCCCACGCGCACTTCCACGTTCTTCACGCCGTGCTCCTGGGCGGCGACGCCTGCCTTCTCGGCGGCGACCTGGGCTGCGAACGGGGTGCTCTTGCGCGAGCCGCGGAAGCCGCAGCCGCCCGAGGTCGCCCACGACAGCGTGTTGCCCTGCCGGTCGGTGATCGTGATGATCGTGTTGTTGAAGGAGGCATGCACGTGCGCGATTGCATCGAGCACGTTCTTGCGCAGCTTCTTGGGCTTCTTGGCGCCGCCGGACTGTGAGCCGCCGCCGCCTGAACCCTGTTTCGCCTTCTCGTCAGCCATTCGTTATGCCTTATGCCTTGCCAGGGGGTGCGTTCAGCTTGACCGCCTGCTTGCGCGGACCCTTGCGGGTGCGTGCATTGGTGCGGGTACGCTGGCCGCGCACCGGGAGTCCGCGACGGTGACGGATGCCACGGTGTGAACCGAGGTCCATCAGTCGCTTGATGTTCATGGACACTTCGCGGCGCAGGTCGCCCTCGACCGCGAACTTCGCGATCTGCGAGCGGATCGCGTTCACCTCGACCTCGGTGAGATCCTTCACCTTGGTGGTGGGTGCGACCCCTGCAGCCTCGCAGGTGGCGCGGGCGCGGGCCCGGCCGACGCCGTAGATCTGCGTGAGCCCGATCCACACGTGCTTGTTCATCGGGATATTGATGCCGGCTATGCGTGCCATATTTCTTACCTCAACCCTGGCGCTGCTTGTGACGCGGGTCTGAGCAAATAACGTAGACCACCCCGCGGCGGCGCACGATCTTGCAGTTCTTGCAGATCTTCTTGACCGACGGACGTACTTTCATGATTAACCACCCGAACCGCTGCGGCCGGAGCCCAGCAGGTTCGCCTTCTTGAGAAGTCCCGGATAGTGATGCGACATCGTGTGCGCGTGCAGCTGCGACATGAAGTCCATGACCACCACGACGACGATGAGGAGTGAAGTGCCACCGAAGTGGAACGGCACGCCCTTCCAGGTAACGAGGATCTCCGGCAGCAGGCACACCGCGGCGACATACAGCGCGCCCCACAGGGTGAGCCGGGTGAGCACCGCGTCGATGTACTCCGCGGTCTGCTGGCCGGGGCGGATGCCGCGCACGAAGGCCCCGGACTTCTTGAGGTTGTCCGCGGTGTCGCGCGCGTTGAACACCAGCGCGGTGTAGAAGAAGCAGAAGAAGATGATCAGCGCCGCATAGATCACCAGGTGCAGCGGCTGGCCGTAGCCCTAAGGCTGCGGCGACGTTCTGCATGACGCGTGGCGGTGGTGCCCTGGCCGGTGCCGGCAAAGCTGGCAAGCGTCGCCGGGAACAGCAGCAGGCTGGAGGCGAAGATCGGCGGGATCACGCCCTGCCATGTTGAGCTTGAACGGCAGGTGGCTCGACTGGCCGGCGTACATGCGCCGCCCGACCTGGCGCTTGGCGTAGTCGACCGGGATGCGCCGCTGCGCGCGCTCGACGTACACCACGAAGTAGGTGGTGCCCAGCACCAGCAAGAGCAGCAGCAGCGCGAACGGCCCCTGCATCTCGCCGTTGGCCACCGCCTCGAAGGTGTTGCCGACCGCGCCGGGCAGGCCCGCGACGATGCCGGAGAGGATGATCATCGAGATGCCGTTGCCGATGCCGCGCTCGGTGATCTGCTCACCCAGCCACATCAGGAACATCGTGCCGGTGGTCATGGTGATGGTGGCGGTCAGCAGGAACGGCCAGCCGTGCACCAGGGTGAGGCCACCCTTGTCGAGCGCGCCGGCGGCGGCGAAGGACTGCACCAGGGCAAGGGCCACCGTGCCGTAGCGGGTGTACTGGGTGATCTTGCGCCGGCCCGACTCGCCTTCCTTGCGCAGCTCCATCAGCTGCGGCACCACCATCGACATCATCTGGATGATGATCGACGCGGAGATGTAGGGCATGACGCCCATGGCGAAGATCGACAGCCGCGACAGCGCACCGCCGGAGAACATGTTGACGATGCCCAGGATCGTGTTCGAGCGGTCGCCGAAGAAGCGCGCCACTTCGGCCGGGTTGATCGCCCGGCACCGGGATGAAGGTGCCGATGCGGTAGACGATCAAGGCGCCGATCAGGAACAGGAAACGGCTGCGAATCTCCCCAAAGCGGGCAGCTTCGCCAAAGGCGGCAGCGGAATTGTTTGCTGTCGTGGTCGCCATGCCGTTCCTGAGTGCCCTTAGGCCTCGATCGTCCCGCCGGCAGCCTCGATCGCTGCGCGCGCACCCTTGGTGGCGGCCACGCCCTTGAGCGTGTACGCCTTCTTGATCTCACCCGACAGCACGACCTTGGCGGTCTTGGCATCCGCTGAGATGACGCGCGCCTTGCGCAGCGACTCGATGTCGACGACCGTGCCTTCGAGCTTGAGCAGCTCGTCCAGGCGCACTTCCGCGTGCAGGCGCTTCATGGCCGAGCGGAACCCGACCTTGGGCATGCGGCGCTGGATGGGCATCTGGCCGCCTTCGAAGCCGACCTTGTGGTAGCCACCCTTGCGGGCGCGCTGGCCCTTGGTGCCGCGGCCGCAGGTCTTGCCCTGGCCGGCGGAGGCGCCACGGCCCACGCGCAGGCGCGGGCGCTTGGCGCCATGGCCGGGTTTGAGTGTGTTCAGTCGCATATGTTTCTCTTACGCGCTCTTCTCGATACGCAGCATGTGCACGGCGGCATTGATCATGCCGCGGTTCTCCGGGGTGTCGGACACCTCGACCGTCTGGTGAATGCGGCGCAGCCCAAGACCGCGCGCGGAGGCGGCGATGTTCTTCAGCTGACCGTTCAGGCTCTTCACCAGCGTTACCTTGACCTTCTTGTCTGCCATGTCGTTCAGCCCGTGATCTCTTCGAGGGTCTTGCCACGCTTGGCGGCGATGTCCTCGGGCGAGCGGATCTTCTCCAGCGCGGAGATGGTCGCGCGCACCACGTTGATCGGGTTGCGCGAGCCGTAGCTCTTGGCGAGCACGTTGCGCACGCCGGCGCACTCGAGCACCGCGCGCATGCCACCGCCGGCGATGACGCCGGTACCGTCGGAGGCCGGCTGCATGTACACCCGCGTGGCCCCGTGCGTGCCGGTGATCGCGTAGTGCAGCGAGTCGTTGCGCAGCGAGACGCTGATCATCTGCTTGCGCGCCTGGGTCATCGCCTTGGCAATCGCCAGCGGCACCTCGCGCGCCTTGCCGAAGCCGTAGCCAACCCTTCCTGCCGTGTCACCCACGACCGTGAGTGCGGTGAAGCCGAACTGCCGGCCGCCCTTGACGACCTTCGCAGTGCGGTTAACGGCAACGAGCTTCTCTACGAACTCGTCGGCCGACTGGCCCTTCTCTGGTCTCGCCATATGTGTGCTACCTACTTAAAACTCAAGACCCGCTTCGCGGGCTGCCTCCGCGAGCGCCTTGACGCGCCCGTGGAATTGGAATCCGGACCGGTCGAAGGCGACCTTGCTCACCCCTGCCGCCTTGGTGCGCTCGGCAATGGCACGTCCGACGGCCTTGGCGGCCTCGACGTTGCCGGTGCCCTTGAGGCCCTCGCGCACCTTCTCCTGCAGGGTGGAGGCCGCGGCAATCACCTTGGCGCCGGCCTCGGAGGTCACCTGCGCGTAGATGTGGTTGGCGGTGCGGTGCACGGTCAGCCGCGCGGTACCCAGGCCGCGGATGTGCGCGCGGGTCTTCACGGCGCGCCGGATGCGGCGCTGCTTCTTGGTGATGATCACTTTTTCTTGCCCTCTTTCAGGGTGATCTTCTCGCCCGCGTAGCGCACGCCCTTGCCCTTGTAGGGCTCCGGCGGGCGGATGTCGCGGATCTCGGCGGCCAGCTGGCCGACCTTCTGGCGGTCAATGCCCTTGATCAGGATCTCGGTCTGGGTCGGGGTCTCGATGGAGAGCCCTTCCGGGATCTCGACGCTGACCGGGTGCGAGAAGCCGAGCGTCAGGTTCAGGCTCTTGCCGGCGACCGCGGCGCGGAAGCCGACGCCCAGCAGCTCGAGCTTCTTCTCGTAGCCCTTGGTGACACCGGTGACCATGTTGGCCAGGTGCGCACGCGTGGAGCCGGCCTGGGTGCGCGCGGCGCCCACGCCCTCGTACTTGATCTCCAGGTTCTTCTCGTTCTGCACGACCGAGACGCCGCTCACCAGCGGCAGGCTCAAGGAGCCCTTGGCGCCCTTGATGGTGACCGCGTTGGCGGCGATCGTGGCGGTCACGCCCTGGGGCAGGGGAACCGGTGCTTTGGCAATTCTCGACATAGTGTTCTCTTAAAACCGCGCCTTAGGCCACGATGCACAGGACTTCGCCGCCCTGTCCGTTGGCCCGCGCCTGCTTGTCCGTCATCACGCCCTTGGGGGTGGAGACGATCACCGTACCCATGCCACCCAGGACCTTCGGCAGTTCGTCCTTGCCGCGGTAGATGCGCAACCCCGGGCGGCTGATGCGCTCCAGGCGGTCGATGACCGGGCGGCCCTCGAAATACTTCAGCGCGATCGTCAGGCGCGGCTTGCCGCCCTCGGTCTCGGTGCGGAAGTCCCCGATGTACCCCTCGTCCCGCAGCACCTTGACGATGGCCATCTTCAGGCGTGAGGAGGCGAGCTGTACGTCGCTCTTACCCGCGGTCTGCGCGTTACGGATACGCGTCAACAGATCGGCAATAGGATCAGTCATGCTCATACGGGGTTCCTTACCAGCTCGCCTTCGCGAGGCCCGGAATCTCACCGCGGTTCGCGACCTCGCGGATCTTCACCCGCGACAATCCGAACTTGCGGTAGACGCCGCGTGAACGGCCAGTGATGGCACAGCGATTACGGTGCCGGACGGCGGCCGCGTCGCGCGGCTGTGCCTGCAGCTCCGCCTGTGCCGCCAGGCGCTCCTCGGGCGAGCTCTTGGGGCTGCGAATCAGCTCCTTGAGCTTCGCACGACGGACCGCGTACTTTTTCACGATCCCGGCGCGACGCTTCTCGCGCTCGACCATGCTGGTCTTGGCCATAGACTTTACTGTCCTGTTTTCCGGAACGGGAAGTTGAATGCGTCGAGCAGGGCTCGTCCGTGGCGGTCATCCACCGCCGTCGTCGTAATGGTGATGTCCATGCCACGCACCTGGTCGACCTGGTCGTACTGGATCTCGGGGAAAATGATCTGTTCCTTGACGCCCAGGGTGTAGTTGCCGCGGCCGTCGAAGGCGCGTGCCGAGACACCACGGAAGTCGCGGATGCGCGGCATCGCGATCGAGATCAGCCGATCGAGGAACTCATACATGCGCTTGCCACGCAGGGTGACCTTGGCACCGATCGGCAGACCCTCGCGGATCTTGAACGAGGCGATGGCCTTGCGTGACTTGGTCACCAGCGGCTTCTGCCCGGTGATCTTGGCGAGGTCGGCCACGGCCGCATCCATCACCTTCTTGTCAGCCACGGCCTCGCCCACGCCCATGTTGATCGTGATCTTGGTGATGCGCGGTACCTGCATCACGTTGGCGATCTTGAGGTCCTCGCGCAGGCGCGGGATCACTTTCTCGCGGTAGTACTGTTCTAGCCTGACCATAAGTTCTCTTTTGGAAGTCGCTGCGCCCTTCAGGCGTCCAGCATCTCTCCGTTCGACTTGAAGAAGCGCACGCGCTTGCCGTCGGTGAGGGTCTTGACCCCGATCCGGTCACCCTTCTTGGCGCCCGGATTCCAGATCGCAACCTTCGACACCGGCAGCGGCACTTCCTTGTCGACGATCCCGCCGGGCTTGCCGGCCTGGGGATTCGGCTTGGTGTGCTTCTTCGCCATGTTCACGCCCTCGACGACCACGCGGCCGTCGGCGAGCACCTGGATCACGGCCCCGCGGCGGCCCTTGTCACGGCCGGAGAGCAGGACCACCTGATCGCCTTTACGAATCTTCCTCATCACAGCACCTCGGGTGCGAGCGAGATGATCTTCATGAACTGCACGTTGCGCAGCTCGCGGGTCACGGGTCCGAAGATGCGCGTGCCAACCGGCTCGAGCTTGTTGGTCAGCAGCACCGCCGCGTTGCCGTCGAAGCGGATCAGCGAGCCGTCCGGGCGGCGCACGCCGTGCTTGGTGCGCACGACCACCGCGTCATAGACCTCGCCCTTCTTGACCTTGCCGCGCGGGATGGCGTCCTTGACGCTCACCTTGATGACGTCGCCGACGTAGGCGTAGCGGCGGTGCGAGCCGCCGAGCACCTTGATGCACATCAAGGTGCGCGCACCGCTGTTGTCAGCGGCGGTAAGCGTTGTCTGCATCTGGATCATGATTTTCTAACCTTCAGCTCGCATCAAAGCCCGGTGGACCGACGCACGATCTCGAGCACGCGCCAGGACTTGCGACGCGACATCGGCCGGCACGGGGTGATGATGACGGTGTCACCGCTCTTGACGGTGCCGTCCTCATCGTGGGCCAGCACCTTGGTGGTGCGGCGGATGAACTTGCCATAGCGCGGGTGCTTCACCAGGCGCTCGATCTCGACCGCGATGGTCTTCTGCATCTTGTCGCTGACCACGACGACCGGTGAGGGTGCGCGCGCCCTTGGCTTCCACCTTGCTGTCTACCTTGTTCTCAGTTGCGCTCACTTGGCACCTCCGCTGGCGCTGCTGCTTGCGCAGCACGGTCTTCGACGCGCGCGATGTTGCGGCGCGCATTGCCGAACTGCTCGGGCTTCGGGTGTCTGCCCGGTGGCGCGCTGCATGCGCAGCGAGAACTGCTCCTTGCGCAGCTTCACCAGCTCCTCGGCGAGCTCGGCCGGCGAGGACTTCGCGAGCTTCTCGCGGTACTGCTTCAGCTGTCCGATCTTCATCAGCGCACCTGCCGTTTCACGAATGTGGTCGACACGGAGAGCTTCGAGCCGGCCAGGCGGAATGCCTCGCGCGCCGTCACCTCGTCCACGCCTTCCATCTCGAACAGAACCTTGCCCGGCTGCACGCGCGCGACGTAGTACTCCACGTTGCCCTTGCCCGAGCCCATGCGCACCTCGAGGGGCTTCTTGCTGATCGGCACGTCCGGGAAGACGCGGATCCAGATCTGGCCGCCGCGCTTGACGTAGCGCGCCATGGCGCGACGGGCCGCCTCGATCTCGCGCGCGGTCATGCGCGCGCGGCTGGTCGCCTTCAGGCCGAATTCGCCGAAGGCACACGCTGCTGCCACGGTGCGCAAGGCCGCCATTGCGGCCCTTGAACATCTTGCGGTATTTGGTACGTTTGGGCTGGAGCATGCTCATGGTCTAGTAACCTTTAAGCCTGGGCCGGGGCTTCCGGCGCGACCGGGGCGGCAACCGCGGCGGGCACGGCAGCCGCGGCGGCAGGGGCCGCGGCGGCCTCGCCCTCGACTGCGGACGGCTGCGACCTGCGGCTTGTCGAACACCTCGCCCTTGAAGATCCAGACCTTGACGCCGATCACCCCGTAGGTGGTCTGCGCCTCGGACAGGCCGTAATCGATGTCGGCGCGGAAGGTGTGCAGCGGCATGCGACCCTCGCGGTACCACTCGGTGCGGGCGATCTCCGAGCCGTTCAGGCGGCCGGAGACGCGCATCTTCACGCCCAGGGCGCCCGAGCGCATCGTGCTCATCACCGCGCGCTTCATGGCGCGGCGGAACATCACGCGCTTCTCGATCTGCTGGGCGACCGCATCGGCCACCAGCTGCGAGTCGAGCTCGGGCTTTCTGATCTCGGCGATGTTCAGGCGCACGTCGTTCACCGACATGCCCAGCAGCGCGGCCGTTTCCTGGCGCAGCTTCTCGATGTCCTCGCCCTTCTTGCCGATGACGATGCCGGGGCGCGCGGTCTGGATGGTGATGTTCACCTTCTTCGCGGCGCGCTCGATGAGCACGCGGCTGACCGAGGCCTCCTTCAGCCGGTCCTTGAGGAAGCCGCGCACGCGGAAGTCCGTGTACACGTGCGCCGGGAACTGCTTCTTGCCGGCGTACCAGCGCGAGGTCCAGTCGCGGGTGATCCCCAGCCGTATGCCCAGCGGATTGACCTTCTGACCCATGCTTAATCCTTCTTCCCGTCGCTGACGCCGACGGTGATGTGACTGTTGCGCTTGATGATGCGCGCGCCGCGGCCCTTGGCGCGGGCGGCGAAGCGCTTGAGCGTCGGGGCCTCGTCCACGTGGATGAGCGAGACCTTCAGCTCGTCGATGTCCGCGCCGTGGTTGTGCTCGGCGTTGGCGACGGCGGACTCGAGCACCTTGCGCACCATGTCCGCGCCCTTCTTGGGCATGAACTTCAGCATCGAGATGGCGTTGCCGACCGGCTGCGCCGCGCACGATGTCCGCCACGAGGCGGCACTTCTGCGGGGAGATGCGCGCGTAGCGCAGCTTGGAGATGACTTGCATATGTCGTCCAGCCGCCTTAGGCCGACGCCTCCACCTTGCGGTCGCCGGAGTGCGCCTTGAAGGTGCGCGTGGGGGCGAACTCGCCGAGCTTGTGGCCGACCATGTTCTCGGAGATCAGCACCGGGATGTGCTGGCGGCCGTTGTGCACGGCGATCGTCAGTCCCACCATCTCCGGCACGACCATCGAGCGGCGCGACCAGGTCTTGATCGGCTTGCGGTCGTTCTTGGCGGACGCCACCGCACCTTCTTGGCAAGGTGCAGGTCGACGAACGGGCCTTTTTTCAGTGAACGTGGCATGTGTTGGTTCGCTTCCTAAATCAGCGGATGCGGTTCTTGCGACGCTGGACGATCATCCCGTCCGTGCGCTTGTTGTGACGGGTCTTCAGGCCCTTGGCATTCTGGCCCCACGGCGATACCGGGTGCGGGTTGCCCTGGCCGGACTTGCCCTCACCGCCACCGTGCGGGTGATCGACCGGGTTCATCGCCAGGCCGCGCACCGTCGGGCGGATGCCGCGCCAGCGCTTGGCGCCGGCCTTGCCGTAGCTGCGCAGGTTGTGCTCGTCGTTGCCGACCTCGCCGATGGTGGCGCGGCAGTCGACGTGCACCTTGCGGGTCTCGCCCGGACTTCAGGCGCAGGAACGCGTACAGCCCCTCGCGCGAGGTGAACGACACGAGGCGCCGGCGCTGCGCGCGATCTGGCCGCCGCGGCCGGGCTTCATCTCCACGTTGTGGATGATCGAGCCGACCGGCATGTGGCGCAGCGACATGGCGTTGCCCGGCTTGATGGCCGAGTCAGATCCGGAGCGCACCTCGTCACCGGGCTTCATGCCCTTGGCGGCGAGGATGTAGCGCCACTCGCCATCGGCGTACTTGATCAGTGCCATGTGGCTGGTGCGGTTCGGGTCGTACTCCAGGCGCTCGACGATGCCGGCGATGCCGTCCTTGTCGCGCTTGAAGTCGATGATGCGGTACTTCTGGCGCGAGCCGCCGCCGTGGTGGCGCGTGGTGATGCGGCCGGAGTGGTTGCGCGCGCCGGTCTTGCTCTGGTGCGTCGTCAGGGAGGCCATCGGCCCGCCCTTGTGCAGGTGCGAGCGGTCGACCTTGACCACGAGCGCGTGCCGGGGGACGTGGGCTTGTACTTGATGAGAGCCATGTGCTGCTAGTTCCTGCTTCAGGCCTTGGCGCGGGCTTCGTAGTCGATCGTCTGGCCGGTGACCAGGCTCACGTAGGCCTTCTTCCAGTCCTGCGTGCGACCGATGGTCTTGCCGAAACGGCGCGTCTTGCCCGGCTCGTTGACGACCTGCACGCCCGCGACCTTGACGTCGAACATCAGCTCGACGGCCTTCTTCATGTCGACCTTGGTCGCCTCGCGGCGCACCTTGAAGGTGTACTGGTTGTGGTTCTGCATCGCGAGCGAGGTCTTCTCGGTCACGTGCGGGGCGATCAATACGCCCATCAGCTGTTCGCGGTTCATTGCAGGCGCTCCTCGATGAGCTTCACGGCAGCGACGGTCATGAGCACCTTGTCGTAGGCGGCCAGCGCGAGCGGGTTCAGCGCGGTGACCTCGATGACCTCGACGTGAGGCAGGTTGCGCGAGGCCAGGTAGAGCTTCTCGTCGGTCGCCTCGACCACGATCAGCACGTTGCTCAGCGACCAGTCCTTCAACTGGTTGGCCAGCAGCTTGGTCTTGGGCGCCTCGAGCGTGATGGCATCGGTGACCAGCAGGCGGTCGGACTGGGCCAGCTGCGAGAGCATCGCGCGCACCGCGCCGCGGTACATCTTGCGGTTGACCTTCTGCGAGAAGTCACGCGGCTTGGCGGCAAAGGTGCGCCCGCCGCCGACCCAGATGGGCGAGCGGTTGGAGCCGGCACGCGCCTGGCCGGTGCCCTTCTGGGCGTGCGGCTTCCTGCCGCCGCCGCGCACTTCGGCGCGCGACTTCTGTGCCTTGGTGCCCGCGCGACCGGCGTTGCGGTACGCGGTCAGCACCTGGTGCACGAGGGCCTCGTTGAACTTGCCGCCGAAGGTGGCTTCGGAGACCTCAAGTTCGGCTGAGCCGTTGACGAGCTTCAGTTTCATGGCTTACTTCTTCCCCGCCTTGGCCGGGTCCTTCGAAGGGGCGTTACCGACCTTGGTCGGCGCCACGACCTTGCGCTTGGCAAGGCGGGCCGCCTTCACCGACGGCCGCACGATCACCTGGCCGCCCTCGGCACCCGGGACCGCGCCGCGGATCAGCAGCAGGTTCCTTTCCATGTCCACCACGACAACCTTCAGGTTCTCGGTGGTGCGGCGCACGACGCCCATGTGGCCGGACATGCGGCGGCCCTTGAACACCCGTCCGGGGGTCTGGCGCATGCCGATCGAGCCGGGCGAGCGGTGCGTGAGCGACACACCGTGGGTGGCAGGCATGCCGCCGAAGTTGTGGCGCTTCATGGTGCCCGCGAAGCCCTTGCCGATGGTCGTGCCGGTGACATCCACCGCCTGGCCTTCCTTGAACATGTCCGCCTTGATCTCAATGACCGGTGGCAATTTCAGCCTTGTCGGCCGCATCGAGGCGGAACTCCACCAGCGCCTTGCCCGGGGCGACCTTGGCGGCCGCGTAGTGCCCGTTGAGCGCCTTGGAATACAGCTGCGGGCGGCGCGTACCGTACGTGACCTGCACGGCACGGTAACCGTCCTTCGCCTTGTCCTTGACCTGCGTGACCCGGTTCGGCAGAACCTCGATCACGGTTACCGGCACGCGTCACACCAGCGTCGGTAAACACGCGCGTCATGCCGGCCTTACGGCCGACCAGTCCGATTGCCATTTCTATCCTCTCGTGCCCGGGACGCTACGATTGGCGTCCCGGGACTCATGGCCCAGAGCTAAGTTATTGAGACAACAGGAGATTTTGCGCAAAGCCCGCGTGGGGCTGCACTAGTCTCGAGTGGTCTTGGAGCAGCCCTTGCCTGCTCCAACCTCGCCCGAAGCCGCTTACGCGACCGCCCTTCCGGATTGTTCCGGGGGGCTAAAAAGGGCGCGCAGTATAGGCGCGGGACTTGCAAGGCAACTGTAAAGAGGCAGTTTTTTAGGGGGTCGGCGCGTGCCCGGAAACCTGCGCCCGACCGGTCCTGCCTGAGGCCGTTGCCGTGGGCCTCAGTGCCGGCTGGCAAGCCGCCCTGCCGTCCGTGAGAATGCCTTCCGACCGCTAAGTTCCCCGATAAAACGCAAGAGGCGCCCATGGGCAGGTGGAAATCGGGCTTCCTGGTTCTCGCCGGGCTTTTGGCGGCAAGCCCCGGCATCCGGGCAGTCCCCCAGGCCCCGGACCTGGTCCTGCTCAACGGCCGCATCTTCACCGGCGATGACGCTGCGCCGTATGTCGCGGCCCTGGCGATCCGCGACGGGCGTGTGCTGTCCACGGGCACCACGGATGCCATCGCCGCCCTCGCAGGTCCCCACACCCGCAAGATCGAGCTCAAGGGCCACCTGGTACTGCCGGGCCTGAACGATGCCCACTACCACATGGACATCCAGCCGCCAGGCGCCGTCCAGGTCGAAACAGGGGAGATGAACCCCAGCTGGAGCCTGCTGCGGGCGGCTCTCGCGAAGCAGCTGGCCACGGCCGCCCCCCAGGCGGTGCTCATGGCCGACATCGGGGCCGCGGTCTTCAATGACCTCACCGTGGACCGGGCCGCCCTGGATGCCCTTTCCCAGACGCATCCCATCATCCTCAGCACCCTCACCGGTCATGCGGAGATCCAGAACTCCCCCGCACTCGCCCTGTGCGGGATCGGCGCGGCGACCCCCGATCCTGCCGGCGGCCGCTACGAGCGCGATGCGGCCGGCCGCCTCACAGGGGTCGTGCGCGAGTACGCCGTCCTCAATGCCGACCGCCACATGGCCGATGCCGTCCCGGACGCGCAGGCGGCTCAGCAGATCAAGGGGCAGCTGGACGAGGCCGCAGGCTTCGGGATCACCACGATCCAGGACATGTCCAACGATGCGGACCCGGCCCGCGCGGTGCGCCTGCTGGAGAGCATCCCGGCCATGATTCGCGTACGCGTGATGCGCATGCCGGGAACCACCCCTGCCGGGCGCAACATCACCGAAGGCCTGGGAGTGCCGCGCCATCCCACAGCCCTCATCAGTGTCACGGGTACCAAGTGGATGCTGGACGGGGTGCCGCTTGAGAACACGCTCGACCCGCGCGGCAGCCACAAGGACTGGCACGGCCAGGAGTTTGATGAACTGGTGCGCGCCCTGCCGATGACGTTCCCGCGGGGGGCACCGGCGGCGATGCTGCAGGAATCACTGGATGCACACGACCAGCTGCTCCTGCACGTCTCCGGCTACCTCGCAGCCGCGGCCCTGCTCGATGCCATGGAGGCCAGCGGTGGGGCTGCCCAGTGGGCGCCGCGGCGCGTGCGCATCGAACACGGTGATGGACTCTTCCCCGATCTCATCCCGCGTGCGAAGGCCCTGGGAGTCGTCGTGGTGCGAAACCCCACGCATTTCGCGGTGGTGGGCGAGGATGTGCTGAAGATCGGTCAGCCGGTGCGCACGCTGCTGGCCGCCGGCATTCCCGTCGCCTTGGGTTCCGACGGCCCGCTGAATCCCTTCCTCAACATCATGCTGGCGGTGACGCATCCCCACCAGCACTCCGAAGGGATCACGCGCGAGCAGGCGGTGATTGCCTACACCCGTACCTCGGCCTATGCGGAGTTCGCGGAGAAGGACAAGGGCACGCTCGTGCCGGGCAAGCTTGCCGACCTCACCGTGCTCTCGCAGGACATCTTCGTGGTCCCGCTGCCGAGCCTGCCGCAGACGAAGTCGCTGCTGACACTCGTCGGTGGCCAGGTGGCCTACGACGCGAAGCAGCTGTAGCCCCACCGCTGCGTTCAGGGTGTGGGCATCGCGAGACTGCGCGGCGCGGCAGCCCGCCGTAGCGTTCATCAAGGGCATCCAGGCGCTCGAGCGACTCGGCGTCCTTGCCGGCTGATGCAAGAGCTGCGACTTCATCGAACCTGCGCGCAAGCGCACCCTCCACGCCTGCACGGCAGGCGGCAAGCTTGTCCGCAGGGGGATTGGCCGGTACCTGCAGGCGCTCGAGCGCACGGGCAAGCACGGAACTCTCTGGCAGCTCGTGCGCCTTCATCGCCATGGTCTGGCTGTCGACTGTGTACACGCACCAGTCGTGCATCGAGGCGAGGCTCGCACTCGCCTGTCTCAACGCCCATTCATCGTGCTGGCCGTTCATGTACACCAGGCGCGTGGACTGCTGGAACTTCAGGAACAGCTCGCGCGGTGGCAAGGGGATCTCGGCCGAGCCGATCGGATCGCTGCCCGACAGAAGCAGCGCACCCGAAAACACATCCGGGTAGGCGAGTGCTGCGCGCAGCGCCACGCGCGCACCCCCGGAGAAGCCGGCAACATAGATGCGCGAGGGATCCACCGGGTACTGCCGGGCAACGTCAGCGGCCGCAAGCACTGCCAGCGGAATGCGCCTGAACTGCACGCCCTGGTCGTTGCCTGCGTGCGCGAAGCTTGCGTAGATGATCCCTAGGCGCTCGAACACCGGCTCCCAGCCGTTGGGCATGGAGGCCTCAGGCCAGGGCGGCACGAAGACCACGAGCGCATAGCCGCGCGGGGGCGGTGGCTGCTGCGGCACGTAGACGATGAAGTGCTCGGCCGCAGGATCCACCGGCTGGCCGGTGAGCGCGGCGCCCCGGGCGGCGAGGTCATGCTGGATCTCAAGCCCCCGCCGCGGCGTCATGAGGCGACGCACCAGCTCGCTGTTGGAGGACAGCGGCGTGAAGCCTGCAAGGGAGATCTCTTGGGTCGTCGCGGCAAGGACTGCTGCCGCGGATGCCAGAAGGAGCGCGCCGGCGCAGCGCCGCAGGTGCAGCCGGAAGCCACTTTCAGCGTGCGGGCAGCACCGCAGGTGCCACGCCTGCCTTCGACAGAAGCCACCGTGCCTCCATCAAGAGCATGGGCCCCTCAGGGAGAGCGGCCGCGAAGAGATCTCAGTTCAGCTTGATCTGCACGTCAACGCCGGCCGGCAGCTCGAGCTTCATGAGCGCGTCCACCGTCTTGTCGGTGGGGTTCATGATGTCCATGAGGCGCTTGTGGGTGCGCAGCTCGAACTGGTCGCGCGCGTCCTTGTCCCCGTGCGGGGAGACGAGCACGGTGAAGCGCTCCATCTTGGTCGGCAGCGGCACCGGGCCCTTGACGGTCGCGCCGGTGCGCTTGGCCGTCTCGACGATCTCGCGCGCGGAGCTGTCGATCAGGCGATGGTCGAACGCCTTGAGGCGGATACGGATGTTCTGATTAGCCATTGCCATTTAACTCCAGGACAGATCGCGAAAAAATTAATTACTTCAGGATCTTCGACACGACGCCTGCGCCGACGGTCTTGCCGCCCTCGCGGATGGCAAAGCGCAGTCCCTCTTCCATCGCGATCGGGCTGATCAGCTCGACCGTCATCTTGATGTTGTCCCCGGGCATGACCATCTCCACCCCCGCGGGCAGCTCGATCAGCCCCGTGACATCGGTGGTGCGGAAGTAGAACTGCGGCCGGTAGCCCTTGAAGAACGGCGTGTGACGGCCGCCCTCCTCCTTGCGTCAGCACGTACACCTCGCACTCGAAGTCCGTGTGCGGGGTGATGCACCGGGCTTGCGCCAGCACCTGGCCGCGCTCGACGTCCTCGCGCTTGGTGCCGCGCAGCAGCACCCCGACGTTGTCCCCCGCCTGGCCCTCATCCAGGAGCTTCCGGAACATCTCAACCCCGGTGCAGATGGTCTTCACCGTGGCCTTTAAGCCAACGATCTCCACCTCCTCGTTCACCTTGACGATGCCGCGCTCGATGCGCCCCGTCACCACCGTGCCGCGCCCGGAGATCGAGAACACATCCTCCACCGGCATCAGGAAGGGCTTCTCGATTTCGCGCTTGGGCACCGGGATGTACTTGTCCATCTCCTCCACCAGCTTCACCACCGAGGGCACGCCGATGTCGCTCGTGTCGCCCTCGAGCGCCTTTAATGCCGAGCCGATGATGATCGGGGTCTTCATCGCCGGGGAACTTGTAGACGGTCAGAGAGCTCGCGCACTTCCATCTCGACCAGCTCCAGCAGCTCCTTGTCGTCCACCATGTCGGCCTTGTTCATGTACACCACGATGTACGGAACGCCCGACCTGGCGCGCCAGCAGGATGTGCTCGCGGGTCTGGGGCATCGGGCCATCCGCGGCCGACACCACCAGAATCGCCCCGTCCATCTGCGCGGCACCCGTGATCATGTTCTTCACGTAGTCCGCGTGCCCCGGGCAGTCCACGTGCGCGTAGTGGCGGTTCTGGCTCTGGTACTCCACGTGCGCGGTGGAGATCGTGATGCCGCGGGCCTTCTCCTCCGGCGCCTTGTCGATCTGGTCATACGCCATGAACGTGCCGCCGTAGGTCTCGGCCATCACCTTCGTCAGCGCCGCCGTCAGCGTCGTCTTGCCATGGTCAACGTGACCAATCGTGCCCACGTTCACGTGCGGCTTGTTGCGCTCGAATTTCTCTTTTGACATGGCGTACTTCCTCGAACCTTAACTTTCTTACCTGGACCGATTAATTCTTGATGATGCCGTCGGCGATGCCCGCGCGGCACCTCGACGTACTTGGCGAATTCCATCGTGAACGTCGCGCGCCCCTGGCTCATCGAGCGCACGGTGGTCGCGTAACCGAACATCTCCGACAGCGGCACGTCGGCGGTGATCGCCTTGCCCGACGGGCCCTCGTCCATCCCCGTGATCTGCCCGCGGCGGCGGTTCAGATCACCGATGACATCGCCTGAGTATTCCTCCGGCGTCACGACCTCGACCTTCATGATCGGCTCGAGCAGCACCGGCTTGGCCTTGCGGAAGCCGTCCTTGAAGCCCATGGAGCCTGCGATCTTGAAGGCCATCTCGTTGGAGTCGACGTCGTGGTAGGAGCCATCGATCAGGGTGACCTTCACGTCCACCACCGGG
The DNA here is from genome assembly GCA_963703025.1 of uncultured Pseudomonadota bacterium. Classification (GTDB taxonomy): domain Bacteria; phylum Pseudomonadota; class Gammaproteobacteria; order Steroidobacterales; family Steroidobacteraceae; genus 13-2-20CM-66-19. The sequence goes on along the minus strand of OY969778.1, from coordinate 2,120,758 downwards.
TAACCGGCGATGACGCCGGTCTCCACGGCTTCCTTGATGCCCTTGTCCACCGCCGGCACGAACTCGCGCGGCACCGCGCCGCCGACCACGCCGTTGATGAACTCGTAGCCCTTGCCCAGCTCGTTCGGCTCGATGCGCAGCCACACGTGCCCGTACTGGCCGCGGCCGCCGGACTGGCGCACGAACTTGCCTTCCGACTCGACCTTGGCGCGGATCGTCTCGCGGTAGGCCACCTGCGGCTTGCCGACGTTGGCGTCGACGTTGAACTCGCGCTTCATGCGGTCGACGATGATCTCAAGGTGCAGCTCGCCCATGCCGGAGATGATGGTCTGCGAGGACTCCTCGTCGGTGTGCACGCGGAAGGAAGGGTCCTCCTTGGCCAGGCGCTACAGCGCGACGCCCATCTTCTCCTGGTCGGCCTTGGTCTTGGGCTCCACGGCGACCGAGATGACCGGCACCGGGAAGATCATCTTCTCGAGCGTGATCTGCTTGTCCAGGTCGCACAGCGTGTCCCCGGTGAGCACGTCCTTGAGCCCGACCGCGGCGGCGATGTCGCCGGCGCGCACTTCCTTGATCTCGGTGCGCTCGGAGGCGTGCATCTGCAGCAGCCGCCCGATGCGCTCCTTCTTGCCCTTGGTCGGCACGTACACCGTGTCGCCGGAGTTGAGCATGCCCGAGTAGACGCGGAAGAAGGTGAGGTTGCCGACGAACGGGTCGTTCAGGATCTTGAAGGCCAGGGCGGCGAACGGCGCATCGTCCTTGGGCTTGCGCGTGATCTGGCTCGCCGTCGGAGTCGATGCCCTTGATGTCGGGCATGTCCACCGGCGAGGGCATGAACTCGATGATCGCATCCAGCAGTGCCTGCACGCCCTTGTTCTTGAAGGCGGAGCCGCACATGGACAGCACGATCTCGTTCTTGATCGAGCGCTCGCGCAGCCCCAGGCGGATCTCAGCCTCGGTGAGCTCGCTCGCCCTCGAGGTACTTGGCCATCAGCGCGTCATTGGCCTCGGCCGCACGCCTCGATCATCTTCACGCGGTACTCGGCGCCTGCGCCCGCAGCTCGTCGGGGATCTCGCGGTACTCGAACTTCATCCCCTGGGTTTCCATGTCCCAGTAGATCGCCTTCATGCGGATCAGGTCGATCACGCCCTCGAAGTCATCCTCGGCGCCGATCGGCAGCTGGATGATCAGCGGGTTCGCGCGCAGGCGCGACTGGATCTGCTCGACGCAGCGGAAGAAGTTCGCCCCCGCGCGGTCCATCTTGTTGATGAACGCGATGCGCGGCACGGCGTACTTGTTCATCTGCCGCCACACCGTCTCTGACTGGGGCTGCACGCCGGAGACCGCGCAGAACAGCGCCACGGCGGAGTCGAGCACGCGCAGGGAACGCTCCACCTCGATGGTGAAGTCCACGTGGCCCGGGGGTGTCCAGGATGTTGATGCGGTGCTCGGGGAAGCCCTGCTCCATCCCCTTCCAGAAGCAGGTGGTGGCGGCGGAGGTGATCGTGATGCCGCGCTCCTGCTCCTGCTCCATGTAGTCCATCACGGCCGCGCCGTCATGGACCTCGCCGATCTTGTGCGAGACGCCCGTGTAGAAAAGGATGCGCTCGGTCGTGGTCGTCTTCCCCGCGTCGATGTGCGCAGAAATACCGATATTCCGGTAGCGCTCGATGGGCGTCGCACGGGCCACGGTTCGTACAATCCTCTCTATTACCAGCGGTAGTGGGCGAAGGCCTTGTTGGCCTCGGCCATGCGGTGCGTATCCTCGCGCTTGCGCACGGCCGCGCCACGGTTCTCCGAGGCATCCATCAGCTCGTGCGCCAGGCGGAACGCCATGGACTTCTCGCTGCGGTCACGGGCGGCATCGATGACCCAGCGCATCGCCAGTGTCTGGCGGCGGGTCGAGCGAACTTCAACCGGGACCTGGTAGGTCGCGCCGCCGACGCGGCGGGACTTCACCTCGACCACGGGCTTGACGTTATCAAGCGCGGTGGACAGCACCTCGATCGACTCGCCGCCCTGCTTGCCGGTCTTCTCGGCAATACGGTCGAGCGCGCCGTAGATGATGCGCTCGGCGGCTGACTTCTTGCCGCTTTTCATGATGACGTTCATGAACTTGGCAAGCATCTCGTTGTGGTACTTCGGGTCCGGGAGGATGGTCCGGACGGGGGCCTGGGATCGACGCGACATGGCTTAAATACCCCTTACTTCTTCGGGCGCTTGGCGCCGTACTTGGAACGGCTCTGCCGGCGGGCGGTGACGCCTGCGCAGTCGAGCGTGCCGCGCACGGTGTGGTAACGCACGCCCGGCAGGTCCTTGACGCGGCCGCCGCGGATCAGCACCACCGAGTGCTCCTGCAGGTTGTGCCCCTCACCGCCGATGTAGCTGGTGACTTCGTAGCCGTTGGTAAGGCGTACACGGCACACCTTGCGCAGCGCCGAATTCGGCTTCTTGGGGGTGGTGGTGTACACGCGCGTGCACACCCCGCGCTTCTGGGGGGATGCCCCGAGCGCCGGAACCTTCGTTTTCTCTGCCTTGGTCCGGCGCGGTTGCCGGATGAGCTGACCCGTGGTCGCCATCTGTGTCTTGTCTCCAACAGCTGCGGAGTGTTTACTCGCGCGATTAGCGACCTGCGAAGACCACCGGGCCGCCTGCGTGAGGCGGCCCGGTTCTTCGAAAATCGCTGTTTCCGGCGCCGGCGTAGGTATGGCCGGACCGACAAAGGCCGGCGATTCTAGGTAGGACCCTTGAGGGTGTCAACCGGCAGCGCAGGCGGGTTTATAGGATAATGGGTCTAAAGTCGCGGCCCGCCCGCTAGGCGCTCCCGCTACCCGGCCCGAACCCCAACCAGCCCCCTTATATAAGGTGGGGGCGACAGGAAACCCGTGCGAAGTGCGTCGCTGGCGAGCTGGCTCTTGAGCATAGCCGCCGCATTCGTGACCGTCGCGGGCGCCGCCGAGCCCCTCCCGGGGGGCACCGCAGCGCCCGGGATCCGCCCGAGCCTTGTCCCGATCCCCGTGGAAGCCCAGGTCCTGAGCCTTCCAGGCGGCGATGCCCCGCTCCAGCAGGTCACCTCCGGCGCACTGGACACCCATTTCGTGCCGTTCGTGGCGCACGGCTCGCACCTGATCAAGGGCAGCATCTGGCTACGCCTGCCCCCGCCTAAGCCTGTGGTGTGGGACGGCAGCACCCCGGTGCTGGTGGTGCGCTCGGGGCTGGAGCAGTCGGTGGAGGTGTACGCCAGCCACGGCGGGCGCACCGTGCCCCTGTCGGCCACCAATACGATCCCCAAGTTCGGCGGCGCGGAGGACAAGGTGTTCGCGCTGCCACCGGGGCTGGATGACGCCAACCTGTACGCGCGCGTCACGCGGCTGGGGCGTGCCACCACGGACCTGGGGTTCTCCGACTCGACCCTGAACGAGGTGCTCGGCCATGCCGCAGCGCACGCGCGCATCATCGCGCTCGCCTTCGGCGCGCTGATGGCGATGGCGGTCTCGGCGCTGCTGATCCGCCTGCTGCTGCCCGACCGCATCTACCCGCTGTACGGGGCACTGTTCTTCCTGCAGGCGATGTACCTGGCCTGCTTCTCCGGCCAGGGCTACTCGTGGCCGCTGCTGTCGTACCTGCGCCCGTTCACCAACTACGCCTCCAACATCACCGTCGCCCTCAGTGCCGCAGCCGCGGCCCTGTTCGTGCGCGAGTTCGCGAAGCTGCGGCTGTTCTCCCCCAGGGTGTACAGCGCCTTCGGCTGGCTCGCGGTCGCGTTCATCGTGCTGACCTTCGCCAACTTCCTGCGCGCGCTGGGCTGGTCGGGCGTGCCGATCGCGGCGATCGGCAACCTCATGTTCCTGGGCAGCGCGATCCTCACCATCGTGGTCGCCTTCCTCGCCTGGCGGCGCGGGGGCAACCGGGCGGCCGGCTGGTTCCTCATCGCCTGGAGCCTGCTGTGCACGTTCCAGATCATCACTGCCGTGCGCCTGCTGTACACGCGCGCCGACAGCGCCGAAGGGGTGCTGTACTACGGCCTGGCCCCCTCCATGGTGGCCGCCGCGGTGCTGGTCGCGCTGGGGGTCGCGGACCATGTGCGCCAGCAGTCACTGGCGCTCACCGACGCGGAACGCCGCGCGCAGACCGACCCGCTCACCGGAGTGCTCAACCGCCGCTCGCTGATCGAGCGCCTGGACGGCGCCTGCGCGCGCGCACGCGCGCGCAACCTGCCCATCTCGGTGCTGTTCATCGACCTCGACCACTTCAAGCAGATCAACGACACCTTCGGGCACGCCGCAGGGGATGCGTGCCTGGCCGGCATCATCACCCCGATCCAGGCGGAGCTGCGCCAGTCGGATGTCATCGGCCGCTACGGCGGCGAGGAGTTCGTGGTGATCCTGAGCGGCGCGGACGCCGCGGCCGCGCACCCGATCGCCGAGCGTATCTGCCAGCGCGTCGCGGACATCCGCATCGAGGGCTTCGGCACCCCGATCAGCGTCACCTGCAGCATCGGGGTCGCCGCGAGCGACCGGCTCGGGGTGTGGGGCCAGCACCTGATCGCCCATGCCGACACCGCCGTCTACGCGGCCAAGCGCTCCGGGCGCAACCAGGTGCAGGTCGCCGCCATACTGGCAGCCTGAGCCGGTGTTCGCGCGCCGCCTCGCCGCCCGGGACATCCCGCAGCTGCTGCCGCTGGTGCGCCTGTACTGGCAGTTCGAGGGCATCGCGGGCTTCGATGCCGCGCGCACCGCCGCGCTGCTGGCGCGCCTGTGTGCCGAGCCTGCCCTGGGCAGCGCGTGGGTGGCCGAGTCCGACGCCGAGCTTATCGGGTACCTGGTCGCGGTGTCGGTGTTGAGCCTCGAGCACCAGGGGGTGATGGCCGAGATCGACGAGTTCTTCGTCATCGACGCGGCGCGTGGGCAAGGGGCCGGCGCGGCGCTGCTGCAGCAGCTGGAAGGCTCACTCGCCGCGCAAGGCTGCGTGCGCCTGCAACTGCAGCTGGGCGTGGACAACCACCGCGCCCGTGGCTTCTACGAGCGCCGCGGGTTCCGCGGCCGCGACGGCTACACGCTGCTGGACAAGCCACTGCGCTGACCGCGCCGCCGCGCCGCTTCGTCGCAGCGGCGGACGCAGGTCAGGGGCTGCCGGTCCATACTGCACCCCTGACACCGGGAGCCTGACATGCCCACGCCAACACGCGCGATTCGCGTCCTCGCCTTCCTCGCCCTGGCCTGCCTTGGCGGCACGGCCGCCCGGGCCGATACCTACGCCGATGCCGCCGCGCATGCCGGGCGCACGCCGGCGGACCTGACGCGCGATGCGATCGACCACCCGGCCGAGGTGCTGCGCGCGGCGGGCATCCACCAGGGCATGACGGTCGTGGACTACTTCGGTGCCGAGGGCTACTACAGCGAGCTGCTGGGCTACCTGGTCGGTCCGAAGGGCCCGTGTACCTGTTCAACAATGCCGCCTACGACGCCTTCAGCGAGGGCAACTGGAAGCCGCGCCTGGCGCGGGCGCCGAACCTCGAGCATGTCACCGGCGATGCCGAGCACCTGCCGTTCAAGGACCGGTCCGTCGATGCGATGGTGCTGAGCAAGGTCTACCACGACCTGTACTGGATCGATCCGGACCCGAAGGACGCGTGGCCGGTATTCAACGTGCCGAAGGTCCTGGGCGAGATGGCGCGCGTGGTGAAGCCCGGCGGCATCTTGCTGCTGGTGGATCACTCGGCAAAGCCGGGCGCGGGCAGCAGCGTTGCCGGCACCCTGCACCGCATCGACGAGCACTTTGCGCAGGAGGATTTCGAGAAGGCCGGGTTCACGCTCGTCGGCAAGAGCGACGTACTGCGCCGCCCGGAGGACCCGCGCGATGCGATCACCTACAAAGGACCGATGGTCGGCAAGACCGACCGCTTCGTGCTGGTGTTCCGCCGCAACAAGACCTGACAGAGCGCGCGACGTGATGATCGCCAGCGATATTCTTGCTTATCTCACTGGCTGATCTGGAATCGTAAGCCGATGTGCAGCACGGCCTCGATCGGCTGGCCGTTCAACTCGGCGGGGAGGTAAGGAGCGGCCAGTCCCCAGTGCAGCGCCGCCTGGTCCAGATCTTCCAGTCCGCTGCTCGCGACGAGCTCGACCTTCTCGGCACAGCCGGTGGCGGAGACGGTCACGTCCACCCTGACGAGCCCACCCAGCCCACGTTGCCTCAGGGCATCCGGGTAGAAGTCCTCGGTGTTCGGCGCGTTGCGGGCGATGCCTGGGGTCAGCTTGCCTGAAGTACTGGTGGCAGTGGCCGGGCACGGCGCGGCGCGCACCAGGGTGACCGGCGCGATGCCCCTGGCGCGCGCGTCGTCGCCAATGGCCTTGCCCAGCTCGGCGCGCTCATCGGCATAGGCGCTGAACACTGAGTCCACTGCCACCATCACCTTCTGGGAATCGGTCAGCTGCTGCGCTGCGGAGGTGCCCGAGGCCTCCAGCGCCACTGACAACTGCGTGCTCGCATTGCCCAGCGCGGCCGTGACGCGGGCGGAGTGGCCCTTGCGCGTGGCCTCGGGCATCTGGGGCTGCAGGGTGTCGAACGCCTTTTCCTGCTCGGTGAGCCGCGTCAGCGCGAACCAGTAGTTGATGATGAGGTTGCCGCGATACGCCTGCTGTTGCATCAGCGCGGTGGCCTCTGCCAGCGTCTGGTGCAGGTCAGCGCCCTTCTGTGCGCTCGCGGCGCCCTGCAGCGCCTCGAGCCGGTCCAGCTCCGCCTGTGGCAGCAGCCACTGGTTGATGTCCTGCCTGAAGGTATGTCCACGGGCGTCGGGCTCGCGCGTGTACGGCCGCGAGTACATGTCCCATACATCCTTGCGCAGCTGGTCCAGCCTGGACTGCAGCTGCCGTGCGGACTCAATGGGCGGCTCGGGAGCCTGATCGATCCATTTAATATTCGCGGCGATTGCCGGGCGCATCGCCATGACAGCCAGCGCCACAGTGCACACCAGGGATCCAAGGCCCGACCGCGACACAGGCCTCCGGGCACTACTCGGTGATCTTGAAGCTGCCGGACAGCTTGCCCTTGATGTCCTCGGTCTCGCGCGGCAGCAGCGCGCGGTCGATGTTGTAGACGATCTCGTACTGCGGCCGCAGCGGGTCATCGGCCACCGGTCCGGGGCCACGCACGGCGGTGCGGATCCAGAAGTCCGTCAGGTCGTTGTCGTGCTGCACGTTGCCGGCGAACTCGCCGTCGTGCCTGCTCATGTGGTCCCAGCGGTCACGCATCTGCTTGTCGGCGTCCTCACCGGGCTTGGGCTGGCGGAAGGCGGCAATGAAGGCCTTCTTGTCGCGATCGGGCTTGAGCTCGAGGCCGCCGACGTCCCACGTGAGCTTGCCGCGGTCCATCATGTACGTCATCCGCAGGTCGAGGCAAGTCTGCGGCCCCAGCGCCACCATGCCCGCGCTGTCGAATTGCAGCCGCGGCGAATCAAAGCGCAGCTCGTGGCCGTACTCGTACTGCAGCTTGATGTGCTCGAACACCGCCGGGCGCAGCTCGCGGCGCTGCAGGAACGCCTGCCACTGCGGCAAGGAGCCGGTGTACGAGACGTAGAAATAATCGGCGACGAACCTGAACCCCTCCTTCTGCACCTCGGCAAGGCCACTGGGCACCATCGTCATCATGCCGACGTAACCGTCCGGGGTGGGCAGCGCCATCACCATCAGGTACATGTCCGCGTAGCCGACCGCCCAGACGCGCTGCTGCCAGACACGCCCGTAGCTGTCGTGCACCAGTGTCTCCTGCAGCGCAGGTCCTGCGGAGGTGACCCGGACCGCCTGGCTGCCGACCACGCGCGGGACCACGATGCCCTTGAGCAGCAGGTCCATGAACCCCCTGGAGTCCTGGTAAGCGTGCTCGTCGACCCCATTGCGCGGGTATTCCAGCCGGAACAGCACCCCGCCGGCGGTGCCGCCGCAGTGCCAGACGCGCCCGTCGCCGGGCAGGGTGGTCGCGGTACCGGTGCACTTGTCGACCTCCCAGCTCTTGTCCTCGGCCTGGATCACCATCGAGGGGTCGAAGGAGGAATGCAGGGTGGCCAGCAGCGTGGCCGACTGGCCGCGCGGGAAGATCGTGTCTGCCTCGGAGGCCAGCAGCTTCGCGTTCTGCGTCTTGAAGTACTTCAGGAAGATCGTCCGCGTGCTGCGCGCGAAGTCGCTGAAGGACTGCGGCAGCGGGAAGGATTCCCTGAAATCCGCGACGATCGTGCCGCGCAGCAGCTTGGGGATGCCGTAGGACTCGCGCACCTCGAACGTGCCCTGCTTGTCCGAGGCGCTGAGTACCGTCTCGATGGGCAGCGCGTAGTTGAGGTTCTCGTTCGGGGACTTGGCGGCCACGATGCCGATCACCCGGCCCTGCACGTCCAGCAGCGGCCCGCCGCTGTTGCCCGGCGAGGCGGCGGCTGAGAAACGCAGCCACTTCCAGCGCCCGTCCTGGGCCTCAGGCGTCAGCGAGGTCAGCAGCCCGTCGCGGATGACGATGCCCTCGCCCAGCGCATTGCCCACCGCGAACACCGGGTCGTCGATGGCCGCGGCGGTATTGGTGGCCAGCGGCACCACCGGCGGCGCCCCGCTCACGGTGAACACCACGAAGTCCTCGTGGTTGGAGTACTTGAGGATGCGCTCGATGGGATAGACCTTGCCGTCGCCGTCGCGGATGGCCGGGGCCCCGAACTGCGTGGTGATCCCCAGGCCGATGACGTGGGCGGCGGTGACGAACATCGTTCGGGGTGATGGCAAAGGCGGTGCCGACCGAGCGGTACTTGTCGTTGCGCTCCTGGAACGGGATCAGTTCCAGTGGCAGCGGCTTCTCGTAGGTGAGCGTGTCCTGCTCGGGCTTCTTCAGCACCACCTCGAAGGTCGCAGCGCGCACCTGCTTCTGCAGCTCCGCGGTCAGGGGCGCCGTGCGGGCGACGCCGGCAACGCCTGCCGCCAGCAGCAGGCCGCCGAGCAATGCCCACACCCTTACCCGGCCGCGCGCGCCGACCTGGACCCGACCGTGCGCATTGCTGCCCATATGCTCCCGATGATGCCCGTTACGCGGGGCGATTCTTGTGACGGAGCCCTTAGAATAAGCCACCGACCCTGAACCGACCAACACGACCCCGGCCGCACTGCCGTGATGCCCGATCCCTTCAACCTCGAGCGCTTCGTCCAGGCACAGCAGCCGCTGTACGCGCGGGTGCGCGAGGAGCTCGCCGCGGCACGCAAGCGCAGCCACTGGATCTGGTTCGTCTTCCCGCAGCTCAGGGGCCTGGGCTCCAGTGCCATCGCCCGCACCTACGCGCTCGCCTCGATCGAGGAGGCGCGCGCCTACCTCGCCCACCCGCTGCTGGGCGCGCGGCTGCGCGAGTGCGCCGGCCTGCTGCTGGGTGCCGCGGGGGCGGATGCGCGCCAGGTCATGGGCTATCCGGATGACCTGAAGCTGCGCTCCTGCATGACCGTGTTCGCCGCCGCCGCGAGCGAGCCGTGCGACCAGCACCTGTTCCAGGCGGTGCTGGTGAAGTTCTTCGCGGGGATCGCGGATCCTTTGACCCGCGAGCTGCTTACTTAGGCTTGACGAACTTCAGGACGAACTGGTCGGTGCGGCCGCGGATCGCCGGGTCGAACACCTTCGCGGTGCGCGGGTCGTCCTTGTTGCGCAGCACGTCGCTCTCGCCGGCGAACCTGAAGCCTGCGGACTCCACCTCCGTCTTCACCGCCGCCTCGTCGATGCGGTGCAGCGTGTCGGTGTCGGTGAATCCCGAGCCTGCCGGGGCGGAGTGGTCGAGCACGATGAACACGCCGCCGGGCTTGAGCGCGGCAAACACGGCCTTGTCGAAGTCGACCACGTTCAGGTCCTTGACGTTGTGGATGTCGTGGTAGTTCTGCGAGGTCCACACCACATCCACCGGCGGTGCGAGCGAGAACTCCTTCAGGCGCACCACCTCCACGGTGACGTTGGCGTAGTGGGCATCGGCGGCGATCGCGCGCACCGCGGCCGAGCGGTCGGGGGCATCCGCGGGCGCATCAGCTGCCCTGGCGGTGGCCACCGCGTACACCTTGCCTTTGGGACCCACCGCGGCGCTGAACAGGCGCGTGAAGTACCCCGCTCCGGGGATCAGGTCAGCGACCGACATGCCCGGCTTGATGCCGGCGAACTCGAGCATCGCGGCGGGCTTGCGGTCGGCATCGCGCTCACGGTCGGCGGCCGGGCGCGCCGGGTCTGCGATGGCGGCTGTGATGTAGGCCGGGGGCGCGCCGGGGTGGGCGGCGGTGGCGGCGAGCAGTGCGACGGCTGCGGCAATGAAAAGCTTGCGGAGCATGGAGGTCCCCTTGCGGTGCGTTTGAGGGGACGGACTCTAGCAGGAGATGACACGCGGCTGCCGCGGCGGGAACGTAAGGTGGCGCGAGCCTAGGCGTTGCGTGCCGCAAGGCGCCCGCAGAGGTTTTCGCGCACCTGCGGCCACTCCGTGGCGGTCACGCAGTAGCGCGCCGAGTCGCGCGGCTGCAGGTCCGCGGACAGGCGGTGCGCACGCAGGATGCCCTCGAACCTGGCGCCGATGCGCGCCAGGGCACTGCAGGAGCGCTCGTTGCGCGCATCCGTGTGGAAGCACACCCCGTAGACGCCCCAGCGCTCGAACGCGTGGCGCAGCATCAGGAACTTCGCCTCGGTGTTGAGCGCCGTGCGGATGGCCTTGGGGCTCAGCCAGGTGTAGCCGATCTCGCAGTTGTCGGCGCTGCCGCGGGCGCGCGGGTGCGATGGCGGCCAGGCCCAGCGGCCGATGTCGAAGAAGCGCGTCGAGCCGACCACGCTGTCGTCGCTGCGGCGCACGGTGGCGAACGGTACGGCGGTGCCGGCCTCGCGGGTGCGCACGGCCGCCTCCACGTAGCGCTCCATGCCGGCGCGGTCCTGCGGCACCGTCGTCCACTGGTACAGCTGCGTGCCGTCCTGCCCCGCCGCCAGCAGCGCCTCCACGTGCCGCAGCTCCAGCGGCTCCAGGCGCACGTGGGTGCCCTCCAGGGTCTGCATGGAGTCCAGCATCACTTGCCTACCGCGTGCGGTAGCGCCGCGGCGGCGCGGCCGTGTACACCGTGCGCCCGCCCACCACGGTGCGCAGCACGTGGATGTCGGCGATCGCCGCGGGGTCAGCGGCGAACGGGTCGCGGTCCAGCACGATGAAGTCCGCGAACTTGCCCGGCTCGAGCGTGCCGACCTCACTTTCCGCGTGCAGTTCGTAGGCGGAGTTGGCCGTGATGGCACTGAGCACCTGGGTGACCGTGAGGCCCGGGTCATCCCCCAGGCGCCCCTGGTACTTAGGTCCCGCCGAGAGCTCGTTCTGGCGGGTCACGCCCACCTTGAGCGCAAACCACTCGTTCAGCGGGTCCACCGGCCAGTCGCTGCCGTAGGCGATGCGCGCCCCGGCGGCGGCCAGGTAACCGGCCGGCTCCCCCAACCGGAAGCGCTCGGGCCCCAGGTAATCCTCGTCGCTGTCGATGCTGTCCGGGGCGCGCTTCTCCCACTGGAACGAGAGCACCGGGATCACCCCCAGTTCGGCAAAGCGCGGGTAGTCGGCAGGGTCCACTGCCTCGTCGTGGGCGATGGCCGCGCGGATCGTGTCGGGGGTGAACTGCTGGCGCAATGCTGCGTAGGCATCCAGCCCCTCGCGCACGGCGCGGTCACCGTCGGCGTGCATGTGCGGCTCGAGGCCGGCACGGGCGGCCCCGAGCACCAGCTGGCGCAACAACGGCGGCGCGAAGTACACCTGCGGCCCGCGGTTGCTGCCTGGCACCCAGTGCGGTGCCTCGGCGGTGCCGGTGTTCTGGAAATAAGGCGCGAGCATCGCCCCGGTGAAGGCCGGGGCACTGATCACCCCGTCCAGGAACAGCTTGATGTTGCGCACCTGGATCGAGGGTGCGGCGACCGCCGGGCCCTGGTCGTACTTGCCCGCCAGCGCCTTGACCGCAGCGATGGCGGCGGTCGGATCGCGACCGGCATCCGCGGTGATCTCGACTGCGAAGTGCCCGCGCGCGGTGAGTCCACCCTCGCGCTGCACGGCGGCGAACGTGCCTACGGTCTCCGCGTTGGCCGCCGCGTCCAGGAAGCTCGTGATCCCCTGCTCGCGCATCGCCTTCAGCGCCAGCAGCGCCGCCTGGTGGTTCATGGCGGGGGTGAACGCGGGGATCAGCGCCAGCACCGGGTCGTAGGCGGCATCCTCGAGGATGCCGGTCGGGGCGCCCTGGGCGTCGTGGTTGATGCGCCCGCCGGCAGGATCGGGGGTGTGCGCGTCGATCTTCGCCAGCAGCATCGCGCGGGTGTTGATCAGCGCGCTGTGGCCGAAGGAGGACTCGACGATGATCGGCCGCCGGGTCTTCAGCGCATCGAGCGTGGCAAGGGTGGTGGCCGCGTCCGCCGGGATCATCGCCTCGCGGAACCAGGCCACGACATCCAGCCAGCCATCCGGCTCCTGCTCGCGCGTGGCATCCAGGCACTTCTGGATGGCCGCCTGCATCTGCGGCAACGTCAGGCGCGCATAGTTCAGGCTGCACTTCATGAGCTTCTGGCCGCCCTCCAGCGGGTGCATGTGGCCATCGACCAGGCCGGGCATGACGAACTGGCCCTTGAGGTCCAACACCGTGAGCGTGCCGGCCTGCTGCATGGCCTGCGCGGTGCTGCCGACGAAGCGGATGCGCCCGCCCTGCACCACCAGTGCCTCGGCGCGCTCGGCACCGGCGCCGGTCCAGATGCTGCCATGGGTGTAGACAGCATCGCCCGCAGCTGCCTGCGCGAGCGCTGTGGCCGCCAGTCCCAGCACCAGTAATACCCGATACAAAAGCTTCGGCATTGGACGCCCCGGAAGTTTAAGGACAGCAGCCGGCGAACACTCACCCGCGCGTCGATGTTACCGCACCGGGCCGCAGGCTTACGTAAGGGCAGGCCGGAACTTGGCGGTCATGGGCCAGCATCGTGCGCCGTCGGCACCCGTGGCACTGTTCCCGCACGCGCTGTCGCGCGGCTACTCCAGTCCCACCGGTTCGGTCCTCAAGGCGGTCAATGGCACCAACATCAAGAGCCTTGCGCACCGGGTCGCGCTGCTGCGCGACCTCAAGGACGACTACGTCGTGGTGGACTTCGACGGCCGCGCCGGGGAGTCGCTGGTGTTCCCGCGTACTGCTGAAGGTGCGGCAGGCCAGGGCGCCCCAGGCACCCACTCCCCCCAGGTCCTGGGGGGACATCCAAGAAAAAGGGCCGGTGAATCGCTTCACCGGCCCTTGGGTCTTGCCAGCTTCCCGGTGGAACGCCGCAGGCGCCCGCCGGGTAGCCCCACGAGCGTGCCGTGCCTAGCCGGCCGTGCTCTCCGACTCCTCGCTGACGCTGGACTCCTCGGTGTCCGGCAGGCCGCCGCCGACGTCCATGAAGCTGCGACGGTCGGAACCCTCCAGCTTGCGACGCCGCGAGGCATGGGCCGCAAAGCCCGTGCCCGCCGGGATCAGCCGGCCGACGATGACGTTCTCCTTCAGGCCGCGCAGGTCATCCTTCAGGCCCCGCACCGCAGCTTCGGTCAGCACGCGGGTGGTCTCCTGGAAGGAGGCCGCGGAGATGAACGACTCGGTCGCCAGGGATGCCTTGGTGATACCCAGCAGCACCGGCTGCAGTTTCGCCGCGATCTTGTTGGCCGCCTTGGCACGGTCGTTGATGTCCAGCGCCCGGGCACGGTCCAGCTGCTCGCCGCGCAGCAGCGCGGTCTCGCCGGTGTCCTGCACCTCGGTCTTGCGCAGCATCTGGCGGATGATCACCTCGATGTGCTTGTCGTTGATCTTCACACCCTGCAGGCGATAGACGTCCTGGATCTCGCGCACGAGGTAGTTCGCCAGCGCCTCGATACCCTGCAGGCGCAGGATGTCGTGCGGGTTCGGCTCGCCGTCGGCGATGACTTCACCGCGTTCCACGGTCTCGCCCTCGAAGACATTGAGCGAGCGCCACTTGGGGATCAGCTCCTCGTACTTCTCCGCGTCATCCCCGGTGATGATCAGGCGACGCTTGCCCTTGGTTTCCTTGCCGAAGCTGGCCGTGCCGGACTTCTCCGCGAGGATCGCCTGTTCCTTGGGCTTGCGCGCCTCGAACAGGTCGGCCACACGCGGCAGACCGCCGGTGATGTCACGGGTCTTGGAGGATTCCTGCGGGATGCGGGCGATGACATCGCCCACCGACACGCGCGATCCGTCCTCCAGACTCACCAGTGCGCCCGGGGGCAGCGTGTACACGGCCGGGATCTCGGTGTTCGCGAAGGTCATTTCCTTGCCCTTGGCGTTCACCAGTTTCATGGTCGCGCGCACGTCCTTGCCGCCGCGCTGCTTGGTGTCAGCAACCACGGTGGAGGAAAGCCCGGTGACCTCGTCGACCTGGGTCGCCACGGTCAGCCCGTCCACGAAGTCCTGGAACTTCAGGAAGCCTGCCACCTCGGTGACCACCGGGTGGGTATGCGGGTCCCAGGTGGCCACGACCTGGCCGCCCTCGACGGTAGCGCCTTCCTTGGTGCTGATGACCGCACCGTAGGGGATCTTGTAGCGCTCGCGCTCGCGGCCGAAGCTGTCCACGACCCCGATCTCCCCGGAGCGCGACACCGCCACCAGGTGGCCCTTCTCGTGCTGCACGGTCTTGACGTGGTGGAAGCGCACGACGCCCTTGTTGCGCACTTCGACGCTCGAGGCGGCAGCGGCCCGCGATGCGGCACCACCGATGTGGAAGGTACGCATCGTCAGCTGCGTGCCCGGCTCGCCGATCGACTGCGCGGCGATGACACCGACGGCCTCGCCGATCGAGATCGGCCGGCCACGTGCCAGGTCGCGCCCGTAGCACGCCGAGCACACCCCGTAGCGGGTCTCGCAGGTGATCGGGGAGCGCACCATGATCTGGTCCACGCCCTCGGTCTCGAGCAGGCGCACCAGCTTCTCATCCAGCAGCGTGCCCTTCTCGATCAGGGTCTCCTTGGAGCCCGGCTTGAGGATGTCCTCGGAAGGCACGCGTCCGAGCACGCGCTCGCCGAGCTGCTCGACCACGTCGCCACCCTCGACGAGCGGTGACATGGACAGGCCCGCGGAGGTGCCGCAATCGGGCTCCGTGACCACCAGGTCCTGCGCCACGTCGACCAGGCGACGGGTGAGGTAACCGGAGTTCGCGGTCTTCAGCGCCGTGTCGGCCAGGCCCTTGCGGGCGCCGTGGGTGGAGATGAAGTACTGCAGGACGTTCAGGCCCTCACGGAAGTTCGCCGTGATCGGGGTCTCGATGATCGAGCCGTCCGGCTTGGCCATGAGGCCGCGCATGCCGGCGAGCTGGCGGATCTGCGCCGCGGAACCGCGGGCGCCGGAGTCAGCCATCATGAAGATCGAGTTGAAGGACTTCTGCTTGTGCTTGACGCCCTTGGAGTCGACGGCCTCTTCCGAGCCGAGCTTCTCCATCATGGCCTTGGCCACCTGGTCGTTGGCACGTGACCAGATGTCGACCACCTTGTTGTAGCGCTCGCCGTTGGTGACCAGGCCCGAGGAGTACTGGTTCTGGATCTCCTTGACCTCGTCGTCGGCGGCGGCCACCAGGCGGGTCTTCTGCTCCGGGATGATGATGTCGTCGATACCGAAGGAGATGCCCGCGCGCGTGGCGTAGTGGAAGCCGGTGTACATCAGCTGGTCGGCAAACACGACGGTTTCCTTCAGGCCCAGCGCGCGATAGCACGCGTTGATGGTCCCGGAGATCGCCTTCTTGGTCATGTCCTGGTTGATCAGGTCGAACGACAGCCCCTTGGGCAGGATGTCGAACAGCAGCGCACGGCCGACGCTGGTCTGCACGACGCGGGTACGCTCGGTGAGCGTGCCGCCCTCGCCACGGATGTGCTCGCGCAGGCGCACCTTGCACTTGGCCTGCAGGTCGACCCCGCGGCTCTCGTAGGCGCGGTGCACCTCCGAGACGTCCGCGAAGTAGCTGCCGTCGCCCTTGGCGCCGATGCGCTCGCGGGTCATGTAATAGAGCCCGAGCACCACGTCCTGCGAGGGCACGATGATCGGGTCGCCGTTGGCCGGCGAGAGGATGTTGTTGGAGGACATCATCAGCGCGCGCGCCTCGAGCTGGGCCTCCAGCGACAGCGGCACGTGCACGGCCATCTGGTCACCGTCGAAGTCCGCGTTGAACGCGGTACACACCAGCGGGTGCAGCTGGATGGCCTTGCCCTCCACCAGCAGCGGCTCGAAGGCCTGGATGCCCAGGCGATGCAGGGTCGGGGCGCGGTTCAGCAGCACCGGATGCTCGCGGATCACCTCTTCGAGGATGTCCCACACCTCCGGTCCCTCGCGCTCCACCAGGCGCTTGGCGGCCTTGATGGTCGAGGCCTCCCCGCGCAGCTGCAGCTTCTGGAAGATGAACGGCTTGAACAGCTCGAGCGCCATCTTCTTGGGCAGTCCGCACTGGTGCAGGCGCAGCTGCGGGCCTACCACGATGACCGAGCGGCCCGAGTAGTCCACGCGCTTGCCGAGCAGGTTCTGGCGGAACCGGCCCTGCTTGCCCTTGATCATGTCGGCGAGCGACTTCAGCGGGCGCTTGTTGGTGCCGGTGATGGCGCGTCCCCGGCGGCCGTTGTCCAGCAGCGCATCGACCGCTTCCTGCAGCATGCGCTTCTCGTTGCGCACGATGATGTCCGGCGCATTGAGCTCGAGCAGCCGGCGCAGGCGGTTGTTGCGGTTGATGACGCGGCGGTACAGATCGTTGAGGTCGCTGGTGGCGAAGCGGCCGCCGTCCAGCGGGACCAGCGGGCGCAGGTCCGGCGGCAGCACCGGCAGGACGGTCATGACCATCCACTCCGGCTTGTTGCCGGACTCGACGAACGACTCGATCAGCTTCAGGCGCTTGGACAGGCGCTTCAGCTTGGTCTCCGAGGCGGTCGCGGCCATGTCCTCGCGGACCTTGACGATCTCGGCGGGCAACTCGATCGTGCGCATCAGCTCGTAGACGGCCTCGGCACCCATGCGCGCGTCGAACTCGTCGCCGTGCTCCTCGATCGCCTCGAGGTACATCTCGTCGGTGAGCAGCTGGCCGCGCTGCATCGGCGTCATGCCTGGGTCGATGACCACGAAGGCCTCGAAGTACAGCACGCGCTCGATCTCGCGCAGCGTCATGTCCAGCATGAGGCCGATGCGCGAGGGCAGCGACTTCAGGAACCAGATGTGCGCGGTGGGACTTGCCAGCTCGATGTGGCCCATGCGCTCGCGGCGCACCTTGGACTGGGTCACTTCCACGCCGCACTTCTCGCACACCACGCCGCGGTGCTTCAAGCGCTTGTACTTGCCGCACAGGCACTCGTAGTCCTTGACCGGCCCGAAGATCTTCGCGCAGAACAGGCCATCGCGCTCGGGCTTGAAGGTGCGGTAGTTGATGGTCTCCGGCTTCTTGACCTCGCCATACGACCAGGCGCGGATCATCTCCGGGGAGGCGAGCCCGATCTTGATCGAGTCGAAGTGCTCGACCGGGGCGTGCTGCCTGAACAGTTTCAGTAGATCTTTCATAACTTAGTCCTGCTCCAGTTCCATGTTGATTGCGAGCGAGCGGATTTCCTTCACGAGTACGTTGAAGGACTCCGGCATGCCGGCATCCATCTGGTGGTTACCGTCGACGATGTTCTTGTACATCTTGGTGCGGCCGTTCACGTCATCGGACTTGACCGTGAGCATCTCCTGCAAGGTGTACGCAGCCCCGTAGGCCTCCAGTGCCCACACCTCCATCTCGCCGAAGCGCTGGCCGCCGAACTGCGCCTTGCCGCCCAGCGGCTGCTGGGTGACGAGGCTGTACGGGCCGGTGGAACGCGCGTGCATCTTGTCGTCCACCAGGTGGTTGAGCTTGAGCATGTACATGTAGCCCACCGTCACCTGGCGCTCGAAGCGCTCGCCGGTGCGGCCGTCGAACAGGTAGGTCTGGCCATTGAGCGGCAGGTCGGCAAGCTTGAGCATGCCCTTGATCTCATCCTCGCTCGCGCCGTCGAACACCGGCGTCGCCATCGGCACGCCGTTGCGAGAGGTTCTTGGCCAGCTCCTTGAGCTCCACCTCGTTCAGCGAGTCGATGTCTCTCCTTCTGGCCGCCGGTCTCGTTGTAGACCTGCTTGATGAAGCCGCGCAGGTCGTTGGACGCTGCCTGCGCCTCGAGCATCTTGCCGATCTTGATGCCGACGCCCTTGGCCGCCCAGCCCAGGTGCGTCTCCAGCACCTGGCCGACGTTCATGCGCGAGGGCACGCCCAGCGGGTTCAGCACCACATCGACCGGGGTGCCGTCTTCCAGGTACGGCATGTCTTCCACCGGGACGATGGTCGAGATGACGCCCTTGTTGCCGTGGCGCCCGGCCATCTTGTCGCCCGGCTGCACGCGGCGCTTCACCGCCAGGTACACCTTGACCATCTTCAGCACGCCCGGGGCCAGGTCGTCCCCGGCGGTGATCTTGGCCTTCTTGTCGTCCAGGCGCTTCTCGAAGGCCTTGCGCTGCAGCTTCAGGCGCTCGGAGGAGGCCTCCAGCTGCGAGTTCGCGTCCTCGCCCTCCAGGCGGATCTCGAACCACTCCTCGCGCGGCACCTCGTCCAGGTACTCCGCGGTGATCTTGCTGCCAGCCTTGAGCTTCTTCGGCCCACCGGCGGCGGCCTGGCCCAGCAGCATGCCCGCGCACGCGCTGGAACAGATCGTCCTCGAGGATGCGCTGCTGGTCGGCGAAGTCCTTGCGGACGCGCTCGATCTCGGCCTTCTCGATGGACAGTGCGCGCGAGTCCTTGTCGACGCCGTCGCGCGTGAACACGCGCACGTCGATCACCGTGCCGTCCATGCCCGGGGGCACGCGCAAGCCCTGTGTCCTTAACGTCGGAGGCCTTCTCGCCGAAGATCGCGCGCAGCAGCTTCTCCTCGGGGGTCAGCTGGGTCTCGCCCTTGGGCGTGACCTTGCCGACCAGGATGTCGCCGGCCTTCACTTCCGCGCCGATGAAGGCGATACCCGCCTCGTCGAGCTTGGCAAGCGCGGCATCGCCCACGTTCGGGATGTCGGCGGTGATCTCCTCGGGCCCCAGCTTGGTGTCGCGCGCGACGCAGGCCAGTTCCTCGATGTGGATGGTCGTGAAGCGGTCTTCCTGCACCACCCGCTCGGAGATGAGGATCGAGTCCTCGAAGTTGTAGCCGTTCCAGGGCATGAACGCGACCAGCAGGTTCTGGCCGAGCGCAAGCTCGCCCAGGTGGGTCGACGGCCCGTCGGCCAGCACGTCACCGCGGGAGATCAGGTCACCGGCGTTCACCAGCGGGCGCTGGTTGATGCAGGTGTTCTGGTTCGAGCGGGTGTACTTGGTGAGGTTGTAGATGTCGACGCCGGGCTCCCCGGCGGTGGTCTCGTTGTCGTTCACGCGCACCACGATGCGCGAGGCATCGACGGAGTCGACGACCCCGCCGCGCTTGCCGACCACGGTCACGCCGGAGTCGATGGCCACCGGGCGCTCCATGCCGGTGCCCACCAGCGGGGTCTCGGAACGCAGCGTCGGCACGGCCTGGCGCTGCATGTTCGAGCCCATGAGGGCGCGGTTGGCGTCGTCATGCTCGAGGAACGGGATCAGGGAGGCGGCCACCGAGACGATCTGCTTCGGCGACACGTCCATGTAGTTGATGCGGTCACGCGGCATCAGCGTGAACTCGTTCTGGAAGCGGCACGAGACCAGTTCGTCGGTGAGCTCGCCCTTGGCACCGAGCACCGCGTTCGCCTGCGCGATCGCGAACTCGCCCTCCTCGATCGCCGACAGGTAGTCGATCTGGTCGGTGACGCGGCCGTTCGACCACGCGCCGGTACGGGGTCTCGAGGAACCCGTAGTTGTTGGTGCGCGCGTAAACCGACAGCGAGTTGATCAGTCCGATATTCGGGCCTTCCGGGGTCTCGATCGGGCACACGCGGCCGTAGTGCGTCGGGTGCACGTCGCGCACCTCGAAGCCGGCACGCTCGCGCGTGAGTCCACCCGGGCCGAGGGCGGAGACGCGGCGCTTGTGGGTGACTTCCGAGAGCGGGTTGTTCTGGTCCATGAACTGCGAGAGCTGCGAGGAGCCGAAGAACTCCTTCACCGCGGCGGCCACCGGCTTCGCGTTGATCATCTCCTGCGGCATCAGCGGCTCGGTCTCCGCGATGGTCAGGCGCTCCTTGACGGCGCGCTCCACGCGCACCAGGCCGACGCGGAAGGCGTTCTCCGCCATCTCCCCGACGCTGCGGACGCGGCGGTTGCCCAGGTGGTCGATGTCATCGACCTGGCCGTTGCCGTTGCGGATGTCGATCAGCACCTTCAGGACATCCAGGATGTCCGACATGTCGCCGTACTCGGCAACCAGGCGCTTGGACAGCTCATCGGTGCGGGCGCTGGCGTACTTGTGGTCGTACAGGATGCCCGGGCCGATGATCGCGGTGCGGCCGACGCGGCGGTTGAACTTCATGCGGCCCACGGCCGAGAGGTCGTAGCGCTCGGGATTGAAGAACAGGTTGGTGAACAGGTTCTCCGCGGCATCCTTGGTCGGCGGCTCGCCCGGACGCATCATGCGGTAGATCTCCACCAGCGCCTCGAGGCGGGTCTTGGTGGGATCCACGCGCAGCGTGTCGGAGATGTAGGCGCCACGATCGAGGTCGTTGGTGTAGAGCGTGTTGACGTCGGTGATGCCGGCCTCGATCAGCTTCTCGACCGAGACGGCCGTCAGCACCTCGTTGGCCTTGGCGATGATCTCGCCGGTGTCGGTGTTGACCACGTCGTGGGCCAGCACCTTGCCGTACACGTACTCGCGCGGCACGCGCAGGCGGGTGACCTTGGCGTCCTCGAGCTGGCGCACGTGGCGCGCGGTGATGCGGCGGCCTTCCTCGACGATCGACGGTGTCGCCGATGCGGATCTCGAAGGTCGCGGTCTCGCCGCGCAGGCGCTGCGGCACCAGCTGCAGG
Source organism: uncultured Pseudomonadota bacterium (assembly GCA_963703025.1). GTDB lineage: Bacteria > Pseudomonadota > Gammaproteobacteria > Steroidobacterales > Steroidobacteraceae > 13-2-20CM-66-19. The sequence goes on along the minus strand of OY969778.1, from coordinate 2,099,778 downwards.
GCCACCTCGTCCTTGCTGATGAAGAAGGTGTTGGTCTCGAAGAACGTCGCCAGGATCTCCGACTCGTTCATGCCGAGCGCACGCAGGATGATCGTCACCGGCAGCTTGCGGCGGCGGTCGATGCGCGCGAACACGCAGTCCTTGGGGTCGAACTCGAAGTCCAGCCAGGAGCCGCGGTAGGGAATGATGCGGGCCGAGAACAGCAGCTTCCCGGAGGAATGGGTCTTGCCGCGGTCGTGGTCGAAGAACACGCCCGGGGAACGGTGCAGCTGCGAGACGATGACGCGCTCGGTGCCGTTGATCACGAAGGTGCCGTTGTCGGTCATGAGCGGCAGCTCGCCGAGGTAGACCTCCTGCTCGCGCACGTCCTTGACCGGCTTCTTGGCGCCGGCGGCCTCCTTGTCCAGCACGATCAGGCGCACCTTGACGCGCAGCGGGGCGGCATAGGTCAGCCCGCGCAGCTGGCACTCCTTGACGTCGAACACCGGCTCGCCGAGCCGGTAGCTCACGTACTCGAGGGAAGCGTTGCCGCTGTAGCTCGAGATCGGGAAGACGCTCTTGAAGGCAGCGTGCAGGCCGATCGGGTCGCGGTTGTCCTCAGGCTTGTCGACCTGGAGGAACTTGCGATACGAGTCGAGCTGGATGGCCAGCAGGTACGGCGTGTCGAGAATGCTCGCCTGCTTGCCAAAGTTCTTGCGGATGCGCTTCTTCTCGGTAAAGGAATAAGCCATCGGGTTCACCTCAGGTTCGGGCGCTGCCCAACAGGGCGCGGCCATCAAAAAAAGGGTCGTACGCAGTCATCAGATCATCACGGTCATCAAATCGCCCCCTCGTCCCCATGGGCGCGCTGCCGCACCCATGGGGACAGGGGTCAGCACGAAGCAGGTCTTACTTGACCTCGACCTTCGCGCCGGCGTCCTCGAGCTTCTTCTTCATCGCCTCGACGTCGGCCTTGGCCACGGCTTCCTTGACGACCGAGGGGGCGCCCTCGACCAGGTCCTTTGCTTCCTTGAGGCCAAGTCCGGTCAGCTCGCGGATGACCTTGATCACGGTCACCTTCTTGTCGGCCGGGTACTCCTTCAGAGTGACGGTGAATTCCGTCTGTTCCTCGACAGGAGCGGCGGCGGCGGCGGCGCCACCGGCGGCCGCGGCGGCCACGGGGGCAGCGGCCGTGACGCCGAACTTCTTCTCCATGTCGGAGATCAGCTCGACCACTTCCATCAGGGTCATCTTGGAGATCGAATCGAGGATATCGTCTTTGCTGACAGCCATTTCAGTAACTCCTAAAATCAGTTCAAGACAGTTAAGCGCCCGCGGCCTGTTTCTGGTCGCGTACAGCGGCGATGGTGCGCACGAGCTTCGATCCCGGTGCCGCCAGCGTGCCGACGAACTTCTGGATCGGTGCCTTCATGACACCGAGCAGCATCGACAACGCCTGTTCACGGGTCGGCAGGCTCGCCACCCTGTCGAGGTCCTTGGCAGGCAGTACCTGCCCGCCCAGGGACACGAGGGTCGCCACGAGCTTCTCGTTGGTCTTCGCGAAGTCCTTCACCACGCGCGCAGCCGCGCCCGGGTCGTCCTTCGAGAAGGCCAGCACCAGAGGCCCTTTGAGCTTCGGCCCGACAGATTCGAACGACGTGCCGACGAACGCCTTGCGTGCCAGCGTGTTCTTCACCACACGCATGTACACACCGGCCTGCCTCGCCTTGCCACGCAGCTCGGTCATCTGACCGACGGTCAGCCCGCGGTACTCGGCGGCCACGACCGACTGGGCTTTTGCTGCCACTTCGGCCATTTCCGCGACGAGCGCCTTTTTGTCTTCAAGGTTGAGCGCCATACATTTTCCTCTCGCCTGAAGATCACACATGAGGCTTACGCTGTCGGTCGCGTGTACCCCTCCTATCGACGGTGACCTTCACGCCTCGAGGAACATCCTCGATTGCGAAAAGCGGTTCACCATCTGCGCTGGCGATCCATTAAGAGGGCCGGTTCCCTCGCCTGCGGTCTTCGATGATGGCTGTACGTCAAAGGCACGCCAGCCCGCATCAAACTTAAAGCCCGGCGCGCACCCGTAAGCGGTGCGCGCCGGGAAGATTCATCAGCCCAGGCTGCCCTGGTCCACCATCACGCCCGGCCCCATGGTCGAGGACAGCGTGACGCGCTTCATGTACACGCCCTTGGAGGTGGCCGGCTTCGCCCTCTGCAGGTCAGCGATCAGCGCCACAAGGTTCTCCTTGAGCGCGGTCACCTCGAAGCTCGCCTTGCCGATCGTGCAGTGCACGATCCCGGCCTTGTCGACGCGGTACGTGACCTGGCCGGACTTGGCGTTCTTCACCGCGGTGGCAACGTCAGCGGTCACGGTGCCGACCTTGGGGTTCGGCATGAGCCCGCGCGGACCCAGGATCTGGCCGAGCTGGCCGACCACGCGCATCGCATCGGGGCTGGCGATGACGCGGTCGAAGTTGATCTCGCCGGCCTTGACCTGGGCGGCCAGGTCCTCGAGGCCGACGATGTCGGCGCCGGCCGCCTTGGCCAGCTCCACGTTCTTGCCCGAGGTGAACACCGCCACGCGCACGGTCTTGCCCGGTGCCGTTGCGGCATCACGGTCGAGCCGCGCACCTGCTGGTCGGACTTGCTGGCATCGATGCCCAGATTCACGGCCGCATCCACCGCCTCGGTGAACTTGGCGGTGGCGAACTCCTTCACGAGCTTCAGCGCCTCCTCCACCGGGTACTGCTTGCCGGGGGCGATCTTCTCGGCCCAGGCCTTAACACGCTTCTGTACGGCCATGATCAGACTCCTTCCACGTCGACGCCCATGCTGCGCGCGCTACCGGCAATGGTGCGGATGGCGGCTTCCAGGTCAGCGGCGGTCAGGTCCGGCGTCTTCATCTTGGCAATGTCCTCCAGCTGCTTGCGGGAGATCTTGCCCACCTTGGCGGTGTTGGGGGTGCCACTGCCTTTTTCAATGCCGATCGCCTTGCGGATCAGCACCGCCGCCGGCGGGGTCTTCATGATGAAGGTGAAGCTGCGATCGCTGTAGACGGTGATCACCGTCGGGATCGGCAGGCCCTTCTCGAGCTTCTGGGTCTGCGCATTGAACTGCTTGCAGAACTCCATGATGTTCACGCCCTGCTGGCCCAGCGCCGGCCCGATCGGCGGCGACGGGTTGGCAGCGCCTGCAGGCACCTGCAGCTTGATGTATCCGTTTACTTTCTTAGCCATGACTACCTCTCCTCAGGTCCCAGCGCCTGCGGCTCCCTGCTCAGGATTTAAGGTTCAAAACAACGGCCCGCGCCGTACCCATTGAACGCACCCGTGTTAGCGGGTGCGCCGTGCCTCCTCAGGCCTTTTCCACCTGCGAGAAATCCAGTTCGACGGGCGTCGAGCGCCCCAGAATCTGCACTGCCACCTGCAGGCGATTCTTCTCGTAATTCACGCTCTCCACGACCCCGTTGAAGTCGTTGAACGGCCCATCGACCACACGCACCACCTCGCCGGGCTCGAACAGCACCTTCGGCCGCGGCTTGTCCACGCCCTCCTCGACGCGGCGCAGGATCTGGTTGGCTTCCTTGTCGGTGATCGCGGCCGGCTTCTCCGGCGTGCCGCCGATGAAGCCGAGCACCTTCGGCACGTCGCGCACCAGGTGCCAGGTGTCCTCGTCCATCTCCATCTGCACCAGCACGTAGCCGGGGTAGAACTTGCGCTCGCTCTTGCGCTTCTGCCCGTCGCGCATCTCGACCACTTCCTCGGTCGGCACCAGGATCTCCCCGAACTGCGCCTGCAGGCTCTGCGCGCTCGATGCGCTCCTTCAGTGACTTGGCAACGCGATGCTCGAAGTTCGAGTAGGCGTGTACGACGTACCATCTCAGCGCCACGTTCAGCTCCCCGTCCCGGTGAGAAATTTCGTCGCCCAGGCGAGCCCCAGGTCCAGCAGCCAGAAGAACAGGCCCGCCACGGTGACGAACACGAACACCGCGACCGTCGTGCTGCCAGGTCTCGTCGCGTGACGGCCAGACGACCTTGCGCAGCTCGACCCGCGCGGCATCCATGAACTGGCGGAATTGCGTGCCGTAGGCGGAGAAGCCCGACCACCACGGCACCCAGCGCCAGCCCGGCCACGACACAGGCCCAGCGCAGCCAGATGTTCTGGTTGCCCAGCACGTAGTAGCCGGCCATGCCGGCGACCACGAACAGGATCGCCGACCACGAGCTTTGCGTTGTCCGCGCTGCCGCGTCCTGTGCTCTTATGTCTTCTGCTGTCATGTCAACCGATGGCAGGCCAGGAGGGAATCGAACCCCCAACCTGCGGTTTTGGAGACCGCCGCTCTGCCAATTGAGCTACTGGCCTGATTGATCCGTTACTTCAGGATCTTCGACACGACGCCGGCGCCGACGGTCTTGCCGCCCTCGCGGATGGCAAAGCGCAGTCCCTCCTCCATCGCGATCGGGCTGATCAGCTCGACCGTCATCTTGATGTTGTCCCCGGGCATGACCATCTCCACCCCGGCGGGCAGCTCGATCAGTCCCGGTCACATCGGTGGTGCGGAAGTAGAACTGCGGCCGGTAGCCCTTGAAGAACGGCGTGTGACGGCCGCCCTCCTCCTTGCCCAGCACGTACACCTCGCACTCGAAGCCGGTGTGCGGGGTGATCGCACCGGGCTTGCACAGCACCTGGCCGCGCTCGACGTCCTCGCGCTTGGTGCCACGCAGCAGCACCCCGACGTTGTCCCCCGCGCTGGCCCTCGTCCAGCAGCTTGCGGAACATCTCAACCCCGGTGCAGGTGGTCTTCACCGTGGCCTTCAGACCGACGATCTCCACTTCCTCGTTCACCTTGACGATGCCGCGCTCGATGCGCCCCGTCACCACCGTGCCGCGCCCGGAGATGGAGAACACGTCCTCCACCGGCATCAGGAACGGCTTCTCGATCTCGCGCTTGGGCACCGGGATGTACTTGTCCATCTCCGCCACCAGCTTCACCACCGAGGGCACGCCGATCTCGCTCGTGTCACCCTCGAGCGCCTTCAAGGCCTGACCGATGATGATCGGGGTCGCATCTCCCGGGAACTTGTAGACGGTCAAGAGCTCGCGCACTTCCATCTCCACCAGCTCCAGCAGCTCCTTGTCGTCCACCATGTCGGCCTTGTTCATGTACACCACGATGTACGGAACCCCGACCTGGCGCGCCAGCAGGATGTGCTCGCGGGTCTGGGGCATCGGCCCGTCCGCGGCCGACACCACCAGGATCGCCCCGTCCATCTGGGCGGCCCCTGTGATCATGTTCTTCACGTAGTCGGCATGCCCGGGGCAGTCCACGTGCGCGTAGTGGCGGTTCTGGCTCTGGTACTCCACGTGCGCGGTGGAGATCGTGATGCCGCGCGCCTTCTCTTCCGGCGCCTTGTCGATCTGGTCATACGCCATGAAGGTCCCGCCGTAGGTCTCGGCCATCACCTTCGTCAGCGCTGCCGTCAGCGTCGTCTTGCCATGGTCCACGTGACCAATCGTGCCAACGTTCACGTGGGGCTTGTTGCGCTCGAATTTCTCTTTGGACATGAGCTTCCTCGAAATGATCCGCCGCGTAACTTCGACGCGGCGCACAGAATTCCTAACCACACACCATCAAACAAATCACTCACGACTCGACTGGAGCCCACGACCGGAATCGAACCGGTGACCTCGTCCTTACCAAGGACGTGCTCTACCGACTGAGCTACGTGGGCCTATGATCGAGCTCAGCTTCTAGAAGCACCTGCAACGCTGGAGCGGGTAGTGGGAATCGAACCCACGTCATCAGCTTGGAAGGCTGAGGTTCTACCATTGAACTACACCCGCGCTGATGGCGTCCGCCCTGCCTGCCGCCTTCAATCGCTCGGGTGCTTCCTCCTCAACCATTTCGATTGGTGGAGGGGGAAGGATTCGAACCTTCGAAGGCGTAAGCCGGCAGATTTACAGTCTGCTCCCGTTGGCCGCTTGGGTACCCCTCCGCAAAACGAGCCGCGTATTGTGATTTCGAGGTAGGGCAGTGTCAATGCATCATTGGCCCGTTATTTGCTAAGGCGCCGTCTACGGCTTCGGTCCGGACCGGCCCAGCACCCGCCGCGGCGGCTTTGGAGCGGACTTTGGCCGTGGCGCCGGCCGGTCGACCCGGGTGGTCGGCGCCGGCGCGGGCGGTACCGCGGCAGCCGCTACCTGTCCATCACCCCCCGCGGCACGGTCCAGCTGGTCGACCAGGGCGGCATCGGCCCTGCGCACCGTCCCTGGGCGCATGTCGGGGGGCAGCTCAATGGGGCCGTACCGCACCCGCATCAAGCGGCTGACCTCGAAACCGACCGCATTCCACAGCCGGCGCACCTCGCGGTTGCGGCCCTCGTGCATCACGACCCTGAAGATGCTGTGGCTGGCATCCGGGGCCGGCGCCCCCGGGGCCGGGACCTCCGCCTCGACCCGGTCGAACCGGGCGGGACCATCCTCCAGCACCACCCCCTTGAGGACCTGGCGCAGGACCTGGGGGCCCGGCCGGCCGCGCAGGCGCACCCGGTACTCGCGCTCGACCTCGCTGGAGGGATGCATCAGGCGGTGGGCGAGCTCCCCGTCGGTGGTCAGCAGCAGCAGGCCCGAGGTGTTCACGTCCAGCCGGCCGACCGTGATCCAGCGGCCGGCATCCGGGACCGGCAGGCGCTCGAACACCGTCGGGCGCCCCTGCGGATCGGACCGGGTGGTCACTTCCCCGACCGGCTTGTAATAAAGGAGTAGTTCGCGGCTGACCAGCTGCTCGGCGGTGAGCTCGAGCTTCCTGCCGTCCAGCCGGATGTCATCGGCCGGGGTGGCCCTGTCACCCAGCTGGGCCACGCGGCCGCCGATGGTCACGCGCCCGGCGCGGATCCATTCCTCGATGGTGCGGCGCGAGGCCAGGCCCGCTCCCGCCAAGAGCTTCTGCAATCTGATCATGCGATCATAACAATCGGTCTGTAGTGAGACTGCGGCGACCCCTCACGCAGGCGCCGAGCCAAGGTTAGAAGGACAACATCATGATCTACGACAGCATTCTCGGCACCATCGGCCGCACCCCGGTCGTGCGCGTCCAGCGCCTCGCCCCCAAGGGCGTCACCATGTACGCCAAGTGCGAGTTCTTCAACCCGCTGTCCTCGGTCAAGGACCGCCTGGCCATCGCGATCATCGAGGATGCCGAGCGTTCCGGGGCCCTCAAGCCCGGCCAGACCGTGGTCGAGGCGACCTCCGGCAATACCGGCATTGCGCTGGCCATGGTGTGCGCGGCCAAGGGCTATCCCTTCGTGGCCCTCATGGTCGAGACCTTCTCCATCGAGCGCCGCAAGATCATGCGCATGCTGGGCGCGAAGGTCATCCTCACCCCTGCCGCCGAGCGTGGCAGCGGCATGGTGAAGAAGGCCGAGGAACTGTCCAAGAAGCACGGCTGGTTCCTCGCCCGCCAGTTCGAGAACCCGGCAAACCCGGCCTACCACCGCAATACCACCGGTCCTGAGATCCTCAGCGACTTCGCCGGCAAGCGCCTGGACTTCTTCGTCACCGGCTGGGGTACTGGCGGCACGCTCACCGGGGTTGGCGAGATGCTGCGGCTGGCCCGCCCGGACACCAAGATCATCGCCACCGAGCCGGCAGGGGCTGCCATGCTCGAGGGCAAGCCATGGGCTCCCCACAAGATCCAGGGCTGGACCCCGGACTTCGTCCCCGCGGTACTCAACCGCGAGGTTGCCCACAAGATCGTGCCGGTGACCGACGTCGAGGCGATCGAGACTGCGCGCAAGCTTGCCAGCCAGGAGGGCATCTTCTGCGGCATCTCCTCCGGTGGCACCTTCGCTGCCGCGCTCAAGGTGGCGGCTGATGCGCCGCAGGGTTCGGTGATCCTGGCCATGCTGCCGGACACCGCCGAGCGCTACCTCTCGACGGTGCTCTTCGAGGGCATCCCCGAGGGCGGCGACCCGGAGCCGTGAGCGCCATCGAGCAGCAGGCCACGCCTGCTGCGCGGGTCCCCATGGATGCGCGCCGCTATGCACCCCTGCCCGACCCGTTCCCGATGTGGCGCGGCGGGCAGCTGCATGGCGCGCGCTGCGCCTATGAGACCTGGGGCACGCTCAATGCCGCGCGCGACAACGCGATCCTGATATTCACCGGGCTTTCCCCGTCGGCGCACGCCGCCTCCTCGCCCGAGAATCCGGCCGACGGCTGGTGGCAGGGCATGATCGGCCCCGGGTTGGCGATCGATTCCTCGCGCCTGTTCGTCATCTGCATCAATTCCCTGGGCAGTCCCTTCGGCTCTACCAGTCCCGCCTCGGATGACCCGGCCACCGGGCAACCCTACCGCCTGACCTTCCCCGACCTGTCCGTGGAGGACATCGCGCGCGGCGGCTACGAGACGATGCGCACACTGGGCATCACGCGCCTGGACACCGTCATGGGCCCATCGCTGGGAGGCATGGTGGTGCTGGCCTTCGTCGCCCTGTTTCCCGGGGCCGCGCGGCGGCTGCTGTGCATCTCCGGCACCGCCGCGGCGGCGCCCTTTGCGATCGCGCTGCGCTCCATCCAGCGCGAGGCGATCACCAATGACCCCGCGTGGCGCAACGGCGAGTACAGCGCCGACGCACCGCCGGTCACCGGCCAGCGCCTGGCGCGCAAGCTCGGTACGGTGACCTACCGCTCGGCCGCGGAGTGGCAGGTGCGCTTCGGGCGCGCGCCGATCCGTGCCGACATGAAGCGCCACGATCCGTTTGCCTCTGAGTTCGCCGTGCAGGGATACCTCGAGTCCCTCGCGCGCCGCTTCGTCAGCGCGTTCGATGCCAACTGCTACCTGTACCTGTCGCGCTCGATGGATCGCTTCGAGCTCGACGCGCATGGGGAGCCGGTGGAATTGGTGCGGCGCGCAAGGCTGGAAAGCGCGCTGGTGATCGGCGTGCAGTCGGACCTGCTGTTCACCATCGCCGAGCAGCAGGCACTGGTGCACATGCTGGAAGGGGCCGGCGTGCCGACGCGCTTTGCGCCGCTGCCGTGCATCGAGGGGCACGACGCGTTCCTGGTCGACATCAAGACCTTCGGCGCGGAGATCGGCCCGTTCCTCAACTCAACTTAATCAGCCGCGCGGTAGGAGAAATCGGGCGCTGAATTAAGTTCACTGGCGGCTGTACCGAATGCGCTGCGGCGCATAATGCGACCTGGTTCACGAAAATAAGAAAAGACCGAGCAGCAGCAGTGGAACGTCGCCTGCACACCAGACATCGCGCCCGCACGATCGTCTACATCAACGTCCCGGGTGGGCGCCGCAAGCTGTGCAAGGCGCTTAACCTGTCCGCCACCGGGGTGTTCATCGAGACCTCGAACCTGGGCCTGCGCAAGGGCCAGCAGGTCGTGCTCTCGTTCGCGATCAACCTCGGGGTGATCACAAAGTTGCATCGCCGCACGGCCGTGGTCGCGCATGTCTCGCGTGGCGGCACCGGCCTCATGATGGAGAGCTTCGCGCAGGCCTCGAGCTAGCGAGGCAGGTTTCTCAGTGCAGCGTGGCGCGGTGCGCGCCACGAACCAACACCCGGCCGGTCAGGTCAAGCGCGGGTCACAGGCAGGAAAGCCCGCCGTGCGTGCACCGCCAGCAACCCGAGAACCGCGAAGGCAAGCAATCCGAGCGTACCGGGTTCAGGCACGCCCACGCTCACAGGTTCCACGCTGATGCTGATGTCCTGCAGGTTCATGTCACCCAGTCCGCCGCCGCCGTTGTCGCTCTGCGTCTGCAAGAGAGTCACCAGCGGATAGGTTCCAAGTGAACTCGGCGGCAGGCCTGCGAGATTTGCAATAAATCCCCCCTGGCCCACGGCGCCGATGGTCAGATAGCTCTCGATCAACAGGCAGCTGCCTGAGGTCAGCGGCCCGCCGCTGAAGGACATGGATGATCCGGACAGCGGGAAAGCCGCACCGCCAACGGTTACCGACAGACCGGTTATCGGCACCGTGGCGCTGAAGCTCTGCAGGCAGCCGCCGGATGAGGTGTAGGCCTGAGTCGGGCTCAGCGCATTGAAGTCGAAGCTGATGTCAAAGGCAGCGGACGGCCCGGTATCCGGCGCGGTTTGACCGGTGATGATGACCTGGTACTCCTGCGCCGACAGCGGCAGCGCGACAAGCAGAAGAAGCGGCAACCACGCGTAGCGCATCTGGAGTTTCCCCTTGGCATTGACGCGGGATGATCTGTGTCACCCTTCGCATGCCCATTCAATGCCTAACCGGGCGCGCAGGCAAGTGGGCGTGGACATGCACCGAGCCGCAGTTAACTGAGCAGCGGACTCGCGTGGCACCGCTACTGCTGCGTCCAGGCTCACGGACAGCGCAGTCAGCCGCCCACGACGGTGGCGGCGCCGACCCTCTTGTAGAAAACCTGCGTCGGGCACAGGCCCCCGCCCGGCCACAGCGCGTAGTCGGGAATCTCACCCACCCGCTGCCAGCCGACCCGCGCGTACAGGCGCTCGGCATCGGCGCTGGCGGTATCCAGCACCAGCAGTGACTTGCCGTGCGTGACCGCGGCAGCCTCGGCAGCGCGCAGCAGCTGCGCGCCGAGGCCGCACCGGCGCGCGCGCCGGTGCACCAGCATCTTGGCAAGATCCGCGCGATGCGGCTGGTTCTCCGGTTGCTTCAACAGCAGCGACACGGTGCCGATGATGCGGCCCTCTTCATCGTAGGCGGCCAGCACCAGGCACTCGCCGCGCCCGAGCGCGGCTGCCACCGCCTGCCAGTAGGCGTCCGCCTTGGCGCGCGTCATCGGGTACATGAAGCTCACCGAGGCGCCCCCCTCGACGCAGTCGATGAGCACCTCGCCCAGGCCTTCCATCTCGGCGGGCCCCAGGCGGGTCAGGGATTCGATGCGGGTCGTCACTGGCACAAGAAATCCGTGGGCGCTGCGTGGCATTTTTTCACGGGTGAATCGCTCCTGACGACAGAGATAATTTCACTTCACCGCGAGCGCCGCGCAGGTGCCCGCCGCCCTGGTACCCGCCAGCCGCTCCCGGATCCATTCAAGCTGGTAGGCAAGGGAGTCGACCATTACCGGGGAATGGTCGAGCCCCGGGTAACTCCTGAACGTGAGCCCGCTGCCGGCGCGGCAGGCGCGCCGCACGATCGTCCGCACGCCCTCGATGGGTATCGTCCTGTCGGCCTCCCCGGCGAGCACCAGCAGCGGCTTGTTGATGCGGATCGCGCCCTCGTTGTTTTCCTTCACCCACTTGCGCACCCAGACATTGTCCTTCCAGCCCTCCTTGAGCGTGGTGCCTTGCGGGATGTCCTTGTAGAGCGCGTGCGCGTAATACCAGCAACCCTGCGCGGTTACCCTGGAATAGGACTGCATCGGCTCGCGCGACAACAGGTCATCGGGCCTGAATGCCGGGAAGCGGCCCTGGATTCCCGAGGCGATGTAGGCCAGGTAAAACGCGCCCTCGCCCTGGTTGAGGGTCTGCATGAGCTCATCCACCTGGAATGCTCCCGCCACGGAGATGGCGCCCAGGTAACCGTCATCCTTCAACTGCGACTCCAGTTCCGCGACACCCCAGGTCGTAAAGCCCCCCTGCGAGTGCCCGTCGGCAACCCAGCGGCGGCCAAGCTGCGGCACCGCGGCGCGGGCGGCGGGCATTGCATAGATCACATCCAGTGCCTGGGCCTGCTTGCTGCCGTACATCGTGGGGCCAGCGGTGCCCAGCCCGCGGTAGTCGGTCGCGACCACGGCAAACCCTCCCGTGAGCATCGCCGCCAGGACCGGCGTTCCGTAGTACAAGTCCTTCATCAGCGATGGAGCGCAGGACTGGGCGACGCCGCTGGTGCCGTGAGCCCACGCGATGACCGGCCAGCCACCCGGCGGCGTCGGGCCAGGAGGAACGAGCACCACGGCAGAGGTCACGACATCGCCATGCGCCGCATTTTGGGAGTGGTAGAGGATGCGGACCGACTTCATGCCACTGACGACTGAATAGCCGTCAACAGCTTCCTGGCGCAACAGGTCGCCGGGCCTGGTCCGGGTGAGACTGACCGGGTCGGAGTAGAAGCTCGTTGGCGGCAGGGCATTGGCCAGTTCGGTCGCCTGTGCCTCCGCGACCTCCTTGGAGACTTCATCAGCTGCCACGGGAAGCGCCAGGACGAGCCAGCCTGCAATGCTGAGCGCCCGGATGACTCGTTTCATTTCGTTGCCGTTCTATGTGGCGGGTGTTGCCCTGGGGAAATATACGCGGCGGTCACGGCGGCGGCATAGCTGCTGCGCACGCGACAGCGCTATGATTGCTCGTCAACCTGCAGGAGCCTTTGCATGCACCGAGCCCCCGCGATGTCCCGGCGCCGCCTGTTGCAACAACTGCTCGTCGGCGTGCCGCTGGCGGCGGTTATGGTCCGTGCAGCCCAAGCGGACGGCGAACCGCTCCTGGCCGCCGATTCGCCCGAGGCCAAGGCGTTGGGCTATGTGGAGGATGCCAAGACCTCCAAGGAAGCCGTCGGCGGCAATCATTGTGGTGACTGCGCTCTCTACCAGGGCGCCTCCGGCAAACCCCAGGGACCGTGCCAGCTGTTCCCGGGCAAGCAGGTGAAGGCCGCGGGCTGGTGCAAATCGTGGGCACCGCAGATGTAGTGGTACACCGGCGGCTCGCGGGCGAAGTGCCTCAGGAGCCGCTCCGCGCCATCCCAGCCCGTGCGCCTGCTGCTGCATCGACGGGGAAACGCGGCCCGCGGCGACGCGCGGGACACGGCCCGCACCCTCGGAGCCGATGGCCACGAGCGCCCAGGCGACGCTCTTCAACCCGCCACCGCACTCGATCGCGGTGCTCCCGTTCGTGAACCTCAGCGGCGACAAGGACCAGGAATACTTCTCGGACGGACCCGGGGCTCGAAGGGCTCAAGACCGAGCCGCTCATGGATCCGCCGCGCAAGGAGCCGCGCTTCCAGACCGTCATGCGGGAGTTGAAGCTTCCGCACTGAACTTTTCTACCCGCGACGAGCTTTGGCTCATTCGTAGCACGGCCCGGTCTCACGGACCTCGATCGTGGCCCATTCGGCCGCCGGGCACTGCCTGGCAATCTCCATGGCCTCCGCATGCGTGCCACAGTTCAGCAGGAAGAACCCGCCGATCATCTCCTTGGACTCGGTGAACGGCCCGTCGACGACGCGGACGCCGTCGCCGCGCTTCTCCAGCCTGACGCTCTCCTCCTTGAGCGAGTGCGTCGCCAGCAGCAAGCCGCGCTGATCCAGCGTGTGGCTGAAATCGACCATGCGCTGGTAGACCGCCTCCCCGGCGGTGCGACCGCGCTCGATGCGCTGGCCCTTGGGTTCCACGATCAGGAGCATGTAAGGCATAAGCATCTCCGCAATTTGAAGCCGGCAGCATTCATCCGCTGCGGTCGGCTAGTGAACGTCATGTCCGTGGCAGGCGGCCGCACGTGCGTTCAACAGCGCGCGTTCGCGTTCATTGTCAGTGAGCAGCGCCGCTCGCTCGAACTCCGCCCCCGCCTCGGCATGGCGCCCGAGCCTGGCAAGGAAGTCGCCGCGCACGCTGGGCAGCAGATGGTAGTCCTTGAGGGCACCGCCGGCGGCCAGCTGGTCGGCGATCGCAAGGCCGGCGGAGGCGCCATAGGCCATGCCCACTGCGACAGCCCGGTTCAGCTCGACCACCGGTGAGGCTGCCACCTGCGCAAGCTCCTCATAGCGCCTCACGATCCCCATCCAGTCGGTGTCCGCGGCCGTGAGCGCCTGCGCGTGGACGGCTGCGATGCCTGCCTGCAGCAGGTAGGGGCCACGCGGCCCGCCGATCGCCCCGCCTCGGGCGATGGCCGCCAAGCCGCGACTGATCAGCAGGCGATCCCATACGGAGCGGTCTTGGTCCAGCAGCAGGACCGGATCGCCGCTGGCACTGATCCTGGCACGGATGCGCGAGGCCTGGATCTCCATGAGTGCGACCAGGCCGTGGACCTCCGCTTCGTCCGGGGTCAGTTCCGCCAGGATGCGCCCGATGCGCAGAGCCTCCTCGCACAGTGCCGGCCGCATCCACTCATCTCCCGCCGTGGCCGCGTAGCCCTCGTTGAAGATGAGATAGATCACTTCCAGCACCGAGGACAAGCGGGCGGGCAGCTCCTCGCGGCGCGGGATCTCGAATGGCACGGCCGCCTCGCTGAGCGCGCGCTTGGCGCGCACGATGCGCTGGGCGATGGCAGATTCGGTGGTGAGGTAGGCACGGGCGATCTCGGCGGTGGTGAGCCCGCCGAGCAGGCGCAGGGTGAGCGCCGAGCGCGCCTCGGTCGACAGCACCGGATGGCACGCCACGAAGATCAGGCGCAGCAGGTCATCGCCGATATCGTCCTCGGCCGTATCCGGCGCGGGCGCGAGCTGCTGTGCCTGCAACTCGTGGCCGATGGCCTCGTGCTTGGCATCGAGCATGCGCTGCCGTCGCAGGTGATCCAGCGCGCGGTTCTTGGCGGTGGTCATCAGCCAGGCGCCCGGGTTATCCGGGACGCCCTCGGCCGGCCAGCGCTCGAGCGCTGCGACCATCGCGTCCTGGGCAAACTCCTCCGCAAGGCCGACCTCGCGCAGCATGCGTGCCAGGGCGCCGATCAGTCTTGCGGCCTCGATGCGCCATACGGCCTCGACCTGTTGATGCACCTGCGCGACCGTCATGGCCGCGGATGACACCACCGGGCGGGGTACTGTGCAAGCCAAGCTCGCCCGGCCGTGCCTGCCGCGGGGCAGCGGCCCCTACGGCGCCTTCTCGCAGTTGACCATCCAGGGGATGCCGAAGCGGTCGGTGCACATCCCGAAGCGGTACGCCCAGAAGGTCTGCCCGAACGGCATGACGATCGTGCCGCCCGCGGCAAGCTGGGTGAATACCCGCTCGGCCTCCTGCGCGGTGTCCACCAGCGCCATCACGTTGTAGCCCTGCGGTGCGACGTAGCGCTCCGCGGGTGGGTCGCAGCCGAGCAGGTACTGCCCGTTGAGGTCCACGCGCGCGTGCGCGATGCGGCCGCGCTCGGCGGGCGGGAACTGGGCGGCGTCGGGAGTGTCGGCATATGTCGCTGCGAACTCTAACTTTCCGCCGAACACGGTCACGTAGTACTCGAACGCCTCGCGGCAGTTGCCCTTGAAGTGCAGGTGCGCCATCAGTTTCATGTCCGGTCCTCGGTGTGCGTCGATGTTCTAGCTGTTGCCGGCGGTGCGTGCGCGCAAGTGCTCTTCCCGCTGCTTGAGCTCGGGAGTGAGGTTGTCGCCGAAGTCCTCGGCATCGAATACGCGACGGATCTCGACCGTCTCGGTGCCCTTGATGAACGGCGAGCGTCGGATCCACTCGACCGCCTCGGCCACCGACTTCACCTGCCACAGCCAGAAGCCGGCGATCAGTTCCCTGGTCTCGGTGAAGGGACCGTCGATCACCGTGCCCTTGCCCTGACCGAAGCGCACGCGCACGCCCTTGGAACTTGCGTGCAGCCCTTCCCCGGCGAGCATCACGCCCGCCTTCACCAGTTCTTCGTTGAACTTGCCCATCTCGGCCAGTTGCTCGGTGCTGGGTAGCACGCCGGCCTCGCTGTCCGCGGTTGCCTTGACGATCACCATGACGCGCATCGCTGTCTCCTTTGAATTTCAGTTCGCCGGTGGCGCCAGGAGCCTCCCGAAGGAGCCTCCTCGCCTCTCCTGAAGACACGACGAACGGGTGAACCTGGAATCGACACGTGGCGGCGGTAATCGTCAGAACCCGGGTCACTTGCGCGCAGCTCTCGCTAACCCGTTGAATTCACGCCCCCAACCTGCCGTGTACCCCCAATGCCTGATTGAGTCCGGCGGTGGCACCGCCGAAGATGATCCCTGCACACAGGTCCACAGCCAAGAAAGAATCCCCGATGCACAAGCGCAAACTCGGCCGCAGCAACCTCGAAGTCTCCGCCCTGGGGTTGGGGTGTATGGGCATGAGCTTCGCCTACGGCCCACCGGGTGACAAGAACGAGATGACCGCGCTGCTGCGCAACGCGGTGGATAGCGGCATCACCTTCTTCGACACCGCGGAAGTCTATGGGCCGTTCACCAACGAGGACCTGGTCGGCGCGGCGCTCGCCCCGGTTCGCGACCGCGTGGTTCTGGCCACCAAGTTCGGGTTCGCGCCGGATGCTGCAGACGGGACACGCTGGACCGGCCTCGACAGCCGGCCGGAACACATCAGGGCGGTCGCCGAGGCGTCGCTGAAGCGCCTCAAGACCGACGTCATTGACCTCTTCTACCAGCACCGGGTCGATCCCAAGGTGCCGATCGAGGATGTGGCCGGCGCGGTGAAGGACTTGATTGCCCAGGGCAAGGTCAGGCACTTCGGACTGTCCGAGGCCGGCGTCGAGACCATCCGCCGCGCGCACGCGGTGCAGCCGGTAACCGCGCTGCAGAGTGAGTACTCGCTGTGGTTCCGCACCCCCGAGGAGCAGGTGTTGCCGGTGCTCGAGGAGCTGGGCATCGGCTTCGTGCCGTTCAGCCCGCTGGGCCGTGGCTTCCTCACCGGCAAGATCGACCAGAGCACCTTGTTTGCGAAGGACGACTTCCGCAACAACCTGCCGCGCTTCACCGCCGAGGCCCGCGAGGCCAACAAGGCGCTGATTGAGCTGCTGACGCGCATTGCCAAGCAGAAGAACGCAACCGCGGCGCAGATCGCCCTGGCGTGGCTCTTGGCCAAGAAGCCCTGGATCGTGCCGATCCCGGGAACCACCAAGCCCGCGCGCCTGGAGGAGAACATCGGGGCGACGGCCATCGAGCTTACCGCCGGCGACCTGGCCGGTATCGAGGCGGCCACGGCGCAGATCAGCGTCGTCGGCGCACGCTACCCGGAGGCGATGGAGCGCACCACCGGCCGGTAAGGCTACCGAAACCCGAGACAGGCCCGGTAGGATGGCAGCCTAGCCACCGAGACTGTCATGGCCTCTGTCCACGCGCCGCATCCGAAGTTCATTCCCCTGCAGTTCATCAGCGTGGAGGCCGCCAGCGGCGTCGCCCTGCTGCTGGCGGCTGCTGTCGCGCTGGTGTGGGCCAACACCGCGCTTGCGCCCTACTACTACGCGCTGTGGCACCTGCCCTTGAGCTTCGGCCTGGCGCGCTACCTGCCCGAGTACGACCTGCACTTCTGGGTCAACGATGGGCTGATGACGCTGTTCTTCCTGGTGGTCGGACTGGAGATCCGTCGCGAGATGCACAACGGTTCACTCGCCGACCCGAAGGTGGCATTGCTGCCGATCATCGCCGCCGCCGGCGGCGTGATCGTGCCCGCACTGTTCTACATTGCCTTCAACACCGATCCTGTGACCCACCACGGCTGGGCCATCCCGACCGCCACCGACATCGCCTTTGCGGTCGGGGTGCTGGCGCTGGTGGGCAAGGGCATCCCCTCGAGCCTGCGGATGCTGCTGCTCACCCTCGCGATCATCGACGACATCGCCGCGATCATCGTGATTGCCCTGGTGTACTCCACCGGCATCAGCTGGACAGGCTTCCCGATCATCGCGGTGGGCGTGGTGATCATCTTTGCGCTGCAGTGGCACGGGCAACGCTCGATGCTCGCGTACGTCATCCCGGGGGCCATTGTGTGGTTCGGCATGCTGTCCACCGGCATGCACCCGACGCTCGCGGGCGTCATCCTCGGGCTCCTCACCCCGGTGCGCGCCGCATTCAGCCGCAGAGCACGCCAGAGCGATGGCGAGGTCGCCCCCGTGAGCCGGGTCGAGGGGATCCTGCACCCCTGGGTGGCCTTCGGGATCATGCCGCTGTTCGCGCTCGCCAATGCCGGGGTGAGCCTCAGTGGCTTCCAGGCCGCCGGCGCCCCGCTCACCGTCGCGCTGGGCATCGTCGCGGGACTCGTGCTCGGCAAGCCGATCGGCATTGGCCTGGCTTCATTCCTGGCAGTGCGCTTGAGGCTGTGCTCACTGCCGCCGGACATCCAGTGGCGGCACATCGGCCTCCTGGGCGTGCTCGGGGCGATCGGCTTTACCGTATCGATCTTCGTCGCCAACCTGGCGTTCACCGATGCGGCCCTGCTGGCCGCGGCCAAGATCGCCGTGCTGATCGCCTCGGGCCTAGCCGCGGTGCTGGCTTTTGTCCTGGGCCGCATGCAGCTGATGAAGGTACGCGCGACCCGCTCAGCGCACTGACCGATCCGGCGCCCTCGCCGCTGCTGGCCGGGACGCGGTTCAGCCGTTTGCAGAACCTGCAGCCGCCAGTACTGCTGCGCATCGCCTGCGTCTGCGTTGCCCGCTGTTGTGGCTACCGCTCGGGCGTGGCAACCCGCTCCCACACCTTCTGCTGGACACTCGCGCCCCTCATTTCGCGCCTCGTGAAGACGAGGTGTCCGTCAACCAGAGAGACCGCCTGGGAGTAACTCTTGCCGGTCTCGCCGGGAATCAGGGAGGCCTTGACTGCGTGAATGACTGTCGAAGTAGCCTCGTCGTAGCTCCACGTCCCGAAGTAGGCATAGTAAGTATCAAGTGCTGCGGCCTTTAGCTGCGTGTCCTGGGCGGTGTCCCCTGGCGTCGGTCGGGATGCGGCCGCAGCGGGCGAATCCATTGCCGGTCGGTGGGTGCTGACGATCTGGACGCTCATCCATCCGGAGGGGTCATAGATCAGGATTCCGGTCGGGTCGGTGCCGAAGAAAGGATCGGATGTCGGGCCGTTGGGCCCGAGCCGCTGGATGCTCAGAAGTCGCCACGCCCCGGCGAGCTCCTGCCTGGTCGCGTGCGAGGCGCCGCTGGGTTTCGGTCCGGAGGGATGGCACGCCACTACGCCAAGACAAAGCAACAACAGCACGAGCCATCGCGAGGGGGCGCGGCTGCACGGCCTTGCTTCGCTCATCTCGCCGCCTGCGAGGCCGCCAGTCCCAGGCGCGCCAGCCGTCGATTCGGATAGGTGCCCAGCGTCTTCTCGAAAGCTTTCGCTGCCCGTGCTGGTTGGCCGTCCGCAAGCAGCAGTTCACCGAGCAGCTCATCGAGCGGCTTGACCGACCACGGCGGGCCATACTCGAATGCCGCCTGCTCACCCGCAAGGATGGCCTCGCGAACCTGCGCCAGTCCAGCCGGCCGATTCCCCGCGTAATACTGGATCGTCCCCTCAAGAGCAGTGGCCATCACGAGCGCCTGTTGCAGTTCCTGGGCCGTCACGTTGTCGTGCCAATCGGCCGCCACCCCCTGCTCGGCGGTCCGTGCGGCCGCGGCGCGTGCGGCGTGTATCCGCTCCTGTAGCTGCGCAAGCGCCTTGCGCGCCTCGGCGGTGTCGGCACCGGCGGTGAGCCCGCGGACAAAGTCGTGTGCCGCGAAATAGCCGATCGAGGGGATGCCGGAGCTGTCGACGGATGAGAACGCGTCGGCACCTGCAGCTCCGCGTGTCTCTGCCAGCCAGATGGCCCGCAGATGCGCAAGCCTGATGCGGTTGTCCTTGGTGGGCCCCGCGGCGACATCGTGCGCAACCGAGAGGATCAGCTCCTCAGCCTCCTGACGCCTGTCCTCCTGCAGGTAGGCGTAGGTTAGCCAGACCAGCGAGTGGTAGCCGGGGTCGTTCTGGCTCCTGGCGATCTTCAGCGATGCGACATTCGCCTTGATCGCGTCGTCCCACATGCCCAGTGCAAAGAAGATGTGCGACGGCATGTGCTGCGCGTGCGACGCCGCTGGCGCCACCTTGCCGTACAGGCGGGCGGCGGGAAGCCCGAGCGGGGCATGCACTGGATCATCGAACGCGTGGATCAGGTAGTGCAGTGCACCCGGATGCTGCTTGTCGATCTCGTAAACCGCTTGCGCCTCAGCCGCCGCCCGCATGTAGTTGGTGGTATTTCTCACACCATTGGTCAAACCCAGTATGGACAGCGCATAGAACGCCCGGGCGTCGAGATCATCCGGATAGGTTCGGGCAAGCACGCCCAGTGCCGCACTGAAGTTCGCATCCCTTTGGGTCTTGTCACCATCGCCATAGAGCAGATCCACTGAGGCCAGGTAGCTGCGCTCGCGCGCCGTGCGTGCCTTGGCTGCTCGCTCCTGGGGTGTCGCCGCCAGCCGGGCCAGTGCGGCGCGCGCAGCGTCGCGATCCTGCTCGCCCCACAGCGTCTGATTGTAAGTGAGTGCCTCTCCCCAGTACGCCATCGCGAAGCCCGGGTCGATTCGCTCAGCGGCCTGGAAGGCGCTGCGCGCCGACGAATACTCAAAGCTATGCAGCAACAACAGTCCGCTTAGGAACTCGCGCTGCGCACGCGGCGCGCCCGAATTGCGGAAGTGAACAGTGCCGAGGCCGGCGGTGACTGGCCCTGCGGACTGCGGGTGGTCGTGGGCACACGCCGGGGCAATTGCTCCTGCTGCCCAGCCGAGCATGGCTGTCAGCGCAACCATTGGCAGGTTGTTAACGCTGGCAGTCGTCTTCGTCACTCAGCACTCCTGCACCACTGACACGAGCCACTGTATCCGATGTCGCCCCATGATTTGAACCCGCCGCGGGGGTCAACGTCAGTGCTTGCGGGGCGCACGGCAAGAGCGGCGTGATGCACGCGTACAGTTCGCATCCGCCCCGTCGACGGGAAAAACCCCCTGCCGTACGAGTGCAGGCTGTGCGCGCCAGCGCCGGGCTCCGGCGGCCCGCCCGGGGAGCCGCACGACCGCAGCTACCCCCAGGCGGCCAGGAACTGGCATGGGGCGCACATAACACGCCGGCAAATATAGCCAGCCTGGCCGGTTGCTGCGTAACCTCAGGCGCATGCATTCGCTCGAAGCAGAACTCGAAGAACTGGGCACAACCGACGACCTCGACGCGGGCGCGGCAGCGCGCGCCATCGCCCTGGAGCGCCGCGAGATCTTCTCCCTGCACGCTGAACTGCGCGTCGCCCTGTACGTGGGCGTCGCGCTGGTCGTCGCCGGCGTCGGCATCCTGGTGAAGGGGCACCTGGATCGCATCGGGCCGTTGACCCTCTTGGCGGTCATTGCAGCCGTCGCTGCCGCCTGCTACCTGCCGGCGATACGCGCCAGGTCCGGTGGCACGACGCGCTCAACCGCGGCAGACTACCTCCTGCTCCTGGGGGCGCTGCTGGTGAGTGCCGACCTGGGCTACGCGGTTTCACAGTTTCACTGGCTCGGGGCGAACTGGTCGCGACACCTGCTGATCCTGACCGCGATACAGGCGTTCACCGCGTACGCGCTTGAATCGCGGCTGGTGCTGTCGGTCGCCCTCGCCACGTTCGCGGCCTGGTTCGGCATCGAGCGCGGCTCCGCCAACCCCGACACCTGGCAGTTCGCGGCTCCCGAGCTGGGCGTGCGCGCGCTGGTATGCGCGGCTGCCATGCTCGGCTGGGGCGCGATCGACCAGCGCGCCCACGCCGGAAGGTTCCGCGCGGTGTTCGAGCACTTTGCCGCCAACCTTGCCTTCTGGGCAGCCCTCGGGTGGTGTGCGGACCGGATGTTCTGGCCCGCGGGGGTCATCGCGCTGCTGGTGCTTGCCGCGCTCTCGATCCGCAAGGCGCTCACCTGCGGCGAGGAGACGTTCGCCGTGTACGGCGTGGTTTACACAGCCCTTGGCCTCAGCGTCGTGATCATCGCGCGGTTCATGCAGCTGGGCGTGCTGGGCTCGGTACTGGTGCTTGGCATTGTCCTGGGTGCCGCCGCGGTCCTGCGCCAGCTCCACGACCGGCTCAAGGACGTGCGCCCGTGAGCGTGATGCCCGCGGTAGACGAAGAGCGCTGGCTGGCCGTTGCCCGCCGGCTGCACGTCAGCCCGCAGGAAGGTGCACTGCGCGAGAACGTGGGCGACTGGCGCGCTACACGCCTGTTCAGCCGCATCGCGTTCTTCGTACTGGGCGTGGTTGCCGCCGCCATGATCATCTCGATCTTCGCCTGGTTGCCCGGCCGCGATGCCAAGCTGGTGCTGGGGGCGCTCGCCTGCATCGGCGTGGCCGAGTGGCTGATCCTGGCGCGGCACTATTTCTGGTCCGGGATCGAGGAGGCGCTCGAGCTCATTGGACTTCTTGCGCTCACGTACGTGGTCGCGGGCCATTTCGGACAGCACACCCAGCTCGCGGGCGAGTTTCTGCTGGGAATCGTACTTACGATCGCAGGGCTGCGACTGCTCAACCCGCTGTTCACGACGCTCGCCGTGCTCGCCTTCGTGGCCGCATTCTGCGCATCCGCGTTGAGCGCAGGCCTGCTGTGCTACGGCGCCGCCGTCGGCGCACTGCTCGCGGGCGGTCATCGCTTCCGCCGCCCTTCCCACGACCTGATGCTCGACGTCCTCGTCGTCGTCATGCCGCTGGCGGGCTACCTGTGGTCCGCATCCGCGCACCTGCTGTACTCGGGCGTGGACTACCGCCACGCCGGGGCTGCGGCGTGGCTCGTGCCGATCATCCCCGCGCTCTTCGCAGCAATCGCGCTTGCCGTCGGCCTCGCGCGCCGTACGCACGCACCGATCATCGCGGCCATGATCTGTGCGGGCTGCACCGGCTACGAATTGCGGCAGTTCAGCGGCCTGTCGCTCGAGGCGCGGCTGCTCACCTGGGGCTGCGTGCTGCTGGCGATTGCCGTGGCGGCTGAACGGTTCCTGCGCACCCCGCGCGCCGGCATCACCTCACGCCAGCTAAGCGAGGCCGAAGGCCTGCCGAGAATCATGACCATCGCCGGGAGCGCGGTCATCACTCCGGTTGCAGGTTCCACGACGGCGCCGTCATACGAAGGCGGCGGCGGCGCTTCCGCAGGTGGTGGCGCGAGCGGGCGCTACTGACGCGCCGGGCAAGCCGGTCAACGGCCCCTAGCCCGGCGCCACTGCGCGCGAAGCTTCCAGGTACTTGCGTAGCCGGGTTGCCCAGCCCTTGAGGATATTGTCCGCCGCCACCGTTCAAGTACACGGCCGCCACCTTGGCCTGCTTCATAGCGCGTCGCGCAGCGCAAACGAGACTTCCCGGTCCGCGGCCGCGGTGCGCAGCGTCAGGCTCACCACAGTTCCCTCCGGCCCGGTGAGAATCTGGTGCATCGCACCGCGGTCAAGTTGCGCGCGCGCCTTGCCGTTGACCCGCACGACCTTGTCGCCCTTGCGAATCCCGGCCGCATCCGCGGCGCTGCCCGCGTAGACATCCGTCACCGTCCAGCCGTCATCCTCGGCATGCAGGTGCAGGCCACTGACGCTGAACACGTCCACCTTGCCGTAGCCGAGGTTGGGCTCGAAGATCAGCCGCTGTCGCGCGTAGTCGAACGTGACGTTGAACTGCTTGAGGATGCCTACCTCGATGTTACCCGAGACGTAGCGGTTGGCATCGTAGCCACCCTCCTGGAGCGATATGCGGGTCACCGGCCGTGTCACGCGTACCACCGGCCGGCCATCCGCGCCGCTCAAGGTCACCTCGCCGGCGCGCGCGTAGACACCGTGGGTCGCCGTGAGCGCCGTGCCGCCGTAGGGAATGACCGCGCGGTAGCGCGCTGCCAGCCCATAGCGCCGGGCAAACGGGGCGATGAGCAGCAGCGAGCCGTCCGCTCCGGTATCCACCGTGAACACTCCGGCGATGCCATCCACCGCTCCCAGCACCTCCGGCTGATTGTCCTGGAAGTGGAACGGCACGATGGCTCCGTGCCCCCGGTACTCGAAGGCATCCGGGCGCGTCAGTGTCATCGTCATCCGGTCGAAGTCGATGCGCACTACGTAGTGCGAGAGGATTTCCTGGCCAACCAGCAGGCGCCGCGGCTGTGCGTCGTCCACCTGCAGGACGATGAAGCGCGGCGCCTTGACCATGGCGCCACCGATGCCAAGGGACTGGACCCTACTGCTGCCGGAGACGACCGATCCTTCACCGCCACCGGTGATCTTTTCCGCGCCGGCAACCGGCAGCGCCAGCTGCGTCACTATGGTCGGTGGGATGATCAGGCTGCCGCCGCTGTCGAAGTCAGCCTCGAAGGGACCGGCTCCGTTGATGCTGACATCGATCAGGATCTGGTTGTTCTCCAGCCGGAACGGCACGGTCACCGACTCCGGACCTGCCGCGGGTGTGGCCGCCGGCAGGGCGAACAGGGTATCGGCGAGCGCCGGGTTCGCCTCTACCGACTGCACCGTCTCTTGCTGGTCGGTGGTCGTGTCGCCCCCGCGCGTGGTGGTCCAGGGAAGCCGTATCCCGTCCACCCAGCGATAGTCGCTGTAGCGGATGACCTGCACCTGCTCGGCCTGCTGCTCTAGGTCCCGATCGATCAGGTGGGTTTTCCGGTCGATCCACAGCGCGAAGGGCCGCCCACCCTCTGGCGTGATCTGCACGATGTCGAAGACGCGGCCGTCGGCGGCCTTCTCCCCCATGTACTGGCTGGTGGCAGCGTGGCGCTCCGGGAACCACCAGCCGCGCTCGACGCGGAAACTCTCGTTGATCGCCCCGCGCGTGGCATCGGCGTCCCCGTACACGTAGGCCTCGATGCCGGTGGGCCGGGTCCACACCGACACCCCGTCGAAGCCTTCCGCCGTGTCATTCGAGCCCAGGTGCACTTGCTGCAGGTACCTTCCGGTCGCGGTGTCCTGGAAGGTGTCGGACTCGCCCTGCTGGCCTCCGGCGACCAGCATGGAGTGAATGCGCAGGCCGCGCACTCTTGCCCAGGCCTCACCGCCTGCGGCCTTGCGCGCCTGCTCAAGCAGTATCCTGGGATCGATGGCCGTCGCACGCGCGACGGCACCCGGTCGCAACTGTGCCTGCCCCGTGCCGGGCAGTAGCACCAGGGCGCCCAGGAGCAGCGCCAGGATCGCGCTTCTAGCCATAGTGAAAACCCGCCCTGTCATTCAACAGCCGCGAATTCTATGGGATCAGCGATTGCAACTTCTGGTAAATCTTCTGTGCCTGGGCGAGGGATGCGAGCACCGCTGCCTTCTCGGCCGGCGAGTTCCAGTCCGGGTACGCCGCGGTCGCCTTTGACAGATGCACGATCCAGGCAATGAAGTAGCGCGCATCCGCGGGCGAGCGCGGTGCCTGCCCATCGACGCTCACGTACACCGGGCTCGTGGTCGCGTAGACGAAGTTATCCAGCACCGGGTACTCCGCCTTGGCAGTGAACGCGCGCAGCACGCACCAGCCGCTCGCAGTGATCGGCAGCGTGCCGGTCACGGACGCCTCCTGGCGCGCGCCATCCAGCTTCAGCTCCTGCACGAGCTTGCCGTTGCACACCACCTGCGCGGTATCCAGCGGCACGATCGAGCGCACGTTCGCGGTGTAGGCCACTTCGCCTGCGCCGTTGAGCGCCACGGTATCGCCGACCGGCTTGCCGCCGAGGGTGAAGTTGAGCAAGGGACCATTGGTGGCGAACGTGCGCCCGGCCTTCAGGTTCGCAAGCCACTGCTGGTAGTCGAGCGGGCCATTGGGCACCGAGACATACGTGCGATTCATTCCCACAGGCCCGCGCAGCATGGCGTAGTCGGCCATGGCATCGGTGCCACCGGCGGCGGGCAGGTGGAACCCCAGGTTCAGCAAGCGGTACCAGACCCCGGCGGTGGCCTGGTGATCGGAGAACCCCAGGATCTCCATGTAGTCGACCTTGCCGAGTGCGACATCCACCGGCAGCTCGTCGGCGTCCGTGTGCACCGGGTGTGTCAGCGGGGTCGGGGCCTCCTCGAACGGGTGCACGTAACCCACCAGCGCGCCGTTGGCGTGCGCCAGGTCCGCAACGACGGCGTTGGAGGGATACAGGCTGGCCGCGGCGGTGTTGGGGTAGCCCGCGTAGCCTGGCAGCAGCAGGTGATCCTTGAGGCCCAGCAGTCCCAGGTGCCCCCAGTAACTGGTGTGGAACTCCTGGCCGTGCACGACCTGCGCATCCGGCCGCGAGGCCGGATCAAGGCCGCGGCCGGCGTAGGCGATGTCCGGGATGCGCTGCTCCTTGTTCACGATCAGGTCGTTGACGACCGAGAGCTCCTCGGCCGCGGCCTGCAGGGCCAGGTGCGCCGGGGTGTTGCGGTAGGTGCCCGCGTAGTTCATGTGCACGTGGACATCCCCGCTCACCCAGCGGCGCGCCGGCCCATCGGTCCACGGGCGCGCCGGCAGTTTCGCGACGAGATCAACGGTTGCACCGGCGGCCACCGTCACGCTCTGGCGTACCGGCATGCGCTCCGGGCCCTTCATGACATCCACCACCACCTTGCCGGCAGGCACCTCGACCAGTGCGGTGCCATCGGCATGGAAGTACAGCGCATCGAAGGGGTGCTCGTCGCGGTCGAAGTCCGCCGCCTGAATCCAGGCCTGCGGGGGCGCGCGGAAGCGCCCGTCGGCATCCGTTACCGCCACCCGGGCCGGTATCGCCGCACCGTCCTGGTCAACGATGCGCACGCGGACCTGGCCGTAGGGACGCAGGCGCTGGTACTTCGTGGCCGCAAGCGTCCGGATGGCACCGCCGGGGAAGTCGAACAGGCGCAGGTCCGTGAAGCCGTTGCGGTTGGAGACAAATGCGATATGGGCCCCATCGGGGGACCAGCGCGCGTTGGATTCATCCCAGTCGCCATAGGTCAGCGGGAATGGCTCACCACCCTCACCGCCCATCACCCACAGCTGCAGCCAGTTGCGACCGAGGTATGAGCTGTAGACGATGCGGTGCCCATCGGGGGAGACATCAGGGCGCGCGCGCCAGTTGGTCTCCTCGTAGTGCAGTTCCTTGGGGACGGCACCGGGCCTGGCGGCCACCTTCCAGAAACCGCCGGTGCCGTGGATGCGGCCACGGTTGGAGATGTAGATGAGCGACTTGCCGTCGCGCGTCCAGGTCGGGTTGATCTCGTGGTCGAACGGGCTGTAGTAGTAGCGCGGCAGGTCGCTGCGGTTCTCACCGGTGATGCGCACCACCGCGGCAAGTCCCGCAGGTGAGAGCGTACCGGTGAAGATGTGGAAGCGCTTGTTGAACGAGGTGGACACGAACACCAGCTGGCGGCCGTCCGGTGAGAAGCGTGGCTCGACATTGACGAAGCCGCCGTGCGTCAACTGCTGGCGCTTGCCGGTGGCCAGGTCCAGCAGCCACAGGTCAATGGCGTTGTCCTGGTTCGAGCAGTAGACGATGGTGTGCCCGTCGGGTGACCAGTCCGGCTCGTAGTCGTAGCCCGGGCCGTCGGTGAGCTGCACGGCCACGGTGGAATCCACCGCCTGGCGCCACAGGGAGCCGGCCGCCGAGTACACCACCTCGCGCGAGTCCGGCGACCAGGCCACCGAGCTCGGCCCCGCGGTCAGCTGCGGCAGGTACATCTCATGGTAGTAGTAGGCATGCGGCGCATCGATGACCGGGACGCCGCCCTTCGCCTGCGACAGCAGGCCTGCGCAGGCGAACGCCGCCGCCGCGAGTACCTGGATCCTCAACGCGCCTGGGCCCCGGCGCGTGCAGGTGCTGCCGTGCATTCGTTGAGGGTCTGCTCGAGGATCGCCATGGCCTCGTCGACCTCCGCGCGCGTCACCGACAACGGCGGCATGAAGCGCAGCGTGCTCTTGCCGCAGGCCAGCAGCAGCAGCCCGTTGTAGTAGGCCCGGTCGACGAGCTTGTCGCACAACTCCTTGGCCGCAGCCTTGCTGGCGCGGTCGGTCACCAGTTCCATGCCGATCATGAGCCCGCGGCCGCGCACCTCGCCGATCACCTGGTGGCGCGCCTGCAGCTCGCGCAGCTTCGCCATGAAGTAGTCACCGACCGAGGCCGCGTTCGCCATCATGCCGTTCTGCACCAGCTCGATGGTGGCAAGAGCTGCCGCACAGCAAACCGGGTTGCCGCCAAAGGTGTTGCCGTGGGCGCCGCGCTTCCACTTCTGCATGATCGAGGCCTTGGCGACCACCATGCCGATTGGCAGCCCGGACCCTAAGCCCTTGGCGAGCGTCATGATGTCCGGCACCACGTCGAAGTGCTCCGCCGCGAACATCTTGCCGGTGCGGCCGATGCCGGACTGCACCTCATCGAAGATCAGGAAGATGCCGTGGCGGTCGCACAGCGCGCGCAGCCCCGCGAGGAATCCAGGCGGCGGCACCAGGTATCCGCCCTCGCCCTGGATCGGCTCGATCAGTATCGCGGCGACTTCGCTCGGCGGTACCGGGCCTGTGAACAACACGTCCTCGATGTAGCGCAGCACCGCCTCGCCCTGGTCGGCCCCTGCAAACAATGGCCGGTAGTTGTTCGGGTAAGGCACGTGAGTCACCCCGGGCATCGTCGGGAAGAAGCCCTGCTGCTGGGTGTACTTGCTGGAGGTGAATGCCAGCGAGCCCATGGTGCGGCCGTGGAAGCCGCCGATGAAGCCCAGGAAGCGGCCGCGACCGGAGACATAGCGCGCCAGCTTCAGCGCCCCTTCCACGCTCTCGGTGCCGGACTGGCAGAAGAAGCTCATGGTCGGCTCCTTCATCGGCGACAGTTCGTTCATGCGCTCGCCCAGGCGCACCTGGCCCTCGTGCCAGTAGTCGCTGGAGATGTGCAGGAACTTCTCGGCCGCATCCTTGACCGCCTGCACCACCGCTGGGTGGCTGTGGCCGGTGCTGCACACCGCGATGCCGGCCATGAAGTCGAGGAAGCGGTTGCCGTCGACGTCCCAGACCTCCGTGCCGCGCCCGTGCGACATGACGAACGGGTAGTCGCGCGGGTAGGAGGGCGAGACCACCTTGGCATCGCGCGCCAGCAGGGCACGCGCCTTGGGTCCGGGAAGCTCGGTCTTGATGTGTGGGTGCGTCATGGCAGTCTCTTCAGTGCCCGCAGGATCGCCGGGCGGTTATGGGCCGCACGCGTGCGCGCGTGCAGTTCCCGTCAGGAGTTTCAGTTCCTGGGCGGTCGGCGGCGCGACGACGCCGACCTGGTCGGCCACCTTCAGCGGCCAGCCGGTGGCGGCCACGACCTCCTCCACGGACACCCCATCGTAGCGCTCCACGAGGGTCAGTTCCTGCGTGCCGGCGGCGGGCTTGAGGATCCCGAGGTCGGTGATCACGGCGCGGGGCCCCAGGCCGGTGGCGCCGCTGCGGGCGCGGGCGCCCGAGCCTTCCATGAACCCCGCGGTGCTGCAGAAGTCGAGCTTCGGCACGAAGGTGCGCGGCGGACTGCTTGAGGATGATGAAGGTCTCGCGCGCGTGCGCGGCGATCTCCGGCGCACCGCCGGCCCCGGGCAGGCGCGTCCTCGGGGTGGCGTAGTCGCCGATGACGGTGCTGTTGAGGTTGGCGAAGCGGTCGATCTGGGCCGCGCCGAGGAAGCCCGACATCGATGCGCCCGCCCTGCAGCCAGTAGGAGAAGATCTCCGGCAGCGGCACCACCGCGGTGGCACTGGCGGCCAGCTCGCCATCGCCGATCGACAGCGGCAGCACCTGCGGGCGCGTACCGATCGTGCCGGACTCGTAGATCAGCACCACGTTCGGGGCATGGGTGAGGCGGGCCAGGTTGCGCCGCTGCGGAGGGCACCCCGATGCCGACGAAGCACACGCAGCCGTCCCACAGCATGCGCGCGGCGGCCACGGTCATCATCTCGTCGGGGGTGTAGTTGGGCGCGCTCATCACGCCTCGCTGCGCTCGCGCGTTGCCACCGGCAGTGAACGCAGGAACTCGGCGTGGTCGCGCGTGCCAAGCACATGCCGCTGCATCCACGCAGTGAAGGTCCCGCGCTCGCGGGCGATGTCGTCCCAGGCCAGGTAGAAGGCGTTGTCGCGCTCGTAGTAGCCCTGTGCATAGGACGGATAGGCGCCCGCCGGCACCGGCACCACGGCGGTGACCACCCAGTACGGCAGCACGATGGCGTTCATCGGCGCGTCCAGGGTGTCGACGATCTCCTCCACCGTGACGATCAGCGTGCCGGCGGCAAGCGCGGCTTCCTTCTGCGCGCCGATGATGCCGCGCAGCAGGATGTTGCCGGCGCGATCGGCCTGTTGCGCATGCAGGATCGTCACGTCTGTGGATTGACTGCGCGGCACGGTGGCGATGCGCTCGCCGGTGTATGGACAGTGGACGCTGCTGATCTGCGGGTTCACGGATGGCAGGTCGTTGCCCACGTAGCCCTTCAGCATCGCGAACGGCAGCCGCGCCGCTCCTGCGGTGTAGGCGGCGGCCAGGCCCGCGTGCGTGTGCTCGTGGATGGCCAGTGGTCCGCGGCCAGCCACGTTCCGACCGCATCGCGCAGCCGATGCAGCGAGCCTACGCCCGGGTTGCCGCCCCAGGAGAATGTGAGCGTGCTGCGCGCAGCCCATGCCGATCATCTGGTCGTAGATCAGGTCCGGGGTCATGCGCACCAGGTGCAGGTTGCGCCGCCGCTGGCGAATGATCTCGTGCCCGGCGGCGAAGGGGATGAGGTGCGTGAAGCCTTCGAGCGCGATCGCTCTGTCCGTCCTCGACGTATCGTCCGATCGCCTCGGCGCAGGGTGCACAGCTTGCATCGCGTTACTCGACGATCGTCTGCGACTGCTCGCGCAGGTACTGCGGCAGGTAGTAGAAGGAACCGATCGCCTTGCCGGTGGAGCCGGAGCCCTTCCAGCCGCCGAAGGCCTGGTAGCCAGGGCCACGCCCCGGTGGTCGCCCCCTGCGGGCGGTTGACGTAGGTGACGCCCGGCCTCGATCTGGTCGAGGAACTGCTGCACCTCGGCATCGCTGCCGTACATCCCCGCCGTCAGCCCCAGCGGTGAGTCATTGGCAAGCCGCAGCGCGGTGGCCAGGTCCGGCACGCGGCACACCATGAGGATCGGCAGGAACATCTCCTGGGCGAACAGCGGGTGTGCAGCCGGCGCCTCGGCGAGCGTCGGCTGCACGTAGCAGTCGCCCGGGAACTCAGGCCCGGACAGGCGCATGCCGCCTGCGAGGATGCGCGCGTCACCGGTGGCAAGCTGCGCGCAGTAGGCTGCAAACTTCGCCGCGGCTGCCGGGGATATGACCGGCCCCAGCCAGTTCTCGCGTACCAGCGGGTCCCCGATGCGCAGCTCCGCGATCGCCGCACGCAGCTGCTCGACGAGCGTGTCGGCCACCGCCTCCTCGACGTACACCCGCGACAGCGCCGAGCACTTCTGCCCGGAGAGGCCGAAGGCTGAGCGCACGATCCCGGGCACCGCGCGCGCAAGGTCTGCATGCGCGGTGACGATGGCGGCGTTCTTGCCGCCCATCTCCGCGATGCACGGCCGCGGGTAGGCGCCATCCAGCATGCTGCGGCAGATGTGCATGCCGACGGGGTGCGAGCCGGTGAAGGTGATCCCGGCGATGTCCGTGTGGGACACGAGCGCCTCGCCGGCGAGGCTGCCGTTGCCGGTGAGGTAGTTGAAGACACCCGCAGGCACGCCGGCATCGCGGATGCAGTCAGCGAGCAGCCGGCCAGCCCAAGGGGTATCGGTCGCGCCCTTGGCGACCACCGTGTTGCCGGTGACGAGCGCTGCGGCGGTGGGGCCGCCGAGCAGCGCCAGCGGGAAGTTGAACGGCGCAATCACGGCCCACACGCCGTGGGGCTTGAGCACGCTGCGGTTGTGCGAGCGGTAGTCCGTCAGCGGGTCATCCGCCAGTGCGCGCGAGTAGCCGTTGCTGCGCTCGAACTCCTCCGCATAGGTCAGGAAGAAGTCCGCCGCCTCCTGTGCTTCGCCCAGGCCCTCCATGCGGTTCTTGCCGACCTCGAGGCACAGCGCCGCGGCGATGAGGTAGACGCGCTCCTCGATGAGCGCCGCCACCTTCTTCATCAGGCGCACCCGCTCGGCCACGGGCGTGGCGCGCCAGCCCGGGAAGGCACGCTTCGCCGCGGCAACCGCGAGGCCCACTT
Source organism: uncultured Pseudomonadota bacterium (assembly GCA_963703025.1). GTDB lineage: Bacteria > Pseudomonadota > Gammaproteobacteria > Steroidobacterales > Steroidobacteraceae > 13-2-20CM-66-19. The sequence goes on along the minus strand of OY969778.1, from coordinate 2,068,089 downwards.
CCGCAGCATCCGCGGCGGGGAAAGTCCCGAGCGCACTGCCGTCCACCGGCGTCGACTTCACGAAGTTCGCGCGCGCCACGACGTCGCGACCGTCGATGAACAGCGCATGCCGGGCACCGGCCCCGGCGCGCGTGCTCGCGGCTGCGGCCTCGAAGCGCTCGTGCATCTGTGCCGGCGGGCTGAACATCGTGGCGTAGGTCAGCTTGAAACTCATGTCCACTCCAGTTCGCCCAGCAGCCGGTCCAGCAGCGCGAGCGCGTCGCTCAGTTCTTTTTCGGTGATTACCAGCGGCGGCGCCAGGAACAAGAGGTTGCCGCGCGTGGCGAAGGAAACCCCCTCTGCACGGGCGCGCTGCACCAGTTGCCTGAGCGAGGCGTGCTCCTGCGGCCAGGGCGCAAGTGGCGTGCGCGACGCGCGATCGGTCACCAGCTCCAACACGGCAAACAGGCCATGGCCGCCGCGTACGTCCCCGATGACGGGATGCTTTTTCTGCAACTCCAGCACGCTTGCGTACAGCTGCGCGCCCATGCTGCGGGAGCGCGCGATCAGTCCGTCCTCTTCGTAGGCGCGCACCGCGGCGACGCCGGCCGCGCAAGCCAGCGGGTGGCCGCAGTATGTAAGCCCGGTGTAGAGCATCTCGTTCTCAAGCTTCGCGCTCACCTCGGGCGCGAGCAGCACCGCCGCCAGCGGCATGTGGCCACCGGTCAGCCCCTTGGCGAGCGTCATGAGGTCAGGTCGTGCTTGCTGGCCGTAGCGCTGCCAGGCAAACCACTCGCCGCAGCGACCGAAGCCGCTCATGACTTCATCGGCGATGAGGTAGACACCGCGCGCGCGCGTGACCTCGCGCAGCGCGGGCCAGAAGGTATCCGGAGCCACGATGCCATTGGTGCCGGCATTGGGCTCCATCAGCACCGCGGCGACTTTGCCGCGGCCTTCCTGGTCGATGACATCGGCGATGTGCGCGGCAGCAAGCTCGCCGCATTCGGCGTCCGACTTGGAATCGAACGGGCAGCGATAGGCGTACGGTGGCGGCACGTGCTTGACCCGGAATGCCGCCGGGTCGACCCCGCGCTGCGTACGGCTGTCCCCCGAGAGCGCCATCGCCGCGTAGCTCGCCCCGTGGTACGAGCGGTCGCGGGTGATGACGAGTCCGTCGGGCCTGCCGCTCGCCTGGCGCGCGAACTTCACGGCGTGCTCGTTGGCGTCAGCACCCCCCAGGGTGAAGAAGACGCGGCCGCCATCGAAGCCCGAGCGCCGCAGGAGTTCGTCGGCAAGTTCCGCCCGCGGCTCCGCGCCCCAGCTGGATGTCACGAAGCACAGCTTCTGGGCCTGGTCGCGGATCGCGGCGATCACGCGCGGGTGCTGGTGCCCGAGGTTCATGCACTCGGCAAGGCTGCTCATGTCCAGATAGGTGCGCCCGGCGCTGTCCCAGAAACGGGCGCCCTCGCCGCCTGTGATGGTCGGCGCGTCCCACTGCGACTGGATGCACCAGCTGTGCAGGACGGATTCTCGTTCGGGGATCATCGGCAGGGCTTTGTGCGGTAATAGAACATTGATTCGTTGTTCGAACCAAATTAGGATCCTGTGCTCGGCCCATGTCAACCCGCTGCGGATAGCGCAAGAGAACTCGTGCCCGATCCCCTGTCGAACTTCGAGAACGGCCCGGACTTCGTGCAGTCGCTGTCACGCGGACTGATGGTCATGCGTGCCTTCGATGCCGACCACGCCGAGCTCAGCCAGTCTGAGATCGCCGAGCGCACCGGACTTGCGCGCGCGGTGGTGCGCCGCAGCCTGCTCACCCTGCAGCACCTGAGCTACGTGGGTGCCCGCGGGCGCCGGTTCTTCCTGACGCCCCGGGTGCTGGAACTGGGCTTCGGCTACCTGTCCTCCCTGCGCCTGCCCGAACTCGCCCGCCCCGCCATGGAGCAGCTCGCACACTCGGTGCAGGAGTCGTGTTCCATGTCGGTACTCGATGGCACGGAGATCGTCTACGTGGCGCGCGTTCCGGTGAAACGCGTCATCACCATTGCGCTGGGGGTCGGGGCCCGGCTGCCGGCCTACCCGGCCTCCATGGGCCGCGTCCTGCTGGCAGGCCTTGAGGAGAAGGAAATGGACGCGGTGCTGGCCGCATCGACACTCGAGTCGCTTACGTCCTTTACCCTCTGCAAGCCCAGGCCGCTGCGTGCGGAGATCCTCAAGGTGCGCCAGCAGGGGTACTCTTTGGTGATGCAGGAACTGGAACTGGGCTTGTGCTCCATCGCGGTCCCGGTACGCGACCGCCGTAACGCCGTGATCGCCGCGCTCAATGTCGGCATGCAGTTCAACAAGGACAGCCGCGGGCGCGCGCTGCAGGTCATCCTGCCGGCGCTGCAGCTGACCGCCGCGGAGATCGAGCGCGCCATCGCACACCAGTGGTCACCGCAGCCTGTGGAAGGCGGCCCGGGATGAGCCGGGAGCCGCGGCAGTTCGGGTTGTGGACCTGCGTGGCACTGGTAGTCGGCAACATCGTCGGCGGCGGCATCTTCCTGCTGCCCGCCTCGCTTGCGCCATTTGGGCTGAACAGCGTGCTCGGCTGGGTGCTCAGCTCCGCCGGCGCCCTGCTGCTCGCCTTCGTCTTCTCGGTGCTCGCCAGGGCGATGCCCGCGGCGGGCGGTCCCTACGCGTACACCCGGGCGGCCTTTGGCCCTGCGACCGCATTCATTGTCGTGTGGGGTTACTGGATCTCGATCTGGGTGGCGAACGCTGCGATCGTCACGGCCGCCACGAGCTACGTCAGCACCATGCTGCCGGGGCTGTTCGCGATCCACGGGGTGCCGACCGCCTTCACGCTGTTCCTGATCTGGTTCTTCACCCTGGTCAACTGGTGGGGCGTGACGGCCGTGGGCTGGATACAGTCCGTGACGACGGTGCTGAAGCTGCTGCCGTTGATCGCCATTGCGCTGGTCGGGTTCTTCCACACCACCCACGCAGGTGTCACCGCCGCGGCCAACGTGCCGCTATCGCTCAGCGGCACGACCGCCACTGCCGCCCTGTGCTTCTACGCGCTGCTGGGCTTTGAGTCCGCAACCGTCCCTGATGGCAAGGTGCGCGACCCGGGGCGCACCATACCGCGCGCGACCATCATCGGGGCGATCGTGACCACGCTGCTGTACACCCTGTCCTCCACTGCGGTAATGCTGCTCGTGCCACCCGAAACGCTCGCGAATTCGAGCGCCCCCTTTGCCGATGCCGCACGATTCCTGTGGGGCTCTGCCGGCAGCCGGTTCGTGACGGCGGCCGCGGCCATCAGCTGCATAGGCTGCCTGAACGGCTGGACGCTGCTGCAGGGCGAGGTGCCGGCGGTGATGGCCAAGAACGGTGTGTTCCCGCGCATCTTCGCGCAGATGTCACCGCGCAATACCCCGACATTCGCGCTCGTCATCACCAGCGTGCTGGTGAGCCTGCTGGTGCTCACGACCGCCTCGCAGTCGCTGGTGAGCGTCTTCACGTTCATGATCCTGCTCTCGACCACGTCGTGCCTGGTCATGTACGGAGCTTGCGCGGCAGCGATGCTGCGACTGAACTCCACCGGACAGCTCGCCGGCAACTCGCCGCGCAGGGCACAGCTGACCGTGCTGGGCGTGCTCGCGGTGATCTTCTCGGTGTGGGCCACCTATGGCGCGGGCTGGGAGGCGGTGCTTTGGGGTGCTGCACTGCTTGCGGCCGGCATCCCGGTGTACTGGCTGGTACGGCGCGCGCGCGTGCCTGCAGTGGCCGATGGGCCGGCCTAGTTGAGGCCCAGTTCGCGCGCTATCAGGATCAGCTGCAGCGCGCTGGTCGCCCCGAGCTTCTGCTTGATCGACCACTGCTGGTTGGCCACGGTCTTCTGGCTGACGCCCAACCGCTCGCCGATCTCGCTCAAGGCATAGCCGCGGCTCAGGAGCCTCAGGATCTCGTGCTCGCGGCCGGACAGTGACGAGGCCAGTTCCGCGGACTTCGAAGAGCGCGCCGCCAGCGCCTCGGCCACGTCAGGGCTCGTGTAACGCTGCCCGGCCGCGACGCACCGGACCGCCTCCACCAAGAGCTCCGGTGCGCTGGCCTTGCTCAAGTACCCCGATGCCCCCGCCTCGAAGGCGCGCGAGGCATAGATCGCATCCTGGTACATGCTGAACATCAGCACGCGCGCACTGGCGCGCCTGGCAATGATGCGCCGCAGGGTCTCGATGCCGCTGATTCCCGGCAAGGCAATGTCCAGCACGGTGACATCCGGTTCGAGCGCGCGCTCGCACGCCAGCGCATCGCCGGAGTTGGCCGCCTCGCCGACGATCTTCAGGTTCGGCTCGCGCGCCAGCAGCCGCCGGTAGCCCTCGCGCACGACCGCGTGATCATCGACCAGGAGGACGGTGGTGGGCGCGAAGGGATCACTCATGCGGACCGCTGCGCCGGGATGCGCGCAAGCACCACGAACCCGGTCCCGGGTGGGTGTGCCAGTTCAAGCGTGCCGCCCAGGGACTCCACCCTCTCGCGCATCCCGATCAGCCCGAGGCCGGAGGTTGCCCGCGTTACCCCAGCGCCGCGGCCGTTGTCGGCGATCCTCGCGACGAGGCTGCGTCCGCCGACCGACGGGTGCTCCTGCCTGCTCACACTGATGGCCACCTGCGAGGCCTGCGAGTGGCGTGCGACATTGGTGAGCGCTTCCTGGACGAGGCGATACACGGTCAGGCGGTGCTCTTCGTCGAGGTCTTCCAGGTCCTCAGCGATCGCAAGCTCCACGACGGTATTGGGCAGGCGACGGCGCCACTCGTTTACGCACTGCTCCAGGGCACCCGCAAGGCCGAACTCATCCAGCCCCGCGGGGCGCAGCTGGCGGATCAGCCCGATGACCGTGCCCTGCACCAGATCAATGTTGGCGATCATCCCTGACACGGTCTGCGCTGCCGACGGGTCGCCATGCAGGCGCTCGCGCAGTTCGACGGCATCGAGCTTGATGGCGTTCAGGTACTGGCCCAGTTCGTCGTGCAGGTCACGCGCCAGGGCGCGGCGCTCGGACTCCTGCACCTGGACGTACTGCTGCGCGAGGCGGCGATTCTCCGACAGCGCGCCGGCGAGCTGCCGGTCAAGTTCGTGGCCACGGGCGATCTGCTGGCGTGCCACGGAAAACCGCCGGACAGAGAACCATACGAGGCATGCGGCGAACACCAGCAGCACGCCCGGCAACTCGTCGAGCTGGAACTTCTCGCGCGAACGCGTCCAGCTGAAGAGCGCCTCGCTGACCTCGAAGCGCACCGCGACGAAAGCGGCGATCGCGGTGATAGCCACCACCACCGCCAGGTCGCGGCGCACGGTGCTCGCGGATTTCGGAAGTACCGCCATGCTAGTCCCCAGGACCCGCATCCGCGCTGGATCGCGGGCTGGAGAAATCGCTCGCCGCGCCGCGCCGGGTCAGTCCCAGTGTAACCGCACGCCTGCCCACACGGCGAACGGCTGCGCCGGCGACACCGAGTTCTCGTTCGTCCACGTATCCGGGTCCGGCCGGAATGTGCCGTTGGGGTTGAACGAGTTGCTGGTGAGGAAGCCGGCCGTTGCGTATTGGCGATCGAGCACGTTCACGACCCGCACGAAGACGTCCGCGAGCTTGCCCAGGTGGTACGTACTGTCCATGTTGACGATGCAGTAACCGCCAACGGTGCCGGTACCCAGCACCGCGACCCCATCAGGCTGGTTGGCGTTGTTCTCGTTGCCGTGCAGGAACGAACCGGAGGTGGCGATGACGCTGGCACCCAGGTCCCAGTCGCCGCCGACCGCGTAGTCCAGGCGCAGGCGGCCGGTGTTACGCGGGATGAGCGGAATGCGGTCGCCGGCGACAACTGTGATGTTGCCGTCAGCATCGGCGGTGCTGTTGGATTCTGCGCTGACCTCGAAGCTTGAGCGATAGGTGGCATCGACGAGGCTGTAGGAGGCGTGCCAGGTGAGCGCGGCAAGCTTGCCGCCGAGTGCGAAATCGAAACCCTGCCGGCGTGTCTTGCCGACGTTGGCGAAGTAGCCTTGGCTGGTGGTGGTGGCCACGAACTGGATGTCATTGCTGTTGTCGGTGCTGAACAGGTCGACGCTCCAGTTGAGCATCTCGTGCGCGAGCGCGCCACGCGCACCGACCGTGAAGGTACGGGACACCACCTGCTTGAGATCCGGGTCGCTCGCGAAGTCATTGGGCAGGCCGCACGGCTTGGCCGGATCCGAGCAGCCCAGCTCGATCACCGTCGGGGCGCGGCTGCCTTCGTTGTAGTTGGCGTAGTACGTCACCGCCTCGGATGGCGTGAGCGTGAATCCCAGCGCGGGGTTGACGCGCGAATACGTGTGGTCGCCGGTGACGGCATCGGGTTCGTCGAAACCGTCACCGAAGTCACCCAGGTCGGTGTCGACGCTATAGCCGTTGAGCGTCTCGTTGATGCGGTTGTAACGTGCAGACGCGGTGATGTGCAGCCACGAGTTCGGGGTAAGCGTGTCCGTGAAGTACACGCCGAGGGTCTTGCTCGTGCCGGCGACCGAGTTCACCGTCTGGTTGGGATTGAACGGGTCAGCGATAGCGGTGGTCTGGCGCAACGGGGTGAGGCTCGCGTACTGGAAGGCCTGCGCGTAGTCCACGTCCGAGTGATCGTAGGCTGCGCCGATCACGCCGTGATTCTTCATCCACGCGAGGTCATTCGTGTCGGTCAGCTGCACGCCCGCGCCGTAGGTCTTCTGGGTCAGCGTAGCGGCGCGGTTGATGCCGTTAGCGCAATAGGCGACGTCGGCGTGGCTGGCCGGGGCCGCCCCGCAGTCGATTTCCGGGCCGTCGTAATCAGCCGACTGGTAGTTGTTGTCGTTGGTATCGCCGTTGTTGGTGCGCGTGCGCAGGTGACGGTAGTAAAGATTTCCCGACAGCAGCAACTGCCTGTCCAGGGAGTGCGTGCCGGCGAGGTTGACGAAGTTGAGGGTGTTGTTGGTGAAGTCCGGGGCGGTGTAGATCGACTCGCGCTGGTAGGCGAGCATGGTCTCAGGCGTGGTGCCGTTGCCGGTCAGCGCGGTGTCGGCCCACGTGTAGCTCAGGTCGAGGTCTGTGGTGTCAGTCTCCCAGCCTGCCTTGCCGAAGATCTGCTTGACCGTCGAGGGTGAGAAATTGCGCCAGCCGCTTTCCTTGAAGTAGTTGCCGGCAACAAAGTAGTCGAAGGGGCCGCTGGCGCCACCGGTCTCGCCCTCGAACGAGTATCTGCCAAAGGAACCGCCGTAACCCTCGATGGAGGTGCCCGGGTTCTCGTGGCCGCTCTTGGTCTGCACCGCCAGGGCGCCACCCAGGGTATTCAGGCCGAATGTCGGGTCGGAGCCTGACGTCAGGGAGATGGTCGAGATCGCCGCCTCCGGGATCAGGTCCCAATTGACCGTGTCACCGAAGGCCTCGTTCACCCTCACGCCGTCGACGTAGACCGAAAGCCCCTGGGGCGTGCCCAGCAATGGTGATGCCGTGAAGCCGTGGTAATTGACGTCGACCTGGAAGGGGTTGTCCTGGCTCTCGGTGGTCGAGACCCCACTGAAGTTATTGTTCAGGTAATCGGTGATCCCGAGTGTCTGTTGGCGCTTCAGGTCCTGCGCTGTCGCGGTCTGGACATTGGCGGGCACCTCGCTCAGGGGCTGACCCACGTCGCGCAGGGGCACGGTGCCGATGATCAGGACCTGGGGAAGTTCCTGTGCGGTTGCCGGATTGGACAGCGGCGCAGTGGCCGGGGTTTCCTGGGCGGTAGCCGCACCCATATATAAGGTCACACACAGGCACGCGGCCACATACGCCCCGAGCAGCCGCTTCCTCTCGAACATCCTGCGTAATTCCCTGTATCGCCAAGTGCTTGGCCGACCCGCGCGGATCGGCGACGGAGTGTTCCACAGGGCATCGGACCGGCCAATAGGAGTTTTTCCCGATTCAGGAGAACCGCAATCCCTCGCACTCAGCCCCAGATGCAGTCAGGGATTTCTAGTGCCAACCGCCGATGGCGTGCTCGGCGGCGGCGTCCAGCGGGCGCACGATGAGCCCGCTCTGCGTGACCATGACCGCATAGGCGGCCCCGTCAGCCATCGGAACGTACACCGCGCTGCCATACAGCGCGTCGATCCATGGGACCCAGGTACTGATGCGGCGGACCAGTGCCCACACGTCGATCCGGCTGGACGCGCTCAGCGGATAGACCGTATGCGGAGCGCTGCGCTCATCGGCGATCTGGCTGTAGCGGCCGCTGATGCGCTCCAGCCGGTAGGCCGCGTCGAAGCCAATGATGTTCGCCAGCGGCTTCCACTTGACGATGCGTGCATCGACCTGCCACTCGTCCCCGCTCAGCGTCACCCGCTGCACGTTCCCCTGCGGATCGGTGAGCACGGCGTTGAACTGGTGGTCCCCGGTCTTGGTGAACTCGGCCTTGAGGGCGCGCTGTTCGTGGGTGAGTCGGGTATAGGTCACCATGTTGCCGGCCACCAGGCCGATGGCCACGGGAAGCACAAGGAAGATCACCGCCAGCAGGGCGCACAACAGCCCCGAGACAATGCGTCCCTTCCTGAATCGGGCAGCCGCCCGGGCGAGGAGCCACAGTCCGACCAGGACCAGGACAACGATCAGTACTGTGAGCTTGACCATGCTTCTCTGCACCCGAACTTCAGGATCCAAACCGGCAGCCTTACAGCGGTGAGTTTATGCGATATCCGGCCCATTTTTCGGCAGCGGACCGCCGGCATGACCCTGCACCGCCAACAGTCGCGCACAAGGCACCCAGACAGCGCGGATTACGTTGCACCGGGGCGCCGCGTTGCGCATCATCGCAATACATGACCAACGCCTGCGAGTGCCAGCATCCGGCCGACCGCCCCACTGGCCTCGCGAGAGCGGGCGGCATCCCATGACTGAATCCCAGAAAGCGGTCTTCCTGAGCTACGCCTCCGAGGATGCAGCCGCTGCGCGGCGCATCTGCGACGCACTGCGGGCCGCTGGCATCGAGGCCTGGTTCGACCAGAGCGAACTGCGCGGTGGGGATGCCTGGGATGCCTCTATCCGCGCACAGATCAAGGCATGTGCCCTGTTCGTGCCGGTGATCTCCCGGCACTCCCAGGCGCGCAACGAGGGCTACTTCCGCCTTGAGTGGAAGCTGGCAGTGGATCGCTCGCACCTGATGGCGTCGGACCGGGCCTTCCTCCTGCCGGTCGTCATCGATGACACCGCGAACGAGGAAGCCCGCGTCCCGGACAAGTTCCGCGAGGTGCAGTGGCTGCGCCTGCCGGCAGGAGATGCCCCGGCGGCCTTTATTGATACCGTCCGACGCCTGCTGGGTTCAGCCGCCGGGACGGTGCCCGGTGGACCGGACGCATCGACAGCCCATGCGCACCCGCTGCATGTGGAATCGTCCGCAGTCACCACCCGGCCGGCGCGCAAACGAAACCGCGGAGCGGCTGCGGTCGCGCTGGCTGCCGCCAGCGTCCTGGCGGCCGTCATCGGATGGCACTTCATGGGTTCCAGGACCCCCAGCCACACCGTACCCACCGCGGGCGTCGCTGCCGACGGCTTCTCGCCACCCGCGCACTCGCTCGCCGTACTGCCCTTCGTGAACATGAGTTCCGACAAGGAGCAGGACTACTTCTCCGACGGTCTCTCGGAGGAGCTGCTCAATTCCCTTGCGAAGGTGCCTCAACTTAAGGTCGCCGCGCGAACCTCCTCGTTCTCCTTCAAGGGTGAGAAAGTCGAGGTCGGGGATATTGCGCGCAAGTTGAACGTGGCCGCGGTACTTGAGGGCAGTGTCCGCAAGGACGGCAGCCAGGTGCGCATCACGGCGCAGTTGATCGATGCGGTCAGTGGCTTTCACATCTGGTCGCAGAGCTATGACCGCGACCTCAGGAACGTGCTGGCCCTGCAAAGCGAGATCGCCAATGCGGTAACCGGCGCGCTGCAGGCCACGCTCCTGACACGCGCCACTGCGGCAACCGAGGCCGGTGGCACCCAGAACCCGCAGGCACTGGATGCCTACCTGCGTGGCCAGGAACTGGACCGCCTGGCTTTCACCCCGGAAAATACCCTGGCGCGGATCAAGGCCCTGGAAGACGCCATTGCCCTGGATCCAGGATTCGCCAAGGCCTACACCGCTTACGCCTCGGCCCTCACCAGCTACAGCAATAACTTTGCCGGCGAGGCGGAAACCGGCGCCTACGGGGAGCGGGCCCGCGTGGCGGCCAACAAGGCGCTTGCGCTGGCACCTGACCTCGGGGAATCACACGAAGCGCTCGCGATCGTGATGGAGCGCGTGACCATGGACTTCGCCGGGGCGCGCCGCGAGTACGCACGCGCACTGGAACTTGCGCCCAATGACGCCGGGACACTCAGGCGCGCGGGATTCTTCCTGGTGGGCCAGGGATACGGCGAACCCGGATCCGCGTACCTGCGCAAGTCCGTCGAGCTGGACCCGCTGAATCCGCGCGCCTACACGTTCGCAGCGATAGCCTTTGAGAGCGCCGGTCGCTATGCAGAAGCCAGCCCGCTGGTCGAGCGGGTGCTCGCGCTGGATCCAACCAACAAGCAGGCGCGCACGACGCGCGGACTTATCGCGCTCGGGCGTGGTGACCCACAGCGGGCCATCACCGACTGCACGGCCGAGACCCCCGCGTGGCAGGAACGACTGTGCCTTGCGCTGGCGTACGACAAGGCCCACCGGCGTGCCGACTCGGACCTGCAGGTCGCAGCGATGAAATCCGCCTTTGGCAAGGCCATCTCCTACCAGCTTGCCGGGATCTACGCCCAGCGCGGTGAAACCGCGCCAGCGCTTGAATACCTCGAAGCCGCGTACGCGGTGCAAGATCCTGGCCTGGCCGCGCTGAATACCGATCACTGGCTCGACCCCATACGCAAGGAGCCGCGATTCATCGCGATTCAGCAGAAGGTGGGCGCCCCGAAATAGCGCCATCCAAGGGCCTTTGGGCGTGCCCGCTGAATGGGTACAATCTGCGCCCCGCGCCGCCTGGCCGGGCGCCCGCCGATGCCGGCTTAGCTCAGTGGTAGAGCAGCGGTTTTGTAAACCGTTGGTCGGGAGTTCAAATCTCTCAGCCGGCAAAACCTCATGCGGGGCGCCACGAAGATGCCGATTGCCTTCAGCCTTCGCTAACCCGTGCCGTTAAGGCGAGCCTCGCCCGGCCAAGCGAGACAAGCTGAATCACCCAACGCGATGGGTACCCGTCACGCGCCCCGCAGATAACTCTCGGCTCGGCACGGCGAGCTTCGCCAGCGGGTAATGCGCCTGAGCCAAGGGCCTGAATGAAACACGGCCATCAGCACGTACATGGCTGCCATCCCACCCAAGGGCGACATGGCCGCCGCCGCGCAGGACATCGGGTGTGCGCCTGGCGGTTCGTACGCGAGGACCGCCGCCAGGACGAACACCGGGGTGGCCGCCAGCGATAGCCACCGGGCAAGTCGGGCTGCGAGCCTTGGCGCGCGCACGTCCACTGCATCCCCTCCGGCCGGGGTTGCCGGCACTAGCGCCGTTCCTTGGTGAAGGTCGCTTCCTTGGCACTTGAGACCGCGGCCCACGTGGCGTCGGGCGTGGCCTCTGCCGCGTAGTTGTCATGCCAGTTCCACCACTTGTATGGCGGCGTCTGCGGATAGCCCACTGGGGAGTCCTCCCACGCCTCCTGCCGGCCAAGCGCGGTGATGTCGAGGTAGCTCCACACGGTCCCCATCGCCTCGTCCCCGCGTTCATTGATGAAATAGGTGCGGAAAATCCGCCCGCGGTCCTGGATGAACACGTTGTGGCCGTGCCACTCGCGCACGCCGAAGTCGGTGTCGAAGCTGTCGGTGAGGGTATACCAGGGCATGTGCCATTCCATGCGTGCCTTGAGGCGCGCAATGTCCGCCTGCGGTGCGCGCGAGATGTACGCAAGGGTGGTGTTGCGGGCATTCAGGTGGGCCAGGTGGCTGACCTGATCAGCTCCGAGGGAACATCCGCGGCAGGCGTGCTCGGGCCAGCCGAATACGCCGGGCTCGAAGAAGGCGCGATAAAGGATCAGCTGCCGGCGGCCCTCGAACAGGTCGAGCAGGCTGAGCTTGCCCGCGGGACCTTCGAACTCATACGCCTTGTCGACTGCCATCCACGGCATACGCCGCCGCTCGGCGGCCAGCGCATCGCGGGCCCGCATGGTCGCTTTTTCCTTCACCAGCATCTGCTGCCGCGCAGTCTCCCAGGCCTCGGGCGAGACGATGGGCGGGGTCTGCATGGTTGCAGGCGCGCTGTTCTTCGCGGTGCCGGGGGTCGTGGGTGTGGTCATGGAATCTCCGTACCAGGTGCGTTAGGTGCTGACGTACCGCGTGCGCAATCGCTCGGGCGGCTGTGCGCTAAAGTAGCCGTGGTCGGGCGACGCCCGGGAGTGACAAGCGTGTCGGGATTTCCATGGATTCATTGATCACCGCAGCCGCACACGCGCTTGCCTGCGGTGATCCACTGGGCGCGCTAAAGCGAGTCGCCCTGCGCGATGACCCGCCCGCGCTCGCCTTGCGCGGAATTGCCATGGCACAGCTTGGGGATCTGGCCAAGGCCAGGGCACTGCTGCGCCGTGCCGCCCGGGGGTTTGGCGCGAGGGAATCCCTGCCGCGCGCGCGCTGCATCGTGGCCCTGGCCGAGGTCGCGCTTGCCGCCCGCGAGTTAGGATTACCGGCCGGCGCGCTGGAGGCCGCGCGCGCGACCCTCGCAGCGCATGGCGACCACGCGAACGCCGCTCACGCGCGCTACCTGCAGGTGCGGCGCCTGATACTCACCGGACGTATCGACCAGGCGGCGCGGATTCTCGCCGCCCTCGATCCTGTGGCTCTGCCGCCGGCACTGCGGGCGGTCCACGAGCTGGCGGTGGCCGGCATCGCGACGCGGCGCGTGCAGATTCGCGTCGCGGGCGCAGCGCTGCTCAGGGCCAGGCAGGCCGCGCGACAGGCAGGCATCAGCGCCCTGGAGGCCGAAGTCGACGCCGCCGCCCGCCTTCTGGGCTTGCCGGCGGCCCGCCTGGTGGCCGCTGGCAAGGACCAACTCCTCCTGCTTGAGGACGTCGAGGCGCTCCTGGCATCCGGCGCACTTGTCATTGATGCGTGCCGCCTGACGGTCCGCGACACAACCGCCGCGGTTCCACTGGCCCGACGCCCTGTGCTGTTTGCGCTCGCCCGCGCGCTCGCGCAAGCCTGGCCCCTGGATGTGAGCAGGGATGAACTGGTGGCACGCGCGTTTCGCGGCAAGCGCGCCGACGAGTCTTATCGCGCGCGCTTGCGGGTTGAGATCGGTCGGCTGCGCCGGCAACTGCGCAACGTCGCCGGCGTCAGCGCCACCGCCCGCGGGTTCTCCCTGGTGCCGTCAACGGCAAGAGCAGTTGTCGTACTGGTACCGCCGGTGGAAGACGCCAACGCGGCGGTTCTCGCCTGCCTGGCGGACGGCGAAGCGTGGTCGAGCTCAGCGCTCGCGCTGGTGCTTGGTGGTGGCCAACGCACCATGCAGCGTGCGCTGGAATCGCTCTCGGCGGCTGGCAAGGTGCAGGCATTTGGCAACGGGCGGGCACGCCGCTGGGTGACCCCGGCGGTCCCTGGATTCACGACGGCTTTGTTACTCCCGGTCGCCCTCTCCTAGCCACTAGGATCCCTTGCGATGAAGCGATCGACAGTCGAAATCCTCCGCGAATATGCGTTCCCGGACGTCCAGAAGGTGCACGGGGTTTCCTTTGACGGTGACCAGGTGTGGATTGCCACCGGGCAGGCACTGCGCTCCTTCGACCCGCAAAGCGGCAAGACACGACAGTCATTCGCCATCCCTGCGCACGCCGGGACGGCATTTGACGGGCAGCATCTTTATCAGATCGCCGAGGAACGCATCCAGAAGATCGATCCTGAGACCGGGCGCGTGCTATCCACGATCCCAGCCCCTGGGGGCGGCGGTGACTCCGGACTCACCTGGGCCGAAGGCACGCTGTGGGTAGGCCAGTATCGGGAGCGCAAGATTCACCAGATCGACCCGGCAACGGGGAAGATCCTGCGCACGATCGAATCCGACCGCTTCGTGACCGGCGTCACCTGGGTGGACGGGGAGTTCTGGCACGCCACCTGGGAGGGAGACACGAGCGAGCTCAGACACATCGACCCCCAGACCGGGACGGTGTTGCAGAAGCTGGATATGCCCGCCGGTGTCAACGTGAGCGGCCTGGAGTCTGACGGCGCGGAGCGCTTTTTCTGTGGCGGCGGAGGCAGCGGCAAGCTAAGAGCCGTGCGCCGGCCGCCTCGACCGCGGCGTTGACTAACGGCCCCGCCGGCGATCCTCGGCTGCGTGGTGGGCGTGCGGCTATGGCATGCCGGGCAGGCTCCAGATGTCCAGCACCCCAGCGGTGGCATGGTCCCTGGAGTTGCCCTCGGGAAGAATGATTCTGCCGTGCACCACGATCGGGCTGTTCCAGTGCCCTGCCGCGCAGGGCAGGGTCGCGATGCGCTTGCCCGAGGCAGCGTCATAGACCATCAGGCCGCCCGCGCGCGCGTAGACAAAGAGCAGGTCGCCGGCCACAAACGGGCTCGTGCCGCCCACGCTGTTCTTCCATTCTGCCTGCAGTCTGTCGTTCACGATTTCCCAGGCCGCAGTACCGCCGTTGTCTGCCGCGAACATCCAGGTCTTGCCGTCGTGCTCCCATACGGCAGGCTGGGTGAACAGGTCCGTGCCGCTGGGGGTGGCTACGGTCTGCAGTTCGCCGCCCTTATGCGCGGCGGCGCCGGCAATCGCTTTACGGCTAAGGAGGCGGATCTTGCCGTCCTTGCCCCCTTGGGCAATCAGCTCCGGCCCGAGCAGGACCGGCGAAGTCGAGCCCAGATCAAGGTCACGCGCCTGTAACTCGTCGGTGTTCTGCGGCGCGTAGTTTCCCGTCATCCGGGTGGCGCCGCTGTCGAGCTCAATCAAGGCGTCGCCCCAGTTGCCCGAGCCCGTCCATTGGCCGTTGCCGGTCGCAATGAAGATAGACCCGCTGGCGTGGTCAATCACGGCACCCGCGCGGCCCCAGATGGCGGACCTGGTCTGCGGGCAGGAAGCAGGATCCAGCAGCTCGCTGCGGTTGCTGCACAATGAATTCCATACCTGCAGCAGCTTGCCGGATTTGCCGTCGAGAACCGCGACGTGGCCTTGATAGGGAGGCCGGTCGCCGATATAGCCGGCGGTCACCGCGATCACGTTGCCCTGGCTGAACTTCAGGGGCGAGGCCAGCTTCTCCAGCAGCGGCAGCCTGGTGACGGACGTACGCCAGGCCGGCTGACCGTCACTGACGGCGAGCTTCTGGACATATCCGTCGGGCGACGCGGCATAGACAAATTGGCGGTCGCTGTCGGCGACCGGCGTTGAGTTGGTGATCTGGCTGGTCCCCGCCATGGACTGGTAGGCGGTTGGCGTGAATTCCCACAGGATCGTTCCAGCCGCGGCATCCAGCGCCACCGTCTTGCCGTAGGCGGTGGTCACGAAGATCGCATCGTGACGCGCACCGTGCACAACCACCCCTTGCAGGAAGATGGCACTGGCGTCCACCGTACCGTCCAACCTTATTTGCCGCAGTGTGAGTTTCGAGACGTTGTCAGCGGTGATCCCGGTAGGTCCCGGGTTGGAACTGGTGCTCTCCAGGTTGCCGCCAAACATCGGCCAGTCGCTCGAGGACTGGCTTTGGGCGGCAACGTTCGTACCTGCCATAAGCAGGACGCATAGCAGGGGCAGGCTCTTCATTGAGCAAGTATCCCATCAAATAATCGCCGGATCGAAGCGCCACCGCGGGCGTAACCACGATCATCGACGGGCTTCGGCGAAACCGTGGCCCGATCGTCGCGCCCTAGGGCTGGTCGTCCAGGGGAGGCTGCGGTGGAACACTCTGCGAGTCAGATCGTTCTTCCGGGGCAGGCGCAGATGATGGTTGGGAGATTTTCGGTTCGCCGTCGAACTGCTTCGCATTCGTTTCACTGTCCGAGGCTGGCTGCGACGCTTGCGATTTCAGTGGCACAACGCTCAGGGTCACTACGCTCACGACGGCCGGGTCATCACGCAGCTTGAAATACACCCGCCCATCGGTGGGGCGCGGCAGCGTGAGCGTCCGGGCGGTAAAGCCGTCAGGCACCCGCGTCTGCGCCGAGAACGTTGCCTCGCTGGAGACCGAATCGAGCAGGTAGAGCCTGGATCCTTCCAGCGAGCATGGCGCGTTCGCAGAATCCGGGCATTGGATTCTCGTGAGATCGGGCAGGCGCACCAGCGTCACCAGCGGGTGCCAATCGCCCGCGACACTGTCGACAATGCGCCGGTAGCGCAGGGGACCGAAGGCCGAGGTGCCAAACTCCGCGCTCGGATTAACTGTCACCACCGCAATCTTCGAGCTCTGCAGGGTAATCCCACGCGTATCCACGCCCAGTACCACCGAATAGGCGCGGTTGGCCGTGGCGACTTCGATCTTGTCCTCGTTGGAAAATGACGCGGGCGACAGCGCTCTCAGGGAGAAGGTCAGCTCCGCGCGCAACGGCAGTTCACGCTCATCCGCCAGCTGGATCGCGCTGCCAGCAGGCACGTCAGGCAGACGTACGGACTTGCTCAGCAACGTTGCGCTTGGGCGCGCTGAATCGACCGAAGCCTTCACTTGAACCGTGCGTCCGTCCCGCAGCGTCGCCGTGGCCAGCGTCGCCTCGCTGCCCTTGAGTGCGCGGGTGATGTGGGTACCTTCCGCCTGCAGCACAAGGTCGTCCTGGCCGTTGCTGGTTGAAAGCGTCCCCGGAACGAACGTCGTGCCGGCGAAGGAGAGAGTCTCAACCTCATCGAGCCGGTTGCCGTGCAACGTCCCCTCGCTGTCACCGGAGTGCACGCTGAAACGCTCCAGGCGGGCAGGTTCGGTGAATGCACGGAATGAGATGCGCTGCGATTCAGCTTCTCCGAACTGCTTGACCAGCAAAGCCATGGTGCCCGCGGAGCTCTCCTGGAGTGGCAGCTTGACCTCGACGTCGTGCACCCCTGTGGCCTTCCACTCGAGATTCCACTGCTTGCCGGCAGGGCTCACCATCGTGACCGTGTCCAGGCAGCTGACCGAGTCTGCGTGCAGATGCACCGTGTCGGGCCGCCCGACAATCAGATCAGGCGCATCCTTCGGATCGAGCCACCACGGCTGTGCACTGGAATTCGTGAACTGAAAGCTCGGTCCTTCGAAGCTGTCGAAGCCCCACTGCCCGTGCAGAGTCGCCTTCGCCGGAACGTGCAGCACGAGCGTGCTCAGGGCCGAGGCCTGCACAATGAAGCCACCGCGCGCCGGGTCTGCCCGGGCGGGTATGTCAACCGCGGATCCGTCCTTGCCAGGGAACCGCAATGCAAGATCGTGCGCATAGGAAGACGAGAAGACCAGTGGCGCGCCCTCGACCGGCAGGACCAGGGGCTCCTTGCGCGCACACACCGTTTTCTCCGGATCCACCGGGCGCAGCGGAGGGAACTGGGGCGCCTCGATTGCGGGCAGAGCCACGACCAGCACCGACATGGGATCGTGGAATGACGGCGGCGCGTTCAACGTCAGGCCAAGCTGGCGCCCGTTCGCGGAAGTCAGCGCCGGAAAGTACTGGTATTGCGCCGTATGAAAAGAATCCACCATCTTGGCGAGGTCAAGGAAGGAGCCGATGAAGGGGCCGTAGTAACCGGACCGCAACTGCGGGGTATTGCTGGCCTCGAGCGCCAGGTCGCTCGCAGGGCCGGAGGTCAGTTGCTGGGCTATCGAGGCACTGTGGCCGTCGTCCAGGATCAGCGCTTCGCGCCCCTGTGAAAGGCAGGGCGCCTGCAGCACAGGGATCTTGCCGAGGCACTTCTCGTCGACCTTTATCGCGAGGCTGCGCGCCAGCAGCGGCGCCGCCTCGGCAAGCCGCGCGGGCTCCTCCTCGCCAAGGCTGCGGATCGCAGCAAGGTAGGTCTCCAGGCGGGCGTGGTCCAGACTGGCCTGGTTCAGGTCCTGGGAAGTGCGCACGAAGGCTCCCGGCCGGCCGCGCACCGCGTTGACGAGAGTCTTGAAGTCCCCGCCGGTCGCTGGCGCCATGAAGACGAGCAGCTGCTGCGCGCCCGGGGGGACCGTCAGACTCAGGCCGTGGGCCGCGCACTTGTCCTTCCACGTCTCGCAGCGAGAGAACCACTCCGTCGGCGGAGGATTTGTGGCTCCCCTCAAGAAAGCCGCGACCATCAGGTAGTGAGCCGCCTGGCCCGTCGACAGATCGGCCTTCAGGCCCACGACGTCGCCGGCGGCAAGACTCGGAACCTGCGCGGCCGGCAGCACCCTGCCGTTTCTGGTGACGTCGACCTCAATGGTGGGACCGGCCAAGTCGAAGGTTGCGGGCGCGGTCTGCGCCGCGGCAGCGCACAGGAGGCTCAGCGCCCACGCCGTCACCAGTCCAAGCGGAAACCGCCGTATTCGAGCCAAGCCTGCTGTTCCGTCCATTTCCGCCACGCACTGTAACGCATCTCTAGACAGCCCTACCGGGATGGCGTTCCGGTTATCGAGCCATGTCCGGGCACACTGCGGTGGCGCGCGCAAGCCGCGCAGCCTCCCGGCGGTACCCATGCAGCCGGCATCCTGTGTGGCGCTCCAGCGGATTGCCGGTGTATTGGCTTTAGGGTTAAGGTCATCCGCCTACGCACAGTTGGGCTGCTGCGCTGAACAACGACAGACGATCACCAGGGAGCGGTAGCGCACGCGCTGATGACGCACATCGCCCCGCTGGCGCTGGACAGCGGCCTGGTCCGCGAGACCGCGGCCAGGACGCTCAGCCAGGTCATCGTCGAGTACCGGGGCAGCCCACTGTCGCAGGCGGGCCATGCGGAAGGTTCGCTGCGCTCTGGCGACCGCGTGCCCGACATCACGGTGGCCGGCGACGGCGCGGCCCCCGTGCCGCTGTATTCGCTGCTCGTTCCGTCGAGGATCACGGTGCTCACGACCGGTGAGGCATCCATGGGCGGGTTGCTACGTAGAACCACGGCTGCCATCAAGGTTGTGCAGCTGCGCCCGGCAGATGACCACGATTCGCAAAATCACTTCAAGCACAGCTTTGGAAGCAAACCCCTGCTGTGCGCGGTGCGGCCCGACGCCTATGTCGGCTTCGTCGGCCGCGGCGATGACACCGCAGGGCTGGTTGGCTGGCTCGGGCAGCACTCCCGGGACATGACGCTGCCCTGGTCGCCACTGAACTGCTGCCCTGCATCACCGCAGCTGACATCGCCGCGGCGTCGAGAAGTTCAATGTGGACCTCGCCGCCTCGGCTGGCTTCCTTCGCTGCAAGGCCCCCGGCCTCTTGGCCGGGGGCCTGCCGGTTCAGCTCCTGCGCCCGACGAGGCGCGGGATCAGCATCGGCGTCCGTGCGCGGTAGTCGACGTAAGTGTCTCCGAAGGCTGTGACCAGGTCTGCCTCCTCGAACCGGATCGCAACCAGGATGTAGGCCGTGGTTACCAGCGCGAACACCAGGTGCGCCACCGTCATGGTCGGGGCCGCCCAGAAGATCACCAGCCAGCCGATGTACAGCGGGTGACGCACCAGCTTGTACAGGCTCGGGGTTCGGAACGCCGGCGCACGGTAGGCCTTGTTGGCGAGCCTGCGCCAGACCTGCTTGAGACCGAACAGGTCGAAGTGGTCAATCAGGAAAGTCGTGTAGAGCAGCAGCAGCCAGCCGCCCAGGTACAGCGCGATGATCGAGTTGCGGGCGCTGCCCACAGGGACGCTCCAGATCACCCCGGCGATGGGCTCCCAGTACAGATAGACCAAGGCGAGCGCCAGCGAACTGAGCAGGACGTAGGTGCTGCGCTCCGCGGACTCCGGCACGAAGCGCTTCAGCCAAGTCTTGAATCGCGGCCGTGCCATGCCGCTGTGCTGGATGGCGAAGATGCTAAGAAGTGCCAGATCCACCGCGAGCGCGTGCCCGACCGTTGAGGTTGCGGCGCTGTCCAGGGTCGTAGGCGTCAGGAACCCGCCAATGAACCCAATGCCGTAGAGGAACACCGCGAAAAAGACGGCGTAGCTGAGGATCCCGTAAACAAAGATTCCGATGCGTGACATCTTGAGACTCCAGGTTGAACCACGGGTCGCAGCGTGATCCAGGCTCAAGACCCCCGCATGGGGCGCCGACCCCCATCTTTTGTGCAGTCGCTACCTATTTCTTGGGTGTACCCAGCAATCCCCTGCTGCGCGCAGCCTCCGCGGCCGCCTGCCGGGTCGGGCTATCCAAGCGTGCCATGATTCCGGCGACGTGATGCTCGGCAGTCTTGGCCGCGATGCACAGGCGCGTCGCGATCTCCGCGTTGCTCAGGCCCTGGTCAATCAGTTCCAGGACCTGGACCTGACGACGCGTCAGTCCGGCCGCGTTGGCGCGCGTCACGGCGATCGGGCCGCGCGGCACGGAACGCTCTCCACCGGCGCGCAGGCGTCGGCGCAGTCGGGCCGCCGCCGGCACGGCGCCAAGGCGATCGAAGATTTCCAACGCCTCGCGCTGGGCTGTCACGTCCCCCTCGCTCAGGGCAAGCGCCTCCTCGAACGGGCGGCCGAGCGCGCGCCAGCCCACCGCTGCGGCGCGCCAGTCGCCTTCGCAGTGCTCCCGGAACGGCGAGGCGAAACCCGCCGTGTCGCCCACGTCCTCGCCAAGCAGGTGCAGCCATAGCGCCGCATCCTCGATCACCCACAGCGCACGGCGCTCGCGGGCCAGGTCAATGACCTCCCGCAGCAGCGTGCGGGCCGGCTGCGTCACCAGTCTCCCGGCGTCCGACCACTCCGACTCAGCCGCCGCTATCGCGACATAGACGCTGCGCTGCAGCTCGGTCATCGCGGCTGCCACCGCGTGCGCGGCGGCGAGCGGTATGTCCGCGTCGGGCTCCCCGCGCCGGATGCGCAGGCGCGCCAGCACGATGAGTGCCGGAAACCGATAGACGTCGGCAGCAAATGTGCGGCTGGCGATCTCATGCGCCTCATCTGCAGCCTCCAGCCAGCGCCCCTGGTCCAGTCCCACCATGCTATGCCAACCGCGCAGGTATCCTTCCCAGTGGGTAAGCTCGAGGCCCATCGCATAGCTGACGCCGCGCGCAATGCACACCAGCGCGGCTGCATAGTCGCGCCGCCAGAAATAGATGCACGTCAGGTTGCAGGACGCACGCTCGACGTGGTCGTGGAACCTGCCCGCCACTGCCAGCTCAAAGCTTTCCTCAAGCTGCATGCACTTCCCGGAACGCTCGTGATCGACCACCGCCGACCCGATGTTGGCCAGGGCATGGACGATGATCTCCTGTTCGCCGAGGTGCCGTGCCAGCACGAGCGCCCGTTCGCCCCACTCGATCGCGCTTTCCATGCGCGAGGCGAGCATGTCCAGTTGCGCCTGGTGGGAATAGGCCCAGGCGAGCTCCGCTCCCGGCGGCGCCGTCTCGAGTACGCTGATCGCCTCTGTGACGAAGCGCTCAGCGTCGGCCCGCCGGCTGCACATCCAGGCAAACCGTGTCAGGCGGGTGAGGTCCTTCCCCAGGGCGAGCGTATTGCCCGCCTGCCGGCGCAGCCCGGCGGCCTCCGCCATGGCGCCCATGGCCAGGTCCGAACCTCCTGCGAGGTACGCCTGCTCGGCGTAGCGCTCGAGAACCTCCACCAGGCCAGCTCCCAGCGCCTCGCGGTGGCGCAGCATGGCGGCAAAGTGCGCGGCAGCCTCCCGCGGCGCGCCATCGCGCGCTGCGCTGTCGCCTGCTCGCTGCGCAAACTTCACAAGCGCCGCCACGTCCGCAGCGCGTTCGGCGTGGTGTGCGATCTCGCCCGCTCGCGCATCCGCGCGGCGCTTGAGGAGGTTGACTACGGTCTGGTGCAGAAGCCGTCGCCGGGTCATTGACAGCGAGCCTTCGATGGCCCGCCGGGCGAGTTCGTGTCTGAAGCGCACGAGGCCGCCTTCCAAAGAGAGCATGCCCTTCTCTACACATTCGTCCAGACCGGCGTCCACCGAGGTCTTCACCAGGTCTGCGATCAGCGCTGTCTCGGCGCGGCGCGGAAATATGGACACCGCCTCCAGCACGTCGCGTGCGCCGGCGCCCAGGCGCGCGGCGCGCGCCAGCGTCGAGTCACGAACGACGTCGTTGGGCAGCTCGCCGTCCACCGCCAGCGCCTCAGTCACCAGGAATGGGTTGCCCGCGGTCAGGGCAAAGATTTCCTCGCCACGCCGTCCACGCGGCGCCGCGAGCCGGGACACCGCCGCAAGACTCAAGGGCGCGAGCGTCACGCGCTCGACGTTCTCCGCCGGGACCTCTCCGAGCAGGTTGCGCACGGGTGAGCGCGCGCCGACCTCCTCGTCCCGATAGGTAATGAGCACCAGCGCGCGCGTCCTGCCGATGCGACGTCCCAGGAAGCGGATCAGGTCCAGCGTGGCCGTGTCGGCCCAGTGGATGTCCTCGATGACCAGCACGGCCGGCTTCGCGCCGGTGGATATGAGGCGCAGCAGAGCTTCGAAGGCCTCGATGTGACCCCGGCCGGCGGGCAATGTACCGCCGCTGGCGCGCAGGATGTCTCGCAGCGGCAGCAACACCTCGGGCGTCGAGAGGTTCTCGCAGGAGCCCCAATACACCTGGGCCAATCGCGCGCGGCTTGCAACAAATCGCCCGGCAAGCGTCGTCTTCCCGGCCCCAGCCTCTGCGGCGATTGCGATAATTCGCCCGCGTCCGCCGGCAGCGAGCTCAAACGCGCCGTCCAGGCGGCGCAGCTGCTCATCGCGCTCGAGCAGGTCAGTTTCGGCACTGGGCACTGATCAGGATCCTGTGTGGGGGGCAGTGGTCCCGGGCATGACCGGGAGAGATTGGCAGGATAACTCGCAGCGAACGCTCCGCTGAAGATCGGCGCTGCCTTCGCTGCGTGCGCGCACGTTTCTGCGACGTTAAGCTGTTGTTTATAATGTGTTATGAGCTCTCGTGCCCGCGGGCCGGACGTGGGCTGCAGCGAAGTCGGCATTCCCGGTGGCAGGCCGGGCCTGCGGGTGCGATCTACCGCGACCCTCACAAGGAGCATCCATGCTCAGACTCATCATCCTTATGGAAGCTGCTCGAGACTGACCTGACCCATCACGACGAAGACACGATCTTGGAAGTTACCGGTGACAGCCTCCACATGTCCGACAGGATGGGCCGGTCTTTTCGGCAAAGCTCGACGGCACTCCGGCGCCCTACCGGGGTGACTCTGAGTTCAACACCGTATCCGTGAAGATGCTCGACTCGTCAGCCCTCGAGGAGACGGACCTGCGGGACGGAAAGCCTGTGAAAGTCACGCGCTGGTCCGTCGGCGCGGGCGGCAACACAATCCACGCGCGATTCGACGATCTGCACGATCACGTGCAGGTGCCGGATGGCCGTAAAGTGACGTGACCGGCGGCGCAGCCTTGACGCCGCTCATCCTGCGCTGCTAAGGCCCGGACTGACTCACTCGCCCCTTTGGCTTTCTTTACCGACCTCGTTCGCATCGTCGTCTTCGGGGTGCCCGAGATCGTCCTCATCGTCGGTCTCAAATTCCTCCGGCAGCTCGGTGTCTTCCTTGCCGCGCTCCGGGGCTTCGTTCTCGCCTTCGTGTTCGTCGTTCGGGTCATCGTCGTCATCTACGGTGCCGGTCGACGGCGGCGTCTCCTCTGGATCACGCTGCCCGGCCCAGAGTGTTCGAAAGGTCCCCGGCACTGGAATTTCGGGGCGCACGTCATCGCGGGGCTGAGTTGTCATTTGAAAGTCCGGTAGATGTTTCGCAGTGAGCACCTTAGTTCATCGTGGTCGATTGCGCTGACATGGTTGTCGCCCAGAACTGCCACGCCTGACTGCCAGCTTGTTCACAGCATCTGGGGTCCTGCGCCGACAGAGCGACCCACCAGGGGATGCTAGGGTCGCAGCCAACACGGAGATCGAAAATCATGAAGCTGTACTACATGAAGGGGGCCTGCTCATTGGCCTCGTACATCTGTTTGATAGAGGCGGGGGTCAAGTTCGAGGCAGCAGAAGTTGACCACACGACGCACAAGACGCGCGATGGTGAAGACCTGAACGCGATCAACGGCAAAGGCTACGTTCCGGTCCTGCGACTGGACAATGGCGAGGTCCTGACCGAGAACGTCGCCGTGTTGTCCTATATTGCAGAGCTGAACCCGGCGGCCGGTCTTGCCCCACCGGCGGGCACCTTCGAGCGATTCCGATTACTGGAATCTCTTGCCTTTATTGGCTCGGAAATTCACAAGAATTTCGGCCCGCTGTTCGATCCCACAGGCAGTGAGGATGTGAAGCGCTTCGCGCGCGGGAATCTCAACAAACGCCTGGCGTGGCTGGAGCAGGCGCTGGGACCCAGGCCATTCCTCCTCGGGTCCGAGTTCAGCGTGGCAGACGCCTACCTCTATGTGGTGCTGTCATGGACCGCACGGGTGGGTATAGATCTTGCCCAGTGGCCCGCGCTCAAGGCTCACAACCAGCGCGTCGGCGCGCGGCCAAGCGTGGTCGCAGCACGCAAAGCCGAAGGTATGGCCTAACGTGGCGCACTCGGCGCGCCCCGGATCAAGCTGCGACAGAGGGCTTGCGTACTGATCAGTGTGCGCGAAAAATGCTCCTGCGGCGGGACCCTCGCACAGCGGCTTCAGGCCGCAAGTCTCATGATTCGGGATGGAGAGCGTAAATGCTACAGATCGACCACGACAGCGTCCGGCACCAGCTATCGGCCCACATCGAAGGGCAGAGCGCATTGCTTGACTACGAACTGGGCGGCAGTGTCATGAGCATTACTCACACCCGCGTTCCGCCTTCACTGCGTGGACGCGGCGTCGCTGCGGAATTGATGCAGGCTGCTCTGAGTCTGGCAGCGGCGAATGGGTGGAGCGTCAAACCCGTGTGCTCGTACGCAGTCGCGTACCTCAAGAGGCATCCGGCTGCCAACTCCGACCCCCACCTCGAAGATCTGCTCGATGAAGCTCTCGAGGAATCCTTCCCGGCAAGCGACCCGCCGGCGGTGGGCGGCGTAGACTGAGAAGGCGCGGCAAGCAGGCCCCGCAGCCGCCGCCTAGAGGAAGCATAACCCTCCATCTGTCTCCCAGGCGCTGCGCCGTTGCCCCGGCCAACGAGTCACTTCGCTCCCAGTCACTGAGAGCTGCCCGACGAGGTTACTTTTTCTTACCCTTCTTCGCCGCGAGCTTCTTGTTAGCCTTGGCGTCAATGGAGGCAAGCTCGGATTTGCTCATCCGGCCCTTGTTGAACTGCTGCTTGGCGCGTGCCTTCGCATCAATGGCATGTGCACGGTCTTCGATCGGATAACTGCGGCCCGGTCCCGCAAATGACTTGCCTGGAATCTTCTTTCGCGCTTTGGTCGTTAACTTAGCCAAGTTGCCTCCGTCAAACGTTACAGGGATTTATGTTCGATCGCGATTTTGCCTTGGACGGTAGGAGCGCTGCGCAAGGCCCGCCATAGTCCAGATCCCTAATCCGGCGTAGGAGAGTCCCGGCGCCAGCCGCTGCACTGAACCTGCACGGGGACTCGCTACAGCAATTCGGAATCAGATAGTTGCGGCAGGCACCAACGGATTGCCTATCCGTCGGGTCGCTCATGTCTTGATCCTGCGACCTACCTGACACGCGCGACCCCCGCATCAGATGCTCCGCGCGGGTGGGACGGCGTAAGATTGCCTCGCCAGCAAGTCACGGGGAGCCATGTCATGAACTACGTCGCACGTCTGGGCAGACTCTCGTGGCTCCTCTGCCTGGCTCCCTGCATTGCGCTCGCGGACAACTCCTACGCGATCACGCTGCAGAACAATGCGATGTGGCAGGCTAACCTGACCAAACAGATGATCAATCTGGGCGGTACGCCGACCACCGGCGGGGGCTCATCGCCGGCCACCTGCATGCCGCCGTTCGAACTGCAGCGCGGCGTCGATGGCCACGTCCCACCGGAGCTGCAGGGCGATCCGCGCTACCAGGAGTACCTGCGCTGTAAACAAGGTGGCCCCGTGGCCCCAGACACCGCCCCGGGCACGCCGCCCGCCTCACCCCCGGCCGTCGCCCACTTGCCCATTGCCGCCACCGACTTCGCCCCCGTGACCCCCGGCCACCCTACCGTCGACAAGGCGATCGATGACATGTCCATCACCCCCGCGCAGCGTCAGCAGCTGCACGGGGTGGTCGAGGAGATGTTCCGCCGCGTGGGCTCGCAATACCGGGCCAACAACCTGGCGGTCTCCGTGGCCGTGGCATACGCCACCTCGATGACGACCCTGCACGGCACGGACATGAACAAGCAGCAGAGCTGGGCATTCATCTACGGCATCAACGACCAGCTGGCGCGCAGCCCTCAATTCGCCCACCTGACCGCGCAGCAGAAACAGGATGAGTCAGACAAGCTGATCTTCCAGAGTGCCGTCATCTCCGCGGTGCGCGACGAGGCGGCGACTAACCCCGAAGCGAAGCAACAGGCGCAGCAACTGTCCGAGGTCGTACTGCGACAGTTCGGCGCCGGTGGGGCGGCCGCGAACAAGGTCGTGCTGGGCGTGAAGCTCGGCCCGGTAAGTCCGGCCGTGGCCGCGGCTGCCGGGTTCCAGGCAGGCGGCGGCGCCTTCGTGATCAATGTCACCGCCGGCAGCGCCGCGGACAAGGCCGGCATCAAGGCAGGCGACATCCTGGTGCGCGTGGGTGACCGGGACATCAAGTCCGGGCGCGACGTGCAGGATGCCATGGCCCTGGCGAGCCCGGGACAGGTGATCCCGGTACGCGTGTTCAGGCACGGCACGCAAGCCGAGCTCAGCGTGTCGTACTAGCCGGCACGACCGACGACGCTCACCCACGCCGACTTCTATAACGGGGCCGCATCCAAGGCATGCAGGTTTCCCACGTTCGGACCACCCTTTCCCACCGCATCAGTGCTCCGCCCAAGCTCGCGCGACTGCCATTGAACTTAACGTTCAGCGCGGCCATGGGATTTCTCCGCGTTGCTTTGACCGCGCGATGGACTAGTGCATATTCAAGGAACGCGACGCAGCCAACAACGCGTGACGAGTCTCTCGCCAAAAGGTCGGCTGCAACAGTTGAATCAAAAGAAGGATCCGCCGCTGCCGCACCCGCGAAGCTGACGGTTCCGTTGGGGAGAGTACTGATGTGGAATTCGGTCAGGTTCTTGGCCATCGCCCTGTCGTTCGTGTCCCTGGGTCACGCTGCAGGCCCCAACGTTACGACCTGGCGCTATGACGTGACGCGCGCGGGACAGACCCTCAGCGAGACAACCCTGACGCCCGCGAATGTGAACAGCACCAGCTTCGGCAAGCTGTACTCCTACGCGGTCGACGGCTACGTGTACGCGCAGCCCCTGTACGTCAATACCCTCACCATCGCCAACCAGGTGCACAACGTTGTGTTCGTGGCGACCGAGCACGATAGCGTTTATGCGTTCGACGCCGACGTGAACGTACAGCTGTGGAAAGCGAGTCTGATAGACACCCTGCACGGAGCACCTGCCGGTGCCACTACCGTGTCCAGCACCGATATCGCGACCTCCGACATCGTCCCGGAAATCGGGATCACCGGGACCCCGGTGATTGATCCGGCGAGCGGCACCTTGTATGTCGTCGCGAAGAGCAAGGAAAGTGGCGCCTACGTCCAGCGATTGCATGCCCTGGACATTTACAGCGGCAACGAGAAGCCGGGCAGCCCGGTCGTGATCCAGGCGTCGGTGGCCGGTAACGGCGCCAATAGCGTCAATGGCTCGGTGGCGTTTCTGCCGCAGTGGGAGCTGCAGCGTACCGGCCTGCTGCTGTTGAACGGTACGGTGTTCATCGGCTTCGGCGCCCACGGCGACAACGGGCCGTACCACGGCTGGATACTTTCGTACAACGCAAGCACGCTGCAACAGATCGCAGCCTTCAACTCCAGTCCCAATGGGCGTGGCAACGGCATCTGGCAGTCCGGCGAGGGACTGGTAGCTGATGTGGTCAATGGCACCCCGCGCATGTTCGTCGTGACCGGCAACTTTTTCAGCAGCGGCAACGGCGCGTCTAACCCGGTGCCACCGTACAGCGGGCCGCA
This sequence comes from uncultured Pseudomonadota bacterium, assembly GCA_963703025.1. Lineage (GTDB taxonomy): Bacteria > Pseudomonadota > Gammaproteobacteria > Steroidobacterales > Steroidobacteraceae > 13-2-20CM-66-19. The sequence goes on along the minus strand of OY969778.1, from coordinate 2,040,025 downwards.
GAATTACAGTAACGCGATCATTCGATTTGACGTCACCAATGGCGGGCTGGTGGTCAGCGATGAATGGACGCCCTTTGATTCCGATCAGCTCAGCGCCGCCGACCAGGACCAGACCTCCGGTGGCGTATTGCTGTTACCGGACCAGGCCGGTGCCAACGTCCACGAACTGGTGCAGGTGGGAAAGAACGGTCGTATCGAGGTTGTCGACAGGGACAACCTGGGTGGTTTCAACAGCAGCTACAACAGCATCCCCCAGGAGATCGGCGGCCAGGTGCAAGGTCTGTGGAGCACGCCCGCCTACTGGAACGGCAACGTTTATTTCTGGGGCAGCGGGGACTACCTGAAGCAATTCACGCTAAGTGGTGGCTTGCTTTCCACGACCCCGGTGGCCAAAGGAACGGTCCAATCCCTGTTCCCGGGATCCAGCCCGGTGGTCAGCTCCAACGGGGCCAGCGGCGGGGTTCTGTGGGCCATCCGGTCGGATGGCTATACGTCAGGCAGTCCGGCAATCCTGTACGCCTACGACGCGACCAATGCCGCGAACTTGCTGTACGCCAGCTCGCAGAATGCCGCGCGCGATGCGGCCGGCAAGGCCGTGAAGATGACCGTGCCGATGGTCGTGAACGGCAAGGTTTATCTGGGGGCCCAGGGCGAGGTGGATGTCTACGGACTGCTCGCAGCCGCGCCACCGACGGTCCCGCCGCCGACCTTCCTGCCCGCCCCCGGGGTATATCCCAGCGCACAAAGCGTCAGCATTGCTGACTCATTGGCGGGCGCTTCGATCTACTACACCACCAACGGCGCGCCGCCGACGACCAGTTCCGCGCTCTACACAGGTCCCATAACGGTCGGAGCGACCGCGACCGTCCGGGCGCTCGCCGCAGCCTCGGGCTATACCAGCAGTTCTGTCGCGAGTGCGACGTATACCATTGGTGCGGCGCCCTCGATCAATTTCAGCAACGGCTTTGCCTCGATCGCGGGACTTACGCTCAATGGCAGCGCCGTTAATTCCGACGACAGCCGCCTGCAGCTAACGACCGGGGCGGCCAACCAGGCCGGCAGCGCCTTCTGGAACACGCCCGTCAACGTACAGAGCTTCGTCACGGACTTCACCTTCCAGCTATCCGGCTCCACTCCGATCGCCGACGGCATCACCTTCACCATCCAGACCAACGGTCCGACGGCACTGGGACCCTCTGGCGGTGGACTTGGTTACGGCCCTGACCACGTCGGCGGCACCGGCGGAATCCCAAACAGTGCAGCCATCAAGCTGGACGTCTACAGCAACGCCGGCGAGGGCACCGACTCGACAGGCCTGTACCTCAACGGCGTCTCACCGACTGTGCCGGCCACCGACCTCACCAGTTCCGGGATCGCCCTGTCCTCCGGAGACGTGATCACCGCGCATCTGGCGTACGACGGGACTTATCTGTATGTCTCGTTGCTTGACCCGGTGGTGGGCAAGAGCTTCGCCACGCGTTTTGCGATCAATCTTGTGCAATCCCTGCACTCCAATACCGCATATGTCGGCTTCACCGGCGGTACCGGTGGGCTGACCGCAAGCCAAAAGATCCTGACCTGGACTTTCGCCTCCCAGCCGATCTTCAAGTCCACGGTGTACCAGGCGGACAAGCTGCCCGCGAAGAGTTCCGGCCCGGTGTTCCGCGCCTTTGGCTGGAGCGGATTTCCGGACGGGACAGGAACGGTGCTGGACTCCACCAAGGTGGGTGACAGCGTGGCGTTCACGGTAAACGTCCCCTCGGCAGGGACCTATGACTTAAACGTTACTTCGAAGAACTACAATATCCGCGGCATCTGGCAGTTGACCGTTGATGGAGTAACTACCGGCCCGAAAGAAGACGAGTACAACGCCAAGGAGACCTACGTCGATTTCGACGTCGGGCCTGTGGTCATAGGCGCTGCGGGTAACCATGTACTGAGGTTCACCGTAACCGGCCGCAACCCGAGTTCCACCGACTACAAGATCTCCTTCGACACGCTGCGAATCGACTCGCGCTGACGTCATGTCGAGGCTCGCGCATGCGCTGTGCCTGGGGATGCTGGTAGCGGCAGCCAGCTGGCAGACCCTGGCACAGGATGCGGTCGGAGCCGCCCAGGGCACCAAGATCCACATGCATGGCAGCGACACCGGCTATGCGGCGGATGGCTACCTGTTCCAGCCCCAGGGGCCAGGACCGTTTGCAGAGGTCCTGCTCATTCCCGACAGCCAGGGAATTAGCGACTTCACGCGCATGCAGGCCCAGGATTTGGCGGCGTCCGGCACCATAGCCGTTGTAATCGACCTGTCTCGTGGGCAGGGACCGGCAACAGGGGCGATATCCGAGGTGAACGTTCGGGCGGACCTCTCGTCCGCGCTGACATTCCTGCGCTCCCTACCCAACGTACGCACGGGCGCACTCGGCGTGGCCGGCTGGGGGGTTGGGGCGGACTACGCCCTGCAGTTGGCGAGCTCCAATACCGGGATCCGTGCAGTGGTGCTGGTAAGTCCCGACAAGCCACGGCCGGAGGACTTTGCGGGACTGCATGCCGCGTTGCTGGGGAACTTTCCCGGTCCGACTGATCGACATTTACAAACCGTCGCGAAGCGGATGCAATCGCAAGGATGCCCGGTGGATTTCTATTTCTACCCGGACGCCCATAGTCGCTTCTACGATCCGAAGGACACCGCGCAGTTCCGGGTGGATGACGCTGCCCTCGCCAGCAAGCGCATACAGGACTTCTTCGCGAAATCCCTGGCTCGGTAGCCCTCTCTCTCACGGCGCGGGCCGATCATCTGCAGGGCCCCTTACCATGGCCCGTGGCGCAACGTTTCGGGCGGGGCGCAGCCGACAATCTGGAAAAGCTTGACGAACGAATGCAATGAAGCATCTAAGGCACCGCATGAATAGCCTTGCGAGATCCGCGATTGCAGTCGCGCTGCTGTGCCTTCTGTCCGGATGCGTCACCAACTACTGGCTGACCCCTGAGACCGCCAGTTCAGAACAAATGGGGGCTTCGCTAAGTGACCTCCTATCCCAGCGTGGCTTTGTCCGTGCAGCGCTCCCACCATCGACACGCCTGGCCGGGCCTGAGGAAGTACGCTGGGAAAAGACATTCCACGACTGGCTGGGGGAGAACGGCGTTGTCATCGTGACTCAGACAACGGATGGGGGTCACCCAGTGGTCATCGTCGGTCATGTCGGTCGGAGACCTGAAGCTGAAGCAACTGCCAAGGACTTGCTCAGCTATCTCAACGCCGCATTCCCGAGCATGCACGTTACCCTCAGGAGTAAGACGACTTGCTGTGACACGTAAAGCTTGCCGCCTTTGACCACAAGCGAGCCGCAACCATCGCATTCCTCGAAGAATGTCGAATAGTCTTTATTCTTTGACCTGTCGTCGATGGCTTGAACAGCTCTCTTACCATCGGTTTCAAATCGGCCGGCTAGGACGTCCACTGTCGCGGCGCGCTGCGTCTATCCGCCCAAACAGAACGCACAGAGCTTGTTTCCGTCCAGGTCACGAAAGTACGAGAAATACATTTTCGGCGCGCGATCCCCGGGGGCACCATCGTCCGTGCCACCCAGAGCCAGCGCCTTGGCGTGGAATGCGTCCACCTCCTTGGGGGAATCGAAGCTGAAGGCGAACATCGACCCATTGCCCGCGGTGGCAGGCCTGCCATCGAACGTGCCCAGTACCGCGAAGTTTGATAATCCCTCGCCGCCGTACACCCGCCCGCCCGAGGGATGCTCAAACACTCCGCGCATGCCGATTGAACCTAGCAGCGCGTCATAGAAGACCTTCGCCTTCTCCAGATGGTTGGAACCTACCGTGCAATAGGCCAGCTTTCCCATGTTCGTTCTCCGTGGTTGGGGTGATGGTTTGAGGGCAAAATCGCGACGTCAGGCGGCATTCGCAGCCTGGAACCGCCCGAACGCCGCTTGCACTTGGTGCGCACTTAGCCCGACGGCGAGTCCCGCTAATCAATAGTTTGCAGTGGCGCCACGGATTGCCCGTCCGCTGGTCGCGCCTTACGGGGATGAGACGTGGGTGCATATGTGGTGATCAGAGGGTAACGGCAACGGCTCAGCGAAGCCACCCACATGCACGTCGGGATTTCAGCACGCACCCACCGTGGGACCCGACGCTCCCCAGGCCATGGGGCCGACGCGCGCCGCGGCAGGTCAACGGATACGGTTTCGTTAGCAGGCGAAGTTCGTGCGCGAACGAAATCGCCTGGCGTTCACAGCCATACCCTGCCTAGGGCGGGCACCTACAGCATCTTGTGTGCGGGTCCTAAGGCCGGGCGGCTCCCAATGCTCGAATCTGGCCGGGTTCCAGAGCATTGCCGGAGGCACGTTCCATGCGCTTCTCAGCCGAATCAGGCCCAGACCCGACCCGCCGCCAGGCTCTCAAGTCGGCCCTCAGCGTGGCAGCCGTGGCCGGGATCGCCGGCTCCCGGATTGCGGCGCAGAACCGCCCGCCCGCCACGCAGCCGAGCGGCAACCCCGTCCGACCAGGCCAACTTACCAAGGGGATGCTCGCGTTCACCCTGTCGCACGAACAGTTTCCAGCCCCGCAGCTGGTTCGACTGGGCGCGGCTGCGGAGAGGGCAGGATTTGATGCCGTCGCAACCAGTGACCACTTCCAGCCGTGGCAGGCCGATGAGCTGCACTCCGGCCTGGCCTGGGTAACGCTCGGCGCGCTGGGACAGCAGACTCAGCGCATCTGGATGGGAACCGCGGTCACCTGTCCGACACTGCGCTACAACCCTGCCGTGGTGGCGGAGGCGTTTGCAACCCTGAGCCTGCTGAATCCGGGGCGCATCTTCTTGGGCATGGGCTCCGGAGAAGCCCTCAACGAACAGGCGGCGAGCGGGACATGGCCGGCATGGCAGGAGCGATGGGACCGGCTGATCGAGGCCACAGCCATTATCCGGCAGCTGTGGACAGGCCAGCCCGTGCAGCACAATGGCCGTTACTACACGGTAAACGGGAAGCTCTACGATCCCCCGCCGCGGCCGATTCCGCTGCTGCTGGCGGCCAACGGTCCGAAAGCGATGAAACTGTCTGGTGAACACGGCGATGGGCTGATAACCGATCCGCAGACCTGGAAACAGCACAAGAAGGAGTGGGAAAGCGGCGCCCGCGCGGCCGGCAAGGACCCGGCCTCGATGCCGGTTTTCGCGGAGTCTTTCGTTGTTGTGGGCGAGGAAAGCGCTGCCCTTGCACCGGCCAAACTGTGGAACTTCCTGCCCCGGGCATTCAAGGGATACCACAACATTCCCGATCCCGCCGAGATCGAGCGGCGCGCGGCTGCCGAGTTGCCATTACCAAAGGTATACGGCGACTGGACCGTAAGTCCCGACCCGGCGGTCCATATACGCGCGATCAACGAACTCTTCGCAAGCGGTGTGACCACGGTGAACATTCACTCGGGCCAGTCAGATCAGCAGAAAGTCATTGAATTCTACGGGCGCGAAGTATTACCCAAGGTGCGCGCCCGGGAGCAGTGACTGCAGCCTTTTCTTGTCTCACCCGTCCCTGCGGCGTCAGATAGGGCCGACAGCTGCGCTGGTCGGGATCGTCTATTTTCGGGCAGCGTGTAGCCGCAAACTTTGCTGGTCCATGGAAGCTCAGGCGCCGGCATGAAAATTACACGTCGAACGTGGCTGCAAGGGTCGGCGGCCGTAGCATCGGTGGGAATCGCCCCGATGACCATTTCCGCGCCGGCCCCGAATGGTGAAGCTACCGTTCCGGGCACGGTCTCGCTGACTGTGAATCAGAGAACGCACACGCTCGCGCTGGATCCTCGGGTCACGGTGCTCGACGCGCTGCGCGATCATCTGATGCTCACAGGCACCAAGAAAGGATGTGACCAGGGGCAATGCGGTGCCTGCACCGTACTCATCGGCGGCCAGCGGGTGCTCTCCTGCCTCACGCTGGCCGCCGCAGTTGATGGCAAGCCGATCGAGACGATCGAGGGACTCGCGGCCAAGGACGGCACCCTGCATCCGATGCAGCAGGCGTTCATCGATCACGACGCCTTTCAGTGCGGCTACTGCACGCCCGGCCAGATACTCTCCGCGATCGCCTGCCTCAACGAGGGACATGCCGGTACCGATGACGACATCCGCGAGTACATGAGCGGCAACCTGTGTCGCTGTGCTGCCTACCCGAATATCGTCGCGGCCGTCCGCGACGCTCGCGACAAGATGAAGACGTCCTGATGCGCGCTTTCATCTATGAGCGTCCCCCCACCCTGGCGGCCGCGATCCAGCTGGGCGCAGCGACGGGCCGTGGGGGCATCGATGCACCGGTGCAATTCCTCGCCGGTGGCACCACCCTGGTTGACCTGATGAAGCTTGATGTGCTCAGGCCAGGTACGGTGGTAGACCTTGGGGGGCTTGCCCGGCTGGACGCCATCGAGGTGACTCCCGGTGGGCTGCGCCTGGGTGCGCTGGCAAGGATGGCGACGGTAGCGGCTCACCCGCAGGTTCGCCGACATTATCCGGTGATCAGCGAGAGCCTCGCGCTTGCGGCAAGCCCGCAGTTGCGCAACATGGCGACTCTTGGCGGGAACGTGCTGCAGAAGACCCGCTGCCCCTACTTTCGTGATCCGACATGGAGCGCGTGCAACAAGCGACAGCCGGGATCCGGGTGCACTGCGCTCACCGCGCCCAACCGCAACCACGCCGTCCTTGGGGTGGATGACAGCTGCATCTCCCAGTACCCGGGCGACTTTGCGATTGCACTGATCGCGCTCGACGCACAGGTGCTGATCCACGGTCGCCAGGGCGCAAGACAAATAGCATTCGCCTCGCTACATCGACCAGCGGTTGGGCGACCCGACCTCGAGAACACGCTGGAACCAGGGGATGTGATCGTGGGATTCGAGGTGCAGTCGGTGCCGTGGTCGGCACGCTCGATCTACCTCAAGGTGCGCGATCGTGCCTCATACGAGTTTGCCATCGCATCAGTGGCCATCGCACTGGATCTTCAGGACGGAGTGACTCGCGAGGCGCGGATAGGCCTTGGCGGAATGGCGTACCGGCCCTGGCGGGCGCTCGCGGCGGAGCAGCATCTTAAGGGGCAGCGCCTGAGCGAGGCCCGGGCTGAAGAGGCGGCTACAATCGCGCTAGCGGACGCGCGGACCCATGGCCACAACGACTACAAGCCGCACATCGCGCGCGAGGCCATCGTTCGCGCGCTGCTGCAGGCAGCTGCCATGACAATGCCCGCGCGGTCTGACTCATGAATCCCGGCACGCCTGTGTCGTTCGGCCAGCCCGTTGCCCGGATCGACGGCGTCGCCAAGGTGACCGGCGCCGCCCGCTTCGCCTCGGATGAGCCGGTGGGCAATCCTGCCTACGCGTACCTGGTGACCAGTACCATCGCGCGCGGCAAGGTAGTGGCTTTCGGGCTCGACGCTGCGCGCTCGGTCCCCGGTGTGCTGCAGATTTTCACCTACGAGAACGTAGGCGGCCTGGTCAAGCCAGCGCCGGGCCCGGACGGGAAGCCCTCAACGACCACCCTCGAGAGCGCAACTGTCTGGCATGCGGGGCAGATCATCGCCATCGTGGTCGCCGAAACGTTCGAGGGCGCACGCGAGGCGGCGCGCAAGGTGCAGGTGACCTACGCACCGCAGACCCCGAGCGCCACCTTCGACACCGCGGGACTGACGGTCGAGCCGCACAAGCCGGAGAGAAGTCCCGATCCTTCAGTGGGCAATGCCGCCTCCGCCTTCGAAAGTGCCCCGGTGAAGATCGAGCAGCGCTACAGCACGCCGACGCAGCACCACAACCCGATCGAGCTGTTCACCACGACCTGCGTCTGGGACGGGCCAAAGCTCACCATCTACGAGCCCTCCCAATACATGTGGGGCACGAAGTCTTCCACGGCGATGCGCCTGGGCGTGGATCCGGCCGACGTCCGTGCCATATCACGATTCATCGGCGGTGCCTTCGGCTCCAAGGGACCCAACCCGCGCACCGCGTGGGTCGCGCTGGCTGCACGGCAGCTCGGCCGGCCAGTCAAGCTCGTCCCGACGCGCGACCAGGGCTTCACCATTGCCACCTACCGCGCCGAGACCCGGCAGCAGATCAGGCTGGGGGCCTCCCGGGACGGCCGCCTGCTGTCACTGATGCATGAAGGTTGGGAAGTCACTTCCCGGCCTTCGGGCTACAACGTAGCGGGGGTCGAATCCACCGCCCGCATGTATGCGTGCCCCAATATTCACACCGCGGTGAACGTCGTCCACGCCGATCGGGCGACTCCGGGCTACATGCGCGCGCCACCGGAAACCCCTTACATGTTCGCGCTGGAGAGCGCGATGGATGAATTGGCCCATGCGCTGGCGATGGACCCCATCGAACTGCGGCGCGTCAACGACACGCAGCGCGACCCCGTGACCGGTCTCCCCTTCACCTCGCGCTCCTTGATGGCCTGCTTTGACCAGGCCGCGGCGCGATTTGGCTGGACGCAGCGCCGGTCACAACCTGGCGCGATGACGGACGGCGACTGGTTGATTGGCTATGGCTGCGCTACCGCCTGCTATCCGAGCAACCTCGGGCCGGCCGCAGTGCGCGTCGCGCTGACCTCCAGTGGCAAGGCAACGGTCAGCATCGCCGGACATGAAATCGGCACTGGAGCCTATACGACCGTGGCGATCGCCGCAGCCCGCTCTCTGGGCCTCCAGGTTGCGGACATCACGGTGAAGATGGGCGACAGCGACCTGCCGCCCCTGATGATCGCCGGCGGCTCCAACAACGCGGCTTCTGCAAGCGTGGTCGTCGCCAAGGCCTGCGAGGAGATCCGCAGTCGGCTTGCAGCGGCCGCGGTGATCGCGAGCGACAGCCCGATGCATGGCGCTGACCCGGCGACTCTGCGGCTCGCGGGCGGGCAGCTGACCGCTCCCGCCGGCGGCGCGGAGCCGCTGTCCACTGCCATGCAGCGTACCGGCCACCTCATGGAGGTGTACGCCGAGAACATCCCGCCTGGGCTGCCTGCCAGCGCGATTGCTGACATGCATCAAGGCAAGCCCTCCATGCTGGGTGGCTCCGCACGCAAGGATGCGACGGCGTACGCCTTCGGTGCGCATCTGGTCGAGGTCCGGGTGCATCGCCGCACCCGAGAGATTCGCGTGGCTCGCATCGTCTGCGCGTTCGCCGCCGGCACGATCGTCAACGCGCAGGCCGCGCGCAGCCAGTTCATGGGCGGCGCAATCTGGGGAGTATCGTCCGCGCTGCACGAGGCGACCGAGCTTGACCGCACTTCAGCGCGCTACGTGAACAATAATCTTGCCGACTACCTCGTCCCGGTGAATGCGGACATCCCTTCCATCGACATCATCACAGTGCCGGAGCAGGACTCGACGGTGAATCCGCTGGGCATCAAGGGCATCGGGGAGATCGGCATCGTTGGGATGAACGCTGCGATCGCGAATGCTGTCTTCCATGCGACAGGAAAGCGCATCCGCTCGCTGCCCATCCGGGCAGAGCACCTGGTGTGAGCGCGCTGATGAGCACCCAGGAGCTGCCCACCTTGATGCCCTCCGGACCATGAACACGTCGTTTGGCTCGCTGTTGTCCCTGTTCGACCGGGAACGTGCAGCCGGGCGTGCGCTCGGCCTGGGTGTCGTCGTTCGCGCCAGCGGATCCACCTATGCCAAGGAAGGAGCGCTGATCGCCTTTGCCCACGACGGAAGGCACGCCGGAATGATCTCTGGCGGCTGCCTCGAGGGGGACCTTGGCGAGCATTCGCAGCAGGTTATCTCCAGTGGCCAGGCGCGCTTGGTGCAGTACGACCTGAACGATACGCAGGAGCGCCCGTGGGGGCTTGGACTCGGGTGCGGCGGGACGCTGCGCATCATGCTGATGCGGGTCGGGCCGCAGAACCAATGGCAGCCGTTGAGCTATTTCGCCAGTGCCTACCATGAGCACCGAGCCGCCTGCGCGGGCATCGTGTGCATCTCGGAGAGTATTGCCCCCGGGACCGTCGTATTGCCGCACGGCTCCGCAGGGCCGCCGGCGCTGCAGTCGGCCGATGTCCGCGACGTGCTCGCCCGCTCCCTCGACGACGGGCTGAGCCGGTGGCTGCGTCCCGTGTCGCGCGACTTCGAGCTAGTTACCATTCCACTGGTGCTGCCGCCGCGGATAGTGCTGCTGGGCGGCGGCCCGGACAGTGTGCCTTTGGTGGACTTCGCGATCCGACTGGGCTGGAGGGTCACTGTGGTCGATCATCGACCGGCCTACGCCGATCCGGCTCGCTTCCCGGGCGCGGTGAGGGTAGTGCATGCACGGGTGGGCCAACTTGCGCAGGCGCTGGACCTGGCGGAGTTTGACGCCGCCGTGGTGATGAGCCATCACTTGGAATCCGACGCGGCGTACCTGCAGGCCCTGGCCGCCAGCGAGCTCGAGTACATCGGTCTGCTGGGACCGGTCTCGCGCCGCGACCGGCTGCTCGACGCGCTGGGGACCGATCTCACGAGTTCGCTGCGGGGCCGGCTGCGCGCACCGGTTGGCCTGCAGATCGGCGGACGCGGTCCAGAATCCATCGCGCTCGCCATCGTCGCCGAAGTGCACGCCCACCTGCACGCGGTGGTGCCGCTTGGGCCCTCGAGCGCCACGATCCGCGCACGTCTGGCGCAGACCGCGATGGCATCCTGCTGAAGTCGGTGATCCCACTGGCCGCGCATGCCGCAGGGGACTCCGGTTCGATCCATTCGATCCTGCTGGCTGCAGGGGCTTCGAGCCGCTTCGGCTCGCCCAAGCAACTGGCCCGCATCGCAGGAAGCACGATGCTGCGCATCACCCTTGCGAATGTGAGCCGCACCACACCGGGTCGGGTGATTGTGGTGCTGGGGGCGCACGCGCCGGCCCTGTGCGCCGAGGTCGGTGACTTCGAAGGCACCCTCGTCATCAACCCGCACTGGCGCGAGGGCATCGCCAGTTCGATCCGCGCGGGGTTGGCCCACGTGCCCGCCGCGGCTGCCGCCGTACTGATTGCGCTCGCGGACCAGCCGTTGGTGACCGGGGCCGACCTTGGCAACCTTGTCAGTGCCTGGCGCGACTGTCCCGGGCGCGTCGCCGCAGCTGCCTACCAGGAGACGGTCGGGGTGCCAGCGATCTTCCCGCGGCGCAGTTTCCAGGACCTGACGGGGCTTCGCGGTGATGCAGGCGCCCGCCAGCTGCTGCGCGACGAGGCCGCCGAACTGCTGCGTGTGCCGATGCCCGCGGCGGTGCTGGATATCGACACACCGCAGGACCTGGTGCGGGCCGGTTCGTAAGGCAGGTAAGGCGCAGCGGTCACGCATACGCCCAGCGACATGTGCGGTGACAGCATCCTCGTGCGGCGCGAGTCAGCGCGCAGCACGCCAGCGGATGACCCGCTCCCCGCCAGTCCCAGTAGTGCCCACATCAGGCATTGGGTCGCTCGCCATCCGTAGACGCGCCCTCCAAGCGCACGATCCTCCAGCGGCCCGACAACTGTTCCTGCACCTCCACCTTCAGATGCCGCACACCGCTTTCGCTTAGCGGGTCCGCTTCCATGCGCATTTCCCGCGCCGCAACCGGCTTGCGGGGCCTTGCGGCGGTTCCGGCACCGCCGGTAGCGCGTCGCGGTGCGTCCTCGACAACTCTTCCGTGTGCCGATGACCACGCATTGTCCTGAGAATCAGTCTCTGGAGCGGCTGATTGATCCAGGAGGCTGGGGATCGCAGAGCCGGCAGAAGCGGCCTCGCGCGCGAGCGTGATCTCCGGCTCGACAACCGGCACCACCGCGGCAGGTGGGAATATCGGGAGTAACTGCACAGCGACCAGCTTTGCCGACATCGGGTCCGCGAAGAAGCCCAGGCGAAGAAAGTAGCGGGCCTGACCCCTGCGGCGCGTTTCCGTGCAATAGAGCGTATGTAACTTGAAGATCGCCAGCGGCCGCACCCGGCCGAGGTCGATCGGGTGCGTCGACCAGTGCAGCTGCACGGCGTATGAAACCGATTCGCCCTGTACGACAGCCTCCTTCAGCGCCCGCCTGACTCCTGTGTCTTCAGGACGAAGCAACGCGATCTGGTCGATGCTTCTGTCGTGCGCATCATCTTCGGCCGGAGCAGCATCGCGTGTCTCCAGAATCCTCATGACCGCCGTGTCGGATAGCGTCTCACCTGCGACCGCAGCGGAATCACCGTTGCGCGCAGCTACCTGTTGAAACGCGCCGGTCAACAGGGAGGGCGCCTGGGGTCCCGCGGCCTGGAACAGCACGGCGGGCGCGACATGTGCGAACGCGTGTGGATAGTTCCCCCGCACGGTTTCGGCCCACCTTTGTGCCTCCGCCAGGGTCCTGAAGTAGCCCATGTGGAGATACAGTCGTTCGTTGCCGTCTGGTTGATACGTGCGGCTCATGAAGAAGGTGTAGGGCTTCAGATGCGGCGCGCGGGGCGGCCGGATGGGAACAGCTGCGGCCAGCTGGCACAGCGTGAGCATGAAGCGCTCTGTTCCAGCGTTCGGCCCATGATCTGGATGGAAGTTTGATGGCCCATTGGGCTCAACCGGTATCGACTTCATAAGCTCTCCCTGAGCAGATGTTTCGAGTCACGGTCGGAGGAGCGCGAAATCCAAGGCGAGCGAGCTTGCACGCTCCCACAGTGAAGTGGAGTGGCAACCCCGCTGTCCTAGGCTGTACGCCCTTAGACCGGTAGCTTTGCGTGCCCGCCTTTCGAACGGGTTTGCCTTTATCACCGCCCGGTCTTAAGAGGTGCCCGACAGAGCCACTGGAGACTCGCAGAACCGGTCGCATCTGAAGATCGCGCAACGAAAGAATGGGCGCTGTACTGGCATATGTCCAGTGCTGCGGGACGCAGCCGCACCGGCCCGCCAGCAAGAGCGGGACCTCGGCCTGAACAGTCAAGCAAGGACGGCCGTCCCTACGAATCGGGGGGGGGTCCCTATCGGGGGACAGACGCTTCTACTGCAACAACGGATGTCCGTCGGGCAGTTGATGCGCATACCAGGTCGCCAGACGGTGCCGGATCGTCTTCTCGCTCACCTGGTCCTCTGGCATTGGTGCAATGACTTTGTCGTGAACAAGTAAGCGATAGATGTACAACGCCTTTTCACTTGCCGAGTCGGTAGCCTCGAATTCGGCCGCCTTGCGGCCCTCGGCATATTGAATCCCGGTGAGCAGGGCCGCCTTGAACAGCTCCGCTTCATGTTTGAGTTTCTTCATATGTCACGCCATGAAGGTCAAGAGTGACTGGTGCTGCGCCAATCTTACTGCTTTTGCATCGCATGACGTGAAAGGCCTCTCGGCACGACAAGCAGTTCACTGATTCAGGCGGAACACGCCTCCGTAGCCATTCACACCGCCGGCCTCAGATGCTCCGTAGAAGTTCCCGTCACTGGCCTGCAGTAGCGCCCCCCAGGGGGCAATTATTCCGGCGGAAATTGAACTCCAGATCACGCTCTCGACCCCTGCGGGCGTGATCTTGAAGGCGGCGCCGCGATCCTCCTGGCCACCTCTAAAAGTCGTGCCATAGAAGTTGCCGTCTCGCCCCATCATCAAACCCGCGGGACCTTCGCCATCCCAGTACCCACTGTCGCCAAATGCCCAAAACACGGACTCATCCGACTGCCCGGTCGACTGATCAATGCTCTTTGAGAGTCGAAATACCGTGCCGGCTCCGCCTCCTTGCGGTGGATTACCGCCATTGGCAGTAGTGCCGTAGAGATCCCCATCCGCGCCCTCGACCAATTTCACGCTGGGATGCAACCCGTCTATGCGTCCCACGGATGAACCGAATCTCCACAATACGGTCTCGGTTCCTGCCGACGTGATCGAGAACACGGTTCCACCACCCTCATGGCCTCCGTATATGGTCGTGCCAAAATAGCATGCCGTTGGATGCCTCCAGCAGCGCCGCTTGGGGATTTCTACCATCATCATCAGTTGCGCCGAAACTCCACAGAACAGTCTCCACACCGGATGAAGTGAGCTTGAAGACCGTTCCGTATCCGGCAGAGCCGCCGTCATTCGTTGTGCCGTAGAAGCTGCCATCGCTGCCGAGCGTCAGTCCCGCTTCAGGACATGCGCCGTCGGATCCAGCGCCGAAGTTCCAGAGTATTGACTCAACGCCTGCGGAGGTGATTTTGTAAACGACCCCGAGTCCATTCGCACCTCCCCTGCAGGTAGTGCCGTAAAAGCTTCCGTCGGCTCCAATAACCAGCGCTCCGACTGGGATAGCCCCATCTGCACCCGACGCGAAATTCCACAGCACGCTTTCGTGTCCGTCCAAAGTGATCCGGAACACTGCTCCGTACCCTGAAGTCCCCCCAAATCCGTTGCCACCGCCACCCTGGCTCGTGGTGCCATAAAGCGCGCCGTCGGCCCCCTGGATAAGCGAGGTGAGCGGAATAGCACCGTCTAACCCGACACCGAAGTTCCACAGCGTCTCAGTGGTTCGGCATTCAATGATGACGTTCGTGACATCGGCAACCAAGTCATCACCCTGTGAATAGTTCTCCAAACAATTCTGCCCCGCCGGCTGCGTCGCGACCGTGACGTGGTAGCTCTCCGTTCCTGCAACGGCCACTGGAAATTTGAAGCTGGAGCTTGAGGTAAGAGTCAGGGAATCAGCGCCGTTGTTCTGTAATACAACGGAATTCCCGGGCGCCAGGCCCGAGACCGTCCCGCCTATCGTGAACGACGAAGGTGCTGATGATCCCCCACAGGACGCAATTCCTGACGTCAGGAGCACGCAGTACATCCACCTCATACGCGGCATTGCTAGTTTGAGTATCGGCACGTGTTGAATATTCTGACAACCCTACCGAGTATGCAGACGGAACTCTCAGCTCGACGTCAGGCCGACGGCCCCTATCGAGCTGGCACTCGTACCTGCCCCCCACCGGGACCGGACTGCTATCAGCCTCAGTGCACCCAAAATTGCCAGCACAGCGAGATCTCCGGCGCCGAGCCCTCCGCCGCCACCCCCGCCCGACGAACTACTGCTGTCGCCCCCGCTTCCCGCCGTGACCGTCACGTCTGCTGAAGCCGAAGTCGACTGCCCTCCGCTGCTGCAGCTAATGATGTAGGTGAAAGTCCCGACAACGGCGGACTTGATCGTGGTTGTCGAATTGAGGCTCAACGAGCCAGACCAGTTCTTTCCATCGGCACCGCCGCCCCCAGCGCTGCAGCTGCTGGCGTTCTGGGACGTCCATGAAAGCGTGAACGAGCTGCCGGCGACAACCGTCGTGGGACTCGCCGTCAAGGTCTCGGCAACGGCAGGGGGACCGACCGTGAGAATGGCGTTGGTCGTCGTTGCGCCAACGTTCGGATCGGGGCTGTTGCAGGTCAGGGTGTACGTGTAGGTTCCCGCGACCATAGACTCGGCCGGCTCTGTCTCAGAGCCGTTTGACGCGACATCCTCACCCTCGAACCCCCAGTTTCCGGCGGGCAGGCCACCCAGTTGCCCGCACCCGGTGGAGTCGGTGCTGGACCAAGTCACCTTCACCGACTGGCCTGCTGATGGCATCGCCGGAGAGAAAGTGATCGCTTCCGTGGGCGCAGCCGGCGGCAACACAGTGAAGGTCGCACTCGCGGTCGACGCCACCCCTTGGGCCGCCGGGTAGCAGTTCACTGTGACCTGCACCGTGCCCGACTGATTGGGCGCTATGGTCGCTGTTCCCTGCGCGACGCCGGAGTCGTACCCCACAGTGGCGTTTGCGCCGGTGACCAAGCTGCAGTAGGTCAGATTCGAGTTCCAGTCCGCGCTTACCAAATCTGCGGGCGTCCCGGTGAACGTGAGGCTGCTCTTGTTCAGATGCACGGTTGCGTAGGGATCGTTGTTCTCAAACGTAATGGTCGCACTCTGCTGCACCGAACTGGGTCCTGCAGTGCAGGTCAACGTATACGTATAGGTTCCCGGGTCCGCAACCTGCAGATATGCCGTTCCGCCTGGGTAGATGAACGAGCCAAGGAACTCGGTGTTGGACCACCCATCATTTGGCGCCCCGCCCGACGGTGTACAGCTGGTAGCCGCTGTGTTCCATGTCAAGACGAAGGCCTCCCCCATACGCCGGTCAGTGCCATTGGGGGTGAGGGTCAGGCTGGGAGTCACGTAGTACACATCCAGTGGACTGGAGTCCGCGTGGCCTTCCGGGCCACACGTGAGGGTGTATTCCACAAAACCGGCTGCGCTCTGCGTCGTCGTCAGCGAACCTGTGGTGGCGAGATTCGAGGCCGTCAGACCGCCGCCGGATACTGCGCACGGGCCAACGTTCGAAGACCAGGCGAGAGCCAGGGGAGCGGACGTCCACACCTGGGTGGGGCCGTAGAACTGAAGTATCGGGGTAGGTTCTGACCAGGCGACGCTGGTCGAGGCCTTCGCAGCGTGGCCGCCGGAATAGGCGCAGCTGATCAAGTACGTGACGAGGGTCGGCTGTGTCTCGACGATGTCCTGATTGCCAGTGGCGGGCAGCGTCCCGCCCCAGCCGTCACCAGAGGCCCCGCCGCTGGCCGTACACGCCGTGGCGCCCGCCGCATTCCACGTAAGATTCGTCGTGTTACCGATCGTCAGTGCCTCGGTGGATGCGGCGAAAGCCAGCGGCAGAACCGGCAGGCTTGATGTCACTTGCGTGCCCGTCCCGGCCGGGTCCAGCACTGCCTTCAGCGTGATGCCGCCGGTCGTGCTGGTGCTATCTGCCGTTGAATTCCACACCGCCGCAAGAGCGGTGAAGTCGGCAACACCGTTTGCTCCATTCGGAGCGGCGGGACTGGCGGCCGGGCACGCGCCGTATCCGGACGGATCAGAGGTCCTGCGACCCAACGACAGTGAACCCACCAACCTATTGTTCTGGTCAACCAGAGCGCTACCCGAGGCGCCAGGCCCAATGTTCCCGATGCTATTGACGGTTTCAAGAAAGTTGGACAAGTAGACCACGCCGAGCACGTCGCTCTGCTGTAGCGGGGCAGCCTGCCCGAACCACGTGGTGATCTGCTTGTCGTAACCTTCCGCGTGCTGGATCGTGTAACCCCCGTTGACCGCCGCGCCGGAAGCATCGAAGCCCGCGAGTTGCGCCGTCGAAACGATCGGGTTGCTGTCCAGCTTTATCAGCCACGCGTCCTGCTGCTCAACGACCGTACTCGCGCCCGTCTGCGATGGCACGCTGCTGTCGTAAAGGGATCCCAATGCGCTTCCGCACGCTGAGCTCGCATTCCAATAGACCGTGGTCGCTGACGCTATTCCAGGGTTGCCGCCCCCGAGTTGTCCGGTTTGGCAGTGCCGCGCCGTCAACATGTAGGGCGTGTTGTCTGCTGCGACGTTGTTGATCAGGGTGCCGGTGCACTGGTAGAGGTTTTGAACCACTATGGCGGCGGTCGCCGCAGCGATCGGGGTGTTCGCAGCGGTGACGGAGCACTCGTAATTAGTCACGCAAGAAGAATTGCCGGTCGATTGGGCCTGCGAGTCCCTCAGGGCCCGGAAATACGGATGATCGGGCACTCCCGCCCCAATGGACCGGTAGCCTGCCTGCACACTCGTTAAGGAGAATCGCAAGTCGCCGCGCCGTCCAGCAGGAACGGAAAGCCTGAACTCGAGTGCGTCCCCTGGCTGGATGCGGCTCCAGATTTGTCCAAGGTGCAGGTCGGCAGCCGCGTATGCGACTGTAGTCCGCGCTCCGCGAACCGTCAGCATCGCCCCTTTGGGGAAGGCGGCAGTCGCGTGAAACGACATGGAAACGGCACTGGGCACCTGTACCGCGTACTGCCACACAGCGCGGCCTTTTTCAGCCGTCCAAGCGCCCCCGCTTTTGATCGACACGCTGTGCGGGACCGGCACGGCGAACTGATCCGGCGAGCGTGCCCCGGCGCGAATCATCGCTTTGAAGTCATTCCTGATGACGTGCACTGGCACTGCGGCACCAGCCGTGCCGGCCAGCAAACCGGCGATGCACGCCGCCCAGATGGTCTTCACCACTGTCGATAGCGTGATTTGCTTCTTGTTATCCATAGACCTATCAAACCGAGAGCGCCATCGCAGCACATGACCGACTTTGCGCCGACTTTCAACAATGAGCAACGCTGATAACGCCGCGCCAGTACTTCCAAGTTGGAATGAGTCAAATCCTCGCGAGCTAGCTGCGAGCCGAGCAGAGCAGGGATCTGTGGCCGTGCCAAGCCAAGTGGCAGGGCCTGCATCCGTGGATGCACCAACAAGCTAGGATTGATCGAAGTTAGCTTCTTGCCTAAGCTAAGGTTGCGCACAGAGCATTAGAAGCACATAGAGCTCTCATGTTGAATCGCCGCGGCTGGCGCGCCGCCGCCTCGATTTCGCCTCAGGATCCTTGTCTAATTTCATATTTCGCTCCGGAGGAACCTTGGTAGGCCTCTATCGTCTGGCTTTGCTCCTGTGTCTTCCATGCGCACTGTTTGCCTGCGGCGGCGGAGGTGGTGGTGGCGGCAGTGGATCGAACACTATCTACACGGTCGGCGGCAGCCTTGCAGGGCTCCCAAGTGGCCAGCAGCTGAATCTCCAGAATGGCAACCATGTACTGGTCATCTCAGCCAACGGTGCGTTTACCTTCGGCGAACAGCTACCGAGCGGTGGCAGCTACAGCGTTACGGTCGCCGACCCGCTTCCCTGGGGCACGTGCGTGGTTGCCAATGGTTCCGGAACCGTCGCCGGGGGCAACGTCAATAACATAGCCGTGACGTGCACGGCCTATACCTACAGTATTTCAGGGACTCTCGTCGGACTCGCCAGCGGCCAACACGTCACTGTTCAGAACAATGGCACGGACTCACTGACCCTTTCGGCCGACGGCTCCTTTACCTTTGCGACACGACTAACCTACGGCGGCAACTACGCCGTATCAATCGTTGCCCAGCCGGATCAGGGGAGCCAACAGTTCTGCGTGGTGAACAACGGTACCTCGTACATTTCGTCTGGTGCAGTCACCAATGTTCGAGTCGGTTGTAATACCGAGATCACTTTGGATACGACTGCGGGTGACAACGGGCCTCCGAACGGCACCGTAGTCTCGGACAGCGCTGGAAACGTCTATGGCACGGTATACGGCAGCGTCTTCAAGCTCGGCCCGACTGCGGGTGGTACCTATTCCCAGATGGTAATAGGCACGCCCGGCGGTGCCTTCGGCGGCGTCATCCTGGATACCTACGGCAATCTGTACGGCTCAACTCAGTCGGCGGTGTTCAAGCTCACGCCCGCAGCCGACGGCACGTACGCGCAGACAGTGCTGGTCAATTTCGGCGGCCTTTACGGCACGGGCAGCACCATGTCCGGCGGCATCGCGATGGACAGCTCGGGAAATCTGTACGGAATGTCCAGCCAGTACGGCGCGAATGGGGCTGGTTTCGTATTCAAGCTGACCCCATCCGGGGGCGGTGCCTACAGTGAATCGACCCTATATGACTTCGCCGCCGGCGTAGACGGAGCGCACCCGTCTGGTGGCGTGACGGTAGACCGTGCAGGAAATCTCTACGGGATAACGACGAGCGGCGGAAGCAGCGTCGACTGCACTGGCGGATGCGGTACGATTTTCAAGCTCTCGCCGCTGCAGAGCGGTGGCTACGCCGAATCAATCATCCACATGTTCGCCGGCACCGACGTGGGCGCCCCAGGACCGGTCGCCCTCGACGGCGCAGGCAACCTGTACGGCACAACACCGGGAGGTGGAGGCAACCGCGGTGGCTCCATATACAAACTTTCCGCCGCAGACGGCTCCTACTCGGTCCTGTACAGCTTTACTGGCGGGGGCGACGGTGCGGGTCCCAATGGCGGCCTGGTCATTGACGGCGCGGGGAACATGTACGGCACAACCAGCAGCGGCGGTGGTAGCGCCAACTGTAATAATGGATGCGGGACGTTGTACAAGCTTACAGCCTCGGGCACTCATGCTGTCCAGTACAACTTCCTCGGCGACAGCAGCCAGGCGCTACCCGTCAACGGACTGTCCATGGACAGCGCGGGTAATGTGTACGGCACAACCGGTAATTTCAGCACTGGTTCCGGCACAGTGTATGAACTGCTTCTACCCTGACGTGGCCGCGGCTCGCTTACGATTCACACAGCCTGACGACGAACGCCGCCAATTAACAAGATTCGGCAGACACCATCCGTTAGAGGGGTGGTAACAGGCCGCCCTTGCATCTCAAAGTCATGCCGTATCTCAGCCCTCCTCTATCAATCAGAATAGACTCTGCGTTGAACTGTGCCGAGGCTCGAGCTCAGGAGTAGCGGATTGACCACCGCAAGCATCGTCCCCGGGAAAGCCCCCCGGACGCCTCGGCTGATCAGGCTTTTGCGGCGAATGCTTGCAGCGCTTGCCATCGCCGCAGCGCCGTTCAGCGTAGGTGCGCAGAGCGACTCCGCACAGAGCAATGCTGAGCTCCCGATGCAGCTGATCGTTCTGGGTTCCGGAGGGCCGGGGGCTACCGGTCGCGCGTCCTCAAGCTATCTCGTCCTGATTGCCGGAGAGCCGCGCATCCTCATAGACGCCGGCCCGGGCGCCTTCGCTCGTCTTGGCGAGGCACGGGTGCCACTGGATTCGCTCGACACCATACTTCTGACCCACCTGCACGTCGACCACGCTGCCGAGTTGCCCGGCATCATCAAGGCACGTGCCGTCTCAGGCAGCGGACCCATTCACTTCGATGTGTTTGGCCCGGCCGGGCGCCCGGCGCGGCAAGGTCAGCCGGCATTTCCTTCCACGAGCCGCTTCATGAACCTGCTCTTCGCCGCTGACGGTGCCTTCGCCTACCTCAGGGACTTTTCTGCTCCCATCACTTTCAGCACGACCGACCTTCCGTCGCCTGGGACCGGCAAGGACCCCGCGGTGGTCCAGACGCGGGGGAATGTGAAGATCAGCGCCATCGCGGGCCACCACGGCGATGCGCCAAGCATCATTTACCGCATTGACTACCGCGGGCGCAGCGTCGTCTTCAGTGGAGATGTAGATCCCGGCGGTCTGGCTGCCCTTGCGCGCATCTCGCGTGACGCGGACCTGCTCGTATTCGACCAGGTCGTCCTCGATCGTCCCCAGTCGCCGGAAGTGCTGTATTCCCTGCACTCCCCGCCCGTTGAGATCGGCGCCCTGGCTGCACGCGCGCACGTCAAGGCGCTCCTCTTGAGTCACCTGTCACCTGCAGTAGACCAAGGTCGCGCTTCAGTGACCCAGTCAATTGCGACCCAGTTCTCGGGACCAGTCGGGTTTGCCAGTGATGGCCTGAGAGTGCGGCCATAGCAGCAACAGGGCCGCTGCAAGCCGCTGCACCCTCCCGCGATCCTCCTGGCTTACGCGTAGCTTCCCTGCTGCGACGGATCAATGGCAAACCTGCCCGGCCGACCCTCTGGCACGCGAGCGCTCCCGAGCGCCACGGCATCCCGCGAGCGGGCGGGTCCATGGCATGATAAGTCCATGAACACCCTGCAAAAGATATGCGCCACGGTACTGGCGCTGTTTCTAGTCGTCGCCCTCTACGCCCGCTGGAGCGCCCGAGAGCCGACCGCACCCCCCCAAAGCCAGCCGGGCGTCAGCAATAGCCACATACCGGTCATCGACGAGAGCGCGCTGCGCGACGCGCAGCGCTTGGCGAGACTTGCCGACACTCCCGAGGAACAGCCGTTCGCACAGGCGGCGGTGCAGGCCGCCAACCACGAGCTGGATCTCGCCTTTATGGGCGCACTGCACGCGATCCAGGCACATCCGCCGGTCCTCAGCCCCGAAGCATTGCAGCTGCAGGCACGGGTCACCGACGCACAGCGCAGCCTGGATAGCGACACGCAGATCCTCGGGGACCTGGCCGGACGGATGGGGAAGGCGAGCGAGGCGGAGAAACCGGATCTTCAGGATCAGCTCGATCTGGTGGGGTCGCGGATCGAGATCGAGAAAGACGAGATCGAGGAGGCCAACGACGACTTGATGGCCGCGGGCGGCAACGTCCACCAGCGCATCCAGAACGCCCAGGAAGAGCACCTCGCGGCGGAGCGTGATACCGCACCGCCCGCCCCGCTACCCTCCGCCTCGGCGAGTGCCCTTTCGTCCCTGCATGGAATGGTGGCGCAAGTACGCCAATGGCTGGGGCTTCGCCGCAAGCGCGAGGCACTCGCGGACGCAGCTGAAGCGGTCGCCCAGGGCGCCGCGAAACTGGCCGTGCAACGTCAGGAGGTCGCGGCCGACTTCGCCAGGGTCCAGAAGCAATTGGCAGACCTGGGAAGCAACGCGCCAGCCGGAAGGACGACGGCCGAAAATCCGCCGCCCTCCCCCGCCGCCGGCACGGCAGGGGGCACGGCAGCTGACAGTAAGCTCAGCCTCACCCGCCAGTTTGCCATAGACCAGCGCATCCTCATGGTGCGCGACAAGCGCATAGCCGCGCGCAAGAAACTCTCTGATGTCTACCGCAGCTGGGGCGACGTAGTCGCCGCCCAGCAGCGTGAGGTGCTCAGTCAGTGGCTGACCGGGGCCACGGTCGTGGTCGCGTCCCTGCTACTGCTGTTGTTCGCCGACCGGTCGGTTATCCGCCTGCTCGGGCGCGCCCACAGTATCGACCGGCGCCAATACGCCACATTGCGCAGCATCATCGGGGTCGGCCTGCAGGTCGTCGCGGTGCTTGTGATCCTGTTCATGCTGATCGGCCTACCGGGTCAACTTGGCACCATGCTGGGACTGGCCGGCGCCGGCCTCACGGTTGCACTGAAAGACTTCATCGTTGCGTTCATTGGCTGGTTCGTGCTGATGGGCAAGAACGGAATCCGCATCGGTGACTGGGTGGAGATCAACGGAGTAAGCGGCGAGGTCGTCGAGCTCAGCGTGTTTCATACCGTGCTGCATGAAACCGGCAACTGGACCGACGAAGGGCACCCCACTGGAAGGCGCGTGACCTTCACGAACAGCTTCGCGATCGAGGGTCACTACTTCAATTTCTCCACCACCGGCCAGTGGCTGTGGGATGAGCTTACGGTCGTCGTGCCTGCAGGACATGACCCCGAAGCGATTGCCAATGCTCTGCAGAAAGAGGCCACCGAGGCGACCGCCGGGAATGCGCGCGAGGCCGAGCAGGAGTGGCAGGCTGCCTCGCACGGCACCCGCGGAACGACGCTTTCGGCCAAGCCGGGGATCACAGTGCGTCCGGCGGTCGGGGGCGTGGAGATTGCCGTGCGCTACGTGGCCCGGGCCAGTGACCGCTATCTTTTGCGCGGGCGGCTGTACCAGGCAGCGGTCAAGCTCCTTGGCGAGAAGCCGGCGGGATAGGCACACAGCAGCTGCGACCTTCCCCGACGACGCGTTTCTTAGCCGCCCATCGCTATGGGCCGGCTGGTTACGAGGGACGGGAGATCAGCGCTGCACCGCAAGTGCGTCAATTTGCGTCCCAGTTGGGTCTAATCAAGCGCTTCAGATGCATGCCAACAGATTGCCTGTCCGTTGGCCCCGACCCAACCCCCGCATACCCGTTGCGAAATTACGTCTTGCTGACTACTATGACTATCATGACTAGCTGCTAGGAGGATGCCTTTGGATACTGATCTTTGGACGGTCGCTGAAGCCAAGGCGAAATTCAGCCAAGTAATCGATGAGGCCCAGAAGCGCGGGCCACAAACCATCACTAAGAATGGCCGCCGCACGGTCGTGGTGGTCGATGCTGCTGAGTGGGAGCGCAGAACGAGTCCGCCGGGCACGCTATCGGACTTTTTTGCAGCCTCCCCGTTGCGGGGTTCCAGGTTGAAAGTCCGTCGATCGAGAGACCGGTTGCGCTCGACGGACCTGTGAGCTTCCTTCTCGACACGAACGTAGTTTCCGAGTGGACTAAGCCTCGGCCGAATTCCGGTGTGATGCAGTGGCTCTCACAAGCTGAAGAGAGTCACGTCTTCTTGAGTGTCGTAACCATTGCCGAACTGCGCTACGGGATCGAACGGCTACCTCAGGGAAAGCGCCGGCGCGAGCTAGATGAGTGGCTGCAGGGTGAACTCCCAAGGCGCTTTGAACAACGAATCATCTTGATTGATGGACCGGTGTGTGATGAATGGGGCCGAGTTACCGCGCGCCAGGAGTCCCGGGGACGCTCTATACATGCAATGGATGCCATGATCGCCGCCACCGCACTCGTACATGGACTTACGCTTGTGACACGTAATGCGCGGGACTTTCAAACTGCCCTAAAATCCATCCTCAATCCTTGGATATAGGTTAGCCCACGGCTCAATTTCTGCAGGAAGCTGGCGTGCCCACAGCCCTACACTGATGCGTCGCGGTGTAGAGTGGCGTGTGGAGGTACGCACATGTCTACCAATCTGTCGCTCGACCCCGATCTCATCGAGCAGGCGTTCAAGGTTAGCGGTGAGCGAACGAAGAAGGCCGCCGTCACGAAGGCGCTTGAAGAGTTTGTGGCCCGGCGCAGGCAGAAGCGTCTGATCGAGCTTATGGGCAAGCTGGAATGGGAGACGGGTTACGACTACAAATCGGAGCGATCTCGCGATTGAGTCTCTTCTTGAAAGACATTGGAATCAGGCTGACGCCAACAGCGGCCTAGCCGAGGCACTCGCGTTCCAGGCGGTGCACCGAAACTGGGATAACTTCGGTTACGACGTCCTAACCTCTTGTGACCAAAGGGCTGCCGCGCGACACCAACAGTTCGCCCATCCGTTGGAACCCGCCCGCCAATGTAGCGGTCGGCTTTGAGTGTTCCCGCGACAGCCTGTCGATTTCCCGTCCACTCATTCGTCATAGGACGTACAGCGGAGATTTGCGAAACATCTGAGGAGAGGAAAATGAGGATTCCAGGTAGCGCTTCGCGCGTCGCCATCTCGATAGTTCTTGCGATCTGCGGCTACGGCCCGGGTTACGCCCAGACGCCCGGCAAGACCGCCTATCCAGCGATGGCTCCAGCTGAGCAATATCTCATTGCCAACCGGACAGATGAGATCGCCCTCGCACGCAGCGCCGCACCGCCGTCGATCTCCGGCGACGCTCAGATACTTGTACTGAGCGCCCACGGATACGAGTCAGCCGTGACCGGAAAGAACGGTTTCGTCTGCTTTGTCCAGCGCTCCTGGGCCGCCGGTTTCGACGATCCTGACTTCTGGAATCCGCGTCTTCGCGGGCCGAATTGTTTCAACTCAGTCGCCGCGCGCTCTGAGCTACCGGAGTATCTGAAGCGAACGGAGTGGGTGCTGTCCGGCGCTACGCGTGAGCAGCTCATCGAGAAGACGACCCAGGCAGTGGCCGCCCACCTTTTCGCGCCCCCCGAAGCCGGAGCGTTCTCCTTCATGATGTCCAAGGACGGCTACCTTGGGGACTCGGCCGCAGGCCCGTGGCTTCCGCACGTCATGCTCTTCGTCCCGCACGGACAGCTCGAGCTGTGGGGCGCCAATAAAGTAGGCTCTCCGATCATGGGGCAGGAGAGTTCGTCCATCGAGTCTACGGTACTTTTCATCCCGGTCCGCGCCTGGTCTGACGGATCATCCGCCCCGCCACCTGCGATGAAACATTCCATGTAACCACTGGCATAACATCAATCTGTCAATCGAGACGTGGAACGCTTCGCAGGACGCGGGGCGCAGCCGGGAACTGCCCCCAGGATCGACTGACTTCCGATGCTGTTGGAGCGGCGTCTCTCCCTCGCGCCGAGAGCGGTGTATGGTCGTGCAATGATCACCATTCGGCGGAATCTGCGTCGCGATCTCGCCACCGTAGTTCTCGCCGTCACCTGCTTTCTTGCCGGCGAGACGGCTTCGGCGTGGCAGTCCCAGGTGATGGTGACCGGCTGCGTGATAGCAGGCTACAAATCCGGTGATCTGGCCCGCGACGATGCCTGGATCGATGCGAAGCTCAAGCCCTTTCAGCCGGTGGACGGCAAGCCCGCCTTTACGGTTGTATCGGGAGAAGTTCAGGCGCAGGTGGCTTTGGCACTCCAGGAGATACGCTCGGTATGTGCGCTCTATCGCGCAGGCAAAATGTCGGAGTCGGATGCCGACAACACGCTGTCCGGGCACGAGCAGACCATCCGCGACTTCCTCGATCATCTGGAGCACGAGGCGCGCGCCAGGGCGAGCCTGGGCCGCGTCGAAGATCTGGATGCCATCAGTGCGGCGATGACCGATGTTGGCAATGTCGGCAGACAGACCGCGCTGATGGGCGCGGAGCCACTGGCTCAAAGGGCGATCGACACGGTCTTAGTGGCTCTCCCGGTACGGGAGCTTGCAGACGAGACGCCAGACCTGCGCATCCAGGTCGCGCCCGCTACTGCACCAGATGTGCACTGCAATACTTGAAGAGGCTTCAGCCTCAGGGACTTACCGGCCGACCTATCGGTCTGCCCGTCCGTTGGGGGAAGCGATTGAAGTCCGACGGACTGGCTGCCGCCTGATGTGATTGAGAGGCTAGTTACGCGGCCGCCTTAACTCGGCAATCCGACTTTCTTCAGCAGTGCCTTCCAGCGCGGGTCCTGGTGCAACGAATCAAGCTGACGGTCCGCAAGCAATTGCCCCATCCCGCCGTCGCGCAGGGCAACAGCCTTGTCGAACCACTCGAACGCCTTGTCCGGCTCACCGCGCCAGGCGTACGTTTGCGCAATGGCATATGTGTTGTTCGCTGCTCCGCCCTTCAACAGCTGAGCGAGCGCGGCTTCGGCCTCCGCCTTGTGCCCCGCAGAATACTCGGCCTGCGCGAGACAGGGTGCCTTGACGCGTTCGTCGCTTACCTGCTGGCAGAAGACGAGCGCCTCCGCGGGTCTCCCTTGCAGGAGTCGCAGCGCTGCCATGCCCGGGTTGGTGCTGGTACCTAGTACAGTGTCATTTCCCGGCGCGATTTGCAGCACGCGCATGAACGTCGCTTCAGCCCCGGCCCAGTCCCGCAGCGCAAGTTGATATTGCCCGATGTTTCCCAGCGCATCCGTCGCTAAGGGGTCGAGATCGAGCGCCTTCCGGGTCGTGTCAATCGCGGCCTGGAATTGCCCCTGCAAGGCCATTACGACCCCATAGTCCAGGTAGTTGAATGGCTCCGTGGGATCAAGGTCAATCGCTTTCGCGTAGTCCGCCTTGGCAGCTGCGAAGTCCCACAGCCAGGTGGATCGCACCAGGCCGCGGTAGCGGTACGACGAGGACTGATTGGGTGCGCGACGCACCGCCTCCTCAGACTCGTCGATCGCCTCTTTCAGTCCCGCGCTGTCACCGGTCAGGTCAGCGATATCGGCCCGCATGTAGGCCGCGCCAGCACGCGCCACCTCGTAGTGGGGATCCAGCGCCAGAGCCTGGTTAAAGGACTCGAGTGCGTGACGGTATCCATCAAGGGTATTGAGCCGGGAGAAGTGTCTGGCGAGAAGCAACTGGCTGTATGCCTCCGGGTTGCTGGTGCCACGGTTGGCCGCAGCGGCGGCCGGAGTTATGAGTCTGACCTTGAGGGCAGCAACCACTGCGGCCGAGATTTCGTCCTGCACCTTGAAAACATCTTTTGTGTCCCGGTCATAGGTCTCCGACCAAAGGTGGTAGCCGTTGTCGGCTTGTACAAGCTGCGCCGTAATGCGCAGCCGATCGCCGGCCTTACGAACCGAACCTTCCAGCACGTTGGCGACGTTGAGCTCCTTGGCGATCGCCGGCAGCTTCTCGCTCTTATCCTTGAAGTAGAAGGACGAGGTACGGGCGGCAACGTGCAGGTCCGGCACCTTGGACAGCAGATCGATCATCGTCTCGGTGAGGCCGTCGGCGAAGTATTCCTGTTCCTTGTCAGAGGACTCGTTGACGAAGGGCAGCACGGCCACCGATTGCACAACCGGGCCGGCTTGAGTCGACCTGCTCGCGATCGGAGCGGCCGTGTCAGTCGTTTCGGAAGGTGTCTTGGACCTGGGGCCCTTGAATTGCTGCCAGGCGATGAAAGCAATCGCGGCGGCCAGGGCCGCGATAAGTCCGACGGATACCGGCGACAGTTTTCCCGGCGTTCGAGAGGGGTTTGACGGTGAAATGAGGGGCGGGGGCGACGTCGACGGCGTGCCAACGGGGCGCATCGGTTCCGCGCGAGCACTTGCCGAATCCAGCAACCCCTTGACGCGCCCGACGAAGGCGGACGATGCCTCGCCCTGGGGAAGGCGCGTCCATTGCACGTTGCGAAAGGCATCCGGCACATCGGCCTCGCGGTCCGAGGTGTCGTCGATGATGACCGGGAGCAGGAATGCCAGGCGGTCCGACAAGAGACGCATCCGCTCGACGGCCAGTTTCCACTCGAGGCGAAAGTACCCTTCGCGGCGTTCGTCGGTGGCGCGGGAAATGACCGGAATGAACAGCGCGCATTCTTTGATCTGCCGCTGGATCTTCTGATCCCAGACGTCGCCGCCGCGAAGTTCCGCGGTATCCAGCCACACCTCAATGCCGGCGGCGCGCAGCGCCTGGGCGAGGCGGTGAGCCGTTTCGCTGTCCTGCGATGCGTAGCTAAGGAATACCGCTCTACCCGGCTCGGCCATCTACCTTGAACTCCGTTCCCCATCGCAAGCGCTCAGGGACCGTTGGGGTCCGCCGGCCTCTTGCACAAACCGTCAGCTTAACCGATACGACGGGGCGTAGCGGGCCCACCTGTCCCAGTGACTGCGCGCGGCGGACCCCACTCGCAGGGACGCAACACCGAGGGTTCCCCGTGCGGAAATTAGCTGGGAATCTCCCTCGGGCCTTGAGGAGGCCGCGGGTACGCCGATACGTCCGATCGAAGCCGGCAAGTTCCACCGCTGTCGAGCACCTTCTGCGGAAGGCTTGATTGCGGTCGCGCTTTGCCCAGGAGGACCTCAACCAACGCCGGTACGAGCTCCTGAACCCGCGCCTTGATGAAGGTCCCGACGGCCTTGTCGGTGGAATTACGAACGAGGGGTATAGCCACCCGAACCACACAAGCCAGCTACGTCGCAGCGGGATCTAGCTAAGGTGGTCGAGCGGGATATCCCGCGCATCGACGGTGCGGGTAGCAGGCCTGCGCCGCATTCTCCCCTCCAGCCACGTGTAGGGCGGCAGGCATGAGGTCGCATACAGCCGCGCGAGGGAGGACGCCTGTTCGGCAAAGGCTGCCAGCAAAACGTTGTTCGTCCGTTGGAGGCAGAGGAGATGCTTACTCTCAAAGGCGATCGACAGAGCCCCCTCGTTAGACCGCTACTACCTGCACAGATTGCCTTTTATGACCATCTATGGTCACATATAGTCATGAAGCAGGTTGGCATAGCTGAACTCAAGTCTAAGCTGAGCGAATTTCTTCGCATCGTGCAGGGCGGTGAATCGATTTCAGTGCTGGATCGGAATCGGGCCGTCGCGCAGATTGTTCCGGTGCGAGAGAGAACTGCGCTGCGTATTCGCGCACCTGTTCCTGGTTCGCCAAAGCCCAACAAGGTACCGCTGCCAAAGCCAACCGGACATAAGATTGACGTGGTCCAGCTGCTGCTCGAGGAACGGCAGAGTCACAGATGATCGCCTATGTCGATTCGTCGGTTCTACTGCGCTTGGCTCTTGGACAACCAAACTCTCTCCCCCAGTGGCGGCAGATCGATCGAGGCGTCTCCAGTTCGCTCACTATGACCGAGAGTCTGCGCACCTTGGATCGCCTGCGCATACGTGCGGGACTATCGGACGCGGAGATCGCCAAGCGGCGCGGTACTATTCTGAGCCTCATAAATTCACTTGAACTCATCGAGGTCGATTCGATCGTTCTCGACCGCGCAGCGCAACCAATGCCCACGGAACTCGGGACGCTGGATGCAATTCACCTCGCGTCCGCGCTTCTCTGGAAGGACGCCACCGGCGTCGATCCTGTAATGGCAACACATGACACAGCGCTTGGCATAGCCGCCCAAGCCCATGGCTTCACGGTCTTCGGAGCTTAAGCTTCGATTGACTCTGCCGGCACTCTCCGGCTTTGCACTTAGCCGGACGCCTGGGGCGGCGCTCGCACGGTAACTGCACAGCGAGCGATTTGCGGCCACACCGATCAATACCTTACACATGAAACCATCGGATCGCCCCTCCGTTTACAAAAAGCACGAGACTGACCCGGTCGATTTGCTTGGTCTATTGGCGTCCCGACGGGATTGATAAAATGCGCCGTGAGAATCAACAGGCATGCACACGCTCTAGCGACACCGGTCTGACCGACTGAACCACAGCCCCTGGGACTTGACGACGTGGATTGTTTTAGGGGCTTAAGCCCACAGGCGACGACAGAAGTCCCGTTGCAAGCCTCCGGACCCATAATAGATGGCTCGTTGCCATCACAGAGAGACTTCAGTGGAAGTGACTCAAATATCGAAATCCGATGCTGCGGAACTCCTGCACATTTCTGAAAACCACTTCCGTGACCTTAAAGCAAAGGAAATTAAGCCCGCAAAGCTGTCGCAGTCCGCTTCCTCATTTGCCAACGCTGCAGGGGGCGAACTATATGTTGGGATTCGGGAGAGCACGGTCAATTCAACCAAGAAGAGAGATTGGGAAGGGTTCGAAGATCAAGAAGCTGCCAATGCAATCATCCAAGTGCTTGAGGCCATGTCCCCTTTAGGCACGCACTACAGAGCGGAATTCTTAAGCTGCGAAAATCTACCTGGCCTAGTACTCAAGCTCACGATCCAAAAGACGCGGGAGATCCTTGCCGCCAGTGACGGCATAGCCTATGTACGAAAATCCGCCCAGAATCTTCCGGTTATCGGGCTCGACGCACTTCAGAAACTGCGGATGGACAAGGGAATTGAATCCTTCGAAGATCGGACGGTTTCCATCGCTCTCGCGGACATAAGCAACTCCGTTACGATCATTGAGTTCATGCTCAGCGAGATCCCTGCGGCTGATCCAGAGAAATGGCTGGCCTCACAACTCCTAGTCGTCAATGGAAAGCCCACGGTTGCCGGCACCCTACTTTTCTCGGACCAACCTCAAGCCGCCCTCCCAAAACGATCGGCAGTGAAGATTTTTCAGTATCGAACTCGGGAGGAAGGAGTAGACAGAGATACTCTCGCCTTTACGCCGATCACCATTGAAGGCCCATTGTATGACGTGATTCGGGAGGCGGTTTCGGAGACAAAGCGGATCGTCGAATCGATAAAGAGGATTGGGGAGAAGGGACTCGAGGCGATTTCGTATCCGGATGTAACGTTGCACGAGGTAATTACCAACGCGGTTCTTCACCGCGACTACAGCATTCCCGTAGACGCTCAGATTCGAATTTACGACGATCGGGTGGAGGTCGAAAGCCCTGGAACATTGCCAGGTCACATAACGGTAGAGAACATATTGGACTCGCAGTTCGCCAGAAATCCAAAAGTTGTGCGCCTAATCAACAAGTTTCCTGATCCGCCCAACCAAGACGTGGGTGAGGGTCTGAACGCAGCTTTCAATGCAATGCGTAAGATTAGGCTTAGAGAGCCAAAAATCACTGAACTGGAGAACTCCGTGCGAGTCGAAATCTGGCACGAGAGATTGTCTTCGCCAGCGCAGATTATTATGGAATATCTAGAGACTCACGAGACCGTAACCAATGCTATGGGACGGGAAATAACCGGCATTCGTCGTGACGTTCAGATGAAGGACGTGTTTGTTTCGTTGCGCAAGTCTGACCAGCTTGAGCAGGTACCAGGTACTCGCGGACGCGCATCCATGTGGCGAAAAAAGGCTGCATCAGGGCTTACTACGCCCACCCGAGACGTCCCACTAGAAGGTGACCCACCCTAGGCGTGACTGGGAACCGGCGATTGCATGCGTGAGGCCATCGAGAAGCTGATCCCGCACACGACCCGAGGGTGTCAACCTGCTCAGCCGTCCCGGCACGGGCGAAATAGTCACCTTGGCCGAAATCCAGGGGCAATAACGCGTGCCTTCCACCTCGAGCAAGGGCAACTCCGCTGAGTAGTCCCCCGCTTTGACTTGTCGTCCCAGTTCCGCAGGAACAAGCAATACGACGGCGGCACGCCTGAGGCCGCGCTTGTCATTCGAGACATCACAAGCCGGCACCACCTCTAAAAGAGCCCACCTAACTTTGCCCACGAAATTCGTCACCAGCTCTTCGTCCGTTGGAGCAGCTTCATTTTTGGCTGCCCCTGCGCCTGCCGGAGCAGCTTCCTTCTTCATTAAGGTTCTTGCACTTTTGATTGCCTTTTCTTGCGAAATGAAATCCCTGACGACAAGGCGGGAGAGCGGCTCACGCAGCGCCCTTTCTAAACGCTGGACGCTGGCCGCAGGAATTAATGTCAACGCGCCCCGATCCCCTGAAGAGGCGGTAGGATCGAGGTGGAGAGTCGTGTTAAGTGCCGCGCGTTGCGCCTCACCGAGGTCTTTCCCCGAAGCTGCAGTGAATGCCTCAGCCCAATTTATGCGCTCTGATTTGCTGAGCGCCCCTCGGACCAGTCGATCGTGAAACACTGGCCCGAGAGTCTCAAAGACCCGCTCCGGCTTTGGGGGCTCACGGGCATCGGCAGCCTTTGACAACAGTACAAGGACTTGAGCGATGTCGGCCGCGTTCGTCGAATTGGCGAGCGCCATTATGGAGCTGGTTACGTCGTGGGCCGCTTCGGCGGCGCGTGATTCGAGGTCCATTAGAGCCTTGGCCACTGGATTTTTCGCCAGCCCCTCCTCAATCGCGGCGGCAATCTCCGAGATCCGGTATTTGTTCTTTGAATTGAGGAAGGCAGATTTGTCCAGGCCGATGGAGACCACCGGAGCACGTTCGTGCCCGAGAGAGTCTTTCAATACGGCAAAAAGATCTTCGACTTGGGCAGGATGCGCCGTCCAGCCCACAAGCACCCACGGGCCGTTTGCCTGATCCAGCAGGGAGTCCAATACCGCCGCTACCGCTTGATGCTGCTGATACGGGCTGGCGGCACTTGGAATAATATTGATGTCGGCAAATACGACGCGGATTCCGCGGGGGCAGCGTCGGTATTTTGAACCGGCTTTGTACAGGAATGGAACTACGCCGACCCCCTTGCGGTGGAGAACGCTGACTATTCCAGCGAGGTCGGACTCCTGATCATCGATAGCGATTACACGTGCGCCGTGCAGCATTTGTCAGGGCTTTTTGAAGACGAACGCAACCGCGGCGCCGTCAATGTCCTGCGGAAGGTCTAGATCCTTCGGATCGGGGAACAGCAACTTTCCTCCGCCGAGCTCCATCGCCAGATTGGCGTAGTACAGACCGAGTCCCATGCCACCAGGCTTCCGAGTCCAGAAGGGCCGGACGACATCGTCGGGCGCATCGGAAAAACCGGGACCGTTGTCGGCAACGATCAAGGCCGGTGAGTCGCCAAATTCCTCGCTGGTGCCCACCCAAATACGACGTGATTCCCTTCCTGAGCAATCGTCAGGCCAGCGGACGCGCGTCCAATAAATGGCGTTGTCGATCGCATTCGATACGCCGCCGATCGCCAAACCCAGGGAGGCACGGACAATCTGATCTTCGTGCTTTCCAGTCCCGAGCGGAAAGTCGAACGTGATTCTGTGCTTCTTGAAGCGCAGCTGATTGAGG
Source organism: uncultured Pseudomonadota bacterium (assembly GCA_963703025.1). Classification (GTDB taxonomy): domain Bacteria; phylum Pseudomonadota; class Gammaproteobacteria; order Steroidobacterales; family Steroidobacteraceae; genus 13-2-20CM-66-19. The sequence goes on along the minus strand of OY969778.1, from coordinate 2,006,551 downwards.
AACATCGCCTCGCGTGCGATCTTTGCTAGGCTGTGTTTCCGTACCGGCTCCTTCTTGAGGACTGTGCCGAAGCCCTCGAGAAGGTCTTTAAGATAGCGTGACCGCTCCTCGATATCCTCGATCTTTTCTCGGTTGCGAATCGCGTCGAACAGACCCCTGACACCACGCTCCAACTCATGGAAAATCAGAGACAGTTGAAGACCCGCGTTTCCCGAGGTCAGCATGATCTCGCGTAGTTGGTCGTATTCCTTGCTAATCTCCTCGACAACAGGAACCAAGCGCTCGAGCTTGTGGGTTACTAGCTCGGCCTTCAGTCGCTGCACGGGCGTATCAATGGACACTGCGAGGGGTTGCTTCACCCCGCCGAGGGCAGCACGCAGAGCCTCTTTCTGTGGTTTGCGCAAACGTTCGAAAACGGTCATGACCGAGAGAACGATCTCCTTCAGCCGTTCAAATGCGGCGTTCTCGACAAATCCCTCACGGTTCGTCTTCTCCCGCAGCTGCACGCTTCCGTCCAGACTGAGGTTGATCCGACCGAGAATCTGATTCCGGCTGACTCTGCCGGCGGGCGTATTGACGCGTCGGAGATCCAGGCCAAGCCAGTCGTCATCCGGTTCCCCGTAATTGTAGACGCGCACACCGTCTCGGTAGATGCGGATGCCGCCGTTATTTCCGAGGTACTCACTGATAAGTTGCTTCTGCGTAATAAACTTCCAGGTCTCCCGGTCGCGATCGAAGACGTGAAAGCTCCCGAGAAATCGGACCTATCCCAGAAATCATCTCAGCATCAGCTACCACACGCTTCTGATCGCGACTTCGCAGCAGCCGCTCTCGACCGGATTGTCGTGCTTGTTCCATCTTGATCCCGGGATAGGGGCGAAACTCGAAGCGCCACTCGATCTCATTGCCGTCAAAGCTGAAATCGAACTCCCAGAGCGCCTGTTTTAGTATTTCTTTTGGGTCCGGTAGGTCCTCAAGCAGGTTCTCGTTGCCGGGGACCTTCAAGACAATCTCGAAGTCGGATGGCCCACCAGTCGGGTCCGCGATCGACATAAGGCTGCGATAAAGATCCCGAATGGCGCCACGGCTCCACGCCTCGCGAAGGGCGCTGATTTCGATCAGCGTGCCGTGCGTGTTGCCCTTGAACACCACAGGATCGCGTGTTTGCACTTGGATGACGATTTCGTCCAGAAAGTCGTGCTCCAGCATTTCCTGCCAGTCGAGCTCGACAATCGCCTCCGGGCTTCCGCGCTCGCGTGTCGTAATGCGGATCCGCTCGCCGAGCTTGTGAACCGCAAACCGGCCCAAGCCCTTCTCCCCCAGAGGTAGCCGCCCCAGGGGCGAGCGTTCGCCGGACTCGCGCTGTCGCCGCCGATGTTCATGTGCAGGTGTGAACCAGATTTCCCGGATCGTCTTTGCGGACATCCCAGATCCGTTGTCTCTTACAAAGATGCGGGCATCGTCTGAGTTGAGGCCCTCGATAGATACGGTGACGCGTGTCGCGTCTGCGTCGTAAGCATTTTTCACCAGTTCAAACACGGCGAGGCGCGCGCTGCCGATCAGCTCGTCGCCTAGAAGCTGGAGAATCCGCGCTTTTGGCCGGAATGAGACACTGCTTGTCATGGCTGAGCTTTGATCATCCTAGGGCTGCTACCTGGCCAGCGGTATAGTACTAGTATCCTCTGCGAATACGGTCAGCATTGGCATTTGCGGTTGCGCCCAGTGACCCATGGTGCGCCCCAGCGCTATTGGAATGTCCGCCACCTACCAGACAGGCGACGCGGACGATGAACCACGATCTTGCGTCGTCCGTCCATCCCCAGAATCTGGGTACAGGCGTGTGCCGATCGCAACGCTTCTCAACAACCGATCCCACTGCAGCGGGCATCACGGCGTGCTTCATGATCTGCACACAACTTGCACTATTCGCCTAGCGAACAACTTACAGAGCCTTATGCGACTTCAGACGAGTGGGCCAAAGGATTGCAAAAACTGTTGGTCGGGCGTCCACATCTCTTAGCTGGCATACCCATATTGATTTCGATCTGCCGTCGGGTGAATGGCAGCTTGCAAATTAAGTCGCACTGAGGAACACATGGAGCACCACGCGGAGATGGGGTTCATAGCCCAAGCTCTCCTCTCACCAGTCCTGAACGCAGCCAGCCATCAATGCTGTGGATGGTCTTCAATCGGTCCGGCTCCCTTCGCAAGCTGCACTCCCAGACCACCAAGACACGCCATCCCGAGCGCAGTAACCGGCGCTCCTGCTTCCGGTCGCGCGCCATATTTTGCCGAAATTTCTCATTCCAGAAGCGGATCCGGGACTTTGGACTATACGCAAACCCACACCCCCGATGGCGATGCCAAAAACAACCATGAACGAAAATAACCGCTCGGTACTTGGCGAGGACAATATCAGGTCGGCCAGGAAGCGTTCGCTGATGAAGTCGAAACCTGAATCCTGCGCGATGCAGTCCGCGGCGCACTGCAATCTCGGGTTCCGTATCCGATCCCCGGATCCGTGACATCAACTCGCTTCGCTTTTTCTGCGAGACTACGTCCGTCATGGTTTATAGGCGGAGATCTGCCCTCACTACGTCCGACGCGGAAGCACGCTGAGAATTGAGCGAGCAATCTGCCGGGCCAGCCAAGGGGGCACTGCGTTACCGACTTGGTGATACTGCTCTGTCCGCCCTCCACAAAAGAAATAGCTGTCCGGAAACGTCTGGAGCCTTGCCGCCTCTCGCACCGTCAAACTCCGACACTGCTCAGCCGAATAGTGGATGAAGTAGTGCCCATCCTTGGCAATGTGAGACGTAATGGTCGTAGATGGTCTGTCTGACGGTTGAACTCGAAATCGGTCAGCGAACATTCCCTCCTTAACAGCGAGTTTGACGTTCTTGTGGTCCGGGCGAAGCTCGGTCGGAAAGTCCTTGATGCGAGGCGATCGCTCGTACACGCGAAGATAGCAAGCCGCGAACAGATATCGATGCAGGTCATCGCGTCTATGCTGACGCGTCTCATGTAACGAAAGACCGACTGCCCCCGCACGATACCAATCCGCTAGAGCTGACGGCTTACGCGAGTAAGACTGAAACAGACTACCGGGGCTCATTACCAGCGACTTTTGCCGTCGGAGCACCGCTTGGATCTCCTTGGTTACTTTCACTAGCTCGTTGCTCTTCGACTCCATCCACTTTTGGGAGCCAATCTCGCTAATTGCCGCCCGCCACGCCTTTGGCGAATCAGCTTCCCGAGACAGCCGGCTGCGAATTTCCGGAAGGTCATCGAGGACGCGCCCCGCATCCACGGTCGACTGAAGTTCCAGAGGCTGCGGAATTCCCGGCAGGTCAGAGCGAACGCCAATGACGATAATCCGATGCCGCGATTGGGGAACACCATGCTGCTCTGAGAGCACTAAGAAGTCCGGGGTAGAAGCGCCGATATCGCCAGAGGGGCTGAGTGCATACAGTCGGTACTGAAACCTGGCTCCCCCGCGGATGCCGAGCGCTTGAGCCGGAGACCGCAAATCATCAAGAATCCGAGTGAAGACCCTTTCGCCACTTTGCGTCGACGAGAGCAGGCCCTTTACATTCTCAAATATGAACGCCGAGGGAGCATGGTCTGCCACAATCCGAAGGTACTCTCGATAGAGGAAATGTCGCTCGTCCTTCTCAAAGTTCTCGTGGGTGGACAGCATCCGGGCGCGTCCCACTACGGAGTAGGCTTGACAAGGGGGCCCACCGAGCAGAATCCATTGCTTCGCACCGTTCAACGCCGCGCGGACACGCTTTGACACCTGTTGCGGTGCAACTTTACCCAGCTCCGCGTGCCATGTGCCTTGGTCAGCCCGGGCTTCCTGTTTGGGAAACCCTTGGTAGAGCTGCTCCGCCGTGATCGCGCCGCTAACATATGCGTCATACTCTGCCGGGGGCTCATCAAATTGATGAAAGAACTTTCGCAACTTCAGAGTCTGGCAGGCGACTGCATCCTTCTCGATGGACAATCGAACATCAAACGGTCGTTCCCCGTTCCGGTCGAACCGCTGGAATCCCTCTCCGAGGCCGCCCGGACCCGCGAAAATATCGATAACTGGAATGCTGAGCTTGCTATTGGCCAAAGAACTATCCGGATCATGAAGGATGCGATCAAGGGTACCAGGTTGTCAGCCGCCCACACCATACAGTTCCGGAATCCCTTGGGCACTGGACCACCTGTGGGCAGGCTCAGTACTCTAAACCTGCTCACGAGCTCTATTCACCTGGAGACGGACGTTGCCACGAGATTCTGAGGGTATGGAGGTCTTGCCGTCAGCGCGCCGCCTAATGAAGTCGCTGCGTGACATGGGCTATGAATTTTCCAGCGCTATAAGCGATCTCGTTGATAACTCTGTTGAAGCAGGGGCGGGACAGGTTTCGATTCAGGTCGAATTTGAAGGCGATAACTCCTGGGTAAGCATTGCTGACAATGGACGCGGCATGTCCCGATCAGAGCTCCGAGAGGCGATGCGATACGGCTCGTCCAGTCGAGACTACGGCGAAGAGGATCTGGGTAAATTCGGCTTAGGCATGAAGGTAGCCTCGCTCAGCCAATGTCAGAGCCTCGCTGTGGCCAGCCGCACAAGTCGAGAGCGTGCTGACATAGCTGCCTATTCGTGGGACTTGGAGCACATCGAGCGCGTCAATAGATGGGAAATCCTGGATTTGCGGGAAAACGGCGGAATCCCCGAAATCATGAAGGACCCTCTCCGTGACAAGCCGGGGACGGTTGTTTTGTGGCGCCGCCTTGACCGACTCTTGGGATACGCACATCCGTACGGGGAACACGCGCGAAAGCGCCTGTCCCTGATGTGTCGCGAGACCGAGAATTACCTAGCAATGGTCTTCCATCGATTTCTGCAGGGAGAAGGGAAGGGTCGTCGAAAGCTAAAAATTGTTCTCAACGACAACGCAGTGGAGCCGTGGGATCCATTCTGTCGCTCTGAACCGCACACGAAGACCATTAGACCGGTACCAATCAAAGTGGAGCACGAGGGCGTAACGGGTTACGTCATCCTCGAGCCTTACATTCTGCCCAACCAGAGCAGCTTCTCTTCTCCTGAAGCGTTTCGTGTCGCGAGTGGGCCGGCGAACTGGAATCAGCAGCAGGGCTTCTATATCTATCGTTCAGATAGACTCATTCAGAGCGGCGGATGGAATCGACTAAGAACTGTCGACGAGCATACGAAGCTCGCAAGAATCGGCGTGAAGTTCTCGCCGCAGCTTGATGAGGCATTCAAGGTTAACGTAGCGAAGATGAGGGTTTCTCTTCCTCCGCAAGCGCGAGACCAAATTGAAGCGGCAATTAGACCCGTAATCAAGCTTGCTCAACAGGCCTATCGGCCAGCGACCGGCGTCGGCAGGGCAACCGCCGGCGGCAGTGCAACACTGCCTTCCCAATCTCGGGCACATGGAAGCCCCAACAGCAACTCGTCTGAAAGCTCCGAACAACGAACAAGATCTGGAACTACCTGGGTACAGCTGATTCGCGCACTTCTCGCTGTCGCTGATCCGGGCGAGCGCGCCGTGATAAAGCGTGTGGCTGCACGGCTGGGTAAGCAAGACGCGGAGCCAACCTGAGATGGATATACGGGCGGCGCTAGGTCTTATTCGCCTCATGATTCAGAGCGGAGTGTCGAAGGAGAAGGCGCTCAATAATCCTGCCATTCCCTCCGAGCTTCGCGATCAAATTCGAGCCGAACTGGATCGTGAGGAAGACCTTATTTTACGTCCTGCAACAACGATCTCAGGTACCCCCGAATCCGGTGCGTGGTTGCATGAGATTGACAGGTCAGGCTGGTACTACTGGCCACAGCTTCGCGATTACCTGTTGTCGACGAAAGGGCGACCGCGAGCACTGGTCAGCGCGCTGGACGAGCAGACTGATCGGATTCTGGAACAGATGAGACCTGCCTCCGAATACGTCTTCGATACGCGGGGTCTCGTTCTCGGGTACGTCCAGAGCGGAAAGACTGCGAACTACACGGCGCTGATAGCGAAAGCTGCTGACATTGGCTACCGGCTCTTCATCGTCCTTACCGGCATGGACAACGGGCTTCGCAGGCAAACTCAGATACGCCTCAAGCAAGAGATCATAGGCTACCCAGATAATCGACCGCGCGCCGTGCGTTTCCCGCCTGTGGGCAAACAGTGGCATGAATTCACTTCCGAGGCGCTCGCTGGAGATTTTCAGCCGGGTAATGCCAACACTGCCGCCCTCCAGGGCTCTCAGCCGGTGTTGATAGTCATGAAGAAAAATGGGCCCGTGTTACGGAAGCTGCTTGCCTGGCTTGACGCGGCGCCGGCAGAAGTTCGAGATGCAATTCCTGTACTGGTAGTCGACGATGAAGCTGACCAAGCTAGCATAGACACTCGAGGCACCTATCAGTCCGAGGGGCAGGCACTGCACGACGATTATGAGGAGCCGGCGGTTATCAACGGTCTGATTCGCCAGCTCCTTTCGAAGTTTCGGCGTCGCGCCTACATCGGCTATACGGCTACGCCATACGCAAATATTCTGATCCCGCACGATGCGTACGATCCGGACGTCCGTGACGACCTGTATCCGAAGGACTTCATGATCGATCTGCCGAAACCTCCCGGGTACTTCGGCAGCGAGGAACTATTTGGACAGTTCGATCCCGAAACGGGCGAGTATAAGAATGGTCTGGACGTCATCAAGACTGTTACGGAGGTCGATCTTGCCGAGCTCGATCAGGGGCGCATTCCTGCGTCTCTAAGCGACGCAATCGAAAGCTTCGCCTTGGCCGGCGCCGCACGTGCTGAACGCGGCCAACCCAGCGAACCGGCAACAATGCTGATCCACGTGAGTCACCTACGGACGGAACACCAGGTCTTGTTCGCCGGGGTACAGGAACACTTCTTTGGACTTCGCGATGAGTGGCGATATCAGCGTGGCAAGGGTATTCGAGCGCGGCTTGAAAAGCGATGGAACGAGGAGTTCCGCCCGCTGACAGGTGCGCGTTATATCGACAGAGATCGGCCTTTTACTGCAATCGAAGAGTACATATCTCCGTTCTTGCAGAAGGTAGAGGTCAAAGTAATTAATAGCGACACGGGTGACCTCTTAGATTACGAACGCCAGCCCGACCTGAAGACTATCGCTATTGGCGGAAATCGACTCTCTCGAGGACTTACTCTTGAAGGCTTGATCGTCAGTTACTTCGCGCGAACGACGGAAAACTACGACACGCTGATGCAGATGGGCCGCTGGTTCGGGTACAGACAGGGGTACGATGACTTGACTCGTATCTGGACCACCAAGAACCTAGAGCGTTGGTTCGCTGATCTTGCGTTCGTGGAGTGGCAGCTCCGTGAAGACTTGAAGATGTATGAGGATCAGGGGTTAACCCCAGTGCAAGTTGGAATGCGGATCTGGCAGCACCCAACCATGCAGGTCACGAGTCAGCTCAAACGTCGCTTCGCCACGCCTACAACGATAAAGCAATCCTTCGGAGCGTCCGTCCAACAGACTTTCAAATTTCCACTCGACCGTCCGAATGACCTCGTGGCGCTGTTAAGGGAAAATCGCGCGGTCACGACTACCTTCCTTAAAAGTCTCGGCGAACCATCGCGCTGGACCGACGACGGCCCAATATGGAAGACCGATGCCACGTCTGTACTTGCATTCTTGGAGCAATACAAGGTGGATCCCGAGGCCTCGGGACTGTCCCTTCCACTCATACGAGAGTACGTGCGTCGCGAGATGCAGGCTGGGCACCTTGATAAGTGGACGATCGCGGTAATGGGTCGATCGCACAAATCGGATCAACTCGGCGATGTTGACTGGGATCTCTGGCAGACTCCGGTTCATCAGATTGAGCGCACGAGACTTGGTAATACGAATAGTCTCGGTGTGATTACGTCCCCTGGAGACGAAGCGCTTGATCTAGACGATGACGAAAAGCGAACAATGCAGGCGCTCATCGACAGCAGCCCGGGGAATAAGCCCCTCGGGGAGAACCCTGCCGCGCGCCGCGCGCGGTCACCAGGCAAGGGCCTGCTGCTGATCTATCCAGTTAGCAGATTTTCAGGCGCAAGGGCTGAGAAGCGATCTAACAGACGAGCTCTATACGAGAATCCCAATGCTAAAGGGTCAATAGACCTGATTGCCATAGCCCTTAGCTTCCCATATTCGCCCACCGCCCAGTCAGTGGAAGCCTACCTTGAAGGGACCGTAGGTTGGCGTCCGACATAACACAAACTGCTGTCCGATCTTCCTGGGCACATCTCAATCCTGCAAAGATTCGCGGTGGAGAACTCGTTGGCCGTCGAGCCTTCCCCGATGCGCCCGGAGAAGTGCTTTGCGCAATCAACCGCTCTGGGAATCGCTACTTTCTGATTCCGATCGGCTCGGAAGAGGAAGACCTCAATGACGACAGCGTACGAGGTCTCAAGGTCGCCACAGAGCGATTAGAAATCTCAGGCGAGCAATCTCGGAGATACGTCTCGCTCCTATGTGGCGACCAAGGTGCATACGACCTCTTCGACGTCGTCGGGGCAGAACTGTTCACGGCAGTCGGGAATATGCCGAAGAACCCTCGTGAAGCCGCGAGGCTGGTCATCAATCGTTGGAAGCGATTCTGGTCGGCAGCGCCTCGCTCGGTATTGGATGACGCGCAGATCGCGGGACTCTTCGGCGAACTGTGGTTTCTTCATGTGTGGCTTGGCCCATCGATCGGGGTACCGTCGGCCGTAAAAGCGTGGCGCGGTCCGTACGGCTCGCGGCACGACTTCGAATCCAAGTCGTCATCCGTCGAAGTGAAGACGACCATCGCACGTGACCATCGAATCCATCTGATCCACGGAATCGATCAGTTGACACGCCCCGAGACCGGCCCTCTCCTGTTCTTTAGTCTTGCGATACTCGAGGAGCGTGGTGCCACCAACAGTCTCGTAGTTCTGATCGATGCGATCAAGGCAGCGCTTAAGGTCGACCTAGAAAGCGCCGATCTACTGGACACCGGCCTATTGCGAGCCGGGTACTCTGAGGCGTTTCGGGGTTACTACGCCGACAGGACATTTCGCGTTAACGGCGGGCTACTTTTTGCGGTTGATGACTCTTTTCCGAGACTCACCAAGCATCAACTTGCATCCTCAAACCTTCTTCCCGGCGTGTCGGAGGTCAGTTATTCCATCACGCTGGACTCACTTCAATCTATGGCTATAGCGGAAAGCGCGGACAAAGCCAGCCGAGTACTGAAAAGCCTCTCTGTATAGTCCCGGGTCATTCGAGAAGTCTCAATGAAATATATATGAGGTCACACTGATGGCTTCTCCTCGCATTGTATTCTTCGATATGGAGGGCACGCTGCTCAAGAAAGAGTATCGATTGGATAATGGCTTAGTTGCGCCGAGCGCTTGGACGCTACTGGCGGAAAGACTCGGACCCGAGTGTTTCGCTGAAGAGGAAGAGACCAAGAAACACTGGGTGGCTAGAACAAAGTATCCGAGCTACCTCGACTGGATGCAAGACACGGTGGACTTACATCGCCGCTTCAATCTCACCCAGGCCATCTTCGACGAAGTGGTCAATAGCGTCGGTTTCGTGCCTGGAGCGGATAAGGCAATTGCCCGGATTCACGCGGCCGGTGCGAAGTCTGTTCTGATAACTGGAGGATTCAAAGCGCTCGCTGATCGAGTTCAGTCACGGCTACGGATCCATCATGCATTCGCGGGCTGCGAATATTTTTTTGATCAATTGACTGGGTATGTCGACCACGTCAATCTCCTGCCTGCGGATGAAATGGGCAAGGTCGATTTCATGCGGTTGATGTGCCGCGAATACTCGGTCAATCCTGCCGACTGTGTTTTTGTTGGCGACGGAAAGAACGACTGCGCACTGGCTCAGGCAGTTGGCCTCTCCATCGCGTTCAACGCCCAGGCTGAACTGATCAAAGTGGCGACCACTAGCGTTTCGCAGCCTAAAGGATCAGAGGACTTTCAGGCGGTCGCCGACTGTATTGAGAATAGGTTTCGTGGCTAGAGGGCCTTACCCAAGGCTCTTCGAGGAAGATCTACATGGAATTTTCCAAATGGCCGCTATTCATTCAGCGGCGTAACGCCCTAGGAAAGGTCGAGCTCGGGCCCGCCGCCGGTACAAGATATACGGCGACACCGGCCACAGAAAAGTTGACGGCTAAAGATGCCGTTGACTCACTGTATGTGGTACTAACGACCCTCGACTCAAAGGCCTCGGCGCTCATGCGCTTGAACGGCGTCGTCATCGCCGCCGCCGCGTTTCTTCTGGGGCTGTTTGGAAGGCAAGGCACTACAATTCTGTCTACCGAGACCTATGATGCTCGGCTTGTGATCGGCTGCGTTTTACTGTCTTCGTTATCCATCACGTGCTGTCTTCTAGTAGTTAATGTCAGCTGGTCATTCCTGGGCAAGGTTGATCGCAGTGACAACACGTTCGACTGTGGGGAAGAAGTTCTCGCGCTAGACAAAGCACGTCTATTCAGAGAAGGTGTCTACCGATTCGCGTGGCTATTGTCGATGTTAGCTTCGGGGTTGTTTCTGTCGGAATTCATTATCCAAGCTTGGCACATTTTGTAGAGCTGCACGCATGGCAAATAGTCGAAAGAAGAGCAAGCAATCGGTTACTAGAGGCCGCGAATCGAGACTTCCTTACGGATTGATGCGGCGTGCCCGAGTCGCCGCGCGTCATGCGTACGCACCTTATTCCGGTTTTGCTGTGGGCGCGGCCGTTGAGACTGTTGGCGGCAAAGTGTTTTCTAGCACTAACATGGAAAATGCATCGTACGGTGTAACTATGTGCGCTGAGGTCGGAGCGATACAGGCGGCTTCGACAGCGGGGCTTCTAGGACAGATTCGACGTATCGCGATCGCCGGCGGTCCTGTAAAGCCAAGACCTAGCCACGACTCTATGGCCGTGCCGCCATGCGGTCGGTGCAGACAACTGCTGGCCGAAGCCGCCCAAGTCGGCGGTCACGATATCGACGTTTGGTATTCGGACTTGAAAGGCAAGGACACTCGCCACAGCAAGATCTCTGCGCTTCTGCCCGAGGCGTTTAGCATGAAGAGTCGGAAATGAGGAGATCATCGTAGTTGCGGTCGAGGCTCTGGAGGGCGGACGCGAGTCCCGACCGGGCAAACTATTAACCCGCTGGAGAGGTGAGTGGACCTCTCAGGGGTGGATTTCCGCACCGCTGTCAACTCCTCGGTCACCGCTCCGATAGACGCGGCATCCAGTCGTCCGGTGAGCGATCATCTCGATGTGCGTTGTCCGGGCTAGACGCCCCAATCTGCCGGATCATTCATTGCACGAAATTTGCACAATCCGACGGTGCGCGTTCGCGAATCTGCTCGAATAACGCCGACACCAATTTCCGACTAACGGATTACGAATCCGTTGATCAAACGGCCGGGCCCGCGGACTATTTGCTTCCAATTTCGGCCATCGACGGATGCGCGCGGCCTTTACTCACTCTTCTAAATTCACGGCAGCAACCGGTGGGCCGACCCACTACGGCGAAGCGGCTATGCTTGTTGGGCCGAGCCCAGTTTGCCCTGGGATCAGGGGGTAAGGTCCCGCCGCAGTCCTGGTGAGGACGCCACTAGCCTCGATAGAGAACCCGTATACCACGTCGCTTAGGTTATCCAGGACGTAGAGGTACTTCCCGGTGTGATCGACGGTAAGCGCTGAAGCCCTTGCTCCACCATCCGCACTCATCACGAACGGGTTTCCAGCGAGCGCGGATAATTCACCCGTCGTTGTATCGCGCGAAAAGCCGACCACAGTCAGCCCGGTGGCAACGTAGACATACTTTCCGCTGGGCACCGTCACCAACGGGCCCATGCCGTAGCCGGGACTGTAGGGGCTACCACTTATTGCAGTCAGAGATCCCGTGTCATGGTCGATCGTGAACCCCGACAATTGCGAACTCAATGTATCAGCGACGTATAGCGAGGTTCCCGATGGATCCATTGCCAGATAATGCGGATCATTTCCGCCCGCTTGAAACGGACTCCCCTCAACGGGCGTGAGGTGCCCTGCGGAGTCAAGCTTGAATGCGGCTATCGCATCGTCGCCCGATACGGCCACATAAAGATGAGTCCCCGAGGGATCTATCGCTACGGCTTGGGGCTGCATGCCAACCGCGAATGGACTGCCGGGCACTCCGGTCAAATTTCCGGAGCCAGCCGGGTCCGTCGCCATCACGGAAACGTCATTGGAACCAAGGTTGGCGGTAACGACGAATTTAGACTCGGGATCGACCGCTATTGATACCGGCAACGACCCGACGAAATAGGGCTGCCCCGACAGAGGACTCAAGGCGCCCGAAGACGGATCTACCGCGTAGCCAACAATGTAGCCGCCCTGGGAATTGGCGGAGTACACAAACTTTGAGTGCACAGCGACGGCCATCGCGTATGGCTCGCCTGAACTGACGAAGGGGCTGCCTGGCGCCAGCGTAAGCGCGCCGGTGCTTACATCGATTGAAAATGCAGATATGGAGCCACTAGATCCGTTCGTCACATAGACGAATTCTCCGGGAGTCTGAGGTACGTCGCTTCCCCCGCCTCCACATGAGCTCAGTAGCGGCAGTCCGCCGATGCAAGCCAACAATGGGAGCCGCCAGGTAGTTGTACCTTTTCTGGTCATTACTAGGCTCGGTGAGCGCAGCATTGGGCGAGTCCTTTCCACACATCACTGTTGCTTCTTTACAAGACCCACTTCAATGTAACACGCCATTCGGGCAATGGAATAAACCTCGACAATTGCGTCTGCACCGGACTTGCCGCCGCCCAATCCTTTCGTCACGTCGTGCGCACCGAGGCGCTCTATCTAGTCGCGCCGCCGCAAGTCATCGCTCGATCATGCATGGTGAATGCGCCAGATTGCGGCCAAAAGCGCGACGGGCACGAACCTCGACGCGGAGGCGCTCGGTGCACAGATTTTCCCCGCATGACTTCCCGGAGAAGCTCATATCCCTGCAGAATTAAATGCCCACGTGCTATCCGGAGACGGATTGTCTCTCCGGCGCTAGCTGAATTGGCTGGCGCTGGTGATTGCGTGCGGATCTCCAACTCAGCTGGGCGCTCGCGCCCAGATTAACCGCCTTCGGTCGCTCCCTTATACATTCTCGCGACCTTCGCATTGATTCCGAGTCCGCAAGCGCGATGACGCGCAAGCTGCGAGTAGCAGCAGAATTGCGATATCTGTCTGTCCGCCCCCGCCACCCCTGGCCGCTGAAGCGAGCGGTTCTGCGGATATTTCGGAGGAGGCCGGACTGCTACCGGCCTCGTTCACCGCAACGATGCGATAGTAATAGGTAGTGCCGTACTCTCCGGCAATGGTAGCTGTTGTGGCGGTGACGTCGCTCAGAACAGGCATTGAACCTTCCGCCCCTGGAGCCGTGCCCTGATACACGTCATAGGAGTTTGCGCTCCTAACCTTGCTCCAGCTCAATGTTACGCCACCAGTCGCCGCCACTGCTGAAGGTTGCGCAGGTGGGAGCGGCGGCACAGCGAACTTGTATACGGCTGCGTATGAAGCGAATTGACCGGAAGTCATACCGTAGAACCGCCCGTCTGCTCCTTCAACCAAGCCGCTTACTGGCGGTCCCCCTTCGTCTGCAGTAAATGAGTGCAAGGTTAAGGTCGTGCCGTCGTTGCTCATTGCAAAGATGGTGCCGAGATTTGCGCTACCTCCACCCCTGGAAGTGACTCCATAGAACCGTCCGTCTGAACCGAGCGTGAGGGAGCCGGGTGGCCCTCCGCCGTCATCGGGGGGGCCGCAGTCGCAGGCGAAGCTATGCAACGAGGAAAAGCTGCCATCGTTCGTTATCTGAAAGATGGTGCCCTCCCCGACTCCGCCGGCCATGGTTACTCCGTACAGCGACCCGTCCGCGGCTAATACGAGGCGGTCCACAGGCTGGCTCAGAGACGGAAAAACATGCAGCGTCGAGAAAGCCCCGCCCATGTCGACCCTAAAAACAGTCCCGCCGACTCCACTTGTCACTCCGTACAGAGCGCCGTCGCTGCCTTCGACAAGGGAACTGTAAAACCCGTCGCCCTCGCTCCCATCGCTGGCGAACGAGTGCAGAATGGTCATCTCGCCAGCAGGAGTCATGCGAAATACGGTTGCTATCCCGCCACCAGTAGTTCCATAGAAATTACCGTCTGAAGCGAGGAAGAGAGCGCCGCTCGGATTAGTCGGCGCTGTTTGAGTGCCGCCCAGGGAAAGCAAGGTAGTCATGTCTCCGGTTGGAGTCATGCGAAAGACCGTGCCGCCGGTGTTCGGCCCCGCCAGCGATGTGGTGCCGTACAAGTTGCCGTCAGCGCCGAAAACGACCCCCGAGTTCGGAGATGTGCCTGTGGGAGCGGGAGACGAGCTATCCGCTGATCCAAACGAGAACAGCGTTGAGAAGGCTCCCGCCGGGGTGATCTTGAATACCGACCCCTGCAGGTAGGTACCGCCCGCGAACAGTACGCCGTATAGCGCCCCGTCAGAGCCTTGCACAAGCCGTCCGACCGGAGCCGCCCCGTCCGACCCCGTGATCTGGTGCATGACGGTTAGGGCGCCTTGCGGCAGCGTCTGTCCGACAGCTGGCGCGGTAAGGCTTACAAACAACCCCGCTGCCACGCCTAGAAGTCTGAAAAATCCTCCGGATGCACTATTCATGCGTTCTCGTGCCCCGACTGAAACCTGTTGGCTTGTAGCTGCCGAGCTAACCATAGCATCAGGTGACGGTGTCAGTAAGCTCCCGGAGGGTCGAGCGCCCTTATGGTGAATGCATGCCCGGTTACTCGCTCTTCCGAGAAAGTTAGTACCACTCAGAGGCGCGCCTCAATGCCTTTGAGCTCTGCCGGGAAACTTTATGAATGGTAACGACCCTATGGCGGGCTCGGCGCTGTCGCTCGTAACGATCTGTTTGGTCCGGTCCGCAGCGGCGAGATGCTTCGCCTGCACCGAAAGTGCACAGCCGGGAGCGCCACGTGATTGGTGGTCACGTCTTTTGCGTCATTCCCGAAAATATCAACGGATTGCCAATCCGTTGCTCTGTTCGGATCTTGAAGAGCTATTGGATCGCGCTTCTGTTGCGCAGTTGCAATGCACAACAGAGGCGCTTTCACAATCTAGCTGGTCAGCTCAATTGGCCCTGATTCTTCGATGGCCGGGATGCACTTTCGAAGAAGTTCCTAGTCGTGATCGTGGCCATGACCTTGCTCGCCATGCTCTTTCTTGTAATGCGGCACATACTGCTTGTTGTACCAATCGTCCTTGACGAAGTAGACCGGGCGACCGCAGGCACGGTACTCGGCACAGTGCTCCTTCCAGTTCCTTTCATGACCGGGGGGAACGTGCAAGTAGATCGGGGGTGCCGCGACGTACTGCGGCCCTTGCTGGATCAGGACCGGTTGCGGGTACACCAGCTCGGGCGCTGGCGCGCCAGCGATATCAACCTGGCCGTAAAATCCCGGCTGTCCGACAGTGATTGCCACCCCGACTGCGGCGAACGCGGGGGCGCAGACCGCAAACAACGGTCCGGCGAAAAATATCTTGTTCATAGCTATACGCTCCGTTGAGTAGTCTAGGGCGTAGCGTGAGATGAAGTCCCGTTCTTGAAAGTCAGCCTGGTCCGAAACCGATGTAGTCCATCTCCGTCGTCGGCGGTTGGCGACCACCGCAACATCCCCACCGGCGACTATTCAACGCAGCTCCGACAATCAGCGGTGAAATTGCGCCCATCGGGCAATCGCGATCGGCCGATTCTCCACACATCGTGTGCTGCAGCCACCCGATGGCAATGTCCGGTGGGAACTACCTTTCTCTGGTGGCGCTGACGTTTGACACCGATGTTCGCGTCGTTAGCAGCAACCGATTAGCGATCTGTTGCTCACCATCTGCCGCCGCCATAAGGTCGCGCTGATCGATCCGCACCGCGTTATGGGAACCTGTCGATTCCGGGGAATGCCGATGGGGCTTGGCGTACCCCCAATTGCCTGAGTTCAGCGGCCACTTACACCTAAAAGGATCGTCGGCTGACCGATTTTAGAAATTACCTCGCGCAAACTGAGACTGAAACCTGGAGATAACACTATGCGCTTCGCTTTAGCCTCTGTTTGCGCTGCTTTGGCGCTACTGGTCGGATGTGCTCGCACTGCGCCTCAGGACACTGGGCCAGTATCGAGCTCGACGGCGCCACAAACGACCGCTCCGCCTAAGACGGGTGATTCGACCACGCCGCCCCCACCCTATCCGCCGGAAAGTACTCCTGCGACTCCGGACCCTGGTACGACCGCGTCACCCAGCAACCCCAGCGGGCCGGGCCACTAGCGGCACATATCGCGATGCGGCGAGGCAAACACCTCGTCGCACCGCGGTTTGGGAGCTCGCGAATCTCCGGCGAGCCCAGCGCAGTTTTATTCGAGTCGAGCTTGAGGCTCGGCTGGGAAAGCGCGCTGAGCTGGGCGTGCTCAGCGACGTAAGACGCCGTTTCACCCCCCCCATAATCGACTGTGCGCAGCGCGCATGTCGACAAACCAGCGTGAAAAGTTCGCCGCGTAGGGATCTGCGCGACGGGCAATGGATGCTAGCGTTGATGCCAGTCGCGCGTCCTCTCTCCAGACAAACACTATCCCGGCGCTCCTCAGTTTTTTGTTGCGGGCAAGGCATTTCAGTAGATCGGCTGTGTGCGCAGTCGCATGCGCCGAGCCCTTGCCAGGCACGTAGGCGCGCAAATCGCGCTCCCGTGCGAGTGATTGATTCCCAAGGTCCAGAAGCTCTGCATATTGAGTTTCCGTGAGGTACGGGCTGCTTCAGGTCTTCGGCGGCGAGTACCGAGAGGGCCAGGATCGACAATGAGCCACCCGAACAGGGAATGGTCGCTGTCCCCCAATTGCGACGCCGGAGCGTTCAGATTCTGCGTGTCGCAAACTCTCTTGGTACTATCGCCCGAAGATCGCAGCAGTCGCCGTCCGAGACTTTGGAGGCCACAGGAATGACGGACGTTTGGGCAAAATGGGAGGGTCGCGTCGTCAACGGCGCCTTCCCACTGCGGCGGTTCCTGGGTAACTCGGATCACAGCGTGGTATTCCTCACTGAATACCGGCCATTGAGCGTCAGCGAAGCTGCTATCAAGTTCGTTCCGGCAGATCCCCGGCTGGCGGACGGGCAACTCGCCCGCTGGCGGACGCTTCGTGCTTTGTCGCATCCCAATCTGCTCAGACTTTTCGACTCAGGGCATTGCCAGATCAGCGGCCATCCGTTTTTCTTCGTCGTAATGGAGTATGCCGACCAGACGCTTGCCCAAGTTCTCGCTCAGCGCCCTCTCACGACGGACGAAGTGCGCGAGTTGCTGCCGTCGACTCTTGATGCCCTTGAATTTCTCCATGCCAAGAAATTGGTGCAGGGACAACTGAAACCGGAGAACCTTTTGGTGGTCGGCGACCAGTTGAAGCTGGCAAGTGACACCATCCGTCCCGCCGGAGCTGCCCTCCCCAATAACAGCAAGATGTCGGTATACGACGCACCCGAAGTTCGCGGCGCGCGAAGCTGCAGCGCCAGTGACACCTGGGGACTCGGGATGACCCTCGTCCAGGCATTGACCCAGAACGTTCCGCACAACACTGACGGACAACCGATATCCGTTTCCCTGCCCGGCAATATCTCCGCGGACTTCGCCAACACAATAATCCGGTGCGTGAGTCCGGATCCCACGATGAGACCTACGTTGTCGGACCTGCGAGCGGAACTGGAGCCATTGCCGAGATGGGTCACGCCGCAAACCAACACGCGGCCGGATGGGGGCACCGCTGCGCGCCCTGATGCTCGAAGTATTCTTATGCATCCCGCTGGAGTCGCCGCTGCCGCCCTCCTTCTCGGTCTTCTGGGGTGGCTCGGGCTGCGTGCGTTTGGCCATCACTCCCCCGCGACGTCGCAGCACGCCAGCCTCACTCAGCCACCGCTGTCGATGACCATTCCTTTGGATCCCCAGCCACAGAGTACCCATGCTGTTGCGCCGGCCCGTGCTGCCGTTCACGCCACTTCTGCGGTGCTACATCAGCAGCTTCCAGCGGTTCCGAGCAGCGCGAAAGCCTCAATTCGTGGTCATTTCAAGGTGTCAGTGCGCGTGAACGTCGACCAGGCAGGCAAAGTCATCGCCGCGGTGTTGCAGGATCCCGGACCCAGCAAATATTTTGCCCGGCTGGCTGTTGACGCCGCGAAGCAATGGAGATTTTCGCCCACTGACACCGCAGGGGTCTGGTTGCTGCAATTCGCGTTTTCGCGCGAGAAGGTTACGGCGCAGGCCACCCCCAAGGCCTAGCAGCGCGCAAGACGCTCCCCGATCGAGCTAACAAAGTCGTGCGAGCCACGCCTGTCCAGGGGATGCGAGCCTGGGTAAGGCGATGGGAAGGCCTGTGCACTGAATTCACACCGACCGGGGCGAGGAGTCGACCAAACAACGACTTCGACGCACCCCCAAACGCATTGCCATACCGTTGACTCTGTCTCAGTTGCTCAGGAGACCGCAGGGTGTCTCCGCGCTCGCCCAGTCCCCGGCGCCCGAACAACCAGGCGCGGATCTGCAGGCGCATCGCCTACGGATTGAACGGCGCGGCGATATGCAGACCCCCTTCTGTCGCCAACTTGCCAAGAATTTCACCAATCCGCAGTTTGGTTCAGGTCCGGTCGTGTTCAGACGCACTTGGCGCCAAAGCTCGTTCCAAATGTGGGAGTTGGCAGAATCCCTGACGGAGATGTCTATCGCAATCGTCCGCCTGCGAAGTTAGGATGGCTGCGCAAGACCGCGGCCCCCTCAAAAGTGCATAAGTTATAACTCGCAGAGGTAGTCATGTTGCTCAGACTCTTGCTTACTCTTGCGTTTCTAGCTCCGATGCTCGGCCATGCCGAAACCCCCATTCGGCTGGACGGTGATGACGTGCTATTTCAGTTTGCGGGCCTCGCTTCCGCGGATTCCGCGCACACCGGGTCAAACATCCAAAGTCTCAGCAAGCCCGCCAGCAAGCGGCTCTGCGGCTTCACGATTCAAGGCAACCACAGCAGCAAGGCAAATCCACATGTCGAGTGGGACTTGAACATCGACCAAATTATTACGCCGGATCTCACGGTAGCAGGAGTCTCGGCGGGGACGTTCGACGTAACGGATCACAAGCGCAAGCCGCGGTCACCTATCACGCAATTGAGTTTCACTCTGCAAGGCGTGGCCGATCCAATCGTTGCCGAGATCCGGGGTGTGCCAAATGCAGCCAATGGCATCGTAGCAATGATCCAAAGTGCGCCGGCCAGCCGCCTATTCTCTGAATTCCAGACTGAGCGCCCGATTCTGATTTCCCTGAAGTATGCCGATGACAGCGCCGATCAACTTGAAGTGCGCGGCTTTCGAGATAGACGCCAGTTTGGCAGCGCCCACAACACGTACTTCGAGGAGTGCCTGCGCGGGTTCAAAACCATGATTCCCGGTGAAACCATTACCACTCACCACTGATCGCGTCAGTCACCGTGTCACCGCCGGCAGCTAAGACACTATGCGTCATTGAATAGATGTTCCCAGGCGCAGGTCGCCAAGCGGTTGCTGCACCCAGTTCGCACGCGATCGCATCAGCGACCTCCAGGCGAGCAGTGGCTGGGGTGTCTGGGGGGACGGACCTACGGATTGTGACTCCCTTTTTAGTCCTGGTAGGCGCGACCGAGTTTCAGCAGTCTCAAGTGCAGCTGACGTATTCGCACCCTTGTCGACTACTGGCAGGAGCAACTGGAGCCTTGCATGCAGATGTCGCTTCCCCCCGGAAATTCCTGGCCAACCGTGCAGGACGCCTGTTGGCCGCTGCAAGTAACGGAGCAACCTGGACAACCTCCTTTTGGCGCTGACGTGGGCGCGCTACAGGAGGTGTTCTTGGCAGGTGGCTGTGGCATGACGGGAATGCCGATGATGGGTAGCACTGCTATTCCAGGGGCTGGGGTGCCAGCAGCGGCCGCGCTATTGGTATTTCGAGAAGCCGCGTAGGCGTTGGCCCCTTGGCTCATGCACTGAACGTACGGGTCGGATCCCGGGGTCAGGCCGAAACTCTGGCACTGCTGAGTGTTGTAGGCCTGCTGATCCGCAACCATGGTCGCGCAGCCGGTAGCCAAAAGAGCGCTGCCCATCATGCAGGCAGCCAACCACAACGCGGAGAAAGATGGCGGAAGTTCTTTCATATGAATTGCCCCATTCGCCTAATGCCTCGAAATCGTACGCCGCTTTCCATTGTATTGCAGCGTCTGGGCGTGTTCACCCCGCACGTAACGGGGCGCGCCAAACCAGACTCAGTGCCCGTCCGTAAAGCCTAGCTACAGCATCTGGGCCCGCTGAGCGTGCCGGCAGGCAGTGGCGCAGCCTGTTTGCCGACTGCTACCCAAGCTCTAATGCCGCCGCTCGCATTAGCTCGCGGATCTCCGGCGAGCCAGGCAGAGTCCTATCGGAGTCTAGATTGAGGCTCAACTGGGCGAGCACATTGAGCTGAGCGCGCTCGACGACGTAGGACGCCGTATCGAACTCTCTCTCCCATAACCGGCTGTGCGCTGCGCGCATTTCGCCGAACCAGCGCGAGAAGTTCGTCACGTCCGCGTCCGCGCGGCGCGCAATGGATGCAAGCGTTGCCGCGAGGCGCGCATCCTCTCCCCAGACGAACACGATCCCTGCACTTCTCAGGCGTGTGACCACAGCCTCAACAATGCGCAGCTGATCTGCCTGCTTGAGTTTCTTGTTACGGGCAAGGAACTTCAATAAATCGGCTGCATGCGCAGTCGCATGCCCCCAGCCTTTTCCAGGCACATAGGCGCGCAGATCGCGCTCCTGTGCCAATGATTGAATCCCAAGGGCCAGCAGGTCTGCGTACTGCGTTTCGTTGAGATACGGCTGCTTCAGATCTTCTGCGGCAAGCACCGAGAGGGCTAGGATCGAGAACGAGCGACCGAACAGAGTATCGTCGCCTGTGTGGCCCAAGCCGTTGACGGCGTTACGCATGAGCTGTGCCTGCAGCCGCTGCAACTGCGGACCGCTGAGCAGCTGATCGCGATACACCCACGCGGCGATTGCCTCGTAGCCAATGCCGTCGCGTATCTCGGGATCGGTACTGCTCAGAAGTCCAGTGACCTCGAAGGCCAGCGCGGCCGCCGATTGATTGGGAGCGAGCTTGAACTTCGCTTCCTTCAGGCTGTGCCAGAAGGCAGCGGGATGTCCTGACTCCTCGACCACGGGCCGGGCGCTTGGCTCGTCCGCGGCCGCGCCAACGCAGCTGAGGACCGAGGTCAGTGCCACTGCAGCAACGCAAGGCAGTCTTAGCCTGGTAAGAAGCATGCAACACCTGTAGCTACGTGGGGTGGCAATGCTATCCCGCACTCCATGCCCGCATCCAGTTGCCCGGCCCGTCGGGGCTGTATAGCGTGATCGCAGCAGGCTCAATCCAAAGCCCACAGGGAGGCCGCTTGCTGGGACGAGGAGACACGTCACGCATCCCACCCGGCACGCTCCTGCACCCAAACTGCACGCAACGCGCGCGACCTTCGTACATGAAGACTGAACCCACAACGGACAACGGATTGCGAGTCCGACAGAAGCCAACCGCGAACGTGATAGCCCGGATACGAGCACAGGACAACCTATCGGCGGTGGCCAGGGACTGTTTACCTGTAGCCGCGGTTCGTCCATTCTGCGCGCCATGGATGACAGCACTGCTCCGCCGATTGGACTGTATGAAGCAATCCACACAGCGCGCTCACTGCGACGGTTCAAGCCCGATCCCGTGCCGGAGCCAATGCTGCAACAGATTCTTGACTCCGCAGTCCGCGCACCCTCGGCCGGCAATGCGCAGAACTGGGCCTTCATCGTCGTTGAAGATTCACAGCGACGCGCTGCGCTTGGTGCAATCTATCAAAAGGCGTCCCGGATCGCCGATGCCATGTACGCTGCACGCGGACGCCCGGCTCACCTGAGCGAGCGCCAGTTTCAAAGCATGATGAGCAGCGGCTCCTACCTGTGGGAGCACATGGGAGAGGCGCCGATAATACTGATCCCGTGCCTGCGTCAACCGGTTGTGCCTGCGCCGGAGGCGCTACCCGAAGCGATTCGCCCGTATCACAAGGCGGAACTTGCCTATGCACAACGTATCCGCGGTGCCAGCATCTATCCTGCGGTACAGAACGTTCTTCTGACATGTCGCGCTCTCGGCCTGGGCACGACGATTACCACTAACCACATCCGCTGCGAGCAGGATGTGCGCGAGTTGCT
This sequence comes from uncultured Pseudomonadota bacterium, assembly GCA_963703025.1. Classification (GTDB taxonomy): domain Bacteria; phylum Pseudomonadota; class Gammaproteobacteria; order Steroidobacterales; family Steroidobacteraceae; genus 13-2-20CM-66-19. The sequence continues at coordinate 1,984,233 of OY969778.1, read as the reverse complement.
CGATTTGCCAGACGACTACGACACTTATGCGATGATGCCCATCGGCTGGCCCATCGACGCCTTCGGGCCTTTGACGCGTCGGCCGTTGAGTGAGGTTGTACACAGAGACACCTGGGGTCGGCTCTGGCGGATCTAGTGCGCGGCCACACGCCACGTCGACGCAGGACATCGAGGTGCGTCAATTTGGTGAAGCTCACCACTTCCGCTGAAATACAAACGAACTTCCTGTCCGTTGATGTGTGATGCAGAGACTTCGCCGAAGTGCACGTGGCTGCATCGCCGCGGATGAACCAGCACCGCACTACCCGGGTCGCGGCGATCTGAGAGGCCGGTATCGCGAGCCGTTGCGGGAAATCGACCAACTGTAGCATGAGCTTTGCATTGAAACGCAACGGTAGCGTTGCGTTATACGCACCAACCAAGTACTGTCACCTCTCGCGCATGGAATGCGAAGGCCGTCGGAGGATCGCTATGGCTCGTCTCAGCAAGATGGTTCTCGGCGGCGTGGCCACCGCGGGGATTGCGCTGCTACCGTCCGCTCCAGCCGCTGCGGCCGGCCCGCTGTTTCTCGCACCCTGGGCGTGGGGACACATAGTCGCGCCTCTCATCCTCGGTGTGGCGGCGTCCCTGACACCGCCTGCGTCATACCCGCCGGGGCCAGGCTACTACGGTGGGGCGCCCGGGTACTCTGCTGCGTATGGTTACGCGCCTCAGCCTGGATATTACGCACCGCCGCCTGCTTACTATTCGCGCGGGTACTACGCGCCATCACCTTACGCGCCGGGGATACCCCGTCCTTACTCGTATCCGCGGGCTGCCTATCCCCAACGTCTGCCGTACCATGCGTCCTATGGAGGACACGAAGGCTATCGCTCCGGCGGTTTCGGCCATAACCACCGGTAGAGCACGCGGCCGCGCACCAATTCACTCAGTGCGACGCGGCGGGCGGCCATCCCATTCCGAGGCCCTGCAGTTGCGCGGCCGGATACTGGAGGTGGCAACCGAGCTATTCCTCGTGGAGGGTTACGGATCAACTTCCATAGAGGCCGTAGCTGCGCGCGCCGGCATCTCCAAGCGGACCTTCTACCATCGCTTTGACGACAAGGCGGCGCTGTTCACGGCGGTCGTTCACCAGATCGTGGAGCACATCCGGCCTCCCGCCGAGATTCCACTGCTCAAGGGGTCGAACCTGGAGCAGGTCCTGCGCCGCCTGGCGGGAATCATTCTGCAGGCGGCGCTGTCGCCGCAGGCAATGGCACTGAACCGGCTCATCGTCGCGGAATCCATGCGCTTCCCGCACCTGGCGCGTGCGGTCTATAACGGACCGGAGACCAAGGAGGCGATCGATCTCATCTCTGACCTGCTGGCGCGGGAACTTCCCGATGCTGGCCTGACCTCAGACCTGCGGCGCTTTTGCGCCATGCAGTTTCTACAGATGCTAGTCGTGGTGCCGCAGCGCCGCGCCATGGGTGCCGAGACCCCCATGTCACGCCGGGAGCTTGCAGCGTGGGCGCGCAATACCGTGAGCCTCTTACTGAACGGCTGTCGCGGAATCGCCGGCAAGCCCGCTCGGCGTACGCGCTAGATCTGCCGCTGCACGCCTACCGCCGATGAACGAGGACGAAAAAATTCGCGCTGCGCTGACCGCGCACTGGGCCGCCTCCGATACGGACGACTTTGAGACGGAACACGCCATCTATCAGGAAGACGCCACCCTGGAGTATCCCCAATCCGGCGAGCGCATACGGAGCCGAGTAAACATACAGAAGACCCGGATGCTCCAGCCCAGCAGGAAGCGCTTTACCGTGCAACGAATCCTCGGGCACGGCGATCTTTGGGTCAGCGAATACATCCTGACCTACGACGCCAAGCCGTTCTATACGGTGAGTATCATGGAGTTCAAGGACGGCAAGGTCATGCGGGAAACACAGTATTTCTCGGATCCGTTCGATGCGGCAGCGTGGCGCAGTCCGTGGACAGAACGCATGTAGTGACTTGTGCTGTCGCTGCTAGTTGACACCTTGCGCACGTTCCAGTCGCAGCCAGAAGCCGGGGGTTGCGGGCGGACCAATCAGCAGACGATCGCCGCTGTCCTGGCGGGGATCGAGGACCGCGACCGCATGGGCCCGGAGGTAGTCCCGCATGCGCGCGACATCGGCCACCTCGATCGTCACGCCCATGATGCCCTCGCCACGGCTGGCCAGGAAATCCGCCACGGGGCCGACGCCCGGCTTGGGCGCAAGCAATAGCAGCCGGCCGGTGCCGGCTACAATGGTCCGTCCGGTTGCAGAGAGCTCCGGGAAATCGACACTCGGGCCGGAAGTGAGCCCGAGGCTCTGGTAGGCCTTAACGCCGGCCCCCAGATCGTGTACCGCGATCCACACCGCCGACAGGCGCAGCGCACCGTTTGGGTGAGTTCGCTCCAGCGCCCGTTTGCGCTGGGCGGCCGGATCGGCCTTCGCGCGCGCCGCCTGATCCGCCCTGTTGTATTCGATAAAGAAAGGACCGCCGGGTATCGCACCCGGCAGATCGATCTCTCGCCAGATCCAGGTACCGGAGGCCTTCTCACCCGGCTCGTCATAGTCAGCGTCCGTGGTGGTCTCGATCTTGGCGGAGATGTCGTGTTCGCGCAGAACTTCCAGGGCGTGCGCCGCGGAATCGGTCTCCAGGCCGACGCCGATCGCGCCTTCGTGATCCTTCAGGGCTGCAGCCACATCGGTGGATGCCGCCTTGGCAGGGTCGTATACGCCCAGGAACTCAAGGTAGGTGTGATTGGGAAAATCGATGCCGGCGTTTTCCACGCCCTGGGGGAAGCGCCCCCCGAATTGCACGTTGAAGCCGAGTCGGTCGCGGAACAGTGCCTGGACCGCAGCCAGATCATGAACCACGACCGAGACATGGTTAAGTTCCACACCTGCACCCACGATCGAATGTTGCGTGACATCAGAGCCAGCCGCAGCAACCATCCACGGCGTGGCCAGCGCGAGCGCAGCGGCGGCGAGCAGCGCAGCTGGCGCTTTGCTGCTTGTGAATCTGCGGTACGCGCTTTCGAAAGCGTTGGCCCACTGTGTGCTCATGAGGACACCCGTCTTGGCCCTGGCCATCTGCGGATCATCTCGCAATCGCACCAACCTGAGAAGCCAGCCATTTCACCGGCCAGGCCAGACTCCAGGGCCTGAGACCGCCTGCGATCTTGGCGTCACAGCAGCGCTGACCGTGACGCGAGTTCTCCTGCAAAGTGCTCCTCGTGTCCCGGTACCGCGGAGACAAAGCGAAAGTCCGCGAAGTCAAACCCCGGTCCCACGTCGCAGGCGACCAGCGAGAACGCACCCAGGCTCCTGGCAGCCTGCCACACGCCGCCCGGAATGACGGCAACAAACTGCTGCCCCTGCAAAGGACCCAACACACAGCGGCTAAGGCGCCGCAGTTTTGGGTCGTATGCAAGTAGCTCAAGCGGTGCTCCGTGATGGAAGTGCCATACCTCATCGGAATCGACGACATGCCATCGGCTCACCTGGTCGCGCTCCAGAAGGTAGTAGATTGCCGTGATTGCCGCGCGTACGCCCTGATCGGCCCGGACAGACTGCGTTGCGCGATGAATCTCCCTGAACCAGCCTCCCTCCGGATGCGGCTTGAGCTCCAGGTCATCGATGACCACGCGCGCCGCGAGCTCATCAGAATCAGACTTTTGCATACAGAATCTTCCGATGGCGGTGCCCAAGACCTATCTGCACGCAGTTCAGAGTGTCCGACGAACCCGCGCGTTGACTGGCCAGCCCGGCTACAAATCTCTATTCTCGTTCCAGGTTATTGCCCAGCCGAATCCGGCCCCGGGTGCCGGCGCAGTACACTCAAGGAGTCGATCGTGTTCAATGCATCCCGCTTCGCGCTGCTTGGCGCTTGGCTCGCGCTCCTGCCGGTTTCCGCGACCGCCGAAGATCAGCTGCCGAACTCGCGCACCGAAGCTCTCGCCATCGAAGCCCGCGATGCGTTGCCGCTCACCGCATTCTACGATCCTCCACAACCGTTCGCACGAGCGGCACCCGGCACGCTGATCCGCTCGGAGCCATTCCCAGGATACGCCGTGCCGAGCGGCGTCCGTGCGGTCCGCATCCTGTACCACTCTCAGGCCCTGAACGGCGAGGACACAGCGGCGTCCGGGGTCGTACTCATCCCGGCGGGCACGGCACCTCAGGGTGGGTGGCCGGTGATCGCCTGGGCTCACGGGACCAGCGGCGTCGCGCGGATGTGTGCCCCCTCGCTGATGAAGGATATGGAATACGGCGAGGAAGGCCTGATGCCGATGGTGGCGGCCGGCTTTGCGGTCGTCGCAACCGATTACGCGGGACTCGGGACGCCGGGCCCGCATCAGTACGACAACAAGATTCCGCAGGCGAACGATGTCGTCTATTCGATTCAGGCCGCGCATGCGGCGGTAACGGGGCTTGGGCAGAAATGGGTCGCCATCGGTCACTCGCAGGGTGGCGTCGCAGTCTGGGGTGTCGCGGAACTCGAACTGCGCCTGAGCGACCCCGACTATGCCGGGGCGATCTCGGTCGCCGGTGACATGAACTATGAAGCCTACGAAGCACACGACGCGGAGACGTTCGACCCGATTACCGACCTTTATTGGCCCTTCACCGCCTTCGGCATCAAAGCGAGCTATCCAGGCTTCGACGTCAGCCGGATGCTGACGCCAGCGGTGCTCGCCCGATACCATGACGTGACCACCAAAGGGTGTTGGTACTACGCCTATGCAGCAATGAAGGAGATCGGCGGGCAACGGGCGGTCAGGCGCAACTGGGACCGGGCACCCGAGGTTCACCGCTACAACGCGGACAGCCGCAGCGCAAACAAACCAATCCGCGGTCCCTTGCTCGTCCTGGCCGGCGACGACGACAAGTCCGTGGCGATCGCCAACATCGAGGCGGGCGTCGAGGAGGCCTGCCGCGGCGGCTTGCCGATCGAGTACATCCATCGCCCGGGCCTCGACCACGACCCGCTCATGCAGGAAACGACTCCGCAGCAGCTTGATTGGGCGCGCGCGCGCCTGAGCGGGAAGGCCTGGGTCAGCAATTGCAGCACCCTTGGCAGGTTAGGGCCTCGCGACCCGCAGGAAGACATACCTCCGAGAGCCCACACTAGCTCAAGCCCGATCTTTTCTTCGATATGCCGGACAGTTTGCTCTCTCATCTCCGTGCCACCGTGCTGCGCTACAGAAAACGCTTGCTGATACGAAATTCAGCTCCGGGCTCGCCGAGATTCCCGGACTGAGTCTAGTCAGTCACCAGCGGTTGCTCTTTCTTATGCAGCTTCCAACACCTACAGCCTCATATCCGGAGCCCTTGAGATTGGATCTGCGCCTTGAACTCGGCGATTATCCCAACTGGTCTGGCGGTCGTGACCCGGAGCCGAAGGTGTCACCCAACAGGTTGCCAACCGTTTGGCGAATATCGGTACTAACCTAGGGACTCGCGGGCGCTTCGCTCGCCTCTTTCGCAGATTCTTCGCTGGAAAATCTGTCCATCGTAGCCTGCACCCGGGCCTCCGCAGCTGCGCCCTCCCCAGCTATGCGGCGAAGAGCAGACTGCTGAGCGCTAGTCGGAGTTGGAGTCGCAGTTCCGCTTGCGGTCAGCAAAGGTGGACTCGCCCGCTCGTAGTAGTTCGCGAGCTTGGTCATCAACCTAATGGCTTCTTGTAAACCAACGTCGATCTCATGTGTGTAGCGGATGGTAGCGGCCCTGCGTGCTGTCCAATATGCGCGAAAGGCGCTTAGCTCATCCTTGGGGGCGCTTGCCGATTTCGCCAGATCATCCATGCCCTTGACGTATTCCTCCTGCATTGCGACTTGCTTGGCGCGTGCGTCGTCAGCAATCCTCGCGTACTGTCGAAATGCCGCCAAATCCTCCCAGCTGCGAAGATCCAGACCTCCCTGCAGGCTGGCCTTTCGCATGTCCGCTGCTAGCGCGTCGGAGCCTTGAGCGAGGCGTCCGCTAAGACTTCTCTCGCGCTTGGACAATGATGGCCAACGCGGATCCTCTGGTAACTGGAAACGGACCCCCAGCTCGTTGCACCCCGCGACGGCCGCTCCGTCACGTCGGCCAGCAATGTAATGGCCATTACCCATCGTCGCGAGAAGGATGCCCGCTGAGTCGAGGTCGGGGCTGCCGGAGGACTTGGCCACCGTCGGGGCATCCAGCAACTTGCCATTTGCATCAACGCAAAACCGGACAACGACCAGGCCCTCGCGTAGCAGGTCGCGGGAGTCGGCCGGATAAAATGATTCTGGCGCAGGAAAGTCTGCGTCGACTCTGGGGAGCGCCCCAGTCACCGAAGGCGGCCGCTTTACGGCGGTCTGCCTGGCGAAGGCGTCCGTGGTCGCCTGCATCCGCACGGCTGCCGCAGTGCGGCTCTCAGCCAATTGCCGAAGTCTCTCCTGCTGGGCCCGGGTAGGGGCCGGAACCCTCGTCCCGCTGGCTGTCAGCAATGGCGGCTTCGCCTGCGTGTAGTAGTCCACCGTTTGAGTAATTGCCTTGATGAACTCTTGTTCTTCCTCATCCAGTTCATGTGAATAGCGGATCGTCGCCTCCCTTCCCTGCGCCCAATAGATCTGAAATGCATCGTGTTCCGCCGCTGGCACGGTCGGCACCTGCGCCAAATCGTCCATTCCACTGATGTATTCCTCCATCAGGGCGGCCCGCTTGGCTCGTGTGTCATCAAGGAGACTTGCGTATTTCTGAAGCGACACCAGGTCCGCGGAGCTGTACAACTCTAGACTCTTTGGCGCCGCCGCCAATTCCGCCGCTCTCAGGTCAAGCGATCCCCGCGACAATCGTGCACCGATACTGTTCTCGCGCTTCGCTAACGACGGCCAACGGGGATCTTCAGCGATCTTGAATCTGACTCCAAACTGGCCGCACGCCGATACGGCGACGCCGTTGCGCTGTGCCGGTAGATAGTGGCCGTCTCCTGCAGTCGCTAGCAGCAGACCTGCGGAGTCCAGGTCCGGACTGCCGGAGGATTTCGCCAGGGTCGGTGCTTCCTGTAAGTTGCCCTGCGGATCCACGCAATACCGGACAACGACCAGACCTTCGCGAAACAGTTTCTTTGCTTCAGGTGGGTAAAACGACTCTGCCGACGGGAACCCCGCGCCAATGCCTGGTGGCTTCTCCGTTACCTTCTGTACTGTGGGTATAGAATCTGGCTTCGGGGCCGCGGCACTCGCGCAGCCAACAAGGCACATGAGGACCGCGCAAAATGACGCGTTCACGCTCATCGACGTGCAGCTGTCGGACGATTCCTTAGTGCGCATCGTGCTTCGCTGCCAGTCCTAACCTTGTCATGTCGTTGCACGCAATCTTCGCGTAATTGAACGGCAGTGAGAAGTACCATCAATCAAGCATCGCCAAGCCGTCAATAAGCCTTAATCCTCGGCCCACGGACACCCCGGCCATCAACAGTCAGTTCAAAATCAAGCCTGCAAGAGATGCGGCGTGCAATGCTTTCGGGGGCACCGTACCCACGGGTCGCATCGGCCTTCCTGACGAACTCGCCGCTGCCGCCCTCCTGCTTGCCTCCGATGACAGCAGCTCCATGACGGGATCTGATATGCAAGTGGGTGGCGGTCTCGTCCAGGTGTGGCGCAGCGCGGAACGACACCGCGACGCGTCAGTCGAGAGATGATCATGCGTCGGGGCTGGGTCGGTGGTGTTGCCTCTGCCGCAGCCAGCGCACCGCCGGAATCCTCTTCGGCCCCTCCCCGGCCTAGCTCTACCCTGGATCGCCCCAACACATGCCGCTTCCGTTAAGCTAGCGTCCAAGGCGGCAATGACACTAACTCCGCCGGGGTGTCTTGCCGATGGTTGAGTCTTCCAACGCGGTGTTTCTGAGTTACGCCTCACAGGATGCCGAAGCTGCGCAACGAATCTGCAACGCGCTGCGAGCCGCAGGAATCGAGGTTTGGTTCGACCAGGCCGAGCTGCGCGGTGGCGACTCGTGGGACCAGGCGATCCGCAGGCAGATCAAGACCTGCGCGCTATTTGTTCCGGTCATATCGCGCACAACCCACGTGCGCGCCGAGGGCTACTTCCGGCTGGAGTGGAAGCTCGGAATAGATCGCTCTCACCTGATCTCGGCTGACCGTAGCTTCCTGCTACCTATTGTCATCGATGATACCGGTGACAACGATGAAGGGGTGCCGGAACGATTCCGTGAGGTGCAATGGACACACCTGCCGGCCGGGGTCGTATCGGCAGCCTTTGTCCAACATGTAGCGCGCCTTCTGTCAGGGGAACCGGCCTCCAAGCCAGCCAGGAGCGCCCCATCGTCCGGCGTTCACGCCATCGCCGCTCCCCCCAGTCACCGAACGCTCACCGGCACCCGGATCACCCAGGTCGCAGCGATCGCCCTAGTTCTTGCGGCCGGCTACCTCGCGGTGGAGAGATCCGGATTCTTTAAGGCTGGCGTCGGCCCAGCAACCCAAAGCACGCCCGTCACCCCCGAGGCGGTCGCCGAGAAGTCGATTGCCGTACTTCCGTTCGTTGACATGAGTCAAGGGCACGACCAACAGTATCTTTCGGACGGCATCTCTGAAGAGCTACTGAACCTACTCAGCCGGGTGCCACATCTGCGCGTAATTGCGCGCGCCTCAAGTTTCTCGTTCCGCGGCAAGGATGTCGGCGTCACCGAGATTGCCAAGAGATTGAATGTCAGCCATGTCCTGGAAGGCAGCCTGCGCAAGGCCGGCAATACAGTGCGGATCACGGTGCAATTGATACGCGCAAGCGACAGTGCCGAATTGTGGTCGGAGACCTATGACCGGTCACTGGACGATATTTTCAAGGTTCAGGACGAGATCGCTGCCGCCGTGGTGAGCAAGCTCAAGATCACCTTGCTGGGCGCGGCCCCGACCAGCAAGGTGATCGACGCCAGGGCGTATCAACTCATATTGCAGGCAAAGTTCTTTACCGATCTAAGAACCGCCACGTCGCGCGCGCAGGCGCTGGCGCTTTACCAGGAAGCGCTTGCCATCGAACCGAACGATGCACCCGCATGGGATGGCATGGCGCGGGTGTATACCAACCAGGCGCTATACAAGGAGCGCCCCTTTGCTGAGGGCTTTCGGTTGGCGCGCGAAGCGGCCAACAAGTCCCTAGCGGGTGATCCGCTTTATGCTCCCGCACATGCCCGGCTGGGACGGATTGCGTCCGAATTCGACGGCGACCTGGCGACCGCAGCACAGCATTTCCAGAAGGCACTGGATCTGGACCCTACCAATCTCACCGTCGTCGGGAACACCGAGGTGTTCCTGCTGAACCTCGGCAGGATGGACCAGGCAATCGCGCTCGACCGCTACATGGTGAGCCATGATCCAGCCAACCCTGCCAACTTTGGCGCATTGGGAGACGACTATCGCTATGCCGGTCGTTGGGACGAAGCGATCTCGTCATATCGGTCGGCATTGAGCCTGAGTCCGGGGTATAATTCGCGCATCTAAACATTGCGAACTCCCTGTTGGTTGGAAAAAACGATCCGCCGGCAGCGGCGACGGAGGTCTTGAGCGAGCCAGACGAAGCCGCCCGCCTGCAGGGGACGGCGCTCGCAAGCCACGCGCATGGACGCCGGCAAGAGGCAGATGAGGCGTTGGCCAGGCTGATCACCAGGTTCGAAAGTCAGGCCTCCTACAACATAGCCGCGGTATATGCCTTTCGCGGCGAAGCCGACCATGCATTCGAGTGGCTCGACAAATCGATAACCTATCAGGACCCCGGACTTGTGGCGATCTTCTACGAGCCTCTATTCAGCCGGGTTCATAGCGATCCGCGCTGGCTACTGTTGCTTCACAAACTAGGCAAAGCGCCTGAACAATTGGCCGCCATTGAGCTGCACGTCCCGATGCCCAAATAGCCCATAGCGACCGAGACGTTCTCGTCCGCGATTACGTTCTAACGAGCGCTCGAGCGGCCGGCGCGGGCCATTAGGCTCGCGAGAGCCCCTGCATTTAATGAGGGCATAAGACCCACTTCCTCGGCCACGAAGTTCATGAAGGCGCTCGCCCGGCGCGACACCAGCCGTTGTGCGGAGTAAATGATGTGGATCGGCATCGGGGGGCCGAGGTGATCCAGGAGAACTAGCTGCAGTCGCCCGTCGAGCACGGCCTGCTCAAAGAGCCACACCGGCGCATAGGCAATGCCGAAACCATCGAGTGCTCCGCGATAGATACCGTCCGGCGTATCCGCGAGATAGCGGCCGCTGACCTCAACCTCACTGTCGCGGAAGGTCCAGGTGCGGCCCGAGGACAGCAACGTGTAGATCACACATTGGTGATTCTGCAGGTCTTGCGGGGCGCGGGGCGCCGGATGGCGGGCGAGGTACTGCGGACTGGCGACACAAACTCGTTCAGCCGTGCCGATACGTCGCGCTCGCAAAGCGCTACCCTGCAAGGTGCCGATGCGAATCGCGAGATCGACTCCTTCTTCCACCAAGTCTATGAACCGATCGCTGATCTGCACGTCGATATCTACGTGCGGGTACCGATCGAGGAAGGTCTTGATGACCGGCAGCACATGGTCTCGACCCAGGGACGTCGGGCAGGCAATGCGCAGCAAGCCGCTGGGCTTGTCCTCGCCGCGCGCGTTGGAATCGGCCTCCGCAACGGCATCGAGCGCGCGCTTGGCGTCCGCAAGATACCGCTCGCCCTCTGGCGTAAGAGTCAGTTTGCGGGTCGAGCGATGCAACAGGCGGGTGCCGAGTCGCCTTTCAAGGGCTGCGATATAGCGGCTGACATTCGGTTGGCCTGTCCCGAATTCGCGGGCGACAGCGGAAAAGCTGCCCGTCTCGGCGGCGCGGACGAAATATTCCATTAGTAAGAGGCGGTCCATCGAAGCGCTCCTGAGCGCGATTCATGCATGTGGGGCATGAATCATATCCTTTTTGCCGGACTTATCACGCCTTGGGGTGGTAATCAGACTGGCATCCGTTCAATCAATGTCGGGGACACGAAATGGGCAAGCTTCAGGGAAAGGTCGCCGTCATCACCGGCGGCAGTAGCGGAATCGGTCTGGCGACGGCCAAGAGATTTGTCGAAGAGGGCGCTTACGTGTTCATCATGGGACGGCGCCAGTCAGAGCTAGACAAGGCGAAACGACTCATCGGACAGAACGTCGTGGCTGTGGCTGGCGATGCGGCAAATCTGGCGGACCTGGATCGGCTCTACGAGGTCGTCAAAGCGGACAAAGGACACGTCGATATCGTGTTCGCTAACGCGGGCTTCATTGAACACCAGACCATCGAGGTCGTGACACCTGAGCACTTTGACAAGACATTCAATATCAATGTGCGTGGGGTGCTGTTCACCGTGCAGAAGGCTCTTCCTCTGATGCACAGGGGCGGTTCAATCATCCTGAATTCGTCGATCGTCGCGGTGAAGGGATTCCCTGCACACGGCACGTACGCCGCCACGAAGGCAGCAGTGCGGTCTTTCGCCAGGACATGGACAATCGACCTGAAAGATCGCGGTATCCGCGTCAACAGCCTCAGTCCCGGGGCGACGGACACCCCAATCATCGATAGTCAATTCAAGACCAAGGCGGAGGGGGACGCGGCGCGCCTGGCCTTGGGCGCCGCCGCACCGATGGGTCGTATCGGGCAACCTCAGGAACTCGCCGCTGCTGCCCTCTTCCTGGCGTCCGATGAGAGCAGCTTCATCACCGGGATTGACCTGCAGGTGGACGGCGGACTCGTCCAGGTTTAGCTAAGTACGGAGCGACCCCGCCCGCAGCCACGACCTACGTGCCGCGGGCGGGCATGGCGTGGATTGGCCTGCCCCTCCGTATCGCAGTTGCCCGGCAACACGGACAACCACGGCATCAATTAATTGATCCCATCGTTTCGTCCTACTCAAATCGAGCGAGACCCTACAGCTTCCGGCTCGGCCCATCGTTAGCCCTGCTGAACAGGAATGCCTGCCTCCCGATAGGATTGCCTGAAGACTAGGGATGACTTCTAGGAGGGGTTAAACGGTCCGGGCTTGTCGGACGCATGATCCACTGGGCCGAATTGCATGGTCTCGAACATCCGAACTACTGGCTACGTTCAATCCGACCGCACCATTATCGTGAAGGGATCTGCAGTGTTGAGCGTGAGTTGCGACCCGGCCGCAAGCTGAACTTCCGAGCCGGTATTGCGCGCGACCAAGGCCCCGATCGCGCCCCCAAGCAACCCACCGACAATTGTGCCGCCACTGTTCGTGTGCACCTGGTGTCCTATTACCGCGCCGGCAGCAGCTCCGCCAACAATCTTGGCGCTGTCCTGCACCTTCTCGCTGGCACCCTGTTCGTTTAGCGTTCCTGTGATTGGCACGACCTGTCCGTCGTCGAGCTCAAGCTGATCAAACTCCAGCCCCAGCGCCGGGACTGCACCGATGGAGCGACTCCCAGAAACGACCTGAACCACTTTACCGCTCACGCGAGTGCCTGCCGGCACGGCAATTTGCCCATTTGCCACGACGTTCGAAGCCACGGTAGCCCCGAACGTGTCGCCGATCTTGGCCGTCTTCGAAGACAGTGGCGAGGACAGCGCGACCACGATGGCAGTACCTCCGGGCACCTGCACCCGACGTAGTGCGGGCACAGGGGGACTCGGGGGATAGACGCCTCCGGCAGATTGACCGGCCTGGGAAGCATTCGCGGCCTCGCGTGCCGCTGCAGACTTGGCAGCTGCAGCTTTGGCCGCTGCCGCCTTCGAAGCGGCGGCCTTACGTGCGGTGGCCTTGGCGACGGCAGCATCCGCCTCCTTTTTTCTGGCAAGTTCTTGTTCCGCTGCGGCGACATCGGCCTCGCGTTGCGCCAGTTGCACCGCTCGCTCCTTTTCGGCAACCGCTGCCTCACGACGGGCGAGTTCGTCCTCGCGTTGCTTGGCGTCCTGCGCGCTTGTATCGCTCCCTGCACCGGCCGGTGGCGGCACGGATGCGGTGGGCGCAGTCGACGCCGGTGATTGCCTGTCGCAGCCTGGCAGCGCCATCGCGCCCGCGATGATCAACAGCAACAGTGCCGACTGTGTAGGAGCAAGGGCGTTTGTCTTGGTCATGAAGGCAATCTCGTGCGGTTCTGGATTCAGAAGTCTACCGCAGAAGGTGTGTCCCGCCCCGTGTCGACTCCTCGTGGGGCAGTCGATCACCTCCTCACCATGGAACCTAGATATACGGCTATCCTAAGTGTCGGCATTCGCCGACTTTGTTCGCTACGCAGGCCCGGCGCACTTCGGAATTAGCCTGTCAGATTCAGTCGCTGAATGCGCTCCATGTGAAGATCCAGTACCGCAAGCGGCGCGCGCCCCTCGAAGGGCATGAAAACTCGTGCGGGTAACTGCCAATTGTCGGCTCGCTGCGCCGCCGTGGCGGCAGTCGGCAGGCCGTAAAGCAGCTGCACGCCATTATCTCGTGGGGCGATCACCTTTTCGAGAAGGGCGTCTTGGTCATGCGAGCTTCCCGAAGTTCTCTCGCCGCTCTGCTGCTCGGTTTCCCTGCTCAGCCTGATCTTGAAGGTATTACCGACGTGAGTGACAGTGGGGAACCTCCGACGTAGTGGCGATCAACGCTGATAGCAGCGCGGCGACGGCTCCTATGCACTGAATCGACTTCATGGTTGTAGACTGCGCACTCCTGAGCACAAGTACCGTGTGAGTCGTCCGCACGGCTCACCTGCGATATTTGATCTTTACGTCTTTTGCGAGGACTCGAATCCGTGACCTATCTGCTGCTGGGTCTGATTGTGTTCCTCGGAATCCATTCAGCATCAATCGTGGCGCCGCACTGGCGCGACTCCACGGCGGCCCGCATGGGCAACGCGTGGCGAGGCCTGTACTCCCTGATATCGATTGCAGGCTTCATACTTATCATCTGGGGATACGGCTTGGCGCGCCGGCACTCCGTGGTGCTTTACGTGCCTCCGGAATCGGCCCGGTATGTCACCGCGGCCCTCATGCTGCCGGTATTCCCTTTACTTCTCGCAGCGTATTTTCCGGGGCGAATCAAGAACGCTGTTGGACACCCGATGCTCGTGGCGGTAATGCTTTGGGCTCTGGCGCATCTGCTAGGGAGCGGCAAGTGCGAAAACGTGCTGCTGTTCGGCGCGTTTCTCGCATGGGCGGTGGCTGATCGGGTTTCCTTTCGCTGGCGCACCCCCAGACCCATCAGCACTGCACCTCCAGGCCGATGGAACGACCTGATTGCCGTTCTAGCTGGCCTTGTATTGTACGTAGCCTTCGCGCACTGGCTGCATGTGCGATGGATCGGCGTTCAGCCCTTCCCGAGTTAATCTGGAATCTGGATCCAGCCCCCCGCGATTGTCGAGCCATGCCCTCGGGGCATTTTCATGGGCGGCAGGCAGACCGCGCGAAGCCGCAAACATCGTCCGCAGCGGGAGATTCCCAAGCTCGGTAGCGGATTTCAGCCAAGAGCCGCACGCCGCAACATAGCTTCTCCTTGACACCGTCCGATCACCGGCGTGAACCTCCTGAACATGCGCCAGTTGTTCTTCAGGCGGCTGATCAAGGTCGTGCATGAGATCGGGGCGATCGGAGTCACCGGCGCCTTTGCGAGCTGTCTCGTTATGGCCATGAAGAAGCCAGACGCGCAGCTGCTCGCGTACGCGGCTGCGCGCGAGCAAATTGCTTTCGTGAGCCAGTGGCTCATGATGCCCTCGCTCGTGCTGGTGATTCTCAGCGGCTTTCTCGCGATGCTGCTGCAGCCTGCCTATTACGATGCCGGCTGGGTGTGGGTAAAGGCGGCTTTGAGCCTGAGCCTATTTGAAGGCACGCTGATCATCATGGGAAACGCCGCTGACCGCGCCACGCAGCTTTCCGCCCTCGCCGCTTCCAGGCATGCCGGTGCCGCAGAGCTGACCGAGGCCGTGCACGCCGAGCGAATGACCCTGTGGTTGCTGCTGACCGTCTGCCTCGCAAACATCGTCCTGGCCGTCTGGCGACCGCGTTTCATCCGCGATGGCTGATGGGAGCAGGCGGGCGCGGCGACGCTGACTCGGTCCAGGCGCGTCGATGGCGCGCCCCGAGGGCAGAGGCACCGGTCTGCCAAACGAGTTCACCCGCGGCTGGCCGATATTGCCACGAACGTACTCGTGGCATATCGGCCGACCTGCACGTATCAAAACTGCTCGCCGTGCGGCTCGCGTGCACATGCAGTCCCGATCCCCTGCATGAATTGCTCATAAATCGCCCCGTCACTGCCGAACCGGATATAGGTGGGCCTGCTCCCACGCAGCCGCGAGAACCGAATCGGCCGCGCTTCCCGTAAGTCCCGAGCGCGGGTGCCACCGGCAGCGATGCCAATCGTACCCAGGATACCAGGCGCGTAAGAGGGTCCCGTGGGCGCGAGTGCGCCAATGATCATCTCGATCTTTCCCGAAGTGTAGATTGCAATCTGCAGCGTATTTGGCGCGGTGGTTCCAGAGGCCGGCACGTTGAGATAGGTGACCACTACGCGCCCATTATTCGCGTCGTAGTATCCATAGAGTCCGCCGTTCGCACCCGCGGCTCTGACGTTCAGACTCTTCATCAACGCCCCGACCGTGAACTGGTTGCTCAGGAGCAGTACGCCACGCATATACCAAGGTGAGCCATTGTCATCGACCGCGGGGAAGTCGGACGACGTGCGCGTCGTAATGAAACCATCCTGCGAGACGATCAGCGTGCTCAGAGGGGTCCGCTGGCCGGGCACCGGGAAACTGAACCCCGCAAAGCTGAGATTTGCGCTCGTCGTGGAGCTGACGTTGAGCTTGGTCGTACCCACATCGTAGAGGGATGAATTGGCGGTCACGGACACGTTGTAGCCCTGCCCGAGTGGAACGTACGTGATCTTGTCCCCGGCCTGCAGGTCAAAGGGGTGCTCCTGTTGCGGTTGGCAGTTGGCCGTGAGATCGACCAACGAATCGGCAGCTCCCACGTCCTCCGGACGCCGCTCATTCCAGTCGTTCCGGTGCTTGAGGAAGCGGTCAAAGAAGCGCAATGCGTAGAAATCCGTCAGCTCCGTCGTATCCGCAATCGCCGTTTCCGGCTTGAGCGGCATATGGGGCTGCAGCTCGTCTTTCACGGCCAAGATTGAGCTGTCCCCGAAAAGAACTGCCGTGAGCTGCGCATCGGTGATCCCTTTGAACGCCGAAGGGTCACAGAAATCATAGATGCCAGACTCGCGCGCGCCGGTGTAGCTGAAATAGAACGTCGAATCGAATACGTAATTCACGACATCCGACGGGTTGAGCGTCGAGGCGTCCACGAACGCCTGCGGGAAGACTGCCGGATTGACCTTTTGCATCGAGTTGCGGAAGTCCGTACACCAACTCGATTGATAACCAAGAACATGGTGGTTAACTCCGGCGAGGTCGACCAGGTACTTGGACTTGCTGCCGGTGAAGGCGTTGAAATTCTGATATGCAATGCCCGTGTCATTGCTGAAAAACATGAGTGGGATATTGGCGTTTGCATAGTCGATGCTGTCGAGTAGCAATCCATAATTGGTCCCGGCACCCATGAAGGCCGCCTTGATGCGGCGTTCCGCCGAATAGCCGGCGGAATGAATGCCCGTCACGGTCGCCAGTGTCGTCTGCCCTCCCAGCGAATAGCCCAGCATGCCGATGTTTTCGGCGTCGATCGCCTGGCGCAGACCCACGTGCGTGATCGCGTCGACTGCGCCGGCAAGCACCTCATCTAGAATGAAGGTTACATCCTTGGAACGCTGCAGGATGGTGTTCGCGCCGAGAGTGGGATTTGGGCCGAGCGGGAGATGGAGCGTCCCCTCAACGAAGGACGCCTGGTATGAAGCGTCGTTGTTACCGGTGTGCTCGACAGACACCACGATGTATCCATGGCTTGCCAGGGCTTCCAGTGTGTCCGGCATATTCTTCGCTGCGGCCACCAGGTTGCCGTGCGAGGCCATCAGCAAAGGAAAGGCGCCACGCGCAATGGGCGCGCCTTCGGCGACCGCGTGCAAAGACGGGCTGCCTGGAAAGCTCAGTGCCGGCAGATCAGGCAGACCAGGGTACACGGCGCTGCCCGGATTCTGGTTATAGACCGGATTGTTCCAAGTGTAGGCAACGTGTCCGCGAACCGGGACATTTGTCGGATACCAGATATGCAGGTACAGGGGGCGCCCGGCGCCGGTACTTGGCGAACCATCAGGGTTGCGCGACGGGTCCGTGATGACCGCGGTCGTGTGGCCGATTGAGTACTCCGCACCGCGGTCTGCATCGCCTGAGTGCGCGGAGGCTGTCGACGCGACGGCAACTGCGATCAGTGCGGCCGACATCAAGCTTAGCCGGCGTGTCCGCCTGTATGCTGAATCCATAGGAATCTCCCCTGCGCTTTTTGTCGCCTCTTGCGAGAGCTTACGGAGTAGGTACCACGCGCGCCTTACAAGCGCTATGTCATTCTTTCCGCGCCACGAGATTTTGATGTGCCCACGCGCCGCCTAAGCGCAAGCGTCGTCACAGCTGCCGGGGGCCGGCGTGCTTTCACACTCTGGCTTGACCGCTACCGAGCTCACCGCGGACGCAGGCCCGACTCGAAGGCCCAGGGCGGACCGAACGAGCTGTGTGGCGAAATCACTCCTAGCAGGTACTCAAAGGCGGTCCATGCCGGCGGGAAAGTCACGAGCGCCAAGGCCGGCGCCCCGCGATGGTAAACCTGCCGCGCCAGCAACGCAGTCCCTACAAAGCCCAGACATAGTGATCAGGATAGGCGCGAGTGCCACGAACGACAGGAACTTCCAGTAACACGGGAACAGATGTGGCATGCACTGGAAATGCACAAAAGAGATCTGCAAAGCGCCGACCGCTGCAGATTGCAAGGCGCGGAGAAGATGCCAACGGATTGCGATCCGATGGCCCCGAATTTTGGGTACGCCTAATAGAGCGTGAAAAGCGGGCAAAAACCAGCCATTACGGTAGTTGACCTACAAATTTACTTTGTAGGTCAACTGATCTAGCCTCTGGTTGACCCAAACCCAGGCCGGAGCCCCCAGGTGCCAACCGGTCGCGCGGCGCCGGCGCGTGGCCGCAACAGCGAACAGCCGAATGGCGCCGGCCCCCTCCCTCTGACAGCTGCCTGGATCGCGCGGTCACGCGAGCGATCAGGGCGTGAGCTCGAGCGCGAGCACGTGGACGCGCAGTCAACCCATACATCCTGGGGAGTCTTCTCAGTCCCCGCTCTACTCGGCAGCAAAGCCGCCGTTCCTCACTCCCCCGGCGAGCCGGCGGGCGCGGCGTCACGCCAGAAGACGCGCCCCGACGGCGAGCCCGCGTGGCCGACCGCCGGGACGAGCGCCGCCGCATTCCTGTCGCATAACCTCCGGCTAGGAGCCCATGAAAGCAGCAGGACCTGGTCTCTAACTAATGGCACTGCTTATGGCAGCCCGTTTTATTGCGGCGGATGCACTTTCGGATTTGGACACTTCAGAGCAACGTTGGCTCAATGCCTACTTGGAACACGATCCGTATCTGATCCGAGTTGGCGGCCCTTTCGGTGGCAACAGCTATCGGATTACCGTCGCCCATGGCCAGTGCAGTGCGAAAGTTCAGCCCGGCACAGGCTTGTTCGCTCATCCTCCACCACCAGTTACATGCGAGTATCGAACCGTCCCGGACCTATTTGCCCAGCTTCGACGCACTATCGCAAGAGCGCCCACCGCCCTGAGAGAGGTAAGGTTGACGCTAAGTACGGATACCCGCAGCACATATTCTTCGATTCCGACTCCGACTTAGACCACGGATATAACGCGCTTCGAAGTGAATAATTGAGCGGCCGTGAAACCTGGACGAATGCAGCCGCGAGCGCTCGTGCGCTTTGCCGTTCTCACTTCGGCGCGGTCCGATAGCTACCCGGGTTAGTAGGACCCCTTCAGGGGAGTCACGGCACATCACACTCAGGATCCCTGTCGCGGAGCCACCGCAGCGGTGGCGGAGTAACCACACCTAGGGATAGGTCAGCGGAGCTCGAAGAGAAGCGGGTCAAGCTTCGAGCAGCTCAAGGTCCGGCAGCAGCGGCTGGAGAACCGCATCAAGTACCTCGCGTCCCGCCAGGCACGCCGGGACGAGACCCGGCGGAAGATCCTGATTGGGGCGGTCATTCTGGCTAAGATCGAGCGGGGGGAGTTCGACGAGAGGAAACTCAAGGCGATGCTGGCGACCACACTCACCGGGACGGTGATCGGAAGCTCTTTGGGACGAGCGCCAAGGCGCGCTTAACCAACAGACTATGTCGCCTCCGGTTGCAGCCAGGACGCCGCACGCGCAAAGTCACCCTGTGGGGCGGATTTCTAACAAGCGCTTGGAGCGGCCGTGACAGACCGGCGGCGCCGCGAGCGCGCGAACATCTTGCGCGCCTCGCGTCGCTGAGCGAATTGTGGCGGACGGCCGCTCAAGCAGACGGCCGCTCAAGCTCATCGTTAGAGCGCGAAAGCTGACTTGCCGTAGTTACGGCGCGTAGCTACAATAAGCGATGTTCGCTTGGGACGACACGAAGCGACGCGCCAACCTAAAGAAACACGGCATCGATTTCGTCGATGCTGAGAAAAACTTCAGGGGCGCTACCTTCACCGCTGAAGACACGCGCGAGGACTATGGGGAACAGCGGTTTCTTACGCTGGGTCTCTTAGACGATCAGGTCGTGTCCGTCACGCACACCGAGCGTGGTAACGACATTCGCATTATTTCCATTCGCAAGGCCACGAAATATGAAGCGCGCTACTACTTCTCGCAAATCGTCAACTAATCTGCCCAGGGTGCGGAAGATGATCGACGCGGACATCGTGCGCGACGGCGACGCCCCGGAGTGGACGCCTGAAATGTTTGCGCGCGCCGTCGCCCGTAAAGGCCTCAAGGCCGTACCAAAGAAGGCCCTTCTGTCCCTTCGAATCGACTCTGACGTTATTGAATGGTTCAAGGAGCAGGGTGCCGGGTATCAGTCGCGAATGAATGCGCTGCTTCGCGCGTATATGGAGGCGCATAAGTGACTCGCGCTCTAACCATGCACTCCAGGCGACGCCCCGCCACCTGCTACGCGTGCCGGGGTACCCTCGCTCGCAAAGCCTCCCTCGGCGCGCCTGAGTGCAAACGTTACCAGTCATGTTAAGCCGCATCGCCACTACCATAGCGTTACTCTTCACGGCCTCAGCGGCAGTGGCTAGCCCGCCTCGCTGCACGGACCCTCTCACTGCGGCTCAACGGCAGACCCTCCGTGGCGGTGAGATACTCGGCGACCCCGTCCTTGGAGAGGCTGCGGCGGTCGAAGAAGCCATGTCGGTAGCGGACGCCAAGAATGCACATCTAGATTCACCAAAGAAGCCTGTGGATATAACGTGGTCACAGGCACAGGCGATGATTGCATTAGGCGCCATACGCGTTGTCTTTCAGGAACTCAACCTGTCGGTTTGGCTCACGAGTCACTCCGGGCACTTGTACAAGACAAAGGAGCCTGCACTTGGCGCAATTCTTAAAGCAGCAGACGTGGCGGATCCGTGCGGCGTGTACATCGAGAGGGTCTTGGAGTGACTGCTAACCAGCGCTTGACGCGGTCGTGAAAGCAATGTGCATTACGCCGCGAGCGCGAGCGCGAGGCAATTATGCGCTCGCGTCGCCAATTGAACTGCAGCGGACAGCCGCTCAAGCTCATCGTTAGGCAGTTATGACACCAGAATACTTCATGCGAGTCGCTGGCCTCGCCGCCCTCCTAATCACACCAGGCTACACGTCTACACCTGACCCTGAGCGGCTGATGGCGCCCACGCCAACGCCCATTCGCTCGCATTGTCAGTCCAGTCGCGGTGAGGCGCTGGTCGACGGCGTAGTCACGATTCGGCCCGGCGAGACTCTGTGCATCCAACTTCAACGGAATGGAGATTCAGTGGCTGCCACTGCTTTGGCCGAACGAGACGGCCACGACGTGCTAGTTGTGAAGCTCCTAAACGGGAAGGGTGGTACCACACTGTACGTTCAGAACCCACTGGATACCAGCCTGTGCTACGCCGTGGTTGTGCAATTGCCCGGCAAATCAAACCCCCTCTCCGTGCGCGTTGGATCACCGCTCGCGCACGCCACCGCAATCGAGGGGTGGGCACAGCCTATTGAAGAAGTTAGGTTGAGTAAATTCAGGCGTGTAGTCGGGCAGCGCGGCCCCGCGCACGGAGAAATGCCGGTCGATTGCAATTGATACGAATGCCTAACTAACGCTTGGCCCCAGCATGAAAGATCACGTGGCGCGCGATTCAGCTACCGTCCAGACGGACCACCGCAGGGTATATGACGTGAGCACTTCCCGTCGGTCGGTGGTTCGCGCCTTATTCGCGGCGCTGATTTGCCTCAAGTATGCGGCCCTGGGGATCTCGAGCCCAGCATGGGCTGCGGCTAAGT
Organism: uncultured Pseudomonadota bacterium; assembly: GCA_963703025.1. GTDB lineage: Bacteria > Pseudomonadota > Gammaproteobacteria > Steroidobacterales > Steroidobacteraceae > 13-2-20CM-66-19. The sequence continues at coordinate 1,962,817 of OY969778.1, read as the reverse complement.
ATCCAATGCCACTGGGCCGCGTTGCGGTGGTGAGTTTGTTCGGTGCTTCGATCCACCTGTTCCACCTCGGGTTCACCCGCTTCGGCAATGCCACGTATTCCGCGGAGGTACCGGACTGGCGACTGGATGATCATGCAACCGCTTCGCTGCTGTCCATGTTGAACGCGGTCGGGTATTCGGCCGCGGCCCTCAGTCTTGGCGATCTCAGCGTTGAAACGTTGTACTCCCATGGCATATTCCCGGCCTTGGACACCGCCCCCATCCTGCGCTTAGCTCGCGACCAAGGGTTCGACAGCGTTCTGATCATCGAAAGAATGGAAAATCATGCGCTGGCCGACATTCCGGCTGGGCCCGGTCTCCTGGCGCAGACCGCTCTGGGCATTTACCGGGTCTTTCCATACGCCAGTTTCTTCTTGCGAGTCCTCGATGTGAAGAGTGGCGACAAAAAGACGTCCGCCAGGAATTGTTCAACCCATTTGAAACCTGACAAGACACTGTTATGGAAACCGACGTTCGCGGAATATTCCGCCGACGAGCGCGCGGCTATCAGAGGCTCCATCGAACTCAAGCTCGACGAAGAACTCCGCTGCACGCTCGATTCGGCGGGAGTGGTGAAAAGTCCCGAACCTGACAGCAAAGTTAAGATGACAATGATGCCCGATAAGGGTCGTTAGCTGATCTGAAATATCGGGACCTTTATGCGCAACCTAATAGTTCTGACTCTTCTTATATCGGGAAACGCATGGGCTGGACCCATAGCAGACCAATATGCCCAAGGCTACAACGGAGTTCGGTGGGGACTACCTTTGGCGGACTTGGTTGGCATGCTTCCCCAAGGAGAGCACCACTTCTCAATGGCCCCTGGCGGACGTGTATACATTGTTGCGAGTGACGAGCCCATCTGGAGCGTACCCCGTACAAAGCAGACCACCCAATACCACCTGGGAAAGAACGGAGGGGTAGAAGAGATTGCGTTGTCAATTCCCTATGAGCGCCGAGAGGAACTCCTGAGCGCACTGATCTCTCAGTTTGGAGTCTATGCTAGGAGCTTCGAGGTCGGCTCTACCATCCATTACGATTGGACGCGTGACCACGATGTAGAAATTGCAGTTCGGGTCTCAAAGGATCCTCGCTACGGCATCGCGGAGTTCTGGATCGCTCACTACTCGAATTCTTCCCCAAAGCCCTGACCGTGGCAGATCAGCTAACCAACGCTTGGAGCGGGCTTGAGAACTGAAGATGACGCGCCATGCGCGCTGGATCTATCGTGCGCGCATGGCGCGCGATCCAATTGGCCCGTTGGCCACTCAAGCTGATCGTTAGATGCCGACCGAGACCGCCCTCCTGCGTTCAGACGAAATCGTGCTGGAAGGGCTCTGGCTCCTCAGCGAGGGTAAGGTTGTCTCGGATGATGTTTCGGAGCGCATTGGGTTCCTGGTGACGCGCTCACTTGTGAAGGTCGTGGCCGACCGCTCTGGTTGGGAGACGCTGTATAGAGACCCACGCGACAACCGCCTGTGGGGACTCACGTACCCGGAATCGCCTCAGCACGGTGGCGGCCCGCCGAAGCTCGTTTTACTTCCTCCAGAGGTGGCGGAATCGAAGTATGGCGTTGCGGTCGGCCTCTAACCAGGCACTCCAGGCGACGCCCCATCATTGCTGCGCATGCCGGGGTTTCCTCGCTCGCCATGCCTCGCTCGGCGTGTCTGAGTGCGAACGTTGGAGCGCACCATGAACCAGACCACAGCGCGAGTCTCTGGCGTCTTGGGCTTACTCGTTGGCTTGACTCTGCTCATTAGAAGCTTCTCCTCCGATGATCCGGGCAGGGCAATCAATATCATCGCAGGGGTAAGCCTTCTCCTAACTGGCTTTGGTTTAGTCATGGGTCTCGGTGTAAAAGATGAAACCTGACAACTCGCTACTGCTGTATCTGCGTTCTAACCAACGCTTGGAGCAGTGATGAAACCTTGCGTAAATCCCTGTGCTACGCCACTTTCTGATCTTGTGCATCCTCTGCAGCGCAAGCGCCCTTGCAGAGGCCCAGTCCTTCCGCTTACCCGTCACCAGCGGGCCCGCGCTCCTACGTCAGTGCTCCCGCAATACGCCCAAGGACGTTACCGGATTTTGGGTTCCAGGCGCCGCGGACATCGCAAAACTTGAAGCTCTGCTTATCCCCTTCCTTCGTTCTCAGCTGGATACCCGATCTGTGGTACCGGAAGACCCGCTAAGCCGATTTCATCGGCAGTACATTGGCTTCATTAGCTATGGCAAGCGCTACATTTACGGAAACTTCTACCCGCATCATTACCGGACCAACCCAGCGGAGGCCACTGAGCCCGTGAATTTCTGTGACGGCGGCGACCGTTTTTTGGGGCGTCGTCTTTTCCCTGGAGACCCAGCAATTTGAAGATCTCGGCTTCTAACGGAGTTGCATGACATGTAGCCAACGAATGACCAGCCTCTCAACGAGCGTTGGGCTTTTGGGATGCGTGATCGGTGGGCAAAGCGCCGATCGCACGCTACGCGGATTGCTGCATTCGTTTCGTCACCGCGTTGAGATCCTTGATTGGAGAATTCCGCGGCGGCCCGTGCGCAGCACGATCGGGCGCACACACACGTGACCTGCGTAAGGGTACGTGGCCGCTCCTCACGGCTGCCTGTATTGCGCTGCCCGGCACCGCCTTAGGGCAGCGCGCCGACGACAACGCGGTGACCGCCGCCGAGGATGCCTTCGGCACGACCGTCGGCACCCAGACCGTGGGGCTCTACTTTACTTCCGGAGGATGCGCGCGGATTCAGTCCGCACCAGGCCGGCAACGTGCGCATCGAGGGGCTCTACTTCGACCAGCAGACCTGGGAGATCAATGCCTGCATGGCCCGCGAGACGACGATGCGCGTCGGGATTGCAGCCCAGAACTACAGCTTCCCCGCCCCCCCTCGCGGACTTGAGCCTGCGCATACCCGGTGACAAAACGCTCATCAGCGCGCTGGTAACGCGCGGGCCGTTTGCTTCGGCGACCGCGGACCTCGAGGCTCAGCTGCCCGTGCTCGGTGACACGCTCGCGGTGGACGTGTACGCCGGCTACCGCCGTAACTTCGAGGTCGACATCTTCCACGAGTCCCACGCCACGGTTTTGGGAACGACGTGGCGCTGGCGACCGGCGGCAGGCACCGAGGTCATCCCGTTTCTTTCGTACACTGGCGGCGGGGCGCGCCGGATTGTCCCAGTGGTCTACACGGACGGCACGATCCCGCTGCCGCAGTTTCGCACCCAGGACCTGGGCGTCCAGGACTGGACGACCTGGGGGTGGAACCAGACCAATCTCGGGGTCAGGGAGGAGTACGCTCGCGGATCAGTGGGCCCTGGCCGCCGGCGTGTTCCATTCGCGCGAGAGCGACCCGCTCGGCTACGACCCTTACCTCACCCTGCTGTCGGCACAGACCGCTGAATCGGTCATGGACGTGGCGCCGGCCTACGCCAACGAGTCCACCTCCGTCGAGGTACGGCTATCGCGCCTGTTCAAGCACGGCAGCCATGAACAGCAACTCCAGTTCGCCGTTCGCGGCCGCGCGGTGGAGCGCGAGTTTGGCGGCGACTCGCTGTCGCCGCCGGTTGTCATCCCGCTGTATAGCCAGAAATTCCTCAGCCAGACCTTGCCTTCACGCCCGTGAATCGCGATTCCACCCGGCAGCTCGACTTCGGCGTCACCTTCGAGGAGCACTGGCAGGACGTGGGCTCGTTCGCGGTCGGGGTGCTCAACGACCACTACCGCCGCACGGTGAAGGTGCCCTCGGGCGCTTCCGACACGGACAAGACCAGCCCCTGGTTGCTGAACATGCGCGTGGCGATCAACGCCAGCAGCTCTCTTATTTTCTACGGTAGTTACGTTCAGGGCCTGGAGGACTCAGCCGTCGCCCCGGTGTCGGCGGATAACCGTAACGAGCCGCCACCTGCGACTCGCACCTGGCAGGTCGACGGGGGACTACGCTATGCGCCATCCGCGAAACTGCAGCTGATCCCCTCGGAGCCTTCGAGATCCACAAGCCCTACTTCAACACCGACGACGCGAACCTCTACACGCAGCTGGGCCAGCTTCAGTACCGCGGTCTGGAGACCTCCCTGTCCTACAACGACAACGGCCTTACCGTGCTCGTCGGAGGGGTCCTGCTCCAGCCCCGGGTTGACCGAACCCTCCCGGAACCGGGCGCCACGGGCAATGTGCCGCTGGGGCCCGTGCCGCTGACGGATACCAACCTGGATCGCACCGCCGCAATGGGGCCCATGGGGTGCCTCAGTCCAGTTGAACCGCCTCTCCTCCCGGGTCGCAACCAGCGACAACGTCGTCTATCTGCCGGCGCTCACAACCGTCGAGGCCGGGATTCGTCTTCGGTGGACGCTGCGCGGCAGCCCCTGGACCCTGCGCCTGGATGGTTTTAACCTCACCAATGCCCAGGGGCTGCACGTGACGGACCTGGAGGCGGTGCTGCCCGAGCAAGGTCGCAGGATCATGCTTACGCTGGCGACTGACCAGTAGCGGCAGCATGCAGTGCACGCCCTCGCCACTTCCAGCGCCACCCCAGGTCGAGGCACCCGCAGCCTTCAGGATCCTGCGCAGCCGCTGCTTCCCCGTCGCATAACTTATCGTTAGGTGTCATGAAACTCGGTCTCGCCGCGTTCGTACTAACCGCAGGATTGCAGGCTGTTGGTTGCGTTCCAGTGCATCTTCAGGAAACGCCCGCCATACGGGGTACGGTTACGAGCACGGTGAACAGAACGCCGATTTCGGGCGCCAACGTCCTCTTCCAGGCGTTCCCTGAGGCGAGAACCGTTACATCTTCGGCGGGTTCATTTCAACTCGCCGCGACTCGAAGTGGCAGTTGATTCCGCTCGGATCAGATCAAAATCCCGTGAAAAGGCTTGTCGTCTCCGCACTAGGGTATGAGACTCAGGATCTTGCAGTTCATCTTGGCGGACCTACCGAGTACTCGATCGCGCTTGCTCCAACGGCAATCCAATGACCCCTAACCAGCGCTTGGAGCGGCCGTGAGAGCTAAGTAGCGCGCCAAGCGCGCCCGATCTATCGTGCGCGCATGGCTCGCAGTTCTAAGTGGCGGACGGCCGCTCAAAGGTGATCGTCAGGCGAATGTCACATCAGCAGAAAAGCGAACTCTTTTCGCGTCGATATCACCGTAAAGACCCGTCGCTAAAAAGTATCGGCTACTTCAAACGGAACCACCTCGCGTCAATACTCGCGGCTGTCCTAATCGGCTTTGCGCAGATGCTCGTGTTGGTGCAACTTTGGGGTTACATCTCAATTTATACGCCCCTCCCGAAATGGCTACTAAGCCTGGGCTTTCAGGGCCCGGCATTACACAGCGCAGTGTTCTTGAGCGACGCTCTCTGCAACGTGGTGTTCTGCTTGCCAGCCGCATACCTCATCTGCAACTTGAAGCCATCCGTGCTGTTCACTTATTTGACGCTCGCGATCGTCCCAGGTTTCATCTGGCAGTACCGTCTATTCTTCGTTGATCCCACTACGTTCAAGAACTGGACGCTATTTGTTCCTGGCGTTCTACTCGCAGTATTGCCACTACCCCTTGCCGCGTTGGCTACGTTCTAGACGGTCTCCGCAATCGTTTAACCAACGATTGGAGCGGCCGTGAAAGCTGAGCTAATCGCGCCGCGAGCGCGGGACAATTGTGCGCTCGCGCCGCTAGTTGAACGATGGCGGACGGCCGCTCAGTTTCACCTTTAGCCATCATGAGCCAACTAGGCCGGGTTCTTCCCTCTGTGGTTGTGTGTGGCTTCATCGCCATCTACGTACAATGCATTTTTAGGCGCATCGCTGGGATTGACTTCCTTAACGCCAAAAAGACATCTTGGCCTCGAGGGTGGCGTCTCGCGCTTTTCATTTTGGCTCTCGTCATCTCGGTGCTCGTTTTGATTCCCAGTGCCGCTCATTTAATTGGCTCTGTGCTCGAGGTGACCCGCTGCCATCAGCCACTTGCTCCGATTGTGCTTCCTACGTGTCCCTCGCCTGAGCGCCTGATATCTATGGTTGTCTTGGCCCTAGTTCTTCTTCCCCCCGTTGCCTTGTGGATACGCGTGCTCACCAAGTTTTTGGCCCAGCCATCGCAATCATGAAGACCTCCCCAGACTCGCTGCTATTCAAGCTTTGGCTACTCGGTTTCCGGATACTCAGCTTCGGTGCCATAGCCATGGGCGCCCTCCCACCCACCTATCAGGGAGCCCGTCACCAAGCGTGCAGAGTGCGCAGCGGTGCTGCCTGAACGGTTTTAGAAGGCTCGCCAAAGGGACAAGTAGGCGGCGGTGACGTAAGCTTCTGCGGGGGTAGTGACGATTCATCGGCACTTCCGTTAAGGAAGCAGTAGTACACATGACCCTGCCGCGGATCAGCCGATTTATTGCGAAATGCTGGCCGCTGCTGGGCATGGGACTCTTTGCCGTAGCCATGTTTTCGGTATCTATTATCGCCGAGCGACGGTCCCATTCAGACGTGGAAGTACTCGAAATTCAGGACGAGCCCCGGACCACGGACTCGGGAAGTGCAACAATTACGACTTCCATGAATAAAACTGAGCATCAGTTTGCTGCTGCGGAGTGCAAGCAGAAGGCTCTGTGTCGTGAGTACGGCAAGGTGCGTGCGGAGTGCGCGAATCTGTCCGGCGACCTCAATGCCTGCCTTAGCGCAAGGATGGGACACGACGATAAGGATTTGCTTGCGCGCTTTTCGTGCGACGCACACGGCCACATATACAGAGGACTGGACGTGCCAGAACCCAGTGCACTGGAATGTTGGATCAATGATCTCTACTGAGAGTCGTCGCTATGTGCGGCCGTACATCATCCGTCAGCAGGCAAAGTCCATCGCAGAGTGGAAGAAATACGGGCCGCCGCCATTCTTGGACTCCTTCAACGTCGCCCCTACTCAGCAGGTGCCAATCCTGCGGGCCCGTGAAGGGCTTCCACAGTGGGCTACCGTTCGTTGGGGTTTGGTGCCGTGCTTCGCCCGAGGCGAGCCGCCCAAGTATTCGACCATCAACGCCCGGATTGAGACGTTCGAGACTGCAGCGTCCTATCGGAGTCCCTGGAACCTCGGTCAACGGTCCCTGCAGCTGGCCAGCGGTTTCTACGAATGGCACCTGGACAGCCAAGGCCGGAAGGCGCCCTACCTCATTACCGTCGTGGACCAGGAACTCTTCTCGTTCGCGGGACTCTGGGACCGCAGTGTGAAGGCTGACGGGACCGCGATTGATTCCGTTGTGCACATCACCATGCCCGCCAATGAGCTCATGGCGGACATCCACAACACCGGGAACAACCCGCATCGCATGCCGGCGATCGTGCGCCAGGAAGACCGGGATGCCTGGCTCAGCGGGACTGTTGAGGAGGCACGAGCCGTACTGGCTCCCTACCCTGCCGGCATGATGGTCGCGTACGAGGTCAGTACAAGGGTTAATTCAGTGAAGAATAACGATGTGTCGCTAATCCAACTGGCGCACACTCCGTCCGTCTAGCACTACCAACATAACGCTCGGGGGCCTCGTGGACCAGATAAACCTCACCTTGGGGATTCGCAGAGCAAGGTGGTCCGATTTCAGGCTTGTCGCCGTCCCCCGCGAGGATTGAAGGAACCTCATGCCCCTCGCCCGCGTCAAAGTATGCGCTGGATTCACACCCTTTCGATCTGCATAGCCATCGCTGGCTGCGGTACAGCCGTGCGACCGGAAAGCGCTAGGACGGTCGCCGCGTTCGAAGTCTCTCTCCCGGCGGAGATCGATCGAGCAGCGTTTATCGCCTTACTTCGCGCGGCGGCGGTGTCCGAGGGGATGCACGTTGATGCGGCGAGCAGTGAGGAGCTCGAAAGTATGGCGGAGGCCGGCCCACGCTTCAAAAAGACGATGAACACCACCGTATGGTTCGGCGCGAGCGATGAGTACAGCGTTGCGTCGGCCATGGACTGGTACGATCATCTGGGGCAGGTGTGGCTGGTATTCTCTCAAGGAAAAGACCCCGCTGCGGGCCGCCGATTCCGAGAAAGCGCAATGAGGGAAATCATGCGTCGCTGGCCGAATACGCTGTCCCTTCCGATTATGCCCACCGGAGCAATCCCGAATCACCGAGACCTGGTCAAGACGCCCGACGGCTACATTGTCAATCCGGCGGCAGCTCATCTATACCAAATGGACGCACATGCCCGAGTCAGTGAGCACTGAACGTCTTCGCGCTGCGATCGCGCATCTGCCGTCGGCCCCCGAGCGTGTAACTCGCGAAAAGTGGTATCGGACGCAAAAGCAGCACTGGTTAGGGTGGCTGCGTGACTACCGTGGTTCAGGATATTACGGCCGTCAGACCCTCATTCGTCGGGACGCCCGGTTTGCCTACAACCATATCGTTGAAGTGAAAATGCTGTCGTGGCTTTCGCAGGCCGCGGGCGTACCGTCATCAACTCTGACCGAGGCACGTAAAGCAGCGCCTTGAATCCTCAGATCTGGTCGGCGTTGCAGGCTGTCTTGGGCGTCGTGGACTTCTTCACAGACCATGTCGACCGTGGCCTGGAGGCGGGATGTCGCGTCGTCGGTTGCTGCGTTGATAAGCCAAAGGCCGCTTAGGCATGTGAAAGTTGAAGGGTTCTTGCCGCTCGCGGCCGTCAACAAGCTTTAAGCGTCTGCACATGCTCTTTAAAGCTCCTGAGGTCGAGGTCAGAATTAACCTCGTCCAGAAATGTCCGGGAGTAAGCGTATTGAACATCTTCGCGCGAGCCGCTGTTGCCGTGATCGCCGCGCTCGGCCCCACGGCTTCTATCGCGGATAACTCCAGCGGCGCTCAGCGCTACCTCGAAGTTAGGGGCGCCAAGCTTTACACTCAAATTTACGGGCACGGGCCGCCGATCCTGTTCCTGCACGGCGGCATGACGTTTTTTGACGACAGCTTCGCCAGGCAGCGAGATTATTTCTCGTCCTTTCGCACTGTAATCGGCATTGACCAACGCGGCTACGGTCACAGTGCGGATGGTCCGTGGTCTCTCTCATATAAAATTATGGCTGAAGACACCGCTGCGGTCATTGAACAACTTGGCCTCGGACCGGTCGACATTGTGGGCCATAGTGACGGCGCCGATCTTGCTCTGCTCCTGGTAAGGGATCATCCCGGCCTGGTCCGCCGCTTGGTAATCTCCGGGGCGAACATCCGGGTGCATTTGACACCGGTACAGGAACAGCGGAGCCACTGGTCGAAGGAGCAGCTGGATGCTCACTTGCGGATCGTTGCCGCGGCGCTCCCGCCCTGGTTTCTGCGTGACTACGCGAAGGTCAGTCCAGACGGCGCGGATCACTGGATGACACTGTTGGCAAAGACCTATGACATGTGGCTCCAGCCTGTAGTGATCGAGCCCGCCGATCTGAGAAAGATTGCAACACCCGTGCTCGTCATGGCTGGCGATCACGACTTCACATCGGTCGAAGACAACGCCGAGATATTTCGGGATTTACCAAATGGACAACTATTTATCGTACCCGGCAGCAATCATGGAACGTTTGAAAGTCGACCCGACCTGGTCAATCTGGCAATACGTGAATTCCTCGATCAATCACCAGGTCAAGCCCCAGCCCACTAGTGACGGGCCGCGCGACTCTGGTCCTAAGCCCGGGCACCATACAGCCTGACCAGCCAACGTACATGGGCAGCCGACCACAACGATCCTTTGCGCAATCCGATCAAGCTCATCGCCTTGTTTCTACGACATCCCCCGCGAAGCGTCATCGTCCTCGGCGTTGTCGTATTGCTGCTGGCTTTGTGGATCACCGGCACCCGTGGCCGGCAACTGCCGTCGATCACCCGATCGTTGCCAGCGGCGCCGCTTTCCGATTCACTCACCGAAGTGGTTCCTTCTCCGCTAAAGAAGAAGCCGGTGGAGGAAACCATCGGCACCTTTGATCCGATGACGAACTTCAACGACTGGGCACGTACCGTTCGCTCGCTTGAGAATCACTATCTCGAGCGCGATGCATTCCTGAAACAGATCCACGGCAAGCAGGTTCGGTGGCGCGGTGTCGTGGCCAACGCCGGTGAAGACGGCTCAGACGTAGACTTGGTGCTACACGCTTCGCCGCAAGTGGATGATTTCTACACTGTTTTTCATGTGTGGCTTCCCAACAATCTGCGCGCGAAGGTATCCGCATTCCACGATGGCGACTACGTAGAGGCGAGCGGCACGTACGCGGGCGAAGTTGGGCTTCTGCAGCAGCCCAGAATTTACGCTGAGACCGTGGAGCTGATCGCGGCCGCCACGGCAAGATCCAGACAATGAGTCGCGATACGTTGCTGCACGGACGTGCTGTGGCCTGCACGCCCGAACAGCTGCACTGAATTTGCACAGGGCGGGTACCGGACCGTTCAGTGTCCGAGGGTTACGTCTCGTACAAACCGATTGCACATCCGTTGATTCCGCCGTTCGCGAAGGGGAGTTGTTCCATCACTCAACAAGTGCGCGATTCGGCCCACGAGGTCACTTGAAGCCCTGAACCCCCATAGTGAAGTTCGTCAGCAGTGAATTGGTCTGGAAGTACCCGAGTCCCATTACGCTTCCTTGCGTCGTTGCCGCCCCGGTCCGCACGGCGACAGCAAACAGCCCCTGCCCGGCGGGCGTTGAGTAGACAAATCCACCCGCGGTCGTTATCTGAAGCGATGTCACACCGGCGAGGGGAGTATCGGTACTGGGCAAGTTCACCACGAAGTTCGGGGTTCCCGTGTCAAAAAGGACTGCGCTCGTGAAGGCCACATCAGATGAGCCCTGCAGTGCGAGCTGCGTGTCGGGAACGTATTCCTGACAGACGGTGTAGCCATTGATCTGCTGAGGTCCGTTATAGCTCAGGTCGCATGGCAGGCTTATCAGGCTAAAACCAGCGGCGGCGGCGGAATCCAGTCCCACGGTCAGTGCGGGAGCCGGGCTGCAGTTCTGGGCGGTAATGTCGCAGGGCTGTACCGCGATCGCACTCAATACGAATCCGGCCTGGACCGCCGACGAATACGTGAGGTATTTCAGCACGCTGCCGACCCAGCATGGGCCCACAGAATCCAGGGAACATTCCACACCGGCTGCCGTGCCATCTATGTTGATCAGATTTGGCGCGTCATTGACCCCGAACCACCCATCCTGAGACTCGGGAGTTACGATGTTCCCGGTCGCGGTGGATTGGATTGCGAAGTAGAACAGTACCGGCATCGTCTGCGTTACCAACTCGCGGGTCGAATCGCCGAATGTCACGGTCGCAAAGCCCAGGTTGCCCACCTGCGTATGTCCGCTTGCCCCGCCGTACGCCCGCGTGCCCTTCTGCGTCGTAACCGTGATGTTGTCATAGGTCAGCGTGGATTGACCGGCGGGAAACACGAAACCACTTGAGCTGACCATCGACGGCGGGAAGATCTTCAACGCATTGAGCGTGATGCCCGAGGATCCGGTATCGAAGGCGAGCGGCAACTGTGTGGACTTGGATCCTACGCCCGTCACAAAGACGAATAGACGGGCCGCGCTGCTTGCGGTCGCATCTGCCGGATACAGGTTCATCGACGTCGGTGCGGTCACGGTGTTACTTGGCTGGGGCGGTGGAGCCCCCTGACCGCCGCCTCCCGATCCACAAGCGGCGATTCCCGCCATCAGCAGCCACGAAACATAATGAACGCCACGCACGCTTCGGATCCCGGTCTTCTGGAGATACGGTCTGACCTATACCACGCACGGCACACCGCCAGTCGCTCGGCCAGCGGAACCGACTCGTATTGTGCACCAAGCGCGCGCGGGGAACCCGCAGGAAGTCGACGTGGTGACTTGCCCCTAGATCGTGAAGTGAATGATGGCGCCATTCCACATCGTAGTGGTGTCCTCGCGAAGGATCCTATAGCCGTGGCCACTCACCATAGCGCGCATGCGCTCGGGCGTATTCTCGGAAAATCCCGAACCTTGCGCCATGACCTTATTCTTATCGGAATAGTGGATCACTACATTGGCGCCCGGCTTTACGATGGCTTTGAGGTTTCGAAGGTAATCGTCGATGAGACCTTGATTGATATGCCCGAAACAACCGAAGGAGAGCACGTAATCGACTGATTGCGGTGGGATGCCAGGAAAGTCTGTCCCATTGTTTCTTAGCGGTATGACGTGGCTGTGGCGCCCGAACGATTTACGGAACGGCACCAGGAGCTCTTCGTAATAGTCGACCGCGTAGATCTTCTTGAAGCCCAGAAGCTGGCGTGTCCAACGGCCGCCACCGCAACCGATGTCCAACGCGACGTGTTCCGGGCTGATAAAAGGCAGAACAAACTCATCGCGAATGTATTGCAGCGGGGTCCATACGTCCGGATCACCCCACTGTATGCCGTAAATGCCCCCTACAGCCAGTTCTCGCTTTATGGCTCTCGCAATGCGCACCGGAAGCCAGAGTCCTCGCGACTCCCGCTTCAGCTGTTCGGTATGTAAGGTGGAAGTGAGGTCTGAGAGCGGCACTCGTATCTCCTGACGCCATGAGCCCATACTATTTGACCGGTTCTCATCCTCGGTAGCGAACTTCGGCGCAATCGTGCTACTGGTCTCACTTCGCCGTTGAACCAAGGCCAATCCGGCACGGCTTGGGAATTCATGACGTGCCCAGGGCTTATTTTCTCATCTTCCCGTCCAGCAGCCCGTTCATGGCCAATCCAAACGCGAGCTCAGCTATGCGTCGCCGCGTCAGAACGGAAATCCGAATGAGATGCGCCAGACATTCAGCCCGCCGCCGTAGATGAATCCGACACCGATTCTCGGGTTCGATAGCCCGAATAGCCGAGAGGTATTTGCTGAGCCGATGGAAAACCCAAGCTCACCCTGATTCCTGACTTCCAGATCGGACTCCAGATATCGATTGAATACCAGCGGTGAGGGATAGTGATAATAGATCGCGTACAGACCCATATCGGGGGTAATTCCACGAATCGCAAACCCCAGACTGCGGCGCACCTCCGCACCAAGCTGAAGGGAAACATAGTGCTCGGAAGCTCCCGCTCCGGCCGGGCTGTCACCCGCGTAGATGGCCGCTTCGCCGAGCGAGATGACTGATGTCCCGACCGGCCACTGCGAGACGGCCCTCGCACCTCCCAAGTAGATGTACGCGTCCCGGCTGCCCCCGCCATCTGCACCGAACATGTGACCAGCGCCAAATTGGCCGAATGGTTTGAGCACAGTGTGGCTGCCAACTGGCACTTGCAACTCGATGCCGGGCACGAATGCCAGCGACTGTTGACTTACCGAGAAGCGTTGGCCGTCCGTATCGGTGACATTGATGGAATAGAAGCCCAGCTGGATGGGCGCCAGGATCCGCAGGGTCCAGTCGTGATCTAGGAAGTCGTGCACCGTGTGCTCGAGCGGCAGCTCATACACAGTCGTTGTCAGGCCCCCAATCGAATACCCGCCGAAGCCCAGGTCCGCAGCGTAAACGTAGTTCAGACTCAAGGACCGGTTGGCAGCCGGCGACGTGTTCGTCTGGGCGCGCAGGGCACCCCCTCCAGATAGAAGCGCGAGCGCGAAACCGTGCGCGACTGCGAGCCTGGCCCACGCTCTCACGCTTCCCCTCGTCCAGCGGCCGGTCGTACCGAGGCTGTTTTTATCGTTGCGATTGGGGCAGCCATCTGACTCTTGCCGTTTCACGCGCTACTGGACCAAGCCGGTTTTCTTGGCCGTTCGCAGATATTCGACTACCCGCTCAGGCGCAAGACTCGCCCGTCCTTGCTAGGGCTCGAGTACCTCGAATGAGCGGAAGCGCTTTGCCGAACGTGCGCGCGCCTTGGCCGCCACTTCCTCCCGGTCCCGTGGCGGCGCCGTGGTCTGCAGTGCATGCATCAGTTCGGCACAGGCCAGAGAGACTTGCTCGACTGCCCCGTTGAACGCCGCTTCGTTCGCCAGCGAGGGCTTGTTGAAGCCACTGACCTTGCGGACGAACTGCACAGCCGCTGCGCGAATCTCGTCGTCCGTGACGGGCGGGGCAAAATTGAACAATAATTTTATGTTGCGACACATACGTCACCACGGAGTCATTTTGCGGAGGTCCGCGCGCAATTATAGGCGTATCCCGTAGCCGCGGTTTCCAGGCAGCACCCCGGGTCGCGAACGCTCGCCCTGGCGCCCGCGCTCGCCCGGCGACCGGCTGCGCGTCCGCATGGGCAAAGCTCGGGGCCTGCGCCAGGTGCCCATTACTTTGAAGTCTCCCGGCGTGCTCCGGTATGCTGGACCAATGCCCAAAACATCGCCGGTCAGCGAAGCGGAACAAGGCTCGCTAAGTCGCTCGCTTCGTCCCCGCCACGTCGCGATGATCACCATCGGTGGCATCATTGGTGCGGGCCTCTTTGTCGGCAGCAGCGTCGCCATCGCGGCCGCTGGGCCGGCCATCATCATCACCTACGCCATCACCGGCCTGCTGGTGTTGCTGGTCATACGCATGCTGGGGGAAATGGCGGTCGACATGCCGCAGGTGCGTTCCTTCACCGAGTTCCCGCGAGCTGCTCTTGGCAACTGGGCGGGCTTCTCGGTGGGGTGGCTCTACTGGTACTTCTGGGCCATCGTGATCCCGGTCGAGGCGATCGCCGGGGCCGGGATCATCCAGAGGTGGATCGACCTGCCCATGTGGGAAATCGGCACCGCGCTCATGGTCCTGATGACGCTGGTCAATCTCATGTCCGCGCGCGCCTACGGCGAGTTCGAGTTCTGGTTCTCCTCGATCAAGGTCGCCGCAATCATAACGTTCATCATTATCGTCGGGGCTCACGCCTTCGGGTACCGGTCGGCCACCGGCGCCACCTTCTCGACGCTGACCGCCTTTGGCGGCTTTGCACCCAAGGGACCGTTCGCGGTGCTCGCGGCCGTGACCACCGTCATCTGGTCGATGATGGGGGCGGAAGTGGTCACCATCGCTGCGGCGGAATCCCCGGAACCGGCCAAGGCCGTGGCGCGGATGACCTCCTCCATCATCAGTCGCATCCTCCTTTTCTATGTGTGCTCGATTTTCGTCATCGTCAGCACGGTGCCCTGGACGCACGTGGTCTCGGGTCAATCACCGTTCACGCTGGCGCTGGATACCGTCCATTTCCCCTATGCCAGCGAGTTCATGGCAGCGGTAATCCTGACGGCGGTGCTGTCGTGCCTCAACTCCTCCTTCTATATAGCGTCCCGCGTGCTGTTCGTACTGGCCAGCCGGGGCGACGCGCCGCGCTGGCTGGTCAAGACAAACCCGCGCCACGTTCCCGCGCGCGCGGTCCTGCTTGCCAGTGTCGTCGGCTTTGCAGGAGTAGTCATTGCGATTGTCTCGCCGAGCGTCGTCTTCGCCTTCCTGGTCAACGCGTCAGGCGCGATCATCGCGATCATCTACCTGATGATCGGAGTGTCCCAGATCCGCACCCGCCGGGCCCGCGAACGGGCCGGCGCGCCACCGCCCACGCTACCCATGTGGCTTTTCCCATGGCTGAGCTACCTGGGAACAGCTGGCATGGCGACCGTGCTCGTTGCGATGGCCTTTACTCCCTCGCACCGCGCGGAGTTCTGGACCAGCACCATCACGATTGCAGTCGTGCTGCTGGCCTACGTGATCTTCAGGCGTGGCCGCGATGGCGCGCCCTTGGTGCAGGCCCCGGCCCCGCAGAGCGTCTCAACGCCGCCAGCCTGAGACCCCGCGGATGCCGGACTCACGTCCTGGTGCGCGCGCCGCCTGGGTCGTAAAACGGCTGCAGCGATGCCTCGGCTGCAAAGCGCTGTGTGGCTACCTCGATCTCGTAGGTGCCCGATCCCACCCAGTCCGCTGAGGCCACGCCCTCGGCATTGCTGACATAGCCCAGGCCCAGCGATCGGCCGATCGTGTGCCCGAACATCCCCGAGGTGATGCGCCCGACAGCTCGTCCGTCTCGCCAGATCGGCTCGTTGTGGTACAGCAGTGGATGATCCACAGATAACTTGAAGTTCACCAGTCGCCGCCTTACGCCCTCCTCCTTCTGGCGCTGCAGGGCAGCGCTGCCGATGAAGCCACCGGGCTTGTTCCAGGCGACTGCAAAGCCGAGCCCGGCCTCCAGTGGCGTGTCCTCATCACCGATGTCATGCCCCCAGTGCCGATAAGCCTTTTCCATCCGCAACGAGTTCATGGCGTGGTAGCCGGCGTGAACCAGTCCGTGCTCGTCACCGGCACGCACCAGCTCATCGTAGACAGACTGGGCAAACTCGGACTCGATGTAGAGTTCCCAGCCCAGTTCACCCACGTAGGTGATGCGGCTGGCACGCACCCGCGCGTACCCCAGGTCGACGATCCGCGATGACCCGAAGGGAAATGCCTCACTCGACAGGTCAGCATCGGTCAAGGCACCCAGAAGTGGGCGGCTGCCCGGACCCATCACTCCCAGGACGACATAGGCTGACGACACATCGACGGCAACAGCACAGGCCCCTGCGGGTATGTGGGTGCGCAGCCAGTGCAGGTCACGCCCCTGGCTGGCGCACGCGGTGACCACCATGTACCGGTCCGCAGCTTCGCGGGTCACCGTCACGTCGGCCTCGATGCCGCCGCGCTCGTTGAGCCACTGCGTGTAGACAACCTTCCCGACCGGCACCGCCACGTCCGCTGCGCAGATGCGGTTGAGCACGGCCTCGGCATCTGCACCGACCACTGCGAATTTTCCGAACGAAGACTGGTCGAACAGGCCCACCCGCTCGCGCACCGCCTTGTGCTCGGCGCCGGAGTACTCGAACCAGTTCTGGCGTCCGTAGCTGTAGTGATATTCCGGCACCACGCCGGCGGCGGCGAACCAGTTCGCCCGCTCGTAACCTGCGACCTCCCCGAAGCAGGCGCCGCGTTGTGCCAGGCGGTCGTGCAAGGGGGACTTGCGCACGCCGCGGGCGCTCTCGGCCTGGCGGTATGGCCAATGCATGGCGTAGAGCAGGCCCAGCGATTCAACGGTGCGGTCGTGCAGGTAGCGCTTGTTGCGCTGGAAGGGTGCGCAACGGCGGATGTCGACGTCCCACAGGTCCATGGGCGGGTGCCCGTCCACGATCCAGTCGGCCAGGACGCGTCCGGCGCCGCCGGCGGACTGGATGCCAATCGAATTGAACCCGGCCGCGAGATACAGTCCGCGGACCTCGGGCATCTCGCCCAGAAGGTAGCGGTCATCGGGCGTAAAGCTCTCCGGACCGTTGAAGAACACCTGCATCCCTACCGACTCGAGCGCCGGGACACGGCGCATCGCTGCCGCCAGCAATGGCTCGATGTGCTCCAGATCCTCAGGCAGCTGCTCGAACGAGAAATTCGCCGGGATGCCCTTCATCCCCCAGGGCTTCGCCTTGGGCTCGAACCAGCCTACCAGCAATTTTCCGGTATCCTCCTTGAAGTACGAGCACCCATCCGCATCCCGCAGCGTCGGCAGTCCCGGTGCCAGACCCGGCACAGGCTCGGTGACGATGTAAAAGTGTTCCGCGGCGTGAAGCGGGATGCACGCATCCACCCAGCCGCCGATCTCGCGTGCCCACATCCCGCCGCAATTGACGATGGTCTTCGCGCTGATCTCGCCCGCATCACAGGTCACGCCGGTGACGCGCCCGCCTGCCTGCCTGATTGCGCTCACGCGACAGTTCTCGAGGATCCTGACGCCGCCGCTGCGTGCACCGCGGGCGAGCGCCTGGGTGGTGTCGACTGGGTTGGTCTGGCCGTCCTTGGGAAGGTAGACGGCACCGACCAGGTCGCGTTCCTCCAGCAGTGGCCAGCGTTCCTTGGCCTCCCTCGGCGTGAGCACATCGATCTCGAGCCCGAACGAGCGGCCCATCGAGGCTCCGCGCTTGAGTTCCTCGAGTCGTCCCGCCGTTTGCGCGACGGCCAGCGAGCCTGTCTGCTTGAAGCCGGTGGCGTGTCCTGTCTCGGCCTCAAGCCCGGCGTACAGCCCGGCGGTGTACTGGGCCAGCCGCGTGAGGTTCTGAGTTGCGCGCAGCTGCCCGACCAGGCCGGCGGCATGCCACGTGGTGCCGCAGGTCAACTGCCCCTTCTCCAGCAGGAGCACGTTCTTCGCACCGCGCTTGGCCAGGTGGTAAGCGACGCTCACCCCGACGATGCCGCCCCCGATGATGACAATGTCGGCTTCGGTCGGTGCGTTCACGCTCACGTAGGTCTCCGAAAAAATCCACTCACAGTCTCACCTGAGACTCTACCGTAGGGACTCAATTGTTTGGGCAATATGAATATACTGCCGACCGATCAGCATCCAGGCAGACGGGCCATGGTCGAGCGCGCGCGGGTTGTAGTCATCGGGGGCGGCGCGGTCGGCTGCAGCTGCCTGTACCACCTCGCCCAGCTGGGTTGGACCGATGCCGTCTTGCTCGAGCAGGGCGAACTTACCTGCGGCTCGACCTGGCATGCAGCGGGCAACTGCCCCACCTTCTCCACCGGCTGGGGCATCCTGAAGCTGCAGCAGTACTCCGCGGCGCTCTACCGCCGCCTGAGTCCCGCGGTCGAATACCCCATCAACTACCACGTCACCGGCTCGGTCCGCCTGGCCCATACCGCCGAACGGATGGACGAATATCGCTACGTCCTCGGGCTCGCCCGGGCCAACGGACTCGACTACGCGCTGCTGTCTCCCGGGGAATTGCGCGAGCGCCACCCGTTCGTGGAGCTCGATGACCTGAAGGGTGCCCTGTGGGATCCGTGCGACGGCGACATCGATCCGGCACAGCTCACCCAGGCGCTCGCCTCGGCAGCACGCGCCTTGGGCGCACGGGTCCATCGGTTCACCAAGGTTACCGGCATTACCCGGCAGCCGACCGGCGAGTGGCTCATAGCCACGAGCAAGGGCGACTATGTCGCCGATGTGGTGGTGAATGCGGCCGGCTATCGCGCAGGCGAGGTGATGGCGCTGCTCGGGCAGTCACTGCCGACCGTGACCATGTCGCACCAGTACCTGGTTACCGAGGACATCCCGGAGCTTCTGCAGCGCACCGAGCGTGTGCCCCTGCTTCGCGACCCCGACGTCTCCTACTACCTGCGCCAGGAGCGTGGCGGCCTGATCCTGGGGCCCTACGAGCACCAGGCAACGCCCATGTGGCTCGACGGCATCCCCGAGGACTTTTCGTACAAGCTCTGGGGGGATGCACTGGACCGACTCGAGACCTATATCGAAGCGGCATTCCGCCGGGTTCCGGTGCTCGCCTCCGCCGGGGTCAAGCGCGTCGTCAACGGCCCGATTCCCTATTCCCCGGACGGCCTTCCCTATGTCGGCCCTGCCCATGGGCTCAAGAACTTCTACCACTGCAACACGTTCAGCTTTGGCATTGCGCAGGCCGGCGGGGCCGGCAAGGCGCTTGCCGAATGGGTCGTGAACGGCGGACCCGAGTGGGACCTGTGGTCGATGGATCCGCGTCGCTTCACCGGCTACGCCACCCGGAGCTATACGATCGCCAAGGCGGTCGAGACTTACCAGCAGGAGTACGCACCCGCGTTTCCCTACGAGGAGCGGCCCGCCGGCCGGCCGCTTAGGACCTCCCCACTGCACCTGCACCTCGCGGAGCTTGGCGCGCAATTTGGCGTGCGCGGCGGTTGGGAGCGCGCATTGTGGTACGACCGTAACCAGGCCGCCGCGCCCGCCCTGACCTTTCGCCGCAACCGCGCCTGGATGCCCAGCGTCGCTGCGGAAGTGCACGCCGTGCGCAACCAGGTCGGGCTCATGGACCTGCCCGGCTTCTCCAAGTTCCTCATTACCGGGCGCGGTGCCGAAGCGTATCTGGACCGCCTGGTGTGCTCGCGACTGCCGCGGCAGGGCCGGGTGTCACTGGCGTACGTGCTCAATGACGCTGGCGGGATCCGCAGTGAATTCACGCTGACACGCCTGGGTCCGCAGACTTTCTATGCGATGTCGGCCGCGATCGCCGAGCATCACGATGATGACGTCCTGAATGCCGGACTCCCGCCTGACGGATCCGTGAGCATCGAGAGCCACTCGGAGCGACTCGGCACCCTGGTACTGGCAGGACCAAGGGCGCGGGATGTCCTGAGCCAGGTGACCGCGGCGGATTTGTCGAACGAGGCATTTCCCTGGCTCTCAGCCCGGTACATCGAAGTGGGTACTGCCCAAGTTCTCGCGATGCGCGTGAACTATGTCGGGGAGTTGGGCTGGGAGCTTCACACGCCGGTCGAATGCCAGCCGGCCGTCTATGGCGCACTCGCGGCCGCCGGGCAAGCGCACGGTCTTGCGCACTTTGGCATGTACGCCATGGACAGCCTGCGCATCGACAAGTGCTATCCCGGGTGGAAGTCAGACCTCGAGACCGGCTACTCCCCGTTCGACGCCTCCCTGGACCGGTTCGTGGACCTGGGCAAGCAGGCGTTTCCCGGGAAGAGCGCGCTGCGGGCGGAGAAGGCGCGCGGGATCCGCCAACGCCTGGTTCCCCTGACCCTGGATGAACCAGGTGATGCCGACGCACCGTATTGCAGCGGCGTATTCGCAGGCACTGAGCACGTCGGGCTTGCGACCTCCGGGGTATGGAGCCATACCCTTGAGCGCAGCGTAGTGCTGGCGTACGTCCAGACCGCCTTCAGCCAGGCGGGTACGAAGCTCTTGGTTGATGTCCTCGGGGATCGGCGCGCCGCCACGGTGGCCCGCGCTCCTTTGTTCGACCCCGACAATCTGCGCTGCCGTAGCTGATGCAGTCATCGGGCAGCTCCTTGCTCGTCTCGGCAGTCCCCCACGCGAGGCAAGGGCGTGGCTTAGTACGTTGCACTCCGCCCACTGCCTGCGGTGGCGAACGGTGAAGCGGCTGCTTCCCGCCCGTCCGCAGCCGAGGACGGCGTCGCCGCGATAACGGTGCCACTGACGCGGTCCAGGAAGGAAACAGTCTGCTCCAGCGCAGGAGTACGCAAGCGTGTCACAAGGGCGAATGAAGCGATGGTGTCGGCATGGCCGCGTTTCGGGTAGAGCTCACTTTCCACCGCGATATGGTGCGACTCTAGCGCCTCGGTGAGCCGCTTTGTCTGCTCCGGTGACACGACCCTGTCGTCCAGGCCGTGGATCAGCAGTGTCGGTGGCGCCTGGTTGCTCGCAAATCGCGCGGGCTGCCAGTCTGCTGGCGTGTAGGGACTTGCGAATATGTCATCCAGGGACTGGGTGTTGGGCACCAGCACGTAGGGGCCCGACAGACCGACCAACCCGACGATCGCGCTTGGGGGGACCGCGGCCGCACGGAGGTAGGCACCGTTGAGTGCAAGCATCGCCGCCATGTATGCGCCGGCAGAGTGACCCATGAGAAAGATCCGGTCCGGATCGCCACCGAACTCACGCGCATGCGCCCGCACCCAGGCAACTGCGGCGGCCGGATCCACCATAAATTCCGGGAAGCGAACCTGTGGATACAAACGGTAGTCCGGAATTACCGTGACGTAGCCGCGCGCGGCCAAAGCCGCCCCCACGAACGCGTATTGCGATTTCCTCCCCTCGGTCCAGGACCCGCCGTACAGGAAGACCACCACGGGATGCTGGCCGCCTTGCGGTGAGAAGACGTCCAGGCGCTGGCGCGGATCGCTACCGTAGGCCTGATCCGTGACTTTCTTGAACGACCCGAAGGGCACCGGCGCATTGGCCACGAAGAACTCGAGGCTGGTGCAGGCGTTCAGGGCCACCGTGACCGCAGCCACGCAGAGCGTGGCGACCGGACCACCGGCTCGGAATCCTCTTCTGTTTGTCAATCGTGCCTCTGGACTGCGCGCGTCTGGATATCTATACGCGCACCAAGACGTAGCGGATGCAACGCATCGGACTCGTAGCTGCGACCGCCAGCTGCGCAATCCAGCCGTTGGATCGGCTAACGGGGTCGAGGCCGTGCACTAATTCTGCACCCCATTTGCCGAAACACACGGCGCAGCCCCTGCTGATTGCAGGCAAGAACGTCTAAATACAAACCGATTGCATATCCGTTGGTACTGAAAAATGGCCGGGCCGGCCGGATCGCCCGCTGGCGCTAGTCCCTGACCGGACCTTCAGGGGTACTTGAAGCTCGCCGCCCCTCGAGCTGGCGGCGGGTGAGCATATCTCGCTAAGCGCGAAGACCCGGGCGCAACGGCGAGCCGCAGCCTGTTCGGATAAGCAGACTCGCTTCCGTTCGGTGCTACGGTTATGGTTACGCCGGCGGGATTCACACAGTGGAAGGGGACTTTATGAGGGTGGTTGGATGGCTGCTGGCAGTCGCACTCCTATCTCTAACTTCGGTTCACGTGGTCCATGCCGGCACACCGTACTGGCGGATTTCGACGGATAGCCTCACGGTGATTTCGAATGGCAGCGCCAAACGCTGTGAAAAGCTCGCGAATCAGTTTCTGATCTTTCAGCAATTCATGCGCGAGCTCGCGCAAATGGATCCCGACTCTGCGTTTGCGCCTCTGACCGTCTATGCCATTTCGGATAGCGATGGCCGCCAGGTATTCCTGACCGAGGCGGATAAAAAGAAGCAGACTGACCAGAGGATGCAGATCTACAGTAAGTATCTGCCCGGTTCCGAGATGAATATCGCCGCGATCCTGGACGCCAGTGGCAGTGACGCACCCCTGCAGTCGGTGCTGCTCTTGTACGCCCAGTACGTGATGCAGACAGGTCCGGCGCGCGGCTTCCCCTTGTGGTACGTGATCGGTGTATCAGGCACCAGCAATGGCATCGTCATCCGTGATGATGGAACCATCCTCTTAAGTCGTGAGGGAACATTTGAACCCACGGTGGACAAATCGGTCCGTACCAAATACGACCTGGCCGCATTACTTTCTGCCTCGCCCAGGGACTTCTCAGGCGGCGGGGATTTCAAGGAATTCTCCCGTCGCGCACGCGAGTGGGCGGAATACGGCCTGCAGACATCTCCAGACCGGCGGGCGCACTACAGGGAACTTGCGATTCTGATGCGGCAGGGCACCCCCGCGAACGAAGCGGTTTCCCAAGTGTTCGGGCAGCAGCTACCGGATGTCGCGAAGGATTTCGAGGACCACAGCTGGGTGCACGATGCGGTGTTCAAGATCCCGCCGCCCAAGACCCCTCCTGCGGTTTCGGCGGCACAAGCGCTCGATCCGATGCAGATCAAAGCTGTTTTACAAGTGCTTCAGGATCGTGTCGCGCAGTCGCCATCGAGTCCTTAGGGCGACGCCCGTCCACGCTCAGCAGGGGATACTCCTCCAGCGCGCTGGGCGGGACGTGCTTCAAGGTATGAGGATGAATGCGTGGTATACGTTGTTCGCGTCGACGTAGAAGCCGGAAATCACGCCTAGATCGTTGATGCTCACTCCGCTCCGCCGCCAACGCCGCCTTTGGCAGCCTTGCGGCCGTTCCTCCGCAGGGTAGCTTCGCCCACGGTCTGAGAGAAACTTCGACCGGATCCGGCTGCCTGCTTGGCTCTAGCGACCTCCAGCAAGCGCTGAGCTTGAGACTTCGTGGCATCGTTTACAGCCGCACTCTTAGCTTTTGTCATACTTCCACTCCATCCCATTGCCTACGCATAAGGGCACTAATAAGGTTTTGTCGGTAAGTTATTGTGTTAAGACGCGTGGGGGCTAGCGTACCCGATCCATCACGGAGATAGGGGCACGACCAACTAGCAGGTCAAGACATGCGCCACGCAGCGCGACATAGCTGAACTTTCCCCGTCCCAGGGCCCTCACCCCCGTAGTCGTCCAGTTGAGACTTAATAAGAGTCCCGTGAACGGTGACTCCAAAACTCGCGGTCTCATAGGCGCCAGCCAGATCAAGATAACGTGTCGTGGAGGCCGCATCGACCCTTCCGTAAGTCAGGCCGTAGATCGTAACTTGGGACAGCGGCAGGTTTTCGCGATAGAGCCGCCCACTCAAATAGCTGGCGATTGACAGCTGGATGGCTGTGAACGTTCCACTCACGCGCAAGCCTTCGAAATCGCCGATAGAGAAGCTGCCATTGAGACATGCAGCTGATTCATCATTGCTCGTTCCGCAAGATCGCGCCTCGTCGGATATTTTTTACCTGTATGCGCTTTCTCCTGCCCGCTCTCGCGAATCGGGTAGAGGCGTCCAAGAAGCGAAAAGGCTCCGTCGACTGAGCCCTCCCCTCGGCGTCAAATACCCGCGTACCACGCATATCCACCTTCAGGGGACGCCGAACCCAAACCCTTGCCGAATTTTTTCAGATTGTCCGTAACCGCAAGACGGGTAATGAATTTAACGCTCTTGTACCCCAGTTGCCGCGGAACCCGCATGCGCAACGGTCCGCCATTGCCAACGGGAAGGTCTCCACCATTCATTCCATAGGCCAGATAAGTCTGCGGATGCAATGCGTCACCCATATCGATGCTATCCCACCAGTCCGGATCCATCGAGAAGTAGACGACATACTTGGCGCGCGACTGAATTCCGGCAACCTCAAGGACATGCGAGAGAGGCACACCAGTCCACTGCGCTACATACGACCAGCCCTCTTCGCACGCCAACTGAGTGATTTGGCTGCGCGACGGGTAGCTCTTGAGCTGCTCCAGCGAGAACGCCCCTGGCCGATCGACCATCCCGTCGACGGTGAGCCGCCAATCCGCGAAACCTCCCGCTTGAAGTTTCTTGAACGCATCACTCAGCGGCGGCATTTCGTTTGCAACCGGCCTGGGCGAAATATCGCCGCGCGCAAACTCACGGGCCATCGCGTGATTCGTCAGCAGGCGGTATGACGCATAGTTCAACGTTTCACCGGCGCCCCAGATCCCGCCGTGATCTGGCGGGACCAGCCCGTAGTGCTTCGCCAAGCCCGCGACCACACCCAAGCTCGCAACGCCCGTTGCTGCGGCGAGTCCGGTTTTGATCAGTTTACGTCGCGACAGATCGGTCATGCGTCCTCCAGGTCTGCATCAATCCGGCCCGTAATCATGGTACGCAGGCGGCTGCGGAATCCAACAAGCCAAACCATCCCCACATGGACCAGGAGAAACAACAGCAGCGACCCGGCGACGAAAAAATGAAGGGTGCGCGCGGATTGTCGCCCGCCAAGCAAGGTGACGCTTAGGGGAAACGCCGACGTAAAGGCCGGAGACATCGCCAGCCCCGTCCAGATGAGCAATGGAAACAGTACAAAGATTACGGACAGGTAACTCAGCCGTTGCAGCAGATTGTAAGACCACGCCTCTGCCGCAGCCGGTCGCTCGAATCGCACATGACTGGCAATCGTCCTCCAGAGCGCCCGCCACGAAACGTCCTGTCCACGCGGCACCAGGTTCCTGCGAATGTGTCCTGATAAGAATCCCGCAACGACGTAGATCAAGCCGGCCGCCACCAGGAGCCAGGCAGATTGGAAATGCAGGTACCGGCTCCACCCGTTCTGATCCGGCAATACATAACCGTAGCCGGTGGGCACCAACGCCCTCGACGACGGAATGGGTAGCTTGAACAGAACCGGCGTCAATACATTGCCATTCTCGCCCCAGTAGAAGCGCGGATGGGAAATTAAAATCTCGATCCCGCTGACCAGCAGAGCCAGGAAGGACAAGGCGGTGAGCCAATGCGTGCAGCGAACCAGGGCGGAATGACGCGAAGTTCGCGCGCTGGCCGGCGAGGGGTAAGCGGGCTCCGGCACCAGCTCTTTTGGCACTGACTGCTTCTCTCCCATCGGAATGTGCCTCCCGGCGAGCTTTCAAAGCACTGCTTAGGGATGTCGTAGGATGTTAGCACGCACCAGCCCGGGTACGGTGCCGCTGCAGAAGCTGTCGTAGAACGAA
Source organism: uncultured Pseudomonadota bacterium (assembly GCA_963703025.1). Taxonomy (GTDB): domain Bacteria; phylum Pseudomonadota; class Gammaproteobacteria; order Steroidobacterales; family Steroidobacteraceae; genus 13-2-20CM-66-19. Next base: position 1,937,050 of record OY969778.1, on the reverse strand, counting down.
AGCGTGATAGTCCCAACTCACCGGGCCGGATCAGGCGATCAATCTCGTCCCGGCATTCCGGATACCGACTGCACCCCCAAGGAAGTTTGTTCTGCGTGCGTCCCCTGGTTCGCCACCCGACGAACCATCACTGAGCCACACCTTCAGCACTCGACCGACGCCTGGGCAACGCCGCCGTCGTCTGTGCCCCTAGCGCCGATTGCGGACGGCCCCCCTGTGCCCTCTTCCGATCGACCTCTCGGATCAGCGACTCGAGTTTCTCTCCATCGATCCGCTCGACGGGACACGTTTGCGAAAACGCGAGGCCTGCCGGGTAAGACGCCGGACGTGGCGACGAAGCCGCCCTGTACCCGCCAATGCTTGCACTGCACCAGGTACCTCTTTCCGTCCTCGGTCAGGTCTAGATCGACCCGGCCGTGCCTTCCCGCGGGGCGGGCTGCTCTACTGGCCTAGTGCAGGTGGCGACGATGACGCACGGCGCCGATGAACGAGCACCAGCCCTAGCCCGCCTAAGGCTAGAAGCGGGAGTACGCCGGGTTCGGGTACCGGCGTCGGCCCAACCAACGTCCCCTCCCCTCGGACGTAGGATTCCAGGCTGTAACCGTCGTAATTGAAGACAGTGTAATAATCGGTGAAGAAGCCGCTGCCGTTGAGAAGGAGACTCAGTGGGTCGGCCGCCGCCTCAACCGCTGCTTGCGAGTTGTCGCCGAAATAGAAGTCGCCCACGCCAGAAAAACCACCGGCCGAGGATCCTGCAGAGAAGGGACCCAGGAAAGAGCTACCCCCGAATATGCTTCCGCCGAAATCAAACAAGGCCGAGGCGCTTTGCGATACGAGCTTTCCATCGACGCTCAAAGTGAAATTAGTGGCCGCCAAACTGGCATTGATATTCTGAATGCTCGGCGGAGTGTAGTCGTTGGGTCCAAAGGTATAGCTCACTGAGTTCGCCGGGTTCAAGGTGTTGACGTCGAATGTCATTTGAAATGTGGCCGGCTCAGGTCCAGGTCCATTCCAGGGGATGGGACTCGGATTCTCCGGGTCGTTTGAGACAACGCCGGTAAACGTATATTGAATGATGTCCGCGCAGGACAATCCCGGAAGAAGCACGCCGACGAGCAGACCCGTTAAGACGCGCGTATTTGCTTTCACTTTTTCAGTACCCCTCTAATTCAGGCGCCTGCGCGCCTTCGCTCCCGCGTTTGGCAATGAGCCGAGCACCATGTCCAATCGAGTCGAGTACGCCTCCCATGGCTGCCCTGATCAGCGATGACGCGGTGGCGGATTCGTTGCTCGCCGCATCAACGGCTGCAATCGCGGCGACTTCCAGCCGAGCAGGCTGTAACCCCAACTGCTCATGAACTCGCTGTTTCCACTCGACGGCACTCTCGCATACGCGAGCATGGCGATTGCTGAAGACCCCTTCGGCGCGGCAGCTCAAGCATCGGCATCCACTAGAGTTCTGTCGTGGGGAGCCGCTTGGTCCCACCTGAAGGTCGGGAGTCTCGGGAGCCCGGCGCGGCCTGTGGGTAATCACGCTGTCAGGATCAACTCGAGGACTCTTCGACCACCAAAAACGGTACCCGAACCGAAAGGCTCGCGTTGGCACTGCTCGTGGTCGAGTCACTGGTCCCGTCGTCATCAGCAAAGAGTTGGCAGAAAATCCAGATTCCACTGTACTGGTTCGCGACCATGGGGAAATCCAGCTGGAGCACCCCCGGCCAGACGTCGTCCCCTGAATCCCCGTCCTGCTCGTACCAACTCGTGCCATCCGCCCATAGCGTCTGTGCGACCTCGGCCGGCGGCGATAGCGTCTGCTGCCCAGCGGCGAACTGGATGGCGCGAACCTTAAGGAGCGCGTGGGTGTGGGCGGTGGCGAGGGCCGAAAAGTCACTCCACCAGTAGCTGTAACGAAGGTACGGGCGCACGTGCGCGGGGCATTGCGCGTGACGATCACGCGCTTAGCTGCTCCCACGTTATACTGGTTCTGCACGGGCGTGAATTTCTTCGAGCGATCCAGGCTCGCCGCCAGGAGCCGCAGCACCTCAATCGGGGTGCGTCTGCGCTGCCCTTCGCACCCGAGGTTCTTGGCCGGTTACAGGATCACTTGCTTGCCACCGGGCCGCTTGAGCAAGGTTGCGACTTTGTACGCCGCCTCGATCGGCACCGCGGGACTTGTCGATAGAGGGTAACCGTCGACCCATTCAATTCATCCTTAGGTAGTAGTCGTGTCCAAGCCTCTTGTTATCAGATCCATTGCTCGGTCGGACTTCCGCGATTGGCTACCACTCTGGGAAGGTTATAACGCCTTCTACGGGCGCGTCGGTTCCACTGCGCTACCAGAAGAGATCACCGAAAGAACTTGGAGCAGGTTCTTCGAGGCTTCCGAACCGGTCGGGGCGATTGTCGCGGAAGAGAGTGGATCTCTGGTCAGCCTCGCCCACTACGTCTTGCACCGCAGCACAACCCGATTGAACGATATTTGCTACCTGCAGGACCTCTTTACGGTCGAGCCCGCTCGCGGGCGCGGGATAGGTCGGCGCTTGATCGAGGCGGTGTACGAAGTAGCCCGCCACGCCGGGAGTTCTCGTGTCTACTGGCAGACACAGGACACCAATCATGCCGGACGTGCTCTGTATGAAAAGATCGCCAAGCACCACGGCTTCATCGTGTATTCGCACGAGCTCTGACTTATCGATACATCGCCGCCGCGCTTCATTTCTCGCCCAACGGTGAGTCCTGCAACAAGACTTCTCCCGAATCCTACGATAAGTGACGAGTCGTTCGAGACCCATTCGCCAAGTCAGAGGCTTCGGTTGACGCCGCTGGACCTGCTCAGTCTCATACCCCGTCGATTACAGCGTCGCCCGACCAGGAACTCCAATGGAGGGATTGGATAACGCGGAGCGGCCAACAACAGGCCACAGGTGCGTCATATGAAAAGAATCCTGCTAGCGGCAGCGCTCTCCATCGCATTTGCCTCCATCAGCTACGGTGCAGTCAAGAATGTCGTCCTCGTGCACGGCGCATTCGCTGACGGCTCAGGCTGGAAACCCGTCGCAGACATCCTGGAGCACGACGGCTACAAGGTGTACGTAGTGCAGGAGCCCGAGACAACCTTCGAGGCCGACGTCAACGCAGCACGGCTGGTCCTGGAGCGCTCGGGACCTTGCGTGCTGGTCGGTCACAGCTACGGCGGGATGATCATCACCGAGGCGGGGACTCACGCGGCCGTCCATAGCCTGGTTTACGTAGCCGCGTTTCAGCCTGACGTGGGGGAAACCGCAGGTGGCCTGCAGGCCAAGATGCCACCTGCCAACACCTCCATTACCTCTGTCGGTGGCGGATTCCTGCAGGTGAAGCCGGAGTCCTTTCCAGTCGATTTTGCCGCCGACGTGCCTGCCCCGCTTGCTCATTTCATGGCAATCTCGCAGGTACCGATCGCCCAGGGCATCTTCGCAGCGAAGACCACGGTTGCCGCCTGGTCGCAGAAGCCAAGCTACGCCGTGGTCGCCCGGCAGGACCGTATGATCAACCCTGACCTCGAGCGCTTCATGAGCAAGCGGGCCAAGTCCGAAACCGTCGAACTTCCCGGGAGCCACGCCATCTTCCTGTCGCATCCCAAGGAAGTCGCCGCACTGATCGAGAAGGCCGCGCAGTAGCGCCGGCCGCTGCAGTCATGACGTCCTATACCCTAGGCCACAGCTCAACCGAGCAGGAGCGACTGCAGGCGCAGGCGCACTACATGCGCGGTATCACGGAATCGATCTGGCGCGCGGCCGGGATTGCCGCCGGCATGCGTGTGATAGACGTCGGCTGTGGGGTCGGGGACACGACATTTCTGGCGGCCGAACTGGTCGGGCCGACAGGCTTCGTCGTTGGGATGGATCGTTCGAGTGACGCGCTCTCAACCGCCCGCCAACGGGCGGCGAAGGCAAGCCTCAGGAACGTCGAGTTCCTGGAAGGGGACATCTACTCGCCGAGTCCTGACCTTCAGGGCAACTTCGATGCCGTGGTCGGCAGGCTGGTCCTGATTCACCAGCCAGACATTGTCCTCGCACTGCGTAGCCTTCGTCGGCTGAGTCGCACGGGCGGCCTTCTGGCATTTCATGAATACGAACTGCAAGCGGATTTCTCCGGTGAGCCGGCGTCAAGCGTGGCCGCGACGGTGGTCACCTGGCTGCGCGACGCGTGCCGCCTGGCCGGGATGCAGCCGAGTGCAGTGTCGCAGATGCCTCGCTATTTCCACGAAGCCGGCCTGGGATGGCCGGATACACGGCTTCATACCCTGGTCAGCAGTGGCGCAGACAGCTTCGGCCCGGGTTACCTCATCAGCAGTCTGCGCTCTCTGGTTCCGGTGCTCGAACGCGGTGGCGTCAAGTTGGATGAACTGGGTCTTGAGACTCTGGAAGCTCGGTTGCGCCTGTCCTGTGCAAACGGCGCCGTATCGTGCGCAGTGGTCAACGGCGGGTCCTGGGCGCGCGTCGAGGGTTGATTCCACTACTGCCTTACCAGCTTCCACTCCCCGGGACGTCAGCTTTTCGTCCGCTTGAGCAGACGGAGCACGTCGTGGCATCGAAATCGTAGAGCAGGAAGTACCTGCGGCCGATGCCGCCGCAGGCCGTCCGCAGTGCGCACGCGGCCACAGGCCAATGCCTGAACTTGGCGGGCTAGGACGGGGCGGACAACCCTATTGCGTGGACCAGCCGCTTGGCCGGGCTGTGGTACTCGACCGCCCAGCTGCGGGTTGCAGCCGGGCGGTCGCACTCACACGGCATAGTCGCGAAAGTTCGCGCTAGAAGTTGTAGGTCGCCTCGAGCGCCACGACTCTCAGCCGCTCGATCTCCGCGAGCTCGTCGTTAGTGAAGCCACGAGTTGCCCCGAATGAGGCGATTGCCTGATTGGTGAGGTTGCGGCCCAAGAGTGAGAAGCGCCAGTTATGACTCACCAGGGACACTGACGCGTCGAGCCGCGTGTAAGCATCCTGCTTCAGGTACGGGTTGTCGGTCTGCTCGAGCTGGTAGCTTGCCGAGTGGTTCACATCGAACGTCGCCTGCGCATTCCAGTTGGTCGTGATCGGCTCGGTGACCACGCCGCCAAGCCCGAATGTCGTCTCTGGCGCCCTCGGCAGGGGTTTGCCCGACATGTCCTGGGTATTCGTGGTCGGATTGCAGCCCTCTGCGGCCGTCTGCAAGGTGTAACAGGACGTGTTGTAGTCCTGGAATGTCGCCTTGTTGTACGTTGCCGTTCCGTGAAGGGACAGTACGTTGCTTGCCTGCCAGCGGGCGCCAAACTCAGCGCCGAGGGTCTTCGCCTCACCGGCGTTGCCGACGATGAACGAGGCGGTCGCAGGGACGTACAGGTTCACCTGCAGGTTCGTGTACTTGTAGTCATAGCCGATGAGATCCAGGCTCAGGCGGCGGTCAAACAGCTGCTTCTTTACGCCAACCTCGAAACCCTTGACCGTTTCGCTGTCGAACAGGAAGTCCTGGAGGGTAAGACCTGCCTGCGGCGTCGCCCCGAGGGAGAAACCTCCCGGCAGATAGCCGGTCCTGTATGAGGCGAACACGTTGAGGGTCTCGTCAGGCTTCCATTCCAGCGTTACCTGGGGAGAGGTATTCGTGTCGTGGAAATTGTTGCTGTAATTGGTTCCTTCGGGCAACCAGAAAGGGAACCCGAACACGGTCTGGAAGTTCTGGTTTACGAAAGTGACCAGGTAGTCCGCGTCCTTCTTGATGTCCGTGAAGCGTGCGCCCCCGGACAGTGACCACTGCGGCGCGAACTGCCAGATCACCTCTGCGAATCCCGAGAGCGTCTTGGATGTCTGCGTGGGATCGTGCGCCTGGCTGCTGGCATCTCCATTCCGCGGATCCGGGATCAGCAGGAGAACCGCCGAGCTGTTGGGTGCCTTGTAGTAGGCGTGCTCGAAGTCCGCACCAACCATCACATTCAGCGGCCCCTGGAAGTTGCTCAGCGCGCGCAGTTCCTCCGACCAGGCGGTATTCCTCTCGGCCTCCGCGGCTGTGATGAGCCCCTGGCTAGCCACGTAACCGGTGGCCTCGTTCAGGTTGTAGGCGTTTGAGCCGGTGACCGAGGTGACGTTCCACGCCCCGACTTTCCAGTCAACCTTGAGCGAGGTCAGGTAGGAGTCCATGTGGGTGTATGGCCTCGGACCGTAGCCAAGCACCGCAGGCGCTTGGTACACCGTAATCTTGTTGCCGAGCTGGCAGGTGCTGACCGGGGCATAGGGTGCGCCATAGGCTGGCTGCAGATCCGCCATTATCCCCGTGATGGTCGTGCCGAAGGGCGAAGGACCGCGGCAATTGTAGAGTTCCGCGCGGTCACCCGGGCCATCGTTAGCCAGGTGCTCCGCCTGGAACTTCCACAGGGCGGTCAGGTTCTCCGTTGGCTTCCAGTCCAGGGTGAGGCGCGCGTCGTACTGCTGCTCCGCGCTGAAGTGATCGGTGCCGATCGTAGGCGCAAGATTCTGCAGCCAGCCCTCGGAACTGGAGGCCCTGACTGCAAATCGCACCCCGAGCGTATCGGAGACCGGACCTGACACATAGGCCTCTCCGTACTTGTCGAGCGCCTCGAACTCGTATCCGACCTTTGCCTGTGCCTCGAACTGCTGGGTGGGATTCGCAGTGGTCATGACGAGCGCGCCGGCTACGGTGCTCTTGCCGAAGTACAGTGCCTGTGGGCCCTTGAGCACTTCCACCTGCGCGAGGTCGAAGAAGCCCATCTGCGTCCAGCGGCTGCGGTCGTAGAACACCCCGTCAATGATGATCCCGACAGACTGATCGAATCCCGCGTTGGTTGAGTCCGAACTCACACCGCGGATTGACAGGGTCGGTGACACGGCGTTCTTGCTGATCAGGACGCCGCCGCCGGCGAGGTTGGCCATGTCCTCCATCTGCAGGATGCCGTAGGTATCCAGCTGCTTGCCGCTGATGGCAGTGATCGCGACTGGCGCATCCTGCAGGGTCTCCGTGCGCTTTCTGGCGGTGACGACGACTTCCTGGAGGTCTGCGGTGGAATCCGCGGCCCACGTGCGCTTAGGAACGCCCAGCGCGACCGGGATGACCATGGCAACGCAAGCGGCGCGCCAGCCGAACGACCGACAATCTTTAAGCACAGTGATTCCCCCTAAAACTCGAAGACTTCCACTCGTCGCCTGGGCAGCGTATCCGCACGCCGCGCCACATATGTAGCCCGGAGCGGCCCTCGGTCCCGAACTACGACCGCACCCCGGCTCAAGCCTCTCGAGGCTAAATTAGCACGCGTTCCACTTTGCAACAAGCGGTCGCGGGCTCGTCCTTCGGGACGGTACGGCCCTTGGGGTAGCCCAGTTCGGCCGCCGGCCGAAAGCGGTGGACGCCGCCCCTCACGCCTTTTCCCGGTCCCTTGGAACATGTTACAAATGTGGCCCGCCCACAGATAAAGGCAAATCAATCCGCATGGACGGCTGGGAGCAGGCGCGTCACGCGCAATCCGCGGGTGGGCAACCCGTTCCAAGGTTTAGCCCGATGGCCAGTTCGGTGACATCGCTCACCGAGCGCCGCATATGGGCCGTGCGCTGCACACATGAGTAGGCCATCGTCTGAGCCAGGAGCCAGCGGAGCGCAGCCCGCGGTCTACGACGTGGTCGTCCTTGGAGCCGGATTTTCCGGCCTGTACTCGATCTACAAGTTCAATCGCGCCGGCTACCGGGTGCTCGGGTATGAGAAGGGCAGCGACGTCGGGGGCGTCTGGTTCTGGAACCGCTATCCAGGCGCGCGGTGCGACTGCGAGAGTTTCGTCTATTCCTACTCCTTCTCCCCTGAGCTGCAACAGGAGTGGAACTGGAGCCTGCGCTATTCCGAGCAACCGGAAATCCTTGGCTACCTGGGACATGTGGCGGATCGCTTCGACCTGCGCCGGCACATCCGCTTCAATACCGCCGTCGAAGCGGCCCATTTTGACGAGACGCTGAATCTTTGGCGTGTATTTGCAAGCGACGGCAGTTGCGTCCTTACTCGATTCATCGTTGCCGCGACGGGTGGTATTTCCGCCGTGCAGCACCCCCAGTTCCCCGGGTTCGATCGCTACCAAGGTTCGTCGTACTACACCGCCGAATGGCCGCGTGCAGGCGTGGCACTGGCCGGAAAGCGCGTTGCGATTATCGGTACGGGCGCCTCGGGCGTGCAGTGCGTTTCGGCGATTGCCCCTGAAGTGAGGCACCTCACCGTCTTCCAAAGGACCGCGAACTGGGTGTTTCCAGTGTGGAATGGGCCGACAGACCCCGGCCTGGAGCAGCATGTAAAGGCACACTACCCGCAGCTGAGCCTGGCCAGCCTGGATACCGCCGGCGGATTCCCCTTCGATCTTGTCGATATCCCCGCACTGAGTGTCTCCGAGGAGGAGCGTGCCGCGATCTATGAGCGCGCCTGGGCGATGGGCGGGGTGATGTTCATGAGCCGGTCTTTCAACGACCTTCTGGTGAACAGGGAAGCCAATGAAACCGCGGCCGAATTCGTGCGCAGCTACATCAGAAAGGTCGTCAAGGATCCGGCAGTCGCCGAGAGGCTGATTCCCACCGATCACCCCATCGGCACCAAGCGGCCACCGATGGATGACCACTACTACGATACGTTCAACCGCGACAACGTCACGCTGGTGGACATCCGCAAGACCCCCATCGTGGAGTTCGTGCCGAACGGCATCCGCACCACAGAAGGCACCCATGAACTGGATGCCGTGATCTTCGCGACCGGGTTTGACGCCATCACCGGCGCGCTGACCCGCATCGACTTGCGGGGCCGCGACGGGCTGTCGTTGGCCGACAAGTGGGCAGCGGGCGCACGAACCTATCTCGGCCTTGGCATGGCGAACTTTCCGAACCTGTTCACGATCACCGGACCGATGAGTCCCTCCGTTCTGGCAAATATGCCGATCGCGATCGAGCAGCACGTGGACTGGATCGCCCAATGCATGGGCTTCATGCGCCAGCGCGGGCACACCGTCGTGGAGCCCACCGAACTGGCGGAAGAGGAATGGACCCGCCACTCCATGGAGGTCGCCGCGCACACCCTCTTCCCCTTGGCCAACTCCTGGTATCACGGGTCAAACGTGCCCGGCAAGCCGCGCGTATTCGGGGTCTACGTCGGCGGATTTGGCAACTACAAGCGCAAGTGCGACGCCGTGGCAAAGGATGGCTACGTTGGATTCGAGTTCGACCGCGCGGCAGATGATTCGTGACCGATCGCAGGACATCGCCCTAAGAGACCCTTACGCAGAGAGGATGAGCATGGCCGGGGAGCTGAAACTCAAGGACAAGGTCGCAGTCATCACCGGAGCAAGCTCCGGACTGGCTCTGGCATCAGCCCGGCGCTTCATCAGCGAGGGCGCATACGTATTCATCACCGGCCGGCGCCACGATGTCCTCGCCGCAGCTGCGAGGCAGCTTGGTCCGCGCGCCCGCGCCGTACAGGGCGACGTATCAAGCATGGAGGACCTGGACCGATTGTTCAGCGTCGTACAGCAAGAACGCGGATCGATCGACGTGCTCTTTGCAAGTGCCGGGGCCGGCGCCTGGGAGACTCTGGGGTCCATCACCGAGAGCAGCGTTGACACCACGCTCAGCGTAAATCTGAAGGGCACCATCTTTACGGTGCAGAAGTCTCTTGCCCTGCTCAATCCCGGTGCTTCCGTCATCATCACAGGATCGGCGATCGCCCATCGGGCGTTCGCGGGCCTGAGCGTTTACGGGGCCAGCAAGGCGGCCTTGCGGTCGCTGATCCGGCATTGGGTTCTCGAGCTCAGGGACAGGCAGATCAGATTCAATGTCTTGAGTCCGGGCTCTATAGACACCGCAGCCCTCGTGCCCCTGTCGGAACAGATGCGAGACCATCTGAAGGCCATTGCACCGATGGGCCGGCTCGGGGAACCGGACGAGATTGCCACTGCGGCACTATTCCTTGCGTCAGACGACTCCAAGTACGTGACAGGCACCGAGCTATTCGTCGACGGCGGCTATGGGCAGATCTGACAGCAAGTACTGCGCGGACACTGACGCGCGGCACCGCAAACTCACGCCTATGGGCGCAATGAGCATCCGTACCAAGGTCATCTGCGAACGGCGCGCCCACGATCGGCGAGCTCGCGGGGCGACCCCGGCTCGCGGATGCGTTATGCTGGATAACAACAAGAACCTCTAATGGACGACGTCGCGATGAAGAGCGTCGCTAAGACACGCACCCGGCGCCAGAGTCCGCGCATCCTAGACCGGCGTGCACGCATCATCCGCAAGACGCGCCAGCTGGTGGCGGCGCGCGGGATCGAGGCGGTCACGATTCGTGATCTGGCTGCGGACTGCGGGGTAGCCGTGGCGACCCTCTACAATCAATTCGGCAGCCGTGAAGGCGTCATCGGCGCCGCGCTGGAGGCGGACTTTCGCGGGCGCTTCGAGCCGCTGGCACTGCGAACGCGCAATCTCTCCCCCGCGATGAAGCTGCGCGAGCGCATCACGCTTGCGACCAGCGCCATGTTCACCGACCTGCGTGAATACACCAAGTCGGTGATGTTCTTCTATTTTCACCACACCTCGACGCCCGAACTGCGCGCCGCGATTCACGATTACTCGGCGTCTGACTTCACGCACATCATCGAGGAGATCCGCCGCCAAGGGGACCTGCAGCCGTGGGTGGATCCGGTCACCTTTGCCGACGACATCATCACGCAGAACTACTCGCTGGTGATGAAGTGGGCGCAGGGTTACATCAAGGACCGGGACCTGAACGCGCGCATGATCAGTGCGATCGGCGCAAGCTTCATTGGCATCACCCGCGGCAAGACCCGCGCGGAATTCGAGCGCCTGGTGTCCGCATAGCCAGGTCGTCCCGGGCGACCTGGCGTCACACGGGGATCTTACCGGTGGACTGCAGCTCGCGCAGGATGCGTAGCGGCGGGTTCTGCGCCACCAGCGTCGCGGGGATCTGGCCCCGGGCATGCAGTCGCTGGAACACCCGCGTGGTCGCAAGGGAAGAGTAGGTGATCGCCATGTGCAGCAGGTATTCGGACGCGGCGATCCTGCGGCCGGCGCGAGCCTCGTAGTACGCCACCGTATCGGCGAGCCCGGCGAAGCCTGGCAGGCGCGGCGCACCTTCGGCAAAGCCCTGCGCCATGACGTAGTCCATCATGACGAAGAAGACCACGTCGAATGCCTGCAGGCCGAAGTGCGCGAACTCGAAGTCAAGGAGCGCACAGGGCGCAAGACCGGCAAACAGCATGTTGCGAAGGCTCGCATCCCCCCATACGAGCCCCTCGTCGAAGATCGCATCCGGACGCTCACGCTCGAGGTAGCGAATGGCCTCCTCGAGCACTGGGTACTCCCCCTGCTCGGACAGCAGCGCCAGGTACTGTCGCCAGTAGCTGAGCATTCTGCTGAGTGCGTCAGCGCCCGGGACTTGCAGGAGAAGCGCGGGCCGGACCTCGGGTGGGACGACGATCTCGTGCAGCTCTGCTATCGCATCGACCCCGTGCCGCCACAGCTGCTCCTGCTCGCGTGCCGGTAACTGGCGGATCCAGCCTTCGCGCACGTAGGAGGGCCAGTCTGGCGCACCAAGTCCGTCGCGCCGCTCCATCAGCAGGAAGGACGAGCCCACTACCGCCGGGTCGGCCTCGAAGGCCAGTGCCCTGGGCACACGCGGTGAGCCGCGGCTTGCGACCTGCATGGCGCAGAACTGTTGCCCGAGGTCAGTGACCGGATAGACCGGATACGCCGGCGCCAGGCGTAGCACCGCATGCTCTACGACCGCGGCACCAAAGCGCGCGCCGTCAAGCCGCAGGAAGAACAGCTCACTCGAAGCGCCGCTGGAGGGTGGCACCTGCATGTCGACGATGCGCCCGCCCCCGGCATGTTCGCGAAGCCAGGGAGCCATGGCCGCTGCCAGCTGAGCGGCATCGCGGCGGCTCCCTGTCGCCAGCGTCGACTGTATTACCCGAGCAGAGCTTGCATCCGAGGGTGCGCTGCCATCCGGCGCGGTCATCGTCCGCAGGATGCTGCAGCTTCCATTCCGGCTATCCGACCGAAAGTGATGCTGCTTGCAATGGCGTAGCCGGTGCCCGCGTAGTGCTGCCCATAGAGGCTGCCGACGGTCTCCCCGGCCGCGAACAGCCCGGGAATCGCATGGCCGGAAGGTGCGCACACCCGCGCGGCCTCGTCGATGCGCACTCCGCCACCGGTCACGGTGAGAATTGCCGGACGCACCTCGACGGCGTAGAACGGCGGCGTCACGATGGGCTTGAGGCTCGCGGCGGCCTTGCCGAACTGTGTGTCCTGTGAGGCCTGGCCAGCGGCGTTGTAGTGCTCGATCGTGCGGGCCAGCGCGGCGGCGGGCAGTGCGATGCGCTGCGCCAGTTCGGCGATCGACGCGGCCTCGATGATGCGGCCCTTGGCAAGCTGTTCCTCGAACATGCGCGGCACCCAGCTGACGGTGATCACACCTGCCGCCAGGGCTTCCAGCACCCGTGGGTGGGGTTTCGCGCCCTCGAACATCGTCCGGTCGAAGATGGCGAAAGCGCGTGAGTCCGGCTGCGCCTCGAGGGCTTCCGCGATCTCCCAGTAGGCGCCGTCCTCGCGCGTGAACCGCTCGCCAGCAAGGTTCACCAGCAATGCCCAGTCCGCCCCCAGCACCTCCAGGTCGTGGTGGAAGTTGGGCGTCGACAGCAACAGGCCGCTGTCGGTCCCGAGGATCTGCGCACCGCACTCCTCGGCCATCCGCAGTCCGTCGCCGCGATTGGTCTTGTTGCCGACATGCCAGGCCCAATCGCCGACGCGCTGCGCCTTCGGAAGCATGCGGGTGATCCACCCGTCATCACCGCCGAACCCCCCGGTGGCAATCACGACGGCGCGGCAGGTGATCGGCGCGCCATCGACCATGACCCCCGCAGCGCGGCCCGCCGCATCGATCAGGATCTTCTCGGCGCGCGCGCGGCGTACGACATCAACGGGCCGCTGGCTGAGCGCGGTGTCCAGGCATTCGGCGATCCGCATCCCGAACCCTGCCGGCTCGTGCGAGCGCGGCACCGAGCGGCCATTGGGCGCCGACAGGCGAGCGGCAGGAAACTCCACGCCCAGCGTGGTGAGCCATTCAAGCGCCGCGGTCGCCTCGTCACACAACCGTCGCACGGCGGGCCGGAAGATCGTGTCCCCGTTCAGCGCCACGATGTCGATATACATCGCATCCGCACTGTCCTTGATGCCCAGCTCGCGTTGCGCCTTGGTACCCGCGGCGTAAAACACGCCACCGGAGAGTGCCGTGGAACCACCGAGGCGGTCACCGGCCTCCAGCAGCGCCACGCGCTTCCCGGCATCCGCCGCATGGATCGCCGCAGTCATGCCCGCCCCGCCGCCGCCGAGCACGATCACGTCATAGTCGAACGATTCAGCCTCAGCCACCACCGCCTCCCATCGCCGCCGTGCGCCCGGCCAGGACGCCGAACACCATGGCCGGACCGATCGTGCCCCCGGGTCCGAAATAGGCCGGCCCACTGATGGCGGCGGCCGCGTTGCCGGCGGCAAACAGGCCCCCGACCGGCCTGCCATCTGCTGCGAGCACCCGCCCGCGGGTGTCTATCTGCGGCCCTGCACAGGTGCCAATCGTCGAAGGCAGTACCTCGACCGCGTAGAACGGCGGCTTGGCGATGCTGCCCAGTGAGGGATTGGGCGTGTTGTCCGGGTCGGCAAAAAAGCGCGCGTACGCGGACTCGCCGCGCCCGAACTGCAGATCACGCCCCTGCGATGCCGCCTCGTTGAACTGTGTCACCGTGCGCGCCAGTGGCCCGGCTGCAATCCCGAGTCCTTCGGCCAGTTGCGCCAGGGAGTCGAAGCGGCGCATCCAGTCCGGGGCTGGCTGACCTGGCATCACCGGGCCGAAGGGGTACTTGTCGAGAAACTGCTGGTCGAAGATCTGCCATGCGGGCAGGTGCCGGAAGCCCTGCGCATCGCGTTCCAGCAAGGCCTTCAATACCCGGTGGTAGGGGGTCGACTCGTCGACGAAGCGGACCCCGTGCCGATCCACGATGAGCGAGTGTGGCAGGCCGCGTTCCACCAGCGTGGTGCGCACCAGCGGCAGTCCCGGCGTACGCTCTTCGCCCGGAATCATGTAGGTCGGCCAGCCCCAGCACACTCCCTGGTTAGCCAGTTGCGCGCCAGCCTGTTCGGCCATGCGCCAGCCATCACCGCGATTGGTCTCCACCGTGGAGGGGGTCCAGTTGAGGCCGAACTGCTCAGCGACCAGTCCCTCGTCCCACTCGAAGCCCCCGGTACACAACACGACCCCGGCGCGGGCCTTCACTTCATGGGACGAGCCGCCGTCATCGACGCTCACCCCCGTCACGCCACCGTCGATCAGCAGGCTGCGGACCCGGGAGTTGATGCGCACCTCGATGTCCCGCTCCAGTACCGCCGCCAGCAGGCCTGCGCTCAGCGCCTCGCCCCAGCCAACGAAGCCCTGCTCGAGCCGGCGCGTCATGAGCTCGAAGTCGATGCGCTCCGGATGCAGGATTGCATGGAAGCGTTCGAACTCAGCGAAGCTGAACGGGATCGTCCCGTAAGGCGAGCGGCGCAACAACGCCTGTTGCGTGCCCAGACGATTGGTATCGAAGATCGCCGGTGCGATGGAACGACTTTCCCCCGGGCCGTGTACCGCGCCTGGGTACTTGTCGTAATAGTCAGGCATCGTGCCCACTTCGAAGTGAAGCGGCGTGGCGGCCTCGAGGAACTCGACGACGGCAGGTCCCTCGTCGATATAGGTATCCAGCAGTGCGGAGGGGGTTTCACCCTGTGCGCAGGCCTGCATGTACTCAAGCGCCGCCGCGCGCGAATCAGGCCGCCCCGCCCGTGCCATGCAATGGTTCATCGGGATCCACACCGCGCCACCAGACCAGCTGGCAGTGCCGCCCAGAAGCGCGCTCGCCTCCAGCAGCACGGTTCTTGCACCGGCATCGTGAGCCGCGATCGCTGCGCACAGACCTGCGACCCCGCCGCCGACCACCACTACATCGGCCACCAATTCTTGCGTCATGGATCGCTCTACGGGCACCGTAACTCTTTCCTTAACTTAGCACGTGTTCTAGTTTTCGGCAACGCGGTATCCGGCGGCACTGCTGCGCGATTCGCGGTCACGCAGCCGTAGTCAGCGTGCCGGCACGCGTAGCGCGAGGAGCACGTTCCCCGGCGAGCCGGTGATCCCCCCGTAGCCGGAGTTCACGTAGACGGTGCCACCTGAGACCATAAGGCCACTCCCGGAGATCGTGCCGCCATGCGCGCGCTCGCCGCTGACGGTGGTCACCGCAACGCTGGTGTCGTACTCCCACAGCATGCGTCCAGAGCGGCTGTCGAAGGCACGCAACATGCCATCGACCGCCCCTGCGAATACCACGCCAGGGATCGCCAGCGCGGCGGCCGGGTTGCCACCGCACTGCGCGCGGGTGCAGTAGTCCTGCGTGGCGGCGGACCATTCGAGTCGTCCGCTCCACGCGTCCAGCGCGTACAGCCCGTCTCGCGGGGTGCTGCCGGCAAGCGCGGCCGCGTCACCCTGTTGGTAGTAGGTCATCGGGAAATCCAGCAGCGGCACGAATACCCTCGAACCCTCCGCGGCCATCCCAAAGAAGAAGCCCCCCGCGCTGGTCGCCGTGCCACGGCTCAATCGCCTCGTCCAAAGAAGCCTTCCCTCCTGCGCCGGGTCGAGCCCATAAGTCGTGCCGGACTTGGCACCGGCGACCAGGATGTCGTGTCCCTTCGGACCATGAATCAGCAGCGGCGGCCCTGTGAGATCAAGGTCAGGGCCAAACGGCGCAGGACAGTTGACGTCATTGCCGAGCGAGAACCTGCTGCCGGGCAAAGGCGCGTAGCAGGACATGTTGGAGGCATCCCCTGCCAGTATCTGGTGCCGCCAGCGTATCGCCCCGCTATCCAGGTCGATGGCGAACACCGCGTTGCTGTTCGCATCGGCAGGCCCTGAGTAATTGTTGCCGGTCGAGAAGTAGAGCGCATTGCGGGCCAGGTCGACCGTCGGGCTCGACCAGACCCCGGCACCGGACGGGCCCAGGCGCGCCAGGCCGGCGCTCGTGCGTCCCTGCTCCGCAGGCACATTCGGAATCGTGTAGGTCTTCCAGATCTGCTGCCCGCTGGCTGCATCGAGCGCGACGATCGAGCCGCGGAACGTACAGCACGGATAATTCGCCGTCGAGGCGGCCACCTCCTCGAACGAGGCTACCGGTACATACAGGATGCGCCGGCCGTGCCGCTCGAGCAGGACCGGGGTGCCATATACGCGCGCGGCACTGTGTTCCTCCACCCGCTGCGTCCAGCGCGGCACGCCGCTGAGCGCATCGAGCGCGTGCACGACGCCGAAGTTGTCACCGAAATAGACCAAAGGTCCCGCGGTTCCCAACGCCGCGGTTCGCCTATGGTCCGCGGCGGACCAGCTCGCCATCACCATCGCACCACGGATTTCCCCGCCACCGTGGTACACCCAGCGCACGCAGCCGGTGCGCGCATCGAGCGCATAGGCGTCGCCATCCTGGCTGCCCACGAAGACTGCGCCGCCTGCCACGAGCGGCTCGGAGGCCGCGCGGATCAGGCCGGGATAGGCGAAGGCCCAGGCCAGTTCCAGGTGCGGGATCTGGGCCGCGGTGAGACTTGCCGCTGCCGCCGGGATGAAGCGGCGGTTCTCGCGGTCGATACCCCAGCCCAGGGCGGCAGGCGGCTGCTTCCAGTCGAACCAGTCCGCGGCCTCGGCGCAGTGCCGCACGCCCAAAGCGGGCGCCGTGCCTACGGGTCTTGCGGCCAGGAATTCGGCGATAGCCTTGCGCTGCGTGGCATCCAGTCCCTGCGCCTGCGCCTGCATGGGTCCGCTCGTCAGCGCGGCGTAGATCGCCTCCGGTGTGAGCAGTTCCAGGAGGCTGCGGTTCGGTGTACGGGCGACACCGCCCTCGTGGCAGCTCGCGCAGCGCTCGGCAAACAGGGCAGCTCCGGCGCCATCAGCACCGGCTGCCTGGGTGGCCAGCAGCAGTGCGAGCGTCGCCAGGAATGCTCGTGCCATGGTTTTCATTCCGGGTACTGCTGCTGCAGCGCGTTCAGGTGATCGAGCAACCGTGGGATGTCCGCCTCGGTCGTGCAGTAGTCGTGCAGGTTCGGCTCGATGATGGTGACGCCGGCTTCCACGAGGGCCGGTACGCGCGCAAAGGTTTCCTCAAGGTCGCACGAGCCGTCGCCGCGGCGTATGGGCAGCGGGAAGGCCTTCACCTCGAACGGTACGGTGGCGCGGCCCAGCCGCGCCATCGCGTCGCGGATGCGCGCGAGTCCTTCCGCAATCAGCGGCGCGTCAGCGACATACCCCCAAGACCAGCCGTCCGCGAGGCGCGCAATCCGCTCCACGTGGCGGCCGGTGGCCGGTAGTCCCAGGTAGATCGGGATCGCCCTGCCCTGTACCGGCAACGGCATGGCATAGAGGTCCTCGAAGTTGACCTGCGTTCCGTGGAAACTCGCAGGCGCCTCTCCCCACAACGCCCGGCAGACCGCGATCTGCTCCTCCAGGCACCCGAAGCGACCCGCCAGCGAGACCCCGGATGCTGCGAACTCCGCTTCGTGCCATCCCCCGGTCATGCCCAGGGATACGCGACCGTCCGAGATCACGTCCAGGGTTGCGATCTGCTTGGCGAGGAACAGGGCCGAACGCAGCGGCGTCACCAGGGCGTTCACCGAAAGGCGTGCGCGCCGCGTCACCGCCGCCAGTGCGGCCAGCGCGGTCACCGGCTCGTACCAGGCCATCTCGCGCGGGAAGGGAAACGGCTCGCCGAAGTGCAGCGGCTGCTCGAAGGCGTCGCGGGCGAGGGCCAGGTGATCAGGGAAGGTCAGCATGTCAATGCCGCGCTCGTCGGCCTCGCGCGCCAGTGCGAGCACACGCCCGAAGCGCGGCCCCAGGCGCACGTCCGAACCCATGAAGTTCAGGCCAACCTTGAGTCGCATCGCTCCTACAGCCCGTAGCCACCGGTGACGGCAATGCGCTGGCCAGTCACATAGAGCGCCCGGTCAGAGGCCAGGAACACGCAGGCGTAGCCGATTTCCTCCGGTTTGCCCCAGCGCTTGAGCGCGAGGCTCTTGTGCACCTCCTCGACCCACTGGGCATCGAACCTTCCCTGGCGCGTGAGTTCCAGGAACATGCCCGCCTCGATGACACCCAGCAGCACTGAGTTGGCGCGGATCCCGTGGCGGCCCTCCTCGCGCGCGATGCCGGTGATCAGCGCCTCGATCGCCGCCTTGGGCGCGACGGACATCACGTCACGCTCTGGCCACCGCAGGTGCCCGCCGGATCCCAGGTGCACGTACGATCCACCGCCCCAGACCTTCAGCCGCGGCAGCGTCGCGCGCACGACGTTGTAGAAACCGTTCAGGTCCTGCTCGATGACCGTGTGCCACTGCTGGCTGGTCATCTCGGAGATCAGCACCTGCTGTGCGAGCGTGCCCGCGGCAACCACGACCGTATGCAGGCGCTTGTGCGCGCCTGCCGCCTCTGCAACCGCGGCGTCAACCTGGGCGGCATCTCCGAGGGTGAGCTGGTGGATGGTGGCCTTGCGACCGAGGCTTCGGACCTTGTCAGCCACGGCTTGCGCCGCATCCTTCTTCTTGTGGTAGGTGATCGCGACATCGGTGCCGGCGCGTGCAAACTCCAGGCAGACCGCCTGGCCGACGCCGCCGCTGCCGCCGACCACCAGCACCGCTCCGTCCGGGAAACTTTTCTCGCTCATTCGGTAACCCCTGAAAAACGTGGTGCGACCTAAGTCGCTACAGATAGGCCTGACCGCCATCGACGGCGATGCTCTGGCCAGTGACGTACCCGGCATCGCTGGTGCACAGCAGCACCGCGAAGCGGCCGACGTCTTCCTCGCAGCGCCCCACCCGACCGAGCGGGATCGAATTGAGGAACGCATCGCGATCCCCCGCGATGGCGGTGCCCATCCAGGACATCAGCGCCGGTGAGTCGCCGCAAGGCAAGATGGTGTTGACGCGGATGCCGTCGCGCGCCCACTCGCACGCCGCCGCCCGGCTGAGCGAGCGGATAGCCTCCTTCACGCAGGCGTAAGTCCCGTAGTAGGCATAGTCCCAGCGCATGGCCGCGGTGCTGCCGAGGTTGATGATGGATCCGCCACCCTTGAGGTGCGGGTAGCACAGCTTCATCAGGCGGAACGTCGCCATCGGCCCGGACTGCCACCCGGCGTCGAAGGCCTCGTCGGTCACGGACATGAGCGGGCCGAGAGCCACCTCCTGCGCGTTGTTGACCAGGATGTGCAGGCCGCCGAAATGCCCGGTGACGGTGGCCACGGATTTCTCAAGAGCCGCCGCGTCCTTCACGTCGCAAGGGACCGCAAGCGCGCTGCCGCCGCGATCACGGATCGTGGCGCACGTCTCCTCAAGCTTTGCGGCGGTGCGCCCAAGGACCGCGACCGCGGCCCCCTCCGCGGCCATGGCCAGCGCGATGCCGCGCCCCACGCCCTGACCTGCGCCGGTAACCAGTGCCACCCTGCCATCGAGTTTGCCCACGTCCCCCTCCTGAACAACCACACTGCCGGGGGCCCGGGCCACCGAGAGCCGTCCCGTCATCAATCCAGGCCCTGCTACTTCTGAGAGTCCTGCGCACCCCAGCCCAGGGGCCGATACTCGCCGATCAGCAATTGCTCGGTATGCCCGAACCCGACCACGCGACCGTTCTCATCGGAAAACTCCATCACCGAGGCGAGGAACTGGCGGTCCGGCCGCGACAGATCGACGGCGTCGGTGCGCCATGACTCCCGTTCGACGACCAGGCCAGCGCCGTGATCGAGGCCGTGATGCCAGCGATCGTGGTTGTAGCCCAGGCCGGCGTACCACAGCGTCCCAAGTGCGCGGCCCCGGAACTCGCGCTGCGATCCATCCGGCCAGCGCACCAGGTAGCGCCCGCCGGCGATGCGGCGCGTGCCGGGGACAAACTCCAGGTCGAATTCCCAGGTAGCCACCGGGCGCAACGCCGGCTCCCCGACCGGCACCAGAGCCGGCGAGGAATACAGCGGCGCGAAGTAGCCGGCGCGCTCCTGGGAACTACCGTCCGCGCGGTCGAGCGTACGGATGACCGAGTACTCGGTACCCAGGTGCATGACGACGTTCATCCAGAAGATCTGGCCGCCCTTCTGCGGCGTCACCTGCTGTTCGCCGATGACGCGCACGCCCCAGGACTTGTCACGCAGGCCATGGGTGCGCTTGGGATCAACGGCGACGCGCTTCCCGTCAACCTCGATCCAGCCCTCCCAAGTTCCGTACTGCATGAAGCGCGTCTGGTCGATGTAGGTAAGCCCCTCACGCGCGAGCACCAGCCGACCCTCGTCGATCGTGCCGGTTTCAGCCCGGAAGATGAGGTCGTAGGAGATTCCCTCACCGTTGGGCGCCGCGTGACAGCGCAGCACGCGCATCGGCTCGAGCACCTCGACCGAGAGTGGCCCGACACGCGCCTCGTCAGGCGCCGCGCCGAGCCGGTCGCTGCCATGCAGGCTCGCCTGCACGCCGTCGAAGGCGACGGTGAAGTGAGCATCCTGGACGTAGCGGTTCGGGTAGCGCCCGAATGCGGCGCCGAAGATCAGCCTGCCGTCGGTGGAGTAACCGCTGAAGAAGTAGCGGTCGTAGAAGTTCCGGTCCGTCGTTCCGGGCACCCGCAGGTACCCGGGGGCCTGGTGGACGCAGTAGTCATCCAGCCGGCTGATCATGCCGCGCGCCCCGGGATTCTCATCCGATCACGGCTGCGGTGATCGTCGAGGTGTTCTCGATGTAGAACTCCGCGCCGCTGGTGAACTTCGATTCATCGGAAGCCAGGTAGAGGACCGCGAAAGCGATGTCGTTGGGCTCCCCGTAGCGCATCTTCGGGGCGTCCGCCGACACCGGGCTGTGCGCAGGGATGCGCATCCCCCCAATCCTCGTCGCAAACTCCTGCTCGAGGCCAGCATTCATCGGCGTGTCGATGCCGCCGGGGTGGATGGAGTTGCAGCGGATATTGAGGCGATTCTGGGCGCAGTACACGGCCACCACCTTGGTGTACGCCGCGATCGCGCCCTTAGTCGCGCAGTACCCGGCAAAGAAATACAGTCCCGAGCTCGAGGCGATGGAAGACATGTTGATGATGGAGCCCCCGCCGCCCTCGATCATCGCCGGGATGGCGTGCTTGCAGCCGAGCATGGTGCCGTCGACATTGACCTCGAACATGTGGCGCATCTCGGCGCGGTCCGAGGTCAGCGGATCCCCGACGTGGATGACGCCGGCGTTGTTCACCAGCACGTCCAGACGCCCGTGCCGTGCCACCGTGCCCCGCACCAGCTTCTCCCAGGCCGCCTCGTCGCGCACGTCATGGGATACGAACTCGATGCCCGGCGCGGCAGCGGCCACGGCGCGGCCGCCCGCCTCGTCGATGTCCGCCACGATCACGCGCGCCCCCTCCTGCGCCAGGAGCAATGCGTCTGCCCGCCCGATGCCGCGGGCGCCTCCGGTGACGATCACCACCTTGCCGGCAACTCTGTTCATGGCTTTCGACCCCGGGTGAACTCGTGTACGAAGCGGTTGTAGTGGATGTCCTGGCAGTCGCCCCACGCCACCCGGCCATCGATCTCCCAGCGGGTGAGCGAGTAGTAGACGACGATGTTCTGCCAGGTCGCCCACGGCGTGCGCGCGGTGATGGTGCCGCGCAGCGGCAGCACGCGGCCGTTCTGGTCCTCGATCTCCAGCTCGAAGCCGCTCGGGGTGACCCCGTCCGCCTCGCGCAGAGTGCGCTTGCGGGCAGCGCGGATCGAAGTCGTGCGTCCGCCCTCGTGCAGGTAGCCCCACATGAGGTTTTCCCCCGCCTTCGGGCTCGAGTAGCGCCCCAGCCACTCCGGTGACAATGCAGGATCGTCAAAGGCCACCAGGTGGAAGGACCAGGATGCATCGACGATGCCGGTCATCCAGGTGATCGGCGGCAGGTCGCGCGGGGTCTCGTGGCGCTCAGCCCCCCACGACCGGTCGCGCATGAAGTAGCCATCAATCGCAATCTTTTCGCCATAGAGCGAGACACTGCCGCGTGCATGCATCGGCTGCACCAGGTGATGGCCGTTCGGCCGCCCCAGTGGCGGCAACACGCCCTCGAAAGTGACCTCGAAGCTCACATCCCGCTCAGGATCCTTCATGCTCATGCGCGCACGCTTGAGCGGCTCGAGTACCTCGATCTCCAGGCCCAGCGGCTCGATGCGGTAATGCGAGATGTCGGCAGGCATCGGCAGGTAGTGGTGGTGGTGCACGTAGTCACAGGCGAGTGAACTCGGCTGCATGCCGCGCCAGATCAGGACCCCGGCGCTCATCGTGTGCAGCACCGGGTGAAACCATATGTAGATCTCGGCCATGAGCTTGTGCTCAGGCACGCAGAACCCCCAATAGGAGGTCTCCGTCCATGCGTAGCCGGCCTCCGCCGGGGCTGGGTGCAGGAACTCGTCCTGGGGCTTCGGGCGGGTGAGATTGCTGCCGGCGAGGCCGTCGGTCGTCCACCCCGGGTTGGTTTCGATCTGGCCGGCAGTCACAGCGTCACCGCCTCGAGCTTGTCGGCGACGTCGCGCAGGAAGAACCTGTAGAGAGAGACCCCCTGGTAGGCGGCCTTGGAGGCCGGGTACTTCCCCTGCAGGAACCCATACCAGGCCGTCGTCGTGGTGGTGCCGTTGCGCACCGAGCGCCACACCTCGTAGAACGCGGCGCGCTTCGGGTCATACGCCATGCCACCGGCCTCGCGGTACGCCTGCATGATCGCCTCCCATTCCACGTGCGGCTCGGCGACCAGGCGGAAGTAGCTGAGATCCTCCATGGGGTCGCCCAGGTGCCAGAACTCCCAATCGAGCAGCGCCGTCAGGCGGCCCTGGCTGATCAGGGCGTTGCGGAAGGTGACATCACCGTGGATCAGGCTCACCCGCGGCAGGTCGGTCGGCGCATTGCGCTCGAGCCAGTCAAATGCCGTCATGAGCACCAGCGAGGGATGCGCCCGCCGCCGCATCCATTTGTCACGCCACAGCCGCACGTACGCGCGCACGGTCTCGACCGCCGAGGTGGCCGGCGCCAGGCCCGGCAGCCCAAGCTTGTAAGGATCGAAGGCATGCAGCTTGGCCAACAGGCGGGCGATGTCAAAGCACACCGCGCGCTTCACATCGGCAGGCGCATCCCAATCCCCGAATACCGCAGCTCCCGGGTATTGCGGAAACAGCAGGAAGGGGCGGCCCACGTAACCGGCATCCGGCTCACACCACAGCGGGTTCGGCACCAGCAGTCCCTCGCCTGCCAGCCGCTTCAGGAGGTCGAACTCCTCGACAACACTGTTCTCGCCCGGCCCGAAGGGCAGGTCGCGGCGCAGGATCAGGTCGCGGTGACCCTCGATCCCGCGCGACAAGCGCAACTTCCACGTGTCCTTTGAGTAGCCCCCCGGTATGCGCTCCAGGTTCTCGAGCGTTCCCGGGTTCAGGGAAGCAAGGCGCGCTCGCACAAACGCCTCAAACCGCTCCTTGGTGAGTTCAGTCTCCACCGCCGCCAGCGGATCGCGCCGGTCGGACATCTCCGCGTTCACCAGGTGATGGATGTGCGTCTGCTCGTCCTGCTCCAGCCGTACCGCCTCACGCGCCAGCTGGCTGACCGCCTCAGCGCTGCGCCGGCCGGGGGAGAACAGCTGTGCGAGTGCATCGGCCAGCCGGACCTTGAGCGCGGTGTATTCAGCATCGACCGTGAGTTCCGAGCCGACCAGCTGTGCCCGGGGCTCGGTCGCAGGTGAGGCGGCCTGGCTTTTGCCGCCGGTGGCTGCATCGCGCGCGAGGGCCTCGGCGCGCTCGGCCAGCGTGCGCAGGCGGCTCTTCAGCTCGGGCAGCGCCGCGTCGATCCCGTCGAGGCCGACCGTGAGGAAGCTCAGCATTTCACTGGCGAGCTGTCCGGCCGTTCGTGCTTCGGGCGAGGTGAGATTGGGCCTGATGATCAGGTCGAGGTCCGCACGGATCGCGTGCAGCAGCCTCGCCTGCATTGCCTTGACCGGGTCATCGGTTCCGGACTGAAGCTCCATGGGATTACTGCACTCCGGCTTGCGCGTGTATTGATTATTCTGGCACATGTTCCAGTCTTTGCAAGGATACACTCGCCTGCCGACCTGCGCTGCGCTAGATTCCTGCGCTCGCGCGCCGGTCGCGCCCGTCGGAGGAAAGCCATGAACGCCAATGAACCCGGGATTACCGCCGAGCAGCCACTCAGCGCGCGCATGGGCGGCTACCGCTCCGTCGCCGACCTGGTGCGGGACATCATGGCCCCGGCAGGCAAGGTCTCCCGAGACCACATGGAACAGGCCGCGCGCACCTACTTGGTGTCGTACCTGGATGCGGACATCGACAAGCGCGCGGCGCTGTTCGCCGATGACGCAACCTTCGAGGACCCGGTGGGATCTGCTCCGCTGCGCGGGCTTGATGCCATCGTCAAGTTCTGGCGGGGAGCCAAGGACATCCGCTGGTGGGCCGCCCACGACGTGCGCCGCATCGTCGTCACGGGCAACGAGGTCATGCTGCACTTCGTATCGACCATGAAGGTCCCCGGCCTGCAGACCTCACGCATGGAAGTCTATGAGGTGCAGGCGTTTAACGACGCCGGGAAGATCTGTAGCGTCAAGGCGTACTTCGACCTCGCCTGCCTGTTGCCCTAGCGTTTACTTTTGCCCTCTGAAGAAACCTGAAGATCGGCTCCCGGCCGCATTTGCCCTTACTCTGTAACGCGTGCTAGTTTTGCCAGGAGCACATAGACGGGCACTCGACCTCGCCGCAGAGGACTCGTGTGCCGGCGGACACAGAGCAACTTCAGATGTACAAAGCGATTGCTTTGCTCAAGGCGAGGCCCGGTCTTTCTAGGGAGCGGTTCATCGCGTACTACGAACAGCACCACGTGCCGCTCATTTTACGCCTCATGCCGCAGATACTGGATTACCGACGCAACTACGTGCAAGCGCAGGGCGCCTACCTCGCCGGAGGAATCGCCGAGCTGGACTTCGATGCGGTTACTGAACTGTGGTACCGGACCGAGGCGGACTACCAGGCCGCAGCGGCAGTGCTGAAGGATCCGGCGATCCTGAAGCAGATTGCGGACGATGAGGAACATTTTCTCGACCGTGACAAGACCAGATTGTTCGTGGTCGAGGAACACGCGAGTCCTGCGGCCGCCTAGACGCAAAGTCGCGCGGGGCTGAGGCTGCTGACTTCTTGACTCAACGACTTAGCCAGAGCGCCGAGCGCCCGGCTTTCGCTGGCGCCGTGAACGGGGGACACATGGATGACACATTGCTGCGACGCCTGGAGCAACTCGAGGCGCGCGTGCGCGCGGTCGACGACGTTCAGGAGATCTGCAAACTCAAGGCGCGATACTGCATGAACAACGATGGCGGCTGGCCCGAGCAGGGTCCCTCGCACAGCGGCCCCGCCCTTGATGACTTCGCCGAGGATGCAGTCTGGGACGGCCGGCCGTTCCTGCCCATCACCCAGGGACGTGAGGCGATCCGCAAGACGCAGATCGAGCACCGGGCGATTCCCTTCGTCATGCACTACGTGATGAATCCGATCATCACCGTCGAGGGCGACACCGCATCGGGACGGTGGCACTGCATCATCCCGATCACCTCGGCCGAGGGAGAGGATCGCCTGCTGCTGGGCACTTACCATGAAAAGTACGTGCGCACGGCTCAGGGATGGAAGTACTCATATATCCGCTTCACGGCCGCGCGGGCCGCCCCGAAGGTCGGTGGCTGGGGCAAGGCTGTGGGCGAGTGAACGAGAAAGGGCGAATCCGAACATGAACGAAGCATCCCGGAAGGGTCGCGTTGCGGTGGTAACTGGGGCAAGTCGTGGCGTGGGTCGCGGGATTGCCATTGCACTGGGGCGGCACGGCTACACGGTTTATGTGACCGGGCGCACTGACCAGAAGGGACAGGCTGCCCTACCCGGCACGATCCTGGAGACGGCCGCAGCGGTGACCGAGGCAGGCGGCAAGGGTGTCCCCGTGCGGCTCGACCATGCGAACGACGCAGAAACGCGCGCGCTCTTTGAGCGCGTGTCCGAGGAAGAGGGCCGCCTCGACATCCTCGTCAACAATGTCGCCGCCATCCATGACGACCTCATCAAGCCGGGCGGGTTCTGGGAGAAGTCCCTCGGCCTGATGGACATCCTGGACGTCGGCCTGCGCAGCCAATACGTCGCCAGCTACTACGCCGCCCCAATGATGGTAAAGCAGCGGCGCGGACTCATCGCCTTCACCTCCGCTCCGGGCTCCGTGTGCTACGTGCACGGGCCTGCGTACGGTGCGCAGAAGGCCGGGGTCGACAAGTTCGCCGCCGACATGGCGGTCGATCTCAGGGAGTACAACGTTGCGACGGTGTCGCTATGGCTGGGACTGGTCCTGACGGAGCGCACCCGCAGCGTGATCGACCGGGAACCGGAAAAGTACAGTCAGATGGCCGATAGCGCCGAATCGCCCGAGTTCTCGGGCAAGGTCATCGCAGCGCTATACGACGATCCCAAGCTGATGAGCCAATCGGGCCAGACCCTGATCGCCGCTGAAGCCGCCGTACACTACGGACTGCAGGATGTCGGGGGCAAGCAACCGCCTTCGCACCGCGCCATGTTCGGCAGCCCGCGAATCCCACATCCGGCGGTCGTCAGGTAGCGCTGTCTGCCACCCGCACAAGTCCTGGCATTCATTGCGCTGGGCTTGCACCGCCGGCTGCGGGTCGGCCTGCCGCAACAATGGTCCCCTAGTGCCAGCCAGGTCAGATGGACAGGCCTGGATCACCCTCCACGACACGCTGAACCAGCTTCGGTCTCTCGCCAGCCCGCCATGCCTCGGCGGTGTGCGTGACCCGGTAGCGCAGCGGGCCACCATCCGCGGTCGTGGCTCGCGCAACCGGACGCGGAATACACACAAACTCGGTCGCAAGCTTTGTTGCGCTCGCGGTGACGAGCGCATAGCCGTGCCCACCCATATCGACGAACTCCAGGTGCGGCGCGTTGTCCGGGTTGCTCACCGCGTGTGCAGCCTGAAGGCTGCCGGTGCGCGCGTATTCAAGCGCGCTGCGGACGCCGTGCTTCACCGTCAGGTTGACCGTGGACTCGAACTTCCCCGGCTCGGCCTCGCTGCTGAAGAGCGGCCTCAGAGGATGGCCCTTGAGACGGTGCTCGAAGGCTTCGGCCAAGCCGGGAGCGGAAATTGAGCCGCAGATGAATGCCACGCCGACCGGATCGAAGGATTTGGGCGGCAGTGCCTTGGCTGCGTAGCCCGCCCAGAAGCTGTGCCGGTCACCGGACACGACGGCGAAGCCGGTGATCTTGGCATCACGCACGAAGTCGTAGAGTTCGCCGCGCTCGGTGAGCGCCGCGCTGAAATCGCCGCCGCCGAAGGTGGCGTAGCCCTGCCCGGGCCAAGGCGTCGTCAGCCCTGCAGGCAGGTTCTGCGGATCGGTGCGCATATCCAGCGTCCCGTTGGTGGCGCCCCAGATCTTCCAGGTCGCCGTGGAGGCTGCGAGCGTGTGCTTCAGCCAGTCTTTCTGCACGCGGCCGAGCACCGTGAACACCGGGTCATTGCGCGCGAAATTCACCACGCTGACGCTACCCAGCGGAATGCTTTGCGGTGGGTTGCCACCGTTGTAGGTGCGCCCGGCCTCCAGGATCTCGAGCGCCTCCTGGGGGAACAGCTCCGGAAACGCCTTCAGGTCGAAGGCGTCCGCTTCGTTGCGTGTCGTCGGGTCTTCCATGGTGTAGCTGTGGAAGTCGGTCAGAATCAGATCGACGTGCTGGCCGAACCTGATGGCGCGATACCCGGTCATGCTCGCGATCGCCGTGAGGTTGTTGGGCTCGTCGCCCAGGCCATCCCTGTCCAGATGGGTGATCGGCGCATTCTCGACCTTCGGGCCATCGAACCTGTCCAGGCCGGGTCCGGAGGCCTTGCGCACCCGCGAGGGAATGTATTCCCACCAGGCCTGGTTGGCGGCCACGCGCAGCGCCTGCGCCGGCTCGGCCTTGCCGTCGTACTTGATGAAGCTCTGCCAGCCCTGCCAGGAGAACTCGTGGTTGTCGCCGATGCACACGAACGGGAAATAGGCGCGGGCATCCTGGATGTCCGGATCGCGCGATGTGCGCGCGGTACACCATCCGATAGCCGTCAAGCGTCGTCGGCACGTGGAAATTGCCGACCTTGCGGCCATCGGGTATCCGGCCGATGTCATAGACGGTGCGGTCGTAGCGGTGCGGCACCTCGTCCGGGTATTCCACCACCTCGTAGATGAAATCCCCCAGGTGCAGAACGAAGCCGAGCCGACGCTCGGCCGGTGCATGCTGGTCCTCCCAGATCATCCGGCGGAAGGCGTTCTGCGCGCCCTCGTTGACGCTCTGGCAGGAGACGAACGCGAAGCGCACCGTTCGCGGATCATCGGGCCTGGGTGCGGTAATCGTGCGACCGAGGCGACTGCCGCCGCCCTCGCTATCGGTGAAGCGATACCAATAGACGTGGTCGGGCTTGAGGCCGCCGACCAGCACGCGGCAGGTCCAGTCCGCCTCAGCGGATATTGGCGCGTGTGCCGCCGCCACAACGCGGGCAAACACGGCGTCCTCGGCGACCTCGACATGTAGCGTAGCCCGCGTTCGTCCGTCGCCGTAAGGCCGGCGCGTCCAAAGGACTACGCTGCCAGGCTCCGGGTCTCCCGATGCGACCCCTTCAGGATAGAGGTCACGCCGCTCCGAGCGATGCCGCTGGGACGCAGAGGGGGTGGCGAGCGACCAGATCGGGGTGGCGCCGAATGCCGCGGCGGCAGCGATGAAAGATCTTCGACTTGAGGTGCTCATCATGTCTGTACCGGGATGACTCGGTCGATCCTCCCCCGGAAAACCCTAGAGCCGGGGCTGCGGCCTGCCCACGAGCCGTGCTCCAGCGTGGTCCGAAGACTTTGCGCCATCGAGTGACGTCGCAATCGACTCCAGGGCGGCCCACCTCTCCAGAATACCCACTCTTGTGGGCGACCGGTCATCCGCTCACCGGGGCATTCGGGGCATTCGTCGCACGCATGCCTGGAATTGGGCGCTCGAGTGTGAATACGGAGACGGCGGCGGACTACGGGTTCGGGCTGAAGAGACACGGTTCCGCGCGGGCGGGGACCACTGCCGCGCGCCCGAAGGGGCCCGGATGCGCCCCAGGAATCAGCCGTCAGTGGTGAGGATCGTCAGCCGCCTAATGCGGGCGCGCGACCCAATCGTTGTGACCGCCGACGCGACCTGGAGCGCCGCTCCGGGTCCGCGGGAGGGCGAGCCTGCGTGCGCGGAGCGGCTGCCGGGGATGGAGCGTGTACGGCAGATTCAACCTCAGCGCGGTCGCGCCAGGGGCCTGCAACCTTGGCCAACCAAAGCCCGGCCACAACCCGCAGCTCGCCGTTGACATGGTATTTCGTGTCGCGGCAGTCGAACAACAGCTTGCGGCCACGCTGAACTCGCGTGAGGGTAAACGCCTGCCCCAGTTCACGGCTGTTGTCGAACATGATCGTCATGTCCGCAATTGCGCTTGCCGCACCCACCGCGGCTTGAGTACGCGGGAACCGACTGAAGATCTTGCTGCGCGGTACGCCGTGACCGCCAGCCTTCAGGCGCGTCTGGACACGAAAATACGAGAGTTCCGCCGACGCCAGTCCCACAAAAACCAGCACCACGAAATATCCTGCGGACTGCAGGTTCTTGATCTCCTGGATCTTGGAACTGTAGCGCTTCCCATCGGGACGCCGCTCCCAGTGCGAGAAGACGGTCTCGAACGCGAACGGCAGCTTCTGCTCCATGATCAGCTGCGTAAACGCGCGAACCCCCTCCTGCGCGAGCCGCTGCCAGCGCTCATCGCGATCCCGGAACGCCTGCGCCCACGCAGGCAGTGCAAGGCTTTCGCGATCCGCCTCGGGAAGAATCGAAAGTGTCAGGCGGTCCGCATTGACGAGCGGGATCTGCAGCCGCGGTGCGAGCCGCTCGGCCCAGAGAGTGGACTTGCCGGAGCCATTGTGGCCGGCGAGGACGAAGGCCACCGGCTTGGTACTTCCCGCGACGGCCTCGACGAGCAGTCGCGCGAGCGCTGGGGGGTTCCTGCGCCGGATCAACTTGCCCGGAATCGGCCGTCCACGAGGCGGCCCACGGTTTTCTTGCCTGCGCCGGAACGTCGCACGATCCGGCTTGGGTCATCAGGATCCACCGAGTAAGCGAAGACCTCAGGAGCCCCGCGCTTGAACACCGCACTCTTCTTGATCCCGGGGCGGCCCAGAGCCTTGGCAGTCTCTCCCACAAGGGTGCGGGCCTCGTCAGAGCGCTTGGTGGGGGACTGCGCGCCCTGAAAACGCCCGGTCCGCACGACGACGACGTCGCGTCCGAACGCGGGAGCGCGCTTTCCGTTGATGCGAACCGCTCTTTTCGCCTTGGCCATCCACTGATCATCCCGTAAACCGCCCGACTTGAGAAGCGGGCAACATTTGCCTTGTCGGGCAATCACTTAGAGCGAACGCCAACGTTGCAGAGAATTCGCGCCAGCGCATAGCGTCGGCGCGTTTGCCTGCTTGCGAGGCCGCCTACTGGGTGGGCGGCGAAGCCCTAGCGGATGCTCAATTGACCGTCACGCTCATGGGAATGGACGCAATTCCATTGGCGACGACGGTCCATGAACTGGGACCACT
The DNA here is from genome assembly GCA_963703025.1 of uncultured Pseudomonadota bacterium. Lineage (GTDB taxonomy): Bacteria > Pseudomonadota > Gammaproteobacteria > Steroidobacterales > Steroidobacteraceae > 13-2-20CM-66-19. The sequence continues at coordinate 1,906,274 of OY969778.1, read as the reverse complement.
CTCGGTGTCCGCCGAGATGGTGACCTGCGTGGAAACGACGGCGCTGCCGGTTGCCACACCCATGGTGCTGTGATCATGGGTACGCGCGTAGGAGACATGACCCGAGGCCACATTGGTGACGCGCACCAGGGGATAGTTGGTGGCCACATTGAGTTCATCACCAACAGCGGCGGCCTGGGACAGCCCATTGAATTGCGTGCCGGAAACTGTGTATGTCGAGCCGGGTGTCACGACCGTCGGCGCGGCGGTGATGGTGGGCGCCCACGCCGGATCCGCGGCGCCGCCGTTGCCGCTGTAGACCTGGGTAACACCTCCGGTCACGAGCGCCTGTCCGTTAGGCAGTGGCATAACGAAGTAGACCGTGTTGCCGCCGTTGCTGGTCAAGGTTCCCGTCACAGACAGGTTGGTACCATCGAATTCGTAGAACCGGCCCGAAAGCGCGGCGATCAGAACATTGCCTGAGGGAAGCAAGGCCGCGCTGGCATCCCCGGCATCGTCACCGTCAGCGAAGTCCGGCCCCAGCGCGAAACTGCCCGCATCCGCAGGCGTAGGACCTGGGGTATAGATCACCGTGTGCGCCGCGGTTGCGCCGCTTGCGGCACCCGTTGCGAATACCTTGCCATTCGGCAACAGCAGGGCCGGCCCCACCTCTCCGGGCGGAAAGTACGTTCCCGTGGGTCCCGGACCATAGCTGACCCCGCCGACAACCTGCAGCGGCGCCGGGCCATACGTAAGGCCACCGGGAGAATCCGTCGGCGAGGTGAGTGCCGCCGGGGTATTCCCGTCGCTGTACCATTGCGCAGCGGTCGGGTCGTAATGCTCGGCGTGCTGCGGATTGCCCACATCCACGGTAAACAGGTCACCGTTGGGCAATAGCGTCCAGCCTTCCTCGGCGAAATCATCCGCCTTGCCGGTGGCCGGCACCGATGTCCAGGTCAGGCTTGCCGGGTCGAGCCGCCACATCCCTCGGCCGAGCTTTTCGCCGAAGACAAAGCTGCCGTCCGGAAGGACTACCGAGGGCACGTCCCCTATGTAGGCTACGCCGGCAGGTGGCGCGATCATCTGCCAGCTATCGGTGACTGGGTCATAGACAGCAGACATATTCGTCAGGCCGCTCGGAGCGAACGGCAGCTCATACTGGTTCTGGTTATATTCACCGCCCACGAACAGTACCCGTCCATCGGCCAGGACGACCTGTGAGCCGGCATACGGCGCGTAACCGGTGGGCGGGCTTGCCAGCTGGCGCCAAGTGCCATTTACATAGGAGCCACTCGCGTCGGGCTTGAGGTTGTAAAACACGCCAGCGTCGTTGACTGACTGCATCATGACGCTGCCGTCAGTCAGCAGCAGGGTCAGCGCGCCCGGTTCCGGTGGCTGGTTTACCAGCGCCGTGAACGACGCCGACGTGCAGGTAACCTCCACGTTGGTCACGTTGGCTGCGCCCACGATGCCTGACCCGTTTGTTACCACACAGGTCTGCGCAGGCGAGGAAGGCTGCATCGCCACCGTTACAGAATAGACCGCTCCGCTGCTGAGGTTCCCGGCAAAGGTGAATGAACCGGGGACCGGCACTGGCAGGTTGTCGCCGCCGTTATTCTCGAGGACCAAGCCGGTACCGACGAGTCCGGTGATCGTGCCGCCCACCGTATACGTGGGCATCGGTGCCGAGGAGCCCCCGCCACCTCCGCATGACACGAGCAAACTTGCTTGCGTCGATACCACGACGATGTGCACCAACCGTGTCCAGCTATTTGTCGCCACAGCGCACCTTTACGTCGGAGAGAACTCGAGCGATGCCAAGGATATGAGCAATTTATTGTACTGCTTCCCGCGTCAACACGAACCTTACGCCTGACGCCGCCGATCTAACGAGTGTCAGCAAGCGTCGTTGCGGCGCGTCATCAAGCGCCCGCTTCCGGATGAACCGCAACAGGCGGCAGCCACTGCACGAGCCGTGCACTGACAGCCGAGCATTCACGGGCACAGGATCAAGATCAACGCCTCGCAGGCTGCCATCAACGGATTGATAGTCCGTTGAGCACTTCGTCCCTCAATGGAATTTCGGTACAGCCTCCCACCGAGGCAGTACCTTGCGGCGTCAATCCTTGGCGACGAACGAGGAGCGCCCATTCCAGGATTTACGGTAGTCGCGCGCAAGGCCGGTACGCTGCCTGACCGCCAAGGTTCGGCGAGTGTCGCCTGGGCAGTTGCGAGCACCACATCTCCGGCAAGGGTTAGCGGCGAGCACGGATGACTGCGGTCGCGGTACGACGGACGCCGCCGTCGCAGTGATCGGTGAGTTCCGCGTCTAACAGACGTGCAACGGCCGCTAGACCCGCTCCTCGAAATCCACGCTCAGCTTTCGGTAAAGTACCTTGGCGAGCGGGTCGTAGCCAAAAAACGCCACTGCGGCGTCCATCCACGTCATGGGTCGTGATCGGGCCATCTCCCGGGCAGTTCTCAAAAGCTGAGTGGGCACTGACGAAGGCGACGGGTCGAACACGTCCGCCTCGCACTTGTCGTTCTCGTCAGCGAATACTGTCCGCGTAACCTTCGAGAACACGTGCTTACCAGAGGACGTGGAATAGATTCTAAATTCCTGCCAGCGCCCCTTCGGAGCGGTGCTCGCGGCGGATCCAAGGAGCGTGCCGGCAAAACCGAGGTCTGCCTTGCCGTCTCGCGCGACCGTCTGCTCCTTTTCGTGGCCGACATCCGCATCGTCGGCCATGGCAGGTAAGCGTTCCTTCATCTTCAGCTTGGCTTCTGAAACCGGTCTGGGCGGGGCAGCCGGTGCCTTCTTAGCACCGGAATCCTTGACCTGACCCTCATTGGGTTCGGCCTTCGTCGTCTGCGGTGGGGACTGGCTCGTCTTAGCTTCTTGCGCAGTCGGCGTCTGGGTCTGGCTGGGCGCGGACTTTGCATCCCTGCCCGGCGCCGGCAACCCTGCCTCGCCCGGCGGATTCGGCACAGGCGCCTGAGGCAACACAGCCTTCTGGCTGTCTTCCAGGCGCATCAACTCTTTATGGCCGGTATCGCCGTGAGGTCCAATGTCCTTGGCGATATCGTCACGTCCCACCGGAGTGTTTGGCTTGCCAGTATTTTCCTGCCTGCTCAGATCCATCGCGATACCCCGTTAATTCGAAGCAAAGGACATCGCGAGCTTGCCGCGAATCGTGTTCTTCAGCAGTAAGCGTGCACGGTCTAAGCACGTAAGCGGCTGCTCACACTCGGACCCATCGCTGCGTGTGCATGGCTCAGACACAGGTTCAGTGCGCCGGTCGTCGCAGGCGTAGTCAGCAGCTCACCCGCACGGGGCTGGACTTGCGGCGCACGAACCGCTGATTGCAGGGATGTATGGATCTCGCCAATGCGCAGGCTGGCGACAACACTGTGCGAACTCGCATTTCTCACACAACGTGAGCGTTTGTGACATCCCGCATCCACGTACTTTGATCCACAGTGCGCAGCCGGGTAAGGATCGAAACAACAGAGCTTTTCCGGAGAATGGCGTCCATTCAGCGACTCGTGAGTGCGCGTACCGGCCGAATCTCATATCGGGTGCAGGTACGACTGAAGGGCCATGCTGCGCTGAGCGAAACCTTCCGCAATCGCAAGGATGCCCAGCGCTGGGCAGGCTCGATCGAGACCGGCATCCTCGAGGGGCGTCATTTCCCCAATGCGCGGTCTCAGCGGATCAGTTTCTCGTCGGTCGTGCAGCGGTATCGCGAGGCGATGCTGGCCGATGCGTCGGCAGCACGGAAGGTGAACAGCGAACGCCACATCGCGTGGTGGCTGGAATGCTTTGGCAGCCTCACCCTGGCTGCGATCACCCCGGATCGCATCGCCCAGGCCAGGGACGTGCTGGCAATGCAGCCGTTTGCGCGCGGCAGGGTGCGCAGGGACGGGAATGGGCGGGAAATCGCCCCGCGGGTGTACAAGCGCTCAGGCGCCACGGTCAACCGCTACCTGGCAACGCTCTCGCACATCTTCACCACGGCACGGATGGAGTGGCGCCTGGTCGACAGCAATCCGGTGCGCGAGGTCAGCAAGAAGAAGGAGGCCAGAGGCAGGATCCGCTTCCTGAACGATGAAGAGCGAGAAGCGCTGCTGGTTGCCTGCGCTGACTCTGCGTGGCCGGCCTTGCAGGCCCTGGTGCTGCTGGCAATCTCAACCGGTGCGCGTCGCGGCGAATTGATCCGCCTGCGATGGATCGACGTCACTGTCGATGCGCCTTCGCCCCAGGCCATCATCCAGCGCACGAAAAATGGCGATCCGCGACGCCTGCCCCTGGTCGGCAAGGCACTGGCGGCCCTGGGGAGGCTCAGGCACGCGAACGCAGCGCGCAGCGAGTTCGTGTTTCCCCACCGCTCGAACCCGGGCAGGGCCTACGAGGCATTCGACACTCACTGGCAGGCCGCCCTGGCAACTGCCGGGATAGCGGACTTCCGCTTCCACGACCTGCGACATACCTGCGCCTCGTATCTGGCAAGCCAGGGCGCGAGCCTGCTGGAGATTGCCGACGTGCTGGGCCATCGCACCATGGCGATGGTCAAGCGCTACAGCCACCTGGCCGAGGGGCACAAGGCAACCGTTATCGAGAAAATGGCTCACGCGCGCGGGCTATAGCCGGACACCTGCGTGGCGCCACAGCGTCGCAGCCGAAGTCTCAGCGCGCGGGGACCGGGCTGGCCTTTGTCGGCGCAGGCGCGCCCGCCGGTGCGGCACCCGTGGAGCTTGCGGGGGCGGCGCCTGCGGCAGCAGCAACCTGCAGGTGCACCGCGGCCGGGCAGGTCTGCACCGCGATCTTGGAACTGATGCCTTCAGCGAACAGGTCCTGGATCGGGACGGTGCCCATCCCGGGCAGTAATGCGAGATCGACCCAGTAGACCGTGCCCGGGAGCTTTCGCTCCGCGACCTCTGCATTCAGGCCCAGCGCCCGGATGCTCTGCGCGCGGTGGTCCGCGCGCGTACGTTCACTGAATAACCCCAGTGACAGTCGCTTTGGAGTATCACCGGCGGCCGGCATCACCAATGCGTCCTTGATGCCGCCACGCTCCAGGGTCACCAGTGCGCGATCCGCCTCAGCATCCGACTTCATGTTGCCGACGAAAACCCAATAGCCGGCCGACGCGTCGGCCGCCTCGGCGCGCTGGTGGGGGTCAAACCCCTTCGCGCGCAGCAGCGCCGCGGCCTTGGCACTGTTGTCGACATCCCCGAATGGCCCCACCGAGAAACACTGGGCTTCGGGGTCCGTGGTCTTCACCGCGAGTCGCCGGACCTGCCTGGCCACCCGCGGGCAGCTCGTTCGCGAGCTGCAGCTGCGGCAGGTGGGGCGCATCCTTCGCCGGCGCCCGCGGTGGTGCATCCACCCAGTGCGCCCAGGCGAAATAGGCGACGTTCATGAGCACCAGGGCGAGGAAGGCCGTACGCATGGGGCGGATTCTAGATCAACGCCCGCAGAATCACGTATCGCAGGCCGCCAGCACCGCCAGCCCCCTGAGCGTCAGGTCCGCAACCCCCACGCAGTGACTGTGGACCAGGGGGCGCACTGTGGGGCTCTGGCCGCCGGTCAGCACCACCAGCGGCGGCGTGCCCACCAAATGCGCGGCGTCATCCACTGCGCGGTCTATGGTCGCCGCGGCCGCGTAGCACGCACCCTGGCCGACCGCGTCCTGCGTCGTACGCGCGAACAACCCGGTGAAGCTGCGGCCGCCGCCGCGGGCGCGCTTGCGGATCCCGGATGTTTCCTTCAGCAGCGTCGAGACCATCAGTTGCGGCGCCGGGATGATGGCCCCGCCGAAATGCCGTCCACGACCGCCCAGCAAATCCAGGGTCAGGGCCGTGCCGACGCCCACCACGAGCAGCGGCACCGCCTTGAACAGGTGATGGGCCCCGACCATCCCGGCGAACCGGTCGACGCCCAGGCGCCAGGGCTCGAGGTACCCCACGGTCACCCCCGCAGCCTTGCGTGGCACGGTCACGAACAGGATCGGCACCCCGGCACGCTTCGCCGCGCCCGCCAGCTTCCGGTCGGCCTGCGCACCGGCGACGCTTGCGACCATAAGTCCGGTGGTTCCGGGGGCAATGAGCCGGCGCCGGTAGTCGGCCTCGCCCCACTTGGCATGGACGGCTGCATGGGAGCTCCCGGGCCGCAGACCGTCGACACGCGCCCACTTGATGCGGGTATTGCCGATATCGACCACCACCAGTGACATCAGTCTGGCCTCACCGAGACATCTCCCGAGATGAACCGTTGTACACCCTTGGGTGTCTCCACCAGTAGCGCCCCGTGTGCATCGATCCCGCGCGCCAACCCCTTGGTCAGTTCAGCTCCCGCGACAACATTGACCGGCCGGCCCCTCAGGGCATCCGCATCGCGCCACTCGGCGAGGAAGGGTTTCAGTGCTGCGTCCTCGAACTGGAGCAGTCCCTGCACGATCGCCGTGAGGAGCGCTGCGACCACGGTATTGCGGGGCGCCACCAGTCCCGCACGCGCGAGGTCGGTCGGGGCGATTCCGGTTGCCTCGATCTGGGCCAGGAGTGCGTCGCCCAGTGAAACGTTGAGGCCCAGCCCGATGACCACGCACGCAGGGCCCGAGGCCTCGGCGCGCAGCTCGATCAGGATGCCACCGAGTTTACGACCCCGGTGCAACAGGTCATTCGGCCACTTCAGTTCCACACCCGCCAGGCCCAGTGAAGTCAGCGCGCGCACCGCGCACACCCCGATCACCAGCCCCAGTGCACCCAGGTCCTGCGAGACCGCCGGGAAGGTCCAGCTGGCGGACAGGCAAATCGAGCCACCCGGAGGCGCAAGCCAGGTGCGTCCACGGCGCCCCTTGCCCGCCGTCTGGTACTCCGCCAGCAGCACCTCTGCTGTGCCGATGCGCGGGAACGTGCGCCCGAGCAATTCGGTATTGGTGGACGCGATCGACCAGACGCTCTGGATCGCCCCCAGGCGATCACGGACCGCGCGTGGCAGGTGCGCGCGGATTTTCCGCTCATCCAGCAGTTCGCCCGGGTGAGTGAGCCGATAGCCGCGGTTGCGCACCGCCTCCAGCCCCGTGCCCAGCTCGCGCAGTGAGGCGGCCGCCTTCCAGATTGCACTGCGCGTGAGCCCCAGCTCGCGTGCCAGCTCCTCTCCGGAGTGGAACTCCCCGTCGGCCAGGTGCGCGTAGAGGCGGGCAACCAGCGGACCGTGCGCCTCGGGATCGCGGATGCGGGTCACGCGGAACGCCGCGTGCCCAGGAGCCACAGCTTGCGGGCCCGAGGCTCGGTGCCGGCCCGCATGCGGGCCAGGTTGCTGCGGTGCGTATAGATAATGAGCACCGCGGCGACCGCTGCGAACACGACCAGCGGCGCCCGCCCCGCGAGGTGACCCAGCGCACTGGCGCCAAGGACCGCAACCGCGCCCAGCATGGACGCAAGACCCACGAACCCGAACAGGATCACGGCCGCCAGCCAGGTGAGCACGAATACGAGCAACAGCCAGCCGCTGATCCCCAGCACCGCACCCACCAGGGTGGCGACCCCCTTGCCGCCCCGGAACCCGAACCAGACCGGGTAGAGATGTCCCAGCATGACCGCGATGCCGCACACCGGCGCCGACCACGCGGCGAGTGACTGATCGACCGGTCCGAGCGCCAGTGGCCAGCCCGCCAGCACCGCGGTCGCGAACCAGCCCTTGAACATGTCGATGGCCAGCACCGTGAGCCCGATCGCCTTTCCCTGGGTGCGCAGCGCGTTGGTCGCCCCGGGGTTGCCGCTGCCCATCGAGCGGATGTCCACGCCGCGGATGCGGCCGATGACCAGGCTGCCGATGACCGAGCCGAGCAGGTAGGCGATGAGCGCCTTGACGAGCAGCGCCGTCATGCGCCGGTGAACACTTCGGCCAGCATGCAGCGCACACTGCCGCCACCGAGTCTTTCGATGGTCGGCACCGGCACGGCGAGCACCGTGTCGGTGGCGCCGCAGATCCGCGCATAGTTCTCGGGGGTGAGCCCGCGCCGGGCACTGTCGGACATCACCAGCACGTGCGAGTCCCCCAGCGCCTCGTCCCAGGTCGAAAGCTCCAGCATGTTGCCCGCGAACTGCTCGACTTCGGCCTGCCCGATGCTCACCACCTCGCGGCCGCTGCCGCGCAGGGACCCCAGCACGCGCCCGCGGTCGGCTGGCGCAATCGCCTCCTGCGCGACGACCGCCACGCGCGCGCCGATCCACAGGCACACATTCGTGTGATAGAAAGCCGCTCCCGCGCGGTTGCCGGCACTGAAGATGACCGGCTCGTACCTGAGCTCCCGCGCCCACTCGTGCACCAGCTCAGGATCCGTGCGCGCGGAGGTGCAGGCATAGGCGACGCGCTGCACGTGGTCCAGCACCAGGCTGCCGGTGCCCTCCAGGTACCTGCCCTGCCCCTCGTACCAGCTCAGGTCCAGGAAGTGCCTGACCTTGAAGCCACTGCACCTGAGCGCCAGGTCGATGACCTCCTGGCGCCGTTCCGGCCGCCGGTTCGCGTGCGCCATCGGGTAGACCACCAGCGTGCCGTCGGCATGGAAGCTCACCCAGTTGTTGGGGAATACGGCATCGGGCTTGGGCGGCAGGGCACTGTCCTGCGCCACGCAGACCTCGATGCCCTCCCCCGCGAGCGCGGCAGCCAGCCGCTCGAACTCGGCCGCCGCCGCGACGGCATCGGCCATGGCCGACCCGCTTTCCGCGTGCTGGAAGGTGTTGGTACTGGCGGTCTCGGCGTTAAAGCCGAAGGCATGGGGGCGCACCATGAGGACCGTACCGGCGCACTGGGCCGCGGCTGCAGTCACTTAGTCTCGTCCGCAGCAGTTCATTGCCCATTCTCGCACGTTCCGAAAAGGCTTCGGCAAGTGCGCAGCGGTGCGAGGGTGAGAGCGGCTCTAAGCGCGGATGGCCTGGGCCTGCTCGCCGCTGCCGGTGTTTTCCAGCATGTCCAGCGCCGGCAGGCGCTGCGTGAGGTCCACCGGCGTGCCGCTGAGCAGGCGCATGCAGTCCGCCGCCGGGGCGGGACGCGCAAACAGGTATCCCTGGGCGTAGGAACAACCCAGCTGGCGCAGTTTTTCCAGCTGCGGCCAGCCCTCGATCCCCTCGGCCACGACCTTGATGTTCAGGTGGCGCGCCATGGCGATGATGGCGCTGACGATGGCCAGGTCACTCATGTCCGTCACGAGGTCGCGCACGAAGCTGCGGTCGATCTTCAGGGTGTCCACGCGCCAGCGCTTCAGGTACGAAAGGCTCGAATAACCGGTGCCGAAGTCGTCGATGGCGATGTGCACGCCCAGCTCGCGCAGCCTGCTGACCGCGTCCTGGCTGGCCTCGCGCGCCCGCGCCTCGCGGCGCTCGAACACCGCGCTCTCGGTGAGCTCCACCTGCAGCATGGACGGTTCCAGGCCGTGCTGCTTGGTCAGGCGCGCAATGGTTTCCGGCACGTTGGAGCGCTGCAGCTGCACCGCGGAGATGTTGATGGCCACCGGGACGATGGTGGCCCCGGCCTGGCGCCAGCGCACGGTGTCCTCGATCGCCCGCTGCATCACGAACTCCCCGATCGGCACGATGAGGCCGGCCTCCTCGGCGACGGTGACGAAGCGCTCGGGCCGCACGTAGCCGTGGTTCGGGTGCTTCCAGCGCAGCAACGCTTCCAGCGCCACCACCTTGTGGGTCTCGATGTCGACGATCGGCTGGTAGTGCACGTCCAGCTGCCGGCTCTGCAGCGCGGTGCGCAGGCTCGCCTCGATGGCGATGCGTTCCTTCAGGCGCTTGTCCATGCCGGGACTGAACAGCTGGAAGTTGTTGCGACCGCGGTCCTTGGCCTGGTACATGGCCGTGTCCGAGTGCCGCAGCAGTTCGCCCATGTCCGCACCATCGTGCGGGTACAGCGCTACACCGATGCTGACGGTGGTCACCAGCGTGCGGCCATCGACGATCATGGGGGCGCACAGGGCATTGTTGATGCGCCCGGCGGCCTCGTTCACCTGCTCGGTGTTGGTGACGCCCTTGAGGATCACGACGAATTCATCACCACCCATGCGCACGACCACGTCCTCGGCGCGCATGGTCGAGCGTATCCGCTGCGCCACGGTCTTCAGCAGCTTGTCGCCGGTCTCGTGGCCGCGCGAGTCGTTCACGTGCTTGAAGCGGTCCAGGTCCAGGAACAGGACCGCCAGGACGCTGTTGTTCTTCTTGGCCTCGGCAATCGCCTCGGGCAGGTGCGCCTGCAGGTACAGGCGGTTGGGCAGGCCGGTGAGCTGGTCGTGGTGCGCCAGGCGATCAAGCTCCTGGTGCTTCTCGAGCAGGTGGGTCTCGACCTTGCGCCGCACGGTGACATCGTGCACCGCCACCGCCAGCACCGATCGGCTGCCCAGGGTGAGCGGGTAGCAGGTGACTTCGACGCTGCGCTGCGAGCCATCCTTGCAGCATTGCTTGAGCTCCATGGGCGTGCGCGAGTTCGCCTCGCCGACCCGCCGTACGAGTTCGTTGTCAGGAACACCCTCGGCGCAGAACAGCTTGCCAAAGGGCCGTGCCCGCAACTCCTCCAGCGTGTAGCCCATGTTGCGCAGCGCGGCCGGGTTTGCGGCGAGGACCCGCTGCGAGCTCGGCTCGAGCACCAGGGCGGTGGTGGGCCACTGCTCGAAGGCGGCTATATGGGTCTCGTCGAAATGTTCCAGCCAGCCGGGTACCTTGGGCCCCATGCGCTTCAGGATGAAGACGCCAATGAGCGCGCAGACGAGGCCAACGAGGGCGCCAATTACGAATGCCAACTGGGTCACACTTCGGTCTGTAAATATCCAAGCGGAGTGTGGCCGAAGCTCCCGTCATAACGCCGTGCGCCGTGCACAGTTTGGGGTCACGGGGGGCTCGCAGGCGCACCGATCCGGTGACGACCGCGCGAGGGTTGGACTTGCGCGTGTAGGACAAACCCTCCGGGCGGCACTGGCTGATACACCCCCTCACAATGCGGCAGAACGACTCGGCCGCCGGTACAGTGCGTTGAAGTATCCGCGTTGAAAGGTGCAGCCATGACATTCGTCGACTGGTCGGATCCTGAGGACATGTTCGGGCTGCTGATCGACTACGTCACTGATGAGCTCAGTGAGGCGGATGACCCGGCGCGGCAGGAGTTCCTGTCCGCAATACTGCATTCCCTGTCGCAGCTGCATCAGCGGTTTTCAAGCCTCTCGGCACCTGAACAGATCAACGCGCTCAGGGCGATCCCCTTCTCGGTCGAAGACGAATTTGCCAGCGATCCGGTCATCCAGCACCTGGAGGACTGCGCGCTGGAACTGGAGCGGCTCGACGAGGGCGGCGGCTGAATACGCCTCGTGCGGCTGTTGCCTTGCAGCCACGGTCCCAGCATGCCGGCACCTGCGCGGGCAGGCAGAGGAAATCGACCTGCGCCGGCTGGGCATGCGCCTGCGCATAGGGTTCCAAGAGTGCGCGGGCAACGGCGGCCGCGAGCGTGCCCCACCCGCAAGCGAAAGTGTCCTTTCCCGCCGCCGCGTCCGCGCATCGCGTGCGCCACGGGTGCCGCCTGTCCTATGCTCGTGTCCGCGGTACTTTCGGAGGCGGACATGACAGGACGGATTCGACGGCTGATGGTCCGACGAGGCCTCAGGGCAATCGCGGCACTGGCGCTGGCTGCCAGCATCGTATTGCCAGCCATGGGAACTGGCCCGGCGCAGGCTCGCACCCAGAAGCCCGCCCTGCACGGCAAGCACTGGATGGCCGTCACCGGCAAGCCGCTGGCAGCCACGGCCGGCGCCATGATCTTCGAGCGCGGCGGTAACGCGGTCGATGCCGCCTGCGCCATGATCGCGGCGACCTCGACCATGTGGGACACCCTTTCCTGGGGTGGCGAGACCCAGGCACTCATCTATAACCCGAACACGGGCAAGGTGATCGCCATCAACGGCCTGGGGGTCGCACCCACCGGGGCGACCCCCGAGTACTTCCACAAGCTCGGCCTGAAGGTGCCCCCGGAATTCGGTCCGCTGGCAGCGGTCACCCCCGGCACCCCCGGCGGGCTCATGACCATGCTGGCCGAGTACGGCACCATGAGCCTGGCGCAGGTGCTCGCTCCTTCCATCGAGATGGCCGACGGCTACCCGATGGAGGCGGAACTGGTGAACACCATCGAGCACAACAAGGAGCGCCTGCGGCAGTGGCCGGACTCCAGGCGAGTCCTGCTGGTGCACGCCGGCGAGGCCCACGAGGCGCCCTTCCCCGGGGAGATGTTCCACCAGCCTGATCTCGCCGCCACGCTGCGCAAACTGGTGGCAGCCGAGAAGGACGCACTTGCCGCGGGCAAGGATCGCAAGGCGGCGATCTATGCCGCCTACGACCGCTTCTACAGGGGCGACATTGCCCGGGAGTTCTCCAGCGCCGTGCGCGCGCAGGGCGGCCTGATCACCACCGATGACATGGCGAACTGGAAAGTGAAGATCGAGGAGCCGGTACATATCAGCTACAAGGGCATCGAGGTGTACAAGCTCAATACCTGGCAGCAGGGGCCGGTGATGCTGCAGGCGCTGAACCTGCTGGAGGGCATGGATCTGAAGTCCATGGGCTACAACAGCGCGCGCTACATCCACACGCTCTACCAGGTCATGAACCTCGCCTATGCCGACCGCGACTTCTACTACGGCGACCCGGCCTTCCCGCCCGCCTCCCCGATCGCAGGCCTGCTGTCCAAGGACTACGCCCGCGAGCGCGTGAAGCTCATCAACCCGGACCGCAACGACCCTGACGTGCGCCCCGGGGACCCATACCCGTTCCAGCACGGCAGCAATCCCTTCACCTCATTGCTCAGGCAGTGGCACAGCAGGATGCCGGCGCCAACCCCGACCGCCATGGCGGACTTCGACCGCACCTTCCGCGCCGGCACCACCAGCGTGGAAGCGGCGGATGAGAAGGGCTGGGCGGTGTCCGTGACGCCAAGCGGCGGCTGGGTGCCGGCGGTCATCGCCGGCCACACCGGCATTGGACTTAGCCAGCGCATGCAGGCGTTCGTTCTTGACCCCGCCGACAATCCCTACAACGTGCTGCAGCCGGGCAAGCGTCCGCGCGCCACGCTCACCCCGACGCTCGCGCTGAAGGACAACAAGCCGTACCTGATCTTCTCGGTTCAGGGCGGCGACACGCAGGACCAGAACCTGCTGCAGTTCTTCCTCGACGTGGTCGAGTTCGGGATGACCGTGCAGGAGGCGACCGAGGCGGCCAACATCACCAGTTACCAGATGCGCGACTCGTTCGGGCAGCACGAGTCCTTCCCGGGCCGCCTCACGGTAAACAGCGCGACGCCTGCCTGGGTGCGCGGCGAGCTCACCCGCATGGGCTACACGCTGGAGTTCGAGGAGAGAAGCTCAGGTCCGATCAACGCGATCATGGTTGACCGGGAGCACGGCACGCTGTGGGGTGGCTCGAGCAATCATGGCGAGGACTACGGGATCGGCTGGTAGGAACGCAACTGCTTCACCTGCGCGATGGCACGCTCGCCCCGGCAGCCCGCGAGTTCGTCGATATTCTGCGCACCGTCGAGGCTGAGATCGCCGCGATGCCAGTTGCCCGTGCCCGGCGTCGCCCGCGAAAGCGGGGCCCCTGACTTAATTCACTATCGGGTACTTGTCATCCTCGAACACAGTGCCCCACAACCTGATGTCCTTCAGGTGAGTGGGCGCGACCGCGTAAGGGTCTTCCTCGAGAACGGTGAAGTTCGCGATCTTCCCGGGCTCGATCGAGCCCAGGTCCTTCTCCATTCGCCATGAGTAGGCCGCGTTGATCGTGATCGCACGCATTGCCTCCTCTACCGAGATTCCCAAGTCTGGCCGTGCAGCGCGCCCGACGGGGTGATGCGATTGACCGCGCACCAAGCCAGGTACAAAGGATTGGCCGGCCCCATCGGCAGGTCCGAATGCAACGATAGCGAAATGCCAGCGCGCTCAACCGGGCCGATGCGCACCATGGCATCCGCACGCTCCTTGCCGAGACTCTGCTCACCGAACTTGTCCGCGAAGCCGCTGACGTAATAGGGGTTGGCAGCCACGATCGCGCCGTCGCGCGCAATCCTCGCGACCTGGGCATCCGTGGAGTTGGCGAAATGGACAACCACGGTGCGATGGTCCGTGCGTGGATGGTCGGCGAGATTTGCTTCCAGCGTGTCCAGCAGCACGTCCATGCCGGCGTCGCCGTTGACGTGCACGTGGATCTGGTAACCCGCGTCCCAGAAGACCTTGAAGGCGGCGGCGAAATCCTCAGGCTTCATGATCCATTCGCCGCGATGCCCGTCCGTGTAGCCATCCTTCATCTGCATCGCAAGCGAGATAATTGCCCCATCGATCCAGAACTTCACCTCACCCGGAAGGCGCCGGAACTTGCCCGTCAGCGGGATGTCCGCAATCGCCGCTTCCGATGCCGCGATTGCGCCCGTTGGTCCCGCCTTCTCGAAGCCTCCGCGACCATCAGCGATGAAGAACGAGTAGAGGGGAACATCCGGAGCGTCGAGTATTTTCTGGTAGAACTTGAAGAGTGCCGGCGTGCCTACCGCGCCCGGTTCCATGTAGGCGGTGACTCCGCTGGCGTGCAACATGGCGACCATCTGCTTCAAACCCATCGTCAGCCTGGCCGGGGAAGCCATGTCCGGCAGCAGCTTAGGCGCCACCAGCAAGAACAGGCCGTTCTCGTAAAAATAGCCGTGTTCCCAGTCACTCTGCTGGCTCGCCTCTCCCTTGCCGCTCACCGACTCGCGCGTAATGCCGTACTTGCGCAGCGCGGCGGTGTTGAGAATCATCTCGTGCGCCGAGCGGTGCCACACTACGATCGGCCGCGTGCGGCTGATCTCATCCAGGTCCTGCCGCCGCACGCTGCCGTGCCAGTACTGATGGTATCCCCACGTAAAGAGCGTGGCGTTCGGGTCGGACATTCCGTGCTCGACCTCGCGCAGGGCCGCAATGTATTCAGCGTGGTCGCGCGCAGCGGGCCAAGTCTTGCCAGGCAGAACCCACGGCTCGGGGGCAATCACGGGAATGGACAGACACAGCGCGCCCAATATCGGATGCAGGTGCTGCTCGATGAAGCCCGGCATCACCACCCGGGAGTCGAAGCCATGGTCGACGGTGTAGCGCTGGCCTCGCAGCTCCTTCTCGACCGCATCCAGTGATCCGACCGCGATGATGCGGTCGCCGTGCACGGCGACCGCCGTGGCGTAGGCCAAGTGCGGGTCCATGGTGATGATGCGCTTGGCGGTGTAGACCGTCGTGACTTCGGGATTGATCCCGGACGCCAGCACCCCCTCCACTTCCCCTTGGGCGTACGAGACACCGCAAGGCAGCCATTGCATGGCCGCAATCGCAGCAAGCGACACGAGGCAACGCCGGATGTTGTTCAAGCAATCCCCCAAATCAGCGCCGTGCGGGCGGCTGCTTCGGCGACTTAGGGCCGCCACAAGTCTCTTGATCATATCGCGCTGTCCATTGACTCTGGGAGCCGGTTAGCGATACGGCACGGTCGTCTCCACGCAAAAGCACACGGGGGCCAGCTGGCCCCCGTGTGCTTCTTGCAGGACTGGCTGTCCGCTTACTTCATGCGGTAGGTCAGCTGGATGCGCCACAGCATCGGGTTCGGGGTGACGCGCACGCCGCCGAAGCCGAAGTGATCACCCGTGCCGGTGTAGTACTCGCGGTTGAACAGGTTGTCGACCGAGCCGTCGAGCGTCATCTTCGTGCCGAAGTTGAAGCCGCCATGGATGTTGGCCACCCAGAACGCGGGCATCAGGAACGGGAACTCGCCCAGGCCCAGCGGCTGGGCGGCGACGCCCTCCAGGTTCGAGTATGAGCTGCTGCGGTAGATCTCGTCCCAGCGCAAGTACCAGTTGTTGCCGCTGCTGCCGATGTTCTGTTCCCACATCGCGGTCGCACTGCCGGTCCACTTCGGGGACTGCGGCAGCGGCCGGCCCGACAGGTCCACCGGTACGCCGTAGATCACCGCATTCGGGAAGCTGCCGAACTTGGCATCCAGGTAGCCCACCGCGACCCCGAGCGTCAGCGGCTTGATCGGGCGCACCTGTGCCTCGAGCTCCGCACCCTTGCTGGTGGCTGACGAGGCGTTCTCGGTCACCTGCACCGCGGAGCTGATGTCGCCGGGGACAGCGAGGTAGTTCACTTCCGACTGCAGGTCATGCCAGTCGAGGTAGAAGGCGGAGAGGTTCAGCAGCGCCCTGTGGTCCCACCACTCGCTCTTGTAGCCGACCTCGTAGTTCCAGACCGTCTCCGGGCTGAACGGCTTGTTCTGCTCCGGCAGTGCCGCGTTCAGGTCGTTGCCGCCTGACTTGTAGCCCTTGCTGACCGTGCCGTAGACCATCTGGTCGGGCGTGAGCTTGTAGGTCGCGTTGAAGCGCGGGGAGAAGTCGTTGTAGCTGGAACTGCCGTACAGGTTGCCCTGCGGCGAGCCGAAGGCAACCAGGCCGGTGACCTGGTCGTCGATGGCGTCGTGGGTGTAGCGGCCGCCGAGGGTGAATGCCCATGCCTGCGTCGCATGCCAGGTCGCTTCCGCGTACACACCGGTGCTCTTGTCGGTGTACTGCGTGTTGTTCTCGTTGATCGGCAGCAGCGGGAACGGCGGTGCGAGGCCGACGGTCTCCCCGGTATCCGGGTAGGTGTAGGAGAACTCGGTGCCCAGGGCCACCAGGTTGTACTGCTGCACCTTGTCATGCGCATACAGCGCACCGACCACCCAGTCGAGTGCCGTGCCGGTCTTGTCCTGCAGGCGCAGCTCCTCGCCATAAGACTGCGCGTTCCACTCGTTGCGGCGCGTGATCGTATCCGGGCTGGTCGCGTCTTCATCGAAGCTGCGGCTGTTGTGCGTGTCGATGTTGCCGGTGATCGACTTGAGCACCATGTTGCCGAAGTCATAGGCCAGGCGCAGGTTCTCGCCATGCAGCTCGTTGCGGTTCCACTCCGGCGTGCCGTGGTTCACGTACTCCTTGTTCTGCGGGTAGAACCCCAGGCCATCTGAGATCGGGCGGAACGTCGGTCCCTCGATGCTGATCGTGTCGAGCTCGAGCACGCCTGTATTGACGTCCGGGTCCAGGCCCTCGTGGTCATGGCCGTAGCTGAAGGAGAAGTCCGCGGTGAACTTGTCGCTGATCAGCCAGCGCGCCGCCAGGCGCGCGTTGGTGGTGTCGTAGCCGGAGTTGGGCGTGCCGTTGGGGTTGACGTTCTTGACGATGCCGTCGCTGCTGTCATAGGAGATCATGCCGCGCAGAAATAACGTGTCGGTGACCGGGGCATTGACGATGAGGTGGCCGCCGCTGGAGTCGTAGTTGCCGCCGTAGCCGGAAACCTCCGCGAACCACTTGTCGTCGGGCAGGTTGGTGCTGATATTCAGCGCGCCACCGGTGGCGTTGCGGCCGAAGTAGGTGCCCTGCGGGCCGCGCAGCACCTCGACGCGCTGGATGTCGACCAGGTTCGGGTTGATCGTGCCGGCGGCGACGGTGCCGACGCTGAACTCATCGACGTAGTAGCCGATCGAGTTCGGCACCGCGCGCTCCCCGAGCGAGACGTTGCTGACGCCGCGGATGCTGATGCGGATGGAGCCGTTGCCGGTCTGGCCGTCCTGGGCGTAGCTGACGTTCGGGGACAGCTGCAGGTAGTCCTTGGCGCTGGTGATGTCCGCGCTCTGCAACTCCTCTGAGGTGAACGCCGAGATGCTGATTGGCACGTCCTGGATGGACTCGACGCGGCGCTCGGCGGTGACGACCACCTCCTGGAGCCCCTCAGAGCTCGGGGTATCCGCCTGTGAGAAGGCCGGCGCGAGGGTGGCGATCGTTGCGGCCGCGATACACAGCTGTTTCATCTGGCAGTACCCCTGGGGGTTGCGGCGCTCGCCTGTAGAGGCGTCCGAGCATCCGTAACCCGCACAAATATTATTCACTCATGTTCGGCAGGCCGTGTGCGCCATGCCTTTGTAGCCGTGCAACGCATGCGTGCAGCGGCTTGGCTTGAGACTAAGAGAGTTTCCACCGCCTGCAATTGATAGTTTCTAATTCGCCACATCAACAAAACTAATTGCGTGCGACAGCCGGATCCGTGCGATTTTCGGAGCCATGGGCACGGGCGCCGAAGCAACGCGTTGCCGTTGCGCTACGATCGACCCGCCGCCTTCATGAACCGCGGAGTGCTGCCTTGTCCTATATCGATGTGCACGACGTCCTCACGCTGACCGCGGTCCTGGCCGGCCTTACCTGGTTCGGCTTCCTCATGGACGCCTCGCGCCTGGGGCGGATCTTCCCGGGCGTCGTGTGCATCCTCCTGGGGGGGCTTACCCTCTCGAACCTGCATATCACGCCGTTTTCCTCCGGCGTCGCCGACTTCGTCGGCCAGTACGTGGTGGCCGCAGCCATCCCGCTGCTGATGATCAAGGCTGACCTCAAGCGGATCTTCGTGGAGAGCGGCCGGGTGATGCTGGGATTTGCCGCCGCGTGCGTCGGCATCGTCAGCGGGGCGCTGCTTGGATACCTCGTGATGCACCCCTGGCACATCGGCGCCAAGATCACCGGCATGATGGCCGGGGCCTTCGTCGGCGGCACCATCAGCATGCTGGCCGTGGCCAACGCCGTGCAGCTGCCCCCGAGCGAGCTGTCCATGAGCATGGGGGCCTCCATGATCCCAAGCGTGCTCGGCCTCATGGCCCTGGTTGCCCTGCCGAACCTGCGGCTGGTGCAGCGCTACTTCCCCGCCCCGGTGCCCGAGGCAACCGCGGAAGGCGCCGCGCAGCTGGCGGCGGCCACGGCGGTGCCGCCGTTTCGCCTCACGCACATCACCGGCGCGCTGGCCCTGTCGTTTGGCATCTGCGCGGCAGCCAAGGCGGTGGAGGCGCTGATCCTGAGGTTCACCGGCCATGACCAGGGCCAGTACCACATCCTCTACGTCACCACGCTCACCATCATCGTCGCGAACCTCTTCCCGGCCCGCCTGCGCAGCCTGCGCGGGGAGTTCGAGCTGGGCATGATCTTCATGTACATGTTCTTCGCGGTGATTGGCCTGGGCACGAACATCACCGCCTTCCTCGACGGGGCGGTGAGCACGTTCTTCTACGTGCTCATCCTGATCGGCATCGGGATCATCGTGACCTTGGTGCTGGCACGGTTCTTGAAGCTCGACATGGCAGAGGCCATCACCGGCCTGGGAGCCGCGATCGTAGGGCCCGCAGCGACGGTGGCCGTGGTCGCCGGCAAGGGCTGGCACGCCATGATCAGCCCGGCGGTGATGACCGGCATCTTCTGCCACATCGCCGGCAACTTCATCGGCATCACGGTGGCGACGCTGCTGGCCTAGCAGGTGCGGCTCACTCCTGCGGGTACTTGAGCCCCAGTGACATGCGCACCGAGTCAAGCACCCGCATCACGGTGAGCGTCTCGCTGAGCGGCATGACCGGGCTCTCCAGGCGTCCCTGGCGCAGTGCGGTCATGACTTCGACCAGCTGCGGCCCGTAGCCGGACCCGGCAACCGGGTGCTCGGTGACCAGCGGTGAACCATCACCGACAGTGAGTGTCAGGCGCGTCGGCCGGAACACCGGCGCGCCCAGGTGCAGCCTGCCGGCGGACCCGAGGACCTCCAGATCCGGCGAGCGGCGTGCCTGCAGGGAGACGTACAAGAGCGCCTGCGCGCCATCGGCACAGCGCAGCAGGATCGACTCCTGCTCGTCGACGCCGGAAGGTCCCAGCTCGCCCTGGGCCAGGATCACCGACGGCGGCCCCAGCAGCATGGAGGCGAGCGAGACCAGGTACACGCCCGCATCTAGGAGCACCCCGCCCCCCAGTGCCCGATTAAACAGGGGAGCATCAGGATCGAACGCCGGGATGAACCCGCCGCCACCGGTGACCATGCGCAACCGGCCCAGGGTGCCGGCGGCCACGATGGCGCGCACCTGGGCGAGCACGGGCAGGAAGCGCGTCCACATCGCCTCCATGAGGAACACCCGCTGCGTGCGCGCCGCGCGCACCATGTCCATCGCCTCGCGGGCGTTCAGCGCGAACGGCTTCTCGCACAGCACGGCCCTGCCCCGCGCCAGGCACGCCAGGGCGTTCTCGGCGTGCAGTGCCGGCGGGGTGGCGATGTAGACGACGTCGATCCCTTCATCCCGGGCGAGGTCCGCGTAGCTGCCGTGCGCTCGCGCGATGCCGAACCGTTGCGCAAAGGCCTGCGCGACCGCGAGACTCCGCGACCCCACTGCGTGCAACTCGGCCCCTTCAGCCCCAAGGCTGCGCAGTTCCGTGGCGATCGTGGCGGCCATGCGGCCCGTGCCGCAGATGCCCCAGCGCACCGGGGCAGGCACAGCGGTCCCATCAGGCACACCGGCGCTCAACCTGCGCCCATGGCGGTGACGCCACCGTCGACGGCCAGCGCCTGGCCGGTGATGAACGAGGCTTCCGGTCCTGCCAGGAAGACGATCGCCGCTGCGATCTCCGGCGGCTCCGCGGCGCGCCCCAGCAATCCGTAGTTGCCCATGCGGGCGCGCAGCGCCGCCCCGTCCTGGCCCTTCTCGAAGGCCTTCTTCAGGTGGAACTCGGTGACGGTGGCGCCCGGGCACACCGCATTGGCGCGGATGCCGCGGCGGCCGTACTCCACGGCGATGTGGCGCACCAGCGCCAGCATCCCGGCCTTGGCAGCGTCATAGGCCGCCTGCCCCGGGAAGCCGGTGATGGCATTGATCGAGGACACCGCGACGATGGCCCCGCGCCCGCGCGCGAGCATCACCGGCAGCACCGCCTGGGTGCTCCAGGCCATGCCCAGCAGGTTCACGTTGAGGGTCGTCTTCCAGTCCTGGACCGAAGTTTCGAGCACGGTGCCGGCGGACTGCAGGCCGGCGTTGGCGATGAGGATATCGACCTGCCCACAACGCTTGACGGCGGCCGCGACCATGGCGGCGCACTGCGCAGGCTCGGTCACGTCGCTGGCCAGGAACGCGATCCTGTCGCCGTAAGCCTCAAGCCGCCCCAGGGCCTCCTGTCCGCTCGGTGCCGCGATGTCGGTGAACAGCACCCGGGCCCCTTCGGCCAGCAGCTTGAGCACGCAGGCATGGCCGATTCCCGCCGCCGCGCCGGTGACGATGGCCACCTGACCTTCAAGACGTCCGCCCATGGTGCGTATCCCCCAGAGGGCCGGTGGCCCCGTGCGCACCACGATAGCGGCGCCGGGCGCCCAGCGGCTTGAGGCCTTTTAATGACCGCCATTAGTTGCCGTACGCCTCAGGCCCGGCCATTACTTTTTCTTGAGCGCTCGATTAGAAAGCATTGCCGAGGCCAGCCGCCCCTCTTCTATGCTGGTAGCGTTCGCCGCTGTACTTAAGGGGCGGGAGGCCTGCGCGCGGGCGCCGCCCTTTTTGCGTAACCGTGGCGTGCGATGAGGTGCCTTGCGTGGCCGAAGATACCGATTTCGACGTGGTCCTGGCCGGCGGCGGCGTCAATGCGCTCGCCTGTGGCTGCGTGCTCGCACGGCATGGACTGAAGGTCGCCGTGGTCGAGCGCAACGCGTGGATCGGTGGTGGCGCCATCACCCGTGAAGTGACGCTGCCTGGCTTCAAGCACGACCTGTACGGCTCCTCGCACGTGTGGATCCACGCCAACCCCGAGCTGCAGCCGGTGCTGGATGAGCTCAAGGCCCACGGCCTGCGCTACATCTGGTCCGAGGACCACATCACCGGGCACCCGGACAAGTCAGGCGGCCCGGGGATCGTCATCTACCGCTCCATCGACAAGACCATGCAGAGCATCGCCGCGTACTCGCAGGCGGATGCCAGGCGCTACCGGCGGGTGTATGACGACTTCTCCGCCATCCGCGAGGGGTTCATCAAGGCGTTCTTCTCCCCGCCCGCCCCGCCGAGCCTCATGACGCGCGCGCTGGAGCGCTCGCGCGAGGGCCTGCGGCGCCTGCGCGAGTTCTCCCTGAGCGCGCGCGCCTGGGTGGAGCAGAACTTCGAGAACGACTTCATCCGCGCCGTGATGCTCAACTGGGCGCTCGCCCCGCAGATCCTGCCCGAGCAGGAAGGCGCCGGGCAGTCGTTCTACATCATGATCCCGGCGGTGCACGTCTACGGCCAGGCCATCCCGGCCGGCGGCAGCCAGGAGCTGCCGCTTGCCATGGGCCGCTACATCGAGGCGCGCGGCGGCAGGATCCTCACCTCCGCGCCCGTGAGGAACTTCCTCATCGAGGCGAACACCGCCAGGGGCGTCGTGCTCGAGGACGGCCGCACGCTCACCGCCCGCCGCGCGGTGGTCAGTGCCCTGGACCCCAAGCAGTCATTCCTGAAGCTCACCCCAAAGGACACCCTGGCCCCTGAGTTCCTGGAACTGGTCAACGGCTACTCCTTCGGCAAGATCAGCATCTGCCGCATCCACCTGGCCTTGAGCGAGGCGCCGCGCTTCAACAACGGCGACGAGATGTCGCGCTGCGCGTTCCACCGCATCGTCGACTCCAGCGCGCAGATGATCCGCCAGTACGCGCAGGTCGCCGAAGGGGTGGCCCCGACCGATCCGTTCCTGTGGAGCGCCTGCTGGACGCTCATGGACAACAGCCGTGCACCTGCGGGCAAGCACACCCTGATCTGCGACACCTTCGTGCCCAACTGGTTGAGCTCCGGGCAGACCTGGGCGCAGATCCAGGAACAGTACGCGACCGAGGTGCTGCTGAAGAAGCTTGCCCAGTACGCGCCCAACATCAACGAGCGCACCATCCTGGGCCGCTGGGTCGATGCCCGCGAGAGCCTGGAGGCGGCCAACCCCTCCTTCGTCGACGGCACCACCAACGGCGGCGAGCGCATACAGGCGCAGCTGGGCTACTTCCGTCCCTTCCCCGGCTACGCGCACTACCGCTCGCCGGTGAAGAACCTCTACATGACCGGTCCCCACTGCCACCCCGGAGGGGGCATCTCCGGGGCCGGCTCTATCACCGCGCGCGTGCTGCTACAGGATCAGGGCATCGGTGCCCCCTGATGCCGCGCGCGCATTGCCGAAGGAGTCTCCCGTGAACCGCATACCCAAGTACACAGCGCTCGTCATACAGCCGCACGTCAACGTCGCGGAGAACCGCGAGGACATCAAGGGCAACCTCGAGCGCGTCTGCAACCTCATCGACTTCGGGGTCGGCTACTTCTGGGAGTTGCCGGCGCGCCTGGTGGTGCTGCCGGAGTACTTCCTGCAGGGCGTGACCACCCCGGGCAAGGGCGAGCACGGCATCGACAGTTTCATGAAGAAGGCCATCGAGCTCGACGGACCGGAGCTCAAGCGCCTGGGCGAGAAGGCCAAGGAGTACAACCTCTACATCGCCGGCGGCGGCGTGGTGGAGAAGGTGCCGCAGTTCCCGGACCGCTGGTTCAACACCGCGTTCATCATTGGCCCCAACGGCAAGATCATCCTGCGCTACCACAAGTGGCACATCCCGGCCTCGATCGGACTTGGCACCAGCCCGCACGACATGCTGGACGAGTACCGCGCCGCCTTCGGCGCGGACATCAAGGACCTGTTCCCGGTGGTGGACACCGAGATCGGCAAGCTCGGCACCATGACCTGCCACGACGGCTGCACCCCGGAGGTGTCGCGCGCGCTGGGCTACAACGGCTGCGAGGTGATCTGCCACCCGGTAGCACTGCAGGAGGTCGAGGGCGTGAGCGCGCCGTGGGACTTCTGGAAGTTCACGCGCCGCACCCGCGCCCACGACAACATGGCCTACGTGCTCGGCTCCAACTGGGGCTCGGTGGACTACGCCTATTACCCGCGCGCGTTCTGCCCGGGCAACTCGATCATCATCGACTACCAGGGCATGGTGCTGCGCGAGGCGCCCTACCCCCAGGAGCAGGTGATCGCCGCCACCATCGACATCGAATCGCTGCGCGAGCACCGCTCGCGGTGCAACCACAACACCTGGGTGGACGTGCGCACGGAAGGGTTCCGGCAGATCTACGACAAGCCGATCTACCCGCCGAACCAGTTCCCCTCCGGCAAGCCCCCGCGCACCCTGTCCGACAAGATGGGCCCGGTGAAGCAGGTGTTCGCCGAGATCTACGGCCGCGGCCAGTTCACCCCGCCGGCCGGGATGACGGTCGAGGACATGCCCAGGCAGCACGAGAACCGGGTCCTCGAGGCCCAGCGCATCGGCACGCTGCGCAAGAGCTAGACTTCCCATTCAATGGAGCGGACGTGAAAGTTACCAGCGCCCTGGCAGACGTGGATTTCACCGTGCACTCGATCACGCGCGAGGGATCGTTCCTCGTGGTGCGTGACGAGGAGCGCGGCGCCGGCCTGCCCACCGTCGTCTACGTGAACCCCGCCGACATCGTCGCAGGGCTCAAGGCCCTGCTGAAGAACCCGCGCGCGCTGGGACTGGTGCTCACCGCCGCCTTCCGCGGCAAGACCGAGTTCGTAGCCCCGGTGGCCAGCGATGCCTGGCACGACGCCGTGAACAATCCCTGGGTATGAGGTGAGCCTGCGCGTCGTAGCCCTGGGCGAGCTGCTGCTGCGCCTGAAGGCGCCCGGGACGCAGCGCCTGCTGCAGGGCGCGCACCTGGAGGCCGGCTTCGGCGGCTCGGAATTCAACGTGCTGGCCTCGCTCACCCGGCTGGGCTGCAGCACCGAGTACGTGACCACGCTGCCGGAGAATGCCCTCGGCGGCACCGCGCTCGCCACGGTGGCCGGTCACGGGGTCGGCACGCAGTTCCTACAGCGCGCCCCGGGCCGGCTGGGACTGTACTTCCTCGAGTCCGGCAGCGGTGTGCGGCGCCCCAAGGTGCTCTACGACCGTGCCGACAGCGCCTTTGCGCTCGCACCCGCAACCGGCTTCGACTGGCCGGCGATCCTCAAGGGCGCCCACTGCCTGCACTTAAGCGGCATCACCCCTGCGGTGAGTCCCGAGGCGGCCGCCACCGCGGTGGCCGCGGCGCGCGCCGCCTCCGCCGCCGGCATCCCGGTGGCCTTCGACATCAACATGCGCAGCGCACTGTGGGGCGCTTCAGGCCGAGATCCATTCGCCGCCTTCGCACCATTGCTCGCCGAGGCGCGCATCCTGTTCGCCACGCCGGCCGATGCCCCGGTGTGCCTGCCCGCCGCGCAGCGGGCGGGCGCGGAGTCGCCGGCGAGCTTCGCGGCCGCACTCTTTGCGCAGCTGCCGAAACTCGAGGTGCTGGTCAGCGGGGCCAAGCGCGGCGCGAGCGCCACCGACTTCGAGCTGATGGCCACGACGCAGCGCCGTGGCGGCAGCGCGGTCAGCGCGCGGGAGATCGCGGTGGTCTCGGCTGCGGAGAACATCGGCGCGGGCGACGCGCTGGTGGCCGGGTGCCTGTTCGGGCTCCTGAGCGGCTGGCCGCCGGATCGCTGGCTCGCCTTCGGCCTGGCCGCGCAGGCGCTCAAGCACACCGTGCCGGGAGACATCAACCTCGTCAGCCTCGAGGAGATCGAGGCGGTGGTCGCAGGGGTCTCCCCGCTGCGCGTACAGCGCTAGCTCACCAGTTCCACAGCGTGCCGTCCTCCAGGCGGTTCACCGGCAGGTAGGCACGCTTGTACGGGTATTTGGCCGCGAGCTTCTCGTCGATGTCCACGCCATGGCCGCTTGCCTCGCCGGGATTGAGTGCCCCATCCTTGAAGAAATAGCTGTGCGGAAAGACCGCGTCGGTCTCATCCGTGTGGCGCATGTATTCCTGGATGCCGAAGTTGGGGATCGCCGTCCCCAGGTGCAGGGAGGCGCCCATGCACACCGGGGACAGGTCGGTCGCGCCGTGGCAGCCGGTGCGCACCTGGCTCAAGGACGGCGAAGTCGGCGATGCGCCGAGGTGCGTGATGCCGCCGGCATGCACGACCGTGGTGCGGATGTAGTCGATGAGCTGCTCCTCGATCAGCTGCTTGCAGTCCCAGATGGTGTTGAACACCTCCCCTACCGCCAGTGGCGTCGTGGTGTGCTGGCGGATGAGCCGGAATGCCTCCTGGTTCTCCGCCGGCGTTGCGTCCTCCATCCAGAACAGCGCGTAGGGCTCGAGCGACTTGCCCAGGCGCGCCGCCTCGATCGGGGTGAGGCGATGGTGCACGTCGTGCAGCAGCGCAAGCTCGGTCCCAAAGCGCACGCGCAGCGCCTCGAACAGCTTCGGGGTGTGCGCCAGGTACTTAGGCGTCGACCACAGGTTCTCGCTCGGCAGCGCGCCGTCGGCCGGCTCGTAGAACATCTTGTCGGCCGAGACCCCGTAGGTGGAGGCAAGTCCCGGCACGCCGCTCTGCGCGCGGATCGCCCGGTAGCCCATCTGCCGGTAGCGCGCGACCTCGTCGCAGGTCTCCTCGATGTCGCGCCCGTTGGCGTGGCCGTACACCAGCACCTCGGCGCGCGAGCGCCCACCGAGCAGCTGGTACAGCGGCATGCCGGCGGCCTTGCGCCTTGAGATCCCATAGCGCGGTGTCCACCGCGGCGATCGCACTCATGGTCACAGGTCCGCGGCGCCAGTAGGCGCCGCGGTACAGGAACTGCCAGATGTCCTCGATCTGGTGGGCGTCGCGGCCGATCAGGCACGGTATAATGTGCTCGGTGAGGTAGGCGACGACGGCCAGCTCGCGGCCATTGAGAGTGCCGTCCCCCAGGCCGTGCAGGCCGCAGTCCGTCTCGATCTTCAGGGTCACGAAGTTGCGGCCGGGACAGGTGACGATGACGCGGGCGGCGATGATTTTCACGAGCGCTTCCTTACCGATTGCGAACCATGGCGCGTCGCGGCTGACTTGCCGCCGGCGCTGCTGATACCTTGGGACCCTGATGTCACGACGCTTGCCTCCACTGAACGCGCTGGTGGTCTTCGAGACCGCCGCACGCCACCTCTCCTTCACGCGCGCGGCCGACTCGCTGCACGTGACCCAGGCGGCGGTCAGCCACCAGATCAAGGCGCTGGAGGAGTGGCTCGGGGCTGCCCTGTTCCACCGCCTCGGCCGCGGCCACGGCCTGGTGCTCACCGAGGTCGGGCGCCACTACCTGCCGCGCGTGCACGCCGCCTTCGACATCATCCGCGAGTCCACCGCCGCCATCGACACCGAGCGCAAGAAGGTGCTGTCGATCAAGACGCTCGATTCCTTCGGCTACCACTGGCTGGTGCCGCGCCTGCGCGGCTACTCGCAGCTGTTCCCGAACGTCGACGTGCGCATCCTCTCCAGCGACATCGAGGACGATGCCCTCTCCAAGGGCGTGGTCGACCTGGACATCCGCTACGGTGACGGCGACTGGACCGACGTCGAGTCGGTGCGCTTTCTCACCGAGTCGATCTTCCCGGTCTGCAGCCCGCAGCTGATCACCGTGACCGCGCCCCTGCGCACGCCCGAGGACCTGCGGCACCACACCCTGGTGCACGACGTCATGGTCACCGACTGGCGCGCCTGGCTGGAGGCGGCGGGGGTGACCGGCATCGACGCGGAACGCGGTCCTGGCTTCAATCATTCCCATCTCGTCACCCAGGCGGCCATCAGTGGCGCCGGGGTTGCGCTCGCGCGCAGCGCCCTGGTGGTCGATGCGCTGCGGCGCGGTGAACTGGTGCGGCCGTTCAGCCTGAGCATCCCCTCGCGCTACAGCTACTTCGTCGTGTGCTCGCGCGGCGCGGTGCGCGACCCGATCGTCGCGGGCTTCCGCGACTGGCTGATCGCTGAAGGGGCGACCTCCCAGGCGGACCTGAACGCGCTCGACAACGCCGAAGTCAAAGCCGAATCATCACCGACTTAAGCTCGGTATAGGACTCCACGCTCACCCGCCCGTGCTCGCGGCCGATGCCGCTCTCGCGGAAGCCCCCGAACGGGATCGCCACATCCGGGCGCCCGTGGTCATTCACCCAGAAGAGCCCGGCATCAACCGCCGCGGCGACGCGATGCGCGCGCGCCAGGTCGCGCGTCCACACGCTCCCGGCCAGCGGGAAGCGCGTGTCGTTGGCAAGCCCGACCGCCTGTGCCTCGTCCTCGAACCGCTGGGCGCACAGCACCGGGCCGAAGATCTCCTCGCGCAGCACCACCGAGTCCGCCGGCGCATTGGCGAGGATCGTGGGTTCGAAGTAGTAGCCCGGCCGGGCGAGCACGTGCCCTCCGGTAAGCGCCCGCGCCCCCTGTGCGCAGCCGCGTGCCACCTTGTCGGCGATGCTGCGCAGGTGCTCGGCTGAGATCACAGGTCCCATCTGGCTGTCCGGATCCATGCCCGGACCGACCTTGAGCGCGCGCGCCCGTGCCACCAGCCGCTCCATGAAAGCTGCGTACACGGAAGCCTCGACGTAGACACGCGAGCTCGCCACGCACACCTGGCCTGAGTTGCCGAAGATCCCGCAGCTGACCCCGTCGGCGGCCTTGTCGAGGTCCGCATCGGCGAACACCAGGGCTGCGGACTTGCCGCCGAGTTCCAGCGTCACGCGCTTGAGGTCCGCGTTGGCCGCGTCAAGGATGCGGCGCCCGGTCGCACCGGAGCCGGTGAAGGAGATCTTGTTCACCTGGGGGTGGCGCGTCAGCGCATCCCCCACCAGCGCCCCCGTGCCGGTGACGATGTTCACGACCCCCGGCGGGATCCCTGCCTCGTCCAGCGTGCGCGCCAGGCGCAGCAGCGACAGCGAGGCGTTCTCGGGAGGCTTGATGACCACGCTGCAGCCGGCCGCGAGCGCGGGCGCCAGCTTCCAGCAGGCCATCGACAGCGGGCCGTTCCACGGCACGATCAGCACCGCGACCCCCAGGGGCTGGTACTGGGTGTAGCAGGCGTACTCACCGGCCGCGGCGAGCGTGGGCGCGGGAGTTGCACCCTCGAGCTTGGTGCACCAGCCGGCGTGGTAGCGGAACGATTCGGCCGCGATCACGACGTCCCCGTGCAGCGTGCCATTGAAGAGCTTGCCGCAGTCGAGCGTCTCGAGTTCCGCGAACTCCTGCGCGTCGCGCTCGATAAGCTCGGCAACGCGCCACATGCTGCGGCTGCGTGCACTGGGGGTAAGAGCGGTCCAGCGCTTCTCGCGGAACGCACGCCGTGCGGCCATGACAGCCGCATCCACTTGCGCAAGTCCCGCCGGCAGGTAGGCGCCGATCTGCTCCCCGTCAGCGGGGTTGTAGACCTTGCAGGGCTGGGCACCGACCGCGGACTGCATGCGACCGTCGATGTACAGGCCGTGGAGTTCCTCCAGGAAGCGGCGCGTCGCAGCGCCCGGGGCCACCAGTGCGCCCATGGCGATCAGCTGCCGACGAAGGAACGCAGGGCGCGCAGCACCGCGTCGTTGTCGCTCTCGAGCCCCAGGGTGATGCGCAGGGAGTTCGCCGGCGAGCCGCCCACCGGGCGCGGGATGATGCCGCGTGCCAGCAGGTGCGCATGCGCGGCGGCCGCGGTGCGCGGCTCGGCGCCGAACACCAGCAGCACGAAGTTCGCCGAGCTGGGCACCACGGTGATGCCCAGCTCGCGCACCGCCTGGCTCAGGCGCGCGCGCTCGCGATCGTTGTAGGCACGCACGTAGGCGGCGTGCTCGCGGTCATTCACCGCCGCCACCGCGGCGGCCTGGGCGGCAGAGTTGACGTTGAACGGCGAGCGCAGGTGCTCCAGCGCCCTGACGATGTCAGTCGAGGCGTAGCCCCAGCCGACCCTGAGGCCTGCGAGCCCGTACAGCTTGGAGAACGTGCGCGTCATCATGACGTTGGGCGCCGTGCTCGCAAGCGCGGTGCCGTTGTCATAGTCGGCCGCGGTGGCATATTCGGAGTATGCCGCATCGACCAGCAGGATCACGTCCTCGGGCAGGGCTGCGTGCAGGCGCACCAGTTCCGTGCGCGGCAGGTGCCGGCCGCAGGGGTTGTTCGGCGAGGCGAGCGCGACCAGGCGCGTGCGCGGCGTGACCCGCTTCAGGATCTCATCGACGCTGGTGTTGTAGTCCGGCTCCGGGGCCACCTGCACCTTTGCACCCTGGGCGAGCGCGTGCACCTTCGACATGAGGAAGCAGTGCTCGCTCAGCACCACCTCGTCCCCCGGGCCGACATAGGCACGGGTGAGCATCTGGATCACCTCGTCCGAGCCGTTGCCGAACACCAGGCGCGCCGGCTCCAGCCCGTGCACCTCGGCCACCGCGCGCCGCAGTTCCTCCTGGGAACCGCTCGGATAGCGGAACAGCTCGGCCGCCGCGCGCGCGTAGGCCTCCAGGGCCTTCGGTCCCGGCCCGTGCGGTGACTCGTTGGAGGACAGTTTCAGGGGGGCCGCCACGCCTGCAATCGCACGCTCACCGGGAATGTAGGCCGCTGTCATCATAACTCCGGGCCGGACGACGGGTGCGCTCACGCGGCTGCCCGCGCGGGCAGTGGCGGCAGGATGATATGCCGCCACGGTGAGGCCATGTCACCCACCGGCACCTCGATCAGCGCCGGCCCGGGTTCCCCGAGCGTGCGCTCGAGCACGCGCGCCAGTTCCTCGGGCGTGCGGGCGCGATGGCTGGCGACCCCGAACGCATCCGCCAGGGCGACGAAGTCCGGGTTGCGCAGGTCAGAGCCGATCAGGCGGTTGCCGAACCACTCACGCTGCTGGCGCTGCACGTTGCCGAAGTTATTGCTGTTGAAGACGATCGTCTTGAGACCAATGCCGTACTGCGCGGCGGTGGCCATCTCCTGGACGTTGAACATGAAGCCGCCATCGCCGGCGATCGACACCACCGCGCGATCCGGGTGGGCGACCTTGACGCCGAGCGCGGTCGCATAGCCGTAGCCGAGCGTGCCCTGGTAGCCGCAGTTGATGTGCTGGCGCGGCGCGTACACCGGGAAGCCGTACCAGGAGGCGAAGCCGCACTGGGTGATCTCGTCGCAGAAGATGCCATCGCGCGGCAGCGCGCCGCGGATGGCGCCAAGGAATGACAGCTGCGGCTGCACCTGCTGGATCTCCCCCGCCACCGCCTGCTTGGCGGCGGCAACATCCAAGGCGGGCTTGGCGCGCTTGTCGATCACGCGCTCGAGCGCGGGCAGCAGGGCGCGCAGCGTCAGCGTCGCATCGGCGGCCAGCGCCACATCAGGCACCCCGGTGCGGGTGATCTCGGCCGGGTCGACATCGATGCGCACGACCTTGAGTCCCGGCGGCAGGCCCCAGTGCTGCAGCGGCTCCATCATGCGCGAGCCGATACCGATGACCAGATCGACCCTGGGCCACAGTCGGTGGCCTGCCGGCAGCGTCAATCCCAGCGGGTGCTCGTCGCTGACGATGCCGCGCCCGGAACGGAACGAGACCACCGGGGCCTGCAGCAATTCCGCGAGCGCCAGCACCTCCGCGGGTGCCTCCGCCGCCCCGCCACCGACGTAGATCATCGGCGCGCGCGCCGCGGCGATCATGCGCGCGGCCTTCGTAATCGCATCCGGGTCCGGCGCCTGCGGGCTCGACGGCGCGCGGGCGACCTCGGTCACCCGGGCTTCCTCGCCCATGATGTCCATGGCCATCTCGATCGACACCGGGCGCGGTCGCCCCTGGGTCAGTTCGCGGAATGCCTGCGCCACCAGCGCCGGCGCGGCCCCCACCGAGTCGATGCGCGCGGCCCACTTGGTGAGCGTGCGCAGGGTCGCCAGCTGGTCGGGCAGCTCGTGCAGCTCGCCGAAGCCGCGCCCGATCGAGCCGGAAGGGATCTGGCCGGTGAGGCACAGCACCGGGGCGTTGCAGGCGTAGGCGGTGCACAGGGCCGCGGCGGTGTTGAGTACCCCGGGGCCCGGGACCACGGCGTACACCGAAGGGCGGCCCGTGGAGCGCGCGTAGCCGAAGGCCATGTAGGCCGCGCCCTGCTCGTGGCGCGAGCCGATGAAGCGCACCCGTGCCTGCTCGTGGTAGAGCGCGTCGAAGAAATGGTCGAGCTGGCCCCCGGGAAGGCCAAAAACCGTGTCGATGCCGTGGGCGATCAGCCCGCGCAGCAGGGCCATCGCGCCTGACACTTGCGTCATGTGGAAATCTACTCCGGCAGGGGGTCCGGATCGCGTGCACACCACGGCCGGTTCCTGATCGGATGCAGCCTACGGTGCCCCTCCATGGGCCGCCAAATGAGAGATAGTGATTCCCCGGATTAGAAAAGGTCATGGCGCCGGCGTGCAGCGCGCTGACCTGGAAGGGATAATCCGGCACTTCCGCTATCGCAACAGGGGCGTGCATGCAGCACACGACCGCAGGACTCCGCGCTCCCGGGAACGCCACGAAGGTGGCCCTGGTGAGCGGGGCCGCCAGCGGTATCGGGCTTGCCACCGTGCGCGCGCTCGCCGCTGCCGGCTGGGTGGTCTACGCCGGGTTCAGATCCGGCGGCCGCTCGGCACCGCCTGAAGGGAGCCTTCCGGGCGGCGCAGTCCACTGGCTCGCCCTGGACGTCACGGACGAGGCGGCGCGCCGGGCAGCGCTTGCCAGCATCACCGCCGGCCACGGGCGGCTGGATGCGCTGGTCAACAATGCCGGGATCCTCACCGCCGGCCCGCTGGAAGAGGTTCCGGAGAGCACCCTGCGTGCGGTGATGGAAGTTAACTTCTTCGGTGCCATCGCCCTCACGCGCACTTGCCTGCCGCTCATGCGCGGCACGCCCGGCGGGGTCATCGTCATGGTGTCCTCGCTGTCGGGCCTCATCGGCCTGCCCTTCGACGGCGCCTATGCGGCCAGCAAGTTTGCCCTGGAGGGCGCCAGCGAAAGCCTGCGCTACGAGCTCGAGCCCTCAGGCATCACAGTCGCGCTCATCGAGCCTGGCGCCTATGCCACCGCACTGGCGCCCGCAGGCTCTGCCCCGGCAACGGCGTCCGCCTACCCGCAGTTCGAGCGCCTGGCAAAGAGGCGCGCCGCGCCCGGCGCCGGCGCAGACCCGGCCGACGCCGCGCGCATCATCTTGGACACCATCCGCCAGCAGGCGCCGCAACTGCGCGTGCCCTGTGGCGCGCAGGCGCTCGCGGTCACCGGCAAGCTGCGCTCGCTCGAGGCACTCGAGCGACGCGGCTTCGCACTCGCCGCTGCCGGCCTCACCGCACCCGGGAGCACACCATGAGCACACGCATCGGCTGGGGACTCATCGGGGCGAGCAACATCGCGCGCCAGCGCGTCGCGGGCGCCATCCGCGGCAGCCCCGACGGCGAGCTGCTCGCGATCGCAAGCCACGACCTGCAGCTGGCGCGCGCCTTCGCCACCGAGTTCGGCATCCCGCGCGCGCACGATGCCCTCGAGCCACTGCTCGCGGACCCGGACATCACCGCGGTGTATGTCAGCAGCACCAACCAGCACCACCCGCGGCAGGTGCTCGCCGCCGCCGCGGCCGGCAAGCACGTGCTGTGCGAGAAGCCGCTGGCGATCACGCTCGAGGAGGCGCTCGAGATGGCACGCGCCTGCCGCGCGGCCGGCGTGCTCCTGGCGACTAACCACCACCTGCGCAACGCGGTGACCCTGCGCGCCATGCGCGAGGAGATCGCGCGCGGCGCCATCGGCACCCCGCGCACCGTGCTTGCCAGCCACCCGGCGTGGGTAGCCGATAGCGACTGGCGGCGCACCGATGCGGCCTCGGGGGCCGGTGTGTGCCTGGACGTGCTGGTGCACACCGCGGATGCGGTGCGCTTCGTGCTCGCCCAGGAGCCGCTGGAGGCCTGCGCGCTCGGGGCCACCAGTGCGGTGATGCCCCCGGGCGGGGCCTACGATGTGATCATGGCCACGTATCGCTTCGAGGGCGGCGCGCTCGCGCAGCTGTACGCGGACTTCAATGCCCCGCACGGTCGCTCGCGACTGGAGGTGCACGGCAGCGAAGGCTCGCTCATCGGCACCGACGTGCTGGGCAAGGGACCGGTGCACCGCGGCCGCCTGGTGCGCAGCCTCAAGGGCACCGAGACCGAGGTCGCGGTGGAATCCGAGGACAGTCGCTACCAGCGCGGCATCGAGCGCTTCCATGCGGCAATCCACGGCACCAGCGCACCGGCGGCCACCGGTGTCGATGGCATCCGCTCGCTCGCCATGATCCTCGCCGCCGAGCAGGCGGCCGCCAGCGGCCGCACCGTGACCGTCAGCCGCGCGGGACTCGAACTGGCCTGAGCCTCAGGGCTCGATGAGGGCGAGCACGCGCAACGGGCTGCCCGAGCCCTGCCGGATCTTCAGCGGCGGGCAGATGATGACCGCGCCCTGCGGGGGCAGCAGGTCGAGGTTGGTCAGGCACTGCAGGCCGTGCTTGCCGTTGCCGTGCATGAAGTAGTGGCACGGGTACGGCGGCTTCAGGTGCAAGCCCTGGCCGGCATCGGTGCCGATGGATTCGGAGCCAAAGCCAATCACGTCACGCTCCTCGACCAGCAAGCGCACCGCGTCGGTGGCAGGTCCGGGGGTGTGCTGCCCCTCCTCGTCGAAATTCTGGTACTGCGCCGGGTCGTGGCGCTTGGACCAGTCGGTGCGCATGAGCACCCAGGCACGCGGCGGGATGCGGCCGTGCACCTGCTCCCAGGCACGGATGTGATCAGCGGTGAGCAGGAAGTCGGCATCGGCGGCCGCCTCGCGCGAGCAGTCGATCACGCAGGCTGGCGCCGATCAGGTCGTTCAGCGGCAGCGTGTCCACCGAGTTCCCGGGCAGGTCGCCGGCCGGAGATCCAGTGGATCGGCGCGTCGAAGTGGGTGCCGGTGTGCTCGCCGCAGGAGAAGTTGTTCCAGTACCAGCCCGGCCCGCGCTCGTCGTAGCGCGACACCTCCTCGAGGCGAAACGGTGCCGCCTGCCCCATTCCGGCGCCAGCACGATCTGCGGGAACTGCGGTGACAGTGTCTGCGTCAGGTCGACGATCCTGATGCGGCCCTGGGCAAGCTGTGCCACCAGGGTCGCCAGTGTTCCGGTACTCATCGCATCACTCCCCTTGCGCGCCTCACAGCGCGAGGCTTCCCACGGAAGCGCCACCGCATACGTACAGCGTCTGCCCGGTCACGAACCCGGCCGCAGGATCGACGAAGAACATCACCGCGCGCGCGACATCCGCGGGCACCCCCAGGCGCCGCACCGGGATCGACTGCGCAAGGGCGGCGCGCCGCGGGCTTGCCTTGTCGATGACGGCATCGAACATCTCGGTCTCCTCGATCGGCCCGGGCGCCACCACGTTCACCGTGACACCAGCGGCCCCGAGTTCCAGTGACCAGGTACGCGCCAGCCCGATCATGCCGGCCTTGGTCGAGGCGTAGGCGGTGCGCTTGGCCAGCCCCAGCACCGCGCGCGAGGAGATCAGCACGACACGCCCGAACGCGGCCTTGCGCATCGCCGCCACGTTCGCCTGCACGAGGATCACCGCGGCACTGAGGTGCAGGTGCGCCAGGGTGTCGATGTCCTCCAGGCGCACTTCCTCGAGCGGCTTCTCGAGGATCGCGCCGGCATTGTGCACGATGGTGGTCACCGGACCCTGCGCTGCAACCTCGGCCGCCGCCTGTTGCGTGGCCCTGGTGTCCGACAGGTCGACCAGCACCGAGCGCAGCTTAGGTGCACTCACTCCTGCGGCCCGCCGCGACAGCGAAATTACCTCATAGCCCTGGTCAAGCAGCGAACGGCAGATCGCCACCCCGATACCGGTGCTGCCACCGGTGACTATCGCCCTGCGTTCATCCATCGCGCCTTCCTGTTCAGCCGCCGGCCAGTTCGCGTTCGAGCACCTTCGGGCTTTCGCGGAAACGCGCCAGCCACTCCTGGGCGACATCCCCCGGGTATACGTCCTCCACCCCGTCGCGCAGCGCGCCGACCACCGCGCGCGCCAGCGCCTCGGGGGCGAGCTTGGGCGGCGGCAGCAGCTGGTTCCACTCATCGTCGACAGGTCCCGGGAACACGTTGATCACGCGGAGGCCCGCCGGGCGCATTTCAGCGCGCAGGCACTGCGCCAGCGAGAGGGCTGCCGCCTTGGAGGCCGAGTAGGTGCCGTGCGCGGGGAAGTTGCTCAGGGCGAAGATCGACAGCACGTTCACCCAGGCGGTGGCGCTGGACTGCCCGTCCGCGCCGCGTGCGCGCATCACCGGGCCGAACTCCTGCGCCAGGCGCAGCAGGCCCAGGTAATTGACGTCCATCTCCGCGCGCGCCACCTCGGTGCCGTGGCGCGAGGCGATGCCGTGGGCGCGGTGCACCTCGACGTTGTTCACCAGGATGTCGACCTTCGCGCCCAGCTGCGCGGCGACATCCTTCACCGAGCGCGCATCGGTGACGTCCAGCGGCACGAGCGTCACCTTCGGCAGCTGGCCGAGTTCGGCCAGGCCCGGCAGCTTCTTCCACGGCTCCGCGTGCCCGACCCACACCTGCTCCGCCGCGGCCGCGATGAGCCCGCGCACCAGCGCCTGGCCGACTGCGGTCTTGCCATCGGTCACCAGCACACGGCGGTACTGCGGGTCGCAGGTCATCTCGCGCAACTGTCTGTCATCTGCCATGTTCGGTACGTCCCTATCCGGAAAGCCAACGAGAACGGCCATGCCGGCCTTGTCCAGTCGCGCGCCGACGCGCACGCGCACCGGAGGTGCGGCCACGTCCCCGTGCAGGTGCACGACGAGCGTGGGGCCGCAGTCAAGCTTCACCATCCCCAATCGCCACGGCAGCCGCTCACGGAAGAAAGTGTCGTGGCTCGTGGCGAGCACGGTCTGCGAGATCACTTCCCCGCCACCGGCCTGCTCGCGCCACGGCAGCACGTCGCCCAGGCACCGGTGGCAGGCCTCCCGTGGCGGGTACTGCACCGCGCCACAGTCCCCGCAGACCTGCAGCGCGAACCGCCCCTCCGCGGCCGCGGCGGTCATTCCCAGTGCCACGCGGCTGCGCGTCCCGGGCGGCAGCACCGGCTGCGGCGTGCGCAGCACCGGGTTCTTGCGCCTCGGGCGCCCGATCGGTTGCGTCACGTGCCACTCCCGAGTACCGCGGCACCGCTGCACAGGCCGCGGTCGTAGTTGATCATGCCGAAGCCGCTGACCAGTCCGTGGCGCGCATGCTGCACCTGCGCGCCCAGCGCCGCACCGGTGAGCTGCCGCAGGCACTCGGTGAGCCCGAGGTATCCCCCGGCGGCACCGGCCTGCCCCACCGAGAGCTGGCCGCCGCAGGTGTTCAGCGGCAGCGAGCCGTCCACCGTGAACGTGTTGTCACGGATCAGCTGCACCACAGCGCCCTTGGCGCAGAACCCCAGGTCCTCCAGCTGCATCGCCGTGATCACCGGGTAGTCGTCATAGAGCTCGACCAGGTCCATGTCCGCGGGCCCCACGCCCGCCTGCGCGTACAGGTCATCGCGGTCCAGCGCCCAGCCGCCGCGCATCTGGATGGGATCGTCCGGGAAGGCGTTGTGGCGCTCGATGGTGCCCAAGAGGCGCGCGAACGGCAGCTTGAGCGCGCGGGCGCGCTCCTGGCTCATGACCAGGAATGCCTCCGCTCCCGCGCACGGCATGACGCAGTCGAACAGGTGCAGCGGTTCTGCGATCGGCCGGGCGTCCAGGTACTCGGTGAGCGTCAGCGGCTTCTTGAACAGCGCGTGCGGGAACTGCAGCGCGTTGTCGCGCTGCGCCACGCATAGCTTGCCGAAGTCCGCGCGCGTGGCCCCGGTGGAGCGCATGAAGTAGTCGGTGAGGAACGCGAAGCTCGCGTTCGGGCCGCCGGAACCGTAGGGGTAGACCGCATCGCGCGCGAACTGGCTGAAGCTTGCGATGGTGTTGCGGAACGAGTCGACGTGGTTGGTGTCGCCGGCCACGCAGGCGATGATGTCTGCATCCCCGGCCTGCACCGCGCGCGCCGCGCGCCGCAGCGCCACGACCCCGCACGCCCCGCCCATCGGGATGTGGTCCAGCCAGCGCGGGCTCACCCCCAGGTGCTGCGTGAGCCCTACCGCGGTGTCAGGAAACAGCAGGAACCCCGAGACGCACATGCCGTCGACGTCGTCCTTGCGCAGCCCGGACGCCTTGAGCAGCGCCGCCAGCGCCCGGGCAATGAACCAGTGGGCGCTGCGGATCGAGTAGCGCACGTACGGCACGGTCACGGGGACCGCGACCGCCACGCCTGCATAACCTGTGCGGCTCACGCGGGCTCGCGCCGCTTGAGCGGCCGCAGGTCGATGCACTCGCACCGCTCGAGCAGCTGCTGCCCCAGCACCTTGAGGTCTGCGCGCTGCATCTTCTCGGTTGGCGTCAGCGGCAGCGCCGCCAGGAAGGCGACGTAGCCGGGCGCCTTGTAGTAGGCAAGCCGCTCGCGGCACAGGGCGGCAAGTTCCGCGGCAAGCTGCTTCGGGTCCGCAACCGCGCCGTGCGGCACGATGCAGGCCAGCACCTCGTCGCCGCGCACCGCATCGGGCACGCCGGTGACTGCCACCGCACGCACCTGTGGGTGCTGCACCAGCACGCCTCCACCTCGACCGCCGAGATGTTCTCGCCGCTGCGGCGGATCACGTTCTTGCGGCGGTCGACGAAGCGCATGTCGCCCTCGGGGTCGCGCGTGCACCAGGTCGCCGGTGTGGAACCAGCCGTCCTGCCCAGGCCGCGCGCGTGGCTTCCTCGTCCTTCAGGTAGCGCCGGAGAAAA
This sequence comes from uncultured Pseudomonadota bacterium, assembly GCA_963703025.1. GTDB lineage: Bacteria > Pseudomonadota > Gammaproteobacteria > Steroidobacterales > Steroidobacteraceae > 13-2-20CM-66-19. The sequence goes on along the minus strand of OY969778.1, from coordinate 1,867,782 downwards.
CCCGTAGCGCGGTCGGTCGCCGGCGTGCCGCACCAGCAGTTCACCGGGCGTGTCGGCTGCGACCTCAGCTCCGGATTCATCGACGATGCGGACCTCCACATCGTCGCCGGGCGTGCCGAAGCTGGACGTGCCGACGTAGCGTGGCTCACGGTTGGCGATGATGCACCGCGCCCGCGCCGGTCTCGGTCATGGCCCAGGCCTCCAGCAGCGGGAAGCCGAAGCGCTCCTCGAACGGCGCATGGTGGCGCCGGTCGACGCCGGCACCGAAGCCGAAGCGCACGTGGTGGCCGCGATCCCTGGGATCCGGTGCGTCGGCGAGCAGCATGGCGGGCATCACGCCCAGATAATGCACGATCGTCGCCCGCGATTGGCGCACGCTGTCCCACCAGCTGCGCGGGTGGAAGCGGTCGAGCAGCACCAGGCAGCCGCCCGCCGGATCATGCACATGGTCGAGAAGGCCATGGCGTTCATGTGCATCATCGGCAGCGGCGTGAGCATGCGCTCCACGCCCGGCCGCACTTCGCACAGGCCCCCGACCCCGGTGTACCAGCCCGCCGCGCACAGGAAGTACTCGTTCGGCAGCACGCACCCCTTGGGCCGCCCGGTGGTCCCGGAGGTGTAGAGCAGCGCGCACTCGGTGTCCTCGTCGGGGGCGCGCTGCCCTTGTGGCGGTGGTGACGGTGCCTGGGGCACGAGCGCACCTGCTGGATCGGTGAGCGCAAGGGTGCGTCCGCAGCGCGCCGCGGCCTGGCGCAGGGCATCAACGCCTGCCTCGATAGCCGCTGCCACGCAGATCTCGCTGTGACCGATCAGGTACTCCAGTTCCGCGGCGCGCCAGTCCGGGCTGAGCGGCACCACCGAGACCCCGAGGCCGTTCAGCGCGATGAAGTGGAACAGGAACTCGGGCCGGTTGAGCAGCAGCAGTCCGGCGCGGTGCCCATGGCCGTAGCCGGCCGCGGCGTAGCCGCCGCGCAGTCGCACGACCTCGGCCTGCGCCTGCGCGTAGGTCCAGGTGCGCGCCTGCACGCCAAGGGCCGCTGCGACCCCGGGCAGCACCTCGAGCAAGTCATTCTGTGGGTAACGTGCCGCGCTAGACGCGAATGCCTCAGCGACGGTGCGTGCGCCGGGCGGCGTGGCGGCCTGCGTCACGGGAACAGCTGGATCGAGGGAAGTGCCGCGTCGCAGTTGACCAGTTCCACTCTCTTCAGCCGGATGCGCAACCTCCCCGCCAGCTGCACCACGTGCAGCCAGCTGACACCTGTAAGCAGCAGCTGCGTGTCGCGCTGCGACTCCACGTAGGTGAACGGCGTGCGCATTACCCACGAGGCGCCATCCGCGCCTGCGGACTCAAGCTGCGGGGCCTGCAGCACGTGCTGGCAGAAGCTCGGCGGCTGCTGCGAGAACGAGTGTGGGTTCTTCAGCCGCTCGATGCGCACGGACAGCAGCAGCTTGTCCTCGTAGAGAAGCGAGGTGTGGTCCTGCCCGTCCGGCTGGCCGCGGGTGAGCGGCATCCAGTAGTACGCGTCCTCAGTGAACAGCTGCATACCATTCGTCGAAGCGCTTCTCGTCCACCAGTCGCGCCTCGGCGTACACGAAGTCGTGCCAGCGCCTGCTCATCCGTGGCTGTCACGAAGAGGATCCACCGCTCATGAAGCGCGCGCCAGGTACGGTACTGCGCGCGCATGGACACCTCGCTGGTGCCGTTGTAGTTGCCGGCCAGCTGCTCGCCCTCGGCGGCGGATGTAGTTGCGGTGCAGGCTCACCCATTCATTGCCGCTCGGCTATGCAGGCCCTCCTGGATGGCGCGATAGCACTGCTGGTCGTCGTGACCGACCACCGAGGTCGGCGAATTGATCAGGCGCGTGTACATCAGCGTGCGGCGCAGCAGCTGCGCGGGCGCCCCGGCCAGGCGGAAGGTCCAGCTCTCTATCAGCGTGCGTGTCGGCCGCGATCGGCCGCACCACGCGGATCGCCTGGATCGCGCCCTTGATCGTCAGGCTCGGGTAGTAGACGGTGTTGTGCCGCACCTCGCCGAGGATGGCGCGCGCGCGCTCGGTCGCCGTAGCGCCTCTTCCATCTGCGTCTCGTACTCACCCACCGCGGCATAGTTGGAGTGGATCGAGTAGTTGACGCCGGTATAGCTGTGGCCGTTGTCGTAGATGCGCACGCCCATCTTGTCGAAGAAGCTTGTAGCCGTTGACGAACGGCAGGAACTGCTCGATGGCCATGGGCTTGGGCGTCGCCCTCCGGCTTGTCCGCCCACAGCTTCTTGGCAGTGCCGGCGGAGGACTCGTGCGCCACCATCGGGTGCATGGTGTCGTTCAGGTTCTCGACGAACATCTTCCAGTTGCTGTCGTGCATGTAGCGCAGCACGCCGCCTGCGACCTCGAGCCTGCCCTCGGGCGAGCGGTCCACGAGGTTGTCGATCGAGGTGAGCGAGGCGCCGAAGTACTCCTCGAACCCCGGGCCCTTGGGGTTCATGCGCGTGAACACGAAGCCGCGGTAGTTGACCACCGCCGGCGGCGAGGCGACGCCGCGGCCGTTGGCCGTGTCAGCCAGAGCGGTACCCTCGTACGCGCCCTTGAGCGGAATCGTGCGGATCGAGCCGTCCAGCCGGTACGTCCAGCCATGGTACGGACAGCGCAACAGGTTGTTCTCGCAGTGCCCGCTGGTGGCGCTCACCAGGCGCGCGCCCTTGTGGGCGCAGCGGTTCATGAGCACCCGTACCACGCCCTGCTCGTCGCGCAGCAGGATGATCGGCTGGCGCGCGATCTCGGTCGTGTAGTAGTCCCCCGGGGACGGGACCTGGCTGTCGTGGCCGACGTAGATCCAGGTGTCGCGCCACAGGCGTTCCATCTCCAGGTCAAACAGCTCCTGGCTTAGGTACACGTCGCGGTGCACCGCATCGGGGCGCACCAGTGCGCGGATCGCCTCGGGGTCCTGCCGGTAGCGGTTCATGAGCTTGCTCCCGGGTGGCTCAGGCCGCGCGTGCGGCGGGCACGCGCCGACGGCGCGGCGGCAGCTCGGCGATGAACTGGTAGCCAGATTCTGTCGCCCGTCGCCGCAGGGTTGCGGCGATCTCGCGCCACACCGAGAGCAGGCCGCGGTGACAGGCCGGCAGGTCGGCCCGGATCAGCCGGTGCAGGCTGGCCAGCCGGTAGCACGGCACGGCGGCATAAATATGATGGTCGGTGTGGTAGTTCATGTGCCAGTACATGAACTGCAGCAGCGGGTTCAGGTAGATGGTGCGGCTGCACAGCCGGAAGTCCGGGACATTTCCCGGCAGGCCCATGTGCTGCGATTCGTTGCATAACCACTGGATACCACGTCCGTAGAACGGCGCAAGCGTGACCACCACCGGCAGCATCCACAGGTGCAAGTACAGCGCGACCGCCACCAGCAGGGCGTGGCCACCGAGCAGCCCCCATGACCAGCGGGCAAGGTCACGGCGCAGCACGACGTTCGCGGCCGGGAACAGTCGCTGCTCCCACTCCCCGCGCATGCGCCCGAGCCCATAGCGGGTGTGGTTGTACAGCGTGCGTGCGAACCCTTGGGGATTCACGAGCGCGAAGCGCAGGAACTGGCCGACGCTGATACCCGCCTCCAGCGATATCTCCAGGTCGTCCGCCGGGTAGAGCGTGAACTTGTGGTGCTCTGTGTGGCTGGTCCAGAACAACACGGGGTTGTTCCAGCCCAGGAAGCTGACGACCCCGAGGAAGAAGCGGTTCAGTGGCTTGCTCGCGAACACCGTGCCGTGGCTGAACTCGTGGAAGGCGTTGCTCAGGAAGGCCCAGCAGCTGCCGTGCACCAGCAGCAGCGCTGCGCTGACGTACCAGGGCCAGTGCGTGCCGGAGAAATAGGCAAGCGATCCGGTGCAGGCGAGGATTGCGAGGAAGCCAAGGGTCTGCGCGGCGCCGCGCGCATCGCTGCGACGCGACAATTGCGCGAGCGCGGCGCGCTCGATGGGAATCCAGTACCAGTCGATCGGCTGGCCGCGGGCCCGCTCAGTCACTTGGGAAAGTCTCCAGACGCTTACGTGCAGGCACGGATCCCAACTGCCCGCCAGCCGTGCGCATCCGGTTTACCCCGCTTGCCGGTGAGAGTAAGCAATGGCCGCAATCAGCGCCAAATGAGAGATAGTGATGGCGGGGGATTAGAAAAGGTCATGTGCCGCGAGGGCTTGCGTGCGTAGCGCACTGGCCGCACCGTCAAACTGCATGCCAGAATGCCCTGCGATGCTCACGGAACATACATGACAGGCCAGGCGCCGCCAGCCTTCCTGAGGGTGTCCCCGGTCATCCCGGTCGTTACCCTGGCCGACGCCGCGACGGCGGTCGAACTGGCGCAGGCTCTGGTGCGCGGCGGCGTGCACGTCATCGAGGTGACTCTGCGCAATGACCAGGGTCTGAAGGCCATCGCGGCGATCGCACGCCAGGTGCCGCAGATGATGGTCGGCGCCGGCACCGTGCTCAGCATGGACGACCTGCGGGCGGCGGCGGATGCCGGCGCCGCATTTGCGGTCTCCCCGGGCGCGACCGCCCCGCTGCTGGCGCAGGCGCGCACGGTAGCGCTGCCCTACCTGCCCTCCGTGGCCACCCCTTCGGAACTGATGGTGGCGCTGGAGGCCGGCTACTCGTACCTGAAGTTCTTCCCCGCCACAGCCGCCGGGGGCGTCCAGATGTTGCGCGCGCTCAGCAGCCCCTTCCCGCACGTGCGCTTCTGTCCGACCGGTGGCATCACCGTCGAGAACGCAGGCGAGTACCTGCGGCTGCCGAACGTTCTGTGCGTTGGCGGCTCCTGGCTCACCCCGGCGGACGCGGTGGCACGCGGTGACTGGGCGCGCGTGGAGTCTCTGGCCGCGGTGGCCGCGGACCTGCGACCGCTGGCACACGGCTAGCTCACTTGAACTCCTGGCGCGGGCGGCGCGCCAAGTCGGGTCTCCCAGCGCTCGCGGAAGCGCTGCGTCATCCACAGGCACACGTCCCACACATTGATGAACGGCGCCTCACCCTGCGGGTGGGCCGGCGCATAGGGCGGCGGCCCGAATTCCGGGTTGATGGTCAGGAATTCGCGTCCCTCGCCCAGGCAGTTCTCGATGATGCGATCCCACCAGCCCTCGAAGCGCTGCGTCCACGTAAGGCCGCCGCCGCGCGTCGGGTCTGCGACCTGCGGCCCCTGCGACCAGCCCACGCGCGCATGGATGTGGCGCGCAGCGCGGATGGCGGCATCCATGCACGCTGCGAGCACCGGGTCGTCGCGAGGCTCGACGCCGAGCCGGTCCGGGTCGTTTGGTCGTGGCACCGCGTGCTGCAGTGCCTGCATGTCGGACTCGGACACACAGGTGAAGTGACTGAAGTCCGCGGTGAGCCTTAAGTCCGGCATCGCCTCCAGATACCGGCGGGTTGTCCACGGCGCATACAGCAGCGTCTGTCGGTGGGTCTCGAACACCACTTCGCACTCGAGCGCATCCTGGGCCATTGAGCGCACGCTCCTGAAGAACGCGAGGCCGCGCTCGAAGCCGAAATGGTCGCGCCCGGCATGGCAATTGACGAGGAGCGGCCCGAGGCGTCGCACGCGCGGCAGTTGCTCGCGGAACTCCTGCTCGTCACGCGCAAACACCATGGCCACGTGCTCGAGTTGCAGTTCCTGCAGCAGGGCGCGCAGCCGACCCGACTCCATGTCGATGAAGCCCGCCTCGACGCCGTCATAGCCGGCCGCCGCATAGGCACGCAGCCGCGACTCGGCGTCGCCCAGGTACTCCATTCCCCAGTCGCACTTGAGCAGTTTCAGCTTCACGGTGATTCCCTGGCAGTCATGCGCGGGAGGTGAGCGTAGGAAGCGCGCACCGATCCGGCCACTGAGCGATTCTCACGGCCCGATTAGGAGAACTTATGACCGCCGCCGCACGGGTAGGCAGCGGCACGCTCAACGCACCCTGCCACGGCAGGCAGGGGCGCGCCATCTGGCGCCTTGCGCCCGAAGCACCCCCTGCGACTGTGACCACCTGCACACTTTCCGGTTGCGGATCAGCCCGGACCCCGCCACTGCCGCTATAAGGTAAGTCAGGAATCACCTGTCTACTGGCCCGCTTGTGGGGCGCGGAACCATGACCGACCCGAAGATCCCCAAACCCGCGCCGCGACCCGGCGTGCCTTCCACAGCGCGATCGGCAGTCCCGCCGGCGCGCCCGACTGCCTCGGGTAGCCCGGCGCGGACGTCGGCGGCGGCCCCTGCGGCACGCAGTGGCGGCGATGGGGCCACCGGCAAGGTGGTCCACGACGACCGTGGCAATGCGGTCTGGGACTGGGTGAAGCAGACCGGCAAGCATGCGATCGACAGCACCACGCGGATGCTGCGCAAGCTGGAGGTCGCGGACCTGAAGTTCGAGGACCCGAAGGACGAGGAGTTGCGGATCGCGCCGGACCCGAGCACCGGCGGCGGCTACGACCCGTACAACCAGGATAACAAGCCCGGTCGCAAGGTCCTCAAGAAGTAAGCCGCGCCGGGACCGGCGCAAGCCTCATCAGGCGATTCCCCCTCGCGCCAGCGCGGCGCGTTCCCAACGCTTGCTCCCCGGCAAAGTCTGTGTCCAATTAGCACCCCAGCGCGTACGCTCAGGCTGAAGGGGGCCGCCATGACTGCAGAACTGAAGTATCTCGCCTGGTCGATCGCACTCGGGATCGTTTACGTGCTCGTGGCCGCCACGCTCGGCACCGCGCAGCGCGGCCTCGGCTGGAACGTCGGCAATCGCGACGGCGCCACCAAGCCCCTGACCGGCGCGGCCTCGCGGGCCCACCGTGCCAGCCGCAATTTCCTGGAGACGTTCCCGTTCTTCGCCGCCGCGGTGCTGGCGGTCGTGCTCATCAAGGCCAACTCGGCGCACACCGCGCTGGGTGCGATGGTTTATTTCTGGGCCCGCCTCGTCTACCTGCCGGTATACATCATCGGTATCCCCTACCTGCGCACCCTGGTATGGGCGATCTCCCTGTGGGGCGTGCTGCAAGTGCTGTGGGCGCTGTTCTGATCTGCCAGGGAACGCGTCCGTCCCCACCGGGGCGGCTTGTCGGGCGCATCTGCGCGGCCTAATATCAACGCTCCACTCGACGGGGGATCCGCATGAAATCCCACACTCGTACGTCGGCAACAATTTTTTACAGCACCCGCCGCAGGCGCAGCCTTTGGCTGCTGGCACTGCCCTGCCTGGTGCTCGGCGCCCTTGCCGCACCCTCGCACGCCATCGCCGCGGACACGCCGGCGGTGGTCATCCAGGGCACCCACGAAGATATCCAGCAGCAGGCCGACCACTTCGCCAAGAGCGCGGTGGTCCACGAGTTCGGCGAGTCGCTGATGCGCTGGGACACCGCGGTGTGCCCGCTGGTGGCCGGGTTACCGCGCGATGCGGGTGAGTTCGTGCTGCAGCGGATTTCCCAGGCTGTGCACGACGCGGGCGCACCGCTCGCGCCTGAGAAGTGCACGGCGAACTTCTTCGTGATCGTCAGCTCGCAGGCGGATCGCATCCTGGCCGAACTGCGCAGCAAGCGCCCAGGGCTGTTCGACACGCACAACGGTCCGGGCGGCCTGCAGCACTTCATGATGAGCCAGCGGCCGATTCGTGTCTGGTACAACTGGCGGGACATTGGCGATGCCACCCCGGGCCTGTACCTGGTCGCGGTATTGACCGCCGGCGGCCCGACCTTCGGCGGCACACTGGGGGTCCCCAACCCCGCGCTGCTGGCGGACTGGCCCACCAACCGGCTGCCCAATTCCCGGCTCACCCTGGCCGTCACCCACTCCATCAACACCGCGATCATCATCGTTGACCGCAACCGCGTGGCGGGCATCAACATGGGGCAGCTGTCCGACTACGCCGCGATGGTCGGGCTCGCCCAGATCAACCTCGACCACACCATCGATTCCACACCCTCGGTGCTGCGCTTGTTCAACCAGCCCAGCGCCGCCCCGCTCGAGGGCATGAGCCCCTGGGACAAGGCACTGCTGAAGTCCCTCTACGGCACCCGCGCGCAGAACGTCATGCAGATCTCGGAGATGGGGTCGCAGATGGCGAAGTCGATAGGCACGCAGCAGACTCACTAGCCCCGTACGCGCCGGCCCCGGGGCCATCTGCTGCCCAGGCAAGCGCAGCCTCGCGCCGCGAGCGCGGCCGCGCCGCGGCGGGCCCGCGCATCGCCGTCGTCCACAGCATCGCGACGCTTGCCGTGTAGAAGTCCATCGGGTTTTGCCTGCTGCGGTCCATGAGGCATTGCAACCCATCGCCTGTGCGGCGACAAACGATTTGTCGGTGCACTTCGGATGACTTAGACTCATGCGAGTTGCATGCGCCCGCATCGCCTCCCATCACTGCTTGCCCTGCGTGCCTTCGAGGCCACCGCGCGGCGCCTGAGCTTCACCGAGGCGGCGCGTGAACTCAACGTCACCCAGTCGGCCATCAGCCGCCACGTGCGCGCACTGGAGGCGGACCTCGGCCAGAACCTGTTCGTGCGCATGCACCGCGCCGTCACGCTTACCGATGCCGGACGCAACTTTGCGCGGGAGTTAAGCGCCGGCTTCCTCAGCATCCACCGCGCGGTGGCGGCGGTGCGCGGCGCGCGCGCCCAGCGACTGCGGGTCTCCGCCGAGCCTGCCTTCGCGGCGCGCTGGCTGCTCGAGCGCCTGGGACGATTCTCCGCAGCCCAGCCAAGGATCGAGCTGCAGCTGGAGACCACGGACGAACTGCGCGTACTGGGCCAGGATGCCGAGATTGCCATCCGCTACGTGGCGAGCGCTGCGCGCCGGCCGCGCGGTCGCTACCGCCGCCTCCTGAGCCTCGAGGGCGTGCCGGTCATCGCCGGCCGCAGGCCCAGGCCGCGGCAGTGGAACCAGGACAGCGCGGTGCTCGGCCACCGGCTGCTGCACGACGATGACGGCGAGGCCTGGCGCAGCTGGTTCACCGCGGCCCGGCTGCCCGGCTTCGAGCAGGCGCGGCACCTGCACTTCACGGACTACTCGCTGGCGCTCGCCGCGGCCGAGCGTGGCCAGGGGGTAGCCCTGGGCAGTGCCGTGTTCATCGAGGCGGAACTCAAGGCTGGGCGGCTTGCGGAGATCGGCCGCACGCGCGTGCCCTTCGGGGAGTACCTGCTGCTGGAAGGCGGCGGGCGCAGCACGCAGCCACTGCGGGCCGCGTTTACGCGCTGGCTGCAAGCGGAGCTCGCGGCTGCGCCATAGGAGCGCCGGCGAACGGGTCAGGCCCTGCGGCCGCGCTGTCCCAGGACGTTGGCGGTGAAGTGGATCGGCGGCACGTTGTCCTCGACCACCTCGAACACCCGCTCGTAGCCGGTGTGGCACATCTTCCAGGTGCCGTCCTCTTTGCGGTAGCGGTCGCGATAGAACGCGGCGCCGCGCACCGTGCGCTGCTGCGCGCGGTTGTAATACCAGTCCTGCAGGTACCACAGCCCGGCAGCGGCCCCCGGACCTGTGAGATCGATCTCCGGGTGGTGGCAATTGTGGTTGATGACCACGTCCGCGTTGGCGGAAGCCTCGAGGTACTCCAGCAGCTTCGCCTTGCCCTCGACGGTGACATCGTAGCTGCCGCCGACGAAGCGCGCGGTGACCTCCGGGGTGAACAGGGTTGCCATCAGCTCAAAGTCCCCGGTGTCCATCGCGCGCAGGTAGCGATACTTCACGCGCTTGATCAGCTCCATCTCGACAAGGTCATCGGCGGTCATTGAGTTCCCCTTGGACTGGCTTGAGATGCGGCGTCAGGCCCCGAGGCCGCCCTGCGCCAGCAGGTTGGCGGTGAAATTCGGTGGCGGCACGTCGTCCTCGACCACCTCGAACACGCGCTCGTAGCCGGTATGGCTGATCCTCCAGGCACCGGCCTCCTTGAGGTATCGATCGCGGTAGATGGCGGAGCCGCGCGTGATGCGCCTCTGCTCGAAGCTGTAGGTCCAGTCATTCAGGTACCACAGCCCTTCCGCGGTCGCCGCGCCCGTAAGGTCGATCTCCGGGTGATGGCCGTTGTGGTTCATGACCCTGTCGGTACTGGCCGATGCCGCCAGGAACTCCAGCAGCCTCGCCCTGCCCTCGACCGTCACGTCGTAGCTGCCACCCACGAACCGCGCGGTCACGTCGTGCGTAAAGAGTGTCGCCAGCAGCCGGGAGTCGTTGGTGTCCAGCGCGCGGAAGTAGCGGTACTTCACGCGCTTGATCTGCTCCATCTCGATAAGGTCATCGGCGGTCATCGCGGCCCCCCAGGCACGGCCCATGAAGGGCCAGCGCCATCATGTCATGTGCCGCGCCGCGCGCAATCAGCTGAAAAGGTTATGCGTGCACGGCGTTGCCAGCGAGTGACTGGAGCTCGCGCGCCAGGGCCACGCCCTCCTCGTCCGCGAGCGCTGCGGCCTGCAGGCGACTGAACACCTGGGCGCCATCCGCGCGCGCACCCATCACCTCCAGCTGCGCGACCAGCGCACTGAAGTTGCGCCAGCCGCGCTCGTGGGTCTCCCCGTAGCCCTTGATCAGCCGCTGGGCGCGCGCCAGCTCGACGGCCAGCGCGTAGTCGCCGGTGGCCAGGGCTGCGATGCGTGCGAGCCAGGCCTCGATGCGGGCATTCTCCTCGCGGAAGCGCAGGGTCGAGCGGCGCCAGCGCGCCATGCCGGCAAGGGCGTAGAGCAGCAGGAAGCCACTGCAGGGTCCGGGTGCGCACCTGCCGCCCGCCGGTAAAGCGCCCGAGCAAGCGCTGCGCCCGGGGGACTTCAGCACCCAGGCGCCCAGGCCCGCGGGCATCGTGCCGGCGATCTCCGCCACGCGCGGCTTCATGAACTCGGTGATGCCGAACAGCTGCCCGGGAGTGGCGCGGATCTCCTCGCGCACGCGCTCGAAGCGCGAGCCGCGGGTCTTCAGCTGCGCCACGCGGATCGTGTCCTCGAAGCTCATCCACAGCGCCAGCCCGCGCGCAGTCGCCTCGGCCAGGGCAGTGCTGCCGCCGGTCTCCAGCGCCGCGAGCGCTTTCCACGCGCGCCAGGTAAAGAGCTGCGTAGTCCGCGTCCTGGTAATCCAGCGTGCGCCGCACGCCTTCGAGCACCAGCGGCTGCAGCGCCTGCGGCAGCCGGTGGACGCGCTCGAGCAGCGGCTGCAGGCGCGGGGTGCGCGCCTGGGCGGGAACTGCGGGAAGTGGTGCGCCGGTGGCGTGCGCCGGCACCTCACTGCCGCCGCGTTGTGCCTGCTGGCAGGCATCCTCGAAGGCGGCAAGGTTGGTCTTCACCGCCAGGCCGCCGTGGGTGATCGCGTCCATGAACGCCTGCTTCGGGAATGGCAGCACGCCGCGCCCCGCAGATCGCGCCCAGCAGCACCGCGCTGATCACCGCGTGGTGGCGCTCGGCGGTCGCGTCCATGTCGAACAGGATGACTCGCTTGCCCTGCTGGCGCACCAGTTCCATGAGCTCGTCGGCATCGGTGGCGCCCGTGCCCCATCGCGCTCTTCTCGCCGATCGCGTAAGAGCGATGGGTGGAGGCGATCAGCGTCGTGCGGTCCGGGCTGACCAGCCCGCGCTGGATCGCGCGGCCGGCCTCGGCAAGCTCCGACGCGACGCACGCAGTCGACATCGCCCGCCACCGGCATCAGCGCCATGACCGGCTCGCGCCCGGCAGCCTCCGCGGCGGCGCGCGGGAAGAACTCGAGGTAATAGATCGTCGCGCCGGTGCGCTGAGCGACGCCGGGCACGGAGGTCGTCTGCACGAGGTAGCCGCAGACTTCGGCGATCTCGATGAGCCAGTCGGTGAGCACGCCGCCGCCCTGCCCGCCCAGGGCTGCGATGGTCAGCTTGATCGTGCGCTCGGTCACGTGTCGAGGCCGCAGCTAGAGTGCAAGCCGCAGTCGCCTGCGCTCGTCTTGGCGCTGCAGCGCACCGATGACCGCGCCGCGCAGCCGGTCCAGGAACCGGTCCCACCGGGAAGGGTTGTAGACCAGCTCCGCGCGGTAGAACGACGGACACAGCACGGCCGCGTGCGCCACCTCGCCGCACACCCCGCAGCCGACGCAGCTGTTGTCCACGTGCGCGACCGGATCGGTGCGCAGCGGGTCGGGGTTCTCCTTGACCGTCAGCGACGGGCAGCCGGACAGGCGGATGCAGGAGTGATCGCCGGTGCAGGTGTCCGGATCGACGCCGAAGCGCTCGCGCACCACGCGCTCGCCGTCCTTGGATCGCCTTGCTCATCAGCGGCCGCACGCGGCGCTGGCGGTTGAGCTGGCACTCGCCTTCGGCGACGATGACCTTCGGCCCGCGGAATGCACCGCTCAGCGCCTCGCGCAGCACCTTCAGCGTGCCCCGCATGTCGTAGGTGTGGGTGCGCTTCACCCACTTGACGCCCACGCCCTTCACCGCGTCGATGATGCTGTTGTTGCCCTGGCGGTGCACGTTGGCCGCGCGCGAGGAGAGAATGTCCTGGCCGCCGGTCGCGGCGGAGTAGCCGTTGTCGATGATGACGGTCAGGTCGTCGTGCTTGTTGAAGACCGCGTTGCCGATGCCGCTGGTGAGCCCGTTGTGCCAGAAGCCGCCGTCGCCCATGACGGAGACCGCCGGCCGGCCGCCCTCGGTGCCGAACGCGGATGCACCCGCCGCGCCCAGGCCGTAGCCCATGATGCTGTTGCCCATGTTGAACGGCGGCAGCGTCGCGAAGGAATGGCAGCCGATGTCGGCACTGATGTGCAGCGGACCGGTCTCCTGCTGCAGCAGCTTCATCGCCGCGAAGAACGGGCGCTCGGGACAGCCGGTGCACAGCCCCGACGGTCGCGGCGGCACCAGCGCGGCCAGCTTGCCGGCCGGGATGCAGCGGCGCCTCGCGTCGCCGGCAGGCATCGCGCCGCGGCCGCCGGCAGCGACGGCGCCCAATTCTCCAGGAACTCGCCCAGCCCCTTGCGCAGCACATCGACGGTGTACTCGCCGTGCATCGGCAGCACTTCCTTGCCGATGAGGCGCGCCGCGACGTCGTGCCTTGCGCAGGATCTGGCTGGCCGCCTGCTCGATGTACTCCGGCTGGCCCTCCTCGACGACCAGCACCGCTCGCTTGCCGGCGCAGAACCGCACCCACTCGTCCGGGACCAGCGGATAGGTCACGTTCAGCACGTACAGCGGGACCTGGCTGTTGCCGAAGGTGTCGGCGCGCCCGAGCAGCTCGAGCGCGCGCAGCGTGCTGTTGTAGAGCCCGCCCTGCAGCACGATGCCGATGCCTGCGTCCTCCCCGGCGATGAACTCGTTCAGGCCGCGCTCGGCGATGAAGCGCTGCGCCGCCGGCAGGCGCTTCTCGATCTTCTCCTTCTCCTGCGCGTAGGTGGAAGGCGGCAGGATGATCCGGCTGTAGTCGCGCGACGGGGTTGGCCAGCGCGTCGGCGCCCGAGAACGGCGGCCGGCGGTTGTCCTTGGCCGTGAAGCGGCCGTACACGTGGCAGGCGCGGATGCGCAGCATCAGCATCACCGGGGTGTTGCTGGCCTCGGACAGCTCGAAGCCCTTCTCGACCGCGCGCACGATCTCGCGGCAGATGCGGCCGCGGATCGAGCAGCCAGATCTGCGACTTCATCGCGAAGGCGTGGGTGCGCTCCTGCATGATGCTCGCGCCCTCGCCATAGTCCTCACCGAGGATGATGAGCGCGCCGCCCTTGACCCCCGCGGAGGCGAGGTTCGCCAGCGCATCGGAGGCGACGTTGGTGCCGACCGTGGACTTCCAGGTCACCGCGCCGCGCATCGGGTAGTTGATGGAGGCGGCCAGCATCGCCGCGGCGGTCGCTTCCGAAGCGCTCGCCTCGAAGTGCACGCCGAGCTCGCTGAGGATGTCCTCGGCGTCGGCGAGCACGTCCATCAGGTGCGAGATCGGCGCGCCCTGGTAGCCGCCGACATAGGCCACTCCGGACTGCAGCAGCGCCTTGGTGACGGCGAGAATGCCCTCGCCGCGAAACTCCTCGCCCGCGCCGAGGCGCAGCGACTGGACTTCCTTCGCGAACGAGCGCTCGGCCACGCGCTCCTGCAGCTCAGGCGGGCACCAGGGCGAGCACGCGCAGCGGGCTGCCCGAGCCGTTCACGATCTTCAGCGGCGGCGCGATCACCACCGCCCCGGTCGGGGGCAGCTGGTCGAGGTTGGTCAGGCTCGCAAGCCCGAAGCTGTTCGAGCCGTGCATGATGGTGTGGCAGGGAAACATCGGCTCGAAGGTCGGTGCCTGGCCCGCATCGGTGCCCACCGTCTCCACGCCCACGCCCAGGATGTCGCGCTCCTTGGCCAGGAACGGCACGCACTTGGGGTCGAAGCCGGGGGTGTGCGCCCCATCGGCACCGATGTTGAGGAAGTCCTTGCGCGTCCTTGTGCTGCGACCAGTCGGTGCGGATCAGCACCCAGGCGTGCGCGGGGATGCGGCCGTGCTCGCCCTCCCATTCCTCGACCGCCTCGCGCGTGAGCAGGAAGTCCGGGTTCTCTCGCGCCTGCGCCGCCACATCGATCACGCAGGCCGGCCCGATGAAGCGCTCCACCGGAATGTTGTGGGTCGCGTTGTTCGGATAGTCCTTGCCCGTCACCCAGTGGATCGGGGCATCGAAATGCGTGCCGGTGTGCTCGCCGCAGGCGATGTTGTTCCAGTACCAGGCCGGCCCGCGCTCGTCGTAGCGCGAGATCTCCTTCAGCGCGAACGGCTTGGAGGGCGCGAACTGCGGCGGCAGCTGGATGGTCGCGGTCGCCGGCTCCAGCGGCACCGTCAGGTCGACGACGCGGATCTGCCCGCCGACGATGCCGGCGACGAGTTCGGACAGGGCGAGGGCAGGCTTACCCTGGGTGGGTGATGTCGTCATGGCTTCTCTCTTGCTGCGGCGTGCCGGGTGCGAGGTCGAATAATGTTTGACACCTGAAGTAACTGGCAATATAACATAGGCCTCTGGCTCGCGATACGGGCGCCAAGAGGGACAGGGTCAGCATGAAGCGAATCGTCTGCGTGGGCGGCGGCCCGGCCGGGCTGTATGCGGCGATCCTGCTGCGCAAGGCGCTGCCCGCACACCAGCATCGAGGTGTTCGAGCGCAACCGCCCGGACGACACCTTCGGCTGGGGAGTGGTGTTTTCCGACCAGACGATGGCGAATTTCCGCACGGCCGACCCCGAGTCGCACGCGGCGATCCTCGCGAACTTCCATCATTGGGACGATATTGCCATTTATTTCCGCGGCGCGCGGCTGGTCAGCGGCGGCCACGGCTTCTGCGGCATCGGCCGCAAGCGCCTGCTGGGCCTGTTGCAGGAGCGCGCCCGGGAAGTGGGCGTGCGGCAGGTGTTCCAGCACGAGGTCGACGCCGAGTCGGCCTTTGCCGATGCGGACCTGGTCGTCGCCGCCGATGGCTTGAACAGCCGCACCCGCACCCGCCACGCGGAGGTCTTCGAGCCGGACATCGACGTGCGCAAGTGCCGCTTCATCTGGCTGGGCACCACGCGCCCCTTTGCCGAGTTCACGTTCGCGTTCGAGCAGACCGAGCACGGCTGGTTCCAGATCCACGCCTACCAGTTCAGCGCAGACCTCTCCACCGTCATCGTCGAGACGCGCGAGGAAACCTGGCGCGCCCACGGCCTGGACAGCTTCAGCACCGAGCAGTCGATCGCCTTCTGCGAGCGCCTGTTCGCGCAGTACCTCGACGGCCACCGCCTGCAGAGCAATGCCAACCACCTGCGCGGCTCGGCATGGCTGAACTTCCCGCGCGTGCAGTGCAAGCGCTGGCACCACGGCAAGTTCGTGCTGATCGGGGATGCGGCGCACACCGCGCACTTCTCCATCGGCTCCGGCACCAAGCTTGCCATGGAGGACGCGATCTCGCTGACGCAGCACGTCGCAGGCGCAGGCCGCTGGAGGCGGCGCTGGAAGCCTACCAGCGCGAGCGCCACACCGAGGTGCTCAAGCTGCAGAGCGCCGCGCGCAACCGCATGGAATGGTTCGAGAACGTGGCGCGCTACGTGCACCTGCCGCCAGCGCAGTTCGCCTACAGCCTGCTCACCGGCAGCCAGCGCATTGGCCACGAGAACCTCAAGTTGCGCGACCCGCGCTTCGTGGCCGACTACGAGGGCTGGCTCGCGCAGCGTGACGGCGAGGCGACTGCGCGACCGCCGATGTTCCTGCCCTTCACGCTGCGCGACATGACCCTCATCAACCGCGTCGTGGTGTCACCGATGGCGCAGTACTGCGCCACGCAGGGGCTGCCCGCCGACTGGCACCTGGTGCACTACGGCCATCGCGCCCTGGGCGGCGCGGGCCTGGTCTACACCGAGATGACCTGCGTCTCCCCCGCGGGCCGCATCACCCCGGGGTGCACCGGGCTGTGGAACGACGCGCAGCGCGATGCCTGGGCCCGCATCGTCGATTTCGTGCACGCGAACTCACCGGCGAAGATCTGCCTGCAGCTGGGGCACTCCGGGCGCAAGGGCTCCACGCAGCTGGGCTGGGAGAAGCCTGACCACCCGCTGAACGGCGGCAACTGGCCGCTGCTCGCGCCCTCGCCCCTGCCCTACCTCGAGGGTGTGAGCCAGGTGCCGCTTGCGATGGAGCGCCCCGACATGGACGCGGTGCGCGATGAGTTCGTGCACGCCGCCGCCTTGGGACTCACCGCCGGCTTCGACATGCTCGAGCTGCACATGGCCCACGGTTATCTGCTGGCCTCCTTCCTCTCGCCCCTGACCAACCAACGCACGGACGAGTACGGCGGCACCATCGAGAACCGCCTGCGCTTCCCGCTGGAGGTGCTGCAGGCGGTGCGCGCGCAGTGGCCGACGGAAAAGCCGCTCTCGGTGCGCATCTCCGCGACCGACTGGGCCCACGGCGGCCTTTCGGACGCGGACCTGCTCACCATCGCGCGCGCACTGAAGGATGCGGGTATCGACCTCATCGACGTCTCCACCGGCCAGACCGTGCCGGGGCAGAAGCCGGTTTACGGCCGCATGTGGCAGACGCCGTTCGCGGATGAGATCCGCAACGACATCGGCATCGCCACCATGGCGGTGGGCAACATCTACGAGCCGGACCACGTCAACTCGATCATCGCCGCCGGACGTGCGGACCTGTGCGCGATCGCGCGCCCGCACCTGGCCAACCCCGCCTGGACCCTGGAGGCCGCGGCGCGCCAGGGCTACGAGCCGCAGTGGTGGCCGAACCAGTACCTCTCCGGCAAGAGCCAGCTCGAGCGCAACCTGGCACGGGCCGTCCAGACCGGCGGCAGCTCATGAGCGCGGCGGTCCTTGCCGGGCGGCATGCAGTGGTCACCGGTGCAAGCCGCGGCATCGGTGCCGTGGTCGCAGCTGCCCTGGTCGCAGACGGGGCGCAGGTCTCCCTGTTCGCGCGCGACCTGCCCGGGCTTGCGCAGCTGGCCGGCACGCTCGGGCAGGACAACGCCCTGGCCGTCGCCGCCGACGTCACGCGAGGCGGCCTCCATCCAGTGCGCCTTCGCCGCCGCGCGCGCGCGCTTCGGCCCGGTGCACATCCTCGTCAACAACGCCGGCCAGGCCGCGAGCGCCAAATTCACCGACACCGACGAGGCCCTGTGGAACCGGCTGATCGCGGTCAACCTCACCGGCACCTACCTGTGCACGCGCGCGGCGGTCCCGGACATGCTGAAGGCAGGATTCGGGCGCATCGTGAACGTCGCCAGCATCGCCGGCCTGCGTGGTGCGGCCTACATCTCGGCCTATGCGACCTCCAAGCACGCGGTCATCGGGCTTACGCGCTCGCTGGCGCTGGAGTACGCCACGAAGAACATGACGGTGAACGCGGTGTGCCCGGGCTACGTCGACACCGACATCGTGCGGGAGGCCATCGCCAACATCAGTGCGCAAGACCGGGCGCAGCGAGGACGAGGCGCTGGCGAGCCTGGTGGCCACCAATCCGCAGCGCCGCCTGATCACCCCCGAGGAAGTCGCCCACTCGGTGCTGTGGCTGTGCCGGCCGGGGGCCGAGAGCATCACCGGCCAGAGCATCGTCATCGCAGGCGGCGAAGTCACCTAGAAGGAACCAGCCGATGGCGAAGGGGAAAGCGCGACTGAAGCTCATCGAGGCGCCTGCGGATGCGGAGACCCGCGTCCACGACGACCACCACCTGTCGGTGCGCCTGTGGCTGCGCATGCTCAGCTGCACCAACCGCATCGAGAACGTCGTGCGCCAGAACCTGCAGGCAAAGTTTGCGACCACGCTACCGCGCTTCGACCTGATGGCGCAGCTGGAGCGCGCCCGCCAGGGGCTGAAGCATGAGCGAGCTGTCGCAACGCATGATGGTCACCGGCGGCAACGTCACCGGCATCACCGATGGCCTGGAGAAGGAGGGCCTGGTGATCCGCGAGGTCGACGCCCACGACCGGCGCGTGTTCCGCGTGAGGCTCACCGCGGAAGGCCAGCGGCAGTTCCGCCGCATGGCCGCCGAGCACGAGCAGTGGGTCATCGGGCTCTTCGACGGCATGAGCATGCGCCACAAGGAACAGCTCGCCGAACTGCTCGGGGACCTCAAGCACCACATCAGCCAGCCGGCGGGCGAATAAAGGCGGAACCCACGCATGACGCAGTTCAATCCCCAGCCGAAGCATTTCCAGTGGCGCCTTGAGGGGCGCGTGGGGGTCATCACGCTGAACCGCCCGGAGCGCAAGAATCCGCTGACGTTCGAGTCCTACGCGGAGCTGCGCGACCTGTTCCGCGACCTGAACGATGCCCCCGACGTGCGCGCCATCGTGCTCACCGGTGCCGGCGGCAACTTCTGCTCCGGCGGCGACGTGCACGAGATCATCGGCCCGCTGACCCAGCTCGACTATGCAGGATTGCTCAAGTTCACGACCATGACCGGGGACCTGGTCAAGGCCATGCGCCACTGCCCGCAGCCGATCATCGCCGCCATCGATGGCGTATGCGCCGGCGCCGGGGCGATCCTCGCGATGGCGTCGGACTTCCGCTTGGGCACAGCGCGTGCCAGGACCGCCTTCCTGTTCACGCGCGTCGGGCTTGCCGGCTGCGACATGGGCGCCTGCGCGCTGCTGCCGCGCATCATCGGCCATGGCCGCGCCGCGGAACTGCTGTACACCGGCCGCGCCATGTCCGCCGAGGAAGGCGCCGCGTGGGGGTTCTTCAACCGCCTCAGCGATCCTGACGAGGTTCAGGCGGCCGCGCTGGCGCTGGCCACCGAGATCGCCACCGGGCCTACCTACGCACATGCCATGACCAAGCGCATGCTGCACAAGGAGTGGGACATGCCCATCGATGCGGCGATCGATGCCGAGGCCGAGGCGCAGGCGGTGTGCATGCAGACCGAGGACTTCAGGCGCGCCTACCGGGCTTTCGTCGCCAAGCAGCGCCCGCAGTTCGAGGGCAACTAGGCGATGAGCGCGCTGCCGCGGCGTGACTGGCGCTTCCTCGACTGGCCGTTCTTCGAGCCCGCCCATCGCAAGCTCGCGCAGTCCCTGGATGCGTGGTGCAGCGCGCGCCTGCACGGCGGCGCACACCCTGCCGATCGCGCCGGCGTCGATGCGCGCTGCCGCGAACTGGTGCGCGAACTGGGTGAGGCGGGGTGGACGCGGCACTGCGTCCCGGCGGCCAGCGCGGGCGCCGCGCGCTTTGACGTGCGCGCGCTTGCCCTGATCCGCGAGACCCTCGCCTGGCACGACGGGCTCGCCGACTTCGCCTTCGCGATGCAGGGACTGGGCAGTGGCGCCATCACGCTCGCCGGCAGCGACGCGCTGCGCCAGCGCCTGCTGCCCGGGGTTGCCGCCGGCACCCGCGTGGCCGCGTTCGCGCTGTCAGAGCCGGATGCCGGCTCAGATGTCGCCGCCCTCAGCTGCACCGCCCGCCGCGACGGCCAGGACTACGTGCTCGACGGGCAGAAGACCTGGATCTCCAACGGCGGCATCGCCGACTTCTACGTCGTCTTTGCGCGCACCAGCGCGCCGGAATCCCGGCCCGACGGCTCGGTGGCCGCGCGCGGCATCAGTGCCTTCGTGGTCGAGGCCGACGCGCCCGGGCTCTCGATCGCCGGCCGCATCGACGTGATCGCACCACACCCGCTGGCCAGGCTTGCCTTCAACGGCTGCCGCGTTCCTGAGGCCAACCGCCTGGGGGCCGAGGGCGAGGGCTTCAAGCTCGCGATGCGCACGCTTGACGTGTTCCGCACCTCGGTCGCAGGCGCGGCGCTGGGCTTCGCGCAACGCGCGCTCGATGAGGCCCTGGCGCACGCCCACGCGCGCCGCATGTTCGGCAAGACGCTCGCGGACCTGCAACTGACCCAGGCGGCGCTGGCCGACATGGCGACCGAGATCGACGCGGCGCGCCTGCTGACCTACCGCGCCGCCTGGCTGCGCGACCGCGGCGAGTCGGTCACCCAGGAGGTCGCCATGGCCAAGATGGCCGCCACCGAGTCCGCGCAGCGCGCCATCGACCAGGCGGTGCAGCTGTTCGGCGGCCGTGGCGTCGTGCACGGCGAGGTCAGCGAGCGCCTGTACCGCGAGATCCGCGCCTTGCGCATCTATGAAGGAGCCACCGAAGTGCAGAAGCTGATCATTGCGCGCGAGCTGCTCAACCGCGCGGGGAAGCCGTGACGCCGCGGCAGGTCCTGCAGCCGGCCGGCTGGCCCATGCCGCGCGGCTACAGCAACGGCATCGCCGCCTCCGGGCGCCAGGTCTACGTTGCCGGGCAGATCGGCTGGGATGCCGCGGGCTCCTTCCCCAGCGCCACCCTTGCCGGCCAGGTGCGCCAGGCGCTGGAGAACATCGTCGCGGTGCTCGCCGAGGCCGGGGCTGCGCCACGAGCACGTGGTGCGGCTCACCTGGTTCGTCACCAGCCGCGATGCCTACTACGCCGAGCTGCGCGAGATCGGCGCTGCCTACCGCGCGGTCATGGGCAAGCACTTCCCGGTGATGAGCGTGGTGCAGGTCGTAGCCTTGATGGAGGCGCAGGCGCTGGTGGAGATCGAGGCGACCGCCGTCATCCCGGAGAGCTGACGCGCCATGTGGCGGCCGCCCGAGCGCATCAAGTACGCACCGCTCGCCAGGGGCTGGCCGAGCGCGGCCGAGGCTGAAGGCTCGCGGCTGTTCTCCGCGGTGAACGTCGGCGCGCTCACCCTCGCGCAGCGCACCTGGGTCCCGGCCATGGTGCCGTGGCGTGCCAGCGAGGATGGCTTCGTCACCGCGCAAGTGCTCGAGTGGTATCGCTGCTTTGCGCGCGGCCGTCCCGGGGCGCTGGTGGTGGAGGCGACCGGCATCAGGGACGTGCCGAGCGGCCCGCTGCTGAGGATCGGTGACGATCGCTTCCTCGCGGGACTCTCGGCACTCACGCAGGCGGTGCGCGAGGCCAGCGGCGGTGCCACGCGCCTGTTCATCCAGCTGATCGACTTCCTGGCCATCCGCCGCCGCCCGGACCCGCAGCGCTTCCTGGGCCAGTTCCTCGCGATCACCGAGCGGCATCGTGCCGCGTGCGGCACCCGCGATGCCACCGATGCGCAGGTGCGCGCCTGGCTGCTGGGGCTGCTGCCCGCAGAGCTTGCCGCGGTGCTGGATGCCAGGGAACTGGAGGCTCTCGAGTACGGCGCACGCGAGCGGGTCACCGACACCGACGCCGCGCACATCCAGCAGTTGCCGCATACCCTGCCCGGCCTGTTCGCAAGCGCCGCGGCGCGTGCGCGCCGCGCCGGGTTCGATGGCGTGGAACTGCACTTTGCGCACGCCTACACCATGGCCTCGTTCCTCTCGCGCCTGAACAATCGCAGCGACGGCTATGGCGGTGAACTTGGCAACCGCGTGCGCCTGCCCCTGGAGGTGGCCGCCGCGGTGCGCCGCGAGGTGGGCGCCGACTACCCGGTGGGCTGCCGCTACCTTGCGGAGGAATGCATCCCCGGGGGCTCCGATGCCGGCGACGCGGCCTACTTCGGGCGTGCGTTCGCGCGCGCGGGCCTGGACTTCCTGTCACTGTCGCGCGGCGGCAAGTTCGACGACGCCAAGCAACCGAAGGTTGGCGCAGCGGCCTACCCGTACACCGGCCGCAGTGGCTACGAGTGCATGCCCTCCTATTACTCCGACGCGCGCGGGCCCTTCGGCCGCAACCTCGAGGCCACCGCGGCCGTGCGCGCCGCGGTGCGTACCGCGGGACTTGCGACCCCGGTGATCGCCGCGGGCGGGATCCACCACTTCGCGCAGGCGGAAAGCGTGCTCGCTGCCGGGGGCGCGGACATCATCGGCTTCGCGCGCCAGGCGCTCGCCGACCCTGACTGGTTCCGCAAGGTCCACGGTGGGCACGGCGCGCAGGTGCGCCTGTGCCTCTACACCAACTACTGCGAGGCGCTCGACCAGCGCCACCGCCAGGTGACCTGCGAGCTGTGGGACCGCGAACGCCTGGATGAACCGGGCGTGGCGCTGGCAGCCGACGGCAAGCGCCGCCTGACGCCGCCGGCCTGGGAGCCCTAGCCGCGGCAGGCTTGCGCTAGATGCCTGCGACGATCTGGCGCGCCAGTGGCACGACGTCCTTCGACGTGCACTTGCACTGGGTAAAGAAAAAGCGGATGACATTGCCGCCCTTGCGCACCATGAGCGTGCTGCCGGCGCTCTCGAACGCCTCGTCACCCAGGTTCGGGATCACCGTCAGCGGGCCGATGCGCCCCAGTGCATCGCGATTGTTCTTCATCTCGGTCACGGCATCGGCCGAATGCATCACCGAGAACACCAGCACCGGCAGTTCGCCCGGGTGCGCGGCGGTCTTGTCCTGCTTGGCCCCCGCATCCCCGAGCACCGCGCCACCAAAGGAGGCGATCATCTTGCGCGACTGGGGATCCAGGTTTGCGCCCATGCCATCCATCATGGACATGGTGTGGTCGGTGGCCGCGGCCGCCGCGGTGCCCTTCGCCGACCAGGTGCAACCGGCATCCGTGTCAGGGGCCTCGGCGCGCACGATGCTGGTGTGCAGCGCCGCGCCGACGGCGGCCTGCGTGACGAGGCTGCACAGGTTCTTGCCGGCAGCGCGCGTGGGGGGCGCGGCTGCCAGCAGCACCAGGGCGGTCAGGATCGCGAGCAAGGTGAGGCGCGAGGTCGCCGCGTGACGCGCGGCAGCGGACAGCGCGCGTACGCGCGGGGACTTGCGAAGATTGCGGGACTCGTGCGGGTTCATGGGAGATCTCCGTTGCTGGTGTGCCTGGGACAGGTGGATGGGGGTGCTAGGGGCCGCGGCCGCCGCCTGCGTTGGGTGACTGCGGGGCCGAGGCAGCAGGCCCGCCTGCCGGCGCGGTGACGACGAAGCTGCCGCTCCAGTACGCATCCAGGCTCGCGCTGCGCAGGTAGTGGGATTCGCTGCCCACGAAGTGCGAGGTGCCCGGGCGTATCTCGATCGTGACCTCCCCGCCCACCGCGGCACGCAGCTGCCCCGCGTGCACCGCGGCGGCACAGATCGAGGAGCCGTCGGTGTACGGTCCGCTGCCCACGACCGCCCCGGTTGCAGGCTTGCCCGGCGGGCAGCGGAAGCTGAAGCGCTCGCCGTTCAGGCCGCGCAGGTTCAGGTCCAGCGGGCTCGAGCGCCAGTCGATGTCGTGGACCGCGGGCGCCGGCGCGGGCGGCTGCGCAAGCGCGGGTAGCGCACTGAACAGCACCAGCAGGACCGCGGCGTTCATGACCAGGACCGCGCGCCGCGCCGCGCCGGCCGGCCTGGCGGCGGGAATTTTCTGGCACACTGGCCGCGTGCGCCAGCTGCCACTGCGTCGCCGCCGCCATGAACAATAATACTTACCGCTTCCTGGGCTTCGAGCTCGAGCCCGCACAGCGGCGCCTCGCGCAGGACGGGCGCGCCATCGCGCTGACTCCGAAGGTGTTCGACACCCTGGTGCTGCTGGTCGAGCGTGCCGGCCAGGTCGTCACCAAGGAAGAACTGATGCGCGCGCTGTGGCCGCGCGGCTACGTCGAGGAATCCAACCTCACCAAGCACATCTGGTTGATCCGCCGTGCGCTGGGGCAAGGCGACCAGGACGCGGGCATCATCGACACCCTGCCCAAGGTCGGTTATCGCTTCGCGGCCGCGGTCACCGTTGCCGCCAGTGAAAGCGCCATCGCGCCGCCTGCGCCGCTGAGGACCGTCGCGCCCGCGCCCGACCCACAAGTGCTGGGTGGACCTGCCTCCGCGGCAGGCACGAGCCGCGGTCGGGTCGGTGGTTCGCGACTGCGCCTGGCCGTGGTTGCGATCGCGGTTGCCATCGCGGCTGCCTGGTGGCTGTGGCAACCGCGCGCCACCGTGTCGTCCACGGGGCACACCGTGGCGCTGGTGGGATTCAGCAACCTGTCCGGCAACGCCAAGGATGCCTGGATCGCCCCCGCCTTCGCGGAGATGCTGGATGCGGAGCTGAACGTCGGGACCAGCGTGCAGTCGGTGCCGAGCGAACTGGTGCGCGATGCGAGCATCGACCTGTCGCCACCCTCCGCCGGGGGCTACTCCGCGGCGACCCTCGAGCGCCTGCGCCAGCGCCTGCACGCCGATTACGTCATCAGCGGCAGTTACCTGGTGAGCTCGCCGGCGGACAATGCGCCGCTGCGGCTGGACATCGCGCTGCAGGACAGCCACACCGGCACGATGGTGGCCGCGATCTCGCGGCAATCTGACATCGGTGGGCTGATTGCGCTGGCCTCCGAGGCAGGAGCCGCGCTGCGCCAGAAGCTGGGCGCCTCGGGCGCGGACGCCCAGACGCTCGCGCGGGTCGCGAACCTGCGGCCCCCGAGCGTGGACGTCGCGCGGCGCGTGGGCTTCGCGCTGGATGCCCTGCAGCACTATGACCCGGCGCGCGCCCGCGACGAGTTGCTCGAGGCGGTGGCCGAGTCCCCCGAGTACGCCCCCACCTACGCCTACCTGTCGCAGGCCTGGGCAGCCCTTGGCTACCACGACAAGGCACTCGCGGCGGCCGAACAGGCCGCGGCGCGCAGCGCCGACCTGCCCGCAGAGGAGAACCTGCAGGCCCAGGCGGTCGTCAGTGGCGCGCGCGGGCAGTGGCACGAGGCGGCCGCTGCCTGGGGCCAGCTGGTCGCGCTGCGGCCCGCGGACATCGACTACCGGCTGCACGCGATCGATGCGCAGGTCGCCGCCGGCGCCACCGCGCAGGCGCGCACCAGCCTCGCCGCGCTGCAGCGCACCGCCGCGGGTGACCCGCGCGTCGAGCTCGCCGCCGCGCGCGTCGCCACTGCGCTGGATGATGCCCAGGGGGCGGCAACTTCTGCGGCGCTGGCCCTGCAGCATGCGCGCGC
Organism: uncultured Pseudomonadota bacterium; assembly: GCA_963703025.1. GTDB lineage: Bacteria > Pseudomonadota > Gammaproteobacteria > Steroidobacterales > Steroidobacteraceae > 13-2-20CM-66-19. The sequence continues at coordinate 1,842,538 of OY969778.1, read as the reverse complement.
GCGCGATGCGACCGGACTTGCCGCGGATGCGCAGCTGACCCTGGCCGGTGCGGAAAAGCACCTGAACCAGAACGAGGCGGCCCGCGCAGGACTCAGCGAGGCCATCACCGCCTACCGCGCGATCCATAACCCGCGCGGCGAGGCCGCCGCGCGCAACGATCTGGCCCAGGTACTGGGCAACATCGGGCACAACCAGGAGGCGCGCGAGGAGTACCAGCGCGCGATGGCGCTCGATGAAAGCATCGGCGACCTGGGCGGCCTGGCACAGGTGTACCGCAACCTGTGCGGCATGTTGTGGCTGGCCGGCGACCGCGCCGGCGCGCAGGCGGCCGCGCGGCGCGGGCTGGAGCTTGCGCGCGAGACCGGCGATGACGCGGTGCAGGCCTGGACGCTGCAGGCGCTGGCCACGATCGAGAGCGACGAGAACGCGAGCGAAGCGGTGCTGGCGGAGTACCGCGAGGTGGTGACGCTCAACGAGCGTGGCGGCCGCCAGTTGGCATGGCCGCTGGGCAACGTCGCGGACCTGCAGCGCCTGCGCGGTGAGCTTGGCGCCGCGCGCGCCACCTGCGCGCAGGCCCAGGCGCAGGCGGCCCCGCTGAGTGATCCGCAGTTCGCGGTGTTCACCGGCTTCATCTGCGGGCTGATTGAACTGGACAGCGGCGAGGAGGCCGCCGCGCGCGGCCAGCTGGAGGAAGTGCAGCGCAAGGCGACCGCCTCCGGTGACCGCACCTACCTGGACAATGCGCTGATGAGCCTTGCCCAGCTGGACCTCGACGCGGGCAACTGGGCGGTGGCGTGCGAACGGCTCACGCGCGCGCGTGACGGCTTCGCCGCGAACGACGAGCGCACCGGGGAGGCCGACGCCGCGGCGCTGCTGGCCCAGTGCGAGCAGGAGCGCGGCGACCACGCCGCGAGCGTGCGCACGCTTGCACGCGTGCGCGAGCTGCGCGACACGATCACCTCGCGCCAGGAGGTCTACCCGGTGGACATCGCACTGGCGCGCCTGGGGTCCACGCAGGGTGCGGCCGTGCAGCAGCTGCTGCGGCTGGGCAACGATGCCGAGCAGCGCCACTTCATCGGCTGGGCCCTGGAGGCGCGGCTGGCGGCGTGGCAGCTGGCACAGGCCGGCGGCAGTGCCCAGGCCGCCGCGTTGCGCGAGCCGCTGCAGCGGCAGGCGCGCGCGCACGGCTACGGGCGCATCCTGCGCCTGCTCGAGCAGCCCCCGCACGCACCTGCCGCCACACCTGGCTGAGCGCTGCCGCCTGCAGGTGGCCGCCGCGCTCATGTACAGCCCGGGTTGCACAGTTTCAGGTCCAGCACGTAGGTCGCCTTGTTGCCCGTGGCGGGGCGCTCCTGCACGTCGTGCTTGCTGAGCGTGAGGGACTTCGCGTCCTGTGCCACGGCGTAGTCGAACTTGAAGTGCTGCAGCACGAAGTGCGCCGGCACATACGGCAGGGTGAAGTGTCCCCACATCGGGAAGCCCAGCGTCAGCGGACTTTCCATGACAAAGACGGTGTGCCCCAGGGCGTAGTCGGGGTCGAAGTCCGTGTTCGCAGCCCCGAGCGTGAATGTCACGCGCCCGTCGGCGTAGCTGCCGGTCACCGGGATGTCGAAGGCCACAGGCGAGGACAGGTCGGACCAGCCACGGCCCTCCCAGTCGATGCCGCCGACCGCCTTGGGGGCAATGTCGAGCGTGCGCACCTTGCCGCCGGCCAGCAGCTTAAGTCCCCCGGTGTGCCAGAAGTCCTCGTGGTAATCAAAGCTCGTGGCATGACCCAGGAACTGGCCGCTGAGGGCGACCGCGCGGCCGCCGGCATCCTTGGGGTAGCGCAGCGTGAGTGTGCCGGCGATCGCGATCTTGTACGACCACCACTCAAGGCCGGTGTCAGAGGTCATGAAGTGCGCGTCCATCGTCGCGGTAAAGCTGCCGTCGAACTTGTCGCAGTACTTGGCGAACAGGTTCTGCTGCGCCGCGACCGCGCAATCCACCACCATGCCTGCAAGTGTCGCGATCAGCGCCAGCGGATTGGCGACCTCTTCCACCGCGGTCGGCACGACCTTCAGGGTCTCCTGGATCGCGAAGGCCCCCGCGGCGTTGTTGCCGGCGAGGCCGCTGGCCTTGGACACCATGAGGTCCTTGCCGAAGCTGGTGATGATCTCCGCCGGCTTGGCGGCGAAGTTGAGTGCGCCGCCGATCGCGTTGAGCACCTCTATCGCGTGGTCGATCGAGTCGCACTGGGCAAGCTGCGGCTGGCTCTGGGCGATCTGCTTTTCCAGCACCGCGCGACGCTGCTGTTGCTGCGCGTCCCAGGCGTCGAGCTTTTCGTACATCGGCTGCAGCACCGCCGCGGTGTCCGGGTGCAGCCCCTGCAAGGTGGCGAACAGCGCCAGGGCGTGACTTAGGTAACTGCCGGACTGCTGCAGCGAGCCGAGCTTTGCCTGCACCGGCGCAAGCTTCTGCATCACCACGGTTCGCGCCGGGGAGTCGGGCATCTGCGTTACCGCCTGCGCTACCTGCCCCGTATAGGTGACGATATCGCTGATCAATGCCTGCTCGTGCGCGCCCAGCTCGGCGCTGGCCTGCACGGGTGTGCGCACGCTGAACTTCCCCTGCGCGGCCGGGGACTTGGTCCCCAGGCGCGCGCTCACCTGGTAGGCACCGGCCACCGTGGTCTGCGTAAAGCGCAGGGCGTAGTGGCCACCCGCATCCGGTGTCGCCTGCAGCGCTATTCCCGCAGCGCCCGGCGGGGTGACGGTGATCTGCACCGCGGCGCCGGCTTGCGCGTAGCCGACGCCGGAGATCGTGACCGCGCCGTGCACCGAGACGGTCGCGGGGGATACGGCGAGCGTGACTCCCGGTCCGCTGGTGTCCTGCGCACGCGCGCCGGCCGAGGCGAGCAGCGCCATCGCGCACAGCACCGCTGCGCGCGCGGTGCATGCAGGTGCGCTCACGGCGCGCTCCGCGCGCTCATCATCACCGTGACCGGCTGGTCGCCGTGCTGGGCGATCAATATGCCCGGCTTGCCGGGCGTGCCGGCAGGTGCCTTGAACATCGTGACCGATACGCGCGTGGATGGGTCGGCGGCGGCGGTTGCCGGAGCGGGCGTGCTGCCTGCCGCGCCCGGGACTGCGGCGGCGAGCATCTTGCCGATGTTCTCGGGGGTGAGCTGCTGGCTGACCTGGTTCAGGTCCGGGATCGTCTCGGCCTGCCAGCCCGCGGGCAGCTGACTCTGGTACCAGGCCACGACGGTATCGAAGGAGTCCCCCGTGACGATGCCGGCGCCGGTGCCGTAGTCAGAGGTATCGTTGGGCTTGGCGTAGACCAGCGCGCTCTGGACCCCCTGCACCGCGCCCGCATAGCGCGGCAGGCCGGTGCGGTCGTAGGTGAAGTCCGGTGCTGACAGCACCTTGCCCCCGAGCTGCTGCGGCGGGGTCTTGTCCTGGCCACCGCCGTCGGGGGAGTCTGAGAACGCACTGCGAATGACCGCCCTGCGCAGCGTGTCCTGGGCATCCTGGGACTTGAGTTTGCCGCCGGTACCGGAGTCCTCGGCTCCCTTGCCACCCCCGCCGCCGCCCGCACTGCCGGCGGCGCCGGTGGCATCGCCGTCGTAGCCGTGCCCATGAGTGTCGCCGCCACCGGCCCCGTTGCCACCCCCGCCGGCGGGGCCTTCCCCCGTGCCCAGGCCCACTTTCGAGCCCGGACCGCGGCCTTTGGTTGTCGCGGAAGCCCCGAACACGTGGGAATCATCCGACGTGCCGCCGCCCGGGCAACGTGCGCACCTGGGCGCCAGCAGCCAGCCGATCAGGATCCCGAGCAGGAGCACGAGGGCGAGGATGCCGCGGCGGCGCCACTTGTCCTGCCGTGCGGGGTCGGCGGTTGCCGGGCCTGAAGTTGCCTGAGGCGGCTGTTGCCTGTCGAGCATGTGTCTTCCCCGGGGGTTGCGGACGGGGCGACACTGCGGCGAAGGGCCCGCACGAGTCCTAGTAGTTCAATGGAATTTTTCTGGCAAAGGGCTGGCAGGTGCGCTGCAGGCAGCCCCTGCCCAGATAGGCTGGTTGCGCACTGGCGCAACGCGGCCATCGGCGGGGCTGCGAAGTGCGCCCAGCCTGCTGCCTGCGACTTTGCGCCACAGCCGGACAGTCGCAATCCAGGACTGCGTAATATCCGCGCGGACCTGAGCGATCTTCGACGGGCTGCCGATGCTGTTCGTGGCCGGGACGCCGGCAACATACGGCGGCGTCAGGTTCGATAGTATGAGAAAGCACGGTAGCTGGAGATCCCCGCCCTGGGGGTGGAGAGCCGGTCCGGCGGCCCGATGGGTGGCCCGCCTGTTTCGCTGAAGCGCTGCGGGGAGAGAAGATGAACCGCCGGGACTTTCTGGGTGCCAGCGCCGCGGCCGCACTGGCGGCAAGCCGGGCGCGCGCGGCGGCCAGCGTGGCGGATGCGCCACCGGGTGAGGCGAGCCGGGCGGCAAGTTTCGACCCTGAGGAAAAGTCCCTGACCGAACTGGGCGCGGCACTGCACAGTGGCGCTGCCACCGCCGCCTCGCTGACGCGCAGCTATCTGGCGCGTATCCAGAGCCTGGATCGGGCCGGCCCGTGCCTCAACGCCGTCATCGCGACCAACCCACAGGCACTGCCGATCGCGCAGGCCCTGGATGCAGAACTTGCCGCGGGGCGCAGCCGCGGTCCCCTGCACGGGATCCCGATCCTGCTCAAGGACAACATCGAGACCCTGGATCCGCTGCCAACCACGGCCGGGTCGCTGGCGCTTGCCGATGCCTACCACGATGCCGATGCACCACTGGTCGCGCGCCTGCGCGCCGCCGGGGCGGTCGTGCTGGGCAAGGCGAACCTGAGCGAATGGGCCAACTTCCGGTCCGCGCACTCGGTGAGCGGCTGGAGTGGCGTCGGTGGGCAGACGCTGAACCCCTACGCCACGCGCTTCAACCCTTCCGGATCCAGCTCCGGTCCGGCGGTGGCCGCCGCCGCAAGCCTGTGCGCGGGCGCCATCGGCACCGAGACTGACGGCTCGATCCTTCAGCCCTCCTCATGCTGCGGCCTGGTGGGTTTCAAGCCCACCGTCGGCCTGGTCAGCGCTGCCGGCATCGTGCCCCTGAGCCCGCGGCAGGACAGCGCGGGTCCCATGGCGCGCAGCGTCCCTGATGCGGTATTGCTGCTGGAGGCCATCGCCCAGGCCGGCTACGACAACCGTCCGACCCGAGCGACCCTGGATGGTTTCCGGGCCCGGGGACTGCGCATCGGAGTGCTGCCGCCGGCCTCCTCGGCGCACCCGGAAGTCCTGAGGCGCTGGAGCGAGTTGTCGCGGCCGCTCGCATCTGAAGGCGCGGTCCTTGTGGAGGTGCAGCCCCCGAAGGGGTTCGCCCGGATGGGAGACATCGAGTCCACGGTGCTCCTGTGGGAGTTCAAGGCCGCGATCAACGACTACCTGCGGCGGCTCCCCGCCCGCGTGGCAAGCAGGACACTGGCGCAGCTGATCGCCTTCAACCGCCTGCACGCGGACCAGGAGATGGTGAGCTTCGGACAGGACCTGTTCGAGGCGGCGGAAAAACTTGGCGCCCTCACCTCCCCCGCGTACCTCCAGGCGCGCGATCACCTCATGGGGCTTGCGGACACGAGCGGGCTGGCGCTGCTGTTCAGGCACTACCGCGTCGAGGTACTGCTCGCGGCGGGGGGCGGTCCGGCGGAGCCCATCGACCCTGTGTGGGGCGATCGCACCGATGGCGGTGGCTCGCCGGCCATCGCCTCCGCGGCAGCGGTCGCGGGCTACCCGAGCGTCACCGTGCCCGCAGGCTTCGTGCGTGGGCTTCCGGTGGGCGTGGTCCTGGTGGCGCCGCGCAATCACGATGGGCTGTTGCTGCACGTGGCGCATGGCTATGAGCGCGCGACGCGCGCGCGCCGTGCGCCGACCTACGTGACCGGGTGATGCCTGCAACGCTGATGCGCGCGGTCCTGCTGAAGGGCCACGGGGGAACCGAGCAGCTCGAGTGGCGCGATGACGTGCCAACCCCGGTCCCGGCAGCCGGCGAGGTGCTGGTGCAGATCCGCGCCGCAGCCATCAACAACACGGACATCAACACCCGGCTGGGGTGGTACTCCAGGCAGGTCTCGGGCGCGACCGGGTCGATGCCGGCGGCAGCGGTGAGCGCCGCGGACGCCGGCTGGACCGGCGGTGCGCTGAGCTTCCCGCGCATACAAGGGGCCGATGCCTGCGGCCACATCGTGGCCACAGGTCCCGGCGTTGCTGCAGGGCGCATCGGCCAGCGCGTGCTCATTGATCCTGTGATCCGGCCTGCCTCGGCAGCGCCGCTGTACTTCGGGTCCGACATCCCTGGCGCGTTCGCGCAATTCGCAGCGGTGCCGGCAGGCAATGCGTTCGCGGTGCACAGCACGCTTTCGGACATCGAGCTCGCCTGCTTCCCGTGCGCCTACCTCGCCGCGGAAAACATGCTCACGCGCGCAGGGGTCAGTGCCGGGGACAAGGTCCTGGTCACCGGTGCCTCCGGTGGCGTGGGCTCCGCTGCCGTGCAGCTGGCCGGCCGGCGCGGCGCGCACGTGACAGCGCTCGCCGCGGGCTCGAAGATCCCCGCGCTGCAGGTGCTGGGGGCCGCGCGCGTGCTGCCGCGCGATGCCGACCTGCGCGCACAGCTGGGCTGCGAATCCATCGACGTGGTCATCGATGTGGTCGGCGGCGAAGGGTTCGCGCAACTGCTGGATGTCCTGGCACGCACCGGTCGCTACGCGGTGGCCGGGGCGATTGCAGGACCGGTGGTGGAGCTGGACCTGCGCACGCTGTACCTGAAGGACCTGCGCCTGCTGGGATGCACGATCCCGGACGAGGCGGTGTTCGCGAACCTGGTGCGCTACATCGAGCGCGGCGAGATCCGGCCCCTGGTCAGCGCGAGCTTTCCCATGAGCCAGATCGCCGCGGCCCAGGAGCGCTTCCTCGAGAAGTCCCACATCGGCAAGATCGTGCTGGTGCTCTAGCTGCGGATCACCCGCGTTGCCGCCATTGCCAGCCGCTCCTACCGGTCGTGGGGCTTGTCCGCACGGCGCTGTGCGACATGCCACAGCACCCCGGACGGGTCCACGAGGTAGGCCACGCGCAATCCCCACGGTTGCGTCTGCGGGGCAGTGGGGGCCGGGACGCCGAACTCCTTCTCCAGGTTCAGGGCACTGATGTGGGCCCACCACGCATCCAGGTCATCAACCATCAGCTGCATCATGAAGTTCTCGGCCTGCTCGAAGCAGGACAGCACGAAGCCGGTGGAGCCGATGCGGAAGATGGCCACTTCGCTATCGAGCACCTTCTCGAACCCCAGGCGCACGTAGAAGCGCTTGGAGAGTTCCAGGTCCTTCGCCGGCACAAAGGGTCGTGCTGACTCGGTCCCGCTTGGCACATGGGTCATTGGACTGCTCCTTATATCTTTCCTGACTCGCACACCCCCTGGGCGGTGCTCGTCCAGGCGGCGGCTTCAGCGTGGCCAGTTGAGCCCCAGGGCCACCCGTTCCGGGGTCGGTTCCTGGATCTCCCCGGCCGACAGGGACAGCTGGTAGTCACACCGCTTAAGCGTGTCCCTCATCCCGGGGGGGACCAGCGCGATTCGCTCCAGCCATTGGCCCTGCAGCGGCACGTCGCCACCGCCGCAGCTGCGCCGCAGGACAGGCGTCCCGGCTACCTCGGCCAGGACTCCCGGGTAGATCGCCACGTCGGCTTCACCGCTGTCGTTCTTCGACCAGATCAGTAGCGCCAGCGCCTGGCCCAGTGCTGCGTGGGATTTCATTCAGCGGCGATCCCCAGATGCGAAGTGTGCTGCCACGGGGCTGACCTGCCGGCTGGACAGCGAGGTCTGGCACTGCGGCAATCTTGCGGCACGGATGGGCCGGGGTAAACCGCAGGCGGCGCCCCAAAAGAAAAAGCCCCCGGAATCTTTCGACTCCGGGGGCTTTCCTGTTTTGAAGCCTGGCGGTGACCTACTCTGGCATGCCTGAAAGGCACACTACCATCGGCGCAGAGCGTTTTCACTTCCGAGTTCGGAATGGGATCGGGTGGTACCCGCTCGCTATGGCCGCCAGGCAAACTTTTTGAGATTCATGAAGGCCCACCTCGCGGTGGGCCTTCATGCGCCTCGAATCTGGTTAGTTTCTGCTTCGACACTTGTCGCATTCATCAAATGATGGACGAACCATCCTGCATCTATATCGATAACCGACAAGCGGTCAAACCACTTGAGGTTATATGGTCAAGCCTCACGGGCAATTAGTACTGGTTAGCTGAAGCCATTACTGGCCTTACACACCCAGCCTATCAACCACGTAGTCTTCGTGGGCCCTTTAGGGGAATCGAGTTCCCAGGGAGATCTAATCTTGGGGGGGGCTTCCCGCTTAGATGCTTTCAGCGGTTATCCCGTCTACACATAGCTACCCGGCAGTGCCACTGGCGTGACAACCGGAACACCAGAGGTGTATCCATCCCGGTCCTCTCGTACTAAGGACAGCTCACCCTCAAATCTCCAACGGCTACGGAAGATAGGGACCAAACTGTCTCACGACGTTTTGAACCCAGCTCGCGTACCACTTTAATCGGCGAACAGCCGAACCCTTGGGACCTGCTACAGCCCCGGGATGTGATGAGCCGACATCGAGGTGCCAAACTCCTCCGTCGATGTGGACTCTTGGGAGGAATAAGCCTGTTATCCCCGGAGTACCTTTTATCCGTTGAGCGATGGCCCTTCCATACAGAACCACCGGATCACTATGACCTGCTTTCGCACCTGCTCGACTTGTCAGTCTCGCAGTCAAGCACGCTTATGCCATTGCACTCTAATGCGCGATGACCGACCGCGCTGAGCGTACCTTTGCACTCCTCCGTTACTCTTTAGGAGGAGACCGCCCCAGTCAAACTACCCACCATACAGTGTCCCCAATCCGGATTACGGACCAAGGTTAGAACTCCGACATTATCAGGGTGGTATTTCAAGGTTGCCTCCACAAGAGCTAGCGCCCCTGCTTCAAAGGCTCCCACCTATCCTACACAGACAAGGTCAAAGTTCAGTGTAAAGCTGTAGTAAAGGTTCACGGGGTCTTTCCGTCTTTCCGCAGCTACGCCGCATCTTCACAGCGATTTCAACTTCACTGAGTCTCGGGTCGAGACAGTGGGGCCAGCGTTACGCCGTTCGTGCAGGTCGGAACTTACCCGACAAGGAATTTCGCTCGTGTGTTAATCCACCCTGGTGGGTGAACGGTGAGCCTGTTCCTTTCAGGACATCACCCTGCATGTCGCCATGCAGATCGGACTATATCTTCACCGCGCGACGCAAATTAAGTCGTGCAGTGTTTGGCGTGTAGTCTCTGAGGATTCTGATCACGGATGTGACCAGCCTTTCCTGCTGATTGACTGCACCGTTGGATTGTCACCTGGCAGCTCGTGTTACGAACTCCCCGGTACCACCGGATACTCAGTTATTCCAGCATATAGCCAAATTTGACTAAGGCAGCGTGTGCAACCTTAGGACCGTTATAGTTACGGCCGCCGTTTACCGGGGCTTCGATCAGGAGCTTTACCTTACGGTTGACCCCATCAATTAACCTTCCGGCACCGGGCAGGCGTCAGACCCTATACATCCACTTACGTGTTAGCAGAGTCCTGTGTTTTTGATAAACAGTCGCAGCCCCCGATTACCTGTGACCTCTCATTGCTCATGGAGTAAATCCAATCACAACAGGAGGCATACCTTCTCCCGAAGTTACGGTATCAATTTGCAGAGTTCCTTAACCCGAGTTCTCTCAAGCGCCTTAGGAGATTATCTCCTCACCCACCAGTGTCGGTTTACGGTACGGACAGCTCCAACCTGAAGCTTAGAGGCTTTTCCCGGAAGCGTGGCATCGATCACTTCGGAGACCGAAGTCTCCTCGTACTCAGTTCTCGGTGTTGAATGACCCTCCGGATTTGCCAGGAAGATCCACCTACGGCCTTGAACGGCACTGCTGCCGCTGATCTAGCCTTCTCCGTCACCC